>NZ_CP013428.1:0-2473077 GCF_001524645.2 Burkholderia sp. MSMB0856 | reverse complement strand
GGCCCGTTCAGGCCTCTCTGACGGGGCCGTCGCCGGCCGCCCGCCATCCGGCGGGCCCGGCGCTTTGCCAGGCCCTGCCGGCCGTTTCCATCAATCCGACAACAGCATCCGCTCGAGCTGCTCGAGGATCGCGTCGCGTTTGTCCTTCGGGAGGCCGCGCAGACGCAGTTCGATACGGTCTTCGCCATACGACTTCAGGTCGCCGACCGACTTGCCGCCGAGCTTGATCTCGAGACGCTGCGCATAGCGCTGGCGACCCGCCGGCTTCGGCGTTTCCTGCGCCGCGACGCGGCCCTTGACGATGTCCGACACCTGGCGCGTGCTGAGATCGTCGGACACGATCTTGTTGATCAGCCGCAGCGTCGCCTCGGTGCCGCGCGCATTGTGATAACGGCCGACCTGATACGCCATGTTCGACCCGAAGCGATCGGGGCGCGCGACCATCTCCTGCATCACGCTTTCCGGCAGCTTGCCGATCGACAGCGCAACCGCGACCGTCGACTCGTCGAGGCCGAGATGCTCGGACAGTTCTTTCTGACTCTGGAAATGTTTGTCGTCGAGGAAACGACGCCATACGACAGCGTTGTCGAACACCGTCTGCGAATCGCGTTGCACGTTCAGATCGTAGCCGAGCTTGTAGCTCTGGATTCCGATCGGCACGTCGATCACGATTGCCTTCACCGACTCCTTGTTCGCTTCCTTCAACGCACGCACACGACGGCCGCCGTCGCTGACGAAATAGGAACCCGGATTGTCGTAGTCCGGAATCACGTGAATCGCCTGCTGTTGCCCCTGCTTCGCGAGGTTGACCGCGAGTTCGGCAATCGACGACTTCAGATAGAAGTGCCGCGGGTTGAACGGGCTATGCTTGATCGCCTTCAGCGACAGCTCGATCACCTGGCCGGGCGCATAGCGGTTCTCGAGGCGCCACGCGCGATATTGCGGCGACTCGTCGGTCGACGGATCGAGCAGGACGTCCGGAGCCGGCGGCGGCGCGATGTCCTTCTTGGCGGACTTCGTCGGGGCGGGTGTGGCTGTCTCGGACTTGACGATGCCGTCGATGGCATTCAGCCGATCAAGCGCCGTGCGCTTCTCGCTCGTCGTGATATCCGGGCGCGCCTGGAATCCTTTTGCAAATTGGGAGGGTTTCATGCGACTCCTTTATGCGCATAAAGTCAGGGCAGCATGGCGACGATTTCGTCGGCACATGCGCGGATTTCCGCGGCGGCCAGCTTCGCGCCACGATCGTTCATCTGCAGCACGGTCTGACCGAGCGCCATCGCCTGCTTGTACGCTTCCCGGGTCGGGATTTGCGTCTTGAGCAACGGGAAGCCGAGTTCCTCGAGCGCGCGCTTCAGCTCGCGGGTCAGCATGCGCTTCTCTTCGGTCTTGTTCAGCAGGAAGACGGCGCGGAGATCTTCGTTCATCACCTGCGCCTGCTGGATCAGCTTGACCAGCCCGACGCTCGACCAATAATCGGCCGGCGACGACGAAGTCGGGATCACGGCGATTGATGCGGCCAGCAGCACGACGCCGGAGACCTTCTCGGTGATCGACGGCGGGCAATCGACGACGATGATGTCGTAGTCGTTGATGAACTTCTTGATTTCGCGATGGATCTGGCCGCCGGCTTCGGCGAGGTTGACGACCGGGAACGGGATCCCGGCGTCGCTGTCACCGGATGCGCTCGACCAGTGAACCAGTGTGTTTTGACCGTCTGCGTCGATGACGAGGACGCGCTTCCCTTTCTCATGGAATGCCGCGCCGAGGTGCATGGCAATCGTGCTTTTGCCGACGCCACCTTTTTGTTGAGTGACTGCAATGATTTCCGCGGCCAATTTTCACTCCTGTTTTTGGTCGTTGGAATTCTACAGGACGATATTTATATTTCAATGAAATTGTCGTTCGCCAACTACGCGTTAGCCATTCGGGCGATTGGTTTATGCGCATAAACGGGCTCGGGATGTCGGATGGCTGGCGCCGGTGGAGGAAGCGAGGTCGCTGTGGTGGATGATGAATGGTGATGGTCGTGACGACGGGCGGCTTTGGTTCCACGTTCGGCATACTGAGGCGCTGCCCTATCCATCGTTGAAGGGGCGCTGCCGCGGTGTCGGGGGAGTTTGTGCGCATAAACTTCGGCAGTGCCGGAGTGCATCGACGACCCTGAGTCCTCGCTCGAGCGTGCTCCCCGATGACAAACGCCGCGCGGCTCAGACCGATGCGACGCGACACATGCCATGTTCAGTGACGAAGCGCGCTGGCCGTCCCCACTGTGTTTATGCGCATAAACCATCGGGAGGCTCGGCCGTTATCGAAGGTCGCACGCCCCAGACTCCATCGTGTATTGCGATGATGATCGTTCGGTGCATCGAAGTGGCCGGGCCGACGGCGATACCCGCGGTCCTTTCCACCAGGGGACGCGCTAGCTTTATGCGCATAAACCCGGCGACGGATATATGAGGTGGCTCGGCGTCGGCGCCGCCAACACCACAGGACGATGAGTCTGATCCCCTGAGCTATCCGCCACCGAAGACGGCGTCGCAAATTGCCCATGCAACGCGCTTTATGCGCATAAACGCACCAAGCGGACTACGCACTCGTCGGCGCAATTCACTTTCCTCTGCACGCCACACCGAGACTCCAATCCCCTTCCACCCGTGTACCGACACCCCGCCGAAACACCCGCAATCAGACTGGCTACAATACGGGCCTTTCTCATCCAGGCCCGAACGATGATCACGATCTACCACAACCCCCGTTGCTCGAAGTCCCGCGAGACGCTCGCATTGGTCGAGACGCTGAACACCACCGGCACGCCGGTGAACGTCGTCGAATACCTGAAGACGCCGCTGACGGTCGAGGAACTGGAAGCGCTGCATCGCCAGCTCGGGCGTCCGGCGCGCGACATGCTTCGCGACGGCGAGGAGCCGTACAAGACGCTGGATCTGGCCCGTACGAACCTGATGGACGCGGAAGCCTACGAAGCGATTGCGGCGCATCCGATTTTGCTGCAGCGTCCGATCGTCGTGTATCGAGGCAAGGCCGCCATCGGCCGCCCGCCCGAGTCGGTGCGGGCGCTGTTCGAATAATTTTAGCTCGGCGTATTTTTCTTATCGGATCGATCCCGGCGCGAGCGCGCCGGGATCGACCGACAGGATTCGCAACCGCCAGCGATCCCCGACGCCACGCAGCGGACAGCCCGTACTCGGCGCGCTCGCCCCACAAGCCGCCTCCAGCGTTGCCCCTACGACATCGCCAACGACATCGCCAACGACATCGCCAACGACATCGCCAACGACATCGCCAACGACATCGCCAACGACATCGCCAACGACATCGCCAACGACATCGCCAACGACATCGCCAACGACATCGCCAACGACATCGCCAACGACATCGCCAACGACATCGCCAACGACATCGCCAACGACATCGCCAACGACATCGCCAACGACATCGCCAACGACATCGCCAACGACATCGCCAACGACATCGCCAACGACATCGCCAACGACATCGCCAACGACATCGCCAACGACATCGCCAACGACATCGCCAACGACATCGCCAACGACATCGCCAACGACATCGCCAACTGCGACGCGCAACCACAGACCGACATCGGCAACTTAGCCCTTCGGCGCGTCGCCCGACGACTCGTCCTGATCACCCCTCGCCTCATCCACCATCCCCCGCCCCGCCGCTGCATGTGCCGCCGTCCGCAGCATCGCGATCTGCCCGCGATATGCGCGGCATCCGCTGCAAGCCGGCAGATGCACGTGCACCTGCATGCGCTCATGGAGCGTCAACGATCGGTCGAGCGCATCCGACAGCAGTCGCGTCACGTCTCTACATTTCCCCGGCAGCATCTTCGGTCGTCAGTCCTTTTTCGCTCAGGCAGGTGCGCAGGCGCGTGCGCGCCCGATACAGCAGCACGCTGCAATGATTCGTCGTCAATGTCAGTTCGCTGCAGATATCGGCAATCTCGACGTCGAGAAATTCTCGCATCATGAATACGCGTCCGATATGTTCCGGCAGGTGGTCGAGGCAGGCCTGGAACAGCGTCCAGAATTGCCGTTGCTGCAGCAGCGTTTCGGGGCGTGCCCACGGTCGCGGCTTCGTGTGCGCGGCCCAGTGCCCGTTTTCCTTGAACAACTCGCGATCGAGCACGGATTCGCCGTCGAGCTCCGCGTCGAGTGCGGACAGACTCACCGTCCGCTGCCGTGCACGCAGAATGTCGATCAGCTTGTTGCGCAGGATGCCGAACACCCAGGTCTTGTGGGCCGACCGTCCCGCGAACTCCCCCGCATGCGTCCACGCAGCGGTCAGCGCTTCCTGCACGGCATCCTCGGCCGCATCGGCATCGCGCAGTTGGAGTCGCGCGAAGCGCAACAGGTCGCGGCGCAGTTGCGCGAGATAGGTGGGGTCGTCGTACGCGGACGGCATGGCGGGTCGGGAGCCTTACGGAGCGGGGGCGATCATGGCGCGCCGTCGGGCGGGCGCATCGCGGTGCGAGCAGCTTACTGGTCGAGACGCCGCGCTGCAACGGATGTTCCGTCACGAATTCACGAAGCCGGCCGGCGTGCTGCGCTATGCTTGCCGGAGCCCCGCATCGCGCGTCGTGAAATCGCGACGCGGGCAGTCTGTAACATCAGATCATAGCGGCCAAGTTATCCACAATTTCTGTGGAAAACCTTGTGGAAAGTCGGCCGGTCGGCCCCGTGGGACGGCTCGCGGGCTGGCTTGCCTATAAACAGACCTTTGTCGCCTGTTCGGAATCAATCGATCCGATTCCTCACCCACCGGAAGGAGAAAGCCATGCCCTATCGTGTTGCAGTCGTCGTCGGCAGCCTGCGCCGCGGTTCCTGGAATCGCGCGCTCGCGCATGCCGCGATCTCGCTCGCCCCCGCCGATTTCTCGTTCGAATTCGTCGAGATCGGCGAACTGCCGCTGTACAGCCAGGACTACGACGCGGATTTTCCGGAAGTCGCGAAGCGCTTCAAGCAGTCGATCGAAGCCGCCGACGCACTGCTGTTCGTCACGCCCGAATACAACCGCTCGATCCCGGGCGTGCTGAAGAACGCGCTCGACTGGGGCTCGCGCCCGTGGGGTCACAACTCGTGGTCCGGCAAGCCGGGCGCCGTGCTCGGCACGTCGCCGGGCGCGGTCGGCACCGCGCTCGCGCAGCAGCACCTGCGCAACGTGCTCGCGTATCTCGACGTGAAGATGCTCGGGCAGCCGGAAATGTTCATCAAGCATGACCCGGCGCGCATCGACGACGAGGGGCAAATCGTCAGCGAGGACACCCGCAAGTTCCTGCAGGGCTTCGTCGACCGCTACGTCGACTGGGTGCGCGTGCTGAAGGCGGCCTGAGCGCCGTCCCCTTCCCGCCGCCGGCACCGGCCCGCATGCCGCGGGTCAGGCGCCGGCATGCCGCGCATCGCGCGCTTCGCGGATGCCGAGCAGGATCTCGTCGAGCAGCGCGATGTCGAACGGCTTCGACAGCACGCGCACGTTGACGGTACGCGTGCGGTCGAGTTCCTCCGCGTATCCCGTGACCAGGATCACGGGCAGCTTCCCCGGCCGCTTGTCGATCGCTTCGGCGAGATCGATGCCGTTCAGGCGGCCCGGCATGTGGATATCCGAGATCACCAGATCGAAGGCGTCGTTCGCGGCCGCGCCCTCGACCAGGCGCAACGCGTCGTCGGCGGTGGGGGCGTAGGTGACGCGGTGCCCGAGCAGCGTCAGCAGCGCTTCGGTGCCGGCCGCGACTTCGCTGTTGTCTTCGACCAGCAGCACGTGCAGGCCCGCGAGCGCGCCGGTGTCGTGCGCGACGGGCTGCGAGCGCGCGACGATGTCCTCGACGCGTGCGCGCGGCAGGTAGAGGCGCACCGACGTCCCGGCGCCGACCGCGCTGTCGATCGTCGCGAGGCCGCCCGAGCGCTCGCAGAACGCGAACACCTGCGGTAGCCCGAGCCCCGTTCCCATCCCCTGCGCCTTCGTCGTGAACAGCGGCTCGAACGCACGAGCGAGCACGTCGGGCGCCATGCCCGAGCCCGTATCGTCGAGCGAAATCTGAACGAAGTCGCCGATCAGCGGAAAGCCGTCCTCGCGGCGCAGCGTCACGTTGCGCGCACCGACCGTGAAGCGGCCGCCCGCCGTCATCGCATCGCGCGCGTTGACGGCGAGATTGATCACCGCGAGCTCGAGCTCCGCGACATCGACCCGGATCGGCCAAATGCCGGGCTCGATCGCGACGACCAGCGACGACTTCGAACCGAGCGACGTCTTCAGCAGTTCGCGACACGTGCCGAGCCACTGGCCGACGTCGATCGTCTCGTTGTGCAGCGGCTGCTTGCGCGCGACGCCGAGCAACTGGCGCGTGAGCGACTGGCCGTTCTTCAGCGCGCGTTCGATCGCGCCGAGTTCCTTGTCGAGATGCTGGACGCCGCGTCGCCGCGCGATCTGCACGTTGCTCGAGATGATCATCAGCAGGTTGTTGAAGTCGTGCGCGACGCTGCCGACCAGGTTGCCGAGCGCCTGCATCTTGCGCGACTGCCGATATGCCGATTCGATCGAGCGCCGCATCGACGCTTCGGCCTGCCAGCGGTCCCACGCTTCCTCTTCCGCCTTCAGCCGCTTCAGCGACAGCCAGATCACCGACCACAGCGCGATCGACGGCGCGAACATCGAGATGAACAGCACGCTCAGGTGTTCGTACCATTCATGCCAGATCGCGGAGGTGCGGTACGCGCAGGTCACGTACACGGGGTAGCTGCCGACCTGGCGGTACGCGACGATCTCGCTGCTGGCGCCGTCGTGGCGCACGCGCACGACGCCCGCGCGCGGATCGTTGCGCGCGTTGCCGAACGTGGCCGTGAGATCGGTGTGCGCGAGCGACGGCGGCGGCGGATACGACGCGATCACCGCGCCGTCGGAGCGCGCGAGCGCCATCGTCATCGGCGTGGTCGCGCCGCCGAGCAGGTCGCGGTAGAACGCATTGAAATACGAAGACTTCAGCGCGATCGACACCATTCCGGCGAACGAACCGTCGCTGTGGCGTCGCGCGACGCCCGTGTTGAACACGGGGATGTTCTCGAGCTTGAGCGGCCCCATCATCAGCTTCGAGATGTGTTCGATCACCTTGCCGTCGCGGATGCCGGCGAAGTCGTCGCGATACGCGATCGACGCATAGGGCGCCGGATAGTAGAGGCTGTTCGCGAGCAGCATCCCGCTCGCACCGAAGATCGACACCGCCGCCACCTGCGGATAGCCGCCGCCGATCGTGTTCAGCGCTTCGTGGATGTCGGATTCGTGGCGGCGCACGGTGGCGTCGTCCATGTCCTGCACGAGGTCGACGATGCGCGCGTCGAGCGTCTCGCTCAGGTCGAACACCTTGAGCGCATGCTCCTCGGCGACGCGCACGGTGCGCATCGTCACGTCGCTCGCCGCGGCCTCGCGTGCCTTCAGGTCGTTGTACGCCATGACCGACACGTAGATGCACGGCAGCACGATCGCCGCGACCAGCAGCACGATCAGCGTCACGCGCCGGACCGCGAAATCGTGCTCGGGTGCGCCGGACGCATAGCTGCCGTCGTCCTGCCAGTCGTCGGCGGGCGGAGAGACGGGTGTGCGGGAGTCGGCGGGACGTTCGGACGTCATCGAGGAAGGCGGGCCAAGCTGAGATGTTCAATCATAAACGAGTTGCGCTTGCTCGCCGTACCCGCGCGCGGATGTGCAACCTGATGATTCCGACAGGGCGAAATGAAAGTTTGAAAACGCTATGAATCCGGCAGCGCAAACGTACACAAAGAAAAATTTTGCGTGCTTATCTTGAAAATGGTCGCGCCTGTTTTCGGAATGCCTGCCGATCGAACCGATTTTGTTCGAAATGGTGAAAATGGCGAGTTGCACTGCCTTCGGTTTACTCAGAGAATCGCGCCTTGCTTTCCCTATGACAGATATATGCGCCCGCCGGCGTTCGCGGCGCGGTGTGTCGCGTGCCTCGCGCCGCGACGCCCGCGCGCGGTCGCACGGTGCTGCCCGCGCTTGATTGCACGGCGCCTCAAGAAGCGCGCCGCGCGGTCGTTAACGCGAGAGAGACCATTCCGTATACCGCTTCGCCGCCATGCCTTTGCCGATCGTGATCGCCGACGACTCCTTGCTCGCTCGCAAACTTCTGACAAAGGCACTGCCGGGAGACTGGGACGTCGACGTCGCGTATGCGGCGAATGGTCGCGAGGCTCTGGCGCTCTATCGTGACGGCAAAGCTTCCGTGATGTTTCTGGACCTGACGATGCCCGACATGAACGGCTATCAGGTGCTCGAGACACTGCGCCACGAAGATCTGAACACGTTCGTGATCGTGGTATCCGCCGATATTCAGCCGCAGGCGCAAGCACGCGTGCGCGAGCTGGGCGCGATCGCATTCGTTGCCAAGCCCGTGACGTCGGAGGCGTTGCTGCCCATTCTCAAGGAGTATGGGTTGTATGCCTGAATCGGTGTTCACGGCGGAGCAACGCGACGCGTTGCAGGAGATCGCCAACCTTGCGATGGGCCGCGCCGCCTCACGGCTCGCGTTGCTGCTCGGGCATTTCATCGAGCTGTCGGTACCGCGCGTGCGCGTCGTGAAGGCCGCCGACGCGGGCGACGCGCTGCGCGAGATGACGGGCATCCACGACAACGTGACGGCCGTGCGCCAGGGATTCCGTTCCGACATCAAGGGCGAGGCGATCGTGCTGTGCCGCAGCGCGGGCGTCGCGCGGCTCATGTCGCTGATGGACCGCACGTTCGGCGACGGCGTGTACGCCGGCATGGCCACGCAGGACGAACTCGTGTTCGATGTCGCGAACGTGCTGATGAGCGCGTGCGTCGCGTCGATTCTCGACGAGCTCGGCCGCAAGCCCGTGTTCTTCCCGCCGGGGCTGCTCGGCGCGAACGTGTCGTTCGACGACGTGTTCCAGCCGAACGCGCTCGCATGGAGCGTCGCGCTGCTGCTCGAAGTGAACTTCGGCCTCGAGGATCACGCATTCCGCGCACATTTCGTGATGCTGATGGCCGAGGATTCGATCCGGCTGATGGGCGACGCGCTCGACGCATTGCTGTCCGCGCTATGACCGCTACCCCGACCACCACCGCCGGGTCGCTGAGCGACCTCGTGATCGAACGCGTCGGCTTCGGCCTGTTCGTGCTCGACCGCACGATGAACGTGCTGATGTGGAATCGCTTCATGCAGGACCACAGCGGTATCCCGGCTGCCGACGTGATCGGCCGCAACCTGTTCGACCGCTTTCCGGAACTGCCGCGCGCATGGCTCGAACGCAAGCTCGAGAGCGTGTTCCAGCTCGGCAGTTTCGCATTCAGTTCGTGGGAGCAGCGGCCTTACCTGTTCCGCTTCGAGCACGACCGGCCGATTACCGGCGGCGTCGACTACATGCAGCAGGACTGCACGTTCATGCCGCTCACGCGCGGCCGCGAAGTCGAGGCCGTCTGCGTGACGATCTCGGACGTCACGCACGTGAGCGTGATGCAGCGCGAGCGCGAGGAGGCGGTCGCGAAGCTGCGCGAGCATGCGAATCGCGACGGCCTGACCGGCATCGCGAACCGGCGCTTCTTCGAGGCGCGGCTCGGCGACGAATTCGCGCGCTGGCAGCGCTACGGCGGCGACTTGTCGGTGCTGCTGTTCGACCTCGACCACTTCAAGACGATCAACGACCGGTTCGGGCACGCGGCCGGCGATGCGGTATTGCGCGAGACGGCGCGCCGCGTCGCGTCCATCGTGCGCGCGCAGGATACGTTCGGCCGCTTCGGTGGCGAGGAATTCGCGCTGCTGCTGCCGTGCACGAATCTCGACGAGGCGATGCGGGTGGCCGACAAGGTACGCGACGCGATCGGCAGCACGCCGGTCGACGCGGAAGGCGTCAGCGTGCCGGTGACGGCGAGCGTCGGCGGCGCGTGCGCGACGGCGGGCGCGTCGGGGTTCGACGCGCTCGTCAACGAGGCCGACACCGCGCTCTATCGCGCGAAGCGGCTCGGGCGCGATCGGTCGATCGCCTACGCGTAACCGCCGCGTCGCCGCTTCACGCGCGCGATGCGCGCCGTTCAGCTTTTCGCGATATCCGCGAGCACGCCGGCCAGCACGGCCGGCTGCGACACGAACGGCGAATGGCTGCTGTCGAGCTGGTGCACGTGCGTCGGGTTGCCGGGCACGAACGCGTCGGCTTCGTCGATGAAGCGCTGCTGCAGCGCGGGCAGGATCACGCGATCCGCCAGGCACTTGATGTAGTGACGATCGATCGCGCCCCAGCGCGCGGTGGTCGTCGGGATCGCGGTCGCGAACGGCGCAGCCGGCACGTCGCAGGTCATCAGGTTCGCCACCGCCTCGAAGTCGGCCTGCGGCACGTCGTCGTACAGCGCGCGCTTCGCGAGCTCGCGATACGCGGCATCGCCGCTGCGCGGATCGATCCGCAGCGCGCCCGCGACGCGCGGGCTCGCGAGCATCAGCGGGCCCAGCATTTCACCCTTGTTTTCGGGTGCACGCACATAGTCGAGGCCCGGCACGCCCGACGCGGGCATGAACGCCGCGAGATAGACGATCTTCGCGATCTTCTCCGGCGCGCGCTCCGCCGCGGCCGTGATCGCGAGGCCGCCCATGCTGTGGCCGACGAGCACGACCTTGCCGCGGCCGAGCGCGTATGCGTCGTCGACCGCCTGCATTACCTGCGTCGCGTAATCGTCGAGCGTGGTATTCGCGACCGGCGACGGCTCGGCGCCGAATGCGTCCTCGTCGAGCGGCCGTTCGAGATACGACGCGGGAAAGCGGGCATTGATGCCGTGCGCGGGCAGGTCGCGCGCGATCGACAGGTAGCCGCGCGCGGCCAGCGCGGCCGCGACGTGCGCGTAGCACCACGCTCCATGCCACGCGCCGTGCACCAGCACGAAAACGGGGTGGTCGGATTGCGCGGCGGCGGTTACGTTCGTCTCCATGGTGTCCGTGTCTTTTTTCGAGAAAGATGTTCATCTTAGACGAAGCCGCGCGCGTCCAAGCATGAACACGCGGCCCGACCGTGCACGCGCCCGGATCGGCCGTCGCGATCAGGCCCTTTTGTCTCGTTCAGGCCACATTTCGTCCTGATCTGATTTGAATTTGCGCCGAAGCGCGCTAATTTGACGCTTTGTTACCGATTGCGCTCCATGAACGTCGACTACCTCTTCTACCGGCGGCCGGAAAAGCCTGGCCCCTATTCGCTCGACGATCTGGGCGAGATCGCGCCGCCGATCGGTCCGAGCGACGTGGTGCGCGCGGGGATCGCGCGCGTGTTCGAGCAGATCGACTGGCACGAGTCGCCCGACGTGCCGGGCGCGTGGTTCGGCACCGGCGGCCCGTCGTTCCAGTTCACGGCGGAGCCCGACGGGCGCGTGACGAGCTTCATGGGCTCGCGCCTCGAGCGCCGCTCGATGCTGCAGCTGACGCGCGAAATGGGGCTCATCGCGCTCGATCTGCAGCGCGACATCGTCTACGGCTGACGGGCGGCGCGACGCCGTTCCCCGTCGCGGCCGGCCACGCCGGCACCGGGCCCCGAGGCGGCCCGCCGGGCGCGGCGTGTGTCCGCCATCGAACTTCAAAGATTGCTATACTTTCGCCCAATTCCGGCTTCCGGCCGGTAATTTGTGCCTGTCTGCGTCGATCGTTCGCATATCTCGCACGCATTTGACGCCCTGACCAACCCAGCCGGGCATGGCCTCTTCAATCGCCCCGCGTGGGTGTCTCCGTGGAGCTCGTCTTGGCCGTTTCCAATCTCGTCGTGGACGAACAAGAAACCGACGCCGCTGCCGTCACATCGGGCAGTTCTTTCTATCTGGCGATGCGCATCCTGCCGGCAGTGCAGCGCGACGCGATGTTCCAGGTCTACGCGTTCTGCCGCGCGGTCGACGACATCGCCGACAGCGACCTGCCGCGCGCCGAGCGCAACGCGGGCCTCGATCGCTGGCGCGCGGACATCGATGCCTGCTTCGCCGGCCAGCCGCCGCGCCATCTGGTCGCGCTCGAGCGCGAGATCCGCGCATTCGACCTGAAGCGCGAGGACTTCCACGCGATGATCGACGGGATGGCGATGGACGCCGCCGAGGACATCTGCGCGCCGGACGAACCGACGCTCGACCTGTTCTGCGATCGCGTGGCGAGTGCGGCCGGCCGTCTGTCGGTGAGGATTTTCGGGATCCCGGAGGCGGAAGGCATCGAGCTGTCGCACCACCTCGGCCGCGCGCTGCAGCTGACGAACATCCTGCGCGACATCGACGACGACGCAGCGATCAACCGCTGCTATCTGCCGCGCGAGCTGCTCGCGCGCGAAGGCATCGCGATCACCGATCCGGCGACGATCGTGCGCGACCCGGCGCTGCCGCGCGTGTGCGCGACGCTCGTCGAGCGCGCGCTCGAACACTTCCGCGCGGCGGACGCCGTGATGGATCGCTGCACGCGCGCGCAGGTCAAGGCGCCGCGCATCATGTCGGGCGCGTACCGCTGCATTCTGGAAGCCGCGATCGCGCGTGGCTTCGCCGCCCCGCGCGTGCCGCTGCGCAAGCCGAAGGCGCGCATGCTGATGATCGCCGCGCGCTACGCGCTGTTCTGAGCCGATGCCCAGAACCGTCCACGTGATCGGTGCAGGACTCGCGGGCCTGTCGGCCGCCGTCGAGCTGCAACGCCGCGGGCGGCGCATCGTGCTGCACGACGCGCATGCGCATGCGGGCGGCCGCTGCCGCTCGTGGTTCGACGGGACGCTGAACACGACGCTCGACAGCGGGCTGCACCAGGTCTTCGCGGGGCAGTCCGCGACGCAGCGCTATCTGCGTGCAATCGGCGCGGCCGATCAGCTGACGGGCCCCGCGCTGCCTGAATATCCGGTGGTCGACGTCGCGTCGCAGCAGCGCTGGACGCTGCGCTTCGGCAACGGGCGCTGGCCGTCGTGGCTGTTCGACGCGGCATCGCGTGCGCCGGGCACCACGCCGCTCGACTACCTCGCGCTGGCGTCGCTCGCGTTCGCGCGCACCGGCCGTTCACTCGCACAGACGATGCGATGCGACGGCGTGCTGTGGGATCGTTGGCTGCGGCCATATTGGCTCGGGGTGCTGCACGTCGAACCGCGCCACGCGAGCGCCGAGCTCGCGCGTGCGGCACTGTTCGGCATGTTTGCCGCGGGCGGCCCCGGTTGGCGCCCGCTCGTCGCGCGCCACGGGCTTGGCAGCGCATTCGTCGAACCGGCGCTGCGGATGCTGCAGCACGGCGGCGCGCAGATCCAGCTGAACTCGCGACTCGATGCGTTCGAATTCGGCGCGCACGGCAACGCGGTCGATGCGGTCGCGATCGGCGGCGAGCGCGTCGATCTCGCGCCGGGCGACGCGGTCGTGCTGGCGGTGCCGCCCGAGGTCGCGCAGCCGCTCGTCCCGGATCTCACCGCGCCCGACACGTTCAGCGCGGTCGTGACCGCGTATTTCGCGGTCGATACACCGGCCGGCAGCCCGTTGCAGACGGCCGTCGTCAACGGCATCGTCGACGCGGTGCGCACCGGCGATGGTCCGCTCGCGGCGACGATCCGCGACGCGGGCCGCTGGCTCGACATGCCGCGCGATGCGCTCGCGCGGCGCATCTGGGAAGACGTCGCGCGCGTGACCGGCGCGAACCCGGAAACCCTCCCCACGTGGCAGCTCGTCGTCGAGCCGCGCGCGGGGTTCGCGGCGGTGCCGTCGCAGGAAATGAAACGTCCGGCCGTGCGTACGCGCTGGACCAATCTCGTGCTGGCGGGCGACTGGATTGCCACCGGCTTGCCCGCCACGATCGAGGGCGCGATCCGTTCCGGCCAGTTGGCCGCGGACGTGCTCCAGACACAATAAGAGAGGGACCGATGAACGATCTCACCGATATGGCTACCCTGTCCGCCGGCACCGTGCCGGCCGGGCTCGACGCGGCCGTCGCCAGCGCGACCGACGCGCTGCTGGCCGCGCAGAACGCGGACGGACACTGGGTCTACGAACTCGAAGCCGATTCGACGATTCCCGCCGAATACGTGCTGCTCGTCCACTATCTCGGCGAGACGCCGAACCTCGAGCTCGAACAGAAGATCGGCCGCTATCTGCGTCGCATCCAGCAGGCCGACGGCGGCTGGCCGCTGTTCACCGACGGCGCGCCGAACATCAGCGCGAGCGTGAAGGCGTATTTCGCGCTGAAGGTGATCGGCGACGACGAGAACGCCGAGCACATGCAGCGTGCGCGTCGCGCGATTCACGCGATGGGCGGCGCCGAGATGTCGAACGTGTTCACGCGGATCCAGCTCGCGCTGTACGGTGCGATTCCGTGGCGCGCGGTGCCGATGATGCCGGTCGAGATCATGCTGCTGCCGCAGTGGTTCCCGTTCCACCTGTCGAAGGTGTCGTATTGGGCGCGCACCGTGATCGTGCCGCTGCTGGTGCTGAACGCGAAGCGTCCGATCGCGAAGAACCCGCGCGGCGTGCGTATCGACGAGCTGTTCGTCGACCCGCCCGTCAATGCCGGTCTCCTGCCGCGCCAGGGCCACCAGAGCCCCGGCTGGTTCGCATTCTTCCGCGTGGTCGACCACGCGCTGCGCGCGGTCGACGGCCTGTTCCCGAGCTACACGCGCGAACGCGCGATCCGCCAGGCCGTGTCGTTCGTCGACGAGCGCCTGAACGGCGAGGACGGCCTTGGCGCGATCTATCCGGCGATGGCCAACGCGGTGATGATGTACGACGTGCTCGGCTATGCGGAAGATCATCCGAACCGCGCGATCGCGCGCAAGTCGGTCGAGAAGCTGCTCGTCGTGCACGAGGACGAAGCGTATTGCCAGCCGTGCCTGTCGCCGGTGTGGGACACGTCGCTTGTCGCGCATGCGCTGCTCGAAACCGGTGACGCGCGTGCCGAGGAAGCGGTGCTGCGCGGCCTCGACTGGCTGCGCCCGCTGCAGATCCTCGACGTGCGCGGCGACTGGATCTCGCGCCGCCCGAACGTGCGGCCGGGCGGCTGGGCGTTCCAGTACGCAAACGCGCACTATCCGGACGTCGACGATACTGCCGTGGTCGTGATGGCGATGGACCGTGCGCAGAAGCTCAAGCAGACGGATACGTATCGCGAATCGATGGCGCGCGCGCGCGAATGGGTCGTCGGCATGCAGAGCAGCGACGGCGGCTGGGGCGCGTTCGAACCGGAAAACACGCAGTACTACCTGAACAACATTCCGTTCTCGGATCACGGCGCGCTGCTCGATCCGCCGACCTCGGACGTATCGGGCCGCTGCCTGTCGATGCTGTCGCAGCTTGGCGAGAGTGCGCTGAACAGCGAGCCGGCCCGTCGCGCGCTCGACTACATGCTGAAGGAGCAGGAACCGGACGGCAGCTGGTATGGCCGCTGGGGGATGAACTACGTGTACGGCACGTGGACGGCACTGTGCTCGCTGAACGCAGCCGGCCTGACGCCGGACGATCCGCGCGTGAAGCGCGGCGCGCAGTGGCTGCTGTCGATTCAGAACAAGGACGGCGGCTGGGGCGAGGACGGCGACAGCTACAAGCTGAATTACCGCGGCTTCGAGCAGGCGCCGAGCACCGCGTCGCAGACGGCGTGGGCGCTGCTCGGCCTGATGGCGGCCGGCGAGGTGAACAACCCGGCCGTTGCACGCGGCGTCGATTACCTGATCGCGCAGCAGAACGAAGAAGGCCTGTGGGACGAGACGCGTTTCACGGCAACCGGCTTCCCGCGCGTGTTCTACCTGCGTTATCACGGCTATCGCAAGTTTTTCCCGCTGTGGGCGCTCGCGCGCTATCGCAACCTGAAGCGCGCCAATGCGACGCGCGTGACGGTCGGGATGTAACGCGTGGCACCGGCGCAGCACAACGGCACGTTGCCCGTCATCGCCGTCACGGGGATGGCGTTCGAGGCACGCATCGCGCGCGGCCAAGGCGTCGAGGCCGTGTTCGCCGCGCGGGCCGACCGGCTCGAGCGCGCGCTGGCCGAGGCGACCGCGCGCGGTTGCGCGGGCATCGTGAGTTTCGGCACGGCGGGCGGGCTCGCTCCCGATCTCGCGCCCGGCGCACTCGTAATCGCGGACGCGATCGACGGGCCGTTCGGCCGCGTGCAGACCGATCCGGGCTGGAGCGCGCGGCTCGTCGCCGCGCTGCACGACACGCCGGTGTGGGCGCGCGTCACGCGCGGCACGATGGCGGCGGTCGGCGCGCCGGTGGTCAGCGAGCAGGAAAAGACGTCGCTGCATCGCACGAAGGGCGCGCTCGCCGTCGACATGGAGTCGCATATCGCCGCGGCCTTCGCGGCGTCGCGCGGCGTGCCGTTCGCGGTGTGCCGCGCGATCGTCGACCCTGCGTGGCGCACGCTGCCGCGCGCGGCGACGGCCGGCCTGCGCGACGACGGCAGCACGGCCATCTTGCCGATCCTGCGCGAACTGCTGAAGCAGCCGTCGCAGCTCGGCCCGCTGCTGCAGGTCGCGGGCGACGCGCGCGCGGCACGCACGACGCTGATCCAGGCGCGGCACGCATTCGAGCGTGCCGGCGCGATGCGGATCGTCTGAGCGGCGCTCGCCGCTTTCCGCTTCTCCCCCCCCTTCCCTTTTCGTTTCGCGTACGCGCAAAAAAAGAGCGCTGCATGATGCAGCGCTCTTCGGTTTGCGGGCGGATGCCGTGCGCGTTACTGCACGGCCGGACCGCTCGCGGGCACCGTCGGCATCGCCGGCGCGATCGGTGCGCCGTTGGTAGCCGGCGCAGTCGTCGCCCCGGCGGACGCAGCCGCCGGCGCCGCCGCCGGCGCACTCGCCGGCGTCGCGCCGTCGGCACCCGGATCCTCATACTGCGGCAACCCCGGCGCGGCCGGCGCGTTGTTCGGTGCCGTGCCCGATGCGCCGCCCGACTCGCCCGGATCCTCGTAATTCGGCAAGCCCGGCACGGTCGGCGCGGCCGCCGGCACCGCGCCCGATTCACCCGGCTCGGTGTAGTTCGGCGGCGCGGCCGATGCCGACTGGCCGCGATACGTCAGCGACTTGCGCTGCTGCAGATACGCATCGCGGACGAACGAGTACGGATCGAGCGCCGCCTGTTTCAGCAGATCGGTCGCGCCGAGCAGGTCCGAACGCGCGCTGATGAACTGCGCGATGTACATCGGATTGCGCGCGGCCGGCTCGATGTAGTTGAGCAGGTTGAAGCGGACGTCCACCGCGCGGCCGACGCCATCGCGGATCGTGCTCGGCCCGAACACGGGCAGCACGAGGTACGGGCCGGACGGCACGCCCCAGCGCGCCATCGTCAGCCCGAAATCCTGGTGATGCTTGGGCAGCCCGGCCGGCGTCGCGATGTCAATCAGGCCGCCGACACCGAACACCGAGTTCATCGCCACGCGCATCAGATCCTGCGTCGCATCGGTGATGCGCAGCTGCAACAGGTTGTTGGCCATGTTGCCGAGATCGCCGAGGTTCGAGAAGAAGTTGCTGATCGCGGTGCGCACGGGCGTCGGCGTGACCTTCTGGTAACCCTTCGCGATCGGCACGGCGATGTTCGTGTCGACCGTGTCGTTGAACTTGTACATCGCCCGGTTCATCGGCTCGAGCGGGTCGTTGGGGTTGCGGTTCGGGCCCGTCGCGCAGCCGCTCAGCACCGCGCTGGCAGCGACGGTCGCCGCAATGATTCGCACCTTGTTCATTATTTCCTTGCGATTGGTTCTTTGGCGCGTTTGACGCGCGGTTTGCCCATCAGGACGGGCTGAAACACCACGGCGCCGATCAGGGTGCAGGTCAACGCCAGCGCGAGCAGCTTGCCCATGCTCGACGTGCCCGGATGATGCGACAGCCACAGGCTGCCAAAGGCGGTTGCGGTCGTCGCGGCGCTGAACAGCACCGCGTGCGTGAGGCTCGACTGCAGCAGGCCCGTCTGGCCCGCGCGCCACGCCATCACGAAGTACACCTTGAACGCGACGCCGACGCCGAGCATCAGCGGCAGCGCGATGATGTTCGCGAAGTTCAGCGACATGCCGAGCACGACGCACATCTCGAGCGTGACGAGCCCCGACACGAGCAACGGCACCAGCGTGCGCAGCACGTCGCCGAAGCGGCGCAGCGTGATCCACAGCAGGATCGTGATCGACAGGATCGACCACAGCGCCGCGTGCAGGAACGCGTTGATGATCGTGTCGGCCGAATGCAGGATCGAGATCGGGCCGCCGATCGCGCCCGGCTCAGCGGCCTTCACCGCCTTCGCGAAGCGGCGCAGCATCGTGTCGTCGTTCGGGTCGACGCCCTTCGGCACCTTCGGCGAAATCTGCACGAGCGCGTGACCGTCCGGCGCGATCCAGTCGCGCACGAGCTGCGGCGGCAGCGCGTCGCGCGTGATGTCCTGCGGCTGCAGCAGCGTCGCGAGCTGATTGAGCGCGATGCGCAGCGTGTCGGAGAACGCGCGTTCGGCGCGGTCGCGCGTCGCGCTGTCGGCGGCGGCGAGCTTCGCGAGCGATGCCGACAGATGCTGGGCGGCGGCCGCGCCCGGGCCCGGGTGATCTTCCGCCGCGTAGCTCAGCAGGTCCGACACGCGCTTGAGCGCGGCGACGCGCTGCGCGTCGGTCGCGGCCGGCGCGGCCGGTTGCGTCAGCGCGGGCAGCAGATCGCTCGCGGCCGCGGCGATCGCCGCACGCTTGGCCGGCTGGTCGGCCGGCACGAAGGTCGACAGCGTCGTCGTGCGGCCGACTTCCGGCAGCGCATCGAGGCGCTTCGCGGCCGCGTCGGCCTCGGCGAGCGACGGCGCGAGCAGCGTGACGTCGTTGACGGCCGCTTCGGGCGAATCCTTCAGCGCGAGCAGCGTCGCCATCGATTCGCTGTTCGGATCCTTCAGGTGCAGCGGATTGAAGTCGAAGTGCAGGAACGCGAGCAGCGGCAGCGCGCCGATCACGACCGCGAGCGTGCCGATCAGGATCGGCTTGCGATGGCGATCGAGGAAGTCGTCGACCGGGGCGAGCCACGGAAAGCCCGGCGTCTTCGATTCGCCCGGCGGCGCGAACAGGCGCAGCAGCGCGGGCAGCAGCGTGAGCGTGGTCAGCAGCGCGACGAACATCCCGACGCCCGCGATCAGGCCGAGCTCCGACACGCCGCGATAGGCCGTGGGAATGAACGAGAAGAAGCTCGCCGCGACCGCCGTGGTGGCCAGTGCGAGCGGCATGCCCATCGAGTGCGCGGCACCGATCAGCGCGTGATCGATGCGCGGATCGCGGAAGCGTTCCTCACGGTATTTCACGCCGTACTGAATCGAGAAGTCGACGCCGAGGCCGACGAACAGCACCATGAACGCGACCGAGATCATGTTCAGCGAACCGACCATCGCGAGGCCGAGCGCCGCGGTCACGACGAGGCCGACGAACAGCGTGACCAGCACCGAGCCGATCATCCGCTTCGAGCGCAGCGCGAGCCACAGGATCACGAGCACGGCGAGGAGCGTGAGCGCGCCGTTGAGCGCGGCGCCGTCTTCCACCGATGCGAATTCGTCGTCGGCGAGCGGTTGTTCGCCGGTCAGGCGCACGATCGCGCCGTAGCGTTGCTCGAGGCCGAGCGCTTTCGCGGTGTCGCGGATCACCTGGGTCGTTTCGGCGCCGGCCTTCAGCGCACCGTAGTTGACGACCGGCTGCACCGTGACGAACGCGCGGGCCGGCTGGCGTGCGGCATCGCTGTCGACCAGCCCGCGCCACGAGAACGCGGCGGGCTTGCCGGCCAGCACGTCGTCGACCGTCGCGGCGCTGCGCGCAAGCAGCTTCGCCATCGCGGGCAGCTTCACCTGGCCGGTCAGGAGCGGCTGGCCAAGCGTGGTGGACAGCGTGGTCGCGAGCCCGGTCAGGCTCGGGTTCTTCGCGAGTTCGTTGACGAGCGGCCGTGCGCTCGCGAGCTGCGTCGTCGTGTCCGTCACTTCCTGCGGCGACAGGAACAGCAGCCCGTTGTGCTCGAAGAACGGGCCGCCGCCGGGTTCGGCGACCTGGCCGATGCGGCCGGCGTCGGCCTGCTTCTGCAGGGCTTCGGTGAGCGTATGCGCGGCGGCGGTCGCGAATTCGGGCGCCGGGGCCTCGACCACCGCGAGGATCGTGCCGTTGCGTTGCGGGAAGGCCTTGTCGACGGCCTGGCCGAGCGCGGCCCACTGGGGTTCCGCGTCGACGAGCTTGCTGATGTCCGTGTTGATCTTGAAGTGCTGCGCGACGTAGACGCCGCTGAAGACGGCGACGACGAGCGATAGCACGACGACCCAGACGGGGCGGCGTACCGACCATGCGACGAGTCGGACGATGAGAGATGTCACCATGTGGCGGTGGGAAGGGGCTGGCAAGGACAAAACAACGAGTATACCGGCGCAACGTGGCGTCGGTCGCGACGATGGAGCGTAAAGGGGCGGGAAGGATATTTGCTCCGCGGCGCAGGAATCGGCGCGCAGCGCCCGGCGATTCGTATGGGGATACTTACATAATCGACCGGCATCGTGCCGCGGCGGGGCCTGTGACAAAAGGGGTTGAAAGGTAACAGTCGGTCACCGCGCGGCAGGCCGGCCGCCGGGCCGCTATACTTCGACCCACCGGCCGATGCCACCGATGCAATCCGCCGGCCGTTTTTTCTCATCGAGTGCGATATCCGTATGAAACGTCATCTGTTTGCTTTCGTCGCGGCGGCCGCCGTGTCGGTTTCCGCTTTCGCGCAGAGCGCGCCCGTCGACATCGTCCGCAATGCGGTCGAAGGCACCGTCAACGCGATGAAGGCCGATCCGGGTGCGCGCGGCGGCGACATGGCGAAAGTCACGCAAGTCGTCGAGCAGCGCTTCCTGCCCGCGACGAACTTCGAACGCACGACCCGCATCGCGGTCGGCGATGCCTGGAAGCAGGCGACGCCGCAACAGCAGCAGGAGCTGTACAAGCAGTTCAAGCTGCTGATGACGCGCACCTATGCCGCGTCGCTCGCGCAGCTCGGCGGCCAGGACGCGAAGTTCTCGTTCAAGGCCGGCGGCGCGTCGGGCGCCGATGCGCTGGTGCAGTCGACGGTCACGACGCCGGGCGACAGCCAGTCGGTCGGCTATCGCCTCGGCAAGGTCGGCAACGACTGGAAAATCTACGACATCGACATGTCGGGCGCGTGGCTGATCCAGGTCTACCAGGGCCAGTTCAAGGGCCAGCTCGCGTCGGGCGGCATCGACGGCCTGATCGCATATCTGCAGAAGCACAACGCGCGGACGAACTGATCGCCGCCGGTCGGCCGGCATGTTCAGCATGCCGGCATGCATCAAGGGCGCCCTCGGGCGCCCTTTTTCGTTGCGGGTTCGGAATGACGCGGCACCCGTGTCGGGGCGCTACCGCCGCCGATGCTCGACCGCGAACTTGATCAGCTCCGCCTGCCCTTCGATCTCGAGCTTGCGCTTCAGATTGAGCCGGTGCGTTTCCACCGTGCGCACCGACAGCCCCGTCTGCTGCGCGATCTGCTTGCTCGACAGCCCCTCGGCCAGCGCATCGAGGATGTCGCGTTCGCGCGGCGTCAGGCGGTCGAGCGGCGACGCGGCCGCGCTCGCCTGGATCATCCGCGCGGCGAGCCCTTCGCTGAAGAACGTCTGCCCCGTGAGCACCGCGCCGATCGCACGCACGATCTCGCTCGCGGGCGAATCCTTCAGCAGATAGCCGCTCGCGCCGGCGCGCACGGCCTGCGTCACGTATTCGATGTTGTCGTGCATCGACAGCATCAGCACGCGAATCCCCGGAAAGCGCTCGTGGAAGATGCCGGCGAGCGTGATGCCGTTCATCCCGTTCATGCCGACGTCCATCAGCGCGAGATCGGGCTCGAGCGACGCGGCGAGCGCGAGCGCCTCGTCCGCGTTGCCGGCTTCGCCGACCACGGACAGGTCGGCCGCCTCGAGCCGCATCCGCAGGCCGTCGCGCACCAGCGGGTGATCGTCGACGAGCAGCAGTCGGGCGGCGGGCTGGACGGTATCGGGGGCGCTCATGGGCAAAGGTCTCCGGTGATGGGGCGCGTGCTCAGGCGGCGCGCAGCGGCACGCGCGCGGCCACGACGGTGTGGCCGACCTGCGACGTGATCGTCAATGTGCCGCCGAGCGCGTCGAGGCGCTCGCGCATGTTGCGCAGCCCGATGCCGCGGCGCGCATCGGTCTGCGACCGCTCGGCGTCGAAGCCGCAGCCGTTGTCGGCGATGGTCAGCGTGGCGGAATGCGCGCCGACGTCGAGCGTGACGGCCGCGCGCGATGCCTGCGCATGATGCACGATGTTGCTGAGCGCTTCCTGCGCGATCCGGAACAGCGCCGTATTGACCGGCGCGGGCAACGGCCGCGCGCCGCTGTGCGCGACCTGCGTATAGCCGATGTCGATGCCGCTTTCCGCGCCGAGCTCGCGCACGAGCTGCTCGAGCGCGGCCGCGAGGCCGAGATCGTCGAGCATCGCCGGGCGCAGCGCATGCGAGATACGCCGCACTTCGCGCAGCGTGTCGCCGAGCCGCCCGACGCCGGACGCGAGCGCCTGCTCGGCTTCGGGCATGCGCGTCGCGCCGCGCTCGAAGCGCGCGAGCGCGGATTCGAGCATCAGCTTCGCGGACACCATCATCTGGCTGATCCCGTCATGCAGTTCGCGCGACAGCCGCTCGCGCTCCTGTTCCTGCGATTCGACGACACGCTGCGCGAGCTGCTTGAGCTTCGCGTCGGCGCTGCGCGATTCGCTGACGTTCAGCACCAGCGCGCAGACGGCGATCGCCGCCGCGCCGGTCAGCGCGATCGCGGTGAGCCAGCTCATCGTCCGCTCGATGTTCGCGGACGCGCGCGCGTCGATGCGTTGCAGCGCGGTGTCGACGTCGTCGAGATAGATGCCGGTGCCGACCATCCAGCCCCAGCGTTCGAGCGCGACGACGTAGCCGAGCTTCGGCGCGGGCTTGCCCGTCGACGGCCGCTGCCACGTGTAGCGCACGTAGCCGCCGCCGTGCGATGCGGCGCCGATCAGCTGCTGGATCGTCAGCGCGCCTTGCGGGTCGCGCATCGACCAGTAGTTGTGGCCGACGCGCTCGGGCTCGCGCGGGTGCATCAGCGCATTGCCGTGCAGGTCGTAGACGAAGAAATAACCGTCGGGGCCGAAATCCATCTTCTGCAGCATCGCGAGCGCCTGCGTGCGGAGCAACGCGTCGTCGCGCGCATTGCGGCCGCTCGCGTCGTACAGCGGCATGATCGCGCTCGTCGCGAGCTCGACGTAATGCTTCAGCTCGATTTCCTTGCTCGACAGGTAGGCGGCCTGGATCGTCGCGTGCTGCGTGCGCGCGAGCGACGTCGCCTGCTGGCGCACGCCGAAGCCGATGCCGGCGATCGCGAGCAGGAATGGAACGATCGCCAGGAGGAAAATCTTTGCCTTGAGTCTCATGGTGGTGTGAAGCGGGCGCGGGCCGGCCGGCGCATGTGTCTGTCGCGCGGCGGCGGCGAGCCGACATTGTCGGCGATTTCGCCCGCGGGCGATCGGAAGGCCCGGGCGACGGCCTGCCGGCCTGCCGTGGCTCAGGCGCGCCGCGGCGTGCGATCGACGCTCACGGCCGTCTGCACGACGACCCGGTTGCGTCCGCGTTCCTTCGCGCGGTACAGCGCGTCGTCGGCGAGCTTCAGCGCGGCCTGGATGCTGTCGTCGCGCTCCGGATAGCAGGTCGTCACGCCGATGCTCGCGGTCAGGCAGTCGGACGAGCCCGTGGCGTGCCGGATGCCGAGATCGAGGATGCCGGTGCGGATCGCTTCGGCGATCGTCACGGCGCCGGGCGTGTCGACGTCGGGCAGCACGACGACGAACTCCTCGCCGCCGTAGCGGGCCGCATAGTCGGCCGGGCGCCGCAGGCAGCCGGCGATGCAGCGGCCGACCGCGGCGAGCGCGTCGTCGCCGGCCTGGTGGCCTTGCGTGTCGTTGTAGCGCTTGAAGTGATCGACGTCGACGAACAGCAGCGACAGCGCATGTTGCGAGCGTGCCGCGCGGCGCCATTCGCGCTCGAGCGTGACGTCGAGCATGCGGCGGTTGTCGAGGCCGGTGAGGCCGTCGGTGCGCGCGAGCGCCTGCAGTTCGGTTTCCGCGCGGTGACGCTTGCGCAGTTGCACGTCGAGCAGCAGCGACAAGCCGACGAAGCCGAGCGCGAGCATGGCCATCGCCGAGCCGATCGGGATCGCGCGGTCGTACCACGCGGCGTAGGTGTCGGCTTCCGAGCGCGCGACCATGATGATCAGCGGCAGATTTTCGAGATGCCGAAACACGTACAGGCGGCGCACGCCGTCGATCGACGCGGTATCGGCGAAGCTGCCCTCATTCGCGGTCATGAAGTGACGGAACGTGCTGGCCTTGCTGATGTCGCGGCCGACGATCGCCGGATCGTACGGCTTGCGCGCGACCATCCGGCCGTCGGTGTTGATCAGCGCGACGGAGCCGCGATCGCCGAGCGCCAGGCGCGAGAACAGGTTCTGGAAATATTCGAGCCGGATCGACATCACGGCGACGCCGCCGAACGACCCGTCGGGCCGCGTGATCCGCCGGCTGAGCGCGATGCTCAGCGAGCCGCCGCGCAGCCGCGAATGGTACGGATCGCTGACGTACAGGCCGACGTTCGGGTGGTCGCGGTGCACCGTGAAATACGGTTCGTTGCTGAAGTTGGCCTTGCGCGGCACATCGCTCATGCCGTCGACCGCGATGTCGCCGTTCGCGTCGAGCACGTAGATGCCGCCGAGGTATTTGGCCGTCGTCGCGCGGTCGAACAGCACCTGGCGGCGCAGCGACATCGGCAGCGCGGCGACCGCGGGATCGTTCGAGCCGTCGACGACCGCCTGCAGCGACAGCGAATAGATCTCGATGTTGCGCTCGATGTCCCACGACGCCATCAGCGCGATGTTCTGCTGGGTGGTGCGCGCGCGATCGCGTGCGTCGATGCGGCCTTCGTACAGCACGATGGCGCACAGCAGCAACAGGAGCAGCGCGATCAGCAGCCCTGAATAGAAGATCAGGTGCGGCAGCAGGAACCGGCGAAATTGCGCGGCGATGCGGCCCGTCAAGCCGGATTCGCTGGGCATTGCGTAGTCGGTTTCTGCCATGGTCCGTGGATCGATGGGCATCGCCGCCAGGCGGCGGGCCGATGCGATTGTTCGTATGATTTGCCGGCGGCGATCCGGTGCGCGGTCTCCGATGCGCACGCCGCCCGATCGGCCGGAGAACCGGAGCCGATCATCGATGATTGCGGTCGGATAAACCGCAAAAATCGCTCCATTCACCAGGAGGACTGGCCGCGATTCAACGATCCGACTAATCGGGCGGCGCGGATTGTTCCGAGTATAACGCGCGTATTTGTATACGCGGAGAATGTTGCGGACCGTTGATCCGGATCAAATTATCGCCGTGGCCAATACTTGCCAATCGCGCGTGGAGCGTTGCGGTGCAAGGCGTTGCGCCAGGGGCGGCGCGGTGCGCATTCCACGGTCGCCGGTTTAACAATTTTAACGGCCGGTGAAGCAGGAACTTGAAGCGGTGCGCGACGGACCGATTATCGATTTCGATGTCCGCGTGAATTCGCAGATGAAAACGGGCGGCCACGATGGCCGCCCGTTTCGCGAAACCGCATGCGGGAAAGCCCGCATGCAAGGGTTTACGCGCCGTGCTGCTGCGCCTTGTACGCGAGCCGGAACCGATGCAGCAGCGGCTCGGTATAACCGCTCGGCTGCGACGTGCCCTGCAGCGCCAGCGCGCACGCGGCCTGGAATGCCGTCGACTGGTCATAGCCGGGCGCCATCGGGCGATAGTTCGGGTCGCCAGCGTTCTGCTGATCGACGACGCGCGCCATCCGCTTGAACACGTCGAGCACGAACGCCTCGGTGATCACGCCGTGGCGCAGCCAGTTCGCGATGTGCTGGCTCGAGATGCGCAGCGTCGCGCGGTCTTCCATCAGGCCGACGTCGTGGATGTCCGGCACCTTCGAGCAGCCGACGCCCTGTTCGACCCAGCGCACGACGTAGCCGAGGATGCCCTGCGCGTTGTTCTCGACTTCGCTCAGGATCTCGGCCTCGCTCCACTCGGCGCGTTCGACGACCGGCACGGTCAGCAGGCCTTCGAGCAGCGCGTCGCGTTCGCTCGCATACGGCGTCTTCTCGAGTTCCTGCTGGACGGCCTGCACGTCGACGAGGTGGTAGTGCAGCGCATGCAGCGTCGCGGCAGTCGGCGACGGCACCCACGCCGTGTTCGCGCCGGCGCGCGGATGCGCGATCTTCTGCTCGAGCATCGCGTGCATCAGGTCCGGCATCGCCCACATGCCCTTGCCGATCTGCGCGCGGCCGCGCAGGCCGGCCGACAGGCCCGCGAGCACGTTGTTGCGCTCGTACGACTGGATCCACGCCGACGACTTCATGTCGCCCTTGCGGATCATCGGGCCTGCCTCCATCGCGGTGTGCATCTCGTCGCCGGTGCGATCGAGGAAGCCGGTGTTGATGAACGCGACGCGCGCGGCGGCGGCCGCGATACAGGCGGCGAGGTTCACGCTGGTGCGGCGCTCCTCGTCCATGATGCCCATCTTCAGCGTGTTGCGCGGCAGGCCGTACAGGTCCTCGATGCGCGCGAACAGCGTGTCGGCGAACGCGACTTCGACCGGGCCGTGCATCTTCGGCTTCACGATGTAGATCGAGCCCGTGCGCGAGTTGCGCTTCGCCTTCAGGTCGTGCAGCGAGCACAGCACCGTGACGACGCCGTCGAGGATGCCTTCCGGAATTTCGTTGCCGTCGCGGTCGAGCACCGCGCCGTTGGTCATCAGGTGGCCGACGTTGCGCACGAACAGCAGCGAGCGGCCATGCAGCGTCAGCGTGCCGCCGGCCGGCGTCGTGTATTCGCGATCGGCGTTCAGGCGGCGCGTGAAGGTCTTGCCGCCCTTCGCGACTTCCTCGACCAGCGTGCCCTGCATCAGGCCGAGCCAGTTGCGATAGAGCTGGACCTTGTCGTCGGCGTCGACCGCCGCGACCGAATCCTCACAGTCGATGATCGTGCTGACCGCGGCTTCGAGCACGACGTCCTTCACGTTCGCGAGATCGGCGCGGCCGATGGGGGTCGACGCGTCGATCTGGATCTCGAGGTGCAGGCCGTTGTGCTTCAGCAGGATCGCGGACGGTGCGCCTGCCGCGCCCTGGTAGCCGACGAACTGCGCCGGCTGCGCGAGGTGCACGACGCCCTTGCCGGTTTCGACGGCGAGCTGGCCGTCCTCCACGCGATAGCGCAGTGCATCGCGGTGCGAGCCGCTCGCGAGCGGCGCCGCGTTGTCGAGCACGTTACGCGCGTAGTCGATCACGCGCTGGCCGCGCGTCGGGTTGTAGGCCGTGGTGCGTTCGGCGCCGCCGTCCTCGGGCAGCGCGTCGGTGCCGTACAGTGCGTCGTACAGGCTGCCCCAGCGCGCGTTCGCGGCGTTCAGCGCATAGCGCGCGTTCGACAGCGGCACGACGAGCTGCGGGCCGGCCTGCGTCGCGATCTCGCTGTCGACGTTCGCGGTGGCTGCCGCAACGTTCGACGGGACCGGCACGAGGTAGCCGATCTGTTCGAGGAACGCGCGATACGCGGCGTGGTCGCGCACCGGGCCGGGGTGCGCGCGATGCCACGCGTCGAGTTCCAACTGCAGGCGGTCGCGTTCCGCGAGCAGTTCGCGGTTGCGCGGTGCGAGATCGTGCACCAGGGCCGAGAAACCGCTCCAGAAGGCGGCCTTGTCGATACCGGTGCCCGGCAGTGCTTCGTTTTCAATGAACTGGCTCAGCGCTGGCGCGACTTGCAGTCCTGCTTGGTCGATCATCGTGATTCCTCCCGGGGAAAAAATCGCGCGCGGCTTGGCTGGTTATGCCGCGACGCTTTGTGTGCCGGCGCGGGCGATCTGCGCGTCCTGTTCGGACTTTACGCCAGACACGCCGATCGCGCCCGCAATGCGGCCGTTCACCGTCACCGGCACGCCGCCTTCGAGCAACCCCGTCAGCGGCACGCTCAGAAACGCCGTGCGGCCACCGTTGATCATATCCTCATACGCCTTCGTCTCGCGACGGCCGAGCGCCGCCGCGCGCGCCTTGTCCTGCGCGATGCAGGCGCTGGCCGCCGATGCACCGTCGAGGCGCGCGAACGCGAGCAGGTGGCCGCCGTCGTCGACGACGGCGATCGACACGGCCCAGCCGTGGCGCTCGGCCTCCGCGCGGGCGGCCGCGAGCATGCGTTCGACGTCGGCGAGTTCGAGTTCGGGCTTGGTTTTCATGGCGTTCCTCCGGAATCAGCGGTCAGTTGACGAGTCGGTTGTCGACGAGCTCGATCCAGTGGCGCACGCGCGTGCGGCCCGCGCCGTTCAGGTGAGTCTGGCAGCCGATGTTGGCCGTGACAATCAGGTCCGGCCGCGCGGCTTCGAGTGCGTCGAGCTTGTTGTCGCGTAGTTTGGTGGCGAGTTCGGGCTGCGTCAGCGCGTAGGTGCCGGCGGAGCCGCAGCACAGGTGGCCGTCGGCGACATTCGTCAGATCGAAGCCGAGCCGCGTCAGGATGCTTTCCACCGCGCCGCCGAGCCGCTGCGCGTGCTGCAGCGTGCACGGGCAATGAACCGCGACGCGGCGCTGCGTCGCATCGGCCAGCGCGTCGAGCGGCTCGGCCGCGACGACTTCCGCGAGATCGCGCGCGAGTGCGCTGACGCGCCGCGCCTTGTCGGCATAGACGGGGTCGGAGCGCAACAGCTCGCCGTATTCCTTCACGAATGCGCCGCAACCGCTCGCCGTCAGCACGATCGCCTCCGCGCCCGCCTCGATCGCGGGCCACCACGCATCGATGTTGCGGCGTGCGCGCGCGAGTCCGGCCTCCTGCGCGTTCAGGTGATATTCGGTCGCGCCGCAGCAGCCGGCCTCGCGCGCGGGCGTCACGCCGATGCCGAGCCGGTCGAGCACGCGCGCGGCGGCCGCGTTCGTGTTCGGCGACAGCGAAGGCTGCACGCAGCCTTCCAGCATCAGCACGCGCCGGGCATGGCGCACGGGCGGGCGCGGCGCGGCGGCGGGCACGGCGGCCGGAATCTTGTCCTGCAGCGTGCCGGGCAGCAGCGGGCGCAGCGCGCGGCCGGCCTTCAGCAGCGCGGCGAAGGTCGCAGGCCGCGGCACGACGTGACGCAGGCCGGCGCGCAGCAGGCGCTCGCGCGCCGGACGCCGCGCGCGCTTCTCGGCTTCCGCGCGGCCGATGTCGAGCAGCGTGTGATAGCGCACGCCGGACGGACAGGTCGTCTCGCAGTTGCGGCAGGTCAGGCAGCGGTCGAGATGCTGCTGCGTGCGCTCGCCGCACGGTTCGCCCTCGAGCATTTGCTTGATCAGGTAGATGCGTCCGCGCGGCCCGTCGAGCTCGTTGCCGAGCACCTGGTAGGTCGGGCAGGTCGCATTGCAGAAGCCGCAGTGCACGCACGCGCGCAGGATCGCTTCCGCTTCGTCGGCCCGGTCGAGGGCCTTGCTGGCTTCGCTGAGATTGGTTTGCATCGGCGGTTCGAAGTCGGGTTGGCGTTCAGACGTCGGCGTACAGGCGGCCGGGATTGAAAATCGCATGCGGATCCAGCTGCGCCTTCAGCTGGCGATGCACGCGCAGCAGCGCGGGCGGCAGCGGCTGGAACGGCTCGGACGTCGTGCCGGGCGTGAAGCAGGTCGCGTGGCCGCCCCACTGCGCGGCGAACCGCTGCACGTCGGCCGGTGCGGCGTCGGTTTTCAGCCAGCGCTGCGCGCCACCCCAGTCGACGAGCAGCGCGCCGGCGAGCGAATCGAGCGGCGCGGCGGCTGGCACCGACACGCGCCACAGCGGGCGCGGATCGTCGAAGAATGGCAGCGACAGGTCGCGCAGCCGTGCCCAGAACCCGTCGTCGCGATCGTCCATGCGCGCGCCGCCGATCGTGTCGCGCGCGGCCTTCACCGAGCCCTCGCCGCCTTCGAGGCGCACCCGCAGCACGCCGTCCGCGTGGCAGGCGCCCGCCAGCGGCAGCCCCGCGCGACGCCATCCGGCGACGCGCTGCACGGCTTCGGCGGCGGCGAGCGGCAACGCGAGATCGCCGGTCGCGCGCGGTTTCGGCAGCACCTTCAGCGACACCTCCGTCACGACGCCGAGACAGCCGAAGCTGCCCGCGAGCAGCCGCGACACGTCATAGCCCGCGACGTTCTTCATCACCTCGCCGCCGAAGCGCAGATGTTTCGCGTGGCCGGTGATCACGCGGCAGCCGAGCACGAAGTCGCGCACCGCGCCCGCCCACGGGCGGCGCGGCCCCGACAGCGCGGCCGCGAACATCCCGCCGACGGTGGCCGAGCCGCCGAACGTCGGCGGCTCGCACGGCAGCATCTGGCCGGCCGCGTCGAGCATCGCGTCGAGTTCGGCGAGCGGCGTGCCCGCGCGCGCAGTGATGACGAGTTCGGTCGGGTCGTACGCGACGATGCCGCGATGCGTGTGCATGTCGAGCGTGCGACCTTCGACGGCGCGGCCGACGAACGCCTTCGTGCCCGCGCCGCGAATGTGCAGCGGCTGGCGATCGTGGATCGCGGCGTCGACCTGCGCGACGAGCGCTGCGCTGTCGTCGATCGATTCGGGTTCGCGTTCGCGTCGCATCAAAAGCGCTCCAGTTCGGGAAACGGCAGCTTGCCGTGATGGACGTGCATCGCGCCGAATTCGGCGCAGCGATGCAGCGTCGGGATGTTCTTGCCGGGATTGAGCAGGCGCCGCGGATCGAACGCGGCCTTCACCGCGTGGAAGAACGTGATTTCGTCGGCGTTGAACTGCACGCACATCTGGTTGATCTTCTCGCGCCCGACGCCGTGTTCGCCGGTGATGCTGCCGCCCACTGCGACGCACAGCTCGAGGATCTTGCCGCCGAGCGCCTCCGCGCGGTCGAGCTCGCCGGGACGGTTCGCGTCGAACAGGATCAGCGGATGCATGTTGCCGTCGCCCGCATGGAACACGTTCGCGACCGGCAGCGCATATTCGGCGGACAGCGCGGCAATCCCTTCGAGCACGCGCGGCAGTTCGCGGCGCGGGATCGTGCCGTCCATGCAGTAATAGTCGGGCGACATGCGGCCGACCGCCGGGAACGCGTTCTTGCGGCCGGCCCAGAAACGCTGACGCTCCGCTTCGTCGCGCGCGACGCGGATTTCCGATGCGCCGGCGTCGCGCAGCAGCGCGGCGACGCGTTCGGCGTCTTCGTCGACGTCGGTTGCCGCGCCGTCGAGTTCGCACAGCAGGATCGCCTGCGCGTCGACCGGATAGCCCGCGTGGATGAAGTCTTCGGCCGCACGGATCGCGAGGTTGTCCATCATCTCGAGCCCGCCGGGGATCACGCCCGCGCCGATGATCCGCGCGACCGCCGCGCCGGCTTCGGCGACGTCGTCGAAGCTCGCCATCAGCACCTTCACGCTCGGCGGCAACGGCAGCAGCTTCACCGTCACCTCGGTGACGATGCCGAGCATCCCCTCCGAGCCGGTGAACAGCGCGAGCAGGTCGAAGCCGGGGGCGTCGAGCGCGTCGGCGCCGAGCGTCAGCGTGTCGCCGTCGATCGTCAGGATCTCGACCTTCAGGATGTTGTGCACCGTCAGCCCGTATTTGAGACAGTGCACGCCGCCCGCGTTTTCGGCGACGTTGCCGCCGATCGAGCATGCGATCTGCGACGACGGATCGGGCGCGTAGTAAAGGCCGTGCGGGGCCGCGGCCTGCGAGATCGCGAGGTTGCGCACGCCGGGCTGCACGCGCGCGATGCCGGCGTCGGCGTCGATTCCGAGAATCCGGTTGAACTTCGACATCACGAGCAGGATGCCCTTTTCGAGCGGCATCGCGCCGCCCGACAGGCCCGTGCCCGCGCCGCGCGCGACGACCGGCACGCCGTGCGCGGCCGCGACGCGCAGCACCGCGCGCACTTGCTCGACCGTGTCGGGCAGCACGACCGCGAGCGGCACCGTGCGGTACGCGGCGAGGCCGTCGCATTCGAACGGCTTCAGCGCCTCGCGTTCGTGCAGCACGTCGAGGCCGGGCGCCGCCGCGTCGAGCGCGGCGACGAGCGTGTCGCGGTCGACGGTCGCCAGCGGGCCGTCGATGCGTTCGTCGTAGGTGAAACTCATCGTGTGTCTCCCGTCTCCACCCTCTTCACCATGCAGGCGGCCGCGGGATGCGCGGCGCGCCGGATGGACCGCATTCTTGGCGGGAGGCCGGCACGTGTCCAGACGTTGCTGGCGTGGTCATACCAGTTTTTCGAGGCGTGCCTTTCGTGAGGACTCGATCAAGACATAAAACCCAATCCACACAGGGGTTTGTGAGAAAATCGACAACATTCGCCAGAAGTGGTCATACCAGTATGGAAAAGCAGGATCGACAAGCACCGGCGCGCAATGTCGCCGACGTCGTCGCCGAGCGGATCGAGCAGTTGATCGTCGACGGCGTGCTGAAGGCCGGGCAAGCGCTGCCGTCCGAGCGGCGGCTCACCGAGAAGCTCGGCGTGTCGCGCACGGCCGTGCGCGAAGGGATGAAGCTGCTGCGCGCGCGCGGGATCATCGACACGATGCACGGCAAGGGGTCGTTCGTCGCGAGCCTGACCCCGCAGCGCGAAGTCTCGCCGATGATGCATCTGCTCGGCTCGCAGCCGCGCACGCTGTACGACCTGTTCGAAGTGCGCGGGATGCTCGAGACCGAAGCCGCGCGGCTCGCCGCGCTGCGCGGCACGCCCGCCGACTTCATCCTGATCAAGCGCCGATACGAGGAAATGACCGCGGCCGACGCGCAGGATCTCGATCCGGCCGCGCGCGCGAAGCTCGACCATGCGTTCCATCTCGCGATCTGCGAGGCGTCGCACAATCCGGTGCTCGTCAACACGCTGCAATCGCTGACCGATCTGCTGCTCAGTTCCGTGTTCGCGTCGGTGAACAATCTCTATCACCGCGAGCTGCTGAAGAAGCAGATCGACCGCCAGCACGCGCGGCTCTACAACGCGGTGACTGGGCGGCTGCCCGACCAGGCGCGCAAGGCCGCGAGCGAGCATATCCGGCAGTGCGTCGATTATCTGCGCGAGATCGAAGCGGAGGAGCAGCGGCTCGTGCGCTCGACGCTGCGCCTCGAAGGATGGACCTGAGCCGCTTGAGCCGGCGTGGCCGTTGGCGCCGTGACATATATCAGGCATATTGCGCCATCCGTGCGGCCTGACGGTCGAATATGTCACAATCTGACGCATTCGATGCGTGGCCCGACACGGCCCGTTTCGCCCTGGCGCGACACGCGCCTTCGCGGTTGACCGTGACGTGCCGCCAATCCTTGAAGGAGGACGCTGCATGTCGATTCCGATGCATGGCGACGGGGCCGAGGCTCGCGCCGTCCAGATCCTGCATCGCCCCGTCTGCGACCTGCTCGGCTGTGCATGGCCGATCGTGCTTGCGGGCATGGGCGGCGTCGCGCGGGCGGAGCTCGCGAGTGCGGTGAGCGCCGCCGGCGGGTTCGGTTTTCTCGGGATGGTGCGCGAGCCGGTCGCGTTGATCCGGCGCGAGGTCGAACAGGTGCGCGCGGCCACCGAGCGGCCATTCGGCGTCAATCTGATTCCCGCGTCGACGCCGCCCGAGTTGCTCGATGCGCAGATCGATGCGTGTATCGAACTGCGTGTGCCTGTGGTTGCGTTGTTCTGGGACGTGATGCCGGCCGTCGTGCGGCGTCTGCGCGATGCGGGCGTGCGGGTGGTTCATCAGGTGGGCTCGCTCGACGATGCGCGCGCGGCCGAGGCGGCCGGGGCGCAGGCGCTGATCGCACAGGGGCGCGAGGCTGGCGGCCACGTGCGTGGTGATCGGCCGTTGGCCGAGTTGGTGCCTGAAGTGATTCGCGCGACGCGGTTGCCGGTGCTCGCGGCGGGCGGGATCGTCGACGGCGCCGACGTGGCCGCCGCGATGGCGCTCGGCGCGCAGGGCGCGGTGATGGGCACGGCGTTCATCGCGACGCACGAGTCGTTCGCGCATGCGTATCACCAGCAGCGGATCGTCGATGCGCGTGAAGGCGACACGTTGTTGACCGACATCTTTCACATCAACTGGCCGCGCGGTGCGCGGGTTCGTGTGCTGCCGTCGAGCGTGACGCGTGGCGAGCGCGGTGATCCGTTCAACGACGAGCGCGTCGTGATCGGCGACGAGAAAGGGCGGCCGATCTATCTGTTCAGCACCGACTCGCCGTTGCGTACGATGACCGGCGATGTCGAGGCGATGGCGTTGTATGCGGGCACGGGGGCCGGGCGAATTCGAGCGATCGAATCGGCCGGCGACTTGCTGCGCCGGATCGTGCGCGACGCGGCGGCGATCGTCGAGAAAGGTGCGGCGGTCTCACCGACGGGCGAGGTGAATGAGGACCGCACGGCATTGCTCGCGGCGCTCGACGAATTGCTGGAGGCGGAGCGCGCGGGTGCGCGCGTTGCATCTGAAACGGCGGAAGAGGTGACTGAAGATCCTGAACTCCATCGGCTGATCGCGCATATCCGACAGGACGAGGCGCATTGGTGCAGCGTGCTGGTCGATGCGATACGCACGCTCGGCGCGACGCCGACGCGCGCGACCGGCGCGTTCCATGAAAAGGCGATGGCGATCGATGATCTGGCCGAGCGGATGGCGTTTTTGAATCGCGGACAGCGGTGGGTCGTGCGCAAGCTGCAAGCGCTGCTGCCGACGCTCGCCGATCCGGATATTCATCACGCGCTGTCGTTGATGCTGGTCGCGCACGAGAAGAATATCGGCGCGGTGGATGTGCGGTTGAGGGAGAAGGGGGCGGGGAGCGTTTAGGTAGGGCGTATCCGCGCAGGTTCTTTGGGGATTGCCGAGGTGGGTATGGTCTATTTGGCCCTGACGTGAACACAGGCCCCATCAGAATAAAAAAGCCCGCCGAAGCGGGCAATCCTCTCGATGAAGAGGGGGAGATCTGAATGTGCGATCGGCGGTCAGCGCGAGTTCAACCTTTGGTCGCCCCGAACGTCAGCCCCGCGACGAAATGTTTCTGCATCGCGAAGAACATCGCGACCGACGGCAACGCGGCGAGAATCGACCCGGCCGAGACGAGGTTCCACGATGTCGTCCATTGTCCCTTCAGCGCTGCCACCCCCGCGGTGATCGGCGCGGCCTCGTCGCCTTGCGTGAGACACAGCGCCCAGAAGTAATCGTTCCAGACGAACGTGAACACGAGAATCGCAAGCGCCGCCAACGCCGGCCGGATCAACGGCAACACGATGCGCCAGAACACCGTCCATTCGCCGGCGCCTTCGATCCGCGCCGCCTCGATCAGCTCGAACGGCAACTGCCTGATGAAATTCCGCAGAAACAGCGTACAGAACCCCGTCTGAAACGCGACGTGAAAGAGAATCAACGCCTCGACCGTATTGAATACCCCGAGCCTGAGCGACAAATCCCGCACGGGAATCATCAACACCTGCACCGGCACGAAATTCCCCGCGACGAACGTCCCGAACAACGCAGCATTCCCGCGAAACCGGTAAGTCGCCAGCGCGAACCCGGCCATCGCGGCAAGCGCGATCGACCCGAGCACCGACGGCACCGTGATCTGCACGCTGTTCCAGAAGTAATGCAGCATCGGCGACGTGGTCAGCGCGTCGCGATAGTTCTCGATCATCGAGAAGTGTCGCGGCCAGCCCCAGTAGTGGCCTTCGACCAGTTCCTCGGTCGAGCGCACCGACGTGACGAACACCGCGATCATCGGCAGCAGCCAGATCACCAGCGCGACGGGCAGCGACAGCTTGTACAGCCGGCGCGATACCGGCTTCCAGTGGGCAACGGGTGTCGGAAACATGATGAAGGCATCCCCGGAAGGTCAGGTCACTGCTCGTTGCGCAGCATGCGGCGCAACTGGAACACGATGTAGACGAGCATGATCGCGAACAGCACGACCGCGATCGCCGCGGAATAGCCGAGCCGGTAGTACTTGATCGCCTGGTCGTACATGTAATACGCGAGCACGGTCGAGCTCTCAAACGGGCCGCCGCCCGTCATGACCGAAATCAGGTCGAAGCTGCGTAGTGCGCCGATCACCGTGACGACGATCGCCATGAATGTGGTCGGCCGCAACTGCGGCAGCACGACGTGCCACAGCAGCGCGAAGCCGCGCGCGCCTTCCATCCGCGCCGCTTCGATCTGTTCCGGGTTCACCGACGTGAGGCCGGTGAGGTACAGGATCATGCAGTACGCGGTCTGCGGCCACAGCGCGGCGAACACGATGCCGAACGTCGCGTAGCGCGCATCGCCGAGCACCGGGATGCCGTGTCCGGCGATCAGCGCGAGCAGCCCGAAGGTCGGATCGTAGAACCACGAGAAGATCAGGCCGACGACCACGCCCGACAACACGAACGGCGCGAAGAACAGCGACTTCACGAGCCGGATGCCGGCGACCGCCTGGTTCAGGTACAGCGCGAGCGCGAGGCCGAGCGGCGGCGCGAGCATGAACAGCGCGAGCCAGATCACGTTGTTGCGCAGCGCGGTGTAGAACGTCGGCGCGTGCAGCAGCTCGGCGTAGTTCGCGAGACCGACGAACGTGCGCTCGGTCATTCCGTCCCAGTTGCAGAGGCTCAGCCACAGCGTCGACAGGATCGGCCAGATCACATAGACGGCAACCATTGCGCACGCGGGCGCGAGAAAGAGCCACGCGGCGCGCTGTTGCCGCCGCACGGCCGGCGACGGGCGACGCGCGCGCAGTGCGGCGGGCGACCTGCCGGCCGGCGGCGCGGCGGCGGCCGGAGCGGCAGGCGTTTCGACGGGTCTGGACGTGATCGGACTGGACACGGCAAGCCTCCTGGGCGGACGCGGCGGCACCGGGCCGCCGCAGGGGTCACGCGGTTACTTCTTGTAGATCCGCTTGCGGGTCTGCTCGAGTTGCGCGAGCACGGCATCGAGCTGCGCGGGATTCGCGAGGAACTGCTGCATCCCCTTCATCCCTTCGTCGGCCATTTCCTTCGTCATGTCGCGGTCGTAGAACTGCGCGACGCCGCCCCGGGTATCGGCGAGGATCCGGAAGCCGATCCGCGAGATCGGATCGGCCGGTTCCGGCGACTTGCTGTTGGCCGACAGCGAGCCGAGCCCTTCCGCGAGCTTCGCGCCCATCTCGGGCGTTTCGACGAACGCGAGGAACGTATGCGCGTCGGCCTTGTTCTTCGCCTTGGTCGGGATGTGCAGCGATTCGACCGGGCCGTCCTCGGCGGTCGGCACCTTCGGGTCGATGATCGGGAAGCGGTAATAGCCCATTTCCTGCTTCACGTTCGGCGGAAAGCCCGCGGCGATGAAGGTGCCCATCAGCATCATCGCGGCCTTGCCCTGGAACAGGAACGGCTGCGCGCCGTCGAGATCGTAGGACAGCGCGTTGTCGATGAAATAGCCCGAATCGATCAGCGATTTCCACGTCGTGTAGACCTTCTTCACGCGCGGGTCGGTGTACGGCACGTCGCCGGCCATCAGCTGCTGGTGGAACGCATTGCCGTTCAGGCGCAGGTCGAGATAGTCGAACCAGCCGGCGAGCGTCCACGCGTCGCGGCCGCCGACCGCGACCGGCGTGATGCCGGCCGCCTTCAGCTTCTTGCATGCGTCGAGGAATTGGTCCCAGGTCTTCGGCTCGTCGGCGATGCCGACCTTGCGGAACAGGTCCTTGCGATAGAACAGCCCCCACGAGTAATAGACGGTCGGCGCCGCGTACTGCTTGCCGTTGTACGACGATGCGTCGCGCGTCGACGCGTACATCGCGCCCCAGCCGTTCTTTGCCCAGTCGCCGCTCAGGTCCTCGAACAGCCCGCGCTTCGCGTAGTACGCCATCCGCTCGCCCGCGTGCCAGTTCACGACGTCGGGTGCGACGGTCGTGAGCCATGCGGGGAGCTGCACCTTGTACGCTTCCTCGTCGACGAAGGTGGGCTTCACGTCGATGTCGGGATGGGCCTTGTGGAACGCCTCGAGCGTCGACTGCCAGACCGCGCGCTGGCTGGCGCCCTTGAACGCGATGTTGATCGTCAGCGTGCCCGCGTCGGCCGGCGCCGCGGCGCCGAACGAAGCGAACGCGATGGCGGCGGCGGTCGCAAGCCGGGCGGCGACGCGAAGGGGGCGATGTGTCATGTATGTCTCCATTCCTGTGTGTCGTTGTGCTTGACCGGCGCGTCGCGGCGCCGGGGGCGGTTGCTACGAACGGCTTCGGTACACGGCGACGCCTTGCGGCTCGACCTGCGCGGCGCCGACCACGAACGCGGACGGCGGCACCGCATCGATCGTGTGCGGCGTGCTGCCGTAGTTGAATACGTAGGTCAGGCCGCCGCGCCGGCTTACGCGCACGCCGTCGCCGAGCGGAGATGGTGTCAGGCCGGCTTCGGCCGCGACATCGGCGAACAGGCGCGCGGTGGTCGCATCGTCGAACAGCGCGGCCCAGTAATGCAGCGTGCCGTGCGACACGCAGGCCGGATGACCGTCGGCGAAGCGTGCACGCACGACGCTGCGCGCGTCGTCGTGCAGCTCGACGAGGTCGCGCCAGTGGCGTGCGTCGCCGGTGAGCGGCGAGCCGTCGCGCAGCGTGCCGTCGATCCGCTCGGTCACGTTCGGCCGCAACGATTCGACGCGCCACACGCGCATCGGCAGGATCGCGGCGAGGGGGCCGGGCGGCAGCGTCGGCGGAATCTGCAGGTCGATGGTCTTCGAACCGGTGCGCGGGCCGAACACCGCATGCGCGCCCGAGGCGGCGAGCCGCGCCGCGAAGTCGTCCGGCACGATCGGCAGCGGCGGCACGACGACGAGCCGGTAGCCGTCGAGCGGCGCATGCGCGGAAATGATGTCGACGTCGAGGCCGAGCGAACGCAGCGCCGAGTAGTACTCGAACGCGAAGCGCGGGTAGTGGAAATCGGCGCCTTGCGGCTGCACTTCGAGCAGCCACTTCGCTTCGTAGTCGAACACGAGCGCGACGGGCGCACGCACGGCGCCGTTCGCGTCGGCATCGGCGCCGATCACGGCGGCAATCTCGTGCGCGACGCGCTGTGCTTCGCGGCCGCCCTCGTCGAGTCGATCGTCCGGCGTGTGCAGGCCCGCGTGCATCTGCTCCTGCGCGAACGGCGCCTGCCGCCAGCGGAAGTACGACACGCAGCCGGCGCCGTGCGCGAACGCTTCCCAGCTCCACAGGCGCACCATGCCCGGCAACGGCGCGGGATTCCAGTGCGCCCAGTTCACGGGCCCCGGCTGCTGCTCCATCACCCAGAACGGCAGCTTCGACATCCCGCGATAGAGGTCATGATTGAACGACGCGAAATCCGGGTGGCCGGTGCGCAGCCAGCGCGCCTTCACGTCGGGCGCGAACCATTGCTCCTCGAGCGCGCCGAGCGGGTAGCTGTCCCACGTCGCGACGTCGAGGTCGCGCGCGACCTCGTAGTGATCGAACTCGGTGAAGAGCTGCATGAAATTGTGCGCGACGGGGCGGCCCGGCGAATGGGCACGGATCACGTCGACCTGCATCCGGTGATAGCGTGCGACTTCGTCCGACGCGAAGCGCCGATAGTCGAGGCGGTGCGACGGATGCGCTTCGGTCACGGTGCCGACCGGCGCGTCGACTTCGTCGAAATGCCGATACTCCATGCTCCAGAACACGGTGCCCCACGCGCGGTTCAGCGCGTCGATCGTGCCGTAGCGCGCCTGCAGCCATGCGCGAAAACGCACGAGCGCGGCGGGCGAGTAGCTGACGACCGTCTGATGGCAACCGAGCTCGTTGTCGGTCTGCCAGTAGCGCACGGCCGGGTGGCGGCCGTAACGTTCGGCGACCGCCGTGCAGATGCGGCGCGACGCGTCGAGATAGGTCGGCGACGAGAAGTCGTAGTGGCGGCGCGAACCGAACGTGCGCGGCCGTCCGTCCGCGCCGATCGCGAGGATGTCGGGGTGACGGTCGACGAGCCACTTCGGCGGCGTCGCGGTGGGCGTGCACATCACGATCTCGAGACCGGCCGCGGAGAGCACGTCGACCGCGCGGTCGAGCCAGCCCCAGTCGTATTCGCCCGGCGACGGCTCGATGCGGCTCCACGCGAATTCGGCGATCCGCACCTGCGCGATGCCGAGCGCCTTCATCCGGCGGGCGTCGTCGGCCCACATCGATTCCGGCCAGTGTTCCGGGTAGTAACAGACTCCGAGGCGCATGCCGATCCTTATGCGTAATGGTGGACGGGAAGGTCGGCGCACGCGGGCAGCGCGCGGCCGTCTTCGGTGAAGAGGTGGCAGGCCGCGGCCGGCGCATGCGCGTGCACGCGCTCGCCGCGACGCAACGGCGCGTCGCCTGGCACTTTCGCGATCAGCGGCGTGCCGCCTGGCTGGTCGAGATGCACGTAGGTCTGCTCGCCGAGACGCTCGACGAGCACGACGTCGCGCGCGAGCGTGGTTGCGTCGTGCGCGGCGCCGAGCGTCAGGTGTTCGGGGCGGATGCCGAGCGTGACGGCCGCGCCGACCGCGAGCACGGAACCGTCGCGCGGCAGCGTGAAGGTTTCGCCGGACGGCACGACGGTGACGATCGTGCGCTGCGCGTCGCAGGCTACGACGATGGCCGGCAGGAAGTTCATCCGCGGCGAGCCGATGAAGCCGGCGACGAAGCGGCTGGCCGGATGGTGATAGAGGTCGAGCGGCGCACCGACCTGCGCGATGCTGCCGTGCCGCGCGGTGTCCGCGCCGGCGTGCAGCAGCACGATCTTGTCGGCGAGCGTCATCGCTTCGGTCTGGTCGTGCGTCACGTAGACGACGCTCGCACGTTCGAACTGCCGGTGCAGCTTCGCGATCTCGATGCGCGTCTGGCCGCGCAAGGCCGCGTCGAGGTTCGACAGCGGTTCGTCGAACAGAAACACGCCGGGCTCGCGCACGATCGCACGACCGATCGCGACGCGCTGCCGCTGGCCGCCCGACAGCGCTTTCGGCTTGCGCTCGAGCAGCGTGTCGAGCTGCAGGATCCGCGCGGCGTCGCGCACCTTCCGGTCGATCTCGGCCTTCGGCACGCGCGCGAGCTTCAGCCCGAACGCCATGTTCTCGTAGACCGTCATGTGCGGAAACAGCGCGTAGCTCTGGAACACCATCGCGACGCCGCGTTCGGCGGCCGGCACGTCGTCGACGCGGCGGCCATCGATCGAGAGCTCGCCGTCGCTCAGGTCCTCGAGCCCCGCGATCATCCGCAGCAGGGTCGACTTGCCGCAGCCGGACGGACCGAGGAACACGCAGAACTCGTGCGCGCCGATCTCCAGATCGACGTCGCGAATGACCGGCGCGTGCTCGCCGTAGGCTTTCTGCACGCGCCGCATCGAGATGCTCGCCATTGTCTCCGCTCCATGTTCTAATGCGCTCTCATCGATGCTTAAGCGCTTAACCATCGCGATCAAAAAAAGCGCCGATAGCGATCGTGGCCGAGCCGTGCCCGTTGATCGGGCGGCAGGGTGTGCGGCGATAGTGCACCGCTTCGGTGAGCGAAGCAAATACTGGATCGGCATCTCATATAGTGGACACATCATGGCGACACTCGATGAAGTGGCCCGCCGCGCCGGCGTGACGGCCGCGACGGTCTCGAACGTGCTGCGCAACCGCGGCCGGGTCGGCGAAGCCACGCGGGCGCGGGTGCTCGACGCCGTGCAGGCGCTCGGCTACCGGCCGCATCTGGCTGCGCGGGCGCTGGCGGAAGGGCGCGCGCCGACGGTCGCGCTGATGGTGTCGAGCATCGCCAACCCGTTTTATCCGGAATTCGCGCTCGCGGTCGAACGCGCGGTGCGCCGCAACGGGCAATTCCTGATCGTCTGCAATACCAACGAAGATCCGTTGCAGGGGCGCGCGTATCTCGACCAGATCGCCGGCACGATTTCCGAAGGCATTCTCGTGACCAACGCGAACCTGCATTTGCCGGATCTCGTCGACGTCGCGCGGCGCGGCGTGCCGGTCGTGCTGTGCCTGTGGGAGCGGCCCGATGCGCCGCCCGAAGGGTTGCCGTGCGTGGCCGTGGATTTCCGCGAGGCGGGGCGGATCGCGACGCGGCATCTGCTCGAGCTCGGGCATCGGACGATCGGCGTGATCGTCGGCGGCTCGGCGAGCGGCGTGCAGGCGGCGCGCTACGACGGCTTCGTCGACGTGATGCGCGAAGCCGGGCTCGACGCGTCGATCGTCGCGGCCGAACCCGATTCGATCGAAGGCGGCGTGCGCGCGGCGGGATGGCTGCTCGACGCGCATCCGGAGCTGACCGCGCTGGTCGCGACCAACGACCTGCCCGCGATCGGCGCGCTGCACGCCGCGGCCGATCGCGGCCGGCGCGTGCCCGACGATCTGTCGATCGTCGGCATCACCGATATTCATCTGGCCAGCGATACGCGTCCCACGCTGACGACCGTTGCGATCCCGACCGCCGAGGCCGCGGGGCTCGCGGTCGAACTGCTCAACGCATTGCGCGAGGCGGGCGGGCACATCGACGATGCATCGCGCGTGCGGACGGCGCCGGTGCCGCGATTGGTGGTGCGGGGTACGACGGGCGCGGCGCCGGGGCGGCGCACGAAGGCGTAGACGTCGACGGGGGCGCGAGTTTTTCCGGTACCGGGCGCGGCTTGGAAGCTGCACATGGGGCGAGCCGCGAACCGGTGGACGCAATGACGAGGCCCGGCCGGATCGCCCGGCGTCGTCACCCGCCTTCGACGAGCCGCATCACGATGCGCCGGGCCGAATCGAGATGCGCGACTGTCATCGCGCGTGCGCCACGTGCATTGCGTTCGCGGCATGCTTGCAGGATTGCGTCGTGCTCGACCTGGAACGACGGCGTATCCGCGAGCAACGTGGCTTGCAGCCGCTCGTAGCGCTCGACCTGGCTGCGTAGCTCCGCGATCGCCTTCAACTGCCGCGCGTTGCCGCAGCACGAATACAGCAACGCATGGAATTCGCGATTCAGTTCGCCTTGCCGGCGCGGCACGTTCGATTCGCCGAGCAGCCGGTGCACGAGTTCGGCACGCGCGAGCGTTTCGTCGTCGAGCCGCTTCACGCTGCGGTAGATCGCATCGCCTTCGAGCAGCGCGCGCATGTCGTAGATTTCCTGCACGTCGGACGCGCTCAGCATCCGCACGACCGCGCCGCGATTGCGGAAGATGTCCAGCAAGCCTTCGCGCTCCAGACGCTGGATCGCTTCGCGCATCGGAATCCGGCTGATTCCGAAGCGCTCGGCGAGGTCGCGCTCGACGAGCCGCTCACCTGCGTGCAACTCGCCGTTGATGATCATCTCCCGCAACGATGCGGCCACGGCGTCCGCCGTGGAATCGGGTCTGGCTTCCATGCTTCCGGGTTCCTCATTTTGGAATAATGGTATACCAAACGGCATTCCGGTGCCACAATGACGGCCTCACGTTCCGACAGCAGAGGAGAGCGAGATGGCGCATGGCGAACACAAGTACCGCGTGGCAGTGGAGTGGACCGGCAACCGGGGAACCGGTACGTCGGGGTATCGCGAATACGGCCGCGATCATGTGATCCGCGCGGGTTCGAAGCCGGACATTCCGGGCTCGTCGGATCCGGCGTTCCGCGGCGACGCGGCGCGCTGGAATCCGGAAGACCTGCTGCTGGCGTCGGTATCGGCGTGCCACAAGCTCTGGTATCTGCATCTATGTTCCGATGCGGGCATCCGCGTGCTCGCGTATGTCGATGACGCCGAAGCGACGATGCTCGACAGCCCCGAGCCGGGGCGCTTCACCGAAATCGTGCTGCACCCGCATGTGACGATCCTCGCGGGCGACGATCGCGAACTGGCCGAGCGGCTGCACCATGACGCGCATGCGAAGTGCTATGTGGCGAATTCGGTGAATTTCCCGATCCGGTGCGAACCGGTGATCGAGTTCGCGGCGGGGTGATGCCAGGCTTGGAGCGGGCTGGGTTCGCTGCGCGCCGGGCGTAACCGCAACGCGGCGCGCGGGCCGGACGAAACCGGGCCGCGCCGCGTTACAACGCGATCCCGTAAACCTCCCTCGCCGCCGCCCGAATCGCATCCGCCATCACCTCGACGGCCGGCGAATGCAGCCGGTCGGTGCGCGTGATGATCCCGAAATCGTCCATCCGGCAATCCATCTCCAGCGGCAGCACCGAGACGATCCCGTGCCGCGCGTAGTACAGCGCGACATCTTCCGCGAGCACCGCGATCATGTCGCTCTGCTCGATCAGCTGCGTGATGAACAGCAGCGCGGCCGTCTCGACGACGTTCGCGGGCGGTGCCAGGCTCGCGCGCTGGAACACGAGCTCGAAGCGGTGGCGCAGCACGCTGCCGGCCGGCGGCATCACCCATGCGGCGCGCTGCACGTCGGCGAGCGACAGCGGCGCCTGCGCGAGCAGCGGATGGCCGGGCCGCACGACCGCGGCGACCGGCTCGCCGGTCAGCGGCTCGTAGCGCAGGTGCAGCTTGTCGTGTTCGGCGGACAGCCGGCCCAGCACGATGTCGAGCCTGTCCTGCGCGAGGTGTTCGAGCAGCGCATTACTCGTGTCGATCGCGACGGATACGCGCACGTTCGCATGCGTGCCCTTCACCGCGGCGACGGCCGGCGGCACGAGCCGCAGCCCCGGCGACGTGATCGCGCCCACCGCCACGTGCCCGAGATGGCCGGCCTTCAGCGCGGCCAGTTCCTCGCGCGCCTGGTCGAGGCTGCCGAGCGCCGCACGCGCGTGGCGGATCAGCACGTCGCCATACAGCGTCGGCCGCATCCCGCGCGGCAGCCGCTCGAACAGCACCGCGCCGATCGATTCCTCGAGCTCGCGCAGCAGCTTCGACGCGGCGGGCTGCGTCATGTTCAGCGCGGCCGCCGCGCGGTGAATGCTGCCTTCGTCGGCGAGCGCGACGAGCAGCAGGAGCTGGCGGGTCTTCAGGCGGTTGCGGTTTCCCCACGGGCTGGCTTCTTGCATCGTACGGGTTTATATCGATATCGGATTCGATATCGTAATCGCCTAAAACGTCATTAGCCAGTTATCAAAATTCTGCCTAGACTGCGCCGGTATCCCGTCACCACAGGACTGACGATGTCGGCAACAAAACCCAGGCTGCGCTCCACCCAATGGTTCGGCACGAACGACAAGAACGGCTTCATGTACCGGAGCTGGATGAAGAACCAGGGCATCCCCGATCACGAGTTCGATGGTCGGCCGATCATCGGCATCTGCAACACGTGGTCCGAACTGACGCCGTGCAACGCGCACTTCCGCAAGCTCGCCGAGCACGTGAAGCGCGGGATCTCGGAAGCCGGCGGCTTCCCGGTCGAGTTCCCGGTGTTCTCGAACGGCGAATCGAACCTGCGGCCATCCGCAATGCTCACGCGCAACCTCGCGTCGATGGACGTCGAGGAAGCGATCCGCGGCAACCCGATCGACGCGGTCGTGCTGCTCGCCGGCTGCGACAAGACGACCCCGGCGCTGCTGATGGGCGCGGCGAGCTGCGACGTGCCGGCGATCGTCGTGTCGGGCGGGCCGATGCTGAACGGCAAGCTCGAAGGCAAGAACATCGGCTCGGGCACGGCCGTGTGGCAGTTGCATGAATCGCTGAAGGCGGGCGAGATCGACCTGCACCACTTCCTGTCGGCCGAGGCCGGCATGTCGCGCTCGGCCGGCACCTGCAACACGATGGGCACTGCGTCGACGATGGCGTGCATGGCCGAGGCGCTCGGCGTCGCGCTGCCGCACAACGCCGCGATTCCGGCCGTCGATTCGCGCCGCTACGTGCTCGCGCACATGTCCGGCATCCGCATCGTCGAGATGGCGCTCGAAGGGCTCGTGCTGTCGAAGGTCCTGACGCGCGCCGCGTTCGAGAACGCGATCCGCGCGAATGCGGCGATCGGCGGCTCGACCAACGCGGTGATCCACCTGAAGGCGATCGCGGGCCGCATCGGCGTGCCGCTCGAGCTGGAGGACTGGATGCGCATCGGCCGCGACACGCCGACGATCGTCGACCTGATGCCGTCCGGGCGCTTCCTGATGGAGGAGTTCTATTACGCGGGCGGGCTGCCGGCCGTGCTGCGCCGGCTCGGCGAAGGCGGGCTGCTGCCGCACCCGGACGCGCTGACGGTCAACGGCAAGTCGCTGTGGGACAACGTGCGCGAAGCGCCGAACTACGACGACGAGGTGATCCGCCCGCTCGACCGGCCGCTGATCGCGGACGGCGGCATCTGCATCCTGCGCGGCAATCTCGCGCCGCGCGGCGCGGTGCTGAAGCCGTCGGCGGCGAGCCCCGAGCTGCTGAAGCATCGCGGCCGCGCGGTGGTGTTCGAGAACCTCGATCACTACAAGGCGACGATCAACGACGAAGCGCTCGACGTCGATGCCAGCTCGGTGCTGGTGCTGAAGAACTGCGGGCCGCGCGGGTATCCGGGGATGGCCGAGGTCGGCAACATGGGGCTGCCGCCGAAGCTGCTGCGCCAGGGCGTCAAGGACATGGTGCGGATCTCGGATGCGCGGATGAGCGGTACGGCTTACGGCACGGTCGTGCTGCACGTCGCGCCGGAAGCCGCCGCGGGCGGGCCGCTGGCCGCCGTGCGCAACGGCGACTGGATCGAACTCGACTGCGACGCCGGCACGCTGCACCTGGACATTACGGACGACGAACTGCAGCGCCGCCTGTCGGACGTCGATCCGACCGCCGCGCCCGGCGTGGCCGGCCAGCTCGGCAAGGGCGGCTACGCGCGGCTGTACATCGATCACGTGCTGCAGGCCGACGAGGGGTGCGACCTCGACTTCCTGGTCGGCATGCGCGGTGCCGACGTGCCGAGTCATTCGCATTGAGCGGCAGGCGGGCGCGGGCGATGGCCCGCGCGACGCGAAGTGGCGATATGAAACCGTGAACGCTTGATGGCCTCGCCTCGAGGCCGACGCAGGACCGAACCATGACATCGAGCAGCACGCCGCGTTATCGCGGCATTTTCCCCGTCGTCCCGACGACGTTTTCCGACACCGGCGAGCTCGACCTCGCGAGCCAGAAGCGCGCGGTCGACTTCATGATCGACGCGGGCTCCGACGGCCTGTGCATCCTCGCGAACTTCTCCGAGCAATTCGCGATCACCGACGACGAACGCGACGTGCTCACGCGCACGATCCTCGAACACGTCGCCGGCCGCGTGCCGGTGATCGTCACGACTTCGCACTACGGCACGCAGGTGTGCGCCGCGCGCAGCCTGCGCGCGCAGCAGCTCGGCGCGTCGATGGTGATGGCGATGCCGCCGTATCACGGCGCGACGTTCCGCGTGCCCGAAGCGCAGATCTTCGACTTCTTCGCGCGTGTGTCGGACGCGATCGACATCCCGATCATGATCCAGGACGCGCCCGCGAGCGGCACCGCGTTGTCCGCGCCGTTGCTTGCGCGGATGGCGCGCGAGATCGAGCAGGTCGCGTACTTCAAGATCGAGACGCCCGGCGCGGCGAACAAGCTGCGCGAGCTGATCCGGCTCGGCGGCGACGCGATCGAAGGGCCGTGGGACGGCGAGGAAGCGATCACGCTGCTCGCCGACCTGCATGCCGGCGCGACCGGCGCGATGACGGGCGGCGGGTTTCCGGACGGCATCCGGCCGATCCTCGAAGCCTTCCGCGAAGGGCGGCACGACGATGCGTTCGCGCGCTATCAGGCGTGGCTGCCGCTGATCAATCATGAGAACCGCCAATCCGGGATCCTCACCGCGAAGGCGCTGATGCGTGAAGGCGGCGTGATCGCGTGCGAGCGGCCGCGGCATCCGATGCCGGAACTGCATCCGGACACGCGCGCGGAGCTGATCGCGATCGCGCGCCGGCTCGATCCGCTCGTGCTGCGCTGGGCGCACTGAGCAAGTGGCGAAGGAGGAACGCAGATGAGCAACGTGATTTCGCTGGGCGTGATCGGGATCGGCAAGATCGCACGCGACCAGCACCTGCCGGCGATCGCCGCCGAACCGGGTTTCGTGCTGACCGCGTGCGCGAGCCGTCACGCGGAAGTCAGCGGCGTGCGCAATTATCAGGACCTGCGCGCGCTGCTGGCCGCCGAGCCCGAACTCGACGCGGTGTCGCTGTGCGCGCCGCCACAGGTGCGCTACGCGCAGGCGCGTGCCGCGCTCGAAGCCGGCAAGCACGTGATGCTCGAGAAGCCGCCGGGCGCGACGCTCGGCGAAGTGGCCGCGCTCGACGCGCTCGCGCGCGAACGCGGCCTCACGCTGTTCGCGACCTGGCATTCGCGCTGCGCGAGCGCGGTGGAACCGGCGCGCGCGTGGCTCGCGACGCGCACGATCCGCGCGGTGCAGGTGCGCTGGAAGGAAGACGTGCGGCGCTGGCATCCGGGCCAGCAGTGGATCTGGGAACCCGGCGGCCTCGGCGTGTTCGATCCCGGCATCAACGCGTTGTCGATCGTCACGCGGATCCTGCCGCGCGAACTCGTGTTGCGCGAGGCGACGCTCTACGTGCCGAGCGACGCGCAGATGCCGATCGCGGCCGAACTCGATTGCGCCGATACGGAAGGCGTGCCCGTGCGCGCGGAATTCGACTGGCGGCACGGCCCCGTCGAGCAATGGGAAATCGCGGTCGACACGTCGGACGGCGTGCTCGCGATCAGCCGCGGCGGCGCGCAATTGTCGATCGGCGGCGAGCCGGTCGAGATCGGGCCGCAGCGCGAATATCCGGCGCTGTATGCGCAGTTCCGCGCGCTGATCGCGCGCGGCGAAAGCGACGTCGACGTGCGGCCGTTGCGGCTCGTCGCCGATGCGTTTCTGTTCGGGCGGCGCGTCGGGACCGACGCGTTCGGCCGCTGATACCGTGCCGGCGCGCGCCATCGCGAGCGCGACCGCGCACGACGGTAGTTGAAGACCCAAGCCAATACAAGGAGACACCGCATGAACCGCACGATTCGCCGACACACCCTGCGCGCGCTGCTGGCCGCGCTTTGCATTGCGCCGCTCGGGATGTACGGCGCAGCGCACGCCGACGCGCCGCTGAAGATCGGCTTCCTGGTGAAGATGCCCGAGCAGGCATGGTTCATCAACGAGCAGAACGCGGCGTCCGCGCTGGGCCAGAAGGAAAACTTCTCGGTCGTGAAGATCGGCACGCCGGACGGCGAGAAGGTGCTGGCCGCGATCGACAACCTCAACTCGCAAGGCGCGCAGGGCTTCGTGATCTGCGCACCCGACGTGCGCCTCGGGCCGGCGATCGCCGCGCGCGCGAAGCGCTACAACATGAAGTTCGTGACGGTCGACGACCAGCTCGTCGACTCGACCGGCAAGCCGCTCACGAACGTGCCGCACCTCGGGATGTCGGCGACCAAGATCGGCAACCAGGTCGGCCAGGCGATCGCCGACGAGATGAAGCGGCGCGGCTGGAAGCCCGAGGAAGTCGGCGCGCTGCGCATCACCAACTACGAGCTGCCGACGGCGAAGCTGCGCACCGACGGCGCGACGCAGGCATTGCTCGCGAACGGCTTCCGCAAGGAGAACATCTTCGACGCGCCGCAGAAGACGACCGACGACAGCGGCGGTCTCGAGGCGGCCTTCCCGGTGCTCTCGCGCCATCCGAACGTGAAGAAATGGGTGGTCTTCGCGCTGAACGAGGAAACCGTGCTCGGCGCGGTGCGCGCGACCGAACAGCTGCACATTCCGGCGGCCGACGTGATCGGCGTCGGCATCAACGGCGCGGGCGAGGCGTTCGCCGAATTCCAGAAGAAGGAACCGACCGGCTTCTACGGAACGATCGCGGTCAGCTCGACGAACCACGGCAAGGACAGCACGCAGAACCTCGTCGACTGGATCCGTAACGGCAAGACGCCGCCCGCCGACACGCAGACGAGCGGCAAGCTGATGACGCGCACGAACTGGCAGGCCGTGCGCACCGAGCTCGGTATCTGAGCGTGCGGGGCGACGACGCGATGACGATGCAGACGATGACGGCCGTGTCCGACAACGACGACGCGGCCGTGGCCACGTCCGGCGATGCGCTGCTCGCGCTCGACGGCATCACAGTGACGTTCCCGGGCGTGCGCGCACTCGACGGCGTGTCGCTGTCGGTGCGCGCGGGCGAAGTGCACGGGCTGATGGGCGAGAACGGCGCGGGCAAGTCGACGCTGCTGAAGGTGCTGTCCGGCGTGAACCAGCCGCAGGCCGGCACGTTGACGCTGAACGGCACCGTGCAGCGCTTCGCGTCGACGCGCGCCGCGCTCGAGGCCGGCATCGCGATCATCTACCAGGAGCTGCATCTGGTGCCCGAGCTGACGGTCGCGGAGAACCTGATGCTCGGCCAGTTGCCGAGCCGGCTCGGCGTGGTCGACGAACGTGCGCTTGCCGTACGCGCGCTCGACGCGCTGGAGCGGCTCGGCGAGCATATCGATCCGGACATTCCGGTGAAGTATCTGTCGATCGGCCAGCGCCAGATGATCGAGATCGGCAAGGCGCTGATGCGCGACGCACGCGTGATCGCATTCGACGAACCGACCAGCTCGCTGTCCGCGCGCGAGACCACGCAGCTGTTCCGCATCATCCGTTCGCTGCGGGCGGAAGGCCGCGCGATCATCTACGTCACGCACCGGATGGAGGAAGTCGACGCGCTGTGCGACCGCGTGACGGTATTCCGCGACGGCCGCCGGATCGAGACGTTCGAATCCGTTGCCGATCTCGACCGGGACCGGCTGATCGGCTGCATGGTCGGCCGCTCGATCGAGGACGTGTACGGCTACCGGCCGCGCACGGCCGGCGACGTGCTGATCGAGGCGAAGGGGCTGATGGGGCCCGGCCTGTCCGAGCCGGTGTCGTTCGCGGCGCGGCGCGGCGAGATCGTCGGCTTCTTCGGGCTCGTCGGCGCGGGGCGTTCGGAGCTGATGAAGCTGCTGTACGGCGCGGCGCGCCCGAGCGGCGGGCACGTCGAGCTGGGCGGCAAGCGCGTCGCGTTCGCGAGCCCGCGCGACGCGGTGCGTGCCGGCATCGCGCTGTGCCCGGAGGACCGCAAGCAGGAAGGCATCGTCGCGATCGCGTCGGTCGCCGACAACCTGAACATCAGCGCGCGCCGCCATTTCAGCCCGGCGCGCGTGCTGCTCGACGCGCGGCGCGAACGCGAACTCGCGCAACGCTACATCGAGCGGCTCGCGATCAAGACCCGCGACGGCGAGACGCCGATCGGCGCGCTGTCGGGCGGCAACCAGCAGAAGGTCGTGCTCGCGCGCTGGCTGGCCGAGCGCATCGACGTGTTCCTGATGGACGAGCCGACGCGCGGCATCGATGTCGGCGCGCGCGCGGAAATCTACAACCTGTTCTACGAGCTCGCGGAAGCGGGCCGCACGGTGATCATCGTGTCGAGCGACCTGGCCGAGGTGATCGGCGTGTCGGACCGCATCGTCGTGATGAAGGAAGGGCGGATCGCGGGCGAGGTCGCGAAGGCGCAGGCGACGCCCGATGCGCTGATCAAGCTCGCGCTGCCGCGCTAGCGCAGTCAACCGGAAAGCAACTGATATGAGCCAGGCAATGCAACCCCAACGTACTTCCCCGTCCCCGGATGCCGCGGCCGCGCCCGCGCGAGCGCGCGGCGGCGTGTGGCAACTGATCAACCGCTCCGGCATCGTGATGGTGTTTCTCGTGCTGTTCGCGACGCTGTCGCTGACCGTGCCGGACTTCCTCACGCCGCGCAACATCCAGGGCCTGCTGCTGTCGGTCACGCTGATCGGCTCGATCGCGGTGACGATGATGTTTGTGCTCGCGCTCGGCGAAGTCGACCTGTCGGTCGCGTCGATCGTCGCGTTCTCGGGCGTCGTCGCGTCGACGCTGATCACCGCGACGCACAGCGTCGTGCTCGGTATCGCGGCCGGCGTGCTCGCCGGCGGCGCGGTCGGGCTCGTCAACGGCGTGCTGATCGCGCGCTGGCGGATCAATTCGCTGATCGTCACGCTCGCGATGATGGAAGTCGTGCGCGGGCTCGCGTTCATCACGTCGAACGGCGACGCGGTGATGATTTCCGAGGAGCGCTTCTTCGATCTCGGCGGCGGGTCGTTCCTCGGCATTTCGTATCCGATCTGGAGCAACATCGTCGGCTTCGTCGTGTTCGGTTTCCTCTTGCGCAAGACCGTGTTCGGCAAGAACGTGCTGGCCGTCGGCGGCAACGGCGAGGCCGCACTGCTCGCCGGGCTGCCGGTGATGCGCATCAAGATCGCGGTGTTCGTGCTGCAGGGGCTCGTGACCGGTTTCGCCGGCGTGATGCTCGCGTCGCGGATGAGCCTCGGCGATCCGAAGACGTCGGTCGGCCTCGAACTCGGCGTGATCTCTGCGTGCGTGCTCGGCGGCGTGTCGCTGACGGGCGGCGTCGCGACGATTTCCGGCGTGCTGGTCGGCGTGCTGATCATGGGTTCCGTGCAGGACGCGATGAGCCTGCTGAACGTGCCGACCTTTTACCAATATCTGATACGCGGCGGAATTCTGTTGCTCGCGGTGCTGTTCGACCAGTATCGTCGCAACCAGCGGCGCGCGATGAAGATCTGACCCTGGCGAACGCGCGTCCGCCCGCGAAGGCGACAGACATCGGGAGACGGCATGCAACAGATTCATCCGGGCGCGGCGGCGCTGCTCGTCGACAGCCGCAACACGCTCGGCGAAGGCGCGACGTGGTGCGACGCGACACACGCGCTGTACTGGACGGACATCGAAGGCGCGCGGCTGTGGCGCTGCCGCGCGGACGGCTCGGACCTCGCGCAGTGGCCGATGCCGGAGCGGCTCGCATGCTTCGCGCTGACGAACGAGCCGAATGTGCTGCTCGTCGGGCTCGCGACGCATCTCGCGTTCCTCGATCTGCGCAGCGGCGAATTCACGCGGATCGTCGACGTCGAACTCGATCTGCCGACGCGGCTGAACGACGGCCGCTGCGATCCGTTCGGCGCGTTCGTGTTCGGGATGAAGGACGAAGGCGGCGACCCGCCGCGCGCGGTCGGCGGCTTCTACCGGCTCAATCCGGACCTCACGCTCGAACGGCTTGCGTTGCCGGCGGCGGCGATCGCGAACAGCATCGCGTTCTCGCCGGATGGGGCGAAGATGTATTTCTGCGATTCGATGGTGCGCGAGATTTTCGTATGCGATTACCGCGCGGGCGGCGACGTGGCCAACGCGCGGCCGTTCGCGCGACTGACCGATGCGGATGGCGACCCGGACGGCTCGACGATGGATCGCGACGGCGGGCTGTGGAACGCGCAGTGGGGCGGCCGGCGCGTGGTGCGCTACGGGCCGGACGGCGCCGAGACGGATCGCGTGACCGTGCCGACCGCGCAGCCGAGCTGCGTGACGTTCGATGGCGAAGGCCGGCTGTACGTGACGAGCGCGCGCGTCGGATTGAGCGACGACGCGCTGGCGAGCGATGCGCACGCCGGCGGCGTATTCGTCGCCCGGACGCGCTACACGGGGCTGCCGACCGCAAGATTCGCTGGGGCGCCGCGCGGCTGACCGCGTGTCGGATCCCGTTCATGGGATGCGTCCGACGCAGCGAGCCAGGCGATCCGGCGCGCGATCTGCCGCGCATGCACACGCGCACGGAGGCTGTCCGGCTTGCCGGAACACGCCGTTCGCTCCCCGACGTGCTGGTAAGATGGCCCGCAATTCCATCCCGCCCGCACCATGAGTTCTGCACCGACCAAGCCCGCGAATCCGAAAAACGCCGCGAAGAACGCCGCCCGCGCGACGGGCGACAAGTCGAAGGCGCGCGTGCCGCAGCGCCTGACCTACGTGGTCGGCAGTCTCGAACGGCTGCTGCGCCGCCACATGACCGACGCGCTCGCACCGCTCGGCATCACGCTCGCGCAATACACGGCGCTGTCGGTGCTTGAGGCGCGCGGTGCGTCGTCGAACGCGCAACTGGCGGAACGCTCGTTCATCACGCCGCAATCGGCGAACGAGGTGATGAGCGTGATGGCCGCCCGCGGTTTCGTCACGCGCGAAGCCGACCCGTCGCACGGCCGCATCATCCTGCTGACGCTGACCGACGAAGGCGCGGCGATGCTGCGCGAATGCGAAGCCGTGCTGCGTCCGCTCGAGACGCGGATGCTCGGCGACGTCTCCATCGACGACGCCACGCACGTGCAGCGCACGCTCGAACTGTTCGCGCGCAACCTGCGCAGCTGACCCTTTCCCGAACCTTCACGACACGGGCCCGTGCGGCCCGTGTTCGCGTTCCCGCCCGCTCGCCGGTCACCTGACCGTTCCCCGATTCCAGCATTGCCGTCGCTTTCCGCTCCGGGTTTACACCGGCGCTCGTGCCGCTTGCAATATCAGGTAGCCTGATATTAAATGAAGCCGTCCGCAGCAGGAATGCTGCGCACCGAATCGCACAGGAACGAACGACAGGAACAGACATGAGCAAGTACGACAACCGCTGGCAGACCGTTGAAGTGAAAGTGGAGGCCGGCATCGCGTGGGTCACGCTGAACCGCCCCGAGAAGCGCAACGCAATGAGCCCGACGCTGAACCGGGAGATGCTGGAGGTCCTCGACGCGGTCGAATTCGACGACGAGGCCAAGGTGCTGGTGCTGACCGGCGCGGGCGCGGCGTGGACGGCCGGCATGGATCTGAAGGAATATTTCCGCGAGATCGACGGCGGCTCCGACGCGCTGCAGGAAAAGGTGCGGCGCGACGCGTCGGAATGGCAGTGGCGCCGCCTGCGGATGTACAACAAGCCGACGATCGCGATGGTGAACGGCTGGTGCTTCGGCGGCGGTTTCTCGCCGCTCGTCGCGTGCGACCTCGCGATCGCGGCGGACGAAGCGGTGTTCGGGCTGTCCGAAATCAACTGGGGCATCCCGCCGGGCAACCTCGTCAGCAAGGCGATGGCGGACACGGTCGGGCATCGCCGCGCGCTGCACTACATCATGACCGGCGACACGTTCACCGGTGTCGAGGCGGCTGAAATGGGCCTCGTGAACAGCAGCGTGCCGCTGGCCGGCCTGCGCGACGCGACGATCGCGCTCGCCGCGCGGCTGATGGACAAGAACCCGGTCGTGCTGCGCGCGGCGAAGCACGGCTTCAAGCGTTCGCGCGAACTCACGTGGGAGCAGTGCGAGGATTACCTGTATGCGAAGCTGGACCAGGCGCAGCTGCGCGATCCGGAGCGCGGCCGCGAACAGGGGCTGAAGCAGTTCCTCGACGACAAGACGATCAAGCCGGGCCTGCAGGCATACAAGCGCTGATACAAGCGCCGACGCAACCGACAGAGACAGGCAAGGCAGGAGACGACATGACCGACAGACGGATGCTGATCGCCGGCGAGTGGTGCACCGCCCGCGACGGCCGAACCTTCGACCGATTCAACCCCGCGACGGGCGCGCTCGCGTCGCGCGCGCCGGCGGCCGGCCCGGCCGACGCCGACGCGGCGATCGAAGCCGCGCATCGCGCGTTCCCCGCATGGGCGGCGGTCGCGCCGACCGAACGGCGCCGCCGCCTGCTGAAGGCCGCGGACCTGATGGACGCGCGCATCGACGCGTTCATCGCGACCGGCGTCGCCGAAACGGGGGCGACGCCCGGCTGGCTCGGCTTCAACGTGACGCTCGCGGCGAACATGCTGCGCGAGGCCGCGTCGATGACGACGCAGATCGACGGCGACGTGATCCCGTCCGACGTGCCCGGCAATCTCGCGCTGGCGATGCGCGTGCCGTGCGGCGTCGTGCTCGGCATCGCGCCGTGGAACGCGCCGGTGATCCTCGGCACGCGCGCGCTGGCGATGCCGCTCGCATGCGGCAACACGGTCGTGCTGAAGGCGTCCGAGGCGTGCCCGGGCGTGCACGCGCTGATCGGCGCGGTGCTGGAGGATGCCGGGCTCGGCGCGGGCGTCGTGAACGTGATCACGCACGCGGCGGCCGATGCGCCCGAACTCGTCGAGCGGCTGATCGCGCATCCGCACGTGAAGCGGATCAACTTCACCGGGTCCACGCACGTCGGGCGCATCATCGCGCGCCATGCGGCCGCGCACCTGAAACCCGTGCTGCTCGAACTCGGCGGCAAGGCGCCGGTGCTCGTGCTCGACGATGCCGATCTCGATGCGGCCGTCGACGCGATCGCGTTCGGCGCGTTCTTCAACCAGGGGCAGATCTGCATGTCGACCGAGCGCGTGATCGTCGCGCGGCCGATCGCCGATGCGCTCGTCGAACGGCTGGCCGACAAGGCGCGCTCGCTGGTCGCCGGCGATCCGCTGGCGGGCCATGCGCTCGGCACGATGGTCGATGCGTCGGCCGCCGCGCGCGCGGCGTCTTTGGTCGAGGATGCGCGTGCGCTTGGCGCGCAACTGCCACTCGGCTGCCGTGTGGAAGGCGCGACGATGCAGCCGGCGATCGTCGACGGCGTCACGCGCGACATGCGCCTGTATCGCGAGGAATCGTTCGCGCCGGTGGTGGCGATCCTGCGCGCGGACAGCGACGACGAAGCGGTCGCGCTCGCGAACGACAGCGAGTTCGGGCTGTCGGCGAGCGTGTTCAGCCGCGATATCGCACGCGCGATGACGGTCGCGCGCCGGATCGAATCGGGGATCTGCCACATCAACGGGCCGACCGTGCATGACGAGGCGCAGATGCCGTTCGGCGGCACGAAAGCGAGCGGCTACGGCCGCTTCGGCAGCCGCGCGTCGATCGCCGAATTCACCGAGCTGCGCTGGATCACCGTGCAGACCACACCGCGTCACTACCCGATATGAGCGAGCCGACGATGAATGTTGCGACGCCCGTAAGCGGGCCGGCGAACGACACCGGCGGCGTGCGCTATCGCGCGGCGGCCGTCGCGGTCGGCGCGGCCGAGATTCGTCGCGCGGAAAACGGCACGTGGTACCTGCGCTCGCGCGAACCGCTCGGCGACTACCCGACGCGCCTGACCGACTGCCTCGTGCGCGGCGCGCACGCGCATCCCGACCGCGTGCTCGCCGCGCGGCGCGGCGCCGACGGCCGCTGGATCGAGATCACTTACGCGCAGATGCTCGAACGCGCCCGCGCGCTCGGCCAGGGCCTCGTCGATCTCGGGCTGTCGGTCGAGCGACCGCTCGCGGTGCTGTCCGGCAACGATCTCGAGCATCTGCAGCTGATGTTCGCGGCGATGCTGGCCGGCGTGCCGTATGCGCCGATCTCGCCCGCGTATTCGCTGGTGTCGACCGATTACGGCAAGCTGCGTCACACCCTCGGCGTGCTGCGGCCGGGCGCGGTGTTCGTCGCCGAGCGCGCGCCGTTCGCGCGTGCGCTCGACGCGACGCTGCCGGCCGATGCGGCGCTGATCGTCGCGAACGATGCGGATGCCGATGGCGCCGCGGCGGGCCGCGTCGTGCCGCTGTCGCGCCTGCTCGCGACCGCTCCGCGCACGATCGACGCGATTCATGAAGCGATCGGCCCCGATCATCTCGCGAAGATCCTGTTTACGTCGGGTTCGACGAAGCAGCCGAAGGCCGTGCCGACCACGCACCGGATGCTGTGCAGCAACCAGCAGATGCTGCGCCAGACGATGCCCGAGCTGACGCGCGAACCGCCGGTGCTGGTCGACTGGCTGCCGTGGAATCACACGTTCGGCGGCAGTCACAACCTCGGCATCGCGCTGTACAACGGCGGCACGCTGTACATCGACGACGGCCGCCCGGTGCCGGGCCGCTTCGACGAAACCGTGCGCAACCTGCGCGAGATCGCGCCGACGATCTACTTCAACGTGCCGAAGGGCTGGGAAGAGCTGACCGCCGCGCTCGAACGCGATGCCGTGCTGCGCGACACGTTCTTCTCGCGCGTGAAGCTGTATTTCTTCGGCGGCGCGGGGCTGTCGCAGGCCGCGTGGGACCGGCTCGACCGCGTGACCGACGCGCATTGCGGCGAGCGCATCCGGATCATGGCCGGCCTCGGGATGACGGAGGCGTCGCCGTCGTGCCTGTTCACGACCGGGCCGCTGATGCGCGCCGGCTACATCGGCCTGCCCGCACCCGGCTGCGACGCGAAGCTCGTGCCGTGCGGCGGCAAGCTCGAACTGCGCTTCAAGGGGCCGAACGTGATGCGCGGCTACTGGCATGCCGACGTCGATCCGCGCGACGTATTCGACGACGAGGGTTATTACCGCAGCGGCGACGCGGGGGGCTTCGCCGATCCCGAGCGGCCGGAACTCGGGCTGCTGTTCGACGGCCGGCTGACCGAGGATTTCAAGCTGAGCAGCGGCACCTTCGTCAGCGTCGGGCCGTTGCGGGCGAACGCGGTGTCGAGCGGCGCGCCGTACGTGCAGGACGTGGTCGTCACCGGGATCAATCGCGACGACATCGGGCTGCTGGTGTTTCCGCGCATCGACGCATGCCGCGCGCTGGCGGGGCTCGCAGCCGATGCACCGGTTTCCGACGTGCTGCGCGCGCCGGCCGTGCGCGCAGCGTTCGCGTCGTGGCTTGCCGTGCTGAACCGGCATGCAAGCGGCGGTTCGACGTTCGTCGCGCGCATCCGGCTGATCGACACGCCGCCGTCGCTGGATCTCGGTGAAGTGACCGACAAGGGTTCGCTGAACCAGGCGGCCGTGCAGAAGCATCGCGCGGCGACTATCGACGCGCTGTACGACCCGGCGCGGCGCGATCCCGACGTGATTTACGCGTAGGCGGAAGCCAACCGAAGCAAACCGAAGCAAGCAGTGACAACGACCTGCCGGCCACGATACCGGCAGGCATTCTTGCGGCCAGTGAATCAGGCTGCCTGATAAGGTCGGCCGATGCAGGCCGACCGACTACAAGACATGGGACTGGAGACACGATGAACACTTACGTTGCCGAAAAACCCACGGTCGCGACCACGCTCGCGCTGTGTTTCGCGATCGCACTCCTCGAAGGGCTCGACCTGCAGTCGGTCGGCGTCGCCGCACCGCGCATGGCGCGCGAATTCGGGCTCTCGGTATCGCAGATGGGTATCGCGTTCAGCGCGGGCACCTTCGGGCTGCTGCCGGGGGCGATGCTCGGCGGGCGCCTCGCCGACCGGATCGGACGCAAGCGCGTGCTGATCGCGTCGGCCATGCTGTTCGGACTGCTGTCGATCGCCACCGCGCAGGTGTCGACCTTCGCGATGCTCGTCGTCGTGCGCGTGCTGACCGGCATCGGCCTCGGCGGCGCGATGCCGAACCTGATCGCGCTGTCGTCCGAAGCGGTCGAACCGCGCTCGCGCAGCAGCGCGGTGGCGACGATGTATTGCGGCATCCCGTTCGGCGGCGTGATCGCGTCGCTGATCGGCGTGCTGCTCGCCGGCGACACCGAATGGCGCCACATCTTCTACGTCGGCGGCGTGGGGCCGCTGCTGCTCGTGCCGCTGCTGGCGTTGTTCCTGCCGGAATCGCGCGCGTATCTCGACGTCGCCGGCACGCCGGCCGCGCGCACCAGCGTCGCGCGCACGCTGTTCGGCGACGGCCGCACGACGTCGACGGTCGCGCTGTGGGTCAGCTATTTCTGCACGCTGATCGTCCTCTACTTCCTGCTGAACTGGCTGCCGTCGCTGATGGCCTCGCGCGGGCTCGATCGCGCGCACGTCGGCCTCGTGCAGATCGCGTTCAACGTCGGTGCGGGGCTCGGCGCGCTCGGCATCGGCGCGGCGCTCGACCGGATGCGCGCGTCGCGCGTGGTCGGCGGCATGTATGTCGGGATCGTGCTGTCGCTCGCCGCGCTCGCGGCCGCGCCTGGCTTCGCGTCGCTCTCGGCGGCCGCGTTCGCGGCGGGGATGTTCGTGGTCGGCGGGCAGTCGGTGCTGTATGCGCTCGCGGCGATCTACTACCCGACCGCGATGCGGGGCACCGGCGTCGGCGCGGCGGTGGCGGTCGGCCGGCTCGGCTCCGTCGTCGGACCGCTCGCGGCCGCGACGCTGCTGGCCGCCGGCCGCAGCGCGCCCGTCGTGATCGGCGCGAGCATCCCCGTCACGCTCGTCGCGGCCTTCGCTGCATTCGTGCTGATTCGCCGCCCGCAAGCCGGCGACTGAGGTTTCGTTTTTTCAATGCGCGCCGTCAGAGCGCGCAATTCAACACGGTCTGGAGACGCAACGAAATGAAGACGAAGACAAGGAACGGCCTGCTGGCCGCCGGCGCGTGCTGCGCACTGGCCGCGACCGGCGCGCACGCGCAGTCGAGCGTGACGCTGTACGGGATCATCGATACGGGCGTCGAGTTCGTGTCGCACGCGAACGCGGCGGGCGACCACGTCGTGCGCATGCCGGGCGTGACGGGCGAGCTGCCGTCGCGCTGGGGCCTGCGCGGCACCGAGGATCTCGGCGGCGGCTACCAGGCGGTGTTCACGCTCGAAAGCGGCTTCAACGTGCGGGGCGGCGATCTCGGGCAGGGCGGCCGGCTGTTCGGGCGGCAGGCGTTCGTCGGACTGAAGAGCGGCTTCGGCACGCTCGCGTTCGGCCGCCAGTACACGATGACCTATCTCGCGCTGCAGGGCGCGGACATCATCGGCCCCGACATCTACGGGCTCGGCTCGTTCGACGCATACGTGCCGAACGGCCGCGCCGACAACGCGGTGACCTACGTCGGCACGTATCGCGGCGTGACGCTCGGTGCCGCGTATTCGTTCGGCCGCGACGGCGCGGGCACCGGCAACTCGCCGGGGCAGGGCACGTGCGCCGGGCAGGTGCCGGGCGATGCCGTCCAGTGCCGCAACTGGTCGGTGATGCTCAAGTACGACAGCGCGTATTTCGGTGCGGCGGCGTCGTACGAGGAGCAGCGCGGCGGCACCGGCGCGGCCGCGAACTTCTTCGACGGCTTCGCGCCGGTCGCCTTCACCAGCAGCGGCGGCAAGGACGCGCGCACGCACGTGAGCGCGTATGCGCAGGCGGCCGGCGCGCGAATCGGCGCGGGGTGGATCGGGCGGCGCGTGTCGACCGGTTCGCCAGCCGCACCCGGCGCGCATTCGGACCTGTTCTTCCTCGGTGCGTCGTATGCGATCAAGCCTGACTTCGTCGTCGACGGCGAGGGCTACCGGATCGTCAACAGCGCGCACGACACGCGCGCGACGATGGCCACGCTGCGCGCGACCTATCTGCTGACCAAGCGCACGGCCGTCTACGCGCAATCGTCGTATCTGTGGAACAGCGCGCATGCACGCTACGCGGTCAGCGGCGGCGGGCCCGGCACGACGCCCGGCGCGGGGATGGGGCAGCTCGGCGCGATGGTCGGCGTGCGGCACATGTTCTGATCCGGCAGCCTGACGAGGGGGAGATATCTTGAACGGAAAATCTGCATTCCTTTGCATTGCGCCGCTGTCGGCGGCGGTCATGCTCGCCGGGTGCGGCGGCGACGATTCGGTCAACGCCACGCCGACGCACCTGAGCGCCGCGACGCCGGCCGCGATGACGCAAGCCTGCGACGCGCTCGCCGCGAAGCTGTCGTATGCGAACACGTCGTTCACGTCGGTGACGACCGCGGCCGCCGGCGCGCTGAAGGTGGCCGGCAAGCCGATCGCCGAACACTGCGTGATCGACGGGAAGATGAACGAGCGCGTGAGCGCGGTGGACGGCCAGACCTATGCGATCGGCTTCGAGATGCGTTTGCCGAAAGCGTGGAACGGCCGCTTCTTCTACCAGGCGAACGGCGGGCTCGACGGCAACGTCATGACCGCGACCGGCGAGATCGGCGGCGGCGGGCCGCTGACCGACGCGCTGAACATGGGCTTCGCGGTGATCAGCTCGGATTCCGGGCACAGCGCCGCGCAGAACCCGCTGTTCGGCCTCGACCCGCAGGCGCGGCTCGACTACGGCTACGGCGCCGTCGACGCGCTCACGCCGATGGCGAAGCAGGTGATCCGGCTCGCATACGGGAAGATGCCCGACCGCAGCTATTTCGGCGGCTGCTCGAACGGCGGCCGTCACGCGATGGTCACGGCCGTGCGCAACGCGGGCGACTACGACGGGATCATCGCGGGCGACCCGGGCTTCCACCTGCCGAAGGCGGCGATCGGCGAGATGTACGGCGCGCAGCAGTTCGCGAAGATCGCGTCGGCGACCGGCGCGAACGGGCTGCCGGACATCCGTAGCGGCTTCACCGACACGGAGCGCCGGCTGGTCGGCGCGACGATTCTCGACAAGTGCGATGCGCTCGACGGCGTGGCCGACGGGATGGTGCAGGACGTCGCCGCGTGCCAGGCGCATTTCAGCGTCGAGACGGACATCCCGACCTGCGCGAACGGCACGCGCACCGGCGCCTGCCTGACGACCGCGCAGAAGAGCGCGCTCGAGAACGTGTTCGCGGGCGCGCGCAATAGCGCGGGCACGGCGCTCTACGCGAGCTTTCCGTACGATCCGGGCATCGCGGCCGGCGGCTGGGCCGCGTGGAAGCAGTCGAATTCGGTCACGCTCGATCCGGCCGCGATGGCGTTCACGTTCACGACGCCGCCGAAAACCGCCGCGACGCTCGCGAACCTCGCCGGTTTCGCGCTCGGCTTCGACATGGACAACGACGCGCCGGCGATCTTCGCGACGAACGGCGTCTACACGCAATCCGCTTGGTCGTTCATGACGCCGCCCGACGAGACCAACCTGTCCGCGCTGAAGTCGCGCGGCGCGAAGCTGCTGGTCTATCACGGCACCGGCGACCCGGTGTTCTCGTACAACGACACGAGCGACTGGTACGGCCGGCTCGCGCAGGCGAACGGCGGCGACGCGTCGGATTTCGCGCGCCTCTATCCGGTGCCGGGCATGAACCATTGCTCGGGCGGGCCGGCAGCCGACCAGTTCGACATGCTGACGCCGCTCGTCGCATGGGTCGAGCAGGGGCAGGCGCCCAGGGCGATCGTCGCCACGGCGCGCGACACGACGAACGCGGTGCCGAATGCGGACGTGCCGACGTCGTGGGGCGCGGGACGCACGCGTCCGCTGTGTCCGTATCCGCAGGTCGCGCGCTACAACGGGTCGGGCGACGTGAATTCGGCGGCGAGCTTCAGTTGTCGCTGACGCAGCGGGCGTGCGAATGTACCGATGCGCGGGGGCATCGGTGCATTCGCCGTTGTTTTGCAGCGGAAGCGGCGAGCGTGTCGGCCTGAACGGGAACGGCGATGAGCTGCGCACGACGACGGCGTTTGCTGCCCGACGCCGCATCCGGGGATACTATGGCGCTTTTCCGTCGGTGCGACGCGTCCCGATCGACGTGGCGCGCCAGGTATCCTTCCTCCGATTCGACCATGCAAACCGTAGCGGTACTCGACTTCGAAACAACCGGGCTTTCCCCGAACATGGGCGACAGGGCGACCGAGATCGCCGTGATTCTGCTGCGCGACGGCGAGATCGTCGACCGCTACCAGAGCCTGATGAACGCGGGGCGCCGCATTCCGTCCGACGTCGTCGCGCTCACCGGCATCACGAACGAGATGATTGCGTCGGCGCCGCCGGTGTCGAAGGTCATGACGGAAGCCGCCGCATTCGTCGGAAGCCACCCCGTCGTCGCGCACAACGCCGGCTTCGACAAGCGGTTCTGGCAGGCCGAGCTCGGCATGCTCGGCGTGGCGGCCGAGCATGCGTTCGCGTGCACGATGCTCGTCGCGCGGCGCATCTACCCGCACGCGCAAAGTCACCGGCTGTCGAGCCTCGCCGACATGATGCGGCTGCCGAAGTCAGGCCGCGCCCACCGCGCGATGGTCGACGCGGAGATCGCGAGCCATCTGTGGTGCCGGATGCAGCGCGACATCGGCGAAACTTACGGGCTGCGACAAGTCGATCACGGGCTCATGTCGCGCTTGCAGACGACGAGCAAGGCCAAGGTCGCGACGTTTTTCGGTTCATTGGCCGCCGACCGGCGCTGACGCCGGTCGTCACTCGCCGATCTCCACCGGCGCCTCGAGCCCGACCTTCACGCGGCTGCCGCAGCAGCAGGGCGGCCTGCGCGCAGCCGGCTTTACGCTTCGGCCGCCCGCTTGCCCGGCGCGTCGGCCGTGCTCGTGCGATCGAGGATCGCCAGCACTTCGCGCGCGGTGTTTTCCGAATGGCTGCGCAGCACCTGCGGCAGCTGAGTGTGGTCGGGATCGGCGAGCGCGGCCATGATGGCTTCGTGCTCGTGCAGCGATTCGGCCCAGCGCAGCGTGTCCGCGTTCGCGGCGCCGCGTGCGCGGTGCACCTTCGACATCAGCGACGCATAGATGCCCGACAGCACCGGGTTGCCCGCCGCGTCGACGATCATCTGATGAATCTGCTGGTTCAGCCGGAAATATTCGACGCGCTTGCCGGCCTCGTGGCACTCGACCATCCGCCGGTGCTTCGCCTGCAACGCGGCGAGCGTCGCCGCGGCGATGCGCTTGCACAGCAACTCTCCCGCCATCGCCTCGAGCCCGTGCAGCAGCTCGAACGTCGACACGAGATCGTCGACGTCGATCGGTGCGACGCGATAGCCGATGTACTGGCGATGCGTGACGGCGCCTTCCGCGACGAGCACCTTCAGCGCTTCGCGCAGCGGCGTCTTCGACACGTCGAACGCGAGGCTCAGTTCCTTTTCGTCGATCCGCGCGCCGGGCGGCAATTCGCCTTCGTCGATCATCACGCGCAGGCGCGCGGCGATCTCCGCGGCCATGCCGCGGGTGCGCAGAAGCAGGGGATTGCGGGGTGTCTGGCTCATGATGGGGCAAGCTTATCACGATATCGGGGCTTACCCTGCACCATCGTAGTGATCAAACAAATTCAATGAAACCAAGTGTTTACGCTAACGGTAATTATAAATTTCTAATCCTATACTCGGTTCCACGTTGCGCGACGTCCTGACCATCCTCGTTCACTCCTGGAGTCCGTCCATGTCTTCAACCTCCGGTGTCGCCGGCCTGACGGTCGGCAAATCCGCCGTCCGCTGGAAGATATTCGTCGTCATGCTGAGCCTCATCGCGATCAACTACGTCGATCGCGCGTCGCTGTCCGTCGCCATGCCTTACATCTCGCAGGAGTTCAACATCGGGCCGGCGATGGAGGGTCTGATCCTCAGCTCGTTCTTCTGGACCTATGCGGTGATGCAGATCCCGGGCGGGATGCTCGCCGACCGGTTCAAGCCGCGCATCGTGATCGCGACGGCGACCGTGTTCTGGGGCTTCTTCCAGGCCATCGCCGCGCTGTGCACGAGCGCGCCGGCGCTGTTGCTCACGCGCCTCGGCCTCGGCGCGTCCGAAGCGCCGATCTATCCGGCCGGCGGCAAGCTCAACGCGATCTGGATGACGCAGACCGAGCGCGGCCGCGGCGCCACGCTGCTCGACGGCGGCGCGCCGCTCGGCGCGGCCCTGGGCGCGGTGCTGATCGCCGGGCTGATCGCGCTGCTCGGCTCGTGGCGTCTCGCGTTCGCGGTGGCCGGGGTCGGCACCGTGCTGGCCGGTTTCCTCGCGTGGTACTACATCCGCAACACGCCGCGCGAGCATCCGGGCGTCAACGATCTCGAAGCCGACTACATCGAGGCGTCTCACGCGAGCGATCTCGCGGCCGAGCCGGCCGATGCGTCGGGCCGCTCGCGCGACTTCTTCAAGTACCGCTCGGTGTGGTGCATGTTCTTCGGCTGGATGTGCTTCAACAGCGTGTTTTACGGGCTGCTCACGTGGATGCCGAACTATCTGCACAAGGTGCACGGCTTCGACATCAAGCAGATGGGCGGCTCGACCTTCATCATCTTTTTCTGCGGCTTCGTCGGCGAACTGCTCGGCGGCTGGATCGCCGACAAGTGGAAGGCCGCGGGCGGCCGTCCGAACGTCGTGATGCGCACGCTGTTCGGCATCGCGGCCGTGATCGCGACCGTGTCGATCTTCTCGGTCGCCTATGTGAAGAACCCGCTCGTCGTCGTCGCGCTGCTGTCGTCGACGCTGTTCTTCCTGCGCTGGTGCGGGCTGTACTGGTGCATCCCGTCGTCGCTCGGCACGCGCAACAAGATCGGCTTCCTCGGCGGCCTCATGAACCTCGGCGGCAACATCGGCGGCATCACCGTGCCGATCCTCGTCGGCGCGATCGTGCAGTTCACCGGTTCCTATTTCCTTGCGCTGATGGTGTTCGCGGCGGCCGGCGTCGGCCTGCTCGCGTGCTCCAGCGCGATCGACTACGAAAACAAGCTTCCCGTCTGACCGACCCCTTTCACTGCATCGACTGCATTCACTGATAGAGAAACCCATCATGAAGAAACGTACCCTGCTCGGCATGCTCACCCCGTCGTCCAACACGTCGCTCGAACCGCTGACGAGCGCGATGGTCGCCGGTCTGCCGGGCGTGTCCGCGCACTTCGCGCGCTTTCCCGTCACCGAGATCTCGCTGACGGGCCAGGCGCTCGGCCAGTTCGACGACGACAAGATCATCCAGGCCGCGATGCTGCTCGCCGACGCGAAGGTCGACGTGATCGCGTGGAACGGCACGTCGTCCGGCTGGCTCGGCTTCGAGGCGGACGAGCGGCTGTGCCAGCGCATCACCGCAGCGACCGGCATTCCGGCCACGACCTCCGTGCTCGCGCTCAACGAGATCCTGAAGAAGACCAGCGCGCACGAGTTCGGCCTCGTCACGCCGTATCTGGACGACGTGCAGACGAAGATCGTCGACAACTACCGCCGCTCTGGGTTGAACTGCATCGCCGAGCGCCACCTGAACCTGAAGGTCAATTTCTCGTTCTCCGAAGTGACGGGCGACCAGATCGGCGGGATGGTGCGCGAAGTCGCGAAGGCCGGCCCGCGCGCGATCTCGATCTTCTGCACGAACCTGAACGCCGCGCACCTGGTGCCGGCGCTCGAGGAAGAGACGGGCATTCCGATCTACGACACGATCTCGACCGTGGTGTGGAAGTCGCTGCAGCTCGCCGACTACGACACGCGGCAGGTGAAGGGCTGGGGGCGTCTCTTCAGCGACGTGATCTGAGGCGCGCGCCATGTCGAACGATCTCGATTTCGTGATCCGTCACGCGGACGTCGTGACGGCGGCGGACCGGTTCTCGTGCGACATCGGCATCCGCGCGGGGCGCGTGGCCATGCTCGGCCACGGGCTCCCGCGCGCGCCGCGCGAGCTCGATGCAACCGGGATGCTGGTGATGCCGGGCGGCGTCGATGCGCACTGCCATCTCGACCAGCCGATGCCCGACGGGCTGAAGATGGCCGACGACTTCCTGTCCGGCACGCGCTCCGCGCTGTGCGGCGGCACGACCACCGTCGTGCCGTTCGCCGCGCAGGCGAAGGGGCAGTCGCTGCAGGCGGCCGTCGACGACTATCACCGGCGCGCGGAAGGGCGCGCGCTGATCGACTACGGCTTTCACCTGATCGTCGCCGATCCGACGCCGCACGTGCTGGCCGAGGAGCTGCCGCGGCTGATCGCGAACGGCTACACGTCGTTCAAGGTGTACATGACCTACGACGACCTGAAGTTGAACGACCGGCAGATGCTCGACGTGCTGTCGGTCGCGCGCGAGCACGGCGCGCTCGTGATGGTGCATGCGGAAAACTCGGACTGCATCGGCTGGCTGACCGAGCGGCTGCTCGGCGACGGCCACGTCGCGCCGCATTTCCATGCGCATGCGCGGCCGGCGGTGGTCGAGCGCGAGGCGACGCATCGCGCGATCGCGTTCGCGGAACTCGTCGACGTGCCGATCTTGATCGTGCACGTGTCGGGCGCCGAGGCGATCGAGCAGATCCGCTGGGGGCAATCGCGCGGGTTGCCGATCCTGGCCGAAACCTGCCCGCAGTATTTGTATCTGACGGCGGCCGATCTCGGTCATCACGGCCACGACGGCTACGAAGGCGCGAAATGCGTATGCAGCCCGCCGCCGCGCGACCCGGCCAACCAGCAGGCCGTGTGGAAGGCGCTGAAGCAGGGCGTATTCTCGGTATTCTCGTCCGATCACGCGCCGTTCAACTACGACGATCCGTGCGGCAAGCATCCGGGCGGGCAGGCCGTGTCGTTCGACCATATTCCGAACGGAATCCCGGGCCTGGAGACGCGCCTGCCGCTGCTGTTCGACGGCGTGCGCAAGGGGCAGTTGTCGCTGCATCAGTTCGTCGAGCTGACGTCGCTGCGGCCCGCGAAGCTGTACGGGCTGTATCCGCGCAAGGGGACGATCGCGGTCGGCGCCGATGCGGATATCGTCGTGTGGGATCCGGACAAGCGCGTGCGGATCGCGAATGCGTCGCTGCATCATGCGGTCGACTACACGCCTTACGAGGGGATCGAGGTGACGGGCTGGCCGCGTCATTGCCTGTCGCGCGGCGAGCTGCTCGTCGAGGACGGCCGGCTGCTCGCGGCGGAGCCGGGGCGCGGGCGCTTCCTGCCGGCCGGCAAGCCGTGTCTCGACTGATTTCCCGGGATTCGACGCGACAGCCCGCACGACGTGGCGGGCGCGCGTTTCAACAGGAGCAAGGATGAGCGTTTCCCTCGCAATGCGCAGCATCGCGGCCGCTGCGATCGTCGCCGGGTCGTGCGGCGGCCCGGCGCTGGCCGCGGGCGGCGCGCCTCAGGACCTGCCGAGCGTCGTGCCCGAAGCGGCCGGCGTCGATTCGGCGCCGCTCGTGCGGATGTCCGAATGGCTGCGCCGCGACCGGATGGACGTGCGCAGCCTCGTCGTCGTGAAGGACGGCAAGATCGTGTTCGAGCGCTACGGCGACGGCCTCACGCGCGAAAACAACTACGAGCTGTATTCGGTGACGAAGACGATCACCGCGCTGCTCGCCGGCATTCTCGACGGCGAGGGCAAGCTCGGCCCGTCGACGAAGGTCGCGCCGCTGATCGCGGCCGCGCGGCCCGATCTCGCGAGCGAACTCGCGGACAAGCAGGACATCGAGTTGCGGCATCTGATGTCGATGTCGAGCGGCTTGCGCTACACGACGCGCGAAGGCACCGATCCGCTGTACTACGACGCGCCCGACCGGCTGCGCGTCGCGGTGACGAGCCGGGCCGCGCAGGCGCCCGGCACGCATTTCGACTACATCGACGTGAACCCGGTGCTGGTCGGCACGGCCGTATCGATCGCCGCGCGGGAACGCGAGGACGACTTCGCGCGCGAGCGGCTGTTCGAGCCGCTCGGCTTCGCGCATTACCGCTGGAGCGGCGCCGACGGCACCGGCGCGGTGGCGGGTGGCTGGGGCCTGCGGCTGCGCGCCGTCGACATGGCGAAGATCGGCATGCTGCTGCTCGACAACGGCCGCTGGAACGGCAAGCAGATCGTGCCGGCCGGCTGGGTCCGGCAGATGACCACGCCGTCGCCGGCCGCGGCCGACTACGGCTATTACTGCTGGATCAGCCACGTCGTCGAACACGGCACGCCGGAATTCGGCGCGATGGGCTTCAAGGGGCAGTTCATCACGGTGCTGCCCGCGCAGCGCGCGGTCGTCGTGATGACGAGCCTGCTGCCGACCGATGGCGGCTTGCGCGACGCGACCTATCTGAACCTGTATCGACGGATGGTCGGCGATTACATCCTGCCGGCGCTCACGCCCGCGCAGCCGCCGGTCGAGCGCGCGGAAACCACGCAGGCGCTGCGCGACGAACTCGCGCGCAGCCGTCGGACGAAGGGTGTGCCCGGCACCGCCGCCGCGTTCAACGATGCGCCGGAGATTTGATGAGGATTGCACATGTAATTGCCCCTTCGTCTACGTGGCGTCGCGATGGGCCGCGTCCCGCGGCGCCTTTCATGCGACGGCTGCTCGCGCGGGTGGCGGCGCTGCTGATCGGCGGCGGCGCGCTGGCGTCGGCGCCGGTGCTGCCCGTGGCGCATGCGGACGATGCGCTGCCGCCGCTGCATGAAACCGGCATCGCGGCGGCCGCGCCCGAAGACGTCGGTGTGGATTCGCGCAAGCTCGTCGAGCTGTCGCGCTGGATTCGCGAGCAGAAGCTCGACGTGTACAGCCTGCTCGTCGTGAAGGACGGCAAGTTGATCTTCGAGCGCTACGGGGCGAACGCGTCGCGCGATTCGACCTACGAACTGTATTCGGTGACGAAGGCCGTGACGTCGCTCGTCGCGGGCATCCTGGTCGATCGCGGTGCCGTGCATCTCGACGAGCCGGTGGCCGCGCGGCTCGCCGCATGGCGTCCCGATCTCGGCGACGCGCTCGCGGACAAGCGCGGCATCGAGCTGAAGCACGTGCTGTCGATGTCGAGCGGCCTGCATTACGACTTCAGCCCGAAGGACGATCCGATCTACTACACCGCGCCGGACCGGCTGAAGCTCGCCGCGTCGGCGGCGCCGAAGGTCGCGCCCGGCACCGCGTTCGAGTACACCGACGTGAATCCGATCCTCGCGTCGGCGATGCTGAGCGCGGCGGCCGGCGAACCCGTCGAGCGCTATGCGCAGGCGCATCTGTTCGGCCCGCTCGACATGAAGCGCGCCGCATGGGAGCGCGCGGACCGCACGGGGCTCGTATCGGCCGGCTGGGGGCTGCGGCTGCGCGCGGTCGACATGGCGAAGATCGGCATGCTCGTGCTCGACGGCGGGCGCTGGCAGGGGCGTCAGGTCGTGCCGCAGGCGTGGATTGCGAAGATGACGTCGCCGCGCGTGTCGCCGCATTTCGGCTACTACTGGTGGATCAACAACATCGTCGCGAGCGAGCCCGAATTCGACGCGATGGGCTTCAAGGGGCAATTCATCACGGTGCTCCCGAAGCGCAACACGGTGATCGTGATGACCGGCGTGCTGCCGGTGGACGGCGGCCTGCGCGATGCGGAGAACGTGAAGCTGTTCCGCCGGATGGTGAACGGCTACATCCTGCCGGCACTCGATGGCGGCGGTGCGTCGGGGCAGGATTCCGGCGGCGGCGACACGCGCGCGGCGCTGCGCGACGAGCTTGAAGCGAGCGCGCGCACCGCAGGCGTGCCCGGCACGCAGGTCGATCCGACGGATCTGCCGAAGTAGCACCGGGCGTGCGTTCGGCTTGCCGCCGCGGGCGAGCCGAACGCACGCTGCATCACGTCACGCCAGTTCGCCCAGGCACGCGTCGAACTGCGCGACGAGCGTATCGACGTCGTCGGCCGTCGTCTGCGGGCACACGAGCATCATGTTGTGGAACGGCGTGATCAGCACGCCGCGGTTCAGCAAGTACAGATGCACGATGTGCTCGAGCTCGCTGTCGAGCTGTTCGCCCGCGATCGTGCCGTTGCGCGGCGGCACGGGCGTGAACTGGAACTCGGTGCGCGCGCCGATGCGCGTCACGCACCACGGCAGCCCGTGTTTCGCGATCGCCCGCTCGAGCCCGGTCGCGAGCCGCGCGGCCAGTTCGAACATGTGCGCATACGCGGCATCGGTCGCGACTTCGGCGAGCGTCGCGCGCATTGCATGCATGGCCAGCATGTTCGCGGTGAGCGTCGTGCCGATCCCGGAATGGCCGGGCGGCGCGTTCAGCTTCGCCTCTTTCGCACGCGCCGCGAATTCGGCGCTGAAGCCGTAGACCGCGCACGGGACGCCGCCCGCGATCGGCTTGCCGACCACCAGCGCGTCCGGTTCGAGACCGTGCGCGGCCGCGTAGCCGCCGGGGCCGCTGCTGATCGTGTGCGTTTCGTCGATCACGAGCAACGTGCCGTAGCGGCGCGTCAGCTCGCGTGCGGCCTCCCAGAAGCCCGGATCGGGCAGCACCATCCCGATGTTCGTCATCGCCGGCTCGGCGAGCACGCACGCGACGTTACCGTCTTTAAGCGCCGCTTCGAGCGCGTCGAGATCGTTGAACTCGACGACGCGCGTGTTCGCGAGCAGGTCGTAGGACTGCCCGAGCAGGCTGTCGCGCTGCACCGGGCGGCCGTCGACGAGATCGACGAACACGTCGTCGACCGTGCCGTGATAGCAGCCGTTGAACACGACGATCGTATTGCGGCCGGTGGCCGCGCGCGCCCAGCGCAGCACGAAGCGGTTCGCGTCGCTCGCGCTCAGCGCGAATTGCCAGATCGGCAGCTTGAAGCGGCGCGCGAGTTCGCGCGAGACCCACGCCGCGTCCTCGCTCGGCAGCATCGTCGTGTAGCCGCGCGTTGCCTGCTCGGCAAGTGCGCGCGCGACCGGCTCGGGCGCATGGCCGAACATCGCGCCGGTGTCGCCGAGACAGAAGTCCGCGTAGCGATGACCGTCGACGTCGGTGAAGGTTGCGCAGCGCGCTTCCTTCACGACCAGCGAGAACGGCGTCGACCAGTCCTGCATCCAGTGCAACGGCACGCCGAACAGCAAATGCTCGGATGCTTCCGCGGACAACGCGCGGGAGATCGGCATGGCTTCGGTGAATGCACGGCGCTCGCGATCGAACAGTGCGCGGGCGCGGAGGAGGTCGACTCCGTGGCGGGTCTGCAATTGAGGCTCCTGTGACGGGGTTGCATGGACGGGGGATGCTTCCGCGAGCTTGTCATATTCCATGCGCGCGGTCGATTCGGGCCTGACCGCGTATCCATCAGATATGGAGTTTTTGCGCATAAAGATACGACAACGTATGTCTTATTCTCTGTCGCTGAGAAGTGAGCGGGCGCACACAGGCGATCGGCGCGCAGGGGCCGATCCATACGTTCAACGTGAGTGCGATGACGCTGACGAACGTGACGATCGCCGGGCAGACGCCAACACGACGATCACCGACAAGCGGTGACGTAACGGCGAGGAGGGGCGTTCGCGTGCGGCCGGCCGGTGCGCGCGAACGCGACGCATCATGCCAGCGTCTTGACCATGTGGTGTTCGTCGTAGAAGCGGCCGTCGACGAACAGCGACCGCGGTTCCGTGCCGAACCGGACGAACCCCTGCGACGCGTACAGCCGTTCCGCGGTGCCGTTGATCTCGTTCACGCACAGGACCAGTTGCGTGCACTGCCACGCTTGCGCTGCGTGCGCGGTCGCGCTGTCGAGCAGCGATTGCGCGATGCCGCGGCCGCGATACGCGGGGTCGACGAACACGCCCCAGATCGTCGCCTTGTGCGCGACCTTCGCGCGCGCATCGCGGCGCACGCCCGTGATGCCGACGAGCGTTGCGTCGTCGAACGCGCCGAACACGGCGCGCTCGAGGGTTGGGGTGATGCGCGTCGCGAATTCATCGATCGGGACGCCTGCTTCTTCGTCGTGGGTCGGCAGGAAGGAGGTCGGCGACGTGTCGACCGCGCGCAGGCGGACGGACTGGAATTGCGCCGCGTCGGCGGCGTCGAGCAGGCGGATCGTGATCATCGGTCGGGATTGTCGTTGGTGTGCCGGGATATCGGAATCTGCGACGCGACGCGCGGCAGGGCATCGGCAATGCTAAGCGGAAACGCATGCGCTTGCTCGTGCGTTCGACGTGCCGCATCGACATGCGTGAAGCAACACGGCACCGATGGGCGAAGGGTGATGGAGGTGAGGCGTGGAGAATCGATGAGCGTTCGCGATGCCTGCGGGCAATCGCGCACTCGGCGTCGAACGGATGCAAACGGAAACGAACCGGATGCGGACATACCGCGCTGCGTTCGATGCGAGCCCGACCGCGGGTGGCGCGCGAGTGCGGTGCGTGACGACGCAACGCCAAATGCGACAAGCATGCCGCGCAGAGGGAAGGAGCTGGATGAAGCGAGACGCGCCCATGCGTTGCGCCGAAGCGGCGCATGGTGTCGGGCGCGCGAAATTCCGACGCGACGTGAGGTGTCTGCGATGCGCCCGATCAGCTCAGGCGCATGCGACCCACGTCAATACCGCGACAGCTGATTGCCGTTGATCTGGACGCGATCGCCCGGGCGCAGGTTGCCCGGCGACTGCACGTCGAACGAGCGCGTCGAGCCGTCGCTGACCTGCACGTCGATCCGATAGCTGCTCGGCGGTTGGGCCGCGCCCATCTGCTGGCCGATCTGGTTGCCGGCGACGGCGCCGCCGAGCGCGCCGATCACGGTGGCTGCATCGCGGCCGTGGCCGCGGCCGAACTGGTTGCCCACCAGGCCGCCGACCAGCGCACCGACGACGGTGCCGGCGACGCCCGACGCGCCGATCGAGCCGCTGACCGGCTGGATGTTCGCGACGGTGCCGTATTGCGTGCCGTAGCCGTTGCCGTACTGGCCGCCGTACTGCGGGTTGCCGTATTGGTCGTACTGCGGCGCCTGGCTCGGATACGCCGGCTGCTGCACGTAGCCGGGTTGCGAATACGCGGGCTGCGCGTAACCGGGCGTCGCGTATTGCTGCTGCGGATAGCCCGGCTGCGCGCCATAGTAGCCCGGCGCGACACAGGCGGTCAGCGGAAGCGCCGCCACGGCGACGAGCGAGGCGAACAGAACGGTCTTCGTGGAAGGCATGCGCATCATGATGTTTCCTGCATCGGCAACGTGTTCGCCGACGAATTCCGGGACGGGTGGCGAACTCGGCGTGAGTATAAGGAAAGGGCGATTGCGCGTCCGGTGCGGCCGGGTAACAACGTGTAAAGTCTGTTGCCGCGCAAATCGCGGCCGGGCGCGGCGGCGCGACATGCCCGACCGCGACCGCGCCGATGCCCGTTTATCGGCAAGGCGGGCGCCGCCCCGATGATCGCACCCCATCGCCGCGCCAGGCCCGACGGGACGGCCCGTCCGCACATCGCGAAATCGAATGCGCGGCATCGCGACATTTAATTGGCCACTGGCCGCCCCGTCCGATATCGTGACCGCATTCCCTGCCAACGGTCGTGCCGTGCCGGCCGCGGTGCTTTCCCCCGTCCGCGCCGGCGTCGCGCAGCGACCGCCCCACACATTCCGAGTCATGACCGATCGCTTCTTCACCAACGCCGTCGATGCCGGCGGCCAGCCCGTCAACCTCGCCGTCCATGACGGCCGCTTCGTCGCGATCGGGGCCGATTGCACGGCCGCGCCCGGCGCGGAAACGATCGACCTCGGCGGGCGCGTCGTGCTGCCCGGCTTCGTCGACGGCCACATCCATCTCGACAAGAGCTTCGTCGGCGACCGCTGGGTGCCGCACGAACCGGTCGGCTCGCTGCGCGAGCGGCTCGCGGTCGAGAAGCGCCAGCTCGCGGCCGCGCCGCCGATCGTCGAACGCGCGAATGCGCTGATCGCGCAGGCCGCCGCGTTCGGCACGATCGCGATGCGCAGCCACGTCGACGTCGACGCGACGACGGGCCTGTCGAACCTGCAGGCCGTGATGGCCGCGCGCGAACAATGGCGCGGGATCGTCGACATCGAACTGGTCGCGTTCCCGCAGGCCGGCGTGGTGACGTGCCCGGGCACCGCCGCGATCCTCGATGCGGCCGTGCGCGAAGGCGCGGACGTGGTCGGCGGGATCGACCCGACGACGCTCGACGGCGACGCGGACGGTCAGCTCGACATCGTGTTCGGCATCGCCGAGAAGCGCGGCGCGAAGATCGACATCCACCTGCACGAACCGGGCGAGACCGGCATCGCGCAATTGTTGCGGATCGCGGCGCGCACGCGCGCGGCGGGCCTCGGCGGCCGTGTGAACGTGAGCCACGCGTATGCGCTCGGCCAGGTCGATCATGGCGACGTCGAGCGTGCGGCCGCGGCACTCGCCAGCGCCGGCGTGTCGATCCTGACCAATGCGCCGGGCGACTGCGCATTTCCGCCGGTGCGGCAACTGCGCGATGCGGGCGTGCACGTGTTCGCCGGCAACGACAACATTCGCGATGCGTGGTGGCCGTACGGCAACGGCGACATGCTGCAGCGCGCGATGATGGTCGGCTACCGCTCGGGCTTCTACACCGACGAAGCGCTCGGCATCGCGCTCGACATGGCGACGCATGCCGGCGCGCGCGCGATCGGCAAGGCCGACTACGGCATCGCGGTCGGCTGCGACGCGAGCTTCGTCGCGGTGCGCGCGCCGAATGCGGCGGCCGCCGTCGCCGGCGTGCCGGCCGAGCGCTGGGTGTTCCGACGCGGCGAAAGCGATACCGGTGCGCCGTTCGCGCCGGCACAGCGTTTCACGCGATAACGCGATAGCGACCTGACTGCCGTCGCGGTGCGTGCATCGTGACGGCCTTGCACTGACCGACCACACCGGAAACGACATGACGAACCTGCTGATCCGCAACGTCCGCACGCACGCCGACGAAGCGCTCGACATCCTGATCGAAGGCGAGCGCATCGCGCGCGTCGGCCCGTCGCTCGACGCGCCCGCCGGCTGCGCGATCGAGGACGGCGCGCGTGCGCTCGCGCTGCCCGGCCTCGTCGAAGGCCACACGCACCTCGACAAGACCCACTGGGGGATGCCGTGGTATCGCAACGCGGTGGGGCCGCGCCTCGTCGACCGCATCGAGAACGAACGCAACTACCGCGCGACGAGCGGCCATGATGCCGGCGCCGCATCGCTCGCGCTGTCGCGCGCGTTCCTCGCGGCCGGCACGACGCGCATCCGCACGCACGTGGACATCGACACCGAGGCCGGGCTGCGGCATCTGCACGGCGTGCTCGCGACGCGCGAGACGCTGCGCGGGCAGGTGGAGATCCAGATCGTCGCGTTTCCGCAGTCGGGCGTGCTGAAGCGGCCCGGCACCGCCGCGCTGCTGTCCGACGCGCTCGCCGCCGGCGCCGACCTGCTCGGCGGGCTCGACCCGTGCGCGATCGAAGGCGATCCGGTCGAGGCGGTGGACGTGCTGTTCGGGATTGCCGAGCGTCACGGCCGCGGGCTCGACCTGCACCTGCACGAGCGCGGGTCGATGGGCGCGTACTCGCTCGACCTGATCCTGCAGCGCACCGCCGCGCTCGGCATGCAGGGCAAGGTCACGATCAGCCACGGCTTCTGCCTCGGCGACATCGCGGAGCGCGAGCGCGACGCGCTGCTCGCGCGGATGGCCGAACTTGGCGTCGCGATCGTCACGACCGCGCCGGCCGCGGTGCCGGTGCCGCCGGTCGCGGCGTGCCGCGCGGCCGGCGTGACCGTGATCGGCGGCAACGACGGCGTGCGCGATACGTGGACGCCGTACGGTTCGCCCGACATGCTCGAACGCGCGATGCTGATCGGCATGCGCAACGATTTCCGCCGCGACGACGCGCTCGAAGTCGCGCTCGATTGCGTGACGCATGGCGCGGCACGCGGCTGCGGCTTCGCCGACTACGGTCTGGAGGCGGGCAAGCGTGCGGACGTCGTGCTCGTCGATGCGCTGACGTTCGCCGAGGCCGTCGTCGCGCGGCCCACGCGGCGGCTTGTCGTATCGTCGGGGAAGATCGTCGCGCGCAACGGCGTGCTGGTCTGAGCCGAGCGCCGCATCGTGCCGGTATGATCGGGCCTTCTTCAGCCTGATCTCCGGGGAGACGACGATGCGATGCACGCGCACGAGGGCGGCACGCGCCGCCAGATGGATGGCGGCGGCAACGTTCGCGGCGACGGCCGCGCATGCGATGGCGGCCGGCCCCGACGACGCGCGGCAGGAAGCGAATCGCCGCACGGTGCTCGCGTTTTACGAGAAAGGCCTGAACGAGAAGGATGCGGATGCCGCGCTCGCCTATGTCGGCGACCGATACGTGCAGCACAACCCGAACGCGGCCGACGGCCGCGACGGCTTCCGCAAGTTCGTCGCGTTTCTGCGCGACAAGTATCCGCAGTCGCACAGCGAGATCAAGCGGTCGTTCGTCGACGGCGACTACGTGATCCTGCACGTGCACGCGGTGCGCGAACCCGGCACGCGCGGTAGCGCGATCATGGATATCTTCCGGCTCGAGCACGGCAAGATCGTCGAGCATTGGGACGTGAACCAGCCGGTGCCGGAGCAGGCGGCAAACGGGAACACGATGTTCTGATGCGCGTGCATTCCCAGGTTACGCGGTTGCTCGGCTAATGCCGACCCGCATCGCCGCGCTCAATCCTCCTCGTGCTCCAGCATCGCCGCGAGCGCCTTCGTCAGTTCGCTGACCATCGGATCGGCCGTCGGCCGATGCAGGATCGCGATGTCCATGTTCTCGATCGGCGCGAAGCCGCCGTGTTCCTCGGTCAGCACCACGTGGTCGTCGGTCACCACGCGCGCGGGCAGCACGCTGATGCCGAGCCCGTCCGCGACGGCCGCCTGGATGCCGCTCAGGCTCGACGTCGTGAAGCTGATCCGCCAGCGGCGGCCGCGTTCCTCGATTGCCTTGATCATGTCGTCGCGATAGAGCCCGCGCGGCGGAAACACGACGATCGGCACCGGATCGAGGTCGATCGTCGGATGTTGCGCGCTGTCGATCCAGCGCAGCTTCTCCGGCCAGCGCGCCACCGCCTCGCGGCTGTCGCGCCGCTGCTTGATCAGCGCGAGATCGAGCTCGCCGCGATCATAGGCCGCGCAGATGTCGCGGCTCAGCCCGCACATCACCTCGAGCTTCACCTGCGGATGATCGCGCTTGAACGCGGCGAGCGCATGGGTCGTGCGGCCCGCCGCGAAATCGTCGGGCACGCCGAGCCGGATCGTCAGCGCGACGGTCGCGCCCGACAGCGCCTCCAGCATCTCGTCGTTCAGCGCGATCATGCGCCGCGCGTAGCTGAGCACCGTCACGCCGGCGTCGGTCGGCCGCACGTCGCGCGTGCCGCGGTCGAGCAGGCGATGCCCCGCGATCTCCTCCAGCCGCCGCACCTTCTGGCTGACCGTCGACTGCGTCGAATGCAGGCGCGCGGACGCGGTCGTGAAGCTGCCGCAGTCGGCGACCATCACGAGCGCGCGCAACAGGTCGAGGTCGAACAAAGGTCTATTCATATCCGCACTTTTTCGGCTTGCAACATTTCATTTTCAAATACGCGCGACGATTTTTAACATGGCCCGAGCCCGTGGGCAATCGCGGTTTCGCCGGACCCGGCGCCCCGGGGGACCGGCGGTGCGGCGCGGCCGATCGTGGTGCATGAGTCGGTTCGACCGTAGCACCGATGCGGTATAGGTCGGGATCGCGGTTCAGGTAACTCGCGAAGAGTGACGGTCTGATTTGCCAGCGATTTCTGATCGTCCCGGCTTGTGGATATTTGATCAAGTACACGCTCTCAGTTGGCTGTGCGCATTACCGGGTAAACGCCTGAACACCCGCAAAATCCCGGTAAGTTTCTATATTTGGTGGGCTAGATCGCTCTTTCTGCGCGATTTCTCCGCGTAATTCCCGCCCGTCCACTCCGCCTTCGTTTCTTCGGCTTGCGCTCGAAAATCGAGCGGTCTAGACTGCATCGCAGTTTCATCGAAGTCCCAGTCTTTCGCGTACCGCGCCGGGCCTGCCGGCACGACGCTCCCCAACGGACGCCCGGCGCTCGCCCGCCGCGTCGAGACCACAAGGACACACCATGAACCGCACTGCAAAGCTCGTCGTTTCCGCGCTGGCGTTCGCGCCGCTCGTCTCGGTCGCGCAGGACACGGCGACGATCCGCTGGGGCATCGATCCCACCTATCCGCCGTTCGAGGCGAAGCAGCCCGACGGCTCGCTCGCCGGCTTCGACATCGACCTTCGCAATGCGATCTGCGAGCAGTTGCGCGCGAAGTGCGTGTGGGTCGAGCAGGGCTTCGACGGGATGATTCCGGCGCTGCGCGCGCGCAAGTTCGACGTGATCATGTCCGCGATGACGGCCACCGACGAGCGGCTCAAGCAGATCGACTTCTCGAACAAGCTGTACGCGTCGCCGGGTGCGCTCGTCGCGCCGGCCGGCTCGAAGCTGCTGCCGACCGCCGCGTCGCTCACCGGCAAGCGCGTCGGGATCGACCAGGGCACGACGCAGGAGGCGTACGCGAAGGCCGAATGGGCGACCAAGGGCGTGACGATCGTGTCGTACCAGAACCAGGACCAGGTGTATCAGGATCTGGTGAACGGTCGTCTCGACGCGACCTTCCAGGACAAGACGCAGGCCGGCTATTCGTTCCTGAAGTCACCGCGCGGCAAGGGCTACGCGTTCGCGGGCCCCGACGTGACCGACGTGCGCATCACCGGCTACGGCGTCGCGATGGGCGTGCGCAAGGGCGACGCCGAGATGAAAAAGCGGCTCAACGACGCGATCGCCGCGATCCGCGCGAACGGCACGTACCAGAAGATCGCCGCGAAATACTTCGACTTCGACATCTACGGCGCGAAGCAGCAGCTGACCGCCGCACCGTGACCCCGTGACGCATTCAATCGACAGGCAAGCCATGACGAGTATCCAGGACCGCGTCGCGACAGCCGTGACGCCCGAACTGATCGCCGCCTTCCGTGAAGAAGGCGCGGTCTGCATCAAGGGCATCTTCTCGCCCGACGAAGTGGCCGCGCTGCGTGCGGGCATCGACGCGAACCTCGCGCAGCCCAGCGAGCGCGCGAAGGTCGCGAGCCGGCCCGACGACCCGGGCTGGTTCTTCGAGGACTTCTGCAACTGGCAGCACAACGACGCGTACCGCGACTTCATCGTGCGCTCGCCCGCGCCGTCGGTGGCCGCCGCGCTGATGGGCACGCGGACGGTGCGGCTGCATCACGACCACTTGCTTGTGAAGGAGCCCGGCACGCGGCAGCGCACGCCGTGGCATCAGGACCAGCCGTACTACAACATCGAAGGCGACGACAACGTCAGCATGTGGATTCCGGTCGATCCGGTGCCGCTCGAATCGACGCTGGAGTTCGTCGCGGGTTCGCACCGGGGGCCCTGGCTGATGCCGCGCACGTTCATGGACAAGGAGGCGAAGTGGTTCCCGGAAGGCAGCCTAGCCGACCTGCCCGACATCGAGGCCGACCGTTCGGCGTTCCCGATCCGCCACTGGGCGCTCGAGCCGGGCGACATGGTGTGCTTCCGGATGCTGACGCTGCACGCGTCGGGGGGGACGCAGAACCGCCGGCGCGCGTTTTCGATCCGCTTCGTAGGCGACGACATCCGTCACGCGCCGCGCCGCTGGAAGACGTCGCCCGATTTCCCGGGGCTCGCGGACGAACTGCCGGACGGCGCGCCGCTCGAGCACCCGCTGTTTCCGGTCGTGTGGTCGCGCGGCGCGGGGCAGGTCGGGGCGATCCGGGCGTAAGCGGCGGATCGCGACGACATCAGGTGACATCACGCGCGCGGCGTCCGCTTCGCGATGAAGCGGACGCCGCGCGTGGTCGTTTTCGAGCGTCGCGGGAGGTTCAGGTCTGGTGCCGCCCGGCGCCCGGCTTGAAGCGCGAGCCGAGCCGATAGCGGTTGCCGGGATGCAGGAAGTGAACGAACGTGACGGGCAGTCCGTTCGTCCAGGTGCGGCGCGTGAGCGTGAGGCACGGCTCGTCGGCGCGCATGTCGAGCAGCCGCGCCTGTTCGCCGGTCGGCAGCGACGCGTCGACCACGTGCTCGATCTCCAGTTCGTAGTGCGACACGTTGTTGAACAGGTATTCGGACGGCGGCTCGGCCTGGAAATCCTGATCGATGAATTCGGGCGCGGCGGCCGGGTTCACGTAGCGATCCTCGAGCTGGATCGGACGGCCGTTTTCCTCGTGCACGCACACCACGTGAAAGACCGGCGTGTTGACCGCCAGCCCGAACGCAGCCGCGACGTCGAACGACGCGGGCTCGCGCGACTGGCTGAGCACGCGGCAGCGATACTCGTGGCCGCGCGCGCGGATCTCGTCGCGGATGTGCGCGATCATCAGCAGGTTCGACTGCGGCTTCACTTCGGCGACGAAGGTGCCGACGCCCGCGATGCGTTTCAGCACGCCTTCCTCGGTGAGCTCGCGCAGCGCGCGGTTGACCGTCATGCGCGCGACGCCGAATTGCGCGGCAAGATCGAGTTCGGACGGAATGCGGTCCCCCGGGCGCCAGTCGCCCGCGTCGACATTCTGGCGGACGAGCGTCTTGATCTGCTGGAACGGAGCGGTGGTCTTCGTGACCATCGGGGGATCCTCGGGGAAAGGCAACCGCAAAATTCTATCCCGGATCAGGTTGCGGGCAATTCGCGAACGTCGGCCGTCGGCACCAAACCGAACGCGTCGCTCAGTGCATAGCCGATCAATTGCCGCGCGGCCGCCTCGGGCGTCGACAGCGCGCCGCTCGACTTCAACTGGTCGAATTTCTCGCGCATCGGGAAGTTCGCTTCGCTGGTCGAGCGGATCGTCGCCTGCATGCCGGTGTCGACGACGCCCGGCGCGACGCTGCAGATCCGCAGCGCGCGGTTCGCGTCGAGCGCGACGGCGCGCGCGTGATGATCGAGCGCCGCCTTGGTCGCGCAGTAGACGCTCCAGCCCGCATACGCGTTGCGCGCGGCGCCGCTCGACACGTGCAGGATCCGGCATTCGGTCGGCGCCGCCGCCGCCTGCACGAGCGCGGCCGACAGCATCAGCGGCGCCGCGACGTTCACGCCGACCGCGCGCGCGACGAGCGCGGCGTCCTGCGCGTCGAGCGGGCCGATCGGATCGACGATGCCCGCGTTGTTGAAGAGCATCACGATCGACGCGCCGTCGACGAAGCGGCGCAGCGTGTCGCCGGCGAGCCAGGCCGCGACGGCCGACGTGTCCGACAGGTCGAGCTCGATGTCGGCGAAACGGTCGCCGGCCCGCGCGGCGAGCGACGGATGACGGCTGCGCGACACGCCGAGCACGGCGATGCCTTCCTGCAGCAGTTGTTCGGCGAGCGACGCGCCGAGGCCGCGCGTGTGTCCGGTGACGATGGCGCGCACGTGCGGCGCTGAAATGGATGCGGTCATGGCGGTGAATGAGTGAACGGATGAACCGTGTTGACGCGTGGCGCGCATGCGCCGCGGCACGGCGTGCAGGACGGGCGATGCGCGATGCTGGCGTGGCGGGCGAAGTCGGCCGCGTGCGGAGCGGCATTTCCAAAAGTGAACGCGTATCGTAGCGCCGGCCCGCGCGACGCGCAAACGCGGGCGACGCCGCGCGCGGGCGCGGTGCGTGAATTCGCGACGTCGAACGCATGCACCGCCGCGCGGCCGATACGTTGGACGAAAGCGGACTGCGGCAAGTCCGCACGCCATGGCGGCGCGTGGCGCCGGGCACCACGTCGCGAGCTATCATATGGCTCGCCCGTTCGCGACGCCGGACGGGGCGCGACCGTTTCCTTTCACTTGCTGCACGCTGCGACGCATCCATGAACACCACGCCGGACATGCCCACGCCACGCGCCTTGCGCGAACTTACTCCCCTCGAGGCCCGCATTCTTGGGGTGCTCGTCGAGAAGCAGCACACCGTGCCCGACACCTATCCGCTCTCGCTGAATGCGCTGACCTCGGGCTGCAACCAGAAGACCGCGCGCTCGCCGGTGATGAACGTCAGCGAGGACGAGGTCACGACCGCGCTCGACGGGCTCAAGCACCTGAGCCTCGTGATGGAAGGAAGCAGCAGCCGCGTGCCGCGTTTCGAGCACAACATGAACCGTGTGCTCGGGATTCCGAGCCAGGCGATCGCGCTGCTGACGATCCTGCTGCTGCGCGGCCCGCAGACGGCCGCCGAACTGCGCCTGAACAGCGCACGCCTGCACGGCTTCGCGGACATCTCGTCGGTCGAGGCGTTTCTCGACGAACTCGCCGCGCGTGCGCAGCCGCTCGTCGTCCGGTTGCCGCGCGCGCCCGGTGCACGCGAGAATCGCTGGATGCACTTGATGTGCGGCGAGGTGAACGTCGCCGACTTCGCCGGTTCGGATGCCGGCGGCGGCGCGGATTCCGTTCCGCCGTCCGAGTTCGAGGCGCTGAAGGCCGAACAGAAGCGGCTTGCGGATGAAGTGGCGCGGCTGAACGCACTCGTCCAGCGCATGGCGACCGAACTCGGGATCGACGTCGATACCCCGGGCGACGCCGGCTGACCGCCCGCCGAGCCAACTCGACACCGGCGCGGATCTGGGCGCGCCGGCTGACGAACGCACCTCCCGACACCGCTCGAACCTGCGCTACCAGCGGCACCCCGTCTTCTCGGACGCATCGACGTCCTGCGCCCACGCGAAATCGGTCTTCTTGCCGGTGCGCGCATTGGTGTACGTCATCGAATAGACGATCGCACCCTGGCTCATCATTTCGTATTCGCCGTTGATCTTGCCGTCGACCATTTCCCACCACGTCGTCGTGAACTGGTACGGGCGGCCTTCCGCGAGTGCTTCCTGATCCACGTGCTTGAGCAGCAGCGGAATCGCCGTCTTCGATTTCGCGTAGCGGACGACGCCCCCTTGCCACTTCGCCACGTCGTCGTAATACGTGCGCAATTCGAAGCGCACGGGTTTGTCGCCGGTCGTCCTGAAGCACAGCACCTCGGTGCTGACCTCGGCCGATGCAGGCAACGCGATGCACAGCAGCAACGCGGAAAGTGTCTTTTTCATATATGCGTGTGAGTCGTGGATGGCTCGCGCCGAACGTGAGGCCCCATCGGCGGCGGACAGTCGTGATCGTACGGTACCTCAGTGATACGCGATACTCGGCCGTACGGCCGGAGCGTCTCGTGGAGAGCGATCGTCGCGACGGGGTTTAGGCGTTTACCTTCAAACAACGGGAAATCCGCATCGATTCCGTTCTCGTTGTGCTTCAATTCATCCGGTTTGCAGTCCTACTAAATGACATAACGAAAACAGAAGAGACCCTTCACTCAAAGGAAACAGCCAATGGCCAGGAACCCGTCTTGACACCGCAATCCGGACAAGTCGCAACACAGCGAACTTCCTCGATGAAAAGCAGGTTATCCCCAGAGGCAACTCCGATGTCCTCCAAACGTTTGATGACGATCGCGGCCGCCGTGCTGGCCGTCGCCACGTCGTCGGTTCATGCAGGCGCGGCCACCGTGACCGACCCGTTCTACACGTATACGGGCGCCACGCCGTTGAAATCGATTCCACCCGGCACGGTGCTCAACACGCGAACCGTCACCTATCACGTGGCCGGAATGCCGACCGCGGTGACCGCCCAGCAGTTGCTGTATCGCACCAACGACGCGCAGAACCGGCCGGTCGTCAACGTGACGTCGGTGATCCGGAGCCCGGTCAGCAACGGCCGGGCGATCTCGTACCAGTCGGCCTACGACTCGCTGAATCCTTACGACGAACCGTCGCAGGTGATCGCCGGCGATCGCGACGTCACGAAGATCATCAACGTCGGCACCTTGCTCTACAGCGCGGAATCGATCCCGCTGTCGACGCTGCTGCTGCTCGGCTACAACGTGATCGTGCCCGATACCGAAGGCCAGACGGCGGACTTCGCTGCCGGCCCCGAATACGGGATGACGACGCTCGATTCGATCCGCGCGGCGCTCAACACGCCATCGACGGGCCTCGCGCCGTCCAGCAAGGTCGCGATGATCGGCTATTCCGGCGGTGCGATCGCGACGAACTGGGCCGCGCAACTCGCGCCGAGCTATGCGCCGGACGTCAACAAGCAGCTCGTCGGCGCGGCCGAGGGCGGCGTGCTGGTCGATCCCGCGCACAACCTGCGCTACGTCGACGGCAGCATTGTCTGGGGCGGTGTCGCGGCGGCCGCGCTCGCCGGGCTGTCGCGCGGCTTCGGCTTCGATCTGACGCCGTATCTGAGCGACAGCGGCGTCGCCGTGTTCAACGACATCCAGAACCAGTCGCTCGCCTACATCCTGCCGAAATACACGGGGCTGCGGTGGGCGACGCTGTTCAAGCCGCAATACGCGAACGACATCAACAGCATTCCGGCGTACGTGACCTACGCGAACAAGGTGAACGCCGGGCTGGCCGCGTCGCCGACGATTCCGATGTATATCGTTCAGGGCACGGCCGGCGTGCTCGACGGCACGTTCGGCAGCCAGGTGGGCGACGGCGTGATGCTCGCGTACGATGTACGCGCGCTCGCGCAGAAGTTCTGTGCCAGCGGCGTGCCGGTCGTGTACACCGAATATCCGCTCGAACATGCGGGCGCGATCGCGCCATGGGTGGCCGGGATGCTGCCCTGGCTCTACGACCGCTTCGGCGGCAAGGCCGCGCCGAGCAATTGCGCGCTGACGGCATTGTTGCCGAGCAATTCGCTCGCGCCCGAGACGCTGCACTAGCCGCCGCGCACATCGACACCAATTGCCGGGCGATCCTTCGCGGATCGCCCTTTTTCGTTCGGCGCCTTGACGCCGGTCGCCTTCCCCCGCCGCGCCTCGCTGCCGCCACGTGCGAGTGCCATAATCGAGCCTGCACATCATTCCAGACGTCCCCGGAGAATCCCCATGCAGAACCTCGACAATCCTTCCCACGATCGCGAGGTAGGCAGCGCCGACGCGACGCAGGACACCACGCGCATCGACGACGTCCGCATCGGCGCCGTGCGTCCGCTGATCTCGCCCGCGCTGCTGCAGGACGAACTGCCGGTGCCGGCCGCCACGCAGACGCTCGTCGAGGACACGCGCCGCGCGATCGGCGACATCCTGCACGGCCGGGACGACCGGCTGCTGCTCGTCGTCGGCCCGTGCTCGATCCACGACCACGACCAGGCGCTCGACTACGCCCGTCGCCTGAAGGCGGCCGCCGATGCGCTGAAGGACGACCTGCTGATCACGATGCGCGTGTACTTCGAGAAGCCGCGCACGACCGTCGGCTGGAAAGGCTACATCAACGATCCGCGCCTGGACGGCAGCTTCCGCATCAACGAAGGGCTGCGCGCGGCGCGGCAGCTGCTGCTCGACATCAACGCGCTCGGCCTGCCGGCGTCGACCGAATTCCTCGACCTGCTGAGCCCGCAGTACATCGCGGACCTGATCGCGTGGGGCGCGATCGGCGCGCGCACGACCGAGAGCCAGAGCCATCGGCAGCTCGCGTCGGGGCTCAGCTGCCCGATCGGCTTCAAGAACGGCACCGACGGCGGCGTGCAGGTCGCGTCGGACGCGATCGTCGCCGCGCGCGCGAGCCACGCGTTCATGGGGATGACGAAGATGGGCATGGCCGCGATCTTCGAGACGCGCGGCAACGACGACGCGCACGTGATCCTGCGCGGCGGCAAGAACGGGCCGAACTACGATGCCGAGCACGTCGAGGCGAGCTGCGCGGTGCTGCGCAAGAGCGGGTTGCGCGAGCAGGTGATGGTCGATTGCTCGCACGCGAACTCGAACAAGTCGCATGAGCGGCAGATCGAAGTCGCGCAGGATCTTGCGCGGCAGCTGTCGCAGGGCGAGCACCGGATCGTCGGCGTGATGGTGGAGAGTCATCTCGAGGCGGGGCGTCAGGATCTGAAGCCCGGCGTGCCGTTGCAGTATGGCGTGTCGATTACGGATGCGTGTTTGAGCTGGACGCAGACGGAGCCGGTGCTCGACGTGCTGGCGGAGGCGGTGCGGCATCGGCGAGTGTATTCGCGCAATGCGTGAGGTGACGGCGGCGGGTTGATGCCCGCCGCCGTCAAAGTCGGCCCATCGACTAAGACTGGTGCCGAGCAAGTTGATTCATCTGTCTCGTGTGCCGCGCCACTCGGAAACTTCTCGCGCGCGTGTTCGGCCTGCGGCACGTCGCATATCGGCGGTATCCGAACTACAGGAATCGCGGCGACGCCGACGAGACATTCGTTCAGCCGCGTCGCAAATTGTCAGGCGCGTGCGCCCGAGGTGCCGTGCGGCGTGCGGCCGCGCCGTGGGCGATCCTGCTAATACGAATCCCATGGCCTCCGGCAAAATTTAGGCAAATTCCTAAGAGACGGTTTCATAAAGGCTGTTCGGCGCGCCGGAGGGTATTCCAGCAGATCAGGCAGCAACCGAGTTTGAGGAACGCGCCGTGAATGTCAGCACGGCGCTCGAAACGAATACGGAGACGACGGAAGTGATGCAGCCAGGCATGCGTGCGTTCCACGACCCAGCGATATTTGCCAAGGCCGCTGCCGTGTTCGGTACGGCGCTTGGCGATCACCGGCTCGATACCGCGATTGCGCAACGCACGTCGATGTCGCTCGGAATCGTATCCGCGATCGGCGTAGACCACACGCGGTCTGTGCAGCGGGTGGCCGCGCAAACCGCGAATCGGCGGAATCGCGTCGATCAGCGGCAGCAATTGCGTGACGTCGTTGACGTTCGCGCCGGTCAGGATCGCGGCGAGCGGCGTGCCGTTGGCGTCGGTGACGATGTGGTGCTTGGAACCGGGTCGCGCGCGATCGGTAGGGTTTGGCCCAGTTTTTGGCCTGCCCCAACGGCGCGAATCGATGATGAATCGACAGCGGCTCGAGAGAAGTCGATCTGGTCTGCTGCTCGCAGCTTCGCGAGCAGCAGCTCGTGCAAGCGGTCCCACACGCCGGCAACCTGCCAGTCGCGTAGCCGTCGCCAACATGTCACGCCCGAGCCGCAACCCATCTCGGCAGGCAGATCGCGCCAGCGCAGTCCGGTCTTGAGAACGAACAAGATGCCGGTCAGCGCGGCGCGGTTCGAAACCGGCAGGCGGCCCGGGTTCTTCTTGCGCCGTGGCTTGGATGGCGGCAGTAACGGCTCGATCAGTGTCCACAACTCGTCGTCGATGATCGGCTTGGCCATCTCCTCAGTCTCGGTTGTTTCGATGCCTGAGGTTAACAGCTCGCCGCGAAAGTTAACAGCCCCAAGGGGCCATTTTGAAACCGTCTCTAAGGCGTCTGTCCGAAATAGGATTGGATGGACGGCCGATTTGCGGATCGTCGGATAGAGTCGACACATCTGCAAACCTCAACCGACGGCGCATGCCGTGCATGGTCTCCGATGCACTTGCTCCGGCCGCCGTATCGTACATGGAAGGACGTCTTATCGCGCGCCGCGCCGCACCGCGCCTGCTCTTGCGCGCAATATTCCTTTGGCTCGTTGTCTCGTCGCTCCCTGCGAACGGCGCGACCGCCTCTTGGAAGCCCACCTTCACTGACGAGGAGCTTCAGTGGATGCGCGCGCACCCGGTCGTCAATATCGCAGTCGAGGCGAACTGGCATCCGATCGAATACATGCGCAACGGTAGCCATGCCGGCCTTGTCGCGGGGTACCTGAACGCAATCTCGAAAATGACCGGGCTGACGTTCGCAACGGTGCCGGGCACGGAATGGGGTCACGCGTACGAGGCGCTTGCATCGCACAAGGTTGATCTGCTGCCCGGCGTATGGCGCGACCTGGTGCCGGACCGCGTCGGCGCCGGTGCTCTCGTCAGTGCGCCCTACCTGGTCGGCCGGCTGACAGCCGTCACGCGCAACGACTCCGCGATGATCTTCAACCTGAAGCGGCTCGAAGGCCGGCGCGTCGCGATCAAGGGGCGAGGCGCGGTCGAGTATTTCACGCGCAACAGCGGCGTGATGCTCGACGTGCTTACGTTCGACACCGAGGAACTCGCGCTCGCCGCGGTTGCCAACGGCGAGGCGGATGCCGCGCTCGGCGTCGACGTCACGATTCTGCCGATCGTGCAGCGGCAGTTTCCCGGGCAGCTTTACATGTCGGGGATGCTTGCTGACCGCCCTGTATCGCTGGCGATGCTCACGCGGGCAGACTTGCCGATCCTGGCATCGATCATCGACAAGTCTCTCGCGGCCATTCCCGTGAGCAAGACGGCGGAGCTCACCCGCGACTGGGTCGAGATGGCCGATTACGGCAAGCCGACGATCCGTGCGATCCTGCATTACCGGGCGCCCCAGGTGCTCGCGATCGCTGCCGCGCTGGTGGCGTTCGCGATGCTCGCATTCCTGTCGTGGAAGTCGCGCGTGGCCGCGATCCGCAGCGAGCACGACAAGGCGACGTTTCTCGCGTTCGTTAGTCACGAAATCCGCACGCCGATGCATACGATCCTGTCGTCGCTGGAATTGCTTCAGCGCTCGCGGTTGACCGGGCGACAGGCGAATCGCGCGGATGCGGCGATCTCGGCATCGGAGACGCTTCTGACGCTGCTCGACGATATCCTCGAATATTCTCGCCTCGAATCGCGTAAGGTCGGGCTTGCCATGCAGACAGTCGAGCTCGAGTCGTGGGCGCGGCATACGGTCGACATGGTGCGCTGGCGTGCCGACGAGAAGATGCTCGAGCTGGTGCTCGACGTTGCTTGTCCGCCGGCGGTGCGTGTTTCAATCGATCCGGTCCGTGTGCGTCAGATCGTGCTGAACCTGCTCGTCAACGCAATCAAATTCACATCCGCAGGCTCGGTGACGCTGCGCGTCGAGCATGTTTCGGGTCGCCACGGGCAAAATGGCACGCTGACCCTCACGGTGCGCGATACCGGCATCGGCATTGCGCCCGAACGGCTCGAACACATTTTCGACGCATACTGGCAGGGGCCTGCCTCGCTTCACCAGGACGTCAACGGCAGCGGGCTTGGTCTCGCGATCTGCCGTGAACTGGTCGCATTGATGCACGGCACGATCACCGTCCAAAGCCTGCCGCGCGTCGAAACGACGATGACGGTGCGATTGCCGGTCACGGAAGTGGACGAGCCGTTGCCGGTGCGGTCTGCCGCATCGATGCCCGTGCTGGTCGACGCACTGCCTGGATATGCTCACCCTGACTCGCCGCGTATCCTGATTGTCGACGATCACGAAACCGTGCAGTTCGCGCTGCAGCAGCAATGCGACGAACTCGGCTGCGTCGGCATCGGCGCCGCTACCGGCGAGGACGCGCTGCGTCAACTGGCGCGCGGCCGTGTCGACCTCGTGCTGCTCGATAGCGATCTGCCGGACTTCGACGGTTATGCGCTCGCGAAGATGATCCGTCAGGACGAGTCGGCACGCGAAGCCAGACATGTTCCGATCATCGGGATTTCCGCGGTATCCGGCGACGGGCATCGGGAGCGCTGCGTCGACAGCGGCATGGACGGCGTGCTGGGCAAGCCGCTGCGGCTCGAAACGTTGCGGCAGCTGATCGCGATGTGGTGCCCAGCGTATGCCGAGACGGAACAGGCGGCGCATACCGACGATGCCGCTGATCTCAACGCGGTCTATGACCGCGAAGTGGCGAAGGATCTCGACGTGCTTGTCAAGGGATTGCTATCGCGCGATTTCGCCGCAGCCGCACGGGCCTCGCACCGGATTGCGGGGGCGTCGCATCTGGCCAAACTGGGCGATATCGCCAATGTCGCGCTGCATGCCGAAACGCGGCTTCGCGAATTCCACGGCGTTCATCAAGTCGACCCGTTCGCGACGGATCGATAGCCCCGGTCCACTGTCGTTCACGCGACGGCTGCCCGGTGGCTCGACGCACTGGTAGGGCATCGAAAATGCGACGCTGGCGATCGGGCGGAATGCCGATACCGGTGTCACGGACTTCAATCGCGAGCGAGCTGGCATGGCCCGGTTTGCCGTCGAGATAAACGACGCGCAGTGCAACCGAGTCAGCCGGCGTGAACTTGATCGCGTTGGCAAGCAGGTTCAGCACGATCTGCCGCGTGCGCAGCGGATCGATCGGCGCGCACAGCTCAGTCTGGCGCGAGTTCGAGCTCCCGGCTCAGGTTTTTCTCGTCGACGCGCCAGCGTACCATGTCGGCGCTGTGCCAATGCGCGGACGTGCGTCGGCTCGGGCACGAGCGTCACGTTTCGAGACTCGAGACTCGAATATTCCAGGACGTCGTCAAGCAACGTCAGCAGCGATTCAGCAACGCCGCGTCCGCGCGACCAGCCTGCTTCGGTGCTAGTTGCGAGCGCGGTAGCAGTTCGAGCAACGACGGGATCGAATGCACCGCCTTGCGGATCTCGTGGCTGGTGAACACGAGTTGCATCGCCTTGTCGAGTTCGCTGCGCACAGCCGCGACGCGCGAGCGCTACGAAACGAAGGGGACCGCGAACAGGATGGTGCCGGCCGCCGCGACTTGCCAGCGACGGTCACGGACGATCGATTGCGGGCTAGGTTTGCCGTAGTCGGCCGTTTCGATCCATTGACGCGGAATTTCGTCGGTGTCGTGTGCGGGAATGGCCGCACGCGCGTCGCGTTCGTCGTCGAAAGCCAGCAGGATCACCGGCACGCCGACATGCCGGATCGCATATTCGAGTCGCCGCTACCCTTGGTCGCGATTTGCTTGCCGGCCAGATTCTCAAGATCGACGAAGAGATTCAAGGGCTCCGGTGCGACAACAACCATTGTGCCGGCGAACTACGGCAGGCTGACAATGGTGCCACTGCGGTATCGCGAGATGTCGGCGCTTCTTGACGCGTCCGGCGCCATGTCGATCTTCCCCGACATGAAAGCCGGGTATGAATTGGCCCACGATACGTTGTCGACATATTCGACGCGCAGTCCGCCGATTCGCGGAATCGCATCGAGATATGACGACACGACGCCAACGACCTTCCCGCATTCGCGAAATTTGAACGGACGCTAATGTGGGGCGGCACAGGCACGCACGACAGGATGCGCGGCGATCCATGCCTTTGCCTCAAGCGTGAACTGCGCAGGTGGGATGATCTGTATCAGGCGCTGCAGCGGCGTGAGAAATGCGCGGAGCGAGATCGTCATCACAAATGGTCCGTTGCGCCGACGCAACGCGGTGCGGGCGGGAGCACCGGCAGCAACAGTGCCTTTCGACGACGCGAGCGCCGTCGGCGATTCGTAGCGGGTCGCGCCAGCGCCAGCGCCTTACGCCGTTCTGATGGCTGAGACGGGGCGCACGGGCCGTTTCCCATGCTGTCGCTGCTGCGGATGCCGAATCGGACTGCATGGCGTCCGCGACGACTACTCGCACCTCGGCTGTTTAGCCGGCGGGGTTAAAAATTATCCAGAAAGCCGGTAAGCTAATCCGGATCATCCGTTCCGGTTTGCCATGGCAAGAAATGGCCAACCGTTGATGGGCCGTATCGCCAGAATCAAAAGGGGTAGTAATGAGACCAGAGCTCCAACCGATCCGCGTCGTGATCCTGGACGACCATGCCGTCGTCCAGCACGGGATCGCCAGTTATCTGACGGAGAGGACCGGCATCGAAGTGGCGGCGAGCTTTGCGAGGTCGCGCGATCTGATCGGCTGGCTCGAGTCGAATCACGCGGACGTCGTGCTGCTCGACTACACGCTGGGCCCGGACGAGATCGACGGTCTCAATCTCGTCAAGCTGGTGAGCACGCGCTTCCCGGATTGCAAGATCCTGATGACGTCGAGCAGCGATACGCCCGCGACCGTCAACATGACGATGCGCGCAGGCGCACTCGGTTTCTTCGGCAAGAGCGAAAATCTTCGCGAACTGGTGCATGCGATCCGTGTGGTCGCAGATGGACGTTCGTATATCAGTGCCGAATTGGCAGGCAGGGTGATGGCGAGTGCGACGCCTGTCCAGAGTGTGACGGCGCCGAAACCGGCGGTCAGCGACGACGCGCCGGCGGCCGAATCGGAAGTGTCCGCCGACCTGCGCCTGAGCCCGCGCGAGCACGAGGTGCTGCGCTGTTATCTCGCGGGCATGTCGGTATCCGATATCGCATTGAAATTTTCCCGCAGCCGCAAGACGATCAGCGCGCAAAAGCAATCGGCGTATCGCAAGCTCGGCATCCGTAGCGATGCCGAATTGTTCGCGTCCCGCAAGCTGCTCGAGAAACATTGAGCGTCGTCTGATTCCGAATCTCCCTCGGCATTTTTCACGCCGACATTGATCTTCGTTCATCGCTGTGCAATGCAGCCTCATGGCAGCACTTCTCGACTGGCGCTACCATGACCCGTGTTGCGTTAACCGACGGGCCGTCCGGGCCCGTTGCGCGCACACGCAGCGGCGGCGCGGCCGGCCGCTGCTGCATCGACGAAGCGCGGGGTGCTCACCGATTCGCCACCGCACCCGCGCCGCTTCGTTCCCGGCACCAACAACAACCTAACCGGAGTGCAATCAGCATGGCTTTCACCAAGACAATCGTCGCAGCCGCCGTTCTCGTATCGAGCCTCAACGTGCATGCGCAGATCGCGGGCGCCCAGCCACTCAGCGTCACCGTCGAGCAATCGCAGGCGCTACTCGAAGGCTGGAGCGTGAAGAAGAGCGTGCTCGGCAAAGCCGTGTACAACGACCAGAACCAGAAAGTCGGCACGGTGCGCGACCTGATCGTCGCGCCTGACGGCTCGGTGTCGGCCGCGATCGTGTCGGCTGGCGGTTTCCTGGGCGTCGCGGCGCATGACGTCGCGGTGCCGATCGCGTCGCTCGACGTGCGCAACGGCAACATCTATCTGCCGGGCGCAACGAAGGACGCGCTGAAGGCAACGCCCGCGTTCCAGTACGCGAAGGTGCCGTCGCCGCCGAAGCCGAAGAAGCTCGACGACAAGCACTGATGCAACTGACCCGGCGCGCAATGCGCCGGGCATGGCCAACCGCGGGGCATGTCCGGCCGCGCGTCGGTCGATCACGGCCGCAACCCGAGCTCTCACCCCTTGGCTACGTAATTCTACGTAGCCTCGCATACGTAGTTGTGCGCTTGTAAGCCTCCCCCGTCGCGCGGAATACTACGGCCCACCGCCGTGTCTTCCGCGAGACGCGGCACGACGCATCGACGTCACGCGGGTCCGGCGCCTCGCCGGATCCACTCAAAACCACATTGGAGACCAGGAGACGCCATGAATCGGGCTTCCAGTACCCTGCTCTGGATCGCGGTCGCGCTGCTCGGCGCGTTCGCGTTCGGGACGATCGCACTTGCGCACGGCGAACGCGTCAGCGCGCTCTGGATCGTGATCGCCGCAGTCTGCGTATATCTGATCGCATATCGCTTCTACAGCCGTTTCATCGCCAGCAAGGTCATGCAGCTCGACGGGCTGCGGATGACGCCGGCCGTTCGGCACAACGACGGCCTCGACTACGTGCCGACCAACAAGTACGTGCTGTTCGGCCATCACTTCGCCGCGATCGCCGGCGCCGGGCCGCTCGTCGGGCCCGTGCTCGCCGCGCAGATGGGCTACACGCCGGGCATGCTGTGGATCCTGGCCGGCGTCGTGTTCGCGGGCGCGGTGCAGGACTTCATCGTGCTGTTCATCTCGACGCGCCGCGACGGCCGTTCGCTCGGCGACCTCGTCAAGATGGAGCTCGGCACGGTGCCCGGCGTGATCGCGCTGTTCGGCGCATTCCTGATCATGGTGATCATCCTCGCCGTGCTCGCGCTGATCGTCGTGAAGGCGCTGACGAATTCGCCGTGGGGCACGTTCACCGTCGCCGCGACGATTCCGATCGCGCTGTTCATGGGCGTCTACACGCGCTACATCCGTCCGGGCCGCATCGGCGAAGTGTCGATCATCGGCTTCGTGCTGCTGATGGCGTCGATCGCGTTCGGCCAGACCGTGCACGATTCGCCGGCGCTTGCCGCATGGTTCACCTTCAGCGGCACGCAGCTTACGTGGATCCTGATCGGCTACGGCTTCGTCGCATCGGTGTTGCCGGTGTGGCTGCTGCTCGCGCCGCGCGACTACCTGTCCACGTTCCTGAAGATCGGCACGATCCTCGGCCTCGCGATCGGCATTCTGGTCGTCGCGCCGGAACTGAAGATGCCCGCGCTGACGAAGTTCGTCGACGGCACGGGCCCGGTGTGGTCGGGCAACCTGTTCCCGTTCCTGTTCATCACGATCGCATGCGGCGCGGTGTCGGGCTTCCACGCGCTGATCTCGTCGGGCACGACGCCGAAGCTGATCGACAACGAAACCAACGCGCGCTTCATCGGTTACGGCGCGATGCTGATGGAATCGTTCGTCGCGATCATGGCGCTGGTCGCCGCGTGCGTGATCGAGCCGGGCATCTACTTCGCGATGAACGCGCCGGCGGCCGTGCTCGGCTCGACGCCTGAAGCCGTCGCGAACACGGTTACGCAATGGGGCTTCGTGCTGACGCCCGACATGCTCACGCAGACCGCGAAGGCCGTGGGCGAAACGACGATCATCGCGCGCGCGGGCGGCGCGCCGACGCTGGCCGTCGGCATGGCGCACATCCTGCACCAGGTGATCGGCGGCGAAGCGATGATGGCGTTCTGGTATCACTTCGCGATCCTGTTCGAGGCGCTGTTCATCCTGACGGCCGTCGATGCCGGCACGCGCGCGGGCCGCTTCATGCTGCAGGACCTGCTCGGCACGTTCCACCCCGCGCTCAAGCGCACCGAGTCGCTGCCGGCGAACCTTGTCGCCACCGCGCTGTGCGTGGCCGCGTGGGGCTATTTCCTGTATCAGGGCGTGGTCGATCCGCTCGGCGGCATCAACACGCTGTGGCCGTTGTTCGGGATCTCGAACCAGATGCTCGCCGCGATCGCACTGGTGCTCGGCACCGTCGTGCTGTTCAAGATGAAGCGCGAGCGCTACGCATGGGTGACGATCGTGCCGACCGCATGGCTGCTGATCTGCACGCTGACGGCCGGCTGGCAGAAGATCTTCGATTCGAATCCGAAGGTCAGCTTCCTCGCGCACGCGGCGAAGCTGCAGGCCGCGGTGGACGAAGGCAAGGTGCTCGCGCCGGCCAAGTCGATCGCGCAGATGCAGCGGATCATCTTCAACGACTACATCGATGCGGCGCTGGCCGGCCTGTTCATCTTCGTCGTCGTGGCGATCGCGGGGTACGGCCTGCTCGCCGTGCTGCGCGCGCGTCGCGAGTCGAAGCCGACCGTGCGCGAGACGCCGTACGAAGCGATGCCGGCCGCGCAGGCGCTCGGCAGCGGACGATAACGGGAGGCCGCGATGTTCACCGATCTCGGCAGCGACCTGCGCAGTGCGGGGCGTTACCTCGGGCAGGCGTTGCGGCTGATGGTCGGCCTGCCCGACTACGACACCTATGTCGCGCACATGCGCGAAACCCATCCGGACCGCGAGCCGATGACGTACGAGGAATTCTTCCGCGAGCGTCAGAATGCGCGGTACGGGTCGGGGGCAGGGAAGTGTTGCTGAACCGGGCCGGCGCAGCCGGCCGGTGAGGCGGTCAAGTGACGGACCGGGAAGCGCCGCGAAGACATTCGCGGCGCTTTTTCTTTGGCGTGCCGGTGCGGTGCGCGCGAGGCGCCCGTCACTGCGGCGTTTGACTTCGTCCAGCGCGGCAAAGTCCGGGCGTCGGTATCATATGAGGCATCCTCTTTCCCCGAAGAATCCGCGCAGGAGAACCCGTCGTGCATGTCGGTGAGCGTTTCAACAGCATTTCCCATCTCGTCGGCGCGGTGCTGTCGGTGGCAGGGTTGGTCGCGCTGGTGACGATGGGCGCGCTCGACCGCGATCCTTACAAGATCGTGAGCTTCAGCGTGTACGGTGCGATGCTGATCCTGCTCTACGGAATCTCGACGGCGTATCACAGCGTGCGCAACCCGCGCCTGAAGGCGATCCTGCAGAAGTGCGACCATTCGGCCATCTATCTGCTGATCGCGGGCAGCTATACGCCGTTTACGCTCGTCACGCTGCGCGGCCCGTGGGGCTGGTCGCTGTTCGGCGTCAGCTGGGGGCTCGCCGCGTTCGGGATCGCGCAGGAACTCACGCTCGGTCGGCGCACGCGCATCGTGTCGATGGTGCTGTACGTGCTGATGGGCTGGCTCGCGCTCGTCGCGATCCGCCCGCTGATTCATGCGCTGCCGCCGGTGGGTGCCGTATGGCTCGTGGCCGGCGGCGTCATCTACAGCGCGGGGATCTACTTCTTCATCAACGACGAGCGCATCCGCCACGGGCACGGTATCTGGCATCTTTTCGTGCTGGCCGGCAGCCTGTGCCAGTTCGTCAGCGTCGCGATGTATGTCGCGTGAGCGTGCATGCGGGCGGCATGGCGCGCGTCATGCGTGCCCGGCCGCCCATGCCGCGCCGCGCAGCGCCATGAACCCGACCCACCCCCAGTAGACGCGGTGATGCGCGATCAGCCCGTCGCGCAGATCCATCATTTCGACGAGATCGACCTGATCGCCTTCCGGCGTTTCGCGCGGATATTCCCATGTGAGTTGCCGGCCGTTCGAGAAGAACAGCCCGGTTCGATACCAGCGTCCGAGCTTGTTTCCCGGATTGCGCAGGCCCGCCGCGAAGAACGCGCCGATCGCGGCCTTGCCGTGCAGCACGCCCGAGCCATGATCGGGCAGTGCGACGACGATCAGCGGCGTTTCGAGTATCGCGTCGTCCGCGTACAGCGACATCAGTGCGTCGAGGTCGCGCGCGACGACGGCGGCGTGCCAGTCTTGATGGATGCGTTGCGCATCGGTGTCGGCTTGTGTCATGGCGGGTTCCGGCAAGCGTGGATAACGGAACCACTGTATCGACGCCGCGCCGCCGGACGTTTCAGCCCGGGCCGAAACGTGGATGCCGTGTATGTCGAACGCGACCGCGTCGGCTCGTCAGCCCGCGAGCGCGCCGAGATTCAGGTCATGCGATTTGCCGATCCACACCGCGCTGTCGCGATGGTCGCGCAGATCGTCGCCAGTATTCGGATGCAGGAAGATGTCGAGCGCGCCGTGATTCAGGATGAGCCACGGCACGATGGTGTCGAAGCGCGCGGCGTCGAACGCGATCTGGTACGACCAGGCCGGATGCGGGCCGACGAGGCGCTCGTGAAAGCGGCCGAGTTCGATGATCGCGCCGAATCGTTCTTCGACGACGAGGCGGAACGCCCAGGCTGCGTCGCGGCTCGCGGCGTCGAAGTAGACGTGTGCGTGCCAATTGTCGATGGCGGTGGTGTCGATGGCAGCCATGGCGGAACTCGAGAGAAGAATAGGGAACGGATAAGCGCCGTGATTGACGGCGCGATGCGCAATTATCGCGCGTCCGTGTCGCACACGTCTTCTCGCGGCGCGGTAAATCGGCGCGGAGGTTTTGTCGTATGTCAGGAAAACGAGCGCATTTGTCGAATCGTTTCCCGCCTGTGCCGGCGTGTGCGTCATCGCGCCGAAAGTCGCGCCGGGCAGGGCTTTGGCCGAAATCGCATCGGCAATACGTCATTTCAAAAACTGCAAAAGCGATTCACACGGCATGTCGATTCGTCTGCAAAAACGCGATCAGGTAGTTGAATGAAATAAAGAAATTCCGCTCAGGCAGCATTGGCGAATCGCGTGGATCGCACCCCGTCCGTCGGTGCCGAAAATATCAATTGCGGAATTGGCTATTCAAGCGCGTGGTCACGCGACATACGATGATTGCACCGCATCGACGACGACGATCGATGCGGAAACAACCATCTGGAGGCCATGATGCGATCCGTTGTTTCCCTTGCTGTCCTGTCCGGCGCGCTTGCTGTGCTGCCCGCCGCGAGCTTCGCGCAGTCCGTCGATACCGAGTGGCAGTCGAACGTCGCGCCGTTGAGCTGGTCGGCGGCGCGTGCCGAAACCGATGTGCAATTGAGGCAGATGACGCGCGCCGGCTATCGTGCGACGACAGCCGGCAACCAGAACTATCCGCTCGCGATGCAGCGTGCGCTCGAACGCGTGAGGTACCCGGTGCCTGACCGCTCGCGCGAGGAGAAGGCCGCGATGGAAGCGCGCGCGGCCAGCGCGGCGCAGAGCGGCCATCCGGTGAAGGCGTTCTTCGTGAAGACCGCGTACTACCTGAAGGGCGAGAACACGTTCTGATGCGGGAGCAGAGCATGGCATGCCTTGACCGACTCCCCGACGTGTTGCGCGCATCCGCGATCCGCCGGCTGCCCCAGACGTGCGCGACGCGGCGACGGGACGACGTGTACGGCGGCGCGCGACGCCGCGCGAACGGCGGTCGCGATGCACGGCGCGGTGCCCGCGCGTGCCGCACCGCGTGGCCGGCATTCGACGTGGACGATGTCGCGGCAAGCGAGGGCGGATCATGAAGGCCGCCCGAAAAGGCCGTCGCCACCCGCCGTTGACGCGCGAGTGGCTGCTGCCGCTGCCGCCCGCGCATGTGCGCGATATCTCGCTGAAATGCCACATGGCGCTCGTCGCGCTGCGCGGCGAGCACGGCAGCGAAACGTTGCTGATGCGGCTGCGCACGAGCGTCTATCTGGTGTTCCTCGCGCTCGACGATGCGGTATCCCCGGATGCGAACGTCGACCTGTGCGTCGACGCGGAGCGCGTGCTCGACGCGAGCATGGCGCGCGCCGCGCAAAGCGGCGCATGGGCGCTGCACGACGACGAGTGCGCGGCGCTCGAGCGTGTGCTCGCGGCGAACGACGCGTGCGTCGCGACGCTCACGCGGCACCGGCTCGCCGAGCTGTGGCGCCACGTGTGCGCGTTCGCGTCGAGCGAGCAGCCGGGGCTGGTCGCGCAGGCAGCGGCCCGGATGCGGGAAGCGGCCGTTCTGCATTGAGCGGTGGCAACGCGACCGACCCTTGGCTGCGTTTCATGCGCGTTCCGTTCCCCGGGGGCGACGCTCGCCGCCCAATGTCACGACAGGAGCCGAACGGGTTCGGTCGATGACCATCCATCCTCGCGTTCGCGGCGATCGTGCGTGTCGCCGCGAATGCATTCGTTTCAGTCAGGAGGCGCGATGGCGCTATACAGGATCGGTGGCTACTTCACGTGCGGAAGCGGCCGCGCATTCAACGAGAACCTGCCGCCGGGCAGCGAGACGCCGGTTGCGGGCATCTATCGATGCACCGTATGCGGCGACGAGATCGGCATCGCGAAGTCGCAGGCGCTGCCGTCCGACGACGCGCATCGTCACGATTTCGATCCGCCGTCCGATCCGCTGCTCGATCGCGGGCCGACCGCATGGCAGCTGATCGCGGCGGCGGAGTCGAGACACTAGCGTGCGGGCATTCGCATGCTCATGCGTGGCGACTGCACGCGGCGTTACGACGACGCCCATCAAAACAAAAGCGCCACGGAGCGAACTCCGTGGCGCTTCTTCGATGCGGGCCGACGCGGAGGCGCGAACCTCCGCGTGGCGATACGCGCTTAAGCCGCCGTTGCCGGCTTCGCCGGCTTCTGCAGCTTGCCCTTGCCGGCGCGCTGGATTTCCTCGAGCTTGATCTCGACGTGGCGCGAGAACACATACTCGGCCGGGCGCTGCTTCGCGATCGAGATGTCCGGCGCGAATGCGCCTTCCGTCTTGATACCCTTCCGGCTCACGGCAAACGCCTTCAGCGGATGCGCGATCGTGTCCATCACGGCGGTGGCTTCGAAGCCGCAGTGGACCATGCAGTCCGCGCACTTCTCGTAGTTGCCGACGCCGTAGTTGTCCCAGTTCGTGTCTTCCATCAGTTCCTTGAAGGTCTTCACGTAACCTTCGCCGACCAGATAGCACGGCTTCTGCCAGCCGAACACGGTACGCGCCGGGTTGCCCCACGGCGTGCACTTGTACGTCTGGTTGCCGGCCAGGAAGTCGAGGAACAGCGACGACTGGCTGAACGACCAGCGCTTGCCGCCTTCGCCGCGCTTCAGGATCTCGCGGAACAGGTTCTTCGTCTTGTCGCGGTTCAGGAAGTGCTGCTGATCCGGCGCGCGCTCGTACGCATAGCCCGGCGACACGGTGATGCCGTCGACGCCGATCGGCCCCAGCGTGTCGAAGAACTTCGCGACGCGCTCAGGGATCGCATCGTTGAACAGCGTGCAGTTGATGTTCACGCGGAAGCCGCGGCGCTTCGCTTCCTTGATGGCCGCGACCGCCTTGTCGTACACGCCTTCCTGCGACACGGAATGGTCGTGCATGTCCTTGTCGCCGTCGAGATGGACCGACCAGACGAAGTACGGATTCGGCTGGTAGTCGTCCATCTTCTTTTCCATCAGGAGCGCGTTCGTGCACAGGTACACGAATTTCTTGCGCTTCATGATGCCCTTGACGATCTCCGGCATCTCCTTGTGGAGCAGCGGCTCGCCGCCGGCGATCGACACGATGGGCGCGCCGCACTCGTCGACGGCTTCCAGGCATTCCTCGACGGACAGGCGCTGGTTCAGGATCGGGTCCGGATAGTCGATCTTGCCGCAGCCGTTACAGGCGAGGTTGCAGCGGAACAGCGGCTCGAGCATCAGCGCGAGCGGATAGCGTTTGTTGCCGGACAGGTGTTGGCGCATGATGTATGCGCCGACGCGGACTTGCTGGAGCAGCGGAATAGACAAGAGTTGTCCTCCTTAAACTTCGCGGGCGACAGCTTGCGTAAGCTTCGCCGGCAACTTGAATTCGACTTTTTCCTCACGGCCCGCCATCGTCGTGACATCGACGGGCCCCAGCGCGCGCAGCGCGCCGATCACATCCTCAACCATTTCCTCGGGTGCCGACGCGCCGGCGGTCAGGCCGACCGTCTGCACGCCCGCGAACCATTCGGGCTTCACTTCCGAGCCGTCGGCGACGAGATAGCTCGGTACACCGCTTTCGGTGCCGATCTCGCGCAGGCGGTTCGAGTTCGAGCTGTTCGTCGCACCGACGACCAGCAGCACGTCGACCTGGCCGCTCAGCTCGCGCACGGCGGCCTGGCGGTTCTGCGTCGCGTAGCAGATGTCGCGTGTGTCCGGGCCGACGATGTCGGTGAACCGGCGCTGCAGCGCCTCGATGATGCCGCGCGTGTCGTCGACCGACAGCGTCGTCTGCGTGACGTACGCGACCGGCGTGTCGACCGGCAGCGTCAGCGTATCGACTTCTGCCTCGCTCTGCACGAGGATCACCTCGGCCGGAATCTGGCCGATCGTGCCCTCGACTTCGGGATGGCCCGCATGGCCGATCAGGATCAGCCGGCGGCCCGCCGCGACGTACTGGCGGCCCTGCACGTGCACTTTCGTGACGAGCGGGCAGGTTGCGTCCAGCACGTCGAGCCCGCGCGTTTCGGCGTCGCGTTCGACCGTCTGGGCGACACCGTGCGCGCTGAAGATCGCCACGGCGCCATGCGGCACCTCGTCGAGCTCCTCAACGAATCGTGCCCCTTTATTACGCAGATTTTCGACGACATGCCGGTTATGCACGATCTCATGACGCACATAGACCGGCGCGCCGTGCTGTTGCAGCGCGCGATCGACGATCTCGATCGCACGGACAACCCCCGCACAAAAGCCGCGGGGCTGGGCAAGGATGACTCGCATAAGTGAGCGAACTCCGACGACAGACGCCGGGGTTCGAGGAGCTGGCACTGCTCGCTCGCCCCGGCTTGATGTTATGAAGGCAGGAAACGAACCGGCCAGGCCAGGCCCCGGAACCCCGAATTAATCGCGCATTTTAACCCTATCGCGCCGTCCTTGCTCTGGTGCCGTATCGGCCGTGTTGCATCCGCCGCAGAGCCGCGTCGGCGCTCGCGCGCGCGGAACCCGGTAAACTGCGCGGTTTCGCGGGCAACCTGTCTGGCTGCCCGGCGTCGCGCTCATTTCAAGGCCATTCGATGACCGTCGATTCTTACGCGTATTGCCCTGCCGCCGATGCGGCCGTGGGTGTTTTCACTCCGACCCTGATTATGATCGGACGATCCGGCGCCGCTCACGCCGGCATCCGGCAGGAGGCGTGCCGATGATGCTGGCGATTACCTTCCTGGTATCCGGCCTGTCGCTGCTGATCTGGATCGTGCTGCTCGTCGCGCGCGGCGGCTTCTGGCGCGCACGCCCCGCGCGGGCGCTGCCGCCCGAGGCACGCGGCGCCGCGGCCGAGGCCGGCTGGCCGGCCGTGGTCGCGGTCGTGCCGGCGCGCAACGAGGTCGACGTGATCGCCCGGGCGGCGACGTCGCTGCTCGAGCAGGATTATCCGGGCGACTTTCATCTGATCATCGTCGACGACCACAGCGACGACGGCACCGCCGATGCGGCCCGCGCGGCCGCGCTCGCGATCAACCGCGCCGACCGCCTGACGGTGCTGGCCGCGAAACCGCTGCCGGCCGGCTGGTCGGGCAAGGTGTGGGCGCAGTCGCAGGGCATCGCCGCGGTGCGCACGCTCGGGCTGCCGGCCGACTATCTGCTGTTGACCGATGCCGACATCGGCCATCCGCCGGACGCCGTCGCCCAGCTCGTCACGCGCGCGCAGGCCGAACAACGCGATCTGGTGTCGCTGATGGTGCGGCTGCGTTGCGATTCGTTCTGGGAAAAGGCGCTGATCCCGGCGTTCGTGTTCTTCTTCGCGAAGCTCTATCCGTTCTCGTGGATCAACAATCCGCGCAACCGGACGGCCGGCGCCGCGGGCGGCTGCATGCTGGTCAAGCGCAGCGCGCTCGAGGAGGCGGGCGGCATCGAATCGATCCGCGGCGCGCTGATCGACGACTGCAGTCTTGCCGCGCAGATCAAGCATCGCGGCAGCGGCCGGCATCCGATCCGGCTCGATCTGGCCGACCGCAGCGTGTCGCTGCGTCCGTACGACAGCTGGCGCGACATCTGGAACATGATCGCGCGCACCGCGTTCACGCAGCTCCACTATTCGCCGCTGCTGCTCGCCGGCACGCTGCTCGGAATGACGATCATCTACCTCGTGCCGCCCGTGGCCGCGCTCGCGTACGGCGCGCGCGCCTGGCCGGCGTGGCTCGCATGGGCGTCGATGTGCACCGCATATGCGCCGATGCTGCGCTACTACCGCCGCTCGCCGCTGTGGGCGCCGGCGCTGCCGCTCGTCGCGCTGTTCTACGTCGGTGCGACGTTCGCGTCCGCGTGGCGCTACTGGCGCGGCAAGGGCGGCCAGTGGAAGGCGCGCGTGCAGGCGCCAGTGGAGCGCTGACAGACGCCGGCGAATGCCGGTCGTTGCTCCGGGTTCCGGAAAGCAAAAAGCCCGATCGATTGTGAATCGATCGGGCTTTGTCATATGCGGCGGCGGCGCCGCACGTGCTTACCGCTGCGTCAGCATCATGTACATCTGGATCACGACGTCCGGCGAGAACGTGAACGGCACCCAGCCGTAGCCGGTGTGGCGCGCGACCAGCAGACGGTCGCCGTTGGACTGCTTCTGCACGGCCATCATCGGGTTCTTCGTCGTCACGAAGCGCCAGCCGGCCGGGATGCCCGGCGGCGGTTCCGGCTGCATCGACGCGCGCGCATGCGCGAGTTCCTCGATCAACTGGCCGAGCTGCTCCGGGTGCAGCGTGATCGACTGGCCGTTGACGGTCAGCGTCAGTTCGTTCTGCGACGGGCGGGCGACGTGCAGCGTCGGTTTGTCCGCGACGGCGTCCGCTGTTTCGGCAGCGGGGGCGACTTCGATTGCGGTGTCGGCGGCCGGCGCGACGACGGCGGTGCCGGCATCGGCGGGCGCTGCCGCGGCTTCGTCGGCGGTCACCGCCACGGCTGCGTGCGCCACCGGCTCGACCATGGATTCGACAACCGGTTCGACGACTTCGGCCGCGACGGCCGGCGCGGCTGCCACAGCCGCCGCGTTCGTTGCGGCGTCCTTCACGACGGCTTCGACCAGCGCTTCCGCGTCGGCGATCGCCTTCGCGTGACGCTCGGCGGCCGCTTCGGCCTGCGCGATCGCTTCGGTGTGGCGCTGCGCGACGGCCTCGGCCTCGGCAGTCGCCGCCGCGTGGCGTTGCGCGGCCGCGTCGGCTTGCGCGATCGCTTCGGTGTGACGCTGCGTGACGGCTTGGGCTTCGGCGGTTGCCTCGACGTGGCGCTGCGCGGCGGCTTCCGCTTCGGCGATCGCCTGCGTGTGACGCTGCGCGAGTGCCTCCGCCTCGGCGATCGCGGCCGCGTGACGCTGCGTCGCTGCCTCCGCCTCGGCGGTTGCTTCAGCATGGCGCTTCGCGGCGGCTTCGGCTTCCGTGGCGGCCGCTGCATGACGCTGCGCGGCTGCATCCGCTTCGGTCGCGGCGGCGTGATGACGCTGCGCGGCGGCCTCGGCTTCGGCGATCGCGGCCGCATGACGCTGCGACGCGGCTTCGGCATCCGCGTGACGCTGGGCGAGCGCTTCGGTCAGCGCGGTCGCCTCGGCGTGCCGCTGGACGGCGGCCTCGGCCTGGGCGGTGGCTTCGATGTGGCGTTGGGCGGCGGCTTCGGCCGCGGCGGTGGCGTCCGCGTGGCGCTGCTGCGCGGCTTCGGCGTCGGCGGCTGCGGCCGTGTGGCGCTGCGCGGCGGCCTGGGCTTCGGTCTCGGCGGCGGCGTGACGGGCGGCGGCGGCCTGGGCTTCAGCCGCGGCGGCGCGCGCGAACGCTTCCGCGCTGCGTGCCGCCTGTTGCGCGGCGTGGTGATCGTGGAGGAGCCGATCGACGCCCGCGTTGAGCGAATCGATCTGTTCGTTCAGGTTCATGCGTGTCTTCTCTGCGTAAGACCCGCGATTTTAACCGCTGCGCCGGTGCCGGTCCGTCAGCGACGTGTAACAAAGTGCGCAAAGCGGCGTGAAGCACGCCGCTTTGTGTTACTTCAGATAGCCCGCCGAGCCGAACCAGTCCAGCGCGTCGCGCAATCCTTCCCGATACGGACGCGCGCGGTAGCCGAGCTCGCGCTCGGCCTTCGCGGACGTGAAATACATCTTGTTCTTCGACATCCGCAAGCCGTCGACGGTCACGAACGGCTCCTTCTTCGTGAACTTCGCGACGGCCTCCGCACCGACCGCGAGCGGGTAGAGCGGCCAGCGCGGCAGCGCGATCGTCGGCGCCTTGCGGTTCGTCATCTGCGCGATGTCGGCCAGCATCTGCTGCAGCGGCAGGTTCTCGCCGCCGAGGATGTAGCGCTCGCCGATGCGGCCGCGCTCGAGCGCGAGGAAGTGGCCGTGCGCGACGTCGTCGACGTGCACGAGGTTCAGGCCGGTATCGACGAACGCGGGAATCTTGCCGAGCGCGGCTTCGACGATGATGCGGCCGGTCGGCGTCGGCTTCACGTCGCGCGGGCCGATCGGCGTCGACGGGTTGACGATCACGGCCGGCAGCCCTTCGTCGGCGATCATCCGCTCGACCGCGCGCTCGGCCAGCACCTTGCTGCGCTTGTACACGCCGATCGCCTGCTCGGCGGTCAGCGGCCGGTTCTCGTCGGACGGATCGCCGGCGCTCGTGACCTTCAGCGTCGCGACGCTGCTTGTGTAGACGATCCGCTCGACGCCCTCGGCACGCGCGGCGCGCATCGTCGCGACCGCGCCTTCGAGGTTCGCGCGCTCGATCTCGTCCGGATCCGGCGCCCACAGCCGGTAGTCGGCCGCCACGTGCAGCAGATAGCGCACGCCGCGCAGCGCGGCGCGCATCGACGTCTCGTCGCGCATGTCGCCGGTGACGATTTCAGCGTCGAGATCCGCGACGTTCGTGCGCGGGCTGGTCGGGCGCACCAGCACGCGCACCGCATAGCCTTTCTGCTGCGCGATGCGTGCGACGGCCGAGCCGACGAAACCGGACGCGCCGGTGACGAGAACGAGATCGCGGGAGGTATCAGTCATGCGTTTCCTTCAGGGCCGCGCGCGGGCGGCGCGGCGGTTGTGCGTCGGCGAGATTGTACGTGGTCGGCGCGCCCGGCGACGCGAGCGCCGCGCGGCGGCCGCAGCGGGCGTCGGCGGCCGCGAGCGGCCCGCTTGCCGGGCGCGTGTGCGAAGCCGCCGACGCGACTACAATGCCGGGCTTGAATGCTACGGGAGGGCGACGCGATGAGCCGCAATGAACTGGACGAACGGATCGAGACCTACTACGTGCGGGTGCGCGGCGTCGTGCAGGGCGTCGGCTTCCGTCACGCAACGGTGCGCGAGGCGCATGCGCTGAAGCTGCGCGGATGGGTCGCGAATCTCGAGGACGGCAGTGTCGAGGCGATGATCCAGGGCCCCGGCGCGCAGATCGACCGGATGCTCGCCTGGCTGCGGCACGGGCCGCCGTCCGCGCACGTGACCGAGGTGACGTTCGAGGAGCGTCAGGTCGAAAAGCGCTTCGAGCGCTTCCAGCAGCAGTAAGGCGAAAACAACATGACGGGGTATCCGGAGGCCGGTCGCGGCATCGCGCTGTCGGTGATGGCGTCGACGCTGTTCGCGCTGATGTCTGCCTACGCGAAACTGCTCGCGCCGCTCACCGGGCTCGACATCTTCGCGTGGCGCATCCTGTGGACCGCGCCGGGCGCGCTCGCGCTGATCGCGCTGCGCGGCCGCTGGCCGGCGCTCGTCGACCTCGTGCGGCGCGGCGTGCGCGACTGGCGCCTGCTGATCGCGCTGCCGGCGAGCGCGGCGCTGCTCGGCCTGCAGCTGTGGCTGTTCCTGTGGGCGCCGCTGCACGGGCGCATGCTCGAAGTGTCGCTCGGCTATTTCCTGCTGCCGCTGACGATGGTGCTCGTCGGCCGCTTCTACTATCACGAACGCCTCGATCCGCTGCAATGGGCGGCGGTCGCGTGCGCGGCGCTCGGCGTCGCGCACGAGGTGTGGGCGACGCGCGCGTTCGCGTGGCCGACGCTCGTCGTCGCGCTCGGCTATCCGCCGTATTTCGTGCTGCGTCGCCGGATCAACGCGGATTCGCTCGCCGCGTTCGCGCTCGAGATCGCGCTGCTGTGTCCGGTCGCGCTCGCGATGGTGTCGGCAAGCGCGACGCCGGTCGCCAGCCTTCCGCTGCTGTGGGCCGTGCTGCTGCCGGGGCTCGGCGTGCTCAGCACGCTCGCGCTCGCGAGCTACCTGAAGGCGAGCCGGATGCTGCCGATGGCGCTGTTCGGGATCCTCGGCTACGTCGAGCCGGTGCTGCTCGTCGCGGTGTCGCTGCTGCTGCTCGGCGAGACGCTGAGCGTCGCGCAGCTCGCGACGTACGGGCCGATCTGGGCCGCCGTCGCGCTGACCGCATGGCACAGCGCGATGCTGATGCGGCGCTTGCCGACGCGCGGCTGAGCGTCATCGCCCGGCGGCGCGACGGCGGCTGCGAACGTGCCGCGCATCGCGCGTGCGTTGCGTCGAATCTCGCGATGCCGGCGTCGAACTGGCAGCGCGCTGACGCCCGGCTGGCGGCCTTGCCAGCTTCGTATCGTCGACGTCACGCCTGTAATCGAACAGAAGATTCCGTTGCACTTTGTTACTTAGGGTATCCCCCGACCGGCCGCTAGACTGACCTGACCGTCTTCTCTTCGTATGCGGCTTTTCCATGAACGGTCATCTCCGTGCCGGGCCGGCCGGGTTGGCGCGATGCGAGCATACGCGCATCGCCGCCGATCGCGTTCGCCTTCTCTCTTTCGATTCTTCCACCGGTGCGTGCCGCGCCGTCGTCGCGCAGGTGCGGCCATGTCGTTGAGCATGCCGCCCGCCGTCTCGGTGCCGCCGGCGCGCGGCGGCCGCCTGATCGAAGTCGATTTCTTCCGCGGCATCGTGCTGCTGATGATCGTCGTCGATCACATCGGCGCGAGCATGCTGTCGCGCGTGACGCTCCACGCATTCGCGCTGTGCGACGCGGCCGAGGTGTTCGTGTTCCTCGGCGGCTTCGCGACCGCGAGCGCGTATGGCGCGATCGCCGACCGGCACGGCGCGCGCGCCGCGCAGCGGCGGTTCGTGCACCGCGCGATGCAGATCTATCGCGCGTTTCTCGCGACGTCGACGCTGATGCTCGTCGTGTCCGCCGTGCTCGACCATTACGGGATCGACGCGCCGAACCTCGCGCTCGACGACGTCAGCGTGATGCTCGCGTCGCCGCTCACGGGCGCGGCCGAGCTGCTCACGTTCCAGCGCCAGCCGTATCTCGCGTCGGTGCTGCCGATGTACGTGCTGTTCGCGCTCGCGTCGCCGGTGATCGTGCCGTTCGCGCGCCGCCATCCGTGGCTGCTCGTCGCGTCGAGCGCGGCGTCGTGGCTCGCGGCCGGCTGGCTCGGCCCCGAACTGCTGGACACCGATGGATTCCGCTGGAGCTTCAATCCGTTTGCGTGGCAGTTGATGTTCGTCGCCGGCGTGCTCGCGCGCTGCCAGCCGTTCTACCGGCACGTCGCGCTCGGGCGCTGGAGCGCCGCGGCGACCGGTGTCGCGTGCGCGGTCGTGCTCGGTTGCGCGAGCTACAAGCTGTTCTCGGGGCTACCGGTGCCGGAAGGCGTGCTCAAGCGCGATCTCGCGCTGCCGCGCATCGTGAGCTTCGCGGCGATCGCGTGGCTGATGGCCGATTGCGTGCGCCGCGGCTGGATCGCGCGCATCGCGCAGGCCGTTCAGCCCGTCGTCGCGGTCGGCCGGCGCGGCCTGATCTGCTTCGTCGCGGGCGCGGCGATCTCGCTCGTCATCGATTCGCTGCTGCATCCGGTCGCGAACGGCGCCGAGCTGCGGCATATCGGCGTGGGCTTCGCGGCCGACGCATGCGCGGTCGGGCTGATGATGGCCGTGGCGGGTTCGGGAACGTGGTTCGCGCGCTGGCGCGGCGCGGCCGCATGAGCGGCACGGAAGCATCGACAACGCCGAAGCACGGAGGCGGCACGCGGGGTGCCGCGCGGCGTCGGTGCGGTCAGTGAGGTGAGCCGATGCGGGAGCGGGGGACGGCGGTCGCGTCGTCGGATTCGGCGTCGTCGCGTTCGTCGGACTTCGGGTCGTCCTGCTCCGCGAGCACCGCGTCGGCTTCGGCCACGGCCCGGGCGGCGCGCAACGCGGTGCAGCGCTGCGCGTGCCGGATATCCGACAGTATCCTCAAGAGCCGAGTCGTTTTGCTTTTCATGATCTTCTCCCGCCAGTGCGCATCACGACGGAGCGGATGCGCCGTTGCAACCAGTGTAGGACGTGCTGGCCGCGCTGGCGGGAGAATGTGGCGTGCAGGCCTCACGCCGAGGGATAGTACTTACTGCGCGGAGGCCATCGCCTGCGCTTGAACGGCTTCTTCCTCGCGGCGCTCTTCCGCGCAGCGCTGATGCTGACGCGACAGGCGGTTCATCATCGGCAGCAGCAGAAGTGCGAGCAGCATGCCGATCGCGGCGAGCCAGCCGAGCTTCTCGAACAGCGACAGGTAGAGCGGCAGCGATTCGGTGGCCGGCAGGTCGTGCGACGGCATCTGCGCGAAGTTCGCCACGACGCTGCCCAGATACTGCGACACACCCGTCGCGACGAAATACGCGCCCATCATGAAGCCGCTCATGCGCGCCGGCACGTAGCGGGCGATCATCGCGAGGCCGAGACCGCTCACCAGCAGTTCGCCGAGCGAGTAGAGGCCGTAGCCCCACACCATGAACCACGACGACACGCGACCGTCCACTGCGTAGCGGCCGCTGATCGTGAACACCAGGTAGCCGGCCGCCACCGCGCCGAAGCCGAGTGCATACTTCGCCGCGACCGGCAGGTCACGGCCGCTCTTCGCGACCGCGTTGTAGACCCACACGAGCACCGGGCTCAGCATCATGATCCAGATCGGGTTCAGCGCCTGGAACTGCGCGGCGCTCCACGTGAACAGCGTCGTGCCGAACAGGATGAAGCGCGGATCGACGTTGCGCAGCGCGAACAGCGTCAGCGACGTCGACATCTGCACGTAGAAGATGAAGAACAGGATCACCTGGCCGATCAGCACGAGCGCCGCGATCAGCCCCGCGCGCTCCGAGCGTTCCGACTTCGCGATCATGTACGCGAAGATCGCGAGGATCGCGAATGCGGCCGTCCACACGCTCGCGACCGCGAGCTGCTTGTGCTGCAGCACGTACAGCGTGATCAGCGCGAGCGCGACGCCGCCTGCCGCCACGCCGCCGAGGCGCTTCCAGCGGATCGGTTCGTCGTCGGGCTGCGAGCCGATGTGCGCGAGCGTGCGGTGCATCAGCATGAAGTTCAGGATCGCGAGCAGCATGCCGGCGCAGCAGACCGCGAACGCGGTGTGCCAGCCCCAGTGATCCTTGATCCACGGCGTCGCGAGCATCGACACGGTCGAGCCGATGTTGACCGCCATGTAGTAGATCGTGAACGCGCTGTCGATGCGCGCATCGTCGCCTTCGTAGATGCGGCGCACGAGGTTCGCCGCGTTGGCCTTGAACAGGCCGTTGCCGACGACGATCACGCCGAGCGACGCATACATGTATGCCAGCGCGTCGTTCGGCACCGCCAGCATCAGGTAGCCGGCGCACAGCACGGCCGCGCCGATGATCATCGTGCGACGGGCGCCGAGCACCTTGTCGCCGATCCAGCCGCCGATCGACGGCGACGCGTAGACGAGCGCGGTGAACGCGCCCCAGGTCAGGTTCGCATGGCTGTCGGTGAAACCGAGCCGGTCGACCATGAAGAGGACCAGGAGCGCGGCCATGCCGTAGTAGCCGAAGCGCTCCCACATTTCGATAAGGAAGACCGTCGTAAACGATCGGGTCTGTGAAACAGGTGCGTGCATCATCAATCTCGTTTGAAACGGACGGCGCGGATCGCGCGTCGCCTTGGGGGTCGAACTGGCGCCGGAGCACTGTGGCCGGGTAGGCTTTGCGTCGGCGATGGAGCAGTCGGGCGGTTAGCCCGGGCCGGGGTCGGACGCCGCCAGGCAAGGCGGTGCAAGGCCCCGACCGGCGCGCGAATGGTAACGTTTGCCGGTCCGGTGCGTCAGGTCCGCGCCACTCAGGGAAACTCCCGATATGGCAGCAGCTTTCAGGAACATTTGTCTCATCATTTATTTGTAAGCTTCGCGCCCGTTCTCCGCAAATTCCCGGAGAGCCGCTTGCAGCTTGCCTGTGAAGCGGGCGAGTCTGGCAAGATAGCGCGTCGTTTCGCTCGCTTCGTGCCCTGTTTAGTGCACCGGGCTCAACACCGAAGACGTGTGCGAAACCGAAGACTAAGCCAAATCGATCTAACTTAGTTACTTTCCATCAAACATTTTTTGACGACCACATTTCGGCCTGCTATGGTTCCCCCCACTGAAAACTCGCAGTCGGCAGACGCTGCCGCAGCACTGGGCAGCAAGATCCGCGCGTTGCGCCAACGACTCAAGCGCACGCTCGACGACACCGCTACCGCCGCGGGGATTTCGAAGCCGTTTCTGTCTCAAGTCGAACGCGGGCTCGCGTCGCCGTCGCTGACGTCGCTGGCCGGTATCGCACAGGCGCTCGGCGTGACGGTGCAGTACTTCGTGGATACGCCGAGCGAGGAACGCTCGGTCTGCAGAGGCGATCAGTTGCGCTTCTTCGGATTCGCCGATTCGGCGAACCTGTTCGCGAGGCTGACCAACGTGACCGAAGGGCGTCAGCTCGAGGCGATCCTCGTGCGGATGCCGCCGGGGCAGAAGCGGTCTGAAGTGACGACACATGCAGGAGAGGAGTTCCTGTATGTGATTGAAGGGGAAGTGTCGCTGACGCTGGAAGGCAAGACGTTCGTCCTGCAGGCCGGCGACAGTTCGCACTATCAGTCGACGGTCCCGCACAGCTGGGTCAACACCGCGAAGATCGAGTCGGTGGTGGTCTGGGTCGGTACACCGCGGCTGTTCTAACGCACAGGTATTCCTTCGTTTCCGAGACGGAATGCCTGTCGAAAGAAACGTAAGGAATACTAAGATGCAATACGAGAATCACGGGCCTCCTCAATCGCTGAACCCGTCAGCGTCTCACGCGTAACCGCGGCATTCGCCGCGCATCGCTCACCGAACAACCTTCTCAAGACCGCCACGATGAAATCCTTGCATGCCATGTCGGCCGTGCTGGCCGCGCTCGCCCTGACGACGCCCGCCGCTCACGCCGTGACCGTTCCGTCGAACGTCGCGCTCGCTCCTCAACAGGACCTGACGCGCCAGGTGCCCGCCGAAGTCGAATCGCTCGACCCGGCGCACATCGAGTCGTGGACCGGCAACACGATCGGCCTCGACCTGTTCGAAGGGCTCGCCCGCATCGATGCAGCCGGCCAGGTCGTGCCGGGCGTCGCGCAGTCGTGGGAGCGCAAGTCGCCGCAGACGTGGATCTTCAAGCTGCGCCACGATGCGAAGTGGAGCAACGGCCAGCCGGTGACGGCCGCCGATTTCGTCTATTCGTGGCAGCGCCTCGTCGATCCGAAGACGGGCTCGAAGTACACGATCCTCGTCGAGTTCGTGAAGAACTCGAAGGACATCATCGCCGGCAAGGCCGCGCCGACGACGCTCGGCGTGCGCGCGGTCGACCCGTACACGCTGGAAGTGACGACCGACGTGCCCGTCGCGTTCTTCCCCGAACTGACCGCGATGGTGCCGCTCGCGCCGGTGAACAAGGACACCGTCGCGAAGTTCGGCGACGCATGGACGCGACCGGGCAACATCGTCAGCAACGGTGCGTACCAGCTCGTCGACTGGCAGCCGAACAACCGCATCGTGATCTCGAAGGACGCGAAGTACTGGAACGCGCCGAAGGTCGTGATCAACAAGGTCACGTACCTGCCGATCGAAAGCGACGAAACGGCGATGCGCATGTACCAGGCCGGCCAGATCGACTACAGCTACTCGATCCCGTCGGGCATCTTCCAGCAGGTCAGCAAGCAGTTCGGTGGCGAACTGCGCCCGGGCCTGCAGCTCGCGACCTATTACTACTACCTGAACAACAGCGACGCGGCGCTCAAGGACAAGCGCGTGCGCCAGGCGCTGTCGATGGTGATCGATCGCGACGTGCTGACGTCGAAGCTCACGCAGGCCGGTGAGAAGCCGATGTACGGCCTGATGCCGAACGGCACGAAGGGCGTGCAGCCGTTCACGCCGGAATGGGCGTCGTGGCCGATGGCCAAGCGTATCTCGACCGCGAAGGACCTGCTGAAGCAGGCCGGTTACTCCGACGCGAAGCCGCTGTCGTTCACGCTCACGTACAACACCAACGACCTGCACAAGAAGGTCGCGCTGTTCACCGCATCGGAATGGCGCACGAAGCTCGGCATCAACACGAAGCTCGAGAACGTCGAGTTCAAGGTGCTGATGAAGGAACGGCATGACGGCAAGGTGCAGATCGCGCGTGACGGCTGGTTCGCCGACTACAACGACGCGATGACCTTCTTCGACCTGATCCGCTGCGGCAGCTCGCAGAACACTGTCGGCTACTGCAACAAGCAGGTCGACACGTTCGTCGACGACGGCAACCAGAAGCTCGACGACAAGGCGCGCGCCGCGCTGCTCACGCAGGCGCACGACACGGCGATGAACGACACGCCGATGGTGCCGCTGTTCCAGTACTCGGCGGACCGTCTCGTGAAGCCCTACGTGGGCGGCTACTCGCTGAAGAACGTGATCGACATGCGTGCTTCGCAGGACATGTACCTGATCAAGCACTGAGCGGAGCGATCATGCTGGCCTACGCATTGAGACGCACGTTGTGGGCGGTGCCGACGATTCTCGCCGTCATCACCGTCTGCTACCTGCTGCTGCACTTCACGCCCGGCGGTCCGTTCGATACGGAGAAGCAGCTGTCCGCGGCGACGCTCGCGAACCTGAACGCGAAGTACCACCTCGACGAGCCGCTGTGGAAGCAGTATCTGCTGTATCTCGGTTCGCTGCTGCAAGGCGATCTCGGCCCGTCGTTCCGTTACGTCGACTGGTCGGTGAACGATCTCGTGAAGAAGGCGCTGCCCGTGAGTCTCGGCGTGGGCGGTGTGTCGATCCCGATCTCGATCGTGTTCGGCGTGCTGCTGGGTACCGTCGCGGCCGTGCGCCGCGACAGCCTGATCGATCGCTTCGTGATGCTGATCGGCAACTTCGGCAACGTCGTGCCGCCGTTCGTGCTCGGCCCGGTGCTGGTGTGGATCTTCGCGATCCTGCTCAAGACGTCGGCCGGCAACGGCTGGCTGCCGGCCGGCGGATGGGGTGACGGCGGCTGGCAGTATCGGCTGCTGCCGATCGTGCTGCTGACCTTCATCAACGTGTCGCTCCTCGCACGCGTGATGCGCGGCTCGATGATCGAGACGCTGTCGAGCAACTACATTCGCACCGCGCGCGCGAAGGGCCTGCCGGGCTCGACGATCGTGCTGCGCCACGCGCTCAAGCCCGCGCTGATGCCGGTCGTGTCGCTGTTCGGCACGGTCTGCATCACGTCGATCACGGCGGCCGTCGTCACCGAATCGGTGTTCGCGCTGCCGGGGCTCGGGCAGCTCGTCGTGAACGGCGCGATCAACCGCGACTACACGCTGGTGCTCGGCCTCGTCGTGCTGACGACCGTCTGTGCGGTGCTGTTCAACCTGCTGGTCGACCTCGCGTACGCATGGCTCGATCCGCGCATCCGTTATTGAGCGAGGCACTGCGATGACTCCGACTACTCCCGTCGTCAGTCTGCCCGTGCAGACCGACTCGCCGCCGCGTTCGCGCTCGCCGCTCGCGCTCGCGTTCGCGCGCTTCCTTCACAACCGCGCGGCCGTGTTCAGCCTCGTGCTGCTCGCGCTCATCACGCTCGCGTGTTTCGTCGGCCCGTGGCTGCTCGCGGCCGATCCCGCCGCGAGCGACTGGGGCGCGATCAGCCTGCCGCCGACGCTCGCGAACCAGCACTGGTTCGGCACCGACGAACTCGGCCGCGACCTGCTCGTGCGCACGCTGATCGGCGGCCGCGTGTCGATCGAGGTCGGCCTGCTCGGCACGCTGGTGTCCGGCCTGTTCGGCGTCGCGTGGGGCGCGACCGCCGGCTTCGCGGGCGGCCGCGTCGACTCCGCGATGATGCGCGTCGTCGACATGATGTACGCGATCCCGTATCTGTTGATCGCAATCCTGATGATGACCCTGTTCGGCCGCTCGTTCATGCTGGTCGTGCTGACGATCAGCGCGTTCTCGTGGATCGACATGGCGCGCGTCGTGCGCGGCCAGACGCTGTCGCTGCGCAATCGCGAGTTCGTCGACGCGGCGCGCGCGATCGGCGTGTCGCCGGCATCGATCGTGGTGCGCCACGTCGTGCCGAACCTGCTCGGCGTGGTCGTCGTGTACGCGACGGTGTCGGTGCCGAACATCGTGCTGACCGAATCGGTGCTGTCGTTCCTCGGCCTCGGCGTGCAGGAGCCGATGACGAGCTGGGGCGTGCTGATCCAGGACGGCGCGCAGAAACTGGAATCGATGCCGTGGCTGCTGCTGGCGCCGGCCGTCATGCTGTGCGTGACGCTCTATTGCGTGAACTTCGTTGGCGACGGCCTGCGTGACGCGCTCGACCCGAAGGATCGCTGAAATGGCTGCACTGCTGGAAGTTGAAAACCTCGGCGTGCGCTTCTCGCGCAAGGACGCGCCGCCGATCGACGCCGTGAGCGGCGTGTCGTTCTCGCTCGAAGCCGGCAAGACGCTCGGCATCGTCGGCGAGTCGGGCTCGGGCAAGAGTCAGACCGTGATGGCGCTGCTCGGCCTGCTGGCCGGAAACGGCACGACGACGGGCGTCGCGCGCTATCGCGGCGACAACCTGCTCGAGATGGATACGCGCGCGCTGAACGCGGTGCGCGGCGACCGGATCGCGATGATCTTCCAGGATCCGATGACGTCGCTCAATCCGTTCCTGACGATCGAGCGGCAGATGACCGAGACGCTGCAACTGCATCGCAAGCTGTCGCGCAAGGAAGCGATCAAGCGCGCGATCGAGGCGCTCGAGTCGGTGCGCATTCCCGACGCGGCGCGCCGCATCCGCATGTATCCGCACGAATTCTCCGGCGGCATGCGCCAGCGCGTGATGATCGCGATGGCGCTTCTGTCCGAGCCGGAAATCCTGATCGCAGACGAGCCGACCACCGCGCTCGACGTGACCGTGCAGGCGCAGATCATCGATCTGCTGCGCGAGCTGAACCGCGAGCGCGGCACCGCGATCGTGCTGATCACGCACGACATGGGCGTGGTGGCAGGCCTCGCGGACGACGTGATGGTCATGTATGCGGGCCGCACCGTCGAATACGCGCCGGCCGAATCGATCTTCGCGGCGCCGTCGCATCCGTACACGATCGGTCTGCTCAACGCCCTGCCGCGCCTGACCGACGCCGACGATGCGCCGCTCGTCGCGATTCCCGGCAATCCGCCGATGCCCGGCACCGCGCCGGCCGGCTGCGCGTTCGCGAAACGCTGCACGTATGCGGAGGAGCGCTGCGGTGCCGCGCGCCCCGCGCTCGAAACCTATGGCGCCGCGGGCGCGGTGCGCGCGTGCCACCGGCCGCTGGCCGATCTGACGGGAGGTCTGCGATGAGCGTCGATGAACGCCGCAATGCCGGCGCGACGGGCGACACGCTGCTGTCCGTCGATGATCTGAAGGTGCATTTCCGCGTGCCGCTCGGCGGCTATCCGTGGTCGCCGAAGGGCACGCTGCGCGCGGTCGACGGCGTGTCGTTCGACGTGAAGCGCGGCGAGACGGTCGGGCTCGTCGGCGAGTCGGGCTGCGGGAAGTCGACGCTCGCGCGTGCGCTGATCGGCCTCGTGCCGATGACGGCAGGTACGGTGCGCTGGCGCGGCGAAGCCGTCGCGCCCGATCACCTTCGCGGCACCGCGATGCGCCGCGAAGTGCAGATGATCTTCCAGGATCCGCTCGCGTCGCTCGATCCGCGCATGACGATCGAACAGATCGTCGCGGAGCCGCTCGTCACGCACCACGCCGGCCTCGGCCGCGCCGAAGTGCGGCGCCGCGTGGTCACGATGCTCGAGCGGGTCGGCCTGAACGCGCATCACCTGCTGCGCTACCCGCACGAATTTTCGGGCGGACAGTGTCAGCGTGTCGGCATCGCGCGTGCGCTGATCGGCGAGCCGAAGCTCGTGATCTGCGACGAGCCCGTCTCGGCACTCGACGTGTCGATCCAGGCGCAGATCGTGAACCTGCTGCGCGATCTGCAACGCGAACTGTCGTTGTCCTATCTGTTCGTCGCGCACGACCTGGCGGTGGTGAAAGCCATCAGCCAGCGCGTGCTCGTGATGTATCTCGGCCGCGTGATGGAGTTCGGCACGCGGCATGACGTGTACGGCGTGCCGCAACACCCGTACACGAAGGCGCTGCTCGACGCGGCGCCGACGCCGGAGCCGGCGCGCGAGCGTGCTCGCCGTCCGATGCTGCTGGCGGGCGAGATGCCGTCGCCGCTCAACCCGCCGTCCGGCTGCGCGTTTCGCACGCGCTGCCCGGTCGCGATCGACGCGTGCGCGCAGGACGTGCCGCTGCCGGAAGTGCGGCACGGCTCGGCGGCGCGTGTCGCGTGCATCCGGGCGGGCGTGGCGGCGTGAAGTGACGCAGCAAACATAACCAGGCAGGTCAACAGGGGTAGGGTGCGGCGCGAATGATCTTCGCGTCGCGGGTAAAGGCGCGTCCTTAACCGGGCTCGCCGGGGGGCTGGAAGCGGATCGCAACCGGCGTGGACGACATCAACACAAGACGAGAATGACGATGAAAAAGCAAAAGACGATCGGGACGGCATCGAAGATGCTGCTTGCATGGGGCTTGCCTGCGCTTGCCGGCGTATCGCTGAGCGGCGTCGCGCACGCCGACGACGCGGCCCCCGCACCGCTGACGGTCGCGCAGGCCGCGCCGTCCGCCGGCGCGACGGTTGCGCAGGCAACGACCCCGAACGCCATTATCAACGCCGAGGCGAACCAGGCCGTCACGCCGCCCGATGAGCCTTCGGCGCAGTCGAAATCGAACGGCTTCATCGCCGACAGCCACCTGAACTTCCTGTTCCGCAACTATGCGGACACGCTCGACAACAAGGGCGGACCGCATCGTCACGCGTGGGTCCAGGGTGCGATGGCGAACTTCGAGTCCGGCTATACGACCGGCCTGATCGGCATCGGCTTCGACGCGTCGCTGTATGCGGCGTTGAAGCTCGACGGCGGCGCCGGCGCCGGCAGCATGGTGCACATCGCGAAGGGCGGCGGCGGTTCGAACCAGCTTGCGTGGGCCTATCCGGGCATCTACGACGTGAAGGCACGCATCTCGAACACGGTGGTCAAGTACGGTCTGCAGGCCGTCGACAACCCGTTCATGGAGCAGCACGACAACCGCGCGCTGCCGCCGACGTTCCTCGGCGCGACGATCGTCAGCAACGAGTTCAAGAACGTGATGCTCGAGGCCGGCAGCTTCACGAAGACCGACGCGCGCGGCCACACGACGCTCACCAATCTCACGACCCAGTATGGCGGCACGCGCATCAATCGCCTGACCTACGTCGGCGGCACGTGGGACTACTCGCCGGACGGCGAAGTCGCGCTGTACGCAAACCAGGCCGATGACGTGTGGCACCAGTACTACGCGTCGGTGAAGCACAGCATCGGCGATACGAAGTCGATCAAGTGGACCGGCTTCGGTAACGTTTACTCGACGCACGACACGGGCGATGCGCTGCAGGGCAAGATCAACAACAACGCGTACAGCCTGTCGCTGGCCGCGCAACACGGCCCGCACGAACTGTTGCTCGGTTATCAGCAGGTGCTCGGCGACCAGTTCTTCGACTACCTGAACGAAACAAACGGCATCTTCCTGACCAACTCGATGGACGTCGACTACAACGCGCCGCACGAAAAGTCGCTGCAGCTGCGTTACACGTTCTACGGCAAGGAAGCGGGCCTGCCGGGCTTCAAGGCGATGGTGTGGGGTGTGACGGGCTGGGGCGCGGATGCGAGCGCGGGCGCGGCGGCGGATCCGAGCAAGTCGAGCATCTACTGGAGCAACGGTGCACCGGTGCAGGGCCGTCACCACGAGTTCGGCTTCATCCCGTCGTACACGTTCCAGAGCGGCAAGCTGAAGGACACGAAGGTCACGTTCATCGCGATGTGGCACAACGGTTCCGCGCACTACTCGGACGCGACCAACAAGGAATACCGCCTGGTCGTGAACGTGCCGCTTCACGCGTTCTGATCGAAGGGGGGGGCGCCACGCCCCCTTCGGCATTTCTCGTCTCGCGCGGCCGGCCTGCGGTCAGTTCGATCAGGCCGGCTTGTGCAACCCCGCCACCGGATCGTTCGCGGCGGGGATGTCTTCCACCAGCGACGTGAGCTGGCGGCCCGTGTCGCGCCAGGCGTCGAGGCCGCCGCGCAGCGGCAGCGCATCGGTGAAGCCCGCGTCGAGCAGGCGCTTGGCCATCAGCGCGGCCGTCACTTCGTTCGGGCACGAGCAATACACGACGAACTTCTGCGAGAACGGGTAGCGCGCGACGATGTCCTCGATGTGCCGCTCGTCCGCGAACTGCGCGCCCGGAATCGTGAACGGGTCGAGCTTGCGGTGCTCGGGCGAACGCACGTCGAGCACCACCGGCGCGGCCGCGTCGCGCAGCAGCAGATCGAGTTCGTCGACGCCGATCCGCGCGCTCGCGAGCTGGCGGATCAGCGCACGGCGGCGCATCCAGCGCACGGCCGCATAGACGGCCAGCAGCGCGACGATCACCAGCAGCACCGCGCGGCCGAGCCGGCTCGCGCCGGCGAACAGCCAGTCGATCTGCCGGTAGAACACGAGCCCCGCGACGAGCCCGACGGTCGTCCACAGCGCGGCGCCGAGCGCATCGTAGCCGGCGAACGTGCGATAGCGCGTGCCGAGCGCGCCGGCCATCGGCACCGACACGAGCGACAGCCCCGGAATGAAGCGGGCGACCGCGAGCACGCGCACGCCGTAGCGGCCGAAGAAGCGTTCGGTTTTCCTCACGCAGGTATCGCGCGACAGCGACAGCCGGCAGATCGTCTTCAGCGTCGTGCCGCCGTAGCGCCGCCCGGCGACGTACCACACGGTGTCGCCGATCAGCGCGCCGAGGACCGACAGCGCCAGCACCGTCAGGAGCTGCGAGCCGATCATCGCCGGATGCATCGCGGCCATCGCGCCGAACAGCACGAGCGTCGGCATCGCCGGCACGGGCAGGCCGATGGCCGCCGCCAGGACGTTGGCGAAGACGAGAAGCGGCCCGTATTGGGCGACGAGGTCACGGAGCATGACGGCTGGCCGAAAAGGGAGCGCGTGAGGACGGTACGCGAATGGGCCGATTATCGGCCATTTTCAAGCGGACGGAGGGGAATGACGGAAAGCGCCTGACGGCGGCAGGGAAATGCGGACAGAACGGTGAGCCAGTGCATTGCACGCGGCTCACCGTTCGACATCAGGAAGGGGTGCGGGCGAGCGAGGCGGCGCCGTGGCTTTCGCCGGGCAGCTCGGCGCCGTGCGAGCGGATCGCCGCGATCAGTTCGGCCGGCGTGATCTCGTAGCGAACCTCGCGGTGAATGCCGGGCTTGCGTTCGTCGATCTCGATCAGCAGCACGCTCTTGCCGTCGCCGGTCGATTCGAGCCTGAGCGAGCGCAGTTCGCGGCCATCGGCCGGGTCGTGTTCGGTGAGCAGGGTCATTGCCCCGGATGAGCCGGTTGTGCGCATCGAACCTATCCTCGTGTCGTGTGTGCCAGATTGGCGAAGATCTCGTTGTTGAATGCAGCTTGACGAAGTTTAACGCGAACGGGCCGCAATACGGAGCATTTTCGTGGACCCGAAATGAGGGCTGCACCACCGATCCCTCTGATGTTTGAGCCGCGCCGGGCGGGCGTTTCAGCCGGATCGGACCGCGCCGCGCCCGGCGCCCGGCCGGTGCTCGGGCCGGGCGTGCGCAGTGCCGTCAGAAGCGACCCGGTGAGCCCCATCGCCGGGCCGCTGACCGAGTGGCGACCCGTTTCGACGCGGCCGGCCACGCGGCGCGAGAAGCTCGCGCCGCTGTCGGCGGTGACGACGAAGTCGTACCAGTGGGCGAGGTCGCCGGTGAAGCGGCGGCGATAGCCGTGCGGGCCGTGCATCCACAGGTCATATTTGCCGCCGTCGTCGGCCAGCGCCGCCCAGTCGCCGCGCAGCGCCTTGCCCGGTTCGACGACGTAGCGGCGTGGCGCGCGGTCGAGGTGCAGCTTGTCGTAGATGTGGAACACCGCTGCTGCGCGGCCCGTGTTCGCGAACGTCAGCTTGACGCGCCCTTGCGGGCGTCGATCTGCGCGCTCGCATGCAGCTCGTATGGCAACGCGCGACAGCCGTTGCCGGGATCCGGCACGCCCCGCGTTCGTGGTGCGGAAATGACACGGCGTGTCGCGTTCTTGACGTTGCGTGCGCAACGAACAAGCGACGCGCGGTGCGGATGTTGGAACGGTCGGAAATTACCGATTTGTGCGAGTGATGGCGGTAAGTAATTGCCGATTTCATGAAGGCGATGTGTCGCCATGTCGTTGCGCGTGCAACGTTATAGACTCGTGCGTCGACCATGTTTCATTCGCATGAAATCGGATAAGCTCGATGCGTTGTTGCGTTCGCGCGGCGACAAGCCCCGGCACGATACTGCGACTCCACCCAGTCATGACCGATATCACGATCCGGCACGGCGAGACGCACGACGTCGATGCGATCCGGCAGATCATCGTCGCACTCCGCGGCGTACATGAACGCGCTCCAGCATCCGTTTCCGTCGCGCGAGAAATGGCGGCAGCGGCTCGAACGCCTGCGCGAACAGGGCATTCGTGCATGGGATCGGGCGGCATGACGGGACGATGTCGACGAAGCGCACGTCATATCCATTCGAGAATTCGTTTGTTTTCAACGGGCCGCGCGAATCGTATCGTCGAGCGATTTGCCGGTTGTCGCGATTGTCGCGGTCGACACGGCTGCGCGATGTGAGCATGCAGCGGCCGGTCGTGGCTTTCCTTGTCGATGCCCTTCGTCGTTTCGTCGCTTCATCGTGTTTTCGTTTCGCCGCTTCCCGTAACCGTCTCTTTCAACGGAACCCGTCTCGATGAAAACCGTTCTCCGTAACGTGACTGCAGCCTGCCTGTTCGCCGCCGCGGGTGCGGCGTTCGCCACGACCGCGCCGCAGGGCGCCGCCGTATCGAGCCCGTCGGGCGACGGCGCGCATCTGCCGCCCGGCATCGCGTGGCAACAGGGCGACGTCGATGCCGCGTTCGCGCTCGCGAAGCGCACCGGCAAGCCGCTGCTGCTGTACTGGGGTGCCGTGTGGTGCCCGTCGTGCAACCAGGTGAAGTCGACGATCTTCAGCCAGCAGGCATTCAAGACCCGCTCGTCGTTCTTCGTGCCCGTGTATCTCGACGGCGATACCGAAAGCGCGCAGAAACTCGGCGAGCGCTTCAAGGTGCACGGCTATCCGACGATGATCCTGTTCCGCCCGGACGGCACCGAGGTGACGCGGCTGCCGGGCGAGGCCGATCTCGACCGCTACATGCAGGCGCTGTCGCTCGGGATGACGGCCGCGCATCCGGTGCGGCAGACGCTCGCGAGCGCGCTGAACGACGGCGCGGCACTGACGCCGGCCGAATGGCATCTGCTGGCCGACTATTCCTGGGACACCGACGGCGCGCTGCCGGTGCCGGCCGACCGTGTCGCGGTGACGCTGCAGACGCTGTCGCAACGCGCGCGTGCGGCCGGCGCGAAGGCGGACGCCGCGCGGTTCGCGCTGAAGTCGGCGGTGGTGGCGGCATCTGACGATCCCGCACAGGCCGGCACGCTCGACAAGGCGGCGCTCGCCGATGCGCTGCGCGTGGTGCTGCGCGAGCCGGCGTTGGCGCGTGCCGATTCGGACGTGCTCGTCGCGGCGCCCGCGCGCGTGGTCGCATACCTCGGCGGCGACGCCGCTCAGCGCACGAAGTTGCGCGGCGCGTACGACACGGCGCTCGCGCGCCTGTCGACCGATACGACGCTGTCGTCCATCGACCGTCTGATGGCGCTGCACGGCCGCGTGCTGCTCGCGCGCGACGATGCGCACGCCGGCGCGCCGCTCGCCGCGCCGGCGCTGGTCGATACCGCACGCAAGCAGATCGCGGCATCGGTGCAGGGCGCCGCGAACGCGTACGAGCGGCAGGCGCTCGTCAGCGAAGCGGCGGACACGCTGACCGACGCCGGGCTGTACGACGAATCCGACGTCTTGCTGAAGGCCGAATTGCCGCGTTCGGCGACGCCGTACTACTTCATGTCGGGACTGGCGGCGAATGCGAAGGCGCGCGGCGACAAGGCCGCGGCGCTCGACTGGTACCGGAAGGCGTACGACTCGGCTAGCGGCCCGGCGACGAAACTGCGCTGGGGCGCGACCTATTTCGCGAACGCGGTCGCGCTGGCGCCGGACGATTCGGCGCGGATCGAGGCGATCGCCGCGAGCGTGCTCGCGCAGGCCGGCAAGACCAAGGATGCGTTTTATGGGGCGAACCTGCGCGCGTTGACCAAGGTCGTCACGCAACTGAATCGCTGGCGCGGTGGCGGCGCGCACGACGCGTCGGTCAGGTCGGTCGTGAAGCAGTTCGACGGGGTGTGCGCGAAGTTGCCTGCGGGCGATCCGCAGGCAGCGGCATGCGCGAAGCTGATCGAGCCGGTGAAGGCGTGATGGCCTGCGAGAAAGCGGCCGGATGGAACGGCCGCGTCGTGACGTCGATTAGTGGCTCGACTCCGACGATGCACCTTGATCGCTGCCATACCCGGCACTCTGCTGACGGGCGATCTTCGCTTCGGCGGAAACGATGCTGGCCGGGTAGAACCAGTCGCTCGGCTGGAAGCCGGCCTGCTTGAGTGCCTTCACTTCGGCATGAACCTGCGCGCGCGTGAGCGGCGGGTTCGACTGCGCTTGCGCGGCGAACGGCGCGGATACGGCGAGGGCAACGGCAACTGCGTGAATCAGGCGCTTCATGATCGTGACCTCCATGTTTCCAACTGGGCGTCCGGCCTTCGTTCGACGAAGCGGCGGCGGTTGAAAGCAGTGTAGGCCCGGCCGCGCGCGCGAAAAATGCGATCGCGCCCAACGCAGTGTTCTGCTGCCGGTAACAATGGATGGCGGGAACGGACCGTGCCGGACGGCGGTGCGTGACGGGCGTCGGGCCGTGCGGCTCCGATCGGGCGGGGGACGAACCGGCGGATGAGAACCCCGGCGATCCGTCCCGGCTTGCATGCTGAGGTATCGGGAAGGTGCGGCGCGTCGCGACCGGCGTTGCGCCGCCTGCTTCGACGATGCTGGGCCGGTTGCCCAGCCTTGACGTGCAGAGGAGGGAAGGTGCGCCGGCCGCGGCGATGCGGCCTGACGCGGCGCGGCGGCGTTCGGAACGCCGCCGCATGAGGAGACTTACACGAGACCCGTCGTGTAGTACACGGCGATCACGAAGAACACCGCGAGCGTCTTGATCACGGTCACCGCGAAGATGTCGCGATACGACTCGCGGTGCGTGAGGCCCGTGACCGCGAGCAGCGTGATGACCGCGCCGTTGTGCGGCAGCGTGTCCATGCCGCCGCTGGCCATCGCGACGACCCGGTGCAGCACGTCCATCGGAATGTTGGCTGCCTGCGCGCCCTTGATGAACAGGTCCGACATCGCGGCGAGCGCGATGCTCATGCCGCCCGACGCCGAACCGGTGATGCCGGCGAGCGAGCTGACCGATACGGCCGCGTTCACGAGCGGGTTCGGAATGCTCTTCAGTGCGTCGCTGACGACGAGGAAGCCCGGCAGCGCGGCGATCACGCCGCCGAAACCATATTCCGACGCCGTGTTCATCGCGGCGAGCAGCGCGCCGCCGACGGCGGCCTTCGAACCGGCCGCGAAGCGGTCGCTGACGCGCTTGAACGCGGTCAGGACGACCAGCACGATGCCGAGCAGCAGCGCGGCCTCGACCGACCAGATCGCGACGACGGTCTTGATCGACGTCGTGACCGGCGTATGCACACCCGGCAGCACGTCCGGCGCGACCGTGTACGACGCGGCGCCGTACCACTGCGGGATCAGTTTCGTGAACGTGAAGTTCGATGCGCCGACGAGGATCAGCGGCAGGATCGCCAGCGCCGGATTCGGCAATGCCGTCGCTTCGACGCGCTCCGGCTCGTTGACGAGCGACGTGCCGTAGCCTTCGCCCTTTGCCATCGCCGAACGGCGGCGCCATTCCAGATACGAGAGGCCGACGACGATGATGAACAGCGAGCCGATCGTGCCGAGCGCGGGTGCGGCCCAGGCGGTCGTCTTGAAGAACGTGGTCGGGATGATGTTCTGGATCTGCGGCGTGCCGGGCAGCGAATCCATCGTGAACGAGAACGCGCCGAGCGCGATCGCGCCGGGCATCAGCCGCTTCGGAATATTGCTCTGGCGATAGAGTTCGGCCGCGAACGGATACACGGCGAACACCACGACGAACAGCGACACGCCGCCATAGGTGAGCAGCGCGCACACCGCGACGATCACCGCATTCGCACGCGAGCGGCCGATGTAGCGGATCGCGGCATGGACGATCGACTCGGAGAACCCGGACAGCTCGATCACCTTGCCGAACACGGCACCGAGCATGAAGACCGGGAAATACAGTTTGACGAAGCCGACCATTTTCTCCATGAAGATGCCGGAGAAGACCGGTGCGACGGCGGCGGGTTCGATCAGCAGGACCGCGCCGAGCGCGGCGATCGGCGCGAACAGGATCACGCTGTAGCCGCGATACGCGGCGAACATCAGGAACGCCAGCGCGGCGAGGACGATCACGAAAGACAAGGGGAGTCTCCTAATAGCTTGGAATGGCTTTGGTTGTTGTTCGATCGCGGGACGCGCCGCGAACCGGCTCAGGTTCGTGCAGGTTTCGTGCCATCGGCCGGATTGCGCCGCCGGACGTGGATCCGGCGCAGGCCGACGGGCCCGCGCCGGCCAATGTCTGAAGATTCTACATAAATCGTCTCCATCGGGAGACGATTCGGCCGGCAGGACCGCCCGCTGAATCGGGCAGGGCTTTCCCGGACAAGGCATTCCGGGGCGTCTCCAAAATGAGATACTGCGTCTCGTTCCGGAGACGTCCGGCCAAGCATACGCGGAGACAACGACACGATGATGAACGACTGGGCCCGCCTGCCCGTCAATTACGGCGACGTGCTGCGGCGCGCCGCCGAGTCGCTGTTTCAGACTTTCGAGGATTCGAGCGCGGGCACGGTGGTCGTCGATCGCGACGCGCGCGTCGTGTGGATGAACGAGCGTTATGCGGCACGCTTCGGGTTCGCCGATCCGCAGCAGGCGGTCGGCCTCGACTGCGAAGCGGTGATTCCGAACAGCCTGATGCGCGAGGTCGTGTCGACCGGACAGCCGATCCTGCTCGACATCATGGAGACGGGCCGCGAGCCGCTCGTCGTCACGCGCCTGCCGTTGAAGAACGAGACGGGCGAGACGGTCGGCGCGATCGGCTTCGCACTGTTCGACCAGTTGAAGACGCTCACGCCGATCTTTTCCCGTTACGTGCAGCTTCAGCAGCAGTTGATCGCCACGCAACGTTCGCTCGCGCAGGCGCGCCGTGCGAAATACACGTTCGCGAGTTTCGTCGGCACGAGCGCCGCAAGCCTCGAAACCAAGCGGCAGGCGCGGCGCGCCGCACAGGTCGATTCGCCGGTGCTGCTGCTCGGCGAGACGGGCACCGGCAAGGAACTGCTCGCGCATGCGATTCACGCGGCGTCGGCGCGCGCGCTTCAGCCGCTCGTGACCGTCAACGTGGCCGCGATTCCCGACACGCTGCTCGAAACCGAATTCTTCGGCGCGGCGCCGGGCGCATATACCGGCGCCGATCGCAAGGGACGCGTCGGCAAGTTCGAGCTGGCCGATCGCGGCACGCTGTTTCTCGACGAAATAGGCGACATGCCGCTGCCGTTGCAGGGCAAGCTGCTGCGCGTATTGCAGGACAAGGAGTTCGAACCGGTTGGCTCGAACCGGATCGTGCGCGCCGACGTGCGGATCATCGCCGCGACGTCGGCCGACCTGCCCGCGCTGGTCGAGGCCGGCCGCTTTCGCGCGGATCTCTATTACCGGCTCAATGTGCTGACGATCCACGCGCCCCCGTTGCGCGAGCGGGCGTCCGACATCGCGGCGCTCGTCTACGCGACGCTCGAGGAGCTGGCCGCGCAGCACGGTCGCGCTGCGCACTGCGAACTGACCGACGATGCGCTGCGGATGCTGTGCGCGTACCCGTGGCCGGGCAACGTACGCGAACTGCGCAATACGCTCGAGCGTGCGCTGATGCTGTCGGACCGCTCGGTGATCGATGCGGGTGCGCTCGCGCCGTTCCTCGGGCCGGTGCGCGTGGTGACGGATGCCGTGCCGGCAGGCATGCGGGCTGCTCCGTCGCCGGTCGGCCGGGATGCGGGCGATGCAGCGGGGGCGCCTGATGCGCCGGTCGTTTCGTATACCGATGCATTGGCCGCGTGGGAGCGCCAGTTCCTGATCGACGCGCTTGCGGCCTGCGACGGGAAGGTGGTCGAAGCGGCCGCACGCATCGGCATCGGCCGGGCGACGCTGTACAAGAAACTGACGGCGCTCGGGATCGACCGGTAGCAAGCAGCGGTGGATGCGCTGGGACATGACGAATGGCACCGGTGAAGTGCCCGACAGGAGACGACGATGAAGCGACTCGCAATTGCCGGATGGCTGGCCGCACTGGTGGCGACGTCCTCGCTCGCGCAGGCGGGTGACGGGGACGCGCCCGTGGTACGGCGCAACTGGTACAACGATCCGTTCGTCGCGCTGTCGCGAGGCTTCGCCGAATGCCCGTTGCCGCTCGGCCCGTGGATGACGCGCGCCGAGATGGAAGACGACGCGCATTACCGCGTCGAGCGCGGGACCACCTGCTGGCTCGCCCACCGCTGCACGAAACCGAATTCGTATATGTATGACGCGCCGATCGCCGAGGCGGCGAAAGCGCATTTCGCGGGCACCGATCGTCTGCAGGGCACGAGCCTGTGGATCACCGTGCAGCGGCGCTTCATTTATGTCGAAGGGTGTGCCGATCCGGCATTCGATCGGCAGGCGCTGGAGCGCGAACTCGGCGCGCTTCCCGACGTCGAGCGGGTATTCGTTCGCATCACCGACGATCCGCACAGGGCCGTGCCGTACAAGACGCGTGGACGGCCGGACCGGACGCCCGACTGAACGCCTGCCGGCGGTGCATGGCATACTCGCGGCATTAAAAAATCGGTTGACGGAAAGAACAATGAAACACATGCTTGCGTCGGTCTGTCGGTGGCCCCGAACGCATTGGCGTCGGGCCGGATTGTTGGCCCTGATTGCGGGGCTCGGCGGGTGCGGCGGCGGGGCGCCACTGTTCACTTCTGACGGGCGCCCGACTTCGCAGGTGCAGTGCACCGGCAGCGACTGGAGCAATTGCACGGACAATGCCCGAGCCATCTGCAATGGTGAATTCGACGTCCTCCAGCAATCAACCGATGACGCAACGCGAAATCTTCTCTTCGCATGCAAGAAGAAAAGCGGTTATTGATCCCGACATGGCCGGATAAGGAGACCGTAATCGGGAGAAGCGCTTTTCTATTCGCTTGGAGTTGGCTATTTTTCATGAATAACACTCACGGAGTCCCATCCATATGGCGACCTACAGGCAACTGACAGCGCAGCTCGAAAGACTTCAGCAAAAGATCGACAAGGAACGCGAAAAGGCAATTGCCGATGCGATTGCCGCCATTCGGGCGAAAATCGAGGAATTCGACATTACCGCGGAAGAGCTCGGTTTTCGACCGATCGGCGCCGCTGCTGCCGCGAAACCGAAGCGTCCGTTGCCGCCGAAGTACCTGAACCCGAAGACGGGTGAAACGTGGAGTGGCCGCGGGCGGGCGCCGGCATGGCTCGGCAAGAATCGCGCGCGTTTCCTGATCAAGGACTGACTCCCGAAAATCCTCACCTTTCGTGCGCTGACTGACGGTGCGAACGGCCATGCGGCCGTCGCACCGTTTTGTTTTTGGGCAGCCGCGGCACGACTCGAAACCGCGAATTGAACACCGATGCCGCGCGATTGACGGATATCGTTTTGCGAATTCGCCGCGATTCGAGCGGATATCACCGCGAATTCCCGTAAACAACACCGCAATTGCGCGGCATGTGCGCATTGGCATTCCCGATCTGCGCGGTGCAGACGTACTGCCGATTGCGATCACCTCTCGCGCATTTACGCTGCGCGCCCTGCAATTCCCGAACTTGCTCACCATGCCTCCTGTAAATCCTCACCTTTGAAGCGGCGACCGGAAGACCGCATCGTGTCGCCCTCGCCCGTTGCGTGTGCGAAGACGTCGATGACCTGCCCATGTTGCGGGCATTGATGCGCGTCGCACAGTCGGCCGTTCGGCATATAGGCAGCGGCATCGGGTTCGCCTATGCTTGGAGTTCGCGTCGACCGGCGCACGGCCATCCGGCTCGTGCGCCGGTCGGGTCGTCTTTCGTTACCGTATGGAGCCGATGTGACCGTCCGTCATCTCGATGCGTTGTTCCAGCCCAGGTCCGTTGCGGTCGTCGGTGCATCGTCGCGCGTGGGCAGTATTGGAGCGATGGTGTGGGCGCGCGTGCTCGATGGCGCGTTCGATGGGCCCGTGTGGCCCGTCAATCCGAAGTACCGCGAGCTGAACGGGTACGCGGTCGTGGCCGATGTCGACCGGCTGCCCGCGCCGCCATCGGTCGCCGTGATCTGCACGCCGCCCGCCACATGGGCCGGCATCGTGCGCAAGCTCGGCGAGATCGGCACGCGTGTCGCGGTGATCGTCGGCGAGGCGCGCACCGACGCCGATCGCGCCGCGCTCGATCGCACACTCAAGGCCGCGAAGCCGTTCGTGCTCCGTATTGTCGGGCCCGGCAGCCTCGGCGTGCTGTCGCCCGCACGGCATGCGCATTTCGGCGCACCGGCCTATACGGCGCGATCGGGCGGCGTCGCCTGGGTGTCGCAATCCAACGCGCTGACGAATGCGGTGCTCGGCTGGGCCGATGCGCGAGGCCTCGGCTTTTCACATGTCGTTGCGCTGGGTAGCGAGGCCGACGTCGATGCGGGCGACGTGCTCGACTACCTCGCGAGCGACCCCGGCACGCGCGCGATCCTGCTCGAGCTCGACACCGTGTGTGCCGCGCGCAAGTTCATGTCGGCAGCGCGTGCGGCGGCGCGCAACAAGCCGGTGCTCGCGTTGCGCACCGGGCGCGCCGATCCCGGTGATGCGCTTTACACCGCGGCCTTCCAGCGTGCGGGGATGGTGCGTGTCGATGCGCTCGACGATCTGCTCGACGAGATCGAGACGCTCGGCGTCGGGCGCGTCACCGCGCGCGGCGCGGCGACACTCGTGACGAGCGACGCAGGCGTCGCGAAACTCGCGGTCGATGCGGTCGCGGAGGTGCGCGATGTGCTGGTCGATTGGCCGGCCGAGGCAGCGTCGGCGGTCGCCGCCGCGCTGCCGCATCTCGCCGGGCCCGGCAATCCGCTGATGCTCGGAGACGATGCGCGCCCCGAGCATTTCGGCGCCGCCATCAAGGCGCTCGCGCCGTTCCCGCAAACGGGCACGCTGTTCGTCGTGCATTCGACGTCCCACAGCGCGCCGGCCGATGCGGTCGCGCGCACGCTGATCGAATCGCGGCAGTACGCGTATCGCGGCATCCTCGCGTGTTTCTTCGGTGCGGTCGATGCGGCGACGCGCGACGCATTGCACGCGAACGGCATTCCGGTGCACACCACACCGCAGCGGCTTGCGCGCGCATACGCACGGCTCGTCGACTACAACCTCGGGCGGCAGTTGCTGATGCAGACGCCCGAAGGCACGCCGCTGCAGCCGGCCGAGTGCGTTGCGTCCGCGCAGGCCGAGGCCCGGCGGATGGTCGAGGCCGGCGAGCATGAACTGGCTGGCGAAGCGGCGTTGCGCTGGCTGTCCCACTTCGGCGTGCACGGCGAGCCGGCCGGTGCGTCGGCCGGCGCCAGAGTCGTCGACGTCACGGTCGACATGTACGACGATTCGAACTTCGGCCCGGTGTTTCGCTATGCCGTGCCGTCGGCCGACGGCGTATCGGCGCCGTTCGTCGTGTACGGGCTGCCGCCGCTGAATACGGTGCTCGCCCGCGTGGTGATGGAGCGTTCGCCATATGCACGCCGCACGCCCGTCGAACCCACGCTCGACGCGCTGACGGCGCTGTCGCAGGTCGTTTGCGACGTGCGCGAGGTCGTCGCGATGTCGGTCACGCTGCGCGTTCGCTCCGACCGGGCATACGTGGTCGCGCCGCGCGTCACGCTGGCGGCCGGGCGCAGCCGGCTCGCGATCATGCCGTATCCGCGCCATCTCGAGCAGACGTTCGAATGGCGCGGCGAGACCGTGACGATCCGGCCGATCCGTCCGGAAGACGAGGAAGCGCACAACGAGCTGCTTGGCGCGATGACGCCGGACGATCTGCGGATGCGTTTCTTCGGTGCGGTGCGCAGCTTCGATCATTCGCAAGTCGCGCGCATGACGCAGATCGACTACGACCGCGAGATGGCCTTCATCGTGTCGTTCACCGACGTGTCGGGCCGGTCGCACACACTCGCGGTGGCGCGCGCGGTTACCGATCCCGACAACGAGACGGCCGAGTTCGCGATCGCTGTCCGGCCCGATCAGAAGGGCAAGGGTCTCGGGCGGCTGATGATGGCCCGTATCATCGACTACGCGCGATCGCGTGGCACCGCGTGGATGGTGGGCGAGGCGCTGCGCGAGAACACCGCGATGATCTCGCTGGCGAAATCCTGCGGTTTCGAGGTGTCGACGACGGAGGAACCCGGCGTGGTGGGGTTCAGGATGAAGCTGCAACCGTAGTTGCGTCGGCGAGCGTGTCCGAAGGGCCGGCGGTATCGTGTGCAGCGGCTGCGGAACGCGCGATGTCGGTGATTTACAGTCGCGACGGAGCGAATTGATTGTAGTTCGGGATGCAGATCGTTCAACTCTTTCGCTCCAATATGCGGATCGGTAAAGCGCTGGCTTCGCGACCGGCGGGGAAGGGCGAGTGCGTCGGGTCATGGCGTCCGCGGCGGGCGGTTGCGTGCGCCGATGACCTCCGCGTGCCACCGGTCCCGGCACCATATTTGAGCGCACTGACGCCCGCATTGCGCACCGGCAGCATCGGAAACGGAACAAAGGTGAGAATTTTCAGGAGCCGAGGGTGAGCCTTCCCGGGAGCAATTGGGTGAGTCGATACGGGAGCACCCGGTGAGCCTTCGCGGGAGCTGCCGGTGAGCCCTTGCGGGAAGCCCCGGTGAGCCTTTCCGGGAAGGGGTGGTGAGCGTCTCAGGGATGCGTTGGTGAGGACGTTCGGGAGGGGCCGGTGAGCGTCTCCGGGAACCTCAGGTGAGCTTTTACAGGATGCTCTGGTGAGCGTTTACGGGACGCTTCGGTGAGACTTTTCGGGAGCCTGCGGGCGCAGTGCTCCGGCTGGCGCGGCGCGGGCTTGTGCCGGCGTCCGCGCCGGTGCGGGCACGCATGAACCGTGCCCGCGATGGCATTTACGCAGCGAGTTTCGACGCTGCGTCGTTCACTTGGTCGCGCGAAATCGCGAGTTCTTCGAGGTGCGCGTCGGCATAGACGCCGCCGGTTTCGCGCTCGAGCCGGGCGATCGTCAGGGCGCAACGCGCGGTGTCTTTCGGCATCGCGATGAAGCGCTTGACCGATTCGCCGGACGTAAATGCATCGAACAGCGCGCCGCGCACGTCGTCCGGAAGCGTCTTGGTCCATTGGTACGGCTTGCCATTGAACGTGATCGACGGCGGCAACGTGCGTTCCTTCTTGGTGGCCGTGATGAGGCCATAGGTGCGCGCGGCGTCGCCGATCTGCTCGGGCGAGAAGAGTTCGTCGGGCGTGATGTCGAACTGCTCGATGTAGTTCTCGATCGCGCGCATCGCTTCGGCACGGTCGTCGCGCTTCTTCTGCGCGCGCGCGACGATGTCGCGCAGCTCGTCCGCTTCCTCGGGCGTGATCGTGAAGCTTGCCTGCTTCTGCTGAAGTTCGGAGAAACGCTGGAATTCTTGATCGTTCAGAAGTTTGGCCATGACATCCATCGGATACGACGGCCGCGACAGCCGGCCGACGTAGTTTTTGAGAGGGCCGCTATTCTAGCGTAGCGCGGCGTCCGCGCATCCGGAAACGGTCTGTGGAATGCCGGGACGAAAGCCCGCGCGGCCGGCGCGCGTCGCACACCGCGTGCGCGATGTCGAGCCCGCCCGCCTGCTTGATCCGCTGGCCGCGTGACCGAACGACCACCGCGCCCGAACGGTCGACCGCCTTCAGCGCGGTCGACCGTTCTGCAACGTTCAGCAAGTCTCCGCGCGGCACATCGACAACTGGCCTGCCGTATCGCGCAGTCCTGCGACGACCACCTCGACCGACGGCGCCATATGCGCGTCGATCCGGCGCATGTACGGGCAGGTCAGCACCGCGATCGCATGGCCGGCCGGGCCGAGAATCGGCGCGCTCAGGTCTGTCACGCCGTATGCCTGGCGGCTGTCCTGGCGCACGTAGCCAGACTGGCGAATGGACTGGCACGCGTGCGCGAGTTCCTGCTCGTTCATCGCGGCTTCGCCTTTGACCTTGCGATGCTCGGCCAGCATGTGCGCACGCTGCTCGGCACCCTGGAACGACAGCATCACGCGACCCGACGCCGTATCGGCGAGCCCGACGCGCGAGCCGAGCCGCACCGACACGCCCCAGGGGCCGGGGCCGTCCACCTGCGCGATCACGAGCAGGTTGCCGCGATCGTAGACGGTCAGGTGGCACGACTGTTCGGCCGCGTCGGCAAAGCGCTGCATCAGCGGCAACGCCTCGGCGATCAGCCGGTTCATCGGCGGATGCCGATGTGCGAGCGCGAACAGTTTCAGGCTGAGCGTGTAACGGTCGCCGCCGCTCGAGCGCATCACGTAGCGGCGTGCGACGAGACGCTCGAGCATCCGGTAGATCTCGCTCGCGTTGCGGCCGAGTTCCTTCGTGATTTCGGTGCGGGTGAGTCCTTCCTTCTGTTCCGACAGGAGTTCGAGAATGTCGAGACCCTTGTCGAGCGCGGGCGCGCGATATCGGTCGGCTGCGCCCATCGTCTCCCGTGCGTCGCTGCCGGGGAGCGGGTTAGTGGTCGTTTGCGTCATGGGGTAGGAAGTCCGGGGGATTGCCGATCGGTGGGCGACGCACGCTGACCGGTTTTGCACGCGGATTCGTGAAGCCGCATGCGGATGTGACTGCCATCCGGGCGAGCTCAACAACAAACATCCAGTGTGCAATGCAGCGTCTTTTTACCGATCGTTACCCAGCAAGAACGGATTAGATATCGTTCCCGATGACAGTGTCATAAGAAATATTCGCAATTCATCTTTCGGAGTCGACGGACGGGTGGTTTTTGGCGTAAAGCCGAATGGTTCGGCGGGCCCGATGCTGCGGTGCAACCTCCGCGGGCGCACCAATAGTCGTTATCCGTCGCGGGCCATTTCACGGCGGGCAGCCGATGGTACAAAGAGCGGCGGGCCAGCGACGGCGCGGCCGCGCGTGAAGCCGGCCGGCACTGCACAGGCCGGCACGTGTCGCGGATGCCGGGCCGTCGTCGCCGATGCGCAGACCGGTGGCCGCCCGTTCGATGCGCGTCGCACTCCGGTGCGGCGCCGCGATCGCTGCGCCAGCGCGAGCCTCGCGTGTCGATTGGCCTGCCGGATGCGGCGCCGACGCGCGTCATCGACGATCGGCATTCAGTCCGGCGCGTGGCCATAGGCGGCTGCGTCGGCCGGTATCCTGTCACATTCGACAATAGAGGTTGAGCACGATGAAACTGCTTCGCTATGGCCCGTCCGGCCAGGAAAAGCCCGGTATTCTCGACGCGGACGGCCGGATTCGCGACCTTTCCGCGCATGTGCCGGATCTTGCCGGCGACGCGCTGTCCGACGCCGCTCTCGCGCGCTTGCGCGCGATCGACCCGGCCACGCTGCCGCTGGTCCCGGGCGAGCCACGCATCGGCGCGTGCGTCGGGCGCGTCGGCAAGTTCATCGGCATTGGTCTGAACTATGCCGATCACGCGGCCGAGGCCGGCATGCCGGTACCGAAGGAGCCGGTGGTGTTCGGCAAGTGGACGAGTTCGATCTGCGGCCCGAACGACGGCATCGACATCCCGAAGGGCTCCGTGAAGACGGACTGGGAAGTCGAGCTGGGCGTCGTGATCGGCGCGACGTGCAAGGACGTCGACGAGGCGCGCGCGCTGGATTACGTCGCCGGCTATTGCGTCGTCAACGACGTCTCCGAGCGCGAGTGGCAGATCGAACGCGGCGGTCAGTGGGACAAGGGCAAGGGCTTCGATACGTTCGGCCCGATCGGCCCGTGGCTCGTGACGCGTGACGAGGTGCCCGATCCGCAGCGCCTCGACCTGTGGCTCGAAATCGACGGCCACCGCTACCAGAACGGCAACACGCGCACGATGGTGTTCACCGTCGCGCAACTGATCGCCTACCTGTCGACCTGCATGACGCTGCAACCGGGCGACGTGATCACGACCGGTACGCCGCCGGGCGTCGGGATGGGCATCAAGCCGTCGCCGGTGTTCCTGAAAGCCGGCCAGACCGTGCGCCTCGGCGTCGAGGGGCTGGGCGAGCAACTGCAGCGCACGCGCAACGCGCAGTAGACCGGTCGCGCCGTCCGACCGTCCGCTCGGTCACTGGCGTGATTGTTCGCGGTGGCCGCCGCGAACCGGACATCGATGCAGCAAAGACGAGGGCCCGATTCCGCGCGATGCGGAATCGGGCCCTCGTCATTCACCCGTGTCGGTGCGAACCGGATCAGACGACGTTGTCCAGTTCGCAATGGGCTTCGAGCCGATATCCGTCGGGATCGACGACGAACGCCGCGTAGTAGCCGGGACCGTAGTGCTCGCGTTTGCCTGGCCCGCCGTTGTCCTGTCCGCCGTGCTGCAGCGCGGCGCGATAAAACGCGTCGACTTCCACGGGCGACGATGCGCGAAACGACAAGTGCAACCCGGAATCGGGATCGGCGACGACCGGACGCACCGCGTGCTGCAACCACAGCACCGGTTCGCTGGTGCCGTAGCCGAGGGATCCGTCGTCGCTGTACAGCCGCTTATAGCCGAGCGCGCCGAGCGTGCTGTCGTAGAACGCGCGGCTGCGGTCGATGTGGGCAACCCCGAACGAAAGGTGATCGATCATCTGTGGCTCCTTGAACTGAAGGGGGACGTCAGTGCGGCAAACCCGTTTACAGCCACCAGGCCAGCCGCTTGTAGCGAAGCGCGCCGAGCGTGCTGTCGTGAAAGGCACGGCTGCGGCCGGTGTGGACAACGTCGCAGGAAGAACGATCGATCATCTGTGGCTCCTTGAACTGAAGTGGGGACGTCAGTGCAGCAAACCTTTTTTAACCACCTTGCTGGTTATGTTAGAAAGTGTCCGGACGCTTGTCAACCGGCATGGTGGTTAGATACGATCGCGTCATGAGCAAAACGCAACCTTCCGTCACGACGGACTGCTTGGTCCCGGCACCGTCCGAAACGCTGAGCATCGATTTCGCGAACACGCTGTATTGGCGCGGCGCGGACGCGCCGACCGAAACCTTCGGCACGCTGGACGACCTGCTCACATGGTGTCGCGAGCAGGCGGGCGTGCCGGCCGGCCTGGCCGACGTGTGTCGCGCACAGGTGACGGAGAAAGGGGGGGAGCCTGCGATGCTGGCGCGAGCGCTCGCGTTGCGCGAGGCGCTGTATCGGCTCTTTCACGCGCAAGCCGAGCGGCGCGAGCCGCAAGCCGACGATCTCGCGCTGCTGGGCGGTTTTCTGGCGGAAGCGGCGCCGCGCGTCGCGCTCGCGCGGATCGACGGCGGCTACGCGTGGCGGCTCGGGGCAGCGGACGCGACGCTCGCGGGGCTGCTGAGCCCGGTGCTGTGGTCGGCGACGGACCTGCTGGGCGGCACGCGGCTCGCGAAGGTCAAGCGCTGCGCGAACGATGCATGCCAGTGGCTGTTCATCGACGACAGCAAGAACGGTAGCCGCCGCTGGTGCTCGATGTCGTCGTGCGGCAATCGCGCGAAGGCTTACCGCCACTATCACAAGGCTGATTGACGGCAGCGCGCGCAGCATGTCATGCTGCCGCGCCCATTCCGCCCGAACCTATTTCGCCGACAGCTTCCGCCACAGCGTGGTCTTGCTGATGCCGAGCATCGCGCATGCGCGATCGCGATCGCCGCCGCACGCATCGAGCACCGCGCGGATCTCGTCGGCTTCGGCGCGACGGCGACGCGCGTGGAGCGTCTGTGCGTCGTCGGTGTCGGTGGCGTCGGGCGGTGCCGCGAACAACTCGGGCGCGATCGCCTGCAGCGCATCGGGCGTGAGCGCCGTGCACGCGGCGCCCGGATCGTGTTCGTCGACTTCCTCGGCCAGTTCCACCGCGATCCGCTCGACCACGTTCTGCAGTTCCCGCACGTTGCCGGGCCACCGGTAGCGCGCGAGCGTCGCCTGCGTCGCGTCGAGCACGCGCATCGCATCGCCGACTTCGCGCACGCGTTCGGCCAGCCGCGATTCACGCCGCGCGGCCTGCACGAGCAGCGTGGCCGCGAGCGCCGGAATGTCGGCGGCGCGCTCGCGCAGCGGCGGCAGGCCAATGTTCAGGATGTTGAGCCGGTAATACAGGTCCGCGCGGAACGTGCCGTCCTCGACGGCCGCGAGCAGCGGGCGGTGCGTCGCGGCGATCACGCGCACGTCGATGCGGATCGGCTCGGTCGAGCCGAGGCGGATCACCTCGCGCTCCTGCAGCACGCGCAGCAGTCGGCTTTGCAGCGATGGCGGCATCTCGCCGATCTCGTCGAGAAACAGCGTGCCGCGGTGCGCGGCCTCGAACAGCCCGGTCTTGCCGCCGCGCCGCGCGCCGGTGAACGCGCCTTCCTCGTAACCGAACAGCTCGCTCTCGAGCAGCGCCTCCGGAAACGCGCCGCAGTTGATCGCGACGAACGGATAGTTGCGCCGCACGGACAGCGCGTGCAGGCTCTGCGCGATCATTTCCTTGCCGGTGCCGCTTTCGCCGAGCACGAGGACGGTCGCGTCGGATTTCGCGTAGCGGCGCACGAGGTCGCGCACGCGCGCCATCGGTGCGGACGCGCCGACCACGTCGTCGAGCGTGTAGCGCGCCGCGAACTGCTGCGTGTTCGGTTGCGAGCGCAGCGCACGGTCGAGCCGTTCGACCGCGCGCGATTCCTGGAACGTCAGCACGCTGCCCGACGTGACGCCGCGATCGACCAGCGGCCCGCGATGCACGACGTAGCGCACGCCGCGCACGGTCGCGAGCGCGTCGCCGTCCTCGCCGCGCAGCGTGCGCAGCTCCGGACGCAGGTCGACGAGCGCGCGGCCGACGGCCGCCGCGGGTTCGACCCCGAGCGCCGACGCGAGCCGCTCGTTGATGGCTTCGACGCGACCGCGCGCATCGAGCGCGACCACGCCGTCGCGCAGGTGCTGCAACAGGTTGTCGAGCCGCTGGCGGCGAAACGCCTCGGCGTGCGTCGCGTACGCGACTTCGAGCGCCGTCTCGACCGCCTTGCGCACCGACGCGTGCGAATACAGGAACACCGCGCCCATGCCGGCGCTCGCCGCGAGATCGGTGACGAGGCCGGGGCCGACGATCGTCTCGATGCCGCGGTCGTGCAGGTCGTGCACGCAGGCTTCCGCTTCCTGCGCGGACTGATATGACGCAAACTGCACGTCGAGGCCGTAGGCGGCGACGAAGCGGCGCACTTCGGGCGGCGTCTCGCCGGCGCTGACGAGCGCGATCCGCGAGGCGTCGCGCCGTGCGCGCGCGAGCGCCTGCATCACGTCGAAGCCGGTCGGCGACACCACCACGACCGGCACCTGCGCACGCGTTTTCAGGAAGCCGCCGTTGGAGCCGGCCGCGACGATCACGTCGGGCCGCGCGGTGCCGGCCTCCGCGATCGCGCTCAGCGCATCTTCGTACGCGCGCGTGACGATGCGCACGTCGGCACGCTCGTCGAATTCGCCGGCGATCTCGCGAAACAGGTCGCGCAGGCGGCTGATGCCCATCGCCCAGATGCGCGGGCGAACGGTGCGGTCGGCCGGGCCGACGGGCTTGGTCGAGGAGAGGTCCATGGCGATCGATTATGCGCGCGCGATTTCATTTTTGAAACATGGAATTGCCGAATTGAAATCCCCGGACGATTCAATGCACCTACCGGTTGCTTAAGAATCAGTGGGTTAGCGGCGTTTCGCGAGCTGGCCCGGTCCTTGCTGTTGATGGGCATTCCTTCAGGAGGCCGTTCATGAGCAACACGCATCTTCAGAGCGCCGGCGCGAAATTCCGCGCGGCAGTCGCGGCCGAGCAGCCGCTGCAGGTGGTCGGCGCGATCACCGCGTACGCAGCCAAGATGGCGCAGGCCGTCGGCTTCAAGGCTGTCTACCTGTCGGGCGGCGGCGTCGCCGCGAATTCGCTCGGCATCCCCGATCTCGGCATCAGCACGATGGAAGACGTGCTGATCGACGCGAACCGGATCACCAACGCGACCGACCTGCCGCTGCTGGTCGACATCGACACGGGCTGGGGCGGCGCGTTCAACATCGCGCGCACGGTGCGCTCGTTCATCAAGGCCGGCGTCGCGGCCGTCCACCTCGAGGACCAGGTCGGCCAGAAGCGTTGCGGCCACCGTCCGGGCAAGGAAGTCGTGCCGACCGACGAAATGGTCGATCGCGTGAAGGCCGCGGTCGATGCGCGCACCGACGACCAGTTCGTGATCATGGCCCGCACCGACGCGGCCGCCGCCGAAGGGATCGACGCCGCGATCGAGCGCGCGATCGCATACGTGGAAGCCGGCGCCGACATGATCTTCCCGGAAGCGATGAAGACGCTCGACGACTACCGCCGCTTCAAGGCCGCCGTGAAGGTGCCGATCCTCGCGAACCTGACCGAGTTCGGCTCGACGCCGCTGTTCACGCTCGACGAACTTCGCGAGGCGAACGTCGACATCGCGCTGTACTGCTGCGGCGCGTATCGCGCGATGAACAAGGCCGCGCTGAATTTCTACGAGACGCTGCGCCGCGACGGCACGCAGAAGGCTGCCGTGCCGACCATGCAGACCCGCGCCGAGCTGTACGACTTCCTCGGCTATCACGCCTACGAGCAGAAGCTCGACGAACTGTTCGCGCAGGGCAAGAAGTAACGCGGCCCGCGCGCCGGGACACGGTTCCCGGAATGCTTTGCATGAAGCCGGAGCGCGCGCACCCGCGCCGCGCCCGGCCGACATGACACCCCCGATACCCATTGGAGAACGGAAACATGAGCGAGACGAAAGACGCAGCAGCACCGGCCGCCGCAGGCGCATTCAAGCCGAAGAAGTCGGTGGCGCTGTCGGGCGTGACGGCCGGCAATACGGCGCTGTGCACGGTCGGCAAGACCGGCAACGACCTGCACTACCGCGGCTACGACATTCTCGACGTCGCCGAATCGTGCGAGTTCGAGGAAATCGCGCACCTGCTCGTGCACGGCACGCTGCCGAACCTGACCGAACTGGCCGCGTACAAGACCAAGCTGCGCGCGCTGCGCGGCCTGCCGAACGCGCTGAAGGCCGCGCTCGAGCAGATCCCGGCCTCCGCCCACCCGATGGACGTGATGCGCACCGGCGTGTCGGTGCTCGGCACCGTGCTGCCGGAGAAGGACGATCACAACCTGCCGGGCGCGCGCGACATCGCCGACCGCCTGATGGCGTCGCTCGGCTCGATGCTGCTGTACTGGTATCACTTCTCGCACAACGGCAAGCGCATCGAGACGGAAACCGACGACGACTCGATCGGCGGCCACTTCCTGCACCTGCTGCACGGCAAGACGCCGTCGAAGTCGTGGGTCGACGCGATGCACACGTCGCTGATCCTGTACGCGGAGCACGAGTTCAACGCATCGACGTTCACCGGCCGCGTGATCGCCGGCACGGGATCGGACATCTACTCGGCGATCACCGGCGCGATCGGCGCGCTGCGCGGGCCGAAGCACGGCGGCGCAAACGAAGTCGCGTATGAAATCCAGAGCCGCTACAGCTCGCCGGACGACGCCGAAGCCGATATCCGCCGCCGCGTCGAGAACAAGGAAGTCGTGATCGGCTTCGGCCATCCGGTCTACACGATTTCCGATCCGCGCAACAAGGTGATCAAGGGCGTCGCGCACAAGCTGTCGAAGGAAGCGGGCGACCTGAAGCTGTACAGCATCGCCGAGCGCCTCGAATCGGTGATGTGGGACGCGAAGAAGATGTTCCCGAACCTCGACTGGTTCAGCGCCGTGTCGTATCACATGATGGGCGTGCCGACCGCGATGTTCACGCCGCTGTTCGTGATCTCGCGTACGTCCGGCTGGAGCGCGCACATCATCGAGCAGCGCGTCGACAACAAGATCATCCGCCCGAGCGCGAACTACACCGGCCCGGAAGATCTGCAGTTCGTGCCGATCGAGAAGCGCTGACACGCCCGCCGCGCGCACCGGCGCCCATGATGTGGGCTGCCGGCGCGCGCGGAACGTCTTACCCCGATTTCCGCCCCACATCATGAATACCGCCTACCGCAAACCCCTGCCCGGCACGTCGCTGGACTTCTTCGACGCGCGTGCCGCGGTCGAAGCGATCGCTCCCGGCGCGTACGACACGCTGCCGTACACGTCGCGCGTGCTCGCCGAAAACCTCGTGCGCCGCTGCGATCCGGCGATCCTCGCCGATTCGCTGAAGCAGATCGTCGAGCGCAAGCGCGAACGCGACTTCCCGTGGTTCCCGGCGCGCGTGGTGTGCCACGACATCCTCGGCCAGACGGCGCTCGTCGACCTCGCGGGCCTGCGCGACGCGATCGCCGAGCGCGGCGGCGACCCGGCGAAGGTGAACCCGGTCGTGCCCGTGCAGCTGATCGTCGACCACTCGCTCGCCGTCGAGTGCGGCGGCTTCGATCCGGACGCGTTCGCGAAGAATCGCGCGATCGAGGATCGCCGCAACGAGGATCGCTTCCACTTCATCGAATGGACCAAGCAGTCGTTCGAGAACGTCGACGTGATCCCGCCGGGCAACGGCATCATGCACCAGATCAACCTGGAGAAGATGTCGCCGGTGATCCAGGCGCAGGACGGCGTCGCGTATCCGGACACCTGCGTCGGCACCGACAGCCACACGCCGCACGTCGACGCGCTCGGCGTGATCGCGATCGGCGTGGGCGGGCTGGAGGCGGAGAACGTGATGCTCGGCCGCGCATCGTGGATGCGCCTGCCCGACATCGTCGGCGTCGAACTGACCGGCAAGCGCCAGCCCGGCATCACCGCGACCGACATCGTGCTCGCGCTGACCGAATTCCTGCGCAAGGAAAAGGTGGTCGGCGCGTACCTGGAATTCCGCGGTGCGGGCGCGGCGAGCCTCACGCTCGGCGACCGCGCGACGATCTCGAACATGGCGCCCGAATATGGCGCGACGGCCGCGATGTTCTTCATCGACGGCCAGACGACCGACTACCTGCGCCTCACCGGCCGCAGCGACGAGCAGGTGAAGCTCGTCGAGACCTACGCGAAGGCGGCGGGCCTGTGGGCCGACACGCTGAACGGCGCGCAGTACGAGCGCACGCTGACGTTCGACCTGTCGAGCGTGGTGCGCAACATGGCCGGCCCGTCGAACCCGCACAAGCGGCTGCCGACGTCCGACCTCGCCGCGCGCGGCATCGCCGGCCAGTGGGAAGAGAAGGCGGGCGAGATGCCCGACGGCGCGGTGATCATCGCCGCGATCACGAGCTGCACGAACACCAGCAACCCGCGCAACGTGATCGCCGCGGCCCTGCTCGCGCGCAACGCGAACGCGAAGGGCCTCACGCGCAAGCCGTGGGTGAAGAGCTCGCTCGCGCCGGGCTCGAAGGCGGTCGAGCTGTATCTGGAAGAAGCGAACCTGCTGCCGGAACTCGAGAAGCTCGGCTTCGGCATCGTCGCGTTCGCGTGCACGACCTGCAACGGGATGTCGGGCGCGCTCGATCCGAAGATCCAGCAGGAGATCGTCGATCGCGACCTGTACGCGACCGCCGTGCTGTCCGGCAACCGCAACTTCGACGGCCGCATCCACCCGTATGCGAAGCAGGCGTTTCTCGCATCGCCGCCGCTCGTCGTCGCGTATGCGATCGCCGGCACGATCCGCTTCGACATCGAGAAGGACGCGCTCGGCCACGACCAGGACGGCAAGCCTGTCACGCTGAAGGACATCTGGCCGACGGACGAGGAGATCGACGCGATCGTCGCATCGAGCGTGAAGCCCGAGCAGTTCCGCAAGGTCTACGAACCGATGTTCGCGCGCGCGGCCGATGCGGGCGAGCGCGCGGCGCCGCTGTACGACTGGCGTCCGCAAAGCACGTACATTCGCCGTCCGCCGTACTGGGAAGGCGCGCTGGCCGGCGAGCGCACGCTCAAGGGCATGCGCCCGCTCGCGGTGCTCGGCGACAACATCACGACCGACCACCTGTCGCCGTCGAACGCGATCCTCGCGAACAGCGCGGCCGGCGAGTACCTCACGAAGATGGGCCTGCCGGAAGAGGACTTCAATTCGTACGCGACGCACCGGGGAGACCACCTGACCGCGCAGCGCGCGACCTTCGCGAACCCGACGTTGATCAACGAGATGGCGGTCGTCGACGGCGCCGTGAAGAAGGGCTCGCTCGCGCGCGTCGAGCCCGAAGGCAAGGTCATGCGGATGTGGGAAGCGATCGAGACGTACATGAATCGCAAGCAGCCGCTGATCGTCGTCGCCGGTGCCGACTACGGCCAGGGCTCGTCGCGCGACTGGGCCGCGAAGGGCGTGCGGCTCGCGGGCGTCGAGGCGATCGTCGCCGAAGGCTTCGAGCGGATCCACCGCACGAACCTGATCGGGATGGGCGTGCTGCCGCTCGAGTTCAAGCCGGGCACGAACCGCGCGACGCTCGGCATCGACGGCACCGAGACCTTCGACGTGATCGGCGAGCGTACGCCGCGCGCCGACCTCACGCTCGTGATTCACCGCAAGAACGGCGATCGCGTCGCGGTGCCCGTGACGTGCCGGCTCGATACGGCCGAGGAAGTGTCGATCTACGAGGCGGGCGGCGTGCTGCAGCGTTTCGCGCAGGACTTCCTCGAATCGTCGCAGGCCGCCTGACCGGGCCACACAGGGACAACGCAAACATGGCTCACATTCCTCAAATCAGGATTCCGGCGACGTATATCCGCGGCGGCACCAGCAAGGGCGTGTTCTTCCGGCTGCAGGATCTGCCGGACGCCGCGCAGGCACCGGGCGCCGCACGCGACGCGCTGCTGCTGCGCGTGATCGGCAGCCCCGATCCGTACGGCAAGCAGATCGACGGGATGGGCGGCGCGACGTCGTCGACCAGCAAGACGGTGATCGTGTCGAAGAGCACGCGCCCCGGCCACGACGTCGACTACCTGTTCGGGCAGGTCGCGATCGACAAGGCATTCGTCGACTGGACCGGCAACTGCGGCAACCTGTCGGCGGCGGTCGGCCCGTTCGCGATCAGCGGCGGGCTCGTCGATGCGTCGCGCGTGCCGCGCGACGGCATCGCGACCGTGCGGATCTGGCAGGCGAACATCGGCAAGACGATCGTCGCGCACGTGCCGATCACGAACGGCGCGGTGCAGGAGACGGGCGATTTCGAGCTGGACGGCGTCACGTTTCCGGCTGCCGAAGTGCAGCTCGAATTCATGGATCCGGCCGCGGAGGAAGAAGGCTCGGGCGGCTCGATGTTCCCGACCGGCAACCTCGTCGACGACCTCGCCGTGCCGGGCATCGGCACGCTGAAGGCGACGATGATCAACGCGGGGATTCCGACCATCTTCGTCGAGGCCGAGGCGATCGGCTATACGGGCACCGAGCTGCAGGACGCGATCAACGGCGACCCGAAGGCGCTCGAGAAGTTCGAGACGATCCGGGCGCACGGCGCGCTGCGCATGGGCCTGATCGACACGCTCGACGAGATCGCAACGCGTCAGCACACCCCGAAGGTCGCGTTCGTCGCGAAGCCGGCCGATTATGTCGCGTCGAGCGGCAAGCGCGTGAACGCGGGCGACATCGACCTGCTGGTGCGGGCGATGTCGATGGGCAAGCTGCATCACGCGATGATGGGCACGGCGGCGGTCGCGATCGGCACGGCCGCGGCGATCCCCGGCACGCTCGTCAACCTGGCGGCGGGCGGCGGTGAACGCAACGCGGTGCGCTTCGGGCATCCGTCGGGGACGCTGCGCGTCGGCGCGGAAGCCCGGCTCGAGAATGGCGAATGGACCGTCACGAAGGCGATCATGAGCCGCAGCGCGCGCGTGCTGATGGAAGGCTGGGTGCGGGTGCCGGGGGATGCGTTCTGAGCGTGTCGGGCGTCGTATCGACGAACGGCAAGGGCGGCTTCGGCCGCCCTTTTTCGTCTCTGCGTCGATGGCGGTCAGCCGTGCAGGAAGCGGCGCAGCGCGTCGTGGCCGATGCGCCGCGCGGCCGTCGATACGCGCGCGTCGGGCACGATGTCGAAGCCGTGCACGCCACCTGGGAAGACGTGCAGCTCGGTGGGCACGCCGGCCCGGATGAGCCGCTGCGCGTAGCCGATGTTCTCGTCGACGAACAGGTCGACCGTGCCGACGGCGATGAACGCCGGCGGCAGCCCGTCGAGCCGTTCCGCGCGGGCGGCCGCCGCGTAGGGCGACACGCCGTCGAGGCCCGGCGCGTGGCCGAGCAGTGACGTCCACGCGAACCGGTTGTTGGCCGCGTGCCAGACGAATTCGCCGGCATGCGGATGCGGTGCGCGCACGCAGGTGCGGTCGTCGAGCATCGGATACATCAGGTGCTGGAACGCCAGCGGGTATTCGCCGCGATCGCGCGCCAGCAACGCCAGCGCGGCCGCGAGCCCGCCGCCCGCGCTTTCGCCCATCACGCCGATGCGCGACGGATCGATGCCGAGCGCGTCCGCGTGGTGGAAGGTCCAGGCGAGTGCCGCGTAGCAGTCGTCGATCGCGCCGGGAAACGGCGTCTCGGGCGCGAGGCGGTAGTCGATCGACACCAGCGCGCACCCCAGCGTCTTCACCAGCGGGCGATGCACGGCTTCGAGATCCTTCGCGGCCCCGCGCACATAGCCGCCGCCGTGCATGTGCACGATCGCCGGCAGCGGGCGCGTCGCGTCGTCGGGCAGGTATACACGCACCGGCACGTCCGGCGCGCCGCCGGAGCCCGGCACGCGCCGATGCTGGAGCGTGTTGCCGACCGTGTCGATCGGCGGCAGCGGCAGGACGCGGTCGCGATGCCGGGCGAGGTTGTCGGCGGTGAGCGTGACGGTCGGCCAGACGTCCAGCCAGGGGCGGATGTCGGGATCGACGAGATGACGTGTATCCAAGGTGCGACTCCGTGAGGAAAACGGCGCGACGCGCGCGATCGGGGAACCGGTGATGGCGGCGTCACAGCACGCTGCGTGCGACGACCCAGCGATGCACTTCGGTCGGGCCTTCGAAGATGCGCATCAGCCGCGCTTCGTTCGCCATCTGATGCAGAGGCAGCTCCTTCGTCATGCCCATCGCGCCGAGCGTCTGCATCGCATGATCGATGACGCCCGACGCCATCTCCGTCGCGAACACCTTGACCATCGAGATCTGCGTGCGCGCATCCTGTCCGGCATCCACTCGTGCGGCCGCTTCATAGGTCATCAGGCGGCACGCGTGGATCTGCGTCAGCGCGTCGGCGACCCACCACTGGACCGCCTGGCGCTCGGCCAGCGGCACGCCGAAGGTCTTGCGCTGTTTCGCATGGTCGCACAGCAGCGCGACCGCGCGCTCGGCGCGGCCGATGCACCAAGCGGCCATCTCCAGGCGACGGTTCGACAGGCGCGCCTGCATCGGCGCGAAACCGGCGCCTTCGCGGCCCAGCAGCTGCGTGGCGGGAACGCGGCAATCCTCCAGCACGATTTCATAGGTCGACAGCCCGCCGATCATCGGAATGCGGCGTTCGATGACGAAGCCCGGCGTGTCGCGCTCGACGATGAATGCCGACATGCCGCCGCGCTTGCCCTTGCTTCGGTCGGTCAGCGCCATCACGATCGTCCAGTCGGCTTCGCGCGCGTGGCTGATCCAGATCTTCCGGCCGTTCAGCACCCACGTGTCGCCGTCGCGCTCGGCCGTCGTCGACAGCGCGCCCGGGTCCGAGCCGGCACCCGGCTCGGAAATCGCCATTGCGGAGCGCGTGACGCCGCGCGCGTACGGTTCGAGGTAGCGCGCGCGCTGTGCGTCGTCGGCCGCGTCGCACAGCATCCGCAGGTTCGGCGAGTCGGGCGGGAGGACGTATGGCGTCACGGTCGTGCCGATCGCTTCGTTCACGCCGACCATCGCGACGGCCGGCAGGTCCGAGCCGCCGGCGTCGGCGGGCGCGTCGAGACCCCACAGACCGAGTTGCCGTGAACGCTCGTCGAGCCGCGCGCGCTCGTCGGCGAGCAGCGCGAAGCGCTGGCCGTCGGCCTCGCGCGCCATCACGGCCGCTTCGAGCGGCATCAGCTCGTCTTTCACGAAGCGTGCGACGAGATCCTTGATCATCTGGTGGTCGAGATCGAGTTCGAAATTCATGGATGTGTCGATGAAGGAGTGAAGGGAAGGGGGCGCGCTTAGACCGCGCGCGCAGGGGACGCCGCCCGGGCGCGCAGCGTGCGGAAGAGCGCCACGCAGCCGGCCGCGAGCAACGCGGCGTTGAAATAGAGGCCGCCGCGCATCGAGCCGGTGGCGGTGTTCAGCACGCCCATCAGGAACGGGCTCGCGAATCCGCCGATCGCGCCGGACATCGTGATCGCCGCGATCGCGATGGCCATCGAGCGCTTCGGCAGCGCGAGCCCGGGCAGCACCCAAAACGCGGGCAGTGCCGCGGCATGCGCGGCGACTGCGACGCAGAGCGCGATCGTCAGGTTCGCGGTGCCGTCGACGCGCGCCAGCACGACGAGCGCCGCCGCGCACGCGAGCATCGCGGCCGCGCCATGTTCGCGCCACGCCTGCCGGTGTTCGGTGCGCCAGCCCATGCCGAGCAAGCCGATGACGCCGCACAGGTAGGGCAGCGCGGACAGCGCGCCGATCTGCATCGCGCCGTGCAGGCCACCGCGGTGCAGGATCACCGGCATCCAGAACACGAGCGCGTAGCCGGCCGCCGCGATCGAGAAATTGGCCGCGCACAGCAGCCAGAAGTCGCGATGCGCGAGCAACGGTCGTGTCGACGTCACGCCGTTGCCGACATCGGCATCGGCCTGCGCGTGCGCATCGCGCAGCGCGGCCTTGTCGGCGTCCGACAGCCAGCGCGCGTCGTCCGGCCGGTCGTCGAGGAAGCGCAGCGCGACGAGACCGAGCGCGCTGCTCGGCAACCCTTCGACGACGAACAGCCATTGCCAGCCGCTCAGGCCGGCGACGCCGTCGAAGACCGTGAGAATCACGCCCGACACGGGGCCGGCGATCAGCCCCGCCAGATACAGCGCGCTCATGAAGAGCGCGAACGCCTTTGCACGCTGCTTCGGCGGATACCACGCGCCGAGATGGAACAGGATGCCGGGGAAGAAGCCGGCCTCGAATACGCCGAGCAGGAATCGGCACACGTAGAACTGCGCGGGCGTCGCGACGAACATCGTTGCGGCCGAGCCGAGCCCCCACAGCACCATGATCCGCGCGATGGTCCGGCGCGCGCCGATCCGCGCGAGCAGCGCGTTGCTCGGAATCTCGAACGCCATGTAGCCGATGAAGAAGATGCCCGCGCCGAGCCCGTAGACGGCGTCGGAGAAGCGCAGCTCGGCGGCCATCTGCGCGTGCGCGAAGCCGATATTGATGCGGTCGATGAACGACAGCGTGTAGCAGAGGATCAGGAACGGCAGCAGGCGCCGCGAGATGCGGCGGTAGAGGGCCGGCATCGCGTCGTCGCGCACGCTGGCCGGGGTGGACAGGGTCGAGGTCATGGGCACTCCGTCAGAAGCGGTGAGTGATGCCGAGCGCCAGCACCTGCTCGGTGCCGCCCGGTTGCGGTTGCACGCCGGCGACGACGGTGTTGCGTGCGCGGCCGCCGTTCTTCATGTACAGGTAGCGGGCATAGAGCGAGGTCCGCTTCGACAGCGGACGGTCGTAGCCGAGGCCGAACGCGGTCGCGTCGTTTGCCGAGCCCTTCACGTCGCGGCGCACGGCCGACACCAGCACGCGGTCGAGCGCGCCGACGTCGACCGTCGCGCCGACGCTCATCGTCGAGAACGCGGGCGAGCCGGGCGCCGTGCTGGCGCCGTGGAGGAACGCGCCGTACAGCTTGACCCGCGCGAACGCGTAGTTGGCGGCGAATACGTAGTGGCGGGTGGTCGTCGGCTGGACGACGGGTGCGAGGTTGCCGGCCGACATGTCGTCCTGGAAGCCCGCGCCGACGTACAGGCCGCCGATCCGGTACTGGAGCCCCGCGCCGTAGTTGCGGCCGGCCTGCGTGGACAGCGCGTTCGGCGTCGGAAAGCCGTAGGTGGCCATCACGCGCAGGCCGTTCCAGTTCGGGCCGAGATACGACGCCGCCTGGTTGAAGCGCGGAATCGGCGGCGTCGTGGCGGTCGTGATCGAGTCCGTCGACGTCGCGAGCAGCGCGAGCGGCGACATGCGTTCGTTCAGGCCGAACGGGTCGCCCTCGTACACGATGTAGAACGACGGCGTGTATTGCCGGCCGAGCCGCAGGTCGCCGTAGCGCGTGTCCTGCAGCGCCACGTACGCCTGCCGGTAGAACAGCGTGCCGCCCTGGAGCGAACCGTCGGCCGGCGAGAAGCCGCTTTCCAGCACGAATTTCGTCGAGGTGCCGCCGCCGAGATCCTCGACGCCTGTCAGACCGACGCGGCTTGTCGAACCGCCACCGCCGCTCTGCCGGAAGCTCGACAGGCTGCCGATGCGATCGAATTCGACGTAGCTGTCGACGATTCCGTACAGCGTCACCGACGACGCATGCGCATGCGGCGTGCACAGCACGCAGGCGCCGATCAGGAGTGCTTTGCGTTGCATGAGTGTGTCTCCGTTCCATGTTTGTTATGCGCCGCGCCCGCGTGCGGGGCGGCGATCGACGGCGCGCGGCGGACGGGGCCGCGCGCCGTCGGGCTCAGCGTCCCTTGAACACCGGCTTGCGCTTCTCGAGAAACGCGCGGGCACCTTCGACCCGGTCCTCGCTCGCATAGACGTCGGGGCCGACGTCGAGCCGCAGCGCCGCGGCAACCGGCAGGCCCCAGCTGCGGGTCGCCGTTTCCTTGATGCGCCGGATCGTGAGCGGCGCGTTCGCGGCGATCGCCTGCGCCAGTTCGCGCACGGTATCGTCGAGCGCGGCGCCGGGGACGACCCGGCTCAGCAACCCGACGTGCAGCGCTTCGTCAGCGTCGAAGCGGCGGCCCGTGAACAGCAGCTCCATCGCGACCGCGCGCGGCAGGATGCGCGGCAGCAGCACGCTCGCGAAGTTCGCACCCATGCCGACTCGCGCTTCGGGCAGCGCGAAATAGGCGTGATCGGCGGCGATCCGCAGGTCGCATGCGAGCGCGATTTCGAAGCCGCCGCCGACCGCGTAGCCGTTGATGGCCGCGATGGTCGGCTTGCGCAGTTCGAGGATCAGCTCGTGCACGTTGCGTGCAAGTCCGCGCATCGGCCGCATGCCGCGCATCTCGGGATCGCCGAGATCGATGCCCGCGCTGAAGGCCCGCTCGCCCGCGCCGCGGATCACGATCGCGCGCACCGCGGGGTTGTCGTCGAGCGTGACGAGTTCGTCGCACAGGCGCCGGATCGCGTCGGCGGACAGCGCATTGGCGACATGCGGGCGATGAATCGTCAGCCACGCGATGCCGTCGTCGTCGCTGCGCAGGATCGACGGAGCGTCGTCGCCGGTCAGGGAGGAGAACGTGGGCGGCGTGGTCATGACGCGCTCCCGGAGGTGGCGGCGCGCTCGTCGTGAACGACGCCGGCCTTGCGCAGCGCGTCGCGGCGGGCCGCGTCGAGGCCGAGCGCGTCGAGCACCGCGTCGGTGTCGGCCGCGAACGGCCGCGGCGGTCGGCGGATCGAGCCGGGCGTGCGCGACAGCCTGGCCGGGATGCCCGCGCCGGTGTAGGTGTCGTTCTTGACGAACATCGCGTTGCGGGCCGCTTGCGGATGGCCGAACCCGTCGGCGATGGTGTTGACCGGTCCCGTCGCGACGCCGGCGCGCATCAGCCGGTCGACGACCTCGTCGGCGGTCAGCTCGGCGGTCAGCTGCCCGATCAGCGAGTCGAGCGCGTCGCGGTGCGCGACGCGCTGCGCATTGGTTGCGAAGCGCGGATCGCGCGCGAGCTCGGGCACGCCGAGCGCTTCGACCAGCTTCGCGAACGTGCGGTTGTTGCCCGCGCCCGTCGCCACCGGCTTGTCTTTGCAAGAATAGACGCCGTACGGCGCGATCGCGGCGTAGACGTTCCCCGTCGCGACGGGCACGTCGCCGGTCGCCATCCAGGTCGTGCTGAGCGGATGCAGCATCGACAGCGCGGTGCTGAACAGGTCGATGTCGACGTGCTGCCCGAGCCCGGAGCGCGTGCGTTCCACCAGCGCGAGCAGGATGCTCGACATGGCGCTCAGCCCGGCCGCGTAGTCGACGACCGGAAACGGTACCTTCAGCGGCATGCCGCCCGGCTCGCCGTTGATCGACATGAAGCCGGCGAGCCCCTGCGCGACGGCGTCGTAGCCCGGAAACCGCGCGAGCGGGCCATCGGTGCCGTAGCCGGAGATCGAGCAATGGACGAGGCGCGGAAAGCGTTCGCGCAGGCAATCGTCGTAACCGATGCCCCAGCGTTCGAGCGTGCCCTGCTTGAAGTTGTCGACCAGCACGTCGGCCGTCTCGAGCAGGCGGAACAGCACGTCGCGGCCGTCGGGATGCGACAGGTCGAGCGCGAGGTTGCGCTTGTTGCGGTTGAGCCCCCAGTAGTAGCTGGAGAGGCCGCTCGGCATCGCGGGTCCCCAGTCGCGTGTTTCGTCGCCTTGCGGCGGTTCGATCTTGACGACGTCCGCGCCGTGGTCGGCGAGCGTCTGCGTGCAGAACGGGCCCGCATAGACGCGGCTCAGGTCCACCACGCGCACGCCCGCGAGCGCGCCTTCGTTGCTGATGATCATGACGATGTTTCCTTCGATGGTCGGCGATGCTGGCGTTCGCCGGCTGGGTGCCGGGCGAAGCGCCGCGGGTTCAGTCGCGCGCGGCGAACAGCGCTTCGACGGCCGCGCGGTGTTCGGGCGTTGCATGGGCGAATGCCTGGTACGACGCGGACAGGTCGAGCAGCGTGTCGAGGCTCGCGTGCCGGCCTTCGCGCAGCAGCCGCTTGGTCAGGCGCAGTGCGGTGCCCGGATGGCGCGCGATGCGCGCGGCGAGCGCGTGCGCGTGGGCCAGCAGTTCGCCGTCGGAGACGACGCGCGACACCAGCCCGTGGCGCAGCGCCGTTTGCGCGTCCACCGCGTCGCCCGTGAACGACATCTCGGCGGCGACGGCCGCGCCGACGATCTGCGGCAGGAACCACGCGCCGCCGTCGCCCGGCACGAGGCCGAGCGCGATGAAGCTCTCCGCGAAGCGCGCGCTGTCGGCGGCAATGCGGATGTCACACATGCAAGCAAGGTCGGTACCGGCGCCGATGGCCGGGCCGTTGATCGCCGCGATTGCGGGCACTTCGAGTTGCTGGAACGCGTGCGCGAGGCGCTGGATGCCGCGGCGATAGCGGGTGCGGATTGCCGCGAGGTCGTGCAGGTCCGACTCGGCGAGCGCACGCATCGCCTTCACGTTGCCGCCCGACGAAAACACGGCGCCGGCGCCGGTCAGGACCAGCACGCGAATCGACTCGTCGCGGTTCGCTTCGTCGCAGCACGCGACCAGTTCGTCGATCGCATCGGTGTCCGAAATGGCGTTGCGGGTTTCGGGGCGGTTCATCGTGACGATCAGGATCGGTCCCTGTCGTTCACGGATCAGAAAGGCTGACATGGTGTCTCCGTATGTTCTGTACCGCGGGGCTTCACGCCGCGGGCCGAAGCCTAGTATCGTCACGACGGTTGGCGGCGGGAAATTCTGTTCCACATATGTGGAAGGGGCCGCCGTGACGGGCGCGGAGGGGCGGGATGAGCGGAAACGTGGTCAAGAGCGCGGCGCGCGTGTTCGAGGTACTGGAGCTGTTCAGCGAACTGCAGCGGCCGCTGAGCGTGCGCGAGATCGCCACGCGCTGCCGCTATCCCGGGTCGAGCGCGGCGGCGTTGCTGACCAGCATGAAGGTGCTCGGCTACCTGTCGTACGACGAACGGACGCACGCGTATGCGCCGACGGCGCGGCTCGTCAATCTCGGCGAAGCGCTCGTCGATTCGGCGGCGGGCAGCCGGCGATACTGGCACGCCGTGGCGAAACGGCTGGCGGCCGGCACGCGGGAGGCCGTCGTGATTGCGGTGCAGAGCGACCTGTACGTGCAGTACATCGACGCCGTCGCGGGCGCGCACCGGATTCCGGTCCAGTTCTATGCGCCGATCGGCACGCGTCGCGAGATCTGCATGTCGGGGCTCGGCTGGGCGTTGCTGAGCCTGCAGCCGGACAGCACGATTCGCCGGCTCGTGGCGCGCAGCATCCGGCGCATCGGAAGGTCGGGCAGGACGATCGACGAGGACGTCGTGCTGGACAAGGTCGAAGAGACGCGCCGGCTCGGCTATTCGTATTCGGCGCATACGGTGACGCAAGGCGCGGCGATGATCTCGATGGTGATCGCCGACGGCTGGAACGGCATGCCGCTCGCGATCGGCGTCGCCGGGCCGGTCGAGCGGATCGAAGAACATCGCGGCGCGATCGTGCTCGCGATGCGCGACGCGCTGGCCGAGCGCGTGGACGAAGCGGTCGGCGAGTTGCGCGGCCGCTCGTGCGGCGACGCGTCCGCCTGCGGCGGCCTCCGCCGGCATCGGGCGGACGGCGGCGGGTGATCATCCGATGTCGACGCGAACCTCGCGTATCAGCCTTCTTGCCGTCGGCGCCGCGCACGTTCGCATAGAATCGGAGCGTCGTTTCGTTTCGCCCCTGTCCGGTTGCATTTCCGCGAGGTCGCCATGTCATTGAACGCGCCGCTTTCCGGCGTCCACATCGTCGAATTCGAAGGCCTCGGCCCCGGCCCGCTCGCGGGCTGGATGCTTGCCGGGATGGGCGCGCGCATCACGTTGATCGCGCGTCCGGCAGACCGTACCAGCGCACCGGACGCGCTGCAGGGCCGCGACGGCGACCTGCTGCGCGAAGGCAAGACGATCGTCGAACTCGATCTGAAGACGCCGGCCGGCCGCGACGCGGCGCTCGCGCTGATCGCGCAGGCCGACGCGCTGATCGAGGGGCTGCGGCCCGGCGTGATGGAGCGCCTCGGGCTCGGCCCGGACGATTGCGCACGCGGCAATCCGAAGCTCGTGTACGGACGGATGACGGGCTGGGGCCAGGACGGACCGCTCGCGGCGGCCGCCGGGCACGACCTGAACTACGTCGCGCTGACCGGGCTGCTGTCGCTGTCCGCGCCGCGCGACGGCCGGCCCGGCGTGCCGCCGACCGTCGTCGGCGATGCGGGCGGCGCGCTCGGGCTCGCATTCGGGATCGTCTGCGCACTGTTCGACGTGCGCGGCGGCGGGCCGGGGCGCGTGGTCGACGGCGCGATCGTCGACATCGTGTCGATGCTCGGCTCGCTCGCGCTGTGGGCGCGCGCGAACGGGCAACTCGATGGCGCGCAGCCGAGCCTCTTCCACGATGCGCCGTTCTACGACGTATATCGCTGCGCGGACGGCGAATGCGTGACGATCGGCGCGCTCGAGCCGCCGTTCTACGCGTTGCTGGTCGAGCGGCTCGGGTTGAGCGATGTCGATCCGGCGTCGCAGTACGATCGCGCGCGCTGGCCGGCGCTGAAGGCGCGCTTTGCGGAGGTGTTCGCGCAGCAGCCGTCCGCACACTGGCGCGCGTTGCTCGAAGGGACCGACGCGTGCTTTGCGCCCGTGCTGAGCGTGGCCGCTGCGGTCGAGCATCCGCACAATGCAGCGCGCGGGATCTATCGAACTGACGAGAACGGGAACGTGCGGGCGCGCGTGGCGCCGCGGTTTCTATCGTTGCAGGATGATGACGCGGGTTGACGGAGCCGGGTGCGCGGGGCTTGCCGCCGCGTGTGCTCCGCCGTGTCGAGCGATATCGGCCGCTTACGCCGTTTCCTCCGGCGCATCCGGCATCTTGCCGTCGCCGACGCGATTGATCGTGCCTTGCGCGATCGCGACGAGCCGCTCGTGATCGCCGTCGATGACGAACACATGACACTGGCAGGTCGCCTGGTGCCGGCCCGCGTAGACGACCTTCGCGCGCGCGACGAGCGTGCCGTTCACGGCCGGCCGCAGGTAGTTGATCTTGTATTCGGCGGTGATGACGCGCGGACCGAGCACGAGCGCGCCGGCGAAGGTCAGCGCGTTGTCGGCGAGATAGCCGATCACGCCGCCGTGCACGAAGCCGTGCTGCTGCCGCAGCTCTTCCCGCACGGGCAGGCACAGCGACACTTCGTTGTCGCCGATATGCATCAGCTCCGTGCCCAGCAGCATGCTGAACGGTTGCGCGCGCAATGCGCCGCGCGCGTGGTCCGTGATGTCCGTCATCGACTGCCCTCGCAATGCGTGTCCGCTTGCGCTGAACTCTAGGAAGGGGGCTGCGGATAAGCAAGGAAATTCGTCCGCATTTCGCGTGACGGCCGGCGCGATGCGACGCGATTACTACGCCGAACGCGCGCGTTGTCCTCGTTTGCCGGCGATTCGACGGGGATGGCGGGGACTGGCCGGGCGCCGCTCGCCGGATGTTCCTAAAGTCCGACGAAGAAATGCCGCTAATGCCGGGGCATTGCTCCATCGTCGCCTCTCCAGGAATCTCCCCCATGTTCGGAAAAATCAAGCTCGCGTCGGGTCTGCTCGGCGTGTTGACCGTGTTTTGCCTCTTTCTGTTCGCGATCGAGGCGCTCGGCTTCTGGGCGCTCGCATCGACGCGCAGCGGCGTCGACGATCTGTCGAACGTCGCGATCGCGCAAGTCGACGCGGCCAGCCAGGCGACCGAGCGCCTGCTCGACGCACGCGTGAACCTGTCGCGCGCGGGCACGCGGATGGTGCGCGGCGGCCCGAAGCCCGACGAGATCATCCGCCATGCCAGCGCTTCGCTCGCCGAAGCGGACAAGGCGTTCGCCGCGCTGACGGCCGCGCAGGCCGTCGACGCGACGAACCGCGCGCGCGTGGCGGCGCTCGCCGAGCGCTATCGCGCGCTGCGCGGCGCGCTGGGCGAACTCGTGCAGTTCCTCGACGCCGACAACATCCAGGCGTTCCTCGACCAGCCGACGCAGGGCTTCCAGGATGCATACCTCGCCGAACTGCACCGCTTCGCCGACTACGGCGCCGCGTCGAGCCGCGACGCGCTCGCCACGATCGATAGCGGGATTCAGTGGTTCAAGTGGGTCGGCATCGTGCTGCTGGTGGCGATGCTCGCCGCGAGCGCGGCGATTTACGCCGCCGCGCGGCGCGCGGTGGTCGCGCCGCTGGACGAGGCCGGCCGCCATTTCGAGCGCATCGCGCAAGGCCGGCTCGACGAAGCCGTGCGGGCAGGCGGTGTTTTCGAGATCGACCGCATGTTGCGCGGCCTTGCCACGATGCAGGCGAGCATCGCGGACACCGTGCGCACCGTGCGTCACGCGTCCGACGCGATCCACCTCGGCGCGGGCGAGATCGCCGGCGGCAACGCGGACCTGTCCGCGCGCACGGGCACGCAGGCCGCGTCGCTCGAGGAAACCGCCGCGAGCATGGAGGAACTGACTGCAACCGTGCGCCAGAACACCGACAGCGCGCGTGCGGCCAGCGCGCTGGCCGACGCAGCGCTCGACGCGACGCGCCACGGCGGCGGCGTGGTCGACAGCGTGATCGACCGGATGCGCGGCATCGCCCAAAGCTCCGGGCGCATCGCGGAGATCATCTCGGTGATCGACGGCATCGCCTTCCAGACCAACATCCTCGCGCTGAACGCGGCGGTCGAGGCCGCGCGGGCCGGCGAGCAGGGCCGCGGCTTCGCGGTGGTCGCGGGCGAAGTGCGCTCGCTCGCGCAGCGCAGCGCGCAATCGGCGAAGGAAATCAAGGCGCTGATCGAGGAGTCGGTCACGCAGATCGACGGCGGCTCGGAACTCGTCGAACGGGCCGGCGACGCGATGCGGACGGTTTCGGCGTCGATCACGCGGGTCGTGCAGACGATGTCGGAGATCACGGCCGCGTCGGTCGAGCAGAGCGTCGGCATCGAGCAGGTCAATCAGGCGGTCACGCAGATGGACCAGCTGACGCAGCAGAACGCGGCGCTGGTGGAGGAAGTCGCGGCGGCGGCCGCGTCGCTGAACGACCAGACCGCGCACCTGATGCAGGCGGTGTCGGTGTTCGAACTGGGCGACGCGCGCGCGGCTCGCGGTGTCCGCGACGAGCGCGCGTCGTCGTCGTTTGCCGGCGCCGGTTACGAAACGGCGGGCAGCGCCGCGTAAGCGGTTGCGAGGTGGTAGGGCGTCGTCGACGGCATGTCGGCGCGCGACACCTGCCCGTCGGCCGTCTTGCACTCGAACCAGCCGCGAGGATGCAGGAAGCGCGCGGCGAAGCGCTCGATCTGCTGCGCGAGCGGTGCGGAGGCCGGCGTGCCGCCGTGCGTGGCGAGCGCGCGCAGGTATTCGGTCTGCGCCCAGATCCGTTGCGTGCCGTCGATGCATGCGCCTTGCGCGTCGACCGCCGCGCACACGGCGCCCGTTTGCGGATCGATCCCGTGCTGCTCGGCGAACGCGAACGCGCGCGCGAGCGCGTCGGGGAGCCCGGTTTGCGCGAGGCGCGCGCCGGCCGCATCGACCAGATAGAACCATTCGAACTGATGGCCGGGCTCGAAGCGGTTGTCGGCCGCCCCGAGCGGCAGTTCGGCGACGCAGCCGGTCGCCGTATCGACGAACGTGCGCTCGACGGCCTGTGCAGTGCGCACGAGCGCATCGCCGAACGCCGCGTCGCCGAACGCATCCGCGGCCGCGAGCCATGCTTCGGTCAGGTGCATCAGCGGGTTCTGCAGTGCGCCGCTGCCCGACGACGAGAAGTCGGCGTGACGCGCGGCGTCGAGCAGCGCGTCGCCCGGCTGCGGCGCGAAGCGGTCCTGGATCAGCGCGGCGGTGTCCTCGGCGACCGTGCGCGCCGCGGCGTCGCCCGACGCCGCATGCCATGCGGCACATGCGAACACGACGAACGCGTGCGTATAAAGGTCCTTGGTCGTGTCGAGCGGCGCGCCTTGCGCATCGACGCTGTAGAACCAGCCGCCGTGGCGCGGGTCGCGGAAGCGGCTGCACAGCGAGTCGAACAGCGTGGCCGCGTGCGCGGTGTGGCCGGCCTGCGCGAACACGAACAGTTGTCGCGCGCATGCCATTGCGCGATAACGGGTGACGGGCAGCGGTGCATGGGTGGCCGGATCGACGGCCTCGAACGGCAGCCGCAGCGTCTGGTCGAACCCTGAACCCTGCCAGATCGGCAGGATGACGTGCGCAAAATGGTCGCGCAATCGGGCGGCCTGGGCGGAAGCGGAATCGGGAACGGACATGGCGGGGTTGAGCGCTTGGATCGAATTGAGTCGGCGCGGAGCGGCGCGGCCGGGGCCAAGGATAAACCATTCCGCACGGCAGTCTTCAAAACGGGAGAGAAATCGGATGCTCGGCAACCTGGAACTCGTGATGCGCCTGGTCCTCGCGGCGGCGCTCGGCAGTGTCATCGGCTTCGAACGGGAGCGCCTGTCGTGGGCGGCCGGCCTGCGCACGCACATGCTGGTCTGTGTCGGCTCGACGCTCATCATGATCGTGTCGGCGTTCGGTTTCGCCGATGTGCTGGGCAGCAGCGACCACATCGTGCTCGATCCGTCGCGGATCGCCGCGCAGGTGGTCTCGGGCATCGGTTTCCTCGGCGCGGGCTCGATCCTGCTGCGCGGCGAGATCGTGCGCGGGCTGACGACGGCCGCGAGCCTCTGGTCGGTCGCCGCGATCGGCCTCGCGGTGGGCGGCGGACTGTACGTCGCGTCGATTTCCGCGACGATCATCATCCTGATCATCCTGGCCGGCATCAAGCCGCTCGAGCGCCGCTACTTCACGGTGCGGCAGCGGCGTCAGCTCGCGCTGACGGTGGTGGGCGGCGCGTTGACGTTCGATTCGCTGCACGCGGCGCTCGGCCCCGACAGCGCGCGCGTGAAGCAATTCATCGTGCAGCGCGCCGACGACACGGGCGAGCACGACGAGGTGCGCATCGCGCTCGGGCGCGTGTCGGATCTCGAATACCGCGCGATCTGCGACAAGCTGCGCGGGCTGTCGTGCGTGACGCGATTCGAGGAAGGCGGCGGGTTGTCGGGCGACGAATAGACGGCATCCGATCGGCCGGATCGGCGATCGGTCATGCGACAATGGCCGGTCACTGATTCCGTTCGACATCCGGTTCCGCGTTCGCGGACCTGTAATCCGACTCCATGACCGAATCCGTTTCCCTGCCTCGCTCCCGTTCCCGCTCCGACCGCTCGTCGGCCCGTTCGCGTCCGCGTTCCGTCGCGGCCGCGGCAGACACCGCCGCGAGGGCAACCGCGCGGTCCGGCAACGCGACGGGCGGCGATGCGCCGCGGGACGAACGCACGCTCGACCTGTTCGGCGATCCGGTGCTCGAGCCGGCTGCGCGTGGGTCGGTGGGCTCGCGCGATGACGGGGCGGTGGATGCCGACACGGTGGCCGCCGTTGCCGACAGCGATGACGGCGGTCGGCAGGCGATGCTGGATGGATTCGGCACGCCGGGCGCCGACGGCGGGGCCGTTGCGAAAACGACGGCGTCTGCGTCGACGCGTGAAAGCGGCGACGTGGCCGATGCCGATGCAACGAAGCCCGGCGAGACGCGGGTGCCCAATGGTGTCGCCGCGACTGCAGCGGGCGAGCCGGCAACCGACGGCAGTCAGGTGAAGACCGGCGGCGTGGCGGAAGCAGGCGACGCGGCCGGGACGCACGCCGATCGTTCGACGGCGAATGCCGGAGCGGCGGAAGGTGCGGTCGATGCAGTCATCGGCGACCGACCCGTGAAAGCGGGCGGTGAGCCCGAAGGCGCCGCCGTGCCGGCCATACGCGACGAAGCAGTGCGAACACCTGGCGAGACCGCGAAGGGGCGTCGCGCATCCTCCGGCGGCAAGCGCCGTGCAGCCGCTGGCGCGCGCGAAGCGATAGCGGCGCGTGGCGCGCCGGAAGTGGCCGCCGTCGACGCGGAGGCGGAAGCGACCCCGGCGCAGCACCTTGCGCCATCCACTGAACGGTCAGCGACCGCCGAACCGGCCGAGCCCGAGGTTGCCGCAGTTGCCGCGAGTGCCCGTGACGCCGCGCAAGCAGCCGCAGCGCCGGCCGCGCCGTTCGCGCAGCCTGTTGCGTCCGCGGCGTCGTTCGTGACGAAGCCGTCGGCGGAACGTGCGCAACCGGCCACGTCGAGCGCGTCGGCCTTCGATCCCGACACGCAACTGCGCCCGCTGTCGGACCGGCTCGCCGCGCTGCAGGCCGAGACGGCCGGCATGAAGCAGGCGGCCGATCGCGAGATGCGTCGCGTCAACCGGCTGCTGCTGGCGCTGGCGATCGTCGTGTTCGCGGGGCTCGTCGCGCTGGTGCTGCAAACGCGGCAAATCGCGCACCTGAAGCAGGAAGTCGACGCCCGGCAGCAGCGGATCGACCGGCTGGCAGCCGACCTATCGACGCAGCAGGCAACGCTGATGACGCTCGCGGAACACCACGAAGCGATGCTGTCGCAGGTCGACCGGCTGCAGCGCAATGCGAACCGCGAGGCGGCGGCCGCGAAGCGCGTGCGTCGAACGCGCTAAATCGTCCGACCCTACCTGCAAACCCCGGCGTGACAAGGCGCGTCGGTGCGGACCGTCGGTCAGCGGTGGCGCGGGTGCGGCAAACTGATGCGGTGAGCTGGCAGGATTCAGGGAAAACCCTTAGAATGGCATCCATCTAAGGGAAAACCCTATAATCATCTGTCAGGAGTCTCACATGAGCTTCATTCTTGCCCTGCTGCAAAAGATCGACGACCTGTTCGTCTCCCCGCACCTGCCGCTCGATGCGGAATATTCGTACGCTGCGCGTCACGCCGAAGCCGAGCGCGTGCGTCGTGCGAACCGCGTTCCGACCGTCCTGTACCGTCGCTGATTCGCTGATTCGCTGATTCGCTGATTCGCTGATTCGCTGATTCGCTGATTCGCTGATTATTCGCTGATTCGGCGCGGCGCTCGCCGCCTCTGCCTGCCCGTTTTCCACCGCCGCATCGCGCGCCGGTGCGACCGTCCCGCTACACTGGAAGTCCGACTTCCCTCGCGACACCCGGGCCATGCTGCAGATGCGGCCGATGACGGCCGGTGAATTCCACGCATACCGCACGCGCGCCATCGACGGCTACGCGCGCGATCTCGTGTCATCCGGGCAGAACGCCACCGACGACGCGCAGACCCGCGCCCGCGCCTGCTTCGATACACTGCTGCCCGATGGCCTGCTCACTTCCGGCCAGACGCTCGTCCAACTGATCGACACCGCCAGCGGCGACACGGTCGGCGACCTCTGGTACGCGATCGTGCCCGAAGGGCCGAACCGCACGCTGTTCATCTACGATCTCGACATCGTCCCGACCCGGCGCCGCCAGGGCTGGGCCACGCGCGCGCTCGATGCACTCGAGGCCGAGGCGCGCCGTCATGGTGTCACCGAAATCGGGCTGTCGGTGTTCAATCACAACACGGCGGCCCGCGCGTTGTATCGGGCGTGCGGCTTCGTGCCGATCACGACGACGCTGATCAAGCCGGTCGTCCAGAGCTGAAGCCAGCACGCGCGCGTCGATGACGCGCGTTGTCGTTGTTCGGCCGCCTTCCGATGATCTGTCCCGACGCAGCGCATGCAATTTGCGCCACGCCGCTCGGCAAGCGATTCCCGATACGACAAGCGCCGGGCCGTCCATCGAACGGCCCGGCGCTTGTCGCGGCCCGCATCAGCGTGCGCGGCCTTTCCATCTCCTCAGCAGCAGCGCGTTCGTCACGACGCTGACGCTGGAGAACGCCATCGCCGCGCCCGCGATCACCGGATTCAGCCAGCCGAGCGCCGCGAGCGGCACGCCGATCAGGTTGTAGACGAACGCCCAGAACAGGTTCTGCTGGATCTTCCGATACGTCCGCTTCGAGATGTCGATCGCATCGGCGACGAGCGCCGGGTCGCCGCGCATCAGCGTGATGCCGGCCGTATGCATCGCGACGTCGGTGCCGGTCGCCATCGCGATGCCGACGTCGGCCGCGGCGAGCGCGGGCGCGTCGTTGATCCCGTCGCCGACCATCGCGACGATTCCGTCGTGCGTGCGTTTGAGTTCGGCCACCACGCGTGCCTTGTCGTCGGGCAGCACCTGCGCATGCACTTCGCCGATCCCGAGCGACGCCGCGACGGCCGCCGCGCTGCCGCGGTTGTCACCCGTGACGAGCACGCTCGCGACGCCACGCGCCGACAGTGCCGCGATCGCGTCGCGCGCGCCCGGCTTCACGGTGTCGCCGAACGCGATCAGCGCGAGCAGCGCGCGCGGCGCGTCGGCACGCATCAGCCACGAAATCGTGTTGCCCGCGCGCTCGAGTTCCGCGGCACGCGCGTCGAGTTCCGGCGGCACGACGATGCCGAGTTCGTCGCGCCAGCGGGTGCTGCCGAGTGCGAGAAGCTCCCCGCCGACGCGCGCCTCGACGCCGCGTCCGGCCACCGCGCGCGCGTCGGCCGCGACGATCTTGGCCGAACCCGCGCCGCCGCCGCGGGCCACGACGTCCGCATCGTGCGCGGCGACCACGGCGCGCGCGAGCGGGTGGTCGCTTTGCCGCTGGACTGCGGCCGCGAGAGCGAGCGCTTGCTCACGTGGGATGCTGACGGCGTCGAATGCCGTCACGGACGGTTTGCCTTCGGTCAGCGTGCCGGTCTTGTCGAACGCGATCACCGTGGTGCGCTGCGCGAGTTCGAGCGCCAGGGCGTCCTTGATCAGCACGCCATGGCGGGCCGCGACGCCGGTGCCCGCCATGATCGCGGCGGGCGTCGCGAGGCCGAGCGCGCACGGGCACGCGATGACGAGCACCGCGACCGCGTTGAGGATCGCCGTTTCGATGCCGGCGCCGGCGATCAGCCAGCCGACCAGCGTCAGCACGGCGATGCCGAGGATCGCCGGCACGAACACTTCGCTGACGCGATCGACGAGCCGCTGGATCGGCGCCTTTTCCGCCTGCGCGGATTCGACGAGGCGGATGATGCGCGCGAGCGTCGTCTCCGCGCCGATCGCGGTGGTTTCGACGACGAGCGCGCCTTCGCCGTTGATCGAGCCGGCCGTGACCGGATCGCCGTCTTCCTTCGGCACCGGCAGGCTTTCGCCGGTGATCAGCGATTCGTCGACGTGCGAGCGGCCCGACACGATCCGGCCGTCGACGGGCACACGCTCGCCCGGACGGATGCTGACGGTCGTGCCGACCCGCACTTGCGCCAGCGGCACGTCGCGCTCGACGCCGTGCTCGACGACGCGCGCGCGGTCGGGGCGCAGCGCGTTCAGCGCGCGGATCGCCTCGGTCGTCTGGCGTTTCGCGCGCGCTTCGAGCCATTTGCCGAAGCGCACCAGCGTGATGATGACGGCCGATGCCTCGAAATACAGATGGCCGGGGTGCGCGGGGTCGCGCAGCAGCATCCACAGGCTCAGGCCGTACGCGGCCGACGTGCCGAGCGCGACGAGCAGGTCCATGTTGCCGGTGCGTGCCTTCACCGCATGCCAGGCGGCGCGGTAGAAGCGTGCGCCGAAGCCGAACTGGACGACCGACGCGAGCACGAGCTGCAGCCAGCCGGGCAGCATCGCGTCGATGCCGAACGGCGCGACGAGCATCGGCACGATGAGCGGCACGCTCAGCACGGCCGAGCCGATCACGAGATTGCGTTCGCGGATCGCTTCGCGGCGCTTGCGGGCGTCGGGGGCTTGCGCGGGTTCGGCGGCGCGGGCTTCGGCGTCGGCCGAGGCGTCCGCGTCCGGCGCAACGGCGAGCGATGCCCGATAACCGGCCGTCGTGACCGCCGCGATCAGCGTAGCGGCGTCGAGCGCGCCGGCGCCATGCACCGACGCGCGTTCGGTCGCGAGATTCACCGATGCGCGCGTGACGCCAGGCACGGCGGCCAGCGCCTTTTCGACGCGGCCGACGCAGGATGCGCACGTCATGCCGCCGATGTCGAATTCGAGATCATGGGAAGCGGCCGGCGGCGGCGCGGCGACCGGTGTCGCGCCGTAGCCGGCTTGCCGCACGGCGTCGGCCAGTTGCGACGCGGAAACGTGCGGGGCCGCGTCGACGGTCGCGCGCTCGGTGGCGAGGTTGACGGACGCGCGCGTCACGCCGGGCACCTTCGCCAGCGCCTTTTCGACGCGCGACACGCACGACGCGCAGGTCATGCCGTCGATGTCGAGTTCGATGCTGGCGGCGGGCGCGGGCAGTGCGCTCGCCGCCGTTTCCGGCCGGGTGGTCGCGTGCATCGCGTGCTCGACCTGCGCGGACGCTACGGCTTCGACCGCCGCTTCGCGCACGGCGGCGTGATAGCCGGCGGCGTCGACCGCGGCGACGAGCTGCGCGGGCTCGACCGTGTCCTGCGCGGTCACCGTCGCCGCATGCGCGTCGAGATCGACCGCCGCCTCGACGACGCCCGGCACGGCGGCCAGCGCACGCTGCACGCGGCCCGTGCAGCCGCCGCAATGCATGCCGTCGATGGACAGTTCGATCGTTTGCATGTCGGCGGAGGCGAGTGGTTCAGTCATGTCGGATTCCCCAAAAGCGCGGTTCGTGCCGCGAATGACTCCAGTATCAACATTCCCATGATGGGAAGGTCAAGGGGTGGCGATGCAATACAGCATCGTGCCGACGGCCGGCCCATTCTCGCCCGACCTGCCGCCCCGCGCAGGCGGCGGGCGGCTCCGGACAAGGGCCGGATCAATGGAACTCCGGGCCGACGACAGCCCGGCTACCGCTGCGCCCGATATTCGGCATATTGGGGGATGCCCTTAGGCGCTATGATACCGGCCTGACATCAGCGCCCGCCGAGCGAAGCGGCGACCGGGCACGCTGGGGTGCCTTGCTTTCGCCGATCGTGAGTCGAACAAGGCGTTGACTGACAAGAACGATATTCGGCCAGTACTCAATGATTGAAAACCTACGAGAATCAATTTCTCTGCGGCGCGCGGCAGGCGCGTCGCTGGCTCTGGCGGCGCTGCTGGCAGGATGCGCGTCGCAACCGGACGCGATCCAGCGGAAAACCGGCTGGATGCGTGCCGAAGTGGCCGACTCCTATGTATACGCGTATCCGCTCGTGCTGATGGACGTCGCGAAGGAAGCCGCGACGGGCGGCGATAGCGCGCAGCCGGGCCAGGCGCCGCTCAACACGCTGCGCCACGCGCAGGCGCTGCCGCCCGTCGGCGCGCTCAACCCGCCGCTGCCGGGCGTCGACACGCTCGACTCGACCGGCTGGCTCGACGTCGGTGCCGAGCCGGTGATCGTGACGCTGCCGGATACCCGCGGCCGCTACTGGGATGCCCGCGCGCTCGACATGTGGACGAACGTGCTGTGGTCGTCGTCGAGCGTGGCGGCGCGTGGCGCTCGCGGCGCCGCGCGATCGCAAACGATTGCCTTCGCCGCGAAGGACTGGCAGGGCACGCTGCCGAAGGGCGCATTGCGTATCGACGTGCCGTCGGCCAACGCGTGGCTCGAGGTGCGGCTGCAGACGAGCGGCGGGCGCGACCTCACGAACGTGAAGAAACTGCAGCGGGCGATCCGCGTGGTGCCGCTGTCCGTCTATACGGGCAGCACGCGCGGCGCGTCGGTCGCGGTCCACGCGGGCAGCGCGCCGTTGGAAGCGGCGAGCGGCGGCACGCCGGCCGAGCAGGTGGCCGCGCTCGACCCGAAGGCGTTCTTCACGCGCTTCGCGCGGGCGCTGCAGGACAATCCGGCACCGGCCGACGACGCGCACGCGAACGAATTGCTCGGCGACGTCGGCGTGACGGCCGGCTACCCGGTGCTATGGACGGGTGATCGCCTGAACGCCGCGACGGCCGGCGTCGCCGAGGCGCGCGCGCGGCTCGCGACACCGCCGTCAAACCTGCTGAACGCGAACGGCTGGAGCTGGATCGGCGACACGGCCGGCAAGTACGGCCAGGACTACGCGCTGCGCGCATACGCGGCCTACACGCAGTTCGGCACCGCGACGCGCGACGACGAGACGCTCGCGCTCGTGCGCGTCGATAGCGACGGCCACACGCTGAACGGCGCGAACCGCTACGTGCTGCACTTCGCGCCGGGCGCGCTGCCGCCGGTGCGCGGGTTCTGGACGCTCACGCCGTACACGACGAACGGCGCGCTGCCCGACGTCGGCTCGGCGCGCCGCTCGCTGGGCGACCGCGACCGGCTGCGCCGCAATCACGACGGCTCGATCGACGTGGTCGTGTCGGCGTCGCCGGGCGGCACGCACGCGGCCAACTGGCTGCCGGCGCCGCGCGCCGACTTCGCGCTCGCGCTGCGACTCTACGCACCGAAGCCGCAGGCGAGCGACGGCTCGTGGATGCCGCCCGTCGTCGTCCGAAAGTGAACCGACGGGCGCCGCCGCTGTCCGACCCGCGGGCGCGGCGGCCTCGCCCGAGCGTCGTTCCGTCACCACCTGAGCCTATACTTTCGGGATAGCGTGCGCGGCCGTGCCGGTTTTCCGGCGCGGCCCGGCATCCATTCCCGAGGCATCCAAGCATGTCAAGCGCAGACAAAGAAACCGTACCCTCGACCTTCCACGCCCTCGGCAGCGTTGCACGCTCGCGCCGGACCCGACGTATCGGCCTCGGCGTGCTGATCTTCCTCGTTTTATTTGGACTGCTCGGATTCTTCGCGGCGCCGCCGCTGATCCGCCACATCGCCGAACAGCAACTGAGCCAGCAGCTCGGCCGGCCGTCCACCGTCCAGCGCATCGCGCTGAACCCGTACACGCTGAACCTTGAAGCCGACGGCGTGCACGTCGGCGAGCGCGGCGGCCAGGGCGACTTCATCGACATCGGCAAGCTCGTCGTGCGGCCGTCGTGGTCGTCGCTGTTCCGCGGCGCGCCGATCGTCAACGAAGTGCGCGTCGACTCGCCGCGCTTCCATATCGTTCGCTACGACGCGCAACGCTTCAACTTCACCGACCTGATCGAGAAGTTCTCGACGCCGTCCAAACCCGAAAGCAAGCCGACCCATTTCTCGGTGTCGAACATTCAGGTCAACGACGGGCGGATCGACTTCGACGACCGCCTGCTGAACGAAAAGCACGTGGTCGACAACTGGACGCTCGGCATTCCGTTCATCGCGACGCTGCCGTCGAAGACCGACATCTTCGTGCAGCCGAAGCTGCGCGCGCGATTCGACGGCAGCCCGATCGCGATCGACGGCAAAACGAAGCCGTTCGCGCTGTCGCGCGAGTCGGAAGTCGCGCTGCAGTTCGACCGGCTCGACGTGCCGAAGCTGATTTCCTACGCGCCGGCGAAGCTGCCGGTGATCGTCACCAGCGGCCTGCTGAGCAGCGACCTCACGCTGAACTTCGTGATGAGCGGCGCCACGCCGTCGCTGCGCGTGTCGGGCACCGTGGATCTCAACGACGCGAAGGTGACCGACCGCGCGTCCGCGCCGCTGTTCGCCGCGCGCGGCGTGCACGTCGCGGCCGCCGGCCTCGAGCCGCTGCGCAACGTGCTGCATTTCGACGAGATCCGGCTCGACCAGCCGGTCGTCGACCTGGCGCGCGACAAGCAGGGCGTGCTGAACGTCGAGAAGCTCGCCGGCACGCCGGCCGCCGCGCCGAAGGCCGACGCGGGCAAGCCGGCCGCGTCGGGCGCCGCCGCATCGACCGCCGCCGCCAACGCCGCCAACGCCGCGAGCGGCGCGAAGGCCGAAGCCGCTGCGAAGGAAGCGCCGCCGCTCGACCTGACGATCCGTCATTTCGCGATCGACGGCGGCACGATCAACGTCGACGACCGCGTGCCTGCGACGCCGACCGCGCTGTCGCTGACGAAGCTCGCCGCGACGCTCGACGGCTTCACGCTGCAGGGCAAGACGCCCGCGAAATACACGCTGTCGACGTCGCTGTCGCGCGGCGGTGACGTGAAGGCCGAAGGCGCGTTCAGCCTGGCGTCGAAGCAGGCCGACACGAAGCTGGCGGTCGACGCGCTCGCGTTGCCGGCGCTGCAGCCGTATCTCGGCGAGGCGACCCGCGCGCGCGTGCTCGACGGCACGCTCGGCGCGAGCGTCAACGCGAAGGCCGACTGGGGCAAGACGCCGCTCGACGCGCAGGTCGCCGACAGCACGGTGAGCCTGAAGTCGCTGAAGCTCGCGACGCCGGACGCGAAGGCGCCCGCGATCGTGCTGCCCGACGCGAGCGCGAAGATCGCGAAGGTCGACGTCGCCGCGCGCACCGCGGAAATCGCGAGCGTCGATGCGACCGGGCTCGCGCTCGACGTGAAGCGCCTGAAGGACGGCAAGATCGACCTGGCGGCGCTGGCCGAACCCGCGCAGGCGGCGGTGCCCAAGCGCACGGTCGCGCGCAAGGCCGAGGCGGCCGCGCCGTCGTGGCATTACCGGATCGACGCGCTGAACGTGAAGGAGTCGTCCGCGAACTTCACGGACCTGTCGACGCCGCGTCCGGTGAAGCTCGCGATCAAGCCGCTCGACCTGTCGGTGCAGAAGATCAGCGACGACATGACGAAGCCGCTGCCGGTGCAGCTGAAGGCGACGCTGAACCGCAAGGGCTCGGTGAACGTGTCGGGCGACGTGACCGCGCAGCCGCTGAAGCTCGGCCTGAAGATCAACGGCAACCGCCTCGACGCGGCCGCGTTCGAGCCGTACTTCGGCAGCGCGCTGAACGCGACCATCGCGAGCGCGCTGCTCAACGCGCAGGGCAACCTGACGTTCGCGCAGGTGAAGGACACGCCGCGCGCGACCTATCGCGGCGATGTCGCGCTGGTCGACGTGCGGATGCTCGACAAGGCGACGTCCGACCCGTTCGCGGGCTGGCGCTCGCTCGCGCTGTCGAACCTGAAGGTGAACTACGACGAGAAGGGCACCGACGTCGACGCCGCACGCGTGACGTTCTCGAACTTCTACGGCCGGGTGCTGCTCGATGCGCAGGGGCGGCTGAACCTGAAGGACGTCGTCGCGAAGGAGACGGGCCCCGCGCAATCGCTCACGCGCGACGCGAGCAAGGGCGAACCCGTGCCGCTGTCGCCGGGCGTGACGCCGCCGGCCGCCGCGCAGGCCGCATCGGCCGCGGCCGTGCAGCAGGCGTCCGCGCCGGCCGCCGCATCGGCGACGGTCGTCGTGAAGGCCGCGCCGCCGCCGCAGAATCCGGTGCGCATGCATTTCGGCCAGCTCCTGCTGCAGAACGGCCGCGTGACCTACACCGACAACTTCATCAAGCCGAACTACACGGCGAATCTGGTCGCGATCAAGGGGACGGTCGGCGCGTTCGGCACGGACTCGACGACGTCCGCGCCGGTCGACGTCGCCGCGAACCTCGCGGGCAACGGGCCGATCTCGATCAAGGGCTCGGTGAACCCGCTGATCGACAAGCCGGCGCTGGACCTCACGGCGACCGCGCACGACATCGAGCTGACCAACCTGACGCCGTATTCGGCGAAGTACGCCGGCTATCCGATCACGAAGGGCAAGCTCAACGTCGACCTGCACTACCAGCTCGCGAACGACCAGCTGCAGGCGAACAATCACATCTTCATCGACCAGCTCACGTTCGGCGATCACGTCGAGAACGACACGGCGACGAAGCTGCCCGTGAAGCTCGCGATCTCGCTCCTGAAGAACACGCGCGGCGAGATCGACGTGAACCTGCCGGTGTCGGGTTCGCTGTCGAATCCGGAGTTCAGCGTCGGCGGGCTGATCTGGCGCGCGGTGCTGAACCTGATCGCGAAGGCCGTCACGTCGCCGTTCACGCTGCTCGCGAACGCATTCGGCGGCAGCGGCGGCGAGGATCTCGGCTACGTCGAGTTCGCGCCGGGCACGTACGCGCTGACCGACGCGCAGCAGAAGAAGCTCGACACCGTCGTGAAGATGCTGACCGAAAAGCCGTCGATCCGGCTGGACCTGATCGGCCGCGTCGATCCGGCGAAGGACACGCCGGGGCTGCGCGATGCGTACGTCGAGCGTCTGGTGCGTCAGCAGAAGCTGAAGGACGTGGTCGGCCAGGGCGAGAGCATCGATCCGATGTCGGTGAAGGTCGAACCGGCCGAGTACACCAAGTACCTGACGCGTGCGTACAAGGCCGCCGACTTCAAGAAGCCGCGCAACCTGATCGGCTTGCAGAAGACGCTGCCCGATGCGGACATGAAGCAGGCGCTGGCCGATCACGCGCCGGCCGACGACAATGCGCTGCGCGCGCTCGCGCAGCAGCGCGCGCAGGCCGTGCGCCAATACCTCGACGGCAAGATCGATTCGAGCCGCATGTTCGTCGTGGCGCCGAAGCTCGATGCGAAGGGCATCGAGGACAAGGGCGCGACGACGCGCGTCGACTTCGGCCTGCAGTAAGCCGCGTCACGCCATCATCCGCCGCCGCCGCGCCCGACCGGCAATCGGGCGCGGCGGCGCGCCTTCCTGTCAGCGCTCGGCGATCGCCGGTTCGCGCTTGTCCAGTTCCTTCCTCGCGGCCAGCGGCAGGCGGGCGTCGTCCCACTGCGTCAGCCACTCGACTTCCTTCGCGGTGAACACCTGTCCGTAGTTGCGCAGCGCGTACTGCAGCGCGTCGACGACGTGATGGCGAATGATTTCGGGGGTACGTGCATCGTCCAGCACGAACCGGAGAGCTTCCAGGGTCGACATAGTCGTGCTCCGGGTCAGGGAAAACCCTTTATCACACGCCAATAGTCATGCGCCAAGCACGAAAAAAAATCGTGCGGCGGGCGATGGCGCGCACCCTGCACCGGCCCGGTGCGCACGTCGCGGTGTGCGCCGGGTCACCCTGCATTGCGACGGCGTCGTGTCATTTGCGATTGGTTACGTTTGACAGAAAACAGAAAGCCCCGCTTCATCGGAGCGCCGCACGATCCGGCCATATTTTGCGCGCCTGTTGGCAGGTCACGCAGTTCAACGTCAATCGATGAGGTGGGGTGATGATGTCTTTCCTTGGTAAGCAGCGGAAGGTGGCGGCGATGGTGGCGGGCGCGCTGGCGCTCGCAAGCGCGGGTGTCCACGCCGCGCAGCAGGACGGCAACGGTCAGGGCGACGACGCCGGCCACGGCCGGCGCGTCGTGAAGCACGTGCTGCTGATCAGCGTCGACGGCCTGCACGAGCAGGACCTCGCGCGCTGCATCGGCGCGAACACGTGTCCGAACATCGCGGTGCTCGCGCAAACCGGCGTCACGTACACGAACGCCTATACGCCGGGCCTGTCGGATTCGTTCCCGGGCCTCGCGGCGCTCGTGACGGGCGGCTCGCCGAAGACGGCCGGCCTGTTCTACGACGTGTCGTACGACCGCAATCTGTATGCGCCGAGCGACACGACCTGCTCGGGCAAGCAGGGCTGGAACGTCGTGTTCGACGAGACGACCGGCATCGACGCCATCAACGGCGGCGCGCTCGTGCACCTCGACGGCGGCGACGCGTTCAATCCGCAGGCGATCCCGCATGCGAAGGTCAATGGTCAGTGCGTGCCGGTCTATCCGCACAACTACGTGAAGACCAACACGGTGTTCGAGGCCGTCAAGGCCGGCGTGCCGAACGCATACACCGCATGGGCCGACAAGCACGCGTGGGGCTACGACTGGCTGAACGGCCCGTCGGGCACCGGCGTCGACGATCTGATGCGCACCGAGATCAACTCGATCGACCCGGCGACGAACACCGCCTACACCGACGTCTATTCGCACACCGCGCGCTTCGACAACCTGCACGTGCAGGCGCTGGTCAACCAGATCGACGGCCGCGATTCGACCGGCACGAAGAACGCGCCGGTGCCGACGCTGTTCGGCGCCAACTTCCAGACGCTCAGCGTCGCGCAGAAGGCGCCGGTCGCGAAGGGCGGCGGCTATCTCGACGCGAACTTCACGCCGAACGGCCAGGTCGCGAACGCGATCACGTACGTCGACAACTCGATCGGCCGCATCCTCAACGAGTTGAAGCAGCGCAACCTGTACACGTCGACGGCGGTGATCGTCACGGCGAAGCACGGCCAGTCGCCGACCGATCACACGAAGCTCGTGAAGAACGGCGACACGCTGACGAAACTGCTCGAAGCGAACAACTATCTCGACCCGAACGGCAACTTCGGCCAGAACAACACGACGACGGGCAACCTGAACGACGGTTCGGGCCTGGTCGGCACGGGCTTCGTGCAGACTGACGACGTCGGCCTGATCTGGCTGCGCGACCGCAGCCAGCGCACGGCCGTGGTGCAGACGCTGAAGGCGAACCTCGGCTGCAACGCGCCGGGGATCTGCGCCGACGGCTCGCAGGCATACATCCTGTACGGCGCGGCGCTGGCCGACCGGTTCGGTGATCCGGCCAACGGCCGCACGCCGGACATCGTCGTCCAGCCGAATCCGGGCGTGATCTACACGTCGAGCACGAAGAAGGACGAGGAGCACGGCGGCAACGCGCCGGACGACAGCCACCTCGGCCTGCTCGTGTCGTATCCGGGCCTCCACCGCGCGCGCACCGTGAGCGATCTCGTCGGCACGAAGCAGGTCGCGCCGACCATCCTCGGGCTGCTCGGCGCCGAACCGAAGCTGCTGCACGCGGTCGTGGCCGAGAACACGCACGTGCTGCCGGGGCTCGGTATCGACCACTGACGCAACGTGACGGGCGCGCCTTCGGGCGGTGTCCGGTACCGTGCACGCGGCGCCGTTCGGCTGATGGCCGGCGGCGCCGCATTTTTTCCGCTTGACGATGCCGGCCAGGGCCCGTTCACGCCGTCGCGCATTCGTCGAGCATCCATTCCCTGAAACGCCGCAACGCGGCGCTCGTCTCGAGGCGCTCCGGCGCGTAGCACAGGTAGTGCCCCTGCGCGTCGACGTCGACGGGCGCGTCGAACGGTTCGACGAGCGCGCCGCTCGCGAGCGTGTCGACGATCAGGAAGCGCGGCACGAGCGCGAGCCCGAGCCCGGCTTGCGCGGCCTGGATCAGCACCGAATACTGTTCGAAGCGCGGCCCCGCGAGCGCGTTCATCCGGGCGACGCGATGGCGCTCCGCCCAGAGCGACCACGCGATTTCCGCCTGCTCGTGCACGAGCCGCGGCGCGGCGGCCGTGTCGGCGGGCGTGCGCAGCGCATGCCGCGCCGCGAATTCGCCGGAACAGACCGGCACGAACGTGCGGCCGTCCAGGTAATCGCACCGGACGCCTTCCCATGCGCCGTCGCCATAGCGGATCGCCGCGTCGAGCCCGAACGGAAACACGTCGCCGTGCGCGAGATGGCGGCGAAAACTCAGCGTGACCGCTGGCGCGACGGCCAGAAAGCGCGCGAGACGCGGCACCAGCCACTTCGTCGTGAAGGTCGGCACGCTTGCGATCGTCAGCAGGTCGCTGTCCTCGCGCGCGCTCAGCAATTCGATCGATGCGTTGCCGATCTCGCGCAGCGGGCCGATCACGCGCGCGTGATAAACCTGCCCGGCCCGCGTGAGCGCGAGATTGCGCCCCTCGCGCACGAACAGCTTCACGCCGAACAGCGCCTCGAGATTCGCGATCTGCCGGCTGACCGCGCTCGGCGTCAGGCCGAGCTCGCGCGCCGCATACGAGAAGTTCAGGTACTTCACGGAACTCGCGAACGCGTGCAGCTCCGCGACGTTGGGAAACAGGTGCTTCACGGCGAACTATTCCTTGCGCGCACAGAACGATGCGGGCGTTGTACGTTTTTTTCATGACGATGCCATGTCGGATCCGCACACTGCGTCCGTCATGACAACGCGTGCCGGCCCGGCCCGGCGGGCGTTGCATGACCCGTTCCGTGTCCGTCAGCGAGATTCGCCATGCATTCGCCATCCGCTCCGGCCCTTGCCGAAGCTATTCCGATTCGTCGTGACAAACGGCCGCGCGCGATGGCGGGACGCCTGCTGCTGCGGGCGTTCGTCGCGGCGTTCGGGCTGTATCTCGCGCTGCCGATCGTGCTGCTGCTGATCGGCTCGGTCGGCCAGTCGTGGACGAACACGCTGCTGCCGACCGGCATCACGGCGCACTGGTTCGTCGATCTGGCCGCGAATCGCAGCTTCACCCGCGCATTCGGCACGAGCCTCGTGGTCGCGCTCGCCTGCTGCGCGATCAATGCCGTGCTGGCGCTGCCGCTCGCGTATGCGCTGCATCACCGCGCACTGGCCGGCCGCGGTTTCGCGGCGCGCATCGTGATGCTGATGCCGATCGCGGTGCCGGCGCTGACGCTCGGGTTCGGCTACATCGCGATCTTCAGCGGCGATGCGCTGCCGTGGCTCGGCACGCTGCCGCTGATGATCGCCGCGCACGCCGTGCTGACGCTGCCGTACCTGTTGCAGACGCTGCTGAGCGACCTGCGGCACCTGGGCCTCGCGCATCTCGAGGCATGTGCGGCGACGCTCGGCGCGACGCCGCTGCGCCAGTTCGTCACGATCGTGCTGCCGAACCTGCGGCACAGCCTGTTCTCCGGCCTGGTGATGGTCGCCGCGCTGTCGATCGGCGAATTCCAGATCTCGAACCTCATCGCCGGCTTCCGTTACCGCAACTATCCGATCGTGCTGCTGCAGGCGTTCTACGGCGCGTCCGGGATGGCCTGCGCGGCGACCGTCGTGCTGCTCGTCCTCGCCGTGCTCGCGACGCTCGCCTCCGTCTTCACCGTGCAACGCCTGAAGTGAAACCGTCATGAGTCTCGATTTCGAAAACGTCAGCTTCCAGTATCCGGGCGCCCGTCACGGCGTCGACGCGGTCACGCTGTCTGCGGCCCAGGGCGAACTGCTCGCCGTGATGGGCCGCAGCGGCTCCGGCAAATCGACGCTGCTGCGCCTCGCCGCCGGCCTGCTCGACGGCTACCGCGGCCGTATCGCGATCGGCGGCCGCGACATGGCCGGCGTGCCGGTGTGGCAGCGCGAGGTCGGGATGGTGTTTCAGCACTACGCGCTGTTTCCGAACCTGTCGGTCGTGGACAACGTCGCCTACGGCCTGAAGATGCGCGGCATGGCCGCGGCGCCGCGCCGCCGCCGCGCGCTCGAGATGCTCGAACGTGTCGGCCTCGTCGCGCAGGCCGGGCGCAGCACGGCGCTGCTGTCCGGGGGGCAGCAGCAGCGCGTCGCGCTCGCTCGCGCGCTCGTGATCGAACCGAAGCTGCTGCTGCTCGACGAGCCGCTCGCGGCGCTCGACGCCGGCATTCGCCACCAGTTGCGCGACGAGATCCGCGCGCTGCAGCGCGCATGCGGCGCGACGACGCTGCTCGTCACGCACGACCAGGACGAAGCGCTCAGCATGGCCGACCGCGTGGCGATCGTCGACGGCGGACGCATGCTGCAGGCCGGCACGCCGCGCGACCTGTACGAGCGTCCGGCGACCGCGCAGGTCGCGCGTTTCGTCGGCCATTCGACGCTGCTGCGCGGCCGTGTGCTCGCACATGGCGCGGTCGACGTGCGGTTCACGACGCTGTGCGCGGATACGGGTGCGCACCGGCCGGGCGACGCCGTCGAGGTGCTGATCCGTCCGGAACACCTGCAGCCCGATCCCCCCGCGTACGTCGCGAACCGCATCGATGGCCGGGTCGGCGAGGTGCGCTATTTCGGCGCGACCCAGCGCTTCGATTTCGTGCCGGCCGGCGCGACCGACGCACTGCTCGGCGAAGGGCGCGAACTGCCCGCGCGCTGCGTGTCGATCGAGCCGCGCCATCTGCTCGTGCTGCCCGCCGCGTGAGCGCGGGCGACCTATTCATTCAACGGAGAATCACGATGTCCGCACGCCGCCACTTCCTTCATGCGACGCGCCGCCGCCTGCTGGCGCTCTGCGCGTTCGCGACCCTTGCGCCGGTGCTGGCCCATGCCGCGCCGCTGTATCCCGGCGAGGATGCGCTATACGAGAAGGCCGCCGACGAAGGGCTCGTCGTGTCGTTCGACACGGGCCCTGAGTGGGCGAACTGGAAGTCGCTGTTCGCCGAATTCCGCAAGCGTTACCCGAAGGTCGAGATCACGTACAACGACATCGGATCGGCGGCCACGGTCGTCGCGCTCGACAAGTCGCGACGTCGCCCGCAGGCCGACACGGCCTACTACTTCGCGGCGTCGGCGCTCGATGCGACGGCCAAGGACGTCGTCGCGCCGTTCAAGCCGGTCAATTTCGACAAGCTGCCCACGGTGTTCCGCGCGGCCGACGGCCGCTGGTTCGCGGTGCACTCGCTGAACATCGCGTTGCTCGTCAACAAGAAGCTTGTGAAGAACGTGCCGCAGCGCTGGTCCGACCTGCTGAAACCCGAATATCGCAATGCGGTCGTCTATCTCGACCCGCGTTCGACCGGGCAGGGGCAGGTCGCCGTGTTCGCCGCCGCCTATGCGAACGGCGGCAGCGTCGACAACCCGAAGCCGGGCGCGGAGTTCTTCGGCAAGCTGAAGCAGGCAGGCAACGTGCTGCGCGTCGAGGGGACGACGCCGTACGCGAAATTCGTCAAGGGCGAGATTCCGATCCTGATCGGCTACGAGAACGACGGGCTCAAGGCCAAGTACACGGACGGCATGGGCGATGCGGCCGAAGTCGTGATCCCGCAAGACGGCAGCGTATCGGCGCCGTATGCGATGAGTCTCGTGAAGAACGGACCGAATCCGGCCGCCGCGCAGTTGTGGCTCAACCTCGTGATGAGCGACGTCGGGCAGGGGCTGTTCGCGCAGGGCTACGTGCGCCCGGCCGTGCCCGGCACGCCGATCGCGCAGGACGTCGCGGCGAAGCTGCCGAACGCGCCGCAGGTGCGTCCGCTCGACGTCGCGAAGGCCGCGACGCACAAGGCCGAAGTCGACCAGCTCTGGTCGCAGGCCACGCTCGGCAAGTAAGGGGCGCGCGATGCGGGTTTCGTCCATGCGGGATGGCGTCCTGCGCCGCTACGGCGCGGCGCCGGCGGCCGCGCTGTTCGCGGTGTGCTTCGTGCTGCCGCTCGCCGCGCTCGTCGGCGCCGCGTTCGACGGCGGCGGCCGCGCGTTCGCCGCGGTGTTCGGCGATCCGCTCGTCGCCGACGCGATCGTGCGTTCGCTGGCGCTCGCGATCGGCGCCGGCACGCTGTCCGTCGCCGTCGGCGTGCCGGTCGCGTTCGTGCTGGCCGGGCAGTCGCCGGCGCGGCGCCGCTGGTCGCTGGCGCTGCTCGGCGTGCCGCTCGCCTTCTCCGGCCTCGTGATCGCGTACGGCTTCATCCTCGTGTTCGGCCGCGCCGGTTTCGTCACGATGCTGCTGGCGTCGCTCGGCGCGGACCCGACCGTGGTCGGCGGCGCGATCTACTCGATGCCGGGGCTCGCGTTCGCCTATGCGTATTACCTGATCCCGCGCGTCGCGCTGATTCTCTACCCGGCGTTCGCGAATCTCGACCGGCGGCCGCTCGAGGCGGCGCTGACGCTCGGCGCGCGGCCGTGGCGCGCGTGGTTCGACGTCGCGTGGCGCGAGTTGTGGCCGTCGATCGCGTCCGCGTGGTGCCTCGTGGGTGCGATCGCGCTCGGCACGTACGGCACGGCGCTCGCGCTGGCCGGCACGCAGGTCAACATCCTGCCGCTGCTGATGTACCTGAAGCTGTCCGACGGACAGACCGATTTCTCGCAGGCCGCCGTGCTGTCGATCGTGCTGACGGCGCTTTGCACCTGCGTTCTTGCACTGGGGGAAGGACTTGCACGGCAACGACGTCATTGAATGGTCGAACGACACGCGCGACGCGCTGGCGCAACTTGCGCAGCGACAGCGCGGCGCGCAACGGCACCGGATGCCGGTCGGCGTGATCGGGCCGCGCGACGCGACGCACGCGCAGCTCGCCGTGGCCGAGCGGATCGCGCACGGGATCGCGGCGACGGGCCTCGCGATCGTCGGCGGCGGCAAGCAGGGTGTGATGGAGGCCGCTGCGCGCGGCGCGCGGGCCGCGGGCGGATGCGCGATCGGGCTGCTGCCCGAGGATGACGCGCGGGACGCGAATCCGTATCTGACCGTCGCGCTGCCGACCGGGCTCGGCATCACGCGCAATGCGCTGATCGCGCGCGCGTCCGTGTGCCTGATCGCGGTCGGCGGCGGGCTCGGCACGCTGTCGGAAATCGCGCTGGGGCTGCAATGGGGCAAGCCGGTGTTCGGGATCTGCGACGCGCCGGCGGTGGCGGGCGTCGAGCGCTTCGACGAAGCAGACCCGCTCGTCGCGCGCGTCGCGCGATGGCTGTCCGCCTCGGCGTAGATCGGCTTGAAATCGGGAGCATGACGCGCCATATTGGCCGCGTACGTTGCTCCTCAATGATGCGAAAAAGGAAATCCGATGCGTCTGCTGCTTGCCCTCTTGCTGCCGTGGTTCCAGTTCTTCACGATCGGCCGCCCGATCGCCGGCGTCATCTGCCTGATCCTGCAGCTCACGATCATCGGCTGGCTGCCGGCCGCGATCTGGTCGGTGTATGCGCTGAGCCAGTACAAGACCGATCGCAAGATCGAGGCGGCGCTGCGCGAGCGGCGGTAGGGGAGCGACGCGCGGCGCCGGCGAGGTCGGCAAATCGAAAAAATCGGCCGGCGATATGAAAACGGCCGCCCCGATCGTCGTTCGATCGAAGCGGCCGCGTGGCTTACTTCACCGCGAACAGCGTCAGGTTCATGAAGATCTTGAACGCATAGCCGAGCGTGACGGCGCCGAGCACGCCACCCGCCCACAGCACGACGAACCACATCCAGCCGCGCATCCGCGGCTGCGGCGCGTCGGGCTGGCGAGCGGCGGAATCAGTGGTGGTAGTAATGCTGGTCTTCATGGCGCACCTTGCCTCGGAATACCCAGTAACCCATCGTCGTGTAGGCGATGATGATCGGGAGGATAACCGCCGCGCCGACCAGCGTGAAGGTCTGGCTCGAACGCGGTGCCGCGGCTTCCCAGATCGTCATGGTCTGCGGAATCGCATACGGGAACATCGTGACGAGCAGGCCGACGTAGCCGAGCAGCACGAGCGCCAGCGCGAGCACGAACGGCGTCATGTCGTGCCGGTCGCGCACCGCGCGACGCATCCACACCGCGCACCCGGCGACCAGGAACGGCACCGGCAGCAGGCGCCAGAACAGCCCCGAATCGAACCAGCGCTGCGCGATGGCCGGGTCCTGCAGCGGCGTCCACAGGCTGACGACCGCGATGAAGCCGAGCAGCACGACCGTCAGCGGCCACACGACGCGATGGAGGCGCCGCTGCAGGTCGCCTTCCGTCTTCGCGACGAGCCAGCAGCAGCCGAGCAGCGCATAGGTCACGAGCAGGCCGAGGCCGGTCAGCAGGCTGAACGGCGTGAGCCAGTCGAACGCGCCGCCCGCGAACACGCCGTCCTTCACGTCGATGCCCTGCAGGAACGCGCCGAGCGCGATCCCCTGGAACAGCGTCGCGCCGGCCGAGCCGCCGATGAACGCGAGGTCCCACAGCTGCTTGGTGCGCCGCGCCTTCGCGCGGATCTCGAACGACACGCCGCGGAAGATCAGGCACACCAGCATGAAGATCAGCGGCAGGTACAGCGCCGACAGCACCGTCGAATAGACGATCGGGAACACCGCGAACAGCCCGGCGCCGCCGAGCACGAGCCACGTCTCGTTGCCGTCCCACACGGGCGCGACGGTGTTCATCATCAGGTCGCGTTCCTTCTCGTCCGGGAAGAACGGGAAGATGATGCCGATGCCGAGGTCGAAGCCGTCGAGCACGACGTACATGAAGAGCCCCAATGCGATGATCGCGGCCCAGATTACGGTGACGTCCATAGGTTTTCTCGTTTGCGAATATGAAGGGGCTCAGACGGTCTCGATCAGCTCGTCGACGGCCGACATCGGGCGGCGCGCGGTGTGGTCGGGGCGCGTGTCGGGCTCGCCGTGTTGTGCGTCGTGCCCGACGTCGGGCAGCGCGGGGCCGGCCTTCATCAGCTTCAGCATGTAGTACACGCCGGTGCCGAACACGAGGAAGTACACGATCACGAACGTCATCATCGACAGGCTGACCTGCTGCACCGACAGCGGCGACACGGCCTGCGCGGTGCGCATCACGCCATAGACGACCCACGGCTGGCGGCCCGCTTCGGTCGTCACCCAGCCCGCGAGCAGCGACACGAAGCCGGTCGGGCCCATCACGAGCGCGAAGCGCTGGAACCACTTCGATTCATACAGGCCGCCGCGGCGGCGCAGCAGCCAGGCGAGCGCGGCGAGACCGATCATCGCGAAGCCGAGGCCGACCATGATCCGGAAGCTCCAGAACACGACAGTCGAATTCGGGCGGTCTTCGGGCGCGAAGTCCTTGAGCCCGCGGATCTCGCCGTCCCAGCTGTGCGTGAGGATCAGGCTGCCGAGGTGCGGCACCTTCACCGCGTAGCGGGTCGTTTCGGCCTTCATGTCCGGAATGCCGAACAGGTTGAGCGCCGTGCCGCCCTTTTCGGTTTCCCACAGCCCTTCGATCGCGGCGATCTTCGCCGGCTGGTGCTTCAGCGTGTTGATGCCGTGCTGGTCGCCGATCACGGCCTGCAGCGGCGCGAGCACCAGCAGCAGCCACAGCGCCATCGAGAACATCTTCTTCACGCCCTTGTCGCGGCGGCCCTTCAGCAGGTGCCATGCACCCGTCGCGGCCACGACCAGCGCGGCGACGATGAACGCGGCGATCGCCATGTGGAACAGGCGGTACGGGAACGACGGGTTGAAGATGATCGCGAACCAGTCGGTCGGCACGACGCGGCCGTCGACGATCTCGAAACCCTGCGGCGTCTGCATCCAGCTGTTCGACGCGAGGATCCAGAACGTCGAGATCAGCGTGCCGATCGCGACCATCAGCGTCGCGCCGAAGTGCGCGCGCGGGCTGACGCGATTCCAGCCGAACAGCATGATGCCGAGGAAGCCGGCTTCGAGGAAGAACGCGGTCATCACCTCGTACATCAGCAGCGGCCCGGTGACGGCGCCCGCGAAGCTCGAGAAGCCCGACCAGTTCGTGCCGAACTGATAGCTCATCACCACGCCGGAGACGACGCCCATCCCGAACGCGACCGCGAAGATCTTCGACCAGAACACGCAGAGGGTTTTGTAATACTGCTTGCCGGTCTTCAGCCAGCGATATTCGAGCACGGCGATGAAGCTGGCGAGGCCGATGCTCAGCGCCGGGAAGACGATGTGAAAGGAGACGGTGAACGCGAATTGCAGGCGGGCCAGATCGAGGGCCGAAAAAGCGGTGTCCATACCAGTTGACCGAAGCTGACGATACCCGCCGGCGGGGTGCCGGCGGACCCCGGCCGACGGGGCATCGGGGTTGGCTGGAGTATGTGCCGCGATGTTGCGCCGCGGAATGCGCCAACTCGTCGCAGATGTCCAGCCCTTCACGGGCGGTTTCGGGATAAATCGTTGATTCGTATCAAGATCGCGACGCGCGCCGCGGGTGGCTGCGGCGTGGCGGTCTGCCGCATGTGCGGCAATATGGCGCGTCGCATCACGGGAACGGTGCACCGGTGCGGAGTGTGTGCGCCGTGCCGGTGGTGCCCGGATCGGGCGGTGCGATGCATCGGCAAGCGCTGCGCGAATTGCGTACACTCTGAGTCTCGTTTCGGCAGGGCCGGGCGTATCGGTTCCGGTCCGCGTTCACTCAGGGCACGAAGATGATCGATTTACGCAGCGATACCGTGACACGTCCGAGCCAGGCGATGCTGGCCGCGATGACTGCCGCCGAAGTCGGCGACGACGTATGGGGCGACGACCCGACCGTGCTGCGCCTGCAGGCGGTGACGGCCGAGCGGGCCGGCAAGGAAGCCGGCCTGTTTTTCCCGAGCGGCACGCAGAGCAACCTGGCCGCGCTGATGGCCCATTGCGAACGCGGCGACGAATACATCGTCGGTCAGCTCGCGCACACGTACAAGTACGAAGGCGGCGGTGCGGCCGTGCTTGGCAGCATCCAGCCGCAGCCGATCGAGAACGCGCCCGACGGCACGCTGCCGCTCGCGAAGATCGCCGCGGCGATCAAGCCGCTCGACAATCACTTCGCCCGCACGCGCCTGCTCGCGCTCGAAAACACGATCGGCGGCCAGGTGTTGCCGGAAGGCTATGTCCAGGAAGCCGTCGCGCTCGCGCGCGCCCGCGGGCTGGCCACGCACCTCGACGGCGCGCGCGTGTGCAATGCGGCCGTTGCGTCCGGCCGTCCGATCGCTGAACTGTGTGCGTCGTTCGATACCGTGTCGATCTGCTTCTCGAAAGGGCTCGGCGCGCCGGTCGGTTCGGTGCTGGTCGGCAATCGCGCGCTGGTCGAACGCGCGCAGCGCTGGCGCAAGGTGCTGGGCGGCGGGATGCGCCAGTCGGGCATTCTCGCGGCGGCCTGTCTGTATGCGCTCGACCACAACGTCGAACGGCTGGCCGACGATCACGCGAACGCCGCGCATCTCGCCGCGGGCCTCGCGCGCATCGAGCCGGTGAAGGTGCTGTCGCATGCGACGAACATGGTGTTCGCGCAATTCCCCGAAGCCGATTGCGCGCCGCTCGAAGCGTGGCTCAAGGAACGCGGAATCCTCACGCAGATGCTGTACGCGTCGCGCTTCGTCACGCATTGCGACGTGTCGCGCGCGGACATCGATACCTTCATCGATGCGGTCGGCGCGTATTTCGCGCAGCGGCGCGCGTGAGGCGGAATGCGCCGGCCGGCGGAGGCGCCGGCGCGGCGCGAAGCGGGAGTGGGACGGCGACGTGGCGGTAGTGCCGCCCGTCTGTCGATATCGGGCGTGCCGGCGGATTACGCTTGCCGGGGCATGTCGGCGGGCGGCGTGCCGTCGCGGAACAGTGCTTTCAGCTGCGTGCGAAGTTCGGCGCTGTCGGTGTGCTGGTGCACCGAGACCGCATGCTGCACGGCGGCCTCCAGTAGCTCGTTGTCGGAGTCGGCGGAAATCGCGATCGAGCAGTGCATCGCGCTGGGAAACTCGCGGCAGTCGATATAGCGGCGGGACATGATGTTCTCCTCACGGGAAAGGGAACGGCCGAATATGCCTGATCGGCCGCGCGGCGCGTTCGCGAGGCCGATGAAAAAAGTATAGGCGGCGCGGCGGGGTTGTTCGTTGCCACGTGTGCCGCACCGCGTGCCGCGCTGGCGACGTCGGTCGCCAGCCGGTCACGGCAGCGGCGCGAGCAGCCGGCGCGCCGCTTCGACCACCCGCGCGGACAGCGACGCCATCGTCGGCGACTGCACGGTCCATGCGTGCCAGTACAGCGCGATATCGGTCGGATGCATGGGCGCGAGATCGACGAGCCCCTGCGCGTCGAGCGGTGCGCCGCCGATCAGCGGCTCCGGCACCATCGCGTAGCCGAGCCCGTGCCGCACCGCCGCGAAATGCGCGTGCGTGCCCGGCACGTAATGGCACGGATACGCGCCTTCGGGCAACCCGAATTTCTCCTTCAGGAACGTGGACTGCAGCGTGTCGCGCCGCGAATACGCGACGACGGGCGCATGGCGCGCGCTCGTGCGGTTCAGCCCGCGCGGAAACCAGCGTACCGCGAACGCGGCGGCCGCGAGCAGGCGGTAGCGCATCGTGCCGAGCGGCGTCGCGACGCAGCCGCGCATCGGTTTCGGCTCGGTCGTCACGCAACCGACGGCCATCCCGCTTTCGAGCAACGCGAACGTGTGATCCTGGTCTTCGACGATCAGTTCGAACAGGATGCGCTCGCCCGCGAGCACCGACGTCAGGGCGGGCAGGAACCAGGTGCCGAGGCTGTCGGAGTTCAGCGCGATCGTGACCGAGATCGGCGATTCGCGCTCGGCCGCGAGCGTGCTCTGCAGGTCGGCCTGCAGCAGCGCGACCCGGCGCAGGTGCTGCAGCACGCGCTGTCCGGCCACCGTCGGCCGGCACGGCCGCGTGCGCAGCACGAGCGGCGTGCCGAGGCTCGCCTCCAGCGCGCGCACGCGCTGCGTGACGGCGGACGCGGTCACGTGCAGGCGCACGGCGGCCTGCTCGAAGCTGCCGGTGTCGGCGACGGCCAGCAGCGCGGCGGCCTGCTTCGGATCGATCGTCATCGACATGTCGGCGCAATTCCTGTGAACGTAAGACGAGAACAGGCGGTAGTGTAAGGCAGCGCGCGCGACGCTCCGGCCGCGGCATGACGTCTCGCCGCCGGCGGCGCGCGTGTTTTGAACTACGCTGTATGAATGTGCGCCCCGCGCGCCGGCGATACACGCGGGCGGGTTGTCCGACCCGCACCCTCCATCCAACCGACACGCCCAGCCGACGGAGCGACTTCGCCATGATCTTCCGGCAACTCTTCGACCCGCAATCGTCGACCTACACGTACCTGCTTGCCGACCGCGCATCGGGCGAGGCGTTGCTGATCGATCCCGTGTTCGAGCAGGTGCGCCGCGATGTGGCGCTGCTCGACGAGCTCGGGCTGCGGCTCGTCGCCACCATCGACACACACGTGCACGCCGATCACGTGACGGGTGCGTGGCTGCTGAAGCAGCGCACCGGCAGCGCGATCGCGATTTCGGCCGCGAGCGGCGCGCAGGGTGCCGACCGCTACCTGAACGACGGCGATCGCTGCGCATTCGGCACGCGCTACCTGACCGTGCGCGCGACACCGGGCCATACGAGCGGCTGCATCAGCCTCGTGCTCGACGACGAATCGATGGCGTTCACCGGCGACTGCCTGCTGATTCGCGGCACCGGCCGCACCGATTTCCAGCAGGGCGACCCGCGCGCGCTGTATCGCGCGGTCCACGGTCGGCTTTTCACGCTGCCGGCCGCATGCCTGCTGTACCCCGTGCACGACTATCGCGGGTTGACGGTGACGAGCGTCGGCGAGGAGCGGCGCTTCAATCCGCGCCTCGGCGGCGATCTCAGCGAGGACGATTTCGCGGGCTACATGCGCAATCTCGGGCTCGCGCATCCGCGCCAGATCGACGTCGCGGTGCCCGCGAACCTTCAATGCGGCGTTGCCGCGAACGCGCCCGACGTGCAGGCGGCGCCCGACTGGGCGCCGCTCGTCTATACGTTCGCCGGGTTCTGGGAAATCGATCCGCAGTGGCTCGAGGATCACCTGTCGGCGGTACAGGTGGTCGACGTGCGCGAGCCGGACGAATTCACCGGCCCGCTCGGCCATCTGCCCGGCGCGACGCCGATTCCGCTCGGCGAACTGGCCGCGCGCACCGGCGAGCTTGCGCATGACCGGCCGATCGTGACCGTATGCCGCGCGGGCGGCCGCTCCGCGCAGGCGACCGTGATTCTGCTGAAAGCCGGTTTCGATGCCGTCGCGAACCTCGGCGGCGGGATGCTGCGCTGGCGCGGCGAAGGCCGCGTCGTGATGGACGGCCGGTCGTAGCGGCGCGGTGCGCGCGGAGCAAAAAAAATCGATCGGTCCGATGTCGAATCGGCCTGGCGCCGTTCGTCGTCAAGGTATCCGATCACGTGGCGCCGCATGACGCGGCGCCGAAACCCTGAGAGACCTCGCGATGATGCCGACGCTATACGCCCATCCTTTTTCCTCCTATTGCCAGAAGGCGCTGACCGCGCTGTACGAGAACGGCACGCCGTTCGCGTATCGCGTGCTCGCGCACGACGATCCGAAGCCGATGCAGGAACTGGCCGCGCTGTGGCCGCTGAAGCGCTTTCCGGTGCTCGTCGACGCGGGCCGCACCGTGATCGAGGCGACGATCATCGTCGAGTATCTCGATCTCTATCATCCGGGCCCCGTGCGGCTGGTGCCCGAGGACCGGCGCGCGGCGCTGGAAGTGCGGACGATGGATCGCTTCTTCGACAACTATGTGTCGACGCCGCAGCAGAAGGTCGTGTTCGATGCGCTGCGGCCGGCGCACGAGCGCGATGTGCGGGGCGTCGCCGATGCGCGCGCGATGCTCGAAACGTCGTACGCATGGCTGGATCGAACGATGGCCGATCGCGAATGGGCGGCCGGCGACCGCTTCAGCCTCGCCGACTGCGGCGCGGCGCCGTTCCTGTTCTATGCGGACTGGACGCACCGGATCGACCCGTCGTTCGCGAACGTGATCGCGTATCGCAAGCGGCTGCTTGCGCGGCCGTCGTTTGCGCGTGCGGTCGACGAGGCGCGGCCGTATCGTGCGTTCTTTCCGCTCGGCGCGCCCGATCGCGACTGACGAGCGCGGCCGCGGTTGCCGGCGCGGCGACGACCTGACCGGCGGCGCGCGCGGGGCGCGATGCCGCCGCGCAGGGCCGGCAGCGCGTGCCGGGGCGTCGTGACGACAGCAGCGGATGCATCGCGGCGCCGTCCCGTTACATTGTCGTGTGCTTGACCGACTGCGCGAGCGTCAGCAGTTCGTCGAACTGCGTGATCAGCTCGAAGCACAGCAGGAACGCGAGCGTATAGGCCGGTGCGGGAAAGCGCCGGATCGCCTCCAGCACCTGCGGCGCGAAGCGCGATCGGATCGCGTCGCGCGTCAGCAGCCACGCGATCGCGATGCCGATCGCGGCGCCGGCGATCAGGTCGGTCGGATAGTGATAGCCGAGATACGCGCGCGGCACGCAGATGAACACGACCGCGTACAGCAGCGCGAGCACGCCGGCGCGGCGCGCGATGATGAAGATGCCGGTCGCGATCGCCATCCACAGCATCGCGTGATCGCTCGGAAACGAACTCCAGGCCTGCAGCGTGGCCGCACGCAGTTCCTCGGACGGGAAGTGCAGATGCAGATCGGGGTTGTAGATCGGCCGCACGCGGAACGGCAGGACTTTCGCGAGCAGCCGGCCGAACGCGAGCGCGACGAGCCCGCTCGCGACGGTCGCGATGACCAGTTCGCGTTGCCGTTCGCGTTCCGGTCCCGGCTGGAACCACAGCCAGCACAGCACGGGGATGAGGATGAAGCCCTTGAACGTATAGAGGCCGGCGATCACGCGGATCGCGTGGTTCATCAGCGGTCCGAACGAGATGTGGGTGAGGAAGACCTGGATCGTGGTGTCGAAATTATTCATGTTCTGCGACCCCGGCGGACACGCAGCACATGACATGCGACCGACAGGGATCAGGAAGCGCGCTCGCACCGGAGCGCAATGGGGGGCAAGTATGTCACCGGTAATTTCGAAGAAAATGGGAAAAAATACCGGGATTCCCCTGAGAAAACGCGATTTTCCGATGGGGCCGGATTGGAAGTGACCGTGCGGCGCGGTCATGTCGAATCATCTGACGGTTGGGCGCGCGTTCTCTGCGCATCGCCGAAAATAATCTGTTGAACTGGACAATTCGGCGGGCCACCGAGGATCTTGCATCGGATGATCGAATGCGCGTCGCGTCTCGCGCGGATCTGCCGTGCCGCGCAGCACCGAACGAAAATAAAAAATAAAAAGAAAAGATGTGCAGGCCGTGTGGGCCTGCCCGCTTCGCATTTGCCAACAGTGCTTGCGCTGGGCGCTGCTCGCGGACTTCGTCGCGATGACGCGAAGCCGTGCCGCTGCGCGTCGAGGGCGCGACACGCAAGCGTCGTCGTGCGTGCCGTCAGCCGCGCCGGATGCCTTCCGGCAGCGCGCTGATGCGGCGCACTTCGGGCGAGTCGAGCCACGCGCGGGACGTCGCGCAGTCGACGAACATGTCGGTCGCATCTTCGCCCCAGAACAGGTCGCCGTCGAGCTCGAAGGTCGGCACGCCGAACACGCCGTGCGCGATCGCCTGATCGGTGTTCGCGCGCAACGCGTCCTTCGCCGGTTGGGCCTCGACGGCCGTCACGCCTTCCGGAAAGCCGACCGCCTCGCACAGCGCGGCGAAGCCCTCCGGCGTCGACACATCCTGGCCGTCGCGCCAGATATGCCGGAAGATTCGCCGGATCGCATCGGGCGTGTTGCCCATCGCGATCGCGAGACGCAGCGGCCGGATCGGGTTGAACGGATGCGCGGGCGGCATCCGGAATGGGATGCCGAGCTTGTCGGCGCGGTATTGCGCGTGGCGATAGGTGAAGATGCGCTTCGCGGCGATCTCGGCCGGCGCTTTCTGGCCCCAGTGCGTGAGCAGCGCGCCGAGCACGATCGGTTTCGGCTCGTATGCGACGGCAGGCGGCAATGGGTCGAACCGTTCCTGCTGCAGATACGCGAACGGCGAAACGAAATCGAAATACCAGGTGGCGGTGCGCGCGGTGTTCATCGTGGGGTTCCCTTGCGTGTCCGGACGGCGGTTGCATGTGCGGTGCCGACAGGCGGCGTGCCGCATGCGTCGACGGCCAGTGTCGCATGCGGCCGCCTTTTGCGCTGCCTCGTCGCCGCACGCGCGCGGCCGGCTATGGCTGGGCGGGGCTGTCCGGTATCGCGAATCGGGCGAGACTGTCGCGCACGGCTTGCGCATCGTAACGCGCGCCCGCGCCACCGAGCGCGACGGTCGCCTTCTGCGCGAGCGGCAACAGCATCGCGAGCGCCGCGGCCATCGCCGGCGCGGCGGCCAGCCGCGATATCGGACCGGACACCGTCAGCGCGCCGACGCAGTCGCCGGCCGCGCCGAACACTGGCACCGATGCCGACGCGGTTTCCGGGTCGCGCTCGCCGTACGACGCAGCCCACAACTGTTCGCGCACGTCGTTCCAGCGCGCATCGTGCGGCTCGGTGAACGCGAGCAGCACCTTCCCCGACGCCCCCTGGTGAACCGGAAACTCCTCGCCGACCCGGATCGACACGCGCACCGTGCGCGTCGGTTCGACGCGATAGAGCACCGAGCGCATGTCGCCATGGCGCACGTAGAACGATGCCGTCTCGCCGAGTTCGCGGCTCAGCGTCTCGAGCAACGGTTCGACGACCGGGCCGACCCGGAACGAGCGCTGATACAGCGCGGCAAGCCGCAACGGCTCGTGTCCGACCGCGTACTGGCCGTCGTCGAGCTTGCGCACGAAGCCGCCGTGCTCCAGCGCGGCGAGCAGGCGCAGGATCGTGCTCTTGTACAGCCCGGTGCGGCGCGACAGTTCCGCGAGCGACAGCCGGTCGTCGGTTTGCCCGAAAGCGTGGAGGATCGCGAACGCGCGATCCAGGACGGCGACGCCGCTGGAGGCTTCGGCCGACGCGTCGGGCATTTCGTCGGTGTGATCTGCGGGAGTCGAGGTCGGGGGCACGGCGCGTGGTTCCTTTGGGTGACGGTCGATCGACTATATCGTTCTGTCTGGCAGAACTCAAGTTCCGAAAAATCGCGATTTCACGGGTATACCCCGCTTACAGCCGATTCGACGTGCCTCTAAAGTTCCGTCAAACAGAACGATGTTCTTTCAGATAGAACTATGAGGTGTCGAATGAGCGTTGCCGGGTATTCGAAGGTGCTGGTCAGCGAGGTCGGACCGCGAGACGGCCTGCAGAGCATCAAGGCCGTGATGCAGACGGCCGACAAGTTGCGCTGGATCACCGCGCTCGCCGCAGCCGGTCTGCGCGAGATCGAGGTCGGGTCGTTCGTGCCCGCGCGGCTGTTGCCGCAGATGGCCGACGTCGGCGAAGTCGTCGCGCATGCGCTGACGATTCCCGGGCTGCACGTCGCCGCGCTCGCGCCGAACCTGCGCGGCGCCGAAAGCGCGTTCGAGGCGGGGATCCACAAGTTGACGCTGCCGGTATCGGTGACCGAAGCGCACTCGCTGGCGAACATCCGCAAGACGCCGGCGCAGATGATCGACGAGGTGCGCGCGATCGTCGCGCTGCGCGATGCGCGGTTTCCGTCGGTGCAGATCGAGGCAGGCGTGTCGGTCGCGTTCGGTTGCACGATCGCCGGCGCGGTCTCCGACGACGAGACGATCGCGATGGCGGCCGCGATGGCCGAATGCGGGGTCGACGAGATCGGTCTGTCCGATACGAGCGGCTACGCGAATCCGGCGCAGGTGCGCCGGCTGTTCGTGCGCTTGCAGCGCGAAGTCGGCGACAAGGCCGGTGGCGCGCACTTCCACAACACGCGCGGGCAGGGGCTCGCCAACGTCGTCGCGGCGCTCGACGCCGGCGTGACGACGATCGACGCGAGCCAGGGCGGTCTTGGCGGCTGCCCGTATGCGCCGGGCGCGACCGGCAACATCGTCACCGAGGATCTCGTGTTCCTGCTGGAGTCGATGGGCGTCGACACGGGCGTCGATGCCGACGCGCTGCTCGCCGCGCGCGCGATCCTGCACGCGGCCCTGCCCGGGGAGCCGCTGTATGGCCACGTGCCGGACGCGGGGCTGCCGAAGGGGTTCCGATACGCGGACGGCCGTGCGCCGGCGGCGGCCCAGCCGGAAGGCTGCGTGACGGGAGTTGCGCAATGAACGATCGCCAACCGGCTTCGCCGCTGCCGTACGAAGGCGTGCGCGTGATCGAGATGACGCACATGGTGATGGGCCCGACCTGCGGCATGCTGCTCGCGGATCTCGGCGCGGAAGTCATCAAGATCGAGCCGATCGCGGGCGACAGCACGCGTGCGCTGCGCGGTTCCGGCGCGGGCTTCTTCGGGATGTTCAACCGCAACAAGAAGAGTCTCGCGGTCGACGTGAAGGATCCGCGCGGTCTGGAGATTGTGCGGCGGCTCGTCGCGACGGCGGATGTCTTCAGCGAGAACTTCAAGAGCGGCACGATGGATCGGCTCGGTCTCGGTTACCCGGCGCTGTCCTCGCTGAATCCAAGCTTGGTGTACGTGTCGCACAAGGGTTTCCTGCCGGGGCCGTACGAACATCGCACCGCGCTCGACGAAGTGGTTCAGATGATGGGCGGTCTTGCCTACATGACAGGCCCCGAAGGCCGGCCGTTGCGCGCGGGCTCGAGCGTGAACGACATCATGGGCGGGATGTTCGGCGCGATCGGCGCGATGGCCGCGCTCGCGCAGCGCGAACGCACCGGCCGCGGCCAGCAGGTGCAGAGCGCGCTGTTCGAGAACAACGTGTTTCTCGTCGCGCAGCACATGATGCAGTTCGCGGTGACGGGGCAGGCCGCGTCGCCGATGCCGAGTCGCATTTCCGCGTGGGCCGTCTACGACGTGTTTGCCGTCAAGGATGGCGAACAGATTTTTCTCGCGGTGGTGTCCGACACGCAGTGGGCGCTGTTCTGCGACGCGTTCGGCTTCGCCGCATTGAAGGACGATGCGCGCCTTGCAACCAACAACCTGCGCGTGCAGGCCCGCGAGTGGCTGCTACCCGAACTGCGTGCCCGGCTCGCCGTGCATTCGGCTGAGGAGATCGGCGCGATCTTCGAGTCGATCGGCCTGCCGTATGCGCCGATCACGAAGCCGCAGGACCTGTTCGACGATCCTCACCTGGTCGCGACGGGCGGGCTCGAAGCCGTGACGCTGCCGGCCGACGCGAGCAGCGCCGGCCGGCCGGTCGACACGCACACCGCGCTGCTGCCGTTCACGCTCGCGGGCGAGCGCTTGCGGCTGCGCTCGGCGCCGCCCGCGCTCGGTCAGGACACCTGCGTGCTGCTCGGCGAGCTTGGCTATACGCCGGACGAGGCGCGAGCGCTGATCGAAGCCGGCGTCGTCGCCGGGCGGCACGCGCAAGGCGCGGACGGCCAACCGCCGGGCGTGCCGGCCGACACGCCCTCGCCGAACGAAGTGGCGAGCGCGTAGCGTCGCCGCGACCCAACGAACGAACAACGCATCCCGCCCGCGATCGCGCGGGCGCGGAGTGCCGCATCCACGGAGACAACCATGACATCCGCTTCCCCGGCGCTGGCCGCCGATCGCGAAACCGACGCGTCGATCGAGCAACGGGCCGTGCGCAAGGCCGCATGGCGCTTCATTCCACTGCTCGCGCTCGCGTACTTCTTCAACTACCTGGACCGCACGAGCGTCGGGTTCGCCGCGCTGACGATGAACCGCGATCTCGGCCTGACCGCGACGCAGTTCGGCTGGGGCGCGGGGATCATGTTCGCGGGCTATTGCGCGTTCGAAGTGCCGAGCAATCTCGCGCTGTACCGCTTCGGCGCGCGGCGCTGGCTCGCGCGCATCATGATCACGTGGGGGCTGATGGCGGCGGCGACCGCGCTCGCGACGGGGCCGACGAGTTTCTATGCGATCCGGCTGCTGCTCGGCATCGGCGAGGCCGGGTTCTTTCCGGGCGTGATCTTCTTCCTCGCGGTGTGGTTTCCGGCGAGTTACCGCACGCGCGTGCTTGCCTGGTTTACCGTGTCGACACCGCTGTCGTCGCTGATCGGCGGCCCGCTTTCGACCTGGCTGCTGCAGCTCGACGGTGCGCTGGGCCTCGCAGGCTGGAAGTGGATGTTCATCGTCGAAGGGCTGCCCGCGTGCGCGCTCGGCTTTCTCGTCCTGAAGCTGCTGTCGGATTCCCCGGCCACGGCCGCCTGGCTGTCGGACGACGAGCGTGCCGCGCTGCAGCGCGCGTTCGAGCGCGACGGCGCCGCCGCCGGCCGCAAGAAGCGCTTCGGCGTCGCGCTGCGAGACGTGCGCGTCTACGTGCTCGCGCTGATCTCGTTCGGCTTCACGATGGGCTCGTACGGCATCGGCATCTGGCTGCCGCAAATGCTGAAGGCGCACGGGATGTCCACGATGCAGACCGGCTGGCTGTCCGCGGTACCGTACTTCTTCGCGACGATCGCGTTGCTGTGGTGGGCGAAGCGGGTGGACCGGCGCGGCGGCCCGGTCGCAAACCTGGCGATCGGACTGTTCATCGGCGCGGTGGCGCTCGGCGTGTCGACCCATTTCCTGACGCTCGGGCCCGCGCTCGTCGGCATCACGCTCGCGCTGATCGGCACGATCGCCGGACGCACGATCTTCTATACGCTGCCTTCCCGCTTCCTGTCCGGCCAGGCCGCGGCCGGCGGGCTGGCGCTGATCAATTCGATCGGCGCGCTCGGCGGATTCGCGGGCCCGTATCTCGTCGGCTACCTGAAGGACAGCTTCGGCACCTTCACGGCCGGGATGCTCGGCCTTGCGATCGTCCTGGCGATCACGACGCTGCTCACGCTGTCGCTGTATGCATTCGACCGGAGCGAATGACATGACGATTTCGATCAAACGACGCCGCTTGATTGGCGCGGCCGCCGCCTCGCTCGCGCTGCCCGGGTGCGTCAATACGCGCGCACCGGCCCAACACGGATCTTCCCGCATGACGACCCAAGGCAACTATCTCGCGGTGCGCAACGACTGGCTCGCATCCGCGCTCGAACCCGCACTCGACCCGGATCTGCCGATCGTCGATGCGCACCATCACTTCTACGAGCGGCCGGGCTGGATCTACATGCTCGACGACTATCTGCAGGATGCGCGATCCGGCCACAACGTCCAGGCATCCGTCTACATGCAGGCGCTGACGCGCTATCGCGACGCGGGGCCGGCCGAACTGAAGCCTGTCGGCGAGACGGCTTACGTCGCCGGGGTGACGGAGCCGCTGCAACGGAGCGGTCCGGCCGTCGCGAAAGGCATCGTCGGGCATGCGGACCTGCGGCTCGGCGAGCGCGTGCGCGACGTGCTCGAAGCGCATGTCGACGCCGGTCGCGGACGCTTTCGCGGCATTCGACACCTGACCACCTGGGATGCCGATCCGTCGCTCGCCAATCCGTTATCGGCGGTGCCGCGCGGGCTGTTGCTCGATCCCGCGTACCGCGCCGGCGTCGCGCAGCTCGCGCCGCTCGGACTCTCGTACGACGCGTGGCTGTTCTTTCCTCAATTGCCCGAGCTGTTCGATCTGGCGAAGGCGAACCCCGACACGCGGATCGTCGTCAATCACTGCGGCGGCGTCGTACGGATCGCAAGCTATGCGGACCAGCGGCCGGAAGTGTTCAAGCGATGGTCTGCGTCGATGCGCGAACTGGCGCGGCTGCCGAACGTATTCGTGAAGGTCGGCGGCCTCGGCATGCGGATCAACGGCTTCGAGTTCGAGAAGGGCGCGCGGCCGCCGTCGTCCGAACAGCTCGCCGACGCATGGAAGCCGTGGATGCTCACGTGCATCGAGGCGTTCGGCGCCGAGCGCTGCATGTTCGAGAGCAATTTCCCGGTCGACAAGGGCTCGTATTCGTACGTGAACGGCTGGAACGCGTTCAAGCGGCTGACCGCGCATGCGAGCCCGAGCGAGCGCGATGCGCTGTTCCGCGGGACCGTCACGCACGCGTACCAGCTCGGCTGACGCGTACTGCGTCGTCGCCTCGCGCTAGCCCTTCTCGACCAACGCGGCGAGCCGGGCGAGCGCCATTTGCCAGCCGGCCTCGTTGTCGGCGGCCGGCACGCCGGGCGGCACACCGTCGTGCACCGCATCGACGCGTGTGCCGCCTGCTTCGTCGGACAGCGTGATCGTGACCGTCATCGCGCCGCGCAGCATCGGATCGTCGGTTTCGAACACGTCGATTTCGACGATCTGCTGGTCCGGCACGAGCGTCACGAAGCGGCCGTGATAGGTGTCGGTGTGCGCGGTGGTCTTGCCGGTGCCGTCCGACGGTTCGTCGTAGCTCAGCGACACGCGCAGCGCGCCGCCTTCGCGCGTGTCGTATGCGTGCACGCGGCACGTCATGCCGTCGGGCACCTTCCATTGTTCGACGGCGTGCGGATCGAGCAGCGCGCGATAGACGCGCCCGCGCGGCGCGTTCAGGTGCCGGCTGACCCGGGTCGAATGCGTGTGCATGTGCAGCATGTGGCCTCCCGCGGAATGCGCACGACGGTGCACGCCGGATGCAGGCGTGTCGTCATGCTTCCTTCAGGAATCCTAGGCGCGCGCGCGGCCGCATGCAATGGCCCGCGCATGCGGCCGCATTCAGCGCAACGCGGCCGCGAATTCGTCGAGCTGCCTGATGCAGATGTTCCAGCCCTCGAAAAAGCCGAGGGCCTCGTGGCGCTCGCGCGTCGCGGCATCAGGATGCATCACGCGCGCCTCGTAGCGGCAGCCGGCGGGGTCGTCGGCCATCGTGATGACGGCCGTGAAGCCCAGCCACGGCACCTGCGGCCGCCAGCCGCCCGTGAGCATCGACGTGAATGCGATTCGCGCTTCCGACACGATTTCGAGGAAGCAGCCGGGGTTGTCGCTCGTGCCGCCGTCGGGGCCGCGCATGAACGTGTGGAAGGCGCCGCCCGGGCGCAGGTCGAACGCGCGCACTTCGGTGGTCCACGGTTTCGGGCACCACCATTCCTTCAGCAATTCCGGGTCGGTCCATGCGCGCCAGAGTGCCTGGCGCGGCGCGCGCAGCGTGCGCGTGATGACAAGGTCATGGGTTTCGGCGGGGTCGACATGGCTGGTTGACATGCGCTTGCTCCTCCTGGTGACGGCGTTCGACGAATTCCACGAGGCGATCGGAGCGCGCTTCCCACTGCGCGCGCTGCGCGGCGAGCCACTGCTCGGCTTCCGCCAGCCGGCTGCCGACCAGCTCGCAGGTGCGCGAGCGGCCGGTTTTCCGGGTCGTGACGAGGCCGCTGCGCTCGAGCACCGCGAGATGCTTCATGAACGACGGCAGCGCCATGCCGAACGGCGCGGCCAGTTCCGAAACGGTTCGCCCGCCATTGCCGAGCGCGCCGACGATCGCGCAGCGTGTCGGATCGGCGAGGGCGTGGAATACGTCGCTGATACCGGGTTGAAAGTTAGCCATGTGGCTAAGCATAGGCGATGCAGCGGGATTTTTCGTCGCGTAGCATGATGGGGCGGGAACACGCGCCGATCGGGCTGGGCGCCGTGTTGCCCGACACCGGCCGCCGTTGCGCATGCATTCACCGCACGCCGGCATTCCATTCGATCCGGGCGCACGCCGGCCGAACGCGCCCCACCTGACATACCGGAGAGGGTATGACCGAACCCGTGACCGTGCGCCGCCTCGATGCGAGCGAAGCGCATGCGTGCATCGACGCGCTGGCCGATGTGCTGATCGATTGCGTCGAGGGGGGCGCGTCCGTCAGCTTCATGTTGCCGATCGAGCGCTCGACCGCCGTGGCGTTCTGGACGCGCGTCGCCGACGGCGTCGCGAGCGGCGAGCGCATCCTGCTGGTGGCCGAGGACGCCGCCGGCCGGATCGTCGGCACCGTCCAGGTCGTGACCGCGCAGCCGGAGAACCAGCCGCATCGCGCGGACATCGCGAAGATGCTCGTGTCCCGTCATGCACGCCGGCAGGGGATCGCGGCGCGGCTGATGACGGCTGCCGACGAAGCCGCGCGCGATGCTGGCAAGACCGTGCTCGTGCTCGACACGGTGACGGGCGGCGATGCCGAGCGTCTGTACGAGCGGGCGGGCTGGCAGCGCGTCGGCGTCGTGCCCAACTTCGCGCTGATGCCCGACGGCGCATTGTGCGCGACGACGTATTTTCACAAGCAGCTCGCGTAACCGGGCTGGATGCGTGCGCAAGCCGGTTAGCGATCGGCGCGCCTTGCGGCGGAGCGGGGCCGCGGTCAGGACGGCGGGCAGACACGAAAATCCGGCCGGCGACGGCGCCGCTCCGATATATTCGTGCTCGAACACGCCACGACCATGCCAACGGAAGGAATCGCTGCCTCGATGAAACGCTCCCATGTCGCCTTCGCCCTTACGGGCCTGCTGGTCGCGGTGCCGATTGCCGCCTACGCGCTCGTCAAGCCGCTGCGCGTCGTCGCGCCCGCGCTGCTTCCCGGCGTGTCGTGCCCCAGCGCGGACATCTGCACGGACGATGCCGCGACGTTCGGCGCCGCGCAGCAGCTCTATCGCGACGGTTATGCGCGCGCGGCGGCGGCCGTGGGCCCGTTTCGCGAGGCCCCGCGCGTCGTGTTCTGCTCGACGCGCGAGTGTGCCGACAAGTTCGGTCTCGGCGAACGCGCGGCACTGACGCTCGGGGATTTCGGCGTGGTCATCGCGCCGCGCGGCTGGCAGACCTACTTTCTCGCGCACGAACTGATTCATCACCGTCAGGCCGAAGTGTTCGGCAACCTCGCGGTCGCGACCAAGCCGCGCTGGCTGATCGAGGGGATGGCGTATGCGCTCAGCGACGATCCGCGTCATCCGCTGACGGAGCCGTTCGAGTCGTGGCGCGCGCGTTTCGGCGCGTGGCATGCGGCGCTGGGCGGACAGCCGATGTGGGATGCCGCAAGGGCGGTGGAATAGCGCGGGACGCGCTCACACGGCGGGCGAGCGCGAACCGCGTTGTCGGCGGATGTGTGCAGACGGGGCGACGCCGCTCATGCTTCGCCCCTGGAGAGTCAGCCCGCCGCCACGCGTCGTGCGCGGCGGGCCCGGTCGTCAGACCGTGGTGTCGATGATGCCCGGGATCTTCACGTCCGGGTTCACGTCCGCGTCGTAGTCGACGCCGGCGATCTCGAAGCCGAACAGTCGCAGGAACTCGGTCTTGTAGCCGGCGAAGTCGGTCATCTCGTACAGATTCTCGTTCGTCACCTTGTCCCACATGGCGACGACCTTGGCCTGCACTTGCGGATCGAGTTCCTTGTAGTCCGCGCGCAGGCGGCCTTCGTCGTCGATGTGCGGCGTCGCGCCGTACATGCTGTCCTTCAGAAGCCCGTACACCTGCTCGATGCAGCCTTCGTGCGTACCCTTTTCCTTCATCACCTTGAACAGCAGCGACAGGTAGAGCGGCATCATCGGGATCGCCGAGCTCGCCTGCGTGACGACGGCCTTCAGCACCGACACGCGGGCATCGCCGCCGTGCGCGGCCAGCTTGTCGCGGATCGACAGCACCTTCTTGTCGAGATCCTTCTTCGCTTCGCCGATCGAGCCGTTCCAGTAGATGTCGTGCGTGATCTGCTCGCCGAGATACGTGAACGCGGTCGTCTTCGCGCCGTCGGCCAGCACGCCGGCTTCAGCGAGCGCGTCGATCCACATCTGCCAGTCCTCGCCGCCCATCACGGCGACGGTGCCGTCGATCTCTTCCTGCGTCGCCGGCTCGAGCGAGACTTCGCGGATCACTTCCTTGTCGGTGTCGAGGCCGCGGAACGTGACCGACTTGCCGACCGGCTTCAGCGTCGAGCTGATCGTTTCGCCCGTCTTCGGATGCGTGCGGCGCGGTGCCGCGAGGCTGTAGACGACCAGATCGACCTTGCCGAGATCCTGCTTGATGGTGTCGATCGTGATCTGCTTGACCTTGTCGGAGAATGCGTCGCCGTTGATGCTGCGCGCATAGAGCCCCTTTTCCGCGGCGAATTTCTCGAACGCGGCGCTGTTGTACCAGCCGGCGGTGCCCGGCTTCGTTTCGCTGCCGGCACGTTCGAAGAACACGCCCAGCGTGTCCGCGCCCGAGCCGAACGCGGCCGAGATCCGGGCGGCGAGGCCATAGCCCGTCGACGCGCCGATCACGAGCACCTTCTTCGGGCCGTTGGCGATCGGGCCGTGCGAAGTCACGTAGTCGATCTGTTCCTTGACGTTGGCTTCGCAGCCGACCGGATGTGTCGTCACGCAGATGAAGCCACGCACGCGCGGTTTGATGATCATGAAAACCTCTAGTCAGAAAGGCGCGGACGGCCTGAAATCGGAAAAATCCCGCGCATTGTAATGGAAGCGGGCTGTCAGGGCGGGAAAGGCGGGCGGCGGCGGCATTCGCGGTTGCCCGGGGTCGGATCATCGAGGGCGGCGATTGACGTCGCCGCCAGTTATTTCTCTCTTGACAGAAATAACTGAAAAAACTAAATTTCCGGACATGGAACTCACACCGATTGCCGAACGATTCATTCTCCACTGGGGCGAAATGGGCTCGCGGTGGGGCGTCAACCGCACCGTCTCGCAGATTCATGCGCTGCTGTACCTGGCCGGAAGGCCGGTCGCGGCCGACGAGATCGCCGAGACGCTCAACGTCGCGCGCTCCAACGTCAGCACGAGCCTGAAGGAGCTGCAGGCGTGGCGGCTCGCGAAGGTCGTGCACGTGCTGGGCGATCGCCGCGACCACTTCGAGACGTCGACCGACATCTGGGAACTGTTCAAGCTGATCGTCGAAGGGCGGCGGCAGCGCGAGATCGAACCGACGCTCACGGTGCTGCGCGATTGCCTGACGAGCCCCGAGATCGCCAACGAGAGCCGCGAAACCGAACAGCGCATTCGCGACACGCTGCAGTTCGTCGAGACGCTCACGACCTGGTCGGACGAGATGCTGCGGCTCAAGCCCGACACGCTGATGAAGGCGCTCGGGATCGGCGCGAAGATCAGCCAGACGGTCAGGCGCAAGTCGTCGAAGTAGGCGGCACCGGACATGCGGGCACGCAGCCCGCTTTTTTTGGAATCTATATTTCTGTCATTACAGAAATAACTGTATATAGAGGATGAAAAAATGAACAAAATCGTGCTGTCGATCCGCCGGCATTGCGCATCGCGGAGCGCGACATGAACATCCTCGTCTGCGGCGCGAACGGCTTCATCGGGCGGGCGCTGGGCGCGCGGCTCGAGGCCGGCGGCCATCGCGTGCTGCGCGGCGTGCGGCATGCGGTCGGCCCGCACGACGTCGCGATCGACTTCGCGAAGGACGTCGATGCCGACGCGTGGCTCGCGCGACTGGATAGCGTCGACGTGGTGATCAACGCGGTCGGGATCCTCGCCGACCGGCGTGACGAGACGTTCGACACCGTGCATCGCGCGGCGCCCTGCGCGCTCTTCACCGCATGCTGCCGTGCCCGCGTGCGACACGTGATTCAGATCTCGGCGCTGGGCGTCGAGCGCGGCGACACGCCGTATTTCGCCAGCAAGTACGCGGCCGACACCTTCCTGCAGACGCTGCCGCTCGATTACCGGATCGTGCGTCCGGCGCTCGTCTACGGCACCGCCGGCACGTCCGCCCGGTTCTTCCGGATGCTCGCGAGCCTGCCCGTGCACGTGTTACCTGCGGGCGGCCATCAGCGGCTGCGCCCCGTGCACATCGACGATCTCGCCGAACTCGTCGCGCGGCTCGTCGATGCGCCGGCGGCCGGTGGACCGGTCATCGACGCGGTCGGTGGCGACGAAGTCGAGTATCGCGAGATGCTGAGCGTCTATCGCGCCGCGCTGGGCTTCCCGCCGGCGGCGCGCGTGACGCTGCCGGGCCCGCTGGTCGGCGCGGCGGCCGCGCTGCTCGGCACGATGCCGGGCGCGATGCTGACCCGCGATACGTGGACGATGCTGCGCGGCGGCAACACCGGCGATCCCGCCGCGCTCGCGGCCGTGCTCGACCGGCCGCCGCGCGGCCTGCGGGATTTCATCGGCGCGAACGCGAGCGCGGCCGCGGCCGTGGCCGCGCTGCGCTGCGATGCGCTCGCGATGTGGCGGCGGCCGCTGCTGCTCGGCGCGCTCGCGATCGTCTGGATCTGGACGGCCATCGTCAGCGCGTTCATTCATCCGCGGCACGACAGCCTCGCGATGCTCGCCCGCGTCCACCTGAGCGGACTGCCCGCGCTGATCGCGCTCTACGGCGCATGCGCGCTGGACTTCGCGTTCGGCGTGGCGACCGTCGCCGCGCCGTCCCGCCGTCTGTGGGCCGCGCAAGGCGCGCTGATCGTCGCGTATTCGGCCGTCATCGCGGTCACGATGCCCGGGCTGCTCGCCGAGCCGTTCGGCCCCGTGCTGAAGAACGTGCCGATTCTCGCGATCCTGTTGATCCTTTTTTCAGAAGAAGAACACGCATGAACATCTATCTCGTGATCAAGACGCTGCATATCCTGTCCTCGGTGCTGATGGTCGGCACGGGCTTCGGCACCGCGTTCTACCTGTTCTTCGCGAACCGCACGCGCTCGGTGCCGGCGATCGCCGCCGTGTCGCGCCTCGTGGTGCGCGCCGACTGGTGGTTCACGACGCCGGCCGTACTGTTCCAGCCCGCGTCCGGGCTGTGGCTCGCGCACACGGCCGGCTGGCCGTTGACGACGCCGTGGCTCATGGCGTCGATCGTGCTGTATGCGGTCGCGGGCGCGTGCTGGCTGCCGGTCGTGTGGCTGCAGATCGAGCTGGCCGCGATGGCGAAGCTCGCGCATGCGAATGGCGATGCCGATCTGCCGGCACGCTACTGGCGTTATGCGAAGCGCTGGGAGTTGCTCGGCTATCCGGCGTTCTTCGCGATGTTGAGCGTGTATTTCCTGATGGTGGTCAAGCCGATGTAAGCGCGCCGCCGGCGCACGGGAGCGGCGGCATGGCGTACGGGAAAGCAGTCGATCGATTCACGATGCACGCGAAAACAAAAGGAGTGCGAATCATGGGCTCAAGTGAACTGGTGCTGTACTTCGACGGGAGATGTCCGTTATGTGTCGCGGCGATACAGCGTCTTCGGGCCCGCGACGCGCGACAACAGCTGGCTTTCGTCGATATCGCCGGGCCGGGCTTCGATCCCGCTCCGCTGGGCGTCGACCTGCCCGCGCTGAATCGGGAGCTGCACATGCGCCTGCCGGACGGACGCATGCTGACCGGTGTGGACGGCATCCTGGCCGCCCATGCGCTGACCGGGCGAAGCCGGCTCGTCCGGCTGCTTCGCGTGCCGGTCGTGCGCAGTGCGCTGGCGCTGCTGTATCGCCGCGTCGCGCGCAACCGGCTTGCCGTCTCGCGCTGGCTCGGCTATCGCGCCGAAGCACCGTGCGACGGGGTGGCGTGCGGTATCGACCGAGCCGCCGAATCCGCAGCGGATCGTCCCGCACGTGATGACGTGCGCCGCATCGTGTTGGCCTGGATGTACGGCGCGGCGATCGCACATCTGCTCGTCGGCATTGCCGTTCCGTGGGTAGCCGGCACGCCGTGGTTCGACGCGTATCACAGCGTCATCGAGCGGCATTTCTGGGCGGGAATGGCGCCCGAACCGGCGCGCGCGCAGCAGATCTGGTGGATGGCGCTGATCGGTGAGACAGTGCAATGCGCGTCGGTCTGGATGCTGGCGCTCGTCCACCTCGGCAACCGGTTGCGCCGGCGGGAAGTGTGGGGGTGGCTGCTGGCCGGCCTGTTGATCTGGGCGCCGCAGGACATGCTGTTTTCATTGCAGGCACATGTATGGGGCCACGTCGCGATCGACGCGGCGGCACTCGTCGCGATGGTGCCGCCACTCGTCTGGCTCTGGAGGAGGGACAGCGTATGAACACCTTGCCCGCTTTCGATTGGGCGCTCATCCTGTTGATCGTGCAGGGCGCGATGGGCGCATTCGATACGCTCTATCACCACGAGTTCACGCAGGATCTGCCGCACCGCCCGCGCGCGCGGCTCGAACTGGCGATTCACGCGGTGCGCTCCGTGCTTTACGGTCTCGTGTTCGCGTCGATCGCGAACGTGGCCTTTCACGGTGCCTGGGTCGCGGCCATCGCGGCGGTGGTGGTGGTCGAGGTGGTGCTGACGTTGTGGGATTTCGTCGTCGAGGATCGGAGCCGCAAGCTGCCGGCGACCGAGCGCGTGCTGCACACGCTGCTGGCCGTTAACGGCGGTGCGCTGTTCGGGATGGTCGCGATACAGCTGGCCGCCTGGGCGCACGAACCGACCGCGCTGCAGGCGCTCGATCTCGGCTGGCGCGGCGGGTTGCTGAGCTTGTTTGCCGTCGGCGTGACGGTATCGGGAATCCGCGACGGGATCGCGGCCTGCCGGATCGCGCGACGCGCGCCGGCCGCCAATCCGTTCGCGGGGCACCCGCCGGGGAACGTGCTCGTCACCGGCGGGACCGGCTTCATCGGCGAAACCCTCGTGAACGGGCTGCTCGATGCAGGGCATACGGTCACGTTGCTGGCACGTGATCCGCTGCGCGCGGCCTACCAGTTTCACGGCCGTGTGCGCAGCGTGACGTCCGTCGAGCAGTTGCAGCCGCATGAGCGTTTCGACACGATCATCAATCTCGCGGGGGCGCCGGTGCTCGGCGCGCGCTGGAGCAAACGCCGGCAGGCATTGCTGCTCGCCAGCCGGGTTGGCGTCACGGAATCGCTGATGCGCTGGGTCGAGACCGCCGAGGTCAAGCCGCGCACGTGGATCCAGGCGTCGGCGATCGGCTACTACGGCGTGCGTCCTTCCGACGAGCCGCTCGACGAGAGCAGCAGCGCCGGCACTGGCTTCATGTCCGAGCTGTGCCGGCAGTGGGAGCAGTCCGCGCAGGCGCTCGAGCGTCACGGCGTTCGCTCGGTGGTGCTGCGGCTGGGCCTCGTGTTCGGCCCCGGTGGCGCGTTGCGCCCGATGCTGCTGCCGCATTACTTCGGGGTGGGCGGGCGATTCGGCGACGGCACGCAGGTGATGAGCTGGATCCACCGGGACGACGTGCTGCGAATCATCGCGCGCGCGATGGGGAATTCGGGCATGCGCGGCGTCTACAACGCGGTCGCACCCGCGCCGTTGACCCAGCGCGAGTTCGTGCAGGTCGTGTCGAAGGTGCTGCACCGCCCGGCGTGGCTGCACGTGCCGGCCGCGCCGCTGCGCATCGCGATGGGAGAGATGGCCGAGCTGCTGCTGGACGGGCAGCGGGTGATGTCGGCGCGGCTGCATCAGGACGGATTCGTGTTCCGGTTCCCGACGGCCGAGCATGCGCTGCGTGACCTGACGAATCGGCCGCACGCGGATTTTCCGCGCACGGCATGTCGTTTGCCGGGTGGTCGTGTATAAACTCGGCGGGAGTGCGTTCGGGCCGTTTCGCGCGTTCCGAACGCTTCGCATTCGACCTCACAAGGAGCCTGCATGCTGCACATCCTCGGCAAGATCCCGTCCATCAACGTCCGCAAGGTGCTGTGGCTGTGCACCGAACTCAACCTGCCGTTCGAACAGGAAGACTGGGGCGCGGGCTTTCGCACGACCAACGATCCGACCTACCTTGCGCTGAATCCGAACGGCCTCGTGCCGGTGATCAAGGACGACGACTTCGTGCTGTGGGAGTCGAACACGATCATCCGCTATCTCGCGAACCGCTATGGCGGCGACGCGCTCTATCCGGCCGAGCCGCGGGCGCGCGCGCGGGTCGACCAGTGGATCGACTGGCAGGGCACGGACCTGAATCGTTCGTGGGTCGGCGCGTTCCTCGGCCTCGTACGCAAGTCGCCCGATCACCAGGACCCGGCGGCGATCGCGCAGTCGATCGCGGGCTGGACGAAGCACATGCAGATCCTGAACGCGCAGCTCGAAGCGACCGGCGCATTCGTGGCCGGCGACCATTTCACGCTCGCCGACATTCCGATCGGCCTGTCGGTGAACCGCTGGTTCGGCACGCCGTTCGAGCACCCGGATTTCCCGGCGGTGAAGCGTTACATCGAGCGTCTGGCGACGCGCGAGGGCTTCAAGCAGTATGCGGGCAGCGCGAACCCGTAACGCATTGCATGTCGCGCGCGATGCGGCGGCTTGACCGCAGCCGCATCGCTGCCTTCCCGCGGCGCGTCACGTGCCGGACGCCGGTACGGCCTCGAGCACGCGCGCGAGAAACGCCTCGTGATTCCACGCGGATTCCGGCCGCGATAATCCAAGCCGCACGACCACCAGCTCGCGGCTCGGCACCACGCTCACGAACTGGCCTTCATGGCCGACCGCATGAAACGCATCGGCGGGCAGCGGGCGCGCGTGCGGATCGCGATCGTTGAACGGCTCCGGCACCTTGACCCACAGATGCGCGCCGAATTCTCCGCGCGTCGACAGCGGCGTCGCGCGCGTCAGGTAGCGCACCCAGCCTTCCGGCAGCCGCCGCTGCCCGTCCCACACCCCGTCCTGCAGCAGAAGTTGCCCGAAGCGCGCCCAGTCGCGCGCGCTCGCATACATGAACGACGCGCTGCCGAGCGTGCCGGCCGCATCGGGCTCGAACACCGCGCTGCGCATCCCGAGCGGCGCGAACAGCGCGCGGCGCGGAAAAGCGAGGTAGTTACTCTCGGTGCCGCCCATCGCCTCGCGCATCACGCGCGCGACGATCGCGCTCGTGCCGCTCGAGTAGTACCACTGCGTGCCGGGCTGCGCGGCGAGCGGCTTGGCCGACGCGAAGCGCGCGGTGTCCGGCTGCGTGAACAGCATCACGGCGACGTCGGACAGCGGGTCGTCGTAGTCCTCGTTGAATTGCAGGCCGCTCGTCATCCGCAGCAGCTCGTCGAACGTGATCGCCGCGCGCGGGTCGCCGACGTCGCGCCATTCGGGCAGCAGCGCCGACGCGTCCGGCGACAGCTTGTGCTGCGCGACGAGCATGCCGGCCAGCGCGGCCGTCACGGTCTTCGTCATCGACCAGCCGGGTAGCGGCGTATCGGCAGTGAAGCCGGGCGCATAGCGTTCGGCGATGATCTGGCCGCGCCACATCACGACGACCGCGCGGGTGCGCCGCGGCCGCGCCGGATCGGGTTCGTCGAACGCGCGGTCGAGCGCGGTCTGCAGCTTGCGAGCGTCGATGCCGGCGGGCGGTGCGGCCGGCGCCGCCGCCTGCACGGGCGGCGGATCGGGGACGGGCGGCAGCGCGGCCGGCAGCACGCCGGGCGACGGCCCGAGCGCGAGCGTGCAGCCGAGCCCGGGCCGGAAGTCCGCCTCGCGTTGCGCGAACCCGGCGAACGTTGCGACGGCCCGATGATGCTCGGGATCGATCGACGGCCGCACCAGTTTCAGCAGCGGGTGCACGCCAGCCATGATGTCGACGTCGATCACCGACGCGGCCGGACGGCCCGACACGAACACGCCGGAACACAGCGCCTTCGCGGCATAACCCGTCGCGATCGGGGCCAGCCGCGACAGCATGTAGCCCGTGTAGCCGGCCGCGGCGACGAGCGCGACGGCGGCACCGCGCAGGATCAGCGATTTGAAGGGGATCGTCATGCGCGAGCGTCCTCGGTGGCGTGCCGGCCGGCAACGATCCGGCAGTGTCGCAGGTTCGGGCGAGCGGTGGCAATCGCGGGGGCGACGACGCCGGGCGGCGTCGATCAGGCGGCATGGTGCCCGGCGTGTGCGAATCGCATGTGTCGATCGCGCGGGTTCGAACGGGCCGCAGTCGGCTCGTTCACGCGGTGCGTCATTGTGCGTTGTCGTTGTCCGAACGCAGTGTCCAGATCGTCGCGGTATTCGTGTTGTCGTCGACGGCCGCGAATTCCGGCTGGCCCTTGCTGCCGTGCCCGAACGCGAGGCCGAAGGCCGCTCCCGGCACGGTATCGACCTGCATCTGCGCGACGAAGTGTCCGGTCACCGTGAATTCGACGATCTCGCTCGGTTGCAGCGGGTCGGGGTTGACCGCGTCGCCGTTGGCGGTCACGAGATGGCCGTTCGGCGCGAGCGCCAGTGCGAGCGGGCCGTGCAGGTGCGCCGCGTCGAAGTAGATCATCCGTCCGACTCCGGCGTTGCGATTCGTCGACGCGGCGTTCTGGATCGCGAACACAGCGTTGTCGCCGGTGGAGGCGACATACAGCACGTCGATGTTCGGGTCGTACGCGAGGCCGGTCGGGCCGACGACCAGCGCGTTGGGATCGGTCCGGTTCACGTAGCCCGACGCGATGATCCGCGAACTCGGCAGCATCCTGACGCCGTTGTTGTCGATCGCCAGTTCGATCCGCGCGACCGTCCCGTTCAGCACGTTCGACACGAACGCGGTCACGCGCTGGCCACGGTCGATCACGGTCATGTCCCACGGCCCGTCGAGCAGCGTGCTGCTGGACAGTTGCGTGACCAGATTGCCTTGCGGACCGATGACGAGCAGCGAACCCGGGGGCACGACGGTCTTGCCGTCCGGCGCGGGAAGGTTGCCGACCAGCACGAAGCCGCTGCGCAGCACCGCGAGCGCGGTCGTCAGGCCGAGATTGCTGCCCTGGAAGAACGTCGTCGGCGTCTTGCCGGGCGACAGCTTCACGACCGTCGTGCCGGTGCCTTGCGCGTTCGACGCCGCGTTGAAGTTGGACACGACGACGTCGCCCGGTTTGAGCGTGCTCCAGCTCGGCACGCCGCGCGGCACGAAGGCGATGCCGTACGGATTGACGTCGCCGTTGGCGGGCACGGTCGACGCGGTGACCGACGAGACCGGCAGGATGACGTCGTTGCCGCCGGCCCACGCGAACGCCGACGACAACGCGACCAGCCCGGCGCCGCAAGCCGCGCGGCATAGCGTGCGCGTCATCGTGCGGCAGGCGTGGGCGAGGAGCGGCGGGTGAATGGCAAGGGCGGGCGAACGACAGGAGGGGAGAGGGTCCATGGCATGACTCCGGTTGGTGATCGCGAGCAGTCATCCCGGCTGCCGGCCTGCGCAGCTGACGGATGTCCGGTGCGGATCCGCGGTCTTGCCGTGCGAATCCGCACTCGGAATAAACGGACTGCGACGGCCGGATATTCCATCCGGCGAACGACATGACACGCAAGCTGGCGTGCATTGTTCACCGCGATCGCGACACGGCCTGACAAGTTGAAATCCGACCCGCCGTCGGCCGATAATCGTCCGGCATCGTTCCCAGTCAAACCGCAATCGCAAAATCGGAAAGCGCCATGTCCTACGACAACAACAACCCGTTCGCCCGGATCCTGCGCGGCGAACTGCCGTGCGTGAAGGTCGCCGAAGACGACGCGACGCTCGCGATCATGGATCTCATGCCGCAGGCCGACGGTCACGTGCTCGTGATCCCGAAGGAGCCGGCCGCGCAGATCTTCGAGCTGTCCGGCGACGCGGCGGCGGCCGGCATCCGCATGACGCAGCGTGTCGCGGCGGCCGTGCGCGCGGCGCTCGGGCCGGACGGCGTGTTCATCGGTCAGTTCAACGGCGCGGCGGCGGGCCAGACGGTCCCGCACGTGCATTTCCACGTGATTCCGCGCTGGGAAGGCGTCGACCTGCGGATGCACGCGCGCGACATCGCCGACGCGGCCACGCTCGAATCGCTCGCCGAGCGCATCCGCGCGCGTTTCGTGTAACGCCTGTACGGCTCGTGATTCGGGCAGCGCCAGCGGGCGCGTGCGGCGACGCCGTTCGCGCCTGTTTCAGCGGTCACACCACGTAACACGTGTAACCGCTCGCGAAACTCGTCCTGGCGGCTCCGGCGCTAGACTCCGCGCATTCGCATTGCCGCATCGAGCGACAGGAAGCGCCAGTCGCCTCTTCGTGCCGGCCGTCACGGGTTGCGACGGCACGGCTTTCGCGCGATGCGACGTCTCCTCTTCGCCGGGAATCGAGCCATGTACAAAGTTCTCATCACATTTGCGCTGATCGGCGGCCTGTCCGGCTGCTATGTCGCGCCGCCTTACGGCTATGCGCCCGCGCCGGTCTATTACGGCTATGCGCCGGCCTATTACGCACCGCCCGTCAGCGTCGGGATCGGCGGCAACTTCCGCATTCGCTGACCCGGCGGCGGTCGCGGGCGCCGCCCGCACGTCGATCGAGCGCGTCGTTCGACGCGCCGCCGCCGCCTCTCGCAGGGAAAACTCGCGCGCCGCATGACGGCGCGCGTGCGCATCGCCCGCCCGGGTTCCTATACTTCACAGGAAAGCCCACTCCGGCGAGGCAAGCCATGGCCGTTACGCGCAAGGTCGCAATCGTTGCGAGCGTCTCCACGCTCGTCTATCTGGGGCTCGCCGTGCTCGGCATCGGCGGGTTCGCCGCCTTCTTCTCACATCCGCCCCTGATCGCCATTGCCGTCGCGACGCTCGCGCTTGCCGTCGTCGCGATGTTTACCGAAGGCAACCTGAGCGCCGGCGAACGCGAGAACCGCGACAATCGCTGGGTGCTCGCGGCCTTCGGCGCGAGCGGGTTCCTGCTCGCGTATTTGCCGGCGCTGACCGACCGCCTCGAAGTGTGGACCTTCGGCGGCGACACGGTGCGCTGGATCGGCGTCGCGCTGTACGTCGCGGGCGGCGTGCTGCGCCTCTGGCCCGTGTTCGTGCTCGGCAAGCGCTTCAGCGGGCTCGTCGCGATCCAGCCGGGCCACACGCTGGTGACGGACGGCATCTACAGCAAGATCCGCAACCCGAGCTATCTCGGCCTGCTCGTCAATGCGGCCGGCTGGGCGTTGGCGTTCCGCTCGGGCGTCGGGCTGCTGCTCGTCGCGTTGACGTTGATTCCGCTCGTCGCGCGCATCCGTTCCGAGGAAGCGCTGCTGCGCACGCAATTCGGCGCCGAATACGACGCGTATTGCGCGCACACCTGGCGGCTGATTCCGGGCGTGTACTGACCCTCGTTCGACGCGAACGACCGGGCGATTCCGCCGGCTCGCGGCATGCCGCCGATGTGTTGCCACGTGTGTCCGAACCCGCGCGACGGGCACGTTCCGCATCGCCGAAAAACGGGGCTTGACCATGACCGAAGCCCCTGCCGGCGGGCGTTCCCGGCGGTTTTCGGCAAGCTTTTCCGGTCCGCTTTCGGTAAACAACTTGTTACCAGAATGTCGACGGCACGCAGGCTCGACCGGTGCTATTCTTCGCCGCAAGCTCATTGAAATGAATTGGTCCGGGATTCGGCACAATGCCGGCATCGACGCCGATCGATTCAGATCGTCGTATCGAGCGGACCTTCGATAACCAGATTGCGAACAAGGAAGAATACGGGAATGTGGAAGAAAATCGCCCCCGCTCTCGTCGTCGCCGTGCTGACCGGCGCGACCGCAGTGCCGGCATTGGCCGGTGACATGAACAACGCGCTCGGCGGCGCGCTCGGCGGGGTTGCCGGCGCAGCGGTCGGCGGCGCGGTCGGCGGCAGCACCGGCTCCGTGATCGGTGGCGCGATCGGCGGCGGCGCAGGTGGTGCCGTGACGTCGAACCGTCGCGAGCGCACCGGCGCGATCATCGGCGGCGCACTCGGTGGCGGCGCGGGTACCGCGGCCGGCAACGCGATGGGCGGCCGCACGGGCGGCCTGCTGGGCGCGGCCGTCGGCGGCGGCGCCGGCGCGGCGCTCGGCGGCAACCTGTCGCGCAACTCGTATGACCGCGGCGGCGATTATGGCGATCGCGGCCATCGTCACCGCAAGCATCGCCACCACCGCGACTGGGACTGATCGCCGCGGGCGCGGCACGGTGCGCGGCCTGCGCACCGGCGCGCCCGACGCGTCGGCACCCGATCCGACAGCCGGCCCGGCGGCCTCAGCCGGGCCGCCATCGCCGACAAGACCGGCGGCCTTCACCCCCTTAGGCAGTTCATGCCCGGCCCCGCTCGACGGGTTGGCGCGCTCTCTCCCGCTTCACCTTTCCCGCTTGTAGACGACATCGCCAGTTGCATCGACATGCAACCGCGCAGGGTCGGCCATCCCCATTTCGCCATCGCCGATCGACGGATTGCCGTCCGGTCATCAGGATTTCCCTGAGGCGCCGACGCGTCCACGGCACGCGTTGTCGGGCCATCGCGCGCCACGGCGGGTAGTGGGAAATCGAATGGATGTCATCGCAACATTTAATTGGTCGATCCGGATCGACTTCGCTATCGTCAACGCTGCCCGCGTACGGAATCGAACCGTGCCGTCCCTCGTGCCCCGCCGCATGACCCCGAGTGTCCGGGGCCCGGCCGCCGGACCCGCAAGCATGGGGCGCCCCGCCCGCTGAACCGGGCGGGCCCGTCGCGAAGCCTGGCCGACCGAACGAAGGCGCCCGCGCTTTCAAGCCACCCCGGCAACGATGTCCCGCCGTCGCATGCGTGCCCCACGCGCGTGCCGCGCCTGCCGTTGCGACCCGGGGCCGGACCAACCCATTGCCTGGATGCTTTATGTCTAAGACAACGTATTACGCGCCGCATGGCGGCCACCCGCCGCAGACCGATCTGCTGACCGATCGCGCGATGTTCACCGAGGCGTACGCGGTCATTCCGAAGGGAGTGATGCGCGACATCGTCACGAGCTGGCTGCCGTTCTGGACCAACACGCGCCTGTGGGTGATCGCGCGTCCGCTGTCGGGTTTCGCCGAAACCTTCTCGCAGTACATCGTCGAAGTGAATCCGGGCGGCGGCAGCGACAAGCCCGAGCAGGACAAGAACGCCGAAGCCGTGCTGTTCGTCGTCGAAGGCGAGGCCGAACTGACGCTGCAGGGCAAGCAGCACACGCTGAAGCCGGGCGGCTACGCGTTCATCCCGCCGGGCGCCGACTGGACGCTGCACAACGTCAGCGATGCCGCCGTGCGTTTCCACTGGATCCGCAAGCACTATCAGGTCGTCGACGGCATTGCGCTGCCGGAAGCGTTCGTGACCAACGAGCAGGACGTCGAGCCGATCCCGATGCCGGGCACCAACGGCGCATGGGTGACGACGCGCTTCGTCGACATGAGCGACATGCGTCACGACATGCACGTGAACATCGTGACGTTCGAGCCGGGCGGCGTGATTCCGTTCGCCGAGACGCACGTGATGGAGCACGGCCTGTACGTGCTGGAAGGCAAGGCCGTCTATCGCCTGAATCAGGACTGGGTCGAGGTGGAAGCGGGCGATTTCATGTGGCTGCGCGCGTTCTGCCCGCAGGCATGTTATTCGGGCGGCCCCGGCCGCTTCCGTTACCTGCTGTACAAGGATGTGAACCGTCACATGAATCTGACGCTGAATCCGGCGCGCTAAGCGGTCGCGCACGTCGGACACGAAAACCCGCTGGTGCATGCCGGCGGGTTTTTTTATTGATGCCGCCGCGCGATGCAGTGGACGTGGCGGCCGGGCCGTCGTCGCACGCTACGCGTCGAGCGTTGAGGCGGCCAGCCTCGCGACCTGCAGCCGCGTATCGGGCGGCAGGCCGTCCTCGATCAGCCAGACCGCCGACAAACCGGCCCACGCAAGAATCCACTGCAGCAACCGGCGGCGGTCGAGTTGCGCAGCCTCGGCGACGAGCGCGACGCGCCGCGCGAAGCGGGCGGGATCGACGGCGATGTCGTGTGCGGGATTGCAGAACAGGTTCGCGTAATCGAACGCGCGGTCGCCGCGCAAACCCTTCGGGTCGATCGCCAGCCAGCCGCGATCGCCGAAGTGCAGCACGTTGCCGTGATGGATGTCGCCGTGCAGCACGACGTCGTCGTCGACGGGCGGCGCGGCCAGCAGCCGGCGCGCCGCCGTGGCCGAACGCCGCAGCGTGTCATCGCCGGTGTCATGCGACAGCAGCGCGTGGAACCAGTCGGTCAGCGGCACGACCTCGGGCGCTGCCGGTGCGCGATGCGCGTGCAGCCGCGCGACCGCGCGGCATGCGATCCGGATCGCATCGTCGTCGTGGCCCGCGGCGGACAGGCCGACGAGCGTCGGCGCCGGCTGCGCGCGTTCGAGCAGCACCGCGTCGCTGTCGTGCAGCCACACGCGCGCGGCGCCATCCCCGTTCCACCAGGTCATCAGCGCATTGCCGCGGCGCTCTTCGTCGCAGGTCGCGACCTTGAGCATCGCGGGGCGCGCGTGCCAGACGACGGGCAGCACGCCGCCGCTCGCGGTCAGGATCGGGCCGCCGTCGGGAACGAGATCCCACAGGCGCAGGTACGTGTCGAACATGCAGACGATGGTACAGGCGAACCGGCTCGTGCGCCGCGCGGGCTACCCGGCACGGCTGCCGCGCAACCATTCCTAAATAAAATTTAGCCAGCCAAACTTAGGCTAAAGAGTGTTCCGGTATCCCGGTATCCCTTCGACAATGCGCGCCTTCCGTGATCGACGGGCGCCTGTTGCGCGCCCGCGTTCGCCGCATTGAAGAAGGAGCCTGCATGACCGACCACACCGCCAACCCTCCAACGCCACCGGCCCCGCCTCCCGCATCGCCGCGCCGCCGCGCATGGCGCATCTTCGCCGGCGCGCTCTTCGGCCTGACGCTCGCGTGCGCGGGCATCGGCGCATGGACGATCGATCGCATCTGGACGCAGTTGCCATCCGTCGAGCACCTGGCCGTCTACCGGCCCGCGCTGCCGCTGCGGATTTTCTCGCGCGACGGCGAACTGCTGGCCGAGTACGGCGTCGAGCGCCGCGAATTCGTGCCGCTCGAACGCATTCCGCCGCTCATGCGGCACGCGCTGCTCGCGGCCGAGGACGCGAAGTTCTACCAGCACGGCGCGGTCGATATCGGCGGCCTCGCGCGCGCGACGTTCGCGAACGTCGTGACCGGACAGCCGGGGCAGGGCGGCAGCACGATCACGATGCAGGTCGCGCGCAACTTCTACCTGACGCGCGACAAGGTGCTGAGCCGCAAGCTCGCCGAGATCCTGATGGCCATCAAGCTCGAGCGCGAGTACAGCAAGGACAAGCTGCTCGAGCTTTACATGAACCAGATCTATCTCGGCGAGCGCGCGTATGGTTTCGCGGCGGCCGCGAACGTGTATTTCGGCAAGCCGCTCGACGCGCTGAGCGCGGGCGAAGCGGCCGTGCTGGCCGGATTGCCGAAGGCGCCGTCCGCCTTCAATCCGGTCGTCAATCCGGCGCGCGCGACCGCGCGCCGCAACTACGTGCTCGGCCGCATGCATGCGCTCGGCGAACTCGACGAGGCGACCTATCGCGCGGCGGTCGACGCGCCGATCGCGCTGGCGACCACGCCGCCGCCCGGCATCATCGCGGCGCCGTACGTCGCGGAGCGCGCGCGCCGGATGATGGTCGAGCGCTTTCACGACGACGCCTATACGCTCGGCCTCGACGTGACCACGACGATCTCGATGCGCGACCAGCGCGCGGCCGAAGCCGCGCTCCAGCGCACGCTGAGCCGGCAGCCGCGCGCGAGGCGCGATGCGCGCAGCGGGCTCGAAGGCGCGCTCGTGTCGCTGGATGCGGCGACGGGCGACATGCTCGCGCTCGTCGGCGGCGCGGATTTCAACCGCAACGTGTTCGACCACGCATTGCAGGCGTATCGCCAGCCGGGTTCGAGCTTCAAGCCGTTCGTCTATTCGGCGGCGCTGGAGAAGGGCTACTTTCCGGGCGTGCTGGTCGACGACACGCAGCGCACGCTGACCCATGAGGAAACCGGCGCGCGGCCGTGGCGCCCACGCAATTTCGGCAACCGCTACGAGGGCTTCATTCCGGTGCGGCGCGGGCTCGTGCGCTCGAAGAACCTGGTCGCGGTCAGCCTGATGCAGGCCACCGACGCGCGCTACGTGCAGCAGCACGCGGTGCATTTTGGCTTCGACGCGCAGCGCAATCCGGCGTCGCTGCCGCTCGCGCTCGGCGCGGGCGCGGTGACGCCGCTCGAACTCGCGAGTGCGTACAGCGTGTTCGCGAACGGCGGGACGCGGATGGAGCCGCGCCTGATCCTGTCGGTGAAGCAGCGTCACGGCGGCGCGATGTACGAGGCGACGACGCCTGAAGGCGCGCGCGTCGTGTCGGCGCGCAACGCGTTCATGATGGACAGCATGCTGCGCGACGTCGTGAAGGCCGGCACCGCGCGTGGCGCGCTCGCCTTGCGCCGCGACGACGCAGCCGGCAAGACGGGCACGTCGAACGGATCGAAGGATGTCTGGTTCGCCGGCTACTCGTCGGGCATCGTCGCGGTCGCGTGGCTCGGCTACGACACGCCGCGCCCGATGGGGCGCGCGACCGGCGCGACGCTCGCGCTGCCGGTCTGGCTCGACTACATGAAGACGGCCGTCGACGGACGCACGCCGGTTGCTGCGACGCCGCCGCAGGACGTCGCGCTCGTCGACGGCGATTTCGTGTACGCCGAATACACGCGCGGCACGTGCACGGCCGACGTGCCGTCGTACATCCGCAGCCGCTTCGCGTGCGGCGGCGCGCCGGCGGCGGAGGCGCCGGATGCTTCGGGCGAACAGGGCAGGCCCGACGAGCCGATGCCCGCGGCCGTCGATGCGGCCGAGCGCGAACGCGTGCTCGACCTGTTCCGTACCGAAGACTGAGGCGCGCGATGCATACGCTGTATCTGATCGCGATCGTCGCGGAGGCGATGTCGGGCGCGCTGATGGGCATGCGGCGCGGGATGGACCGCTTCGGGCTCGCGCTCGTCGGCGCGGTGACGGCGCTCGGTGGCGGCACGGTGCGCGACGTGCTGCTCGGCCACTATCCGCTCGGCTGGATCGCGCATCCCGAATATCTGGTGATCACGCTCGTCGCGGCGACCGTCGCGTCGTGGGCCGCGCGGCACGTCGCGCGGATGAAGACGCTGTTCGTCACCGTCGACGCGATCGGTCTCGCGGCGTTCACGATCATCGGCTGCGATATCGGCGCGGCGACGGGCAGCGCGCCGATCATCGTCGTGCTGGCCGGCGCGATCACCGGCGTGTGCGGCGGGATGCTGCGCGACCTGCTGTGCAACGAGATGCCGCTGATCCTGCGCGAGGAACTGTATGCGAGCGTCGCGTTCTTCACGGGCACGCTGTACGTCGGGAGCCAGCATCTCGGTATCGATGCCGGGTTGGCGTCGATGGTCGCACTGGCGGCGGGCTTCACGACGCGCATGCTTGCGGTGCGGCTCGGATGGAAAATGCGGACGTTCGGCGTCGCGGACGTCGAGCATTGAGCGAGATTGCCGCACGGATGCGACGACACGCGTGCGCTACGCCGGCACCATGACTGGTGGCGACCCGTCACCCGTTTCAACCATCTTCACCGCGAATCCGTAGCACTGCGCGATATGTGCGGGCGTCATCACGTCGCGCGGCGCGCCGTGCGCGACGATCGTGCCGTCCGCGAGCATCGCGATCGTATCCGCGTGCCGCGCGGCGAGGTTCGGATCGTGGACGATCGCGAGCACGCCGAGCCGCCATTCGCGCGCAACGGTGCGCACGGTGTCGAGCAACCGGTGCTGATGCGCGAGATCGAGCGCGGCGGTCGGTTCGTCGAGCAGCAGGTAGCGCGGGCCGTTTTCCGTCGCGTCGTCGTCCGGCCACAGCTGCGCGAGCACGCGCGCGAACTGCACGCGTGCAAGCTCGCCGCCGGACAGCGTCGTGACGTCGCGGCCGACGAGCGTCTCGGCGCCCGCGCGTTCGAGCGCCTGCCACGCAATGTCGCGATCGCGTTGTGCGATCACGTGCCGCGCGCCGCTGCGTCGTGCATGCGGATAGCGGCCGAGCAGCACGATTTCGTCGACGCTGAACGGAAACGCCGGTTGCGCGGCCTGCGGAAGCACGGCGCGCAGGCACGCGAGCCGCGGTGCGTCGATGCGCGCGAGCGGTTCGCCGTTCAGCGCGATGTCGCCGGTCACGCGCACGCCGTGCGGCGCGACGCTGCCGGTCAGTTCGCCCGCCAAGGTCTTCAGCAGCGTGCTCTTGCCTGCGCCGTTGCGGCCGAGCAGCGCGGTCACGCGGCCGGGTTCGATCGACAGCGACAGGTTGTGCAGAACGATGCGGTGCCGGCGGGCGACGTCGAGATGTTGGGCGGTCAGCATGATGAGCGCATGAAGGATCAGCCGCCGAGTGCGCCGCGGCTTTTCCACAGCAGCGCGAGAAAGAACGGCGCGCCGAGCAGCGCGGTGAGCACGCCGAGCGGAATCTCGGCGGGCGCGGCGGCGGTGCGCGCGGCGAGATCGGCGGCGAGCGTCAGCAGCGCGCCGAGCAATGCGGCGCCGGGCAGCACCACGCGCTGGTCGGGGCCGCACGCGAGGCGCACGCAGTGCGGCGCGACGAGGCCGATGAAACCGATGATGCCCGCGCACGATACGAGCGCGCCGACCGTGAGCGCGACCGCGATGAGCACGCGCCGTTTGAGCTGCTGCACCGGCACGCCGAGATGCAACGCCTCGGTTTCGCCAAGCTGCAATGCATTGAGCGCGTCACGGTCGCGCACGAGCAGCCCGCAGCCGATCGCGACGCACGGCGCGACGGCCGCCAGCGCGGGCCATTGCGCGCCGCCGAGGCTGCCGAGGCTCCAGAAGGTCAGCGAGCGCAGTTGCGCGTCGTCGGCGACAAACGTGAGCAACCCGATCGCCGCGCCGACCAGCGCGTTGATCGCGATGCCGGCGAGCAGCAGCAGCGGCAGCGCGAGCCGGCCGCGCGACGCGGCGAGCCGGTAGACGAGCGCCGCGACCGCGAGCGCGCCCGCGAACGCGGCGACGGGCAGCGCGACCGCTCCTGCATGCGCGGCGAACAGCGCGGGGCCGAGCACGATCGTCGTCGTTGCGCCGAGCGCCGCGCCGCTCGACACGCCGACGAGCCCCGGATCGGCGAGCGGGTTGCGGAACAGCGCCTGCATCGCGGCGCCGGCCGCGCCGAAGCCGCCGCCGACCAGCAGCGCGAGTACGACGCGCGGCGCGCGGATGTCGACCAGCACCGCGCGTGCCTGTTGCGCGGCCGGGTCGCCGCTCAGCGCGGCCCAGGCTTCCGCGAATGGAATGCGATATGCGCCCACGCACAGCGCGACGATGGACATGGCGCACACGAGGATAGCGAGCGCGGCCAGCGCGAAGGGCGCGATGCGGCGTGTCGCGCCGACGCGTGCGGCGCCCGTGCGCGCTACGTGCGACCGCGCGGGGAAAGGTGAAGCGTGAGCGGGCATCGTGTCGATCCGGAATCAGGCGAGCGCATCCGACAGGCGCCGGTGCAGGGTCGTGACGGCGAGCGGCAGGCGCGGGCCGAAGCCGAGCAGGAACAGCGCATCGAGCGACACGACGCGCCGTGCGCGGCCGGCCGGCGTCGCGCCGAAGCCGGGTGCGGCGAGCAGCGCGTCGCGGCCGCCGACCGCCGCGAGCCCTTCGTCGGAGATCAGCACGACGTCGGGTGCGGCGGCAGCCAGCGCCTCGGTCGTCAGCGGCTTGTAGTGATCGAAGCCCTGCATCGCGTTGCGCGCGCCCGCGTAGCGGAGCATCGCGTCGGCGGCCGTGCGCTGGCCGGCGACGAGCGCCTGGTTGCCCGTATGGTTCAGCACGAACAGCACGCGCGGCGGCTGCGCGCCGCCGGGCACGCGCGTGGCGATCGCGTCGCGGGCGGCCTGCCAGTCGCGATCGAAGCGCTGCAGCAGCGCGGTGCCCGCGTCGCGCACGTCGAGCGCCTGTGCAACGCCGCTGATCTTCGCGCGCACCGAGTCGACGTCATGCCGCTCGTTGAACGTCGTCACCGCGACACCCGCGCTTTTCACTTGCGCGATCGCGGCAGGCGGGCCGGCTTCCGCCGACGCGAGCACGAGATCGGGGCGCAGCGACAGCAGCCCCTCGGCCGACAATGCGCGCTGATAGCCGACCTTCGGCAGGCGTTTCGCGGCGTCCGGGTACGTGCAGGTCGTGTCGGTGCCGACGAGCCGGTAACCGCGCGCGTCGGCGCCGCCGAGCGCGAACGCGGTTTCCGCGAGCGCGCCGCCGATCACGACGACGCGCTTTTGCGCGGCTTGCGGGCGCGCTCGGCCGGGCAGCGCGCCCGCGAGCGCACCGGCGACCGCGCTCGCGAGCACGACGCGGCGACGCGGCAGGAACGATTGCGCGCTCACCGTGCGTCTCCGCGCGCCGCCGACGGCAGCGTCGCGACGAGCGCGCGCCAGTCGTCGCGTTCGACCTGACCCGGCTTGCGCTCGCCGAACAGCAGCGCGACGTGGTCGCCCTGCCGGTCGAACAGCTCGAGCGACGTGACGATGCCGTCGCTCGTCGGCTTCTTCACGACCCACGCGGCGGCGATCAGGTCCTCGCGCACATGCAGGTTGAAGCCCGGGTCGAGCACGTTGATCCACGCGCCGACCTCGCGCACGTTCGCGACGGGGCCCGTGTGGATCTGGATCAAGCCCGCATTGCCGACGAATACCATGATCGGCTGGCCGCTCGACGCGGCCCGTTCGAGCACGTGACGCAGCGCGTGCGCCGCTTCGACCGGATACGCATATTGCGGATCGGCGAGGCGCAGCGCCTGCATGCGGCTCACGCCGAAGCGCTGCGTGATGCCGAAGAACTGATGCGTGTCGGTCATCGCGTCCCACGCGGCGCGAAAGCCCGCGACGTCGATCTCGGTGTCCGCGCGCTCGGGCGTTTTCGGCGCGGCGGGCGCGACGTCGAGCCCCGGCGTTTGCGACGCCGCGCGCCAGCGTTCGACGAACGCGTCGTACGCCGCGTGATCGCTGTGCGCGCGCAGGTAAACCTTGTGGATCGCGTGACCTTGCGCGTCGAAGAACTGCAGGCTCTTGAGCGGACCGTGCGCGGTTTCGTCGCGCACCGCGAACGCCGACGCCCAGTGGCGGTAGAAGATGCGCAGGTCGATGTCGCCGAGCGCGAGGCCGACCGGGCCGTCATGGCTCATCTGCGCATATTCGCCGTCTTTCTCGTGGACGGCCGTGTCGTTGCGCGTGAGCGCCATCACGCGGCCGAGGCGCGGCATTTCCTCGAACATCGCCGGAAAGCGCGCGTCGAGCCGCACGACGTGTTCGCCGACGAACGCGGCGAGCGCCTCGCCTTCGCTGACGCCGAGCGCTTGCGCGACGTCGCGGTTGCGCAACTGGCGCTCGGTCTTGAGTTTGATGAACGCGTCGCGCAACGCGGCGGGCGCGCGGGCCGGCGTGGCCGGCTGACCGGGAAGGGCGGATTGCATCATGTCGGACTCCTTCAAGTAACGGTTGGGGTGGCAGCGCGGGCGGCGCGCATCAGAAATCGACCTTCATGCTGACGGCGACGGTGCGGCCTGACGACGTATATGCATCGAGCACCTGCGAATCGGCGGCGGTCCCGCGTACGTCCGACCAGTTCCAGTACTTCCGGTCGAACAGGTTGCGGATGCCGATCGTCGCGCTCACGTGCTTGTTGAAGCGGTAGCCGCCGCGCAGGTCGACGACGAACGACGACGGCGGCGAGAAGCACGTCTTGTTCGAACAGTCGGACTTGTCGATGTCCTTGTCGCGTTTCGCGGCCTGGAACAGCAGGTCGGTCTGCACGAACCAGCGTTCGCCGGGTTCGTAGCGCACGCCGAACACCGCCGAGAACGGAGTGACCGTGTTCAGCGGCTGGCTCGCCGCGCCGTCGTTCTGCGTCGAGCCCTTCGTGAACGCCATCGCTGTCTTCAGCGTGATGCCGTTCGGCATCGCCCATTCGGCGCGGCCTTCGAGGCCGTGGATGCGCGCGTCGGCGAAGTTCACGTACTGGAATACGAACGGATCGGCCGGGCGGCCGCTGCCGGCGATCGTCGTGCGCGAGATGAAGTTGCGGTAGCGGCCCGTGAACGCGGCCGCGCTGTAGCGCACGATGCCGTAGCCGGTGCCGGCCTTGCCGCGCAGGCCGGCTTCGAACGTGTCGCTCGTCTCGGGCTTCAGGTTCGGATTGCCGATCGACGTGTAGCCGTACACGGGGTTCGAGAAGCTGCTGTTCACCTGGTCGGGCGTCGGCGCGCGGAAGCCGTGCGCGTACTGCGCGTACGGAATGACCGCGGGCGTGATCTCGTAGAGCACCGCGACGCGCGGCGACACTTCATTCGCGCTCGTCGACACCGCGGTGCCGGTGAACAGCGGATCGTTCCGCGTCGGGCTCAGGCGGTACGTGTCGAAGCGCAGCCCCGGCGTGACGAGCAGGCGGCCATAGCCGATCCGGTCCTGCACGAACGCGCCGAACAGCGTGTAGTCGGTGTCGGGGAACGCCTTGTTCGGGAACGCCTCGCCCACGCCCGGCACCGTGCCGTCGCGCAGGTTCGTCACGCGCGACACGCTGCCGTCGACGCCATACAGCAGCTTGTGCGCGAACGGGCCGGTCGCGAAGCCGCTTTCGGCGAACGCGGCGCCGCCGAACGTGCGCTCCTTGTACTGGTTGTCGCGGGAGCGCGAAGGCTGCCGGCCGCGCGTCTCGAACGCGTACTGGTCCTGTTTCGCGTCCTGGTAGTAAAACTGTGCATGGGCGGTCTGGAACCAGCGGAACGCATCGTCGCGGAAGTCGTAGTCGACGCTGAAGCGGTTGCGCTCGAGCCGGTCGTTCGTCGTGAGGCCGAGCGTGGTCGGCGCATTGATCGCGGACAGCACGTCGGTGCTCACGCGCCGCTGCACGGTTTCCGCGGTGAACCTGATCGAGTCGCGCGTGGTGGGTGTCAGCACGAGCTTGCCGAGCAGCGATTCCGAATAGACGTCCTGCGGATTCGACGTGGTGCGCAGCGTGCTCACCGAGTTGTTGCCGCCGCGCGTGTCGACCTCGTGGCCGCGCCGGCCGTCGGCGATGATCATCCCCTGTACGCGATCGTTGCCGCCCGCGGCCGACACGGTCGCGCCGACGCTGCGGTCGGCCGAGTCGTAGCTCGGCCTGAACGAGAAGTAGGTGGGTTTGCCGTAGATCGACAGCAGGTCGCGCGGATCCTTCGTGATGAAGTTCACCGCGCCGGTCAGCCCGTCGCTGCCGTACAGCGCCGATGCCGGCCCGCGCAGGATCTCGATGCGCTTGAGCATGTCGAGATCGGCGTAGTCGCCGCGGCCGGCTTCGAGCGGGCCGAACGAAAACGCGTTCGGCAGGCGGATGCCGTCTTCCATCAGCAGCACGCGATTGCCTTCGAGGCCGCGGATGTTGATGCTCGAATCGCCGTCGCGGCCGCCGCCGAGCGCGGCGCTGCCGGGGCGGTACGCGGTGCGGCGCACCGTGACGCCCGGCTCGTAGCGCAGCGCATCCTTGATGTTGGTGGCCTGCTGTTCTTCGAGATCGTCGTCGGTGATCGCCGACACGGACGCGGCCGTGCGGCTCGCGGCGGTGGCGGTGCGGGTGGCCGTGACGGTGACGGGGTCGAGCAGCGCCGCATCGCCGCGCATGGACGCGGCGGCGATCAGGACGGCAGGTGGCGGGTTGGCGCCTTGCGGCGGCGAATCGGCATGAGCCGGGGCGGCGGACAGGCCGAACGCGCCGAACAGCGCGGCACAGATCGGCTGCCGCGCGAGTGGATGGCAATGCACAGGTGGTCTCCCATTGACGATGACTAGCCCGAAGGCTGGCTGGGTGACGCGTTCACCTGGCTGGCCCGTTCGCGCGCGACTGGCGGCGAACGGCGAATTGAAAGGGAATTGATAATTTCTCCAGTGTAAATGAGAATTATTATCAATACAAGGACGAAAAGCGGCGCGTGCGGACGCGCGCCGTCGGCGCGGATCGGGCGAGCCGCGCGCGGCGAGACATGCGGTGAAAGCAGGCTGGCCCTAGGCCAGCGATTCGATACGAATCAGCAGGTTGCGCGCATGCGCGATGAACGCATCGTGCGTCGCGCGATCGCCGTGGCCTTCGAAGCCGGCCTGTTCGGCGAACGCGAGCTGTTCGGCGTAGAGGTCGACGAGCGCGCTGCGTGTGTCGGGCGGCAGCGCTCGGATCATCGAGACGAGCAGCAGTTCCTGCGCGCGCAGCATGCCGGACAGCGATTGGGCGTTCATGCCGACCTCCTCGAACGACGCGGCGGCGTGCCGCTCATTTCATAGTAGGTGGTCGGCGCGCGCAGCGGAAATCAGCCGGCGGCCGTCGCCGTCCGTGCGTCGCGCACGACCTGCGCGACGCGCTCGACGAATTCGGCGTCGACGCTCGACAGCGCTTCGCGCTTGCCGTCGGGCATCTCGACCATCAGGCGGTAGGTGATGTCCTGCGTGGTCCAAGCGAGATAGCCGACGACCGCGAGCATCACGCCGACGACCAGCGCGGCGCTCGATGCGCCGATGCCGCCTGCGACGGCGGTGGCCACGCCGATCAGCGAGATCAGCCAGGGCACGAGGCGATTTTTCGGAATCTTGACGACATCGACGTTGCGGATGTCACGCAGCGGGAAGACCTGCCCGGCGGCCGACAGGCCGTTGCGGGTGACCATCACGCCGCGTTCGTTGAATGCGTTTTCCATCGTGTGTTGCGTGGACGAAAACGCGCAGCGTAGCAGACTTCGTTGCCGCGTCAAACGAGACCGAGTGCCGCACGATGCGTGCGGGCCGGCCGCGATGCGGGCAACGGCGGGTGATGGCGAGTAACGAGGGGAATCAGAACTGCAGCCGGCCGTCGCCGTACAGGCGGCCCGGCACGTGCGACGCCACGACCTCGGCGATTTCCTCGTCGGTCGATTCGGCCGGCACGATCTGGCGCCGCGCGGGTGCGTCGAGATGCATCGTCCATTCGACGAGCCGGTACGGGCGGCCCCACGGGCGCTGCATTTCGACCGACACGCGGCAGCTCTGGACCGGCAGCGAATGCCGGCGCGTCAGAATCGCGTGCAGATGGCTGAAAACGGTATCTTCGATCATCTTGGGCTCCGATCCTGTCTTGTGGGCAGTTGATGGCGGTGCCGTAGTGGGTCTCAAAAAAAAAGCCGCCGATGCTCAGGCGGCCAACAGGGGGGGTGAGAGCATCCTCTCAGCCCAGAATTAAGCGAAACTTAAAAGCCCATAAAAAAGCGCCCCGCGTGGAGCGGGGCGCTTCTTGCCGTCGTCGTCCGCGACATGCGCGGACGAGTTAAGCGGATGCTTTAGAACTTGTGACGGATACCGACGCGAGCGGCCAGCTGGTTCGACGAACCGTTGCCCGACGTGCTGAAGTAGCTCGTGCTCGAACCGATCTGCGCTTGCACGCCGTTGCCCGACGCCTTTTGGTAGACGACCAGGCCGTACACGTCCGTACGCTTGCTGAGCGCGTAGTCGAGGCCCAGGTTGCCCTGGTTCCAGTGCGCCGAGTTGCCGCTTTGCGTTGCGTTCGTGTACGTGTAGCCCGCTGCTGCCGACAGGGCCGGCGTGATCGCGTACTTCACGCCTGCTTCATACGCGTTGTAGAACGTGCCCGACGCGCCAGCCGCGATCGGGGTGAACTGCGTGCGCGTCCAGAGCAGCCATGCCGTTGCCGGGCCGAAGATGTAGCGGCCGCCGACGCCGTACGTGCGCAGGTCGCGGATGTTCGTCAGCGCGATGTTCGCGATCGACGTCGAGAATGCCGGCGTCGACTGGCTCGGGAAGCGGATGTCCGTGTATGCGGCGCCGAGTGCGAACGGGCCGTTCGCGTAGTTCAGGCCGAAGCTGTATGCGCGCGACGAACCGGCCGTCGTCGTGGTGCCCGTCGTCGTCGACGGTGCGCCGGCGAAGTCGGTCGAGTTCGAGAAGCCGTACAACGCGCCGAACGTGAAGCCGGCGTAGTTCGCGCTCTGGAACTTCACCGAGTTGTTGATGCGGCTCGACGTGAGCTGGTCGATGTCGTTCACGTGGTACGCGTAGTTACCCGCGACCGTGTTGCCGCCCGTCGAGTAGTTCGAACCGAGGATGTCGGTCGAGAACGAGTACTGGCGGCCGAACGTGACCGTGCCGTATTGCGACTGGCTCAGGCCGACGTAGGCTTGACGGCCGAAGATCGCGCCGCCCTGGCCGATCGTGCCGTTGCCGCTGTTGAAGCCGTTTTCGAGCACGAAGATCGCCTTCAGGCCGCCACCGAGGTCTTCGGTGCCGCGCAGGCCCCAACGGCTGCCCTGGGCCACGCCGTCGTCGTACTTGAACAGCTTGCCGCTGCCGCCGTTCGCGGTCTTGCTGTGGTTCACGTAGCTGATACCGGCATCGATGACGCCATACAGGGTCACGCTGCTTTGTGCGTGTGCCGCGCCGGCCGTTGCTGCGAGGATGGCGATGGTCAACAGTTTCTTGTTCAAAGGATTCTCCGAGCGAATAAATGGCGTGTCCAGTTGCGGTTCCGGCGCTCTCTATGGGCGCTTTCACGGACCGGTCGCAACTTTATCGGCGGGCCACGTAATGAATGTGACAGGCTTTGTCATATGACGAATCTGTGGTGCCGAAGCGACACTGGATTCTGCCCGGTTGTACAGCGGGGAGTTATACCGATTTCGGCTGAGATTCGATCGGGATCCGGAATATGCACATGAAATAAGCTTGGTTGGTGCCGTTCCGGCCCCGTGCCACGATGCGCGCTTCAACAACGACACGGGACAAGAGGACACCATGCGACGTTCGATCCTGACCGGCCTCGGCGCACTTGCCGCGGCGCTGGCCTTTGTCGCGCCCGGCGCGCACGCCGACTCCCAGACGCTGAAGATCGGCACGATGAGCGGCCCCGACGCGCAGATCTGGACCGAGGTGACGAAAGTCGCCGCACGCGAAGGCCTCGCGATCAAGGTCATCGAATTCAACGACTACGTGCAGCCGAACGCGGCGCTCGATTCGGGCGACCTCGACGCGAACGGTTTCCAGCACCAGCCGTTTCTCGACAGCCAGATCAAGCAGCGCGGCTACCGGATCGTCAACGTCGGGCTGACCTACACGGCGCCGATGGGTTTCTATTCGAAGAAGCTCAAGTCGTTGAAGGATTTGCCGACCGGCGCGAAGGTCGGGATCCAGAACGATCCGTCGAACGGCAACCGCGCGCTGCTGCTGCTGCAGAAATACGGCGTGATCAAGCTGAAGGCGGGCGCTGGCACGAACGGCGTGAACGCGACGCCGCTCGACGTCGCCGAGAATCCGAAGAAGATCAGGATCGTCGAGCTCGACGCCGCGCAACTGCCGCGCGCGCTGCCCGATCTCGATGCCGCGTCGATCAACACCGACTACGCGGTGAAGGCCGGGCTCACGCCGGTGAAGGATGCGATCGCGATCGAGGATCTGCGCGGGCCGTACGCGAACCTGATCGCGGTGCGCGCGCAGGACAAGGACAAGCCGTGGGTGAAGAAACTCGTCGCGGCTTATGAATCGGACGACGTGCGCAAGTTCATCGACCAGAAGTTCGGCGGTGCGATCGTGCCGGCGTTCTGAACGTCGGCCGTCGCCGGGCATCGCGCCGGACCGAAAAGCAAATCGCCCGCGCAAGCGGGCGATTTCGTTGGCGCGCCGCGATGCGGCGCACGGGCCGGCCGCTCGGCCGGCTCGGGGGCTCAGGCCGACAGCAGCGACCCGGTACGGATCGGCGTCGCGCCGGCGATCCGCGCGACTTCCATCCCGGCGGTCGCGAAGCGCACGACCTGGCGCGCGTACAGCACGCCCGACACGCTGCTCTTCAGCGTGATCACGCGATCGGTCAGCGGATCGACGATGTCGGCGACGTCCTGGCCGGCCTCGATCCACGCGCCGACCGGCGTGCGGAATACGATCACGCCCGACACCGGCGCGACGAGCGGATCGGTGCCCGCGAGCGGCGTGGCCGGATGCGCGAGCGGCGGCAGCGGCGCCGGCGTGCCGTCGATGACGCCGCGCTCGGTCAGGTATTCGACGATCGCTTGCGAATCTTTCTCCGCAAGCTCGTACGACACGTCGCGCTCGCTGCGCAGTTCGACCGTGACGGAAATCGCGCCGTTCGGGATCGGGAAACGATCGCCGAACCGGCTGCGCAGATCGGACCAGCAGAAGCTGTGGATCTCGTCGAACGGATTGCCGACCGAATTCAGCGCGAGCAGCGACGCCTGCGCGTCCAGATAGCGCGCCAGCGGCTCGACGTCTTCCCACAGATCGGGGTTCGTATACAGATGCATCACTGCGTCGTTGTCGCAATGCAGGTCGAGCACGATGTCGGCGTCGAACGACAGTTTCTGCAGCGCGAGGCGCTGCGATTCGAGCTCAGTGCGCGGCTTCTGTTCGTCGAGCGCCTCGCGCATCGCGGCGCGTACCGCGGCGACGTTGCGCTGCGCGTCGTTCGTCAGCCGGTCTTCGATGCGCGGCATCACGAGCGCTGCGAGATCGTGGAAATTGCGGTTGAAGTTCTGCATCGAGCCGAGCTCGAAGCGGCCGAGGTGATCGCCGAACACGTGCTGCGACAGGCCGATCGGGTTCGGCACAGGGACGATGACCACCTCGCCGCGCAGCTTGCCGGCCGTCTCGAGCGCGGCGATCTTGCGGCGCAGCAGCGCGGCGACCAGCATGCCGGGCAGTTCGTCCGCGTGCAGCGACGACTGGATGTAGACCTTCTTCCCGCCGCGCGGGCCGTAGTGGAAGCTCGTGATCTGGCGTTCGGTGCCGACGGCGGGGGAAATCAGCGGATGGGTCTGCGTTTGCATGATGAGGGGAGGGCGGCGCAGCCGCGAGTGATCCGGTATGCGTGGAAGATCGATTGTACGTTGCCTTCCGCGAACCTATCAAACCGCGTACATGGCAAGTCGATTTCCCTTACGAATCATCGGGTTGTTGCGTAAAAAATAACGTCGCCGCGGCCCTTCGCTCACGCGTGCCACGCGGTCTTTCGGCGCGCGCGGGCAAAAAAAACGGGCTCCTTCCGGAGCCCGTCTGCGCGGATGCGAAGCGCGCGTTGCGCGGTGTTACTTGCCGTACACGTCGAAATCGAAGTACTTCTTCGCGATCTTGTCGTACGTGCCGTCCTTGCGCATGCCGGCGATCGCGCCGTCGATCTTCGCCTTCAGGTCGGTGTCTTCCTTGCGCAGGCCGATACCGGCGCCGTTGCCGAGCGTCTTCGGATCGTCGATGTCCTTGCCGGCGAAATCGAAGCTCGCGCCGCGCGGCGTCTTCAGGAAGCCGATTTCAGCCTGCACCGCGTCCTGCAGCGCGCCGTCCAGACGGCCGGAGATCAGGTCCGCGTAGACCTGGTCCTGGTTCTGGTAAGGCACGACGTTCACGCCCTTCGGGGCCCAGTACGTCTTCGCGTAGGTTTCCTGAATCGTGCCCTGCTCGACGCCGACCGACTTGCCCTTCAGCGATTCGGCCGTCGGCATCAGGCCGGCGCCCTTCTTCGCGACGAGGCGCGTCGGCGTGTTGAACAGCTTCGACGAGAACGCGATCTGTTCCTGGCGCGCCGGCGTCATCGACATCGACGACAGGACGCCGTCGAACTTGCGTGCCTTCAGCGCCGGGATCATCCCGTCGAAGTCGTTTTCGATCCACACGCACTTCGCGTTCATGCGGCGGCAGATTTCGTTGCCGAGGTCGACGTCGAAGCCGACCACCTTGCCGTCGGCGCCTTTCGATTCGAAAGGCGGGTAGCTTGCATCGACGCCGAAGCGCACGGTCGTCCAGTCCTTCGCGTATGCAGTGCCGGCCGATACGGCGAGCAGGGCTACGGTCACAGCCGCAAGAATCTTTTTCACTCGGTGACTCCTCGTTTTGTTCGATGGGTGCGCGGTTGTGCCGCGCCGTAAGCCTTCGGTCCGGCGCGGCTTCGCGTCGGACTGTCCGTTTCGCTGCCCGATGCGGGCGCGCGACGTGCGCAAGATTATCAAGACAAAATACCGGCAGGGCGCCTAGGACATGCCCCGATACCGGACCCGACGGCCGCGCATGCTGCGCGCGACCGTTTCAGACGAAGGAACGATTCAACCGAGCGTTTCGTTGACCGCGCGCTGCAGACAGGTGACGAATTGCGACACGGCCGGCGTCGGCAGCAGGTCGCGGCGCGCGATGATCGACAGGTCGAAGCGCGGCATGCTTTCGTCGAGGTCGGCCGTGCGAACCCCGAGCGGCGCCACCATCGCGGCCAGCGGGCGCGTGAAGCAGCCGATCACGTCGGAGCGCGCGACGAGCCCGAGCGTCACCGCGAACGACATCGGCGAGCGCAGCAGGCGCTTCGGCAGCGGCAGCCCGCGCGCCTCGAACATGCCGACCATCACGCTGTGCGGGAATTGCTCGGCCCCGACCGTGACGATCCATTCGGCGTCGAGCAATTCCTCTAACCGGCGCGCGTGCGCGAGCGGGTGGCCTTCGCGCATCACGACGGTGAATTCGGTCGACAGCAGCGGCACTTGCGTGAGATCGCGGTCGAGCGCGGGCACATGGTGCATCGCAGCGATGTCGAGCGTGCCGTTGCGCAATTGCGCGAGCGCGTCCGGCACCGTCACTTCCTCCAGATGCAGGCTCACGTTCGGCATCGACCGGCGGAAGGCGGTGACCGCGTGCGGCAGCGCGGTCAGCGCGATCGACGGCATCGTGCCGACCGCGACCCGTCCGGACATTTCCCCTTTCACCTGCTCGACGGCCTCGACGGTGCGGCGCATGTCGCCGAGCAACTGCTCGGCGCGCGGCAGCAGCGCATGGCCGCACGCGGTCAGCTCTACGCCGCGCACGCTGCGCGCGAGCAGTTCCGCGTTCAGCGCCGTTTCCAGCTCGCGGATCGTATGCGTGATCGCGGGCTGCGTGACGCCGAGTTCGCGCGCGGCGGCGCGCAGGCTCTTGTGATGCGCGGCGGAGACGAACGCCTGGAGCTGCGCGATGTTCAGGTGGTTTCGGATGCGGGTCATCGATCGGTTCGGATCTGGCGGCGGGCCGGGGCGCCGGCGCGAAGATCGATAGGGTAGCGCGCCGCGACGGCGAACGCCGGGCGGAACAAAAACCGCGAGGCGCGGCGCGGCGATCAGGATTGCAGATGACGGTGCGTGCGGTGCGTGACGTTGCCGAGATGCGCCGCGCGCGACGACACACCGCGTGAAGTTATCGTGGCGGCCCGGTGTGTCAGGCAAGCGCCAGTTCGACGGCCGCGAGCGTGCGGCGGCGGATCCAGCCGCTCGCGAGCCGGATCGCGAGCCAGTACGGCAGAAACAGCAGGCGCGTGCGCGTGCTCGGACAGTGCACGAAGGTTTCGGTGCGCAGCAGGCGCGTGCCGGACGACAGTCCGACGACCTCGAACCGCAGCACCAGCTTCGCGTCGCGCGGATCGTCGTGCCGGACGAAGGCCGCGGCGTCGTCGATCGTCCGCACGTCGGGCGTCGGGCGCCAGAAGCGTCCGATGAGCCCCAGCGACAGCGACGTGTCGTCGCGATGCAGCAGCGTGAACGTATCGAAGCCAAAGCGTTCGCGTGCGGCTTCGGCGGGGCGGTTGCCCAGCGCACGCGCGATGGCCGCCGGCGATTCGCGCACGGCAAGCAACGCGTCGATGACCGGATCGGCGCGCATGTCGAGCGCGGCCACGGCGTCGATGATGCGCGACGGCGGCGCGTCGATCGGCCGCGATTCATGAACTTCGACGAAGCCGAACGACGGGATGAACGGCGGCTTGCTCGCCGCCGTCCGCGTGTCTGATTCAGAGACGATGCCGAACGGATTCATGGTCGTTCCGGAGGACAAAATGTGATCGTAGCACCGCGTTCGGACTCGCGGGGCGCCGCGCCGCTCGCCGCCTTCCGTCTCGCCGGACAGCGCGCCGCAACGCCGGCCGCATCGACAAAAAAGGCCCGGAAACGTGCGTTTCCAGGCCGCGAGACCATCGACGACGATGGTGGAGGAGACGGTGTCGTCCCGATGCGCGCCGTCCTTCTGCCGGCGACGTCGCGCACGATGCGCGGTCAGATCGCCCAGCCGCCGAGATAGAACGTGACGAGCACGGCCGCGATGAGCACGGTGCCGACGTTGAGCTTGCGGAATTCGCCGCTGGCGATGCGACCGATCACGAGCGTCGAGAAGCCGAGCATGATGCCGGTCACGATGTTCGCGGTCAGCACGATGAACACCGCGCACACGAGGCCCGACATCGCATCGACCATGTCGTCCATGTGCAGCTTGCTCACGCTGCCGAGCATCAGCAGGCCGACGTACATCAGCGCCGGGGCCGTAGCGTACGACGGCACGAGGCCCGCGAGCGGCGAGAAGAACATCACGACCAGGAACAGCACGCCGACCACCGCGGCCGCGAGGCCCGTCTTCGCACCGGCGGCCACGCCGACGCTGGACTCGATGTAGGCCGCGGCCGGTGCACCGCCGAGGAAGCCGGAGAAGATCGAGCTGATCGAATCGGCGGTCAGCGCGCGGCCGCCGTTGATGATGCGGCCGTTCTCGTCGAGCTGGCCCGCCTGGCCCGCGACCGCGCGGATCGTGCCGGTCGCGTCGAACACGGCGGTCATCACGAGCGCGAGTACGCTCGGCAGCACGGCCATCGACAGCGCGCCCTTGATGTCCATCGCGCCGATCAGCGATGCGTGGCCCGGTGCGCTCAGCGACGGCAGCGCGAAGATGCCGCGATACTTCACGGCCGGATCGAACACGAGGCCGATCAGCGAGATCGCGACCACGACGAGCAGGATGCCGCCGGGCACGCGACGCTTTTCGAGCCCGAAGATCGCGGCCAGGCCGACGACGGACATGATGACCGGGAACGCGGTGATCTGGCCGAGCGAGACCGGCAGGCCGGCGCCCGGATTCTTGATCACGAGGCCGACGTCGTTCGACGCGATCAGCAGCAGGAACAGGCCGATGCCGATCCCGGTGCCGTGCGCGACGCCCGCGGGCAGGTTGCGCAGGATCCACGAACGCACGCCGGTGACCGAAATGCCCGTGAACACGAGGCCCATCAGGAACACGGCGCCGAGCGCGACGGTCGGATGCAGGCCCTTGCCGAGCACGAGGCCGAACGCGGTGAACGCCGTCAGCGAGATCGCGCAGCCGATCGCGATCGGCAGCTTCGCCCACAGGCCCATCAGCAGCGAACCGAACGCGGTGGTGAGGCAGACCGCGACGAATACCGCGCTCGTGTCGAAGCCGGCCTTGCCGAACATGCCGGGCACGACGAACACGGAATAGACCATCGCGAGGAAAGTGGTCACGCCCGCGACGATTTCGCGACGCTGCGTGCTGCCGCGCGACGAAATGCCGAAGTACCGGTCGATGACTCCCTTGGTGCCGAAGTCCGTTTCTTCCGCGCCGACGCCGACCGTCGGCTGCACCGGGGTATCACTCATGAGCTTGCTCCTTTATCAGCATGCTGAAACGGCCTGTGGCAGGCCGTCGTCAGGGTGTCTCGTATCTGGTTGAAATTATCGGCAGCGTCGTGGGGACGCATCACGCGTGATTCGTGTCGTCGTCCGCGCGTCGAAGGGCGCGCGTGTGCCGCGTCGTACGACGCGTGGCGTGGTCGACCCCGTCACGTGTGCTTTGCCGTAGCGAAGGTTAGGCGAACGGCCCATCACGTCCCATTGGGGGAAGAGCATGCAGCGCATGTCGCAGCGCTTATATCGGCGTGCAACGGGGCTTCGTCGTCGCGGAACGCGTGTATACGCCTAGTTCGAATCCGTTAAGGCGATTATTTGAACGCCGGGTCGGCGGGCAGGGCGGAAGCGGGCGAGGCATCGGGGATTACGAATGTCTTTCATCGAGGCCGAGCAGGCGCGTGAATACGGCCGCGCGTGACGCGCCGCGCCGCCGTGCGCAACGTGAGTCCGGATGATACCGGGGCCGCGCGCGTGACCGGATCGATGACGATGCATGCGTCGGGCATCCGATCGGTAAATGCAGGATCACTGATCAAACGGACGTGGTGATGAGCACGCTGACGGCGGCGTCCGCGCTTCGGGATGCCGCCGCGCGTTACTTCAGGAACACGTATCGCGCGAAATACGGAAAGCGGCCGATCGCATGCTCGGTCGCACACGTCGCCTCCGGCGGTGTGCCGCCCACGGTATCGAGCCGCTGGACGAAGCGCACGCCGGCGAGCGTGCCGGTTGCGGCCGGTGTCGCGGCGAGCAGGAGCTGCGGAATGCTGCCCGGGCGCGCGCCGGGCGCTTCCGCGAGCTTCTTGCCGGTGATGCGGCTGCCGTCGAGCGTTTCCCACGACGGCCCCGCGCCGTGCCGGACGACGAGCGCGCCGGTGGCGTCGAACAGCATTGCCTCCGGGCGCTGGAATGCCCATGCGAGCCGGTGTCCGGCGTCGTATTCGCATGCGTAGATCTGAACGCCGGTCGCGGTCGTCGAGAGCACGGGCGACGCCGGCTGGGGCGGCACGAGACCGGTTGCATCGTCGGCGTAGGCCGGCAAGGTGCAGGCCGCGAACGAAAGGCCGGCCGCGATGGCCCGCAGCATGTCGCGTGTCGGAAAGCGGCTTGGCATGGCGGGGCGTCCTTTCAGGTCGGGTGACGGTCGTGCGGAGTCGATCGTGTAAACGGTAGGCGGCGATTGCGCAGGCTGCAATTCGGAAATGGCAATCGCGGCGATAGTCGCCGCGATTGCAAGGGAAGGGATGTGCGCGGCCGCTCGTCGCGGCGGTCGAGCGGATGTGGCTCAGGCCGCGCCGGCCGGCGCAGGAGCGTGTTCCGCGATCAGGCGCTCGGCCTTCAGTGCGTCCCACAGGCTTGCCGGAATCGGCGCCGACGCGAGCCGCAGGTTCTCGTCGATGCGATCGGGCCGGCTCGCGCCGGGGATCACGGCGGCGACGGCCGGATGCGCGAGCGAGAACTGCAGCGCCACCGCGCGGACGTCGACGCCGAACTGCTCGCTGATCTGCCGGATGCGCGCGACGCGGCCGAGCATCTCCTGCGTGGCCGGCTGGTATTCGAAGTGCGTGCCGCCCGCGAGCACGCCGGAGTTGTACGGGCCGCCGACGATGATGCCGAGGCCGCGCGCCGCGCTTTCCGGCATCAGCCGTTCGAGCGCGCCCGCATGGTCGAGCAGCGTGTAGCGGCCGGCGAGCAGGAAGCCGTCCGGGTCCGAGCGCTCGAGCGCGAGCTCGCACGGCTCGATCCGGTTCACGCCGAGGCCCCAGCCCTTGATGACCTTCTCGTCGCGCAGCCGCGTGAGTGCCTTGGCCGCACCCGACATCGCGACGTCGAACACCTCGAGCCAGCGCTCGCCGTGGAAGTCGATCGCCGGATCGTGGATCCACACGGTATCGAGGCAGTCGGTGCGCAGCCGCTCGAGGCTCGCCTCGATCGAGCGCAGCGTGCCGTCTTCCGCGTAGTCGTAGACGACCTTGTTCGGCAGCCCATGGCGGAACAGCCCGCCCTTCTCGCCGAGATCGCGCTGCGACGCATCCTCGTGCTCGTCGAGCACGAGGCGGCCAACCTTCGTGCCGAGCGAATATTCGTCGCGCGGGCGGCCGGCGAGCGCTTCACCGAGGCGCAGCTCGGCGAGGCCGGCGCCGTACAGCGGCGCCGCGTCGAAGTAGCGGATACCGCTTTCCCAGGCCGCGTCGACGGTCGCCAGCGCTTCCTCGTTCGGGATGTCCCGAAACATGTTGCCCAGCGGCGCGGTGCCGAAACCCACGCGGGAAGGGGACGTGATTCTCATGTCGGACTCCTGTCGATCGCTCAGGCCGCGGCCTGCGCGAGCGTCGGATAGTCGGTCAGGCCGCGTGCGCCGCCGCCGAACAGCGTGTTGCGGTCGTGCGGCGTGAGCGCGGCGCCGGTACGCAGGCGCTCGGGCAGGTCGGGGTTCGCGACGAACGGGCGGCCGAAGGCGACGAGGTCGGCCCAGCCGGCGGCGATCGCTTCGCGCGCGCGCTCGGCGGTGTACGCGCCGGCGTAGATCAGCACGCCCGGATACGCGGCACGCAGCTGCTGCTTGAATTCGACCGGCATCAGCGGCGCGTCGTCCCAGTCGGCTTCCGCGATGTGCAGGTAGCCGACGCCAAGTTCGCCGAGCAGCTTCGCGGCGGCGAGGTAGGTCGTCTCGGGATCGTCGTCGACGCAGCCGTTCAGCGTGGTCAGCGGCGCGAGGCGGATGCCGACGCGCGACGCGTCGCCGGTGCCTTCGATCAGCGCCTGCGCGACTTCGCGCAGGAAGCGCAGCCGGTTTTCGAGCGAGCCGCCGTACGCGTCGGTGCGCGTGTTCGCGTTCGAGTCGATGAACTGGTTCACGAGATAGCCGTTCGCGCCGTGCAGCTCGACGCCGTCGAAGCCGGCTTCGATCGCGTTGCGCGCGGCGGCACGGTATTGATCGACGATCTCGCGGATTTCGTCGACGGACAACGCGCGCGGCTCGGAGGCCTGCACGAAGCCCGGCGTGCTGCCGTCTTCACCGGCGACGAACACGTTCACGCCCTTCGCCTGGAGCGGCGACGACGACACGGGTTGCCGGCCGCCGAGCAGGCTCGTGTGGCTCAGCCGGCCGACGTGCCAGAGCTGCGCGAAGATGCGGCCGTGCGCGGCGTGGACGGCGTCAGTCACCTTGCGCCAGCCGGCGACCTGCGACGGCGTGTGGATGCCGGGCGTCCATGCGTAGCCCTTGCCGAGCGGCGCGATGTAGGTGCCTTCGCTGACGATCAGGCCCGCGCTCGCGCGCTGCGCGTAATACGCGGCCATCAGTTCGTTGGCTTCGTCGCCGGGCTGGCTGGCGCGCGAACGCGTCATCGGCGGCATCACGATGCGGTTCGGCAGTGTCAGCGAACCGAATTGCAGCGGTTGAAAAAGCGGGTCCTGGGTCATGATGGATTCCTGTCGGTGCCGCGGCCGGCTGGCCGCGGACGGTTCGATTGAGGGGGCGGTGCGTTCAGTCCCACGTCGGCGCGAGGCCGACCGGGTCGACTTCGCGGCCGTTGCGCTCGAGCGCGGCGATCTGCGCCATGTCCTCGTCGGTCAGGCGCAGCGTCTGCGCGAGCAGGTTGCTTGCGAGGTTTTCGCGCTTCGTCGACGACGGGATCACCGAGTAGCCGAGCTGCAGCGCCCAGGCCAGCGCGACCTGCGCCGGCGTCGCGTCATGACGTTGCGCGATCGCGCCGATCACCGGATCGCCGAGCACCTTGCCGTATGCGAGCGTCATGTACGACGTCACGTGGATGCCTTCGCCGTTCAGGAACTCGACCAGCTTGCGGTTCTGCAGGTACGGGCTCAGTTCGATCTGGTTCGTCGCGATCGCATCCTTGCCGACCACCGCGATCGCTTCCTTCGTCAGTTCGATGTTGAAGTTCGAGATGCCGATCCGGCGTGTGAGGCCCTTTGCCTTCGCGTCGGCGAGCGCGGTCATGAACGCCTTGACCGACACGCCGCTTTCCGGAGCCGGCCAGTGGATCAGCGTCAGGTCGACGTAGTCGGTGCGCAGCTTGCGCAGGCTTTCCTCGAGGCTGGCGACCAGTTTTTCCGGCGCGTAGTTGTCGACCCAGATCTTCGTCGTGAGGAACAGGTCTTCGCGGCGCACGCCCGATGCGGCGATCGCTTCGCCGACTTCGGCTTCGTTGCCGTAGATCTGCGCGGTGTCGATCGCGCGATAGCCGACTTCGAGGCCGTTGCGGACCGAGTCGATGACAACCTGGCCTTGCAGGCGGAAAGTGCCGAGGCCGAATGCGGGAATGTTGCTCATCTTGTGTTCCTGGAAGAGGTGGACCGATTGCGTTATGGAAGCCATTCTGGCGTCCTGGACTGATGAGATAAACGCCTCTAGAGGTCAAAAATATTTGATTTGAAGTCAAATATCGGTCGTGAATCGGGCTGGCTGGCGGCGTGCCGGCCTCAGGCGGTGCCCGCCAGCGCGCTCGCAGCGGCATTCGCATGGAACACCGGCAGCACGTCCGACGCGATTTCGGCCATCGTCTCGTCGAGCGGGCGGCGGTTGCGGCGGAAATGCAGGCCGATGTGCTGCACGCCCGCGTCGCGCATCGCCGCGAGTTCCTCCGTCAGCGCGATGCGTCCGGCGCGCGCGCCGAAGCGGTGCCGTTGCAGCGGCTCGTGCGGATCGTCCGCGAGGTCGAGGTGGATGAAGCTCACGTACGGCTTGCTGCCGGCCACCGCGCGCCAGTTCGCGACGCGCTGCACGTGATCGGCCGGCGTGCCCGGATACGCGAGGCAGCCGTCCATGTGCTCGCCGATCCAGGCGGGCGTTTGCTGCGCGAGACCGGCGACGAGCAGCGGCACCGGCGAGCGCGCGGCGGGCAGCACGTCGAGGCCGGGCGGCAGATGCGCACGCGCGCCGTCGCGCAGCAGCGCGATCTGGTCGCGGAAGTTCGCGCCGCGCGACGCGAAGTCGCGGCCGAACAGCGGATATTCGACCGGCCGGTCGCCGCTCGCGACGCCGAGCAGCAGGCGTCCCCGGCTGAGTTCCTGGATCGTCGCGGCCGATTTCAGCGTGAGCAGCGGTTCGCGCAGCGGCAGCACGACGGCCGCCGTGCCGAGCAGGATGTCGCGCGTGATGCCGGCGAGGTAGCCGAGATACGAGAAGGTCTCGAACACTTGCGCGGCGTCGCCGAACGACGGGTCGTACACCGGCACGTCGCGCACCCAGAGCGCGCGGAAGCCGAGCGTGTCGGCCAGTTGCGCGAGCTCCGCGTGGATTTCCAGGTCGGGCACGCCGGGGCGGCGGCCGTCATGCTGGCGCTTCGCGTCGCCGGCCGGCGACCAGTCGTTGTCGAGCGGCAGTTCGATGCCGATGCTGAAGCCGCCGTCGGCGAGCTTGTCGAGTGAAGTGGACATGGTCGGGCGTCTCCGTTCAGATGGCGCGCAGGCTGCCTGCGAGCCGGTAGAAGTCCAGCGACGACGCGGTGAAGAACGCGCGCGACGTGCCGGCGGCGAAATCGTCGAGGTGCACGACCGTCGCGCGGTCGGCTTCCTGCCACGAGATCGCGTAGGTCTCGCCGGCGACGTGCTGCCACGTGAAGGCGACTTCGCCCGTCGCGCCGGCGTACGCGCCTTCGGTGATCTCGTAGCGCATGTGGAGGCCGTCCTCGTCATACGCGTTGAGGGCGGCGAGGCCGTCGTAACGGACTTCGAAAGTCTTGCCGGCGAACGGCGGACGTCGGGTCGATGCGTTCATGCTGGGCGGCTCCTGCAAACAAGTGACGTTCAATGGGCGAGTTCGACGGGTTCGGCCGTGCGTTCGGGCAGGCCCTGGCCGCGGTCGAGGCGGCCGCTCAGCGCGGTCAGCGCGAACGCGCCGAGCGTGACGACGGCGGCGATCCACGGCGTATGGCCGAGGCCGACGTTCGCGACGATCAGGCCGCCGAGCGACGAGCCGCCGGCGACGCCGAGGTTGAACGCGGCGATGTTGAAGCCCGATGCGACGTCGGTGGCGTCCGGCGCGAAGTGGCGCGCCTGCTTGACGACGTACACCTGCAGGCCCGGCACGTTGCCGAATGCGACGGCGCCCCACGCGAGCATCGTCAGCACCGCGAGCCACTTCACGTGCACCGTGAAGGTCAGCGCGAGCAACACGATCGCGAGCAGCAGGAAGATCTGCTTGAGCGCCTTGACCGGGCCGACGCGGTCGGCGAGCTTGCCGCCCCACACGTTGCCGAACGCGACCGACACGCCGTAGCCGACGAGCACGAGGCTGACCTGCGACGGCGTGAAGCCGGCGATCTGTTCGAGCAGCGGTGCCATGTAGGTGAACGCGATCAGCGAGCCGCCGTAGCCGACCGCCGTCATCGCATAGACGAGCAGCAGGCGCGGCTGGGCCAGCACGCGGAACTGGCGGGCGAGCGGCGCCGGCGGCGTCCGCGGAAGACCGCGCGGCACGAAGGCAACCGCGCCGAGGAACGCGACGAGGCCGAACAGCGCGACGATCAGGAACGTCGCGCGCCAGCCGAAGTGCTGGCCGATGAAGGTGCCGAGCGGAATGCCGGCGACGAACGCGACGGTCATGCCGCTGAACATCGTCGCGATCGCGCTGGCGGCTTTGTCCTTCGGCACGAGCGTGGTCGCGATGATCGAGCCGACCGAGAAGAACACGCCGTGCGCGAGGCCGGTGAGCACGCGCGCGACGATCAGCGATTCGTAGCCCGGCGCCTGCCAGGCGACGAGGTTGCCGATGGTGAACAGCGCCATCAGCGCGGCGAGCAGCGTCTTGCGCGGCACGCGGCCGGTGAGCGCGGTGAGGAGCGGCGCGCCGATCGCGACGCTCAGCGCGTAGAGGCTGACGAGCAGGCCGGCCGACGGCAGGCTGACGCCGAGATCGGCGCCGATCGTCGGAATCAGCCCGACGATCACGAATTCGGTCGTGCCGATGGCAAAGGCGCTGATGGTCAGCGCAAGCAGGGCGAGTGGCATGGCGGGATCCAGGTTCCAGTAAGAATGGATCGCAGTGTGCCGCCTTTACTTTTGCGGAAAAACTGGTCTATAAACCAAATTGTTTTGATTTCAGGTCAACAATGAAAATCACGCTCGACGAACTCCAGGCCTTTGCCGCCGTGGTCGACACCGGTTCGATCACCGCCGCCGCGCAGCAGCTCGACGTCACCGTGTCGGCGGCGAGTCGCACGCTTGCGCGGCTCGAGGAGAAGCTGAAGACCACGCTGCTGCGCCGGACCACGCGCCGGCTCGAACTGACCGAAGAAGGGCGCGCGTTCCTGCAGGATGCGCGCGCGATCATCGAATCGGTCGAGAACGCCGAGGAGCAGATGCTCGCGCGGCGCGAGATGCCGTCGGGGCGGCTGCGCGTCGATGCCGCGACGCCGTTCATGCTGCACGTGATCGTGCCGCTCGTGCGCGGCTACCGCGAACGCTTCCCGAAGGTCGAACTGGAACTGAACAGCAACGAGGGGATCATCGACCTGCTCGAGCGGCGCACCGACGTCGCGATCCGGATCGGCCGCCTGAAGGATTCGACGCTGCACAGCCGGCGGATCGGCAACAGCCGGCTGCGCATCCTCGCGAGCCCCGCGTACATCGAAGCGCACGGCCAGCCGCGCAAGGTCGAGGATCTCGCCAAGCACACGCTGCTCGGCTTCACGCAGCCGGAATCGCTGAACGTGTGGCCGATCCTCGGCGCGGACGGCGAGCCGAGCCGCATCGAGCCCGCCATCTGGTCGTCGAGCGGCGAGACGCTGCGGCAGCTCGCGCTGGAGGGAGCGGGCATGGTGTGCCTGTCGGATTTCATGACCGCGCAGGATCGCGAGGCCGGCCGGCTCGTGCAGGTGCTCGCGCGGCAGACGCTCGAAGTCGAACAGCCGATCAACGCGGTGTATTACCGGAACACCGCGATCTCGTCGCGGATCGCGTCGTTCGTCGATTACATGATCGAGGTGCTGGGCGGCGGGAGCAGCGGCAGCGATGCGCCGACGCGGCGCAAGGCTGCCTGGATGGGGCCGCTGTAACGGCGGCGCGCCGGAAGGGAAGCGGGGGGCGGCGGTGGGCCGGGTGTGATCCGGCGTGCCGCACGGCGCTTGCGCCGCGGGCACGCCGTCGTGCAGCGCTTACGCTTCCTCGGACCACGACATGTTGTCGCGCGCCAGCAGCGCCGACGATGCCGCCGGTCCGAACGTGCCCGCGGTGTAGAGCCGCGGGCGATCGCCGAGCTGCTTCCAGCCGTCGAGGATCGGCTCGACCCACGACCACGCGGCCTCGAGTTCGTCGCGGCGCATGAAGTGCGTGAGGCGGCCGCGGATCACGTCGATCAGCAACCGCTCGTACGCTTCCGCGCGCCGTTCCGGAATCGCCTGCTGCAGGTCGAGGTTCAGGCTCACCGGCACCATCTTCATCCCGCTGCCCGGCTCCTTCGCGAGCATCTGCAACTGGATCGACTCTTCCGGCTGGAGCTGGATCACGAGGCGGTTGCTGTAGTGGCGCGGGCCGCTCGGGATGATCGAAAACGGCATGTCCGCGAACTCGATCACGATTTCCGACTGGCGGCGCTGCAGCCGCTTGCCGGTGCGCAGGAAGAACGGCACGTTCGCCCAGCGCCAGTTGTTGATGTGCGCGCGCAGCGCGACGAAGGTCTCCGCGTGGCTGTCCGCCGGCACGTTGTCTTCCTCGAGATAGCCCTTGACCGGCTGACCGTCGACCGCGCCGGCCGTGTACTGGCCGCGAACCGTGTCGCGCGCGACGTCCGACAGCGCCATCGGCCGCAGCGAGCGCAGCACCTTCAGCTTCTCGTCGCGCACCGCGTCCGGGTCGAGCGACACCGGCGGCTCCATCGCGACGATGCACAGCAGTTGCAGCAGGTGGTTCTGCACCATGTCGCGCAGCGCGCCGGTATGGTCGTAGAAGCCCGCGCGGCTGCCGACGCCGACCGTCTCCGCCACCGTGATCTGCACGCTGCGGATGCTCGGCGCCTGCCACAGCGGCCCGAAGATCGGGTTGCCGAAGCGCAGCACCATCAGGTTCTGCACGGTTTCCTTGCCGAGGTAATGGTCGATCCGGTAGATCTGCGATTCCGCGAAATGCTTGCCGACCGCGTCGTTGATCGCCTGCGCCGACGCGAGATCGTGGCCGAGCGGCTTTTCGAGGACGACGCGCGAGCGCGCGTCGACGAGGTGCGCGGCCGACAGGTTGTCGCAGATCGTCGTGAACAGCTCCGGCGACGTCGACAGATAGAACACGCGGATCGCATCGCCGCGCGCGGCGTCGGCGAGGCGTGCGTAGTCTTCCGGCGCGTTCACGTCGATCAGCACGTACTTGAACAGGTCGAGGAAACGGGCCCACGCGTCGGCGTCGAACGCCTTGTCGTCGATGAACGGACGCGATTGCTCGTCCATGAACTTGCGATAGCCGTCGATGCCCCAGTCGCGCCGGCCGACCGCGATGATGCGCGTCTCCGGCGGCAGGTTGCAGTGCAGGTGCGCCATGTACAGCGCGGGCAACAGCTTGCGGGCGGCCAGGTCGCCGCCGCCGCCGAAGATGATCATGTCGACGGGCTGGTCGGCTTCGGTCTGGTTGGGCTTATTCGTCATGAGTGGATCGCGGTCTGAAGCGGTGTGAGCGTGGAACGAACGTCGAAGCGCCGGGCGCCGGTGCGTTGGCGCGCCAGTACGTGAAAACGCTAATAGTGCACGCTTTTGATCGATTGCGTATGTGTTCCCGCGTTGTAACGGCACTTGCATCGCACGCATGCCGTGATTATGATTGAGCGCTCACTCATTAAAGGAATCGAACGTGGCCCGACCGCGCAGTCCCGACAAGCACGACGCCATCCTCGCCGCCGCCGCCCGCGCGCTCGCGGAGGACGGCGCGAGCGCGACCACCGCGCGCATCGCGCGGCTCGCCGGCGTCGCGGAGGGCACGGTGTTTACCTATTTCGAGACCAAGGATGCGCTGCTGAATGCGCTGTACCTGAGCCTGAAGGCCGAGATGCGCGAGGCGATGATGACCGGGTTTCCGGAGCATGCGCCGGCCGAACAGGCGATGCGGCATGCGTGGAACGGCTACGTGTCGTGGGGCGTCGCGAACCCGGACGGGCGCCGCGCGTTGCAGCAACTCGGCGTGAGCGGCCGCATCGACGACGCGCATCGCGCGGCCGGGGCAGAAGGGTTCGGCGCGATCAGCTCGCTGCTGCGCGCGCAGGTTGCCGCGGCGGGCGGGCTGAAGGCCGACGATGCGCACGCGTTCTGCGCGGCGCTGTTCACGTCGATCGCGGAGACGGCGATGGAATCGATCGCGCGCGATCCGGCGCTGGCCGACGGATACCGGGAGGCCGGGTTTCGTGCGCTGTGGGCCGTGCTGCACGCTGTCTGAGCGAACGGCCCGCCGGGCGGACTGCGCGGCGGACAGCGGGAGGCGGGTGATCGGCGGCGTGTTCGGCTCGGGCGTGTCCGCCGCGACGGAAGGCGGTTTCAGGCAGGGCGAGGCACGGTGAAAACCATCGCGTCAGCGCCCATATTAATGAGTGAGTAATCATTCATTTTGTGGTTTCAACCTTGTCGAGGAGTGGAAAATGTCGAAAGTCTGGCTGGTAACAGGGGCCGCGCGCGGCTTGGGGCGTGCGATCGCGGAAGCGGTGCTGGCGGCGGGCGATCGTCTGGTGGCCGGTGCGCGCGATCCCGCGCGGCTCGCGGATCTGGAGGAGCGGTACGGCGACCGGCTGCTGCCGATCGAACTCGACGTGACCGACGCCGCCGCGGCCGCGCATGCGGTGGCGGCTGCGCGCGACGCGTTCGGCCGCATCGACGTGCTGGTGAACAACGCGGGCTACGGTCATACGGCGCCGTTCGAGCAGATGGCCGCCGACGATTTCCGCGACCAGATCGAAACGAACCTGTTCGGCGTGGTCAACATGACGCGCGCGGTGCTGCCGACGATGCGCGCGCAGCGCGCGGGCCACATCTTCCAGGTGTCGTCGGTCGGCGGGCGCACGGCGACGGCCGGCCTGTCCGCGTATCAGGCCGCGAAGTGGGCGGTCGGCGGGTTCAGCGACGTGCTGTCGAAGGAAGTCGCGCCGTTCGGCGTGCGCGTGTGCACGCTGGAGCCGGGCGGGATGCGCACCGAATGGGCGGCGCAGGCGAAGCGCGAGGTCGACGGCTTGCTGCCCGACTATCAGCCGTCGGTCGGGAAGATTCTCGAATTGCTCGGCGCGTATGGCGGCCACGAGGTCGGCGATCCCGCACGGATCGCGGCGCTGATCGTCGAGCTGTCGCGTCGCGACGACGTGCCGATGCGTCTGCTGCTCGGCGGCGATGCGCTGTTCGTGTGCGAGCAGGCGGAAGCGCAGCGTGTGGAGGAGGCGGCGCGGTGGCGCGATGCGACGCTGTCGACGATGTTCCCGGACGCGAAGCTCCCGGATGGGCTGCAGGCGTTGAAGAAGGTCGGGTAAGCCGGGGCATCGCGGGTTCGTTTGAGCGCCGCGCCGCGCCGGTCGTCGACAGCGATCGCCGTTGCCGGCGGCCTTCAGCGCCCCAGCGCGTAGAACTCCGCGTTGGGCCGCATGTTCGTCACGTTCGCGAGGCGATTCGACATCCCGAAGAACGCCGAGATCGCCGCGATGTCCCAGGCGTCCTCTTCGGTGAAGCCATGCGACTTCAGCGTATCGAAGTCCGCTTCGCCCACCAGGTGCGCGGTTTGCGAAACCTTCATCGCGAAGTCGAGCATCGCCTTCTGTCGGGCGGTGATGTCGGCCTTGCGATAGTTGGTCGCGATCTGGTCGGCGATTAGCGGATCCTTCGCGCGAATGCGCAGGATCGCGCCGTGCGCGATCACGCAGTACTGACACTGGTTCACGCTGCTGGTGGCCACGACGATCATTTCGCGTTCGGCCTTGGTGAGGTTGCCCGGCTTGTCCATCAGCGCGTCGTGGTACGCCATGAACGCGCGAAACTCGTCCGGGCGATGCGCGAGCGTGAGGAATACGTTCGGGACGAAGCCCGATTTTTCCTGGACGGCCGCGATCCGTTCGCGAATGTCGTCGGGCAGGTCTTCGAGTGCCGGCACGGGGAAGCGGCTGACGGGCGTGTTGTCTGCTGCGGTCATGAGGTCTCCTGGATGAAGTGGCACGGGCGGTCTCGACGCACGAGCCGCGGGCCTGAAAAAGAAACATCGCGTGTTGCCAGTGGCGTCATGCGTTGACGTCGACGATGATGTGGCCGCGAATCGGGTTGTTCATCAGCTCATCGCCAAGTGGGGTGACGCTGCCGACGCCGAATAGCGTGATGCAGCGCAGGATGAACGGCATGACTATATGAGCCATGAATGCTCTTCCAAGTTGCGATCCGTGTTCCGCTTCGTCCGCTCTTTGAGACGTATCGGGATTTTCGTCGCGTTCAGAACTTGGTGCACGCCGGCTTTGCCAACCGTAGCAAGGAATTTCGATTTCCCTTTACCTCAAAATTTGCCATGGCCATGGCATCCGCGTCACGAGATTGTAAAACATGCAAGAGGCCGTTGCCTTTTAATTCAGACGCGAAATGTAATTTCATCGATTCAGGATCAAACGGGCAGACGAAACTAATGCTTCGAACGAAGGCGATTTGCTCCGTTTTTGTATTCAACACAAGAGTGCCGGGGGTAGATGTGCTTGGAGAAAGCTCGATGTCAATAAATCCCGCCATATTTTCTGAGGCTTTTCCGTCCAATGCGGCCAGATTGACTTGGAGTCGAAGCTTTGATGTAACGATTTGATCGTTGATATTGTTTGAATGTATTAAAGCGATGCACGCTTCGTGATCGCATTTTTGGGTTACGACAATTTCGAAGCTTGGCTCGTTATTTGCCGAAATAGCGCTGGCCAAGGCGCTTTCAGCAGCGATGGACGTCATCGCGCAAACTATGCTGGCCATGGTGAGGAAGGTATTGGATTTCTTTAATTTTAGAATGCGATTTCTTTCGAATATGCTGCTGGCGAGTGTGATGATGGCCGTTGAGGCAATAAATGAGAAATATATTGCGGATTCATATTTTCTGAATTGTATCTCGAGCAAAGGACGTAGCACCATTGCTATCAAAGATAGGGCGATCCAGATTATGGAAAATTTTATAATGACGCTCGATATTATGAAGGTGATGTGAATCTCCATGTCAGCCGTTCGTTTGGACGGGCGAAGAAGTTTTGCGAATAAGCGAATTGCGCAAAAACAGATCAATGTTGAAGCGGCAAATATGAGGCTTTCATCGCCGATCGAGAGCGTTTCTAGTTCTTTCCAGACTTTGTGGTTGATCTGATTTATGTCGTATACGGCGCCGGCTATTCCGTAAGTATGAGGGGCGTATATTGACAGGAAATTCAAGCGAAATGCCGCGATGGTCCCCCAGATTGTGGCTGCTGTTGCCAATGCCGACGTAACAAGAGCGTATGTCCACCACGTCAAATGATTGCGGTTTGGTACTTTGGATTGTCTTTCTCTCGATAGGGTAGTGGACCATCTGTACGTTATGTAGAGTCGTTTGAAGAAAATTGCCGTATTGACAATAATTTTCCCGATTTCGCTGGTTTCCATGTTGAAATGGCTGGGTGTTTTATGATGGTTGCGGAAAATGGCACCAAGTTGCCTTGGTGCCACATGATTCATGTACATCGGTAAATAACGGCCGGTGCTGAATAATCTTGACCTGTCGATGGCCTGTGTTTATAGCCGGATGGAGCAAGTCTGTCTGCGAACGGTGCAAGCATGGGATCTCACTCGCACTGGTACAAACCCTGATTAAATAAATTTATCGCGGTGAAAAATTCCGCATCTTATTCAACGGATATCGGCTCGCTATAGTGGCTCGCTTTCCCGCACGCAACCGTTCGCGTGCGGGCTGACACGCTGACGATCAGCAGGAGCCGCTTGATGACCACCGACGTCCGATTCACCGAAATCGAGGATCTGATGCCCGCCGCCGGCGGGCTGCGCGAGATTCGCCATCACATTCACCATCACCCGGAACTCGCGTACGAGGAGCACGAGACGGCCGCGCTCGTCGCGGACAAGCTCGAGCAATGGGGCTGGCAGGTGACGCGCGGGGTCGGCGAGACGGGCGTGGTCGGCACGCTGCGCGTCGGCGACGGCACGCGCAGCATCGGCATCCGTGCGGACATGGACGCGCTGCCGATCCTCGAGGCGACCGGCCTGCCGTACGCGAGCGGCACGCACGGCAAGATGCACGCATGCGGCCACGACGGCCACACGACGATGCTGCTCGGCGCCGCGCAACACCTCGCGAAGACGCGCAACTTCTCCGGCACCGTGCATCTGTATTTCCAGCCGGCGGAAGAGCACGGCGTCGACAGCGGCGCGAAGAAGATGATCGACGACGGCCTGTTCGACCGCTTTCCGTGCGATGCGGTGTTCGGCATGCACAACCATCCGGGCGCGGCGCCCGGCGTGTTCCTCACGCGGCGCGGCCCGTTCATGTCGGCCGGCGACAAGGCGATCATCTCGATCGAGGGCGTCGGCGGCCATGCGGCGCGGCCGCACCTGACGGTCGATCCGGTGGTCGTCGCGGCGAGCATCGTGATGGCGCTGCAGACGATCGTCGCGCGCAACGTCGACCCGTCGCAGCCGGCGGTCGTCACGGTCGGCTCGATCCACGCGGGCACCGCGAACAACGTGATCCCGAACGGCGCGCGCCTCGAGCTCAGCGTGCGGTCGTTCAGCCCCGAGGTCCGCGCGCTGCTCAAGCGCCGCATCGTCGAGCTCGCCGAAGCGCAGGCCGCGAGTTACGGCGCGACCGCGCACGTCGAGTACATCGAAGGCTATCCGGTCGTCGTCAATACGGATGCCGAAACGGATTTCGCCGCGCAGGTTGCGCGCGAGCTGGTCGGCGACGCGCACGTGGTCGAGCAGGCCGACCTGCTGATGGGCAGCGAGGATTTCGCGTTCATGCTGCAGCAGCGGCCGGGCTCGTTCGTGCGGCTCGGCAACGGCGAAGGCGAGGACGGCTGCATGGTGCACAACCCGAAGTACGACTTCAACGATCGCAACCTGCCGATCGGCGCGGCGTTCTGGACGCGCCTCGTCGAGCGGTACCTCGGGCAGTAGCCCCGGCGGCGGCGCGCGGCCGGCGCTTCCGGCCGCATTGAGAGGAGAACCGAACGATGCAGAAAGACCATCTCGCGCTGCACCCCGCGTCGGCGGGGGCTGCCGAAGCCGATACGCGCGGCGCACCGGCCGTCACGAAGCGCGGCGCGATCGCGGCGGCCGTGATCGGCAACTGGCTGGAGTTCTTCGATTTCACCGTGTACGGCTTTTTCGCGGTGCTGATCGGCAAGCTGTTCTTCCCGTCGAGCGATCCGACCACGTCGCTGCTGCTGTCGGTCGCGACGTTCGCCGCGGGCTTCTTCACGCGGCCGCTCGGCAGCGTCGTGCTCGGCGTCTATGCGGATCGCAAGGGCCGCAAGGCCGCGCTGAACCTGACGATCATGCTGATGGCGCTCGGCACCGGCCTGATCGCGATCGCGCCGACCTACGCGCAGGTCGGTGTGGCCGCGCCGCTGCTGGTCGTCTGCGCACGGCTGATGCAGGGCTTCTCGCAGGGCGGTGAATTCGGCGCGGCGACTTCCACGCTGATCGAGCAGGGCGGCACGTCGCACCGCGCGTTCCGCGCGAGCTGGCAGCTGGCGACGCAAGGCGGCGCGGCGCTGATGGGATCGGGCTTCGCGGCGCTGCTGTCGAACACGCTGACGAAGGACGCGCTCGAGGGCTGGGGCTGGCGCCTGCCGTTCCTCGTGGGCGTGCTGATCGCGCCGGTCGGCATGTATCTGCGCCGCCGGCTCGCGGACGATGCGCCCGGCGACAGCCATCACGGGATCGAACGCGGCGTGCTGCGCGAGCTGTTCTCGCAGCACACGCGCACGGTGCTGCTGCTGATGCTGACGGTGATGGGCGGCACGGTGTCGACCTACATCCTGACGTTCTACATGCCGACCTATGCGATCCACACGCTCGGGCTGCCGATGAAGCTGTCGATGTTCGTCGGCGTCGCGTCGGGTTGCGTGATGCTGGTGACGTGTCCGCTGTTCGGCTGGCTGTCGGACCGCCTCGGCAGCCGGCGCATGCCGATCTTCGTCGGACGCGGCGTACTGGTCCTGCTGCTGTTCCCGGCATTCTGGCTGATGAACCATCATCCGACGCTGTCGGTGATTCTGCCGCTGACCGCGCTGATGCTGCTGTTCTATTCGCTCGGTTCGGCATCCGAAATGGCGCTGATGTGCGAATCGCTGCCGCGCCACGTGCGCGCGACGGGCATCTCGATCGCGTATGCGCTCGCCGTGACGATCTTCGGCGGCACCGCGCAGCTGGTCGCGACCTGGCTCGTGAAGACGACGGGCAGCAAGCTCGCGCCGGCCGGCTATGTGGCCGCGTGCGTGGTGCTGTCGCTGATCGCGGTCGCGATGCTGCGCGAGACGGCGCGCGAATCGATGGACTGACGGGCGGCGCCGCGGGCGGCGATCCGCGTCTGGATTACCGCCCGCGCACGGTCCTCAGGTACGACGCGAGCATCGTCGCCAGTTCCTGCGCGGCAGGCGTCAACGGCACGGCCGCGCGCTGCAGCAGGCAGACTTCCTGCGATTCAGCCTGCTCGCGCACGCGCACTTTCGCGAGCGCGCCCGCGAACGGCCCGTGCCGCGTCACGGCTTCGGATTCGAGCGCGAGGCAATCCGTCTGCGTGACGAGCTGCAGCGTTTCGAACATCCCTTCCACGGTTGCGATGATCGTCGGCGCGGGCTGGCCGTGCGCGTCGAAATACGCGAGCAGCCGGTTGACGACCGGATCGGCGCTCAGGTTCGGCGAACGCGTCGACACCCACGCGTAGTCGGCCAGCTCGGCAAGCGATTGCGCGTGCTGCCGCGGATGGCCGCTGCGACACACGACCACCGGCGCCGACGCATGCAGCGGCGTGACCGCGAGATCTGTCGTGTCGGTCTGCTTCGCGACGAGCGCGATCGCGAAATCCACCGCGCTCTCGCGCAGCCAGCCGATCATCATCCGCGACGTGCCGGTGCGCAAGTGCACGTCGACCTTCGGGAAGCGCGCGCGGAACGCGGTCAGCACCGGCGCGAACGCATCGATCAGCGGTTCGGTCACGAGGCCCAGCGTGACGGTGCCTTCGTAGGCGCCGCTCAGCTGACGGATCTCGTGCTCGACCTGTTCGCATTCGCCGAGGATCGCGCCCGAGCGCGCGAGCAGCCGCTGGCCGACGGCCGTCGGCACGATCCCGCGATTGGTGCGCGTGAACAGCGTCGCGCCGAGCGTCGCTTCGAGGCTCTGCAGTTGCTGCGTGACGCCGCTCTGCGCGAGATCCAGCGCGCGTGCGGCGGCGCGCAGGCTGCCGTGTTCGACGACGGCCTGGAAGATGCGGAGCTGGGACAGCGTGAACGCCATGGTCGAGCGCGAGGCCGGTGATCGGAAATACTGATCATGATAAGACAGCCGCGCGTTCCGGCGGCGACGCGCGCGCACTACGATCGCAGGCAGTCCGGCCCATGCCGGTTGTCCCACTTCCCGCCTTCCGTCGATCATGAAACGCGTGCCACGCCTCCCTCGCTTCCGCCGCTTCCTCGTTCCGCTGGCTTCCCTGTGCATCGGTTTCGCGGCGCCGTCCGCGCACGCGCTCGATGCGCATGTGGTGCGCCTCGGCATCGATCCGACCTATCCGCCGATGGACGCGAAGGCGCCCGACGGCAGCCTGAAGGGCTTCGACGTCGATCTCGGCAACGAGATCTGCCGCCGTGCGCAATTGCGCTGCCAGTGGGTCGAGCTGGAATTCTCCGGGATGATCCCGGCGCTGCAGGCGCGCAAGATCGACGCGATCCTGTCGTCGATGGCGATCACCGAGAAGCGCGAGAAGCAGATCCTGTTCTCGTCGAAACTGTTTCGTTTCAAGTCGCGACTCGTCGCGCGGCCCGAGCGCGGGCTCGGCAGCACGGCCGCGTCGCTGGCCGGCAAGCGCGTCGGCGTGCAGTCGGGCACGCAGTTCGAATCGTGGGCGCTCGCGCACTGGGCGCCGGCCGGTGTCGGCGTGGTGCCGTACAAGAGCCAGGACGACGTGTTCGCCGATCTCGTCAACGGCCGGCTCGACGCCGCGCTGCTCGGCACGGTGGAAGCCGACTACGGATTCCTGCGCCAGCCGAAGGGCAAGGGCTTCGCGTTCGTCGGCGCGCCGCTCGACCTGGGCGATCGCGGTGTCGGCATCGGAATGCGCCAGTCGGACACGGCGCTCAAGGCGTCGATCGACGGCGCGATCGCATCAATGCTGAAGGACGGCACGTACGAGCGGATCGCGAAGCAGTACTTCGATTTCAACCCATACGGCGACTGAGCCGAACGCGCCGTTTCCCTCGCATTTTTCATTCTGGACCCTCGATGCAGATTCGCACCACGCCGCTCCTGTCGCCGTCGATCGGCACGCAGCGCACGCTGATGAGCTTTCACTTCGGGCCGGCCGACGCCGGCCGCAAGATCTACCTGCAGGCCGCGCTGCACGCGGACGAGACGCCCGCGATGCTCGCCGCCGTCGCGCTCAAGCAGCGACTCGCGCAGCTCGACGCGGCCGGCCGGCTCGCGGCCGAGGTCGTGCTGGTGCCGGTCGCGAACCCGATCGGGCTCAATCACCATCTGCTCGGGCAATTCATCGGCCGGTTCGATCTCGCGAGCGGGCGCAATTTCAATCGCGGCTTCCTGCCGCTCGCCGACATCGCCGCGCGGGCGCGCGACCGGCTCGGCGCGGATCCCGAACGCAATCGCGCGACCGTGCGCGAATGCGTCGGCGCGGCGCTCGGCGAGATCGCGCCGCGCACCGAATTCGACGCGTTGCAGCTTGCGTTGCTGAAGCTGTCGCACGACGCGGACGTCGTGATCGACCTGCATTGCTCGCTCGAAGCGGTGATGCACGTGTACACGAGCGACGAGGCATGGCCACAGGTCGAGCCGCTCGCGCGCTATCTCGGCGCGGAGGTGTCGCTGCTCGCCGAGGATTCCGGCGGCCACGCGTTCGACGATGCGCATCACCTGCTGTGGACGCAGTTGCGGCAGCATCTGCCGGAACGCACGCCGATGGCGGCGGGCACGGTGGCCGTGACCGTCGAATGCCGCGGCCAGCGCGACGTGACGCACGAATACGCGGCGCGCGACGCCGAGGCGCTCGTCGACTATCTGGTGTGGTGCGGCGCGGTGCGTGGCGAGCGCACGCCGCTGCCGCCGCTCGCCGCGCCGGCCACGCCGCTCGCGGGCAGCGAGCAGTTCTACGCGCCGGTGAGCGGGATTCTCGTGCACCGCGCGGCGATCGGCGCGACGATTCGTGCGGGCGATCCGTTGTTCGACATCGTCGATCCGCTGACCGACGCGATCACGACGGTGTCGAGCGGCACCGACGGCGTGTTCTACATGCGCCGCGCGATCCGCTTCGTGACGGCCGGTGCGCCGCTCGGCCGCGTGACGGGGACGGTGCCGGTGCGCACGGGGATGCTGCTCGGGGCGTGAGTGGTGGGCACGGTGCCTGAGCGGCGCCGCGCAATGTCGTGCTTGTTGAATTGACCGGGCGTTACAGGAGAGTCGGAGCATTGAACGGGCGGCCACGTGCCCCCCGTTTTTTTGTGTCCGCGAATGGCCGTCGCACTGGTCCGGCCATCCCACGGTGCACTTACCCGCGCCGTGCCACCAGTTCCGACACCGTCTGCGCGGCCTGCTGCAGCGGCCCGAGAAACTCCTTCACCATCTGCTTCGCGGTATGCCGCTGCGCGTTGCCGCTGATGTTCATCGCGGCGATCACCTGCCCGCGCCGGTTGCGGATCGGCGCCGAGATCGACATCAAGCCCACTTCGAGTTCCTGGTCGACCACGGCCCAGCCTTGTTGACGCACCTGCGCGATCGTCGCCTTCAGCTCGCCGATGTCGGTGATCGTGCGCGGCGTGTGCGCGCGGATGCCGCTCTGAGCGAGCGTTTCGTCGAGCGCCGCGTCGTCGAGCGCGGACAGCAGCACACGGCCCATCGACGTGCAGTACGCGGGCAGGCGGCTGCCGATCGACAGGTTGATCGTCATGATCTTGTGGGTCGGCACGCGCAGCACGTAGACGATCTCGGTGCGGTCGAGCACGGCGGCCGAGCAGCTTTCGTGGATCTGCGCGGACAGCTGCTCCATCACCGGATCGGCGAGACTCCAGAACGGCATCGACGTGAGATACGCGAAGCCGAGTTCGAGGATCTTCGGCGTGAGCCGGAACAGCCGGCCGTCGGCCTCGACATAGCCGAGCGTCTGCAGCGTCAGCAGGATCCGGCGCGCGCCGGCGCGCGTGAGCCCGGTGGCCGAGGCGACCTCGGTGAGCGTCTGCTCCGGGCGCTGGGCGTCGAATGCGCGGATCACCGCGAGGCCGCGCGCGAACGACTGCACATAGGAGTCGCCCGGTTTCGTCTGGATGTCTTCGGTTGTCATGAACGGTCGGATTGTCGTGCAGCCGAGAAGATAGCGCATGGGGCCTGACACGCCAACCGCACCGCGGACCGGGCGCTTGACAGGTCGTCCCCGCACTCCCTATGATGCGTTGAACGTTCGATACACGATCTTATGTTCGTATATAGAACATTTAAGCGCATCCCGGCGGGCAATGCAAGGGGCGCGTTTCATTAACTTCCCAGCCTTGCATGAGACCGGAGACACTGATGACCGAAGCTTTTCTGTGTGATGCGATTCGTACCCCGATCGGCCGTTACGGCGGCGCGCTGTCCGGCGTGCGCGCCGACGACCTCGGCGCGGTGCCGCTCAAGGCGCTCGTCGAGCGCAACCGCGACGTCGACTGGACGGCGATCGACGACGTGATCTACGGCTGCGCGAACCAGGCCGGCGAGGACAACCGCAACGTCGCGCGCATGTCCGCGCTGCTCGCGGGTCTGCCGGAGGGCGTGCCGGGTTCGACGATCAACCGCCTGTGCGGTTCCGGGATGGACGCGGTCGGCGTGGCCGCGCGCGCGATCAAGTCGGGCGAAGCCGCGCTGATGGTGGCCGGCGGCGTCGAAAGCATGACGCGCGCGCCGTTCGTGATGGGCAAGGCCGCCAGCGCGTTCGCGCGCCAGGCCGACATCTACGACACGACGATCGGCTGGCGCTTCGTCAATCCGCTGATGAAACAGCTGCATGGCGTCGATTCGATGCCGGAGACGGCCGAGAACGTCGCGGTCGACTACAACATCAGCCGCGCCGACCAGGACCTGTTCGCGCTGCGCAGCCAGCAGAAGGCCGCGCGTGCGCAGCAGGACGGCACGCTCGCCGAGGAAATCGTGCCGGTCACGATTCCGCAGAAGAAGGGCGATCCGGTTGTCTTTTCGCGTGACGAGCATCCGCGCGAAACGTCGCTCGAGACGCTCGCGAAGCTGAAGGGCGTCGTGCGTCCGGACGGCTCGGTGACGGCCGGCAACGCGTCGGGCGTCAACGACGGCGCTGCCGCGCTGCTGCTCGCGAACGAAGCCACCGCGAAGCGCTTCGGCCTGACGCCGCGCGCGCGCGTGCTCGGCATCGCGACGGCCGGCGTCGCGCCGCGCGTGATGGGCATCGGCCCCGCGCCGGCCACGCAGAAGCTGCTCGCCCGGCTCGGGATGACGATCGACCAGTTCGACGTGATCGAGCTGAACGAAGCGTTCGCGTCGCAGGGCCTCGCGGTGCTGCGCATGCTGGGCGTCGCCGACGACGATCCTCGCGTGAACCCGAACGGCGGCGCGATCGCGCTCGGCCATCCGCTCGGCGCGTCGGGCGCGCGCCTCGTGACGACCGCGATGTATCAGCTGCATCGCACCAACGGCCGCTTCGCGCTGTGCACGATGTGCATCGGCGTCGGCCAGGGCATCGCGATCGCGATCGAGCGCGTCTGATCGCGTCATCCGGGGGAGCGGCGGGAGTTCACGCCGCTTGACCGGGTTCCCGCTTCAAACGGTGTGGCCGGCACGCGATCGTCGTGCCGGCCACATCGTCATTCAGCTTGCGCTCGTTGCGCGAGGCGTGCGATGAGCGCGTCGATCTCGGTGTCCGCGAACACCTCGATGCCATGCTGGCGCAGAAGCGCCGCCGTCACGCCGGCGCCGGCATGCCGTCGGCCCGCAAAACTCCCGTCGTAAATGAAACTGCTTCCGCACGAGGGGCTGCCGTCCGCCAGGATCGCGTAGCGGCAGTCGTGCGCGCGTGCCAGCGCGAGCGCGGTGCGCGCGCCGTCGATGAACGGCGCCGTCGCGTCGGTGCCGTGCACGTCGACGATGCGCGCGGCACCCGACAGAACGCGTTGCCCTGATTCCCCATTCGCGATTTCGGCGGGCGGTCGCGGCACGCTCAATCCCCCTGCCAGTTCCGGACACACGGGCACCAGGCGCCCTTCGCGCTGCCATCGTGCGAGCGTTTCATGCGCGGCGGTCTTCGCCGAGCCGTTGTAACGGACGGGGTGACCGAGCACGCACATGCTGACGAGGATCTTCGGCAAGGCCGGTGGCCGCGACGCGTTGTGCAATGTCGTTCTCCGAGCAGGCGGTGTTGAGCGAGCGGAAATTCTACGCGCGGGTTGCGTTCGCGCGCGTACGGATGACGGAGGATCTCGCACCGAGCGGCATGTCCGCCGCCGCATTCCGGCACGACCGATTCCATTGATTGCTGGATTTTTTCATCGAATTCAAATGCCGGTCGAATGGAGCCGAGCAGACTGAATCGTTTCGCTGTGCGCAATGGTTATGTGAACCGATGCGTCGCCTGACGTAATCCAGCAAAGCATCGGGCCGTATCCGCAAAGCGCTGGATGCAATTATCGCGGCATTACTTGATCGAAATCATGTCGACGACGGAATTCGAATTTTCCGGCGCTTTCGGACTCAGGATTTCCCGGTGATTGCCGACAGTAAGGACGAGACCGTCGTAAAGCGATAAACCGTTTTTCGGCTACTGAGCGTGATTTTCGCGCCGCGCGGATCCCGCAGACGGATCCGCCTTTCGGAGCCTTGCATGCGCAACAACCAACCTATCACCCAACAAGAATTCGAATTTCCCGACGACGTCACGCTGATGTCGACCACCGATGCCGACAGCATCATCACGTACGCGAACACGACGTTCGAATACGTGAGCGGCTTCTCGAACGACGAACTCGTCGGTCAGCCGCACAACGTCGTGCGGCACCCCGATATGCCGAAGGAGGCGTTCGCCGACATGTGGGCGACGTTGAAGAGCGGTGAGCCGTGGACCGCGCTCGTGAAGAACCGTCGCCGGAACGGCGATCATTACTGGGTGCGCGCGAACGCGGTGCCGGTGATGCGCGACGGCGTGCCGCACGGTTACCTGTCGGTGCGCACGAAGGCACCGCGCGACGAGATCGCGGCCACCGACGCGCTGTATCGCGCGTTCCGTGAAGGCAAGGCCGGCAATCGCCGTTTCCACAAGGGATTGATCGTCCGGAGCGGGCTGATGCGGATCGTGTCGCTGCCGCAGACGATGTCGGTGCGCGCGCGCGTGCATTCGGCGCTGTGCGTGCTGGCGCCGGCCGTCGTCGGTGCGGGCTGGGCATGCGGGCTGGCCGGCGGCGGGCTGGCGGCGTTTGCCGCCGCGACGGCCGGCGTGTCGGTGGCCGCCGGCCTGTGGCTCGATGCGCAGATCGTGCGTCCGCTGAAACGGCTGCACGACCAGGCACTGAACGTCGCGACCGGCGAAAGCCGCCGCGGCGTGCGGATGAACCGCGTCGACGAGATCGGCATGACGCTGCGCACGATCAACCAGCTCGGGCTGATGTTCCGCTGGCTCGTCGACGACGTCAGCGAGCAGGTGCACAACGTGCAGCGCGCGAGCAACGAGATCGCGCAGGGCAACAACGACCTGAGCGCGCGCACCGAGCAGGCGTCGACCAGCGTGCAGCAGACGGCCGCGTCGATGGCCGAGATGACGGCCACGGTGTCGAGCAATGCGGAGACGGCGCTGCAGGCGAACCAGTTGTCGGTTTCCGCGAGCGAGGCGGCCGAGCGCGGCGGGCAGGCGGTGAGCGAGGTCGTGACGACGATGAACGACATCACGGCGAGTTCGCGCAAGATTTCCGACATCATCGGCGTGATCGACGGCATCGCGTTTCAGACCAACATCCTTGCGCTGAACGCGGCGGTCGAGGCGGCGCGCGCGGGCGAACAGGGGCGCGGCTTCGCGGTGGTCGCCGGCGAGGTGCGGGCGCTCGCGCAGCGCAGCGCGAACGCGGCGAAGGAAATCAAGACGCTGATCGGCGCGAGCGTCGAGCGGGTCGAGTCGGGCGCGCGCCGGGTCGACGATGCGGGCAGAACGATGGAGGACATCGTCACGCAGGTGAAACGCGTGTCGGACCTGATCGCGGAAATCAGCTCGTCGACGGTGGAACAGAGCACGGGCGTCGCGCAAGTGGATCAGGCAGTCGTGCATCTGGACAACATCACGCAGCAGAACGCGGCGCTGGTCGAGCAGAGCGCGGCGGCGTCGGAAAGCCTGAAGCAGCAGGCGACGCGGCTCGTCGATGCGGTAAACGTGTTTCGGTAATCGGCGGGGGGCGCGGGCGTCTGCGCGTTCCGTCGCGGCGAGCCGGTTAAATCCCGGCTTTCCGATTCGATTCGAATGTATCGAACGAGAGGGATTCTCATTTCCGAACCCGGATTTATTCACTAATCCGGGCGGAGGATATGTTTACATTGATCTGACAATTGACGGCAAAGTATTTGATAAAACGGGTTTTTTGATTCACGTATAAACAAAGTTTTCGGCTGAATCAAGATGATGCGAAATTAATGCATATTTACCCGCAGCCGGCATAATGTTTTCGCCGGATTTGCCGAAAGCGCAGGAGTGTGACCGAACGCATGCGGGACAGCCGCGATGCGTACGGTCTCGATCCAATCCACAAGCGGACACAAGATTCGCAACCGGGAACTCCACACCATGCGCAATAACCAGCCTGTCACGCAACGCGAATTCGAATTCCCCGATGACGCGACGCTGATGTCGACCACCGACGCGGACAGTTACATCAAATACGCGAATGCCGCGTTCATTCAGGTCAGCGGATTTTCCCCCGAGGAAATCGAAGGTCAGCCGCACAACATCGTGCGGCATCCGGATATGCCGAAGGAAGCGTTCGCCGACATGTGGGCGACGCTGAAGAACGGCGAACCATGGACCGCACTGGTAAAGAATCGCCGCAAGAACGGCGATCACTACTGGGTCCGTTCGAATACGGTGCCGGTGATGCGCAACGGGCAGCCGACCGGCTACATGTCGGTGCGCACGAAGGCGACGCGCGACGAGATCGCGGCGGCCGACGCGCTGTATCGCGCGTTCCGCGAAGGCAAGGCCGGCAATCGCCGTTTCCACAAGGGATTGATCGTCCGGACCGGGCTGATGCGCGTCGCGTCGCTGTTCCAGATGATGTCGGTGCGCGCGCGTTTGCATTCGACGCTGTGCGTGCTGGCGCCGGCCGTCGTCGGCGCGGGCTGGGCATGCGGGCTGGCCGGCGGCGGGCTCGCGGCGTTCGCCGCCGCGACGGCCGGCGTGTCGGTGGCCGCCGGCCTGTGGCTCGATGCGCAGATCGCGCGGCCGCTGATGCAGCTGCGTGACCAGGCGTTGCGCGTCGCGACCGGCGAGAGCCGCACCGGCGTGGCGATGAACCGCGTCGACGAGATCGGCATGACGCTGCGCACGATCAACCAGCTCGGGCTGATGTTCCGCTGGCTCGTCGACGACGTCAGCGAGCAGGTGCACAACGTGCAGCGCGCGAGCAACGAGATCGCGCAGGGCAACAACGACCTGAGCGCGCGCACCGAGCAGGCGTCGACCAGCGTGCAGCAGACGGCCGCGTCGATGGCCGAGATGACGGCCACGGTGTCGAGCAATGCGGAGACGGCGCTGCAGGCGAACCAGTTGTCGGTTTCCGCGAGCGAGGCGGCCGAGCGCGGCGGGCAGGCGGTGAGCGAGGTCGTGACGACGATGAACGACATCACGGCGAGTTCGCGCAAGATTTCCGACATCATCGGCGTGATCGACGGCATCGCGTTCCAGACCAACATCCTCGCGCTGAACGCGGCGGTCGAGGCGGCGCGCGCGGGCGATCAGGGGCGCGGCTTCGCGGTGGTCGCCGGTGAAGTGCGGGCGCTCGCGCAGCGCAGCGCGAACGCGGCGAAGGAGATCAAGACGCTGATCGGCGCGAGCGTCGAGCGGGTCGAGTCGGGCGCACGGATCGTCGACGGCGCGGGCAAGACGATGGAGGACATCGTCACGCAGGTGAAGCGCGTGTCGGACCTGATCGCGGAGATCAGCTCGTCGACGGCGGAACAGAGCACGGGCGTCGCGCAGGTCGACCAGGCGGTCGTGCATCTGGACAACATCACGCAGCAGAACGCGGCGCTGGTCGAGCAGAGCGCGGCGGCGTCCGAAAGCCTGAAGCAGCAGGCGACGCGGCTCGTCGATGCGGTGAACGTGTTTCGTTGAAGGCGGGGGGAGGGAGGTGACGCGGGCGCGGCGGAGAGGGGCGCCGGCCCGCGTCGGGACCGCCCGGTTCCGGCCGGGCGGTCAGGGCCTGTCACGGACGCGACAGGCCCCGAACCGTCAGACGGCGAGACAGAGGTACTTGATCACGACGTAATCGTCGATGCCGTAGTGCGAGCCTTCGCGGCCGAGGCCCGACTGCTTGACGCCGCCGAACGGCGCGACTTCGTTCGAGATCAGGCCCGTGTTGACGCCGACCATCCCGTATTCGAGCGCCTCGGCGACCTTCCACACGCGACCGATGTCGCGGCTGTAGAAATACGCGGCGAGACCGAACTCGGTGTCGTTCGCGAGGCGGATCACCTCGTCGTCGCTGCCGAACTTGAACAGCGGCGCGAGCGGCCCGAACGTCTCTTCCTTCGCGACCTTCATCGCCGGCGTGACGCCCGTCAGCACGGTCGGCTCGAAGAAGCCGTGGCCGAGCGCGTGGCGCTTGCCGCCCGTCACGACGGTCGCGCCCTTCGCGAGCGCGTCCTCGATGTGTGCCTCGACCTTCAGCACGGCCGCTTCGTTGATCAGCGGGCCTTGCGTGACGCCCGGCTCCGTGCCGCGACCGACCTTCAGCTGGCCGACCGCCGCCGCGAGCTTCTGCGCGAACTGGTCGTACACGGCTTCGTGCACATAGAAGCGGTTCGTGCACACGCACGTCTGGCCGCTGTTGCGGTACTTCGACGCGATCGCGCCCTGCACGGCCGCATCGAGATCGGCGTCGTCGAACACGATGAACGGCGCGTTGCCGCCGAGCTCCAGCGACACTTTCTTGACCGTCGCCGCGCATTGCGACATCAGCAGGCGGCCGACCGGCGTCGAGCCGGTAAACGACAGCTTGCGCACGATCGGGTTAGACGTCAGTTCGCCGCCGATCGCCTTCGGGTCGCCCGTGACGACGCTGAACACGCCGGCCGGCACGCCCGCGCGCTCGGCCAGCACGGCCATCGCGAGGGCCGAGAACGGCGTCGCTTCAGCCGGCTTCACGACGATCGGGCAGCCTGCCGCGAGCGCCGGGCCGACCTTGCGGGTGATCATCGCCGCCGGGAAGTTCCACGGCGTGATCGCCGCGCACACGCCGATCGCTTCCTTCGTCACGACGATGCGCTTGTCGCTCGCCGGCGTCGGGATCGTGTCGCCGTACACGCGCTTGCCTTCCTCCGCGAACCACTCGAGGAACGACGCCGCGTAGCCGATCTCGCCCTTCGCCTCGGCCAGCGACTTGCCCTGCTCGGTCGTCAGGATCAGCGCGAGGTCGTCGGCGTTTTCCATCATCAGGTCGTGCCACTTGCGCAGGATCGCCGCGCGTTCCTTCGCGGTCTTCTTGCGCCACGCCGGCCATGCGGCGTTCGCGGCTTCGATCGCGTGACGCGTCTCGGCCGTGCCCATCGCCGGCACGGTGCCGAGCAGGCCGCCGGTTGCCGGGTTGCGGACTTCGAACGACTCGCCGTTCGCCGCGCCTTGCCATTCGCCGTTGACGTACGCCTGCTGGCGGAACAGCGACGGATCTTTCAGTGCCAGGGTTTCCTGAACAGTGCTCATATGAATCGCCTGCGTTGAAAATGACGGATGAAACGGCCGCCGCCGTCACGAAGACGGCGGCGGCGCATTCAATTGAAGCGGACGGGAACTCAGGCCGGCACGCCGACCGTTTCCTTCAGCACTTCCTCGAGGATCACGAGCGCTTCGTCGAACACGGCCTGCGGGATCGTCAGCGGGAACAGGAAGCGCACGACGTTCGAGTACACGCCGCACACGAGCAGCAGCAGCCCGCGCTCGAGCGCACGCGCCTGCACGCGCTTCGTGAATTCCGCGTCCGGCTCGCCCGAACCCGGCTTCAGGAACTCGACCGCGATCATCGCGCCCGGGCCGCGCACGTCGGCGATCTGCGGCACGTCGGCCTGCAGCGAATTCAGCTTCGCCTTCAGCACGTCGCCGAGCTGCGTCGCGCGTTCGCACAGCTTCTCTTCGTCGATGATGTCGAGCACCGCGTGCGCCGACGCGACGGCCAGCGGGTTGCCCGCGTACGTGCCGCCGAGGCCGCCGGGGGCAGCCGCGTCCATCACGTCGGCACGGCCGACGACGCCCGACAGCGGCATGCCGCCCGCGAGGCTCTTCGCCATCGTGATCAGGTCGGCCAGCACGTCGTAGTGCTGCATCGCGAACAGCTTGCCGGTACGCGCGAAGCCCGTCTGCACTTCGTCGGCGATCAGCAGGATGCCGTGCTCGTTACAGATCTTGCGCAGCGCGCGCACGAATTCGGCCGGCGCCGGATTGAAGCCGCCTTCGCCCTGGACCGGTTCGAAGATGATCGCGGCGACGCGCTTCGGATCGATGTCGGCCTTGAACAGCATCTCGATCGCCTTGATCGAGTCGGCCGTCGTCACGCCGTGCAGCGCGTTCGGGTACGGTGCGTGGAACACGTCGCCCGGGAACGGGCCGAAGTTCAGCTTGTACGGGGCGACCTTGCCGGTCAGCGCCATGCCCATCATCGTGCGGCCGTGGAAGCCGCCCGAGAACGCAATGACGCCCGGACGGCCGGTTGCCGCGCGCGCGATCTTGATCGCGTTTTCGACGGCTTCGGCGCCGGTCGTGAAGAACGCGGTCTTCTTCGGGAAGTCGCCCGGCGCGCGCGCATTGATCTTTTCGGCCAGTTCGACGTACGACGCGTACGGGACGATCTGGTAAGCGGTGTGCGTGAAGCTGTTCAGCTGATCCGCGATCGCCTTGACGATCTTCGGGTGGCGGTGGCCCGTGTTCAGCACCGCGATGCCGGCGGCGAAATCGATGAAGCGACGGCCTTCGACATCCCACAGCTCCGCGTTCTCGGCGCGGGCTGCGTAGAAATCACACATCACGCCGACGCCGCGCGGGGTGGCGGCGTTCTTGCGGGCCTGCAGGTCGGCATTCTTCACGGTCATCTCCTTGATGTTTTGCCCGGTGGGATAAAAATCGGCCGCGTTGGCAGCCCATGGAGGCGACTATAATCACATTTGGCTCTGGCAATCAGAGCCATTTCAATAAATATTCAGGAGCCAATCATGCGCGCAAGCGTGTTGTCGGACTGGCTGGCGCAGCGCCTCGTGCGCGGCGGCGAACAGCCGATCTACCGGCAGCTGCACCGCCTGCTGCAGCAGGCGATCCTGTCGCGCGAACTGCCGGCCGGCACGCGCGTGCCGTCGTCGCGGCTGCTGGCGGCGGAGCTCGGGATCGCCCGCAACACGGTCACGCAGGTTTACGAACAGCTTTCGCTCGAAGGCTACGTGAACTCGGCGACGGGGCGCGGCACGTTCGTCGCCGACAGCGCGCCGGACGAGATCGTCGGCGCGCCGGCCGACGCGGGCGCCGGGCCGGCGGTGGTGCCTGCTTCCGCGCGGCGGCTGTCCTCGCGCGGCACGCGGCTCGTCGAAGGCGCGGGCGTGTCGAAGCGCCAGGGCGGCGCGTTCATGCCGGGCGTGCCCGATGTGTCGCGATTTCCGGCGCGCGCGTGGACGCGGCTGCACAACAAGTATTGGCGGCGCCTGCGCCCGGACCTGCTGACCTACGCGCCGGGCGGCGGGCTCGCGCTGTTGCGCGAGGCGCTGGCCGACTATCTGCGCACGTCGCGCTCGGTGCGCTGCACGCCCGAGCAGATCGTGATCACGACCGGGATCCACCAGTCGATCGACCTCGCGGTGCGGCTGCTGACCGATCCGGGCGACGCGATCTGGACCGAGGATCCGTGCTACTGGGGCGTGCGCAGCGTGCTGAACGTGTCGGGGCTCACCACGCGGCCGATTCCGGTCGACGACGAAGGGATCGCGCCGTCGGCCGCTGATCTCGCCGAGCCGCCGAAGCTGATGCTCGTCACGCCGTCGCATCAGTATCCGCTCGGGATGGTGATGAGCCTCGCGCGGCGGCGGATGCTGCTCGAATACGCGCGCCAGCACGGCTGCTGGATCATCGAGGACGACTACGACAGCGAATTCCGTTACGGCAGCCGGCCGCTCGCGTCGCTGCAGGGGCTCGATACGGCCGGGCAGGTGATCTACGTCGGCAGCTTCGGCAAGACGCTGTTCCCGGGGCTGCGGGTCGGGTATCTCGTCGCGCCGGAGCCGCTCGCGGAGAGTTTCGCGACCGCGAGCGCCGAGCTGTATCGCGAAGGTCAGTTGTTGCAGCAGGCGGTGCTCGCGGAGTTCATCGCGGAAGGGCACTTCGTGTCGCATATCCGCAAGATGCGCACGCTGTACGGGCAGCGCCGCGAGGTGCTGCTCGATGCGGTCGCGCGCCGCTACGGCGACACGCTGCAGGCGCTCGGCAGCGACGCGGGGCTGCATCTCGTCACGCGGCTCCCGGACGGTGTCGACGATCGCGCGGTCGCGCAGGCCGCGCTCGAACGCAACATCGTCGTGCGGCCGTTGTCCGGCTATTACGCGCAGCGCGAACGTGCGGCGTCGGGCTTGCTGCTCGGTTATGCGTGCGTGCCGGAGGACGAGATCGCGACCGCGTTCGCGACGCTCGCCGAGGCGATCGACGAACGGGCGTTCGACCAGGTCGTCGCGACGGTCTGACGGGAACGGCACGGCGGCATGCGCGCGCTGCGGGGCGGGCCGTCGACAGGTGAGCCAACGATCGCCCGCGCGGTGCGAACCGATCGTCGGCATGCGCTACAGCCGAATCAACACCGCGCCCGCGACCACCAGCACACACGCGGCGAGCCGCTGCGCGCCGGGCCGCTCGCGCATCACGAACCAGCCGATCGCGACCGCGAAGATCGAGCTCGTCTCGCGCAGCGCCGACACCGTCGCGACCGGCAGGTGCCGGTACGCGAGGATCACGATCCCGTATGCGGTGAGCGAGATCGTGCCGGCGATCGCGCCCTGCGTGAGCGCGGTGCGCGACGCGAGCACCGCGCGCGGGCCGCCGCGCAGCACGCAGACGAGCACGAGCTGCGGCACGCTCCACAGCAGATACACCCACGCGATGTAGCCGAGCGCGCTGCCGGACACGCGCGAGCCGATCCCGTCGCAGATTGAATACGCGGCGATGAACACACCCGTGAGCAGCGCATACGGCACGCCTTCGCCGGAGAACCGGAAGCCGCGCCGCAGCGCGAGCGACATGATGCCGAGCGACACGAGCGCGATGCCCGCGAAGCCGAACGGCGTCGGCCGCTCGTGCAGCATCGCGAGCGCCAGCACCGACACGAGCAGCGGCGAAATCCCGCGCGCGATCGGATAGATCTGCCCGAACTCGCCGTTGCGGTACGCGCGCGCCAGCGTGAAGCAGTACGCGACCTCGAGCACCGCCGACGCCGCGACATATGGCCAGGCGGCGGGCGCCGGCGCGGGCAGCAGCACGGTGCCTGCGATGCCGAACGCGAGATACGGCAGCGACATCGTGCCGAGCTGGACGAGCCGGTCTTCGCTGACATGGAGGAAGGCATTCCAGATCGCGTGCAGCAACGCGGAGCACAGCACGAGACCGATGAACAGGTGATCCATGAACGAAGGCGCGGACGGGAGGGGAGCGGCGAGCGCCGTCAATTATGTGGGTATCCGGCGCGCTCGCGCGGAATTGTCGATAATGGAGCGTTGTTATTTACCGGATGCCGACGATGACCGAAGCCACCCTCACCCCGCCCGCCGTTCCGCGCCTCACGAGCCTGTCCCACGGCGGCGGCTGCGGCTGCAAGATCGCGCCGGGCGTGTTGTCCGAACTGCTGAAGCGAGCCACGCCGCCGGCGCTGTTCCCGGACCTGCTGGTTGGCACCGAGACCTCCGACGACGCGGCCGTCTACCGGCTGAACGACGAGCAGGCGATCGTCGCGACCACGGACTTCTTCATGCCGATCGTCGACGATCCGTTCGACTTCGGCCGCATCGCGGCAACCAACGCGCTGTCCGACGTCTACGCGATGGGCGGCAAGCCGATTCTCGCGCTCGCGCTGGTCGGGATGCCGATCAACGTGCTGCCGCACGAGACGATCGCGGCCGTGCTGCGCGGCGGCGAATCGGTGTGCGCGGATGCCGGCATTCCGGTCGCGGGCGGCCACTCGATCGATTCGGTCGAGCCGATCTACGGGCTCGCGGCGATCGGCGTCGTGCATCCGTCGCGCGTGAAGCGCAACGCGGCCGCGCGCGCGGGCGACGTGCTCGTGCTCGGCAAGCCGCTCGGCGTCGGCGTGCTGTCGGCCGCGCTGAAGAAGAATCAGCTCGACGACGCGGGCTACGCGCAGATGGTTGCGACGACCACCAAGCTGAACCGGCCGGGTGCCGAACTCGCCGCGCTGCCGGGCGTGCATGCGTTGACCGACGTCACGGGCTTCGGGCTGCTCGGCCACACGCTCGAACTCGCGCGCGGCGCGAATCTCACCGCACGCGTGCATTACGCGTCGCTGCCGTGGCTGGCGGGCGTCGAGGCGTTCGTCGCCGACGGCGTGTTCACCGGCGCATCGGGCCGCAACTGGGCGGCGTATGGCGCCGACGTGCGGCTCGCCGACGGGCTGCCGACGGTCGCGCAGGCGCTGCTGACCGACCCGCAGACATCCGGCGGCCTGCTGGTCGCGTGCGCGCCGGACGCAGTCGACGACGTGCTCGCGTGCTTCCGCGCCGACGGTTTCGATCGCGCGGCCGTGATCGGCGAGATGGTGGACGGCCCCGCGCGCGTCGACGTCGCCTGACGCGTTTCCTTATCGCGGATCGCTGTCGGTCGGAAGAATCGATGCCTTCCCTCGACGGCATCGACGACCGATGAACGATTTCCTGTTCGGGCTGACGATCGCATTGTCGGTCGGGCCCGTCGCGCTGATGATCGCGAACCACGGGATGCGCGCCGGCACCGCGAGCGGCGTGCGCGCGGCGGTCGGCGTGGCGTCGGCCGACGGCTGCTATGCGCTCGTCGCGTTCACGCTCGGCGCGATGCTCGCGAGCACGCTCGCGTCTTACCTGCCGCTGTTCCGCTTCGTCGGTGCGCTCGTGCTGCTCGCCATGGGCGCACGCATGCTGTGGCAGGCGCTGAAGGATCGGCGCCGCACGCTGGATGGCGCCGCCCCGCCGCCGGGCACGCGCCCGTTCACGTCGATGTTCGTCGTCACGCTCGCGAATCCGCTGACCATCCTGCTGTTTTATGGCTATGCCACCGCCACCGCCGCAGCCGGCGCGCACCGGCACTGGCTGCTCGGCGCCGCGTGCGTGTTTGCCGGCAGTCTCGCCGGACAACTCGTGTTCGCATTCGGCGGCAGCGCGATCGGGCGCATCGTGAAGTCGCCCCGATGGCTCGTGGCAAGCCATGTGCTGGCGGCGCTCGTCGTGCTCGGTTATGGCGTCGCGGGGATGCTGCGCGTTTAGCGAATCGAATGCCGTCGCCGGTCACGATCGATAGCGGCGATGTCGCGTCGCCCAATCGAATGGCATTCCTGATTTTTTGTCGGATATCGTTCGAACCACGCGCACACGAACCGCGTGATCGAATGCCGCGGGCCGTTTCGTAGCCGGGTTCCGCATCGCACACGCGCGTTCTATACTCCCTCGCGCAGTCTCCGAGAGCCGTTCTCACCCAACATCACCGAAACAAGGAACGCCGATGCTGACTCGCTCCATCCTTTCCGCCGCTGCATTCTCGCTTGCCGCCTGTGCGACCGCGCCGTCGATCGCGCAGGATCACCAGGGCAACGACGCGGGCAATGCTGCATTCGCCGAGACCGGTGCACAGGGCCGCCCGGTCAAGGTCATGATCATCACGATGTTCGGTCCGGAGGGCCAGGCATGGCTCGACCGGCTCGGCCCGTGGCGCGACATCACCGTGCCCGGCCTGTCGCCCGACTATCCGGCCGTTCACTGCAACAAGCAGGACGTGTGCGTGGTGACGACCGGCATGGGCTACGCGAACGCCTCCGCGACGATCATGGCGCTCACGTTCTCGCAGCGCTTCGACCTGCGCCGCACGTATTTCCTCGTGTCGGGCATCGCGGGCGTCGACCCCGCGCAAGGCACGGTCGGTTCCGCCGCCTGGTCGAAATATCTGGTCGACTTCAGCCTGCAGTGGGAACTCGATGCGCGCGAGATTCCGGCCGGCTGGAACACCGGCTTTCTCGGTATCAATACGAAGAGCCCGAACGACAAGCCGCCGCTCGACTACCGCACCGAAGTATTCCAGCTCAACCCGCAGCTGACGGACGCGGCGTATGCGCTCTCGCGCAACGTCGTGCTCGCCGACAGCGCGCAGGCGCAGGCCGCGCGCGCGAAGTTCACGTATGCGCCGGCGAACCGGCCGCCGACGGTGATCCAGTGCGACACGTCATCGGGCAATACGTGGTTCTCGGGCACGCTGATCGGCGAGCGCGCGCGTCAGTGGACGAAGATCCTCACCGACGGCAAGGGCACCTACTGCATGACTGCGCAGGAAGACAACGCGACGTACGAAGCGCTCAAGCGCGCGGCGAGCGTGAAGCGGGTCGACCTGTCGCGCGTCGCGGTGCTGCGCACGGGCTCCGATTTCGACCGGCCGTATGCGGGGCAGACGAGCGCGGACAACCTGCTGAACTACGCGGATCAGGGCGGTTTCGCGCCGGCGACCGAAAACCTGTATCGCGCCGGCAATCCGCTCGTGCAGGACATCGTCACGCACTGGGGCGAATGGCGCGACGGCGTGCCGCGCCGTTGACGGGCGCACGCTGTCGACGAGACGTCGGCGCGAAAGTAGTCAATGCGATTGCGGCGCGGAACGGAACGGCGTCCACACCGGCGTGGTGTCGTCCCAATGATCGAGCGGCGAAGGAAGGTGGTCGTTCATCACAGACTCCTGCAACTAACTGACTAATCGAATGTTGGACGGCGGTATCGCGACGCCGCGCGGTGGATCATCCGCTGCGCGGCGTTGCGCGTTTACCGACGTTCAGCGGGCCCCGCCTGCGAGCTGGTTGCTTTCCGGCATCGAGCGATACGGGCCTTGCGCGAGTTCGAGCCCTTGCGGATACGAATTCGCCTTGCGCAGCCAGGCCAGCGTGCCGTCGCGGCGTGCCTGTTCGACTTCGGCGCTGACTTCGGCGCGCGTGCGCGGGCCGTTGTGCTGCGTGTACCACGACGTGTTGCCGTAGTCGCCGGCGTGCGCGGTGGTCGTATCGGCGAAGGCCGGTGCGGACACGGCGAGTGCGAGGGCGACGGCGGAGAGAAGATGGCGGCGGTTCATGACGTAACTCCTGTGTTAGTCGGAGTTGGCGCCTGAGCGCTCGCTCCGGTCCCGTCAAACGGGGCTGTTCGATGCGCAACGAGGTGCGCGACAGGGTTTACTCTAGGTATCTGTCCCGACGCGATAAATGCGGCAGACGCGAATTGATTTGTCGTGATCGAGGAACAATCGCGATTCGCAACGTCGTCAGGGGGATGTCGAAATCGCCCGCAGCCGCCTGCAGCGGGCCTCGCGGCGGTGTACCACTGCTCGCGCAATGACGTGCGCGGACCATTGCCACACGCGGCGAAAAGGTGTGATGCGGATTCGGAAAAGGCGAGGTGCGCGGCGAGGAAGGTGGCACGAAGGCGACACCGCAGCGGCACGAAGGCGGGACGGCGCGCGAGCCGGACAGCCCGCGCGCCGCGGTTCAGACGATTACGCGACCCACTCGTTGATGACCGGCGTGTCGAGCGCCGGCGCGCGCTCGGCTTCCTCGAACGTGCGCTTGCTGCACGTCGCGTCGAGGCTGCCCTTGCCGCTCAGCAGCGGGCAGCGGTCGAACACTTCGGCGATCCAGTCGACGAACACGCGCACCTTTGGCGACAGGTGCCGGCTGTGCGGATACACGACCGAGATCGGCATCGGCAGCGGTTTCAGGCCGGGCAGCACTTCCTTGAGCCGGCCGTCGCGCAGGTGCGGCAGCACCATGAACAACGGCGGCTGGATCAGGCCGAAGCCTTCGAGCCCGCAGGTCACGTACGCATCGGCGTCGTTGACCGACACGATCGCGTTCATCTTGACCTCGACTTCCTTGCCGTCCGTGAGGAAGGTCCAGTCGATCGTGCGGCCCGTGCGGCTCGAGAAGTAGTTGACGGCCCGGTGGTCGCCCAGGTCCTCGATCGCGTGCGGCTCGCCGTGCTTCTCGAGATACGCGGGCGACGCCACCGACACGCATTCGAACAGGCCGACGCGGCGCGCGACGAGCGACGAGTCCTGCAGCGCACCGACGCGGATCACGCAGTCGACGCCTTCCTGCAGCAGGTCGACCGGTCGGTCGGACAGGCCGAGTTGCAGGTCGATGTCCGGATAGCGCGTGTGGAATTCGCACAGCGACGGAATCACGAGCAGCCGCCCGATCGAGCCCGGCATGTCGATACGCAACTTTCCGTGCGGCTTCCGGTTGTTGTTCTGGAAGCTTGCTTCGGTTTCCTCGACATCGGCGAGGATCCGCACGCAGCGTTCGTAGTACGCGGCGCCGTCAGGCGTCAGCGACAAGCGGCGCGTGGTCCGGTGCATCAGGCGCACGCCGAGAAATGCTTCGAGATTCTGGATGATCGTCGTGACGGATGCCCGCGGCAGGCTGAGCGTTTCTGCTGCCTTGGTGAAGCTGCTTGTATCGACGACGCGAGTAAACACCTGCATGGCCTGAAGCCGGTCCATCACAACCTCCGCAATCTAATTTGCCGCCGGAACAAGAAGGCTGCGCCGCTTTGTAGGCGGCGCAGCCTGGGATTGTTCGGGGGTGTTGAATTGTGTTGCCGGATTATAGGCATTTATCCCAATGTCTGCCGGACCCAGAATTCGTTCCATCTCGAAATGGATGCTGCATCGTCATGGACGCTTCTGAATTCAGCAAATTCCTGAAAGCCGCATTGCCCGCCGAAGCCAGAGCCGGCGCGGCATTGACGGTCGCGGAAGTGGAAATTCCCGGCTACGCGCAGGACATCGTGCTGCGCCTCTATCGGCGTGCGGACAAGACCGGACTGCCGGTAGTGCTTTATTTCCACGGCGGCGGTTTCGTGCGCGGCACGCTCGACGACGCCGACTTCGCCGCGCGCTTTTTAGCAGAACGCTTACCAGCTCTCGTAGTGTCGGTCGATTATTCGCTCGCGCCGGCCTTTCCTTTTCCGGCCGCGCCGGAGGATGCGTATCGCGCCGCCGTATGGGCCGCGACGCGCGCCCGCGCGTTCGGCGGCAATCCGAAGAAGATCGGCGTCGCGGGGCACGACGCGGGCGGTCAGCTCGCGAACTGTCTCGCGTTCATCGCGCGCGATCGCGGTGAAGTGTCGATCGCCGCACAGGCGCTGTTCGGGCCGATGCTCGACCCGAGCATGACGCGCATCGGCGACGCAGAACGCCTTTCATCCGACATCACCGCGCGCGAATGCGCGGCCTGTTATCGCGCCTATCTGCCACAGGCGGCGCAGCGCATGCACCCGTATGCGGCGCCGCTCGAATCGGTGCGCCTCGCGGGCCTGCCGCCGACGCTCGTCGTCACCGCGCAGAACGACGTGCTGCACGTCGAAGCGGAGAAATATGCGGGCTGCCTGATTTCATCGGGCGTGCTCACGCAGGTGATCCGCTACCCGGACGTCACGCACGCGTCGCTCGCGACGCACGAAGCCGCGCTCGAGGAGGCCGTGCGCTTCTTCCAGTGCCGCTTCCAGGCGCGCCAGCCGAACCGTTCCGAATAACCAGACCAATCCACGCTTATTGGAGATCCACATGGCCATCCTACGCACCTCCCGCTCCCGAATCGCGACCGCGGCGATCGTGACGCTCGCCGTCGTCGGCCTCGGCACGTTCGGCGCGATGCGCGTGAACGCGAACGCACCCGAGAAAGCGGCGGCGCCGCTGCCGGAAGTCGACGTCGCGACCGTCGTGCCGCAGACCGTCACCGATTGGCAAAGCTATTCGGGCCGCCTCGAGGCGGTCGAGAAAGTCGACGTGCGCCCGCAGGTGTCGGGCACGATCGTCGCGGTGAACTTCAAGGACGGCGCGCTCGTGAAGAAGGGCGACGTGCTGTTCGTGATCGACCCGCGCCCGTATCAGGCCGAAACCGACCGCGCGGCCGCGCAGCTCGCCGCCGCGCAGGCCCGCAACGGCTACGCGCAGAGCGACTGGCAGCGCGCGCAGCGGCTGATCGGCGACAACGCGATCGCGAAGCGCGACTACGACGAGAAGCAGAACGCCGCGCGCGAGGCGAGCGCGAACCTGAAGGCCGCCGAAGCCGCGCTGGAAACGGCGCGCATCAATCTCGGCTACACGCGCATCACCGCCCCCGTGTCGGGCCGTGTGTCGCGCGCGGAAATCACGCTCGGCAACGTCGTGTCGGCCGGCGCGTCGGCCGCGCCGCTGACGACGCTGGTATCGGTGTCGCCGATCTACGCATCGTTCGACGCGGACGAGCAGACCTACCTGCAATACATCAACGGCGCGCGCAACGGCCGCAAGGTGCCGGTCGAGCTCGGCCTCGCGAATGAAACGGGCTACTCGCGCAGCGGCGAGATCGACTCGGTCGACAACCGGCTCGACACGTCGTCCGGCACGATCCGCGTGCGCGCGCGTTTCGACAACGCGGACGGCGCGCTCGTCCCGGGTCTCTACGCACGCGTGAAGGTGGGCGGCAGCGCGCCGCACCAGGCGCTGCTCGTCGACGACGCCGCGATCAACACCGACCAGGACAAGAAGTTCGTGTTCGTCGTCGACCAGCAGGGCCGCGTGTCGTATCGCGAAGTGCAGCAGGGCCTGCAGCACGGCAACCGGCGCGTGATCGTGAGCGGCTTGTCCGCCGGCGATCGCGTGATCGTGAACGGCACGCAGCGCGTGCGCCCGGGCGAGCAGGTGAAGCCGCACATGGTCCCGATGACGGGCGGCGATGCGCCGTCCGCGCCGCTCGCGGATAACGCGAAGCCGGCCGCACCGGCGAAGGCGGAATCGTAAGCGGCCCGCCGCTACGGTTTCCGCGTTCAACCAGACAGAGCCAGACATGAACATTTCAAAATTCTTTATCGACCGGCCGATCTTTGCAGGAGTCCTATCGGTGATCATCCTGCTCGGCGGGGTGATCGCGATGTTCCTGCTGCCGATTTCGGAGTATCCGGAAGTCGTGCCGCCTTCCGTGATCGTGAAGGCGCAGTACCCCGGCGCCAACCCGAAAGTGATCGCCGAGACGGTCGCGTCGCCGCTCGAGGAGCAGATCAACGGCGTCGAGGACATGCTCTACATGCAGTCGCAGGCGAACAGCGACGGCAACATGACGATCACCGTCACGTTCAAGCTGGGCACCGATCCGGACAAGGCCACGCAGCTCGTGCAGAACCGCGTGAACCAGGCGTTGCCGCGTTTGCCGGAAGACGTGCAGCGGCTCGGCATCACCACGGTGAAGAGTTCGCCGACGCTGACGATGGTGGTCCACCTGATCTCGCCGGACAACCGCTACGACATGACCTACCTGCGCAACTACGCGCTGATCAACGTAAAGGATCGCCTGTCGCGGATCCAGGGCGTCGGTCAGGTGCAGCTGTGGGGCTCGGGCGACTACGCGATGCGCGTGTGGCTCGATCCGCAGAAGGTCGCGCAGCGCGGGCTGTCCGCCGAGGACGTCGTGCAGGCGATCCGCGAGCAGAACGTGCAGGTCGCGGCCGGCGTGATCGGCGCGTCGCCGTCGCTGCCCGGCACGCCGCTGCAGCTGTCGGTCAACGCGCGCGGCCGTCTGCAGACGGAAGACGAGTTCGGCGACATCGTCGTGAAGACAACGCCGGACGGCGGCGTCACGCACCTGCGCGACATCGCGCGCATCGAACTGGATGCGTCCGAATACGGGCTGCGCTCGCTGCTCGACAACAAGCCCGCCGTCGCGATGGCGATCAACCAGTCGCCGGGCGCGAACTCGCTGCAGATCTCCGACGAAGTGCGCAAAACGATGGCCGAGCTGAAGCAGGACATGCCGGCCGGCGTCGACTACAAGATCGTCTATGACCCGACGCAGTTCGTGCGCTCGTCGATCAAGGCCGTGGTGCACACGCTGCTCGAAGCGATCGCGCTGGTCGTGATCGTCGTGATCGTGTTCCTGCAGACCTGGCGCGCATCGCTGATTCCGCTGATCGCGGTGCCGGTGTCGATCATCGGCACGTTCTCGCTGCTGCTCGGCTTCGGTTATTCGATCAACGCGCTGTCGCTGTTCGGGATGGTGCTCGCGATCGGTATCGTGGTCGACGATGCGATCGTGGTCGTCGAGAACGTCGAGCGCAACATCGAAAGCGGGATGAACGCGCGGCAAGCGACCTACAAGGCGATGCAGGAAGTGAGCGGGCCGATCATCGCGATCGCGCTGACGCTCGTCGCCGTGTTCGTGCCGCTCGCGTTCATGTCGGGCCTGACCGGCCAGTTCTACAAGCAGTTCGCGATGACGATCGCGATCTCGACGGTGATCTCGGCGTTCAACTCGCTGACGCTGTCGCCGGCGCTGTCCGCAATCCTGCTGAAGGGCCATGGCGACAAGGAGGACTGGCTCACGCGCGCGATGAACCGCGTGCTCGGCGGCTTCTTCAGGCGCTTCAACAAGGTGTTCCATCGCGGCGCGGAGAACTATGGCCGCGGCGTGCGCGGCGTGCTGTCGCGCAAGACGCTGATGCTCGGCGTGTATCTCGTGCTGGTGGGCGCGACCGTGCTCGTGTCGAAGATCGTGCCGGGCGGCTTCGTGCCCGCGCAGGACAAGGAATACCTGATCGCGTTCGCGCAGTTGCCGAACGGCGCGTCGCTCGACCGCACCGAGAAGGTGATTCGCGACATGGGCTCGATCGCGCTGAAGCAGCCGGGCGTCGAAAGCGCGGTCGCGTTCCCGGGGCTGTCGGTGAACGGCTTCACCAACAGCTCGAGCGCGGGCATCGTGTTCGTCACGCTCAAGCCGTTCTCGGAGCGGCACGGCAAGGCGCTGTCGGCCGGTGCGATCGCCGGTGCGCTGAACCAGCAGTACGGCGCGATCAAGGACTCGTTCGTAGCGGTGTTTCCGCCGCCGCCGGTGCTCGGCCTCGGCACGCTCGGCGGGTTCAAGATGCAGATCGAGGATCGCGGCGCGGTCGGCTACGCGAAGCTGTCGGATGCGACCAACGACTTCATCAAGCGCGCGCAGCAGGCGCCGGAGCTCGGCCCGTTGTTCACGAGCTATCAGATCAATGTGCCGCAGCTCAACGTCGATCTCGACCGCGTGAAGGCGAAGCAGCTCGGCGTGCCGGTCACCGACGTATTCAACACGATGCAGGTGTATCTCGGCTCGCTGTACGTGAACGACTTCAACCGCTTCGGACGCGTGTACCAGGTGCGCGTGCAGGCCGATGCGCCGTTCCGTCAGCGCGCGGACGACATCCTGCAGCTGAAGACGCGCAACGACCGTGGCGAGATGGTGCCGCTGTCGTCGCTCGTCACGGTGACGCCGACGTTCGGCCCGGAAATGGTCGTGCGCTACAACGGCTACACGGCGGCCGACATCAACGGCGGCCCGGCGCCGGGCTTCTCGTCGGGCCAGGCGCAGGCCGCGATCGAGCGCATCGCGCATGAAACGCTGCCGCGCGGCGTGCGGTTCGAATGGACCGACCTCACGTACCAGCAGATCCTCGCGGGCGATTCGGCGATGTGGGTGTTCCCGATCAGCGTGCTGCTCGTGTTCCTCGTGCTCGCCGCGCTGTATGAAAGCCTGACGCTGCCGCTCGCGGTGATCCTGATCGTGCCGATGAGCATTTTGTCGGCGCTGACGGGCGTGTGGCTCACGCAGGGCGACAACAACATCTTCACGCAGATCGGCTTGATGGTGCTGGTGGGGTTGTCGGCGAAGAACGCGATCCTGATCGTCGAATTCGCACGCGAACTGGAGCATGACGGCAGGACGCCGCTCGAGGCCGCGATCGAGGCGAGCCGGCTGCGGCTGCGCCCGATCCTGATGACGTCGATCGCATTCATCATGGGCGTCGTGCCGCTCGTCATGTCGACGGGCGCGGGCTCCGAGATGCGACATGCGATGGGTATCGCAGTGTTCTTCGGGATGCTCGGCGTGACGCTGTTCGGGCTGATGTTGACGCCGGTGTTCTACGTCGTGCTGCGCACGCTGGCGGGCGGCAAGATCCACGTCGCCGGCAAGGACTCCGCCGGCTATGGCGTGCCGGGCCAAGGCGTGCCGGCTTCGGATGCTTGAGGATAAAAAGATGGACAACATGCACAACTCGAATGGCCTGATGCGCTTCGCGAAGGTGGCGGCCGCGAGCACCCTGCTCGCGACGCTGCTCGCCGCGTGCGCGGTGGGGCCCGACTACAAGCGCCCGGACGTGTCGACGCCCGCGGCGTTCAAGGAAGCGCCGACGCTCGCGGCCGGCGAACAGGCCGGCACGTGGAAGACCGCCGAACCGGCGGACGGCGAGCATCGCGGCGAATGGTGGAAGGTGTTCGGCGATCCGGTGCTCGACTCGCTCGAATCGCAGGCGCTCGCCGCGAACCAGAACCTGAAGGCCGCGGCGGCGCGCGTCGAGGAAGCGCGTGCGGCGACCCGCACCGCGCGCTCGCAGTGGTTCCCGCAGGTCGGCGCCGGATTCGGGCCGACGCGCGAAGGGCTGTCGTCGGCGTCGCAGTTCCAGCCGCAGGGCACGGGTCCGACCACCGCGACGCTGTGGCGCGCGCAGGGCACGGTGTCGTACGAGGCAGACCTGTTCGGCCGCGTGAGCCGCAACGTCGAGGCGTCGCGCGCCGACCAGGCGCAGAGCGAAGCGCTGTTCCGTTCGGTGCAGCTCGCGCTGCAGGCGGACGTCGCGCAGAACTACTTCGAACTGCGCCAGCTCGACTCGGATCAGGACCTGTACCGTCGCACGGTCGAATTGCGCGACCAGGCGCTCAAGCTCGTGCAGCGCCGCTTCAACGAAGGCGACATCAGCGAGCTCGACGTGTCGCGCGCGAAGAACGAACTGGCGACCGCGCAGGCCGATGCGGTCGGCGTCGCGCGTCGGCGCGCGGCGTCCGAGCATGCGCTCGCGATCCTGCTCGGCAAGGCGCCCGCGGACTTCGCGTTCAAGGAGACGCCGATCGTGCCGGTCGCGGTGAAGGTGCCCGCCGGCCTGCCGTCCGCGCTGCTCGAACGCCGCCCGGACGTGTCGGCGGCCGAGCGCGCGATGGCGGCCGCGAACGCGCGGATCGGCCTCGCGAAGTCGGCGTATTTCCCGAAGCTCGATATCACGGGTGCGTTCGGTTATGAAGCGTCGACGCTGGGCAACCTGTTCCTGTGGTCGAGCCGCACGTTCCTGCTCGGGCCGTTCGCCGGCACCGCGCTGACGCTGCCGCTGTTCGACGGCGGCCGCCGTGCGGCGGGCGTGCAGCAGGCGCGCGCGCAGTATGACGAGCAGGTCGCGAACTACCGGCAGCAAGTGCTCGTCGCGTTCCGCGAGGTCGAGGACAATCTCGCCGATCTGCGTCTGCTCGACGACCAGATTCGCGCGCAGGATGCGGCCGTCAATGCGTCGCGCCGTGCGGCGACGCTGTCGCGTACGCAGTATCAGGAAGGTGAGGTCGCCTATCTCGACGTGATCGACAGCGAGCGGTCGGTGCTGCAGTCGCAATTGCAGGCGAACCAGCTGACCGGTGCGCAGGCCGTGTCGACCGTCAACCTGATCCGCGCGCTGGGCGGCGGGTGGGGCGCGGCGCCGACGGCGGTCGGCGATGCGGCGACGGGCAAGCAGGAAGTCGCCGTGCGTTGATATGCCGGCCGGCGACGGGCTGCCGTAACGGGCGGTCGATCGAAGAACCCGATCCGTGGTAACGCGGATCGGGTTTTTTTGTTGGCCTTTTGTCGCGGTGCCGCAGGTGCGTCGCTCCGGTTGCAGGTCCCACGTCGGATTGGGGGATTGCCGGAAGACGCGAAGCAACTGCAACTAACGGTCGAGCCGTCGGGCATTGACCAACGCTGCGGCGGCATTCGCCGCCGCACCGCTTACCTGCTGTCGCTTTCCGCCCGCAGCGCCCGCACCAGTTCGCTGGCCGCCTTGCCGAGCCCCGTGTACTTCGGCCGGCGCAGGTACACGGGCAGCGGCAGCCCGTTGCGGATGTTTGCGAACACGAGCGGCGCCAGTTCGCCGTCTTCGACATACCGGCCGATCAGCGATTCGGGCAGGTTCGCCCAGCCGTGTCCGGCCTTCACGAGCGCGATCGCGGTGGCCATGTCGGTCACCTTCCACGTGCGGTTGCCGATCACGGGACGCACGTCGGTGAGCGGCCGTTCCGGGTCCGCGATGACGATCTGCCGAAACCCCGACAGCCGTTCGATCGCCTCGGGATGCGCGGCTTCGGCAATCGACGGATGACCGGGCGCGGCGACGGCGATCAGCGTCTCGGTCCACAGCGCGTGGATCTGTTCCTGCGGATGAAGATCGAGCCCGCCGTACGCGACGCAGAGATCGATCGCGCCGCGATGCAATGCGTCGACGATCGCGTCCTGCGGCGCGGTGACGATGCTGATCGCGAGCGCCGGATATTTCGCGGCGACGGCGGTCAGTGCGCGCGCAACGGGCGCGCCGTCGAGCTCCGCCGCGAGGCCGAGCCGCAGCGTGTCCTCGACGCCTTCCGACAAGTGCTGCGCATGCGCGCGCAACGCCTGCAACCGTTCGGCGATCGACCGCGCATCGGGCAGCAGCGCGGCCATCGCGGCGGTCGGCGTGGGTTCGCGCGTGCCGCGATCGAACAGCACGAGGTCCAGCTCGGCCTCGAGGTTCGCGATCGCCATGCTGACCGCCGACGGCGTGCGGCCGAGCGCGCGCGCGGCCGCCGAGAACGAGCCTTTGTCGATGACGGTCAGCAGCATGTCGATGTGGTCGCTGGTCAGCATCGGCGGCCTCCTGTCAGAAAAATTGAAAGGACCTGACTTTTGCGGGCGAAGTGCCCGCTGTAGTCTCGCCACCTCGTTCGATATGAAGGTGGTGGGTCATGCAAGGATGGAAGAGACGCATAGTCTACGTCGTGATGTTCGAGGTGCTCGGCATCCTCGTCGCATCGTCGGTGCTCGGCATGCTGAGCGGCGCGAGCGCGACGACGAGCGGCCTGCTCGGCGTGATGATCTCGACGACGGGCGTCATCGTCAATTTTCTGTACAACCTCGGGTTCGAGGCGTGGGAGCGGCGCCGCGCGGAAACGACGCGCACCGTCGCGCGGCGCGTCGTGCATGCGATCGGTTTTCAGGTCGCGCTCGTGACGTTCCTGATCCCGCTGATCGCGTGGTGGCTCGACGTGTCGCTGGTGCAGGCGTTCCTGTACGACGCAGTGCTGATCGTGTTCTTCCCGATCTTCACGTTCGCGTACAACTGGTCGTTCGACAGCGTGTTCGGGTTGCCGGATGCGGTGACGCGCAAGCCCGAACCGATCATGTGACGCGAACGCGAACGCGAACGCGAACGCGAACGCGAACGCGAACGCGAACGCGAACGCGAACGCGAACGAAGCGCTGCGATGCAGGCAACCCGCATCGCAGCGCTTCGAATGAGAAAGGGGAGTAAGCAACGGGCGGCGCGAATGCCGCCCGCGAGCGTTACGCGGCGACGAACTCGTGCACGTAACGGTTGAACACTGCGGGGCTCGCCGCGTTCATCCCGTGCGACGCACCGGCGACGGTCTGCCGTTGCGCATCGCCGATCCATTGCGACAGCGTGTCGACGTTGTTGCGGAACATCTTCGGGCTGCGCTGGCCGTCGATCAGCAGCGTGCGGCACGCGATGTCCGACGCCGAGTGCTGCGAATACGCGGGCAGCGGATCCTGAAGCTGCTTCGGCAGCGTGCTCGCGTTGTCGATCGCCATCGTGCGAAAGCGCGACGTGCTCTTCTTCCATGCGCCGGGCAGGCTCACCGAATCGACGAACATCTCGAGGCCGGCTTCCACTTCGCCTTCCCCGATCAGGTTCACGGCCTTCGTGCGCAGTGCGATCGCGGCGGCCGGCAGCGCGGCTTCGCGCACGCCCGGCTGCTGCAGCGGGCCGCCCGGATCCGCGAGCGTCAGCGTGTCGACGAGTTGCGGATGCTGGCGGGCGACGTTGAACGCGACGCTGCCGCCACGCGAGTGGCCGACGAGATGCACGGGGCCGAGATCGAGTGCGTCGATGAATTCGGCGAGCTCGTCGACGTGGTTCTGCCAGCTGAACTCGTCCTGGATGCCCGCTTCGACGGCCGGCCAGTAGTGGCTCAGGCTCGGCGCGATGCAGCGGTAGTGCGCCGACAGCGACGCGAGTTGCGGCTCCCAGTAACGGTAGTCGCACAACGATCCGTGCACGAACACCATCGGCGCGCCGCTCCCCCGCTCGACATACGGCAGGCTGATGCCCGACGAAAGCGTCGCAAATTGCAGGTCCGGGTTCGCGAGCACCGACGGCTCGATTCGCATGTTCATGACTGAAAACTCAATGGGTGCGTCATCACGTCGCAACTATGCCTCACGGCAAGCTGCAAGGAAAACGCATAATTTTCATCGTCACGATCAATTTTATTGATGGTTCGGCTGAAAACCCTTGTCGCAGCGTGGGGATGTGGCGAAGCTTTCAATCATCTGATGATTGATTGCGCGGATGAAAGCGCGGCGAAGGCCGTCGAATGCGGCCCGCGCATTACCGCACCACCAGCGCGGGCGCGGTCTGAAGCTCGACGGGAAGATCGTTGTCGGCGGCGAACTGCATCGCGAAGTCGAACGCGTCGGCGCATACGTCGCGCAATTCGTCCGACACGAACAGGCATTTGACGCCGCCGTCGACGACCGGCATCGCGAGCCGCGACAGCGCGCACGGATAGCCGGGCCGCCGCTCGCCGACGAACAGCGTGATGACGCCCGCGAGCCGTTCGGGCCAGTCGCTCGGGCGGAACGTCTTGTGTGCGCGGGTGATGCCGCGCATCAGGTGGCCGTCGATGCGGCCGCGTGCGGTGATGTCGATGCGATCCATGCCGTGCGTATCCTTTCGCGTCATTCGCCGCCGTCGGCCGCCGCGTCGCCGCGCGCGGGAATCCGCAGGTTGCGCAGCTTGTGATAAAGCGTCTTCTTCGGCATGCCGAGCGCAACGCTCGCATCCGCGACGTTGCCGTTGTGACGCTGCAGCGCGTCCTCGATCAGCATCCGTTCGAAATATGCGAGCTGCTCCGCGAGCGTGTCGCCCGCGACGGGCGCACCGCCGGACGACAGCAGGCTGTCGCCCGTCAGGCCGAGCACGAAGCGATCGGCCACGTTCTGCAGTTCGCGCACGTTGCCGGGCCATGCATGCGTCATCAGTTCGGACACCTGCGCAGCGGTGACGACCGGCGCCGGCTGCCCGAAGCGCCGCGCGGCCGCGAGCACGAAATGCTCGAACAGCAGCGGCACGTCCTCGCGCCGCTCGCGCAGCGGCGGCAGCTCGATCTGCGCGACGTTGAGCCGATACAGCAAGTCCGCGCGGAAGCGCCCGTCGGCCGCGAGTTCGGCGAGATCGGCCTTCGACGCGGCGACGACGCGGCAATCGACCGGAATCAGCTCGTTCGCGCCGAGCCGCTCCACCACGCGTTCCTGCAGCACGCGCAGCATCTTGATCTGCAGCGGAATCGGCATCGTCTCGATCTCGTCGAGGAACAGCGTGCCGCCGTGCGCCCATTCGATCTTGCCGATGCGCTTCTTGATCGCGCCGGTGAACGCGCCGGCCTCATGGCCGAACAGCTCGCTCTCGAACACCTGCTCGGGCAGGCCGCCGCAATTCAGCGCGACGAAATGCGCATCGCGCCGGCCGCCGAAGTCGTGCAGGCTGCGCGCGATCAGTTCCTTGCCGGTGCCCGTCTCGCCGGTGATGAGCACCGACACCGACGTATCCGCGAGGCGCAGGATCTTCTTGCGCACGTCGGCCATCGCGGGCGACTTGCCGAGCACGAACGCCTCGATGCCCTGCCAGTTGTTGAGCGCCGCGCGCAGCCCCTGCACCTCGAGCGTGAGCCGGCGCTTCTCGACCGCGCGCGCGACGCGGCCGGCGATCACGTCCGACGAGAACGGCTTCTCGATGAAGTCGTATGCGCCGTCCTGCATCGCGCCGACGGCCGTCGAAATGTCGGCGTGGCCGCTGATCAGCACGACCGGAATCTGCGTATCGACGGCCATCACGCGTTCGAGCAGCTGCAGCCCGTCGATGCCCGGCATCCGCACGTCCGACACGATCACGACGGGCGCGCCGGGCGCGACGTGCGCGAGCGCGTCGGCGGCCGACGCGAACGCGTCGACCGGGAACCCCGCGAGCGCGACGGCCTGCTCGACGCCGATCCGGACGTTTTCATCGTCCTCGACGACCAGCACGCGAATCTCATCTTCCATGCTCTGTCCTTTGTTGCGGCGCGACCGCCGCGAATTCGATGGTGAACTGCGCGCCGCCGGCGTCGCGGTTCGTCGCGGCGATCTTCGCGCCGAACGCCTCGACGATGCGCGACGTGATCGCGAGGCCGAGCCCGAGGCCCTGACCGCGCGGCTTGGTGGTGACGAACGGCTCGAACAGGTGCGGCAGCACCTCCGGCGCGATGCCGGCGCCGCTGTCGGCGACGGTGAGGCGCACGCGGCCGGCTGCGTCCGCATCGTCGGCTCTGGCGGCTTCGATGACGATGCGCCGCACGGGCGCGTCATGCACCGCGTCGAGCGCGTTGCCGAGCAGGTTCACGATCACCTGCTGCAACTGGCTCGATTCCGCGGATACCGTCGTGCCGGGCGCGATGTTCACGTCGAGCTGCACGCCTTCGTCGCGGATCCGCGCATCGTAGATGAGCCGCGCGTGCGCGACGGCCTCGTTCAGCGACACGGCGACGCGCTCGACATCGGGCTTGCGCGCGAAGGTCTTCAGCTCGCCGGTGAGCACGGCCATGCCGTCGACCAGCTTGCCGATCCGTTCGAGATTGGCGTATGCCGGCGCCGGCTGGCCGCGCTCGAAGAACGTGCGTGCGTTGTCGCACAGCGTGCGGATCGCGACGAGCGGCTGGTTCAGCTCGTGCGTGAGGCCCGCGGCCATCTGCCCGAGCACCGCGAGCTTGCCCGCGTGCACGACTTCCTGCTGCGAATCGCGCAGCCGCTGCTCGGTGCGTTCGCGTTCGACGATCTCGCGCTGCATCCGCTCGTTCGCGGCCGTCAGCGCGGCCGTGCGCTGCGCGACGGTCAGCTCGAGCCGGTCGTTCGCGCGGCGCAGCGCGTCCTGCGCGTTCAGCCGCGCGACGATCGCCCGGCGGCGCTGGATCGCGTAGCCGACCAGCAGCGCGGCGATCAGGAACGCGCCGGTGACGAACACGAACGCGGTTTGCTGCTGGCGCCGCGCGCCGGCGATGTCGAGCAGCACCATCAGCGAGTCGCCGGCCTGCGGCGCGGGCCGCGACATCACGAGATAGCGTGTGCTGCGGCCGGCGTGACGCGGATCCGGGAACGTGCCGAACCATGCGGCGGCGCTGCGGTCGCCGATGTGGCGGTAGGGCAGCACGTCGACCGTGCGGCCCGCGTATTGCCGCGACGCCTGGATGTCGCGCTGCTGCTGCGCGGTGATCGGGCGCAGCGCGGTGAATTTCCACGCCGGCTCGGTCGAGATCACGACCACGCCGTTGCCGTCGACCACCATCGCGGCGACCCCCGGCGCGCGCCATGCGGATTCGAGCGGGTCGACGCTGATCTTCACGGCGGTCGCGCCGATCGGCACGCCGTCGTCGCGCACCGCGCTCGCGAAGTAGACGCCCGGCACGCCGGTGTTGGTGCCGATCCCGAAGAAGCGGCCGCTGCCGTGTGCCAGGGCATCCTTGAAGTACGGCCGGTACGACACGTTGGTGCCGACGAAGCTGATCGTCTCGTTCCAGTTGCTGGCGGCGATCACTTCGCCCTGCAGGTCGATCACGTCGACGGCACCGCTGCCCGCGTCGCGGTTCACGGCTTCGAGATACGTGTTCACGGTGTGCGTGAGCGCGGGCCGGTCTTGCGGCGCGGCCCGCAGCAGCGTGCGCACGCCGTCCTGGCGGGCGACCAGGCCGGGCAGGATCTCGAAGCGGCCGAGTTCGCTCTTCAGGCTCGACGCGTACAGGTCGAGCCGATGCGCGCCGGTTTCCTCGAGCGCGTCGATCGCGCGTTCCCACGCGAAATCGACGGCCGCGCCCGCCACGCCGACATACAGCACGGCGGCCGACGCCCACCCCCACCACGGGATTCCCTTGAAGCTCTTCTGCACGTTCGCCCTCATCGAAGCCCGCAACCGGTCGTCCGCAACCGGTCCCCGGAGCGACGCCCCGAACGACGCGCGCCGCGCGCCGGCAGGGCCGGCGGCGGCGCGTGCGAAGCAGCCTGCGCGACGGTGCGCGCAGCGGCGCGTCATCCGAAGTGCGCGACCAGGATCAGCGTCACAGTGACGACGATTGCGCCGCCGATGCGCGTCGCGATCTGCGCGAACGGCATCAGCTGCATCCGGTTCGCGGCGGTCAGGATCGCGACGTCGCCGGTGCCGCCTTGCCCGCTGTGGCAGGCGTTCACGATTGCGGTGTCGATAGGGTACATCTTCAGCAGGCGGCCGACCACGAAACCGGTGCCCATCAGCGTCGCGACGGTCGACACGATCGTGACGACGTTGACGATCGTGAAGGCGGCGGTCAGCTTGTCCCACGGCGTCATCGCGACGCCGATCGCGAACAGCAGCGGATACGTGACGGCGGTCGAGAAGAACTTGTAGACGACGAACGCGCCTTCCTGCAGCGGCGGCGACACCGCGCGCGCGAGCTTCACCAGCACCGCGAGGAACAGCATCGCGACCGGCGCGGGCAGGCCGAACAGCTTGTGCGCCATCAGGCCGACGAGGTACAGCGTGATCGCCGTGATGCCGGCGCCCGCGATGTGCGTGACGTCGACGTGGCCGCGGATTTCCTCGCTTTCCGGCGTCATGTCGCCGCTTTCGCCGACCTGCAGGCGGCCGTTGCCGGTCAGGTGCGGCAGGCGCTTGCCGAGCATGTCGAGCGCGCCCGACAGGATGATCGCGGTCAGGCTGCCGAGCATCACCGGCGGCAGCACCATCGCGAACATCTCGCCCTGCGGCAGGTGCATCAGTTCCGAATAGCCGATCGACAGCGGAATCGCGCCTTCGCCGACGCCGCCCGCCATGATCGGCACGACGATGTACAGCAGCGTGTGGCGCGCGCCGAGGCCGAGCGCGGTGCCGACCGCCGTGCCGACGATCGCGGCCGCGACCGAACCGGCGGCGAGCGGAATGAAGATCTTCACGAAGCCCTGGATCAGCACGCGCCGGTCCATGCTCAGGATGCTGCCGACGATGATCGACGCGATGAACAGATACAGGAAGTTCGTCGACTTCGTGAACTCGACGGTGAGGTTCAGCACCGGCTTCGGCAGCACGTGGTAATAGGTGAGCGCCGACGGCACGAAGGTCGCGAAGATCGCGGCCGCGCCGATGTTGCGCAAGAGCGGCAGGCGCTTGCCGAGTTCCGCGCAGGTGAAGCCGAAGAACGCGAGCACGGCGATCGCCATCGAGATCTCGCCGGGCACCTTGCCCGTCACCGCGAAGCCGACGATCAGCCCGAACAGGATCACGTAGACCGGCAGCGGGATGATGCCGATGCGGATTTCCATCAGCTTCCACCAGCCTTCAGGCCAGAAGCGCTCGCGCGCGGCGGGACCGGCTTCGGCAATCGGCTCGGCACGGGCGGGGGTAGGGATTGAGGTCTGCAAGACGTGTCTCCTGATGTTGGAATGCCTGCATGGCTTCGCGGCATCGTGTGCCGTCTATTACGCAACCCCCGTGCCAGGATTCCGGCCTGCCGGAATATTTTCAATGCATTGATTCATAACGGATTTGTTTCGTCTGCGGAAAGGGTTCAGCCGCAGGCTGGCCGAGATTTCGGAATTCGCCCGCCGGCCAGGCCGAGATTTCGGCCAACTGGCCATCCGGGCGGCCGCCCGCGCGGCGGATCGCGCGCCATATCGCCGCACGCGATTTTCTTCGCACAATCGCTTCGTAGACCGCCTTCCCGCCGCTCTCTATCATCGACTGATCCTTTTCCGATGCGACGACGACCGTCCGGAGAACGCCCGCGCGTTCGCCGCGGCGTCGCTCATCCGTCGATACCGTCTTTGGACAGGAGAGTGGTTCCCATGCTGCATGCCGTTTTTTCCACCCGTTTTTCCCCCGGCCGCGTGACCCGCCTGCTGGCCGCCGCGCTGCTCGGCGTCGTGATGCTGAACGGCGCGCGTGCCGATACCGCGCCGTTGAAGGTCGGCATCTCGACGAGCCCGCAGATCGATGCGCTGAAGATCGCCGCGAAGGAGGCGAAGGAGCAGGGCCTCGACGTGCGGATCGTCGAGTTCACCGACTGGAATACGCCGAACGCGGCGCTCGCGAACAAGGACATCGACGTCAATTACTTCCAGCACATCCCGTTTCTCGAGAACGCGAAGAAGCAGGGCGGCTACAACTTCGTATCGATCGCGCCCGGCACGATCATGAAGATCGGTCTCTATTCGAAGAAGGTGAAGCGCTTCGACGAGCTGAAGGACGGCGCGCGCGTCGCGATCGCGAACGATCCGGTAAACGGCGGGCGCGGGCTGTTGCTGCTGCAGCGCGCGGGCCTCATCACGCTGAAACCGGGCGCCGACTACCGCGCGACGACGCACGACATCGTGTCGAATCCGAAACACCTGAAGATCATCCCGCTCGAAGCGTCGCAGCTCGCGCGCTCGCTCGATGACGTCGACCTTGCACAGGGCTACCCGAGCTTCATCAAGCTCGCCGGCACGACCGACCCGAACAGCGCGCTGCTGTTCGACGGCACCGAGAACAAGAACTTCGCGATCCAGTGGGTCGTGCGGCCGGAGAGCGTGAACGATGCGCGCATCCGCAAGTTCATCGCGATCTACCAGCACTCGCCGGCGGTGCGCCGGGCGCTCGACAACGCATTCGGCTCGCTGTACGCGATCGCGTGGTGACGGAGGCGACATGACGACGGCGAACCGCAAGAAGATCCTGCTTAACGCGTTCAACATGAACTGCGTCGGGCACATCAACCACGGGCTGTGGACGCATCCGCGCGACCGCTCCGCGCACTACACCGATCTCGACTACTGGGCCGATCTCGCGCGGACGCTCGAACGCGGCAAGTTCGACGGGATCTTTCTCGCGGACATCGTCGGCGTGTACGACGTGTTCGGCGGCGGCCCGGACGCCGCGCTGCGCGAATCGGTGCAGGTGCCCGTCAACGATCCGCTGCTGCTCGTGCCCGCGATGGCGCAGGTCACGCAACATCTCGGCTTCGGCGTGACCGCGAACCTGACCTACGAGCCGCCTTACCTGTTCGCGCGCCGCATGTCGACGCTCGACCACCTGACGAAGGGGCGCGTCGGCTGGAACATCGTGACCGGCTATCTCGACAGCGCCGCGCGCGGGATGGGCCTCGCGCAGCAGATCGGCCACGACGACCGCTACGAACGCGCGGACGATTACATGGACGTCGTCTACAAGCTGTGGGAACAGAGCTGGGACGACGACGCGGTGATTCGCGATGCGCACGCGCGCGTGTTCGCGCAGCCGGGCAAGGTGCGGCGCGTGAAGCACGACGGGCCGTTCTATTCGGTCGACGCGATTCACCTGAGCGAGCCGTCGCTGCAGCGCACGCCGGTGCTGTACCAGGCCGGTTCGTCGGCGCGCGGCGTCGAATTCGCGGGGCGGCATGCGGAATGCGTGTTCGTGAACGGGCAGAGCAAGGCCGCCGCGCGCGCGGCCGCGCTCGACATTCGCGCGGCCGCCGCACGGCAGGGGCGCGACCCGGCATCGATCAGGATTTTCGCCGGCGTGAGCGTCGTGACCGCCGAGACCGAACGTCTCGCGCGCGCGAAGTTCGATGAATACCGGCGCTACGCGAGCCCGGAAGCCGGCCTCGCGCATTTCGCGAGCTCGACCGGCATCGACTTCGCGAAGTACGGCCTCGACGAGCCGATCTCGTACGTGAAGACCGACTCGATCCAGTCGGCCGTCGACGCGATCTCGCGCAAGAGCACGACCGGCACGTGGACCGTGCGCCGGATGCTCGAACAGATGTCGCTGGGCGGCCGCTATGCGCCGATCGTCGGTTCGCCGTCGCAGGTCGCGGACGAACTGCAGTCGTGGATCGACGAGACGGGCATCGACGGTTTCAATCTGACGCGCACCGTGATGCCCGAGTCGTTCGAGGATTTCGTCGACTGGGTCGTGCCGGAATTGCAGAACCGCGGCGTCTACAAGGAAGACTACGATCCCGCCCCGACGCTGCGCGAGAAACTGTTCGGCGCCGGCGCACGGCTGCCGGCCTGGCACACGGGCGCGCGGCACCGGCCCACCGCCGCGCCGGCGACGGAACCCGCGCATCCCGCGCATGCATGAACGTGACGGAGCGAAGCGATGACGCAATTGTTCGATACGCTGGGTTTCATCGAGGCTTCGGCCGCGCGGGCCGGCGCAGGCGCGCACGCACAAGGGGCGCTTGACGAAGCGGCCGCACGCGCCGACGGCGCCGCCGTGTCGCTCGCGCACGTCGGCAAGGTGTTCTCGACGCCGCGCGGCCAGGCCGCCGCGCTGCGCGACGTGACGCTCGACGTGCGGCGCGGCGAGGTGTTCGGAATCATCGGCCGCAGCGGTGCCGGCAAGTCGACGCTGCTGCGGCTCGTGAACGGCCTCGAGCGGCCGAGTTCGGGCAGCGTGCGCGTGCAGGGCGTCGACGTCGGCGCGCTCGACGAGGATGGGCTCGTCGCGCTGCGGCGTCGCACCGGCATGGTGTTCCAGCATTTCAACCTGCTGTCGGCGAAGACGGTGTTCGAGAACGTCGCGCTGCCGCTGAAGATCGCCGGCGTACCGAAGGCCGAGCGCACGCGCAAGGCCGAGGCGCTGCTCGATCTCGTCGGGCTCGCCGCGAAGCGCGACGCGTATCCGGCGAGCCTGTCGGGCGGCCAGAAGCAGCGCGTCGGCATCGCGCGGGCGCTGGTGCACGACCCCGAGGTGCTGCTGTGCGACGAGGCGACCTCGGCGCTCGATCCCGAGACGACGCAATCGATCCTCTCGCTGCTCGCCGACATCAACCGCCGCCTCGGGCTGACGATCGTGCTGATCACGCACGAGATGGAAGTGATCCGCGCGGTCTGCGACACGGTCGCGGTGATCGAGCAGGGCGAGGTCGTCGAAACGGGCCCGGTGTGGCGCGTGTTCGGCGATCCGCGCCACGGCGCGACGCGCGCGCTGCTCAGCACGCTCGTGCACGACCTGCCGGCCGAACTGGCCGCGCGCGTACGGCCGTTGCCCGAGCAGGCCGTGCTGCCCGAAGGCGCGCAGGTGGTGCTCGACGTTCGCTATACGGGCGAGAGTGGCGGCGAGCCGGACGTCGGCGCGCTCGCGGCGGCGCTCGGCGGTTCGGTGCGCTTTCTGCATGGCGGGATCGAGCGGATCCAGGGCCATGCGCAGGGGCGTCTCGTGATCGCGGCATCGCCGCGCGCGGATGACGCGGGGCAGCCGCCGGCACGCGGCGGCGCGGTCGCGGCACTGCTCGAACGCGCACGCCGCCATGCGAACCACGCGGAGGTGCTCGGCTATGTTTGAACTCTGGAGGCCCGAACTGCTCGACGCGATCCGCGACACGCTGTCGATGGTCGCCGCGTCGGCCGCGATTGCCGCGCTGATCGGCATCCCGCTCGCGGTGATCCTCGTGACGACCGCGCCAGGCGGCATCTATGCGCGGCGCGGCGTGAACGCGGTGCTCGGTGCGCTCGTCAACGTGTTCCGCTCGACGCCGTTCATCATCCTGCTCGTCGCGCTGTTGCCGTTCACGCGCGTGCTGATCGGCACGACCATCGGCGTGTGGGCGGCCGTCGTGCCGCTGTCGATCGCCGCGATTCCGTTCTTCGCGCGGATTGCCGAGGTGAGCCTGCGCGAAGTCGATCGCGGACTGATCGAGGCCGCGCTCGCGATGGGCGCGAAACGTCGCCACATCGTGTGGCACGTGCTGCTGCCGGAAGCGCTGCCCGGCATGCTCGGCGGCTTCACGATCACCGTCGTCGCGCTGATCGGCTCGACCGCGATGGCCGGCGCCGTCGGCGCGGGCGGGCTCGGCGATCTCGCGATCCGCTACGGCTACCAGCGCTTCGACACCACCGTCATGGTGACCGTGATCGTGATCCTGATCGCACTCGTTTCGGCCGTGCAATTCACGGGCGACCGCCTGGTCCGACGCGTGACCCGGCGTACCTGAGCGGTGCCACGAGCGCCGGCTCTTTTCATTGAAGACCCTGAGAGAACGATACCCATGACCTTACCTACCGGCGCGCCGCGCGAATGGAACGGACAATTCGAGGAAGCGCTGTTTCTGGATGTCGCGCGACGCCATCGCCCCGACTTCCCGGACAAGCTGGCGACACCGCCGCGCGAGCCTCGCGATGAAGATGAACGGGCCGCCGTCGCCGACTACTACACGAAGATGGCGTCGCACGACCTGTTCATCGTGCAGGTCGTCGCGAAGGCGATCGACACGCTGTTCCGCGACGACCCGCATTTCCAGCTGATCCTGTCGCGTCAGCTCGGCGACGACGGCGCGCACGCCGTGATCGGTCGCGAACGCGTGACCGAACTGACGGGCCGCGATCCGCTGCCGGAAGTCGAGCGGCTCGTCGCCGCGCACTGGGAACGCATCGGAGACATCGCGGTGCGCGACGTCGCGGGTTTTCTCGCGTTCGAATGGCATTACGAACTGCACATCCTCGCGAAGCTGTGGATCCAGCGCAAGACCGGCCGCATCGCCGACGGTGCGATGCGCGAGCACGGCGAGAACCGGATTCGACCGGACGAGGAGTGGCATCGCGTGCAGATCGTCCAGTGGTGGTTCGACACGTTGAAGGCGCTGCCGGCCGCCGAGCGCGACGCGCTGATCGATCGCGTGATCGCGGCCGACGAGGAAACGCAGGCACGGCTCGACGGTTATCTGCACGACGAATATGCGCACACCGCACACGTGTTCGGTGCCGATATCGCCGAATACCGCGCGATCTACGACGACTGGCGGCGCGAGATCCTGTCGCGGCTGACCGGCCGTCGACTCAGCGCGCTGGTGCCGCTGTCGAGCGATACAGTTGCGCACGCAACCGTTGCACAGGAAGCCGTCGCATGAACGATCCTCGCGGCCCGGCGACGCTGGCGCCGGACTCCGACACCAGCGCGATCGACGCCGACGCGCTGGCGCGTGCGATCGACGCGCTGCGTGCGACGGCCGCCGCGCGCGACCGCGCGGGCGGTCATGCGGCCGACGAGAAGCAGCGGCTCGCCGACGCGGGCCTGCTGACGCTCGCGGTGCCGCGCGAATTCGGCGGACAGGAAGCCGAGTGGCCGGCGATCTACGACACGATCCGGCGGATCGCGCGCGTCGACAGCGCGCTCGCGCATCTGGTCGGGTTCCAGGTCCTGCAGGTGGTGAGCGTCGACGTGTGGGGCAGTGCGGCGCAGCGCGAACGCTATCTGCGCGGCACGGTCGAGCATCGCTGGTGGTGGGGCAATGCCGTGAACCCGCTCGACACGCGGCTGGTGGCGACCGCGACGCCGGACGGCGGCTACCGGCTCGACGGCGTGAAGGGATTCTGCTCGGGCACGCGCGGCTCGCAGCGGATGACCGTGTCCGCGCACGATCCGGAAACGGGCCGCGCCGTGTTCGGCGTCGTGCCGACCGATCGCGACGGGATCACGGTCAACGAAGACTGGGATCCCGTCGGTCAGCGCCAGACCGACAGCGGCAGCGTGCGCTTCGACGGCGTGACGCTCGCGCCGGACGACGTGCTGCACAGGTCCGAGACGCCGCCGACGCCGCGCGCGACGCTACGCACGCTGGTGTCGCAGCTCGTGTTGACGAACCTGTTCGTCGGGCTTGCGGAAGGCGCGCTGGCCGAGGCGCGCGAATACGTGCTGGCGCACGGCCGGCCGTGGATTAACTCGGGCGTCGCGCAGGCGAGCGACGATCCCTATACGCTGCAGCGCTTCGGCGACATGCGCGTGCAGGCGGTTGCGGCGGCGTCGCTGGCCGATCGCGCGGCCGTCGCGTTGCAGCGCGCATGGACGCGGCGCGGCGCGCTGACGGCCGGCGAACGTGCCGAAGTGGCGCTCGCGGTGTCGGACGCGAAGATCGTCGCGCAGCGCGCGGCGCTCGATAACGGCGAGGCGCTGTTCGATGCGTGCGGCGCGCGCGCGACGGCCGCGTCGCTCGGCCTCGACCGCTTCTGGCGCAACGCGCGCACGCATACGCTGCACGATCCGCTCGACTACCGGCTGCGCGACGTCGGCCGGTTCGCGTTGACGGGGGAATTGCCGCAGGCGTCGCTGTATACGTAGCGTCGGCAAGCCGTCCGCCGACGCTACGCAGCTCGGTGTCGCCTACCAGCGATAGCCGACGCCCGCGCCGGCGCCGAACGAGCCGTGGCCCGACACCGCCGTCGTGATCGAGCCTTTGACGAGCCATTTCGTCGTCGCGACCGACAGGCCGACCGCCATCGCGCTTTGACCGCCGTACGTGCCGCCGCCGAGCGCAACGACCTTCTCGCCGGGCAGCACGGCCTGCGGCACGTTGGCCATCGCGATCGCGCTCGCTGTGCCAGCGTTCGCGTCCTTGCGGTACTTCGACATTTCTTCGCGAACCGAATTGATCGCGCCGTTCAACTGGCGCACGTTGACACCGTCCGTCGGTGCAGTGCCGTCGGCCACGTTGGTCAACTGGCGTTCTGCACCCGGCGCGCCGATCGAGACCGTGTTGTCGCGATCCGCGACCGAGTTCGCGCCCAACGCCACGGCATTGTTGGCGCTCGCGCGGCTGTTCGTGCCGATCGCGGTGGAGTCCGTGCCGGAAACATTCGAGCCGGTGCCGACGGCCGTGCCGTTCGTGGCGGTGACCTTCGAATTCGTGCCGATGGCCGTGCCGTTCGTCGCGGTGACGGTCGAATTCACGCCGACCGCCGTACCGTTGTCGCCCGAGACGTTCGAGCCGTTGCCGACCGCCGTTCCGTTCGTCGCCGTGACCGACGTATTCGTGCCAATCGCGGTGTCCGTCGGGTCCGTCACCGTGCCGCTCGGGACGCTCGACGAGATCTTGCCGACGGTGGTCGTCAGCGCCGCGAGATCCGTCGTCAACGTCGAAACTTGGCTTGCGATCGAGAACAGCTGCGAACCGTTGATGGCGTCCGTGCTGGTTGCGCTGATTGCACCGGCCGCGACGTTCACGATCTGCCGCTCGGCGCCGGCGCTGCCGACGCTGACCACACCGACCGGCGTGCCCGCGAAGCCGCTGTAGCTGACGCCGTCGAGCGTTACGCTGCTCACGGTCGTGAACGCGCGCGTCGCTGCGTTCGAGCCCAATGCGACGGAGTTCGCGTCGGCGGCGTTCGCGCCTTCGCCGATGGCGACCGCGTTCACGGCGGATGCCGTCGCGCGGGCGATGGCCACGCTGCCGGTTGCGGACGCCGAGCTGTCGATGCCGAGCGCGACCGCATCGTTGGCGCCGGCGTTCGCCTGGAAGCCGAGGGCCGTCCCGCCGGCCGCCACGCTGCCTTTGCCGACCGCCGTCGAGAACGTCGCGGTCGCGCTCGCGCCTTGTCCGACCGCCGTTGCCTGGTCGACGGCCGAGGCACCCTGACCGAATGCCGACGCGGTGGCGCCGTTGGCGATCGCGCCGTCGCCGACCGCCGTCGCCTGGATACCGGTTGCGCGGGTAAGCGCGCCGAGCGCCGTTGCGTGGTCTCCGGTGGCGGTGGAATTGCCGCCGACCGCAGTTGCCTGCGTGCCGGTCGCGCCGGCCATGCGGCCGATCGCGACGGTTTCGCTATAGGCGCCGGTCGACGAACCGGAGTTCGCCACCGCCGCGGTGCCGATTGCCACGTTGTCGCAACCCGTTGCGGTCGCCGGATACGTGCCGCTTCCCGAGATCGCGATGTTGCCGACGCAGCCGCCCGACGTTTCTGTCGACGTACCGTTCTGCACGTAGTCGGCCCGCGCGGGCGCGGAAGCGGCGAATGCGACCATGGCGGCACCGACCGCGACGGCAAGCGTGGCCTTCGACTTCTTCGGTGCGCGTCGTGCGGAAAGTTCCAACCCTCGTTGATGCTTGTTCATTTCGTGTTCCCAGGCTCAATGTAAAAGTCGTGTTGTGTTTTGCACGGTCTGCGCACGATTTCACGTTCGCATCGAATCGTTCGCGTCTCTTTCATGACAGGTGCTGCCCGTCCATCCGGAAAACAAAAGTTCTGCTAATCAAATTCGACATTCGCCGGTATTGAAGAGACAAGAACCGCGCACGGATCGCAGCTACGTGCTTCGGCCGCGGCCACTTCCGGGCTTCGGGGGCTCGAAGCTCGAGCCGCGACGACGCATTTTGATGGGCCTCGGCCGAGCCTATGTTTGCCGCGGCGTCTGAACGCTATGTTTCGGGAGAAATTCGGTCGGTGAAGGGCGTGATGCGGCGGCGGGCAGGCGGTGTGGCTCGCTCATGCGGGTAGGCGTCTCGTCGTGCGGCGCTTCATCGTCGAAGTCCGTCCCGACCGTCATTGCGACGGCGGGAATGCCGTAGACATCGACCGCGTGCGGGAACTCGGCTTTCTCGATCGATTTCGTGTCGCCGGCGCGCGAGAGCGACAGCCGCGTACCGGGTGGCATATCGATGCGCAGCAGACGCGCGCCCTTCTCGAGCGCCGGATGCTTTGCGGCTTCTTCCTTTCTGATGTTCGCCTCGGCCCGCCGCCCGATCGCCGCCATCAAGACGACGAAGCTGCTCATCACGCACAGCGCGGTGAGGACGACGGTGGAGCGTCGCCGATGCACACGAAACGATCGTCGTACAGGCGGAAGCAACACCAGTGCAACGATCCCAAGCAGGACTCAGACGGCCGCCAGTAACGAAATGCCGAGAACGATGAAGAAGGTGCCGGAGAAAATCGGGTGCAGCCACCGGTGTGGCCCCGGGTGGCGAACGGCATTTCAGGATCTTGTATGAACGGACGTCATTGCAGTGTTCTGCCGCATCGATCCGATGACGGCAGCACGCACGCCTTCGCCTTTCCGCATGCCTAGATCGGCAGACGCACCGTCTGCTTGATGCGTTTCAGCGGAATCTCGGTTTCGACGTTGCGTACGCCTTCGATCTGGGTGAGCGTCTCCATCTGAAAGCGCTGGTAATCGTCCAGATCCTTCGCGATGACGCGCAGCAGATAGTCGTAGCTGCCGGCCATCAGGTGGCATTCGAGTACCTCGGGCGCTTGCTCCATCTCGCGCGCGAAGCGTTCGACGGTCGTCTTGTCCTGGCGTTCCAGCGTGACGCGCACGAATGCCGTGAATCGCAGCTCGACGGCTGCCGGGTTCAGCAGGGCGACGTATGCGTCGATGACGCCCTGTTCCTCGAGCAGGTGAACGCGGCGCAGGCAGGGCGTGGGCGAGAGGCCGGCCTGCTGCGCGAGCTCGGCATTCGTCTGGTTCGAGTTTCGTTGCAGCGCACGCAAAATGCGCCGGTCGATGGCGTCCAGCTTGATTGGCATTTTTGGCTACCAATGATGTCGATGATGGAGAATAACGCCAATTTGCAAATCGAAAGTAGCCAATTTCGCAGCCATTCTCCACGGCAAGTTGCCGATAATCCGATGACTGCCCGGCCCCGGAGGCATGTGCGATTCCCGTCCGTCGCTCCCGGTGCCGCTTTCAGGAGAATCCCGATGCCGCACGTAGCCTGGTTGCCGTTCATGGCCACCTCCCTTCTGATCATTCTGACACCGGGCCAGGACATGGTGCTCGTGATGTCGCGCACGCTATCCGGCGGCACGCGGGCGGGCCTCGTGACCGCTGCGGGTGTCAGCGTCGGGTTGCTCGTGCATACGATGCTCGCGACGCTCGGGCTGGGCGCGCTTCTTCAGGCATCCGAATGGCTGTTCACTGCATTGAAGATGATCGGCGCGCTGTACCTGCTGTACCTCGGCATCACGCTGCTGCGTTCGTCCGGCGAGCTGACGCTCGCGAGCGGTCGCGACGCGCCGGCGTCCGGGTTGCGCACGTTCGCGCAGGGCGCGCTGTCCAACGTGTCGAATCCGAAGGTCGCGCTGTTCTATCTCGCGTTTCTGCCGCAGTTCGTGCCCGCGGGCGCCGCGCATCCGATGGTGTCGCTGTTCGTGCTCGGCACGACGTTTGCCGGCCTGACGTTTCTCGTCAAGGGGCCGGTCGCGCTGTTCGCCGGCCTGCTGTCGACGTCGATCCGGCGCAATCCGCGCATCCTGACCCGCATGCATCGGGTGAGCGGCGCGGTGCTCCTCGGGCTGGGCGTGAAGCTGGCGTTCGAGCGTCGTTGACGATGCTCACCGAGCCGGCAGCGCGTCCGCCAGCGCGCGCATCGCGTTCACCGTTTCCGGGTTCGCCGGGAAAAACGCCTCGATCGCGAGTTCCGACAGCGTGACGTCGACCGGCGTGCCGAACACCGTCGTCGTGCTGAAGAACGTCAGTTCGCCGGCGGCCGTGCGCAGCCGCAGCGGCACCGCGATGTCCGCGTAGTCGGCGCGCGCATGCGTGTCGTCGGGCTGGCCGGCCGGTGCCGGATACGCGGCGAGTTCGTCGCGCAGCGCATGCAGCGTGCGGTCGCCGCTCGCGTCGATCTGCCGTTGCAGCCGGTGCAGGATATGCGCGCGCCATTCGTGCCAGTTGACGATCTGCGGCGCGAGGCCGTCAGGATGCAAACTCAGGCGCAGCACGTTGACGGGCGGCCGCAGGAGCGCCGGATCGGCCTGCGCGACCAGCGCGCCGAGCATCCGGTTCGCGGCGAGCAGCGTCCAGTGGCGATCCACCGCGAGTGCAGGGTAGGGCTCGTGGCCGCGCAGCACGGCTTCGACCGCGTGGCGTGCCGCATCGAGCTGCGGATCGGAGAAGGGCCGTTCGCGAAACAGCGGCGCATAGCCGGCCGCGACGAGCAGCGCGTTGCGCTCGCGCAGCGGCACGTCGAGGCGCTCCGCGAGATGCAGCACCATCTCCCGGCTCGGCTGCGCGCGTCCCGATTCGACGAAGCTCAGGTGCCGCGCGGACACTTCGGCCTCCAGCGCGAGGGCCATCTGGCTCAGGCGCCGGCGTTGACGCCAGGTGCGCAGCAGCGAGCCGATGCCGGACGCGCGGCCGGCGGACGGGGGGAGCGATTGAAGGGCGGCGGTCGAGTTCATGACGAGGATGATAGGCAATCCCGCGCGCATCGGGCATTACCTGCGAGGTAAGCATTCCGGATCGATGTGCATCGGGTGTGCATCGCGACTCCGCCCGCTGCCGCCCGATGCGCTCTTCCGCCCCCGCATTTCGATCCCGGATGCGCGCCGACGCTGCGTTACCATAGCCCTCGTGCCACCTGAGAGGCGGCACCGGACCCGCGACCACCACGCCCGGGCCGGATGCCGCGCACATTCACAACAAGGCATTCCAGGGGAATCCAACAATGAAAAAACTCGCCGTCCGCGTCGCCTGCGTGGCGATGCTCGCGCTCGCCGCAACCAGCGGCCATGCGCAGACCGAAGCCGCGCAGGTCGAAATGAGGGCCGCCGCCGCGGCCGCCAACAAGGTCGTCGTGAAGGGGCCGGCCGATATCGACGTCAAGCACGAAGCCGTGCTGAAGCTGAAGGAAGGCGAATCGTTCGTGCCGGCCGCCGAAGCCGGCCGCTACCTGCGCTCGATGGGCAACTCGATCGACGAATCGAAGCTGGTCGGCCTCGTGCTGCCCGAGGACCCGGACGCCGACTGGATCTCGGTCGTGTCGTTCGAGCCGAGCGGCTACATTCGCGACGACGACGCGAAGGACTGGAAACCCGACGAATTGCTGAAGAGCCTGCAGGCCGGCACGGAGGAAAACAACCCGGCGCGCAAGGAGCGCGGGCTGCCCGAGACCGAGGTGGTCGGCTGGGCGCAGGCGCCCGCGTACGACGCCGCCACGCACCGGCTCGTGTGGTCCGCGATCATTCGCGACAAGGGTGCGGCCGCGAACGCGGAGAGCGACGGCGTGAACTACCGGACGCTCGTGCTCGGCCGTGACGGCTACCTGTCGTTGACGATGGCGTCGACGCTCGCCGATCTGCCGAAGTACAAGGCTTCGGCAGACGACCTCCTCGCGAACATCCGCTTCAACGACGGCAAGCGCTATGCCGATTTCAACAAGTCGACCGACCACGTCGCCGAGTACGGGCTCGCGGCGCTGATCGTCGGCGTCGGCGCGAAGAAGCTCGGGCTGCTCGCGCTGATCGGCGCGTTCGCCGTGAAGTTCTTCAAGATCGGCGCGGTCGCGTTGCTGGCAGGCGGTGCGGCGTTGAAGCGCTTCTTCGGGCGCAAGCCGAAGCCGGCGGCCGTGCCGGTCGTCGCCGATGCAACCGACGCAGCCGCCGTGTCCGGCACGGAGCGCAAGGAATGACCAAGCTGCTGCTGCTGATCTTCGGCGGCCTGAAGCTCGGCAAGGTACTCATGTCGGCGGGCACCATGCTGGCGTCGATCGCGGTCTACGCGCTGTTCTACGGATGGCGCTTCGCGGCCGGTTTCGTCGCGCTGCTGCTGGTCCATGAAGCCGGCCACTACATGGCCGCGCAGCGGCGCGGGCTCGACGTCGGGCTGCCGACGTTCATTCCGTTCGTCGGCGCGTGGATCCAGCTGAAGGAGATGCCGCACGACGCCGAAACCGAAGCGTACGTCGGGCTGGCCGGGCCGTTCGTCGGCACGCTCGGCGCGCTGGCCTGCTACGCGGCCGCGCGGCACTACGACAGCAACCTGCTGCTCGCGCTCGCCTATACGGGCTTCTTCCTGAACCTGTTCAACATGATTCCGCTGTCGCCGTTCGACGGCGGGCGCATCACGGCGGTGCTGTCGCCGCGCATCTGGTTCGCGGGCGTGCCCGTGCTGATCGCGCTGTTCGCGTACCGGCCGAGCCCGCTCCTGATCGTGATGGCGATCCTCGCGTTGCCGCAGTTGAAGCGCGCATGGCGCTACGATCCCGACGCGCCGGAGAACCGCGCGTACTACACGACGTCGGTCGAGACGAAAACGACTTACGCGCTTTTCTACGTCGGCCTGCTCGCGTTTCTCGCGCTGATGACGTCCGGCGTGCACGACATGCTGCGCGTCGCGCATTCGGCGGCCTGAGCGATGTAAGAACGGCGGCCGCTCATGCGCGGCCGCCTTCGTCTTTGCCAGCCGCTCGGCAATTGCGCGAGCACGTATGCCCAGCCGAACGCCGAGACGGCGAACAGCATCGCCAGAATCCAGTAGCGCACGGCGGTGCGGCGGGCGGTGCGCGCGAGATCGATCGGAAGATCGCGAGGGGAGGTTTGATTGGGCACTTTAACGTACGTCGTCGTATGACATGACCAGAAGTTCATAAGGCCTGGCCGAACCCGAAACCTCGGGTTTTCCCTTTGCAGAGCGGCGTGAAATGGTCAACATTTGGGCAAAGCCCGAAGGGATAAGGGTTTCGCGCAGAGTGTGGCAGGATCGACGATCGGCGCGAATCGTGAAATCGTGTCGGCAGACATCGTATCTGTTGAGCTACAATGAACCAATTATTCCCGAAACACGGAGCACACCCCATGCAACTGACTGGAGAGATGCTGATCGGCGCCGATGCGGTGGCCGGCTCGGCCGGTACCCTGCACGCGTTCGACCCGACGAAGGGCGCGCCGATCGATGCGCCGGCCTTCGGCGTCGCGACGCAGGCGGACGTCGACCGCGCGTGCGAGCTTGCGCGCGACGCGTTCGACGCGTACCGCGCGCAGCCGCTGGCGGCCCGCGCGGCGTTTCTCGAAACGATCGCCGACGAAATCGTCGCGCTCGGCGACGCGCTGATCGAGCGCGCACACGCCGAAACGGGCCTGCCCGTCGCGCGGCTGCAGGGCGAGCGCGGCCGCACCGTCGGCCAGCTCCGGCTGTTCGCGCGCGTCGTGCGCGACGGGCGTTTCCTCGCCGCGTCGATCGATCCCGCGCAGCCCGCGCGCACGCCGCTGCCGCGCTCGGACCTGCGGCTGCAGAAGGTCGGGCTTGGGCCGGTCGCGGTGTTTGGCGCGAGCAACTTCCCGCTCGCGTTCTCGGTGGCCGGCGGCGATACGGCGTCGGCACTCGCGGCCGGCTGCCCGGTGATCGTGAAGGCCCATGAGGCGCACCTCGGCACGTCCGAGCTGGTCGGCCGCGCGATCCGTGCCGCGGTCGCGAAATGCGGGATGCCGGCCGGCGTGTTCTCGCTGCTGATCGGCCCCGGCCGCGTGACCGGCGCGGCGCTCGTCAGCCATCCGGCGGTGCAGGCCGTCGGCTTCACCGGCTCGCGGCAGGGCGGCATGGCGCTCGTGCAACTCGCGAACGCACGCCCGCAGCCGATTCCCGTCTATGCGGAAATGAGCAGCATCAACCCGGTCGTGCTGTTCCCGGCCGCGCTGGCCGCGCGCGGCGACGCGATCGCGACCGGCTTCGTCGATTCGCTGACGCTCGGCACCGGCCAGTTCTGCACGAATCCGGGCCTCGTGCTGGCGGTCGATGGCCCCGATCTCGACCGCTTCGAGTCCGTCGCGGCAGAGGCGCTCGCGAAGAAACCGGCCGGCGTGATGCTGACGAGCGGCATCGCCGATGCGTATCGCAATGGCCGCGGCAAGCTGGCCGAACTGCCGGGCGTGCGCGAAGTCGGCGTGGGCGAGGCGGCGCAGACCGAATGCCAGGCAGGCGGCGCGCTGTACGAAGTCGCCGCGCCGGCGTTCCTGGCCGAGCCGGCGTTCGGCCACGAAGTGTTCGGGCCGGCATCGCTGATCGTGCGTTGCCGTGATCTCGACGAAGTCGCACGCGTGCTCGACGCACTCGAGGGCCAGCTGACGGCCACGCTCCAGATGGACGCCGACGACAAGCCGCTCGCGCGCCGCCTGCTGCCGATCCTCGAACGCAAGGCCGGGCGCCTGCTCGTCAACGGCTACCCGACCGGCGTCGAAGTGTGCGACGCGATGGTGCACGGCGGGCCGTTCCCGGCGACGTCGAACCCGGCGGTCACGTCGGTCGGCGCGACCGCGATCGACCGTTTCCTGCGGCCCGTGTGCTATCAGGACTTCCCGGACGACCTGCTGCCCGAAGGGCTGCAGGAAAGCAATCCGCTCGGCGTTCCGCGGCTGCGGGACGGAAAGGCGGAGTGACGGTGCGGCGGCGCGGCGCGAAGCCGGGCCGCTTGCCGAAGGAATGAAAGCGGGGGCGGCCGGCGGGCTGCCTCCGCTTTTTTCATGATGGCTTCCGCGTCACCGGAATTTCTCCTACAGTAGCGGGGCCTCGGGCCGCCCGGCCCGCAGGCGAGCCTGAGAGACCACAAAATTCCAAGAGGGAACCATCCGATGAACATCAGCAAGCGCGGCGACCACCTGTTCGCCGCCGGATTGTGGAAGGCGATCGGTGACGTCGCGCATTCGGTGCGCAGCCGGATCGGCCAGTACAGCGAAGGGCGCGTGCTCGCGAATGCGCTGCTGGAATTCCAGCGCGACCTGGGCGGCAGCGAATTCGACGTGACCATCAACCAGGGGCGGCCCGTCACGGGCTCCGATGCGCATTCGCTCATGTTCGGCCTCGCCGTGCGCCGTTTCCGGCAGGACATGGAAGCGCTGGTGTTCGCGCTCGAGCATCGCCGCAACATCGACGACCGCGACCAGAGCCTGCGCACCGAAGCGCTGATGCAGGCCAACAGCGCGCTTCTGACCGCGAAGCAGTCGGCGACGATCACGGTCGGCCGGTTCTTCGACGCGGTCGTCGATCGCGACGTGCTGGGGCAGATTCTCGGCGACGGGTCGAATGCACGCGTGCGTGCGGGCGCGCAAGGGCAGATCGAGGCGACCCGGATCAAGCTCGGCAACGTGCGTCACCGGATCATCGGCGTCATCGCGCAGATGTGACCACGCGCATCGCGGCGGGACGCGTGGCATGTCCGCCGCTGCAAACGACCGCGGCCGGCAGGCGCCGGCCGCGATGCAACGCAGGCAACAAGCCGGTCGCGGTGCCGTTGAAGGCACCGCCCCGGCCATGCCCGCTTACTGCGGGCCCATCTTCTTGATCAGCATGTCCAGTTCGGCCATTTCGGCGTCGGTCAGGTCGACGAGCGGCGCGCGCACGGGGCCCGCGTCGTGGCCGACGAGCTTCGCGCCTGCCTTCACGATGCTGACCGCATAGCCCGCGCGACGGTTGCGGATCTTCAGGTACGGCAGGAAGAATTCGTCGATCAGGCGACCGACCGTTGCGTGGTCGTCCTTCGCGATCGCTTCGTAGAACGCCATCGCCGTCTTCGGGATGAAGTTGAATACGGCGGACGAGTACACCGGCACGCCGAGCGCCTTGTACGCGGCCGCATAGACTTCGGCCGTCGGCAGGCCGCCGAGGTACGCGAAGCGGTCGCCGAGGCGGCGGCGGATCGTGACCATGCTCTCGATTTCGCCGACGCCGTCCTTGAAGCCGATCAGGTTCGGGCAGCGGTCGGCGAGGCGCTCGAGCATGTCGGCGTTCAGCTTCGAATTCGCGCGGTTGTACACCACGACGCCGATCTTCAGCGCGCGGCACACCTGCTCGACGTGTTCGGCGATGCCTTCCTGGCTGGCTTCGGTCAGGTAGTGCGGCATCAGCAGCACGCCGCTCGCGCCGAGGCGCTCGGCTTCCTGCGCATATTCGATCGCGACGCGCGTGCCGCCGCCGGCGCCGGCCAGGATCGGTACCTTGCCCTTGCAGGTTTCCGTCGCGACGCGGATCACGTCCGAATACTCGCGCTGCGTGAGCGAGAAGAATTCACCGGTGCCGCCGGCCGCGAACAGCGCGGTCGCGCCATACGGCGCCAGCCATTCCAGACGCTCGGCATAGGTGGTCGGGCGGAAGCTGCCGTCCGCGTCGAAGTCCGTCAGCGGAAACGACAGCAGGCCGTGGGAGATGATCTGTTTGAGTTCTTGCGGTGAGGTCATGGTTGGGTCGTCCGTCTAGCGCGAGGGCTGGGTTCGTCGGGTACGCCATCCGAGCCATATTGGCGATGTCGTTGTATGTCATCGTACAACGCAGGAAGGCGCAGCGCAAGCGGTTTGCCGGCGGGTAAAGGGTAGGGTCTTTCCGGATAAGGGTTTACGCAGCATCGCGGGTTGATGTCGAATGTCGTATGATGACTAACGATTTGGCTGGTAGCCTTCCAGGAATTCCAATGACTGCTTCCCCGCTCTATATCCGCGTGCACCCGGACGACAACGTCGCGATCGTCGTCAACGACGGCGGCCTGCCCGAGGGCGCGACCTTCGCCGACGGCCTGACGTTGCGCGAAGGCGTGCCGCAAGGGCACAAGGTTGCGTTGGTCGACCTCGCGGCCGGCGACCCGATCGTCCGCTACAACGTCGTGATCGGCTACGCGCTCGCCGAGCTGCGCCGCGGCAGTTGGGTCAACGAGCGCACGATGCGCATGCCCGAGCCGCCGGGGCTCGACGACCTGCCGCTCGCCACGCGTGCCGCGCCGCCGCTGGCGCCGCTCGAAGGCTATACGTTCGAGGGCTTTCGCAATCCCGACGGTTCGGTCGGCACGCGCAACATCCTCGCGATCACGACGACCGTGCAGTGCGTGTCGGGCGTCGTCGAGCATGCGGTGAAGCGGATCAAGGACGAACTGCTGCCGCGTTACCCGAATGTCGACGACGTGGTCGGGCTCGAGCACACGTATGGCTGCGGCGTCGCGATCGATGCGCCCGATGCCGACATCCCGATCCGCACGCTGCGCAACATCAGCCTGAACCCGAACTTCGGCGGCGAGGTGATGACGGTGAGCCTCGGCTGCGAGAAGCTGCAGCCGGAGCGCCTGCTGCCGCCCGGCGCGATTCCGCTGGCGGCCGACGGCGCGACGGACAACGGCGGCGTCGTGTGCCTGCAGGACGCCGCGCACGTCGGCTTCAACTCGATGATCGACTCGATCATGAAGATGGCCGAATCGCATCTCGAGCGGCTGAACCGCCGCCGTCGTGAAACCTGTCCGGCGTCCGATCTCGTCGTCGGCGTGCAGTGCGGCGGCAGCGACGCGTTCTCGGGGCTGACCGCGAACCCGGCGGTCGGCTTCGCGGCCGACCTGCTCGTGCGCGCGGGCGCGACGATCATGTTCTCGGAAGTGACCGAAGTGCGCGATGGCGTCGCGCAGCTCACGTCGCGCGCGGCGAACGAGGACGTCGCCCGCGAGATCATCCGCGAGATGGACTGGTACGACCGCTACCTGCAGCGCGGCCGCGTCGATCGCAGCGCGAACACGACGCCCGGCAACAAGAAGGGCGGCCTGTCGAACATCGTCGAGAAGGCGATGGGTTCGATCGTGAAGTCGGGCAGCGCGCCGATCGCCGGCGTCGTGCGTCCCGGCGATCGGGCGCGGCAGAAGGGGCTGCTGTACGCGGCGACGCCCGCGAGCGATTTCATCTGCGGCACGCTGCAGCTCGCGGCGGGGATGAACCTGCACGTTTTCACGACCGGCCGCGGTACGCCGTACGGCCTCGCGCAGGTGCCGGTGATCAAGGTCGCGACGCGCAGCGATCTCGCGCAGCGCTGGCACGACCTGATGGATCTCGACGCGGGGCAGATCGCGACCGGCGCGGCGTCGATCGAGGACGTGGGCTGGGAGCTGTTCCGGTTGATGCTCGACGTCGCGAGCGGCAAGCGCCGCACGTGGGCCGAGCAATGGAAGCTCGCGAATGCGCTGACGCTGTTCAATCCGGCGCCGGTGACCTGACGCGCGCGATGGCAACGGCAGACGATGCGGGCGCCGTCGGGCGCCCGTTTTTGATTGCGGCGACGCGATTTCCTTACCTCGAACGTAATCGACCGCCCATGCGAGGCCGGCGACGATGGCGGCACGCGAACACGAAATGTCCGCGGCGCTGTCCTCCCTTCATCCAGACCAGGAGCCTCGCATGAACACCGACCAAACCGTCCAGTCCGCTCACGCCGACCTGATCGACCGCTATTTCGACGCGTGGAACGAGCCCGACGTCGCCCGCCGGCGCGCGCTGATCGATGCGACCTACGCGAGCGACGCGGCCTATCGCGATCCGCTGATGGCCGGCGACGGCCACGCGGGCATCGACACGATGATCGCCGCGGTGCAGGCACGCTTCCCCGCGTTCCGATTCCGCCGCACGACCGACGTCGACGGGTTCGGCCAGCATCTGCGCTTCTCTTGGGCGCTCGTGTCGCCCGACGGCGCGGCGATCGTGAAGGGTTCGGATTTCGGCATCGTCGATGCGTCGGGCCGCCTGAAGTCGGTCACGGGTTTCATCGACGAAATGCCGGCAGCGGCGTCGTGACGTGAGCGATGCATGCCCTGCGGCCGCCGGGATCGGGTAACTTATGCCATTCGTTCCCGATCCCGGAGACTTGCCCACATGCTGAAGAATCTCGATCCTCTGCTGCACGCCGACATCCTGCACACGCTGCGCGCGATGGGCCACGGAGATGAAGTGGCGATTTGCGATGCGAATTTTCCGGCGGAATCCGTCGCCGAGCACACGGTAGTCGGTCGCGCGCTGCGCATCGACGGCGCCGACTCGGCGCGCGTCGCGCGCGCGGTGCTGTCCGTGTTGCCGCTCGACACGTTCGTCGAGACACCCGCGTGGCGGATGGAAGTGGTCGGCGATCCGGCCGCAGTGCCGCCCGTGCAGCGCGAAGTGCAGGCCGAAATCGATCGCGCGGAAGGGCGCGTCGTGCCGCTCGTGGGCGTCGATCGATTCGCGTTCTACGAGCGCGCGCAGCAGGCGTATGCGGTGATCGTCACCGGTGAGCTGCGCGGCTACGGCTGCTTCCTGTTCAAGAAAGGCGTGCTGTTGAGCGACGCCGGTTAAGGCTCGTTCCCTTTATTCGCGGCGACGGCCGGGCGTTGTTCTTCGTGGTGCCGCCATGCCTGCGTCGCCGCCGCGGTGTAAAGATTTGCTACAACCTTTTTCTTGGACACCGCGAAAAGACCCTCTATGCTGGCCCATTTGCCGCGGGCCCGACTGGGCCGCGCGGCTCCGAACCGCGCGGGCATGCCTCGCGCGGACGGCCGAATTGCATACGAGGAGAGTGGCATGACGCGTTCCGTCGATTCCGGCGTCATTTTTTTCGCACGCCTGGCGCTGGCGGCGTTGTTCTTGTGGGGCGGCGTGATGAAGCTGCTCGGCTATAGCGATTTCATCGGCTATCTGCATGGGCTGAACGTGCCCTATCCGCAGGTGATGGGCCCGGTCGTCGTCACGATCGAAGCGCTCGGCGGCCTGCTGCTGATCGTCGGCTACAAGGTGAAGCCGCTTGCGTTGCTGATGGCGTTCTATACGGTCGCGACCGCGATGGTCGGACACAATTTCTGGGACGCGACCGACGCCGCGGTCCAGCACGACATGGTGATCCACTTCTGGAAGAACATCGCGATCGCCGGCGGCTTCCTGCTGCTGTTCGTGACCGGCGCGGGCGGCGCGAGCATCGACGCGCTGCGCCGGCCGAGTTCGTCGTACGGCGCGCTGCGCTGAGTCGAACCGGGCTGAATGGCGCGACGCACGCACGTCGCGCGCCGCGCTGAACCAAATCAAAAGGGCCGAATCCCGCACGCCGCGGGATTCGGCCCTTTGTTCATCCAGCCGGCGCATGCGCGCCGGGGTTCAGCGTGCGTCCTTCAGGTCCTTCGCATCCTTCGAGAACTGCACGGCGATCGCGCCGAGCACGCAGATCGTCGCGACATACACGACCGGCGCGAGCGGGTTCGACTTCATCATCAGCGACACGATCACCGGCGTCAGGCCGCCGAAGATCGCATACGCGACGTTGTACGAGAAAGAGATGCCCGAAAAGCGCACGACGGCCGGGAAGCTTTTCACCATCACGAACGGCACCGCGCCGATCGTGCCGACCGCGAAGCCGGCGATCCCGTAGTACAGCGGCAGCGTCGACGCGTCGGCCGCGACCTGCGCGAACAGCAGGTAGTAGCACGCGGCCAGCACGAGGCCGCCGATGCCCAGCACACGCTTCGCGCCGATCCAGCCCGCGAGCGAGCCGGCGGTGATGCAGCCGGCCGTCAGGCACAGCGTCGCGATGCTGTTCGCGAACAGCGTGGTCGCGGGTGTCAGGTGAAACTGCTTCTGCAGCAGCGCGGGCGTCATCAGGATCACGACGACGATCGCCGCCGACAGCATCCACGTGAGCAGCATCGACACGATTACCGCGCGGCCGTGGTCGCGCAGCACGGCCTTCAGCGGAATCTCGGCCGCGAGCGCCTTCTTTGCCTTCATCTCGGCGAACACCGGCGTCTCGTGCAGCCAGCGGCGCAGGTACACGGAGAACAGGCCGAACACGCCGCCGAGCAGGAACGGAATGCGCCACGCGAACGCGGTGACTTCGGCGCCCGAGTAACGGCTGTTGATGCCGGCGGCGACCAGCGAGCCGAGCAGGATGCCGGCCGTGAGGCCCGCGGTCAGCGTGCCGCACGCATAGCCGATGTGGCGCGACGGCACGTGCTCCGACACGAACACCCATGCGCCCGGCACTTCGCCGCCGACCGCCGCGCCCTGCAGCACGCGGAACAGCAGCAGCAACACCGGCGCGAGGATGCCGATCGAGTCGTAGGTCGGCAGCAGGCCCATCAGCAGCGTCGGCACCGACATCATCAGCACGCTCAGCGTGAACATCCGCTTGCGGCCGAACAGGTCGCCGAAGTGCGCCATGATCACGCCGCCGAGCGGGCGCGCGAGATAACCGGCCGCGAAGATGCCGAACGTTTGCAACTGGCGCAGCCAGTCGGGAATGTCGTGCGGGAAGAACAGCTGTCCGATCGCGGGTGCGAAGAACACGAAGATGATGAAGTCGTAGAACTCGAGAGCGCCGCCGAGTGCGGCAAGGCCAAGAGTTTTATAGTCGCTGCGCGTGAGCGCGCGTTCGGCGGCGCGAGGCACGCCGCTCAATTCGGAAGCTTGCATGGTCAGGACGATCGGTTTTCGAATGTTGTTGTCGGTGCTGCGTCTCCAGAACCCGCTATCGGCATGGACTGGCAAGGCGCGGCTTGCGTCGTCGAGCGTGTGCCGAGCGCCGGATGGGCACGCGACACGCACCGTCGCACCGGGATGGGGCACGACGCAGACGAAGCGTCAAAGCGGGTGGGGGGATTCTACAGGAGCGCGAAATGCGTGCGCGCGGGGCCGCGCCGAGGAATGCTTCGGACTTCGTCGGGACGAAACGCACGCGGCGCGGCAGGCGGGTGAACCGCTTGCCGCGCCGCGCGCGTGACAGGGTCTGCTCGATCAGTTGCCGGCGATCGTGTCGACCGGCTTGAACGCGCCGTGCTCGACCTTGTAGATCGTCACCGGCGCATCCTTCAGGTCGCCCTTCGCGTCGTACGCGATGCTCGGCGCCGACACGCCCTTGATCGACACCTTGCCGAGATACGGCGTGTAAACCTTCGGGTCGGTCGAGTTCGCGTCCTTCATCGCGGTGAGCAGCGCGATCGTGCCGTCGTACGAGTAGGGCGAATAGGTGATCACGTCTTCATTGAAGCGTGCCTTGTAGCGCGATGCGTAGCCGGCGAAGCCCGGCATCTTTTCCTTCGGCAGCCCGCCCATGTAGACGATCGCGCCTTCGGCCGCTTCGCCGCCGACCTTCAGGAACGTCGGCGAGCGCGACATCTCGCCGGTCACGAAGGCGGCCTTCATCCCGAGCTGGCGCATCTTGCGGATCATCGGCGACGACTGCGCGTCGCCGCCGCCGTAGAAGATCGCGTCGGGGTTGATGCCCTTCAGGTTGGTCAGGATTGCAGAGAAGTCGAGCGCCTTGTCGTTCGTGAAATCACGCTTGACGATGGTGCCGCCGGCGGCCTGCACGGCCTTCGCGAATTCGTCGGCGATGCCCTGGCCGTAGGCCGTGCGGTCGTCGATGATCGCGATGCGCTTGAAGCGCAGCGTCTTCACCGCGTACGTGCCGACGATGCGGCCCGCTTGCGCGTCGCTCGTCAGCAGCCGGTAGGTCGTCTTGTAGCCGCGCGCCGTGTATTGCGGCGACGTCGCCATCGAGATTTGCGGCAGCCCCGCGCGATCGTACAGGTCGGACGCCGGAATGCTCGTGCCCGAGTTGAAGTGGCCGATGACGCCGCGGACATTGTCGTCGATCAGCCGCTGCGCGACCGTCGTGCCGGTGCGCGGGTCGGCCTGGTCGTCCTGCGAGTCGAGCTGGAACGTGACCGGCTGACCGCCGATCGTCGGATGCGTCGCGTTGAAATCGGCGATCGCGAGCTGCACGCCCTTCTGCATGTCCGTGCCGTAGTTCGACTGCGGCCCCGTCAGCGGTGCGGCGAAACCGATCTTGACGACGTCGGCGGCGATGGCGTGTGCGCCCGACAGTGCGCAGGCAGCGGCCAGCGCGACGTGCGATACCTTCAGCTTCACTTTCACTTCCCCTTGATGGCGTGGTTGGGCCGCCGCCGGCCAGCGGGCCGGTGCGGTAAACCGGGCGAGACGTATCGGTCTGCAGGCCGTTGCGACAGCCGTGCTGCGTGTGCCATGCGCCGCGCGGGCTGTGCCGGAATCGGCGTGCGCGGTGCCAGCGGGATGTCGTCTCGTAACCGTTGATCGAAGTCTAGGTAGCGAAAATGCGCGCGTCTTGCGCGTTCGATGCGTGGCCGGCGACGATTTCGGCATATCGTCGATAACCCTGATATATGCTGAAATCGTCATGTGGAATGCGCAATCGCGCCAAGACGCGACACGCCGGCATTTCTAGGATGGCGGCTTCGCGAGCGTTGTTTCGGTACCGGCGGGGTGCATCGATATCGCCGACGTTGCCGACGGATGCCCGGCGCCATGCAGCGGGCCGATGCGAAATCGACGCCGCCCGACAAGCGCGCCGCAGTGGTTGCGCGCACAACCGCACGCGTACGATGCGCCGACGTATGCGGCCCCCCGATCGTCGCTGATCGTCGCCGATCGGCGGCGCGTTGCGCGGACCGCCGTTCATCGCGCCGCCCGATCGCTTGCCCGAGATCGCCATGACGTGTTCTCGAGCGCGCTCCTATAATCGACGCCATCAGCCACTCCCTTCGCCAATGCCGGGATGACGACCTTTCTTGCCGCACCGCCCATGAGCCTGTCCGATACGCTGCGCTACCAGCCCGACAACGCCGATCTTGGCGCGATGCTCGCGCACTTCCGCCTGCTTGAGCCGGTGTTCGACGCACTGCCCGACGTCGCGTTCTTCGTGAAGGATGCGAACGGCCGCTACGCGCTCGTCAACCGCACGCTGGCGATGCGCTGCGGCTACAAGGACAAGCGCGACCTGCTCGGCAAGACGACCGACGAGGTGTTTCCGCGCCGCTTCGGCCGGACCTACTTCGAACAGGACATGGCGACGATCACCGCCGGCCAGCAGCTGATGGATCAGCTCGAACTGCATCTGTATCCGGGCCGCCAGCCGGGCTGGTGCCTGACCTGCAAGGAGCCGCTGCGCGACGCGGCCGGCAAGGTGGTCGGTCTCGCGGGCATCTCGCGCGACCTGAAGGCGCACGAGGGATCGCATCCGGCCTACAGCAAGCTCGCCGACGTGGTGCAGCACATCCAGGATCACTACGTTCAGCCGCTGAACCTGAAGCAGCTTGCGCAGATGGCCGGGATGTCGGTCGCGCAGCTCGAACGCTACTTCCACAAGGTGTTTCACCTGACGCCGCGCCAGGTGCTGCTGAAAACGCGGCTCGACGCGGCCACGGCGCTGCTCGTCACGCACGACAAGGTGACCGACGTCGCGGCGCTATGCGGTTATACGGATCACAGCGCGTTCACGCGCCAGTTCAAGGCGACGGTCGGCATGACGCCGACGGAATACCGGCTGATGCTGCAGGACCGGGCAGGGTGAAGTGACGCGCCGGGCGGGCCGGCGGGTCTGAAGGATCGGGGCGGTGCGAGAGCAAGAAGCGGGGAAAGGAAGCGGGAAAGCAGCGGCTCAGCGGTAGCCGAGGCCTTTCAGGACGGCCGTGCCGTCTTCGGTCAGCCGGAAGCTCGGTGCCGTGTCGGCGTCGAGCTTGATCATCTCGACGAGGCCGGCTTCCTGCAGCGCGGGCAATTCGGGTTTGGCGTTCGCGCCGATCGGTGCGTGCAGCAGCACGAGCAGCGTCGCGATTTCATGATGGCTGAGCAAACGGCGCAGCATCGTCTTTTTCACAGGGGGGGCGGCCGGGCGGCCCGCGGGTGCATCTACGGCGCTCATCGCTGTCCTCCTTTTCGGGATATCCATCGGGTACTGGTTGCGGATGGTGCCGTCGAAGACTTAAGCGATTCTTAAAACCGCGGTGGCCAGGCCGATGCTGCAGTGCGGCGTGCGTTACCGGATGTAACCTCCGCCCGGCGGCGGTTTTCGGCCCCGAGCGGACGGCCTTGCCGGGCGGGGCGCCGCCGCGGTATTCACCACGACTGTGCGTCCGCGCGTCGCACGTCGCAGGGTCGACGTAGTTTTCTCGTTTGATTCGCCCCCTGCGCGAAATTCGCTTGCTCCCTTATTTCCTGCGCTGCGCCTGCGCGGCGAGCCGCACGGCCGCGTTGGCCGCGCCGTAGCCGTCGTAGCCGCCGCGCCGCTCGACGATTTCGAGCGAGAAGCGGTTGTCGACCAGTTCCGTATACGCATGCAGGAATTCGCCGCCGTTTTCATCGCGGTCGTACAGCAGATGGTGGGCGCTGAGCGTCTCGATCAGTTCGTCCGGCAGCGCGTAGCGCGCGGCGAGATCGTCGTAATAGTTCGGCGGAATCCGCAGGAACGGCACGCCGTCGGCCGCGAACGCGGCGACCGTCTTCACGATGTCGTCGGTCCGGAACGCGACGTGGTTCAGCCCCGTGCCGTGATAGCGGTCGAGCGATTCGGCGACGGCCGTGTGGCGGTCGACCGACGCATTCAGCGCGATCCGCACCGAGCCGTCGGCGCTGCGCACCGCGCGGCTGCGCATCAGGCCGTACGGATCGGGCACGAGCCAGCTGCGCTCGGCCTCGAAGCCGAAGGCGGTCTTGAAGAACAGGATCCACGTATCGAGCGCGTCGGCCGGCAGCGCGAGGCAGACGTGATCGATGCCCGTCAGCGGGCCGACCTCGCTGGGGCCGTCGATGTCGGTCAGCACGAAATCCGATTCGTACAGCGTTGGCGCGTTCGGCGTCTCGTCGACGAAGTATTCGAGGCTGCCGTCCGGCGCCTGCACGCCCGGCAGCACGCGCTCGTTCGGGCCGACGCGCCCGGAAAACGGCGCGTAGCCGAAGCCGGCCGCGCGTTCGAATGCCACTTTCGCATCGTCGACGCGGAACGCCGACGCGCACAGCGACAACCCGTGCTGCTGGAAGAACGCGTCGGCGAACGAGTCGCGCTCGGCGTTCAGCACGATCGACGCGGCGCCGTGCTGGAACAGCGTCACGTCCTTCGATCGATGACGGCCCGCGAGCCGGAACCGCATCCGGCCGAGCCATTCGCCGACGGTGGCTGCCGCCTGCGCGTCGACCGCGAATTCGATGAACTGGAACCCGACGTGCGCGGGCGGCGCCGGCGGCGCGAACAGCGGCTGGCCGGCGGCGGGCGCGCGGCCGTCCTGCGCGAGCCGCGCGCGCGTCAGTTCTTCCAGATAAAGCAGCGAGCGGTGGCCGTCGGCGGCCGTGATCGCGGTCGGCGCGGCGCGGAAGCCGTCGTTGAAGATCTCGAGCGACAGCGGCCCCCTATAACCGGACTCGATCACGCGGGCCGTGAAGCGCGCGAGGTCGAAGTCGCCCTGGCCGGGGAACGAGCGGAAGTGGCGGCTCCATTCGATCACGTCCATCACGAGCTTCGGCGCGTCGGCGATCTGCACGAACGCGATCCGGTCGCCCGGGATGTCGGCGATCGCGTCCGGCGAATCGTCGAGCGACAGCGTATGGAAGCTGTCGAGCGCGAGGCCGAGATGCGGGCTGTTCACCGCGTTCACGAGCTGCCATGCGTGGCTGTACCGGTTCACGACGCGGCCCCATGCGAGCGCCTCGTACGCGGCGACCACGCCGGCCTGCCGCGCGGCTTCGGCGAGCGCGCCGAGCTGGTCGACCAGCAGCGCGTCGTCCGCGATCGTGTCGGGCGCCACGCTGCTGCACACCAGGATACGGTCGGTGCCGAGCGCGTGCATCACGTCGAACTTGCGGCGGATGCGGTCGAGATTGCGGGCGAGCTGGGCCGGGCTCACGCCCTCGAAGTCGCGAAACGGCTGGAACAGCACGATGTCGAGGCCCAGATCGGCGGCCATGCGCCGCACGTCGGCGGGCGATCCATCGAAGTAGACGAGGTCGTTCTCGAAGATTTCGACGCCGTCGAAGCCGGCGGCCTGGATGGCGGTGAGCTTCTCGGCGAGCGTGCCGGACAGTGACACGGTGGCGATCGAGCGCTGCATGGGCGAATCCTGCGGGTGAGCGGGGCGTGGCGTCGGCCGGATCGGGCCGGAATGAACCAGTCGTTGAATGACCTGCGGGCGCCACATCCCGAATTTACTAGGGGAGTATGGCGAATTATACAAACTAACTAGATGGTACAAATTAGCGAAAACCCGAAAAGACATTGCGCTTGCGCAAGCGCACACTAGCGCCAAATCTTGACGTCAAGGGGCGAAGTCGGCTAGCGATGCGCCCCCGTTTTAGGAGCAGAAACACCATGAGCAAGCACAAGGTGCTGGTGCTGAACGGCCCGAACCTGAATCTGTTGGGGACCCGCGAGCCCCACATCTACGGCGCGGAAACCCTTGCCGACGTCGAGCAGCGCTGCCGCACGGCGGCCGAGGGGCTCGGACTGGAGATCGACTTTCGCCAGTCGAACGCCGAGCACCAACTGATCGACTGGCTGCACGCCGCGCGTCACGATACGCACGGCATCGTGATCAACCCGGCCGGGTATACGCACACGTCGGTCGCGCTGGCCGACGCGCTGTCCGCGATCGCGAAACCCGTGATCGAGGTGCATATCTCGAACGTGCATCGTCGCGAGGCATTCCGTCACCACTCGTATGTGTCGGCGGTGGCCGAAGCCGTGATCTGCGGCTGCGGCACCGAAGGCTACGTATTCGCGCTGCAGCGCCTGTCGACCCTTTTTGCGCAGGGAGCCGCACGATGAGCCGCCCGTCTTTTCTGATCGGCCTGATCGGCCAGGGCATCGGCGGTTCGCTGTCGCCCGCAATGCATGAGGAAGAAGGTTTCCGCCAGGGATTCGGCTACGTGTACCGGCGCATCGATCTCGATGTGCTCGGCGTGACCGCCGACGCGCTGCCGGAGCTGCTCGATGCCGCGCAGCGGATGGGCTACAACGGGCTCAACATCACGCATCCGTGCAAGCAGCGCGTGATCGAGCACCTCGACGCGCTGTCGGACGACGCGCGCGCGCTCGGCGCGGTGAACACCGTGCTGTTCAAGGATGGCAAGCGGATCGGCCACAACACCGACTGGTCGGGTTTCGCGAAGTCGTTCCGCCGCGGGTTGCCCGACGCGTCGCTCGAGCGTGTCGTGCAGCTGGGCGCGGGCGGCGCGGGTGCGGCCGTCGCGCATGCCGCGCTGCAGATGGGCGCCGCCGAGCTGACGATCTTCGACGTCGACGGCACGCGTGCCGTCGCGCTCGCGGGTGAGCTGCAGCAGCGCTTCCCAGCCGCCCGGGTCACGCCGGGCAGCGATCTTGCGGCCGCGATGCAGGCCGCGACCGGCCTGATTCATTGCACGCCGACCGGCATGGCCAAGCATCCGGGCCTGCCGCTGCCGGCCGAGCTGCTCCGCGCGGGAATGTGGGTCGCCGACATCGTGTATTTCCCGCTCGAAACCGAACTGATCCGCGCCGCGCGCGCGGCCGGCTGCGCGACGCTGCCGGGCGGCGGGATGGCCGTGTACCAGGCCGTCGATGCGTTCGAGATTTTCACCGGACGCACGCCGGACGACGAGCGGATGTTCGAACACTTTCAGTCGCTCGTCGCACGCTGACCCTTCTACCGACTAGCTGAAAAATAGACCAGGAGACAACCATGCAGCACACCACCCACACGAACGCCGCGCCCGCGGCGGCCGGCACGGTCCGGCGGACCTCGGCGCGCTACAAGATCCTCGCGCTGCTCGCGATCGGCACGATGATCAACTATCTCGACCGTACCGTGCTGGGGGTGGCTGCGCCGCAGCTCACCAAGGAGCTCGGCATCAACGCGGCGGTGATGGGCATCATGTTCTCCGCGTTCTCGTGGACGTACGTCGCGATGCAGGTGCCCGGCGGCCTGTTCCTCGACCGTTTCGGCAGCAAGATCACTTATTACTGGTCGATGACGCTGTGGTCGCTGTGCACGCTGCTGCAGGGTTTCGTGCCCGGTGTCGGGACGCTGCTCGCATGCCGGCTCGGTCTCGGCGTGACGGAAGCGCCGTGTTTCCCGACCAACAGCCGGGTCGTCGCGACGTGGTTCCCGCAGAACGAGCGCGCGATGGCGACCGGCACCTACACCGTCGGCGAGTACATCGGCCTCGCGTTCTTCAGCCCCGTTCTGTTCGCGCTGATGGGTGCGTTCGGCTGGCGCTCGCTGTTCTGGGTCGTCGGTGCGGTCGGCATCGTGTTCGGTCTGGTCTGGTGGAAGTTCTATCACGAGCCGCGCAACCATCCGGCCGCTAATTCGGAAGAACTCGCGTACATCGAAGCGGGCGGCGGTCTCGTGCACGGCGCGCGCAAGGACGGCGACAAGAGCGGCAAGCCCGCACAGGCCAAGTTCAGCTGGTCGATGGCCGGCCGGCTGCTGAAGAAGCGCCAGCTCGCGGGTATCTGCCTCGGCCAGTTCGCCGGCAACTCGACGCTCGTGTTCTTCCTCACCTGGTTCCCGACCTATCTCGCGACCGAGCGCCATATGGGCTGGCTGAAGATCGGCTTCTTCGCGATCATGCCGTTCATCGCCGCGTCGGTCGGCGTGATGTTCGGCGGGATCTTCTCCGACTGGCTGCTGCGCCGCGGCAAGTCCGCGAACCTCGCGCGCAAGCTGCCGATCATCGCCGGCCTGCTGCTCGCGTCGACGATCATTCTCGCGAACTACGTGCAAAGCAATGAAGCCGTGATTGCGATCATGTCGGTCGCATTCTTCGCGCAGGGGATGGCCGCGCTCGGCTGGACGCTCGTGTCCGACATCGCGCCGGACGGCCTGCTCGGCGTGACCGGCGGCATCTTCAACTTCGCGGCGAACCTCGCGGGCATCATCACGCCGCTCGTCGTCGGCTTCATCGTCGCAACGACCGGGTCGTTCGTCGGCGCGCTCGTGTTCATCGGCGTGATCGCGCTGATCGGTGCGCTGTCGTACATCTTCGTCGTCGGCGACATCAAGCGGATCGAATTGTAAGTACCGGCTCCACGCACTCTCGGTGCGTTCGCCCGGCGACCTGTGGGTCGCCGGGCTTTTTTGTTTCTGCGTTCCCTGCTTGCGGGCCGTGGCATGCGTCGGCGCTCACGCGCGCTGCACGGCAATCCCGAGCGATTCGACCGCGAGCGCGATCGCCGCGACCGCACGTCGGATGTCGCCGGCATCGATCGCGCCGATGCAGCCGACGCGGAACGTCTCGAGTTGCGTCAGTTTGCCCGGATACAGGATGAAGCCCGCGTCGCGCACCGCGTCGTAGAAGAGGCGGAAATCGTAGGCCGGATGGTCGGGCGCATGGAACGTGACGATCACCGGCGCCTGCACGCTGGCGTCGAGGAACGGCGTGAAACCGAGCGCGCGCATCGATTCGATCAAGGTCCGGCAGTTCTCCGCATAGCGCGCGCCGCGTGCGGGCTGGCCGCCTTCGGCCAGGTACTGGTCGAGCGCGGCGCGCAGCGCGGCGATCACGTGGGTCGGTGGCGTGAAGCGCCACTGGCCCGTCTTGCGCAGGTATGCGTACTGATCATGGAGATCGAGCGCGAGCGACGGCGAATTGCCTTCGCTCGCGTCGAGCGCATCGCGCCGCACGATGGCGAACCCCATCCCCGGCACACCTTCCAGGCATTTGCCGCTCGCCGAGATCAGCGCGTCGATCCCGCTGTCCGCCAGCGCGATCGGCAATGCGCCGAACGAACTCATCGCGTCGACGATCAGCCGCTTGCCGTGCCGCCAGCACACGGCCGCGATTGCGTCGAGCGGATTCAGAATGCCGGCGCTCGTTTCCAGATGCACGAGCGCGACGTGCGTGATGCGCGGCTCGCGCGCGAACGCGGCATCGATCGCCGTCGGGTCGACCACGGCGTCCTCTGCGAACGGCAGCGCGATCGCCTCGATGCCGAGCCGGCCGAGGATCTTCAGGATGCGCGCGCAATATGCGCCGTTGTCCGGCACCAGCACGACGCCGTCGCGCGGCACCAGCGTGCCCAGCGCGGCCTCGACCGAAAACGTGCCGCTGCCTTGCATCGGCACGCACACGTATTCGTCGCCGCCGCGCGCGATCGTGACGAGATCCGCGCAGACGCTGGCCGTCAATTGATTGAAAGCGGCGTCCCACGAGCCCCAGTCATGTTGCATTGCGTGGCGTGTTGTGGCGGACGTGGTGAGCGGGCCGGGCGTGAGCAGAATCGGGGCGGGCATGGCTTTTTCTCCAGCAGAGATCGGACGAAACGCCGGGTTGGCATTTCTGGGTGACTTGCATGATATTGGCAAAATGTGTCATTTTTTGGAAATTGTGGCACGCGTCACGGCGTTGTCATCGAACGCTGTGATCCTTCGGTTGCCGCGCGAGACCACCTGCAGCGCGGCAGCGAGGCAGGCCGGTCGTCGGTCTGTCCGACTGAAAGGAGCCGGATCGTGCCCCGGCCGTTTGGTGTTCCGCCTACGGAGAAGTGAGATGACACTGCAGAATTCCTCGCGCGCCGCTGCCGGCGCGTTCCGCAAGCTCGCGCTGGCCGCCTGCGCCGCCGGTCTGCTGCAAGGCGCGGCGATGCCCGCGCATGCGGCGAACGCGGTCGTGCTGTATACGGCGGACGGTCTCGAGAATCTCTATCGCGATGTGCTGCCGGCGTTCGAGAAGAAGGAAGGCGTCAAGGTGAACATCGTGACGGCGGGCAGCGGCGAGGTCGTCAACCGCGCGAACATCGAAAAGAACTCGCCGAAGGCTGACGTGATCGTCACGCTTCCGCCGTTCATCCAGCAAGCCGGCCAGATGGGCCTGCTGCAGCCGTATCAGAGCGTCAACTACAAGAACGTGCCGGCGATCGCGAAGGCGGAAGACGGCACGTGGGCGACGTTCGTGAACAACTACTTCTCGTTCGCGATCAACCCGGATGTCGTGAAGAACCAGCCGAAGACGTTCGCGGACCTGCTGTCGCCGGCCTACGCGGGCAAGGTCGCGTACTCGAACCCGGCCACGGCCGGCGACGGGATGGCCGTGCTGATCCTGACGACGTCGCTGATGGGCGAGGACAAGGCGTTCGACTACCTCGCGAAGCTGTCGCAGAGCGTGAAGTTCCACACGAAGGGCACCGGCTATCTGAACGTGCTGCTGTCGCGTAACGAGATCAGCGTCGCGAACGGCGACCTGCAGATGGATCTCGACGACGCCGAGCACGGCGCGCTGGCCGTCAAGCCGATCTTCCTGGCCGCGAAGGACGGCGACCAGCCGACCACCTTCCAGCTGCCGTACGGCATCGGCCTGATCAAGAGCGGCCCGAACCAGGACGCCGGCAAGAAGCTGATCGACTACCTGATGTCGACGGACGTGCAGTCGAAGGTGCCGGACATGTACGGCATCCCGGGCCGCACGGACGTGCCGCTGGCCGGCAAGAACGGCGAAGCGGTCAAGAAGGCGATCGCGGGCGTGAAGCTGATCCCGGTCGACTGGACGCAGGTGATGGCGAAGAAGCCGGTGTGGATCGAGCGCTGGAAGAAGGACGTGATCGGCAGCTCGGGCAAGCAGCTCGACGTCGTCAAGCCGAAGTGATCGGCACACGCCGCCTGTATTAGTGAGCAAGAGGATGAACCCGGTGGAAACCACCCTGACCCATCCCGGCGCATTCGGCGCCGCCGAACCGCGCGCCACGTTGCGGTCCGGCGCGCCGGGCGGCGTGCAGATCGAACACCTGAGCGTGCGCTACGGCGCACGCACGGTGCTGGAAGATCTGTCGCTGTCGATCGGCGCCGGTGAATTTCTGACCGTGCTCGGCAAGAGCGGCTGCGGCAAGACCACGCTGCTGCGCTTCATCGCCGGGTTCGTGAAGGCCGATGGCCTGACCGGCACACTGACCGTGGCCGGACGCGACCTGACCCATGCGCCGCCGCACAAGCGCAATCTCGGTCTGTTGTTCCAGAATTACGCGCTGTTCCCGCACCTGTCGGTGTTCGAGAACGTCGCATTCGGGCTGCGCGCCCGTGGGATGGCCTCGTCGGAAGTGACGCGCCGCGTCGCCGACGCGCTGAAGCTCGTGCAGCTCGGCGAGGCCGGCCACCACCTGCCCGCGCAACTGTCGGGCGGGATGCAGCAGCGCGTCGCGCTGGCCCGCGCGCTCGTGATCGAGCCGGACGTGCTGCTGCTCGACGAACCGCTGTCGGCGCTCGACGCCAACCTGCGCGCGTCGGTGCGCAGCGAACTGAAGGCGCTGCACGAGCGCCTGCCGAACCTGACCGTCGTGTGCGTGACGCACGACCGCGACGACGCGCTCGTGCTGTCCGACCGCGCGCTGCTGATGCGCGACGGCCGCATCGCGCAGCTCGGCACGCCGCAGCAGCTGTACGACGCGCCGCAGGACGGCTACGTCGCGCGCTATCTCGGCCCGGCCAACCTGCTGCCGCCGCACGTGATCTTCCCGCTCGGCGACCCGCGTCACGACGTGCGCGGCAAGGTCGCCTGCGTGCGTCCCGAGCGCCTGACCGTGATGCCGCTCGCGGCGGGCGGCCTGCACGGCACGGTGTCGTCGGTCGAATGGCAGGGCGCCGACCTGTCGATCGCGGTCGTGATCGACGCGGCGCCCGACGAACCCGTGCGCGTCACGATGCAACGCGGCCGCGGCGCTGCTCCCGAGCGCGGGGCGCGCGTTTCCCTGCATTGCGAGGCAGACGATGTCGTCCTTATCGAGCCCTGAAGCCGGCCTGCCGCCGCACGTGCTCGCGTCGGCCGCCGCGCATGCCGCCGCCGCGCGGCGCCGCAAGCGCATGGGCGATCTGCACCTCGCCGCGCTCGCGATCGTCGTGCTCGGCCCGCTCGTCGTCTATCCGCTGGTGCGGCTCGTGCTGCTGAGCGTGTCCGGCGATCACGGGCTGAGCTTTGCCGCGTACCGGACGTTCTTCGGCAACCCCGATACGCGCAACGTGCTGCTGACGACCGTCGGCGTGCTGTTCGCGAGCGCCGGCACGGCGTCGGTGCTCGGCGTGCTGCTGGCCGCGCTGCTGTTCTTCAAGCCGTTTCCGGGCGCATCGCTCGTCACGCGCTTCCTGGAACTGTACGTCGCGTTCCCGTCGTTCCTCGTCGCGTTCACGCTGATCTTCCTGTACGGCTCGCAAGGCTCGATCAGCATCGCGCTGCAGCACCTGTTCCATCTCGAGACCCCGCCGCTCGATTTCCTGTTCGGCATCGGCGGCGTGATTCTCGCGCAGACCGTGTTCTATACGCCGTTCGTCGTGCGGCCGACGCTCGCGTCGTTCGCGACGCTCGACCTGCGCCTGATCGAGGCGGCACGCAGCCTCGGCGCATCCGGTTGGATGCTCGCGCGCCGCGTCGTGCTGCCGATCGCGTGGCCGGGCATCGCCGCCGGCACCGTGCTGTGCTTCCTGCTGACGCTGAACGAGTTCGGCATCCTGCTCGTGCTCGGCAGCGCGCGGCTCGTGACGCTGCCGGTCGCGATCTACAGCAGCGCGACCGTCGACCTCGACCTGCCGACCGCGTCGGCCGGTGCGGTCGTGATGCTCGCGCTGTCGCTGGCGCTTTATGCGGTTTATCGCCGGGTAAACCGGCGTGCGACGGGAGGGAACGATGTCCGCTGAATTCCGTATCGGGCAAGCCGTGCCGCGCCATCGGATCGGCTGGGGCGACACGCTGCTCAAGCATGCGTCGCGCGCGGCGCTTGCGCTGGCCGCGTTCGCCTGCTTCTGGCTGTTCGTGCTGCCGGTCATCGTCGTTGCACTGTCGAGCGTGTCGACGCAGTGGTCGGGCACGATCCTGCCGGCCGGCTACAGCCTGCGCTGGTTCGAGCGGCTCGGTTCGCCGGAATACGACGCGCTGCTGACGAGCCTCGAGATCGGCTTCGGCGTGTCGGCGATGGGCACGATCCTCGGGCTGTGGCTCGCACTCGCGCTCGAAGGGCGCGACCGGCGCGGCCTCGGCGCGCTGGTCGACGCGCTCGTGATGGTGCCGAACGGCGTGCCGAGCGTCGTGCTCGGGCTTGCGGTGCTGATCGCGTATCACCAGAAGCCGCTCGACCTGTCGAGTTCCGCCGCGATCGTCGTGCTCGTGCAACTCGCGCTGATTCTGCCGTTCTGCTATCGCTGCGCGGCCGCCGCGCTGCGCCCGGAGCTGACCGTGCTGCGCGAAGCCGCGGCGAGCCTCGGTGCGCCGCCCGCGATGGTGCTGCGCCGCGTACTGCTGCCGCAGCTCGTGCCGGCGCTGCGCGCGAGCCTCGCGCTCGGCTTTGCGCTGTCGCTCGGCGAACTCGGCGCGACGCTGACCGTCTACCCGCCGGGTTTCGCGACCGTGCCGATCGTCGTGATCGGTCAGGTCGAGCGCGGCTACTACCTTCCGGCATCGGCGCTGTCGCTGCTGATGCTCGGCGCGTCGCTCGCGGCGCTGCTGCTGATCGCCGCGCGGGTGCCGCGCGGCAAGCGGGCGGCATCATGAACGCCGCGTTCGCATTGCGGCAGCCCGGCGAGCAACCGGCCGCCGGCAAGGTATCGGCGGATCTCGCGGGGCGTTCCGTCGACGTCAACGGCCGGCGCTACCGTCTGCCGGTCGAACCGACCGTCGTCGTTTGCGTCGACGGCTGCGAGTACGATTATCTCGAGCGCGCGGTGGATGCGGGCGTCGCGCCGTTCATCGGCAGGATGATCGCGGAAGGCGCGGCCTGGCGCGCCGACTGCGTCGTGCCGACCTTCACCAACCCGAACAATCTGTCGATCGTCTGCGGCGTGCCGCCGGCGGTTCACGGAATCTGCGGCAACTACTTCTGGGATCCGGCCGCCGACGGCGGACGCGGTGCCGAAGTGATGATGAACGACCCGGCCTACCTGCGCGCCGGCACGCTGCTCGCGGCGGCGTCCGACGCCGGCGCGCGGGTGGCCGTCGTCACGGCGAAGGACAAGCTGCGCCGGCTGCTCGGCTGGCAGATGAAGGGCATCTGTTTTTCCGCCGAGAAGGCCGCGCAGGCGAATCTCGCGGAAAACGGGATCGTCGACGTGCTCGACTGGGTTGGCCTGCCTTCTCCCGACGTGTACAGCGCGGCGCTTTCCGAATTCGTGTTCGCGGCCGGCGTGCGGCTTGCGCAAACGCGCCAGGTCGACCTGATGTACCTGTCGACCACCGATTACGTGCAGCACAAGTGCGAGCCCGGCAGTGCCGGCGCGAACGCGTTCTACGCAATGATGGACGGCTATCTCGCGCAGCTCGACGCGCTCGGCTGGGCGATCGGGCTCACGGCCGACCACGGGATGAACGCGAAGCACGATCCGGCAACGGGCCGCCCGAACGTGATCTATCTGCAGGACGCGTTCGACGGCTGGTTCGGCGCGCGGGCCGCTCGCGTGATCCTGCCGATCACCGATCCGTACGTCGTGCACCACGGCGCGCTTGGCTCGTTCGCGACCGTCTACCTGGCACCCGGCGTCGACCGGACCGAAGCGATGTGGCGCGTCGGCGGGATCGACGGCGTCGAGCTCGTGCTCGACAACGCGGAAGCCGCCGCGCGCTTCGAGCTGCCGGCCGACCGGATCGGCGACCTCGTCGTGATCGCACGGCGCGACATGACGCTCGGCACGCGCGAGCGCGAACACGACCTGTCCGGCCTGACCGTGCCGCTGCGTTCGCACGGCGGCGTGTCCGAGCAGGAAGTGCCGTTGCTGTTCAACCGTCGGATCGAGCAGGACGATCCTGTGCGTCGTCCGCGCAATTTCGACGTCTTCGATTTCGTGCTGAACCGGGTCGCGTCATGATGGCTCATCCCCGACAGGATCACCCCGCCTTTCGCGCCGAGGCGATGCGCTGGTGCGGCACGCGTGCGACGCGCGACCGTGTTCTCGACGTCGCCGATCCGTATACCGGCACGCGTGTCGGCACGGTGCCGCTGGCGAGCGTCGACGACGTGCGCGCCGCGTTCGACTACGCGATGGCGTACCGGCCGGCGCTCACGCGTTACGAGCGTTCGCAGATTCTCGAACGCGCGGCGGCGTTGCTGCGCGAGCGTACCGAGGAGGCATCCGACCTGATCACGCTCGAATCGGGATTGTCGAAACGGGATTCGCGCTATGAGATCGGTCGCGTTGCCGACGTGTTGAAGTTCGCGGCGGTGGAGGCGCTGCGCGACGACGCGCAGAGCTTCTCGTGCGACCTGACGCCCCACGGCAAGGCGCGCCGCGTGTTTTCGCAGCGGCAGCCGCTCGACGGCGTGATCGTCGCGATCACGCCGTTCAATCATCCGATGAATCAGGTCGCCCACAAGATCGCGCCGGCGATCGCGACCAATAACCGTGTGATCGTAAAGCCGTCGGAGAAGGTGCCGCTGTCGGCGTTCTATCTGGCGGACCTGCTCTACGAGGCCGGCTTGCCCGAGCCGATGCTGCAGGTACTGACCGGCGACCCGCGCGAAATCTCGGACGAACTCGTCACGCATCCGCACGCATCGCTGATCACCTTTACGGGCGGTGTGTCGATCGGCAAGGCGATCGCCGCGCGGGCCGGCTACCGGCGCATCGTGCTGGAACTCGGCGGCAACGATCCGCTGATCGTGCTCGACGACGCCGATCTGGAACGTGCCGCATCGCTGGCCGTGCTCGGCTCGTACCGGAATTCGGGGCAGCGCTGCACGGCCGTCAAGCGGATCCTGGTGCAGCGCTCGATCGCGCCGGCGTTCACCGAGTTGCTCGTCGAGAAGACGCGTGCATGGAAATATGGCGATCCATTCGATGCCACGAATGAAATGGGCACGGTGATCGACGACGCGGCGGCGCGACTGTTCGAGGCCCGGGTCGGCGAGGCGGTCGCACAGGGGGCGCGCCTGCTGACCGGCAACGTGCGTCGCGGGGCGCTCTATTCGCCGACCGTGCTCGATAACGTCGATCCGTCGATGACGATCGTGCGCGAGGAGACCTTCGGCCCCGTCTCGCCCGTCATCGCGTTCGACACGATCGACGACGCGATCCGGATCAGCAACGGCACGGCATTCGGGCTGTCGTCGGGTGTCTGTACGGACAGTACGGCCGCGGTCGTGCGGTTCGTGAACGAGCTGAACGTCGGGACGGTGAATGTCTGGGAAGTGCCGGGATACCGGATCGAGCTGTCGCCGTTCGGCGGGATCAAGGATTCGGGGCTCGGCTATAAGGAAGGCGTTCAGGAAGCGATGAAGAGCTTCACGAACCTGAAGACGTTTTCGCTGCCTTGGGAGTGAGCGGATGGCACTGACGGTGGAAGAGATTCACGGGCTGTATCGCGAGCACGGCCACGTCGCGTATAGCGGCGAACCGGTCACGCAGCTGGAGCATGCATTGCAGAGCGGGTTGCTGGCGGAGGAGGCGGGCGCTGACGACGCATTGGTTGCGGCCGCGTTCCTGCACGACCTGGGGCATCTGCTGAATCGGCAGGGCGAGACGCCGAGCGCGCGGGGGATCGACGACCTGCATCAGTATTACGTGCTGCCGTTTCTGCGGCCGCTGTTCAACGAGGCGGTGCTGGAGCCGATCCGGTTGCACGTCGACGCCAAGCGTTGCCTGTGCCGCACGGACGCCGGCTACTTCGGGAGCCTGTCGCCGGATTCGGTGCGCAGCCTCGCGCTGCAGGGAGGCATCTTCAGTGAAGAGGAAACGGCGGCGTTCCTGCGGCGCCCGTTCGCGGAGGACGCACTGCGCCTGCGCCGCTGGGACGATACCGCGAAGGAAGAGGGCAAGGTGACGCCTGGTCTCGATCACTATATGGAGATAGTGGCGCGTCAGGCGCGTGTGGTCTGACGCTTCGGCTGCCTCTATATAAGGCCCCGCACGCGGCAGCGTGCGGGGCCTTATATTTTTCGAGAAACCCCTTGCGCGATCGCCGGGAGCTGCTTAGAATCACGCCTCTTTCGCGCTAACGGAAACGCAGCGCGGAAGGAGAAGGGAAGCGGTGCGGTCGAGGGCAGGTTGTAGAGCCCCGGCGCACACGAAGTTGAACCCCCGCCGTCGCAACGAAGCAGTTCAGAAAGTTGTTGACGAGCTGAAAAAGACGGTTCATAATCTCGCTTCTCTGCTGCTGAAAACGCAGCGCTGCTGGGAAACTTCAGGTTTCTCGCAGAAATGCTCTTTAAAAATTAACAGCCGATAAGTGTGGGCGCTTGATGGCCGCGAGCTGATCTTCGGATCAGAAAGCGAAAGTATCAAGAGTCTCACACTAAAGTAAGTCAGGTTTATGAAGTGATTCATATACCTGTCAGCTTTGAGTGAGCGACCGGTTCTTAACGGAACCGAAAACAGTAACAGGTTTAAACTGAAGAGTTTGATCCTGGCTCAGATTGAACGCTGGCGGCATGCCTTACACATGCAAGTCGAACGGCAGCACGGGTGCTTGCACCTGGTGGCGAGTGGCGAACGGGTGAGTAATACATCGGAACATGTCCTGTAGTGGGGGATAGCCCGGCGAAAGCCGGATTAATACCGCATACGATCTACGGATGAAAGCGGGGGACCTTCGGGCCTCGCGCTATAGGGTTGGCCGATGGCTGATTAGCTAGTTGGTGGGGTAAAGGCCTACCAAGGCGACGATCAGTAGCTGGTCTGAGAGGACGACCAGCCACACTGGGACTGAGACACGGCCCAGACTCCTACGGGAGGCAGCAGTGGGGAATTTTGGACAATGGGCGAAAGCCTGATCCAGCAATGCCGCGTGTGTGAAGAAGGCCTTCGGGTTGTAAAGCACTTTTGTCCGGAAAGAAATCCTTGGTCCTAATATGGCCGGGGGATGACGGTACCGGAAGAATAAGCACCGGCTAACTACGTGCCAGCAGCCGCGGTAATACGTAGGGTGCAAGCGTTAATCGGAATTACTGGGCGTAAAGCGTGCGCAGGCGGTTTGCTAAGACCGATGTGAAATCCCCGGGCTCAACCTGGGAACTGCATTGGTGACTGGCAGGCTAGAGTATGGCAGAGGGGGGTAGAATTCCACGTGTAGCAGTGAAATGCGTAGAGATGTGGAGGAATACCGATGGCGAAGGCAGCCCCCTGGGCCAATACTGACGCTCATGCACGAAAGCGTGGGGAGCAAACAGGATTAGATACCCTGGTAGTCCACGCCCTAAACGATGTCAACTAGTTGTTGGGGATTCATTTCCTTAGTAACGTAGCTAACGCGTGAAGTTGACCGCCTGGGGAGTACGGTCGCAAGATTAAAACTCAAAGGAATTGACGGGGACCCGCACAAGCGGTGGATGATGTGGATTAATTCGATGCAACGCGAAAAACCTTACCTACCCTTGACATGGTCGGAATCCTGCTGAGAGGCGGGAGTGCTCGAAAGAGAACCGGCGCACAGGTGCTGCATGGCTGTCGTCAGCTCGTGTCGTGAGATGTTGGGTTAAGTCCCGCAACGAGCGCAACCCTTGTCCTTAGTTGCTACGCAAGAGCACTCTAAGGAGACTGCCGGTGACAAACCGGAGGAAGGTGGGGATGACGTCAAGTCCTCATGGCCCTTATGGGTAGGGCTTCACACGTCATACAATGGTCGGAACAGAGGGTTGCCAACCCGCGAGGGGGAGCTAATCCCAGAAAACCGATCGTAGTCCGGATTGCACTCTGCAACTCGAGTGCATGAAGCTGGAATCGCTAGTAATCGCGGATCAGCATGCCGCGGTGAATACGTTCCCGGGTCTTGTACACACCGCCCGTCACACCATGGGAGTGGGTTTTACCAGAAGTGGCTAGTCTAACCGCAAGGAGGACGGTCACCACGGTAGGATTCATGACTGGGGTGAAGTCGTAACAAGGTAGCCGTATCGGAAGGTGCGGCTGGATCACCTCCTTTCCAGAGCTATCTCGCAAAATTGAGCGCTCACGCTTATCGGCTGTAAATTTAAAGACAGACTCAGGGGTCTGTAGCTCAGTCGGTTAGAGCACCGTCTTGATAAGGCGGGGGTCGTTGGTTCGAATCCAACCAGACCCACCATTGTCTGGCGGTAGGTACCTGAGGCAAATCTGTACTCATGGGGGCATAGCTCAGCTGGGAGAGCACCTGCTTTGCAAGCAGGGGGTCGTCGGTTCGATCCCGTCTGCCTCCACCAATCTTCAATGACAAGCGTTCGAGGTGCTCGAGTGTTTGTCATTGGCGATTGAGCCAGTCAGAGCGGTACGTAGGATGTATCGGCTGTCGTTCTTTAACAATCTGGAAGAAGTAAGTAATTTGGATAGCGGAAGCGTCTTGAGATGGACGTGGAAACTATCCGGGTTGTGATTGTATCGATGTATCTCAAGATGATTCGAACTCTATGTTTGACTCAATTGGAATACGGCACAACGCGAGAACTCAACCTGTAACGAGACAGACTCGTTATAGGGTCAAGCGAACAAGTGCATGTGGTGGATGCCTTGGCGATCACAGGCGATGAAGGACGCGGTAGCCTGCGAAAAGCTACGGGGAGCTGGCAAACGAGCTTTGATCCGTAGATGTCCGAATGGGGAAACCCACTCCTTTTGGAGTATCCATGGCTGAATACATAGGCCATGCGAAGCGAACGCGGTGAACTGAAACATCTAAGTAACCGCAGGAAAAGAAATCAACCGAGATTCCCAAAGTAGTGGCGAGCGAAATGGGATGAGCCTTGCACTCTTTATTTGTATTGTTAGCCGAACGCTCTGGAAAGTGCGGCCATAGCAGGTGATAGCCCTGTAGGCGAAAACAGTATGAAAGAACTAGGTGTGCGACAAGTAGGGCGGGACACGTGAAATCCTGTCTGAAGATGGGGGGACCATCCTCCAAGGCTAAATACTCGTGATCGACCGATAGTGAACCAGTACCGTGAGGGAAAGGCGAAAAGAACCCCGGGAGGGGAGTGAAATAGATCCTGAAACCGCATGCATACAAACAGTCGGAGCCTCGTAAGGGGTGACGGCGTACCTTTTGTATAATGGGTCAGCGACTTACGTTCAGTAGCAAGCTTAACCGTATAGGGCAGGCGTAGCGAAAGCGAGTCCGAATAGGGCGTTCAGTTGCTGGGCGTAGACCCGAAACCAGGTGATCTATCCATGGCCAGGATGAAGGTGCGGTAACACGTACTGGAGGTCCGAACCCACTAACGTTGAAAAGTTAGGGGATGAGCTGTGGATAGGGGTGAAAGGCTAAACAAACCTGGAAATAGCTGGTTCTCTCCGAAAACTATTTAGGTAGTGCCTCGTGTCTCACCTTCGGGGGTAGAGCACTGTCATGGTTGGGGGGTCTATTGCAGATTACCCCGCCATAGCAAACTCCGAATACCGAAGAGTGCAATCACGGGAGACAGACATCGGGTGCTAACGTCCGGTGTCAAGAGGGAAACAACCCAGACCGCCAGCTAAGGTCCCCAAATATAGCTAAGTGGGAAACGAAGTGGGAAGGCTAAAACAGTCAGGAGGTTGGCTTAGAAGCAGCCACCCTTTAAAGAAAGCGTAATAGCTCACTGATCGAGTCGTCCTGCGCGGAAGATGTAACGGGGCTAAGCTATATACCGAAGCTGCGGATGCGTGCTTTGCACGCATGGTAGGAGAGCGTTCCGTAAGCCTGCGAAGGTGCCTTGTAAAGGGTGCTGGAGGTATCGGAAGTGCGAATGCTGACATGAGTAGCGATAAAGGGGGTGAAAGGCCCCCTCGCCGTAAGCCCAAGGTTTCCTACGCAACGTTCATCGGCGTAGGGTGAGTCGGCCCCTAAGGCGAGGCAGAAATGCGTAGCTGATGGGAAGCAGGTCAATATTCCTGCACCATTGTTAGATGCGATGGGGGGACGGATCGCGGAAGGTTGTCCGGGTGTTGGAAGTCCCGGTCGCTGCATTGGAGAAGGCGCTTAGGCAAATCCGGGCGCAGGATTCAAGGGTGTGGCGCGAGCTCCTTAGGGAGCGAAGCAATTGGAAGTGGTTCCAAGAAAAGCCTCTAAGCTTCAGTCTAACGATGACCGTACCGCAAACCGACACAGGTGGGCGAGATGAGTATTCTAAGGCGCTTGAGAGAACTCGGGAGAAGGAACTCGGCAAATTGGTACCGTAACTTCGGGATAAGGTACGCCCTTGTAGCTTGACTGGCCTGCGCCAGGAGGGTGAAGGGGTTGCAATAAACTGGTGGCTGCGACTGTTTAATAAAAACACAGCACTCTGCAAACACGAAAGTGGACGTATAGGGTGTGACGCCTGCCCGGTGCCGGAAGATTAAATGATGGGGTGCAAGCTCTTGATTGAAGTCCCGGTAAACGGCGGCCGTAACTATAACGGTCCTAAGGTAGCGAAATTCCTTGTCGGGTAAGTTCCGACCTGCACGAATGGCGTAACGATGGCCACACTGTCTCCTCCCGAGACTCAGCGAAGTTGAAGTGTTTGTGATGATGCAATCTACCCGCGGCTAGACGGAAAGACCCCATGAACCTTTACTGTAGCTTTGCATTGGACTTTGAACCGATCTGTGTAGGATAGGTGGGAGGCTATGAAACCGGAACGCTAGTTTCGGTGGAGCCGTCCTTGAAATACCACCCTGGTTTGTTTGAGGTTCTAACCTTGGCCCGTGATCCGGGTCGGGGACAGTGCATGGTAGGCAGTTTGACTGGGGCGGTCTCCTCCCAAAGCGTAACGGAGGAGTACGAAGGTACGCTAGGTACGGTCGGAAATCGTGCTGATAGTGCAATGGCATAAGCGTGCTTAACTGCGAGACCGACAAGTCGAGCAGGTGCGAAAGCAGGTCATAGTGATCCGGTGGTTCTGTATGGAAGGGCCATCGCTCAACGGATAAAAGGTACTCTGGGGATAACAGGCTGATACCGCCCAAGAGTTCATATCGACGGCGGTGTTTGGCACCTCGATGTCGGCTCATCTCATCCTGGGGCTGTAGCCGGTCCCAAGGGTATGGCTGTTCGCCATTTAAAGAGGTACGTGAGCTGGGTTTAAAACGTCGTGAGACAGTTTGGTCCCTATCTGCCGTGGGCGTTGGATATTTGAAGGGGGCTGCTCCTAGTACGAGAGGACCGGAGTGGACGAACCTCTGGTGTACCGGTTGTCACGCCAGTGGCATCGCCGGGTAGCTATGTTCGGAAGAGATAACCGCTGAAAGCATCTAAGCGGGAAACTCGCCTTAAGATGAGATATCCCTGGGGACTAGATCCCCTTGAAGGGTCGTTCGAGACCAGGACGTTGATAGGTCAGGTGTGTAAGCGCAGTAATGCGTTCAGCTAACTGATACTAATTGCCCGTAAGGCTTGATCCTATAACAAGTCTGTCTCGCGCTGACTACAGCGCGTCGGACTGGTTGATTCTCGTGTGTGATACACACAACTCAAAATTACTGCTTCTTCCCAGATTGGTTCTGTTGGCCACGCCAGCAGGACAACCCCCTTTGCCTGATGACCATAGCGAGTCGGTCCCACCCCTTCCCATCCCGAACAGGACCGTGAAACGACTCTACGCCGATGATAGTGCGGATTCCCGTGTGAAAGTAGGTAATCGTCAGGCTCCCTAAGCCAAGAACCCCCGCCCGACAAGGCGGGGGTTTTTGCATTAGGGCGGCGGAAATGCGAGCGGAATGGCGAGTACCAGGCGGCTGGAACTGAAGCACCGAAGGTCTTGCTCCAGGTGCCCACGGTTCTTGAGCAATCCACCACTTCGTACCATCGAGATCGCGCGGCACCCCTTATCCAGATCAGACCAATCCGCGAATAGTTAGCGCCAGCCAATGTCGATGAATCTGGCAAAGGTGCTGTAAGGCCGATGATGCTCGACGTTGCTCGATGATCGTCGAAAAATGTCACTTTCCGGAAAAAATTCCCCGACTTGATGTTCCCGTCCCGCCATTCGGTGACTGCGGCACGATATCGTCATAAAAATCTATGCGCATAAAGTCCATTTGCGCGACATGCTCGGCAAAGCGGATAAGCAGCCCTTCGGGGTAATATCGCCGTTCATCCCGATTCCCGGTGTTCATCTGTATAAACCGGCACTCGGTGTCCTTCGATTCCGTTTCCCGCACCGTTCATGACTGACAGCCCTGCACAAAGTGGTCGGACGACCGACTTCTTGCCATATCTGGTCGCTGCAACGTTCTTCATGGAGTATCTCGACACGACCGTGATCGCGACCGCGCTGCCGCAGATGGCGCGCTCGTTCGGCGTCGGGCCGAACGCGCTGAGCCTCGGGATGACCGCCTATATGCTAGCGCTCGCGGTGTTCATCCCGATCAGCGGTTGGATCGCAGATCGTTATGGCTCGCGCACGGTGTTTGCCACCGCCATCTTCGTCTTTACCGGCGCGTCGGTGCTGTGCGGGCTGTCCGAGGGTGTGATGACGTTCACGGCCGCGCGTCTGCTGCAGGGTGTCGGCGGAGCGATGATGGTGCCGGTTGGACGGATGATCGTCGTTCGCAGCACCGAGAAGGCTAAGCTGATGCGCGCAATCGCGACGATCACGTGGCCAGGCATTGTCGCGCCGGTCGTCGGGCCGCCCATTGGTGGCTTCATCACGACCTACGCGTCATGGCGATGGATCTTCCTGCTGAATGTCCCGTTCGGCGTTGTTGCGCTCGTCTGTACCTGGCTGATTGTCCGGAACACGCGTGCCGACGAGCACCGACCGCTCGACTGGGTCGGCTTCGTGCTGGCAGGCGCTGCGCTGACCTGTCTGCTGATCGGTACCGAAGCAGCTGGCCAGCAGGACGTCGACTTCACGCGGGCGGGTATTCTTGTGGGCGCGAGCGTGCTGTTCGGCATCGCCGCGTGGATGCACGCGCAACGCTGTGCGCATCCGCTGCTCGATTTCACGACGCTGAAGGTGCCGACATTTTCGGTGACGGTGATCACCGGCTCCATCACGCGGATGGCGATCAATGCCGTGCCGTATCTGCTGCCGCTGCTGTTCCAGATCGGCTTCGGGTTGTCGCCGTTCCAGTCCGGCCTGCTGCTGCTCGCCAGCGCGCTCGGCAATCTCGGAATGAAGGCGGGAACGTCGTGGATCCTCGATCGATTCGGTTTCCGGCGCGTTGCGCTCGTCGACGTGACGATCGTCGGTCTCTTCACGATCTCGTGTGGCTGGCTGACGGCGTCGACGCCGCTGGCGATCACGCTGTTCGTCGTATTCGTCTACGGGCTCACGCGGTCGATGCAGTTCACGACGCTCGCGACGCTGGCGTATGCGGATATCCCGGCTCGACAGACGAGCGCGGCCAGCACGCTGTGGAGTGCTGCACAGCAGATGACGATCGGGATGGGGATTGCATTTGGTGCGTTGTCGCTGCGGCTCGCGGCGTTGGTGCGTGGCGACGCGGCCGGCGTGCATTACGTGCTCGACGACTTTCGCTGGGCGTTCGTTGCGGCGGGCGTGCTCGCGCTGCTGACGTTGCCCGGCTATGCGCGGCTGGCTTCCAATGCTGGCGATCGCCTGCGGGCAAATGCGGCTCGTGGGTAAGCAGGACTTCTCATTGCATTGGCGTCGCGACGGGTGAGGGCTTCAGTTTTTTGTCGCTCACTTGAAACGTCGATCCGTCATGGCGACGATCGTCTGCAGGACAGTGTGCCCGTCGCCCGTCACCATTGGTGATGCGCGGACCATGCGGCGGCGGCACGGCGCAACGATCCTCGCGCAACGATGTGCAGGGCTTGTTGCGCAAACTCACCCGCATGCCGAATGGCGCGACAACATCGCGTTGCACCCCGCAGGCCGTCATTGCGCGTCATGGAAGATGATGCCGACCGTGTGGCGGTGGCCGCTTCGGATTCTGCTCACGCCATGGCGCAAGTTGACGCGGTAGACGCCGCGCGTTCCCTGCACGGGCCTGCCGTGGACGGCGAAGATCACCGCGTCGCCTTGTATCAGCGGCACCACTTCCGCGCGTGACTGCATGCGTGGTCGCTGTTCCGTCAGCACGAACTCGCCGCCCGTGAAATCCCGACCAGGTACCGACAGCAGGATAGCGACCTGAAGCGGAAAGACATGCTCGCCGTACAGGTCCTGATGAAGGCAGTTGTAGTCGTCGGGACCGTATTGCAGGATCAGCGGCGTCGGTCGTGTCTGTCCCGCCGCGTGGCAGCGATCGAGGAATGTCCGGTGCTCTTTCGGATAGCGGACGTCAATCCCGAGCGCCTGGTTCCAGCGATTGGCGATCGGCGCGAGATGCGGGTAGAGCGTCGCGCGCAGCTCGTCGACGACCGCGGGCAGCGGGTACGCGAAGTACTTGTATTCGCCGCGCCCGAAGCCGTGCCGTGCCATCACGACGCGCGAACGATAGAGCGCATCCCGCGGATAGAGCGAGGCGAGCGCATCGCACTCGCTCGCGGAGATCAGGCCCGGTACTCGCGCACATCCGTAGCGATCGAGCTCGATATCGACGGTCGGCCAGTCGATTGCATCGACGCGTTGCGCGATGTCCGGCGATTCGACGGCAGGTTGCAGATTGGCGATATTCACGGGCGTACCTCGGTTCGTCAGCGTTGTGGCGCCGTACGATCGCGTGGAATATTCACAAGCGTCGCGTGCACGGTCGAAGCCACGATGAAAGTTGATGAACCCAGTCTAGCGGCGTCCGTGTGCCGGCGCGCTCCAGATCTTGCTCTCCAATCCGGAAAGGCGGAAAAGGCAAGGACGTGGCACGGCCCCATCGAATGCCGAGAAGTGTCGAAGCGGAGAAGGGACGGAGATATTTTCCACGGCAGGCGACCGGCTTTCACCGGCCGCGTCCCGTTTACCCGATCAAGCCACTGACCGGAACAACCAGTAGAGCCCGCCTGCCAGCACGATTGACGCGGGCAGCGTCAGCACCCACGCGAGAACGAGGCTGCGCACGGTGCTCCACTGCAACCCGGATCCGTTCGCGGCCATCGTGCCCGCGACGCCCGACGACAGCACGTGCGTCGTCGACACGGGCAGCCCGTACACGTCGGCGGCGCCGATCGTCAGCATCGCGACGAGTTCGGCCGACGCGCCCTGCCCATACGTCAAATGCTGCTTGCCGATCTTCTCGCCGACGGTCACGACGATCCGCTTCCAGCCGACCATCGTGCCCAGGCCCAGTGCGATCGCGACGGCGACTTTCACCCACGTCGGAATGAACTTGGTCGCGTGGTCGAGTTGCTTGCGATAGTTGTCGATTGCGAGCTTGTCGTCGGCGGCGAGCGCGGGCTGCCCCGACTTCTCGATCAGGCGAATTGCTTCGGACACCAGATACATCGTGTTGCGCACGTTGTCGACGTCGCGTTGCGGCACCGCCGCCATCGACCCCGACACGCCGACCGCGGTCGCGAGCGACGTGGACAGCTGTTGCACTGCAGGCAGCACGGCGGGCGTCAGTTCACGATGCTGCACGTAGTGCTCGACGTCGGCGCGTGGGTTCGCGGACGGCGCGACGCCGTTCGTGTACTTCCCGAACGTCGCGGCAGCCTGGTTCGCGACGGCGACGAAGGTCTGCGATTCGGCCGGCGTGACGGCCTTGTTCAGCGCATACGCGGTCGGCACCGTACCGATCAGGATCAGCATGATGAGGCCCATCCCTTTCTGCCCGTCGTTCGATCCGTGCGCGAACGACACACCCGTGCAGGTCAGGATCAGCAGGCACCGAATCCAGAACGGCGGCGGTTGATCCCTCTGTGGCTCCTTGTACAGCTCGGGAACCCGCACGAGCGCTTTCAGCACGAGCAGCAGCAGTGACGCGCACAGGAAGCCGACGATCGGCGAAAACAGCAGCGACTTGCCGACACCGAGCGCCTGGCCCCAGTCGACGCCGCTCGTGCCGGATGGTCCGTGCATCAACTGGTTCATCAGGCCGACGCCGATGATCGACCCGATCAGCGTATGCGAGCTCGACGACGGTAGCCCGAAATACCAGGTCGCGAGGTTCCACATGATCGCGGCGATCAGCAGCGCGAACACCATCGCGAAGCCGGCGCCGCTACCGACCTGCAGGATCAGTTCGACCGGCAGCAACTGCAGGATGCCGAACGCGACGGCGCCGCTCGAGACCATCACGCCGAGGAAGTTCCACATGCCGGACCAGATCACCGCGACGTTGGGCGTCAGCGAGTGGGTATAGATCACGGTGGCCACCGCATTCGCGGTGTCGTGGAAGCCGTTGACGAATTCGAAGCCGAGCGCGATCAGCAGCGCGGCGCCGAGCATCAGGTACGGGAACAGCGACCCTTCGCGGACCGGCGACAGATCGGCGATCAGGTGCGTGGCGATATAGGCGGCGCCGAACGCGAGCACCAGCAGGAACACGGCATAGCCGACCTGCCTGGTGCGTGCGACTGAACCCGAATTGTTCGGTGCGGACGAAGCAGGATGATTCATGACGGCATCTCGTAAGGGAACCGCGTCCGATCCTAGCTTTAGCTAGCAGTCAGTTTGATGACAGTACGGATGACGAATCATGGTCTTACGGATGTGTAAGGGGAAGGCGCTGTGACGTCGTGACGCAACTTGCCGTGCAAGGCTCGCGTCGTCGTCCATATAGTGAACACCAGCCTGCGCACCGACATGCGGCCGCCGGAAGTGCGCGGCGTGCGAGCGCGGCTAGCGCAGCATGCGTGGCGCGCTCCATGTCGATTCGCGCGCCAGCGCGACGAATGCGGCCAGATAGTCGATCGACGCATCCGCCTCGCGGATGCCGAGGAAGATCTGTTTCGCAATGCCCCTCTTGCCGAGCTTGACAGGCACGACCGGCATCCGGTCCGCGTATTCATCGGCAAGCCACCTCGGCAGCGCGGCCACGCCGCGCCCGCTCGCCACCATCTGCAGCATGATGTCGGTCGTCTCGATCGACTTGTGGCGTCTCGGCACGATGCCGGCCGGCGTCAGGAACTGGTTGTAGATGTCGAGCCGGTCGGTCTCGACCGGGTAGGTGATCAGGACCTCGTCGGTCAGCTGCTCGGGCGTCACGTAGTCGGCGTTCGCGAACCGATGCGCGTCCGCGACCACCAGCACCTGCTCGTAATCGAACACGGGATCGAAGCGCAGCCCCGGCTTGTTCAGCGGATCGGGCGTCACGAGCACGTCGATGTCATGGCCGAACAGCGCGCCGATGCCGCCGAACTGGAAGCGCTGCTTCACGTCGACGTCGACGTCCGGCCAGCGCGACAGATACGGCGACACGACCTTCAGCAGCCACTGGTAGCACGGATGGCATTCCATCCCGATGCGCAGCGTGCCGCGCTCGCCCTTCGCGTACTGCTTCATCCGCTCCTCGGCGAGTTCGAACTGCGGCAGCAGCCGGTTCGCCAGCTTCAGCAGATACTGCCCGCCTTGCGTGAGCCGCAGGCCGCGTCCTTCCCGGTCCCAGATCGGCGTGCCGAGCTGCTGCTCGATTTTACGGACGGTATGGCTGAGCGCCGATTGCGTGAGATGCAGCGCATTGGCGGCCGCGGTCAGCGAGCCCTGGCGCTCGACTTCGCGGATCACGACGAGATGGAATCGTTCCAGCATGGAGATCGTTCACCCAGCAGATACATGAACAGATTTAATGGATGAATGAAATAATGCCATTTTATTTCATGGGGTGAAATCCCTATGATGGCTGCCGGATCTTCAATTTCTTCTGGATGGCAGCTTCATGGTTACGACACACAACCTCGGTTTTCCGCGCATCGGCGCGAAGCGCGAACTCAAGTTCGGTCTCGAACGCTACTGGAAGGGTGAATCGACGCGCGACGAACTGAAGGCACTCGGCGCCGAACTTCGCCAACGCCACTGGAACGACCAGCGCGACCTCGATCTCGTACCGATCGGCGATTTCGCGTTCTACGATCAGGTGCTCGACATGAGCTTCACGCTCGGCAACCTGCCGAAACGCGTGCAGGACTTCCATGGCGATGCGCTCGACAACTATTTCCGCGTCGCGCGCGGCCGTTCGGCGCAGTCGGCGGAAGAACACGCGGCATGCTACGGCGGTGTCGCGGCCGGTGAAATGACGAAGTGGTTCGACACGAACTATCACTACATCGTGCCGGAGTTCCACGCGGACACGAACTTCTCGCTCGATCCGTCGCGCCTGCTCCAGCAACTGGCGGAAGCGCAGGCGCAGGGCGTCGCCGCGAAGCCGGTGATTCTCGGCCCCGTCACGTATCTGTGGCTCGGCAAGGCGAAGGACGATTCCGATCGCCTCGCGCTGCTGCCGAAGTTGCTGCCGGTATATGGCGCGCTGCTCGACACGCTGACCGCGCAGGGTGTCGAATGGGTGCAGATCGACGAACCGATCCTCGTCACCGAGCTCGACGCCGAATGGCGCATGGCGCTGCGCACCGCGTACGACGCGCTCGAGACGCGCCGCATCAAGCTGCTGCTCGCGACGTACTTCGGACAGCTCAAGGAAAACCTGACGCTTGCGGTCTCGCTGCCGGTCGACGGCCTGCATATCGATGCGATCAACGCCCGCGACGAAATCGATGCACTCGTGCGCGAACTGCCGGCCGACCGCGTGCTGTCGGTGGGCGCGATCAACGGCCGCAACATCTGGAAGACGGACCTGAACGCGACGCTCGACTGGCTCGAACCGCTCGCGAAGCGACTGGGCGATCGCCTGTGGCTCGCACCGTCGTGCTCGCTGTTGCATGTGCCGGTCGATCTCGCGAACGAGGAGAAGCTCGACGCGGAGATCCGTGCATGGCTCGCGTTTGCGCTGCAGAAGCTCGACGAACTGAAGGTGCTCGCGACCGCGCTGAACGAAGGCCGCGACAAGGTGGCCGACGCGCTCGCCGCGAACGCCGCCGCGATCGAAGCACGCCGTCGCTCGCCGCGCGTGAACAACCCGGCGGTGAAGGCCGCGATCGCGCGCATCGACGCGCAGCTCGGCAATCGCGCGAGCCCGTACACGCAGCGCGCGCCGAAACAGTCCGCGCGCCTGAACCTGCCGGCGTTCCCGACGACGACGATCGGCTCGTTTCCCCAGACCGCCGAGATTCGCCTGGCGCGCAGCCAGTTCAAGGCCGGCGCGCTGGATGAAGCCGGTTACCGCGAGGCGATGCAGGCGGAAATCGCGCGCAGCGTGCGCGAGCAGGAGTCGCTCGAGCTCGACGTGCTGGTGCATGGCGAAGCCGAACGCAACGACATGGTCGAATACTTCGGCGAGCAGCTCGACGGCTACGCATTCAGTCAATTCGGCTGGGTGCAGTCGTACGGTTCGCGCTGCGTGAAGCCGCCGATCCTGTTCGGCGACATCAGCCGCCCGAAGGCGATGACAGTCGAATGGATCGCGTATGCGCAGTCGCTGACGAACAAGCCGATGAAGGGCATGCTGACCGGTCCGGTGACGATCCTGAATTGGTCGTTCGTGCGCGACGACCAGCCGCGTTCGGTGTCGTGCTACCAGCTCGCGCTCGCGATCCGCGACGAAGTGCTCGATCTCGAGAAGGCCGGCGTGCGCGTGATCCAGATCGACGAGGCCGCGCTGCGCGAAGGGCTGCCGCTGCGTCGCGCGCAATGGGACGAGTACCTGGAATGGGCGGTCGAGTCGTTCCGCATCACCGCGAACGGCGTGCAGGACGATACGCAGATCCATACGCACATGTGCTATTCGGAGTTCAACGACATCATCGCGTCGATCGCCGACATGGACGCGGACGTGATCACGATCGAAACGTCGCGGTCGGACATGGAGCTGCTCGACGCGTTCGACAGCTTCAGGTATCCGAACGAGATCGGGCCCGGCGTGTACGACATCCACTCACCGAACATCCCGACGCAAGATCATATCGTCGGCCTGATGAGGAAGGCGGCCGAGCGGATTCCGGCGGAACGCCTGTGGGTGAACCCGGACTGCGGGCTGAAGACGCGCCAGTGGGCGGAAGTGATTCCGGCGCTGACGAACATGGTCGCCGCCGCGAAGACGCTGCGCAGCCAGGTGCGATAACGCGCGAACGCTGGGCGAATGTCGTCGCGATCGACGATCGGACAGCGGAAACGGCGGCCCGCTTTTCGCGATGAGTGTTTGGGGACGTTGCGGCGTACCGCGGTACGCCCATGCAAACGGGCAGGCGATGTCGCCTGCCCGTTGCGTGGGGTTACGCGGTGCGTGCGCCGCGCGGCAACGCTTCGTCCGCCTTGCCGGGCGCGCCGGCATCGTCGATGCTGACGCGGCGCGAGATCAGCCACACGCACACCGACGACAGCACGGCGGCGCTCGTGTACTGAATCGCGAGCGGCCACCATTGCGGCGCGGTGTTCTGTGCGATCAGCGTGGCGACGAGCGGCGTGAGGCCGCCGGCGATCGCACCGCACACCTGGTACGCGATCGAGATCGCCGTGTAGCGGATGCGCGCGATGAAGATGCCGCTGACGAAACCCGCGACCACCGAGTAGTAGCCCGACTCCGCGAGCGTCGCGAGGCCGACGCCGACCGTGATCGACAGCGGCGTGCCCATATGCACGAGCGGCAGCATCACGAACGGCACGATCGCGGCCCAGGCGCCGGTGATCAGCAACACGCGCGTCGTGCCGAAGCGCTGCGCGATGAACGCGGCGGCGAGCTGCACGACGAACTGCAGCACGGCGACGATCGTCATGCAATGCAGCACCATCGACCGGTCGAGCGACAGGAACTGCGTCGCGTAGCTGATCATGAAGATATTGCTGAAATACACGCCGGCGATCCCGTACACGTTCGCGCCGATCGCGAGCAGCAGCAGCGGCCAGTACTTGAGCGCCTCGCGCACCGGGTTCTGCGCGGTGTTGCCGCTCTTCCTGACTTCCTCGAACTCGGGCGACTCGGACACGCTCGCGCGGATCACGAAGCCGACCGCCAGCAGCACGGCGCTCGCGAGGAACGGCACGCGCCAGCCCCAGCTCATCATGTCGTCCTTCGACAGCGTGCTGATCGCGCCGAACGCGAGCATCGACAGGATCAGGCCGCTTGCGCTGCCAAGCTGCGCGAACGACGCGAAGAACGTGCGCTTGCCTTCGGGCGCATGCTCGCCGGCGAGCAGCACCGCGCCGCCCCATTCGCCGCCGACCGCGATGCCTTGCAGCACGCGCATCAGAACCAGCAGGATCGGTGCGATCACGCCGGCCTGCGCATGGGTCGGCAGCAGGCCGATCGCGACCGTCGACACGGCCATCAGCATCAGCGTCGCGAGCAGCGAGCGCTTGCGGCCGAAGCGGTCGCCGAGATAGCCGAACATCACGCCGCCGAGCGGCCGCGCGAAGAAGCCGACCGCGAACGAGCCGAACGACGCGAGCAGGCTGACGAAACGGCTTTCGCCGGGAAAGAACAGCGGGCCGAACACGATGGCGGCGGCGGTCGCGTAGCTATAGAAGTCGTACCATTCGATCGTGGTGCCGACGAATGAAGCGAGCGCCGCCCGCTTCGGTTGCTTGATGGCAGTCCCCATCTGTTATGTGCTCCTCTGGAATCCTCTGATTTGGAATAGGCCGTGCGCCGGGATCAGTCGCGGTACGCGACGCCGGGCAGCACGCACAGCAACTCGTAGGCGAGGTTCGCGCCGAGCAGGGCCGTGGTGCCGAACGGGTCGTACGGCGGCGCGACTTCGACGAGATCGCAACCGACGATGTTCAGCCCCTTCGCGCCGCGGATGATCTCGAGCGCCTGCGGCACCGTGAGGCCCGCGATTTCCGGCGTGCCGGTGCCCGGCGCGTAGGCCGGATCGATGCCGTCGATGTCGAAGCTGATGTAGACGGGCGTGTCGCCGATGCGCGCGCGCACTTCTTCCATCAGCGGGGCGAGCGACTTGTTCCAGCATTCCTCGGCCTGGACCACGCGAAAGCCCTGCTCGCGGCACCAGTCGAAATCCTCGGCTGCGTAGCCGGTGCCGCGCAGGCCGATCTGCGTGACCTTGTCGCCGTGCAGCAGGCCTTCTTCGACCGCGCGGCGGAACGGCGTGCCGTGCGCGATCTTTTCGCCCATCATCGTATCGTTCACGTCGGCGTGTGCATCGACGTGGATCAATGCAACCTTGCCGTGCTTGCGGTGGATCGCGCGCAGGATCGGCAGCGCGATCGTGTGGTCGCCGCCGAGCGTGATCGGCTTGCAGTCGTGCGCGAGAATCGCGTCGTACGCGGTCTCGATGCGCGCGATGGAGTCGTGCAGGTTGTACGGGTTGATCGCGACGTCGCCGATGTCGGCGATCTGCAGCGAATCGAACGGCGCGGCGCGCGTGGCCATGTTGTACGGGCGCAGCAGCACCGATTCCGTGCGGATCTGGCGCGGGCCGAAGCGTGCGCCGGTGCGATTGGAGGTGCCGAGGTCGAACGGCACGCCGACGAAACACGCGTCGAGGCCGGCGGCGCTCGCCACGTGCGGCAGGCGCATCATCGTCGCGATGCCGCCGCTGCGCGGCATTTCATTGCCGCCGAGCGGCTGGAAATGGGTGTGATCGTTCATGGGTTTGTCTCTTCCGATGTGGGGTTGCCGTATCATTCGACGCGGCCTGGCGCATAGTTTTACGCGTCCGACCGGAAAGAAGAATGCGAAGATATCGACGTAAACATCGATTTTCATCGATGTATGGAAGGGGAATAGCGTGCTGGGGAATCTGTCGACCCTCGATCTGCGGTTGATCCGCGTGTTTCTCGCGGTCACGGACGCGGGCGGCGTGTCGGCCGCGCAGGCGATGCTGAACGTCGGCCAGTCGACGATCAGCGCGCAACTGTCGTCGCTCGAGACGCGGCTCGGCTACCGGCTCTGCGAGCGCGGCCGCAGCGGCTTCCGGCTCACGCCGAAGGGCGAGCGGTTCCACGCGATGAGCCGCAAGCTGCTCGCCGCGCTCGACGAATTCGGGATGGCCGCGCGGCACATGGACCGCCAACTCGTCGGTACGCTGAATATCGGCCTGATCGGCCATACGCCGGTCAGCCAGAACGCGCGGATCGCGGAGGCGATCGCCGCGTTCCGCACACGCGACCAGGCCGTGCGCTTCTCGATCTCGGTGCGCGCGCCGGGCGATCTCGAGGAAAAACTGCTGAGCGGCGAGATCCAGATCGCGGTCGGCTACTTCTGGCATCGCGTGCCGACGCTGCACTACACGCCGCTGTTCGTCGAGCGGCAGGTCGCATACTGCGGCCGCGGCCATCCGCTGTTCGAACGCGCCGGCGCGCTGACGCCAGCCGACGTCGCGGGATTCGAATGGGCCTGGCGCTCGTATCCGCTGCCGGAGGCGCAGATGTCGACCACGCCCGATCGCGTGACCGCGACCGCCGACAACATGGAGGCGGTCGCGCTGCTGATCCTGTCAGGCCATCACCTCGGCTATCTGCCGCAGCACTTCGCGGCGCCGTATGTCGCGCAAGGGCTCCTCGCGCCGCTCAGCCCGGATCGGCTGCATTACGAGGTCACGTTCCATATGGTCGTGGCGCGCGACGGGCGCGGCGATCCGCTCGTCGAAGCGTTTCTCGAGGATCTCGAGCGCGCGCACCAGTCGCCCGACGTCGTGTGAACCCGCGTGCGGCCGGGCAACGCCGGCACTGTGGACGAATGTCACGCCGGAGCGGGCCGGGCCGCGGCCTGCATCATGGCACCGGCAACCCCGCGTCATGCTTCACCTCCCGTAGCGACAGCGCCGATTCGATCGACGTGACGCCCGGCAGCATCCGCAGCGAGTCGCGCAGGAACGTGCCGTAGTCGTCGAGATCGCGCGCGACCACCTGCAGCAGGTAGTCGGCTGTGCCCGCGACGTTGTGGCACGCGAGGATCCGCTCGATGCCGAGCACTTCCCGTTCGAACCGGTCGGCGACCTTGCGGTCGTGCGTCGCGAACCGCACGAGCACGAACGCGACGACGCCGAAGCCGAGCGCCTGGCGTGACAGCTGCGCGCGGTAGCGCTCGATGTAGCCGTCGTTTTCGAGACGTTTCAGGCGCCGCGCGCACGGCGTTTCGGACAGGCCGACGGAATCGGCGAGGCGCGCGATCGGCAGGCGGCCGTCGCGCTGCACCGCGGCGAGAATCGCGCGATCGGTTTTGTCGAGTTCGGTCATGTTGGCGGAATCCGTGTCTGGATTCCATGATTGTGGCGGATTCCGCTATGGATCGCCAATCCTGAGCCAAAGATGGCCAATAATCCCTCCACCTCCAGCGGCAACATATCGTCATTGAAGGACGGGGGCAGACCATGATTTCCACGCATTTGCTGTTGATTTATCTCGCCGCGCTGGCGGCCATCTACGCGGTGCCCGGGCCCGACATGGCGCTCGTGCTGCAGACCAGCATCGGCCGCGGCGTGCGCCCGGGCATGGCGGCGGCGGCCGGCCTTTCCCTGTCACGCACCGCGCACGTGACACTCTCCGCGTGCGGCGTCGCGGCGCTGATCCGCAGCGCGCCGTGGCTGTACGAAGCGATCCGTTACGGCGGCGCACTTTATCTCGCGTACGTCGCGATCCAGGTGTTCCGCTCGCCGGTGTTCGCACTCGGCGACGGCGACGAGGCGGCCCCGGACGAACTGCGGCAGTCGTTCTTCAAGGGGCTGCTGACGAACCTGCTGAATCCGAAGGCGCTGCTGTTCTGCTCGGTGCTGCTGCCGCAGTTCGTGCGGCCCGAGGCCGGGCCCGTCGTGTGGCAGATGTTCGAGCTCGGCGCGCTGCTGGTCGCGGCCGGCGTGTGCTTCGACCTCGCATGCGTGTTCGGCGCGTCGCGCATCGCGGCGTGGATGCGCGCGCATCCGCTCGCGCAGACGGTCCAGCGCTGGACGTTTTCCGCTGCGCTGATCGGGTTCGCGTTGCGGCTGTCGATGGATTGAGCCGCATCGTCGTATCGCTGCCGTGCGGGTCGACGGGCCGCGCGGCAGCGATGCGACGATCGACGGAGGCCGCGTGCAATGCCGGCCTTCGTGCCCATGCCCCGCCGCAGAAGGGCGTGCGCGCAAATCGTCTGACTGATCTAAACTCCCTTTAACTTCGCGCATTCGCGAACCGACTGACCGAACGGAACCGACTTCCGCCGGCTATGTCCGATTTCCTGGCTGTTCCGTGCAACGCGGTACCAAGGAGGGTCAGAACATGGCAAGGCATCTTCACGCCGACCGTGAACCCCGAATCGTCCCCGAGTCCAAGTGCCTCGGCCCGTGCGATCCGGCAGAACGCATCCACGTCACGATCATGTTGCGGCGGCAGGAAGAAGGGCAACTCGATACGTTGGTCCACCAGCTCGCCACCGGCGACGCACAGGCGAAACCGCTGTCGCGCGAAGCCTTCGCGCAGCGTTTCTCCGCCCATTCCGACGACATCCGCAAGACCGAGGACTTCGCGCGTCGTCACCAGTTGACGGTCGATCGCGTCGACCCGGTCGAAAGCGTCGTCGTGCTGTCGGGCACGATCCAGCAGTTCGAAGCGGCATTCGGTGTGAAGCTCGAGCGTTTCGAGCATCGTTCGATCGGTCAGTACCGCGGCCGCTCGGGCCCGATCGCGCTGCCGGACGAACTCGGCGACGCCGTCACGGCCGTGCTCGGCCTCGACAGCCGCCCGCAGGCGCGGCCGCACTTCCGGCTGCGTCCGCCGTTCAGGCCGGCGCGCGGCGCCACGAGCGTCACGTTCACGCCGGTCCAGCTCGCGTCGCTGTACGGTTTTCCGGCCGGCGACGGCGCCGGGCAGTGCATCGCGATCGTCGAACTCGGCGGCGGCTATCGCGCGGCCGATATCCAGCAGTATTTCCGCGGGCTCGGCATCGACACGCCGCCGACGCTCGTCGACGTCAACGTCGGCACCGGCCGCAACGCGCCGACCGGCGACGCGAACGGCCCGGACGGTGAAGTCGCGCTCGACATCGAGATCGCCGGTGCGATCGCGCCGGCCGCGAAGATCGCGGTCTATTTCGCGCCGAACAGCGACGCGGGCTTCATCCAGGCCGTCAACGCGGCCGTCACCGACAAGACCAACAGACCGTCGGTGATTTCGATCAGTTGGGGCGGGCCGGAAGCGATCTGGCAGGCGCAGTCGGCGCAGGCGTTCAACCGTGTGTTGCAGGCGGCCGCCGCGCAGGGCATCACCGTGTGCGCGGCGTCGGGCGACAGCGGCTCGGGCGACGGGTTGCAGGACGGCACCGATCACGTCGACTTCCCCGCATCGAGCCCGTACGTGCTCGGCTGCGGCGGCACGCAGCTCGATGCGCTGCCCGGACAGGGCATCCGCGGCGAGGTCACGTGGAACGACGAGGCGTCCGGTGGCGGCGCGGGCGGCGGCGGCGTCAGCACGCTGTTCGACCTGCCGGCATGGCAGCAAGGATTGAAGGTTGCGCTCGCCGACGGCAGCAGCGTGCCGCTCGCGAAGCGCGGCGTGCCGGACGTCGCCGGTGATGCATCGCCGCAGACGGGCTACGAGGTGTCGATCGCGGGCACGCCCGCGGTGATGGGCGGCACGAGCGCGGTCGCGCCGTTGTGGGCCGCGCTGATCGCACGGATCAACGCGGCGGCGGGCGCATCGGCTGGCTGGATCAATCCGGCGCTGTACAAGAATCCGGGCGCGCTGCGCGACATCACCAAAGGCTCGAACGGCACCTATGCAGCGGCGTCCGGCTGGGATGCGTGCACGGGCCTCGGCAGCCCCGACGGCGCGAAACTCGCGGCAATCCTCGCGCGCAAGCCGTCGAGCTGACACGCCGGCACAGGCCTTTTTACGCGACGCGGGTTTCCTGCCCGCGTCTTTTTTCACCTCCAGGAGCAGCACGATGGGCATCGATTCCGCATCCTCCGGCGGCGTGTATCCGCTGCATCACGGCGACCACAATTCGCATGGCGTGCCGCCGACCATCAATCCGGTCGCGCTGAGCCACGGCCGCGACCAGCCGTTCTTCGATCCGGTCGCGTACGGCAACGGCCCCGACGACTCGGTCACCGACACGACCGAAGCGGCCGCGATCACGCACCATACGATCCTGATCGACGGCAAGCGCATCGCGTACACGGCGACGGCCGGCCATCTCGTGACGGTCGACCCGAGCAGTTCGCTGCCGGCCGCGAAGATCTTCTACGTCGCGTTCACGGCCGACGGCGCGAAGGAGGAAACGCGGCCCGTCACGTTCTTCTACAACGGCGGGCCGGGGTCGTCGTCGGTGTTCGTGCTGCTCGGCTCGTTCGCGCCGAAGCGCATCAAGACCTCGATGCCGGGATTCACGCCGCCCGCGCCGTACCAGATGGAAGACAATCCGGACAGCATGATCGACCACAGCGACCTGGTGTTCATCAACCCGGTCGGCACCGGCTATTCGGCGGCCGTCGCGCCGAACAAGAACCGCAATTTCTGGGGCGTCGACCAGGATGCGAATTCGCTGAAGCAGTTCATCAAGCGCTACCTGACGAAGAACAACCGCTGGAATTCGCCGAAATACCTGTTCGGCGAGTCGTACGGCACCGCGCGCAGCTGCGTGCTTGCGTACAAGCTGCACGAGGACGGCGTCGACCTGAACGGCGTCACGCTGCAGTCGTCGATCCTCGACTACCGGCAGGCCGGCAACCCGGTCGGCGCGCTGCCGACCGCCGCGGCGGACGCGTGGTATCACAAGAAGCTCGGCGTCACGCCCGCGCCGACCGATCTCGGCACGTTCGTCGAGGAAGTCGCGCAGTTCGCGCGTACCGATTACCTGACCGCACTGCGCAACGTGCCGCATGCCGATCCGGCCGCCGTGCGGAGGCTGTCGGGCTACACGGGCATCGACACAGCGACGCTGCAGACCTGGGGGCTCGACATCGCGGGCTACGACGCGCGTGGCAATTCGCTGTTCCTGACGACGCTGCTGCACGCGCAGGGGCTGGCGCTCGGGTCGTACGACGGCCGCGTGACCGGGATCTCGTCGGGCATCGCCGGCAAGATCGATCCGAACTCGGGCGGCAACGATCCGACGATGACGGCCGTGACCGGCGTCTACACGGCGATGTGGAACAGCTACCTGAACGAGCAGTTGAAGTTCACGTCGAATTCCGCGTTCACGGACCTGAACGACCAGGCGTTCCAGAACTGGGACTTCAGCCACATCGATCCGACCGGCGCGCAGCAGGGTATCGATGCGAAGGGGAACGTGATCCTCTATACGGCCGGCGATCTCGCCGCGGTGATGGCGCTGAACGTCGACCTGAAGGTGCTGTCGGCGAACGGCCTCTACGATTTCGTCACGCCGTTCTACCAGACCGTGATCGACCTCCAGCAGATGCCGCTCGAGGATCAGAAGGTGCGGCAGAACCTGTCCGCGCGCTTTTATCCGTCGGGGCACATGGTGTATCTCGACGGCGGTTCGCGCACCGCGCTCAAGCGCGATCTCGCGACGATGTACGACGCGACGGTCAGCGATACGGGCGCGCGGATGCGGATTCGCGCACTGCAGGCGAAGAAGACGGGCGGGCACGCGTAGCGTCGCCCGTCGTGCATGTGCCGCGCGTAACCGCGAGGTTCGCGCGGCACGGCATGGTGCGGCGGCGACGGGGCCGGCTTACGCGGCCGGCCAGTCGAACGGCGTGTACGGCAGCGCGCGCTTGTGGCGCGAGCCGTCGTAGAAGCGCAGGACCGTTTCGTACACGCTGTCGGCCACGGGTTTGCCTTCGAGGAAATCGTCGATCTCGTCGTAGGTAACGCCATACGCGTGCTCGTCGGGGCGCAGCGGACGCAGTTCCTCGAGGTCGGCCGTCGGCACCTTCATCACGATCAGTTCGTCGCCGCCCAGCGCGCGGGCGACCGCACGCACGCGGCGCTTGCTCAGGCCGGCGAGCGGCAGTACGTCCGCGCCGCCGTCGCCGAACTTCGTGAAGAAACCCATCAGCGATTCGGCCGCGTGGTCGGTGCCGATCACGATGCCGCGCCGCGCGCCGGCGACCGCGTACTGCGCGATCATGCGCTCGCGTGCCTTGATGTTGCCGTGCACGAAGTCCTGCTGTGCCGGGTTTTCGAACGCGTGGCCGGAGGCGACGAGCGACGCGAGCATCGCGTCGGCCGCCGGCTTCACGTCGACCGTGAACGTCTCGTCCGCGCGCACGAACGCGAGCGCGCGCTGTGCATCGGCTTCGTCGTTCTGCACGCCGTTCGGCAAGCGCATCGCGATGAAGCGGGCGTCGTAGCCGTCGGCGCGCAGCCGTTCGACCGCCAGTTGCGCGAGCCGCCCGGCCGTCGACGAATCGACGCCGCCGCTGATGCCGAGCACGTAGGTCCGCAAGCCGGTCGAACGAAGGTACTGCGCGAGGAAGTCGACGCGGCGGGCGATTTCGGCATCGACGTCGAATTGCGGGGCGACGTTCAGTTCGGCAATGATCGCGCGTTGGCGGCTGGCGTAATCGGCGGATGTCATGGAGGGTGGTTCCGGAACGAAATGCAAGGCGCTCATCATAAGCGCAATCGCTGCCCGGCGCCGCGCCGGGCATGCGATCCGGCGGCCGCGCGTTGCATCGGCGAGACGCGCTGCATCGTCATGGGGCAGCGCGCGGGGCGGCGGGCTCCGGCGTGCACGCGGATGCCTCGTTTCGATGCATGAAAGGGGCGCGGTGAGGAGGCTCTCTGCTTCCGCTCGCCCGCGTCAGCGCCGCGCGAGCACGACGCCCACCAGCGCGAGCCCGAAGCCGGCGAGCTGGACGGCCGCGAGCGTTTCGCCGAACAGCAAGTAGCCCTGCAGCGCGGCGAGCGGCGGCGCGAGGAACAGCAACGACGTCGCGCGCGCGGCGTTGCCGCGCCGCAGCATCCACATCAGCATCGTGACCGCGCCGCCGGACAGGAACACGATGCCCCACACGAGCGAGATCCACAGCGCCGGCGAGCCGATCCAGCGCGTTTCGTGCAGCAGCACGACGAAGATCGCCGCGACGATCGCCGCGCCCAGGTTCTGCACGGCGACGGCCGTGCGCAGGTCGTTCTGCGCGAGCTTGCCCTTCTGATACAGCGAACCGGCGGTGATCGAGCCGACCGACAGGATCGACACGGCCACGACGAACCACGCGGGCGCGGCGCCCGGCAGCGGCGCGACGCCGCCCGCCACTTTCGGCGCGAGCACGAGCGCGACGCCGGCGAGGCCGAGCGCCATCCCGAGCCAGCCGCGCGCGGGCAGGCGCTCATTGAACAGCGGCACCGCGAGCACGGCGGTGGCGAGCGGCTGCAGCGCGCCGAGCAACGCCATCACGCCCGCATTCAGTCCCTGCGCGACGGCCCAGTAGCTGGCGCCGAGATAGACGCCTTGCAGCAGCGCGCCCGCGATCAGGTGGCGCAGCCATTCGCGGCGGGCCGGCCACGGCGCGCGCGCGGCGAGCGCCACCGCGCCGAACAGCACGGCAGTGCCGGCGAAACGCGCGAGCAGGAACAGGTTCGGATCGGCGTACGGCTTGATTGCCCGGGCGACGATGAAGCCGGTGGACCACAGCGCGACGAAAGTCGCGGCGACGAGCGAGTTAAACATGCATGGCGGGCCGCGATACGGCCGGACGAATCGTGAAGTCGGCCAGTATCGGCGGAACCGGAGCCGCCGTCTTGTCGGATTCTGCATTCGCCTGTGGCGCGAGCGCGGCGGCCATTCCGTTACCGGCCGGCCAGATGAAGGTGCTGCGGCGTGAAAGCGCGCCGTGGCGCGCGGAAAGGACGGAGGATCAGTCGAGCGAGAACGTGTCGAGCGGCTGGTTTGCGCGAGCGTCGGTCGCGAAGCGCGCGGCGAGCTGTTCGTACAGCCGGCGCGCCTCGTCGAGCGTCAGGTCGATCCAGTACGGATCGCCCGCGCCGTCGTTGAGTCGTTCTGGCGAAAACTGGATTTCGAGCACACTGCCTTTGCGATACATTGCGCAAGCCCCTTGATGGTCTGTCGTTCGGCGAAACGCAGAGTGTAGCAACCGCTTGCCGTGCCGATTCGCGCGCATCGGGCAATACAGAATTTCGCTTTCGTGAAACGCGCCGACCGCCAGCCGCGCCGCCGTCAAATGGCGGTCAAACGGCCGTAATACAATGGTCGGCTTACCCATTACCAGTCGCCTCGGGCGCATTGCGATGCTGGCGGAACAACGTCATCAATACATTCTGTCGGAGCTCGGACGATCGGGCGCGCTGTCGGTCGCCGAACTCGTGCGCTCGCTCGACGTATCGCGCGAGACGATCCGGCGCGACCTGAATGCGCTCGCGGCGCGCGGCCTGCTCGTGATGACGCACGGCGGCGCGCTGGCGGCGGACCGCCGCGAGCCGAGCCTGTCCGAGCGTGAAGCGGCGAACGCCGAAGCGAAGCGCACGATCGGGCGACGCGCGGCCGAATTCGTACCCGACGACGCATCGGTGCTGATCGACTCGGGCAGCACGCCGCATGCGGTCGCGCTCGCGCTGGCCGACCGGCACCGGCTGTCGATCTACACGAACGACTGGCGCACGGCATTCGTGCTCGCGCGGCGCAACGGCAATCGCGTGACGCTGCTCGGCGGCGAACTGTCCGACGACGAGGACGCGACGTTCGGGCTCGATACGATCCAGCAGCTCGCGCAATACCATGTCGATTTCGCGTTCGTCGGCGCGGGCGGCATCACGTCGGACGGCGACTGCACCGACTATTCGCGGCTCGCCGCCGAAGTGCGCAGCCGGATGATCGCGGCGGCCGGCACGGCGATCATCGTCGCCGACCATTCGAAGTTCGGCCGCGTGACGCCAGTGCGGATCAACGGCACATCGGCCGCGCGCTACCTCGTCACCGAGCGCGCGCCGGACAAGGCCGTGCGCCGCGCGCTGACCGCACGCGGCATCGAGCTGCTCGTGTGCGACTGACGCGGGTGCGACATACAAGGTTCATCGAACCGTCATCGCGCGGGAAGAACCACCGTCAACACTGACTCATTCATCTCGACCGGCCCGTCCGGCAGGAGCAACGAATGACCGTCAGCGTACGCAGTTATCTTTCCCCGACCCTCGTCCTGCTTGCCTTCGACTGGCCCGATGCGGCGTCGCGCTCGGACTTCCTCGGCTTCGCGATCCGGCGTACGCCGGGCTTCTGGTCGGCCGACGGCAAGACGCGGGCGCCGAACAGCTGGCTGCCGAACCGGCTCACGTTCGACGGCCCGGCCGCCGACACGCAGGGCGACGCACCGACCGACCAGGCGCCGATCCAGAAATTCATGTGGTGGGACGCGCGCATCGATCCGCAGGACCGCGATGCGTCGTTCCGCTATGACGTCTATCCGGTCGTCGGCACGCCGGAGCACCTGCAGGTGCTCGATGCGGAGGCCGGCGTGTGCGATGTCGTGCTGCCCGCGCACGTCGTGGACGGTGTCGGCACGTGGTTCAACCGTGCGGTCGTCAGCTCGCAGGCGTTCGCGAAGCAGGTTGCGGCGCTGGGTCTCGCGCCGGATGCGGCGCCGAGCGCGGACCAGGCACTGAAGCTGCGCGCGTGGCTCGCGAACGACATGGAGCAGGTGTTCGCGGCGATGCTCGACCCCGCGTCGCGCGCGGTGTCGGCCGTCTATCACCTGACGGACACGCTGTGGGCGCTGCCCGCTTTCGAGGCGTTCGGACGGCGGCACGGCGAAGCGTCGCTCGCGATCGTCTACGACGCGCACACGACCGCGCGCAAGGGCAAGCCGCCGCTGCCGTCGCCGAACCAGCCGGCCGTCGACGCGCTGCAGGGCCTCGCGACGCTCGCGCCGCGCGACCGGACGCACATCATGCACGACAAGTTCATCGTGACCGACGCACCGGCAAATGCGGCAACCGCGGTGACGCCCGCGCGCGTGCTGACCGGTTCCGCGAACTTCACGACCGAAGGGCTGACGGAGCAGGCGAACGTGCTGCACGCATTCGATTCGCCGGCGCTCGCGGCGCTGTACAACGCGCGTGCGCACGCGCTGGCCGGGAATCCGCCGATCGCGGAGACGGCGAAGTTGTCGGCGGGCTGGTCGGCGCCGATGACGATCGGCAGCGCGCAGGTGCGCGTCGCGTTTTCGCCGGAGCCGGCGGGGCAGCGCACCGAGATCGATACGATCGTCGCCGCGATCGCGGCCGCGGAGCATTCGGTGTCGTTCTGCCTGTTCATGCCGACCGACGCTGCGCTGCGCGACGCATGCTTTGCAGCCGGCGACCGCGGCCTGATGATGTTCGGCCTGGTGAACCGCATCAACGTCGGCAGCGCGACGAAGGCCGATGCCGCGCAGCACGACGGGCAGTCGCTCGATGCGGCGACGCTCGCGAACCTCGAGCTTTATCATCGCCAGCGCGATCGGCGCGACGTGATCGATGCCGCGTATTTTTCGCCGGCGACGGTGCCGAAGGGTTTCGAGCCGGAGCTGCGCCTCTTTCCGGGCGAGCCGGCGCCGGCGTATCCGCCGGTCGTGATCCACCACAAGTTCATCGTGATCGATGCGGAAGGCGCGAACCCGATCGTCTATACGGGCTCGGCGAACATGAGCCGCAACTCCGAGCAGTACAACGACGAGAACCTGCTCGAGATTCGCGACACGCGGATCGCGGCGATCTATCTCGCGGAATTCCTGCGGCTCTACGAGCACTACCGCGCGCGAGCGCTGTCGATCGAGACGAAACGGCATGGCGCCGGTGCGCATCGGCAACTCGCGCTCGCGCCGGATTCGAGCTGGGCGAAGAAATATTACGTGGCGGGAAGCCCGGAAGAGAAGGCGCGGATCGCGCTGGCGTCGACTGTGCCGACGGACTCGCCCGCGACGCACGCGCGGCGTGAGGCGGCCTGAAGGAGCGTGCCGCGTGCGTCCGGCTCATGCCGGTTGCACGCGGCGGGGCGACGTTCGGGAGGTGTGCCGGACGGCGAGGGGAGCGCTCGCCAGCCGGCCTTCGGGCGGAATCGCGCGGTGTGCCTACGCGGCGACGTAGCGCAGCACGGAGTCGGTGATCGTCTCGCGATGTCGCGCGCGCAGCCGCGGCGCCGACGGATCGCGGCCGAACGCGGCGCCGAACGTATAACGGTTCGACACGCGGTGGAAGCAGAACGAGCTGATCAGCAGATGCAGGTCGAACGCGTCGATGTCCTTGCGGAAGGCGCCGCTCGCCGCACCGCGCTCGAGCAGTTCCTCGAGCGTCTTGATGATGCTGACGTTGCGGTTCTTGAACGACTTCAGCTGTTCGAGATACTTCGCGCCGTGGATGTTCTCGATCGACACGAGGCGGACGAAGTCGCGATGCTTGTCGTGATAGTCGAACGTGAATTCGACGAGCCGGCGCATGCCTTCGCGCGGCTCCATGTCGCCGACGTGCAGTTCCTGCTCGAGCGCGCGGATGTCGCCGTACACCTTCTCCAGCACGGCCTCGTACAGGCCTTCCTTGCTTTCGAAGTAGTAGTAGAGCATCCGCTTCGTCGTGTTCGTGCGCTCGGCGATCGCGTCGACGCGCGCACCGGCGAGGCCCATCGCGGAAAACTCCTGCGTGGCGACGTCGAGGATGTTGCGCTTGGTTTGCTCGGGATCGTATTTGCGCCGCGCATCGGTCGCAAGCGCGCGGCTTTCGGACGTGGCGGCCTTGCTTCCAGCTTTCATGTGACTTTGTTGTGAGTTCGCGGCGGCATGAAGAAACCATTCTAGCATGCGGGAAATGCCCGCCCGGCCGACCTTTCGCTCTAATCGGCCGGGCGGTTTCGGCTGCTGCCGCCGCTCAGCGCCGGCACGACGCGAGCGCGTCGCGAGCCTGGTACGCGGTGTACGTGAGCTGCGCGGCGGCGAGGCCCGCGAGCCCGAACGTGCGCGTGAGCCCGAACGCGGCGAAGCCTTCCGGCACGGGCCGCTCGCCGGCAAGCGCGGCGGCGAGCGCTTCGCCGGCGACGGTGGTGGGCGCCATCCCGTGACCGCCGAATGCGATCGCGTGCCACACGCCGTCCGCGTCGCGGCCGATCTGCGGCATCTTGTGCCGCGCGTAGCTCATCAGCCCGCCCCAGGCGTATTCGACCTTCACGCCTTCGAGCTGCGGATACACGCGCAGCAGGTCGCGTCGCAGCAGCCGCGCGATCGCGTCGGGGCCGCGGTCGAGCACCGAGATCCGGCCGCCCCACAGAATGCGCGTGTCCTTCAGCGGGCGGTAGTAGTCGAACGCGAAGCGCGTGTCGTAGATCGCGTACGGCGCGTCGATCGCGTCCGGCAGGCGCGTGCCGAGCGGTTCGGTCGCGATCACGTAAGTCGCGATCGGCAGCACCGCGCGCTCGATGCGCGGCGACACGCCGCGCGCGTAGCCGCCGCCGGCAAACACGACGTCCTTCGCGCGCACCGTGCCCTGCGCCGTGCGCACGACGTAGCCGGCGCCTTCGCGCGCGATGCCGAGCGCGGCCGAGCGTTCGAACACGCGCGCGCCGCCGCGCGATGCGGCCGCCGCGACGCCGAGCACGTACTTGAGCGGATGGAAGTGGAACGCGTTCGGCTCGAACAGGCCGCCGTAATAGCGCTGCGTCTTCAGCCGCGCGCGCAGCGCGTCGGTCGCGACCGGTTCCCAGTCGACGTTGAATTCCCGCTTCATCAGCGTGCGCACGCCGTCGAGCCGCGATGGATCGTCGAACCAGTTCGCGAGCATCACGCCCTCGTCGACGATGTCGCAGTCGATTCCGTAGCGGGCGATCCGCGCGCGGATCAGGTCGACCGCATCGACGGTGAGCCGGTACAGGCGGCGGCCTTCGTCGCGGCCGAGCGTGCGCAGCAGGTCCGCGTTGTCGAGGCTGTAGCCGCCGAACACGAAGCCGCCGTTGCGGCCCGATGCGCCGAAGCCGACCCGCTCGCCGTCGAGCACGACGACGTCCCGCACGCCGCGCTCGACGAGGCCGAGCGCCGTGCACAGGCCGGCGAGGCCGCCGCCGACGATGCAGACCTGCGTGTCGATCGTGCCGGTCAGTTGCGGGTAGGGCTGGCGGGTAACGGTGGCTTCGTAGAAGTTCTGCATGCGTTTTCGGGGATTCGTAACGGCGGAAAAACGGACGGCGCGCGTCGATCTTGCCTGAACGCGCGCGCCGCGTCGAATGGGGTTTTCAGTGCAACGGCCGCGGCGATCGGGCGGCGGCCGTTGCGCGTCAGGCGCCCGGCGTCGGGTTGGCCGGGGCGGCGACGTAGGCCGGATAGCCGGCATCGGCCTTTACCGTTGCCTCGGGCGTCGCGTTGCGCTCGATCCACGGCGCGATCTCCATGTCCTCGTAGCGGACGAGGCGGCATTTGCGCACCAGCGCGTAGCCGAGCCAGATCGCGAGGAAGAACGGCAGGCCGATGTAGGTCGCGGCGATGCCGGCCCAGTCGATCCTGTCGGCGAGGAACGCCTGGTAGTCCTGGCCGAGCGCGACGATGGCGCACAACACGAGTGCGAACAGCGGGCCGAGCGGAAACCACTTCGACCGGTATGGCAACTGGTCGAGCCGAAAGCCCTGCTTCAGGAAGCCCTTGCGGAACCGGTAATGGCTGACCGCGATGCCGAGCCACGTGATGAAACCGGCCATGCCCGATGTGTTCAGCAGCCACAGGTACACCGTCTTGTCGCCGTACAGCGACGTGAGGAAGCACAGCGCGCCGACGGCGGTCGTCGCGTACAGCGCATTGCGCGGCACGCCGCCGGCGGACAGCTTCGCGAACAGCTTCGGCGCGCGGCCTTCGACCGCGAGGTTGTAGAGCATCCGCGTCGACGCGTACATGCCGGAGTTGCCGGCCGACAGCACGGCCGTCAGGATCACCGCGTTCATCACGCCGGCCGCGAACGCGAGGCCCGCATGGCGGAACACGAGCGTGAACGGGCTCACACCGACGTCGGTCACGTCGCTCTTCAGCAGGCTCGGGTCCGTGTATGGAATCAGCACGCCGATCACGAAGATCGCGAACACGTAGAACAGCAGGATGCGCCAGAAGATCTGGCTGACCGCGCGTGGGATCGTCGTGCGCGGGTTCTCCGATTCGCCGGCCGCGACGCCGATCATTTCGGTGCCCTGGAACGAGAAGCCCGCGATCATCGCGACGCCGAGCATCGTTGCCCAACCGCCCGCGAAGGGCGCGTCGCCGATCGTGAAGTTGCCCCAGCCCGCGCTCGGGCCGCCTTGCATGATCCCGAAGATCATCAACAGGCCGATGCCGACGAACGCGACCACCGTCAGCACCTTGATCAGCGCGAACCAGTATTCGGCTTCGCCGAAACCGCGTACCGACAGCGCGTTGAGCGCGAAGATCAGCGTGAGGAAGATCGCGCTCCACCAGACGCCCGGCACGTGCGGAAACCAGTAGTGCATCACGAGCTGCGCGGCGACGAGTTCGACCGCAAGCGTCACCGCCCAGCTGTACCAGTAATTCCAGCCGAGCGCGAAACCGAAGCCCTCGTCGACGAATTTCGCGCCGTAAGTCGCGAACGACCCCGACACCGGCATGAACGCGGCCATTTCGCCGAGGCTCGTCATCAGGAAGTAGACCATCAGGCCGATCAGCATGTACGCGAGCATCGCGCCGCCGGGGCCGGCTTGCGAGATCGACGCGCCGGACGCGACGAACAGGCCCGTGCCGATCGAGCCGCCGATCGCGATCATCCGCAGATGGCGCGCCTGCAGCGCGCGGTGGAGGGACGGCTTCGCGGGCGGCGAGCCGGACGGACGGGGCGAGTCGGGGCGGGCATCTGAATGCATGGCGGGTGCTGGGCGCTGTCTCCGGGATTGTTTTTTGGTGACGAAGGGCGACGCGCCGGCGGCCGGCCGGCGGTCGGCGGCACTGCTTCGCGGGCTTGATCCGGATCCACCGGATCGACCGGATTTACCGGTGCCGCGGTGCGCGACGCGTGTCGTCTTCGTCTGTCGTCCGGCTGCCGCTGGGCGGCCGTCGGCGCGCCGGGTGCCGTGCACCTCGTCGACGCCGCCCCGATTGTGTGTGCCGGCCGCATGCGCGGCAAACGATATTTCCGCACAGGGTAATGCGGCTTTGTCATCAACTTGTGGCGCGGCGCAATCGGGTCGGGCGGCCCGGCCATCGGCCCTGGACACGTCACATGCCGGCGTCGAAACGGGCGGATCAGTCCTGCCGAGGTGTTGCGTTTTGGGAATGAAGTCGTGAGTTAATATCAATAGCGGCCCGACTTGTGGCCATCGACAATGTGTCTCATGGATCGTGCCTCGCGAGGCCGGGGCGTGCCGTCAGGCCGGGTTTCCGGCGGCGGCGCCGCGCGATGCGCCAGGCGGCGCACCGGGCCCGCCGAGCTGCGCATCCGCTTGCACAGGGCGCGCGAACGCGCTCCAATCGAATCACGCGGGCGGCGTCGCCGCCGCACCGATCAATCTGTCCCTGAAGAGGAAGTGATGCAATTCAACGACATTCTTGCTGCGCTCGACATCGATCTCGCCCAGTGGAAAGGCAATGCGCTGACCGCGCGTTCGCCGCTCGACGGCGCGACGCTCGCGACGCTGGCGGTCGACTCGCCCGCCGACGCCGAGCGCAAGATCGACGCCGCGCACGACGCATTCCTCAAGTGGCGCACGGTGCCGGCGCCGGTGCGCGGCGAGCTCGTGCGCGTGTTCGGCAACGTGCTGCGCGAGCACAAGGCCGAGCTCGGCCGCCTCGTTACGCTCGAAGCCGGCAAGATCACGTCGGAAGGGCTCGGCGAAGTGCAGGAAATGATCGACATCTGCGACTTCGCGGTCGGCCTGTCGCGTCAGCTTTACGGCCTGACCATCGCGTCCGAGCGCCCCGGTCACCGGATGATGGAGACGTGGCACCCGATCGGCGTGTGCGGCGTGATCTCTGCGTTCAACTTCCCGGTCGCGGTGTGGGCGTGGAATGCCGCGCTCGCGTTCGTGTGCGGCGATCCGGTCGTGTGGAAGCCGTCGGAAAAGACGCCGCTCACCGCGATCGCATGTCACCAGCTGCTCGCCAAGGCGCTGCGCGAATTCGACAAGACGCATCCGGGCGTCGCGCCGGAAGGCCTGAGCCAGCTCGTGCTCGGCATGCGCGACGTCGGCGAGGTGCTGACGTCGTCGAAGAAGGTGCCGGTCATCAGCGCGACCGGCAGCGTGCGGATGGGCACGGAAGTCGCGAAGGTGCTGAGCCAGCGTCTCGCGCGCGGCATCCTCGAACTTGGCGGCAACAACGGGATGATCGTCGCGCCGAGCGCCGACCTCGACCTCGTGGTGCGCGCAGTCACGTTCGCGGCGGTCGGCACGGCCGGCCAGCGTTGCACGACGCTGCGCCGCCTGATCGTGCATCGCAGCGTCGTCGACCAGTTGCTGCCGCGTATCGAGAAGGCCTATGCGTCGGTGAAGGTCGGCAACCCGCTCGAGGAAGGCACGCTGGTCGGCCCGCTGGTCGACCGTGCGTCGTTCGACGCGATGCAGAAGGCGCTGGCCGACGCACGCGAGCAGGGCGGCGAAGTGAAGGGCGGCGAGCGCATCGATGTCGGTCACGCGGATGCGTACTACGTGCGTCCGGCCATCGTACGGATGCCGAAGCAATCGGCGGTGGTCGAGCGCGAGACGTTCGCGCCGATTCTCTACGTGATGGTCTACGACAACTTCGAAGACGCGATCGACGTGCACAACGCGGTGCCGCAGGGCCTGTCGTCGGCGATCTTCACGAACGACATGCGCGAGGCCGAGCAGTTCATGTCGGCGGCGGGCAGCGATTGCGGGATCGTCAACGTGAACATCGGCACGAGCGGCGCTGAGATCGGCGGCGCGTTCGGCGGCGAGAAGGAAACGGGCGGCGGCCGCGAGTCGGGTTCGGATGCGTGGAAGGCGTACATGCGCCGTGCGACGAACACGATCAACTACAGCCGTCAGCTGCCGTTGGCGCAGGGCGTGAAGTTCGACGTGTGACGCAGCGGCCCGTCAGGGCGCGTTGACGTTCGAATGAAAAGGGCCGATTGCCGCGAAAGCGGCAACCGGCCCTTGTCGTTTTCGGCGATGCCCGATCCGCGCCCGCCCGATCACGTATTCATTCGTGCCGGGTGGATCCGTCGACTGCCGGCATGTTCTGCACGACCAGCATCTGCGGTGTCGACAGCGTGATCTGCGAAGCCCGCAACTGCTTCAGGATCTCGAACAGCAGGTCGCTCTTCGTCGCGCTCGCGATCCGCGGGCTCGCCACGTAGCCCGTGACGCTCAGCGTGATCCCGTCCGGCGCCAGCTGGCTGAACGTGACCGACGGCGCCGGCTTGTCGAGAATCGCCGGATGCTCGCGATATGCGTCGAGCAGCAGGTCGCGCACCTGCTCGGGGTCGGTGTTCAGCGGGAACGTCAGCATCAGCGTCGCGACGCCCTGCGTGCTGTTGCCCATCGTCACGTTGCGCACGTTCTGCGAGATCAGCTGCGAGTTCGGCACGATCACGGTCGAGCGGTCGCTGAGCTGGATCTCGGTCGCGCGCACGTTGATGCGGCGGATGTCGCCTTCGACGCCCGCGATGCTGACCATGTCGCCCACCTTCACCGGCCGCTCGGTCAGCAGGATCAGTCCCGACACGAAGTTCTTCACGATCTCCTGCAGGCCGAAACCGATACCGACCGACAGCGCGCTGACGATCCACGCGAGGTTGCTCCACCTGACGCCGAGCAGCCCCAGCGTCATCAGCACGAGCAGCACATAGCCGACGTTGGTGAACAACGTGATCAGCGACACGCGCATTCCCGCATCCATGCCGAGTGCCGGCATGAACTCGCTGTCGAGCCAGCGCCGCACCGAGCGCAGCAGGTAGAAGCCGATCGCGAACCCGATCACCGCGTTCATGATCCGGTCGGGCATGATGTTCAGGCTCTGCAGCCGCTGGCCGCCGATCATTGCGACCGCGCTGTCGAGCAGGTCGCTCGGCGTCGTGCCGAAACCGCCCGTCAGCAACGCGATCGCCGCGACCAGCATCAGCAGGCTCGTGCCGAGACCGGACACGACGGTGTGGGCCTGGTCGAGATGCCGGTCGTCGAGCGCGAACAGGTGCTTGATCTGCTTGCCGGTCGACAGGTTCGCGGAGAACAGGCTTTCGCTTGCGTCGCGCGTCAGCTGCGTCATGATGTAGACGCTGCACAGCACGATCTCGAACCACACGAGCTCGTACGTGATGAAGCGTGCGACCGTGATGTAGCCGATCAGCAGCGCGCCGAGCGACACGACGATCGCCAGCGTGACGCCCGCATGGATCAGCCCCGCGAGCGTCGAGCGATCCTCGGGCGCCTCGCCGGATGCCGCAAGCGCGCTGCGGACGCGATTCGCGCGAAGGATCGACGCGCCGACGGTCAGCGCGACGACGAGCGAGACGATGCCGCGGCCGAACAGCGTGACGGACAGGCTGGTATCGACGATCCGGTTGATCGATTCGAGCGTGCCCGACATCAGCAGCAGCGCGGCCAGCACACCGGGGAACGGCTTCATCGCGAGCGCGACGGGATCGGCGAGCGCGGGCAGCCGCCACGACGGATGCTTCGTGCAGAGCAGCGCACGGCCGAGGCCGGCGATCAGCGCGCAGGTCACGGCGAGCTTCGCGAACTGGTCCCACAGATCGGTCATCGACGGCGTGAGCTCGGCGTGGCGGGCGAGCGCGAGATAGAGGATCTGGACGGCGACCGCGGTCGCGAGCAGCGTCGAGAACGCCGTTGCCAGCGCCAGCGCACTGCGGCGCAGCCGCGTGGGCGGCAGGCGGTTCAGGCAGAACCACGCAAGCCCGCGTTCGACGATGCGGCGGCCGCCGAGCCAGACCGCGAGCGCGGCGATCACCAGCAGCGTGGTGAGCGCGCGCTGGCCGGGTGTCCAGGACGAACGCAGCATGTCGCGCAGTTCGTCGTTGAAATCGTCGAGCCGCTGGACGTCGTCCGGCGACAGATGGAACAACGGCAGCCAGAACTGCGCGCCGAAGATGCTGCCGGAACGGAACGCAAGCTGGTTCTTCAGCAAGCTGCGGTGCAGCTTCGAGAACTGGTCGTTCAGGTTCGCGAGGTTGGTCTTCTGGTCGGCGGCCTGCTTCAGCGCCGCGTCGATCTGCGCCTTGCGCGCGTTCAGCGCCGCCCGCTGCTGTGCGACGGCGGGCGTTTCGGGCGATGCGCCCGGGGCCGGCGGCGGGCCGAGCACGTCGAGCTGCGCCTGGACCTGCGTGCGCTGTGGCGCGAGCTGGCTCTGCAGCTTGTCGACGTCGGCGCTCAGTTCCTGGGTCGCGTCGCCGAGTTCGTCGAGCTCCTTGCTGTTGGTCGCGTTCGACGTCTGCTGCTTGATGCGGTCCTGCTGCACCTGCATCTGCTTGAGCTGCGCAACGGCGTCGCCGAGCGAAATCGTCGGCACGGGGACGCCGACGCCGCTCGCGCCCGGTGCGGACGCGGCCGTCGGAAATGCCGACGCGGTCGCGATCACCGCGAACTGCAGCAGTGCGAACAGCGCGATCCGGCGTGCGTACGTGGATAGTCGTTGTATGGACATGGAATGCTTACGTTTTGCCGACAATGGCGGGCGCCGCAAGGCGCCCGGAAGCCGGGAGTTGGCCCGGTAGCATGTTACCGGGGCATGGCGGCCGCGGCGCTGCCGATCGTGCATCTTGCCTGGCGCGTACCGTGATGCCCGCGCGGGCATGCGATGGCCCCGCGAGCCCTTGCCGGCGGGGCCGTGACGGGTTGCGTTCGCAGTCCGGCAGCGAAACGTCGCGACACCGGCGAACCTTACAGATCCGACAGACGGTTACGCAATTTACACAATACCCGGCGCGAAAGTGGGGTGTCCGAACCGGTTCGCCACGCCGCGCGGCCCGCGCGGCGTGCCGGTACAATGCAGCGAATCGCCCGACGGCAGCCCGCTGGCCGCCGGACAACAAAACACACGACACGATCAGGAGACACGACCAAGATGGTCTCAACGGACAGCTTTCCGCAGGCAGCCGCCTCGTCCTCTTCCATCGACGCCGGCTCGATTTCGGCCCGCCTCGATCGCCTGCCGCCGACCCGCAGCGTCTGGAAGCTCGTCGTGCTGCTGAGCCTCGGCTTCTTCTTCGAACTCTATGATCTGCTGTACAGCGGCTACGTCGCGCCGGGCCTCGTGAAAAGCGGGATCCTGTCCGCGACGACGCACGGCCTGTTCGGCACCACGGGCGTCGCGAGCTTCATCGCCGCGCTGTTCTCCGGCCTCTTCATCGGCACGATCGCATGCGGCTTCCTCGCGGACCGCTTCGGCCGCCGCGCGATCTTCACGTGGTCGCTGTTGTGGTACACGGCCGCCAACGTCGTGATGGCGTTCCAGGACACAGCAGGCGGATTGAATTTCTGGCGCTTCGTCGTCGGTCTCGGCCTCGGCGTCGAGATGGTGACGATCGGCACGTACATCTCCGAACTCGTGCCGAAGCAGATCCGCGGCCGCGCGTTCGCGTGCGAGCAGGCGGTCGGGTTCGTCGCGGTGCCGGTGGTCGCGTTCCTCGCGTATCTGCTCGTGCCGCACGCACCGCTCGGCCTCGACGGCTGGCGCTGGGTCGTGCTGATCGGCGCGCACGGCGCGCTGTTCGTGTGGTGGATTCGCCGCGAGTTGCCCGAGAGCCCGCGCTGGCTCGCGCAGCAGGGGCGCGTCGACGAAGCCGATCGCATCATGCGCGCGCTCGAGGCGAAGGTCGAAGCCGAATATGGCCGGCCGCTGCCGCCGCCCGCGCCGGCCGAGCCGGTGCCGCCTCGCGGCAGCTTCCGCGACATGTGGGTGCCGCCGTATCGCAGCCGCACGATCATGATGACGATCTTCAACGTGTTCCAGACGGTCGGTTTCTACGGCTTCGCGAACTGGGTGCCGACGCTGCTGATCAAGCAGGGCATCACGATCACGTCGAGTCTCATGTATTCCAGCGTGATCGCGCTCGCGGCGCCGCTCGGCCCGCTGATCGGCCTCGTGATCGCCGACCGCTTCGAGCGCAAGTCGGTGATCGTCGCGATGGCGGCGGCGATCGTCGTCTGCGGGCTGCTGTTCAGCCAGACGACGGCGGGCGCATTCCTGATCGTGCTCGGCATCGGCCTCACGCTCGCGAGCAACATCATGTCGTACAGCTTCCACGCATATCAGGCCGAGCTGTTCCCGACGTCGATCCGCGCGCGCGCGGTGGGCTTCGTCTACTCATGGAGCCGCTTCTCGGCGATCTTCTCGTCGTTCGTGATCGCGGCCGTGCTGAAGGGCTTCGGCACGTTCGGCGTGTTCGCGTTCATTGCCGGCGCGATGGTGATCGTGATGGCCGCGATCGGGTTCATGGGGCCGCGTACCAAAGGCATCGCGCTCGAAACCATTTCGAAGTAGACGCCGGCTGCGCACTCGCGTGTCGCGTGCGGCACGCGGGTGACAAGCACGCGGCAACGAGTTGAAACAAAGCGTGACGAAGCGCAACACCGCCGCGAAACCGGGGGTTCGGCCCTGCCGATTCGTGTCCGCGCGGGTAGAATGAAAGACCTGACGACTCATTAGCCGCCATTGGACCGAACGCGTTGTACTGCGAACGACTTCACCGCGAAGAGGCGTCGGCGCCGGGGCACATGCGTGCCGCAGGCGTGTCGATGGCTCGCGCGGGAGATGCGCCGTTCGCAACGTGCGACGGCCGGATCGGCCGATGGCTTCGATCGCATGATGCTCTCCGACCTGACGCGGCGGTTATCCAGGCCGCGTTGCCGTACCCTCGCGGTTGCCACGTATGTGTGGCTCGTGGCCGCAGTTCCGATCTCCGTTCTTGTCGCGCGGCCGGCCTTTGCCGCGTCCGACGTACCGTCGGCCACTGCTACGTCTTCCTCATCAACTGCTTCGGCCGCGCATCCGGCTTCGCCGGCACATGTGTCGTCGGAGGCAGCGCCGGCATCCGCGGCGTCCGCCGCGTCCGCGGCCTCTCCGGCATCGGCAGCATCCGCCACACCGGCAAGCGAAGCCGAAGCACCCGCACCGACGCCGCCGCGCCGGCACCCGCCGCTGTCGGCCGAGGAGGCGAGGAACGCAACCGCGCGCGCGATCGACATGCGCAAGCGCTTCACGCAGGAAGTCACGCGGCGCCTGAACGTGCCCGCGAGCGAGCAGCGCGCGTATGGCGATCGCCTTCAGAATGCGCTCGCCGATGCGGATCTCGGCGATCTGGCCGGTGAATACGTTGCGCTCGTCGACCGTGCGCCGAACGTTCAGGCGCTGTTCATCTACTTCCGCGCGACACCGTCCAATGCGTGGTTGATGATCGGTGCGTCGCCGGTCGGCACCGGCTGGCCCGGCAAATACGATCACTTCCTGACGCCGCTCGGCGTGTTCCACCACTCGCCCGACAACATGGATTTCCGCGCGGAAGGCACGACGAACGACAACGGCATTCGCGGCTACGGCAAGCGCGACATGCGCATCTATGACTTCGGCTGGGTGGACGGCGAGCGCGGCTGGGGCAAGGGCGGCAAGTCGCCGATGCGCTTCCAGATGCACGCGACCGACCCCGATCGCCTCGAACCGCTGCTCGGCATCCGGCATTCGAAAGGCTGCGTGCGGATTCCTGCGTCGCTGAATACGTTTCTCGACACGCACGGCATCCTCGACGACGACTATCAGGCGCGCGTCGAGGCGGGTAAGTCGTTGTGGGTGTTGCGCCGCGATCGCGACATCACGCCGATCGCCGGCCGCTACCTGGCCGTGATCGACAGCGCGCGCAAGACGCGTCCGGCATGGTCGCCGGCGCCGGGGCGCAACGCATGGTCGAAGCTGCCGAAGAACGGCGACACGGCGGACTGACGACAGCCGGCCCGACGAAGGCGATACGGCGGGTGCGCCCGTTCGATGCACTGGCCGCGACGTTCGCGGCGGCCTGAGCGCGTTGTCGGCCGTATCCGCCGGCCCGCGCATCGCTCGGGGCCTGACGCAGGTCGCCCGCGAAATCGTACGGCGTGCAGTCGCGGAACGCGAAACGACGTGCGCCGGCGACGCGCTCGAACGCGTCGATGATGCGCGGTGCGTGCCGGGATCGCTTCCTCAAGGATGACGAAGCGTCATTGTCGAGCAGTGCTCAGCGGAAGATTTTCAGCCAGTCGAACAGGCCGGGGTGCGGATGTCGCTTCGGCACGGGTGCCGGCGCACTGCGCGGCCGAAAATCGGGCGAGAACTGCGCACGCGGATCGATCGCGCGCGCACGCAATGCCGCATCGTAGAACGAGCCGACGATCGGCAGCGCGCTGTGTGCGCCCGCGCCCCAGTAGTCGCTGCGCAGCGTCACACTACCGTCGTCGAAGCCGACCCATGCACCGGCCACCAGTTGCGGATGCATCAGGATGAACCAGCCGTCCGTGTTGTCCTGCGTCGTGCCGGTCTTGCCCGCGACGTCGACGCGAATCCCGTAGCGCGAGCGGATGTCGGCGCCGGTCCCGTAATCGACGACGCCGCGCATCACGTCGACCAGCGTCTGTGCCGCGGCCACCGGCAGCGCGCGTTCGGGCGGCGCGCTGCCGAACGCGGCGAGCACCTTGCCGTCGCGGTCCTCGATGCGCGTGATCATCTGCGGCGCGACGTACACGCCGCGGTTCGCGATCGTCCCGTACGCGGACACCATTTCCTTCAGCGTGACAGGGCTCGTGCCGAGCGCGAGCGACGGCACCGCGTCGAGCGCGCTGTCGCGCACGCCCATCGCGCGCGCGAGCTGCGCAACCCTGGCCGCGCCTTCGCGCTGCATCACCTGCGCGGTGATGCGATTGCGCGATAGCGCAAGCGCGTCGCGCAACGTCATCGGCGCGTCCGTCGGCGGCTCGGCATCGGTCGGGTGCCACACCGCGTGCGCGCCGATCGGGATCGCGACGGGGCGATCGACGAACGTATCGCCCGGCCGCATGCCGTCCGCGAACGCGGCGCCATAGACGAACGGCTTGAACGTCGAGCCCGGCTGGCGCCGCGCCTGCACGACGTGATCGAACGGCTCGCTGCCGAAATCGGGGCTGCCGACCCACGCGCGAATCGCGCCGTTGCGCGGATCGATCGCGACGAAGCCAGCCTGCACCTGTGTCTTGCGCTCGCACAACGCGCGGATGAACGCGTGATTCGCGCCGAGCTGCTTCAGCGCCGCCGCATCGGCGAGCCCCGCGTCGCGTGCGGCGCGATAGTCGGGCGTCTGCCGGATGAAGCCGCGGAACAGGTCGTTGCGCAGCCCGCAGCCGGACAGGTTGTGCCACGCGCTATCGGCGATCGCCTGCAGGCGATCGGTCTGCTGCGTCAGCGCTTGCGTCGCCATGTCCTGCAGTTGCGCATCGAGCGTCGTGCGCACGACGAGGCCGTCGGCGTAGAGGTCGTAGTTGTTGCGGTCGGCCCATGCGATCAGCCACTTGCGCAGCTGAACCGCGAAGTGCGGGGCGGGGCCGGGCTGCGCGGTCTGCGGCTCGAAGTCGACGCGCAGCGGCCGGCGCTGCAACTGCGCGAGCTGCCGGGGCGAAAGCATGCCCATCGCCGCCATCCGGGCGAGCACGATGTTGCGGCGCTGTTCCGCGCGCTCGGGGTTCAGCACCGGGTTGTAGTAGCTGTTGCCCTTGAGCATCCCGACGAGCGTCGCGCTTTCGACGATGTCGAGCTGGTCCGCCGACTTGCCGAAATAGGTGCGCGCGGCCATCTCGACGCCGTACGCGTTGTACAGGAACGGAACTGTGTTCAGGTAAGTCTCGAGAATCTCGTCCTTGCTGTACACCGTCTCGATCTTGAACGCGGTGATCAGCTCCTTCACCTTGCGCGTGAGCGTCGGCGCGCGGCCGACTTCGTCCGGATACAGGTTACGCGCGAGCTGCTGCGTGATCGTCGAGCCGCCCTGGCGGCTGCCCGAGAACGTGTGCAGCCCGGCCGCGAGCGTGCGGCGCCAGTCGATGCCGTGATGCGCGTAGAAGCGGTGGTCTTCGGTCGCGATCAGCGCGTCGACCATGTGCGGCGAGATCTGCTTGAGCGGCACCCATTCGCGATTGACGGGCCGGAATTCGGCGATCAGCTGACCGTCGGCCGACAGCACGCGCGCGGGGCGGTCGATGCGCGCCTTGCGGATGTCGCCGATGCTCGGCGTAAACGGGACGAACGCGAGCAGGACCAGCAGGCCGAGCACCGGTATCGCGGCGAGCGTCAGCGCGACACCGCGGCGCGTCGGATGGCGCAGGCGATGCCAAGCGCCGGCGCCCAGCACACGGGCGCCGGTGCGGCAGCGAAGCCACAGGTCACGAAGAAACGGCACGAAGCGATTCACGACGGCAGGAGCGCGAGCGGAAAAGGCGCGATCCTAGCAAACCGCGCACCGTTGCCGGCGGCCAAACAGCCCGTTTTCTTGCAGGATTTACAGACGATTACGTTTGTTTCCCGCGGACAACCTTTGGTCGTGTGCGCCGCCTCGATTCTTCCGATGAAACGGTGCCGGCCGATTCGCCGACCACATCCGCGAGCCGCTGCGCGGCCGCTTCCATCCGCGCGCGATCGAACCCGCCGAAGCCGAGCACGAGGCCCGGACGCGCGGTGCCCGGCGCGAACATCGGCGACACCGCGCGCACTGCGACGCCCGCCTTCGCGGCACGCGCCACCACGTCGAGATCGTCGATCCCTTGCGCGAGCCACAGCACGACGTGCATCCCCTGATCGCCCGGCTGCACCCACGCGCGCTCGCGCGGCAGCCGCGCGCCGAGCGTGTCGATCAGCAACGCGCGCTGTTCCGCGTAGACGCCGCGCACCCGGCGAATGTGGCGGTCGAGATGCCCTTCCGCGATGAAGGCGGCGAGCACGTGCTGATCGGCGGTCGGCGCGTGCCGATCCATCAGCGCGCGCGCACCGCAGAACGCGGGCACGAGGTCGTCGGGCGCGATCACGTAGCCGAGCCGCAGCGACGGGAACAGGATCTTGCTGAACGTGCCGAGATAGATCACGTGTTCCGGATCCAGACCTTGCAGCGACGGAAACGGATAGCCTTCGTAGCGCAGCTCGCTGTCGTAATCGTCCTCGACCACCCACGCGCGATGCGCGCGCGCCCAGCCGAGCAGCGCGTTGCGTCGCGCCATGCTCATCGGCATCCCGAGCGGGTACTGATGCGACGGCGTGACGAACGCCGCGCGTGCGTTCGGCGCGAGACGGATGCCGGCGTCGACGTCGATGCCGTCTGCGTCCACCGGCACGCGGACCATCGCGTCGCTCCGGCCGGTGCTTTCGAGCAGCGCGGTGATGCCGCGATAAGCGGGATTCTCGACCCACGCGCGATCGTTCGAGCTGAGCAGGACCTGGCTCGCGAGGTGCAGCCCCTGTTGCGTGCCGCTCGTGATCACGACCTGATCGGCGCTGCAGCGCACCGAGCGCGAGCGGCGCACGTAATCGGCGATCGCTTCGCGCAGTGGCCGCGCGCCTTGCGGATCCGCGTAACCGGACGGCGCACCGGCGCCGCGGGCGCGCAGGCGGTTACCGAGCCGGCGCCAGATGTCGTCGGGCGCGGTGAGCCCGACCGGCACCGAGATCGCGAACGGCACGGCCGGCAACGGCCGGAATTCGCGGGCGATCCGCGCGAACGTCGCGGCCGGTTCGGGCAGCCCGGCATGTGCGGCACGCCGCCGGGCGACGGGCGGTTCACCGGCCGGCGGAGCGGGCTCGGCCAGCGCGTTCGCGACCCGCGTGCCGGCGCCGCCGCGCGACTCCAGGAAGCCTTCGGCGACGAGCTGCGCATACGCGTCGACGACGGTGCCCCGCGCGACCTGGAGCGACGTCGCGAGCAGCCGCGTGGACGGCAGCGTGTCGCCGGGCCGCATGTCGCCGCGCCGCACCGCGTCCCGCAACGCCTGCGCGAGCTGGCGGCTCAGGTCGCCGGCCGCGCGGTCGAGCACGCCGAGCGACGGGATTTCGACGATCCGGGCGGTTCTGGCCATGATTCTGGTCTGCTGAAATCGTTCTAAACCGGCTCTACAGCATAAACCAGTTAGCGATCACAATCTGCGCATGACGGGCCGGTTGCGCCGGTTCCGTCCGAACCCTTTTCGACCGTGGAGCCGCCATGTATGTCCCTGCCGATTTCGCCGAATCCCGCCCCGACGCGCTGCGCGAACTGATCGTCGATCATCCGTTCGGCAGCCTGGTCACGCACGGGAAGGGCGGGCTCGACGCGAACCACCTCCCGTTCGAATTGCTGCCGGGCGACGGCGGCCTCGGCGAGCTGCATGCGCACGTCGCGCGCGCGAATCCGGTCTGGCAGGAGGTCGCGAACGGGGACGAGGTGCTCGTGATCTTCCGCGCCGGCGACGCGTACATCTCGCCGAACTGGTACCCGAGCAAGCACGCGGCGCATCGACAGGTGCCGACGTGGAACTACGTGGTCGTGCATGCATACGGCCGCATCACGGTGCGCGACGACGAGAAGTTCGTGCGCGGCGTGGTCGCGCGGCTGACGCGCACGCACGAGGCGTCGCAGCCGGCGCCGTGGAAGATGACCGACGCGCCGAAGGACTATCTCGACACGATGCTGCAGTCGATCGTCGGGCTGCAGATCGAGATCACGCGGCTCGTCGGCAAGCGCAAGCTCGGGCAGAACAAGGCGGTCGACGATATCCGCGGCGCGGGCGACGCGCTGATCGCGGACGGGAATCTCGCGATCGGGGAGGCGATGCTGGCGGAGGCGGATGCGAAGCGGAAGTAAGTCGCGGTGAATCGCACGGGGGCGCATGCCGCGCCCCGGCCGGCGCACGCTACTGCGTACGCGTCGCACCCTTCGCCGATTCCCCCGCCTGCGCCAGCGCCCCCCGAATCGCCGCTTCCGTCTTGTCATACCCGCCCTCGCCGTACCGCGTATAGACGACCTTCCCGTTCGCGTCGATCAGGTACAGCGCGGGCCAGTACTGGTTCCCGTACGCACGCCACGTGTCGTAGCGGTTGTCCTGCGCGACCGGATACTGGATGCCGAAGCGCTTGACCGCGTCGGCGACGTTCTTCGCGTCGCGTTCGAACGGATACTCGGGCGTATGCACGCCGACCACGACGAGCCCCTGGTCGCGATACTTCCGGTACCAGTCGTTCACGTACGGAATCGTATGGATGCAGTTGATGCACGAGTACGTCCAGAAGTCGACCAGCACGACCTTGCCGCGCAATTGGTCGAGCTTGAGCGGCGCGCTGTTGTGCCAGCGCTCGATGCCGGTGAAGTCGGGCGCCGGCGTGCCGGCCAGCGAGGCGGTCATGCCCGCGTCGTCGCGGGTGCCGGCGAACGCGGCGAGTCCGGCCGTGGCGGCGAGGGCGATCACGAGGGCGGCGGTCTTGAATCTGGGCAGCATGGCGGTTCTCCGGTTCGGCCGGCCGCCGCGCGAGTGCGCGGGCCGGACAGGTTTCGACAGCCGTCATTGGGCCGCGCCGACGTATCTGCGGTGTGTCCGGCAAGCCGCGCGTGTGCAATGTTGTGTGTCGTCACGGCGGCGCGATACATTGGGATACAAACGCGCGTCCGCGGTGCGGTATAAAAGCGGACATCACCAGCCGGAACATCACGCCAACGACATCGACTCATGGACAAGATCGACCACGTACTGATCGTCGACGACGATCGCGCGATCCGCGAACTGATCGCGGACTATCTGGAGAAGAACGGCATGCGCGTGTCGCTCGCCGCGAACGGCCGCGAGATGCGCAACGCGCTCGACGACGGCGCGCCCGACCTGATCGTGCTCGATCTGATGATGCCCGGCGAGGACGGCCTCACGCTGTGTCGCGACCTGCGCGCGGGCAAGTTCCGGACGGTGCCGGTGCTGATGCTGACCGCGCGCGGCGAGGAAACCGACCGCATCATCGGCCTCGAGATGGGCGCCGACGACTATCTCGCGAAGCCGTTCGCGGTGCGCGAACTGCTCGCGCGGATCCGCTCCGTGCTGCGCCGCGCGCGCATGCTGCCGCCCGGCATGCAGGTGACGGAGACGGCCGCGATGCTCGCGTTCGGCGAATGGCGGCTCGATACGACGGGGCGTCACCTGCTCGACACCGAAGGCACGCTGGTCGCGTTGAGCGGCGCCGAGTACCGGCTGCTGCGGGTGTTCCTCGACAATCCGCAGCGCGTGCTGACGCGCGACCAGTTGCTCAACCTCACGCAGGGCCGGCAGTCCGATCCGTTCGACCGGTCGATCGACCTGCTCGTGAGCCGGCTGCGGCAGCGTCTGCGCGACGGCGCGCGCGAGCCGCGCTACATCAAGACGCTGCGCAACGAGGGCTACGTATTCTCGTCGGCGGTGACCGCGGTCGAAGGCGACGCATGAACACGCGCACCCTGTGGCACTGGCCGCGCTCGCTGTTCGCGCGGCTCGCGCTGATCCTGTGCGTGGGCCTCGCGCTCGCGCAGACGCTGTCGTTCTGGCTCACCGTGACCGAGCGCGACCAGGCGACCACCAACCTGATGATGGGCTACATCGAGCGCGAGGTCGCGAGCTCGGTCGCGCTGCTCGACCACCTGCCGCCCGATCAGCGCGCCGCGTGGCTGCCGCGTCTCGCGCGGCGCAGCTACGCGTTCATCCTCGGGCCGGGCGAGACGGGCACGCCGCCGGAGGCGCGGCTCTCGGCGCGCGTCGAGCGTTCGATCTCGGACGGCATCGGCGGCGATTACCCGCTGACCGCGAACGCGCTCCCCGGCGATCGCGAGCATCTGCAAGTGCATCTGCGCCTGACCGACGGCTCGCCGCTGACGATCGACATCCATCCGATGTCGACGGTGCCCCTGTCGGGCTGGCTGCCGGTCGTGCTCGCGCTGCAGCTCGCGGTGCTCGCCGCATGCTGCTGGCTCGCGGTGCGGCTCGCGACGCGGCCGCTGAAGCAGCTCGCGCAGGCGGCCGACGCGCTCGGCCCCGACCTGAAGGGCGAACGCTTGAACGAGGACGGCCCGTCCGAAGTCGCGCGCGCGGCCCGCGCGTTCAACGCGATGCAGGACCGCATCGCGCAGTACATGGCCGAGCGTATGCAGATCCTCGCGTCGATCTCGCACGATTTGCAGACGCCGATCACGCGGATGCGGCTGCGCGTCGACGTGATGGACGACGACGCGCAGGGCGCGAAGCTGCGCCAGGACCTGCTCGAGATGGAGCATCTGGTGAAGGAAGGCGTCGCGTATGCGCGCACGCTGCACGGCACGGAAGAGGCCGCGCGCCGCATCGATCTCGACGCACTGCTCGACAGCATCGTGTGCGACTACACGGATGCGGGGCAGGACGTCGCGCTGCACAGCGGCGGGCCGCTCGCGCTCGTCACGCGGCCGAAGGCGCTGCGCCGGATCGTCGGCAACCTCGTCGACAACGCGCTGAAGTTCGCGGGCACGGCCGAGATCGACGTGCAGGCGGCACCGGGCGGCGGCGCGGTCATTGCGGTGCTCGATCGCGGGCCCGGCATTCCGGACGATCAGCTCGACGCGGTGTTCGAACCGTTCCGGCGCGTGGAGACGTCGCGCAACCGCGAGACGGGCGGCACGGGGCTCGGCCTCGCGATCGCACGTCAGCTCGCGCTCGCGATGGGCGGCACGCTGACGTTGCGCAACCGGCCGGACGGCGGCGGGCTCGAAGCGCGGTTGACGCTGGCGAACGCTGCGTAATGGAACGCCGCGTGATGCGGCGTCAAGGGCATTGCGGGCTGCGAGTCGAAGCGGCCCGCGTCACACGCGCTGCAAATGCGCGTCGACAAGCGGTGCAAGCGTATCCGCATGCACCGCCGCGAGATCGTGGCGGCCGCCCGGCACCACATGCAGCTGCGCATCGGGCAGCCGTTCGAGCAGGCGCCGCCCGGCCGCGACCGGACTGATCGGATCGTCGTCACCCCACAGCAGGAGCGTCGGCTGCGCGATGCGGCCGAGGTCATGCGACAGGTCCGCGCGAAACGTCAGGAACCAGTCGGGCAACAGCGGGTTCGCTTCCGCGAAGCCGGCGCGCCAGTCGTGCGCGCCGAGCCCCTGCATGTCGAGGCCGCCGGACGTGACCGTCAGCACCAGATGCGTGACGAGCGGCGCACGTTCGAGCGCCGCGCGCATCGCGATCACGCCGCCCATCGATTGCGCGATCACGGCGGTCGGCCGGTCGATCGCGGTTAGCACATGGCGCACGAGGCCGTCGAAGTCGTCGATGGTCGGATCGCGCGGCGTGTCGCCGAAGCCCGGATAGGCGACGATCCGTCGCGCGGCCGGATGTGCGAGGCGGCTCGCGAGCGGTTGCCAGAACGCGGTGCTGCCCGACGCACCGGGCAGGAAAAGCAGTTGCGATGGAACGGGCATGACGGGCTGGTTTTCCGGGGAGCGAAGCGGGTTGAACGAGGCGTGACGCTGCGTCAGCACCGGCCGGTGCGCAGCGCGACGGTCCAGTCGTCGCGGCCGCGCGATGCCGCGGTGGCGGCGGCCGTATGCCAGTCGTATTCGACCGCATGGAACTCGGCGTGCCAGCCGGCCGGCGAGCGCGACACCATCGCATAGCGCGCATGTGGCGAACCGGTTTCGATCCGGTGCGGATGCGGAAGATCGTCCATGTAAGCCTGCAGCCCGACGCTGCCCGGGTTGACGATCACACGGCCGTCGTCGAGCTTCGCGATGCGCGGCACATGCGTGTGGCCGCACAGGATCAGCGACGCCGGCGCGTCGCCCGCGCGCTGCGCGATTTCATCGGGCGTCGCCGCGCGGCAGCCGTCGGGCGTTACCGTTTCGAGGAAATAGACGAGGTCGCTGGCGGGCGTGCCGTGCACCATCAGCACGTCGTCGCCGAGCGTCAGGCGCTCGGGCAGCGCGGCGATCCACGCGCGATGGTCGTCGCGCAGCGTGTCGTGCGCCCAGCGGTCGGACAGCCGCATCGCGTCGCGATCGCCGGTGAGCAGTTGCCGTTCGTGGTTGCCCTTGATGGTCGGCAGGTCGAGCGCGATCAGGCGGTCGGCCGTGTCGGCGGGATGGAGTGCGCCCGACACGATGTCGCCGAGGTTGACGATCACGTCGGCGCCGCGGCGGCGCACGTCGTCGAGCACCGCGTCGAGCGCGGCGAGGTTGCCGTGGATGTCGGACAGCGCGGCGATTTTCATGATGAGCAAGTCGAGGCGAGGAACGGCGATTGTCGCGAATTCGACGCGGATCGTCCAATTGCATCGATGGCGGGACACGCGCGACGCGCGGCGAGTGTCAGTCGGTCGCGATGCGCGCGTACATCGCGAAATCGCCCGGCACGCCGCGCACCATCCGGAACGCGCGCAACAACCCTTCGTAGCGGTAGCCACATTTCTGCAGGACGCGCGCGGAGCCGGCGTTGCTGGACAGCACGACGCCCTGGATGCGCATGAAGCCACCTTCGGCGAACGCCCACGCGGTGACGCTCGCGCACAGCGCGCTCGCGATGCCGCGCCCCCAGTGCGACGGCGCGAGGTCGTACGCGATCTCGGCCGAGCGGTTCGCGGTGGATACCGTATGCAGTCCGATCGTCCCTGTGAGCGCGCCCGACGCGTCGTCGACGATCGCGAGACGGCGGATCGAATCCGGATGAGTCGACTCGATGCCGTCGAACAGCGGCAGCAGATCGTCGCGCGCATGCAGGTTCCAGCTCGTGTGGCGGACGACGTCGTGTTTCGACAGGTACGCGTACCACGCGTCGAGATCCGCGCGGTCGAGCTGCCGGAGCGACAGGCCGGGGAAACCGGAGCGGGGCGGCGCGGCGATCCTCATCGCGCACCCGCCACGCACGATGCGGCGTGCATGCCGACGCGCCTACGCGGCATGACGCCGGTACAGCGCGAGCGAACCGGCCAGGGCGAGCAGCATCGCGCCGCACGTGCGTTCGAGCCAAAGCGCGCCCGAGCGCTTCAGCAGCCGCACCGCGCGAGCGCCGAGCAGCGCGTAGCCGAACATCACTGCCCCATCGAGCAGCGCGAACGTGACCGCGAGCGCGACGTATTGCGGCGCGAGCGGCGCGGACGGATCGAGGAACTGCGGCAGGAATGCGGAGAAGAACAGATAGCCCTTGGGATTGGTCACCGCAGTCAGGAAGCTCTTCGCGAAGATCGACGCGTTGCGTCCGTGCGCCGCGCCGCCATGCGCGACGGCGACGTCGAGCGAGCCCTTCGACGTGAGCAGCCGGATGCCGACATACGCGAGATAGGCGGCGCCCAGCCATTTCACCACCGAGAACCAGAATGCCGACGCCATCAGCAGCGCGCCGAGGCCGAGCGCGACCGCGACGATCAGCGCGAAGTCGGACAGCATCGCGCCGGCGAAACCGTAGGCCGCGCGGCGCACGCCGTAGCGCGAGCCGTTGGTCAGTGCGAGCAGCACGGTCGGGCCGGGCGTCGCGATTCCGACGAACGCGACGGCGGCGAAGATCAGCAAGGTCGTTTGATGCATGCCGAAGGCTCCCTGTGCAAGGCGGGTGCTCGATTATCGGGCGCACGTCGTCGCGCTGTACAGCGGCGTTCGATGCGCCAGCGATTATCTCGATTCTCGCAAGAAATTGTTTTCATCATTGCGCTGTCGACGGGAACCGGTTCCAACTACCATGGCGGCCGTGGCGGGCATGCTCGCCGCGACGTCGCGCGCGCGTATCGCACGCGTGCGTTCCCGTATGCGGCCGCGGCCGGCCTCGCATGCCGGCGGATCTCCCGACCGCATACGCTACTCGCATAGAACAACGGGTTCACCGCCCGGAGACGCTAATAATCATGAACAAGCAACTGATGGCAGCCCCGCTGCTGCTCTCGCTCGCGGGCATCGCATCCGCGCAAAGCTCCGTCACGCTGTACGGCATCGTCGACGCGGGCGTTACGTATCGCAGCAACGACCGGGTCGGCTCGCCGGGCGCCTATACCGGGCATTCGAACGTCGGCCTGACCACCGGCAACCTGTCCGGCAGCCGCTGGGGCATCAAGGGTTCCGAGGATCTCGGCGGCGGGATGCGCGCGCTGTTCGTGCTCGAGAACGGCTTCGACATCACCAACGGCACATCGGGCCAGGGCGGTCGCCAGTTCGGCCGGCAGGCCTTCGTCGGCGTCGGCAGCACCCGTTACGGCACGGTCACGCTCGGCCGCCAGTACACGTCGCTCGACGACTTCGTGAGCCCGGTCGGCCCGTCGTCGTTCATCGGCGGCTTCGGCGCGCACCCGGGCGACATCGACGATCTCGACCAGACCGCGCGCGTCGACAGTTCGATCAAGTACACGAGCGCGAACTACTCGGGCTTCACGTTCGGCGCGCTGTACGGCTTCGGCAGCCAGCCGGGCAGCATGAAGCAGCGCAACACGTGGAGCGTCGGCGCGGCATATGCGGCAGGGCCGCTGCGCGTGGGCGTCGGCTACGAGCGTTCGGACAACAGCAAGACGGGCGCGACCGACCCGACGGCCGGCAAGTGGCGAAGCACCGACGACGGCCTGTTCAACTCGTCGATCAACGAAGGCTATGCGAGCGCGCAGTCGCAGCAGATCATCGCGACCGGCGCGACGTACGACTTCGGCCCGGCCGTGGTCGGCGTGAACTACAGCAACGTGCAGTACCGCAGCGGTGCTCAGTCGCTGTTCAACGGCCACGCGACCTTCAACGTCGCGGGCGTGTTCACGCGCTGGAACGTGCAGCCGCAGACGCAACTGTTCGCGGGCTACAGCTACACGCGCGGCAGTGACGTCGACGGCATCGACAACCGCGCGCAGTATCACAACGTCACGCTCGGCGCGGTCTACGACCTGTCGAAGCGCACCAGCGTGTACCTGCTCGGCGCGTACCAGCATGCGTCCGGCACGACGCTCGACGCGCTCGGCCGGCCGGTGGCCGCGACCGCGTCGGTGTCGGACAAGGCGAACGGCCACTCGTCCGACTCGCGGTCGCAGGCGATCGTCAGCCTCGGCCTGCGCCAGAAGTTCTGACGTCACGCGCATGACCGGCGGCCCGCGTTCAATGCGGGGCCGCCGGTTGCGTGGCCCGTTGCTCATCGATGTCTGTTCCGCCGGCAGCGTGTGATCGCCATCGTCGATGCGCTGCCATCGCTGCGCGCATCGCTCGTCGCCGCACTCGCGGGACATCTTTCCCCTCATCCGCATCTTCATCGGCAACGGCACTCCGCCGCACATCGCCTTATTTCATATATTCACGACTTTTCCGGCAATACAGCGTGCGCCGGATAATATTTTTTCTCTTTCATTTTAATTTCGATTTGTAATCATTGAATCGCTTTGCCGGAAATGGGAATTCAATGCATGTAAATCAGAAAAAATGACGCGTCCGTATTGGGCGATTCGGAATTAAGTGCCGGAAAGCGCGAATCGCGAGAGCGCCGCCGGGGCGTAGATTTGCGATACGACACCCGGAGCGGCGAGTCTTCAGTCAGCCGGTGTCGCGCGGTCAAAGAACGTAATGAATCATTCGCGGCGCAATTGAACCGGTTTTTGAAAAAATCACCAATATTTCATACGCGGCGAATTAGAGTGTCGAAAAACGATCGTCCGGGAGCATCATTCATGTTATCGAAACAAATTCGCGCGGCATTGCTTGGATTGTGCATGGCAATGCTGGCGCCGGTCGGTCACGCACAAGCGCAATACACGACGGACTGGCTTGCGAACACGTTCGGCACGCTCGCCGCGCACGTCGGCAACGGTGCGCGCTCGCTGTGGGTCGCGCCCGAGGGCGTGATCTATACGGCGTCGCGCTGGGACGAGAACGCGGGCGGCGTCGCGATCTACCAGAATGGGCAGACGCTCGGCACGATCGGCATCCATGACGAATTCCAGGGTGGTGCGATCACCGGCAACGCGAACTCGCTGTTCGTCGCGCTCGGCTACAACCGCACGTTCGGCAGCGGCTCGGTCGGCCGCTACAACCGCAGCACGAACCAGCGCGATCTGCGCATTCCCGTCAGCACGTGGACGGGCATCCAGTACGCGGACGTGATCACGGGCCTCGCGACGACCGGCAACCTGCTGTACGTGAGCGACTTCTACGGCAACCGCGTGCGCGTCTATACGACGGACGGCGTGTGGCAGCGCGACATCGGCGTGTCGGGCCCCGGCGCGCTGGCGCTCGATGCGGCCGGCAACCTGTGGGTCGCGCGCAAGAGCGCGGGCGTCGTCGCGCAGTTCAGCCCGACGGGCACGGCGATGAGCACGATCCAGATGGCGGCCCGTGCGCGGCCGGCGTCGCTGTATTTCGATGCGCCGAGCGGGCAGTTGCTGGTGGGCGACGAAGGCCCCGACATGAACATCAAGATCTACGCGCTCGTGGGCCAGCCCGTGCAGCTCGGCACGTTCGGCGTGCAGGGCGGCTACCTCGACACGATCTCGGGCATCAAGGGGCAGGTCGGCGACAAGCGCTTCACGCGCGTCGCCGGCATCGGCAAGGATGCGGCCGGCAACCTGTACGTGCTGAACAACGCGTGGGGCGGCGGCTGGGATCTCGGGCGTAACGGCAGCACCGACCTTCATTCGTACGGCCCGACGGGCGCGCTGCAATGGAAACTGCAGGCGCTGAACTTCGAGGGCGCCGCCGCGCCCGATCCGGCGACCGACGGCGCATTCTTCTACAGCGGCAACAACGTATACACCGGCACCGCGGGCGGCACGTTCGTCGCGAACACGGTTGATCCGTTCAGCTATCCGAAGGACCCGCGCCTCGACATGAACGACTACCAGCGCGGCCAGCATTTCGGCCAGCTCGCGCTGGTGAACGGCACCCGGATGCTCGTCGCAACCGGGCAGAACCCAGGCAACTACAACATCTATCACTTCAACGGCGCGAACGGCTACATCGCGATTCCGGACGGCTCGATTCCCGGCAAGCCGTTCAACACGACGCTGCAGGTCACGGCCGGTTTCGCGCTCGACGACAACGGCGACGTGTGGGCCGGGCTCGATCGCACCAACAACATTTCGCACTATCCGATGACGGGTTTCGACGCGACCGGCAAACCGACGTGGGGCAAGCCGGTGCAGATCCCGATTCCGCGCACCGTGCTGCCGCTCACGCGAATCATCTACCAGGCCGACAGCGACACGATGATCCTCGCGCAAGGCATCGCGGGCACCTGGGACTGGACCGCGATGAACGGGCACATCGAGGTCTATCGCGGCTGGAAGGCCGGTAACACGAGCACGCCGAACGTCGCGATCAACCTGACGAGCGCGAATCCGAAATCGATGGCGGCGGCCGGCCACTACCTGTTCGTCGGCTACGTGCACACGGTGCCGAACGTCGACGTGTTCGACCTCAACACCGGCAGCCTCGTGACCACGCTGACGAACTCGAACACGTCGGCGATGGACGTCGGCAATGACGTCGACTCGATGTACGGCATTCGCGCTTACTTGCGCTCGACCGGCGAGTATGTGATCACGAAGGACAACTACAACGGGTCGAGCGTCGTCGTGTATCGCTGGCATCCGTGATCTTGCATGCCGCGCCGTTCGGGCTGGCCGGGTCTCATGGCGTGCCGAGCACGCGGCCGTTCACCCTCGCGCCCGTACATCGAGTCGGGCGTGTCGTGGAATTTCGCGTGGGTGTCCTGGACAGAGCCGGTGAAACGCGGGTCCTGCGGGCGCTCGTGACTGTCCATGAAGGTCGCGACGTCCCACGCTTCCTGATCGGTCAGCGTGCCGCCGAGCCCGAGCGGCATGTTGGCCTTCACGAAGCCGGCGCGTTGCGGATGTCGCCCATCCCCGCGCCCCAGTTGAACGAGCGCGCGCCCCAGAGCGCCGGAAAGACCGGCTTGCCGCCGCTCGATTGCCCCTGGTCGTCCGCGCCCGTCGTCGTGCCCTGGGTGGCGATGGTCTTGCCGAGTGCGATGTCGTCCGCGTGGGCATTGCCGGCGAGCAGTGCCGCGCATCCCGGTCGGACATCGAACTCTCCCATATCGTTTTTGTGGGGGCGTGGTGCATCGCCGTGTCGCGGCGATGCGTCGCCATCGCGTAGCCAGTCTAGAGGCGCGCGATCGACAGCGGAAATCGCGATATCGGATGGGAGATATTCGAGGGTCCGATGATTGGCGGAAACGACGAGGCCGCGCGGCGCCGACGTGTGCGGCACTGCGCGGCCTTCGTCAGCCTGCTGCGAAGGTGCGTCAGAACGACACGGTCGTCGTCAGCGTGACGAGCCGCGGCTCGCCGACGGCGACGATCAGATTGCTGTTGCTCGACGGATAGTAGGTCTTGTCGAGCAGATTCTTCACATTGAGCTGGATGCGTGTCGGGAACTTGCCGATCGTCGTTTCATAGGCCGCGAATGCGTCGACGGTCACGTAGCCGGGCAGCGTGAAGCTGTTCGCGGTGTCGCCGGGCCGCGCGCCGACGAGCCGCGCGCCGCCGCCGAAGCGCCAGCGTCCGGGCAGGTTCGCGATCGCCGTGTCGTACACCGCGAACAGGCTGCCGGTGTGGCGCGCGACGTTGACGAGCGGTGTGTTGCTGTCGCGGTCGTTCGCGTTCGTGTACGCGTAGCTGCCGATCAGGCTCAGATGGCGCGTGAGCTGCCCCGCGACGTCGAGTTCGATCCCGCGCGAGCGCGCGGTGCCGATCGTCGACGTGATGTCGCCGACCGTGACCGCGACGTTGCGCTTGTCGATCTGGTAGGCCGCGAGCGTGCCGGTGATGCCGGGTTTCAGGCTGAACTTCAGGCCGGCTTCCAGCACGCGGCCGAATTCCGGCGCGAGCGGCGCAGCCACGTTCGACGCGACGTTCGGCTTGAACGAGCGGCTCACGTTCGCATAGGCGGTCAGCGACGGCGTGAGCGCATAGGCGAGCCCGAACTGCGGCAGCCACACGTTGCCGTGCGAGCGGTCGGCGAACACGAACGGCCGCCCCATCCCCGATTCTTGCTGCCAGTCCTCCCAGCGCAGCCCGCCGACCGCGGTAAGCCGGTCGGTGATCTTCACGGAGTCCTGCACGATCATCGAGTACGTGTGCACCTTCGAAAGCGAATCGCTCTGCTTCGTGCTGACCGCGCCGCCGGGCGCGAGCAGGCCGTAGACGGGATCGTAGAGATTGAAGCCCTTGGTCGCGGCGCCGCGGATCGTGTCGCCGCGGAAGCTGCGCTGGCGCTCGTATTCGCCGCCGATGTAAAGCGCGTGGTTCATCCCCGCGAGCGTCAGGTTGCCGAGCAGGCCGAGCGTCGCGATCTGGTCGGAGTCGTTGCGCCCGAGGTTCGCGTCGGACGTGCGCGACAGCGCGCCGGTCGTGGCGTTGAAGGCGGTCGCGCGGGTGATGTATTGATCGTAGCGGTCGCGGCCCCAGCCGTAGGTCGCGCGCACGCGCCATGCGTCGGAGAGGCGGTGCTCGATGCGCGCGCGCAGCGTTTCCTGGATCCCGCCGCTTTGCGCCCACGCTTCCTCGTAGCGGCGATAGCGCAGCGCATCGTCGGGGCGGCCGTTCACGAGCACGGTGCCGCGATCGAACGGCATCGTGTAGTCGACATACTGGTAGCTGACGTCGATCGACGTGTTCGCGTCGTGCCATGAAAGCGCGGGCGCGATCAGCGCGTTGCGTTCGCGGCCGAAGCTGCGCCAGTAGCGGCTCGTATCGTATTCGCCGGTGAGCCGGAACGCGAGCGTGCCGCCCGCGACCTGGCCTGGCTTGCCGAGCGGACCGGTCAGGTCGAACTGCGCGCTGCTGCCGCCGTGGCTCGTGCGCGAGGCCGAGATCGAGCCGCCGAACGTTTCTTCCGGCTTGCGCGTGACGAGGTTGATCACGCCGCCCGGGTCCTGCATCCCATACAGCAGCGAAGCGGGGCCCTTCAGCACTTCGACGCGGTCGATCGTCGCGAGATAGCTGTGCAGCACCGGTGTGCGCACGCCGTCGACGAGCACGGAGCCGTCGTTGTTCGAGCCGAAGCCGCGCTTGATGAACGCGTCGCGCGTGCCGCCGAGCGTGTTGGTCTGCGTCACGCCGCTGATGTTGCCGAGCACGTCGTCGAGCGAGCGCGCCTGCTGATCCTGCATCACGCTGCTGCTGACCACGGCGACCGATTGCGGAATCTCCTTGAGCGGACGATCGTCGCCGCCGGCGACGCTGCTGGTGCGCGGCTGGTAGCCGACGGTCGGATCGGCGGCCGCCGATGCGCTGACGCTGATCGTCGGCAGTTCGCGTTCGGGCGGCGCGGGCGTCGACGACGGCGAGGACGTGGCCGGCGAAGCCGTGGCGGCAGGTTCAGCATCCGCATGCGCGCCGCTTGCGACGCAAAGAGTGATCAGGGCAGGCAGGCTCGCGCGCCACGGACGCAAGGTCCGCGCGCGGCGGGGCAGTCGACGGGATGGCATGAATCGATGAATGGACGGCGTGCTAAGGATGAAGGCGCGGGCCGCGGCGCTTCACTGATTCGCCGCGGCAGGACGCGCATAATATACGTAATGAGAATCGTTTGCAATTGCAATGAGGCCGATGCGGACCGGCCATCGCGATTACCGGGCCGCAGGCCGTCTGCTGCCGTAGCGGCCAAAATTCCTGTCACGTCGCGTGCAGCGCGACGTCGCGCTCGACGAGCGGTGTCCGGCAATCAGAACTTCTGCTGGATGCCGGCCATCACGCCGAGCTGATTCATCCCGGTGCCGACCGTCCCGCCCGCGGCGACCGCGTTCGCGGCCAGCGTGCTGTTGAACATGTAGCCCACCGACGTATAGACGGTCGTCCGCTTCGACAGGAAATAGTTCGCTCGGCCGACGAAGAGCGTGGCGTTCGTGCCGCCTTCGCCGTTTTCTCGGCGTTGCAGGTAGCGCACGCCCTGCAGGTCGAGCGCGAGGTAGGGTGTCGCGTAGTACGTGCCGCCGGCGAACACGATGTCGGCCTGCAGGTGTGCGGCCGCCGCGAGATTGCGGCGGATCCAGCCCGCGCCGAGTTTCGCGGGGCCGATCTTCACGTAGCCGGCGACGATGTCGCGCGTGTCGGTGTACGCCGGATTGTTCAGCGGCGCGAGCGCGCCGCCGCCGCCGCGCATCACGTCGTGCGATGCGGCGAGCCCGAAATTGCTCGCGTCATAGGCGAGCATCGCCGTGTATTGGCGGCAGGCGACGATGTCGCCGGGCACTTGTCCCGCGCAGCCCGTCGCGGACGGTCCCGCCGGCCCGGCCGCGTCGCGGCCGAAGCTGTAGGTCGCGCCGAGCGTCACGCCGTGGAACGTGCCCTTGTAGCCGATCGCGTTGTCGCTGCGCGCGTTCGGCAGATACGAGTCGAAATCGGCCATCGAATGAATCGACGGACCGATCACGTCGGCATTGGTCAGCACGATCATCGACATGTTCATCTGTCGGCCGAGGGTCAGCGTGCCGAAGGGGCTGTTCACGCCCACGTTCGCTTGCCGCCCGAACAGACGCCCGCCGTAGTTCAGCGCACCGGTGCCGGGCTGGAAGCCGTTTTCGAGCACGAAGAAGGCCTGATAGCCGCCGCCGAGATCCTCCGTGCCGCGCAGGCCCCAGCGTGACGGCACCTCGCCGGTCAGCGTCGGCATGCCGGTGAACGATCCGCCGCGCGCGGCGTTGTTGTAGTAGGACACGCCGGTATCGATGATCCCGTACAGCGTGACGCTGCTTTGCGCACAGGCCGGTCCGGCCAGCGCCATCGCCGTCGCGAATGCGACGCCCAATTTCGTTTTCATGGCTGTCTCCAAACAGTATGTAGATATACTTATCGATTTTTCTAATGCCCCGGACATGTCCGGGATGCCGACGGGTATCGGCAGGGCCGCGTGCGGCGCGCGTTACGAGATCGCCGGATCGTGCTGCCGCTTCGGTGCCGCGGCGCGCGCGCCCGCCACTGCGACGGCGATCGCCGCGCCAGCCATCGGCACGAGGAACGCCAGATAGAGATGGGGCACGGACCAGCCGTCGTCGAGTAGCGCACCGACCGTCATCGGCGACAGGATCGCACCGAGGCGACCGATGCCGACCGCGAGGCCGATGCCGGTCGTGCGGATCTCGGCGGGGTAGGGTGTCGGCGACAACGCATACATGCCGGCCACGCACGCATTGATCACGGCACCGAGGAACACCGCGACGGTCATCCCGATGCCGAGCGAGCCGGTGTTCGCGCCGAACAGTACCATCAGCGCGCCGCCAAGCAGCAGCGTCGCGCCCAGCAGGTTGCGCAGGCCGAACCGGGTCGACAGCAGGCTGAAGAGCGACGCGCCCGCGATGCCGCCGAGGTTGAGCAGCACGCCACCGGTCACGCCCTGCGATGCCGACAGGCCGGCCTGGACCAGCAGCTTCGGCGTCCAGCTCACGACGAAATAAAAGCTGCCCATCACGAGAAAGAACGCGATCCACAGTGCGATCGTGCGGCGCGCGAGCGGTGCGCGCAGCACGGCCGTCCAGCTCGACGCGGGACGCGTCGTGTCGATGGACGCCGTCACGGCCGGCAGCGCGTCGATGGGCGCGCGCTTCATTCTCGCGAGGATGCGGTTGATTTTCTGCAGCGCGTCGTCCGGCCGCCGTGCCAGCAGAAAGTCGAGCGATTCCGGCAGCAGTGCGAGCACCATCGGGATTGCCATCAAGGTCAGGATGCCGCCGAACGCGAACACGCTGCGCCATCCCCACGTCGACAGCAGGTAGCCGGCGATGACCCCACCGGCGGTGGCGCCGATCGCGTAGCCGGTCGACTGCATGCCGATCGCAGCGCTGCGCCATTTGTTCGATGCGTATTCGCCGCTGATGACGGTCAGGCTCGCGAGCATGCCGCCGATGCCGAGCCCCGTGTAGGCCCGCGCGATCGCGAGTTGCAGCGTGCTGTGCGTGGCCGCGCAGGCGAGCATCCCGGTCGAGATCACGGCGAGGCAGAGCAGGATGATGCGGCGGCGGCCGACGCGGTCGGCCAGCGGCGCGATCAACACCGAGCCGATGCCCATGCCGGCGAGCCCCGCGCTCAGCAGCAGGCCGATTTCCTTGCCGCTCAGTTTCCACTCCGCGGCCAGGTGCGGCGCGGCAAATGCGATGGCCAGCACGTCGAAGCCGTCGAGCATGTTCAGCACGACGCAGGCCGTGACCGCCATCGTCTGGAACGCGCTCATCGGGGATGCGTCGATCGTATTGCGGATATTTGCACTCACGTCAAAGACCCTTCATAAAAATAGTATGACTAATCGAATGGGAAAAACAGAAGCCGGCGGACAACCGCGGGGGATGCTTGCAGCCACAAGCAGGCGTCGTTCGCGCACCGGCGCGACGGTTACACGGGTTCGGGTTGTTGCAGCAATCGCTCGATCACGCGCCGCGCGCGATTGGGGCCCGCGTCGACGTGAATGTCGATCTGGCGGCCGTCCGGAAACCGCAGTTGGTTCCGGTATTGCGCTTCGATCACGGTCTTGTCCTCGTCGAACGTCGCCGCCGATTGCTCGATGACCGTTTGCGCGACGCGTTCGACGTCGTGTTGCGGATTGGTCGCGATCGTCCAGAAATAGTGCGTCGTGGTGTCCGTCTCCGGCGTGATGCCGTGGAAGCCGCGCATGTGAAAGCCGCCGCGCGCGGGATCGAGCAGGTCGCCGGTGCCGGCGTCCATCGCGCCGGTCCAGATCCGGATATGCGACACGTGGAATTCGATTTCCTGCCAGCGATCGACCCGGCCCGCGAACGGCCACGCGGCCGTGTACGTCGGCGGCGGGTCGGAATCCGGCATCCGGCGCACCAGCGTCACCGTGTCGCCGTCACTGCTGACGCGGGTTTCCGCGCCCATGTGCAGCGGCGCGTTCCCGCCGATCGTTTTCAGGTGGACATAGCCGAGGTGGCTCAGGTCCATGAGGTTGTCGTGAATCAGCTGATACGGCGCGTCGTAATGGTAGTTGCCGCCGCCGAACCGATATCGCGGATCCGTGTGGAACGCATAGCGCGGCGGCGCGCAGGTCGGTTGAGCATGCGCGTCGGCGCCGATCCAGATCCACACGATCGCATCCTGTTCCCACACCGGATACGACGACACACACGCCTTTGCCGGAATCCGGTCCTGCCCGGGAATCTCCACGCAGGTGCCGTCGCGGTCGAACAGCAGGCCGTGATAGCCGCAGCGCAGGCCGCGCGCTTCGAGCGAGCCGCACGACAGCGGCAGCGACTTGTGGCAGCAGCGATCCTCCAGCGCGCCGACTTCCCCGGACGGCATCCGGAACAGCACGACCGGGCGGCCGAGCAGCGTGCGGGCGACGGGTTTGTCCGTCAGTTCGGACGACAGCGCGGCGACCCACCATCGGTCGACCGGGAACTTAGTAGTATTGATCGGTGGCCGGACATGTTGCGCCATTGATCGTCTCCAGTATTGTGATTGGCCGCCGCGTGTCGGGCGGTCCGTCTACAGCTCTACAGGTCGAGTACCAGCAGATCGCTTCGCGATCGCGAGCAGCACGGCATGAACTGGTCGCCGGCCGCCTGTTCCGCCTCCGTCAGATACGAATCGCGATGATCAGGCTCGCCTTCGAGCACGCGCGTCAAGCAGGTGCCGCAGACGCCTTGCTCGCACGACGTGAGCACGTCGATGCCGTTGGCCGCGAGCGCGGCGATGACCGTGCATTCGGCCGGCACGTCGATCACCTTGCCGCTGCTCGCGATGCGGACCTGGAACGCGCGATCCGCGCCGGACGATGCAACCGCGCCGCCGAAAAACTCGTAATGCAGCCGCTCGTCGGCCCAGTTGCGCTGGCGTGCGGCGTTCAGCACCGCGTCCATGAAGCCGCGCGGGCCGCATACGTAGAGGTGGGTGCCGTCAGGCGCCGCGGCGAGCACGGCGGGCAGGTCGAGGCGTTGCGCGGGGTCGCCGTCGTCGACGTGGAAGCGGGCGCGGTCGCGGAACCCGGCCGCGTCGATCCGCTCGACGAAGGCCATGCGATCGGTCGAACGCGCGCAGTAGTGCATGTCGAACGGCGTGCCGGACGAGAACAGCCGTTCCGCCATGCAGAGAATCGGCGTGACGCCGATCCCGCCCGCGATCAACAGGTGGTGCGGGGCGTCGGGCGCGAGCGGAAATTGATTGCGCGGCATGCCGATCCGTACGGTATCGCCTTGCCGGACTTCGTCGTGAATCGCGCGCGACCCGCCGCGGCCCTCGGCATCGCGCAGCACCGCGATCTGGTAGCGATCGCCGTGTTCGGGGTGGTTGCACAGCGAGTACTGGCGCACGAGCCCGCCCGGCAAATACACGTCGATATGCGCGCCGGCGTCGAAGCGCGGCAAGGGCGCCCCGTCATCGCTGACGAATTCGAAGCCGCAGATGTCGCGCGCTTCCTGCCACTTGCGGGCCACCCGGACCGTCAGCGTCGCGGCGCTCATGACGCCTCCTTGATCTGCGCGACCGGAATCACGGGCCGCTGCGGGCTCGACGCGTTTTCGTCGGCGAGCAGCCGCTCGATCACCTTGCGCGACAGCACGCCGCCGGCGTCGATGTTGAGCTTGAGCAGCTTGCGGTCCGGCCACTGCTCGAGGTTGAGTTGCTGGCGCTCGAGCATGTCGAGATCCTCGGCGAAGATCTTGCCCTGGCCTTCGCGGATCTCGGCGGTCAACGCGTGGTCGTCGGGCCGGAAGTTGCGCGCCATCCCCCAGAAATACCAGATCGAGGTGTCCGTCTCCGGCGTGATGAAGTCGACCACGATCGACGACGCCTTCAGCTCGGCCGGCGCGTCGTAACCGCCGTGGCCCGCATGCGCGACGCCCACTTCGATCATCACGTGGCTCGGCGGCGTGAAGCGGCAGATCTGCCAGCGGTCGACCGGCACGTCGTCGGCCAGCCCGTTGCCGCGCAGCGCCATCCGCCAGAACGGCGGCGGCATCACGTTCTCCATGAAGCGGCTCGTGACGACTTCGTCACCGTTGGCGGTCGTCTTCGGCGGTGCTTCGTCGATTTCCTTCTGGCCGATGCTCGTCGCATGCACGTAGGTCTCGTGCGTGAGGTCCATCAGGTTGTCGATCATCAGCCGGTAGTCGCAACGGATGTGATACAGGCCGCCGCCGTGTGCCCAGGCCGGATCTTCGGCCCACTGGAGCGCGGGCAGCTTGTCGGGATCGGCTGCGGACGCGTCGCCGGGCCACACCCAGACGAATCCATACCGCTCGACCGTCGGAAAGCTGCGGATCGGCGGAAAGCCGCCGACGCGCTGGCCCGGCATGCCGGCCGTCTTGCCGTTGCAGCCCATTTCCAGCCCGTGATAGCCGCACACGAGCACGCCGTCGCGCACGAATCCCAGCGACAGCGGCGCGCCGCGGTGCGGGCAGAAGTCCTCGAGCGCGGCGACCCGGCCGTCCGCCGCGCGGTAGAACACCATCGACTCGTTGCAGATCTTGCGGCCGAGCGGCTTGCCGTCGATTTCATCGGGCGTGCACGCCACATACCAAGCGTTCTTGAGAAACACGTTCTTCGTCTCCTTCAGGGCGGTGCCGCCGGTGCGCGGCAATTCTTCATTCCGTGTACTGAATGAGATTCAGTGTACTCATCGAGATTGGCCAGGGCAAGGCGAGCGGTATACTGGTTTTCCCGGGAAATGGCGCGACGCAGCGCCATGCCGTCGGCGCACGCAACGGCGTGCGCCGCCTATGTCATCGACTCATTCATGGAAAAAACGAATCCCGCCGACGCGCCGTCTTTCCCGCTCGACCTGTACGACGAACCCGGGCATCTGATCCGGCGCGCGCACCAGATCGCGGTTGCGATGTTCTACGAGAAGCTGGGCCGGGACGTGACGCCGGTGCAGTACGCGGTCCTGCGGATGCTCTATGAGTGTCCGGGGCTCGATCAGGTGACGCTCGCGCAGCGGGTGGCGCTCGACACGTCGACGACCGCGGACCTAGCGGTCCGGCTCGAAGCAAAAGGATTGATCGTCCGCGAAGTATTGCCGCGGCGTCAGCGGCGCTTGCTGCTGACGCCGGCGGGCGTCGAGCTGCTCACGCACCTGATTCCGTCGGTGAAGGAGCTGCGCGCCGGCCTGTTCGACGGCATGGGGGAGGACGATTCGCGGGAACTGATGCGCCTGTTGCGCAAGTTCGTTCACTTGAACAACGAGCAGAGCCGTGCGCCGCTGCGGGTCGGCGAGGAGTCGTAGCGTCCGAATTCCCCGCGACGGGGGGAACGATGCGGCAACGCGGCGGCAGGCGCTCAGCGTCGCCCCTCGGCGTCACGGGCGTGACGCTTCCCCTTCCAGCCGCCGGACCGCTTCCGCGACTTCGTTCCTGAAGCGCACCAGCGCCGCCTGCTCCGGCGCGGGCGGTTGCACGGCCGCCCACAGCATGTCGATGAGCTGCGTGGCCGTCGTTTCCGTATCGAGCTTGCGGTGCCCGAGGATCGCATCCCACAGCACGTGCTCGATCGGCCCGAACACCATCGAGCGCAGCAGGCTCAGCGGCATGTCGCTGCGCACCTGCCCGGCCGCCTGGCCGCGCGCGAGCACGTCCATCAGCGGCGCCGTGTAGCGGCGCTGCAGCGCGGTGAGCTCGTCGCTCAACGCATGCTGCTTCGCCCGCCCCTCCGACAGCACCAGCGCGCACAGCCCCGTGCCGTTCACCAGCATCAGCCGCAGGTGCGTGCGCACGATGAACGCGAACTGCTGCTGCACCGACGCTTCCTGCGGCATCCCGACTTCGAACGCGGCAATGATTTCGTCATACCAGTCGGCGATCACGCGCGCGCACAGCTCGCGCTTGCCGCGGAAGTAGCTGAACACCGTTGCCTCCGATACGCCGACGCGCTGCGCGATCTCGGCGGCCGTCGCATGCTCGTAACCCTTTTCGGCGAACACTTCACGACCGGCGCGCAGGATGTCCTGCACGCGCTGCTGGGACTTGCGCCCGGCGGGTGCGCGCGACGGCTCGGGGCGGTCGGCTTTGGCGGTGGTGGTCATGGTGTCGGCGGTAGCGGCTGTCATGCCGCCATGATATCTGAGTGTCACTCAAAAAACTATTGACGACGAGCCGGACAAGGCGCGAAACTGTGCAAAATTTACGCTGTATTGGCTTAATGAATCGACGCATTGATCCGATTTGAGCGAAACTCAGAAATCGGTGCATGCGACCCACTTTCTGGAGACGGAGGAGACATGATCAACCTGCCCGGTGTGCAATTCATGCTCGGTGAAGACATCGAGATGCTGCGCGACGCCGTCGCGACGTTCGCGGCCAAGGAAATCACGCCGCGCGCGGCGGAAGTCGACCGCACCGACCAGTTTCCGATGGATCTGTGGAAGAAGTTCGGCGATCTCGGCGTGCTCGGCATGACGGTGGCCGAGGAATACGGCGGCGCGAACATGGGCTACACCGCGCACATGGTCGCGATGGAAGAAATCTCGCGCGCATCGGCGTCGATCGGCCTGTCGTACGGCGCGCACTCGAACCTGTGCGTGAACCAGATCCACCGCAACGGCACCGATGCGCAGAAGCAGAAATATCTGCCGAAGCTCGTGTCGGGCGAACACATCGGCGCGCTCGCGATGAGCGAGCCGAACGCGGGCTCCGACGTCGTCAGCATGAAGCTGCGCGCGGACAAGCGCGGCGACCGCTACGTGCTCAACGGCACGAAGATGTGGATCACCAACGGCCCCGACTGCGACACGCTCGTCGTCTACGCGAAGACGGACATCGACGCCGGCCCGCGCGGCATCACCGCGTTCATCGTCGAGAAGGGGATGAAGGGCTTCTCGGTCGCGCAGAAGCTCGACAAGCTCGGCATGCGCGGGTCGCACACGGGCGAGCTCGTGTTCCAGGACGTCGAGGTGCCGGAAGAGAACATCCTCGGCCAGCTTAACGGCGGCGTGAAGGTGCTGATGAGCGGCCTCGACTACGAACGCGCGGTGCTGTCGGGTGGCCCGACGGGCATCATGGCCGCGTGTCTCGACGCGGTGGTGCCGTATATCCACGACCGCAAGCAGTTCGGCCAGTCGATCGGCGAATTCCAGCTGATCCAGGGCAAGGTCGCCGACATGTACACCACGTTCCAGGCGTGCCGTGCGTACCTGTACGCGGTCGGCCGCCATCTCGATTCGGCCGGCAGCGACCACATTCGCCAGGTGCGCAAGGACTGCGCGGGCGTGATCCTCTACACGGCCGAGAAGGCGACGTGGATGGCCGGCGAGGCGATCCAGATCCTCGGTGGCAACGGCTACATCAACGAATACCCGGTCGGCCGTCTGTGGCGCGATGCGAAGCTGTACGAGATCGGCGCCGGCACGAGCGAGATCCGCCGCATGTTGATCGGCCGCGAGCTGTTCGCGGAAACGATGTAACGCCCCACGTCACGCGAACGGAGCCCCGTCGATGCCGATCATCGAATCGAAACTGAACCCGCGTTCGGAAGACTTCCGCGCGAACGCCGCGGCGCTGGAGGCGGTCGTCGCCGACCTGCGCGCGAAGATCGAACAGCTCGCGCAAGGCGGCGGCCAGGCCGCGCGCGACAAGCACCTGTCGCGCGGCAAGCTGCTGCCGCGCGATCGCATCGCGCAGTTGCTCGATCCGGGTGCGCCGTTCCTCGAGCTGTCGCAGCTCGCGGCGAACGGCATGTACAACGACGACGCGCCGGGCGCGGGCGTGATCACCGGGATCGGACGGATCGCGGGCCGCGAGTGCGTGATCGTATGCAACGACGCAACGGTCAAGGGCGGCACCTACTATCCGATGACCGTGAAGAAACACGTGCGCGCGCAGGAAATCGCCGCGGAAAACCGGCTGCCGTGCGTGTACCTCGTCGATTCGGGCGGCGCGAACCTGCCGAACCAGGACGACGTGTTTCCCGATCGCGATCACTTCGGCCGCATCTTCTTCAACCAGGCGACGATGTCCGCCGCGGGAATCGCGCAGATCGCGGTCGTGATGGGCTCGTGCACGGCGGGCGGCGCGTATGTGCCGGCGATGAGCGACGAGTCGATCATCGTGAAGAACCAGGGCACGATTTTCCTCGGCGGCCCGCCGCTCGTGAAGGCCGCGACCGGCGAGGAAGTGAGCGCCGAGGATCTCGGCGGCGGCGACGTGCACACGCGCCTGTCGGGCGTGGCCGACCATCTCGCGCAGAACGACGCGCATGCGCTGTCGATCGCGCGCAACATCGTCGGTCATCTCGCGCCGAAGATCGCGTCGCCGGTGACGGTGCGCGAGCCGAAGCCGCCGCGCTACGACGCGAAGAGCCTGTACGGCGTAATTCCGGTCGACACGCGCAAGCCGTTCGACGTGCGCGAGGTGATCGCGCGCATCGTCGACGATTCGGAGTTCGATGAATTCAAGGCGCGCTTCGGCACGACGCTCGTCACGGGCTTCGCGCACATCTGGGGCCATCCGGTCGGGATCGTCGCGAACAACGGCATCCTGTTCTCCGAATCGGCCGTGAAGGGCGCGCATTTCATCGAGCTGTGCTGCCAGCGCAAGATTCCGCTCGTGTTCCTGCAGAACATCACGGGCTTCATGGTCGGCCGCAAGTACGAGAACGAAGGCATCGCGCGCCATGGCGCGAAGATGGTGACGGCCGTGTCAAACGCGAAGGTGCCGAAGTTCACGGTGATCATCGGCGGCTCATTCGGTGCGGGCAACTACGGAATGTGCGGCCGCGCGTTCGGTCCGCGTTTCCTGTGGATGTGGCCGAACGCGCGGATCTCGGTGATGGGCGGCGAGCAGGCCGCTTCGGTGCTCGCGACCGTGCGCCGAGACGGCATCGAGGCGAAGGGCGGCACGTGGTCGGCCGAGGACGAGGATGCCTTCAAGCAGCCGATCCGCGACCAATACGAGCGTCAGGGGCATCCGTATTACGCGAGCGCGCGGCTGTGGGACGACGGCGTGATCGACCCCGCGCAGACGCGCGACGTGCTGGGTCTCGGCCTCGCCGCGTCGATGAACGCGCCGATCGACGACACGCGCTTCGGCGTGTTCCGCATGTAACGGCCGGGAGGGCTGACCGATGCGATACGAAACGATCAAGGTAAGCGAAGCCGGCCGCGTGGCGACCGTCACGCTCGCGCGGCCCGACGTGCGCAACGCGTTCAACGAGACGACGATCGCCGAGCTGACCACCGCGTTCGAGTGGCTCGATGCGCACGCCGGCGTACGCGCGGTCGTGCTCGCGGCGGAAGGCGCCGCGTTCTGCGCGGGCGCGGACCTGAACTGGATGAAGAAGATGGCCGGTTACTCGGACGACGAGAACCGCGCCGACGCGCGCAAGCTCGCGCGGATGCTCGAGGCGATCCATCGCTGCGGCAAGCCGGTGATCGCGCGCGTGCACGGCGATGCGTATGCGGGCGGCGTGGGCCTCGTCGCGGCGGCCGACATCGCGATCGCCGCCGACGGCGCGAAGTTCTGCCTGTCCGAAGCGCGGCTCGGGCTGATTCCGGCGACGATCGCGCCGTACGTCGTGCGTGCGATGGGCGAGCGCGCGGCGCGTCGCTACTTCACGACGGCCGAAGTGTTCGACAGCGCGCGCGCCGCGTCGCTCGGCTTCATTCACGATGCCGTGCCGGCCGAGGCGCTCGACGAAACGGTCGCGAAGCTGGCCGCGACGCTCGTCGCGAACGGCCCCGACGCGGTGCGGGCATGCAAGCGGCTCGTCGCCGACGTGGCCGGCCGGCCGCTCGACGCGACGCTGATCGAGCAGACCGCCGACTGGATCGCGCGGACCCGCGCCGGCGCGGAAGCGCGCGAAGGGATCGCGTCCTTCCTCGAGAAACGCACGCCTTCGTGGCGTGAATGACGGCGTGCCCCTAACTTTCCGGACGACACCGAAGCCATGTTCGACAAGATTCTGATCGCCAACCGCGGCGAAATCGCCTGCCGCGTCGCCGCGACGTGCAAACGTCTCGGGATCGCGAGCGTCGCCGTCTATTCCGACGCGGACGCGAACGCGAAGCACGTCGCCGCGTGCGACGAGGCCGTGCACATCGGCGGCTCCGCGGCCGCGGACAGCTACCTGCGCATCGAGCGCATCATCGAGGCCGCGCGCGCGACCGGCGCGCAGGCCATCCACCCGGGCTACGGTTTCCTGTCCGAGAACGAGGATTTCGCGCATGCGTGCGAAGCGGCCGGCATCGCGTTCATCGGGCCGCCGGTCGACGCGATCGCGGCGATGGGCTCGAAGGCCGCCGCGAAGGCGCTGATGCACGCGGCCGCGGTGCCGCTCGTGCCCGGCTACCACGGAGACGACCAGGACGCCGCCAACCTGCATCGCGAAGCCGACGAGATCGGCTACCCGGTGCTGCTGAAGGCGAGCGCGGGCGGCGGCGGCAAGGGCATGCGCGTGGTCGAGCGCTCCGAGGACTTTCCGGCGGCGCTCGCGTCGTGCCAGCGCGAGGCCGCGAGCAGCTTCGGCAACGATCGCGTGCTGATCGAGAAATACCTGACGCGCCCGCGTCACGTCGAAGTGCAGGTGTTCGGCGACACGCACGGCAACACCGTCTATCTGTTCGACCGCGACTGCTCGGTGCAGCGCCGTCACCAGAAGGTACTCGAAGAAGCGCCGGCGCCGGGGCTGCATGAAGACGTGCGCCAGGCGATGGGCGAGGCGGCGGTCGCGGCCGCGCGTGCGGTGAATTACGTCGGCGCGGGCACCGTCGAATTCATCATGACGGGCGATGCGTTCTACTTCATGGAAATGAACACGCGCCTGCAGGTCGAGCATCCGGTCACCGAGATGGTCACGGGGCTCGATCTCGTCGAATGGCAACTGCGCGTCGCAGCGGGCGAGCCGCTGCCGCTGCAGCAGGACGAGCTGCGCGTGCAGGGCCACGCGATCGAGGCGCGTCTCTACGCGGAGAATCCGGCGCGCGGCTTCCTGCCGTCTACCGGCACGTTGAAGCACTTGCGGCTGCCGGAAGGCGTCGAATTCGCGATCGGCGCGGCGGTGCGCGTCGACAGCGGCGTGCGCGAAGGCGATGCGATCACGCCGTTCTACGATCCGATGATCGCGAAGCTGATCGTGCACGGCGCTGACCGCGAAGAAGCGCTGGGCCGGATGCTGCGCGCGCTGCGGGCATGCGAGGTGGTCGGCCTGCACACGAACGCCGCGTTCCTGCAGCGGATCGTCACCTGCGCGCCGTTCGCGATCGCCGACCTCGACACGGGCCTGATCGAGCGCAACCACGCTGCGCTGTTCGCGCCGCAACAGCCGCCGCGCGCGACGCTCGCGCTGGCCTGCGCGGCGCTGCTCGCGCGCGAGCGCGATGCGGCCGCACGGGACGGCGCGTCGCCGTGGCGCGCGCTGCCGGACTGGCGGCTGAACGGCGGCTATCGCCGCACGCTCGAATGGCATGCGCCTGAACGCGAAGCGGACGTGACGGTCACCTACCTGGACGACGGCGGCAGCACGCGCATCGCGACCGGCGACGCGGCCGCGCAGCCGTTCGCGTGGGCACGCGGCGCAACGCCGCTCGACTTCGACGTAACGCTCGACGGCGTGCGCAGCAGCGGCCGCGTGTATGCGGACGGCGACAGTTTTCACGTGTTCACGCAGGGTGTCGCCGAGACGTTCGAATGGCGCAACGTGCTCGCGCACGCCGGCGATGCCGAGCATGGCGGCGGCCGCCTGACCGCGCCGATGCCCGGCAAGGTGATCGCGGTGCTGGTCGAGCCGGGCCAGAAGGTCGAGGCCGGCACGCCGCTGATCGTGATGGAAGCGATGAAGATGGAGCACACGATCGGCGCGCCGGGCGCGGGCGTCGTCGCCGAAGTGCTGTATGGCGTCGGCGACCAGGTCGCGGACGGCGCGCAGTTGCTGATGATGGCGGAAGGCTGACCGGGGCGTGCGTCGCGCATGGGCCGGCGTGGCGCCTCGCGGCGCGACGCCGGCCTTGTCGCATCTGGCGCCGGCGGCGCGCATGTCGTGCGGTGCGGTGCGTCCGGTCGCCAACCGGCGCCGTTGGCAGCGCGTATGACCATGCATGACAGTCTGGCGGCCGGCGCTCCGCTAGACTGGCGGATTGCTCGCGCGGCCGCGTGCCGCGCGCTACACTGCGTCCATTCAACCTCCCATCCCGCCGACGATGACGTCTCCTGTCCTGAACGGCCTGCGCATCGGTATCACAATCGGTCTGCGCGCCCCCGACGAAAGCCTGTGGATCAACGGTATCAAGCAGAACGCGCTGTTTCTTGCGAAGCTGCTGATGGCATCGCCGCACGGCTACCGCGTGACGCTGGTCAACACGACCGACGTGCCGCTGACCGACGCGCTGCCGTGGGATCGCACCGTGTACGACACGCGCGCGTTCGCGGACATGAAGGACGCGCTCGACGTGGTGATCGAGCTCGGCGGGCAGATCGACGCCGCGCAGACGGCCTACCTGAAGGCGCGCGGCGCGAAGATCGTCAGCTACTGCTGCGGCGTCGAGTACATCAACGCGATGGAATCGATGCTGTTCGGCCGCCGGCTGTGGGATTCGCTGTTCATCAACCGCGGCTACGACGAGGTGTGGGCGATTCCGCAGATCGCGCCGTCGTCGCTGCCGTTCCTGCAGTCGCTGCGCCGCTGCCCGGGGCGCGTCGTGCCGTTCGTGTGGGATCCGATGTTCCTCGACGCGCGAGCGGCATCGTTGCCCGGGCACGGCGAGTACCGCCCGCGCAGCGAGCCGGGCAAGCGCCTCACGGTGATGGAGCCGAACCACAACGTCGTGAAGTTCTGCGTGTACCCGATGCTGATCATCGACGAAGCGTATCGCCGCGACCCCGATGCGATCTGCTTCGCGCACGTGACGAACGCCGACCGTCTCGCGCACGACAGCCCCGAGTTCGTGATGCTGATGAACTACCTGGACATCGTGCGCGCCGGCAAGGCGAGCTTCGTCGGTCGCTTCGACACGCCGCTGTTCCTGGCCGACCTGACCGACATCGTGGTGTCGCATCAATGGTCGAACCCGCTCAACTACTTCTATTTCGACGTGTGCTGGCAGGGCTATCCGCTCGTGCACAACGCGAGCCTCGCGCCCGACCTCGGCTACTACTACCCGGACAATGACGTGCAGAAGGGCGCGGAGGCGTTGCTGCACGCGCTGCACACGCACGACGACGACTGGGAGGGGTACACGCGGCGCCAGCGCGAGATCCTTGGCCGCTATACGTCGGCGAACCCCGCGCTCGTCGCCGAATACGATGCGCTGCTCGCGAACCTGATCGGCGCGACGGCGGCGTGAGTTGCGCGTGCCGCAAGCCGTCGTGCGGATTGTCTCCGGTTAATGTCTGAAGAAATGGTGCCATTAAAAAAGAAACCGTCGAACCGGGGAAGATTCGACGGTTTTGAAGGCACGAATTTGACGGCTCCGAGGGAAGTCCGTCAGAAATTATTTTAGAGGTTAACGAGTCGGAAAGATTGTTAAACATCTTTCAATCGACGGCGGTCATATAATTCGGGCGGATATTATCGCCTCTGACTTGTATGATTAATATTCGGTCATTATCAATATCGTTTGAAACGACGGAATTCAATTCTGCGGAGACCGAATGTGCCCTGTCGAGTCATCGGCGGCACAATGTACGGGCGGCTGCGGCGAAATCCGCCGTCGCGCCCGGGTAGTTTTCGCTGGCGGTTATTTGTCATACAAAAATATCGAACATCCGATTTTTGAAACGAGTCACGCAGTAAATCGATTCGCCGAGTGATGTTCGAGTGGATCAAAATAAACGATATCGATTGGCGCTTTGCAGATGATTTTGTGTAATCTGCCGCACTGTTGTCGACGTTGCCCGCGTGGTGTATTTTCTGTATTTGAATATCGTTGACAATATCGGGTTTGACGGCGCGCTGAAATAAAAAGTACGCTCCCGGAAAAGATCAAAAGAAGAGGATGGGCCGGGTAGGCGGTGGCGCGTGTCGTGGTCGGCTCGCGCCATATGTATCGAGAGCGCGGGCCGTCATCGGCGGTCCGACATTTGCCGGAGCGCCGGATGAATGCGGTCGAACCTCGCCTGGAGGCGAACAGCGTTGCGAATCGGGACGAGATCGATCTCGTGTTCGGCGCGCATGACGATCACCCCGACCTTGCGTCGGTACGCAGTTTCGTCGAAAGCCGGCTCGGATTCGCGCGCGAGCCGGTCTGCCGCGCCGACCTGTCGGGCGGCGTGCTGTATCACGAATGCCTCGCGCGGCTGCGCTGGGGATCGCGCGATGCATTGCCGCCGCTCGCGTTCCTGCCGCGCCTCGAATCGCTCGGGCTGATGCGCTGGTTCGACCGCCTCGTGGTGGGCCGGACGATCGACGCGCTGCGCGCCGATCCGAACGCCGTGTACGGCTGCAACGTCGCGGCGATGAGTGCGGTGGTGGACGACGCGTGGCTGGCCATTTTCAGGCGGCTCGAGCGCGAGCCGTCGGTCGCGGCGCGGCTGGTCGTCGAGATTACCGAGACGGGGCCGCTGAATCCCGTCGCGGGCCGGTCGTTCGTGAACCGGTTTCGCCAGGCCGGGTGCCGCGTCGCGATCGACGACTTCGGCGTCGGCTTCAGCGCGCTGAACAACCTGGTGGTCGGCAACCCCGATATCGTGAAGCTCGACAGGTCCGTCCTGTCGCTGATCAAGCGCAACGCGATCGGGCGCTACCAGTTTCGCCGGCTGATCGCGTTCGCGCATGAAAGCGCGCGGCACGTCGTCGTCGAAGGCGTGGAGAACGAGATCGACCGGCAGATCATCCTGGATTCCGGCGTCGCCTGGGCGCAGGGCATCCGCTTTACATGGCGGTCGCCGGCCGCCGCATGACGCCGCGGCGCGGGCGCGGCGCGCCGGCATCGGGCAACGAAGGATTGCAAAGGGGCGTGGGTATGGCGGCGACGAAGAAGGCCGGGCACGGAACGGGCACGCAGGCGGTCGATGCGCGCGAACTCGTCGCGATCGCCGAACTGGCCGACATGCTGTGGCAGCTCGGCGCCGAATCGAACGACGCGCCGCTCGACGTCGCACCGTATCTCGATGGCCTGAAGGCCGTTGCGCATCGTATTCGCCGGATGAAGCCGCTCGACGCCGACGGCTGCGAACTCGCGGCGCGGCACTACTATGCCGGCGTGTTTGCGGGCGCCTGCGGCGACGATTCGGCGATTGCGTGCGGCGTATCCGGCAGCCTCGCGCGGCACGCCGGCCAGGTGAGCCGTGCCGCGCTCCGCTGTTTCGCGGGGCTGGCGCGGATCGGCCGCCGGCACGGCCGCTTGTTCGCCACGCACGGCGGCGACCGGGTGCCGCCCTGGCGCCCGCTCGCGCACCGCGCCTGACGTTCGCCGATCGCGCGCGTGCGGCGCCCGGCAAGCGCCCCGTCAGTCTTTTCCGAATCCGCCGAGCACGAGCGCCAGCGCGCGATCGACCGCATCGTCCCATTGACCCGGACGCGCGGCGCGCACGATCCGGATGCCCGGATACAGCGCGGTACGCGAGCCGGTTTCCCAGCGCGCGTCGGCTTTCGGGCTCAGCAGCAGGACCGCCGGCACGCCCAACGCGCCGGCCAGATGGATGTGCGCGGTGCAGGTGGTGACCACGGCATCCATCGCGAGCATCAGCGCGGCCAGATCGCTGAAATCGCCGATCGCGTGATGCGGGAACGTGACAGGCAGATCCGACGGCTCGGACTGCGCGGCGATGTCGCGGTTGATGCAATACGCGGCATGGCCATGCAATTGCGCGAGCGGCGCAAGGTCGCGCAGGCTGGCCGCGCGCAGGAAGCGTGCATCGCTTTCGTCGCGGCCGCGCCAGTTGAGGCCGATGCGGCGCGTGCCCGGTGCGCTGCCGTCGCGCGCGACGCGTTCGCGCCAGGCGGCCGCCCGTTCGGGCGGGCACGACAGGTACGCGGCCGGCGCGCCGGCCGGTGCCGGCGCATAGCCGAACTGCGCGGCCAGCACGAGGAACGAACACCAGTAGTCGTGGGCGAGCTGCGACGTGTCGGCCCATGCGCCGTGCGCGCCGACGAATTCGATGCGCGGGAACGTGTGGCGCATCAGGCCGGCCAGCGCGACCGGGACGATGACCGTCACCGCCGCGCAGCCGAGCGCGTCGAGCGCATGCAGGTAGCGTGCGTACTGGAGCTGGTCGCCGACACCGCCGTAACTGATCACGAGCAGCCGCTTGCCGTGCAGCGGCTGGCCGTCGTAGTGCCGTTCCATCGGGAGCCCGAACTGCGCGGCGGTCAGCACGTTCTCGCTGGCGAGGGTCGCGCGCGCGGCTTCGTCGCGCCGGCCGGCACGCAGCAGCAGCGCCGAGCGCGCGAGTTCGACACGGCCACGCAGCGCGTCGGGCAGCGTGGCCGGATCGCCGATGCGTTCGAGTGCCGCGAGCCCGGCGTCGGGCGCGCCGGCGAAGCCGTAGCACGACGCGAGCTGGAATGCGATCGCATCGTCGTCGAGGCCTCGGCCGCGCGCGCGCAGCCAGCGGCCGATCGCGTGGCCCCATTCGCAGCGCGCCTCGTGTTCGAGCGCGCGGTTCCAGTGCACTTCGGGCGGGTCGGTCTCGGGGGCTTCGCCCGCATGCGCGTCGTCATGTGCGCGAGCGGATGCGCCGCCGACCGGCTCGCCCGAGATGAACAGGCGCTGCCGGTCCCAGCGCGGGTTCGGCACGCACAGCAGATTCGGCCCGTCGAGCCGGTAGAACGTGTAATCGAGGCCGGCGAACGTATCGATGACGCGTGCGTCATCCGCGTCCCGATATGCGATCCAGCACCACGGCAGATGCGTTTCGATCGACTGGCGTGCACCGCGCAGCGCGTCGATTTCCATTCCATCGATGTCGAGCTTCAGGAAATCGACGCGCGGCAGGCCGAGCGAATCGAGCCTGACCGTCTGGGCGGGCGTGCCGTCGGCGGCGGGCGCGTCGACATGTGCGGTCGGTGCGGCCGGTTCGGCATCGGCGGGCCGTCCGTCGTCGACGTCGGGCATCGTCATCGTGCCGTTGCGGCTCGCGAGCCCCATGTTCCGCAGATGAAGGTTGTCGAGCTGATTGAGCGCGACGGTGCCGCCGAGCGCATGGAACAGCATGCGCCGCGGCTCGAACGCATGGACGTGACCGCCGCGTTCGCGCAAGCGCCGCGCGATCGGCACGCAGACGAGTCCCGCATTCGCCCCGCCGTCCACCGCGATCGCGCCGTCGGGCAACTGGTCGATCACCTGCATGATTGCGTCGAGCTCGCCCTGGTTGTGCGGCCGGCCGGTCTTGATCAGCGCGTCGGCCTGCCGCGTGCTGTGCCGGTCGATGACGAACGGGCCGTGGATCGAATCGACCACGACGAAGTTGCGGGCGGTGTGCTTCATGAACGGATGGCGGACGGATGCGCTCAGCCGAGCGCGCGCCCGGCGAACAGGCGCTGGATCTGCTCGGAATACGCGCGAACGTTGTGGTCGGCGAGCGTGTCGACCTGCTGCAGACAGCGGCGGGCCGCCGCGGCGTAATCGTCGAGCCGCGCGTCGTGCATTTGCGCGGCGGTCGCGATCGCGCGCGCCGCGTCGAAGATCTCGAAGTCCGGGTAGTAATAGCCGACGTCGCGCAGGAACGGCGAGTTGTGCACGAGCGGGTAGTTGCCGTACAGCGCGTCGTACAGCAGGTAGTTCAGGCCGTTTTCCCAGTGGTGCGACACGACGATGTCGGTGTGATGCGCGGCCCACGCGACGAACGGCGCGCGCACGTCGGCCGTCGCCTTGCCGTCGCGCACCATCTCGAGCCCGAGCGCGAGATGCTTGAAGGCGACGTTTTCCTTCTTGTCGAACGTGTTGGTCATGTACACGTGCTCGACGAGTTCCGGGTGCTCGACGTAGCACGCATTCGCGGCCAGCATCGGCACGATCGAACTCTTCACGACGTTCAGGTTCGGTTCGAAGAATGCGATGCGCTTGGCCGGACCGTGATTGCGATAGCCGAAGCGCGCCTTCAGTTCGGGATCGGCGTCGAGGCTGCGTTCGATGAAGTACGGCGACCAGATGTGCGGCAGCTCGATCACCGGCGCGCGATACACGGCCTGGAAGTAGGCCGCGCACGTGTGCATGTGCTGCGGGTTGGTCCAGATCTCGTCGAATTGCACGCGGTTCGGGTTCGGCCGCCAGGTGTTCTTCTCGAAGTTGATCGTCTCGACCGCGATCACGTAGTCGTTGCCGAAGCGGTACGACACGCACTTGCCGCCGCGCTGGCGCACCGCGTCCGTGTGCGACGGATCGATGAACGCGTTCATCTCGATCAGCAGGTCGGTCTGGTGGACGATCGACGACAGCGGCCGCAGCGCGTCGCCGAACGCGTCCATCATCAGCGCCTGCGGGTAGTCGGTAATGCCGTCGTCGTGCGCGAGCCACACTTCGCCGATCAGCGGCGAGCGTTTCAGCAGCATGTACAGGTACACGCAATGCTGGTTCGCGCCGTTGTACCAGATCGACTGCGTCGCGTCGCGCTGAACGTTCATCGTAATCGCGACATTGATTTTCATCGGCGGCTCCGGGTGGACGGTTCGCGGTTCAAGGCGTGTCGTTCTGCGACTGGCGCGGCACGTAGCCGGTCAGGTGCCAGCGGCCGTCGTCGAGACGAAAGCTCAGCTTTTCGTACACAGTCGTCCCGGTCTTGAGCGTCGTCGTAAAGTCGACATTCGCATAAAGCCCGTCGGGCATCGACGATGAATTCGTGTAGCGAATGCGCGTGATCTGCGCCCAGCCGCGATGGCTGACCATGCCGACCGACTGGCGCGCGCGCTGCATGTCCAGAGCGAACTGGTCCTGCTTGATGCGCGCCTTCACGAACGCGGCGGAGTCGTTCCACACCATGCCGTACTGGCCGGCGTCGAGTTGTTTGAAGACCGCATCGGCATCGCGCAGCAGCGCGTCGGCCGATTCGCCGCCGGCTTGCGCGTGCGCACCGATCGCGATCGACGCGATGGCGCAGCCGATCAGCCATTTCGTGCGGGCGAGGGGCGGGTGCGCGTTCATGTTGAGGCCCGGAGCAGGCGGCGCGTCATGCGTCGCGATAGAGCGACGCGATCGCGTCGGAATATGCGGCGACATTGTCGGGGTTGTAGATGCTGACCGAGTCGAGCACGTGCTTCGATTGCTCGCGGTACGCGTCGAGGTTCGCATCGTGCTCGGCGAACGCCTGCAACAGCGCGCGGCCGCCGGCCTGGCAATCGAAGTCCGGATAGAAATACCCGGCCTTGCCGAGGAACGGCGAGTTGTGGATCAACGGATAGTCGCCGTACAGCAGTTCGTAGTACAGGTAGTTCTGCGCGTTTTCCCACGTGTGCGACACCACCGCGTCGCCGTAGGCGGCCATGAACTCGTACACCGCATAGCGGCTTTCGAACGTCGTGATGCCGTGGTTGACGATGTCGAGGCTCTTCGCGAAGTGAACGAAGGTCGCATGGTCCTTCAGGTGCAGCGTATTGCACACGCGCACGAACTCGAGGAACTTCGGATTCGTGCGGTACGCCTCTTCCGTGACCAGCATCGGGATGATGCTCGTCTTCACCATGCAGATGTTCGGCTCGAACATCGTCACGCGCCAGCGCGGCTTGCCGGGCTGATAGCCGAACGACAAACCGGCGCCGAGCGTTGCACGCGCCTTGTCGAACAGCATTGGATGCCAGATGTGCGGGACGATCGTGACGGGCGCGCGCAGGCCCGTCTGGTAGTAGTGCAGGCACGAGCGCTCGAATTCCGGAATCGTCCACACCGCGTCGTACGGCGCGCCCGAGAACAGGAAGCCCGACGGCTTGTCGAACATCGCCCGCTCGATGTCGATCACGTAGTCGTTGCCGACCCGCATCGTGACGACCTTGCCGCCGCGGTCGCGGAACGCGCGCAGGTAGTCGGCGCCGAACTGCGCGCTCATTTCGATCAGCACGTCGCAGCGCTCGAGCGCTTCGTCCATCGACAGGAGCGGCACGTCCCATTCGCCGAGCATCATCTGCGGATCGGCGACCTGTTCGCCGCCGTTCACCATCACGGCTTCGGCGACGAGCGGCGACTGGCGCAGCAGCAGGATCAGCAGCAGGCAGTTCTGGAAGATGCCGTTTTCCCACAGCGACTGGCCGGCGCCGCGTACGAACAACGACACGCCGACGACGAGACGCTTGCCCTCGCCGGGCGCTTGACGGGCTTTGGAGTCCGACATGCGTATGCTCCGGTTCAGGCGACCAGGCGCGCGACGAACGCGTCCAGGTTCGCGGGGTTGTCGATCGAGACCGACTGCAGCAGCCGGCCGGCTTTCGCACGATAGTCGTCGAGCCGCTCGTCATGATGCAGCCATGCATCGCGCAGCGCCTGGCCACCGCCGGCGGAATCGAAATCCGGGTAGTAGTAGCCGGCGTCGCCGAGCAGCGTCGAGTTGTGGATCAGCGGATAGCCGCCATACAGCACGTCGTAGTACAGATAGTTCTGCGCGTTTTCCCAGTGGTGGGACACGACGGCGTCCGCGTGGCGCGCCATGAAGCCCGGCAGGTCGATGCGCGGCTCGAACGTCGCCTTTTGCTGGCGCACGAGGTCGAGGCTGTTCGCGAAGTGCACGAACGTCGGATGCGCCTTCATCTGCATCGAGTTGACGACGAACAGATGCTGCACCGCGTCCGGTTGTGCGCGGTAGAACTCGTCGCACGCGAGCATCGGGTAGTGGCAGGACTTCACGACCGAGATGTTCGGCTCGAGCGTGGCGAGATTCCAGGGACGGCGGCCCGGCCGATAGCCGAACGTCAGGCCTTCACTCGCCAGCGCGGCGATGCGGCGATCGAGGAAGTACGGCGACCAGATGTGCGGCATCAGGTGCACCGGCGCGCGCAACAGGGTTTGCAGCATCGGCGCGCCGGTCTTCGCGTATTGCGGCAACAGCCACGCCTCGTCGAACGGCGCACCGTTGTAAACGTGTCCCGACGGCTTGCCGAAGATCGGCGTTTCGCACAGGCCGGCGTATACATGTCCGCAAAAGAACGCGGCAATTTTCTTGCCGAGCGCCTTCATGTGCCTGAGCCATTCGACCGGCAGTTGCGCGCCCATCTCGATCACGACGTCGAGTTCGTGCGTGACGTCGGAAGGCTTCACGAGCGGCACGTCGAGGCCGTCGAGGTCGAGGCCGGTCGGCAGTGCGTTGGCGTCGCCGCCGTTCAGGAAATAGACGGGGCCGACGCGATCGGAGCGCTTGAGCATCATCGCGAGGAACGCGATGTTCTGGTGAATCCCGTTTTCCCAGATCGCCTGGCCGTCCCGCGCAAACAGCGAGATGCCGACGGCCGGCCGTTGCTTGCGGGTGCCGCCCGAGGCGGCTTGATTGATGTCCGTCACCGGTTGGTTTCCTCTGCGGCGTCGTGCGTTCGGCCGTGGCCGCGAAACGGCGCGCCGTGGATTGTCGTGGTCGCGTTCGCGCCGGCACGCACTGGAATGTGCGTCGAGCGGTGCGGATCGCGAGGCGGCCGCAGGATTCCGGGGTGTCGTCGGGCGAGTCTGGCACGGCGCGCGACGCGGTCGGAACGCTCCGGCAGCTGTCTGCGGCGATTGTGGCACGGAAGGCGCCGCTTTGTGGAGGGGGCTGACGAACTTTGACATAGCCGCCGGCACGGGAGCCGGGGCCCCGGCGAAGCGTGGGCGACGGGCTCGGCAGGGTGCCGGCGGGGCAACCGCGCCCTGCCGGCGAGGGCCGTCGCGCGCAGGCGCGGGGGCGCCCGGGCCGCGACGGCCGGCTGCTCAGCGCTGCAGCGAGATCTCGACGCGGCGGTTGCTCGCGCGGCCTTCGGCCGTCGCGTTGGACGCGACCGGATCGGTGCTGCCGCGGCCCGTGACCGAGACGGACTGCGCTTTCAGCCCGTGCGCCTTCAGGTAGCTTGCGACGGTTTCCGCGCGGCGCTTCGACAGCGCGAGATTGGCGGCGTTGCTGCCGACCGAATCCGTATGGCCGGTGACCGTCACCTGCGTGTACGTGCGGTCTTCGCGTTCGCTCAGCAGCTTGTCGAGTGATGCGCGCGCGGCCGGCGTGAGCGTGGCCAGGCCCGTCGCGAACAGCGCGTCGCCCGCGAGGTTCACATGTTCGACCGCCGCGGGCGCGGGGGCGGGCGCCGGCTCGGCGGCCGACGCTGCGGCGGCCGGCGCGGCACCGCACTGGAATACGAGCGTCGCGGGATCCGAGCCGTCGCGCAGCGCGCGGGCCGAGTCGACGGTGCGCACCGGCTGGTCGCCGCAGATCTTGCGGGCGGCCTTCATGCAGGTCTGCGGGCCCGACAGCAGGCCGTGGCAATCCACCTGGAAGGTGCGCACGCCGTCGCGCGGCTGCAGTTCGGATGCGCTGAAGGTCGGGCCGGATGCGGTCGAGCACGCGGCGAGGGCCGTCGCGGAAAGTGCGAGCGCAAGAGCGAGTTTGTTCACGATTACGTCCTCAATGCTTGGGTTGACTGAAGCCCGCCACGCGTTGCGCGGCGGGCTCGTCCTGCCGTCGGGGCCGCCCGCCGCCGTCCGGCTCGTGAGCCGGCGGCGTGGCGGCGCGACGCGTTACTTCCACTGGTACAGCATGCCGGCGCCGATCACTTTCTGACCGCCGCTGAAGCCGCCGTTGATCGACGCCTTCAGGTTCTCCGTGATGCGCGCCTGCATGTTGACCGCCATCGCCTTCTGACCCAGGAACGATGCGGTGCCGACACCCATCCCGAAGTTGGCGTCGCGATCGAGCTGCGGGATCGACGCCATCGCGCCGACGGCCGCGATACCCTGCTTCGCCATCTGGTCGGTCTGCTGCAGTTGCGAACCCAGCGAGTTGATCTGCGCCTGCTGGCCCGACAGTGCCGTCGACAGCGTCGTCTGCACCTGCGTCAGCTGGTTCACGTTCACCGCGTCCGTGCCTTGCGTACCCGGCGCGACGTTCGTGATCTGGCGCTGCTGCGTGTCGCTGCCGACCGACACCACGTTCGAACGGCCGCCATCGTTCGAATTCGCGCCGATCGCCACCGAGTTCGAGCCGGCGGTGACCGTCGGCCGGTCGGAGCCGGTGCCGGTCATGTCGGCCGCGACGGCGGTGCTGTTCAACGTGCGCGTCGTGTTGTTGTTGATCGTGTTCGACAACTGGTTCACCTGATCGCCGAGGTTCGTCACGCCGGTCGACAGCGAGGCCACCGTGCTGTTCGTCGTGCTCAGGCCGGTCGACAGCGAGCCGATGCCGGTCGACGTCGACGTGGACAGCGACGTGAGGTTGCTGTTCGTCGAGCTGAGGCCCGTCGACAGCGAGCTGATCGCCGTCGAGGTCGACGTGGACAGCGACGTGAGGTTGCTGTTGGTCGAGCTCAGACCGGTAGACAGCGAACCGATGCCGGTCGACAGCGACGAGATGTTCGACGCGGTCGACGTCGACAGGCTGTTGACCGCCTGGTTCGTCGCGTTGAGCTGGCTGCCGTTGATCGCGTCCGTGCTGGTGGCCGATACCTGGCCTGCCGCGACGTTCGTGATCTGGCGTTCCGCACCGGGGGCGCCGACGCTGAAGACGCCCACCGGCGAGGTGCCGTAGACCGGGTACGTGATGCCGCCGACCGTGACGCTCGACACGCCGACGGCGTTGCCCGTGGTCGAGTTCGCACCCATGGCGATCGAGTTCGCGACATTGGCCTGTGCGTTCGTACCGAAGGCGAGTGCATCCGCGGCGGTGGCCGACGCACCCGAGCCGTAGGCCTGGGCGCCGGTCGCACTCGCGACGGCCTTGTTGCCGAGCGCGATCGTGTTGTCCGCGGTGGCCTGGTTCGAGCTGCCGAGGGCGAGCGCGCTGTTGCCGGTTGCCGTGTTCGCGTTGCCGAGCGCCACCGCGCCGGTGCCGGTTGCCGTGTCGTTCGCGCCCATCGCCACCGCGCCGGTGCCCGTTGCGATGCTCGGGTCGCCGATCGCGACCGCGCCGTCGCCGCTCGCCGTGTTGCCGGAGCCGATCGACACCGCCTTGCCGCCGGTGGCCGATGCGTTCTGGCCGATGGCGACCGCGCCGGTCGACTGTGCGTTCGAGCCGTCGCCGACCGCGACGCTGCTGGCGCCCGCCGCGCTGGCGTTCACGCCGGCTGCCAGCGAGTTGACGCCCGTCGCGCCGTTGTTGGCGTAGTTGCCTTGCTGCGTGCCGTTGTCGTTGACGCTGTAGTAGTGCGTCTTCGCGGCTTCGATCGCGGTCGACGTAGAAGTGGACAGCGACGTGATCGAGCTGGTTGCCGAGCTGAGGCCGGTCGAAGTCGAGGTCGACAGCGACAGCACCGTGCTGTTGGTCGAGCTCAGGCTGGTCGACAGCGAGCTGAGGCCGGTCGAGGTCGAAGTCGACAGTGACGTGACCGTGCTGTCGGTCGAGCTCAGGCCGGTGGACAGCGAGCTGATGCCGGTCGAAGTCGACGTGGACAGCGACGTGATCGTGCTGTTGGTCGAGCTGAGGCCGGTGGACAGCGAGCTGATGCCGGTCGAGGCCGAGGTGGACAACGACGTGATCGTGCTGTTGGTCGAGCTGAGGCCGGTGGACAGCGAGTTGATGCCGGTCGAGGTCGACGTCGAGAGCGAGCTGATCGAGCTGGTTGCCGACGAGAGGCCGGTCGACGTAGAGGTCGACAGCGAAGCCACCGTGCTATCGGTCGAGCTGAGGCCGGTGGACAGCGAGTTGATGCCGGTCGAGGTCGACGTCGAGAGCGAGCTGATCGAGCTATTCGCCGACGAGAGGCCGGTCGAAGTCGAGGTGGACAGCGAGCTGATCGAGCTGGTTGCCGACGAGAGGCCCGTCGACGTGGAGGTCGAGAGCGACGCCACCGTGCTATCGGTCGAGCTGAGGCCCGTGGACAGCGAGCTGATGCCGGTCGAGGTCGATGTGGACAGCGAGCTGATCGAGCTGGTTGCCGACGACAGGCCGGTCGACGTGGAGGTCGACAGCGAAGCCACTGTGCTATCGGTCGAGCTGAGGCCCGTGGACAACGAGTTGATACCGGTCGAGGTCGACGTGGACAGCGAGCTGATCGAGCTGGTTGCTGACGACAGGCCCGTCGACGTGGAGGTCGACAGCGAAGCAACCGAGCTGTCGGTCGAGCTGAGGCCCGTGGACAGCGAGTTGATACCGGTCGAGGTCGACGTGGACAGCGAGCTGATCGAGCTGGTTGCCGAGGACAGGCCGGTCGACGTGGAGGTCGACAGCGAAGCGACCGAGCTATCGGTCGAGCTGAGGCCCGTGGACAGCGAGTTGATACCGGTCGAAGTCGACGTGGACAGCGAGCTGATCGAGCTGGTTGCCGACGAGAGGCCGGTCGAAGTCGAGGTGGACAGGGAGCTGATCGAGCTGGCTGCCGACGACAGACCGGTCGACGTCGAAGTCGAGAGCGAAGCGACCGAGCTATCGGTCGAGCTGAGGCCGGTCGACAGCGAGTTGATGCCGGTCGAGGTCGAGGTGGACAACGAGCTGATCGAGCTGGCTGCCGACGACAGACCGGTCGACGTCGAAGTCGACAGCGAAGCCACCGTGCTATCGGTTGAGCTGAGGCCCGTGGACAGCGAATTGATGCCGGTCGAGGTCGACGTGGACAGCGACGAGATCGAGCTGTTCGCCGACGAGAGGCCGGTCGACGTGGAAGTCGAGAGCGAAGCGACCGAGCTATCGGTCGAGCTGAGGCCGGTCGACAGCGAGTTGATACCGGTCGAGGTCGAAGTGGACAACGACGAGATCGAGCTGTTCGCCGACGAGAGGCCGGTCGACGTGGAGGTCGACAGCGAAGCGACCGAGCTATCGGTCGAGCTGAGGCCCGTGGACAGCGAGTTGATACCGGTCGAAGTCGACGTGGACAGCGAGCTGATCGAGCTGGTCGCCGAGGAGAGGCCGGTCGACGTGGAAGTCGAGAGCGAAGCGACCGAGCTATCGGTCGAGCTCAAGCCCGTGGACAGCGAGTTGATGCCGGTCGAGGTCGACGTGGACAGGGAGCTGATCGAGCTGTTCGCCGACGACAGGCCGGTCGACGTGGAAGTCGACAGCGAAGTCACCGAGCTGTTGGTCGAGCTGAGGCCGGTCGACAGCGAGTTGATGCCGGTCGAGGTCGACGTGGACAGCGAGTTGATCGAGCTGTTCGCCGACGAGAGGCCGGTTGACGTGGACGAAGACAGCGAGGTCACCGAGCTGTTGGTCGAGCTGAGGCCCGTGGACAGCGAGTTGATGCCGGTCGAGGTCGACGTCGAGAGCGAGCTGATCGAGCTGTTCGCCGATGAGAGGCCGGTCGACGTGGAGGTCGACAGCGAAGCGACCGAGCTATCGGTCGAGCTCAAGCCCGTGGACAGCGAGTTGATACCCGTCGAGGTCGAGGTCGAGAGCGAGGCCACCGAACTGTTGGTCGAGCTCAAGCCCGTGGACAACGAGTTGATGCCGGTCGAAGTCGAGGTGGACAGGGAGCTGATCGAGCTGGTTGCCGACGAGAGACCGGTCGACGTGGAAGTCGAGAGCGAGGCGACCGAGCTGTTGGTCGAGCTGAGGCCGGTCGACAGCGAATTGATGCCCGTCGAAGTCGAGGTGGACAGCGAGCTGATCGAGCTGGTTGCCGACGAGAGACCGGTCGACGTGGAAGTCGAGAGCGAGGCGACCGAGCTATTGGTCGAGCTCAAGCCCGTGGACAACGAGTTGATACCGGTCGAGGTCGACGTCGAGAGCGAGCTGATCGAGCTGTTCGCCGATGAGAGGCCGGTCGACGTGGAGGTCGACAGCGAAGCGACCGAGCTATTGGTCGAGCTGAGGCCGGTCGACAGCGAGTTGATGCCGGTCGAGGTCGAAGTCGAGAGCGATGCAATCGAGCTATTCGCCGACGACAGACCCGTCGACGTGGAAGTCGACAGCGAAGCGACCGAGCTATTGGTCGAGCTCAAGCCCGTGGACAACGAGTTGATGCCGGTCGAGGTCGAGGTCGAGAGTGAGCTGATCGAGCTGTTCGCCGACGACAGGCCGGTCGACGTGGAAGTCGAGAGCGACGCAATCGAGCTATTCGCCGACGAGAGACCGGTCGACGTGGAAGTCGAGAGCGACGCCACCGAGCTGTTGGTCGAGCTGAGGCCGGTCGACAGCGAATTGATGCCGGTCGAGGTCGACGTGGACAGCGAAGCGATCGAGCTGTTCGCCGACGACAGACCCGTCGACGTGGAAGTCGACAGCGAGGCGACCGAGCTATTGGTCGAGCTCAAGCCCGTGGACAACGAGTTGATGCCGGTCGAGGTCGACGTCGAGAGCGAGCTGATCGAGCTAGTTGCAGACGACAGACCCGTCGACGTGGAAGTCGACAGCGAAGCGACCGAGCTATTGGTCGAGCTGAGGCCGGTCGACAGCGAATTGATGCCCGTCGAAGTCGACGTGGACAGCGACGCAATCGAGCTATTCGCCGACGAGAGACCGGTCGACGTGGAGGTCGAAAGCGAAGCGACTGAGCTGTTGGTCGAGCTGAGACCCGTGGACAGCGAATTGATGCCCGTCGAAGTCGACGTGGACAGCGATGCAATCGAGCTGTTAGCCGACGACAGACCCGTCGACGTGGAAGTCGACAGCGAAGCGACCGAGCTATTGGTCGAGCTGAGCCCCGTCGACAGCGAAGTGATGCCGGTCGACAGCGACGAGATCGCGCTGCTGGACGACGACACCGTCGTCGACAGCGAATCCACGATGGAATTGGTCGCGAAGAGTTGGGAGCCGTTGATCGCGTCGGTGCTGGTCGGCGCGATTTGGCCTGCCGCGACATTGGTGATTTGACGCGTGGTGCCCGTGCTCGCATTGCCGACGCTTACCACGCTGCTCGGATTGCCGCCCGCGAACGTGGTGGTCACGCCGCCGACGGTACCCGTCGGCGTCGGGTTGGGCGCTTGGGTGACGGAGCCGCTGCCGAGTGCGACGTCGCCGGCGTTGTTGGCGATGGCATTCGGGCCAATCGCGACCGAGTCGGTGCCGAGCGCCTGGCTGTCGGCTGCCGTCGACTTCGCGTGGAAGTACTTGATGCCCTGGCTGTTGATGCTGTCGATCGCCGAGCCGACGCTGTTGGCGGTCGACGTCGTGCCGTTCGCGTTGTACGTCGTGTACGACGGAGCGGAAACCGTGCCGGTTGCGGGGTTGTAGCTCGCGCCGCCGCCGAGGGCTGCGGCGGTGCTGTTGCCGAGATTGTCGGTCTTGGTCGTGACCGTGCTGAGGCCGGTGGACAGCGAGCTGATACCGGTCGAGGTCGAGGTGGACAGCGACGAGATCGAGCTATTCGCCGACGAGAGGCCCGTCGACGAGGAGGTCGAGAGCGAAGCGACCGAGCTGTTGGTCGAACTGAGGCCGGTCGACAGCGAGTTGATGCCGGTCGAGGTCGAGGTGGACAGCGAGCTGATCGAGCTGTTCGCCGACGAGAGGCCGGTTGACGTGGAGGTCGAGAGCGAAGCGACCGAGCTGTTGGTCGAACTGAGGCCGGTCGACAGCGAGTTGATGCCGGTCGAGGTCGAGGTGGACAGCGATGCAATCGAGCTATTCGCCGACGACAGACCCGTCGACGTGGAGGTCGACAGCGAAGCGACCGAGCTGTTGGTCGAGCTCAGGCCCGTGGACAGCGAATTGATGCCGGTCGAGGTCGAGGTGGACAGCGAGCTGATCGAGCTATTCGCCGACGACAGACCCGTCGACGTGGAAGTCGAGAGCGAGGCGACCGAGCTATTGGTCGAGCTGAGGCCGGTCGACAGCGAATTGATGCCGGTCGAGGTCGAGGTGGACAGCGAGCTGATCGAGCTGTTCGCCGACGAGAGACCCGTCGACGTGGACGACGACAGCGAAGCCACCGAACTATTGGTCGAGCTGAGACCCGTGGACAGCGAGTTGATGCCCGTCGAGGTCGAAGTGGACAGCGACGAGATCGAGCTGTTCGCCGACGACAGACCGGTCGACGCGGAAGTCGACAGCGACGTCACCGAGCTGTTGGTCGAGCTGAGGCCCGTGGACAACGAGTTGATGCCCGTCGAGGTCGACGTGGACAGCGAGCTGATCGAGCTATTGGCCGACGACAGACCCGTCGACGTGGAGGTCGAGAGCGAGGCCACCGAACTGTTGGTCGAGCTCAAGCCCGTGGACAGCGAGTTGATGCCCGTCGAGGTCGAAGTGGACAGCGACGAGATCGAGCTGTTCGCCGACGACAGACCGGTCGACGCGGAAGTCGACAGCGACGTCACCGAGCTGTTGGTCGAGCTGAGGCCCGTGGACAACGAGTTGATGCCCGTCGAGGTCGACGTGGACAGCGAGCTGATCGAGCTATTGGCCGACGACAGACCCGTCGACGTGGAGGTCGAGAGCGAGGCCACCGAACTGTTGGTCGAGCTCAAGCCCGTGGACAGCGAGTTGATGCCCGTCGAGGTCGAAGTGGACAGCGACGAGATCGAGCTGTTCGCCGACGACAGACCGGTCGACGTGGAAGTCGACAGTGAAGTCACCGAGCTGTTGGTCGAGCTCAGGCCCGTGGACAGCGAGTTGATGCCGGTCGAGGTCGAGGTGGACAGCGAGCTGATCGAGCTATTGGCCGACGACAGACCCGTCGACGTGGAAGTCGAGAGCGAGGCGACCGAGCTATTGGTCGAGCTGAGGCCGGTCGACAGCGAATTGATGCCGGTCGAGGTCGAGGTGGACAGCGAGCTGATCGAGCTGTTCGCCGACGAGAGACCCGTCGACGTGGACGACGACAGCGAAGCCACCGAACTATTGGTCGAGCTGAGACCCGTGGACAGCGAGTTGATGCCCGTCGAGGTCGAAGTGGACAGCGACGAGATCGAGCTGTTCGCCGACGACAGACCGGTCGACGCGGAAGTCGACAGCGACGTCACCGAGCTGTTGGTCGAGCTGAGGCCCGTGGACAACGAGTTGATGCCCGTCGAGGTCGACGTGGACAGCGAGCTGATCGAGCTATTGGCCGACGACAGACCCGTCGACGTGGAGGTCGAGAGCGAGGCCACCGAACTGTTGGTCGAGCTCAAGCCCGTGGACAGCGAGTTGATGCCCGTCGAGGTCGAAGTGGACAGCGACGAGATCGAGCTGTTCGCCGACGACAGACCGGTCGACGCGGAAGTCGACAGCGACGTCACCGAGCTGTTGGTCGAGCTGAGGCCCGTGGACAACGAGTTGATGCCCGTCGAGGTCGACGTGGACAGCGAGCTGATCGAGCTATTGGCCGACGACAGACCCGTCGACGTGGAGGTCGAGAGCGAGGCCACCGAACTGTTGGTCGAGCTCAAGCCCGTGGACAGCGAGTTGATGCCCGTCGAGGTCGAAGTGGACAGCGACGAGATCGAGCTGTTCGCCGACGACAGACCGGTCGACGCGGAAGTCGACAGCGACGTCACCGAGCTGTTGGTCGAGCTGAGGCCCGTGGACAACGAGTTGATGCCCGTCGAGGTCGACGTGGACAGCGAGCTGATCGAGCTATTGGCCGACGACAGACCCGTCGACGTGGAGGTCGAGAGCGAGGCCACCGAACTGTTGGTCGAGCTCAAGCCCGTGGACAGCGAGTTGATCCCCGTCGAAGCCGACGTCGAGAGCGAGCTGATCGAGCTATTGGCCGACGACAGACCCGTCGACGTGGAGGTCGACAGCGAAGCCACCGAACTATTGGTCGAGCTCAGGCCGGTCGACAGCGAGCTGATCCCCGTCGAAGCCGACGTGGACAGGCTGGCAATGCTCGACGTCGTCGTACTGGCGACCGCATAAAGCTGGCTGCCGTTGATCGCGTCCGTGCTGGTCGCGCTGACCAGGCCCGCGGCGACGTTCTGAATGCGCCGCTCCGCCCCGGCCGCGCCGACGCTGACCACGCCGGCGGCGGAACTCGCGCCGGCGTAGGTGCCGAACGTCTGGCTGCCGATCGTCGTGCTGCTGACGGAACCCGTGCCGCCGGTCGCCGTGTTCGCGGTGCCGTTCGTGACGGCATTGGAACCGAGCGCGACCGAACCCGCCACGCTGGCGTTGGCGTTGGTGCCGAAAGCCTGGGCGTTGGTGGCGCTGGAGACGGCGCCATCACCGATCGCGGTACCGAAGGCGCCATTGACAGTCGAGCCACGACCGACGGCGATACCCGACGTGGCGGCCGATCCGACGGACGATTGCCCGCCGATCGCGATGCTGTCCGAGGCGGCCGTTTGCGCGCCCTTGGTTGCGTTGCTGCCGATCGCGATCGAACCCGCACCGGATGCGATGGTCGAGTTTGCCTGCGACAGCGGCGTCGTGCCGTTGCCGCCCGCGCCGCCGATTGCGACCGAGTTCAGCGCGGTTGCGGTCGAGCCGAAGCCGAGCGCGGTGGAGCCGGTGCCGCTGGCGGTCGTTTCGAGACCTGTCGCCACACCCCACAGGGCTGCGGAGGATTGCATGCCGGTCGCGACGGCGCCGTTGCCAGTCGCTTGCGCAAACGAGCCGTATACCGTGACGCCGGTGAAAAGGTTGCCGTTGGAGTTACAGCCTGCGACGACCGAATAGGTGCCCGAACCGTCCCCTGCCTGATTTGCCGTGCCACCCGGGTTCACGCGGCCGACCGCGCCGTTGCTTGTCGTGAAACAGGTCTGCTGCGTGTTGATCGTGTTGGCCTCCGCGAGCGCGGGGAGGCCCAGTGCGAGCACGGCGGCGACGGCGACCACGACAGCGGATTTGTTCGGCTTGCCCCGTGCCGAATCATGTTCGGATGCAGCGACCCAGGCGCCGAGGGCTTCGTTCCAGATCGAGCGGTATGTGCGGTTCATGTCCTACTACCTCCAAATAAGCACGCCACACACCGGTCTCTTTCGTTAGATGAATCTGCCGTGCGTTCGCGCGAATCTCAAAATTGATGGGCGGAGTTTATTTGAGGCGCTATTTTGAGATTGACAAACAGTGAAAAATGGAACGTTCCTAAAGTTAAAAGATGGTTAATACATCGCGTGTTGATGTATTCGATTGTAAGAAAATTGAAAATATGTGGAATGTAGGGTGAAGGGTGTTGCTGGGTGCGGTGGGTTATAAAAAAGTCTATAAAAATCAAGCACATGAATGTTTGATGTGTGCCGTGCCGCACATTGAGTGGCACGAAAAGTAAGACAAATGAAAAAGCAAACGTTTGCGGCAAACGTTAGCCTTTCACGATTGTAATGTTTGATGTGAGGCTAGCTCGGATCGATCGAACGACCTTGTTAATTTGTTAATTTGAGATTTAAAGCGGATTTTCAATTGCATTTGCTGGGTTTTCCTGAAAATCAAAAAACATGAAAAAAGGATTGTTCGGCTATGCTGGTTTGCGCATTTCGCCGGCCGTGCGCGCCCGTGGGGCGGGCCTTCCCCGGCGGTCCGTGTCACAAAGTTGTAAAAAAGTGCTACAGGCGCATTGACCCGACTATTGGGATTCCTGTTTGGAATCTGCTCTATTGACGAATTTCATGTGATGGGTTCGGAGGCGAATTGGACGACGAGCCGGGTCGTCCACGACGACGGTCCGAGACGCCCACGTGCGGACGCCGCGAGCAGCGAGCAGGAAACGTCAGATGTGAGCCACGGTCACTCGACCCTGCTGGCCAAGATGGGCATTCGGCGGGAGGAAAAACGACGCGCAAGCGCGTCGGACGAGCGCTTTCGGGCAGATGAGTGCGCGCTGGCTGGCGTGACGCCGCGCGCGAATCGAGAGACGCGAGCTGGAGGGTTGCTCGTTTTCGTCCGAAAGGGGGTGTCGCCGTGCGAATCACGGTCGTGGCCGCACGTCGAGGTTGTGCCGCCCGGTGTCCGGGCGACGCAGTACATCGCCCCGGACGAGACGCCGCCTGCAACCTGCGGTCGCGGCCTTATTTCTTCAGGAATCGCAGCGCGAGGCGCGCCATGCGCGGCACGAACATCGGGCGCAACAGCCGTTTGTCGTACCCGGCCATCCGGCGGTCGTTCTCGCTGAGGCACAGTTCGATCAGTTCGCGCGGGTTGAGCGCATCGCCGATGTCCGCGGTGCTCGTCGCCGGAAAGTTCGCGTCGTGCGCGGCGCCGTCCGCATCGATCCCGCGCGCGATACTGATGCGGTCCCGGATCAAGAACGCCCACACGGCCGCGACCCGTGCGAAGAACCATGGCCGGCGCCACCACGGCAAACTCCGCCAGTACCACGCATACCAGTTCACGAAGAACAGGATGTGCCGGCCTTCCTCCTGGATCACGGGTTCGAAGGTGTCGACGAGTTCGGGCGGGAAATAGCCGGAGCGCTGCGCCGAGCGGAACAGGCCGAACGCGAAGAAGCTGTCGATGCACTCGCTGAAGCCGGTCATCATCCACGACCACTCGGGGTCGTTCGGCGCCGGATAGGGCGGTTCGGGGGCGAGCGCGATGCCGTATGCCTGCACCAGCTTCGACAGCACGACCTTGTGCCGGGCCTCCTCGGCGCCGTCCATCTCGAGCGCCCGGCGCAACAGCGGATCGCCGACGGTCGCCGCGAAGGTGGCGACGCGGATCGACGCACGGCCTTCGGTCTGCACGGCGATGTCCCAGATCGGCAGCGACGTGAGCCGCTTGAGTTCGTCGGACTTGAGCGGCGGCCAGTCGATGACGGCCGGTTTGTACGGGTTGTGCGTATCGAGCAGCATGCGGCAGAACATCTGCCTGTGCGCATCGGAACCGATCCTGACCGGACCCTGAAGCTCGAAGGTCCAGTTGCGCATGGCGTGATCTGCCGCTGCGTGGTCTTCCTGCAGCGTGTCGGACATGGCTGTTGTTATGCGATTACGAGTCGAAAGATTCTTGCATAGCTTTCGTAATCGCGTATTTTCGAGCCGGCCCGCGCTGCCGTGCGCTGCGCTCAGGCCTGCGTGTCGATCCAGAGGCGTCCCCAGCGGGACGCATACGCGAGCGCGTGCTCCTCTTCGAAGAAGAAGTCGATCGCGTCGAACGACACGGCGCGCGGCGACGGACCGCCGCTTGCCTTCTCGATCGTCAGGTTCGCGGCGAACAGCCCGTTCGGCAGCCGGGCGGCAGCGGGGGCGACTTCGTAGCCCTTGTAGCGGATCGTGCGGTTCATGGCGTGCGCATGGAAGGTTCGGGCTTTCAGCGTACGAAAACCCGCGGCACGCGTGAACCAATCTTTCGGCCAATGCAAATCACGTGGCGGGCCGGATCGTTATCGGCGAGGGGCGACGGCATGAAGAAGGCGGCGACGGCGCGATGCGCACCGCACCGTCGGACACGCGCGCCCGCGCGCGGCGAACGTCGTCGGCCGGGCGCGGGCGGCGGGGAGGCTGGGGTTAGTGGTTGGCGATCTTCAGCACAGGCGCGAGCGCGTCGACCGATGCGGCATGCGTGGCCGCGCGATGCGACGCGAACGCGAGCGCGAATTCGGCTGCCTGCGAGCCGACGGTCTCGAGCTGTGCGACGACCTTCGGATCCGAGCAGCTGTCGGCGCTGTCGAAGCGCGTTTCGAGCGTGTTCACGGTGGCGCCGAACGGGGTCGGCCAGCCGCGCAGCGCGTGGACGATCGACCGCAGCGACGTCAGCACGGTGCCGGCGGCCTGCCAGCCGTAGGCCGTGACGATCAGGCCGACCGCGCGGCCGTCGAGGTACGGGCGCTCGTCGGCGCGCAGTTCCTCGAGCGTGTCGAGCGCGTTCTTCACGAGGCCGGACACGCCGCCGTGATAGCCAGGCGTCGCGATGATGATCGCGTCGGCTTCGCGCACGGTGTCGATCAGCTCTCGCTGCGCATCGGTCAGCGTCTTGTGTTCGGGGGCGTAGTGCGGCAGCGTATGCAGGAACGGGCCGTCGAACAGTCGCGTGCGTGCGCCGGCGGCCTGCGCGCCGCGCAGCGCGAACGACAGCGCGCGTTCGGTCGACGACGCGGCTCGGGTGGTCCCGCCGATGCCGACCACGAACGGGCGGCGGTGTTGATCGAATGCAGTCAAGGGGCGCTCCTTGGGGATGGCTTGCCCGGCTAAGCACAGGCTTAAAACCAGATGGTAACGACCCCGCCGCCACTCTGAAAACGACTTTTCGTTCTATCGATATGCCGTGCACACGGGTCGCGCGTGCGCGCGGCGACGCAGATCGATAGCAGAAATGCTTGGTTGGGACGGCGTGCCGCGCTCGATAAGATGGGCCCGTCTCCTCCATGATGTCTCTACTGACATGGGTTGGCCCCGCCACGCGGATGCAGGCGGGGCTTTTTTTCGTCCGGCGCCGGAAAGCGGGGCGACGCGCGGGCGTGATGCGGCGTTACGCGAACACCGGCCGGAAAAAGCTGCGCTCGTAGCTGACGATGCAGCGCGTTTCCTCTGCATACCGGAACGCGGCCTGGCAGGCGGGATCGGTTTTCGAGCGTTCGCGGTAGTGCTCGTATTCGGCGAGGCTCGGGAACGAGAACATCGCGAGCGCGATGTTGCTGGCGCCTTCGGAAGGCAGGAAGTAGCCGTGGTGCGTGCCGCCGAATTGCTCGACGAGCGGAATCCACATCTTGCCGTAGGTTTCGAACTGCTCGAGTTTGTACGGATCGATGACGTAGCGAAGGAAGCAGGTAACCATGGGCGCTCGCGGTGCTGTGGAGGATCAGCGAGTCTGGAGCGCGTCACGGGGCGTGTCAACGAGGAGCCGGCCGCGCTCGCGCCGGCTTCGTGCATCGCGGACAAGGTTTCGCGCGTGCGGGCTTGCGCGTCACGGACTGCTTGCGGGCGCAACGGTCGATGAATTCCGCCACTTGTACGAAGGCGCCGAACGCATGAGCATGCACGCCGTCGTGCCATCGTTCCGCTTCGATCTCGTGTGATGTTCACGACATGTTTCTTGCGACGCCTCGCGGCGCGCGGCTGCGGCCCGATTCGTCGTGCCGGTGTGGCCTGCCTCAATCGTCGCGTGTGTGCGTGTCGCTGCCGCCGCGCGCGAGGCGCCATGCGATCGTGCCGAGCACGCCGACCGCAACGACCAACGCCACCCACAGCACGTAACGGCGGATCGCATCCTTGTCGGCGGCCGGCTCCGACGGGGCCGCCGAAACCGGCAGTGCCGCGCCGACGCGCGCGGGCCGCACTTCCGGCGCCATCCCGACGAGCAGCGCTTCGCGGCCCACGGCCGACGACGGCAGCGACGCATTGCCGACGCCGAGCGTGAACGGCGGCGTGCCGCGCGCGACGAAGGTCAGGGCGGCCGGATGCCAGCCGACCGCGACGGCAGGCTGGCCACCGCCGAGACCGCCGTTGCGCATGTCGACGACGATTCGCCATGCGCGATCCGGATTCGACGCGAACGCCAGCGGCGGGTTGCGCTGTTCGCCACCCTTGCCCTGCAGCCGGAACAGCACCACGTCGGCAACGTCTCGCCACGGCGTCTGCGCGCCGGGGCGACTCTGTAGCGTTGCGCGCGCAACCGTATTCGGTTGTGGAAGGTCGATGCGCACGCGGTCGACCGGATAGGCGCCGTCGGTGTCGAACAGATACTCGCCGGGCGCGCTGCCGGCGCGCACGTGCACGGCTTCGCGCCATTGGCGCGGCACGGCCGCGCTGTCCGCCGTGCGTGCATCGTGCGGTTGCGTTTCGATCTCGATCGACCCGATCGTGGGTGCGCCGTCGAGCCAGTCGAGCCGCAGGTAGCGCGGCCCCGTACCTTCGAGCGCGATGCGTTCCTGCATCAACATGTCGCCGCCGCGCCCGACCTTCAGCAGTTGCGTGCTGCCGAGCGAGCGCCAACTGCGCAGATCGTCGCTCGCCGCGACCGCGACACGCCCCTGGTAGCTGTCGTCGCTCACGTGTACGAGCAGTGCGTCGACCTCGCCGTCCGCGTGCGACAGGTCGACGAGATCGGCCGCATGCTTCGCGCGCGCCGGCGCGGTGACGGCCGCGCGCAGCGAGCCGTCCGGCGCAACCGACACGCCGAGCGGCGCAGGCCCGTCGTCGGCGCGCGCCGGCGGCAACGGGAACCAGTGCACTGGCGTGCGCGACGGCGGCACGGCCGCCGCCGCCGGCGCATCGAGCGAGTAAGGCACGGGCTCGCCGGTGCCGTTGAAGATGCGCACGTCGCCGAGATCGTCGCGCCGGCTGGCCGCATAGACGGCCTGCGGCACGGTGAGCTGGTAATACGCGGCGCTGCCGTCGAGATCGAGCGAGAAGCGCTGGGCAACGCGTTCGGCGCCGGGGGTGCCGTCGGCCGCCGCGAACGACGTCAGCAGGCTCAGGCCGAGCAGGGCTGCGAGTCGTTTCATGGTTGGCGATCGTCCCGTTGGGCCGCGGCCTTCGGCGGCAGCGGCGAGAAATAGCCGATCAACAGCAGCAGGATGCCGATGCCGATGAACGACACGATGCGTTCGATGCCAGTGACGTGCGACAAGTCGAACAGGAACAGCTTGATCACCGTGAGCGCGAGCAGCGCGGCACCGACGAACCACAGCGGACGCAACCCGCGGCGCGTGGCCCAGATCATCGTCGCGAGCGCGCAGAGCGTCCAGTACACGGAAACCGACGCCTGCACGAGCGTCGATTCCGCCATCGCATCGAATGCGTACGGCACGCCGGTCCAGTGATGCAGCGTGCGCAGCAGGATCGCGTTCAGCCACAGGAAGGCCGTCGCGCCGGCCGCGCCGAGCAGCTCGACGCGGTAGTTGCCGAACGACCAGCCGAGCTTGCGCGCGCGCACGAACCACGACGCCGCGAGCGCATAGACCACCACGAGCACGAGGTCGAGCGGATTGAGCAGCGGGACACGCGCCCAGCTGCCGCCGTCCTGCGTGAAGTTCGCGTAGAAGGTCCAGACCCACATCACGACGATCAGCGGCAAGGACGCGAGCGCGCACACGCGCGCGATGCTGTCGCGGCGCGTCAGCCACATGCCGGCGAACGCGAACAGGCTCCAGCCGACCATGAACACCTGCTGGATGCCGAACGACGACAGCACGGCGTCGATGTCGTAGGCAAGGTGGAAACGGTGATGCAGCGTGCGCAGCAGCAGCGCGTTGAACCACAGGAACACGGTCGCGAGCGCCGCCAGGTCGGCCGCGAGTGGATGCCAGCCGACACCGAGCGTCTTCAGGCGGCGCAGCCAGGTGGCGAACGCGACGAAGATCAGCAGTTGCGCGACGTCGAGCGGATTGAGCAGCGGCAGCCAGAACAGCGGCGACGCATCGCCGTCGCTCGTCACGCTGGCGATGCTCCACAGCCACAGCAGCGCGGCGAGCGGCGCGGCGCCCCACACCTGATACGCGCGCGGGAACGCGGCGACGGGCCAGCGCAGGCGGGAGCCGGGGCCCGAAACCAGCAGAAGCAGCGCGCCGAAGCCGTAGGCCCACGCGCTCCAGCTCCACGCGCCTTCGGGCACGAACGCGCGCAAGCGCCAGAAGCCTTCGAGCGAGAACAGCCCGCACAACGTCCAGAACATCAGCGTGTGAAGCGGCGCGATCACCGGCGTGAGGGTGACCGCCACGGCCGACGTCCTCGACGTGCCCGTCGCGCCCGTGGCCGGACCAGCCGCCGCCGTGCCGCGCGACTGACGCAGCAGCAGCGCATAGCACGCGATGATGGCGATCGGCCACGCGAACGCGCCCATGCCCGACAGCGGCGCCTCATGCGCATCGAACGCGCGCAATGCGAGCAGCGCGAGCACCGGCGTCAGCGCGAGTGAGGGCCATTCGGCGATCGGCCAGACGAGCTTGCGGCGCGCGACGTGTGCAAGCCATGCGGTGCCGGCTGCGAACAGCGCGGCCGCGTCGACGACGAAGCGGTCCGCATGCAGATCGACGTGGCGGCTCGCATAGACGAGGATCTCGTGCAGCCCGCTGCTCAGCCACCACAGCAGCCCCCAGGCCGCGGCCGCCGCGCCGACGTCCGGCATCCATGCGTGCCACGCGCGCGCTTCGTCGCGCCCGTGCAGCCACCAGCCCGTGAACAGCCCGGCGAGCGCGATCAGCAGCATTGCGATGTACGGGCTGTTGAGCACCGGAAGCGCGTTCGTGTCGGTCGGCCCGAGCAGGCTCGTGAAAAATGCGCCGGCCGCGGCGATCTGCATCAGCAGGCCGAAGCCGAACGGCGCAAGGCGCTTCTCGCGCACGCCGACCCACACGATCGCCGCGCCTTCGATCGCCCACGCGGCACTCGTCGTCGGGCCCGAAAATGCGAGCGGCACCGCGAGCGTCGCGAAGATCACCGCCAGCGCGAGCATCGCCTCGAACAGCAGCGCGAGACGATCGCGGCGCCGCGCGAGCCATGCGGCGACCGCGACGTAGAACGCCGACAGCGCGACCGCGCTCCACGCGAGCCCGAACGGCATGCCCTTCACGAGCGATGCCTGCAGCGCCGTCGCGACGATCGGCGTGCCGAACACGAGCGTGCCGTCCACGTAGTGGCGCAGCGCCAGTTCGCGTTTCACCGCGTACAGCAGCGCGATGCCGACGTACATCAGGAAGAACAGGATCAGGAACGGCTCGGTGGTCGCGAACAGCGCGGGGCGGTATGCCGTCACGCCCCACGCGGAGCCGATCGTGAACGTGAACACGAAGCCGAGCAGGTTCAGCGGACGCCACGCCTTGAACCATGCGATCGCGAAGATGCCCGCATTCAGCAATGCGTAGTAGCTGAACAGCGCGACATGGCTGCCGTGGCCGGTCGACAGCAGCACCGGCGCGAGAAAGCCGCCCGCGCTGCCCATGAATGCAAGCGGCAGCGCGTTCTGCTTCACCGCGAGGAACGCGCTCAGCGCGCACACCGCGACCATCAGCGGGAACGCGGCGCCGACCGGCAGCAGCGCGTAGAGCTTGGTCGCGGCGAAGATCGTCAGGTACAGGATGCCGATGCCGCCGCCCTGCAGCACGAGGCCGTATGCCGCGCGGCGCGCACGCACGCGCCAGCCGATCGCGAGCAGCGCGGCCGCGGCGAGTGCCGTGCCGGCGAGGCGGAATTCGATCGGCAGCAGGTTGTTGTCGGCCGCGTACTTGAGCAGGAACGCGACGCCGAAGAACAGCACGATGATGCCCACGCGCACGACCGTATTGCCGCCGAGCAACCAGTCGCGTGCGGCGCGGAACGCGCGTTCGGCGATGCTAGGTTCTCGGGGTGTCGGCGGGGCGGGCGGGGCGGATGGTGAAGTCGTCGCGGGCGGATTCGTCGGCGCGCCGGCAGCGGCGGTCGCTTCGCTCATCCGCGTGGCGACGGCCGGTGCGGGAGCCGGGATGGACGTCGACGGCGGCGCGTCGGCGCGCGCGACGGCCGGCTGCACGGACGGCCGCGGCGGCATTGCGGCGGGTGCAAGCGTGACCGAGGCGGGCGTCGCCGGTGGCATTTGCGCGGCGCTGCCGGCCGTGGCGGCACCGGCCTTCGCGCCCGCGAGCTGACCACGCAATACGTCAAGCTCGCGCGTGAGCGCGTCGACCGTCGCTTCGAGGCGCGCGACGCGATCGGCGAGCGGCACGGGAGCGGGCTGTGGTGTCGCGGGATTGGCGTAAATCGCGAACGCGTCGGGTATCGCGTCGCCGCTCTTGCGCTTGTGTTGCTTGAGCGCGTGACCGATGCAGAACCCGACCGCCGCGCCGAGCAGCGTGCCGTTGGCGGCGGAGAAATCCCCGAACAATGCGGCGATACCGCCCACGATGAAACCGATTGCGGCAAAAGCCCAATTCATCGCCTTGCTCCCTCTCTCATTTCGTTATCGTCCTTCGATCGGCGCACGGCCCGATCGAGGCTGTTTCAGTATGGCCGGCAGGCGAACCGGCATGCGCACGCCGTCGGCGCGGCGCCACGCCCAAGGCGCGCGGCGACGTCGCGATCAGCGTGATTGCCGGCAATGTATCACAATGGCCATGGGGAATTTTCTGGGTTGCGGGCGGGCGGCGAAACGTGCCTGTCGCACGTTCGCGATGCGGGTTTTCGTACGACCATTCCTTTCTCAAGAAGGGGACAAGCGACGCCGTCCGATCGGACGTGGAATTGTCGCAAAGCGACGCGCGGCTTCCGCGGGTTGGTGCAAAACGGCGCCGTTCGCGCGTCGCGCTGCTGCGCACAAGCCGCGCCCGGGATGCCCGCCATTATTGGCTGAGCGCGTATTGCGTTGCCGCAATCGAGTGCCGCCGGGCGCTGTGCCCCGCGTGGCGGGGCCGCCGGGTGTGTCGTATTTGCGCAAGCGTTTGTCGTAATTCGTCGGCAGGTCGGGGTTTTTTCTGGCAACTATGTAGGCACGCTAGACACGCGTGAGTCCCCGCTACACGAGGAGAAGGTTTCGATGGATGCCCCCAAGGTCGTGGTCGAAGGTCTGTGCAAGGTATTTGGAAGCAACCCGCAGCAGGCGCTCGACATGCTCGCTGCCGGCGCGACGAAAGACGATGTGCTCAAGCGTACCGGTCAGGTCGTCGGTGTGCACAACGTATCGTTCGACGTGCAGGAAGGCGAAATATTCGTGCTGATGGGCCTGTCCGGCTCCGGCAAATCCACGCTGATCCGCCTCGTGAACCGGCTGGTCGATCCGAGCGCCGGCAAGGTGCTGATCGATGGGCTCGACGTCGCGTCGGCACGCCGCTCCGCGCTGACCGCGCTGCGCCGCAAGGACATGAGCATGGTGTTTCAGTCGTTCGCGCTGATGCCGCATCGCAGCGTGGTATCGAATGCCGCGTTCGGCCTCGAGGTCGCAGGCGTCGGCAAGAAGGAACGCGAACGCCGTGCGATGGAGGTGCTCGAGCAGGTCGGCCTCGCACCGTTCTCGCACAAGCTGCCGTCCGAGCTGTCGGGCGGCATGCAGCAGCGCGTCGGCCTGGCCCGGGCGCTGGCCGTGAACCCGTCGCTGATGATCATGGACGAGGCGTTCTCCGCACTCGATCCGCTCAAGCGCCGCGAAATGCAGGACGTGCTGCTGCAACTGCAGAAGGAACAGCGCCGCACGATCATGTTCGTGTCGCACGATCTGGAAGAGGCGCTGCGCATCGGCAACCGCATCGCGATCATGGAAGGCGGCCGCCTCGTGCAGGTCGGCACGCCGCAGGACATCATCGCGAATCCGGCCGACGACTACGTGCGTGCGTTCTTCGACGGCATCGACACGAGCCGCTATCTGACGGCGGGCGACCTGATGCAGACGGGCGCCGTGCCGACCATGTCGAAGTGCGATGCCGCGAACGTCGCGGCGACGCTGAACGGCAGTGCCGAATACGCGTTCGTGCTCGACGCCGCCCGCAAGATCCGCGGCTTCGTCACGCGCGACGCGATCGGTCAGGACACGCCGTCCGTGCGGCCGATCGAAAGCATCCGGCGCGATGCGTCGCTCGAGCATGTCGTCGCGCGCGTCGTCGCGAGCCCGAATGCGCTGCCCGTCGTCGACGACGACGGCTGCTACTGCGGCTCGGTCGACCGCGCACTTATCCTGAAGGCCATCACGCGTTCGCGAGGCTCCCATGTCTGAAATGATTCCGCTCGGTAGCTGGGTCGACCAGTCCGTTCACTACCTGCTCGACCATGACGCGGCGACGTTCGATACGATCGGCCGCGCGATCGAGGGCCTCGCCGCATTCGTCGAGCACAGCCTGCAGGCGATCCCGATGTGGCTGATGATGGCGATCTTCATCGGTGTCGGTCTGTGGCGCGTGGGCTGGCGCTTCGCACTGTTCACCACTGCGTCGCTTCTGCTGATCTTCGCGACGGGCTTCTGGGACCAGACGGTCATCACGCTCGGCCTCACGCTGTCGTCGACGATCGTCAGCCTCGTGCTCGGCATTCCGCTCGGCATCTGGGCGGCGAAGAGCAAGTGGGTTGCCGCGATCGTGCGTCCGATCCTCGACCTGATGCAGACGATGCCGGCGTTCGTGTACCTGATTCCGGCCGCGATGCTGTTCGGTCTCGGCCGCGTGCCGGGGATCCTGTCGACGGTGATCTTCGCGATGCCGCCGGCCGTGCGCCTGACGAGCCTCGGCATCCGTCACGTGAACCGCGAGATCGTCGAAGCCGGCCAGGCATTCGGTTGCACGCCGTGGCAGCTGCTGTACAAGGTCCAGTTCCCGAACGCGCTGCCGTCGATCATGCAGGGCGTGAACCAGACGATCATGATGGCGCTGTCGATGGTGATCATCGCGTCGATGGTCGGCGCGGGCGGCCTCGGCAACGACGTGCTCGCAAGTATCCAGCGCCTCGACATCGGCCTCGGCTTCGAAAGCGGTCTGTCGGTCGTGCTGCTCGCGATCATTCTCGACCGCATCACCGAGAGCTTCGGCCGTGCGCCCGGCACCGTGAAAGCACCGCTGTTCTCGGGCCTGAAACAACTGTTCCGCGCGAAGGCCACGCCCGCGCAAGCGTAAGCAACCGGCGGCCGGTTCGCCTTCCGGCCGCCTCCCCCGATTCGATACCGGCTTCCGTGGCGTGTGCCACGGGGCTGGCTGCGTGCAACCTGCTCAATTCGCCAGGAGCCCGATGTGACGTCCGCCGCCGCTGCCGCCGTGCCTGCCGCTTGCGTTTCACCGGTTTCGTCCCTTGCCCATTTCGGCTTCCTGACGCTGCCGAACTTCTCGATGATCGCGTTCTCGAGCGCGGTCGAAGTGCTTCGGATGGCGAACTACGTCGGGCGATCCGATCACTACAAGTGGTCGATCTATTCGCTCGACGGTGCGCCCGTGCATGCCAGCAACGGCATCGCGGTGCGTCCGACCCAGGCGCTCGACTACACGAACCTGCCGGACGTGATGATCGTGTGCGGCGGGATCCACATCCGCAACGTGGTCGACGACGGCGCGCGCGACACGCTCGCGGCGCTCGCCGAACGCGGGCTGCCGCTGGGTGGCATCTGCACCGGTGCGTATGCGCTGATGTCGGGCGGTCTGCTCGACGGCTATCGCTGCACCGTGCACTGGGAGAACCTGTCCGCGCTGCATGCGGAGTTTCCGCAGGTCGGGTTCGCCGACGAGCTGTTCGTCGTCGATCGCGACCGGCTCACGTGCACCGGCGGCACCGCGCCGCTCGACCTGATGCTGAACCTCGTCGGCATGCGTTTCGGCCAGCAGCTCGCCGCGCAGGTGTCCGAGCAGTTCATCCTGGAGCGCATCCGCAGCTCGACCGACACGCAGCCGATTCCCGTCGATGCGCGCGTCGGTTTCTCGCGCGCGGAGCTGATCGAGGTCGTGCGGCTGATGGAGGCGAACATCGAGGAGCCGCTGTCGCTCGAGGAACTCGCGCGGCTCGTGCGACTTTCGCAGCGGCACCTGCAGCGGATGTTCAAGGTTTATCTGAACGTGTCGCCCACTCACTATTACCTGACGCTGCGTCTGAAACGCGCGCGCGACCTGCTGCGCACGACCGACGCATCGATCGCGCGCGTGACGACGACGTGCGGATTCCATTCGCCGTGCCATTTCAGCAAGGCGTATCGCGCGCAGTTCGGTCACGCGCCGAGCTACGAGCGACGGTTGCCGGGGCGCTGACACGACCCGAGCGAGCCATTCGGTCCGCGACGCCGCCGGGATCTCGGCGCGCGGTTTCAACACTCGATCCCGCACCCATGAAAAACGACGTCACTTTGAGGAGAAGACAGATGAAGCGCCTATTGATCGCAGCGGCATGTGGGATCGGGATTGCAGCACCGATGTCGGCGGTTTACGCGGCCGACCCGCCCGTGTGCAAGAACGTGCGCTTCGCGGACGTCGGCTGGTCCGACATCGCGGCCACCACGGGCCTCGCATCGACGATGCTGCAGGGTCTCGGCTACACGCCGACCAAGACGATCGCGTCGGTGCCGATCACGTTCGCGGGCATCAAGAGCAAGCAGATCGACGTGTTCCTCGGCTACTGGTCGCCGACGATGGATCCGATCATCCAGCCGTTCACGAAGGCCGGCACGATCAAGGTGCTCGCCACGCCCAACCTGACCGGCGCGAAATACACGCTCGCGGTGCCCGACTACGTGTACCAGGGCGGCCTGAAGTCGTTCGCCGACATCCAGAAGTTCGCGGACAAGCTGAACGGCAAGATCTACGGGATCGAACCGGGCAACGACGGCAACCTGCTGATCAAGAAGATGATCGACGGCAATCAGTTCGGCCTCGGCAAGTTCAAGATGGTCGAGTCGAGCGAGGCCGGGATGCTGGTCGAGGTGAATCGCGCGATCCGCGACAAGCAGTGGATCGTGTTCCTCGGCTGGGAACCGCATCCGATGAACGTGCAGATGAAGATCGACTACCTGAGCGGCGGCGACGACGTGTTCGGCCCGAACTACGGCGAAGCGAAGGTGCTGACCGCGACGCCGCCCGACTACGCGCAGCGCTGCCCGAACGTCGCGAAGTTCGTGTCGAACCTTCAGTTCACGACGACAATCGAGAACCACGTGATGGTGCCGATCATGAACAAGGAAGACCCGAACAAGGCCGCGGCCGAGTACCTGAAGGCGAACCCGCAGGCGCTCGACAAGTGGCTCGCGGGCGTGACGACGATCGACGGCAAGCCGGGCCTGCCGGCGGTGAAGGCGTATCTCGGCGTGCATTGAGCGACCGGACGAACGGCGCGCCGGCCGAAGGTGGCGCGCCGGCGTGATGAAACGCGGCCCTCCCGCATCGTGCGGGCGGGCCGCGTCGTTTTCGGGCCGCGAGTGGATTGGCGAATCGCCGCGCAGTGAACCAGCGTCACGATTCCCTCGTCGCCGCCGGTACGTCGAACACGCGGTCGAACGCCCACTGGAACACGAACGCGTAGCAGAAGAAGAATGCGAACAGCCCGATGTCGACGACGAACGCGTCGAACCACGAGATGTCGAGCCACCACGACACCACCGGCACGAGGATGAAGATCAGCCCACCCTCGAATGCGGTCGCGTGCAGGATCCGCCGCGCGAGCGTGCGCCTGGGCCGACGGCGCGACGCTTCCCAGCGCTCGAACAGCGCGTTGAAGATCATGTTCCACAGCAGCGCGATCGCGGACATCGTCGCCGACAATGCGCCCGAATAGACGAGGCTTTGCTTGAAGATCGCCGCGATCGCGGGCGAGATGCAGGAGATCGCGATCGCTTCGTAGAGCACCGCCTGCGTGATCCTGCGCGATAGGCCTTGCACGTTGTTTCTCCGGTTCGACGGTGACTCGACGGTCGCTTGCGCGGCACGGCGCCGCGACGTCCCGCAAGGCTACGTGCGTTGCGCGAGCGCTTCAATTCACCTAATCTCACCCGGATTGAATCGAATTCAACCCGGCCGGACCCGGCCCGCGAGGCCCCGTGTTCTCGAAAATTCCCCTGACCGCATTGCGTGTATTCGAGTCGTCGGCACGGCTCGGCTCGTTCAAGGCCGCGGCGGACGAGTTGTCCGTGACGCCGGCGGCCGTATCGCATCAGATCAAGTCGCTCGAAAGCCGGATCGGCGTGCTGCTGTTCGAACGCGGCCCGAGCGGCGTGCGGCTCACGGAGGAGGGCGAACGGCTGTTTCGCGCGAGCCACGACGCGTTGCTCGCGCTGAGTCGCGGGCTCGACGCGGTGCGGCCCGAAGCGGCCGACGAGCGCACGCTCGTGCTGACCACCACGCCCGCATTCGCCGCGATGTGGCTGATTCCGCGTCTCGGCCGGTTTCGGCAGGTCGATCCGCAATTGAACATCAAGGTCGAAACCGGCAACACGCTCGCCGATCTCGACCGCGACGCGCGAATCGATCTCGCGATTCGCGCGACGTCGCGCACGTTCCCGACGCTGCACGAGATTGCATTGATCGACGAGTATTTCGGCGCGTATGCGGCCACCGGGTTCGATGCGCATCGTTCGGACGAGCGCCTCGATTTGATCGAGACGGTGTGGGATACGCCGTTGCCGATGTCGATCGATTGGGCGTCGTGGTGTCGTGCGGCGGGTCGGGGAGCGTGGCTCGAGCGCGCGGTGTTCCGGCATTACGACGACGAGCACTACGCGTTGCAGGCCGTGTTGCACGGCCAGGGCGTCGGGCTGCTCAGCTCCGTGCTGGTCGCCGAGCATGTCGAGCGCGGCGCGCTGATGCCGATCGAGCCGTCGGTGCGGCTCGCCGGCGCGCGCTTCGTCGCGCTGTGCCGGCCCGGGCGGGAACGCGAGCCGCAGGTCAGGCGGTTTCTCGACTGGCTCGAAGCGGAAATCGCGCGCACGCGTGGGGCGGTGGCGCGGATCACGCCGCATGTGTGACGCAACGGTCCGGCGCTTCCATTGCGCTGCGACGCGTGCGAATCGTTCGTTACCCGAAACGCACGCAATACACCGGCGGCAAATGCGCGGAGACCTGCCGCCAGTTGTCACCGCCGTCGCCGGACGTCCATAACCCGCCCGTCGTCGACGCCATCGCGAGATGCGTGCCGGAGTCGTCCACCGCGAGCCCGTGCCGATACACGAGGTCGTAGGCCGGCTCGGGCGGCAGCCCGTTCAACAGCGTCTCGAAGCTGCGGCCGCCGTCGCGCGTGCGCGTGACGACGAACCGGCCATTCACCGGAATCCGGCACGCATCCTTCACGGCCGGCACGAACCACGCGGTGTCAGGATCTGCCGGATGCACGGCGACCGCAAAGCCGAAGCTCGACGGCTGCGCCTCGATCCGCTGCCAGTGCGCGGCGCCGTCGGTCGAGCGGAAGATCGCACAGTGATGCTGGGTCCACAGCACATCGGGAGCGGCTGCACACTGGACGACGCGGTGCGGATCCTGCACGTTGGGTTCGCCGCGCCGCTCGGGCGGCATGTAGTCGGCTTCCATGCCGTCGGCGCTGACGCGCCAGGTCGCGCCGCCGTCGAAGGTCTGCCAGACGCCGCCGCACGAAATCCCGATCGTCACGTGCCGGCTGTCGCGCGGATCGATCATCACCGAATGGATGCCGGCGGCATCGTAGCCGCCGCCGAACCACTCGGCGCGCTCCGGGCGGTCCCATAGCGCGCGGTTGAGCACCCACGAATCGCCGCCGTCGTCGGAGCGGAACAGTCCGCCCGGTATCGTGCCGGCCCACAGCACGCCCGGCTCGTCGGCGCCGCCGGCTTCGAGCGACCAGATCTGCTGAAGCGTCCACGGTGGGCGCGGCGGAGCAGGTGCTTCGTCCTCCGAATCGCCGGCGCCTGCGTGGGTGCCGGTGTCGGCGCGAGGCGTGTCGGCGGGCTGCGGCGGATAGACGGGCACCGCACATTCTTCCCATGCGGCGGCACCGGCACGCCGCCGATGCAGCTTGACGCCGAAGTGGCCGAGATTGAGCGCCGCATACAGCGTGCCGTCGCGCGGGTCGGCCAGCGCCATGCTGACGGGTTCGCCGATGAAGTGCGGCTCGCCGAGCGACCAGCCGCCGTTGCCGTCGGCGTGCAGCACGAACAGGCCCTTGCGGGTCGCGACGAGCAGTCGATCGTTCATGTCGGGTGTCTCCAGTTGGTCCGACCGGGCACTTGCTTCGATGGAGATGCGTCCCTTTATCCGCCGGACAGCGCCTGCACGACATAGACGCGGCTGGCATCGCCGAGCGCGTCGGACAGGTGTTGCCGGTCGCGCACCGGCTGGCCGTCGATGAACACCGACAGGTGCTTTCGCAGCGCACCCTGGTCGTCGACGATATAGCCGCGCAGCCGCGGCTGCTCGCCGAAGACGGTTTCAAGCGCTTCGCCGAGCGTCCGTGCGTCGATGTCGCGCTCGGGCGTGTCGATATGGCGCTGGATCGACGCCGCGAAGAAGAGGTGGGCCATGGTAGTGGCTGGCAGGAGCCGCGCGGGGGGACGGTCTGTAGTGTAGGCGATCGATCGGGCCATCAGCGGCATTTGCGGTACGGCCGGCGGCGCGGCGACGTTGCTGCGCCGCGCAACGATCCGGCTATGCGTACTTGTCGCCGACGGTACTTCGCACCGGATGCGTGTCGTAGATGATGACCATGCGCTCGATGCGCGCGTTGTCGTCGAATTCGAAGACGTCGACGCATTCGAACCGCACCTCGGCGCCGTCCTTCAGTCCCCAGTCGTAGACGAAATAGCCGGTGGCCCGATGTGCGCCCGTCGTGCTGACGCAGATGTCGATCGGCGTGATCCGGCTTTGTCCGGATGCCGCCGCGACTTTTTCGAAAAAGGGCTGCGGCGCCATCCAGCCGAGAAACGGCGAGAATATCCGCGCATCCGGCGCGAACAGCGCGCAGATCTCGGCGACGTCGCCGCGTTCGAGCGCTTTCAGGTAGGTATCGACCTGCCGCGTATATAGTGCGTCGGACGACGAGACCATGGTATTTCTCCGTTGATAGATGACGAGCCGTCCGCGACAGCCGTCGCGAGCCGGTTCAACCACGATAGCGATGCAGCGATGACCGAACAAACGAATAATCCGCAACCCGGGTATGCCGCCCGCGCATATCCGCTGGCGGATCTCACGCGTGCGCTGCCGCCGCTGACGGCGTTCCAGGCCTTCGTCGCCGCCGCCGAACTCGGCAGTTTCAACCGCGCGGCCGAGCATCTGTGCCGGACCCAAGGTGCGGTGAGCCGTCAGGTGCAGCAACTGGAAGCGCACTACCGGTGTGCGTTGTTCGTTCGTCATCCGTCGGGATTGACGTTGACCGCGGAAGGCGGCGCGCTGCTGACGGTGGCCATCGACGTGCTCGCGCAACTGGCGCGACACGCGCATGCCCATGCGCATTCCGCGTCGACCCTGACGTTGCGCTTGCCATCCACGTTCGCGATCCGGTGGCTGCTGCCGCGGCTCCCGGCGCTCAATCACGCGTTGCCGCGAACCGAATTGCGCATTCACACGTCGGCGGACGACACGCCGGATTTCACCGACGCCGATTTCGATGCCATCGTCGTGCGCGGTACCGGAAACTGGGTGGGAATGGTGGCGGTGCCGCTGTTCGACGAGTGCCTCACGCCGATGTGTACGCGCGAGATCGGTGCGTCGTTGAAGTCGATCGCCGATCTCGCGCATGCGACGCTGCTGCATCCCGCACGCAATCGCGACGAATGGCGATGCTGGCTTGACGCCGTCGGCGCAACGCGGATCGACCCGGGCACCGGGCTCGTATTCGATACGCTCGAACTGACGTTGACGGCCGCGGCTGACGCGCACGGCGTCGCGATCGGCGATCCGCGCATGGCGGCGGACCGGCTGGCAGCCGGCGCGCTGGTCACGCCGTTCCCGGAGGTGGTGCGCAACGGCCTCGGTTACTACCTCGTCTACCCGACGCAGCGCGCCACGCAACCCGCGATTCAAGCGCTCGCGGAGGTCCTGACGCGTCTGGCGCGCGAGGATTGACCGCGACGGGCGGCCGCGGTGCGGATGGCTAGACCGGGATCGATTGCCCCCGCATCCGGATTCCGAGCCGCACGACGCCGATCACCGCATTCGACAGCCACGTCAGCAAGCGCGGCATGCCGCGCCGTCGGATATCGAGCAGCAGCACGATTCGCACTGCGTCGCTGTCGTTCCACACCTCGTGCACGAACGTGTCGTCCCACAGCAGGAAGCGGCCTTCTTCGAGCCGGTATTCATGGCCATCGATCTTCAGCACTGCAGCCGGCGTGCCGTCGGCGCGCTTCGGCATCGACAGCACGAGATAGCCGCGCAGGATGCCGCGGAACGGTCCGCGATGCGGCGGAATGTGTTTGCCGGGCGCGAGGAACGACAGCGACGCGGACAACACGTCCGGCGACGCCGCGACGATCGATTCGACGGTCGGGCAACGCGACAGGTTGCGCGGAAACGGCTGGCCGTACGCCTGCATGATGAACATCCGCCAGTCGCGTGCATCGTTGGCCGAGATGTCGTGCTGCTCGCGCATGATCTCGTGGAAGCGCGGGATGCGCGGCAGGTCGCGCGCGACGGCCAACGCTTCCGCGCGAATGGCCGGCCACGCGCGGACGAATCGCTCGGCGTCGGGGAACATGGCCGGGTCGAGCACGGCACCGCTGTCGATATGACGGTCGAACAGCGTGCGAAGCAGGCCGGCTGCATAGTCGTAAGCGACGGACATGATCGAGGCGCGATCCACAAGGTGTCGTCAGTCTGCCCCACGCGCGGTGGGGCCTGCGTTACGTCAGGTTACGCCGGCTGACGAAAGAATGACAGTTCGATGAATGTCCTGCGCAAGCGGTTCGCCATTCCGGGAATAAACGGGCACCCCGCGTCGTCATACGGGTGTAGCACGTCGTTTCGTTGACTTCCGAAGGAGTGAGCATGAATACGCATTGGCTGGTGGCCGCCACGGTGGCGGCGATGTCTGTCGCGAGTGTCGCGACGCCTGCGTCGGCACAGGCACTGACGCGCGCGCAGGTCAGGCAGCAATTGATCGACGCCGAAAACAACGGACTGCGCTTCGTGACCGATACGTCGTATCCGGACGTGAGTCCGCTATTCCGGCAGCAGGCCGAACAGATGCCTCGGCATCAGGCCGAAACCGCGGTCGGCAGCGATCCGGCCGCGACTTCCGATGCGGGGAGGCCGACGATACTGCCGTCGCGTCCGCGCTCGGCCGCGTGCGTGGGCCCCGAGAGCTTCTGCACGCCGTATTTCGGAAGCTGAAGTAGCGGGCCACCGCGGCCGGCCCGACATCCACGAAGGTCGATCGGCACGCAACATTGAAGGAGTTCATGATGAAAACTTGCATCGCACTACTGATGATGATCGGCGTTGTATCCGGTCAGTCTGCATTCGCGCAATCGAATGCGCCGCTCACGCGTGCACAGGTTCGCGAGGAACTGATTCGTCTGGAAGCAGCGGGCTACGATCCGTCGAAGGGGGACGACGGAGAATATCCGGCGGACATTCAGGCCGCGCTGGCGAAGGTCGCCGAGCAGGATCGGGCGAGGATGGCGGCTTTGCCCGCCGCGCCCGCGCCGGCCGCCGTCATGCCGGCGCAGACCGACTAACTAGGTGCCGACATGTACGTATGTGTCTTCGGGCCGACGTGCTCGCGGTACGGCAATACGCACGCCGCTCGCGGCACGCGGCCTGGCCGAACCGCACGGACGGCGAGGCCGTCGATCGCGCGCCGCTTCGCGCGGCGCCGCGATCAGCGCGTTGCCCGATTCCGATGGGCGCGCAGGTGGATTGCAGGGTGAGCCGCGATGCAGGCGAGCGCGCGATCCGTCATTGCCGGATCGCTGCCTGCGATGGTGCGCCATGGCGCATGGTGGCGAGATTACCAGGGCATCATCCGTTGCATGACGCCGTCGCGCAGGACGAAACGATGCGCGACCGCGGCCGCGACGTGAAGGCAGATGCCGCCGAACAGCACCCACGCGAGGATGCCGTGCACGTCGCCCATCGCGTGCCCGAAGCCCGAGCCGGCTGCCGACAGCGCCGGCAGCGGGACGACACCGAACAGCGTCACGGCCCATGCGCGCGACGACGCATTGATCCAGCCGAGCAACGGCACCGCGATCAGCAATGCATAGAGCCCGAAGTGCGTTGCGCCGGACACCGCGCGCATCGCAGGCGACAGTTCGTCGGCGGGCGGGCGATGCGTCACGCGCCAGAGCACGCGGCAAGCCATTGCGGCAAGCAACGCGGTGCCCACGATCAGGTGCGCGGCGATCAGGCCGACCGGTTGCGTGTCGCGATGCACGTCGGGCATCGTCCAGCCGATTAGATACTGCGCGACGACCAGCGCCACGATCAGCCAGTGAAGAAGGCGTGCGACTGCGTCGTATCGGGTGGTTGTAGACATGAAAGCTCCTGGCAAGCGGATGAGGACCGTATCTTCCGGCGGATTTTACGGCCGAATCCTTAACGAAACGTTAAGCGTGCGGTCGCGCACCGGCTTCGTCCGATAACGCCTGCGTGCGATCAATCCGGGCGGATTCGGCCGACGGCATCGAGATCGTGACGCCGAGGCCGCGGCCGCCGATGCCGGCCCCGAATTGCACGGTGCCGCCGAAGTATTGCGCGATGCGCTGGACGATCGACAGCCCGAGCCCGCTGCCGGGCAACTGCGTGCCCACGCCGCGATAGAAACGATCACCGAGCCGCTCGTGCTCGCCGGGGGCGACGCCGGGCCCGTCGTCGCGCACGACGATGCGCTGCGCGGCGCCGTCGTCGTGTACGTCGATCTCGATGCGGCCCCCCTGCCGGCCGTACTTGACCGCGTTGTCGAGCAGGTTGTCGAGCAGGATGCCGAGCAGGATCGGATCGGCCTGAATCGCTCGCCCGGGCGTGCCGCTGGCGACGATGGCGATGCAGTGATCCGACGCCTTCGCGAGATGCCGCTCGATGGCCGCGTCGACCAGTTCGCGGACGACGACGGCGCGCACCGGAATGCGTTCGTATTCGTCGAGCCGCGCGAGCAGCAGCAACTGTTCGGCGAGACGCGCGCTGCGGTCGACGCCTTGTACCACGCGCTGCATTGCGAGCTGCTTGCGCACCGGATCGTCGGTCGCGAGCGCCACCTGAGCCTGAACCTTGATCGCGGCCAGCGGCGTCTTGAGTTCGTGCGCCGCGTCGGACGTGAATGCCCGCTCGCGCACGATGGACTGCCGCAATCTGGCGAGCAGGCGGTCGATCGCGTCGACCAGCGTGCGGACTTCTTCCGGAACGGTCGTGACGCCGAGCGGTTCGAGCGAGCGCGCATCGCGCGCGCCGATCAGCGTCGACAGTGTTTTGAGCGGCGCGAGACTGCGCCCGATCAGGAACCAGAGCAGCAACGCCAGCACCGGGAGCGCGACGATCAGCGGCCAGACGATGCCGCTCGCGATGCCCGTCGCGAGATCGCTGCGCGTGTTGGCCGGCTCCATCACCCGTATCCATCGTCCCGACGCGTCGTCGCGCAGCGTGTGCGTGCGCCATTGCGCGCCGCGCACGACGATCGTTTCGGGGGTGTCGCTTCGGCCGGCTGCATCGGGCCGGCCGGGAGCGTCGACCGGCAGGCTCGACGCGACGACGTTGCCCCGCGCGTCGCGGACTTCGAACAGTACGTCGCGCGGCAGACGATCGCCGTCGTTGTCTCGGGCGGCGGCCGGCGTGCCGTGAGCCAGTTCGATGCGCGCGTCGGGCGGGAAGCGGGCGAGGCGGTCGAGGTCGGCCGGCGCGAGGTCGACGAGCAGCGACGCATATTCGACGAGACGGGCGTCTTCCCATTCGCCGATCTCGCGTGTCGCGTGCCGGAAGCTGCCGAACACGGCGACGATCCAGACGACGGTCACGCAGCCGAGCGCCATCGCCGAAACGCGGCGCCGTATCGAGCGCGAGATCATGGTTTGTCGACGACGTAACCGATGCCTCGCACCGTCCGGATCAGTTCCGCGCCGAGCTTCTTGCGCAGATTCGAGATGTGAACCTCGATCGCATTGCTTTCGATGCCTTCCTGCCATCCGTACAGGCCGTCCTCGAGACGCGCCCGCGACTGGGGCATGCCCGCATGACTGACGAGCTGAACGAGGATGGTCCATTCGCGTGACGTCAGCGCGATGCGCGCCGCATCGCGTGTCACCGTTTGGGTGGTCAGGTCGATCGTGATGTCGCGCCACACGATCTCGTCGCCGGCGCGACCCTGGGAGCGGCGCACGAGCGCGCGGCAGCGGGCGAGCACCTCGGACAGCTCGAACGGTTTCGCGAGATAGTCGTCGGCGCCGTCGTCGAGGCCGCGGACCCGATCGGCCACGGTGCCGCGCGCGGTCAGTACGAGCACCGGCGTGGTATCGCCCGCGTCCCGCATCGCACGCAGCAGTTCCGTTCCCGATTTGCCGGGCAAGCCGAGATCGAGGGCGACGAGGGCGAAGCGCGTCGTCGCGAGCGCGGCGGCGGCGGCATGACCGTCGCGCAGCCAGTCGACCTGATAACCAGCCTGACTCAGGCTGATTTCGAGGCCGCTGCCGATGAGGTCGTCGTCTTCGACAAGGAGGAGTCGCATGGTCGATTCGTGTGCAGATATATGCAATTGTACGAGCCGGACTGTGCGCGTCGTGCAACGGATTGTAATTGCGCTCCCTCAAATATCGCCCGATTCTGAAGATCGCTTAAGGTTCGGCACCGGCATTCCGGCTACGATCGGCCACAACATTTCTCGGGTCGAACTCCGCTTCCCCTGATCCCCGAACCGGGTTCCGCGCGTCCCGCACGCGCTTGCCCGTCCACCCCCGCGACCGTGTCGATCGAAGCAGGATCGATGCGGGTCGTCCGCACGGGAGGTTCATTCCTGATGGCACCCTCGACGATCGAGCGATGGCGCGCCTATCTGTTGATCGCCGCGCTCGCCGGCATGTTCATTCAGTGTTTCGTGCTGGTTTCGTTGTTTGCGCTGCGCGTACCCGAAGCGTTTTTCACGACGATGACATTCCGCATCTGGGCCGTCGTCGCGGTCGCGACCGCGATCCTGTCGGCCCGTAAGGTGGCAGACGCGGCGTTCAGGGCCGCGGATGTCTGCGGCTATGTGCGCGTGTCCGGAATCGATCGCCGCACGGTAGCCGTGTCATCTGATTGCGCGTACCGTCGGCTGGTCGTCCTGCATATCCGGCTCAACGGGAATCGATACGGCGGCGTGTACGGGTGAGCGCGCGTTCGCGCGTGCCGGCCCCGAGCGTCGCCGTCATTGGGCCACCACTGGGGAGAAGCATGGTCTTGCTGCATGTGCTGTACGCGCTGGCCGGCGCGATGTCGATCGCCTGCGGGCTGGGCGTGTTGCTCGGCATTGCCTACACTGTCACGGCCAGCGTGCTGGTCGGCCGGTTCTTTTCGCGCGCGCGGGCGGTGCCGCGCGACTATCCGGGCGTCACCGTCGCGAAACCGCTGCACGGCGACGAATGGAACCTCGTACAGCATCTTGAAAGCTTCTTCGTCCAGGATTATCCGGGGCCGGTACAACATCTGTTCGGCGTGCACGATGCGGGCGACGCGGCGCTCGCGGCCGTCGAGACGCTTCGCGCGCGCCATCCGGACGCGAACATCAAGGTCGTCGCCGATGCGCGGTTATACGGGCCGAATCGCAAGATCGCGAATCTCGTCAACATGCTCGAACACGCGGAACATTCGGTGCTGTGTCTCGCCGACAGCGATGTGCTGGTCGAGCGCGATTATCTGCGTGCCGTCGTCGGCGCGCTACAGCAGCCGGAAGTCGGCATCGTGACGAGCGTGTATCGCGGCGTCGCGTCGCCGGGCTTCTGGCCCGGTGTCGCAGTCGCGATGACGAACTACCATTTCCTGCCGGGCGTCATTACCGGGCTTTTCATCGGGCGTGCCCGTCCGTGCTTTGGCCAGACGATTGCGATCACGCGCGCGACGCTCGAACGCATCGGCGGACTCACGCGTTTCGCGCACCACCTGGCCGAGGATCACGCGCTCGGCGAAGCGGTGCGGCAGGTCGGCGCGCAGGTCGTCGTTCCGCCGTTCGTCGTCGGACATGCCTGTGTCGAAGAGACCTTCGCCAGGCTGTATGCGCACGAATTGCGCTGGAGCTGCACGATCCGCGCGGCGGACCGGCTCGGTCACGCCGGGTCGGTGCTGATGCATCCGCTGCCGCTTGCATTGCTGGCCGTGCTGTTTTCCGGCGGCACGCTCGCCGCCTGGTGGCTGGTGGTCGCGGCACTCGTCGCGCGGGCGCTGCTGATGTTCCGGACGAGCCGCGCCACCGGGGCGGGTCTGCGCGGCGCGCTCTGGCTGCCGTTCGTCGATTTGCTGCAGTTCGCGGTGTTCGTGTCGAGCTTCTTCTCGTCGCACGTCGTCTGGCGCGGCACGCGCTTTCGCGTCGACCGCGAGGGCTTGTTGTCGCCGGCGGGGAAATCATGATGCACGACGCGCATTCCGATGTCGAAGGCGCGGACCGGCCGCCCGCGCGTCGCGACGCACGGTTGCGGCATGCGGGGCGAGCGGCGGCGCTGGCCGGGCTGGTGCTCGCGGTGTGGCTGATCTGGCGCGAGCATCCGCTGGAGATCCTGCACCGGTTGCGGATTGCCGGGGCCGGGTTGCTGGTCGCCGCGCTGGCCCACATCCTGCCGATGCTCGCGAATGCGTGGGACTGGCGGATGCTGATCCGTGGTCCGCGCCGGCCGTCGTTCGCGACGATGCTCAAGCTCGTATGGATCCGCGAATCGATCAACGGGCTGTTGCCGGTCGCGCGGATCGGCGGCGAGATCGTGTCGTTCAGCCTGCTGCGGCAGGCGGGCGTGCGCCCGGCGACCGCCGTGGCGAGCCTCGTCGCGGACATGCAACTGACGCTGATCAGCCAACTCGTGTTCGCGCTGGTCGCGATCGGCTACGTGCTCGAGCACGTGTCGTCCGACGCCGCGCAGGTGGCCGCGCGCCTCGCCATCGGCATGGCGGCGCTCGTGCCGGTGCTGCTGCTGTTCGCGCTGGTTCAGCACGCGCGGCCGTTCGAACGCGCGATGCGCGTGGTCAACCGCGTCACGAGCGGCAAGGTGGTGGCGCTGGTCGGCGAATCGGCACGCACCGATCAGTCGATCCGGATGATCTGGAGAAAGACGGGTGTCGTCGTCCGCTATCTGGCGATCTGGCAGACGCTGCAATTTGTCGGCTATTCGCTGGAAATCTGGCTCGCGCTGCATTTCCTCGGCGCCGATCCGACGTTTGCGCAGGCGCTCGCGATCGAAGCGCTGATCCAGCTCCTGAGCAGCATCGCGTTCCTGATGCCGGGCGGACTGGGCGTGCAGGAGGGCGGGTTCGTGCTGATCGGCGGGCTGCTGGGGTTCGACGCGCCGACCTGCCTGGCGCTCGCCGGCGCGCGGCGTGTGCGCGACTTGCTGTTCTATTTGCCGGGCTTGCTCGCATGGCAGCATGCGGCCGGCGCGGCGCGCTCGCCGTACCAGGCGAAGCGCGCATCGATGCCCGTCGGGGAGTCCGCCGGGCCGCGTTGATGCGGCCCGACGTTGCCGGCCAGCCAGGCGGGCAGCGGTCCGCCGACGCGGCCGCTTGCCTCGCCGGGCGGCGCGGCGATCAACGTTGCTCGTCGGCGATGTAGCTGCGGATCACGTCCGCGAACGACGTGTCGCCCTTCAGGCCGAGCGCTTCGGCGCGCGTCGTGTCCCAGCGGCCCGGCCAGCTGCCGACGATCTTCTCGACGCGTTCGTCCGGCGCATGGCGGATCAGCTTCACGACGTCGTCGCCCGCGACTTCGCGCAGTGCCGCGATCATTTCGTCGACCGACACCGACAGGCCGGGCAGGTTGATCACGCGCTTGTTGCCGAGCTTCTCGCTGTCGATCTCGCAACCCGCGACGAGCGCGTCGATCGCGCCGCGCGGCGACAGCAGCCACAGCCGCGTCGAACCGGGCACCGGGCACACGCTTTCCTCGCCGTTCAGCGGTTCGCGGATGATGCCGCTCGCGAACGACGACGCCGCCGCGTTCGGGCGGCCCGGCCGCACGCTGATGGTCGGCAGCCGCAGCACGCGGCCGTCGACGAAGCCGCGCCGTGCGTAGTCGCACAGCAGCAGTTCGGCGATCGCCTTCTCCGCGCCGTACGACGATTGCGGATTCAGCGCGGTGTCGTCCTGCACGACGTCGGGCAACACGCCGCCGTAGACGGCCACCGAGCTCGTGAACACGACGCGCGGACGATGGCCGCGCGCGCGGCACACTTCGAGCAGCGTGCGCGACGCGTCGAGGTTGATCCGCATGCCGAGATCGAAATCGGCTTCGGCCTGCCCGCTGACGATCGCCGCGAGATGGAAGATCGCGCCCGTCCGCGCGTCGATCGCGCTTTCGAGCACCGTGCGATCGGCGATGTCGCCGACGATCGACGTCACGCGCGCGTCGCCGAAATCGCTGCCCTTCACGACGTCGAGCAGCACCAGCTCGTCGATCTTGCCGGTTCGGCCGTCGGGGCCGATCAGTTCGCCGCGCTCGAGCAGCTTGCGCGCGAGACGCTGGCCGAGAAAGCCGGCGCCGCCGGTGATCAGTACTTTCATGTTGTGAGACCTCTTCGGAATACGTGGATTACAGATAAGGCTTGAGCCAGCCGAGCCCTTCGGACGTGCCGGCCTTCGGGCGATATTCGCAGCCGATCCAGCCGTCGTAGCCGAGCGCGTCGATCAGCTCGAACAGATACGGGTAGTTGAGTTCGCCGATGTCCGGCTCGTGACGCTCGGGCACGCCGGCGATCTGGATGTGGCCGATGCCCGCGAAATCGCGCTTGAGCTTCATCGCGAGGTCGCCTTCGACGATCTGGCAGTGATAGCAGTCGAACTGCACCTTCAGGTTCGGCGCGCCGACTTCCGCGCGGATGTCATGCGCATCGTCCTGGCGGCTCAGGAAATAGCCGGGCATGTCGCGCTGGTTGATCGGCTCGATCAGCACCGTGATGCCGTGTGCGGCGGCGGCCTCCGTCGCATGCCGCAGGTTCGCCACGTAGGTATCGCGATGGCGCGCGCGGTCGGCGCCCGGCGCGACCATCCCGGCCATCACGTGCAGCTTCTTGTTGCCGAGCACGCGCGCATAGTCGAGCGCCTGGTCGATGCCGCGCCGGAACTCGTCCTCGCGGCCCGGCAGCGACGCGATCCCGCGCTCGCCGGCGGCCCAGTCGCCCGGCGGCGCGTTGAACAGCGCCTGCTCGAGATTGTGCGCGTCGAGGCGCGCGCGGATGTCCTCGGCGGCGAAGTCGTACGGGAACAGGTACTCGACGGCCTTGAAGCCGTCGTACGAGGCAGCGGCGAAGCGTTCGAGGAACGCGTGCTCGGTGTACATCATCGAGAGGTTGGCGGCGAAGCGAGGCATGGCAGCGGGTCCTGTGAATGAATGGGGCAGGGCGCACGGCGCCCCGCGTCGAATGACGGATCAGCGGTTCACGAGTTTCGCGGGCGTGAGCCACACGGCGATCGCGCCGATCACGAGCATGGCGGCCAGCACGTACATGCCGGACGACGTGCTGTGCGTGACGTCCTTCAGGTAGCCGATCACGTACGGGCTCGCGAACCCGGCGAGGTTGCCGACCGAGTTGATGATCGCGATTCCTGCGGCCGCGGCGGAGCCGGCGAGGAACGCGGTCGGCAGCGACCAGAACAGCGGTGCGCAGGTCAGCACGCCGCCTGCCGCGAGCGACAGGAACACGATCGACACCGCCGTATTGTGCGAGTACGACGCGGCGACCGCAAACCCGACCGCGCCCATCAGCGCCGGCACGATCAGGTGCCAGCGGCGTTCGCGGCGCTTGTCCGCGCTGTGGCCGAACAGGTTCATCACGACGATCGCGACGACGAACGGAATCGCCGACAGCAGGCCGATCTGCAACGTATCGGTGATGCCGGTCGACTTGACGAGCGTCGGCATCCAGAACGTGAGACCGTACTGGCCGGTGACGAACGCGAAGTAGATCAGCGACATCCACCACATGCGCGGATCGGAGAACACGGCCTTCAGCGAATGGCCGTGCTGTTGCTGTTCCTGCGGCTGCGCGGCGATTTCATCCTCGAGGATCTGCTTCTCGCGCTCGTCGAGCCACTTCGCGCTGCGGATGCTGTTGTCGAGATACAGGATCGTCGCGATGCCGACGAGCACGGCCGGCACGGCCTCGATCATGAACATCCATTGCCAGCCGTGGAAGCCCGAGCCGCCGTGGAAGCGCTCCATGATCCAGCCCGACAGCGGGTTGCCGAAGATGCCCGACACCGGAATCGCCGACATGAACACCGCGATGATCTTCGCGCGGCGATGCGACGGGAACCAGTACGTGAGGTACAGGATCACGCCCGGATAGAAGCCGGCTTCCGCGAGACCGAGCAGGAAGCGCAGCACGTAGAACTGCGTCGGCGTCTTCACGAACGCGAACAGCGCGGACAGCAGGCCCCACGTGATCATGATCCGCGCGATCCAGATGCGCGCGCCGATGCGGTGCATCAGCATGTTGCTCGGCAGTTCGAACAGGAAGTAGCCGAGGAAGAAGATGCCGGCGCCGAGGCCGAACACGGTTTCGCTGAACGCGAGGTCTTGCGACATCTGCAGCTTCGCGAAGCCGACGTTGACGCGATCGAGATACGCGACCACGTAGCAGAGCATCAGGAACGGCACGATGCGCCAGAACACTTTCTTGTAGGTGCGGTCGAGCTCGCCCGATTGGGCGGGTGCGGCGGGCGAGCGGCTTGCGGCCGCGTCGAGAGCAGTCATCGTCGTCTCCTGGGATGTCATGTGCCGGCGGCGCGCACGCCGCCGGATTGTGTCGTGTGTGCTGATGGAAGGGCCCGCGCACACGGCAGGCATGGGAATCGGTGCGTAGTCCTGCGTGATCCGGGCGCGATGCGTTGCGTTACCAGCGTGCGCCGAAGGTCTGGCGCAGCTCGTCGAGCGCGGCGTCGGACAGCGGCTCGGGCTTCGGGTTCGTCATCAGCCAAAGCCGCGCGGTTTCCTCGAGCTCCTCGAGCGCGTACGACGCGTGCGACACCGACTGCCCCCACATCACCGGGCCGAGGCGGTCGAGCAGCACGCCGCGCACCTGATCGGCGAGTGCAGCGACTTCGGCCGCGACGGCCGGGTCGCCGGGGCGGCGATAGCGGATCAGCGGAATGTGGCCGACCTTCATCACGTAATACGGCGTGATCGGCGGCAGCACGTCAGTGTCGCGCCATACGCCCGCGAGCGTGAGCGCGACGAGGTGCGTCGAATGCGTATGGACGATCCCGTTCGCCTGCGCGTTGCGCGCGTAAATGCCGCGATGCAGCGCGAGCGTCTTCGACGGCTTGCCGCCCGAGAGCGGCTGGCCGTCCAGGCCGACCTTCGCGATGTCGTTCGGGTCGAGGCGGCCGAGGCAGGCATCGGTCGGCGTGATCAGCCAGCCGTCGTCCAGACGCGCGCTGATGTTGCCGGCGCTGCCGACTGCATGGCCGCGCGCATACAGGCTCGCGCCGACGACGCAGATCTCCTCGCGCAGTTTCGCTTCGTGGCTCATCATGCGGCTCCGTCGAGCGCGCGCAGCGCCTTGTCGAAAAAGTCCACCGTGCCGAAGTTGCCGGATTTCAGCGCGAGGCCGAGCGGCTGCGCGTCGATGGTGGCCGTCGCCGGCACGCCCGGATCGATCTGCGCACCGATCTGCAGCGACTTCACGTCGAGCGCCTGCACGACCGCGCCGGACGTCTCGCCGCCGGCGACGACGAACTTGCGCACGCCGAGCTCGCGCAAGCCCCTGGCGATCGCCGCGAGCGTGCTCTCGACGAGATGGCCGGCCGCATCGACGCCGAGCACTTGCTGGACGGCCTTCACTTCGTCGGGTGTCGCGGTCGCGTAGATCAGCACGGGTTGCGGCAGGTGCGAGCGTGCGAACGCGAGTGCGGCGTCGACGACGGGCTCGCCGCGCGAGGCCGCGAGCGGATCGATCCGGAAGCTCGGCCGGCTTTCGCGCCACGCGGCGACCTGGGCGTTGGTTGCCTTCGACGCGCTGCCGGCGAGCACCGCCGACAATCCGTCGATGCGCGGCAGCGAGGCCGCGTTGTCGCGCTCGGGCAGCTGATCAGCGCGACGGAAATTCGCGGGCAGGCCGAGGGCGACGCCCGAGCCGCCGGTGACGAGCGGCAGGCCCGCGCACGCTTCGCCGAGCACGTAGAGGTCGCGATCCGACAACGCGTCGGCGATCGCGAAGCGCGCGCCTTCCGCGCGCAGCTGCTCGATCCGCGTGCGCACGGCGGCCGCGCCCAGCGCGATCGTGTCGTAGCGGATCAGGCCGACCTGCGACTTCGTTTGCCGCTGCAGCACGCGCACGAGGTTCGCGTCCTTCATCGGCGTGAGCGGGTGGTTCTCCATGCCCGATTCGTTCAGCAGCACGTCGCCGACGAACAGGTGGCCGCGGAAGATCGTGCGGCCGTTTTCCGGGAACGCCGGGCACGCGATCGCGAAGCCGCCGCCGGCCGCATCGAGCAGCGCATCGGCGACGGGCCCGATGTTGCCCGCGTCGGTCGAGTCGAACGTTGAGCAGTACTTGAAGAAGAATTGCCGGCAGCCCTGCGCGCGCAGCCATTCATGGGCGGCGAGCGATTGCGCGACGGCGTCGGCGGCGGGAATCGTGCGCGACTTCAGCGCGACGACGATCGCGTCGGCGTCGACTGCGGCGCCGCCGGCGGGCACGCCGATCGTCTGCACGGTACGCATGCCGCTCTTGACGAGCATGTTCGCGAGATCGGTCGCGCCGGTGAAATCGTCGGCGATGCAGCCGAGCAGGGGACGGGAAGCGGAAGCGGTCATGGCAGGAACGTCGTTCGAATCAGCGGGCGGGCGGCAGCGTGATGCCGGGGAAAGTCTTGATCACGGCGGAATCGTCCTCGCCGCCGTGGCCGGCGCTCGACGCGCTCATGAACATCTGGTGCGCGGTGGCCGACAGCGGCAGCGGGAATTTGCTGCGCCGCGCGGTATCGAGCACGAGGCCGAGATCCTTCACGAAGATGTCGACGGCCGACAGCGGCGTGTAGTCGCCGTTCAGGATGTGCGGCACGCGGTTCTCGAACATCCACGAGTTGCCGGCGCTGTGCGTGATCACGTCGTAGAGCGCGTCGGCATCGACGCCTTCGCGCAGGCCCAGGGCCATCGCCTCGGCGGCCGCCGCGATATGCACGCCGGCCAGCAGCTGGTTGATGATCTTCACCTTCGAGCCGATGCCGTGCGCGTCGCCGAGGCGGTACACCTTGCCGGCGATCGCGTCGAGCACGTCGTCGCAGCCGGCATACGCGGCGGCGGGGCCGGACGTCATCATCGTCATCTCGCCGGAGGCCGCGCGCGCGGCGCCGCCGGACACCGGCGCGTCCAGCATCTGCAAGCCCGCGGCCTCGATGCGCGCGCCGAGCGCGACCGCGAAGTCGGGCGCGACGGTCGCGCTCGCGATCACGACGCCGCCCGGCTTCATCGCCGCGACCGCGCCGTGCTCGCCGAACAGCACCGTTTCGGTCTGCGCGGCATTGACGACGAGCGTGACGACGACATCGCATCGCGCGCCGAGTTCGGCCGGGCTCGCGCAGGCCACGCCGCCTTCGGCCGCGAACGCCTGCAGCACGGTGTCGCGCACGTCGCATGCGTGCACGCGGAACCCCGCGCGCAGCAGCGAGCGGGCGACGCCGAGGCCCATCGCGCCGAGGCCGATGACTCCAACATTTCGTGACATGGTCAACCTTGATCGATTCGGGAAAGGTTCGGGACAACGACGGCACCGGTTCGGTCCGGGCCGCCGCATTCAGTAATCGTTCATCAGCAGATGCCGGCTTCCGCGAGACGGCGGGCGGCGTTATACATGTGCGTGCGCGCCGCGTTGCGCGCCGCCATCGGGTCGCGCGCGCGGATCGCGTCGGCGATCGCCGCGTGTTCCTCGCGCACCTGCCGCGAGAAATCCTCGCGCGTCGCTTCGTTGCGCCGCGTGACCTTCACGCCGGCCTCGAGGTACTGGTTCAGAAACTGCAGCGTCTTCAGGAAATACGGGTTGCCGGTGACGGCAGCGATCGTGCGGTGGAACGCGACGTCTTCCGCGACGCCGTCGCGCCCTTCGGCCGCCGCGTCGTCGATCTTGCGCAATGCGTCGTCGATGTCGGCCATGTCGTCGGCCGTGTGGTGCAGCGCGGCTTCGGCCGCGACTTCAGCCTCGATCGCGCGGCGCACCGCGAGCAGGTGCGGCAGCGAGCTCGCCTCGACGGCTTCCGCGTAGTCGATCCGCAGCGGCCGGATCGCGCCGTGCTGGTTCACGTATACGCCGCTGCCCTGGCGCGGCTCGACCACGCCTTCGTTCTTCAGCCGCGAAATCGCCTCGCGGATCACGGTGCGGCTCACGCCGAATTCCTGCGCGAGCACGGCCTCCGTCGGCAGCTTGCCGGTGGCCGAGAAACTGCCGACTTCGATCTGTTTCAGCAGCTGCTGCGCGACGTGGTCGCTCATCGCACGGGCGGGAATCTTCTCGAACATGGCGCTCTGGTTTGTAAGGTGATGTGGTCATCATACAAATTTGAAGGTGCGTCAGCATCCGGGATAACCCTCGGTTACCGGGCTGCAACGTCGGTCAAGTTGACTGGAACCGGTTCCAAATCGCGGGAAAATGCCGCGATCTTGCGAGGTCCAAGGCGCAGGCAGGATAAGGAAAGGGCGCGCGCGGGCGGCGCGCGCGATCGTCAGTCGGCGATGTCTTCGACGGGATCGGAATCGGCGGTCACCGGCACGCCGGCTTCCGCGCCGTCCCCGCCGCGCTCGCGATAGGTCGCCGGTGGCACGCCGAACTGCTTGCGGAACTCGCGGCCGAGGTGCGACGCGTCGGCGAACCCGCAACTCGACGCGATATCGGCGACGGTGCGGTCGGAACTGGTCAGCAGCCACGCGGCCGTGCGCAGCCGCACCTGCTTCGCGAACGCCTGCGGGCTCTTGCCCGTCTCGGCCTTGAACAGCCGCTCGAGCTGGCGCGTCGACATGTCGAGCTTGCACGCGAGTTCCTCGAGCGGCAGCGCGCGGCCGACATGCTGTTCCATCAGGAGAATCGCGCGCTTGACCTTCGGGTGCGTGGCCGGCTCGAGGCCCGGCGGATGCGGCTGCGGCGCATTGCCCTTCTGCATCTCGCCGACGAGCAGGATGCGCAGTGCCTTCTGCACGGTCGCATGATCGAAATGGCGCAGCAGGATCGCGGCGGCGACGTCGATCGACGCGCGGCCGCCCGAGCAGGTGATCCGGCGCCGGTCGATCACGAACAGGCGATCGGCGATCAGCATGTCGGGATCGGCGTTCGGGAAGCGCTCGATGAAATCCCAGTAGTGGAACCAGCTCACGCATGTGCGGTAGCCGTCGAGCACGTTCGCGCGCATCAGCGTGAACACGCCCGTGCAGATCCCGACGACCGTCGCGCCGCCCGTCGCCGCACGGCGGATGAAGTCGAGCGTTTCGGGGCCGGCTTGCGGCCCCGAATGCAGCAGCCCGCCGACCACGACCACGTAGTCGAACGGTTCGGCGCTCTCGAAGGTTTCCCACGGCGTGATCTGGATCCCGCAACTCGCGCGCACCGGCGCCAGCGTTTCGCCGATCACGCTCCACGCGCAGCGCACCGGCTTGCTGTAGTCGCCGTCGTCGGCCGACAGCCGCAGCATGTCGACGAAACCCGAAAAGGCCGTGAGCGTGAAGTTCGGCAGCAGCACGATGCCGAAACGGATGCGCTGCGGCGCGGGTTCGGCGAGGGGGGAAGCGGGTACGTCGGGTGTCATCGCGGTCAATCTCGTCACGCCGGGAAGGCGGGTCTCACTCGTTGCAGTCTGTTCGCGGGCACGGTTGCCGGCTGGCGCACGCGCCGGCCGACTTGTGGTTTTTCGTCGTCAATCATCGTCAAAACGCACTTTCCGGCCGTCCTGCGCGGGGCTTGGCGGCGGTATCCCACGCCGATGCCGTTTTTGTTCTATCGGCCAATTTTACGCTTTGATGTACTGATGCCAACGACATTTCACGTACGCCCACCCAGAGGAAGTCAGATGAACGTCAGCGCGTTCGACCTGTTCAAGATCGGTATCGGCCCGTCCAGCTCGCATACGGTCGGCCCGATGATCGCCGCGTGCCGCTTCGCGTCGCACATCGAGGACGCGAACCTGCTCGGCTTCGTGCGCCGCGTGCGGGTCGAACTATACGGCTCGCTCGGTGCAACGGGCAAGGGCCACGGCACCGACAAGGCGGTGCTGCTCGGCCTCGAGGGCCATTTGCCCGACACGATCGATCCGGACCTGATCGAGCCCCGGCTCGCGGCGATCCGCGCGGAGAAGTCGCTGGCGCTGCTCGGCAAGCAGACGATTCGCTTCGACGAGAAGGAGAACATCGGCTTCTATCGCAAGCTGATGAGCGGCACCAGCATCGTCCATCCGAACGGGATGCGCTTCCAGGCGTTCGACGAGCACGGCCAGCTGCTCGTCGAGAAGGAGTATTACTCGATCGGCGGCGGCTTCGTCGTGAACCGCGACGGCGATCGCGTAAACGGCGTGCGTGCTGCGGCCGACGTGCCGTATCCGTTCCGCACCGGCGACGACCTGATGCGCCAGTGCCGCGAACATGGGCTGTCGATCGCCGAGCTGATGCTGCGCAACGAATGCACGCTGCGTCCGGAAGACGAGGTGCGCGGCGGGCTGCTCGCGATCTGGCGCACGATGGCCGCGTGCGTCGAGCGCGGCTGCAAGGTCGAGGGCGAACTGCCGGGCCCGATGCGCGTGAAGCGCCGCGCAGCCGAACTGAACGGCCGCCTGCGTGCGCGTTCGGAGGAGTCGCTGCGCGATCCGCTGTCGATGCTCGACTGGGTCAACCTGTATGCGATGGCCGTCAACGAGGAGAACGCGGCGGGCGGCCGGGTCGTCACCGCGCCCACGAACGGCGCGGCCGGCGTGATCCCCGCGGTGCTGCACTACTACGTGAAGTTCGTGCCGGGCTCGAACGAAGCCGGCATCGTCGAATTCCTGCTGACGGCCGCCGCAATCGGGATCATCTACAAGGAAACGGCGTCGATATCCGGCGCGGAAGTCGGCTGCCAGGGCGAAGTGGGCGTCGCGTGCTCGATGGCCGCGGCCGCGCTCGCCGCGGTGATGGGCGGCACGCCCGACCAGGTCGAGAACGCGGCCGAGATCGGGATGGAGCACAACCTCGGCATGACCTGCGATCCGGTTGGCGGGCTCGTGCAGATTCCGTGCATCGAACGCAACGCGATGGGCGCGATCAAGGCGCTGAACGCATCGCGGATGGCGCTCAAGGGTAACGGCCAGCACTACGTATCGCTCGATTCGGTGATCAAGACGATGCGCGAGACGGGTGCCGACATGAAGACGAAATACAAGGAAACGTCGCGCGGCGGTCTTGCCGTGAACGTCATCGAATGCTAACGAAGGATCACTAACATGAGCCGCTACTCGATATTCAGCCTGTTCCGCAACGGCCTCTCGTATCACGAGAACTGGGAAAAGCAGTGGAAGAGCCCGGAACCGAAGAAGGAATACGACGTCGTGATCGTCGGCGGCGGCGGCCACGGCCTCGCGACCGCGTATTACCTCGCGAAGGAACACGGCATCACGAACGTCGCGATCCTCGAGAAGGGCTGGATCGGCGGCGGCAACACCGCGCGCAACACGACGATCGTGCGCTCGAACTACCTGTGGGACGAATCGGCCGCGCTGTACGAGAAGGCGATGAAGCTGTGGGAAGGGCTGTCGCAGGACCTCAACTACAACGTGATGTTCAGCCAGCGCGGCGTGATGAACCTCGCGCATACGCTGCAGGACGTGCGTGACACCGAGCGTCGCGTGAACGCGAACCGCCTGAACGGCGTCGACGCCGAGTTCCTGACGCCCGCGCAGATCAAGGAAATCGAGCCGACGATCAACCTGAACAGCCGCTATCCGGTGCTCGGCGCATCGATCCAGCGCCGTGCGGGCGTCGCGCGTCACGACGCGGTGGCCTGGGGCTTCGCCCGCGGCGCCGACCGCGCCGGCGTCGACATCATCCAGAACTGCCAGGTGACAGGTATTCGTCGCGAAGGCGGCGCGGTGGTCGGCGTCGATACGGTGAAGGGCTTCATCAAGGCGAAGAAGGTCGCGGTGGTCGCAGCCGGCAACACGACGACGCTCGCCGACATGGCCGGCGTGCGCCTGCCGATCGAGAGCCACCCGCTGCAGGCACTGGTGTCGGAGCCGATCAAGCCGGTGGTCAACTCGGTGATCATGTCGAACGCGGTGCACGCGTACATCAGCCAGTCCGACAAGGGCGACCTCGTGATCGGCGCGGGTATCGACCAGTACACGGGCTTCGGCCAGCGCGGCAGCTTCCACATCATCGAAAGCACGCTGCAGGCGATCGTCGAGATGTTCCCGGTGTTCTCGCGCGTACGGATGAACCGCCAGTGGGGCGGCATCGTCGACGTGTCGCCGGACGCGTGCCCGATCATCACCAAGACCGACGTGAAGGGCCTCTACTTCAACTGCGGCTGGGGTACCGGCGGCTTCAAGGCGACGCCGGGCTCGGGCTGGGTGTTCGCGCACACGATCGCTCGCGACGAACCGCATCCGCTGAACGCGCCGTTCGCGCTCGACCGCTTCTACACGGGCCACCTGATCGACGAGCACGGCGCCGCCGCCGTCGCGCACTGACCCCCGCACTGAACGAGGAGAAAGAAACATGTTGCTGATCGAATGTCCGTGGTGCGGGCCGCGCGCCGAATCCGAGTTCACGTGCGGCGGTGAAGCCGACATCGTGCGCCCGGTTGCGAACGAGAACATGACCGACCGCGAATGGGGCGAATACGTGTTCATGCGCGAGAACAAGCGCGGTATCCACCGCGAGCAGTGGCTGCACACGCAGGGCTGCCGCCGCTGGTTCAAGGTCACGCGCGACACGGTGACCTACGATATCAAGGGCTACGAAAAGTTCGGTGGCGCAGCCGCCGGCAACGCACACGAAGAGGGCACGAGCAAATGAGCCAGAAAGACCGCCTCGGCACCGGTGGCCGCATCAATCGCGCGATTCCGCTGACGTTCACGTTCAACGGCCGCACGTATCAGGGCTTCCAGGGCGACACGCTCGCGTCTGCGCTGCTCGCGAACGGCGTGCACTTCGTCGCGCGCAGCTTCAAGTACCACCGTCCGCGCGGGATCGTGACGGCGGACGTCGCGGAACCGAATGCCGTCGTGCAGCTCGAGACCGGCCCGTACACGGTGCCGAACGCGCGCGCGACCGAGATCGAGCTGTACCAGGGCCTCGTCGCGACGAGCGTGAACGCGGAGCCGTCGCTCGAGAACGACAAGTACGCGATCAACCAGAAGTTCTCGCGCTTCATGCCGGCCGGGTTCTACTACAAGACCTTCATGTGGCCGCGCAACATGTGGCCGAAGTATGAAGAGAAGATCCGCGAGGCCGCCGGCCTCGGCAAGGCGCCCGAGGTGCTCGACGCCGATCGCTACGACAAATGCTACGCGCACTGCGACGTGCTCGTGGTCGGCGGTGGCCCGTCGGGCCTCGCCGCCGCGCATGCGGCCGCGACGGCCGGCGCACGCGTGATCCTCGTCGACGACCAGCGCGAACTCGGCGGCAGCCTGCTGTCGTGCCGCGCGGAAATCGATGCGAAGCCGGCATTGCAGTGGGTCGAGAAGATCGAGGCCGAACTGCGCAAGCTGCCCGACGTGACGATCCTGTCGCGCAGCACCGCGTTCGGTTATCAGGACCACAACCTCGTGACGGTCACGCAGCGCCTGACCGATCACCAGCCGGTGTCGATGCGCAAGGGCACGCGCGAGCTGCTGTGGAAGGTCCGCGCGAAGCGCGTGATCCTCGCGACCGGCGCGCACGAGCGTCCGATCGTGTTCGGCAACAACGACCTGCCGGGCGTGATGCTCGCCGGCGCGGTGTCCACCTACGTGCATCGCTACGGCGTGCTGCCGGGCCGCAACGTGGTCGTGTTCACGAACAACGATCGTGCATATCAGACCGCGCTCGACCTGAAGGCATGTGGCGCCAAGGTGACGGTCGTCGATTCGCGTGCGTCGTCGAGCGGCGCGCTGCCCGCGGCCGCGAAGCGGCAGGGCGTGACGGTGATGAGCGGTGCGGTCGTGTCGGCTGCTTCGGGTAAGTGGCGCGTATCGTCGGTCGACGTCGCGTCCTACACGAACGGCCAGACCGGCGGCAAGCTGCAGTCGCTGCCGTGCGACCTCGTCGCGATGTCGGGCGGCTTCAGCCCGGTGCTGCACCTGTTCGCGCAGTCGGGTGGCAAGGCGTGCTGGAACGACGAGAAGGCCTGCTTCCTGCCGGGCAAGCCCGTGCAGGCGGAAGCGAGCATCGGTGCGGCCGCTGGCGAGTTCGGTCTCGCCCGTGCGCTGCGGCTCGCGGTCGACGCGGGCGCCGAAGCGGCGAAGGCAGCGGGCTTCACGGCCGCGCAGCGCCCCGTCGCGCCGCAGGTCGCGGAAACCGTCGAAGGCGCGCTGCAGCCGTTGTGGCTCGTCGGCAGCCGCGAGGCCGCCGCACGCGGGCCGAAGCAGTTCGTCGACTTCCAGAACGACGTGGCGGCCGCCGACATCCTGCTGGCCGCGCGCGAAGGCTTCGAGTCGGTCGAGCACGTGAAGCGCTACACCGCGATGGGCTTCGGCACCGACCAGGGCAAGCTCGGCAACATCAACGGGATGGCGATCCTCGCGCAGGCGCTCGGCAAGACGATTCCGGAAACGGGCACGACGACGTTCCGCCCGAACTACACGCCCGTGTCGTTCGGTACGTTCGCGGGCCGCGAGACGGGCGACTTCCTCGACCCGATCCGCAAGACGGCCGTGCATGAATGGCACGTCGAGCACGGCGCGATGTTCGAAGACGTCGGCAACTGGAAGCGGCCGTGGTATTTCCCGAAGAACGGCGAGGATCTGCATGCGGCCGTGAAGCGCGAATGCCTGGCGGTGCGCAACAGCGTCGGCATCCTCGACGCGTCGACGCTCGGCAAGATCGACATCCAGGGTCCGGACGCGGTGAAGCTGCTGAACTGGATGTACACGAACCCGTGGAACAAGCTCGAGATCGGCAAATGCCGCTACGGGCTGATGCTCGACGAAAACGGGATGGTGTTCGACGACGGCGTGACGGTGCGCCTCGCCGACCAGCATTTCATGATGACGACGACCACCGGCGGCGCGGCGCGCGTGCTCACGTGGCTCGAGCGCTGGCTGCAGACCGAATGGCCCGACATGAAGGTGCGGCTCGCGTCCGTCACCGATCACTGGGCGACGTTCGCGGTGGTCGGCCCGAAGAGCCGCAAGGTCGTGCAGAAGGTGTGCCAGGACATCGACTTCGGCAACGAGGCGTTCCCGTTCATGAGCTACCGGAACGGCACCGTCGCGGGCGCGAAGGCGCGCGTGATGCGGATCAGCTTCTCCGGCGAGCTCGCCTATGAAGTGAACGTGCCGGCCAATGCGGGCCGCGCGGTGTGGGAAGCGCTGATGGCGGCAGGTGCCGAATTCGACATCACGCCGTACGGCACCGAGACGATGCACGTGCTGCGCGCGGAGAAGGGCTACATCATCGTCGGCCAGGATACCGACGGCTCGATCACGCCGTTCGACCTCGGGATGGGCGGGGTGGTCGCGAAGTCGAAGGACTTCCTCGGCAAGCGTTCGCTGTCGCGCTCCGATACGCAGAAGGAAGGCCGCAAGCAGTTCGTCGGCCTGCTGACCGAGGACGAACAGTTCGTGCTGCCGGAAGGCGCGCAGATCATCGCGAAGGACACGCAGGTGTCGGCGGTCGATCCGACGCCGATGATCGGCCACGTGACGTCGAGTTATTACAGCCCGATCCTGAAGCGCTCGATCGCGCTGGCGGTGGTGAAGGGCGGCCTGAACAAGATGGGCGAGAGCGTCGTGATTCCGCTGGCCAACGGCAAGCGCATCACAGCGAAGATCTCGAGCCCGGTTTTCTACGATACCGAAGGGGTGCGCCAGCATGTGGAATGAAACCAGAAACCAGTCGCAAGTGGCGGGCGCGGGCGTGACGCTTGAATCGCCGTTCGTCGGCGCGGCCGATGTGCTGAAGCCGCACCAGGCGCGCGCGTCGAAGAAGTTCTTGCTGCGCGAGCGGGCGTTTCTTGATCTCGTGAACGTGCGCGGCGAGCTGAGCGACCCGGCATTCGTCAGCGCGTTCGAGCGCGTGGTCGGCTGCCGGCCGCCGTCGGCACCGAACACGGTGGCGCGCGGCGCCGAGTACGACGTGCTGTGGCTCGGTCCCGACGAGTGGCTCGTGCGTTCGAACGGGCCCGTGCAGGCGGGCGTGCTCGAGGCGCAACTCGCGGAGGCCGTGCAGGGTTCGTATGCGGCGGCCGTCGACGTCGGCAGCGGCTACACGGTGGTCGAGGTCAGCGGCGAACGCGTGCGCGATGTGATCGCGCGCGGCTGCCCGCTCGATCTGCATCCGCGCGTGCTGAAGCCGGGTCAGTGCGCGCAGTCGCACTACTTCAAGTCGCCGATCACGCTGATCCCGACCGGCGACGATACGTTCGAAATCGTCCTGCGTCGCAGCTTCGCCGACTATTTCGTGCGCATCATGCTCGACGCCGCGGCGCCGCTCGTATCATGAAGCCGTTCGACGAACCGTTCGTGGCGATCGACGCGCCGCGCCTGCGCGGGCGTGGCTGGAGCGTGTTCGTCGACGAACTGAAGGTGCCCGCGCGGATCGGCATCCACGCGCACGAGCACGAGGCGCCGCAGCCGATCGTGATCGATGCGCGGCTCGGGTATCGCTGCGAGCCGAGCGAGCAGGGCGAGTGGATCGACTACGACGGCTACTGCGCACGTGTCGCGTCGTTCCTGTCGCACAAGCCGCATACGCGGCTGCTCGAAACGCTCGTCGCCGATCTCGCGGTGATGTCGTTCCGCGAATGGCCCGCGCTGGAGTCGCTGACGCTGTCGATGTACAAGCCGAAGATCCGGCCGGGGACGAAGCGCGTCGGCGTGTCGCTCGACTGGACGCGTGGGGATTACCTGCGGTGGACGGGAGCGGCGGGGCAGCTGTGATGGGCTGAGCAGTCCGTATCGTTTCAAGGCGGCGCGTCATGACGAAGTCACGACGCGCCGATTCCCGTCCATGCGATGACCGAAACGCGTTTGCTGCCTGCGAAAACGCAGCATTTCATCGAGTTTATGCGTGCGCATTTCGCGCGCGAGTAATGGACGGTCGGTGTGTAACGTCGTGTGTCGTGCCGCTTCAGGATCGCACGTGCGGTGCGCAGTGCGCTTACTTCGCGTTGCGGCTCGCGGCGGGCGCCGCGGTCGACGGATCGCTGACCGGCACCATGTGCGCGTTCGTATCGTTCGCGCTCTTCGCGCCGTCTTCGGGTTCGAGCACGAAGCGGAACGTGTCGACCCGCTGCATCACCTTTGCCGCATACGCATTCGATCCGCCGTAGCTTTTCAGCCCGGCCTGCACGTTGCCGCCGGCCGCCCGCACATAGCCCGACAGGATCTTCGAGCCGGCTTCGACGTTCGCATTCGGTTCGGTCAGGTCTTTCACATTGCGCAGCATGCCGCGGTGCGCGGAAGGCACCACCTGCATCAGCCCGGTCGCGCCATGCTGGCCGCGCGCCTTTTCCTGGAAGCGCGATTCGATCGAGATGATGGCGTAAACGAGTGCCGGAGGCAGCGAATATTTCGTCGCGGTCATGCTCACGATATCGGCGAGCTTCGCGGCACGCTCTTTTGCGACACCGAATTTCTTCGTCAGGTAGGACGTGATGCGGCGGTTTGCTTCGTTGGGCTGATCGTTCGCGAGCGGGGCGGAGGCCTCGGCCGGCGCGGATGCCGCCGCTTCGGGCGCGGAGGCAGGCAACGCGGGCGCCTGCTGCGCCGAGGCCTGGTGCGCGATGCCGAGCGAAAGCACGATCAGCCAGAGAAACCGTCGTCGCATGGTGGAGTGCGGGGAAATGAGAGGCGCATAGTATATCGGCCAATCGTCGGATGTGTGCGAGCGCGGGCTTGAATGAAAGCGTGATGTAGGCTTTTGTCGGCGCGTGCTCCGGACAGGCTTGATCGTTGCATCAACACGTATCGGAGTCCGGATGAAGCACGGCCGGGTTTTCTCTCGCGTCCCCTATTTCATGCGCGGGTTAGCGATCGCGGATGCGTATTACGTACGCCGCGCGCTCGCCACCCGTGCAAGCGCGCCGATCGCGTCGCTGACCAGCACCGCGAGCAGCCCGACGATCACGCCGCCCTGCAGCACGAATGCCGTGTTCGACGTCTGCAGGCCCGCGATGATCACGTCGCCGAGCCCGCGCGCGGCGACCGTCGACCCGATCGTCGCGGTGCCGAGATTGATCACGACCGCGAGCCGGATTCCGTTTACGATCACCGGAAACGCGAGCGGCAGCTCGACCGACACCAGTTGTTGCCAACCGCTCATCCCCATCCCGCGCGCGGCGTCGACGACATCGCGCGGCACGTCTTCGAGCCCTGCGATCGTGCTCTCGAAAATCGGCAGGAGCCCATACAGAACGAGCGCGATCAGCACGGGTTTCAACCCGAAGCCGACGGCCGGCACCGCGAGCGCGAGCACCGCGACGGGCGGAAAGGTCTGGCCGATGTCGACGACGCTGCGCGCAACCGGCAGGAAATCCGCGCCGGACGGCCGCGTCACCGCGATGCCGGCCGCGACCGCGACCGCCGTGCCGATCAGGCTCGACAGCGCGACGGTGCCGAGATGCGCGAGCGTGAGGTCGAGCAGGCTCGCACGATCGTAGATGACGGGCGCGCCGTTGTCCGCGAACGGTGCGAACACGCCCTGCAGCCACGCGGGGCGCAACAGCAGCACGAGCAGCAGCGCGAACGCGGCCGCGCGCGCGACATGCGCGGGCAGCCGCTGCGGCAGGGGCGAACGCGCGAGCCGAGTCGTCATGCGGGTTTTCTCGCGTGTGTGCGGATCGCGTCGAACGTGATGCGGCGCGGCGCATCTCGCCCGTCGCCGCCTTCGACCGGCAATGCGTCGGCTCCGCGCCACAGCAGCTCGGACACCGCATCGCGCAGCGTGCGCGTCGCGGCGATCGGTTCGCCGTCGGCGTGACCGGGCTCGGCGACCGCGTCGATCGGCGTCAGCGCGAGCAGGCGCAGCGGCCGGTCGACGCCGGCGACGAGCTGCTCGACGACACCCGCGGCCGGCTTGCCGAGAATCTCGGCCGGCGGCGCGACCTGCAGCAGCCGTCCGCCGTCCATCACCGCGATCGTGTCGCCGAGTTTCAGCGCTTCCTCGATATCGTGCGTGACGATCACGACCGTGATGCCGAGGCGGCGCTGCAGCGCGTACAGATCGTCCTGCGCCTTGTTGCGGATGATCGGATCGAGCGCGCCGAACGGCTCGTCCATCAGCAGCATCGCGGGTTCGGCCGCGAGCGCGCGTGCGACGCCGACGCGCTGCTGCTGGCCGCCCGACAGTTCGTGCGGCAGCTTGTCCGCGAATTCGGCCGGTGCGAGATGAAACAGGTCGAGCAGTTCGCGCACGCGCGCGTCGATGCGCTCGGCCGGCCAGCCGAGCAGGCGCGGCACGGTCGCGATGTTGCGCGCGACGCTCCAGTGCGGAAACAGGCCGTGCCCCTGGATCACGTAGCCGATGCGTCTCCGCAACTGCTCGGGCGGCACGCTCGCGGTGTCGACGCCGTCGATGCGGATCGTGCCGGCGGTGGGCGCGATCAGCCGGTTGATCATCCGCAGCAGCGTCGACTTGCCGCTGCCCGATGCGCCGACGAGCGCGGTGATCGTGCCTTGCTTCATCGTCATCGATACGTCGTCGACGGCGACGACATCGCCGAAGCGTTTGCCGATGCGTTCGATCTCGATCATGCGGTACGTCCCTTCGCGAGCGTGGTCGCGGCTTCGAACACGACGGCGGCCGCCAGCGCGAGCGCGATCGTCGGGATCGCGCCGAGCAGCACGAGATCGGCGGCCGATTGCCCGATCCCCTGGAAGATGAAGGTGCCGAAGCCGCCGCCGCCGATCAGCGCGGCGACCGCGGTCAGCCCGATGTTCTGCACGAGCACGATGCGCACGCCGCTCAGGATCACCGGCAACGCGAGCACGAGGTCGACGCGCAGCAACCGCTGCGCGCGCGTCATGCCCATCGCGCGAGCCGCTTCGGTCACATGCGGCGGCACCTGCTCGAGCCCGACCACGACGCTCGACGCGATCGGCAGCAGCGAGTAGAGAAACAGCGCGAGCACGGCCGGCGCGACGCCGATCCCGCGGATGCCGAGCGCGGCCGCGAGCGGCACATGCGCGGCGAGCAGGCCGAGGGGCGCCATCATCAGCCCGTACATCGCGATGCTCGGGATCGTCTGCACGATATTGAGCACCGGCATGACGACGGTGCGCACCGGTGCGACCCGCGCGCACGCGATGCCGAGCGGCAGGCCCGCGACGAGCGCGGCCGCGACCGATCCACCCGCGAGCGACACGTGCCGGATCGCCTCGCGCCAGAAGTCGTCGCTGCGCACCGCGTATTCGCGCATCACGGACAGGCCGTCCCACCAGCCGCTCGCGAGCGGCAGCGATATCGCTGCGATCGCGACGACGAGTGCGACGAGGCGGCGCCACGGGCCGAATGCGAGCCGCGCGAGTGCGTCGGCCACCAGCACGGCCCACGCGAACAGCAGCAGCCAGGCGCCCGCCGCGGGCGACACGCGTGCGAGCACGTCGTCGGGTGCAACGACGTGCGTCGCCGCGGCGCCGACCGCGTAGGCCAGTGTCGCGAGCCACGTGCAGCCGGCCGCGAGCCGCCATGCAGGACGGCTCGCCGTCATCGCCCACAACGCGCCGACGACCCACAACGCGGCGAGCGCGGCCCCCTGCACGGCGGGCAGCGCGGCGAACGCCGACAGCCCCGTGCCGGCCGCGATGCGGTTCGGCCGAAGCACCATGAACGGCATGCCGAATACCGCCACGATCGTCAGGACACCGATCAGGATGCCGACCTTGTCGAGCGTGACGCGCCGCGCGGACGGCACCGCGCGACCCGTCACTTGACGAAGCCTTTCGACTTCAGGTAGCTCTTTGCCACGCCGGCGGCCGGTTCGCCGTTGATTTGAATGCGCGCGTTCAGCGTCTGCAGCGTCTTCAGGTCGAGGCTTGCGAACACCGGTTTCAGGTATTCGGCGATTTGCGGATGCGCTTTGAGCACGACTTCGCGAATCACCGGCGTCGGCGCGTAGACGGGCTGCACGTGCTTGTCGTCGTCGAGCACGACGAGGCCGCTCGATGCGATCCCGCCGTCCGTGCCGTACACCATCGCCGCGTTCACGCCGTCGGTCTGGTTCGCGGCGGCCTTGATCGTCGCGGCCGTGTCGCCGCCCGACAGCACGACGAGCTGATCCGGTTTCAGCTTGAAGCCGTACGCCTTCTCGAACGAAGGCAGCGCGGACGCGCTGTTCACGAATTCGGCCGACGCCGCGAGCTTCAGCTTGCCGCCGCCCGCGATCCACTTGCCGAAATCGGAGAAAGTCTTCAGGTGCTGTGCTTGCGCGACCGGCGCGAGCACGGCGACGCCCCACGTGTTGTTCGCGGGCGCCGGTTCGAGCCAGACGAGATGGTTCGCCGCATAGTCGAGCTTCTTCGCGGTGTCGTAGCCCTGGCTCGCGTTCTTCCACAGGGGATCGTCGGCCTTGTTGAAGAAGAACGCCGCGTTGCCCGTGTATTCGGGGTAGATATCGATCTCGCCGCTCGTGAGCGCCTTGCGCACGATCGGGGTCGTGCCGAGCGCGATCTTTTCGGTGACGGGGATGCCGTGGGCCTTCAGCACCTGTGCGATGACGTTGCCGAGCAGGTTGCCTTCGGTGTCGATTTTCGACGACACCACGACGGGCGTGTCGGCGTGCGCGCCGGGTGCCACGATAGCGGCGGCGAACGCGAGGCCCAGGATTCGGGCGGGCAGGGCGAGCTTCATCGGGGCCAATCTCCAGAACGGGGACGTTACGCCGAAAGTTACTTGACTGAGTCGGCTTTGGCAAACCATGTGCGGCGGCACGTCCACAGCGCGCGTGGGGGTAACCCGCACGCGTCACGCGCCGTTGTTACACTGGAGCGCATTCCCGCCTGCGGACATTTGCTGACATGAAGCCTGAGCTGCTGGTCCTTATCGCGCTGCGCGACGACGCGCAGCGCCAGATCGCCACGTCATACGACGTCCATCATGCACCGACCGCCGATGAACGCGCGCGCGCGATTGCCGAACACGGCAGCACGATCCGCGCGGTGTTGACCAACGGCAGCACGGGCCTCACTGCCGCCGAAATCGATCGTCTGCCGCAGCTCACGTTCGTCAGCGCGCTCGGCGCGGGTTACGAGCACATCGATGTCGCGCATGCGAAGGCGCGCGGCATCACCGTGGTGACGGGCGCGGGCACCAACGACGATTGCGTCGCCGATCACGCGTTTGCGCTGCTGCTGGCGGCGGTGCGCAACGTCGTGCAACTCGATGCGAACACCCGCGCCGGCGTATGGCGCGACGCGCTGCAGATGCCGCCGAACGTGTCGGGCAAGAAGCTCGGCATCGTCGGGCTTGGCAAGATCGGCGAGAAATGCGCGCGGCGCGCGGCCGGCTTCGACATCGAGATCGGTTATCACAACCGTTCCGCGAAGGAGGTTCCGCATCGCTATTTCGACCGTGTCGATGCGCTTGCGCAATGGGCCGATTTCCTGATCGTCGCGACGCCGGGCGGCGCGGGCACGCGTCATCTGGTCAATCGCACGGTGCTCGACGCGCTCGGCCCCGGCGGCTTTCTCGTGAACGTGTCGCGCGGCAGCGTTGTCGATACCGCTGCTTTGGCGGATGCGCTGCGCGAACGGCGCATCGCGGGCGCCGGGCTCGACGTGTACGAAGGCGAGCCGGAGCCGCCGCGCGCGCTCACGGCGCTCGACAATGTCGTGCTGACGCCGCACATGGGCGGCTGGTCCCCGGAGGCGCTCGATCGTTCGGTCCAGCAGTTTCTCGACAACGCCGCCCGGCATTTCGCGGGCGAGCCGGTGCTGACGCCGGTGTGAGCGGGGCGGCGCCGGGTGTGAAAGGCGAAAGGGGTGAAAGGCGCACCGGCGCGAAGTTGAACCGGCCCCGCCAACAAGAGAAAAAATTGCGTCGCGGCCGCGAATTCAGTGCTGTGAAATGCGTGTCGCATGGCTGACGCGATCGCGTTGCCGATGAAGAATGGCGCCGTGCGACGGTGAAGCAAAGTCGCACGGCGCCTTCGGTACGTTCCGCTCGGCGTCACGCGCATGCGATCGGGAGCGATCGCATGCGCGTGGCGGTCGGTCGTGCCGATCGACCGCGCCGGCTCAGGACGAAACCAGCGGCACCGTCACTGACGTGCCGGCCGGATCGAGCGCGAGCCCCGTGCCCGGTGTTGGCCGCAGCGTCGCCTCGTTGTCGCTCGACAGCACGACGAGGCCGAGCTTGTGACCCGCTTCGAGCTTGTAGTCGCGCGGCATGAACGTCAGCTTCAGGTCATACGGCATCCCCGGCAGCACGGGCTGCGAGAACCAGTCCGACACGCGATTGCGCGGATCGGTCCATGCCCGCGTGACGATCGTTGCCGAGCCATCCGGTGCGCGGTCGACCAGCAATGCCGTCACGTTCGCGACGCCGGTGAAGGTCAGCCGCACGCGTGCGGTCGCGGTGCCCGACAGGCGCGTCGCGGCCGTGAACGGCGCCGTCTCGAAGCGGCTGCGATGCTCGCCGGTCGCGGCATTCGCCAGCGTGAGCGCGGGGATCGACGCATCGTCGGTGAAGCGCGCGAGCGGACCGCCGCTCGGCAGCCGCAACAGCGTGCCGGTGCCCGCGCCGTCGCCGCCCGCGAAGTACGCGACCGGCGTGGCGTGCCGCGCGGCCCAGTCGGCTTCCTTCAGCAGCGTGCCGTCGGCCTGCTCGACCACCGCGCGCGAATCGCGTTCGACGCCGTTGTCGACGCCGATCAGGTAGCGCGTGAACCAGCGGTTCACTTCGGCGGTCCATGCATCGGCCATCGCCGGCACGCGGGTCGGGTCGGTGTGCTTCAGGCGGTGCAGCCACAGCTGCGTCGGCACGCCCTGACGCCGCATCGCCAGATACCATGACGTCGACTGGTCGACGCGCACGTTGTCGTCGGTCAGCCCCTGCGCGACGAGGGCCGGCGCGACCGCCTGTGCGGTCGGAATGTCGCGTGCGGCCCAGAACGCTGAATAGTCGCCCATCTTGCGGTCTTCCTGCTGCAACGCCTCGTCGATCAGGTGCGTGCAGCGCTCCGGATGCGCGTTCGTCAGCAGTGCCTTGATATAGACGTCGACGTCCTCGCCCTGATAGCCCTCCGGCGCGCGCACGAGCCCGCCCGAGCGGTAGTAGCCGTACATGTTCGACAGGCCGGCGATCGGCACGATCGCGTCGAGCCCGCGCGTGCGCAGGCTCGCGACCATCTTCGGCAGCGTGCCGTCGTACGACACGCCGTACATGCCGACGTGGCCCGTCGACCAGTTCGCGACGACCGGCTTGCCGCTCGCGTCCTTCGCGGCGGCATCGCGGCCGAGCCAGCGGATCACCGACGCCATCGCGACGGATTCGTCGCGCGTGAGGATCGTTGGGCAGCCGTCGGAACCGGCGGTGCCGAGCGAATCCGCATACACGATCGTGAAGCCGCGCGGAATGAAGTAGCCCTCGATCCACGAACGGCCGGCCGCGGCCGCCTCGAGCTGCTGCAGCATGCGCGTCTGCGGCGCCGCGGCCATGATGCGCGCGGAGGCGCCGGTGGCTGCCGCCGCCGCAGTGGCGGCCGGATGCGGGGTGCCGTCGAGTTCAACGTCGACGTCGTGGTTCGGGCTGTCGGCGAGCCCTGCATAGTACGGGCTTGCGAGCACGATGACCGGCGTGCGTGCGCCGTTGGCGGTTTCCGACGGACGCACGATGCGCACGTGAATGCGGTCGCGCGTACCGTCGCCGTCGGAGTCGACCGGCGTGTCGACCCACGCGTTTTCCTCGATCGTGCCGCCGGATAGCGACGGCTGCACCTGACCGTTGGCGATCACCGGCTTGTAGCGCCCGCCGCTGGCGGGATTCGCGTACGGGACGCCGGACGGCGACACGCGCCCTTGCGCATTGTCACCTTGCTGATCCTGGTTTTGCCCTTGACCTTGCGCGAGCGCGGACACGCCCGCCACGCTGCCGCCGTCATCTCCGCCGCACGCGGCGAGCGTCGCGGCTGCAACGAGCGCGGGTAGCCATGCGCGGCGCGATCCTCTGAAATGAAATTGCATTGCCGACCTCGTTCTTTTGATTGTGTGGATACGACCGTTCCGCGATACGCCCCCTGCGGGCCGGGCCGATTACTGCATGCGACGACAAGAAAACAGCACCATCGGGACAACGCCGTGCGATATGTGCCGGCTGGAAAGCAGCGGCTTCGTACGGCACGTCATGCAGGACTGCAAAGTAAATGTGCGCATGCCGCGCGTCCTTCCAGGTGAGACGGAACGACATCATTCGATGAGACGGGGATGTTGCGAGCTGCGGTGCTGCGCTGCGGAAAAACACGATGCGACGCGCGTGCGGCGACGGAATGAAACGGATCGGCGGTTTCGGCCGCGCCGCGCATCGTGATGGCTTGCCGGTTCGCGTTTGCTTTCCGGAAGCTTGCGCAAAAGTTATCTCAGTGAAAACGGCGTGTCAAACTTTTTTAACCGTGAGTAAAAAATATTTGAAGCGCCGTCGATGCGGCGCGTGGGGTGTGCTGGCGGCACGTGTGTTCGGCGATGCGCCGGCCGCCGCTTCGCGCTGCATCGGCCGATGCAAAACGGGCGATGACGAATCGTCTTCGCCATCGCCCGCTCGCTGGTGCTTTCAGCCTTCCTTCCATTCATGAACGCCGGTGAGGGTCACCCGTCGTCGGCCTTCGCCTGCAGATCCTTCAACCCTTGGATCACGACCAGCAGTGCGCGCCCGTGCTCGTCGGAGCCGTCCCAGGCGTCGACGATCGCGTCGCGCAGCAGGTCGTTGTACCGGCGGCGCGCCGGGCGGGTATCGACGCCATAGAAACTGCATAGCTTGTTGAATGGCGCGCTGCGTCGCAGCCGGTGCCCGTTCGACAGCCGAAGGCGCGACACGGTCGGCTGGCTGACGCCGGAAAGCCGCGCAATTTCGCTGGACGAGCGCGTGTCCGCCATCAGACGGCGTAACAGGTCTTGTACAGGAAAATCGTGGTCCGGGGCTTCCATGCGATGCATTATACCTATACAGTTACGGTTGTTGAATGGGCTTGCTGTCACCAGCGAGGCTGTATCCCGAGAAAGTTGATGACACTGAAACACCTCCCTCCCACGTTCTGCTGGACGAAGATCGGTACCGAGTCCGGCGAGGAACTGCCGACCGTCGTGCTCCGCAAGGAATGGGAGCGCCGGCTCGGGGGCGGGCGCTTTCTGTGGGGGATCAACCAGCCGCTCGGCAGCAGCGCGCAAGTCGCCGCGCATCGCACGGGCTCGCTGCTCGCGCTGTTTTCGCCGGTCGCGTCGCGCACGCGGCCGGGCGAGCGCAGGCGCGAGGACGCGCTGCTGTGGAATGCATGGATCGACGCCAGCGGTCAGGTGCGGCCGCTGCCGCCGCACACGTTCATCGCGAGCCGCTCGACGCTGCCGTCGGGCCGGCGGCGCGAACAGCACTACGCACTCGTCTGCGCATCGTCCACCGCACTGACGGTCGGCACGCAACTGCGCGTATTTCCCGATCACCTGCGCAGCGTGAGCACGGGCAAGCCGCTCGGCGTCGCGCAGGGCGCGGCCGTGGTCGACTGCATCGGGCGCGCGAAGGAACAAACCGGCAAGAGCTATCCGCTCGCGCTGTCGGTCGAACTCGAAGCGCCGTATTTCGTGCGGCTCGCGCAGCCGTGCGTGTTGAAGGCGCGCGATCTTGCCGAGGTGAACAAGGCGACGCGCGCCGGCGATTTCGATCGCTTCGTCGAACTGGTCGCGCGCTTGCGCGGCCGTTCGCCGACGGATGCCGTGCGCGGCGTCACGCGCGACCTGTTCGACGTGCCGCCGATCGAAACGGCGGCCGCCTACGTCGCGCCCACGCATGGCGTGCGACTGCGCAGCCGGCCCACGGCCGAGCATCCGCACGAGCTCACCGGCGATCTGTTCGATCTGTCGCCCGGCGAAGCGGCCGCGTTCGGTGGTCTCGCGCATCCGCGCATCGGGCGCGCATGACGTTCTCGCCGCGCATGTGCGGCGCGTGACGCGAAGCAGGATCGCTGAATGTGCGTGCAACGACACGCATGCATGTGGCCGCCATCCGGGCGTGCGCAAGAATTTGTTGCAATCTCGCCGTAGCGGATCGGCAAGCGTCGCGCGACAATCGCCACGAAGCGTGCCGCGCGGTCGCGCGTGTGTCGACAGGCTGCTCGCCGTCGTTCACGCCGCCGACATGCGCACCACGTACGGTGGTGCGTCGGCTTGCTTCACGCTGCAATCCTGAGGGAGAAGTGTCGATGTCGACCCACATCTGTTCGCGGGAAGCCCAGGCGGCTCAACGCTTCGTCGAAGCGACGCGCAACGTCGATCAGGCGTTTCGCGCCGTGCGCGGCGAAAGCGACGACGACGTCTCGTCGGCCGAATATGCGCGTGCGATGTCGCGCCTCGATCACGCGCTCGACGAACTGGCGCGTGCGCAGGAGTGCTTCGATCGCGTGGTGAGTGCCGACGCGGCGCACGGCAACTGAACTCGATTCGCGGCTTCCACTTTCACTTCTGCTTATGCCGTGTCGCGCCGACCGGATGCTACGCGTAGCCGCCGTGCTGGAACGACGTCGCGAAGAACTGCATCTGGTAGCGGATCGCGTGCGCCCAGTAGTCCCATGTATGTCCGCCCGGACGCTCCGCATAGTCGTGCGGCACGCCGAGCGCGACGAGTCGTTGATGCAGCGTGCGGTTCGAGCCGACGAACGAGTCGTCGCGGCCGCAGTCGATCGTCAGGTCCAGATGCGCGCGGACGAACGCGCGCGCGTTTTCGACGATCGCGTTGCGGTTCCAGAATGACGGATGGCGGCCGGGGTCGCCGAATACGTGGTCGATGCCCGGTTCGTCCTCGCAGCAGCGCGGATCGACCGCGCCGCTGATGCTGCCGACCGCGCCGAAGGTGTCGGCCCGGTCGAGCGCGATGCGCAGCGCGCCGAAGCCACCCATGCTGAGCCCGGTGATGGCGCGCGCGCCCTTGGTCGCGATCGTTCTGAAGTGCATGTCGACATACGACACGACTTCGTCGCCGACGAAGGTTTCGTAGCGGCTGCCCGAGTCGAACGGGCTGTCGATGTACCAGCTTTCGTGCCCGCCGTCGGGCATCACGAGGATCACGCGGTAGCGATCGGCCAACGCGGCGATGTGCGTGTTCGCGGTCCAGTCGGTGTGGTCGCCGCCGGAGCCGTGCAACAGGTAGACGACCGGAAAGCGCTCGACGCCGCGTTCCGGGCCGTGGCGCAGGCGTGCGTAGTCGTCGGGCAGCACGACGGTCGCCTTCAGCGTCTGGTTCATCGCGGCACTCGGAATCGCGACGACCCGCGCCTGATAGGCGAGGGCTGGGCCCGCGGCAGCGAGCAGCAGCAGTAGCCAGAACGCGCGTACCAGATTCATGGAGCCTCGCATCGGGAAAACCCTGTTCAGCGACTCTAGCAATCGTCCCTTTCAGCCATATTTCGGCGAAACCTACGGATTGTCAGGTGGCGGGCGCGCAGCCGGGCGACCGTCCGCGTCAGGCGAGACGGCGCGCGAGCGTCTCCCGGAACGCGGCGGGCCGCTCGGCCGGTATCAGGTGCCCGCAGCCGGCGATCGTTTCGAAGCCGGCACAGCGCGCGAGCGCCCAGTCCGGCACGTGCCAGCCCGCACGCGAGCGTTCACCCGCGACGAGCCACACCGGATGGCGCTCGAATACGTCGGCGAGCGCCTGCAGATATTCGGGTTCGCCCGTCGTCGCGACGACCGAGCGTCCCATCGCGCGCAGCGTCGACGCCGGCTGATGTGCGAGCCAGCGGCGTGCATCGACGAGCTGGCGTGGCGACGGATCGTCGATCGAGCCGCGCAACCAATCGAACGGATCGCCGCGCAGGCCGTCGAGCATCGCGTCGGCTTGCGCGGCCGACATGCGACTGACCGACGCCGACCAGAACGCATCGTCGAGCGTGAAGTTGCCTTCGACGTTGACGATCCGGCGCACGCGCGCTGGATGCGCATGGGCGAACAGCATCGCGATCGCGCCGCCGACGGAGTGACCGACGATATCGACCGGCTGCGCGCCGAAGTGGGCGTCGATGGCCTGTCGCAGATGCTCGACCTGTGCGGCGAGCGTGATCGCGTCGAACGGCGCGTCGCGATGAATGCCGTAGCCGAGCAGGTCGGGGGCGAGATGCGGGCCGGGCCATTCGGGCACATCGAACGTGCCGATGAAACCGTGGACGAAGACGACGGGCGGGGTGGGCGGGCTCATTGGGCGGTTGACGACGGAAGGGGCGGCAATTCGAGTTCGGCGAGCAGTTCGTCGAGTTCGAGTACATGCGTGCGATCGTGGTCGAGCAGTTCGCGCACGAGTTCCTCGAGCGACATCCGGCGGATGCCGTCGCGCAGCCCGCAGCGCGTGAGTTCGGACGGTTGCAGCGCGGCGGCTGTCGCGCACAGCGCGGCGCGGCCGGTGCGGAACGCGGCAAGCGCGTCGTCGAGCGGCTGTGCAAGGTAGTCGCGCTGCGCGGCGAGTGCCGTCCCGTCGACGGAGGCGATCACCGGCAGTTCGTGCGCACGCACGACTTCGATGCGTTCGGCGAATACCGCGTCGAGGTCGCGCAGGTGGCATGCATGCTCGACGAGCGAGAAGCCTGTGCCGGCGGGGCGGCGCGTGATCAGCGCGGCGGGAACGTGCGCGGTATATGCGGCGACCCGGTCGGGCATCGCGGCCAGCGTGGCGACGACGTCGGCGAACGGCAACACCAGCGGAAACGCGCTGAATACCGCGCCGTAGCTGAACAACGCGCCGCCGATCCGGCCGCGCGCCTGCACGACGTCGTGCCCGTGGCGGCGCATCACGTCGGCGACCATCGCGCCGCAGAACTGTCGGGCGGTCGTATCAGCTTCGATTTCGGGGAATTTGTGCGCGATCTCGTGCTGGATCGCGCCGATCGCCGCAACGCCGACTCGCGACAGCGCCGCGAATTCGACATAGCGTCCGGGTTGCGTAATCAGCGCTTCGAGCTGCGCGCCGAGGGGTGTCGCGCGAAAACGGTCGAAACGAGAATGCATGATGACAAGGCCTCGCCGAGTAACGTATCAAAACGATACGTTACTCGGCGAGGCGCCGTCAATCCGTTTATGCAGAGGATTCGGCCAGGGCGCCTGTTTCGATTGCGCTGCTGCGCCCCGGCCGGGCTACCCTTACGCGCCGTGCTTGGCGTCCAACTCCGCGCGCAGCCGTGCTTCCTGTTCCTGCAGTTCCGGCGTGAATGCCTCGCCGAAGTCCTCGGGCGAGAAGACCTGGCGGATCTCGATGTCCGATTCGGTGGGCATCGGATTCGGGCAGCGCTTGACCCATTCGACGGCTTCCTCCATCGAATTCACCTGCCACAGCCAGTAGCCGGCGATCAGTTCCTTGGTCTCGGCGAACGGGCCGTCGATGACGGTCCGGTCCTTGCCGGAGAAGTGCACGCGCTTGCCGCGCGAACTCGGGTGCAGCCCTTCGCCGGCCAGCATCACGCCGGCCTTCACGAGTGCCTCGTTGTACTGGCCCATCGCGGCCAGCAGTTCGGTATCGGGCATCGTGCCCGCTTCGGAAAAGGCCGTTGCCTTGACGATCACCATGACGCGCATTGTCGCTACTCCTTGAACGGGAAAGGGGGAATCCGCAATCGGCCGGCCGTGCGGACGGCAAAACGATCGGTTACGACACTACGACGCGTGACGATCGCGCGAATCGACATCGCCTGCAAAAAATTTGATCGCCGACGACGGGGAGGCGGCAGGCGTTCGCAGCATCGCGTAACGGACGAGGCGCCCGGCGTGGACGATTCGCTCGTGCGACCGGATGTGAACGGCACCGGTAACGGCCGCGGCGCGGCGCGGCGAGTCGCGCAAGCCGGCCGATTCCGGTACGGGGCGATCGTGCGGCGGCGCGTCGGAGCCCTGGGGCAAAACTGGTATGCTGGTCAGCATCACGTTCATGTGGAGGGCGCCATGGCAACGAAGGAAGTCTCGAAGAAAAAGTACCTGAAGATTCTGAACAAACGCCTGCGTGCCGAGCCGGATGCGCCGGCCGGCGCGTCGTTCGTGTTCTTCCCGCTCGGCGCGAAGGCCAAGCATGCGACGGGCGTCATATCCGGCGAGCCGCGCAGCAAGCGCGAACTCGCGGTGATGGCCGCTATCCAGAGCAAGGCGGCCGCCGAATTCGTCGTGACCGGCGTCTGACCGGCGACGGGCGGCCGGCGTCCGGCGGCCGCACGCGGCAGCGCGTGCGTTACGCCGCGGCCGCCTCGCAATACGCAATCACACCGGCGATCACGCGCGCAATGTCGTGCGTGATCGCCGGGCCGTGCATCGGCAGGATGATGTCGAGATCGAGCGCCTGGATGCGGCGCAGCGCGCTCGCCAGGTGCGCGAGCGACGGCAGGTAGTCCGAGCGCGTGATCGCGTCGAGGATCGCCGGCAGCGGGTCGTCGGTCTCCTCCCTGCCGAAGCGCATCAGGATGTCCGACGACAGCAGTGCCTTGTACGCCGGCAGATACACGACGAGCGCATCCCACTGATGCACGTGCTTCGTGAAGACCGGCACGACGTCGATGCCCGACAGCGTCGTCGGCTCGCCGTCCTTCAACGGAATCGCGCGCACGCCGAACACGTCGGCGAGCCCCCATGTACACATCGGATGTCCGTACGCGACGAGCGCCGGGTTGGCCGCGAGGAAGTCGGGCAGCGCGCCCATTTCGTCGGCCTCGAAGTGCGGGACGATCACGTTGCTGACCATCGACGGCGCGATGCCGACGGTGTCGAGCGCCGCGCTCAGTTGCGTGAAGTTGGAGCGCGTGCCCGTTTCGACGCACAGCACGTCGCCGTGCGACGATCGTACGAAGAACTGACTGAAGCTCAGGTTCAGCGTGTCGACGTAGGACGTGGCGCGAAACAGGCCGTCGCGGACGGCGTCGATTCGGGAGGCGCTCATCGGGGATCCTCGCGCAGGGAAGGGGGCGGGCGCCGCGCCGCCCGCGCACCGCGCGTTGCGGTGCGGCAGACGACGGCAGTCGATCTTCCGATCCAGTCTAGCAGCGCCGCTCCGGATCCGCGAACCGGGGCAACCCCGTGGCGCGCCGCGTCAGTTCTTCAGCTTGTAGCCGGTGCGGAACATCCACGCGACGATCGCGAGCAGGATCGCGAGGAACAGCGAGGTGGCCGCGAGGCTGATCCCCACGTGCACGTCGGCCAGCCCGTAGAACGACCAGCGGAAGCCGCTGATCAGATAGACGATCGGGTTGAACAGCGTGACGATGCGCCATGCGGGCGGCAGCATGTCGACCGAATAGAAGCTGCCGCCGAGGAACGTGAGCGGCGTGATGATCAGGAGCGGCACGAGCTGCAGCTTCTCGAAGCTGTCGGCCCAGATGCCGATCACGAAGCCGAACAGGCTGAAGGTGATCGACGTCAGCACGAGGAACAGCACCATCCAGAACGGATGCAGGATGTGCAGCGGCACGAACAGGTCGGCCGTCGCGAGGATGATCAACCCGAGCAGCAACGACTTCGACGCGGCCGCACCCACGTACGCGATCACGATCTCCCAGTACGACACGGGCGCGGACAATATCTCGTAGATCGTGCCCGTGAAGCGCGGGAAGTAGATGCCGAACGACGCGTTCGAGATGCTCTGCGACAGCAGCGACAGCATCACGAGGCCCGGCACGATGAATGACCCATAGCCGATCCCGTTCACGTCGCTGATGCGCGAGCCGATCGCCGAGCCGAACACGACGAAGTACAGCGACGTCGAGATCACCGGCGCGATGATGCTCTGCATCAGCGTGCGGCGCGTGCGGGCCATTTCGGCGCGGTAGATCGCGCGGATGCCGTGGAAATTCCAGTTCGCCATGTGCGTTAGGCCCCTTGTGTGCCGTTGCGGCGGTTGTCGATCAGGCTGACGAAAATGTCCTCGAGCGAGCTCTGCGTCGTATGCAGGTCGCGAAAGCCGATGCCGGCCGAGCCGAGCGCGTTGATCAGCTTCGCGATGCTCGCGTCGTCGCGCTGCGAGTCGTACGTGTAGACGAGCGCGGCGCCGTCGTCCGCGCGTTCGAGCCCGAACGCGGCGAGTTCGCCCGGCACGGTCGCGAGCGGATGCTCGAGCTGCACCGTCAGCTGCTTCTTGCCGAGCTTGCGCATCAGCTCGCGTTTCTCTTCGACGAGCACGAGCTCGCCGCCGAGGATGATGCCGATCCGGTCGGCCATTTCCTCGGCTTCCTCGATGTAGTGCGTGGTCAGCAGGATCGTCACGCCGCTTTCGCGCAACGAGTCGACCAGCTTCCACATGTCGCGGCGCAGCTCGACGTCGACGCCGGCCGTCGGTTCGTCGAGGAACAGGATGCGCGGCTCGTGCGACAGCGCCTTCGCGATCATCACGCGGCGCTTCATGCCGCCCGAGAGCGTCATCAGCTTGTTGTCGCGCTTTTCCCACAGCGACAGCGCCTTCAGCGTCTTCTCGATGTGCGCAGGATCGGGCGCCTTGCCGAACAGGCCGCGGCTGAACGATACGGTTGCCCAGACGGTTTCGAACGCGTCGGTCGTCAGCTCCTGCGGCACGAGGCCGATCATTTCGCGGGCGGCGCGGTATTGATCGCGGATGTCGTGCCCGCCGACCGTCACGCGGCCTTCGGTCGGCGTGACGATGCCGCAGATCGAGCCGATCAGCGTGGTCTTGCCCGCGCCGTTCGGCCCGAGCAGCGCGAAGATCTCGCCGGGGCGGATGTCGAGGGTCACGTGCTTCAGCGCCTGGAAGCCGGACGCGTAAGTCTTGGAGAGGTCGGAGACGGAAAGGATCGGTTGCATGCTCACGGATGGCACGGCCGGTCGGTTCGACGCTGCGCGCCGCGCGTGCCCGGCGCCGCCGCTGCGAAGCGGCCGGTGTCGAGCGCGGCATGGCGAACGGGCGTCATGTCGAACGGCGTTGTGGTGCGGGATCGCAGGACCGCCATATTAGCAATCGGAAGATGGAAATGCATTTCGACGCAAAGGACGTGCGATGCGCGTGCCGGATTTGCGGCAAATGTGTGTAAGTCATTCAATAAAGCGATGCTTTATTTGAATCGGGCGAACAATGCGTGCGGTTTTCGGGCAGTCGGATAGTGATCGCGCTTGCGCGCGGCAGCGTGGCGCGCAGCAGGCCGACTGTGCCGCCCGAACGCCGTCGCGCCGTACCGGGACGGCGTGCGCCGCGCTCGCGATAATGCGTTCCTTTCACGTCGCGGAGCGAAGCGTATGTCTTTGATCGATTTCAAGTCCGTCGCGGCCGCGCAGGCCGTTGCATGGAAATCCACGATCGTCGGCGAAGTCGGGCCCGCCCGGATCAAGGTGCTGCGCATGGACGCGCAGCCGTACGAAGCGGAAGTGCACGACTACAACGAAGGGCTGCTGGTGCTCGACGGCAGGCTGATGCTCGAGGTCGACGCGAAGACGGTCGTCGTCGAGGCCGGGCAGATGTACCTCGCGGTCGCCGGCTTGCGCCACGCGGTGCTGCCGGGCAGTCACGGCACGCTCGCGATCATCGACGTGTGAGTTTGCGTCACGGCATGCGTGCGGTCGCCGGAGGCCCACACGCCGGGCCTTGCACGAGGTCGACCGCCGACATTCAAACGCGCGTTATACTGCCTCGGTATTTGTCTGAGCAAATAAATTGAAGGCTGTTTGAAAAACTGTCAAACACCATGCTCGCACTAGGATCGCGCGGTTCGGCACGTTTGGAACTCTGCATCCATTTACTTGTGCGTAGCGTCCGATCATAGTCTCGACAAACGACGCATCACGATAACGAATCAAGCGTACGTACGGAGACCAATACATGAGACGCCTATCCGAGGGCCTTGTCGCATCGCCGTTTTCCTGCTTTTCGCCGGATGCGGGCACGACGCGCATCGCGTGCTGCCTGAGTCATCGCATCGCGTTGTCGCTGTAGCGACGCACCACATTCCATTTCGATTTCCCCGATGGCGCCGTGCCGCATGACGGCGGCGCCGGATAGCGCTTGCCTGCCGCGTCGGTCCTGATCGCATTCGCGTGACCAGCGACGCGGCGCGCATTGTGCGCATCGTCATGCGCCGCGCGTCGTCGCGACGGCGCGATACCAACCGGCGGGCCACGCAGCCCGTTCGGGCGAGACCTGTCTTACCTCACAAGGAGGGGTTGATGCTTTGCATTCCTGATTGGCGGAAGGCGATCCTGTCGTGCGCCGTGCTGGCGCTGCCGTTCGTTGCCGGTTGCGGCGGCGGCGACGATCCGGGCCCGATCAACGTGCCGCAGTGCTCGGGCAGCGCATGCGGGCCGAGCGGCGCGGAAACGACGCCGCCCGTCGTGACGAAGCTGTGTCCGGATTCGCTCGACTACACGACGACCTACACGGGTGGCGCCGGCAGCGGCGAATACGTGAAGGTGAAGTTCGACACGACGAAGCTCACTTACCAGATGCAGTTCATCGAATCGTCGGTGCCGACGTCGGCGGGGCAGGTCAACAACACGCGTGCGGGCCTGACGATCAGTGGCGCATTCCACCATCCGACCAATCTGCCGACCGCCGAGCAGAACCGCTGCGCGTTCGTGCTCGACAGCGGCGCGACGAGCGACGGCGCGTATGCGGTGACGATCAATCGCGCGGATCCGCCGATGCTGTTCGTCGGCAACGGGGTGGTCGGCGGCGGGATTCCGGGTGCGACGATCGCGTTCGCCGGTCTCGAGCCGTTCCCCGGCGTCGTGCTCGGCACCGTGCCGTCGCGCACCTTCGATTTCTATCCGTTCATCGGCTTCACCGACACCGAAACCGACTTCTCGAAGGTCGCCGGGAATTACAACGAACTCGGCATCCACCTGTCGCCGGTCGGCGGCAGCGCGCAGAGCAGCACGGGGGCGATCGGCTGGCAACCCGATGTCGTCAACTGGAACCAGACGTTCAACGCCGACGGCTCGTGCACCATCACGGCAGGCAGCGACTACTCGTGCCAGACCACCGGAACGCCGTGGGCGTTGCGCAAGAACGCGGACGGTTCGTCCGACAACGTGTTCGTGAGCCATCCGCTGGCGAACGCGGGCGGCAGCCTCATCTATCCGTTCGCGGGGCAGGGCTCGGCAATCGTCATCGTCGCACCGAGTCAGGCGAAGGGCATCATGATCGTCGGCAAGCTGAACGGCGTGCTGGTGCCGGTCGTGATTCGCGTGGGCTACACGCATATCGACGCGAGCAACCTGCTGGCGTCGGTCGCCGATGCCGAGGTGGGGATCTCGATGCTGTCGCGGACCACGGCCGTCGCGGCCAATTCGTTGAAGGGCGGTTTCATCGGCGCAACGAGCGCGTCGGCGTGCGGCGTCGTGGCGCCCAGCACCGCGACGTTCGCGATCGCGACGGCGGGGCCGAGCTTCAACAACAACATCCCGCATCCGGATCTGCCCGGCACCTTCGACGGTACCTTCTTCCTGGCACAGGCCGGCAGTTGCAATGACGGTACCGCCGTATCGACGATGGCCGCGAACTATACGTCGACGCTGTTCCAGGGCGCCACCGCGGCGTTCATCGACCCGCAGACGTCGTCGGTCACGTCGCAGTTCGCGCTCGACTACACGCAAGCCACGCCCGGAAAGATCAAGGTCACGGCCTCGCAGGACTTCAACGCGAAGGGGGCGAACGGCAACGTGGCGATCTTCAGCAAGGGCGACACCGGCTGGATCGTGACGGCCGGGAACATCTACGCGATGGTCGTCAACAACAACAAGGTCAACCCGTTCTTCACGGTCGGAGCGTTCGTCCAGTAACGGCGGCACACCTAACACGGAACACCGGCGGCGCACGCGTCGCCTCCGGCGAATCGAAATTCAAGAGGATTCCTATGAATGTGAAGCATTGGATGGCCGCGGCGTCGCTCGCGCCCGTGCTGGTCGCGTGCGGCGGCGACGGCGACCCGCCGCCCGCGCCGGTGGTCCGGCTGTGCCCGCAGACGATCGACTACAACACAGTGTTCATCGGCGGATCCGGCTCGGGCGAGCTCGTGAAGGTGCAGCTCGACACGACGAAGATGACGTACCGGATGACCTACCTCGCATCGCCGGTGCCGACGACCACCGGCACGGTTCAGCCGACGCGCGACACGGCGCCGGCCAACGTTGTCGACGGCACGCTGGCCGACGAAACCGGCTTGCCGACCATGAAGCTGAACCAGTGCACGTTCCGGATGCAGAACGCGAGCCTCGACCCGAGCCGGCCGGCGCGCCTGTTCCTCGGTGAGGGCGTGCTGGGTGGCGCGATTCCGGGCGCGACGATCCAGTTCGACGGCGTGATCGGCGTGGGCAAGATTCCGAAGACGACGTTCCCGTACTACCCGTTCATCAGTTTTTCGTCGCTCGAAACCGATCTGATGAAGATCGCCGGCACGTACAACCAGCTCGGCTACCACCAGGTGCCGTCGCAGAACTTCCAGCCGGTGGCACTCGACCAGCAGGTGACGATCAACGCGGACGGCAGCTACGTCGAGACCGACAACTTCGGCAAGAAGAACGGCGGGCAGCCGCTCGCATCGAGCGCAACCGTGAACCAGCCGTTCACGCTGCGCCCGGATGCGCCGGCGTTCCAGTCGCTGAACTACCAGCCGCAGATTCCGCCCACCCTCGCCGCGCTCGATCCGGCGAAGGCCGGCAAGGGCATGCTGATCGTCGGCAAGCTGCGTAACCAGCTCGTGCCGGTCTTCATCCGCACGGGTGCCGCGAACGCGGACCTCACGCAGGGCCCGCCGAGCGCGGACGACGAGTCGGGCATCTCGTTCCTGAGCCCGCAGACGGCCATCGCCCAAGGCTCGCAGAACGGCGAGTACACGGGTGTCGACAGCGCGTTCAACTACCGCGCGACCGCGCTCGTCGGTGCGCAGGCGACGCTGCTCGATCCGTTCAACGCGTCTCAGGCCGCGCTCACGCGCGCGCTGAACCTCGATTACACGCAGAAGGTGCCGGGCGTCGTGACGACCGTGCACGCGGACGCGGCGTCGGGGCCGGCGACCGGCAAGTTCGTGTTCACGGGCGGCGTGTTCGGGTTCCTCGACATGGCCGATACGAGCAATCCGTACTTCACGGTCGGCGCGTTCGTGCAGTGATCACACGCGGATGGAGACACGGCGGCGTCGCGCATGGCTGCGCGACGCTCCGAAAGAACGAGGGGGAGACTTCATGAAGAAGCTGATTGTCGCGGGTGTCGTCGCAGGCATGTCGACGCTCGCATCGGCCCAGCAGGCGGGCGACAACGTCGCGACGCTGGGCTGGCTGCACATCATGCCGCAGGATTCGACCAACGGGCTGACGACGAATCTCGCGAGCATGCCGATCAACGGGCCGCTGCGGCTGCCCGGCTCGTTCACGTCGCCGGGCACCAGCCTGACGGTCAACAACGCCGATACGGTCGGCCTCACGCTCACGCACTTCTTCACCGACCATATCGCGGTGACGTCGGTGCTCGGCGTGCCGCCCGAGTTCACGCTGACCGGGCACGGCGTGATCCGGCCACCGGGCCCGGCCGGTTCGCTCGGCAGCGTCAACATGGACAATCCGTCGAATCAGCCGGCCGTGAAGAATGCGCGGCAATGGAGCCCGACGATCATTCTGCAGTACTACTTCAATGCACCGACCGCGAAGTTCCGCCCGTTCGTCGGGATCGGCGTGGCCTACAGCTGGTTCAGCAACATCGAACTGAACGGCAACTTCGCGAAGGACATCAACGAGAACCTCGGCAGCGTGCTCGCGGCCGGCGCCGGCAAGCCGGGGCCGACGTCGGTGGAGGGCAAGGCATCGTCGTCGTTCACGCCGGTCTACAACGTCGGCGCGAGCTATGCGATCGACAAGCACTGGGGGCTGACGGCGACGCTGACCTACATGCCGCTGAAGACTTACTCGTCGCTCGTGATCAAGGCTGCCGACGGTTCGACGCTCGCGACCACGCGCACGCGGCTGAAGGCCGATCCGCTGATCACGTTCGTCGGGATTTCCTACAAGTTCTGAGCCGTCCGGCGTGCATTGCGCACGCCGGCGGCTTCCTGCGACCGAGCGGCCGGGCCGATCCGGCCGGGGTGTCGCGTTCCTGGCGGCATGCCGCCATTTGTGAAGAGAGAGGGGGCAGTTCAAATGAGCATTCGCAAAATCGTATCGCTTGTTGCTGCAGTGGCATTCACCGCGGTTTCGGCCGCGCCTGCTTTCGCCGTGACCGTCTCGCGTGCCGACGGGCAGGCCATGAACCCGAACGGGGAGCCGTTCTCCGCGACGGGCCTCACGGTCCTGGCCAAGGGCTCGATCAACGCGACCTGCAACGCGACGTTCAACGGCACGATCTCCTCGACGGGCATCGTCAACATCACGTCGACGACGTTTACGGGCGCCGCGACGTGCGGCCTGATCAGCGGCAGCGCGACCAGCGCATCGCCGTGGACGGGCCAGGCCGACAGCACGACGCAACTGTCGATCAACAACGCGAAGGTGACCGTTTCGCTGCTCGGCGCCTGCGGGCCGAGCAAGGTCGTGACGACGTGGAGCGATCCGAACTCGTCGCTGACGTTCAACAACGCGGTGTTGACGCCGGACTGCACGGTCAGCGGCACGGTCGCCACGTCGCCGAAGTTCCACGTGCAGTAAGCGTCGCGCGATCGGAACCGGGCGCCCGCCAGGGATGAGGGCCGTGCAACGATGCGCGGCGGGTGTTCCGGTTTCGCGATGCATTCGCGTCGTCGCGCGTATCGGCGTGACGACCGGCCGGCCGCCTGCTTCGCGATCCGATGCGGGCGGCCGTGCAGGGGCCGGTGCGATGCACCGTGCCGGCTGCTTCGAACGACATAAAACAACCATTCCGGACCACCCATGCTCACCGACCCAGCGAAGTATGGCGATGCCCGCGCTGCGACGCCCGACCGGCTGCGCACGGCCGCGTGGCTGCAATACCTGATCGAACACCTGAACGAAGCGGCGTGCGCGGCGACGGACGACGTCGCCGCGACGGCCGCCACGCCGACGCACGCGGCACGCGTGCGTGCCGGCGCGAACCTGTCGCATGAAGCGATCGCCGTCCTGCACGAACTCGCGCCATGGATCGCAACGGACGGCGGCGGTTGCGCGTGCGATACGACCGATGCGTGCATGCACGTTCCCGACACGCGGCAGCTCGCGCACGCGGAACGGTGCTGCCCCGGATCGCGCGCGGTATTCGATGCGGCGCATGGTTTCGTCGATGCGTGGGCCTTCGACGATCCGAACGACGGCTGGGCCGCGCTCGAGCGGATTGCCGGCGGCGTCGGACCCGGCAGCGACGAAGTCGGCGGGCACGAAATGCGGGAGCGACTCGCGAACGGCGAGGCGCCGCCTGCGAAGAACCTGAGAGAACGACATGCGGCCGTCGCCGCGGCCTGCGTGGCGCCGTCGGCCGGGCCAGGGGCCGTCATCGACGCGATCGTGCTGCGCGTTTGCGGGCCGCGCGACGACGCAGCGCGCATCGACGAGATGGCCGCACTCGCGATGTACTGCGCGGAGCTTGCCGCCGGCAAGGGGATGTCCTTCACCGCGTACGGCGGTCGGCACAATCTGGTTGCGCGCGCGATTCGCGAACGGCGCACCGATCTCGCGTCGGTCGATGGACTGCTCGCGGCGGTGTCCGTGTGCCGGCTCGACCGGCTTGTCGGCGCGGGCAGTTTCTGGGCGTATTACCTGCTGGCAGGCATCGTGATCGCGACGCCGGGCATGGTGCGCGAGTTCGCGCGCCGCTTTCATGGCGACGCGTGGCAGGCGTGGCTCGATGAAGTGCTCGCGTGGCCGGCGGTCGGCCGCTTCGGGATGAAGGAGGATGTCGCGTTCGAACGTCTGAGCGGCGCGATGAGCCTGACGTCGCGATCGAATCCAATCGTGCGCGCGAAACGCGTGCGGCCGAGGGGGGCTGCGATCACGCGCTTCAGTACGGGGGGCGAGAGCAGCCAATGAAATGAAAAACGGCTCGCGGCGAGAACGCCACGAGCCGTGCAGGTTGCTGCTGCTGCGCTCCGGGGAGGGCGCTTGCGCGGTTACGCCGTTTCCGGCTGCCGCACCGCCTTAGCGAGATTCCGCGCCATCGCGCCGTTCGCGACGAAGTAAGGCACGTCCACCCGCGCCAGCGGCGTGCGACCGCGAATCTTGTCGGCGATCTTCTCCGCGATCATGATCGTCGGCGCGTTCAGGTTGCCGGTCGTGATGATCGGCATGATCGATGCATCGACCACACGCAGCCCTTCGAGCCCGTGCACGCGACCTTCCTCGTCGACCACGGCCATGTCGTCGTAACCCATCTTGCACGAGCACGACGGATGGAACGCGGTTTCCGCGCGGGCCCGCACGAACGCGTCGAGTTCCTTGTCGGTCTTGCAGTCGGCACCCGGGTTCAGCTCGCGGCCGCGATAGCGGTCGAGTGCGGGCTGCCGCATGATCTCGCGCGTTGCACGGATCGCATCGCGGAACTCACGCCAGTCGAGCGATTCGGCCATGTAGTTGAACAGGATGCTCGGGTGATCGTTCGGATCGCGCGAGCGCAGTTTCACGCGGCCGCGGCTCGGCGAACGCATCGAGCCGACGTGCGCCTGGAAGCCGTGCATCTCGATCGCGTTCGAGCCGTTGTAGTTGATTGCGACGGGCAGGAAGTGATACTGGATGTTCGGCCACAGATCGTCGTCGCGCGTGCGGATGAAGCCGCCCGCCTCGAAGTGGTTGGTCGCGCCGAGGCCGGTGCCGTTCAGCATCCATTCGAGGCCGATCTTCGGCTGGTTCCACCACTTGAGCGCCGGATACAGCGACACCGGCTCCTTGCACTCGTACTGGATGTACATCTCCAGGTGATCCTGCAGGTTCTGGCCGACGCCGGGCAGATCGAGCACGACGGGGATGTCGAGTTCCTTCAGCCACGCGCCGGGGCCGACGCCCGAGCGCTGCAGCAACTGCGGCGACGCGATCGCGCCGCTGCACACGAGCACTTCGCGGCGCGCATGCGCGGTCGCGCGCTCGCTGCCGCGCAGGTACGTGACGCCCGATGCGCGCTTGCCGTCGAAGAGGATGCGGTCGGCGAGCGCATGCGTGACGATCTCGAGGTTCGGCCGCACCTTCGCCTGGTCGAGGTAGCCGCGCGCGGTGCTCGCGCGGCGGCCCTTCGGCGTGACGGTGCGGTCCATCGGGCCGAAGCCTTCCTGCTGATAGCCGTTCAGGTCGTCGGTGCGCGGATAGCCGGCCTGCACGCCCGCATCGACCATCGCCTCGAACAGCGGGTTCACGCCCGGCTTGCTGGTCGTGACCGACACGGGGCCGTCGCCGCCGTGATAGTCGTTCGGGCCGACGTCGCGCGTCTCGGCCTTCTTGAAGTACGGCAGGCAGTCGAGATACGTCCAGTTCTCGAGCCCCTTGTGCGTCGACCAGTTGTCGTAGTCGAGCGCGTTGCCGCGGATGTAGCACATCCCGTTGATCAGCGACGAGCCGCCGAGCCCCTTGCCGCGGCCGCATTCCATCCGGCGGTTGTCCATGTGCGGCTCGGGGTCGGTCTCGTAGGCCCAGTTGTAGCGACGGCCCTGCAGCGGATAGGCGAGTGCCGCCGGCATCTGCGTACGGAAGTCGAAGCGGTAGTCGGGGCCGCCCGCTTCGAGCAGCAGCACCGTGACGTTCGGATCTTCCGTCAGGCGCGTCGCGAGCACGTTGCCCGCGGAACCGGCGCCGCAGATGATGTAGTCGTATTCGCGTGTCGTCATGACGGTGTATCTCCTGTCGTTCTCAAAACACCGGGTTGTAGCGGCCGAGCTCGACCTGTACCGATTTGATTCGAGTGTAGTGTTCGAGCGTCGTGATGCCGTTCTCTCGTCCGACACCGGATTGCTTGTATCCGCCAACCGGCATCTCGGCCGGCGATTCGCCCCACGTGTTGATCCAGCAGATGCCGGCTTCGAGGCGGTGGATCGTGCGATGCGCACGCGACAGGTTCTCGGTTACGACGCCGGCCGCGAGGCCGTAGTGCGTGTCGTTCGCGCGGGCAATCACTTCGTCCTCCGATTCAAAATCGAGGATGCTCATCACCGGCCCGAAAATTTCTTCGCGGACGATCTTCATGTCGTCGCGGCAGTCGCCGAACACGGTCGGCGCGACATACTGGCCGTTGCCGAAGTGGCCGTCGGTCAGGCGCGTGCCGCCCGCGAGCAGCTTCGCGCCTTCGGCCTTGCCGCTCTCGATGAAGCCGAGCACCTTGTCGAGCTGCGCGGCCGACACGAGCGGGCCGAAGTTGGTGTCGGCATCGGTCGGCTTGCCGACGCGAATGCGCTTCACGCGTTCGAGCACCTTCTGCGTGAATGCATCCTTGACCGAGCTGTGCACGAACACGCGCGTGCCGTTGGTGCAGACCTGGCCCGAGCTAAAGAAGTTGGCGGTGACCGCGATGTCGGCGGCGCGGTCGAGGTCGGCATCCTCGAACACGATCAGCGGGGACTTGCCGCCGAGCTCCATCGTCACTTCCTTCAGCGACGATGCGCCTGCGAGCGACATCACCTTCTTGCCGGTCTCGACGCCGCCGGTGAACGACACCTTCGCGATGTCCGGATGGCCTGTCAGCAGCGCGCCGACCGAACCGTCGCCCTGCACGACGTTGAACACGCCGGCCGGCACGCCGGCTTCCGTATAGATTTCGGCGAGCTTCAGCGCGGTGAGCGGCGTGACTTCGCTCGGCTTGAACACCATCGCATTGCCGGCCGCTAGCGCGGGCGCCGTCTTCCAGCATGCGATCTGGATCGGGTAGTTCCATGCACCGATACCCGCGCACACGCCGAGCGGCTCGCGGCGCGTATAGACGAACGACTCGGCGCGCAGCGGCACCTGCAGCCCCTCGATCGCGGTCGCGAGGCCCGCGTAGTACTCGATCACGTCCGCGCCGGTGACGATGTCGACCGCGAGCGTCTCGCCGATCGGCTTGCCGGTGTCGCGCGTCTCGATCGCCGCGAGTTCGTCGTTGCGTTCGCGCAGCAGGTCGACCGCGCGGCGCAGGATTCGCGAGCGCTGCATCGCGGTCATCGCGGCCCATTCACGCTGGCCTTCCTGCGCCGATGCGACCGCGCGGTCGACGTCGGCCGCGCTCGCCTGCTGCACCTGCGCGAGCAGTTCGCCCGTGGCGGGATCGAAGGTATCGAAAGTCTTGCCGCTGGTGGCGTCGACGTAACCGCCGCCGATGTAGAGGCGCTGCAAACCGTATACGGACATGAGAATCTCCTTGAGGGCGACTGCGTGACGCGTCAGTCCGACGCGAGCAGCAGGTCGATGTAATTGTGGGCGAGCTTCAGTGCAGCCCGTGTGTCGATCGGGCCGCCGGCGAGCGCGCCGCGCAGCCACAGGCCGTCGATCAGTGCGGCGAGGCCGCTGGCGGCTTCCCGCGCCTTCGCGCGCGGCAACGCCTTCGCGAATTCCGCGCACAGATTCGAATGGAGGCGCCGCGTGTTGACGTGCTGCAGGCGCTTGAGCATCGCGTCGTGCATGCTCTGCGACCAGAACGCGAGCCAGGTCTTCATCACGGGCGCGCTGACCTGCGTGTCGTCGAAGTTCGCGGCGACGATCGCGCGCAGCCGGGAACGCGGGTCCTTGCGTGCCGCGACGCGGCGGCGCGTGGTGGCCGCCCACAGATCACGCAGCACGTGCCGCATCGTGGCTTCGAGCAGGCCGTCCTTGTCGCCGAAGTAATGGCTGACGATACCCGTCGAGATGTTCGCGCGCTGCGCGACCGATGCGAGTGTCGTGCCGGGCAGGCCAGCCTCGTCGATCGAGCGCAGCGTCGCGTCGATCAACTGTGCGCGACGAATCTCCCGCATTCCGACTTTCGGCATCGCGACTCCCTTCGCCCGGACGGGCCGTTCCTGGAAGTCGAGAGCTTAGCGGTTTTTTATTGAACGTTCAATCAATAAAAAATCGGGGTCCGACGGGAAATCGTGTGATCGGCTTGAGGGGCAGATGCTGCTGCGACGATTGTGCAGGTGCGGAAAAACGAATTGAAAGGAGGTTAAATAAATTGAAGTTTGTTTAAAACGATTTCCGAAAAGGTGACGCAATGGTTGGGAGAGTTTCCCGATTCGATTTATTACACGTCGAAAGAATGTCGAGCTATGTGAGATTTTCGGAAATCCGAAAATTCTGATCTCGCGTACCGTCATAGGGAATTTCATGGAATTCGTTTCAATCAATCGATTTAAACTTCATATCTCATTGAATTTAAAGGAAATATTGTGAGTTTGAGATCGTTTATCGGCTCGGCCGCAAACGATTGCCATCAACCCGTGATCGATTCCGTCTACCATAAAAAATGCCAAAAATATTTGAATCGAGCCTATTTCCAGATGGAGTAGAGGGGATCGTTGGAATGACTTGAGTAAGTAATATTGCCCGTATTAGTATGGCGCCGAACCAAAAGGAATGAATCGGCGCCGCGGGTTTTTCCCGCGGTGCGTCTGCAATGGGCGCGGCCAACGACCGCGACACGGCCGGCGCCCGCCATTGCGCACCTGCAGCATGCCGCGACGCCGAGACGCCGCATCCACCGGAGAACGACGATGCCGACCGAAAAACACGTGGTCCCGCTACCGAATGGTCTGAAGGTCTACGTCGAACGGAACGTGTTCGATCCGTCGTTCGACACGGCGATGCTCGTCAACGGCGCGCTCGCAACGACCGCATCGTTCGGGCAGACCGTCCAGTATCTCGGCGAGCGGATGAACACGATCTGCTTCGACCTGCCGTATGCGGGGCAGTCGCGCCAGCACAACCCCGGCTGCTTCATCCTGACCAAGGACGACGAGGCCGCGATCCTCCAGCACCTGGTCGAGCGCTTCGCGCCGGCGTTCCTCGTATCGGTGTCGTGGGGCGGCGTCGCGTCGCTGTTCGCGCTCGCGCGCGGCTGCCCGAGCGTGCGGCGCGCGGCGATCTGCTCGTTCTCGCCGTTCCTGAACGACGCGATGGTCGACTACGTGACGCGCGCACGCGACCACATCGCCGCCGGCGAGAACCTGAAGGCCGCGCAGTTGCTGAACGATACGGTCGGCCGCTACCTGCCGCGCATCATGAAGCTGTACAACTACCGCTATCTGACGCGCCTGCCGCGCGACGAGCAGGACCAGGTCGCGTTCCACGTCGACCAGATCCTGTCGCTGCAGCCGGAGCGCTACCTGAGCGAGTTCTCGAACATCGGCTGCGAGCTGCTGTTCCTGAACGGCGAGCGCGACGAATACACGACGCCGGCCGATGTCCGTCAGCTCGCCGCACACGTTCCGCGCGCGCGCTTCGCGACGATTCCCGACGCCGGCCATTTCCTCGACATCGAAGGCCGCGCGCAGCGCGAAACCACGCGCGCGGCGCTGCTCGACTTCTTCTGCGACACGCCGCCCGTCGCCGCGGGCATCGCGCTCGGCGCCGCGCACGCATGCGTGTCCGCGCCGATGCCGGCGCTGTCGTCATGACGCAGCACGTCGCGCACCGGGCACACCGGGCGCATCCGAATTCTCTTCCACACGAGGCAGGCCAGCCGTGAATATCGTTCAGACCATCGCCATCGTCGTTCCCTGGGCCGCGTGGCTCGCCTACTGGATCATGACGTCGCAGGCCGTGAAGACGACCGTGCGCAAGGAGGCGTCGCGCTCGCGCACGCTGCAGTCGATTCCGCTGATCGTCGGCGGTGCGCTGATCATCCTGCCCGATCCGTCGTGGCAGGCACTCGTGCCCGACTGGCAGCGCTTCGGGCTGCAGGCGCAATGCGGGCTCGCGGTGCTCGTCGCGGGGCTGCTGTTCTCCGTGTGGGCGCGGCTGCATCTCGGCACGAACTGGAGCGTGTCCGTCACGCTGAAGGAAAACCACGAACTCGTCCGCACCGGCCCGTACGGCCTCGTGCGCCATCCGATCTACACCGGCTGCCTGATCGCGCTGGTCGGCGCCGCGCTGATCGGCGGCGAGTGGCGCGGCGCGCTCGGCGTCGCGCTCGTGTTCGCATCGCTCGCGTACAAGGTGCGCGTCGAGGAGAGCTGGCTCACCGGTCATTTCGGGCCGGCGTACACGCAGTATCGCCGCGAGGTCGCGGCGTTGATCCCCGGCTTCTATTGACCCCCGCGAGGCGCGCGATGGCGAAGGTGATCGTGACCGCGATCGGCTCGGCGGGCGACGTGCATCCGCTGCTCGGCGTCGCACGCGCGCTCGCGTTGCGCGGCCACGACGTCGTGTTCTGCACGCATCCGCCGTTCGCGGCGGCCGCGCGCCGCTGCGGCTTCACGTTCGTGCCGGTCGGCACGGCGGCCGAGTACGAGGCCGCGATGGCGAACCCGGCGCTGTGGGATCCGCGCACGTCGTTCCGCACGCTGTGGCAGGTGATCGCGCCGGTGCTGCGCCCGCATTACGACACGCTGCGCACGCTGACCGATCGCGACACCGTGCTGGTCGGCACGTTGTGGGCGTTTTCCGCGCGCTTCATGCAGGAGTTGCACGGCACGCCGTATGTGTCGGTGCAGGTGTCGCCGTCGACGCTGTTGTCCGCGCATGTGCCGCCGACGCATCCGCGCCTGACGATCCCCGCGCGCTGGCCGCTGCCGGTGAAGGCGGCGCTGATGACGCTGATCGAGCGACAGGTGCTCGACCGCGTGTGCGGGCCGGCGCTCAACGCGGTGCGCCGCGACCTCGGTCTTGCGCCCGCGCGGCGCGTGCTCGGACGCTGGCTGCATTCGACCGACGGCGTGCTGTGCCTGTTTCCCGACTGGTTCGCCCCGGCGCAGCGCGACTGGCCTGCTGGCGTTCTGCAAAGCGGCTTTCCGTTGTTCAACGACATCGCGACACCCGACGACGATCGGGCGCTCGACGCGTTTCTTGCCGCCGGCGAGCCGCCGGTGGTCTTCACTGCAGGGTCGACGCGGGTCGATCACGCCGCGTATGCGCGCACGGTCGCGGGCGCGCTGCATGCCACCGGCGCGCGCGGCATCCTGTTGAGCCCGCACGATGTGGCACCGGGCGGCGACCGGCTGCTGGTGCGTCGCTTCGTGCCGATGCGCACGCTGCTGCCGCGTTGCCGCGCACTCGTGCATCACGGCGGGATCGGCACCGCGGCGCTCGCGTTCGAAGCCGGAATTCCGCAGGTCGTGACGCCGTTCGCGCACGACCAGTTCGACAACGCGCAGCGCGTCGCGGCTAGCGGCGCCGGCGTGCGCGTCGACGGTGCGGTCGACGGCGTGCGTCTCGGTGCGGCGCTCGCGCGCGTGCTGGATGAACCCGAATTCTCCGTGCATGCCGAACGCACGCGTGCGCTGATTCACGCGGCACCGGACGGCTGCGAAACGGCTGCCGATTACATCGAGCGCTTCGCGCCGAACCACGAGCGCGCGATCTCGCGGCCCGTTGTCGCGATGGCGGGCACATGAGCACGGCATCGCCGCTTCGGGACACACCCGCCGTCTTCGACGCGAGCGAACCCGCACCCGTTGCGCCGCCGGTGCGCGGCGCGCGGCTCGCGCTGCTGACGTTCGCGCTGTCGCTCGCGACCTTCATCGAAGTGCTCGACTCGACCGTCACCAACGTCGCGGTGCCCGCGATCTCGGGCAGTCTCGGCGTCTCGAACAGCCAGGGCACGTGGGTGATCAGTTCGTATTCGGTCGCGGCCGCGATCGCGGTGCCGCTGACCGGCTGGCTCGCGCGGCGCGTCGGCGAGCTGCGGTTGTTCGTCGGCGCGGTGCTGCTGTTCACGCTGACGTCGCTGCTGTGCGGCCTCGCGCGCGACCTGCACGTGCTGGTGGTCTGCCGCGCGCTCCAGGGGCTGTGCTCCGGGCCGATGGTGCCGTTGTCGCAGACGATCCTGCTGCGCACGTTCCCGCCGGACAAGCGCACCGTCGCGCTCGCGCTATGGGCGATGACAGTGCTGCTCGCGCCGATCTTCGGGCCGGTGGTCGGCGGCTGGATCGTCGACAGCTTCTCGTGGCCGTGGATCTTCCTGATCAATTTGCCGATCGGGCTGTTCTCGTTCGCGGTCTGCACCGCGATGCTGCGCCCCGACGCGCAGCGCGGCGCGGCCGGCCCGATCGACGTGCCGGGTATCGTGCTGCTCGTGATCGGCGTCGGTTCGCTGCAGGCGATGCTCGATCTCGGCCACGACAAGGGCTGGTTCGATTCGCCGCTGATCGTCACGCTCGCGGTGGTCGCGGGGCTCGCGATCGTGTCGCTGCTGATCTGGGAGGCGGGCGAGGCCCATCCGGTCGTCGACCTGAGCCTGTTTCGCGATCGCACGTTCTCGTTCTGCGTGCTGATCATCTCGCTCGGGATGATGAGTTTCTCGGTAGTGGGCGTCGTGTTCCCGCTGTGGATGCAGGCGGTGATGGGTTACAACGCGTTCCACGCGGGGCTCGCCACCGCGTCGCTCGGCGTGCTCGCGCTCGTGTTCTCGATTCTCGTCGGCCTGCACGCGCACCGCTTCGACGCGCGCGTGCTCGCGACCTTCGGCTTTCTCGTGTTCGCGGCCGTGCTCGCATGGGACGCGCATTTCACGCTGAAGATGACGTTCGCGCAGATCGCCGCGCCCGGGCTGATCCAGGGGATCGGGTTGCCGTGTTTCTTCATTCCGCTGACTGCCGCGACGCTGTCGCGTATTCCGGACGACCGGCTCGCGGCCGCGTCGAGCCTGTCGAACTTCCTGCGCACGCTGTCGGCCGCATTCGGAACCGCGATGAGCGTGACGCTGTGGGACAACCGTGCGACCTATCACTACGACGTCGTGTCGCAATCGGTCACGCACGCATCGACGAACACGCAGCGCTTCGTGCACACGCTGAACGCGATGGGCGTGGACGGCGTGCGCGAGCTATCCACGCTGCACCAGGTCGTGATGCAGCAGGCGTACATGATGGCGACGGGCGACATGTTCTGGATGGCGAGCATGACCTGCCTCGTGCTTGCCGCGATGATGTGGCTCACGCGGCCGAAGCGCGGCGCGGCGGCTTCATTCGGACATTGAGGAGAGCGGCATGACGACACTCGGCGCACTCGTGATCCTGTATCACCCGACCGACGCGCAGCTCGCGGCGCTCGGTGCGTGGCGGCATGCGTGCGACGCGCTGCTCGTCGTCGACAACACGCCGCAGCCGGACGCACGCGCAAGTGAAGCATGCGCGCGCGACGGCATCGCGCTGCTGCATCACGGCAATCGCGGCGGAATCGCGGGCGCGTACAACGCGGGGCTCGCGGCGCTGTTTCGCGACAACGTCGACGCGGTCGCGCTGTTCGACCAGGATTCGTCGGTGCCGGCCGGGTACTTCGCGACGATGCGCGACGCCTGCGCGGGGCTCGCGGGGCGCGCGTTCCTCGCCGGCCCGCGCATCTTCGACGAGAACGCACGCAGCTTTCTGCCCGAACTCGCGACCAACGGGATTGCGTTGCGCCGGCTGCACGTCGATCCTGATGCGCGACTGCAGCGCTGCGCGTTCCTGATCTCGTCGGGCTGCGTCGTGTCGCGCGCCGCGTTCGATGTGCTCGGCCGCTTCGACGAGACGCTGTTCATCGATCACGTCGACACCGAGTACAGCTTCCGCGCGCTTGCGCGCAACGTGCCGCTCTACGTCGTGCCGTCGCTGGTGCTGCCGCACCGGATCGGCGCGAAACAGCGTCACGCGTTCGGCCCTTTCGAAATGACGTCGATGAATCACCCGTGGCAACGGCGCTACTACAGCGCGCGCAATGCGGTGCAGCTCGGGATGCAGTACGGGCTGCGCTTTCCGGTGGCGATCGTGCCGAACCTGCTGACCGTGTGGCAGGTCGTGCAGATCGCGCTCGTCGAGCGAGACAAGCGCGACAAGCTCGCCGGCATCCTGTTCGGCATCGCGGACGGCCTGTTCGGCCGGCTCGGTCCGCTCGAGCGCACGCGGCCACGTCTGGCTGCACGGGCGCAGCGCGTCCAGCAAGGGTGAGGGAAGCGATGCGGCGTGTGAAAGAAAATGCGGCAGAGCGGGCGCGTAGCGTGAAGGGCGGTGCGTTGATCGGAGCCGCGGCGGTGGCGATGGCATTGGGCGGATGCGTGCCGACGGGCTTCCTGCCGTCGCTGTCGTTGCACGCGCCGTCCGACGATGCGCTCGCGCTTACGGCCGGCCCCGGCGTGGACGGTGCATGGCCCGCACCCGACTGGGTGAAGCAGCTGCAGGATCAGCAGCTTGACGCGCTGGTCGCCGAGGCATCGCAAAACAACCCCGACCTGCAGGTCGCGCAGGCGCGGCTGCGGATCGCGCAGGCGCAGCTTCAGCAGTTCGATTCACTGACGGGGCTGACGGGCACGGCCGGCGCGACGGTCAGCCGCGCGCGGATGCCGAAGCCGGGCGACGACGTCGCCAACGTGTCGGTCGGCGGCTATCGCGTGCCGGTAGAGATATTTGGCGATCCGAACGTATCGCCGTCGTCGGTGTTCGTCGGGCTCAACTACCAGCTCGACCTGTGGGGCAAGAACCGCGCGGCGACGAAGAGCCTGATGTCGCTGCGTGAAGCGGCTCGGGTCGAGGCCGAGCAGGTGCGGCTCACGCTGGCGGTCGCGATCGTCACCGTGTACTGCCAGCTCGACCAGGCGTACGCGACGCAGGATCTGCTTCAGCAGAAGCTGAAAGTCAGTCAGCGCGTGACGACCGTGCTGCGCGAGCGTACCGCGCGCGGGCTCGACAACGCGTACGACGCGAGCGATGCGTCGATCAAGCGCAGCAAGCTGCTCGCTCAGATCGCGCTGAACGACGAGCAGATCAAGCTCGCGCAACTTCAGCTCGGGGTGCTGTCGGGCCGCGGCCCGGAGCGCGGGCTCGCGCTGCAGCGGCCACGCGTCGGCGCATTGGCCGGCGGCGCGCTGCCCGCGCGGCTGCCGGCCGATCTGCTGGGCCGTCGGCCCGACATCGTCGCCGCGCGGCTGCGTGTCGAAGCCGCGTTCGCGAATGCCGATTCGACGCGCGCGCAGTTCTATCCCGACGTGAACCTCGTCGCGCTCGGCGGCGTGTTCGCGCTGACGCCCGCGTCGCTATTCTCGCGCGACGCGCTCGGCGCGTCCGTCGGCCCGGCGATCTCGCTGCCGGTGTTCGATCGCGGTCGGCTGAAGGCGAAGCTCGGCGCGGACGTCGCGCAGGCCGACGTCGCGATCGGGCTGTACAACAAGACCGTCGACGACGCGCTTGGTCAGGTCGCGCAGATCGTCACGTCTCTGCGTACGTCGCAGACGCTCGTCGCGCAGCAGCAGGACGCGGTCGCGGCCGCGCAAAAGATCGTGGAGATTGCGACCGACCGTCATCGGCGCGGCGTGCTGATGCAGAAGGACGTGGATGTCGCGGATCTCACGCTGATCGACGAGCGCGCACAGATGATCGCGTTGCTTGGCCGGCAGCGGACGCTGCGTGTCGGATTGATCGGCGCGCTGGGCGGTGGGTTCGACGCGGGCGCGACGGTCGCGCAGGCGCCGACCGGGCATCGGGCGCGTGGCGGGGCGGCGAAGCGTGGCACTTCGCCCGCCGCGCCCGCCGTGGCGGCTGCAACCGCCAAGACCGCACCGACCGCCGCCGCCGCGAGCCAGTCGGTGGCGGGGCCGTCGGCCGATGCGCGTGCGCAGAGCGTGGCCGCCCCGCAGGTCGTCGCTGCATCGAATGCGGCGGCCGCACGACGCGACGAGGCGGCACGCATGCCGGCCATCGGCACCACGCCTCGCGGCGCTCCCGTTTCCTCTCGCGCGGCGGCGGCGAATCCAGCGCCGATCCCCCTGTTCCAGCATGACCGCCTGATCGTTACGCAAAGCGACTGATGCACCACGACAACCTTCATACCGCCGCGCAGCCGGCTGCCCTGAACGATCCCGCACTCGACGCGCGCCGGGCGACGCGCCGCAAGCGCTTCATGCTGTTCCTCGCGGCCGTGCTGCTGGCCGCGCTCGTCTGGATCGCGTTCTGGCTGTTGCGCGACCGCTATGACGAAGACACCGACGACGCGTACGTCGCGGGCAGCATCGTGCAGGTTGCCGCGCAGATTCCGGGCGCGGTGACCGACGTGCTGGTCGCCGATACGCAGGCCGTGCGCGCCGGGCAGACGCTGGCGAGGCTCGACGACACCGAGGCGTCCGTCGCGTTCGCGCAGGCGAAGGCGCAACTCGTGCAAGCCGTGCGGCAGGTCGCGAACGCGAAGATTTCGAACACGATGTACGTCGAAGCCGTGAACGCGCGCCAGGCCGACCTGTCGCTCGCGCAGCGCGCGCTCGCCGCGCGTTCGGGCGCGTCGGTCGAGATCGTCGCGCCGGAGGAACTGGCGCGCGCGCGCGCGGCGGTCGCCGGCGCGCAGGCCAATCTCGCGGCCGCACAGGCGCAGCTCGATGCGGCGCGCGCGCTCGGCACCAGATTGCCCGTCGACGAAAGCCCGTCGGTCGTGCAGGCGGCCGCGCAGTTCAAGCTCGCGTATCGGAACCTGAAACGCACGACGATCGTCGCGCCGGTCGACGGCACGATCGGCCAGCGTTCGGTGCAGGTCGGCCAGCAGGTCGGGCCCGGCGTGCCGCTGATGTCGATCGTGCAGCTCAATCGGTTGTGGATCGAGGCGAATTTCAAGGAAGGGCAGATCCGCCACATGCGCGTCGGGCAGCCGGTCGAGGTCGTGTCGGATCTCTACGGTTCGCGCGTGACCTATCGCGGCCGCGTGCAGGGCTTCTCGGCCGGCACCGGCAGCGCGTTCTCGATGCTGCCGTCGCAGAACGCGGCCGGCAACTGGATCAAGGTCGTGCAGCGCGTGCCGGTCGTGATCGCGATCGATCCCCGCGACCTGGCCGCGCATCCGCTGCGGGTCGGGCTGTCGATGCGCGCGACGGTCGATACGCGCAACCGCGACGGCCATGCGCTCGACAGCGAGCCGCCGACGCCGGCCGTCAGCACGCGCGTGCACGACGGGGTGGCGAGCGACGCGGAAGCGGCGGCCGCCGCGATCATCCGCGAGAATCAGGGCGGCTAATGCGCGCCCACCGGCGCGCCCGACCGGCCGATCGCGCCGATCGGCCGGGGCGCGCGCTCACGCGTTCCGTGCCTTCCACGATCCCGCCCTCCGGCCGTTCTCCCTGACCCGACTTTCGCATTTCCGCCATCGATGTCGGCACCGTTCAAACGCATGTCGCGTTTGAGACATCGGGCCCCCCACCTCCGGGACTACTCTCGAACAGCACGTTGCGTAGCACCGCATCTGCCGGCGCACAGCAGCGCCATCCAACGAGACATGGAGACAATACGATGAGCAGCAATCGAGGTGTCGTCTATCTTGGGCCGGGCAAGGTCGAAGTTCAGAAGATCGATTATCCGAAGATGGTCGATCCGACCGGCCGCGCGATCGGCCACGGCGTGATCCTGAAAGTGGTGAGCACGAACATCTGCGGTTCCGACCAGCACATGGTGCGCGGCCGCACGACCGCTCCGGTCGGCCTCGTGCTCGGTCACGAGATCACGGGCGAAGTGGTCGAGGTGGGCCCGGACGTCGAGACGCTGAAGATCGGCGATCTCGTGTCGGTGCCGTTCAACGTCGCATGCGGCCGCTGCGCGATGTGCAAGGACACGCATACGGGCGTGTGCCTGAACGTGAACCCGTCGCGTGCCGGCGGTGCTTACGGCTACGTCGACATGGGCGGCTGGATCGGCGGCCAGGCCGAGTACGTGCTCGTGCCGTACGCGGACTTCAACCTGCTGAAATTCCCGGACCGCGATCAGGCGATGGCGAAGATTCGCGACCTGACCTGCCTGTCCGACATTCTGCCGACCGGTTATCACGGCGCGGTGAGCGCGGGCGTGAAGCCGGGCTCGACGGTCTACATCGCGGGCGCGGGCCCGGTCGGCATGGCGGCGGCCGCGTCGGCGCGCCTGCTCGGCGCGGCGGTGACGATCGTCGGCGACATGAACGCGGAACGCCTCGCGCATGCGCGGGCGATGGGCTTCGAGACGGTCGACCTGTCGAAGGACGCGTCGCTCGGCGAGCAGATCGAGCAGATCCTCGGCGTGCCGGAGATCGATTGCGCGGTCGACTGCGTCGGCTTCGAGGCGCACGGCCACGGTTCGTCGGGCCATTCCGAGGAAGCGCCCGCGACGGTGCTGAACTCGCTGATGGAAATCACGCGGCCGGCCGGCGCGATCGGCATCCCGGGCCTGTACGTGACGGACGATCCGGGCGCGAAGGACAAGGCCGCGCAGCACGGCAGCCTGAGCATCCGCTTCGGCCTCGGCTGGGCGAAGTCGCACTCGTTCTTCACGGGCCAGACGCCGGTGCTCAAGTACAACCGCAACCTGATGCAGGCAATCCTGTTCGACCGTCTGCCGATCGCGAAGATCGTCAACGTCGAGGTGATTTCGCTCGACCAGGCGCCGGAAGGCTACAAGAAGTTCGACGGCGGCGCGCCGCGCAAATTCGTGATCGATCCGCACGGCTTGCTGGCGGCCTGACGCACGAACGACACGCATGAAGCGGGCGGCACCGGAGACGGTGCCGCCCGTTTTTCGCTGTGGGCGTGGCTGCGGTCGCGATGCGCCGCGCGCTCAATGCCCGCGATAGACCATCGCCAATTCGGCTCCGCTCGCCGTGGTTCGCCGACCATGACGCGTATGCACGCTCACGCGGCGTATCGCGTGCCCGTGTCGCGTTGCGGCGGCGCCGCCTTTCCAGTCGGCGACGCGAACGCCGCCGCCGCGCGCGCCGTTCGGTCCGTGAATCGGCGGCGCGTGCCGCACGAGCGTCGTCGTCGGGCGCCCTGCCGCGTGTCGGGGCGTGCCCGCGTTGCCAGGTTGGGCGGCCTTGATCGACCGATCGGCGTCGGTGTCGACGTTGGCGTCGGCGAGCCGATCGGTATCGACTGCCGCGCGCTCGGCCGGATGAAATGCCTGGACGGGCGCCGCCGCGGGTGCGGGCGCGGGCCCGACCGGCGACGTTGGCGCGTCAGCCGCATGCAGATTCGCGTAGGCCGTTGTCACCGGGCGCGACGCGCCAGGGCCGCGACAGGCGGGATCCGCCCGGCACGTCCGGTCATACGTCACATAGCCGCCGACCAGCATCACGAGGGTCAGGATGCTCAGCAGCGGCGCGCTCGACGCGCTCGGCCGCTGGACCGCCGCGCCGCGCACCGCGGCCGCGACGCGCGACGACCACGTCGGGACGGGCTGCACCTCGTGCGGGGGCGTGGCCTGCGCGGCGGGTGCATCGTCGCTCGATTGATGCAGCGGCGCGAACGGCCAGTCTCCCAGTCCGCAGACGGGGCACTGCTCGCTGGCGCGGAACGCCATGAAGCCGCACTGCCGGCAGCGCTGGCTGACGGCGGCGCGCGGCTCGGCACGCAGGTTCAGTGCGCCGCGCAGCGTGTCGCGCGTGCGGACTTTCCGGTTGGGCAGGACTTGCATGATCGTTGCTACCTCGTCTGCTGTTGCCGCCCCGCGAGCGTTCCGATCGTCTGCATCGCGTCTTCGACGGCAGGGGTCCACGGTCGGCCATAGTTCAGCCGGACGTAGCGGTGAAAGGCGCCCGTCATCGAAAAGATCGGCCCGGGCGCAAGGCTGACCCCGTTCTCCATCGCGTCGCCGAACAACTGCATCGCATCCACGTGCGGCGGCAATTCGATCCACAGGAAATATCCGCCGCGCGGGGCATACACCTCCGTGTCGGCCGGGAAATACGCGCGAACGGCCGCGAGCATCTGCGCCTGGTGCGCGGCCAAGTTGCGCCGGAGCCGGCGCAGGAAGCGGTCGTACGCGCCGTTGCGCAGGTAACTGGACACGGCCATCTGCGCGGGCACGTCGGCGGCCGGCGCGCTCGCGTTCTTCACCTGCCTGATCTGCTTCACGTAACGTCCGGCCGCGACCCAGCCGACCCGGAATCCGGGGGCGAGGCACTTCGAGAACGAACCGCAATGCAGCACGAGCCCGTTATCGTCATACAGCTTCGCGGGACGCGTGGGCGTCGGGCCGAAATGTAGTTCTCCGAACACGTCGTCCTCGATCAGCGGCACCTGATGCGATGCGAGCAGTTCGATCAGCGCGCGCTTGCGCTCGTCGGGCAGCGTCGCGCCGGTCGGGTTGTGGAACGAGGTCATGAACCAGCACGCGCGCACCGGATGCGTGTCGAGCGCTTCGGCGAGTGAGTCGAGGTCGAGGCCGGTGCGTGGGTCCACCGGAATCTCGATGGCCTTCAGATGCAGCCGCTGCACGGCCTGCAGCACTGCGGGAAAGGCAGGGCGTTCGATCGCGACGATGTCGCCGGGGCGCGTGAGCGCCTGCAGGCTGAGCGTCAGCGCTTCAGCCGCGCCGGTCGTGATGACGATTTCTTCCATCGGCAACGACGCGCCCGCGTTCAGGTACCGCAACGCGATCTGGCGGCGCAGCGCTTCGTTGCCGGGCGGCAAGCCGGCCAGCAGTTTCGCGCGGTCCATGTTGCGGGCGGCCGTCGCCGCGTATCGCCACAGGCTGCTCATCGGAAACAGCGAATAGCTGGCGAATGCGGAACCGAGCGGCACGATGTCGTCTCGCTTGAGAGAGTCGATCAGCTGGAACAGTGCATCGTCGTCGCCGGTCTGCGATGCAGCCGGTTTGCGCGGTGTGTCGTGACTTGCGCGCACGCGCTTGTCATCGAGGTTCGCAACGAAATAGCCGGAACGCGCGCGCGCGACGATCAGGCCCTCGCTTTCGAGCGCGTAGTACGCGCGAAACACGGTGGAAGGACTTACACGATAGGCGCGGCACGCCGAGCGCACGGTCGGGATGCGTGCACCTGCCGGCAAATCGCCGCGCCGGATCGAATCGGCAATCGTCTGCGCGAGCACCGCATATCGCTTCATGCCTGGCCTCCGGCCGATCACGGCCGTCGCTGAAAAAAGAGTAGCACGGCGTCCGCCGCGTTCAATCCCGCCCCCAATCGTTCATCCGCGAGTTCATCCGCAACTCGCTGATACGCACGTTTTCGACCGACTCTGATCCTTTTCTTCAGACCAGCGAACCGGCATTCTTCGCAAGCCTTATTCCCGACGCGTGATCGATACGGTGTTCACGCTCCCCGACGGCGGATCCGTCACGCCCGCGCATCGTGTGCGGGACCGGGTCCGCACCGCCCTTACCTTACCCGGAAGCAACCAGCGTGAAATCGAAGTTCCTCGTCGCGGGCCTCGTGGCCGGCGTCGCACTCAACCTGTTTGGCGGCGCCGCCGAAGCGGCCTGCACCAACTATCCCCCGACTCAATCCAATGCGACGTTTCCCGCCGCACTGACCGGCAAGCTCGTCTATCACAGCTACGTGAAGTACGGCGACGGTACGAGCCAGCTGTTCCTGTACGACTTTTCGGCCCGCACGCTCACGCAGTTGAGCAAGAGCAGCTGGGGCATCACCGATCCGATGAACGGCGTGTTCAGCCCCGACGGAAAGTGGCTTGCATTCATGGGCATCAGCAATGGCGCCTGGAACGTGTTCATGCTGCAGCTCGGCGCCGGCACGCCACCGGTCAACCTGACGAACAGCACGGGCGCGACGCGCAACGAGGATCCGAAGTTCAGCGCCGACGGCAAGACGCTCGTGTTCAAGCAGAACGGCGACGTGAAGCAGGGCACGCTGTCGTACACGAGCGCGGGCCCGGTGTTCACGTCGGTCGTGAGCCTGACCAACGCACCGTCCGGCGCTGAATACTCGATGCCGTTCCTCGCGCCGGACGCGAGCGCCGTCTACTACGCGACGGGCACCGGCTCGAACATGGGGCTGATGAAGCGTACGATCGCGACCGGCACGACCGCCGTGTTTGATCAGCCGGCCGGGCTGCAGACGTATTACCCGATCGTGCGTGCGGACGGCATGGTGTTCTACGCGCGCTGGAAGGACACGGGCGGCGCCGACCAGATCTACGTAAAGACGGCGGACCCGGCGTCGACGCCGAACCAGTTGGCGCTCAACGACTGCATGAGCAACAACTCGGACCCGGCGCCGGTAAGCGGCACGAACTACGTGTTCTTCTCGTCGACGACGGCGGGCGGCTACCAGCTCTATGTGGGCGACGTGACGACCGGCCAGCGCTGGAGCCTGTCGCAATTCGGCGTGAACGCGGACACGACCAAGGCGAAGCTCGGCTCGAGCTACTTTGGCGGCCCGGCCGTCGCGCAGCCGACGCTGCTGTCGCAAGGTCGTCCGGCTGCCGCGTCGGCGAGCTACAACGCATCGCTGACGCCGGACAAGGCGTTCGACGGCAACACGACGAGCACGCGCTGGGATTCGCCGGAAGGCGCGGGCGTCGATCCGCAATGGATCTCCGTCGATCTCGGTACGGTGAAGAAGATCAGCAGCGTCGATCTCTACTGGGACGCGGGCGCGCTCGTCTACCAGATCCAGACGTCGACCGACAACGCGAACTGGACGACGGTCTACTCGACGAACAACGGCGTGTCGTACGGTCACGTCACGCTGCCGAACCTGAACGCGCAGGGCCGCTACGTGCGGATGCTCGGCACGAAGCGGGCGACGCAGTGGGGTTACTCGCTCGACGAAATGCAGGTGTGGGGATCGTAAGCACCAGCAAAAAGGCGGCCTTCGAGGCCGCCTTTTTTATCGCGCCGCGCCCGCGTCACGCATGAATCAGATGAGCCGGAAACGCCGGTGCGGTAGCCGCCGCGCCCTGCGCGAGCGGTGCGACCTGCTTGCGGCGCTCGCGCGTCGGCGCGACGCCGAACGCATCGCGATAGCTCTTGCTGAAGTGGCAGGCCGACTGGAAGCCGCACGCCATCGTGATGTGCATGATCGACATGTCGGTCTGCAGCAGCAACTCGCGCGCGCGGCGCAGCCGCAGCGTCAGGTAATAGTGCGTGGGCGTCATCCCGAGATGCTCGCGGAACAGGCGCTGCAGCTGGCGCTGCGACATGTTCGCGAGTCGTGCGAGTTCCTCGCGCGACAGCGGCTCCTCGATGTTGTTCTCCATCAGCGAGATCACTTCGAACAGCGACTTGTTCGCCGAGCCGAGCCGCGCGACGAGCGGCATCCGCTGTTGCGCGCTCGTGTCGCGCACGTGTTCGACGATGAACTGCTCGGCGATCTGCGTGACGCGCGCGGTGCCCACGCGCGCGGCGATCAGGTTCAGCATCATGTCGAGCGGCGCGACGCCGCCTGTGCACGTGATGCGGTCGCGGTCGACCACGAACAGTTCCTTCAGGAAGCGCGTGTCCGGAAACTCTTCCTTCAGCGCCGACATGTTTTCCCAGTGGATCGCGCACGCATAGCCCGCGAGCAGCCCCGACTTCGCGAGCGCATAGGTGCCCGTGCACAGGCTGCCGAGCGGCAGCCCCATGCGCGCGAAGCGGCGCAGCGTCGACAGATGGGCGGGCGTGGTCGCGCGTTGCACGTCGACACCGCCGCACACGAATACGATATCCGGCTGCCCCACGCATTCGGCCGGTCCCGTGTCGACCGTGAGGCCGTTGCTCGCCGTGACCGGGCCGCCGTCCGGGCTGATGATCGACCAGCGATAGAGCGGCTGGCCGCTCAGGTAGTTCGCCATCCGAAGCACCTCGATCGCATTGGTGAACGCGATCATCGTGAAGTCCGGTAAGGGCATGAACGCGAAGTGGGACAGCGACGCTGTGCGGTCGGGGGACATGGGGAGCGTTCCTTGAATCTCTAATAGCTTTTGGCCCGAGGGGCACGGATCGGGCTGCCGTATTGTGTGAGCGAGCGCAACAAGCGTGCCATACGGCTAAACCCTAGCTCCATACGTTGTATGGGCCCAAGGCGGATGCTGCACTGCACCGTAAGCGGGCTGCGCTGCACCTCGACGCGCAGCGCAGGCACCGGCGAAGTGCCTGTCCATGGATGAACCACATGCGGCGGTTTGCCGGGTCATCTGAAAAAGCACGACCGGTTACTTGTACAAAACGGACGCGCATGGCGGAAAAGGCAAAGAACGCGTCTAAATTCATCAATCCGCCGAAAATCCGAACGACAAGAATAGAGCCGTCGGCAGCCTTGCACTGGATGCGCTGGAAACCCAGGTATGGCGGGCCTCGAGCTTCGGTTACACGCCCTTTATTCTTCGTCACGGACGCACTATGTCGAACACCCAGCCTTTCTTCTCGCAGCCCCTTGCCGAGCGCGACGCGCCGGTGCGCAGCGCCATCCTGAAGGAACTCGAGCGCCAGCAGTCGCAAGTCGAGCTGATCGCGTCGGAAAACATCGTGTCGCGCGCGGTGCTGGAGGCGCAGGGTTCGGTGCTGACCAACAAGTATGCGGAAGGCTACCCGGGCAAGCGTTACTACGGCGGCTGCGAATTCGCGGACGAGGTGGAGGCGCTGGCGATCGAGCGCGTGAAGCAGATCTTCAACGCCGGCTACGCGAACGTGCAGCCGCACTCGGGCGCGCAGGCGAACGGGTCGGTGATGCTTGCGCTGGCGAAGCCGGGCGACACCATCCTCGGCATGTCGCTGGACGCCGGCGGCCACCTGACGCACGGCGCGAAGCCGGCGCTGTCGGGCAAGTGGTTCAACGCCGTGCAATACGGCGTGAACCGCGACACGATGCGGATCGACTACGACCAGGTTGAAGCGCTCGCACACGAGCACAAGCCGAGCCTGATCATCGCCGGCTTCTCGGCGTACCCGCGCGCACTGGACTTCGCGCGCTTCCGTGCGATCGCCGATAGCGTCGGCGCGAAGCTGATGGTCGACATGGCGCACATCGCGGGCGTGATCGCCGCCGGCCGCCATGCGAACCCGGTCGAGCACGCGCACGTCGTCACGTCGACCACGCACAAGACGCTGCGCGGCCCGCGCGGCGGCTTCGTGCTGACCAACGACGAAGAGATCGCGAAGAAGATCAACTCGGCCGTGTTCCCCGGCCTGCAGGGCGGCCCGCTGATGCACGTGATCGCCGGCAAGGCCGTCGCATTCGGCGAAGTGCTGCACGCGGACTTCAAGACCTACATCGACAACGTGCTCGCGAACGCGCAGGCGCTCGGCGAAGTGCTGAAGGCAGGCGGCGTGGATCTCGTCACCGGCGGCACCGACAACCACCTGCTGCTGGTCGACCTGCGCCCGAAGGGCCTGAAGGGCGCGCCGGTCGAGCAGGCGCTGGAACGTGCGGGCATCACCTGCAACAAGAACGGCATTCCGTTCGACACCGAGAAGCCGACCGTCACGTCGGGCATCCGCCTCGGCACGCCGGCCGGCACGACGCGCGGCTTCGGCGTCGCGGAGTTCCGCGAGATCGGCCGCCTGATCCTCGAAGTGTTCGACGCGCTGCGCGCGAACCCGGAAGGCGACCACGCGACCGAACAGCGCGTGCGCCGCGAGATCTTCGCGCTGTGCGAGCGCTTTCCGATTTACTGATCGACACCGACAACACTGGAGCGAGAGACAGATATGAGCACGCTGCATCAGGACAGCATCATCATCGACGGACTGAACATCTCGAAGTTCGAGAAGCCGGTGTTCGAGGACATGCGAAAGGGCGGCATCACGGCCGCGAACTGCACGGTGTCGGTGTGGGAGAACTTCACCAAGACCGTCGACAACATCGGCGTGATGAAGCAGAAGATCCGCGAGAACGGCGAGCTGCTGACGCTCGTGCGCACGACCGACGACATCTTCCGCGCGAAGAAGGAAGGCAAGACCGGCATCATCCTCGGCTTCCAGAACGCACATGCGTTCGAGGACAACCTCGGCTACATCGAGGCGTTCGCCGACATGGGCGTGCGCGTCGTGCAGCTTTGCTACAACACGCAGAACCTGGTCGGCACGGGCTGCTACGAGCGTGACGGCGGCCTGTCGGACTTCGGCCGCGAAGTGATCACCGAGATGAATCGCGTCGGCATCATGGTCGACCTGTCGCATGTGGGCGGCAACACGTCGTCGGAAGCGATCGCGTTCTCGAAGAAGCCGGTGTGCTACTCGCACTGCCTGCCGTCGGGCCTGAAGGAACATCCGCGCAACAAGAGCGACGCGCAGCTGAAGGAAATCGCCGACGCCGGCGGCTTCGTCGGCGTGACGATGTTCGCACCGTTCCTGAAGCGCGGTATCGAGGCGAACATCGACGACTACATCGAGGCGATCGACTACGTCGTGAACCTGATCGGCGAAGACGCAGTCGGCATCGGCACGGACTTCACGCAGGATTTCGCGAAGGAATTCTTCGACATGCTGACGCATGACAAGGGCCGCTATCGCCAGCTGACGAACTTCGGCAAGGTGATCAACCCGGACGGCATCCGCACGATCGGCGAATTCCCGAACCTGACTGCGGCGATGGAACGCCACGGCTGGAAGGAGTCGCGCATCCGCAAGATCATGGGCGAGAACTGGGTGCGCGTGTTCAAGGACGTGTGGGGCGCGTAAGCGCCCGCCGAACCGAACCGCCGCCCGCGATTCAACACAAGAACAATCGGGACGTGCCGGCGCCTGTCGCGCTGGCACGCGGACGATGTCGCGCCTGGACCCGAGCCGCGCGGCTTTTTTTCCTCACGGAGTCACCACGATGCAACCGCAACTGCCGATCAACGTCGATCCCGATACCGGCGTCTGGACCACCGACGCGCTGCCGATGCTGTACGTGCCGCGCCATTTCTTCACGAACAACCACGTCGCCGTCGAGGAAGCGCTCGGCGTCGAGGCGTATGCCGAGATCCTCTACAAGGCCGGCTACAAGTCCGCATACCACTGGTGCGACAAGGAAGCGAAGCTGCACGGGCTGACCGGCATGGCCGTGTTCGAGCACTACCTGAAGCGCCTGTCGCAACGCGGCTGGGGCCTGTTCTCGATCATCGAGGCCGATCCGGCCAGCGCGCGCGCGAAGATCGAGCTGCGCCACTCGTCGTTCGTGCTCCAGCAGCCGGGCAAGGAAGGCAAGCTCTGCTACATGTTCGCGGGCTGGTTCGCCGGCGCGATGGACTGGGTCAACGACACGACGCCGGAAGGCAAGGGCGCGCCGCGCGCGCAATCGAAGGAAGTGCAGTGTGCGGCAGAGCACCACGACCACTGCGTCTTCGAAGTGTCGCCGATCGCGCACTGATGCGCTGACATCACGACACAGCAACACAACAACACCCGCAACACGAGACATTCGAACGCCAGAGGTCGCCTGCGATGCGTTATCCCCACCTGTTCAAACCCATGCAGCTGAACCAGCTGACGCTGCGCAACCGGATCGTCAGCACCGCGCACGCGGAGGTGTATGCCGAGCCGGGCGGCCTGCCGGGCGACCGCTACATCCGCTATTACGAAGAGAAGGCGAAGGGTGGCGTCGGCCTCGCGATCTGCGGCGGCTCGAGCCCCGTGTCGATCGACAGCCCGCAAGGCTGGTGGAAGTCGGTGAACCTGTCGAACGACAAGATCATCGACCCGCTCACGCGCCTGGCCGACACGATGCACAAGCACGGCGCGAAGATCATGATCCAGGCGACGCACATGGGCCGCCGCTCGTCGTTCCATGGCGAGCACTGGCCGCATCTGATGTCGCCGTCGGGCGTGCGCGAGCCGGTGCACCGCGGTAACGCGAAGATCATCGAGATCGAGGAAATCCGCCGCATCATCGGCGACTTCGCGGCGGCCGCGAAGCGCGTGAAGGCAGCCGGCATGGACGGCATCGAAATCTCCGCCGCCCACCAGCATCTGATCGACCAGTTCTGGAGCAAGCGTTCGAACCATCGCACCGACGAATGGGGCGGCAGCCTCGAGAACCGTCTGCGCTTCGGCATCGAGGTGCTGACGGCCGTGCGCGAAGCGGTTGGCAAGGACTTCTGCGTCGGCCTGCGGATGTGCGGCGACGAATTCCACGAGGACGGTCTCGATCACGAGGCGCTGAAGGAAATTGCGCAGGCGATGTCGGAGACGGGCCTGATCGACTACCTGAGCGTGGTCGGCTCGGGCGGCGACACGCACAATACGATCGCCAACTGCATGCCGCCGATGGCGCTGCCGCCGGAGCCGTTCGTGCACCTCGCGGCCGGCATCAAATCGGTGGTGAAGATTCCCGTGATGCACGCGCAGAGCATTCGTGATGCGGGCCAGGCCGAACGCCTGCTCGCGAACGGCATGATCGACCTGGTCGGCATGACGCGTGCGCAGATCGCCGATCCGCACATGGTGATCAAGATCCGCGACGGCCGGGAAGACGAAATCAAGCAGTGCGTCGGCGCGAACTACTGCATCGACCGCCAGTACAACGGCCTCGACGTGCTCTGCATCCAGAACGCCGCGACGTCGCGCGAAGCGACGATGCCGCACATCATCGAGAAATCGCGCGGCCCGAAGCGCAAGGTGGTGGTGGTCGGCGCGGGCCCGGCAGGGCTCGAGGCCGCACGCGTCGCGAAGCTGCGCGGCCACGACGTGGTGCTGTTCGAGAAGAACGCCGAAGTGGGCGGCCAGGTGATGATCGCCGCGAAGGCGCCGCAGCGCGAACAGATGTCGGGGATCATCCGCTGGTTCGACATGGAAACGAAGCGCCTGGGCGTTGATCGCCGCCTGGGCGTCGCCGCCGACGAGAAGATGATCATGGCCGAGAAGCCGGACATCGTCGTGCTCGCGACCGGCGGTTCGAGTTTCACGTGGCAGGTGCCGGCCTGGGGCGTGGCCGAAGGGCTGGCCGTCAGCTCGTGGGACATCCTGACCGGCAAGGTCGAGCCGAAGCAGAACGTGCTGCTGTTCGACGGCGTGAGCACCCATGCGGGCGCCGGCGTGGCCGACTTCATGGCGAGCCGCGGCTCGAAGGTCGAGGTCGTGACGCCCGACGTGAAGGTGGCCGACGATTGCGGCGGCACGACGTTCCCGATCTTCTATCGTCGCCTGTATGCGCTCGGCGTGATCCCGACGCCGAACACCATGCTCGATCGCGTGTACGAGGAAGACGGCAAGATGATCGCCGTGCTGCGCAACGAATACACCGAGGAACTGGAAGAGCGCGCGGTCGACCAGGTGGTGATCGAGAACGGTTCGTCGCCGAATGACGAACTGTACTGGAAGCTCAAGCCGGAGTCCGTGAACCGCGGCCAGATCGATCCGCACACGCTGTTCGCGGCCGAGCCGCAGCCGTGCCTGTCGGAAGAACTGGGCAACGGCCGCTTCCTGCTGTTCCGTGTCGGCGACTGCATCTCGATGCACAACGTCCACGGTGCGATCTACGACTCGCTGCGTCTCGTCAAGGATTTCTAAAGATGAATCCGGCATTCCTCATTACCGCACTGCTGTGGCTGTCGGTGGCGGGGCTCGCGTTCGCGGTCGCGAAGCGCTCGTCCTACTGGCGTCTCGGGCGCGCGACGGCGCCCGGCTCGTTCGGCGTCGCGAACCTGTTCGCGATTCCGAAGCGTTACTTCGTCGACCTGCACCACGTGGTTGCCCGCGATCCGTACATCGCGAAGACCCACGTCGCGACCGCCGGCGGCGCGATCGCCGCGCTCGCGCTGGTGTTCGTCAACTACGGCCTCGCGATCTACTCGCCGTGGCTCGACAAGCTGATCTTCCTCGCGGCGCTCGCGATGCTCGTCGGCGTGGTGTTCGTCTGGCGCCGCCGCGCGGCCAAGGACGTGCCGGCGCGCCTGTCGCGCGGCCCGTGGAACGCGCTGCCCTGGCTGCTCGGCTCGTTCGCGCTCGGCCTCGTGCTGTTCATGGTCGTGCCGACCGGCGCGATGTCGGGTGCGTTCGCGGTGCTTTGCGCGCTGCTGATCGGCGCCGGTGCATTCACGATGACCGTCGGCGCCGCGAAGGGCGGCCCGATGAAGCATGCGATCGCCGGCCTGCTGCACCTTGCGTTCCACCCGCGCCAGGAGCGTTTCGCCGCCACCCGCGATTCGTTCACGGGCAACGGCACGGCCACGCCGCCGACCGCGCTGAAGCTGCCGGACATCGAGCACGAGGAGTATGGCGTCGCGAAGCCGGTCGAATTCCGCTGGAACCAGCTGCTGAGCTTCGATGCGTGCGTGCAGTGCGGCAAGTGCGAAGCCGCGTGCCCCGCGTTCGCGTCGGGCCAGCCACTGAACCCGAAGAAACTGATCCAGGATCTCGTCGTCGGCATGGCGGGCGGCACCGATGCCGCGTACGCCGGCAGCCCGACGCCGGGCCTCGCGGTCGGCCAGCACCGCGGCGAGCCGAACGGCCCGATCGTGTCCGGCCTGATCGAGGAGCAGACGCTCTGGTCGTGCACGACCTGCCGTGCCTGCGTGCAGGAGTGCCCGATGCTGATCGAGCACGTCGACGCGATCGTCGACATGCGCCGCAACCGCACGCTGGTGCACGGCACGGTGCCGGGCAAGGGTCAGGAAGTGCTCGCGAACCTGCGCGAGACCGGCACGATGGGCGGCTACGACACGGCTGCACGTTACGACTGGTCGGTCGACCTGAACGCACCCGTCGCGCAACCGGGCAAGCCGGTCGACGTGCTGTTCGTCGCGGGTGAAGGCGCGTTCGACATGCGTTACCAGCGCACGCTGCGCGCATTCGTGAAGGTGCTGAACAAGGCGGGCGTCGACTACGCGGTGCTCGGCGGGACCGAGACCGACACCGGCGACGTCGCACGCCGCCTCGGTGACGAAGCGACGTTCCAGCAGATGGCGAAGCGCCTGATCGGCACGCTCGGCTCGCTGTCGTACAAGCAGATCGTGACGGCCGACCCGCACGTGATGCACAGCCTGCGCAACGAATACCGCGCGCTCGGGCTGCGCGTGACGGTCAAGCATCACACGACGTACCTCGCCGAGCTGGCCGACAGCGGCAAGATCGCGCCGAAGGCCGTCGACGCGCTGCGCGAGAAGCGCACCACGTATCACGACCCGTGCTACCTCGGCCGCTACAACGGCGAGACGGAATCGCCGCGCAAGCTGCTGAAGACGATCGGCATCCAGGTCGTCGAGATGGAGCGCAACGGCATGCGCGGCCGCTGCTGCGGCGGTGGCGGCGGTGCGCCGCTGACCGACATCCCGGGCAAGCAGCGTATTCCCGACATCCGCATCGCCGACGCGCGCGCCATCGGCGCGGACGTGGTCGCGGTCGGATGCCCGAACTGCACGGCGATGCTCGAAGGCGTCGTGGGCCCGCGCCCCGACGTGCTCGACGTGGCCGAACTCGTTGCCGCCTCGCTGGAGTGAATCGATGAACACGATCAAACGAATCGATCCGCGCCGGCCGTTCATCATCACGGCCGCGGGCCTGAAGCGCATCACGCTGGGCGAGGAAGGCAGCGCCGATGCGAACGCCGCGCAGTGGTCCGCGCACGGTCATGGCGCCGCCGCCGCGAAGCCGCGCCGCGCGGTGCAGGACCCGAAGCACGTGATGCTGGTGGTGGCGCACACCGAGCGCGGCGCGCTCGACGACCATGCACGGCAGGCGATCGCCGCCGCCGCGGTGCTCGCCGACGCGCAGACGGAAGTCGCGCTGCTGGCGTTCGGTGAACTGAAGGATGACGCAGCGGCGCTCGGCGTCGACAAGCTGATCGAGCTGGCCGACTTCGACCGTCGCGCCTTTGCGCCCGAAAGCGAATTGCAAGCGTTGCAGGCCTGTGCTGCGGCGCTCGCGCCGAAGCACGTGTTCGTGCCCGACAACGCGACCGGCGACGGCGATCTCGGCCGGCGTTACGCGGCGGCCGCCGGCGCGAGCGTCGCGACCCACGTGGTCGAGATCGACGCGAAGCATGTCGGCGCGTATGCGCAGGCCGGCCGCGCGTTCGCGACGCGCGGCTTGCCCGATGTGATCCTGCTCGCGCAGAACGCGGTCGAAGCGAAACTGCCGTTCGTCGGCGCCGGCGAGCGCCTGGCCGCCGACTTCATCCGCCCGGCCCGCGACGCAGAGCAACCGTACCGCGATCTCGGCCTAGAGGAAATCGACGCGGCGCAAGTCGCGCTGGAGGAAGCCGACTTCATCGTGTCGGCCGGCAACGGCGTGTCCGACATCGGCGCGTTCGAGCGGCTCGCCGGCGCGTTCGGCGCGGCGATCGGCGCGAGCCGCGTCGCGGTCGACAACGGTCACTTCACGCGCGACAAGCAGGTGGGCGCGACCGGCAAGACGGTCGAGGCCAGCGTGTACATCGCGTTCGGCATCTCGGGCGCGGTGCAGCACTTGCAGGGGATCAAGGACTGCCGTCACGTGATCGCGGTCAACCTCGACGGCAGCGCGCCGATCGCGAAGCGCGCCAACCTGACGGTGGTGGGCGACGCGCAGGCGACGATCGCCGCGCTGATCGAACAGGTGCAGGCCGCACGCGCGTCGCGCGGACAATCGCCGACCGCGGTCGGCGCCCGTGAATCCGAAGGAGTCGCAGCATGAACGCCCCCCGCCAGTTGCAACGCATCGCGGTGCTCGTCTCCGTGGGCCGGCACCCGGTCAGCGGCACCGCGCGCTACAGCCGCAACGACGCGGCCGCGCTCGAGATCGGCCGTCAGCTCGCGGAGCGGCATCGCGCGCAGCTCGACGTGCTCCATGCGGGAGACCCCGCGAATGAAGCGCTTGCTGAATACCTCGCGCTCGGTGCGCGGCAGGTCGAGGTGCTGGCCTGCCACGACGGCGACGATGCCGCGCATGCGCTCGCCGCGCGCGTCGAAGGCTACGACCTCGTGCTGACCGGCACCCGCGCCGAGGGCGCGTATGACACCGGGATGCTGCCGTATCGCGTCGCCGCGACGCTCGGCTATCCGCTTGTCGGCTCGGCCGTCGACGTGACGGTCGACGGCGGCCGCGCGGCGGTCCGGCAATTCTTGCCGAAAGGGTTGCGGCGGCGCGTAGACGCGGCGCTGCCCGCCGTCGTCGCGGTCCATCCGCTCGCCAACGTGGCGCCGCGCTACGCGTATGCGCGGCTGCGGGCCGGCGCGATCCGCCCGGCGCTGACGTCGACCGGCGCGGATGCCGATGCCGCCGCGTGGAAGGTCGGCCCGATCGAGCGTAAACCCGTAAAGCTGGTCGCCGCCGAGAAGCGCTCCGGGCATGCCCGGATGCTGTCGGCGACGACGACCGAAAGCCGCGGCGGCAACGTCGTAAATGAAGGGAGTTCAGTCGAAAAAGCACAAGTGATCCTCGCGTATTTGCGCGAGCATCAGCTCATCGACTACTGATTTTGATGCCTGTCGGCAACCACACTGGGACGCAAGGAATCCGGAGCAAACGATGAAAGTATCGGCAGACATTCGCGCACTGATCGAACGACGCAAGGAAGGTTACAGCCTCGAGGCGCCGTTCTATACGAGCGAGGAAATCTTCGCCCTCGACATGGAGGCGATTTTCCGCCAGCACTGGATCCAGGTCGCGGTCGAACCGGACATTCCCGAGCCGGGCGACTACGTGACCGTGGAACTGGGCAGCGACTCGATCCTGATCGTGCGCGACGACGACATGGAAATCCGCGCGTTCCACAACGTGTGCCGTCACCGCGGCGCGCGTCTGTGCAACGAGGACAAGGGCTCGGTCGGCAACATCGTGTGCCCGTACCACAGCTGGACCTACAACCTGACGGGTCAGCTGATGTTCGCCGAGCACATGGGCGAGAAGTTCGACCGCTGCAAGCACAGCCTGAAGTCGGTGCACGTGCAGAACCTCGCGGGCCTGATCTTCATCTGCCTCGCCGAGGAGCCGCCGGTCGATTTCGCGCAACTGCGCGCCCAGATGGAGCCGTATCTGCTGCCGCACGATCTGCCGAGCACGAAGATCGCCGCACAGATCGACATCATCGAGGAAGGCAACTGGAAGCTCACGATGGAGAACAACCGCGAGTGCTATCACTGCGTCGCGAACCATCCCGAGCTGACGATCTCGCTGTACGAATACGGCTTCGGCTATCAGCGTTCCGAAGCGAACGCCGAAGGCATGGACGCATTCGCGGAAACCTGCGTGCGCCGTGGCAAGGAGTGGGCCGAAATGGGCCTGCCGTCCGCCGAAATCGAAAAGCTGCTCGACGTGACGGGCTTCCGTACGCAGCGCCTGCCGCTCGACCGCCACGGCGAATCGCAGACGCTCGACGCGAAGGTCGCATCGAAGAAGCTGCTCGGCAAGTTCGACCAGGCCGACCTCGGCGGCCTGTCGTTCTGGACGCAACCGAACTCGTGGCACCACTTCATGAGCGATCACATCGTGACGTTCTCGGTGATTCCGCTGTCGGCCGGCAAGACGCTCGTGCGCACCAAGTGGCTCGTGCACAAGGATGCGAAGGAAGGCATCGACTACGACGTGAAGAACCTGACGGCCGTGTGGAACGCGACCAACGACCAGGATCGCGCGCTCGTCGAGTTCTCGCAGCGCGGCGCGACCAGCAGCGCGTACGAGCCGGGCCCGTATTCGCCGTACACGGAAGGTCTCGTCGAAAAATTCTCGGCCTGGTACATCGGCCGGCTCGCCGAAAAAACCGGCGCGTAGTAGTCAGCGGAACAGCAAGCGGAGTCACACATGATGCGAGATGCGGCCAATTTCGAGCCGGCGGACAGCCGGGTTACGCACCCGGCCTTCTGGAACGCGCTCCCCGAGCGCTGGACGAGCGACGTCGAGGAAACGCTGGTGTGCTGCCACGTGCGGCAGGAAACCCACGACGTGAAGAGCTTCTTCTTCCGTTCGCCGCAAGGCCGTGCGTTCTCGTTCGAGCCCGGGCAGTTCATCACGCTCGAGCTCGACATCGAAGGCGAGACGATCAACCGGTGCTACACGATCTCGTCGTCGCCGGCGCGGCCGCACACGATCTCGATCACGGTCAAGCGCGTGCCGGGCGGCAAGGTGTCGAACTGGCTGCACGACAACCTGCAGCCGGGCGCGGCGGTGCGCGTGCTCGGCCCGGCCGGCGAGTTCACGTGCGCGCGGCATCCGGCGCGCAAGTATCTGTTCCTGTCGGCCGGCTCGGGCGTCACGCCGCTGATGTCGATGAGCCGCGCACATCATGATCTCGCGGAGGATCGCGACATCCTGTTCGTGCACAGCGCACGCACGCCGGACGACATCATCTTCGCGCGCGAACTCGATCTGATCGCATCGAACCATACGAACTTCCGCACGTCGTTCGTCGTCGAGCGCGTCGGTGCACGCACCAACTGGCCGGGCGTCACGGGCTTCCTGACGCTGCCGCTGCTGAAGCTGATCGCACCGGACTTCATGGAGCGCGAGATCTTCACGTGCGGCCCCGCGCCGTACATGAAGGCCGTGCGCGACCTGCTCGACGAAGCCGGCTTCGATCGCAAGCAGTATCACGAGGAAAGCTTCTCGTTCGAAACGCTCGCGCAGACCGCGAGCGACGACGTGCTCGCCGAACTCGTCCCGGCCGCCGACGGCGCGGACGCCGCGACGAAGCAGTACACGGTCAGCTTCGCGAAGAGCAACCGCGAGATTTCGTGCGGCTCGGAGCAGCACGTGCTCGACGCGGCGCGCCAGTCGGGCGTGCGGCTGCCGGCGTCGTGCACGCAGGGCATGTGCGGCACCTGCAAGGTGAAGCTCGTGTCGGGGCAGGTCGAGATGAAGCACAACGGCGGCATCCGCCAGCGCGAGATCGATCAGGGGATGGTGCTGCTGTGCTGCAGCAAGCCGCTGTCGGATCTGGTGATCGACAAGTAGTCAAAACAAGCCATCGCTTGTCCGGCCGCGTCGCGTCGCGTCCGGACAAGCATCCGTCGGAAAACAACGATACCGCGGAATTGTGGTTGAAGAACCTAGAGAGACAACGCGCACGGTGCGCATTTCAAGGAGATCGACCATGAAGTTGTTCGGAAAACTGTTGTGGACCGGCGCACTGTCGGCGATGGTGGCACTGAGCGCGTCGGCGCTCGCCGATACGAAGCCCACGCTGAAGATCGGCTACGTCGAAGGCTGGGATGACAGCGTCGCGACGTCGAACGTCGCCGCTCGCGTGATCGAGAAGAAGCTCGGCTACCAGGTCCAGCTCGTACCGGTCGCTGCCGGGATCATGTGGCAGGGCGTGGCGCGCGGCGATCTCGACGCGACGCTGTCCGCGTGGCTGCCCGTCACGCACGGTTCCTATTGGGGTGAATACAAGGCGAAGGTCGTCGATCTGGGCGCGAACTTCCCCGACGCGAAGATCGGCCTGATCGTCCCCGACTACGTGAAGGCGAAGAGCATTGACGACCTGAATGCCGAGAAGAGCAGCTTCGGTGGCCGGATCGTCGGCATCGATGCAGGCGCGGGCGTGATGCGCAAGACCGACGAAGCGATCAAGAGCTACGGCCTGAACTACACGCTGATGCCGAGCTCGGGCAGCGCGATGACGGCCGAGCTGTCGCGCTCCGTCGGCGCGAACAAGCCGGTGATCGTGACCGGCTGGGCGCCGCACTGGATGTTCGCGAAGTGGAAACTGCGCTTCCTCGAGGATCCGAAGAAGGTGTTCGGCGGCGCGGAGCACGTCGACAGCGTCGTGAACCCGCAGCTCGAAACGAAGGCCAAGCCGGTCGTCGCGTTCCTGAAGAAGTTCCAGTGGAAGCCGGGCGAGATCGACAGCGTGATGCTCGCGATCCAGAACGGCTCGAAGCCGGAAGCGGCCGCCGATGCATGGATTGCGGCGCATGCGGACCGCGTGAATTCGTGGACTGAAGGCACGCAGTAACACCGCGGCGATTCATCGCGCGCAATCATAAAACAACACGCCGGGAATGACTCGCAGGAATCCGAAATAATCGTGAATTCATGCGGCCATATCCCGGTTTTCTTTTTCCGATTCTGCAAAAATGCGCGCAAGTTGTTACACTAGCGCCCTCGTGCGGAGTCATCTGCTTTGTATCGGACGAGAGTAAGCGCTGAAGCGCTCACTCTGATCGAGAGGAGGAATTGGATGAGTCAGGCAGGACTGCGTGCTAATCGCACCAGTGATGTTGAGGCAGACATCTCACATGATTCGACGGGCCACACGCTGCACCGTGGCCTGACTTGGAAAGACGCATTCTGGGTGACGAGCGGTGTGCCGGCAGGCGTACTGTTCACGATCGGCGGCGTATGCGCGACGATCGGCCAGCCCGCGTGGGCGATCTGGATCGCCGCGATCACGATGGGGCTGATTCAAAGCGCGACTTATGCGGAAATATCGGGGCTATTTCCTCATAAATCGGGCGGCGCGTCGGTATACGGCGCGATCGGCTGGGTCCGATACAGCAAGCTGATTGCCCCGGTTTCCGTGTGGTGCAACTGGCTCGCGTGGTCGCCGATGCTTGCACTCGGCTGCGGCCTCGCGGCGAGCTATGCACTGACGAGTCTCTTTCCCGCCGATGCGGCGGTGCTGCACTGGCAACTCAAGGTTGCGGATCTCGGCTTCATCAAGCCGGGGCTTTCCCTGCGAATCAACGCGACGTTCATCATCGCGACGATTCTGCTTCTCATCACGTTCAAGCTTCAGCACAGCGGCGCGTTGAAGGCGGCACGCACGCAGCGCATTCTCGGCATCGCGTCGCTCACGCCGCTCCTGATCGTCGGCATCGTGCCGTTCGTCACCGGCGACGTGCCGATGTCGAACCTGCTCCCGCTGCTGCCGCTCGGCCATGATGCTCAAGGCAACCTCACGACCGCGACCTTCGGCTCGTGGAACGGGCAGGGCGTCACGATGGCGCTCGGCGCGATGTTCATGGCTGGCTGGGCGTCGTACGGCTTCGAGACGGCGGTTTGCTACACGCGTGAATTCCGCGATCCGCGTCGCGACACCGCGAAGGCGATCTTCTGGTCGGGCGCGCTGTGTCTCGTCGTGATGACGCTCGTGCCGATGGCGTTCCAGGGCGCGCTCGGCACGCAGGCGATGCTCGATCCGTCGATCGGCGACGGCACCGGCGTCGCAGCCGCGATGGCGAAGATCGTCGGCGGCGGCGCATGGGTCGCGAATGCGGTCGTCGTGATGCTGATGCTGTCGATCCTGCTGATCGTGATGACGTCGATGATGGGCTCGTCGCGCACGCTGTACCAGGCATCGGTCGACGGCTGGCTGCCGAAGTACCTGTCGCACGTGAACGAGCACGGCTCGCCCACGCGCGCGATGTGGACCGATCTCGGCTTCAATCTCGTGTTGCTGATGATGTCGGACTACATGACGGTGCTGTCGATCTCGAACGTCTGCTATATGCTGTTCGTATTCCTGAACCTTCAATCGGGCTGGATCCACCGGATGGATCGCGGCAACTGGGATCGGCCGTTCCGCTGCCCGACCTGGCTGCTCGTCGCCGGTTCGATCTGCGGCTACGCGAACCTCGTCTATGTCGGCGCGGGTGCGAACCTGCAGGGCGAAGGCACGCTGCGCAACGGGCTGATCGCGATGCTGCTGATCGTGCCGGTGTTTCTCTATCGCCACTACTGGCAGGATCGCGGTCGTTTCCCCGCGCAGATGCAGCGCGACATGGAACTCGAGGTGCCGAAGCGCGCGATGTGGCTGAACCTGATGCCGTATGCGGCGCTGATCGGCGCGGCGCTGACGATCTGGCTGTCGTACTACTTCGCGTGGGTGAAGTAAGCACCTGACCGCGGCACGCACTTCGCGCGACGAACCCGGACACCGCACCCGGGGCCGTCGCGCGAAGCGTCGAATGCCAGGCGATAAAAAACCCGACCGGCTGCTGCCGGTCGGGTTTTTTGTTGGCCGCTCGCCGAACGGATGCGCTTACGGAAACACCACGGTCCGGTCGCCGTTCAGGAACACGCGGCGCTCGATGAACGCCTTCACCGCGCGTGCAAGCGTGATGCACTCGACGTCGCGGCCCACCGCGAGCAGTTGTTCGGGGCGCAGTGCGTGATCGACGCGTTCGACCACCTGCTCGATGATCGGACCTTCGTCGAGATCGTCGGTCACGAAGTGCGCGGTCGCGCCGATCAGCTTCACGCCGCGTGCGTGTGCCTGGTGATACGGCTTCGCGCCCTTGAAGCCGGGCAGGAACGAGTGATGGATGTTGATCGCGCGGTTCGCGAGCTTCGCGCTGGTTTCCTGCGACAGCACCTGCATGTAGCGCGCGAGGATCACGAGTTCGGCACCGCTCGATTCGAAGAAGTCGAGCCACTGCGCTTCCTGCTGCGCCTTGGTGTCGGCCGTGATCGGGAAGTGGCGGAACGGCAGCCCGTGCTGCACGGCGAGCGCCTCGAAATCCGGATGGTTCGACACGATGCCGACGATGTCCATCTTCAGCTCGCCCATCCGCCAGCGGAACAGCAGGTCGGCGAGGCAGTGCTCGAGCTTCGACACCATGATCAGCACTTTCGGGCGCGCGTTCACGTCGTGGATCGCCCATTGCGTGTCGCTTTCACCGCCGCCGCCGAGCGCGGTCGCGATCGGCCCGAACTCCTGGCGCAATGCGTCGATCTGCAGCGTCTCATCCGTCGGATGAAACACGCAGCGCACGAAGAAGCGGTTGCTGAGATCGTCGTCGAACACGTTCAGCGCATCGACATAGCAGCGATGGCGCTCGAGAAAGCCGACGACGGCGGCGACCTGGCCGGCCGCGCTCGGGCACGACAGCGTCAGGACGAATTGATCGGGGCGTGAGTCGGCGGTCATGAGATTCCTCGGAGTCATGGAGCGCGAACCCGCGCGGCGGCGCGCCGGGGCGCCAGGCTACGCGGGTAGCGGGAGACTCAAGTAAATCAGGACGTTTCTGGCGCGGATAGAACCAACCCGCCGTGTGGCTGGTATCGGCGCGCCAGCGCGGCTGAGGGACGAGGGCGGGGCTGCGTGCGGGGCGGGCGGCGGGCGTCAAGCGGGGCGGCCATCGCCAACCCAGCCGGCGTCAGGAGAATATCCGCTGGACGCCGGACGGCCATTTACGCAGGTGCGCACGCATCCAGCAGCCAGCGCCGGAACACGTGGGTCGCGTCCGGCTCGGGTCGCTGCGGAGGACGCACCAGGAAGTAGCCGCGCGACGTGACGACGGGCGCGTCGACGAGCTTCACGAGCTGCCCGGACGCGACGAGCTCATCGACGAGCGGCGACCAGCCGAGGGCAACGCCCTCGCCGAGCAGCGCGGCATGGATCACGAGCGCATAGCTGTTGAAGGTCACGCCGCGCGCGGCGGCCGGCGCATCGAGGCCATGCGCGTCGAACCAGCCGGCCCACGACAGCCAGCGTTCGGGGCGCGTCGGCTGCACGTGCAGCAGCGGCAGCGCATGCAGGTGGTCGGGCCGGGCGACGTGCGGATGCGCGGCGCGGAACGCGGGCGAGCAGACCGGCGTGACGGATTCCGGAAAGAGCCGCGCGGCGGTGCACGATGGCCAGTGACCGTCGCCGAACAGGATCGCGATGTCGGCGTGGTCGCGCTGCGCATCGTAATCCTGTGACGTGACGACCCGCACGTCGACGTCCGGCATCACGCGCTTCAGGCCCGCGAGGCGCGGCATCAGCCAGTAGGTCGCGAAACCGAAATCCGTGACGATCGTGAGCGCGCCATGCTCGCGGCGCGCGCGCAGCGTCGCGGTGGCGCCGCGCAGCGTGTCGAGGCTCACCCGCACGGCTTCGTACAGGCACTGGCCGTCGCTCGTCAGCGTGACGCCGCGCGGGCTGCGCTCGAACAGCGGCACGCCGAGTTCCGCCTCGAGCTGGAACACCTGCTGGCTCACGGCCGGCTGCGTCGAGCCGAGCTCGCGCGCGGCGGCCGTGAAGCTTTGGAGACGGGCGGCCGATTCGAACGCGCGCAGCGCCTGCATCGACGGTAACGGTTCGGATTTCGACATAAGTCTCTCTAATGGCCCCATAAGGGCCGGACGCCTTCCCGCGCGAATTCGGGCGGGGGATAGTGCTTCGGACGGCACGACACCGTGCCGGTTCTTCCGCGATTCTAGCCAGTCGCGGCCGGTGCGCGCGGCACTTTCTTCAGGCTGCGTCCGTCATGCTGGCCGCGCCGCTGCCGAAGCGTCGCACCGTTCCGTTCGAACACCGATTTCCCCACGACCGCCGATGACGAACCCGACTCCCAACATCCTGATCCTGATGGCCGACCAGCTGACGCCGTTCGCGTTGCCGGCCTACGGCAATCGCGTCGCACGCACGCCGACGCTCGACCGGCTCGCCGCGCAAGGCGTGGTGTTCGATGCCGCGTATTGCGCGAGCCCGCTGTGCGCGCCATCGCGTTTCTCGCTGCTGACCGGCAAGCTGCCGTCGGGTATTGGCGCCTACGATAACGCCGCCGAATTGCCGGCGCAAACGCTGACCTTCGCGCATTACCTGCGCGCGGGCGGCTACCGCACGATGCTGTCCGGCAAGATGCATTTCTGCGGCCCTGACCAGCTGCACGGCTTCGAGGAACGGCTGACGACCGACATCTATCCCGCCGACTTCGGCTGGGTGCCCGACTGGGACCGCCCGACCGAGCGGCCGAGCTGGTATCACAACATGAGCTCGGTGCTCGAGGCCGGCCCGTGCGTGCGCACGAACCAGCTCGACTTCGACGACGAGGTCACGTTCGCGGCGAAGCAGAAGCTGTACGACGTCGCGCGCGAGCGTGCGGCCGGGCATGACGAGCGGCCGTTCTGCATGGTCGTGTCGCTGACGCATCCGCACGATCCGTACGCGATCACGCGCGAATACTGGGATCTGTACAGCGACGACGAGATCGACATGCCGGCCGTGCGGCTCGATGCGGCCGAAAGCGATCCGCATTCGCAGCGGCTGCGCTTCGTGTGCGAAAACGACCGCACGCCGCCGACCGACGCGCAGATCCGCGCCGCGCGCCGCGCCTACTATGGCGCGACGTCCTACGTCGACGCGCAATTCGGCAGCGTGCTGGCCGCGCTCGAGCAATGCGGGTTCGCCGACGACACGATCGTGATCGTCACGTCCGACCACGGCGACATGCTCGGCGAGCGCGGACTCTGGTACAAGATGACGTTCTTCGAGGGCGGCTGCCGCGTGCCGCTGATCGTTCACGCGCCGGGCCGCTTCGACGCCGCGCGCGTGCGCGGGCCCGTGTCGCACGTCGACCTGCTGCCGACGCTCGTCGACCTGGCCAGCGCGGCGCCGGCCGGCGGCTGGCCCGACCCGGTCGATGGCGCGAGCCTCGTGCCGCATCTGCGGGGTGCGCCGGCGCACGACGTCGTGCTGGGCGAATACCTCGCGGAAGGGGCGGTCGCGCCGGTCGTGATGATCCGCCGCGGCGACTGGAAATACGTGCATTGCCCGGCCGATCCCGACCAGCTCTACAACCTCGCCGACGATCCGCGCGAGCGCACGAACCTGGCCGGCCTGCCCGAAGCCGCCGACGTGCTCGCCGCATTCCGAACGGAGGCCGCGCGGCGCTGGAACCTGCCGGAACTCGACGCCCAGGTGCGCGCGAGCCAGCGGCGGCGCCGCTTCCATTACGCGGCGACGACGCAGGGCCGCATCCAGGCATGGGACTGGCAGCCGTTCACCGATGCGAGCCAGCGCTACATGCGCAATCACATCGAACTCGACACGCTCGAAGCGATGGCGCGCTTTCCGCGCGTCGGGCGCTGAACGTACCGCATCGCGGTCATTGACGAACGACGGAGGAAGCGAATCATGAAACGACAATGCAATGCAGCAATCCGGAGGCTCGGCACGGCGCTTGCCGCGGCCGCGTGCGTAGTGGCGATGCAGTCCGCACACGCCGCCGATCCGCAGACGTGTCGCGACGTGAAGATGGCGGCGCCCGGCTGGACCGACATCGACGCGACGAACGCGATGGCCGGCGTCGTGCTGAAGGCGCTGGGCTACAGGCAGGACGTCGCGAACCTGTCGGTGCCGATCACGTACCAGGGCTTGAAGAAAGGGCAGGTCGACGTGTTCCTCGGCAACTGGATGCCCGCGCAGGCGCCGCTGGTGAAGCCGTTCGTCGACGAGAAGTCGATCGACGTGCTGCACGCGAACCTCAGCGGTGCGAAGTTCACGCTGGCCGTGCCCGACTACGTCGCGGCCGCGGGCGTGCACACGTTCGCCGATCTCGCGCGCTATGCGGACCGCTTCGGCGGCAAGATCTACGGGATCGAGCCCGGCGCGCCCGCGAACCAGAACATCAAGCGGATGCTGTCCGACCATGCGCTCGGGTCCGCGAACTGGTCGCTCGTCGAATCGAGCGAGACGGGGATGCTCACGCAGGTCGAGCGCGCGGTGCGGGACAAGCGCTGGATCGTCTTTCTCGCGTGGGAGCCGCACCTGATGAACACGAAGTTCCACCTGACCTACCTGTCGGGCGGCGACGCGTATTTCGGCCCGAACTATGGCGGCGCGACCGTCAACACGGTGACGCGCCCGGGCTTTGCCGGCCAGTGCGCGAACCTGGCGCGGCTGTTCCGGCAGATGACGTTCTCCGTGGACGTCGAGAACCGGATGATCGCCGACATGCTCGACAACAAGACGCCGCCCGCGCTCGCGGCGCAGCACGTGCTGAAGGCCGACCCGGCGCTCGTCGAGGGCTGGCTGGACGGCGTCACGACCGCATCCGGCACGCCGGCACTTCCGGCCGTGCGCGCGGCGCTCGACGCCCGCTGATCTGCCTCCGGGCGGCCGGTTTTTGCCGTGCCGCCCGTCTCCGTGTTTTCCCGAGCCGTCGCATCAAGACCATTTAGTGTCGCCTTCAGACGGGTGGCCTGAAATATGGGTTTGTATTTTTCGCCAATGGCTCCGTTATTGCGGAAAACGAAATGCCGAAGCCAGCGGACGTACCGAATTCGAATCAGCCGGCGTATTGCTGCGCGCGCCAGGCCACGGTTCTTTCCATCGAAGGGTTCAGGGAGGGTGGTCGACAATGAAGCAAAAGAAAGTTGCCGTAGCCGCCGCGCTGGCATGCGCGGCCTGTATTCCCGCCATCGGCCACGCGCAGAGCAGCGTGACGCTATACGGGATTCTCGATGCGGGCATTACGTACGTGAACAACACGGGCGGTTCGCACGTGGTCAAGTTCGATGACGGCGTCTCGTACGGGAACCGCTTCGGCCTGAAAGGCACGGAAGATCTCGGCGGCGGCCTGAAGGCCGTGTTCGCGCTCGAGAGCGGCTTTCACCTCGGCAACGGGCAGCTCGGCTTCGGCGGGGCGGAGTTCGGGCGGCAGGCTTATGTCGGTCTCCAGAACGACTGGGGCACGCTGTCGTTCGGCAACCAGCTGGACATCACCAACGAGCTCGTGTCGATCTACAACATCTCGGCATGGGGCAGCGGCTACGCGATCCACCAGGGCGACTTCGACCGCTTCAACGGCGACCGCCTGCCGAACTCGGTCAAGTTCCTGTCGAACGACCTGAGCGGCTTCAAGTTCGGCGCGATGTACTCGTTCGGCAACGTCGCCGGCAACTTCCATCGCAACAGCGCATGGAGCGCGGGCGCAAGCTACACGAAAGGCGACTTCTCGATCGGCGCCGCTTACACGCGCCTGAACAACCCGAACGGCATCTACGCGTTCGACCCGTACGCGATGATCGGCACGCATACGTTCCTCGGCCAGCAGACCGTGACCGTCGATCCGGCGACCGGCGCGCGCACCGACCTGTTCGCGAACACCGCGATGGACGTCGACAGCCAGGGCACGTTCGGCATCGGCACCAGCTACACGATCGGCAAGCTGTCGCTCGACGCCAACTTCTCGTACACGACGATCAAGGGCTTCGGCCAGTCGTCGCACATGCAGGTATACGAAGGCGGCGGCTTGTACCAGTTCACGCCGGCGCTGAGCTTCATCGCGGGCTACCAGCACACGCGCTTCGAAGGTCACCACTGGAACCAGGGAACGGCCGGCCTGCACTACCTGCTGTCGAAGCGCACCGACGTGTACATCTCCGGCGACTACCTGCGTGCTTCGCAGGGTGTCGATGCGGTGATCGGCTACAGCTTCACGCCGTCGACGACGCAGACGCAGGCCGACGTGCGGATCGGGATGCGGCATTCGTTCTGAGCGGGGGTAGGGTAGTTCATTCGACGTCTTCAGCGAGGTCTCTCTTTGGCGCGAACCGCGGTTCGCGCTTTTTTTTGTAAGGCGGGCTGCCGCGCATGACGGACGCGCGCGAGACGCGGTTTCGGCGGTTGGCGATATCATCGCGGTTTGACGCGCCCTGCGTCTCGCCGATCGCCCGCTCTCGCACATCCCTCCGATGACCGCCCCGTTACCCGAATCCCGTTCGCCGTCGCCGTTACCCGCCAACCTGTTTCGCCACGCACCGTTCCAGCGCTTCTGGGGCACGCGCGTGATGTCGTCGCTCGCGTTCCAGATCCTGTCGGTCGCGATCGGCTGGTACGTCTATGCGCTCACGCACAGCGCGTTCGCGCTCGGTCTCGTCGGGCTTGCGCAGTTCGTGCCGATGTTCGCGCTGACGCTGGTCGTCGGGCAGGTGGCCGACCGTTACGATCGCCGGCGCATCGCGACGATCTGCCAGAGCGTCGAGGCGCTGGCCGCCGGCGTGTTCCTGCTCGGCGCCGCGACAGGGGGGCTCACCGCGCCGGGCGTGTATGCGCTCGCGGCGATCGTCGGCACCGCGCGCGCGTTCGAATCGCCGTCGGTGTCGTCGCTGCTGCCCGCGGTCGTGCCGCGCGGCGACCTGCCGCGCGCGACCGCGCTGTCGACGTCCGCGAACCAGGCCGCGCAGATTCTCGGGCCGGCGTTCGGCGGGCTGCTGTATGGCGTTGGCGCGCCCGCCGCGTTCGGCACGAGCGTCGTCGCGTTCGCGATCGCGGCGGTGCTGAGCGGCACGATTCCGCTGCGCAGCGCGCCCCCCGCGCGCGAACCGGTCACGCTGCGTTCGGTGTTTTCCGGTATCGCGTTCATTCGGCGCGAACCGGCGATCCTCGGCGCGCTGTCGCTCGACCTGTTCGCGGTGCTGTTCGGCGGCGCGACCGCGCTGCTGCCCATCTATGCGCGCGACATCCTGCAGGTCGGGCCGTGGGGGCTCGGCGCGTTGCGCGCGGCGCCCGCGGTCGGCGCGCTCGCGGGCACGCTGTGGCTCACGCGTTTTCCGCTGAAGGGGCGGCCGGGCCGCGCGATGTTCGGCGGCGTGATCGCGTTCGGCATCGCGACCATCGTATTCGGGCTGTCGAGGCATTTTGCGGTGTCGCTCGTCGCGCTGGCGGCGTTGGGGGCGTCGGACGTGGTGAGCGTCGTCGTGCGCCTGTCGCTCGTGCAGCTGCGTACGCCCGACGACATGCTCGGCCGCGTGAGCGCGGTCAACTCGTTGTTCATCGGTACGTCGAATCAGCTTGGCGAATTCGAATCGGGCGTGACGGCGGCGTGGTGGGGCGCGCCGGCCGCCATCGTCGTCGGCGGCGCGGCGACGATCGCCGTCGCGCTGACGTGGATGAAGCTGTTTCCTCAGCTGACCAACATGAAGTCGCTCGAACGCGACGTATGACGAGCGTCAGGCGTCCTGCGTCACGCGCACGGCCGTGCCGTAGCAGATGACTTCCGTGATGCCCGACCCGATATCGGTCGAGTCGTAGCGCATCGCGACGATCGCGTTCGCACCGAGCTTGCGCGCGTCGGCGAGCATCTTGTCGAACGCTTGCTGCCGCGCTTTCTCGCACAGCGACGTATAGAGCGTGATGTTGCCGCCGAAAATGGTTTGCAGCGATGCACCGAACGAACCGACGATCGAGCGCGAACGCACGATGATGCCTTGCGCGACGCCGAGCGAGCGGACGGTCGTGTGGCCGGGCAGGTCGAAGGCGGTCGTGACGCGCTCGGGCGAGAGATCGTCGGCGGAGCGGGAGAAGTCGGTCATGGCGTTGCACCGTGTCGCGGAAGTGATCGGACGACGATTCTATCCGGAACGGGAAATCGGACTCGAACGGGCGCGCGTGACGCGCGCCCGTTCGGCGAGGTGTTGAGCGACCGCGGCCCCGTCAGTGCTTGACGGTCGCAGTGCCGTCACCGCCGAGATCGACGGCATACGCGAGCGCCAGCTTGCCGAACTTCAGCGCGTGGTTCGCTTGCCGATCCGAATTCTCCAGCGTGTCGTTCACGGTATGGATATACGGACTGTCGTTCTGGTCGGCCTCGAACGGGAACGACGCCGGATAGCCCTGCGCATTCCACGACGCGTGATCCGAACAGGCATACCCGCACTGCGACGTGCCGATCGCGAGTTCCGGCAGGTAGGTCTTCGCCAGATTCGTCAGATAAGTGTTCTGAGCGGCGTTCGTGTAGTCGGTGATCAGGTAGATGTCTTTCGGATCGCCCTTGTAGTTCGTCATGTCGAGCTGCAGCACGCCGACCACGTTCGCATTCTGCGTGCGGAACTGCTTGGCGATCGCCTTCGATCCGAGCAGACCTGCTTCCTCGGCCGCGTAGCCGACGAACTTGATCGTCCGCTTCGGCCGGTAGCCGTTCGCGAGCAGCACACGCAGCGCTTCGGTGAGGCTGGCAATGCCGGACGCATCGTCGTCGGCGCCGGGCGAGCGCGTGTTTTCCGTCGTGCGGCCGACCGTCGAATCGAGGTGGCCGCCCAGCACGACCGTGCCCGCGGCGGGATCGCTGCCGCGGATCGTCAGGATGACGGATTTCTGCGGAAAGCCCGTATGCGCGAACTGCTCGACGGCGATGTCGGTGCGCGAGCCGGCCAATTGCTTCCACTGCAGCGCGAGCCAGTCCGATGCGGCGACGCCGTGCGACGTCGTGTAGTAGCGGTTCGTGAAGCCGGACATCGACGTGATCGTGCCGACGATGTTACTGGCCTGAAGTTGCTGGATCCAGGTCTTGATCTGCGGCGCGTTCGACACCGTGTAAGCGGTCGCGGCCGCCTGTTTCGCGAGCGTCGCGGGTATCGGCTGCAACGCCTGGCGTGCGTCGTCGAACGAGTCGTGCACGATGTAGCCGGGCCCGTGGCCGCGCGCATGGTGTACCGCGTGGGCGAGTTCTCCGAGCCGCGCATCGTCGATCTCGACGACGTGCACGGTTTCGCGGCGGGCGGCGCCGTCGGCCGTCTTGCCCGTGTCGACCGTCGTGCTGTACTGCGCGGTCGCGCTCGCATCGATGCGTTGAAGCTGGCGGAAAGCGGTGTCGCCGAGCGTGATCCACACCGGCGTCGCGTGCGCGGCGGCGGTCAGCAGCATGCCGCCCAGCGCGGCGCTCAGGCGGGTCAATGTCAGAGTAGGCATGTTCGATCTCGTGAGGATGGCGATGTCGAGGAAGAGGGCGCGCCGCAGGTCGTGCGACGCCGCCCCGCCTGCTGCGGAATTACGACTTCTGCGGCACGGTCACGCCGTACGTGCAGCTCTTGTTGTACGCGTTGCCGATCGCCGTGAGCTGCGCGCTGCTGTAGCCGAGCGCGGCGGCGGCCGTCAGCACCGCTTGCGCGGCGGCCTTCTGGTTCGTCGAGCTGTTGGTCATCGACAGCCCCTTCATGAACGCCTTGTCCATCGCCTGCGCGCCGATCGCATCGCGCGCGACGAGGTTGCACGACGCCCAGTACTGTCCGGCCGTGTGGATCTCCGCGCCGCGTGCCTGCGCGTAGGTGCGACCGACGTTCCAGTTCGTCACGCGGCCGCCCCAGTATTCGTTGTGGCCGTCCCAGTTGTAGACCCAGTGATACTGCGCGTCCGACGGGCTCCATTGATTGAAGTCGCGGCTGTACGCGGCGGCGAGATAGTCGCCCGTGCCTTCCGACAGGCCTTCCTGCTGCGACAGGCCGCCGTTGGTCACCCAGTCGTGGATGCCGTGGCCGAGCTCGTGGATCACGACGTCCGCATCTTCCGCATCGTCGACACCGCCCTGCCCGAAGGTGAGCCGGCCGCTGCTCGACGAATACGACGAGTTGTCGTCGCCCGATTCGCCGTGCGGGTCGTACTGCACGCCGCCCGTGTACTGGTACGGCATCGCCTTGATGCCGAGCGTCTGGTTCACGTAACGAAGGAACGTGTCGATGTGGTAATACGTGTTCACCGCCTCGAAGTACAGATTGCCGCGCGTGAACTCGAACGCGGGCGTCGCCTGTGCCGGGCACGCGTTGTCGCGCGGCGCATCGAAATCGACGCACGACGCATACGGGCCCGACAGCACGTAGCGTGAATTCGATTGCGCAAGATCCTTCAGCGTCACGCGTACGCGCGAGGCCGTGAGCTGCGTGGAGTCCGCGTCGTTGTTGTCCTTGTAGCCCGTGCTGCCGTAGCTGCTCTTCGTCGACGAAAGCGGATCGGGCCGGAACACGAAACCGGTGCCGTCGGTCGCATAGAACGCCTTGTCCTCGGCGCGCAGCACTTCGCCGCTGCCCGCGTCGATCAGCAGTTCCCAGTCGCCTTTCGGGCCGTCCTGCGGGCGGCCGCGCACCTTCCATGCGGTATGCGTGCCGGCCTTGTCGACGAACGCGACGAGCTGCGCGTCGAGGTTCGTGAAGCCGCCGACGCCGAGATACGCGCGCGCGCGGTCGAGCGCCTGCTGCTGGTCGACGGCCTGCGCCTTGCGCGCGGTGGCGACCACGCCGTTGATCGTGTTGCTCGCGACGTACAGGATGCGGCCATCCTTCGCGACCGTCACCGCGATGTCGCTGCCGTACACGGGCAGCCCGGCCGCCTGCTGCTGGAAGCGCACGACGGTGAAATCGGCGTCGTCGCGCTCCGACGTCACCGCGAGGCTCGCGAGCGTGGCCGGGTCGAGCCCGAGCTGCGTGGCCTGCGATGCGACGAAATCGCGGGCGGTGGCGGCGGGCGTGGCGGCCGCCTTCTTCGCGCGATACGCGGGGTTGTACAGCGTGACGGCGACGCCATCCGCGCGGAACTGGCCGGCGGCCGTATCGGCCTTGGCCGCGGCCGGTGCCACGCCGCGCGTCAGGCTTTCGCGCAGGCTCGACGCCTGCGGATTCGCGACCTTGGTATCGGCCGCGCTGCCGCCGACGATGCCGAAACCGAGCGCGAGACCCAGGGCGAGCGGTAATGCTTTGCGTGATGTCTGCATACGTGATCCTCATCTCAACGGTTGGACACGCCCGCGCGCTTGTGACGAGCAGGCACGACACGGCTCGCGCGCCGGCTCGATGGAACCGGTGCGGTGAAGCGGTGCAGGGAGATTCGACTGACTGAGGAGGACTAAGCGTCAGGTCGAAAGGAATCGGAACGGAACGGCGGCGGGGAAGCGAACGGCAGGCAGGTGCGGCGACGGCGAAGCGAGCATCGTCATGTCATACCCCTCGGATCGGCATTGATGGCGGTTTGGCAGCCTGCGTGGCGCGACGTGCGTCAGGCCCGGGCTCTCATCTCCTTAGGGCTGCCTATCTAATTGCGAGGTATGTTACAGAATATTTTCGACGACATTGCAATTTATTTTCGAAGGCCGCTTCGGTCCGTCGATCAATCGGCGGCATTGTTCATCGATTGACGTGAAACGCTGCCGAAGCGCGCAATAGCGCGCCGGATTGTACGTAAAAGCGGCGCTGCTCAGCGCGTCGCGCGGCGGTCGCTGCGCGGGCTCACGCCGAAACGCGCGCGATACGTGCGCGAGAAATGCGACGGCGATTCGAAGCCGCATGCGACGCACACCGACGTGATGCTCATGTCGGTCTGCTGCAGCAGCTCGCGGGCGCGATCGAGGCGCAGGTTCAGGTAGAAGCGCGTCGGCGTGTCGTTCAGTGTCGCGCTGAACAGCCGTTCGAGCTGGCGCCGCGTGATCGACACGTCCTGCGCGAGCGCGTCGGAGCCGAGCGGGCTTTCCATGTGCCGCTGCATCGTGTCGATCACGTGGATCAGCTTGCGGTTGTGCACGCCGTAGCGCGCGGCGATCTCGAGCCGCTGGCTGTCCGAGCGTTGCCGGATGCGGCTGACGACGAACTGCTCGGAGATCGCCGCCGCGAGGTCGGCGCCGTGCCGCCTGCCGATCAGGTCGAGCATCATGTCGATCGACGCGGTGCCGCCCGCGCAGGTGATGCGCCGGTCGTCGATCTCGAACAGTTCCTGCGTTGCATTCAGGCCCGGGTAGCGTTCGCGGAACGCGGCGAGCGCTTCCCAGTGCAGCGTGAGCGTTTGCGATGCGTCGAACAGCCCGGCTTCCGCCAGCACGAAGCTGCCGGTGTCGATGCCGCCGAGCGTCGCGCCGTGCCGGTTCTGGCGGCGCAGCCAGTCGCCGAGCGCGCGGTCGTAGCACACGAGCGGATCGAAACCGGCGACGACGAACACCGTCTCGACCTGCGCGACGTCCGCATACGCGGCTTCGGCGGCGACCGGGATGCCGTTGCTCGCGGCGACGGGCGCGCCGTCCGCGCTGATCACGTGCCAGCGGTACAGCTCGGTGCGAAAACGGTTCGCGACGCGCAGCGGTTCGACCGCCGACATGAAGCCGAGCGCGGAGAAGCCGGGCAGCAACAGGAAGTGGAAATCCTCGGGCATCGGGGCGTGGGGTGGAATCGGGTGGTCGTCACGGACGCGACGCGGCGCGGCGTGCGACCGGACATACGCACGCCGCGCCCGGCTCGCGCAAGCCGGACGTTCAACGCCCGATTATCGCGGGTTTTGCGGGTGTTCAGCGCGTTTTTGCGCCGCGCACCGTCCGGCGCGCCGTCGTCGAAGGCAGCTCGCCGAACTGGGCCTTGTACGCTTTCGCGAAATGCCCGAGGTGGATGAACCCCCAGCGCGCGGCCGCTTCGCTGATCGGCAGGTCGGATTGCCGTGTATCGAGCAGCAGGCGCCGCACTTGCGCGAGGCGCAGCGAGCGCGTGTAGTTCAGCGGACCGGTCTGCGCGACCGACTGGAAGCTGTTCTGCATCGTGCGCCGGCTCACACGCAACTGCGTGCACAGGCTCAGGATGTCGACGGGCGCCTCCGGGTGCTCGATCACGTAGTCGTGCACGCGCCGCACGATGTCGGCATGGCACGCATGCGTCAGACGATTCAAAGGCTCGGGCATTCGATACGTGAGCAGATCGACGAGCACGTTCGCGACATCGCTGCGCAGCACGGACTGCGCACGCGCCGTGTCGAACGTATCGGGCGCCGACAGCACGCGTTCGAGCAGCGTCGCGAGCTGCACGCTCGCGCGTTCGCGCGCGGCGACCGGCACGTCGGCGACGCCGCGCCGCAGCGCGCGCTCGTCGAGCCGGAGATCGGCAGCATCCTCGATTTGCTGCATCAGCTCGGAATCGACGACCACGCCGATCAGCGACATGTCGTCGGGCGAATGGAGTTCGAAAGGCGAGCCGCCGCGCGCCAATACGATCGTGCCACCCTCGATGCGCGCATCGCCGAATGCGAAGGTGCCCGAGCCGGTGAGCGGCATGCCGAACACCGTATGGCCGTGCGGCAGGCGCCCGCGCTGGATGACCCGCACGTTCGCCGCTTCCTGGAACAGTTGCACGCCGTCGAGCTCCACTTGCTTGACCGCGCTGCGATACGAGCCGGAGCCGATCTGGTCGTAGCGCTGGTCCCAACCGCGCAGCGCCTCGGCATGCCGGTCCGCGTCGTCGAACATCTGATGAAACACGAGCATGGCGCCTCCGGCGGTCGTTCGGACCGCGCAAGATTAAACCGACCGCACGGTCGGTGCAATACGGATGAGCGCTATTTCCGTGGGGTTTTGGAGGGGGCGGAAGATGTCGACCTCGGGTGCCTTTCAGGCGGTTTTCCAATATCCCGAATCGGCACGCACGCGTTGCCGGTACGGGTGCTGAGCGGATTTATTGTCGAACTACATTCGCCCCACATAACGTGAATCCCAACTGGAGGCGACATGAGAACAAGGCGACGCACCGCGGCTTTCGCGGCGACGCTGGCGTTCGCGGCGGCGTGGGCCGGCAGCGCATACGCGACGGAAAAGCCCGAGGAACTGGTCGTGCAGAAGATGCCGCCGTGGCATCCGCACGAGGTGTACGTCGTCGATATCGCAATGCCGACGATGACCGACGGGCGCATCTTCGTGTACGACGCCGATGCGAAGAAGCTGCTCGGTCAGATTGACGGCGGTTTCGCGCCCGGCTTCGCGATCTCGCCCGACCGCAAGACGAGCTTCGTTGCGACGACCTATTTCTCGCGCGGCTCGCACGGCACGCGCACCGACGTCGTCGAGATAACCGACAACACGACGCTCGACCACGCAGGCGAGATCGTGATTCCGGCGAAGCATGGGCAGCACGTGCCGTCGCCGTACAACACGGCGTTCAGCGCGGACGGCAAGCTGCTGTACATCGCGAACATCACGCCGGCCGCGTCGGTGACGGTGATCGATGCGGTGTCGAGGAAAGTGCTGTCGGAGATCGACACCGCGGCATGCGTGCTCGCCTATCCGTCGGGGAACGATCGCTTCACCGCGCTGTGTGAGAGCGGCAAGGCGCTCACCGTCACACTCGACGCCAACGGCAAGGAGGTGAAGCGCACGATGTCCGACGCATTCATCGACGTCGAAAATGATCCGGCCTTCATCAACGCTTCGCGCTACCACGGCGGTTATCTATTCACGACGTACCACGGCAACGTGCGCAGCGCCGACTTCAGCGGCGACAAGCCGACGTTCGGCAAGTCGTGGTCGTTGCTGAGCGACGCCGAGCGCGCCGAAGGCTGGCGCCCGGGCGGCATGCAGCAGACGGCCGTGCAGGTCGGGCAGAACCGCTACTACGTGCTGATGCACAAGGGCGGCGACGGCACACACAAGGATCCCGGCACGCAGGTCTGGGTGTACGACCTGAAGTCGAAACAGCGTGTCGCGCGCTGGGACCTCGCGCAGCTGAATGTCGATCCGCTCGTGTCGATCCAGGTCAGCGAGGACGAGAAGCCGCTGTTCTACGGACTGACGGGCACGTCCGATCTCGTCGTGATGGACGCGCAAACGGGCAAGCCGCGGCACGTCGAGAAGCAGATCGGCAGCACGTCGACGCTGCTCGTGAACCCGTGAGGCCGCAATGATGCTCGATCCCGTACTCGCCACCAGCGCACAGGCAGGCGCGGCCGTCGTCGTGCTGCTCGGCGCCTTCGCCAAGATGCGCCGGCCTGCGACGTTCCGGCAGGCGCTCGCCGGCTATCGCCTGCTGCCCGACGCGCTCACCTCGCCCGTCGCATTCGCGATTCCGCTTGCGGAAGCCGTCTGCGCCACGGCGCTGCTGTTTCCCGACACGCGCACGACCGGCGCGCTCGGCTTGATCGCATTGCTGCTCGTATTCGCGGTCGGCATCGCGATCAACATCCTGCGCGGCCATACCGATATCGACTGCGGCTGCTCCGGTTTCGCCGCCGCGCGCGCGGACGCGCCGCGCGGCATCGGCTGGCTGCATGTCGCGCGCGTGCTGCTGCTCATCGTGCTGACTGCGACCGCGTTCATCGAACCGGGCAGCCGCGCGGTCGTGTGGTTCGACTACCTGACGCTGCTCTCTTCCGTGCTGCTGATCGTCTGCGCGCTGCTCACCGTCGACGTGCTGCTCGCCAACGTACCACGCCTTTCCCACCTGAGGAATTCATGATGCAAACCGCTCTCACCGTTTCCACGGCCTTGCTGTGGGTTGCCGTTCTCGCGCTCGGCGCAATCTGCCTCGCGCTCGTGCGCCAGATCGGCATCCTGTACGAACGCATCATGCCGGCCGGCGCATTGATGATCGACAAGGGGCCGGCGGTCGGCGCGATCGCGCCGACGTTCGAACTGACCGACATTCGCGGCTCGCAGGTGAAGGTCGGCGGTATCGATGCATCGGGCAAGGCGACGCTGCTGTTCTTCCTGTCGCCGACGTGCCCGGTCTGCAAGAAACTGCTGCCGCTGTTGCCGTCGTTGCAGGCGAGTGAATCGACGCCAGTGAACATCGTGCTCGCGAGCGACGGCGATCTCGACGAACACACGCGCTTCGCACAGAAGCACGACCTCGCACGTTTCCCATACGTGCTGTCGCAGGAGCTGGGCCTTGCGTATCAGATCGGCAAGCTGCCGTACGCGGTGCTGCTCGACGACACCGGTGCCGTGCGCGCAAAGGGGCTCGTCAACGCCCGCGAGCATCTCGAGAGCCTGTTCGAAGCGAAGGAGCGTGGCGTTGCATCGCTGCAGCAGTTCGTGCACGGCGATCACGACCATGGCGGTCACGAAGGGCACGCGCAGCACGCGTGACCGGCCGACCCTCTTTCAACGTCAACGGAGAACAACCACATGAGCCTGTTTGATTCATGGTTCGAGCGGTCGGCGCGCGGCGTCGCGCAGCATAGTTCGCGGCGTAGCGCGATGGCGAAGCTCGGCAAGGTGCTGGTCGGATCGGCGATGCTGCCGCTCTTGCCCGTCGATCGCACCGCGTATGCAGCGGATGCGGCGTCGGGCGCATCGGCGGCTTCGGGTGCTGCCGCGCCGGGTGCGAGCGACGATCCGATGAGCTGCGATTACTGGAAATACTGCGCGATCGACGGCTGGCTGTGCAGCTGCTGCGGCGGTACGTCGAGCAGTTGCCCGCCGGGCACGACGCCATCGCCGATCACGTGGATCGGTACGTGCCGCAACCCGCACGACGGGTCGGACTACATCGTGTCGTACAACGATTGCTGCGGCAAGACATCGTGCGGAAAGTGCTTCTGCAATCGCAACGAGCGCGAGAAGCCGCTGTACAAGCTGTCGCTGAACAACGACATCAACTGGTGCATGGCGAACGGAAATTCTAACTATCACTGTTCAGTTTCGGTCCTGCTAGGAGCGGCGAAGCAATGAAAACGAAGCAAGGTGGAAAGTTCGTTGTCGCGTGTGTGGCGGCTGTCGCGGGTTTTGCGTTGCCGGGCTTCGCCGATGCGCAGCAGGCCGTTCACTACCCGGCGGGCAAGAGCCTGTTCGATGCGCAGTGCGCGGTGTGTCACCAGGCGGGCGGCAAGGGGCAGGACGGCCTCGCGCCGCCGCTGACCGAGTATCCGGGCAGGTATGCAACGGCCGACGCGGGCCGCGTGCAGCTCGTCGCGACGTTGCTGCACGGGATGTTCGGCGAGATCACGGTGCACGACAAGCGCTACAACTTCAAGATGCCGTCATTCGCGAGTGCGAGCGATGACGATATCGCGAACGTGCTGAACTATGTCGTGTTCGATCTCAACGACAAGCACGGCGACGCGAAGCCGTTCACGGCGGCCGACATTCGCGCGGCGCGCGCGAACGAGATGGACGGCACGGCCGTTCATGCGCAGCGTGCGGTCGTGACGAAGGGGCTGGGGCTTTGAATGCCGTGCGCATGCGCTTGCGTGGCGGCCGGCGCGCGGCGGCGTGCCCGAACGGTTCATTCATGGCACGGTGCCTGTCTTCGATGCTGGTCACTGCCGCATTCGCGATTGCCGTACCCGCGCATGCCGACGGCGTGATCGACGCGACGCTCGCGCGACAGCACTGGGTGCTCAACTGCATGGGCTGCCACACGGCGACGGGCGGCGGCATTCCGGGCAAGGTGCCGCCGCTCGCGAATTCGCTCGGTTATTTCACACATCTGCCGGCGGGACGCGAGTACGTGATGCGCGTGCCCGGCGCGTCGAATTCGGCGCTGTCGGACGAGGATCTCGCCGACGTGCTGAATTGGGTGCTCACGACGATGAACCGCGATGCGCTGCCGCACGACTTCAAGCCTTATACCGCCGCCGAAGTCGCTGCGCATCGGCGTCCGGCGTTTTCGGACGTCGCGACGGTACGCGCCGGGCTGGTCCGCGCACTGCATGAGCGCGGAATCGCGGGTGTGTCCGAGCGGTACTGATCGGCTTTGCCGATGGCGCTTGGGCGCAGGCGTCGTCCGGTTGCCCCTGCTGCGGCGCGACTCGCGGGGGCGCTTCGTCGAGATGGCGGCGGTGCGCCTGCGCCACGCTCAGATCTGCTGCTGGCCGCCATCGACGAACAGCTCGATGCCGTTCACGAAGCTCGCGTCGTCCGACGCGAGGAACAGTGCGGCGCCCGCGATCTCTTCCGGCTCGCCCAGGCGCCCCATCGGAATCTGCGCGGCCAGGTAATCGGCGAGACCTTGCCGTTGCGCGGCGTCCTGGCCGGCGAGGTCGAGCAGGCCCGGCGTGCGGGTTGCGCCCGGGCTGATCGTGTTCACGCGGATGCGGCGCTCCTTCAGATCGAGAATCCAGCTGCGAGCAAACGCGCGCACCGCTGCCTTCGAAGCCGAATACACGCTGAATGCAGCGGTGCCCGCGCTGCCGGCCGTCGAGCCGGTGAGGATCACCGATGCGCCGTCGGCGAGCAGCGGCAACGCCTTTTGCACCGTGAACAGCACACCTTTCACGTTGCGATTGAAGGTGTCGTCGAAATGTTCTTCCGTGATGCTGCCGAACGGCAGCATCGAACCGCCGCCGGCGTTCGCGAACAGCACGTCGAGGCGCCCGTGTTCTTCGTTGATTTGCGCATAGAGCGCGTCGAGTTCGTCGAGCTTCGTGGAGTCGACGCGTACGCCCGTCGCGTTGCCGCCGCCTTCGCGGATCGCGTTGACCGCGGCATCGAGTTCGGCCTGCCGGCGGCCGGTCAGGTAGACGTGCGCGCCTTCCGCCGCGAAGCGCTGCGCGGTGGCGAGGCCGATGCCGCTGGTGCCGCCGGTGACGAGTGCGATCTTGTTGTCGAGCTTGCGTGCCATGGTGTTTCTCCTTTCGTTCAGTGAGTGGGTGACTGCGTTTCGGTGTTGCGTGCTGCGATGTAAGGAGAATATCGACGCGCCCTTCGTTTCGAAATAGAATTGATCGCAAGTCAACGTTGCATAAATGAAAAGATGAGGGGAAATGGCCAGGCTGCCTGACTTCGAAGGGCTCGCGATGTTCGCCAAGGTCGCCGAGGAAGGATCGTTCGCGGCGGCGGCGCGCGCGATGGGCGTATCCGTGGCGACCGTTTCGCGCGGCGTCGCCCGCCTGGAAGACCGTTTGGGCGGACGACTTTTCAACCGGACATCCCGTCAACTGGCGCTCACCGAGTTCGGCCGGACGATCTGCGAAAAGGCCGGCGAGGTGTATCGCCATGCCGAAGAAGCGGAAAGTGCCGCGCGCGAGATGGCCGTGCAGCCGCGCGGGCTGGTGCGCCTCGCGGTGCCGATGTCGTTCGGGTTGCGCTGGGTCGCGCCGCTGCTGCCCGGTTTCTTTCGTGCATATCCGGACGTGTCGATCGACTTGCATCTGTCGGATGCGTCGGTTGACCTGATCGCCGACGGTTTCGATGCCGCATTGCGTATCGCCGCGCTGCCGGATTCGTCGCTGGTGGCCCGGCGGTTGTGTGCAGTGACGCAATACGTGGTGGCGTCGCCTGCATACCTGAAGCGCGAAGGACGGCCCGCGCATCCGCGCGAACTGGCGGGGCGGCCATGTCTCTCGTACGCGTATCGGGCGCATAGCGATGTGTGGCGTTTCACGAACGACGCGGGTGACGAGGAGGCGGTCATGCCGAACGGTCCGCTGCGCGTGACGAACGCCGATGCGCTGTTGCCGACGCTGCTCGCCGGTCTCGCGATTGCGGAGCTGCCTGAATTCATCGCCGGCGAATATCTGGCCGATGGCCGCCTCGAAGCGATCCTGACCGAGTGGTCGTTGACGCGGGGTGGCCTCTACTTCGTCACGCCGTCCGCGCGCGCACGGCCCGCGAAGGTTGCCGCGCTGTCCGACTACTTCGCCGAACATCTGTCGGATCCGTCCTGGCGATGGCCGAAGTGATCGATTGCCGCAGTGCGCCATGCGGCACACCAAAATCCCCTGACGTCAGACGGCTTTCGCTAGAATCGATCATCGTTCAGGTACAAGCGCAGAAATGCATCGGTGCGGCGGTATCCACTACGCGAATGCCGCTCGCGCTCATCCCATGGTTCATCCTTTACCGGAGGCGAACGTGCCAGGCTTACTTCCCGATGTCGATCGTGACGGGCTTCTCGAATATTCGGTGGTGTACACCGACCGGTCGATCAATCACATGTCGCAGCGCTTTCAGGGCGTCATGCGCGATATTTCCGCGGCGCTGAAGAAGGTCTACAACGCGAAGGCGGTGGCGATCGTTCCGGGCAGCGGGACGTTCGGCATGGAAGCCGTTGCGCGCCAGTTCGCGACGGACACGAAGTGTCTGGTCATCCGCAACGGCTGGTTCAGCTTCCGCTGGTCGCAGATTTTCGACATGGGCCGCATTCCGTCCGAGTCGATCGTGTTGAAGGCGCGTCCGGTCGAGCCGGGCAGGCAGGCGGCGTTCGCGCCGGCCCCGATCGAGGAGGTCGTCGCCGCGATTCGCGAACACAAGCCGGATCTGGTCTTTGCTCCGCATGTCGAAACCGCCTCCGGGATGATGTTGCCCGACGCGTATCTGCGCGCGGTGGCCGACGCCGTGCACGCGGTCGGCGGCATGTTCGTGCTCGATTGCATTGCGTCCGGGACGATCTGGGTCGACATGGAGGCGAGCGGCGTCGACGTGCTGATCAGTGCGCCCCAGAAGGGCTGGAGCGCGTCGCCAGGCTGTGCGCTGGTGATGATGAGTCCGCTTGCGCGCGAGCGAATCGATGCGACGACCAGCACCAGTTTTGCATGCGATCTGCGCAAGTGGCTGCAGATCATGGAAGCGTACGAGAACGGCGGGTTCGCGTACCACGCGACGATGCCGACGGACAGCCTCGCGACGCTGCGCGACGTGATCAAGGAAACGGAAGCGTACGGCTTCGACAAGGTGAGGGCGGAACAGCTCGAACTCGGCACGCGGATTCGCGCGTTGCTGGCCGAGAAGGGGTTCCGGAGCGTGGCGGCGGAAGGCTTCGAGGCGCCGGGCGTCGTCGTGAGCTACACGGACGATGACGACATCCGGTCCGGCAAGAAATTCGTCGACGTCGGCATGCAGATCGCGGCTGGTGTGCCGCTGCAGTGCGACGAGCCGGCGGATTTCAAGACGTTCCGGATCGGCTTGTTCGGGCTCGACAAGCTGCATGATGTCGATGCGGCGGTCGGGCGATTTGCTGACGCGTTGGAACGCGTTCTGTAGCGCGCGTTTTCGATCGGCCGAGGTCGGAAGCCGCCAAATCCGGCGATGACTTCCGACCCAAACAAGCCGGACGTTGCTGTTCGTAAAGCGCTGTTGGACTGCGGACGGTTTCCCGCGCCCGTACTCAACCATTTTGGACAGTGACATGACCGAATGCGCTCTGACATTTGCCAGTCAAACCGAATGGGAAAGCTGGTTGGCGCAAAACGGCGGCACTTCGAGCGGAGTATGGCTGCGTCTGGCGAAAAAAGGTGCCACGCAGCGAACCGTCACCTACGACCAAGCGTTGGAAAGCGCGCTCTGTCATGGCTGGATCGACGGCCAAAAACGGGCTGAGAGCGAGACGTACTGGTTACAACGCTTCACGCCGCGCTCCGCAAAAAGCATCTGGTCCAAACTCAACAAGGACCGGGCCGAAGCGCTGATCGCCGCAGGCAGGATGCGCGCGTCCGGCATGCGCGAGATCGAGAAGGCGCGGCGGGACGGCCGCTGGAAGGCTGCTTATACGTCGGCCAGCAACTCGACCGTGCCGGACGACCTGCAGGTGGCGTTGGACGCAAATTCGAAAGCCAAGGCGTTCTTTGCAACGCTGAATAGCCGCAACCGCTACGCGATCCTGTTCCGGATACAGAATGCGAAAAAACCGGAAACACGGGCGCGTAAAATCGCGGAATTCGTCGACATGCTGAACCGCGGTGAAACCTTCCATCCGTAAATCTTGTGCTTCTGATGGAGATCTTGCGAAACGCGGGCATCGAATCCGTGATGGCCGCTTCTGTCCGGCAGCCGTCATGCGCGGGAAAGGTTGTGTCCGCAACAAATGTCGAAAGTTGTGTCTGCTCGCGTGCGCTTCATTCGGCGATTCGTTGATCGTCCGAAGAATCTCGTCGGCCAGCGCGATATCCGCGCCGGTTGTGGTGCAGACCGTAACCCGCTGACCGATGGGGTCGGCCGTAGCCGACCCCGCATCAACCGCAATTACACGGCCGCGTTGCGATTCGCCTCGATCACCGTCAACGCCGTCATGTTCACGATCCGTCGCACGGTCGCACTGGACGTGAGGATGTTCACCGGCCCGTTGACGCCCAGCAGGAACGGCCCGACCGCAACGTTACTGCCGGCCTCGGTCTTGAGCAGGTTATAGGCGATATTCCCTGCATCGACGTTCGGACACACGAGCAGGTTCGCCGCACCCTTCAGCGGCGACATCGGCAGCAGTCGTGCCCGCAGCGCCTCGTCGAGCGCGCAGTCGCCGTGCATCTCGCCATCCGCCTCGATATCCGGCGCTTGCGCGCGAATGATTTCCAGCGCCCGGCGCATCTTCACGCCCGAAGCCGCGCTCCCCGACCCGAAGTTCGACCGCGACAGCAGGGCAACCTTCGGCGAGAGATTCAGCCACTCCATCTGCCGCGCGGCCGCGATCGTGAATTCCGCGATCTGCTCCGCATCAGGGTTGTCGTTGACGTGCGTATCGACCAGCGCGACCGTCCGCTGATTCAGCAGCAGGATGTTCATCGCGGCGTAGGTCGACGCATCGGGCTTCCTGCCGATCACTTCGTCCACGAATCGCAGGTGATTGTGGTACTCGCCGACCGTCCCGCAGATCATCCCGTCCGCATCGCCGAGCCGCACCATCATCGCGCCGATCAGCGTCAGGCGGCGCCGCATTTCGACGCGCGCCATTTCCTTCGAGATGCCGTCGCGACAGCGCAATTCCCAATACGTCGTCCAGTATTGCGGGAAACGCTCGTCATATTCCGGGTTGGTCACTTCGACATCCTGACCGAGACGCAGGCGCAGGCCGAACCGCTCGATACGCGCGAGCAGCACTTCCGGACGCCCGACCAGGATCGGACGCGCGAGTTTCTCGTCGACGATGACCTGCACCGCGCGCAGCACACGCTCGTCCTCGCCCTCGGTGAACACGATGCGTGCCTTGCCGCCATCACGCACGAGCTGACGCGCGGTCGCGAACAGCGGCTTCATGAACGCGCCCGAGTGGTAGACGAACTGCTGCAGCTGCTCGACATACGCGTCGAGATCCGCGAGCGGGCGCGTCGCCACGCCGCCTTCGATCGCGGCCTTGGCCACGGCCGGCGCGATGCGAACGATCAGGCGCGGATCGAACGGCTTCGGAATCAGGTATTGCGGACCGAAGGACACTTCATCGCCGCCATAGGCCGCCGCGACGATGTCGTTCTGCTCTTCCTGAGCGAGGCCGGCAATCGCGTGAACCGCGGCGATTTCCATTTCGCGGGTGATCGTCGTTGCGCCCACATCCAGTGCGCCGCGGAAAATGTACGGGAAGCAGAGAACGTTGTTGACCTGGTTCGGGAAATCCGAGCGGCCCGTCGCGATCACGACGTCGTCGCGCGTCGCATGCGCGAGTTCCGGGAAGATTTCCGGCGTCGGATTGGCGAGCGCGAGAATCAGCGGACGCGCGGCCATCGCCTTCAGCATCTCCGGTTTCAGAATGCCGCCGACCGACAGCCCAAGGAATACGTCGGCGTCGCCGATCACTTCGGAGAGCGTGCGCGCGTCGGTTTCCTGCGCGAAGCGTTCCTTGGCGGGATCCATCAGCGTGGTGCGGCCGCGGTAGACGACGCCTTCGATATCCGTCGCCCAGATGTTCGCGACCGGCAGCCCGAGGTCGACGAGCAGGTCCAGGCAGGCCAGCGCCGCGGCACCGGCGCCCGACGTCACGACCTTCACCTCGGAAATCGACTTCCCGACCACCTTCAGCCCGTTGATGAATGCGGCGGCCACGGTAATGGCGGTGCCGTGCTGGTCGTCGTGGAAGACCGGAATCTTCATGCGCTCGCGCAACTTGCGCTCGACGGTGAAGCACTCGGGCGCCTTGATGTCTTCGAGGTTGATCCCGCCGAAAGTGGGCTCGAGGCCGGCGATGATGTCGACGAGCTTGTCCGGATCGGTCTCGTTGATCTCGATGTCGAACACGTCGATCCCCGCGAACTTCTTGAACAGCACGGCCTTGCCTTCCATGACCGGCTTCGACGCGAGCGCGCCGATGTTGCCCAGACCCAGCACGGCGGTGCCGTTGGTGATGACGCCCACCAGATTCCCGCGGCTCGTGAAGCGATGCGCGTTCAGCGGCTCGGCGGCGATCGACTCGCACACGCTGGCGACGCCCGGCGTGTAGGCGAGCGCGAGATCGCGCTGCGTCACGAGCGGCTTGCTGGCGACGACGGAGATCTTCCCCGGGGTCGGAAACTCGTGATAGTCGTACGCGGCCTGCTGCTGAGTCTCTGTCTGTTTCATGTTTTTGGGTCCGGGCGTGCGCGCCAGGCCAGTCCCGACGCGATCCATGAGGTGATTCTAGGGATCAGCCATAAGGAGATGATTCTGTTTTAATATCGGTCCATCACTTTTTCATGATGGTGTGGCGGTTCGGCAATGACATTCGACGCGAACGACGTGGTCCGGCGGCTCGGTGCGCGCCTGAAGATGCGGCACCTGATGCTGTTGCTGCAGATCCAGCAGCACGGGTCGCTGACGCGCGTCGCGGAGCACATGGCCAGCAGCCAGCCTGCCGTGACGAACGCGCTGTCCGAGCTGGAAAGCATGTTCGGCACGCCGCTGTTCGAGCGCTCGTCGCGCGGGATGCGGCCGACCGCGCTCGGCTCGGTCGTGCTCGAGCGCGCCCGGGCGATGCTGAAGGACCTCGACCATCTCGCCCGCGAGATGGAGGCGGTCGCCGCCGGCCACGCGGCCCACCTGCATATCGGCGTGATTCCGTTTATTTCGGGCCAGATGCTGTCGGCGGCGCTCAAGCGGCTGCAATCCCGGATGGAGCGCCGCCTGACCGTGACGATCCACGAAGGCACCAGCGACCAGTTGCTGCTCCAGCTCAAGGACCACAGCGTCGATCTCGTGATCGGGCGGGCGTCGTCGGCGGTCGATCTGGGGCAGGTTTCCTTCGAAGTTCTGTACCAGCAGCAGCCGCGGATGATCGCGAGCCGGCGCCTCGCCGCGAAACTGGCGCGCATGAAGCTCGACTGGGAGAAGCTGCGCGAACTGGACTGGATTCTCGGCGCGCCGCATACGCCGATGCGGGAGCAGGTGACGGACCTGTTCCTGTCGGCCGGCATCGCGCCGCCCGTGCCGATCGTCGAAAGCTACTCGTCGAAGCTGATCGGCGAAATGATCGCGTCGAGCGACGACGCCGTATCGATCGTGCCTGCCGATATCGCCGAAGAAATGGTGCGCATCGCCGGCGTGGCGATCGTGCCTTACTCGCTGGTCTGGACGCTGCCGCCCATCGCGCTGTTTACGCGCGCCGCCGAATCGCATGCACCGACGCGGGATCTGCTGGTCCAGGCGTTGCGCGAGATCTGCAGGGAAACCTACGTCGAGGTACCGCGATAACGTGTCGGGCGCCGGCCCGCACCGGCCCGGCCGGAATCGACATCACGCGCGTTCCGGCGCCACCGCCGAAGCACGCTCCGTCGGCATCCGTCACGCCGCATCCGGACAACCCCCGCTTCGCCGAAATTCGCCTCAAACCCCCGCCGCACAAGACATTGCTCGCGCATAGTGGTTTCCACTCATAGTCGCAAATAGTCAAGAAAAGGTCGCCGCCGGTCGTCTTTCGACCAATATGGCTCGTTACTTTTACTCCCACGATGCAGGCCGGGACGCACTCCGCGAACCCGTCGGACATCGGTCCAATCGGGAGAGAAACCATGAAGTCGACAAAGATCGCCGCGTTCGTCGCGGCCGTGCTGGCGACCGGCGCATTCGCGACCGCGGCGCACGCCGAAACGGAAGCAGCGACCTGCCGCAACGTACGCTTCGCGGACATCGGCTGGACCGACATCACGTCCACCACGGCGCTCGCGTCGACGGTGTTCGAAGGGCTCGGCTACAAGCCGACGACGACGATCGCATCGGTGCCGATCTCGTTCGCCGGCCTGAAGAGCAAGCAGCTCGACATCTCGCTCGGCTATTGGTGGCCGGTGCAGCAAAAGCAGCTCCAGCCGTTCCTCGACAGCAAGTCGATCAACGTGGTCGAGACGCCGAATTTGTCGGGCGCGAAGGCGACGCTCGCGGTGCCGAGCTATGAATACCAGGCCGGCCTGAAGACCTTCGATGACATCGCGAAACACCGCGCGGAACTCGACGGCAAGATCTACGGGATCGAGCCGGGCAGCAGCGCGAACGCGACGATCCAGAAGATGATCGACACGAACCAGTACGGCCTGGGCGGCTTCAAGCTGGTCGAATCGAGCGAGGCCGGGATGCTCGTGACGGTCGAGCGCGCGATCCGCGAGAAGAAGTGGGTCGTGTTCCTCGGCTGGGAACCGCATCCGATGAACATCCAGATCAGCATGAACTACCTGTCCGGCGGCGATGCGAGTTTCGGCCCGAACTACGGCGAAGCGCGCGTGTACACGCTGACGGCGCCCGACTTCATCGCGCGCTGCCCGAACGCGGGCAAGCTCGTCGAGAACCTGCGCTTCACGACGCAGCTCGAGAACCAGCTGATGCAGTCGGTGATGAACAAGACGAAACCGGCCGACGCCGCGAAGGCGTACCTGAAGAAGAATCCGCAGGTGCTCGATGCCTGGCTCGCCGGCGTCAAGACGTTCGACGGCAAGGACGGCCTGCCTGCCGTGAAGGCGTATCTCGGCCTGTAACGGCCCGCGCGCGCCGCAAGCGGGCGGCGCGCAGCGACAAATAATCTGCAGTACGACGGAAAACGAGCGACACGAACAGCATCAAGCGAGGGCATTCAGCATGAACCACGAAGTCATCATCACCTGCGCGGTCACCGGCGCGGGCGACACGGTCGGCAAGCATCCGGCGATTCCGGTCACGCCGAAGGAAATCGCGGCCGCCGCGATCGAAGCGGCGAAGGCCGGCGCGACGGTTGCGCACTGCCACGTGCGCGACCCGCAGACGGGCCGCGGCAGCCGCGACCCGAACCTGTACCGCGAAGTGGTCGACCGGATCCGCTCGGCGGACGTCGATGTGATCATCAACCTGACGGCCGGCATGGGCGGTGATCTGGAGATCGGCCCGGGCGAGGACCCGATGCGCTTCGGCAAGGGCACCGATCTCGTCGGCGGCCTCACGCGCCTCGCGCACGTCGAGGAACTGCTGCCGGAAATCTGCACGCTCGACTGCGGCACGCTGAATTTCGGCGACGGCGACTACATCTACGTATCGACGCCCGCGCAACTGCGCGCCGGCGCGAAACGCATCCAGGAACTCGGCGTGAAGCCGGAACTGGAAATCTTCGATACGGGCCATCTGTGGTTCGCGAAGCAGTTGCTGAAGGAAGGGCTGCTCGACGATCCGCCGCTGTTCCAGCTGTGCCTCGGCATTCCGTGGGGCGCGCCGGCCGACACCGGCACGATGAAGGCGATGGTCGACAACCTGCCGCCGGGCGCGCACTGGGCTGGCTTCGGGATCGGCCGCATGCAGATGCCGATGGTCGCGCAGGCGATGCTGCTCGGCGGTCACGTGCGCGTCGGCCTCGAAGACAACATCTGGCTCGATCGCGGCGTGCATGCGACCAACGGCACGCTCGTCGAGCGTGCGCGGGAAATCGTCGAACGCCTCGGCGGCCGCGTGCTGACGCCGGCCGAAGGGCGTCGCAAGCTCGGCCTGCCGGCGCGCGGCGAGCGTCCGCTCGAACGCCGCGCGGTGACCGAATTCGCGTGAGTTTGCAAGGCTGATTCCGATTCAATGCGGCGGCGCGCACGGGCGCGGTCGCCGTCCGATTTCCCCCGATTTGAAGGATGCGTGACATGGCAGTGAAGACCGACATCAAGACGTTCGCCGCGATCGGCACCGGCGTGATCGGCAGCGGATGGATTTGCCGTGCGCTCGCGCACGGTCTCGACGTGGTCGTGTGGGACCCCGCGCCGGGCGCCGAGGAGCGGTTGCGCGCGAACGTCGCGAATGCGTGGCCCGCGCTCGAACGCGTCGGCCTCGCGCCGGGCGCCGATCCCGCGCGGCTGCGCTTCGAGTCGACGATCGACGCCTGCGTCGCCGACGCGGACTTCATCCAGGAAAGCGCGCCCGAGCGCGAGACGCTGAAGCTCGAACTGCACGAACAGATCAGCCGCGCGGCGAAGCCCGACGCGATCATCGCGTCGTCGACGTCGGGGCTGCTGCCGACCGACTTCTACGCGCGTGCGACGCACCCGGAGCGCTGCGTGGTCGGCCATCCGTTCAATCCGGTCTACCTGCTGCCGCTCGTCGAGGTGCTCGGCGGCGCACGCACGTCGCCGGAAGCGGTCGAGGCCGCGATGGCGATCTATCGCAAGCTCGGCATGCGGCCGCTGCACGTGCGCAAGGAGGTGCCGGGCTTCATCGCGGACCGGCTGCTCGAAGCGCTGTGGCGCGAGGCGTTGCATCTCGTCAACGAAGGCGTCGCGACGACCGGCGAGATCGACGATGCGATCCGCTTCGGCGCGGGCATCCGCTGGTCGTTCATGGGCACGTTCCTGACCTACACGCTGGCCGGCGGCGATGCCGGCATGCGACACTTCATGCAGCAGTTCGGCCCCGCGCTCGAACTGCCATGGACGAAGCTGGTCGCGCCGAAGCTGACCGACGAACTGATCGACAGCGTCGTCGAAGGCACGAGCGAGCAGCAGGGCACGCGCAGCATCAAGGAACTCGAACGCTATCGCGACGAGTGCATCACCGAGGTGCTGAAGGCGATCGCCGCGGTGAAGGCGCGGCATGGGATGCGATTCGAGGACTGAACGAACATGACCGGCGATACCCCGCTGACGATTTACCACGACGTCGTGCGGCCCGAGTGGGTCGACTACAACGGCCACCTGCGCGACGCGTTCTATCTGCTGATCTTCAGCTTCGCGACCGATGCGCTGCTCGACCGCATCGGTCTCGACGACGCCGCGCGTCGCGAGCGGGGCCGCTCGGTCTACACGCTCGAAGCGCACGTGAACTATCTGCAGGAGATCAAGGAAGGCACGCGCGTGCGCGTCGATGCGCGGGTGTTCGCGCATGACGCGAAGCGGCTGCACCTGTATCTCGAGCTGTTCGCGGACGGCCATGACGGCGCGGTGTCGGCGAGCGAGCAGATGCTGCTGCACGTCGATACGCGCGACGGCGCGAAATCGGCGCCGTTCGACGACGACGTCGCCGCGCGCGTGGCCGAACTGCATGCGTTGCAGCGCGATTGCGCGGCGCCCGCGTATGCGGGGCGCGTGATCGGACTGCCGCCGCGTCGCTAGCGTCGACGTTCAACGTTCAAATTTCAGCGTTCAACCCTCGACCGCGGAGCGCACACGATGCTCGAACCGGAAATCGCGGCGTTCGTTGCAGCCGTCGACACTTGGTATCCGGCCGACGCGGCGGCGCGCTCGCCCGTCGAGCAACGCCGCATCTACGATCGCTTCGCGGCCGCATGGACGCCCGCCGAACTGCCGCCCGGCATCGTGCAGCAGGACGCCGCGTGGCACGCGCCGGACGGCCGCGCCATCGCACTCCGGCGCTACGCGCCTGCGCACGGCGAGCCGCGCGGCACCGTGCTGTTCTTTCATGGCGGCGGCTTCGTCGTCGGCTCGCTCGACAGTCACGCGCTGATCACCGCGCAACTGGCCGCCGACACGGGGCTGGCCGTGATCGCGGTCGACTACCGGCTCGCGCCCGAGCATCGTGCGCCGGCCGCGCTCGAAGATTGCCTGGCCGTCACGCGCGCCGCGCGCGACGCAGCGGGCTGGCCGTTCAACTCATGCGCGCGACCGCTGACGCTCGCGGGCGACAGCGCGGGTGGCAATCTCGCGGCCGCCGTCGCGACCGCGCTGCGCGATGCGGGCGAAGGCGGCATCGACGGGATTGCACTCGTCTATCCGATGCTCGGCATCGAACCGCAATCGCCGGCGCGCGAGGCGGAAGCGCACGCGCCGATGCTGACGCTCGACGACGTTCATCGCTATCGCGCGCTGTACTGGGGCGATGCGGATGAAACCGCGCTGAAAGACGATCCGCTGCTGCGCGCATCCGTGCCGCTTGCGGCGACACGCTTCGACGGGCTGCCGCCCGTGCTCGCGATCGGCGCGGAACACGATCCGCTGCGCGACGATGCGCGCGTCTACGTCGAACGCATCCTTGCGGCCGGCGGCGCCGCGCGTTACTGGAGGGGAGAGGGGCTGGTGCACGGCTGCTGGCGCGCGCTCGGAACGAGCCCGCAGGCGGCGCGGATGCACCGGATGATCGGCGGGTTTCTGCTCGCACCACACGCGTAGCGGGCGTTTCCGGGAGGCAACGATGCAGGCAGCGCAACACCGTATCGAGGACTGGCGGACCTTTTCCGCCGACGCGGCCATTGCGGCGGCGACGATCGGCGATGGAACGGTGGACGTCGAGTGGAGCGACACGCGACGATCGCCGTTTCACTTCGACTGGCTGCGCGACAACTGCGCGTGTTCCACGTGCGTGCATGCACTCACGCGTGAGCAGGTGTTCGAGATCGCCGACGCACGCGAGGATTTGTCTGCGCTCGCCGTGCATGTCGAAACCGACGGCGCGCTGCACGTCGAGTGGAACGACGGACATCGCAGCACCTGGTCGCCTGGATGGTTGCGTGCGCATGCATACGACGATGCGTCGCGCGCGGAACGCCAGGCCGCGCACGGGCGGCACGTATGGGCCGGCGACGATGCGACGGCGATCGGCGTGTTCGCATGGCGTGACGTGATGGAGGACGACGGCGCGTTGCGCGAGTGGCTTGCCGCCTTGCAGCGCACGGGATTGACGCTCGTCGAGGGCGTGCCGGCCGAACGCGGCCGGGTCGACGAGATCGCGCGTCGTGTCGGCCTGATCCGCGAAAGCAATTTCGGCGTGCTGTTCGATGTCGAATCGAAGCCGCGACCGGACAGCAATGCCTATACGTCGCTCAACCTGCCGCCGCACACCGACTTGCCGACGCGTGAATTGCAGCCGGGCGTGCAGTTCCTGCATTGCCTCGCGAACGACGCAACGGGCGGAGACAGCATCTTCCTCGACGGCTTTGCGCTCGCGCAAGCGCTGCGGCGCGACTACCCGGCCGATTTCGAATACCTTGCCTCGACGCCGTTCGAGTTCTGGAACAAGAGTGCGAACAGCGACTACCGCTGCTCGGCGCCGGTGATCGGCCTCGATGCACGCGGCAACGTGACGGAAGTGCGCGTCGCGAACTTCCTGCGCGGGCCGCTCGATGCGCCGGCCGGATCGGTCGCGGCCGTCTATCGCGCGTACCGGCGGTTTCTCGCGCTCGCGCGCGAGCCGCGTTTCCGGGTGCAGCGCCGCCTGCGGGCGGGTGACATGTGGGCGTTCGACAACCGGCGCGTGCTGCATGCGCGCACCGAGTTCGATCCGTCGACGGGCCGCCGGCATCTGCAGGGCTGCTACGTCGATCGCGACGAACTGCTGTCGCGCTGGCGTGTGCTGTCGCGTGCGGCGCCTGCTGCAACCGCTGGGCGTTGACCGACGCATACGGCAACGCCACGCATACCTCGCCGTGGAAAAAGCGCCCGGACGCAGCGCGCCCGGGCGAAGCCACCCGCTGCCGGGCGGCGGAGGTATGCGTTTCACAAAACAAGACGAGCCCGCATCAGGGGCTCGTCCGGGTACAGCTTCGTCGCGCGATGCGCGGTGCGCCCGCCAGGGGCGCGTCGGCTTACTGGCCGAAGAAGATCGAGTCGCGCGCGTTCGACGACGCTGCGGCGACCGGGGCGCCCGAGTGGACGACCGGAACCGGTTGCGCGCCGTAGCCGCTGGCGTCGGCACCATGAACACGCGCTTCCGCCGACTGGATGTCGTTCGGGTAGTACGGGCTCGACACGCCCGGCTTGTAGCCGGCTTGTTCGAGCTGGACCAGTTCGTTGCGGACTTGCGCGCGGGTCACGGTGCTTTGTGCGAAAGCGCCGAACGAAGCGGACAGGGCGACAGCGGCAACGACTGCGGAAACGAGCGATTTCATGATGACCTCCGGTGTTTTATTGGGTTCGCTTTCGACACCATGTCTGCAGCGATTGACTAAATGTTAGTCACCGGGTCGTGCAGGGTAAACGCTGATTTTGACGATAGATTGTTTCCGGACTGGTAACAGTGGGCCGTTCAGTCATGCTTTCACCAAGCTTTCATTTCTGCGAGTGTAATAAGCATGACAAATGTTGAGGCGAGCGGCGCGTGATTCAACGCACCTCGGTCGCCGGGTCGAACGGCGTGGCGGGCGGGCGACCCTCGGCCACGCCCGAGCTCAGGAAATGCACGCCCGTCGCGGCTTCGGAGGCCTCCCACAGCAGCGCGGCGGTCGCCACATCGCGCGCCGCGCGCGGCACGCTCGCCGGCGCCGGCAGGCCGCTCGACTCGAACCAGCCGGACGGTCCGATGTACGAGCCGCCGGTGAGGTCGGGTGACGTCGCCGCGTGAATCGCGGGAAGCGCACCCTGATCGGCCGGTTGCGCGAGATAACGGTTCGCCGCGCGCATCAACGCGGCGCGCGTGGGCGAACTGTCCATCGCGGGGCCCGCGAACTGGAGATTGGTCGCCGCATAGCCGGGATGCGCGGCGACGCTGATGCCCGCGAACGCCGCGCGCTGGAAGCGGCGCTGCAGTTCGATCGCGAACACGAGGTTCGCGAGCTTGCTGTCGCAGTAGGCGAGATAACGGTTGTAACCGCGCTCGGCCCGCAGGTCGTCGACGCGGATCCGGCCGCCGCGGTTGAAGCCGCTCGACATCGTCACGACCCGCGCGCGCCGGGCGGCGCGCAGCGCGGGCAGCAGATGCCCGGTCAACGCGAAATGGCCGAGGTGGTTGGTGCCGAACTGCATCTCGAAGCCGTCTTGCGTGTGTCGCAGCGGCAGGAACATCACGCCGGCGTTGTTGCAGAGGATGTCGACGCGGCCGTGGCGGTCGGAGACGTCGGCGGCGAAGCGCTGGATCGACGCGAGATCGGCGAGGTCGAGCGGATCGACTTCGACCCGGGCGGCGGGATGGAATCGGCGGATCGCATCGGCGGCCTGCGCGCCGCGCGTGGCATCGCGGCAGCCCATCACGACCGTCGCGCCCTTGGCGGCCAGCGTTTCCGCGATCTGCCAGCCGAGCCCGCTGTTGGCGCCGGTCACGACCGCGACTTTGCCACCTTGCGCCGGGACGTGGCGCGCGCTCCATGCATGCATGTCTGCCTCCATCGGCGTGGCCGGTGCGCCACGACGTGTAATCGTTACATTGAATGCTGTAACGATAGTCCGCGCGGGCGGGGCAGACAAGCGGGGGAACTAGACCGGCGGTTCTAGGCCGGCTTGCGTGTCGCGCGACGGACGTTACCGGCTGCCGGCCAGGGCGAGCACTTCGGCGGCGGAGATCATCGCGGCCGCGTTTGCCGGTGCCGGGCGCTCGGCCGGGCGGAAGACTTCGTCGCCGCGCTGGATGACCTGACGCGACAGCGCGCAGGTGCCGGTGCGCTGCGCGAAGCGGCGGCGCCAGCGCTGTTCGCCGTAGTGACAGCGGCCCGGTTCGACCCAGCGGACGACGAGCAACGTATCGGAGCGTTCCAGAATTTCGACGTGGACGTCGGCGGGATCGAGCACAGGCAGGGATTTGGAGGCCTTCATTTGCCGTTTCCTAAAGCTCGTGCGGTTTCGCTCGTGGCAGTGGATGTCACTACCCAACGGCGATTCCGTAGCGGTTTCCATGAGTGGTGCGCTAAATGTAAGCGTCTGTGACCGGAAAAAACATCCTGTCTGGCTCAAATTACCTTTTGCCGATTTAGAAACAATCGACGCGCATTTTCTTGAAAAACCAACGACAAAAGCGCCCCGGACGCGAACGCCCGGGGCGGAAAATCGGCCCGCGCCACCATGTCTGCTCGCTCAGTCACGTGGACACCGCGGGGGACGGAGGTGCCCGTCAGGGATCTGCGACGGGCGGGGTGCGGTGGTCCGGGCAGCGCGGTCCGGCAACGCCATGATCGCGCGCGCCCCCCGTTGACACCCTGACGGGAACATGACTTTTTTGTCAGTTTCGTCGCGACGGCGGCGCGACACAGGCACCCGAGGCCGGCGCAAACCCGCGCCGGCATTGGCTTTGCGGGGCAAGTGATTGCTCTCCGGAATCAGAAAAAGACGGTAACCGAAGTACGTCGCACCGCCCGCCGGCCCGATTTTGCCGTTCGGGAAAATACTGAATCACGCGATCGTGACAAATCCGGAATCTGTTCCTATGATTGGTTGGACCTTTAGTCCTTTGTGCCAATTGGTCGGCTCGGCCGGCTTCTACAGGAGTGGTGCTCATGAGATTGCAGGGCAAGCGCGCGCTGGTGACGGCGGCCGGGCAAGGTATCGGCCGCGCGACCGCGCTGCGGTTCGCAAGCGAGGGGGCCGACGTGCTGGCGACCGACATCAACGAAGCCGCGCTCGCGCAACTCGCGGCCGACGCCGAACGCGCAGGCGGCAGGCTGGCCACGCGGCGGCTCGACGTGACCGATGCGGGCGACGTGTCGGCACTCGCCGCGCAGGAGCGTGCGTTCGACGTGCTGTTCAACTGCGCGGGGTTCGTGCACCACGGCTCGATCCTCGATTGCGACGATGCCGCGTGGGCGTTCTCGCTGAACCTCAACGTCACGTCGATGTACCGGCTGATCCGCGCGCTGCTGCCGGCGATGCTGGCAGCGGGCGGCGCGTCGATCATCAACATGGCGTCGGCCGCGTCGAGCGTGAAGGGCGTGCCGAACCGCTTCGTCTACGGCACCACCAAGGCGGCCGTGATCGGCTTGACCAAGTCCGTCGCCGCCGATTTCGTCGAGCAGCGCATCCGCTGCAACGCGATCTGCCCGGGCACGATCGAGTCGCCGTCGCTGGAACAGCGGATCGCCGAGCAGGCGCGCACGCGCCAGGTATCGACCGACACCGTGCGCGAGGCGTTCGTCGCGCGCCAGCCAATGGGCCGCATCGGCACCGCGGACGAAGTGGCTGCGCTGGCGTTGTATCTCGCGTCGGACGAAGCGTCGTTCACGACCGGCGCGATTCACCTGATCGACGGCGGCTGGTCGAACTGACCGCGTCTAGCGAACCGCGCCGTTCCATTCACTTTCCGTTTCCTCACACAACATGAAACTGCTGAGATTTGGCGACAAACACCACGAAAAGCCCGGCCTGCTCGATGCGCAGGGAAAGATTCGCGACCTGTCTGGCGTGATCGACGACATCGCCGGCGATGCGCTCACACCCGCGTCGCTCGCGCGGCTGTGTGATATCGACCCGTCGTCGCTGCCGCTCGTCGAAGGCACGCCGCGACTCGGCGCGTGCGTCGGCCGCGTCGGCAAGTTCATCTGCATCGGGCTCAATTATTCCGACCACGCGGCCGAATCGGGCATGGAAGTCCCGAAGGAGCCGGTCGTGTTCGGCAAATGGACGAGCGCGATCTCGGGCCCGAACGACGACGTCGAGATTCCGCGCGGCTCGGAGAAGACCGACTGGGAAGTCGAGCTCGGCGTGGTGATCGGCCAGGGCGGCCGCTACATCGACGAGGCCGACGCGCTGTCGCACGTCGCCGGCTACTGCGTGGTGAACGACGTGTCGGAGCGCGAATACCAGCTCGAGCGCGGCGGCACGTGGGACAAGGGCAAGGGCAACGACACGTTCGGCCCGCTCGGCCCGTGGCTCGTGACGGCCGATGAAGTGCCCGATCCGCACGCGCTGCGGCTGTGGCTCGAGGTGGACGGTCACCGCTACCAGAACGGCACGACTGCGACGATGGTGTTCCGCGTGCCGCATCTGATCAGCTATCTGAGCCGCTTCATGAGCCTGCAGCCGGGCGACGTGATCTCGACCGGCACGCCGCCGGGTGTCGGTCTCGGGCAGAAGCCGCCGGTCTATCTGCGCGCCGGGCAGGTGATCACGCTCGGCATCGACGGGCTCGGCGAGCAGCGCCAGCGCACCGTGCAGGCCTGATTTCCTTTTACGGACCGTTCGTCATGCCTATCATTCGATCGATGCGCGTCCTCGACGTGCGCTTCCCGACCTCGCAGCAGCTCGACGGCTCCGATGCGATGAATCCGGACCCCGACTATTCGGCCGCGTACGTCGTGCTGGAAACCGACCACGACGGGCTCGAAGGCCACGGGCTCACGTTCACCATCGGGCGCGGCAACGAAATCTGCTGCGCGGCGATCGACGCGATGCGTCACCTCGTCGTCGGTCTCGACCTCGACTGGATCCGCGAGGACATGGGCCGCTTCTGGCGGCACGTGACGTCGGACAGCCAGTTGCGCTGGATCGGCCCCGACAAGGGCGCGATCCATCTGGCGACGGGCGCCGTCGTCAACGCGGTGTGGGACCTGTGGGCGAAGGCAGTCGGCAAACCGCTGTGGCGGCTCGTCGCGGACATGAGCCCCGAGGAAATCGTGCGTGCGATCGATTTCCGCTACCTGACCGACTGCCTGACGCAGGACGAGGCGCTCGATCTGCTGCGTCGGCAGGCGCCGGGCAAGGCCGCGCGGATCGCGACGCTCGAGCGTGAAGGCTACCCGTGCTACACGACGTCGGCGGGCTGGCTCGGCTACAGCGACGACAAGTTGCGCCGGCTGTGCCGTGAGGCGGTGGACGCCGGTTTCGACTACGTGAAGCTAAAGGTGGGCGCGAACCTGGAGGACGACATCCGTCGCGTGACGATCGCGCGCGAGGTGATCGGCCCCGACCGCAAGCTGATGATCGACGCGAACCAGGTGTGGGAAGTCGACGAGGCGATCGACTGGGTGCGCGAGCTGGCCTTCGCGAAACCGTGGTTCATCGAGGAGCCGACGAGCCCCGACGACGTCGAAGGGCATCGCAAGATCCGCGAGGCGATCGCGCCGGTGCAGGTTGCGACCGGCGAGATGTGCCAGAACCGCGTGCTGTTCAAGCAGTTCATCGCGCGCGGCGCGATCGACGTCGTGCAGATCGACGCATGCCGGCTCGGCGGCGTGAACGAGATTCTCGCGGTGATGCTGCTGGCCGCGAAGTACGGGCTGGCGGTGTGTCCGCATGCGGGCGGCGTCGGGCTGTGCGAATACGTGCAACATCTGTCGATGATCGACTACGTGTGCATTTCCGGCACGAAGGAAGGGCGCGTGACCGAATACGTCGATCATCTGCACGAGCATTTCGTCGAACCGTGCGTCGTGCGCGGCGCGGCGTACATGCCGCCGACGGCGCCCGGCTTTTCGATCGAGATGAAGCCCGAATCGCTGGAACGGTATCGATTCCGCGGCTGAAGCACGTGGCATGCGGCATGCGGCACGAGAACGCACGATGCACCGCGCGCGGCCCGCGCGGCGACAACATGAACGACGGAGACGCGAAGTGGATTTGAATCTGCAAGACAAGATCGTGATCGTGACGGGCGGCGCGTCAGGCATCGGCGCTGCGATCTCGATGCGGCTGGCCGGCGAAGGTGCGATTCCGGTGGTATTCGCGCGCCACACGCCGGACGACGGCTTCTGGCGTGAACTCACGCGCAAGCAGCCGCGCGCCGCGTGCATGTCCGTCGAGCTTCAGGACGACGCGCAGTGCCGCGACGCGGTCGCGCAAACCATCGCGCGCTTCGGCCGCATCGACGGTCTCGTCAACAACGCGGGCATCAACGACAGCGTCGGGCTCGATGCCGGGCGCGACGCGTTCGTCGCATCGCTCGAACGCAACCTGGTCCACTACTATGTGATGGCGCATTACTGCGTGCCGCACCTGAAGGCGACGCGCGGCGGGATCGTCAACATCTCGTCGAAGACGGCCGTCACCGGGCAGGGCAACACGAGCGGCTATTGCGCATCGAAGGGCGCGCAACTCGCGCTGACGCGCGAATGGGCCGTCGCATTGCGCGACGACGGCGTGCGCGTGAATGCCGTGATTCCGGCCGAGGTGATGACGCCGCTCTACCAGACCTGGATCGCCGGTTTCGACGATCCCGAAGCGAAGCTCGCGGAAATCGCCGGCAAGGTGCCGCTCGGCAAGCGCTTCACGACCGCCGACGAGATCGCCGACACGGCCGTGTTCCTGCTGTCGGACCGCGCGTCGCACACGACGGGCCAGTGGCTGTTCGTCGACGGCGGCTATACGCATCTCGATCGCGCGATCAGCTGAGGGCATCGAGCCATGCAACCTGATCTGAACCCGACCGCCGCACCCGCCGCGCTGATTGCGCTGACCGGCATCGGCAAGCGCTTTCCGGGCGTGCAGGCGCTCGACGATTGCCGGTTCGACCTGCATGCCGGCGAAGTCCACGCGCTGATGGGCGAGAACGGCGCCGGCAAGTCGACGCTGATGAAGATTCTCGCCGGTGTCTATCAGAAGGACGAAGGCGAGATCCGGATGGACGGCCGCGCGGTGGAGATCGACGATCCGCGCGCCGCGCAGGCGCTCGGCATCGGCATCATCCATCAGGAACTGAACCTGATGAACCACCTGAGCGTCGCGCAGAACATCTTCATCGGGCGCGAGCCGCGCGGCCGCTTCGGCGTGTTCGTCGACGAGGACCAGCTCAACCGCGACGCGGCCGCGATCTTCGCGCGGATGCGGCTCGATCTCGATCCGCGCACGCCGGTCGGCCGGCTGACGGTCGCGAAGCAGCAGATGGTCGAGATCGCGAAGGCGCTGTCGTTCGACTCGCGCGTGCTGATCATGGACGAGCCGACCGCCGCGCTGAACAACGCGGAGATCGCCGAGCTGTTCCGCATCATCGGCGACCTGCGCGCGCACGGCGTCGGCATCGTCTACATCTCGCACAAGATGGACGAACTGCGCCAGATCGCTGACCGCGTGACGGTGATGCGCGACGGCAAGTACGTCGCGACCATGCCGATGGCGGACACGTCGATGGACGCGATTATCGCGATGATGGTCGGCCGCCAGCTCGATACGACGTTCCGCACGCCGCCCGATACGTCGGCCAACGAGGTCGCGCTCGAAGTGCGCGGGCTGTCGCGCGGCCGCGCGATCCGCGACGTCGGCTTCATGGTGCGGCGCGGCGAGATTCTCGGCTTCGCGGGGTTGATGGGCGCGGGCCGCACCGAGGTCGCGCGCGCGGTGTTCGGCGCGGACCCGGTCGACGCGGGCGAGATTCGCGTGCACGGCAAGACCGTGACGATCCGCACGCCGGCCGACGCGGTCGCGCACGGGATCGGTTATCTGTCGGAGGACCGCAAGCACTTCGGGCTCGCGGTCGGGATGGACGTGCAGAACAACATCGCGCTGTCGAGCATGCAGCGCTTCGTGCGCCGCGGCATGTTCCTCGATGCGCGCGGGATGCGCGACACCGCGCAGTCGTACGTGCGGCAGCTCGCGATCCGCACGCCGTCGGTCGCGCAGCCGGCGCGCCTGCTGTCGGGCGGCAACCAGCAGAAGATCGTGATCGCGAAGTGGCTGCTGCGCGACTGCGACATCCTGTTCTTCGACGAGCCGACGCGTGGCATCGACGTCGGCGCGAAAAGCGAGATCTACAAGCTGCTCGACGCGCTCGCCGCCGACGGCAAGGCGATCGTGATGATCTCGTCGGAGTTGCCCGAGGTGCTGCGCATGAGCCACCGGATTCTCGTGATGTGCGAAGGGCGCGTGACCGGCGAATTGCGCGCGGCCGACGCCACGCAGGAAAAGATCATGCAGCTCGCGACGCAGCGCGAGTCGACCGTATTGTCCTGATTCAGACGCCGATCCTTAGGCTTACCGACCATGTCCAACGATACGCATCCCGTCCCGCCCCTTGCTTCCGGCGACACGCCGGCCGCCGCATCGAGCCTGAAGTCGCGCTTCTTCAACCCGGCCGCGCGGCAGAAGCTGCTCGCGTTCGCGAGCCTCGTGCTGCTGATCGTGTTCTTCAGCTTCGCGTCGTCGAACTTCCTCGAAGTCGACAACCTCGTGGCGATCCTGCAGGCCACCGCCGTGAACGGCGTGCTGGCCGTCGCGTGTACCTACGTGATCATCACGTCGGGCATCGACCTGTCGGTCGGCACGTTGATGACGTTCTGCGCGGTGATGGCCGGCGTCGTGCTGACGAACTGGGGCATGCCGCTGCCGCTCGGCATCCTGGCCGCGCTGTGCTTCGGCGCGCTGTCGGGCAGCGTGTCGGGCTTCGTGATCGCGAAGATGAAGGTGCCGCCGTTCATCGCGACGCTAGGGATGATGATGCTGCTCAAGGGGCTGTCGCTCGTGATCTCGGGCACGCGGCCGATCTACTTCAACGACACGCCGGGCTTCACGTCGATCGCGCAGGATTCGCTGATCGGCAGCCTGATTCCCGCGCTGCCGATTCCGAACGCGGTGCTGATCCTGTTCCTCGTCGCGGTCGGCGCGTCGATCGTGCTGAACCGGACCATCTTCGGCCGCTACACGTTCGCGCTCGGCAGCAACGAGGAAGCGCTGCGCCTGTCCGGCGTGAACGTCGACGCGTGGAAGATTGCCGTCTACACGTTCAGCGGCGCGGTGTGCGGGATCGCCGGGCTCCTGATCGCGTCGCGGCTGAATTCCGCGCAGCCCGCGCTCGGGCAGGGCTACGAGCTCGATGCGATCGCGGCCGTCGTGATCGGCGGCACATCGCTGTCGGGCGGCGCGGGCAGCATCGTCGGCACCATCATCGGCGCGTTCATCATGAGCGTGCTGACCAACGGCCTGCGCATCATGTCGGTCGCGCAGGAATGGCAGACGGTCGTCACGGGCGTGATCATCATCCTCGCCGTCTACGTGGACATCCTGCGCCGGCGCCGCCGCTGACGCACGCACGAACACACATGTGCTTCACCGCCGGCCCGTCCGGCATTTCAGTCGATACCAACCAAGGAGACGCGAAGTGATCAGGAGCAAGGTGTTGAACGCGATCGTCGGACTGACGTTCGCCGTGGGCGTGACGGCCGGCGCGCAGGCGCAGGAAACCTACATCCCGCTGATTTCGAAGGGCTTCCAGCATCAGTTCTGGCAGGCCGTGAAGGCGGGTGCGATGCAGGCCGCGAAAGACTACAAGGTGAAGGTGACGTTCGAAGGCCCCGAAACCGAGGCGATGGTCGACAAGCAGATCGACATGCTGTCCGCCGCGATCGCGAAGAAGCCTGCGGCGCTCGGCTTCGCGGCGCTCGACAGCAAGGCTGCGCTGCCGCTCCTGAAGAAGGCGCAGGCCGAGAAGATCCCGGTCATCGCGTTCGACTCGGGCGTCGACAGCGACATCCCGGTGACGACCGCCGCGACCAACAACAAGGCCGCCGCCGCGCTCGCCGCCGACAAGCTCGCCGCGCTGATCGGCGACGAGGGCGAGGTGGCCGTGGTCGCGCACGACCAGACGAGCCGCACCGGCATCGATCGCCGCGACGGCTTTCTCGAACGGATGAAATCGGCGCACCCGAAGATGCGGATCGTGACCGTGCAGTACGGCGAAGGCGACCAGCTGAAGTCGACCGAAGTGACGAAGTCGATCCTGCAGGCGTACCCGAAACTCAAGGGCTTGTTCGGCACCAACGAAGGCTCGGCGATCGGCGTGGTGAACGGCGTGCGCGAGATGAAGCGCAAGGTCGTGATCATCGGTTACGATTCCGGCAAGCAGCAGAAGGACGCGATCCGCAGCGGGATGATGGCCGGCGCGATCACGCAGAATCCGGTCGGGATCGGCTACAAGACCGTCGAGGCGGCCGTGAAGGCGATCAAGGGCGAGAAGCTGCCGAAGGTCATCGATACCGGTTTCTACTGGTACGACAAGACCAACATCGACGACCCGAAAATCACGGCGGTGTTGTACGACTGAACGTGACGTGACACGGCGAACGACGGCGAAACGCGAGGACACCATGGGCGCAGTGCGCATCGATTCTCATCAGCACTTCTGGCGTTATCGCGCGGCCGACTTTCCGTGGATCGGCGCCGGCATGGGCGTGCTCGCCCGCGATTACATGCCCGACGCGCTGTGGCCGCAGATGCATGCGCAGGCGCTCGGTGCATCGATCGCGGTGCAGGCGCGCGTCGGACGCGACGAGACGGCGTTCCTGCTCGATCTCGCCCGCGACGAAGCGCGCATCGCGGCCGTGGTCGGCTGGGAGGACCTCGGTGCGCCGGCGCTCGCCGACCGTATCGCTGAATGGCGCAGCCCGAAGCTGCGCGGCTTTCGTCACCTGCTGCAGGACGAAGCCGACGTCCGCGCGTTCGTCGCGGATCCCGCGTTCAATCGCGGCGTCGCCTGGCTGCAGGCGAACGGCTACGTGTACGACGTACTCGTGTTCGAACGTCAGTTGCGCGACGTGCGCGCGTTCTGCGCGCGGCACGATGCGCACTGGCTCGTGCTCGATCACGCGGGCAAGCCCGCGCTCGCCGAGTTCGACCGCGACGACACCGCGCTCGCCCGCTGGCGCGCCGGGCTGCGCGAGCTGGGCGCGCTGCCGCACGTCGTGTGCAAGCTGTCGGGGCTCGTGACCGAGACGGACTGGCGGCGCGGCCTGCGCGGGCAGGACATCCGCCATATCGAGCAATGCCTCGATGCGGCGCTCGACGCGTTCGGCCCGCAGCGGCTGATGTTCGGTTCGGACTGGCCCGTGTGCCTGCTCGCGGCGTCGTACGACGAAGTGGCGTCGCTGGTCGAGCGCTGGGCCGAAGCGCGGTTGTCGGCGGCCGAGCGCGACGCGTTGTGGGGCGGTGCGGCCGCGCGGTGCTATGCGGTGCCGGGCGATACGAAGCCCGGCATATAGAATAGGCGCGAACGGCCTGACGATCCCGCATTCGTCAGACCGTCCGCCACGCAACCGCTTACCTGTATCAACGTATGTCCATCCAGCCGATTCAGAACCGCCGCCTCTACCAGCAGATCGCCGACAAGCTCAGCGCGATGATCGAGTCAGGCGACTTCCCGCCGGGCAGCTACCTGCCGCCCGAGCGCGAACTGGCCGAGCAGTTCGGCGTGTCGCGCACGTCGGTGCGCGAGGCGCTGATCGCGCTCGAGGTGAACGGTCTCGTCAGCGTGCGTGTCGGCGACGGCGTGAAGGTGCGCCAGCCCGAGGCGGCCACCGCACCGCAACCGCAGATCGACACGACGGTCGCGCCTTTCTCGATCGTCGAAATCGATCCGGAGCTCGGCATCGCGATCGACCTCGATACCGAAATCCCGCCGTTCGCGCTGCTGCAGGCGCGCCGGCTGATCGAGCCGGAAGCCGCGTCGCTCGCCGCGAAACATGGCTCGGACGCGCAGATCGAGGGGATTCACGAGGCGTTCCTGCGCAATCAGGAAGACAACCGCAGCGGCTCGCTCACGCATCCGGGCGACCGGCTGTTCCATATCCGTATCGCGGAAGCGAGCGACAACCCCGCGTATGCGCTGATGATCAAGCAGCTGCTCGCGCACAAGTACGACCTGATGTTCCAGCGGCTGCAGTCGCTGTACATGCCGAACGACATGCCGCATCGGTCGGAGCTCGAACACCGCGCGATCCTCGACGCGATCCGCGCGCGCGACCCGGAGGCCGCGCGCCGCGCGATGGCCGAGCATCTCGACGAAGTGATCCGGATCTTCGGCCGCGCGCTCGACTGAGCGCGGGCGATCGGCATCAGAAGCGGTCGGCGCGGTAGGGCGTCGGATCGGTGAACGGCGTCTCGCCGGTCATCATCTCGGCCAGCAGGCGGCCGGAGACGGGGCCGAGCGTCAACCCGTGATGGTTGTGCCCGAACGAGAACCACAACCCGCGATGCGCGGGCGCGGGGCCGATCACCGGCCGCATGTCGGGCGTACACGGCCGGAAGCCGAGCCACGGGTGCGGGTCGAGCCGCTCGCCGAAGCCGAACACCGGGCGCGCGACGCGTTCCGCGCGATCGAGCTGCACGCCCGTCGGCGGCAGGCCGCGTCGGGCGATCTCGACGCCGGTGGTCAACCGCAATCCGCGCCGCATCGGCGCGATCACGTAGCCGTATTCGCGATCGACGATCGGCGCCGACGGCGCGCCGCGTTCGGACGGCGCGTAGTGCATGTGATAGCCGCGCTTCTCGCGCAGCGGAATCTTGTAGCCGAACTTGCCGAACACCGTGTCGGACCACGGGCCGAGCGCGACGACGACGGCCGGCGCGGCGATCCTGCCGTCGTGCGTCGTGACCTGCCAGCCGGGCGACAGCGCGTCGAGGCTCGCGGCATCGCCGGTGAGCAGCGTGCCGCCGCCTTGCACGAAGAGTTGCGCATAGGTTTTGACGAGCGCGGACGGATCGACGACGCTTTTCGGATCGAGCCAGTGCAGCGCGCCGCAGAAGCCCGCGGCGAGGCTCGGTTCCTGTGCGCGAAGTGCCGCGGCATCGAGCGGCGTGATGCCGAGCCCGTGGCGGCGCGCGGTGAGTCCCGCATCGGCGACCGCGCGGTCGAACGCGGCCGGCGTGCGGAACGCTTCCATCCAGCCGCTGGCGCGCACCAGTTCCCCGGCGCCGGCGCGCGCGATCAGCGCGTCGTGCTCGACGATGCAGCGCTCGATCAGCGGCAGCATGTCGCGCGAGGCTGCCGCGTGACGCAGCGGCGCCGATTCCCACCAGAAGCGCGCGAGCCACGGCGCGAACGCAGGCAGCGACGCGCTGTGCCAATAGAGATCGGTGGAGCGGTTGAGCGCATAGCGCATCAGCGTGAACGGGCTGCGCGGGAACGGATACGGTTCGATCGACGAGCGCTCGATCAGCCCCGCGTTGCCGAAGCTCGTGCCTTCGCCGGGCGCGCCGCGGTCGACGAGAGCGACCTTGCGGCCGCGATCCTGCAGGTGCAGCGCGGCGGAGACGCCGACGATGCCCGCGCCCAGAACGATTACGTCGAAGTCCATGAGGGAAGACGAGATAGACGGTTGATGATCGACACTCGGCGTCGGCGACGCGCGCGACGGTCCGGTGCGCGGAACTGCAATCGAATGATCAGCAAGGATACTCGGGAACGCGGTGATGTGCGAATTGCGCTGCGACTTCCCCCGGCTTCGCATCGGTGCATGGGGGAAACCGGTCCGGCGCGCCACTGCGGAACGTATGAAGTTTGCGTCGCGCTGTCGTCCCGTCAGCGGATCAATCTCCGGCATCGCATCGCCACGAACGGCGCCGATTCCGCATACTTTCCGACATGAATCGCGGGTGTATCCCACTGGTTTGGGATACGAATTTTTACCTAAGATGGAAGCACTCGTGCGCGCGACACGGTGCCTGCGCGCGCACGGCAGGCAGGAGGCAGGGCCGGGAACGACTGCAGCAGATGTTTCCATCATGGATGCGAGTGTGTGCGCGACGGCCGCGAGTCATGCGGCCGCATCGACGCCAGCGGGCGCGGCGGCAATCGCCGCGCGGACGGCGTCCGGCCGGTCGGGCCGAGTCGCCGGATTGCGCCACGCGTTCATCGCAATCGTTTGCGTTCTGAGCGTTGCCCCGGCCGTTCTTGCCGGGGCGCCTGGCGATGCCGACGAGCCGAACGACACGGTGCGGCTCGTCGGCACCACGACACCCGTCAATCCCACGAGTCCCGCCTTTTCGTCACACGACTCCGCCGTACGCCAGGTCGTGCTCGGCATCGTCAGTTTCACGCGCTGGCCGACGACGCCCGTTCGCCTGCATCTGTGCGTGACGGGCAGGCCCGACTACGCCGGCGACCTGACCGACTCGATGCAGGCCGGCTCGACCGTGCTCGACGTGCAGCGGGTCCGCTTCGACGACCCCGCGCTCGGCGTCGCATGCGACGTCGTGTATCTCGGCGCGCTCGGAAGCGACGAGCGAAAGCGGGTACGAACCGCGCTGGTCGGCCGTCCGGTGCTGACCATCGCCGAACACGATCCGTCATGCACTGCGGGCAGCATGTTCTGTCTCGCTGTCGAAGGCGAACACGTCACGTTCGACATCAATCTCGACGCCGTCGCGCGCAGTGGCGTGCGCGTGCATCCGAACGTGCTCAATCTCGCGCGGCGGACGCTGACGCCATGACACGTTCCGCACCCTCCATTTCGCCTTCGCGTGTGCCGCGCCCGACGCTGCAAAGCGTGTTGCGCCGCGCGCATTTGCGCCTCGCGTTCGTCGCGGTCGCGATGGCCGCCGTGTCGCTGATCGTCGTCGCCGTGATCGCGCTGCGCGCATACGCCGGCAACAACCTGAACCTGCTGGCGCGCTCGCTCGGTTACACGGTCGAGGCGGCGCTCGTGTTCGGCGACCACGTCGCGGCGAACGAGGCGATCGCGATGATCGCCACCGACGAGGACGTCGCGCAGGTGGTGGTCACCGATGGCAAAGGCCAGTTGTTCGCGACGTGGAAGCTACCCGCCGAAGGCCGGATCGCCCGGCTCGAGCGCGGCGTCGCGGCGCTGGCGCTGCCGGGGCCCGTGAGCGCCCCGGTGATGCACGACGGCATCGTCGTCGGCCAGGTCATCGTGCGCGGTCGCGGGCATCAGTTCTTCGGATTCCTGCTCGGCAGCATCGGCGGCATTCTCGGCGGCCTGGCCGTCAGCGTGCTCGGCGCATATGTCAGCTCGAAGCGTTTGCTGCGCAACATCGTCGCGCCGCTGCGCGCGCTGGCCGGCGTCGCGCACGCCGTGCGGCGCGAGCGCGCGTTCGCGCGTCGCGTCGAGCCGGTGGCGATCGCCGAACTGAATCAGCTCGGCGACGACTTCAATGCATTGCTCGACGAATTCGAAGACTGGCAGAACACGTTGCGCGACGAAAACGCGTCGCTCGAACACAAGGCCACGCACGATGCGCTCACGGGGCTGCCCAACCGCGTGCAGTTCGAGTCGCGTCTGTCGCTTGCACTCTGCGACGCCGTCGTGACGGGGCAGCGGGTCGCCATCCTGTATCTCGACTGCGATCGCTTCAAGGAAATCAACGACGGCCTCGGCCACGATGCCGGCGACGCGGTGCTGATCGGCGTGGCGGCGCGGTTGCGCGCGCAGGTGCGCGAGACCGATCTCGTCGCTCGGCTGGGCGGCGATGAATTCGCGGTGATGCTGACCGCTGTGCGCGATACGGACAGCGTGTGCCGGATCGCCGACGAGATCTTGTCCGGCATGGTGCCGTCGATCGAACTGCCCGACGGACGCATGGTGGCCACCATGATGAGTGCCGGTATTGCGCTGTATCCCGATCATGCGTCCGACGCGAGCGGCCTGCTGCGCGCGTCGGATGCCGCGATGTACCGCGCCAAGCGTGCGCGGCCGGGGTCGTGGCAACTGGCGGAGGGCATAGCGGGACGGGTTTGATGTCTATCGTTTCGCGCCGCGGGCGAGGCCGCGGCGGCGGGATAATAAGCGCGCGCGAAGCGGGCGCGTACGAAGGGGTCGATCATGGATGACTCGTTGCCTGTGAGCATTGGGAGGATGTGCGTCGCGAGCGCGGTGCTTCTGTGCCTGCTGCTCGGCGGATGCAAGACGCCGCCGCTTCATCGTGGGCTCACGCAGACGCAGGTCACGGCGCTGAAGTCGGCTGGCTTCCAGGAGACCGAGCAGGGGTTCGAGTTCGGGTCGACGGGGCCGATTCTGTTCGATTTCGATCGGTACAACCTCAAGCCGGATGTCAGGCGGATCGTCGAGCGGATCGGCAGGACGTTGAGGTCGGCGGGGATCAACGGAGTGCGGGTTTATGGATATTCCGACGAGGAAGGGGAGGCTGCTTACGATCTCGAGTTGTCACGGCGGCGGGCGGAGGTGGTGGCGATCGAGCTTGTGGATGTCGGGCTGGACGGAAAGCGGATTGCGGTTGTCGGGAAGGGGAAGAGCGATCCGGTGGGGGATAACCGGACGCCAGCCGGGAGAATGCAGAATCGGCGGGCGGCGATCGTGGTTTCGCCGAGGTGAGGTGCGTCACGTCTGGATGATCAGCGACGTCAGTTGCCCTGCGCGCGCCACTTCCGTCTTTGTATCGATCGACTTGATCAAGCTTGTGTGCCGCGTGTGGTGCAATGCGAGCAAACTGAGTCAGATCTATCGCGAGGAAGGCACATGCTCAACATAAGCGCAACGTTTCATATCTCGGCGGACGTCGCCGAGCCCAAGGTTCGTGGCGTGCGTAGCGGGTACGCACCCCACCACAGGCTGCCGTTCATTGACCATCTATTCAGTGGACACCATTCCTACGTAGACAACGACCTGCACTACCCGGGAGAGGCCCTGAAGGCTGACATTGCATTCGCGAGTTGGGCGCAATTTTCCGAACACGTAAAAGTCGGAGAGAGGATTGAGGTCCTCGAACTTGAACGGGCAGTGGGCTATCTGATCGTCAACGAAATTTACGGCCATCAAGGCTGAGTGCGCTACAACTGTGAATAGCCGCTGTCCTGCAATTCGAGGGGCAGCTTCCGGTCGCTGCGATCCCTGCGTCCGGCAGTAGTCGGCCATGAGCGGTTGGTCAAGCGAGCCGTTGGAAGCTCATTCGAGAGTCCGTTTTAACACCAGTTGCAGACGCTACAGGGGACGCGTTGTGGCACCTATGCCGATGGGCAAGGCTACGAGGGGTTGGCTTCAGGTATGGCGGTCTTGGAAACTCATAGTCTGCAATTCGAAGATTTGAGCTAAGTTGGGTGCTCAATCTAGCTCCTGTTGGCTACGTTCCATGCAATCTCGCTCTGTGTTTGTGGGACCTGTTACTTGATATGAGCGACCGCTTCAATGGCGCACGGACTTTGAAAATCCGACCTCGAAGCGGAGGATTGTCCGACGACGTTCTGTCAGAATACCCGATTAATCCCCCTGGCCGATCGCGGAATGGAACTCAGACAACTACGCTATTTTCTCAGCGTCGTGGAACACGGAAGCATGGGCAAGGCAGCGCTGGAACTCGGCGTGGTGACCTCGGCATTGAGTCAGCAGATCAGCCGTCTCGAAGGCGAACTGTCCACGCGTCTGCTGCAACGCACCTCGGGCGGCGTCGTTCCGACCGACGCAGGTTTGGCGTTCTGGCGTCAAGCGCAACTCGCGCTGCGTCATATCGACGATGCCGCGCTCGCTGCACGCTCAGCCCGTCTGTCGGGCCATGTCAGCGTCGGCATGGCGCCGAGCACGGCGAGCGTGCTGGGTGTCGCATTCATGCAGGCCATGCGCTCGCGCTATCCCGATGTGCGGCTGCACATGGTCGAAAGTCTCTCCGGCTATCTGGCATCCATGTTGAGCGCGCGTCAGATCGATCTCGCCGTGCTGTTCCGCGAGGAGTCCGCGCAACGCTGGAGTGTGCTGCCGCTGCTGGATGAGCGGCTGTTCCTGATCGGCGCGGGCGATCTCAATGGCATGCCGACGAGCGCATCCGTCCGGCTCAAAAATCTCGGCAGGCTTCCGCTGATTCTCCCCAGCAGCACGCACGGGCTGCGTTCGCTGCTGCTGTCAGCATTCAGACGCGCCGAGTACGAGCCGAACATCGTCGCCGAAGTCGACGGCCTCGCGCTCCTGATGGACTTCGTCCGCACCGGCATCGGCGCGACGATACAGCCGGGCGCGGCGCTCGCAAGGCCCGAGAACGTGATATTGACGAGCGTGCCCGTCGCCGAGAAATACGCCACGCGGCCCAACATGCTCGCCAGCATCTCCGATGACGAACTGTCTCCCGCCGGTCTCGCCGCGCGCGTGGTGCTCGCCGATGTCGCCCGTCAACTAGTGCGGGAAGGCCGCTGGCCCGGCGCACGGCTGCGGGAACGTCAGCCTTCACAAAAAGTGAACACCCGTTGACGGCTGGCTCGTAGCGGCGCGGACACGAGGCCTTTACGATTTGCCCAAAAGGAGGCAAGTCTGATGGTCGATGTGCTCGTAATCGGAGGAGGCAATGCCGCGCTGTGCGCCGCATTGATGGCGCGCGAAGCGGGCGCCTCGGTGCTGCTTCTCGAATCCGCGCCGCGCGAATGGCGCGGCGGCAACTCGCAACACACGCGCAATCTGCGCTGCATGCACGATGCCCCCCAGGACGTTCTCGTCGATGCCTATCCGGAAGAGGAATTCTGGCAGGACCTGTTGAAAGTCACCGGCGGCATCACGAACGAGCATCTCGCGCGGTTGACGATCCGCGCGTCGTCGTCGTGCCGGCCGTGGATGCGGAAGCACGGCGTACGCTTCCAGCCGCCGCTGTCCGGTGCGCTGCACGTGGCACGCACCAATGCGTTCTTCATGGGCGGCGGCAAGGCGCTCGTCAACGCGTATTACCGCAGCGCCGAAGCACTCGGCGTCGATATCCGCTATGAAACGCCCGTCGATTCGCTTGAACTCGACGGTAGCCACTTCATCGCAGCGCGAAGCGGCCGCCAGCGCTTCGAGGCGCACGCCTGCGTGCTGGCGGCGGGCGGCTTTGAATCAAATCGCGAATGGCTGCGCGAAGCGTGGGGGCAAAACGAGCGCGGCGAATGGCCCGCCGACAACTTCCTGATTCGCGGCACGCGCTTCAACCAGGGCGTGCTCATCAAGCATATGGCTGACGCCGGTGCCGACATGATCGGCGACCCGTCGCAGTCGCATTGCGTCGCCATCGATGCACGCGCCCCGCTGTATGACGGTGGCATCTGCACGCGCATCGACTGCGTGTCGCTGGGCGTCGTGGTGAATCGTGACGCCGAGCGCTTTTACGACGAAGGCGAGGATTTCTGGCCGAAGCGCTATGCAATCTGGGGACGGCTCGTTGCGCATCAGCCGGGGCAGATCGGCTATTCGATCATCGACTCGAAAGCAATCGGCCGCTTCATGCCGCCGGTGTTTCCGGGCGAAAAGGCCGACACGCTGCCGGAACTCGCGCGCAAGCTCGGGCTGCCGGAAGCACGCTTCATGGAAACGCTCACGCGCTATAACGATTCGTGCCGCGACGGCACCTTCGATCACACCGCACTCGACGACTGCCACACGGAAGGTCTCGAGCCGCCCAAGACGCATTGGGCGCGTCGCATCGAGACGCCGCCGTTCTACGGTTATGCGTTGCGGCCAGGCATCACGTTCACGTATCTCGGACTGAAGACCAACGACCGCGCGCAGGTTCATTTCAGCGGCACCGCCAGTGAGAACCTGTTCGTGGCCGGCGAAATGATGGCCGGCAACGTGCTCGGCAAGGGCTATACAGCGGGCGTCGGCATGTCGATCGGCACGGCCTTCGGGCGCATTGCCGGGACGCAGGCTGCCCGCGCCGCACTCAAAACAACGGAGGCAACCCGTGCAGCAGTCTGACCCGCTCGCGCCCGAACACACGCGCACGGCCTTTTCGGTCGATACGAAAAAAACGCCACGCGACAGCACAGCGCGCGTGATTCCCATTGTGCCGATGAGCGCCAGCGAAACCGAAGTCGCTCGGCAGATGCAGATCTGCAACGCCTGCCGCTACTGCGAGGGCTTCTGCGCCGTGTTCCCTGCCATGACGCGCCGCCTGGAATTTGGCAAGGCGGACGTCAACTATCTGGCGAATCTCTGCCACAACTGCGGAGCGTGCTATCACGCGTGCCAATACGCGCCGCCGCATGAGTTCGGCGTGAACGTGCCGAAAGCGATGGCCGAAGTCCGGCTCGAAACCTACACCGAGTATGCGTTTCCCGCGTCGTTCGGCGCGCTGTACAAGCGCAACGGCTTGACTGTGTCGGTCGCGCTGGCGGCCGGGCTCGCGCTGTTTCTGCTGCTCGGTACGGCATTGCACGGCGGCTTGTCCGGCGATGTCGCACCCGCGAACTTCTACGCGATATTCCCGCACAACCTGCTCGCGGTGATGTTCGGCATCGTTTTCCTGTTCGCCATTCTCGCGCTCGGTATGGGCGTCACGCGCTTCTGGCGCGACGTGTCGGCAGGACCGGCGAGCGCGCCAGCCGTCGCGGAAGCGGCCAGGAACGCACTGACGCTCAAGTACCTGGACGGCGGCCACGGCGACGGCTGCAACGAAGAGAACGATACGTTCACGCTGGCGCGGCGCCGTTTCCATCACCTGACGTTCTACGGCTTCATTCTGTGCTTTGCGGCGACCGCCGTCGCGACGCTCTATCACTACGCCTTCGGCCTGGAAGCGCCGTATCCGTTTCTGAGCGTGCCGGTGCTGCTGGGAACCGCAGGCGGCATTGGACTGATTGCGGGGCCGGCGGGACTGCTGTGGCTGAACCTGAAACGCGTTCCGGAGCGCGGCGATGCCCGTCAGCGTCCGATGGACCGCGGCTTCATCGCGCTCCTGCTTCTGACGAGCACATCCGGTCTCGCACTGTTCGCGCTCCGCACGACCTCGGCAATGCCGTCGCTGCTCGCGATTCATCTTGGCATCGTGATGGCGCTGTTCGCCACGCTGCCTTACGGCAAGTTCGCGCACGGCATCTTCCGCTCGGCGGCGTTGCTCAAATCGTCGATAGAGAAGCGGCAACGCAACACACTGAGCCTCGGTTCGGATTAGCCCGTTACCCGGGTGCGCGTTGCGCGCCCATCACTATAGACAAGAAGCAGGAGACGCAATGAACCGTACCGAACCGATCGCCGCGACGTCCGGCGTTTCGCCCATGACGAGGGCCGCCGCCGTGTTGCGTGTGACGAGCGGCAATTTCATCGAACAGTTCGATTTCTTTCTGTTCGGTTTCTACGCGACATCGATCTCGAAGATCTTCTTTCCGTCTACCAGCGAGTTCGCGTCGCTGATGCTCACCTTCGCGGTGTTCGGCGCGGGCTTTCTGATGCGTCCGCTCGGTGCGATCTTTCTCGGCGCGTATATCGACAAGGTCGGACGGCGCACCGGGCTGATCGTTACGCTGTCGATTATGGCGAGCGGCACCATTCTGATTGCCTGCGTGCCTGGGTATGCGACCATCGGTCTGCTCGCGCCGGCGCTCGTGCTGCTCGGGCGTCTGTTGCAGGGCTTTTCGGCAGGAGCCGAACTCGGTGGCGTATCCGTCTATCTCGCGGAAATGGCGACGCCCGGCAACAAAGGTTTCTACACGAGTTGGCAGTCGGCGAGCCAGCAGGTGGCTATCGTCATGGCAGCGGCCATCGGTTACAGTCTGAACGAATGGTTGTCCGCACCGCAGATCGCCGCATGGGGCTGGCGCGTGCCGTTCTTTATCGGCTGTGCGATCGTGCCGTTCCTGTTCGTGTTGCGCCGCTCGCTGCAGGAGACCGCAGCGTTCGAAGCGCGACGGCATCATCCGCAGGCACGCGACATTTTTGCGATGCTGCTCGGCAACTGGCGCACCGTGATCGGCGGCATGCTGCTGACGGCAATGACCACCACCACCTTCTATCTCATCACGGTCTATACACCGACCTTTGGCAAGTCGGTACTGAAGCTGTCCACCTCTGACAGCTTGATGGCGACGCTGCTTGTGGCTGCATCGAATTTCGTCTGGCTTCCGATCGGCGGCACGATCTCCGACCGCATCGGCCGCAAGCCGGTGCTGCTCGCCATTTCCGTGCTGGCGATCTTCACGGCTTATCCGGCGCTGTCCTGGCTTGCCGATGCACCGAGCTTTGCGCGCATGCTGATCGTGCTGCTGTGGTTCTCGTTCTTCTTCGGCATGTATAACGGCGCGATGGTCGCCGCGCTCACTGAAGTGATGCCGGTCGAAGTGCGCGTCGCGGGCTTCTCGCTGGCGTTCAGTCTCGCGACGGCGCTGTTCGGCGGCTTTACGCCGGCGGTATCGACGTATCTGATTCAGGTCCTGCATGACAAGGCCGCGCCCGGTTACTGGCTGAGCTTCGCTGCGCTCTGCGGCTTGTGCGCGACGCTCGGGCTGTACCGTCGCCGCGCGGACAGCAACGCGTCGGCGGCATCGTCGGCCTGATAACGATTGCATCAGCGCGTTTCAGTCACCCCGGCTTCGCGCCGGGCTTTCGTTTTCCAGCGGGGGCAAGAAGCGTCGATGCGGTCCAGCTTGCGCAGCAACGCAGGTCACGCCATCTTGCCGTTGGAGCGGCGTGTCCCCCACGCAGCATGTGCCCGTGTCGCACTGAGCAGCGCAGCACGCTGAGCAGGGCAGCAATCACTATCCGCCACCACCAACCATCACCAAGCGATATTGCAAGACGACCGCGATGCTCCCGCACCGCCGGTAGCCGTGCAATGCGAACCCGTGCCGTTGTCGTAGAACGTCCGCGTCACCGGCTGCGGCATCGATGGGTCGTACGGATTCGGCGCACCGTGCGGACCGCGCGCGGCATCGAAAGGTCGCGTGGGTGCATATGAATTCTTGCCGCCAGGCGCTTGCGACCCGTTGGCCCTCAGATAATCAGTCCAGTTCTGCGCGCGCTGTTCGTATCGGGGCAATGCGCGACCGAAGCTATCGCTGCCGCCCGCGCCGAGCGCAACGCGCTTCGAAGGCCATGCAGAATTGCCGGCCCCGTGTTCAACCGAAGGCTGCGGCTCGAGCGTATCGCCCGAAACCCGCAACGGCCGCGTATCAGGCGTATCGAACGGACTACGTTCAGGCGGCGCCGCGTACTTCACGCGCCGCGTCGTTAGCGCGGCACGCGCGTCATCCCTGGCCACAGCCCGGCGTTCCGAACGAAACACATTGGCCCCGCCAGAACGATCAACCAGCGAATCGCGGCCCGAGGCGTCGGCAGTCGAAACAGAAATCGCACAAGCCAGCGCGGCGGCGGAAGAAAAACGGAGAGGATGATTCATCGGGATCCGAACCAGGTGATGTGCAATGAGAAAAAACGGCAGATCACTGGCTGGCGGCTCGGCGACGTATGGGCGTCGAAGCGGCCCTGAAGCGACTGCGAATCGCGGAGAGGCGACTCACAGGAAGGCTGGCTGGATTGCAGAAGCGAGGGCGCATTATTTCATAAAAATAACAAACAGCTTTCGTGCGACTGATGGATGTCGGCAAACAGAAGGATTGGCGGCACAGTCGCATCCCCCCGACACGGTGCGCGCCGACACAATCATCAGTCGATTGATCTTCGGCGATCGGACCCTAAGCATCCAAAAATGCACACGACGCACGACGACAAATCGCCGAAACCTAAACCCGGCAAGGAATCCGTCGACAAGCCCACCCAAAATCGCAACCCAATTGCACCCGCCGCAAACGTTCGCCGCCCACGCCAGTTGCTCCCCCATCGCCACCTTGCGCGAGCCAAGTTTCTCCGTGTTTTCCCTCATAGAAGCGGCATTTTTGACAGACGATTTAAAAACCCCCATATAATTTCGACTGCCTTGCCAACGGCTGTCGGACCATCCCTCCGGACGAGCAGTTGGCAAGCGGGGCAGGCGAAACGCTTGCGCAATGCAAGACGCATCACGATGTCTTTCCGAACCAGACGTCCCCCTTGGGGGACTGCAAGAGCCGGGCCCCGCTACGCAACATCCATCCGCAGGTCCGTCTTCATGTGTCTCGGGCGTGTCCCATGTCCTCGCCCCGGGTGCTGTTCGATTGCGCAAGTCATGCCGCCTTTGCCCGTATGACTAAACAACATCGAGGAGCTCCCAGATGACGCTGTCCCGTCTTACGTCCATTTCCGCCGCCGCCGTGCTGTTCGCCGCCGGCGCCGCCGCCGCGCAAGCGGAAACCGTGAAGATCGCCATCGCTGGTCCGATGAGCGGCTCGGTCGCCCAATACGGCGACATGGTGAAGGCCGGCGCGCTGACCGCGATCGAACAGATCAACGCGGCCGGCGGTGCGGGCGGCAACAAGTTCGAAGTCGTGCAGATGGACGACGCATGCGAACCGAAGCAGGCCGTCGCCGTCGCCAACAAGATCGTCAGCCAGAAGATCAAGTACGTGATCGGTCACGTGTGCTCGGGTTCGACGATCCCCGCATCCGACATCTACGAAAACGAAGGCATCGTGATGGTCACGCCGTCGGCCACCGCGCCGCAGCTGACGGAAGGCAAGAAGCGCCACTTCATCTTCCGCACGATCGGCCGCGACGACCAGCAAGGCCCGGCTGCCGCGCACTACATCATCAACAACGTGAAGCCGAAGAAGGTCGCGGTCCTGCACGACAAGCAGTCGTACGGCCAGGGCATCGCGTCGTCGGTGAAGAAGGACCTCGAAGCCGCGAAGATCCCGGTCGTGCTGTTCGAAGGCATCAACGCCGGCGATTCGGACTACTCGGCGATCATCACGAAGCTGAAGTCGCAAGGCGTCGATTTCGTCTACTTCGGCGGCTACCACCCGGAAATGGGCCTGCTGATGCGCCAGGCGCGCGAGCAGGGCGTGAAGGCCACGTTCATGGGGCCTGAAGGCGTGGGCAACAAGGACGTGACGGCGATCGCCGGTCCGGCTTCGGAAGGCATGCTCGTCACGCTGCCGGCCGACTTCTCGGCCGATCCGGCCAACGCGGCGCTCGTGAAGGCGTTCGCGGACAAGAAGCGCGACCCGAACGGCCCGTTCCAGATGCCGTCGTACGCAGCGGTGAAGATCATCGCCGACGCGATCGCCGGCGCGAAGACGACCGACCCGACGAAGGTCGCCGCGTACATGCACAAGACGACGTTCGACACGCCGATCGGCAAGGTCTCGTATGACGCCCAGGGCGACCTGAAGGCGTTCAAGTTCGTCGTCTACACGTGGCACAAGGACGCGACGAAGACCGCCGCCAAGTAACAACGGAGTATCCGCCCGCGCGCCCGCCCCGTCCGAGACCCGGACGGGGCGGGCGCGCATTCGCGCCGTGCATGACCGCATTGCGCGGCCGACGGGCGGCCCGAGACGACACCGTGCGTTGCGCGCGGCCGAACGCCGTGATCCGGCGACGGCACGCGACCCAGCGCCAACGGGAGCTTCCCGCACATGACTGACTTCTTTCCTCAATTCGCCCAGCAGCTGGTCAACGGCCTGACGCTGGGTGCGATCTATGCGCTGATCGCCATCGGCTATTCGATGGTCTACGGCATCATCGGCATGATCAACTTCGCCCACGGCGAGATCTACATGATCGGCGCCTACGTGGGCCTCGTGACCCTCACCGCCATCGGCATCTCCGCCGGCTATCCGCTGCCGCTCGTGCTCGGCGCCGCACTGATCGTGTCGGTGATCGTCACCGGCCTGTACGGCTTCGCGGTCGAGCGCGTCGCGTATCGCCCGCTGCGCGGCGGCCCGCGCCTCGTGCCGCTGATCTCCGCGATCGGCATGTCGATCTTCCTGCAGAACTACGTGCAGATTGGCCAGGGCGCGCGCGACGTGTCCGTGCCGGTGCTGATCTCCGGCGCATTCGACATCCACCTCGGCGGCGACTACGACGTGACGATTCCGTATGCGCGTCTGTTGATCGTCTGCGTGACGATCGTGCTGATGATCGCGCTGACGCTGTTTATCTCGCATTCGCGGATGGGCCGTGCCTGCCGCGCATGCGCTGAAGACATGAAGATGGCGAACCTGCTCGGCATCGACACGAACCGCGTGATCTCGTTCACCTTCGTGCTCGGTGCGATGCTGGCGGCCGTCGGCGGCGTGCTGATCGGGCTGACGATTGGCAAGCTGAATCCGTACATCGGCTTCGTCGCGGGCATCAAGGCGTTCACCGCCGCGGTGCTGGGCGGGATCGGCAGCATCCCGGGCGCGATGCTCGGCGGCGTGCTGCTGGGCCTCGCCGAAACCTTCGCCGCAGGCTACATGCCGGCCGAGTACAAGGACGTCGTCGCGTTCGGCCTGCTCGTGCTGATCCTGCTCTTCCGCCCGACCGGCCTGCTCGGCAAGTCGGACATCGAAAAGGTTTGAGGGAGACGCAGATGAGTCAAGTCATTTCCGTTCGCCGCCCGGCCGCCGACGCTTCGGTCGGCCAGGCGCTGAAGAATGCCGCGGCCGCCGCGCTGTTGACGGCGATGCTCACGATTCCGGTGCTCGGGCTGCAGCTGAAGCTCGACGGCTATCAGGTCGTGCTGACGCCGCACTGGCGTCCGGTGTGGATCGCGGTCGCGGCCGTGTTCCTGTTCCAGTTGTTCAAGCCGTGGCTCGTGCGCGCGAAATCCGCCGTGAAGCTGCCGGCGATGCCCGCGATGGGCGCGCAGCAGCAGCGCGCGATCATCTGGGTGCTGCTCGCGGTCGGCCTCGTGTGGCCGTTCTTCGGTTCGCGCGGTGCCGTGGACGTCGCGACGCTCGCGCTGATCTACGTGATCCTCGGCCTCGGGCTGAACATCGTGGTCGGTTTCGCGGGGCTGCTCGATCTCGGCTATGTCGGGTTCTACGCGGTCGGCGGCTATACGTACGCGATGCTGAACCAGTATTTCGGGCTGTCGTTCTGGGAGTGCCTGCCGATCGCGGCGATCGCCTCGGCGACGTTCGGCTTCCTGCTCGGCTTCCCGGTGTTGCGTCTGCGCGGCGACTATCTCGCGATCGTCACGCTCGGCTTCGGCGAAATCATCCGCCTGCTCGCCAACAACCTGACGAGCCTCACGGGTGGCCCGGACGGCATCTCGAGCATTCCGAAGCCGACGGTGTTCGGCTTCGAGATGGCGCGCTCGGCGAGCGTCGAGGGCGCGAAGACCTTCCATGAACTGATCGGGCTGGAATACAGCGGCGAGCACATGGTGATCTTCCTGTACCTGATCGCGCTGGTGCTGGTCGGCTTCACGCTGTTCGTGACGAGCCGCCTGATCCGCATGCCGATGGGTCGTGCGTGGGAAGCGCTGCGCGACGACGAGATCGCATGCCGTTCGCTGGGCCTGAACCCGACGCGCATCAAGCTGTCGGCGTTCACGCTCGGCGCGGCGTTCGCGGGCATCGGCGGCGCGTTCTTCGCCGCGCGTCAGGGCCTCGTGAATCCTGAATCGTTCACCTTCATCGAATCGGCGCTGATCCTCGCGATCGTCGTGCTCGGCGGGATGGGTTCGCAGCTCGGCGTGATTCTCGCGGCGATCCTGCTGACCGTGCTGCCGGAAGTCGCGCGCGGCTTCGCCGAGTACCGGATGCTGATCTTCGGTCTGGTGATGGTGTTGATGATGATGTGGCGTCCGCAGGGCCTGCTGCCCGCGAGCCGTCCCCACGTGGAGCTGCCGCAATGAGCGCGAATACGGAACTGTTGAAGGTCGCCGGGCTGCAGATGCGCTTCGGCGGGTTGCTCGCGGTGGACGGTATCGATTTCGACGTGCGCCGCAACGAGGTGTTCGCGATCATCGGGCCGAACGGCGCGGGCAAGACCACGGTGTTCAACTGCGTCGGCGGCTTCTACAAGCCGACCGGCGGCGACGTCGTGCTCGACGGCCACGCGATCGCCGGGTTGCCGAGCCACAAGATCGCCTTGAAGGGTCTCGTGCGCACGTTCCAGAACATCCGCCTGTTCAAGTCGCTGACGGTCGTCGAGAACCTGCTCGTCGCGCAGCATCGCAAGGTGAAGTCGGGGATGCTGCACGGCCTGTTCGCGACGCCCGCGTATCGCCGCGCGGAGAGGGAAGCGCTCGAACGCGCGGCCGTATGGCTCGACCGGATGGGGCTGACGTCGGTCGCCAACCGGCAGGCCGGCACGCTGTCGTACGGGCACCAGCGGCGCCTGGAGATCGCGCGCTGCATGATCACCGAGCCGCGCCTGTTGATGCTCGACGAGCCGGCGGCCGGTCTCAACCCGCAGGAGAAGATCGAGCTGCAGCACCTGATCGACAAGCTGCGCCACGAGTTCGGCGTGTCGGTGCTGCTGATCGAACACGACATGAGCCTCGTGATGGGCGTGTCGGACCGCATCCTCGTGATGGAGCACGGCCGGCCGATCGTGATCGGCACGCCGGAAGCGGTTCGCAACGACCCGCGCGTGATCAAGGCGTATCTGGGGGAAGAGTGATGCTGAAGCTGGAACAGGTCCATACGCACTACGGCGCGGTCGAGGCGCTCGCGGGCGTGTCGATCGAGGTGAACAAGGGCGAGATCGTCACGCTGATCGGCAGCAACGGCGCCGGCAAGACGACGCTGATGATGACCGTGTGCGGCACGCCGCGCGCATCGTCGGGCCGCGTGCTGTTCGAGGGCAACGACATCACCGCGATGTCGACGCACCAGATCATGCGGCAGGGGATGGCGATCTCGCCGGAAGGGCGGCGCGTGTTCCCGAGCCTGACGGTGCTCGAAAACCTGAAGATGGGCGGCTTCTTCGCGAGCCGTCACGAGATCGACGACGGCATCGAGCACGTCTTCAAGCTGTTTCCGCGCCTGAAGGAGCGCGCGGCGCAGCGGGCCGGCACGATGTCGGGCGGCGAGCAGCAGATGCTCGCGATCGGCCGCGCGCTGATGAGCAAGCCGCGCCTGCTGCTGCTCGATGAGCCGACGCTCGGTCTCGCGCCGCTCGTGATCGCGCAGATCTTCGACATCATCCGGACGATTCGCGACGAAGGCGTCACGGTGTTTCTCGTCGAGCAGAACGCGAACAAGGCGCTCGGCGTGGCCGATCGCGGCTACGTGCTCGAAACGGGGCGCGTGGTGCTCGCCGATACGGGCGCGAACCTGCTCGCGAACGACCGGATCAAGCAGGCGTATCTCGGCGGTTGATGCTGGATGCCGCCGGCCTGCAACGGGCCGGCGGCACGTGGTTCCGCTGACGCCGACGGGCGGCCCGCTTACAGCGCGCGCGTGATCGCCTGTTCCAGTAGCGACAGCCCGAGATCGATTTCCGCTTCGCTGACCGTCAGCGGCGGCGCGATCCGGAACACGCCGCCCATGCCGGGCAACTGCACGATGTTCATGCTGAGCCCGAGGTTCATGCACTCGCGCGTGATCTTCGCGCCGAGCCCGTCCGCCGGTTCCTTTGTCTTCCTATCCTTGACGATCTCGACGCCGAGCAGCAACCCGCGTCCGCGCACGTCGCCGATGCAGTCGAAGCGTTCCATCAGATCGAGCAGCCCGCGCCGGAGCCGGTCGCCCATCACGTTCGCCCGCTGGACGAGGCCGTCGCGCTGCACCACGTCGAGCACGCGCAGGCCGACCGCCGCCGGCAGCGGGTCCGACACGTGCGTCGTGTAGAACAGGTAGCCGAGTTCGTGCGCGCGTTCCTCGATCCGCGCGGACGTGACGACGGCCGCGAGCGGCAGCCCCGCGCCGAGCGTCTTCGACAGCGTGAGGATGTCGGGCGTCACGCCGTCGCGCTGGCACGCGAACATCGTTCCCGTGCGCCCGACACCGGTTTGCGCTTCGTCGAGGATCAGCAGCATCCCGCGCTCCTCGCACTTGCGCTTGAGCGCCGCCATGTAGCCTTCCGGCAGTTCGATGATGCCGCCCGAACTGAGAATCGGCTCCGCGATGAACGCGGCGAGGTTGCCGCTCGACTGGCGATCGATCAGGTCGAATGCGTAGTCGAGTTCGGCGAGCGGATCGTAGGCGCCGTTGCGCTCGAAGCGCGGCCGGTACGTGAACGGCGCCGGAATCGCGAACGAACCGACAGTGGCGGGGCCGACGCCCTTGCGGCCGGCGCTGTACGTGGCGGACGCCGCCGCGCCCGTCATCCCGTGCCATGACTGCGCGAAGGCGACGATCTCGTACTTGCCGGTGACGAGCTTCGCCATCCGGATCGCCGCTTCGTTCGATTCCGCGCCGGTGCTCAGCAGCAGCGCGCGATCGAGCCCGGGCGGCGTGATGTCGGCGAGGCGCGTCGCGAGATCGACGACGGGGCGCGACAGCATTCCACTGAACAGGTGATCGAGCTTGCCTGCGTATTCGACGATGACGGAAACGATCTCCGGATGGCTGTGCCCGAGCACCGCGCTCATCTGCCCCGACGTGAAATCGAGGATCGCGCGGCCGTCGGCGTCGTAGACGAAGCTGCCTTGTGCGCGCTCGATGATCATCGGCTCGAACGTGCCGCCGTAGCGGATCAGGTGCTGCCTGGCGTTGTGCCAGAAGATTGCGTCGTCGTTCAGGGACATCGGGCTTCTCCGGACAAGGGCCAGGGAACGCTTGCAGTCTAGGCGCCGGTCTGGTTTTATGGAAACGAATAGTGCTTATGCAAGGTAGAAAGGGAGCTAATACCTTGGGACGTTCGCTCGACATAGACCTGCTACGCTCGTTCGTCGTCATCGCCGAGATGCGCTCGCTGAGCCGCGCGGCGGCGCGGGTCGGCCGCACGCAATCCGCGCTCAGCCAGCAGATGCGGCGGCTCGAGGAGAGCGTCGACCAGCCGTTGTTCCAGCGCACCGGCCGCGGCGTGGTGCTGACGCATCCCGGCGAGCGGCTGCTCGTGCATGCGCAGCGCATCCTGCGGCAGCACGACGAGGCGATGGCCGACCTGTGCGGCACCGGGTTGTCGGGCACGATCCGGTTCGGCTGTCCGGACGATTACGCAGCCGTGTTCCTGCCATCGCTGCTGCGACAGTTTTCGAGCCAGCATCCGCAGGCGATCGTTGAAGTCGTGTGCGGGCCGACGCCGCGGCTGCTCGAACAACTCGACAAGCGGGCGGTCGACCTCGCGATGATCTCGATGCCGGACGACGATTCGAGCGACGATTTCATCCGCCGCGAGCAACTGGTCTGGATAGGGTATCCAGGTCTCGATGCCGCACAGTTCGATCCGTTGCCGCTCGCACTGTCCGATCCCGATACGCTCGATCACATCGCGGCCTGCGACGCGTTGCAGCGAGCGGGCCGCGATTATCGCGTCGCGTATGCGAGCAGCAGTCTTGCGGGGCTGACTGCACTGGTGCGTTCAGGGCAGGCGTTCGCGGTGATGACGCAGACAGCGGTGCCGGCCGATCTGGCGATTCTGGCCGGCGATCGCGGGCTGCCGCCGTTGCCGGCGGTGGGTATTACGCTGCGGTTCGACGGGAAGCGGCCGGCGCATCTGACGGCGACGTTTGCGGAGCATATCCGGCTCATGCTGCCGTTGTTGTGACGCGCGGCGCGAGGTCGACTGGGCTTCGTAAATCCAGATCGATCAGTAAGACTTAATGTTGTGCGGGTCGAATCGCGAGCGCATTCACGCGCTGCTGCCCGACTGCTTCCGCACGAAATCGTGCTGCTCCGACGTTCGACCCAAGGCGGCCGGCAAATCCACTCGTGTCGTCGCGTGCCTATGCGCTCTCTGCATAGGAAATGCCGAAACTTTGCATTGGACCGCATATTTTGCGATTTCTAGAATCGGGCGAACGTCGAGCCTTGTTCGACAGATTCGTTCAGCCACGCCGCGCTTGTCGCGCGGCAGCAATCCCCGAGGAATCGCTCAATGCAGATCAGTACACCCGTCGCCGCACTGTCCGAGGACATGAAAGCGTGGCGCCGACAGATTCACAGCCGCCCGGAAATCGCGTTTCAGGAAACCGGCACGGCCGCGTTCGTCGCGGAGTTGCTGCGCTCGTTCGGCATCGATACGCATACCGGAATCGGCCGCACCGGCGTGGTGGGCGTCATCGACGGCAACGGCGGGCCGGGCCCCACGATTGCATTGCGCGCCGACATGGATGCGCTGCCGATCCAGGAAGAAGGCCGGCCGGTTTATCGCTCGGTCCATCACGGACTGTTTCATGGCTGCGGCCACGACGGACACACCGCGATCCTGCTCGGCACGGCGAAGCTGCTGGCCGGCCGTCGCCAGTTCAAGGGGCGGGTCGTGTTGGTATTCCAGCCGGCCGAGGAAATCGTCAAAGGCAGCCAGGCGATGCTCGACGATCAGTTGCTCGAGCGTTTCCCGTTCGACGAAATCTATGGGTTGCACAACCATCCGCAGCTCGAGCCGGGCAAGATCGGCGTGCGCGTCGGATCGCAGCTTGCCGCGGTGGATTTTTTCTCGATCGCGATTCGCGGCACCGGCAGTCATGGCGGAACGCCGCATCGCGGTGTCGATCCGATCGCCATCGGCGCGTTGCTCGTCACTGCATTGCAGACCGTCGTCAGCCGCGCGATCGATCCGCTCGACAGCGCGGTGCTGAGCATCTGTCAGTTCGTTGCGGGGGCGACGGCGAACGTCATTCCCGATCGCGCGTCGCTGCAAGGCACCACGCGCGCGCTGTCGCCGCTGGCGCGCGAACGCTTGCACCGGCGCATGCGAGAGATCTGCGACGGCGTTGCGCTGTCGCACGGATGCGCGATCGATCTCGACATTTCGCACGGCACGCCGCCCACGATCAACGCGGAAGCTCCGGCGCGATGTGTCATGGCGGCTGCCGATACCGTGGTCGGCGCCGCTAACGTGCTGACCGACGTGGCACCGTTGATGGCGGGTGACGATGTCGCGCGCTTTCTCGAGGTGCGGCCCGGTTGCTATTTCTTTCTCGGGCAGGGCGGTCACATGTGCCATCACCCCGAATACGACTTCAACGACGACGTGGCACCGATCGGTGTCGCGATTTTCGACGAAGTCGTGCGGCGCCGTCTCGGCGTCTGACGGAAAACGTCGCGCGGCCGAAGCATTCATAAAAAAATGGAGGAGAACATCATGGAGCATGCAGTGTTCCGAGCTCGGCGGACGATGGCCGCCCTGTCGGCAGGCGTGTGCGCCGCGGCCCCAATGGGCGCGGCATGTGCGGCCGAAGCACCGGCGCAGCGCGTCGCAAGCGGGTATACGCTTGCGCCGTTTCTGCTCTTCGTCGCGTTGACGCTCGGCATCACGTACTGGGCATCGCGTCGCAACCGCTCGGTTTCGCAGTTCTATACGGCCGGCGGCGGCGTCACGCCCTTGCAGAACGGCTTCGCGCTCGCCGGCGACTACATGTCCGCATCGTCGTTCCTCGGTGCGGTCGGCATGATGGCCGGCTCGGGCTACGACTCCATCATTTACGGCGTCGGCACGCTGATCGGCTGGCCGATCCTGCTGTTCCTCGTCGCGGAACCGCTACGCAATCTCGGACGCTTCACCCTCGCCGACGTCGTCGCGTTTCGTCTCGAGGAGCGTCCGGTTCGGAGCCTGGCCGCGGTGAATTCGCTGGTGATCGTGTTGTTCTATCTCGTCATCCAGCTGGTCGGCGCCGGCAAGCTGATCCAGCTGCTGTTCGGCGTGCCTTACATGGTGGCGATGCTCGCGGTTGGCGCGCTGGTGCTCGTGTACGTGCTGATCGGCGGGATGCTGGCTACCACGTGGGTGCAGATCGTGAAGGCGGTGCTGATGGTCGCGATCGGTACGTATCTGGCGTTCGAGGTGCTGCAGGCGACCGGCTTCAGCGCGAGCCGGCTGATCGGCGCGGTGGTGCAATTTCATCCGGCCGGCACGGCCGTGCTGGCGCCGAGCCGGCTCGTCACGAACCCCGTGGATGCGATTTCGCTCGGCATGTCGTTGATCTTCGGCATGGTAGGCCTGCCGCATATCCTGAGCCGCCTGTTCACCGTACGCGACGGCGCCGCGGCCAGGCAATCGGCTTTCTACGCAACCGCGCTCATCGCGTGGTTCTATACCGCGGTCGTCGTGATCGGCGCGGGTGCGATCGTATTCGTGCTCCGCAATCCCGCTTTCCTGGACCCGGCCACGCACACGCTGATCGGCGGCGGAAACATGGCGGCGATGCATCTGAGTCATTACTTCGGCGGCGAGGTCTTCCTCGGCATCATGTCCGCAGTGGCGTTCGCAACGATCCTGGCGGTCGTCGCGGGGCTCACGATTTCGGGCGCATCGGCGGTCGGTCACGATCTGTACACGCGCATCCTGTGCAGGGGGCAAGCCGATCCGGCACGCGAACTGGCGGTGTCGCGCCGGGCCACGTTCGTATTGGTGGTGGCTGCGCTGCTGCTGTCGCATCTCGTGCAAAACCTGAACATCAGCTTCCTGGTCGGGCTCGCGTTCTCCATTTCGGCAAGCACCAACTTCCCGATCCTGATGCTGTCGATGTTCTGGCGACGATTGACGACGCGCGGCGTACTGGCTGGCGGAATTGTCGGGTTGGTGTCGTCGGTCGGGCTGCTCGTTACCGGGCCGACGATGTGGGTGGGCATCCTGAAGCACGACGGTGCGCTCTTTCCGTACGCGAATCCGACCTTGTTCTCGATGACGCTGGCGTTCGCCGTCGCATGGCTCGCATCGATTACCGACTCGTCTGCCCGCGCGGCGGCGGAGCGTGCGCGATTCGATGCGCAGATGTTCCGCAGCGCGACCGGGATCGGCATCAGCGCCCCCCAAACTCACTGATCAGTGGAGCAACCATGTCGAACCTCAATCACGCGGCAATCGTCGCGCGCAGTACCGATGCGAACGCAAGCGTCGACGCACGCACGCGAGACGTGGTCCGTCTGGTCCGGCGTCGCACACGCCTGAGTATCGGTATGAGCGTGCTCGTGCTGGGCATCTACTTCGCGTTCATCCTGACCGTCGCGTTCGCTCCGGCCGTGTTGACACGTCACTTCCCGGTCGAATCGCCGATGACGATCGGAATCGTCGTCGGGATCGGGCTTTACTGGTTCTGCGCGATCGCAACGGGCGCGTATGTGTGGATAGCCGGTCGCTGGATCGACCCGCTCGTCGGGCGGATTGCCCGATGAACGGGCGGGCGGGTCCGGGTTCGCGATGACGAGGCGCGCCGAATTGTCCGGGAGTTGCGGTCGAGCCGGATGGATGTCCGGCTCGTCGTGAGTCGCGGTAGCCCAAGGTCAGAACGCGTCGTTCGCACGATCCGCATCAGAGCTGTGTCTCCTTGCGCGTGTCAGTCATGAAACTGATACGCGCTTTTTTTTGCGAGGACGGCCATGACGGTCCCGGAGCGCGTTTCGTTCGACGGGATCGAGGCGCGCCGGCTCGTGTTTTCCGCACGCAGTTATCGGAGGGTCATGCAACTCTTGCATCGACTGACAACAAGAATCTCATTGGATGGTGATTTTTTAGCTGAATACGATGCATCGCGGTCTCGAAGATCCACCCGGACGCATGCACCTATGCCGTACATGCAATGAAGCAAATCGGCTGTCTGATGATTCGGTATGCGAATAAAAATGGACGTGCTGTAACGAGCGGGAATGCTTGGGACCGGATCGCAGCACAATCCCAATCAATCGATGGAACGACATGAAACATAAGAAATCAGTGAGGAGACTGGCGACGACCGTGCTGACACTTGCGTGCGCGACGGGGGTGGATGGCGCCCGCGCGCAGGGCTCGGTGGTCATGTACGGCATCCTGGATATCGGCATCCAGAGCTTGACCAATGCCGGATCGAACGGGAAGTCGTCGCTTGGCATGCTGGGCAGCGCGTTTCTGCCGTCCCGCTTCGGCTTCAAGGGCGACGAGGATCTCGGCGGGGGCTACGGCGCAATCTTTCAGCTCGAAAACGGCTTCGACCTCGGCAAGGGCACCCTCGTGACGCCGGGCACGTTGTTCAACCGCCTTTCGAGCGTCGGGTTTCGATCGCCTTATGGGCGGCTGACGTTCGGGCGGCAATACAGCATACAGTTCGACAAGACGGTACTTTATGATCCGACGTATTTCGCCAACGACTCGACGCTTTCGCTGAACGCGATCCCGCTGGCGACGCTGAGGCTGAACAATGCGGTGAAGTTCCAGTCGGAGCCGTTTTACGGATTCAATGTCGAGGCTGAATATGGCTTCGGTCAACAACTGCCGGGCAACGGCCTGGCCGGCCGGTATGTCGGCGCGGCGCTCGAATATGTCCGGGGAGCGCTTGCCGCTCGCGTGCTTTACGAGCAGAGTCGCGGTACGAGCGCGGGCGGCATCGATGCGTCGGGGCGGGTCGATGAGCGGTACAGCGCGGCGCTTCGTTATACGGTGGGCGGCGTGACCGTTTCCGCGGGCGTCACGCGCGTGGTCGGAGACCTCCAGTTGACGCCGCGCGGAGCGGCTTACTGGGGCAGTGTGAAGGGCTTCGCGACGCCGACGATTCAGTGGTACGTGCTGGGCGGCCGCTACGCTTTCCAGAGCACGCCGGGACACCCGACGCTGTTGGTCGGTGGAGGCGAGTATCTGCTGTCGAAGGCAACGTTTCTGTATGCGCATGTCGGCACGGTCTGGAACTCCGACGGGAGCGCGTTCGGAGTCAACAGCTTTTCCGGTGTTGGCCAGCCTGGCAAGAGTCAGGTCGGCGTGAGCGTCGGCATTCATCACCGGTTCTGACGCGCCATGCGGGCGTCCCGATCGCGACGTTGCGGCGAGGGGGAGGCGACTATACTTGCCGCACGTGGGCAGGGTCGCTGCCCGTGAACGCCTGATTTCACATGAATCTTCGCAAACTGCAACATGTCCTCGCGCTCGCTCGGTGCCAGAATTTCAGTCGCGCTTGCGCGGAGGTGCACCTGAGTCAATCCGCGCTGTCCCGCAGTATCCAGTCGATTGAAGCGGAGTTCGGTTTTTCGCTGTTCGATCGCAGCGCGCAACGTATCACGCTGACGCCGCACGGCAAGGTATTCGTCGAGCGGGCGCGCCGGATTGATTTCGAAGTGCGGGAGCTCAGGCGCGACCTCGCGCTGCTCGAGCGCGGGGAGTTCGGCGATCTCTGCATCGGGCTGGGCGCGACGCCAGCTGCATTGCTCAGGCAACCCATCCTGACGTTCGGGGCCGTCAATGCGCCCGAAGTGCGCGTGATACTCAAGCGCGGCAATACCGCCGACCTGCTCGGCATGTTGCTGGCGGAGCGCATCGACATGTTCGTTGGCGATATCGCGTCGCTCACGCCGCAGCCGGAAATCGAGATCATTCCGCTGCCGAGATGGCGGGCCGCATTCTTCTGCGGCCACGCGCATCCGCTTGCGGGTATGGCGTGCGTATCGCCGGAGGATCTATTGAAATATCCGGTCGGCTGCACCCACCTGTCGAAGTACGCGCTCGACGATCTTCAGCAGCATCTCGGATTGCCGATCGCGGATCGCATCAAGCTCCAGAGCGACGATTTCGGCGAACTGGAGGCGGCGGCAGCCGTCAGCGATGTCGTCATTCTCGGCAGCCAGCCCGTATTCGACGAGGCGGTTCGGGCGGGAAGGTTGCATCCGGTGCCGCTCGATCCGCCGCTGGCGGGTTCGGCCCGTTTCGGGATCGTCGTGCTCGCGGGCAGAACCCAGTCGGCCACGATGCTGAGAATCAATGCCCTGGTGCAACGTGTGTTCGACGATTTCGCGGAAGATTTGTCGACAAGCTAGCGTTGCTCCGGATGCGCGCCGCGCCGGTTACGTGCGGGCAAACCGACGTGCGGCCGGCGGTCCGGGAACGAGGAGCACCGCGACATGCGCGGCGTTGGTTGCCCGCGCGGCGCGCCTCGTCGCGCAACGCGTGAGTTGATCTCGGTCCCCCGGATATGGCGGCGCGTCGGCAGGCGATATCCGTTCTTTCCTGAACCGGGCGGACGAGCATTGATGCGTGTTTGCGTGCGGCTCCTCGTATGCGGGAGGCGCAGGTGCGAAAGGGCGCATGCGGATGCGGGCTGCCGTTTGCGCAGTCTCGCCGGCCGGGGTTGCCTCGGTCGTTCCGCAGCAGGCAACAAAAAACCCGCGAAGCCATGCGCTGTCGCGGGTTTTTTACAGATGCACGAAACACGGAAAAACCGCATTTGGTGCCGACGGCGAGACTCGAACTCGCACAGCTTTCGCCACTACCCCCTCAAGATAGCGTGTCTACCAATTTCACCACGTCGGCACTGCAAGGGGCCGAATTGTAGCGTTACATTGCGCGTTTGTGAAGGGGGTGTGACACGGCGAGCGGAGACCCGAATGCGATCCCGGTAGAATTCGGGCGATCGGTCCGACGACCATCGCCATGGCTACCCGTTTTCCACCGTGACCACCACCCTCGAACAACTGCAGGCCGGCCAGCTGTCGGGCGCCCGGCAACTCAAGCTCGCGTGCGGGCTGACCGAATTTCCGCGCGAGATCTTCGATCTGGCGGACACGCTCGAAGTGCTCGACCTGTCCGGCAATGCGCTGTCGGCGCTGCCGGACGACCTGTCGCGGCTGCATCGCCTGCGCATCCTGTTCGCGTCGGGCAATCGCTTTACCGAATTTCCCGACGTGCTCGGCACGTGCGCCCAGCTCGACATGATCGGCTTCAAGGCGAACCGGATCCGCACGGTGCCGCGCGGGTCGCTGCCGCGCGCGCTGCGCTGGCTGATCCTGACCGACAACGAAATCGATGAGCTGCCCGCCGGGATCGGCGATTGTTCGCGCTTGCAGAAGCTGATGCTCGCGGGTAACCGGCTGCGCGCGTTGCCGCCCGAAATGGCCGCGTGCCGTGCGCTCGAACTGGTGCGGCTGTCGGCGAACCGGCTCGACGCGCTGCCGGATTGGCTGTTGCGCCTGCCGCGCCTCGCGTGGCTCGCGTCCGCGGGCAATCCGTTCGGCGCCGCGCCGGAAGCAGCGGCGTCGGCCGAGCCGGGCGTCGCGGACATCGACTGGACGTCGCTCGCGCTCGAACAGAAGCTCGGCGAAGGCGCATCGGGTGTCATTTATCGTGCGCAGTGGCGGGCGGACGGCCAGGTGCCGCGCGCGGTCGCGGTCAAGCTGTTCAAGGGGGCCGTGACGAGCGATGGCCTGCCCGATTGCGAAATGGCCGCGTGCCTGCACGCCGGGCGTCATCCGAACATGATTCCGGTGATCGGCAAGGTGCACGGCCATCCGGAGGGCACGCACGGCCTCGTGATGGAACTGGTCGATCCGGCGCTGACGAACCTCGCCGGGCCACCGAGCTTCGCGTCCTGCACGCGCGACGTATATGCGGTCGACGCGCGATTCGCGCCGGCCGAGGCATCGCGGATCGCGCTCGGCATCGCGTCGGTTGCAGCGCATCTGCACGCGCGCGGCATCATGCACGGCGACCTGTACGCGCACAATATCCTGCACGACGGCAAGGGCGGCGCGCTGCTCGGCGATTTCGGCGCGGCATCGGTCTACGACGTGAACGACCGAGTGCGCGCGGCACGGCTCGAACGGCTGGAAGTCAGGGCGTTCGGCTATCTGCTCGGCGAGTTGCTGGCGCGATGCGAGCCGCGTGCGTGGGAAGGTTCGCATGCGCTCGACGCGCTGGCGGCCGCCTGCTTGAACGAGGAGATCGACGCGCGGCCGTCGTTCGGCGAGATTGCGGCCGTGCTGGCCGCATCGAAGGGCTGACGGTTCCGCCGGTGCCGTGGCACCGGCCGTCACCGCAGGAATGTTTACGCCTGCCGCGCAGTCAGCAGCTTGATCCCGAGGCCGACGAACAGCAGCCCGCTGGCACGCTTGGCCGCGCGTACCCACGGGCCGACGCCGATGCCGCGATGGAGCCGGCGCACACCGAACGAATAGACGCTGTGCACGACGACGACGGTGCATGCGATCGTCACGTACATCACGACGAACTGCATCGCGAGCGGGCGACCATGTGCAATGAACTGCGGCATGAACGCCGACAGGAAGATCATCGTCTTCGGGTTGCTGCCCGACACGAACAGCGCCTCGCGGAACAGCTTCCTGCGGTCGGGCTCGACGATCGCGGCCCGGCCGTCGGGCGAGCGCGCGTTGCGGTCGCCGCGCAGTTGCCGGATGCCCAAAAAGATCAGGTACGCGGCGCCGACGACCTTCATCGCGATGAACAGCGGCGGCATCGCGGCCAGCACCGCGCCGACACCGAACGCGACGAGCATGACCACCGCGCCTTGCGCGACGAGGTTGCCCGCGATCGTCGCGGCGGTGCCGCGCGAGCCGTAGCGCACCGTGTTGCGGATGACGAGCAGCACGTTCGGGCCCGGCGACAGCGTCGTCGCGAGATAGGCAGCGGCAAACAGCATCCAGGTCTGAATCGACATGCGTTGCTCCGAGAGGCGGTTCCGGCGGTCGGGATGAAGCGATGATGCCACGCCAAAATGACGCGGACCGCCGCCGGAACCGGCGCGGCGCGTCAGCGTGCGTCGCGCACGCAGTATGCGGCGATCGACGACGGCGAATCGATCGCGGACGGTCGCGTCATCCACGCGATCCACGCCGCCCATAACCCGCAGGCGATCAGCACGGCGACGTTCAGCGGCGTCCGGTAGCGGACGATCAGGCTGGCCAGCGGCACGCGTTCCTTGCTCATGTGCATCTCCTTCGGTCGTTGCGGATGCGGCGTTACTGGCCGGTGTAGGAAGGCGCTTTCGCGTCGCAGGTCACGGACACCGTCGCGCCGTCGGCGAAATGCAACCGGAACGGCACCTTCGCGCCGGGCGCGACGGGCTGGCGCGGTTCCTCCAGCATCACGTGATAGCCCTTCGGCCTGAACGTCACCGAGCCGTGCGCGGGCACGTCGACCGCTTCGACGTGAACCATCTTCGCGGTGCTGCCGGCCGTCTGCGTTTCGTGCATCATCGCCATCCCGAACGCGGGCGTATCGACGCCCGTGAGCGTGACGGGCTTGTCGCCGTCGTTCTTCAGCGTGAAATAACCGGACGACGGCACCGTCGCCGGCATCGTGCGGATCCAGCATGCATCGGCCTGGACGGCCGATGCGGCGAACGTGGCGGGCGCCTGCAGCGCCAGCAGTGCAAACAGCAGGCTGGTCGGAATCGAGCGTTTCATCGAGTGTGTTCCTGATCGGGTAGGGAAGAGCGCCGCGCGGGCATCGTGCGCGTTATTTCACCGTGAACGTGTAGCGGCCCTGCGTGCGGTGCCCGTCGCTCGCTACCGCAACCCATGCGACCGTGTACGTACCAGGCGTCAGGTTCGCCAGCGCCACATGCATCCGCTTCCGGTTGCCGGCGTCGATGGCGGATTTCCCGTCGGCGACCGATTGTCCGTGGCTGTCGGTGACGGCGATCGAACTGAATGCGGGTTCGAGCGTTTCGCTGAAGTCGATCGTGACCGCGTGCGGCGCGCTTGACAGCGCGGCGTCGGCGGCCGGTTCGAGGTTTTTCGGGTGTGCGTGCGCGTGAGCGGCCTGGGCGACGACGAAGCCGAGTGCGACGAGTGCGCCGCGGACGAAAGCAGTGGTTTTCATGATGGGATGATCCGGTTGGAAATGACAAGGAGAACGATGCATTCGACGAACGGCCGCGCGTTCGTGCACGCGCAACCGCCGGAGGCGGGTGAGCGCACGCACGGCGCGACGCCGCGAGCGATACGGTCGAACATGAGATCGTCCTTCGAAACGTGACACGGCATGCACGCGCAGCGCGCGTGCGGACGGCGTGATGCGCGACGGCATCACGCGCGGTGACGACGAATCAGGACGCGAGCGGCGGGGCGCGCGGTTGCGCGGCCGTAAGCGGCTGCGAGCGGCGCAGGCTTTCGAAGCGGGTTGCTTCGCGATGCCGGAGCGGTTGGAAGTTGGCCGCGAACGTCAGTTCGGGCGCGGGCAGGGCGGGTGTATGGGCGAGCAGGCTGCAATAGCCGCATGCCTGCAGATGGGCCTGCAGGCTTTTCGACGACGCATCGCCGGCATGGTTGCCGCCCGCCGGCCCGGCCGTGCAGTAGCCGGCAAGCAGCGAATCGACGCGGTCTTGCGTCGTCAGCGCTTGCGAGATCGTCGGCGCGAGCGCCGTCATCAGGATGGCGAGCATCCCGATCAGACTGACGATCTTCCGGAAACGACGACTCAGCATGCGATGCGCGGGGCGGCGTATGAACGACGATGGAGCGGATTATGCCACGCACCCGCCGCGAGGGCATGCGGGCACGCGGATTCCGGGAATGATGCGCGGCACGCTTACGCGTGCTTCGCGAGATATTTCGTGATCAGCATCATCTGCGCGGCCCAGCCGTGATCGTTCATCTCGCGCGCCTTCGCGCGACGCGTTGCGATCAACTGGTCGAAACCCGTTTCGGTGATCGTCAGCAGCGTGCCGCCGTTCGCTTCGGCGAGTGCGAACGTGACGAGCGTCATCGGCTCGGACGCGTAATCGATGTTCGGATCGATCGCGAACGGGTGCCAGCGAAAGGAAAACCGTTGCTTCGGCTCGACGCGATCGACGACGATTTCGAACACGGTGCCGGCATACGGCTCCTGTGCCTTGGCGACGTCGTCGTCGACGCGCGTCGGCGTGATGCGGCCGAACAGCGGCCGGTCGGCGACGAACGGTCCGTCGAACGTCACGCCGAACCAGGTGCCGAATTCCCAGGCATTGCTGACGGCTTCCCAGACGCGCGCCAGCGGCGCGGCGAGCAAGGCTTGTTTCTCGATGCGATCGGTGGACTGGGTCATCGCGTTCTCCTGGCGGGCATGCTTGATGCGGGACGGCGCACGGCCGCGCGCCGCGTTCAGTCGATCATCACCGCGTCGGGCACGTCGAGCACGACATCCGAGGTTGCGACGGCCACGCACGGCAGCGTATAGCCGTCGGCCTTTTCCTCGCGGCTCAGGCCCGGCCATTCGATCGTATAGCGTACGCTGCCGCTGACGATCCTGCACAGGCAGCTTCGGCACGTGCCGTTGCGGCACGAGCGCGGCAGCCGGACGTGCGCGAACGCGGCGGCCTCGAGGAGCGTCAGCGAATCGGGCGCGTCGAACGTCGCGCCGAGCGGCTCGATGCGTACGAGAGGCGGGTGGTCGGGATCGGTCATGGGGCGAAGCGGGCGGCGGCGCGGCGGTAACACAAGGCAAGCGCCAAGCATACCCGAAGGCGGTGCGGCCGGCGCCCGTCGGGCAGCCGGCCCGGGACGTCAGTGTCGGCGCAGGTAGCGGTACACGGTATTGCGCGCGAGCCCGAGCTCCCGTGCGGCGGCCGATACGTTGCCGCCGTGCCGCGCGAGCACCGCGTCGATCACCGCGGCCTGGTGGCTCTGCAGTGTGGTTGCTTCGCGCGTGTCGGACGGCGCGGCCTCCGCCGCGGGCGCGTCGTCGCAGTCGAGCCAGAAATCGTCGGGCAGATGCGCAAGCGTGATTTCGGCTTCATCTTCGGCGAGCATGCCGGCCGTGCGCAGCACGTTGGTCATTTGCCGCAGGTTGCCGGGCCAGCGGTGCCGCATGAACGCGTCGAGCACGTCGGTCGCGAGGCGGCTCGGCATCGGCTCGCTGCGACCGAGCCGCGCGAGGATCCGCTCGACCAGTGCCGGCAGGTCGGTGCGCGCGGCGAGCGGCGGCAGCGTGACGGCAAGGCCGTTGATCCGGTAGAACAGGTCTTCGCGGAACGTGCCTTCGGCGATCATCGCACGCAGGTCGCGGTGGGTCGCGCAGACCACGCGCACGTCGACCGGCACCGCGCGTGCGCCGCCAAGCGGCATCACCGCGCGCTCCTGCAGCACGCGCATCAGCCTGACCTGCTGCGCGAGCGGCATGTCGCCGATTTCGTCGAGAAACAGCGTGCCGCCGTCGGCCTGCGCGATCTTGCCGGGGCTGCCGCGCTTGCGCGCACCGGTGAAGGCGCCGTCCTCGTAGCCGAACAGTTCGGCCTCGATCAGCGAATCCGGCAGTGCCGCGCAGTTGACCGCGACGAACGGGCCGTCCGCGCGCGGCGAGGCCTGGTGCAGCGCACGCGCGAGCCATTCCTTGCCGGTGCCGGTCTGGCCGAGGATCAGCAACGGCAGGTCGCGCCCACGAATCTTCGCGACGCGTTCGAGCACGGCGGCCATCCGCGCATCGCCGGTGTCGAGCGTCGCGAACGTGATCGCGTCGGGGTCCGGCGCCCGTGTGCGCGCGGCGGGCGCGGGTGGCGTGACGGCGACGGCCGTCTTGTGCGCTTCCGCGAATTCGCAGCGCGCGAGCACGCGCACGCCGGTCGACAGCGTGAGGCGGAACGGTGCGCCGGGTGCGCGGGCCGCCTGCTGTGCGAGCTGTCCGAAATGCATGCCGAACAGCGCATCGCAGCCTTGATGCTGCAACGCATCGAAGGTCGCGCCGAGCTGGAATTGCGCGCTGCGGTTCGCGGCGATCAGCCCGCCGTCGGGGCCGAACGCGACGAGCCCGGCGAACAGCGAGTCGACGCAATCCTCGTGGGCGTGGAAGCGCAGCCGCAATGCTTCCGCGCACTGGTTCGCGAACAGATGGTTCTCGATCAACTGCGCGGACATCCGCACGAGCGCGAGCGTATGGGGGCTGAAGCCGCGCGGGTCGCCGCTCACGTCGAGCGTGCCGAGCGTGCGGCCGAACGGGTCGATGATCGGCGCGCACGAGCAGGTGAGGATATGGTTCGCGCGCAGGAAGTGTTCGGACCCGTGCACGGCGACCGCCTGGCCCGATGCGAGCGCGGTGCCGATCGCGTTGGTGCCGCGTGCGCCTTCGGCCCACGACACGCCGGTGCACAGCGCGACGCGGTTTGCTTTTTCGATGAAGTCCGCGTCGCCGATGCTGTGCAGGATCACGCCGTCGGCGTCGGTGAGCAGCACGAGGCTTTGCGTGTCGGCGATCTGCGCGTGGAGGTTCTCCATCACCGGGCGCGCGTGCGCGAACAATGCGTGGTTCGTGTCGAGCAGTTCGCGCAGAGCGAGCCGCGACAGCGGCGAGAAATCGGGGCGCTCGTTTGCGCGCAGGCCGACCGCGGTCGAACGGGCATGCGCCTGCGCGAGCAGGTCGTTGCGGCCCGCGGTGGCGGGCAGCACGAAAGGTTGAGGCATGTCTTGTCTCCTGTCGACCAGAGTTAGCGCTTTAGCGCTTACTCTGGTCCCATGCTTCGCGGTCGGCCGGAGTTAGCGCTTTAGCGCTTACTCTGGCCCCATGCTTCGCGGTCGGCCGGAGTTAGCGCTTTAGCGCTTACTGGGGCCCCATGCTTCGCGGTCGGCCCCAGCTCATGCTTTGCACCGCACCATCCGCCACTCGGGCCGCCGCCATCGATATCGCCTCATCATACAAGCGCCGCGCGCGTTGTGCGACTGCGTACAAAACCCCCTTGCTTTTAAGCGTCCGCCTGCAATGATGAAAGTGGAGCACGCACGCGCCGTGTTCCGCATCGCAACATGCATGCGACGTGACATGCATCCGTTCGGGAGACCCATCATGGTTCGGACGGAACTGAGAGTCGTGTTGGCGGCCATCGCCACTTTCATCATGCTGGGCGGCATCGCCGTCGCGATCCACGGTCTGCTGTTCGACCTGAGCGATGCGGTGCAATACGGGGCCGCCGCGATCGCGGTAGGTGCCACGACCGCCGCAATCGCACTGAACATCTGGCCCACCGATCCCCACTGACGCCGCTCGGCAAAACGGTGCCGGATGTCGCGCTGGTCTGATGAAAAAGCGCGTCGGAACGACGCACATCGTAAATTTTGCCTCCTGCGCGAAACCGTCTACAGTGGAATGCAACCGGCACGCATTGTCCGCGCCATACCCCGTGGATCTGCCTCTGCCGGCGAGCCCGCGTAAATTTTCGTCCGGCCGGTAGCGGACGACGGACGCGGTCATTTGCTTTCTACCGGACAAGGCGGCTCCCATGCAGATCCATTTCACGAATGAGAAGCCCGAATATTCGGGGCGCGACCTGATGCTTGGTTTCACGGCGCTGGTCAATGGCGAGCGCGTCCAATGTCAGATCACCGCCGAGGCGCTGGAGGATCATTTCGGTGCGGCATCGCCGCGCTTCGAGGACATGGTCGGTGCGTACGATCAGCACCGCGAGCGTATCGAGGCGGCCGCACGGCGGTTGCTGTCCGAGACGCGCGCGCAATGCGTGACGCTGCGCAGCGGCTACGTGCGCTTCTACGAGGCGAACTGGCGCTGAACCGGACGACCGGGCAGCGACGGAGCGGGCGTCGGATACCGGCGCCCGTGTCATATCGGCGCATGCTCGTCCTGTAGTGCGCCCGCGCGGGGCGATGCCCGGCACGATTCGAACGTCTTGCCGCGCGCTGGCGTGCGCGCATTCCCGCGTTCCCACGTTCCGTTTCGCTCAATCCGCGCCGCTCAGCACGTACGCGTCGCCGGTTGCGCCGTTCGCGCGCGCGATGCGTGCGAAGCCCGTGTCGGCGAGGTGCATGCCCGCAACCAGCAAGTTATCCGAAGCGACTTCGGCGAGCGTGGCCGCGCGCGTCGACGATGCCTGCGACGGATCGTGATCGAACGCGATCGACACGTCGGGGCGAGCAACTTGAATCGGCGCGAAATGCACGAGATCGCCCCAGATCAGCAGGCGCTCGCCGAGCGATTCGACGCGATAGCCGGTGTGGCCGGGCGTGTGCCCCGGCAGCGGCACTGCGACGATGCCGGGCAGCACGTCGCCTGCCGCTTCGATGGTGCGTAGCTGCGCGCGATACACGTCGAACGTGCGCCGCGCGATCTGGAAATTGCCGCGTGCGCGCTCGCTTGCCCGCTCGTACATGCCGTCGTCCAGCCAGAACGCACGTTCCCGTTCGTGAATGAACACCTCCGCTTGCGGAAAGGCCGGCTGTCCGTCCGTGTCGAGCAGGCCGCCGATGTGGTCCGGATGTGCATGCGTCAGCAGGACCGTGTCGATATCGCGTGCATCGATGCCGGCTCGCGACAGCGACGGACGCAGCAGTCCGCCCCAGTTCCGGATGCCGCCGGCGCCGGTGTCGACGAGCACGGTGCGCCCGTTCCCGCGTATGACATAGCAGTTGATGTTGACGTCGGACGGCGCGTGTATGCCGGCCCTGTGCATGATGCCGAACGCGTCGTCGACGTCGATGTTCGACAGCAGGTCGAGGCCGGCCGTCAGCGTGCCGTCGCTGATCGCGGTCACCGTGAAATCGCCGATCTGGCGGCACGGGAAAGAAGGGCGGGGAACGGGGGCGCTCATGGGTCAATGTCGGGCGTGAAGGTGGGTGGTGTCATAGCCGAAGCAGCGGATCCGTGCGACGAATCCGGTGTGGCGAAGAATCTCGTGATCCAGTTCCGTCATGAACCGGTCCATCAGTTCAGTGGTGCGAAATGATGTGATGCGAAAGCGGATCTCCGCGCTGACCGGACGTCCGCAGCCGTGCCGGACCGGCATGTATACGACATGGACCGTGCCGGGTGCGGCGCTCAACACATCGGTACAAAGCCTCTCGCAGGCCGACGACAACGCGTCGAGCGCCGCGCTGGTCGGCATGCTCGCCTCGGGGATCAAAATCGTGACGCTGGGCATGGCTGGGCTCCGGTCAGCGCGCGGTTGTCGATGTCGGTGCGCTGACGAGTTGGTCACCCATCGGCGCATAGAGCCGGATCGCGGCATCGGACGCGAGCCGAGCCTGATCGTGCGCGAGGACGGCCAGCCAGCGTGCCGCCGGCCGGCGATCCAGCGCGACTGCATGCATGGCCGTGGTTGCAATACCTGCTCGCGCGAACGGGGCGAGGTCGTCGCAAACGGCCAGCCATTGATGGCCGGAGACGGCCGGCGCGGGTGCCGCGCAGTCGTATACGTTGCGGCGCCACTCGACGATGTGCGGCTGCCAGCGCGCGAAATTGCCGCCGCCCTTGTCGCGATACTCGGCCGACGTCAGCACGTCCGGGCCGTCGATCGTATGCAGCGCGAGGTAGACGGGGCCGTCGTCGCCGAGCGCGCGAAAGCGTTGCGACGTGCGAAAGCCGGATACGGAAATCAGCGCCGGCAGTTTGATCCGGCTGTAGAAGTCGTTCCATTCGGCTTCGACGGCGGGCTCGGCGATGCTGCATTCAACGGCATAGATCATGACTTCTCCACGTGGGGCGAGCGGCCTTCGGAATCGAACGGCTGGCTCGACGGGTTGAGTTTTTGTCATGATAATGAGCGGCACGACGGGCGAAAAACGATGATTCGTCACCGTTTAATGACATTTGATCAAGCCATGACCGACGGCGGTCGGACCGGGAGCAATCGTGACGCGACGCAGGATTCCGAGCAATTCGGCATTGATGGCATTCGAGGCCGCGGCGCGGCATGGAAGCTTCGCGCGCGCCGCTGACGAACTGGCGTTGACGGAAGGCGCGATCAGCCGGCAGATCGGCCGATTGGAGACGTTCCTGGGCGTCGCGCTGTTCGAGCGGGTCGGCAACCGCGTGCGGTTGGCGCCGAACGGCGTGCGCTACGCGGCGCAGGTTCGCGAAGTGCTGGACCGGCTCGAGCGCGACAGCCAGTACATGATGGGGCAGCCCGGCGACGGCGGCAGCGTCGATATCGCCGTGACGCCGACATTCGCGACGCGCTGGCTGATTCCGCGGCTCAAGGAATTCCAGACGCAGCATCCGAACATCACGGTGCACTTCGCCGATCGCGCGGAGCCGTTCGTGCTGGCCGGCAGCGGTTTCGATGCGGCGATTCACTTCGAACATCCGGCCTGGGCCGGCATGCACACGTACCGGTTGTGCGAGGAGGTGCTGGTGCCGGTCTGCCATCCGTCGCTGCTCGCGGGCGGGCAGCCGGACATGTTGCTGGGCACGCTGCCGCGCCTGCACAAGCGCCAGACGCCCGATGCGTGGTCGGCGTACGTGCAGGAAACGGGGTTGCCGGTGAGCAATCCGGCCGCCGGCGCACGCTACGACCTTTACTCGATGCTGATCGCGGCGGCGCTGGCTGGGCTCGGCGTCGCGCTGGTGCCGCGTCTCTATGTCGACGCCGAGATCGCGCAAGGGTTGCTCGCGGCGCCGTGGCCCGACGGGCGGGGCGTGGTCAAGCGCTTCTGTCTTGTGTTGCCCGATGCGCTGGAACTGGGCGAAGGGCCGCTGCAGACCTTCGCGCGCTGGGTGCTCCGGCAGGCGGAAGCTTGACCGGCGCTCACTCGCACCACGCGCGTAGCCAAATCACGAACACAACAAAAACGCCACCCGAAGGTGGCGTTTTCACTTCATCTTGCAGCGCATGGGGGCGCGCGTGCGTCACTCGCTGCCGAGATAGAAGAAGCGGAACAGGAACACGGCCGCGATGATCCACACGATCGGCTTGACCGTGCGGGCCTGGCCCGTCAGCAGCTTCAGGCCGCCGTACGCGATGAAGCCGAACGCGACGCCGTTCGCGATCGAGTACGTGAACGGCATCAGCAGCGCGGTCAGTGCGGCCGGCACGGCTTCGGTCGCGTCGTCCCACGGCACGTCGACCATCTCGCGCAGCATCAGGCACGACACGTACAGCAGTGCCGGTGCCGTGGCGTAGGCCGGCACGACGCCGGCGAGCGGCGCGATGAACAGGCACGCGAGGAACAGCACGGCGACGGTGATCGCCGTCACGCCCGTGCGGCCGCCGGCCTGCACGCCCGACGCGCTTTCGATATACGCGGTGGTCGACGACGTGCCGAGCACCGAGCCCGCGACGATCGCGGTGCTGTCGGCGAGCAGCGCCTTGTTCAGGCGGTTCATCTTGCCTTCAACGAGCAGGCCCGCGCGGTTCGCGACGCCCATCAGCGTGCCGGTCGCGTCGAACAATTCGACGAGGAAGAACACGAGGATCACGTTGATGATGCCGGTCGACAGCGCGGCGCCGATGTCGAGCTTGAACAGCGTCGCGTCGATCGACGGCGGCGCGGAGAACACGCCGTGGAACTGGTTGTCGCCGAAGAAGAACGACAGGATCGTGACGCCGATGATGCCGATCAGGATTGCGCCGCGCACGCGCAGGTGGTCGAGCGTGACGATCGTGAAGAAGCCGATGATCGCGAGGATCGTGTCGTGCTTGTGCAGGTCACCGAGCGTGACGAGCGTGGCGGGGCTGCCGACGATCACGCCCGAGGTTTTCAGCGAGATGATGCCGAGGAACAGGCCGATGCCGGCGGTGATCGAGATGCGCAGCGATTTCGGAATGCCGTTGACGATCGCCTCGCGCACGCGGAACAGCGTGACGAGCAGGAACAGGCAGCCGGAGATGAACACGGCGCCGAGCGCGGCCTGCCACGTGAAGCCCATCCCCTTGACGACCGTATACGCGAAATACGCGTTCAGGCCCATGCCGGGCGCGCAGGCGATCGGGTAGTTCGCGTACAGCCCCATGATGATCGACGCCAGCGCCGCGACGAGGCAGGTCGCGACGAACACGGATTCCTTGGGCATGCCGGCATCACCGAGGATCGCGGGGTTGACGAAGATGATGTAGGCCATCGTCAGGAACGTGGTGACGCCCGCGAGTATTTCGGTGCGGAAGTCGGTGCCGGCTTCGTCGAAGCCGAAATACCGCTTGATGGATTCCATGAAGGCGTTTCTCCGGTCGGGTTGTCGTGTTGCTTGTTGTTTATGCCGAATTGTTGTAAGGCAGCGCGAGGCCGGCCTACTGTAACCAGCCACTATTGCGACGCTATCGGCGGATTGTAATAGCGCGGATAGCTCGGACGATATAGTTGCGGGGCACGATCGGCAGCGTTCGCGCGACCGGTCGGACAGGCCGGCCGCGCGACGAAGGCGCGCATTTTACCGGTTCGGACGAGGCGGGCAGGTAGAAACGATGGAAACGATTCGATGGCGGGCGGGACGTGTGGGCCGATGCGGGCGCAACGGCATGATCGACACGCAGCGTGCGGCCGCCACGCGACGGCATGCGATGGTACGCGACTGCAACGGCACGCCCGCACGAGGGGCGAACAGAGGACGGACGCAATGCGCGCGCGCATGGCCGGCGCGGGTGCGCGGCGGCGTGCAGCGGCCATTCGTCAGTCCAGGCGGTTGCAGATATCGGGCTATCCTGCGCCGAAGCCGTCGCGTCCGCAACTGTCATTTCGCGGTGCGAGCCGGACTGTGGTTTCTGTGTAAAAGATTGCAAGACGTCATCGCGTTAACCGGCAAGTCTTTCTAGGATAGATACACCGCGCACACACGTCGGCCAGTCGTTGCCGACGCGGGGGAGTCGCAGTCCGTGCAGGCCAGGCGGTGAAGCGCGGTGACGGTCGTTGCGCATTCGGGCAGGCGCGACCGGTTGCGATTGCCCGATGCGGGTTCGTCCGTCATCACGGAGGTCAGCATGTTGAACTGGATCAGCCGTTGGGCGATGCGGCACGCCCCCACGCCGGAAAAAACCGCTGCGTCGATGCTCGTGACGGCGCGCATGGAACTGTTCGCAGCCGAACAGCGCGTCATCGATGCGAAATTACAGGCGGATTACTGGCGTACGCGGGTGTCATTTCTCGAGGAGGTGCAAAAGCAAGGCATCGACCCGTGGGTGACCTCGCAGGCGGCGCAACGCCCCGACCTCGATTCCACGCCTCGCAGCACGGGCCCGCGTCTCGCCGCCAGCACCTGATGCACGTGATGCATGTCAGGGTTGCGCACGGCGCGCGATCGCTCGCGGCACGCACGTGCGTGCCGCGTCATTCGATGCGCACCTGCGACGCGTCGCGTCGCGGGTGCGTCCGTTTTCGGATGCGCTGATTCCGCGCGTCCCGGCATCCCGTCGCGCGCGTGAGCGCGCATCGTCAATCCCGTCTTCGCCATCGTCCGACGAGCAAACGTTGCATTCGCGTGAGCGTGCGTCTCAGCCGTTCGCCGCGCTTCACGTACGCCGTCGTGATCGATGCCTCGGCCGGCCGGTCGTCATCGGTGCCGAGCCAGATGCGATCGCCGCGCGCGATGCGCAGCACGTCGCCGGGTTGTACCCAGTAGTCGTCGACGCTCGGCGGCCGCGTGATCCACAGCGGCGCGCCGTGCGCGCGGATTTCCGCATCGCTCGGCGCGCGCCAGGTCAGCGTCGTGCGCGGCGCGACCGCGAAACGGATCACGACGGTCGGTAACGCGATCGCGCCGGCGCGGCGCGAATCGGGACGGTCGAACAACGGGCTTGCCTGGTCCATCGTCTTCTCCATTCGTTGAGCCGGACGGATGACGCGCACCAGAACAAAAAGGCCTCATCCGTTTCCGGTGAGGCCTTGTGTGACATGCGGTACTGCTCGGATGCTAACGCACAAGCGCCTCCCGTGATCCATTCTTTCGAATGTTCACCGGGCAATGATTCGCGATGGCGGTGAGCTTGAACGTAGGCATGCGAACGAGTTTGTCGATGTCGTACGGCGTTGTCAACGACAATTTTCGAGATATGTGGCGATCACGCGTCGCGCTGGGCGAGGCCGTTGACGAGCAGTTCGGACAGCAGGCCCGTCATCCCGTTCGGATGCGTGGCGGCGCGTGCCTTCAGCTGTTCGACGAGGTCGGCGTTGAGCTTGCACGCGAACGGCACGAGGCCTTGCTCCTGGTCGAGCTTGCGCTGCGCGCGGCGGTCGAGCTTCGCCGCGTCCTCGGCGCCCTTGCCGAAGCGGGCGGAGCCGGACTGCTTCATCGCGTGCGTCAGCTTGAGCGCCTTGTTCTTTTCTAGATCGGTTTTCTTCATGGCCATCGCGGCACCTCCGGGAAATGAAGCCGCGATTGTACGCATTTCGGCCGGCACCCCCGCCGAAACCGTCGCGAACCCGCGTGCGGGCCCGGTCACGCGCCCTTCGTCGTGCCCCAGTTGCCGCCGTGCGCGGCCGCCTGCGCGGCCGGCGAGCGCGCCAGATACGCGAGCGCCTGCTCGGTCGAGCCTTCGTGGTGCGGCGTATAGCCCGGCCTGAAATAGCGCAGCGCCGCGCCGATCACCTTCCAGAACGACGGCAGGTGCCCGCGCCGCGAACCCTTCCACCACGACAGCACGAATCCCGGATAACGGCCGGCGGCGGGATCTCGCCGGTACATGAATTTCGCGCCGCTCGTGATGAAGTAGAGCAGCAGCACGATCACGAACGCCATGTGCACGCAGCGTTCCGGATAGTTGCCGCCCATGTGGTTGTAGATGTCGAACGCGACGGTCCGGTGTTCGACTTCCTCCGCGCCGTGCCAGCGCAGCAGGTCGACCATCGTCGGGTCGGCACGGCCTTCGTCGAGCCCGTGCGCGTTGAGCACCCAGTTGCCGAGATAGCCGAAGAAATGTTCGAGCGACGCGATCACCGCGAGCTGCTGACGCAGCCAGAAGCGCGTGTGGCCGATCTTCAGCCCGAACGGCGCTTCGCCCAGCACGCGCGTGAACAGCCAGTTCAGCTTCTGCGTGAACGGCTTCGTGTCGATCCCGTGCCGGTCGTAGTAATGCTTGAGCACGCCGCCGTGCGAGCGCGAATGCACGGCTTCCTGGCGCAGGAAGCCTTCGGCTTCGTCGCGCAGGCGCGCATCGGTGATGTTCGGCAGCGCCTTGTTGTATACGCGGCAGAACCACAGTTCGCCTTCCGGGAACAGCAGGTTCAGCGTGTTGATGATGTGCGTGCTGCCCGGGTCGTTGGGCACCCAGGTGATCGGCGTGTCGCTGAAGTCGAACTTCACGTGCCGGGCCTTGATCTTGTGATAGTCGGCGGTAGCGGTCATCTGTGTCTCCGTTCCTGTGCGGCGCGCCGCGCCGTCAATGCGATGCCATGCTGACGCGGGCGAGCATCCGGCCGAGCCACGGCATGAAGCGGCCGACGAAGCGCAGCGCGTGCGCCTCGGTGCCCACGGCCACGACCGGCCGGTTACGCAGCACGCCGTCGACCATCGCCTGTGCGACGGTTTCCGGCTTCAGGCCGCGCATCTGGTACAGCTTCGTCGCGCGTTTGCGCAGCCGCGCTTCGTCCTGTGCGTTGGCGCCCGCGTATTGCGTCGACGCCATGATTCCGGTTTCCGCGAAGCCGGGGCAGACGGCCGTCACGCCGATGCCTTTTTCCGCGAGTTCCGCGCGCATGCATTCGCTGAGCATCAGCACGGCGGCCTTCGTCGTCGCGTACGCGGGCAAGTCGCGCGACGGCCCGAACGCGGCGGCCGACGCGGTGTTGACGATGTGGCCGCCCGTGCCGCGTGCGGCCATCTGCTGCGCGAACAGCCGCGAGCCGTGGATCACGCCCCACAGGTTCACGTGCAGGATGCGCTCCCAGTGCCGCTCGCTCGTGTCGAGAATGCCGCCGGCCATGCCGATGCCCGCGTTGTTGATCACGACGTCGGCGCCGCCGAGTTCGCTGCCGACCCATGCCGCGAGCGCTTCCATCTCGTCGGCGGAGCCGACGTCCACGCGTTTCGCATGCGCCTGCGCGCCGGTCAGCCCGAGCAGCAGCGCGGTGCGCTCGGCGCTCGCGAGATCGATGTCGCACGCGACGACGGTCGCGCCTTCGCGGGCGAATGCGAGCGCCGCGCAGCGGCCGATGCCGCTGCCCGCGCCGGTGACGACCGCGACCTTGCCGCTGAAGCGGCCGCTGGTCGCGCGGCGGCGTGCGTTCGCGAGCGCGGGCGGCTCGTCGCCCGATTCGACCGCGTCGATCAACTGTTCGGCGAGACCCGCGAAGCGCGCGGGATCGGCGAGCGGCAGCCAGTGGCCGGCCGCGACTTCGCGGCGGTAATACTGCGGCACCCAGCGCGACAGGTTCTCGGACAGCGCCGGGCTCACGTACTTGTCGCCGAGTGGCACGATCGTCTGCACCGGCGCGTGCGCGTAGCGCTCGCGCGGCGCGAACAGGCAGCGGATGAAGTTCGCGCGATAGAGGCGCACGCCGCGCGCGCCGTCGTCGGCCTGCGTCGGGCGCGGCGTGGCGGGGGTCTTCTCGACCCGTCGCAACAGGCCCGGCCATGCGCGGCCGAGCCACAGCCGCCAGCCGAGCTCGGGGATGAACGGCAGATGGAACAGATACACGTACCACGAGCGCACGAGCTGCCCGCCGAGCCTGGCCAACGACGCGGGCGTCGGATGCAGCACGCGTTCGCGCAGCCAGAAGCCGACGTGGTCGAGGCACGGCCCCGAGCACGACGTATACGACGCGATGCGGCCGGCGAGCCGCGGATCCGTGACGAACTCCCAGCCCTGGATCGAGCCCCAGTCGTGCGCGATCAGGTGCACCGCGCGGCCGGGGCAGAGCGCGTCGATCACCGCGATGAAGTCGTCGGTCAGCTTCGCGAGGTGGTAATCGGCCGTGCGCTTCGGCGCGCCGGACAGGCCCGCGCCGCGCACGTCGTAGGCGATCACGTAGTGCTTGCGCGCGAGCAGCGGCGCGACGTGTTGCCAGACGCTGCTGTCGTCGGGGTAGCCGTGCACGAGCACGACCGGCGAGCGGGCCGGGTCGCCCCAGGTCCTGACCGCGAGCGTCAGGTCGCCGGAGGCGACGGCCGTCTCGCCGTGAACCGATTCGAACAGGGCCAGCGGCGCTTCATCGGAAAGAGGCTGCATCGTGAGTCCGTCGTTCAGGGATTCGGTGGAAGGCGGCGTTCGTGTCAGGCGGCCGCCGGCACGCTCGCGACGGCCTGCGCGCGTTCGGCCTGGCGGCGCTGCCAGCGGCGCACGTGCGGCAGGTCGTCGTCAAGCCAGTACGCGTCGTCGTCGGTGATCACCAGCAGTTCCTCGAATTTCGCGCCGACGCCGGCGAAGCCGAGATGCGGCTCCACGGCCCACAGGCCCGGCACCGGCGCGTGTTCGGAGCGGCGGTCGATCGACCACAGCGGCGACCAGCCCTGCTGCTTCGCCGCGCGGCCCTGGTCGAGCAGCAGGTTGCGCGTCGCGTTCAGCCCGAAGCGCGCGACGAAGCGCGGTGTCGACAGTTTGTGGATCTTCGCGACGCGATGCGCGAGCACCTTGAACGGATAGGCCTTGTGGCGCGGCTCGACGCCCTGGCGGCGGCACAGCGCGTCGACCGCCTGTGCGACCTCGGCCATCGGGCGACGCTCCTTCACCAGCCGCACGATCATGTCGCGATGGTCCATCAGGTCGTCCTGCAGCTGTTCGAGGATCGGGTTCTGGCCGAGACAGTGCGCGTAGCCGACGTCCGCGACGATCCCGTCGAGCACGGGCGCGACGTCGAGGATCACGGGCATGTCTGTCTCGAGCTGGCGGTTGCTCGGGAAGAACGCGAGGTTGAAGCCGCCCATGTGCTTCAGGCCGGAGAAGCCTTGGAACGCCGTGCGGTCGCCGAACCACGCGAACGGCTTGTGCAGCCAGTCGTGCACGCCGTTGTCCTGCAGCCATTCGGTCAGCAGGCGCGCGGCCTCCTTCTCGGTGATGCCGGGGTAGAGCATCGCGCCGACGGTCTCGACGCAGCGATAGGCAAGCTGCTGGACCGCGCGGAATTGCGGCAGCTCGTCGAGATGGACTTCCGGCAGCGGATGATCGGGCATGTTGCGTCTCCATGTATCGGCCTGCGTTCGGCGACGCGGGCGAATTATTCAGTCAGCATTTAATGTGTCATTGATCGATGTAAAGATCATAGCCGGTTCGACGTGGCGCGGAGGTGAGGGCTTCTCCTAATGAAGGCCGAAATGGAGGGGACGCTCTAGGTTTCCGGCGGGCGGGCCGGATGGCCGTCGCCGTGCACGTGGCCGGTGCGGGAGGGCCGGCCGGAGCGCGCGCGCGGTGGCGGCGCCGGCCCGGTATGTCGCGCCGGATCAATTCCCCGTCGTGTCGTGGCGAGACGCTGTCAAATTGCCGAAATAATTTCGTCACATCATTCGCCCCCGATTCGAAGCCTTTCCGGCTTCGCGGAGCGGGTGTGCCGCGCGTTGCGCGGGGCAGCGACCCAAGCCGATTCGACAATTCCACGGAGAGAGACCATGCAACGCCGCAAGTTCATGAACACCCTTGCCGCTGCGACCGCTGCGACGCCGCTGATGCTCAAGGCCGGCATGGCCGGCGCGAAGAGCGCGACCGCGCCGGACGCGCTGGACCCGGGCCGCTGGTCGCCGTTCAACGCCGCGCGCCTGCAGGCGGTGCTCGACCGGCACGGCGTCGCGAGCGCGCGCTACGACGGAAAGCGCCGCCCGTACGCGGTGTTCGACTGGGACAACACGTGCATCATGAACGACTGCGAAGAGGCGTTGCTGATGTACCAGATCAACCATCTGCAGTACAAGCTGACGCCGGACGAGTTCGTCGGCGTGATGTGGAAGGACGTGCCGAAGGGCGCGTTCATGAAGGACTACACGACCGTCGACGGCAAGCCGGTGACGATGGAGGATCTCGCCGCCGACGTCGAGTCCGACTACCGCTGGCTCCATGCGAACTACAAGGGCCTCGGCGGCGACAAGAGCCTCGACGAGATTCGCGAGACCGACCAGTTCAAGGATTTTCGCGCGAAGCTGTACTTCATGTACGACGCGATCTGCGACACGCATCCGCTCGAAGTCGGCTACAAGTGGATCATCTATTTCTACAAGAACATGACGACCGCCGAGCTGCAGGCGATGGCGGAAGCGTCGAACAACTACGGTATCGGCGACGCGCTGCGCAAGGTCCGCTACGAAAGCCCGAAGACGCTGCCGGGCAAGGCCGGCGTGGTGGCCGACACGCATTTCCACGGCATCCGCATTCACGAGGAAATCCGCGCGGTGATGCACACGCTGCGTGCGAACGGCATCGACGTGTACGTGAGCACCGCGTCGCTCGACGATGTCGTGCGCGTATTCGCCGGCAATCCGAACTATGGCTACGGCGTGCCGCCCGAGAACGTGATCGGCCTGCGGCTCGACATGCAGGACGGCAAGTACACGAGCACTTATCCGGCCGGCTGGCATTTCAACTGGGGGCCCGGCAAGACGGTGGGCATCCGCAACGTGCTCGCGTCGAAGAAGGGCTACGGCCCGCTGCTGGTGTTCGGCGACAGCGACGGCGACGCGTGGATGCTGCGCGACTTCAAGGACACCGCGGCCGGCGTGATCGTCAACCGGATGAAGAAGGGCGAGATCGGTGCGGACAGCAAGCTCGCGGCCGAACAGATCGGCAATCCGGACGCGCGTTTCCTGCTGCAGGGCCGCGACGAGCACACGGGCCTGATGATCCCGGACGAGAAGTCGATCAAGTACGGCAAGGCTGATCGCAAGCTGCTGGCTTGACGCGTGGCGGGCGCCGGGCCGCCGCAGCCCGGCGCCCGCGCGCGTCTCACCGCTCGCGCGGCGGCCCCAACCGATCCAGCAACGCGCTCAGCAGATCCACCGGCAGCGGAAAAACGATCGTCGAATTCTTGTCCGCCGCGATCGTCGTCAGCGTCTGCAGATAGCGCAGCTGCATCGCCTGCGGCTGCTGCGCAAGCCGCTGCGCCGCCTGCAGCAGCTTCTCCGACGCCTGCAATTCGCCTTCCGCGTGAATCACCTTCGCGCGCCGTTCGCGTTCGGCCTCGGCCTGCCGCGCGATCGCCCGGATCATCGTTTCGTTCAGGTCCACGTGCTTGATCTCGACCGTCGACACCTTGATTCCCCACGCATCGGTCTGCGCATCCAGCGTCTTCTGGATGTCGGCGTTCAACTGCTCGCGCTCGGCGAGCAACGCGTCGAGTTCGTGCTTGCCGAGCACCGCGCGCAGCGTCGTCTGCGAGAGCTGGCTCGTCGCCTCGAAGAAACGCGCAACCTGGATCACGGCCTTTTCCGGATCGACGACGCGGAAATACACGACCGCATTGACCTTCACCGACACGTTGTCGCGCGTGATCACGTCCTGCGGGGGCACGTCGAACACGACGGTGCGCAGGTCGATCCGCACGACCTGCTGGACGATCGGGATGATCAGCACGAGCCCCGGCCCCTTCACCTTCCAGAACCGGCCGAGCATGAACACGACGCCGCGTTCGTACTCGCGGAAGATGCGGATCGACGATGCGACCAGCACCACGACGAAGACGATCAGGACGCCGCTGAAGCCGAACGTGTAGCCCATCATGACGGTGCTCCCTGGTGTTGTTGTTCGTGTGCCGGCACGTCGTAGAGCGGCGCGACGGTGAGCGTCAGCCCGTGGCGGCCGGTGACGCGCACGCGGCAGCCGGCGGCCAGCGGCGTGCTGCTCGCGACGCGCCAGCGCTCGCCGTGCACGCGCGCCCAGCCCGCCGCAGACGGGGCGGGGCCGGCCGCGTCCTGCGGCTGGTCGGCGCGCAGGCCGTCGTCGAGCACTTCGCCGATGCTGCCGACTATCGCCTCGGCGCCCGTCACGACCGGCCGCCGCCGCGCGCGCAGCGCGACGCTCGATACGCCGGCGACAAGCAGCCCGCCGCCGACCGCGAGGCCCGCGATCACCTGCCACGGAATGCCGTAGCCGGGCACGTCGGTATCGATCAGCATCAATGCGCCGATCGTGAACGACACGATTCCGCCGAACCCGAGCACGCCGAAGGTCGGCAGGAACGCCTCGGCGACGAGGCAGCCGAGACCGAGCAGCACGAGCCCGAGGCCCGCATAGCTGATCGGCAGCAATTGCATCGCGAACAGCCCGATCAGCAGGCAGATGGTGCCGGCGACGCCCGGCAGCACGAAGCCGGGATTCGCGAATTCGAAGAACAGACCGTAGATGCCGATCGTCAGCAGGATCAGCGCGACGTTCGGATCGGCGATGATCGACAGGAAGCGGCTGCGCCAGTCGGGCGCGAGCACGACGAGCGGCGCATGCGCGGTCGCGACGTGCACCGTGCCGGCGGTCGTCGTCACGGTGCGGCCGTCAAGCTGGCGCGCGAGGTCGGCCGGGTCCTGCGCGATCAGATCGACGACATGCTGCGCGCGCGCCTCGGTCGCCGACAGGCTCAAGGCCTCGCGCACCGCGCGCTCGGCCCATCCGGCATTGCGTCCGCGCAACTGCGCGAGGCCGCGGATGTACGCGGCGGCGTCCTGGGTCGCCTTGCGGATCTCGGTCGACTGCGTATCGTTCGGTAACTCGGCCGGCGTTGCAGATGCGGCCGATGCACCGGCCGCACCCGATGCGCCGGACGGCGACGATCGGGGCGCGCCCGGCGTCCCTGGCGCGCCCGGCGCGCCACCGCCGATGCCGAACTGCACCGGCGACGCCGCGCCGAGATTGGTGCCGGGCGCCATCGCGGCGATGTGGCTCGCGTAGACGATATAGGTGCCCGCGCTCGCGGCCCGTGCGCCGCCCGGCGCGACGAACGCGGCGACCGGCACCGGCGAGCCGAGGATCGCCTTGATGATCTGCCGCATCGACGTGTCGAGGCCGCCCGGCGTATCGAGTTGCAGGATCGCGAGCGGCGCGTGCTCGCGCGCCGCGCGGTCGAGCGAGCGGACGATGAAGTCGGCACTGGCCGGCCCGATCGCGCCGTTGACCGGAATCACGAACACCGGCGGCGCGGCCGCGGGTACGGCGGCGGGAGGCGGGGCGGCAACGGCCGCGCACACGACGAGCAGCGCCGCGAACAGCGCGGCGCGCGCGACCCGCGCGGACAGCGGGTGACGGGGGCGGGCGCCGGGCGATGCAGATGCCGGCGGCGGCCCATGACGGTGAATGCGCATCGGGGCGTCCGGGCGGCGCGCGGCCGCACGCCGTCCGGCTCGCGGAAAGGGCGTTGGCCCGATATTTGAAGATTAGGCGGTTTCGGCGGAAAGCGCGAAGGCGACGCGGCAGGCCGCGGAATCAGCCGGCGCCGCCGCCGCGCGCGAGCGCTTCTTCCCGATATTCGGCCGGGCTGCGCCCGCTCCATTTGCGAAACGCGCGGTAGAACGCGCTCGGTTCCGCGAAACCGGTGGCCGCCGCGACGTCGGCGATGGTCCGCGACGGATCGGCCAGCGCCTCGAACGCGAGGTCGCGCCGCAGCGTGTCCTTGATCGCCTGGTACGCATGGCCTTCCTGGTGCAGCTTGCGGCGCAGCGTCGCCTCGGCCACGTGCAGCCGCGCGGCCATCCCGTCTGCGCCGGGCCACGCGGCGGGCGGCATGCCGCGCAGCACGGTGCGCACGCGTTGCGCGAGCGCGTTCGGGTTGCGGTACTTGACGATGAAGCTGGCCGGCGCGTTGCGCAGAAACGTTTTCAGCGTCCTGGCGTTCTGCACGACCGGCAGCGTCGCGAATTCGGGATCGAAATCGACATACGAATCGGGCTGGTTGAACCGCATGTCGTCGCACAGCATCGACGGGTATTCGTGGTCGGCCGGCGGCGTGTCGCAGCGGAAGCTCGCGTGCAGCAGCGGGATGCGCCGCCCGATCAGCCAGCAGGTCAGTCCGTACACGATGATGAAATAGGTCGCGTACGTGAACATCGCGGGCGTCGCGGTGCTGTTGCGGTGCACGAAACGCAGCCGTACGCGCTGCGGGTTGGCGTCGAGCTCCGCGTGCAGGTCGTCGAGTACGCAGTGCATGAAATTCACCGCGCGCGCCATCGCGTGCAGCCCGTCCTGCGCGGACAGCGCCGCCTGGCTCATCGCGATGAAGCTGCCGCTGCGCATCGGATGGCGATCCTGCCCGAAAAACTCGTCGTCGAGCGCGCGCGCAATGGCGTTCCACAGCGCGCCGTATTGCTGCGCGGACACCCGTGCACGCGGCTGCGCGAGCAGCGCCGGCGGGATGCCGGCCTGCGCGAGCAGCGGCTCGGCCGCGACGCCGCGCCGGGTGGCGAGCGCCACGCTGTAGGCGACGAGGCTGATCGCAACGGTTCCCTTGTCTTCCTGCTTCATCGAAGCCGCCGGTATGGCAAAAACGCTCAGTGTAAATGAGCGCCGCGAGCATCGAACAGTCGCGCGCGCTTGCCTACACTTGTTGCATCGAAACGAAAGGTCGGTCGCGGCACGCGGCCGCGGGAGACAGCAGCGCCATGGACGAGCTTTACACCGAAGACCAGCGGATGATCCGCGACGCCGCGCGCGCTTTTGCCACCGAGGTGCTGGCACCGAACGCCGCGCAGTGGGACCACGACGCGCACCTGCCCGACGCCGTCGTCGCGCAGCTCGGCGAACTCGGCCTGCTCGGGATGATCGTGCCGCAGGAGCTGGGCGGCGCGTATACGGATTACGTCGCCTACGCGCTGGCGATGGAGGAAATCGCCGCCGGCGACGCCGCATGCGCGACGATGATGAGCGTGCACAACTCCGTCGGCTGCGGGCCGATCCTCGGCTTCGGCACGCCCGCGCAGAAGGATCGCTGGCTGGCCGAGATGGCGGCGGGCCGCATCATCGGCGCGTTCTGCCTGACCGAGCCGCAGGCCGGCTCCGAGGCGCACAACCTGCGCACGCGGGCGGAACTGCGCGACGGCAAGTGGGTGCTGAACGGCGCGAAGCAGTTCGTGACCAACGGCCAGCGTGCCGGGGTCGCGATCGTTTTTGCCATGACCGACCCGGAAGCCGGCAAGCGCGGCATTTCCGCGTTCCTGGTGCCGACCGACACGCCCGGCTTCATCGTCGGCAAGCCGGAAAAGAAGATGGGCATCCGCGCGTCCGACACGTGCCCGATCACGTTCGAGAACTGCGCGATTCCGGAAGAAAACCTGCTCGGCAATCGCGGCGAAGGATTGAAGATCGCGCTGTCGAACCTGGAAGGCGGGCGCATCGGCATTGCTGCGCAGGCGCTCGGCATCGCGCGCGCCGCGTTCGACAAGGCGCGCCGCTATGCGGGCGAGCGCGTGCAGTTCGGCAAGCCGATCGCCGAGCATCAGGCGATCCAGCAGAAGCTCGCCGACATGGCCACGCAGATCAACGCGGCGCGCCTGCTCGTGCATCACGCGGCGAAGCTGCGCACGGCCGGGCTGCCGTGCCTGTCCGAGGCATCGCAGGCGAAGTTGTTCGCGTCCGAGATGGCCGAGCGCGTGTGCTCGGATGCGATCCAGATTCACGGCGGTTACGGCTATCTCGCAGATTACGAAGTCGAGCGTCACTATCGCGACGCGCGCATCACGCAGATTTACGAGGGCACCAGCGAAGTGCAGCGGATGGTGATCGCGCGACAGCTTTGAGTCCTGAATCGCGACGCGCGCCGCACCGGCAATCACGCAAACAAATAAGTCAGGCAGGCAAGGCACGAAGGCAGCGCGGCAAACGCGGCACGCAACGACGTGACCGTGCGCCGTGCGACACGGAACCGGGCATGCGCGCAGCGCGTGCCCGGTTGACCGCTGGGCATGGAGACTCGAGACGGAGACGACACGATGACGGTACAGGCATTCCTGGACGCACGCGACTTTCTGCTGCGTCATCGCACCGACTACGAAACCGCGTATCGCGATTTCGAATGGCCGGTGCTCGATGCATTCAACTGGGCGCTCGACTACTTCGATCCGATGGCGCGCGGCAACGACAAGCCCGCGCTGTGGATCGTCGACGCGGCAACCGGCACGGGCGACCCGTATTCGTTCGCGCAGATGTCCGAGCGCTCGTCGCGGATCGCGAACTGGCTGCGTGGCATCGGCGTCGTGCGCGGCGACCGGATCCTGCTGATGCTGCCGAACCGTGTCGAGCTGTGGGACGCGATGCTCGCCGCGATGAAGCTCGGCGCGATCGTGCTGCCCGCGACCACGCAGCTGTCGGCCGACGACGTGCGCGATCGCGTGCAGATCGGCGGCGCGAAATACGCGATCGTCGACGAGAGCGAAGCCGCGAAATTCGAACAGGCCGATCTCGGCCTCACGCAGAAAATCGTCGCCGGCGCGCCGCGCGCGGGCTGGCTCGCGATGAACGACGGCTACGCGGCGAGCGTCGCATTCGAGCCGGACGCCGTCACGCATGCGAACGATCCGATGCTGCTGTACTTCACGTCGGGCACGACGTCGAAGCCGAAGCTCGTCGAGCATACGCACCGCACCTATCCCGTCGGGCACCTGTCGACGATGTACTGGGTCGGCCTGCAGCCGGGCGACATTCACTGGAACATCAGCTCGCCGGGCTGGGCGAAGCATGCGTGGAGCTGCTTCTTCGCGCCGTGGAATGCGCAGGCGTGCGTGTTCGCGTTCAACTACGCGCGCTTCGAGCCGAAGGTGGTGCTCGACGCGCTCGTCAAATACCAGGTGACCACGCTATGCGCGCCGCCGACCGTGTGGCGCATGCTCGTGCAGCAGCCGCTCGCGTCGTTCGACGTGAAGCTGCGCGAGATCGTCGGCGCGGGCGAGCCGCTGAATCCCGAGATCATCGAGCGCGTGAAGAAGGCGTGGGGCATCACGATTCGCGACGGCTACGGCCAGACCGAGACGACCTGCCTGATCGGCAACACGCCGGGTCAGCCGGTCGTCGCCGGTTCGATGGGCCGCCCGCTGCCCGGCTACCGGATCGCGCTGCTCGACCCGGACGGCGCGCCCGTCAGCGAAGGCGAGGTCGCGCTGCCGATCGGTGCGGGCGTGATGCGTCCGGTCGGGCTGATGACGGGCTATGCGAACAATCCCGACGCGACGGCCCACGCGATGCGCGATGGCCATTACCGCACGTCGGACATCGCGATGCGCGGCGACGACGGCTACTACGTCTACATCGGCCGCGCGGACGACGTGTTCAAGTCGTCCGACTACCGGCTGAGCCCGTTCGAACTGGAAAGCGTGCTGATCGAGCATCCGGCGATCGCGGAAGCGGCCGTCGTGCCGAGCCCGGACCCGGTGCGGCTGTCGGTGCCGAAAACCTTCATCACGCTGCGCCAGGGCTACGAGGAAAGCCCCGCGCTGGCGCTGGAGATTTTCCGCTTCTCGCGCGAGAAGCTCGCGCCGTACAAGCGCATCCGCCGCCTGCAGTTCGCGGAGCTGCCGAAGACCATCTCCGGGAAGATTCGCCGCGTCGAGCTGCGCCGCCGCGAGATCGAGCGCGGCGACGATGCGGCCACGCGGATGCCCGGCGAATACTGGGAAGAAGATTTCGCCGCGGAACTGAAATGACCTGTCGCGGGCCATGCGCGCCGCATGTCGCGGCCGTCGCCCGCAACACCGATTGAACCGGCCGCGCGTGGCATGACGCTACACGGCCCACTGCAAGGAGAGTGCATCGATGAACGCGAATCCGACGCCCCGCACGGGGCAAGACGTGCCGACGGTCAAGCTGCTGATCGACGGCGCCTTCGTCGAGTCCACCACGAGCGAGTGGCGCGACATCGTCAATCCGGCGACGCAGCAGGTCCTCGCGCGCGTGCCGTTCGCGACCGTCGCGGAAGTCGACGCGGCCGTGCAGGCTGCGCACGCCGCGTATGCGACGTGGAAGAACACGCCGATTTCCGCGCGCATGCGCATCATGCTGAAGTTCCAGGATCTCGTGCGCGCGAACCTGCAGCGCATCGCGAAGACGCTGACGGCCGAGCAGGGCAAGACGCTGCCCGACGCCGAAGGCGACATCTTCCGCGGCCTCGAAGTGGTCGAGCACGCGTGCTCGGTCGGCACGCTGCAGCTCGGCGAATTCGCGGAGAACGTCGCGGGCGGTGTGGACACCTACACGCTGCGCCAGCCGCTCGGCGTGTGCGCCGGCATCACGCCGTTCAACTTCCCCGCGATGATTCCGCTGTGGATGTTCCCGATGGCGATCGTGTGCGGCAACACGTTCGTGCTGAAGCCATCGGAGCAGGATCCGATGTCGACGATGGAGCTCGTCGAACTCGCGATCGAGGCCGGCGTGCCGAAGGGCGTGCTGAACGTCGTGCACGGCGGCAAGGAAGTGGTCGACGCGATCTGCACGCATCCGCTCGTGAAGGCGATCTCGTTCGTCGGCTCGACGGCCGTCGGTACGCACGTGTACAACCTCGGCAGCCAGCACGGCAAGCGCGTGCAGTCGATGATGGGCGCGAAGAACCACGCGATCCTGCTGCCCGACGCGAATCGCGAGCAGGCGATCAATGCACTGGTCGGCGCCGGCTTCGGCGCGGCCGGCCAGCGCTGCATGGCGACCTCCGTCGCCGTGCTCGTCGGCAACGCGCGCGACTGGCTGCCGGACATCGTCGCGAAGGCGAAGCTGCTGAAGGTCAACGCGGGCTCGGAAGCGGGCACCGACGTCGGCCCGGTGGTGTCGCGCGGCGCGAAGGCGCGCATCCTGTCGCTGATCGACACGGGCATCAAGGAAGGCGCGAAGCTCGAACTCGACGGCCGCGACGTGAAGGTCGCCGGCTTCGAGGAAGGCAACTTCATCGGGCCGACGATCTTCTCCGGCGTGAAGACCGACATGACGGTCTACACGCATGAAATCTTCGGGCCGGTGCTGGTCGTGATGGAAGTCGACACGCTCGACGACGCGATCGCGCTCGTCAATGCCAACCCGATGGGCAACGGCGTGGGCATCTTCACGCAGAGCGGCGCGGCCGCGCGCAAGTTCCAGAGCGAGATCGACGTTGGCCAGGTCGGCATCAACATTCCGATTCCGGTGCCCGTGCCGTTCTTCAGCTTCACCGGCTCGCGCGGCTCGAAGCTCGGCGATCTCGGCCCATACGGCAAGCAGGTCGTGCAGTTCTACACGCAGACCAAGACGGTCACCGCGCGCTGGTTCGACGACGACACGACGGCCGGCCCCGTGAACACGACGATCCGGCTGCATTGAGCCGGGGAGGACACGAACATGAAGATCGGATTTATCGGACTGGGTCACATGGGTGCGCCGATGGCGCTGAACCTCCTGAAGGCCGGCCATGAAGTGCACGCGTTTGACCTGAGCGCCGACGCATTGCGCGCGCTGCAGGACGCCGGCGCGCAGGTGGCCGCGTCGCCGCGCGATGCGGCATCGGGCGCGGCGTTCGTGATCACGATGCTACCGGCCGCGCCGCACGTGCGCTCGGTGCTCGCCGGCGAGAACGGCGTGCTGGCCGGCCTCGGCGCCGGCGCGACCGTGATCGATTCGAGCACGATCGACCCGGCGAGCGCGCAGGCGTTCGGCGCGCTCGTGCGCGAGCACGGCGGCGCGTTCGTCGATGCGCCCGTGTCGGGCGGCACCGGCGGCGCGGCGGCCGGCACCCTGACCTTCATGGTCGGCGGCAGCGACGCCGATTTCGAGCGCGTGAAGCCCGTGCTCGCCGGCATGGGCAAGAACATCGTCCATTGCGGCGCGACGGGCATGGGGCAGGTCGCGAAGGTCTGCAACAACCTCGTGCTCGGCATCTCGATGGCGGCCGTGTCGGAGGCGATGTCGCTCGGCGTCGCGCTCGGCATCGATCCGAAGGTGCTGGCCGGCATCGTCAACACGTCGACGGGCCGCTGCTGGAGTTCGGACACCTACAACCCGTATCCGGGCGTGATCGACACCGCGCCGTCGTCGCGCGGCTACAGCGGCGGCTTCGGCACCGACCTGATGCTGAAGGATCTCGGCCTTGCGAACGACGCCGCGAAGCAGGCGCGCCAGCCCGTCTATCTCGGCGCGCTCGCGCAGCAGCTTTACCAGACGATGAGCAGCCGCGGCGACGGGCAACTCGATTTCTCGGCGGTGATCCGCCTGTACCAACCGGCCACGAAGAAGGACGCCTCATGATCGAACTGGACTACGTCGACGACGGCGCGATCGCGTGCGCGACGCTCAAGCGTCCGCCCGCGAACGCCTTTACCGCCGACGGGCTGCGGCAACTGCAGGACACCGTCGCCGAATTGAACGCGAACCCGCGCGTGCGCGCGTTGGTGATCACCGGCGACGGCCCGAAGTTCTTCAGCGCGGGCGCCGATCTCAACACGTTCGCCGACGGCGACCGCGCGGTCGCACGCGCGATGGCCGCGCGCTTCGGCGCTGCGTTCGAGGCGTTGCATGACGCGCGCGTCGTGACGATCGCGGCGATCAACGGCTACGCGATGGGCGGCGGCCTCGAATGCGCGCTCGCGTGCGACCTGCGGATCGCCGAGACACACGCGCAGATGGCTCTGCCCGAACCGTCGGTCGGCCTGCTGCCGTGCGGGCTCGGCACGCAGACGCTGCCCTGGCTCGTCGGCGAAGGCTGGGCGAAGAAGATCATCCTGGCCGGCACGCGCGTCGACGCGGCGACGGCGCTCAGGATCGGCCTCGTCGAGGACGTGGTCGAAAGCGGCGCGGCGCGCGATGCGGCGCTGGCGCTCGCGCGCAACGTCGCGCGGCAGAGCCCGCACGCGGTTGCATACAGCAAGGAACTGATCGGCCTCGCGCGCCGCGCCGTGCCGCGCAGCGCGGCGCTCGCGGTCGAGCGCGAACGCTTCGTCGACCTGTTCGACACGAACGATCCGCGCGAAGGCGTGGCCGCGTTTCTCGGCAAGCGCGCGCCGCAATGGCATACCGATGGAGAGCCGCAACGATGAGCACGCCGGTCACGACTCATGGCAGTTTCGTGGAGCCCGCACCGGAGGTGCTGTTCCGTGTGGTGAACCGCGTGGCGCTCATCACGCTGAACCGGCCGGCCGCGCTCAATGCGTTGTCCTATCCGATGATCGGCGAGCTGGCCGCGCGTCTCGAACGCTGCCGCACCGACGACCAGATCGTCGCGGTCGTGCTGCGCGGCGCGGGCGAGAAGGGCTTCTGCGCGGGCGGCGACGTGCGCGCGCTGCACCGGATGGTCGCGCAGCGCGAGACCTGGCTGCCGTTCTTCGTCGACGAATACCGGCTCGACTACGCGATCCATACGTTCCCGAAGCCGATCGTCGCGCTGATGGACGGCGTGACGATGGGCGGCGGAATGGGCCTTGCGCAAGGCGCGGCGCTGCGCGTCGCGACCGAGCGCAGCAAGATCGCGATGCCGGAGACGCGCATCGGCCTCGTGCCCGACGTCGGCGCGACGCATTTCCTGTCGCGCATGCCGGTCGAACTCGAACTGTATGTGGGGTTGACGGGCGCGATGTTGTCCGGCGCCGATGCGCTGACCGCGAAGCTCGCGGACCTGTGCGTGCCGTCGTCGTGGCTCGATACGTTCGAGACGCGCATCGAGAGCGTCAAGTGGGATGGTGACGTGCTGCCGGCGCTGCGCAAGGTGTTCGAGCCGCCGTGCAACGTCGTGCCGCATTCAGCGCTCGACAGCCAGATGGCGTGGATCGTTCGTCACTTCGACAAGCGCTCGACAGTCGAACGGATCGTCGCGACGCTGAAGCAGGATCTCGAACGCGACGAGCTGGCGCGCGAGCATCGTCAATGGCTGCAGGCGACGCTCGACGCGCTCACCGGCCATTCGCCGACGATGCTGTGCGTGACGCGCGAAGCGCTGCTGCGCGGCCGTCAGATGACGCTGGCCGAGTCGTTCCGGATGGAACTCGGCATCGTGGCGCGCGCGATCGAGGAGGGCGACTTCTGCGAAGGCGTGCGCGCGCATCTGGTCGACAAGGATCGCAAGCCGCGCTGGGCGCCGGCGTCGCTCGTCGAGCTGCGTGCCGAGCGCGTGCGGCATTTCCTGACGTCGCCGTGGAAACTGTTCGCGCATCCGCTCGCCGATCTCGGCGCGGCGTGAAGTGACGCGATGTGCCGACGCGCCCGTGCGGCGCGTCGGCTTCAACCCGTTTTTCTTTCCGCGCTTTCGCGCTCAGCGCTCGATCATCGGCGGCACCGCCTGCACGAGCGCGTCGATCACGCAGCGCGTCTTGCGCGGCAGGTAGCGCGTTTTCGGCCAGATCGCGTGGATGTCGCCTTCGCACACGAAGCAGCGATCGAGCACGACGACCATCTCGCCGCGCTTCACGTAATGATCGAGCAGCCAGCTCGGCAGCCACGCGATTCCGAACCCCGAGGCGCCTGCCGCCGCGATCGCCTGCACGTCGTCGAAACTGAGCTGGTGCGGCATGTCGATGCGCACCGTCGAGCCGTCCGGCGCGCGCAGGTCCCACGGCTGCACGACGCCCGAACGTGAATACGCGATCGTCCGGTGGTGCCTGAGGTCGTCGAGCGATTGCGGTATCCCGTAGCGCGCGAGATACGACGGCGCCGCGCCGAGACTGCCGTATTGCGTGCCGAGCCGCCGCACCGCGAGGCTCGTGCTGTCCGCGAGCGTGCCGATCCGCACCGCGAGGTCGATCCCTTCCTCGACCAGATCGACGAACCGGTCCGTGATCGACACGTCGATCCGCAGATGCGGATAGGTGCGCGCGAGGTCGAGCACGATCGGCGTCACGCAGTGATGCCCGAATGCGAGCGGCACGCTCAGCCGCAGCTTGCCGCGCGCTTCGTTGCGGCCGCTATCGAGATCGGCTTCGGCCGCTTCCAGCTCCGCCAGCGCGCGCACGCAGCGGTCGTAGTACGCCTGGCCGTCGTCGGTCAGGCTCTGGCTGCGGGTTGTGCGCTGCAGCAGCCGCGCGCCGAGCCGCTTCTCGAGCCGCGCGATCGCCTTGCCGACCGCCGAGCGCGTCATGTCGAGCCGTTCCGCGGCGAGCGCGAAGCTGCCGGATTCCACGACCTGGACGAAGGTCGTGACGCCGTCGAGTCTGTCCGTCATGGCAGGATGAGTTGATTGCGTCCTGTGATTCCCCAGTCTGGAGAAATGGTCGCGTCAATGGGGAGAGAAATTCTCACTATAGTACCGATTCCCGTTCAGCGTGCGTTGCCGGCCGCACGCGGCGCATCTTTCTTATCTGGAGGCGCGCGGCCTGTCGCGGGCCGTCGCGCAATACGCATGACGCTATCCGACTCCCGCAGGAATGCGGTCGCGCTCGCGGCCGTCTGTCTCACGTCGCTGATGTTCGGCCTCGAGATATCGAGCGTGCCGGTGATCCTGCCGACGCTCGAACACGTGCTGCACGGCGACTTCAACGGCATGCAGTGGATCATGAACGCGTACACGATCGCGTGCACGACGGTGCTGATGGCGGCCGGCACGCTCGCCGACCGGTTCGGCCGCAAGCGCGTGTACGTGATCGGCACCGTGCTGTTCGGCGCGACGTCGTTGCTGTGCGGGCTCGCGCCGAATGTGCCGGTGCTCGTCGCGGGCCGGCTGCTGCAGGGCGCGAGCGGCGGCGCGATGCTGATCTGCCAGATCGCGGTGCTGTCGCACCAGTTCCGCGAAGGGCGCGAGCGCGGTCGCGCGTTCGGAATCTGGGGGATCGTGTTCGGGATCGGTCTCGGCTTCGGGCCGATCGTCGGCGGCGCGATCGTCGCGCTGGCGAGCTGGCCGTGGGTGTTCCTCGTGCATGCGCCGCTCGCGGCCGTCGCGCTCCTGCTGATCGGCGGCGCGGTGCAGGAGTCGCGCGATCCGCATGCGGGCACGCTCGACGTCGCGGGCATCGTCACGCTGTCGCTGGCCGTGCTCGGTCTCGCGTTCTATATCACGCAGAGCGCGGAGCTGGGGCTCACGAGTGCGGCCGGGCTCGGCGTGCTCGGCGCGACCGTGCTCGCGCTGGCCGGCTTCTTCATCGCGGAGCGTACGAGCGCGCGGCCGATGTTCGACTTCTCCGTGTTCCGGATTCGTGCGTTCACCGGCGCGATCTTCGGCTCGATGGGGATGAACTTCAGCTTCTGGCCGTTCATGATCTACCTGCCGATCTGGTTCCAGGTCGCGCTCGGCTACGACAGCGTGACGGCCGGCCTCGCGCTGCTCGCGTACACGCTGCCGACGCTCGTCGCGCCGCCATTCGGCGAGCGGCTCGCGCTGCGCTACGGGCCCGGTGTCGTGATTCCGGGCGGCCTGTTCACGATCGCGGCCGGGTTCGCGCTGATGCGGATCGGCAGCGGCGTCGAGCCTGCCAACTGGCTCACGATGCTGCCAGGCTGCGTGATCGCCGGCATCGGGCTCGGGCTCACCAATACGCCCGTCACGAACACGACGACGGGCGCGGTGCCGAGTTCGCGGGCCGGGATGGCGTCGGGCATCGACATGAGCGCGCGGATGATCTCGCTCGCGCTGAACATCGCGGCGATGGGCTTCGTGCTGGTCGCGGGGATCGTCGCGAGCCTGAAGGCGGGCGTCGCGGGGGCGGTCGATGCGGGAACGCTGCGCATGCTGGCGCAGCAGATCGCGTCGGGCCGCACCGACGGGCTGCAGGCGATCGCGCCGGCGCTCGCAAAGGCCGACCCGACCGGCACGGCGCTGCACGCGGCGCTCGTGCACGGGTTCGGCTGGGTGATGGTGTACGGCGCGGCCGGCGTGGCCGTGCTCGCGACCGCGAGCGCGGTGGCGTTCGCGCCGGCAAGGCGCAGGGCGGCGGTGTGCGAATGATGCGCGCAGTGTCGCGCGCGGCCGGTTCCGCGCGCTTACGTGCCGTCGCCGCGAGCGTCGATCCGGCGTTGCGTGTCCGCGTCGACGATCGCGCGGATCGCGCCGAACAGCGGCGCCGCGTCGGTGTAGCGCCGGCCGTAGCCGAGATTGAACGCGTAGTCGAAATCCGGCGGATTGCTACCTTGGTTGTGCTGGAGGATCGTTTCGAGCTTGTCGAGTGCCTTCGCGGCGCGCGCTTCCGATGAGGCCGCCGCCTCGTATTCGTCCCACAGTGCGACGATCTCGTCGCGCAGCGCGCGATCGAGCCCGGCCGTCAGCGTCAGCAGGTCGTCGCGTTCATGCGTGCTCTTGTCCGGATGCGCGGCCTGCTCGATCGCGGGGATGTCGCCGTGCAGCGCTTCGCCGAGATCGTGGACGACGCACAGCTTCAGCAGCTTTGTCGTGTCGACGTCCGGCAGCGCATCGGCGAACACGAGCGCCATCAGGCACAGCCGCCAGCTGTGTTCGGCCGTGCTTTCGGCGCGCCCGGTCGACGTATGGCCGCTGCGCAGCACGTTTTTCAGGCGTTCGGCTTCGCGCAGGAAATCGAGCCGCGCGTGGATCGTGTCGAGGTTCATGGCAGTGAAGTGCTGGAATCGAGCCTTCAAGCGTACGTCGCGCGGACGCGATGCGTCCACGCATGAAATATGCGCGTCGCGCTTGCTACAGCGTTTCGACGAGCCGCGCGGCGGAGCCGTCCGATAGCGTCATCCGCGTCCATCGGCAGGTGCTGCCGCGGATCGGCACGATGCGCGACGCATTGGCGCCGGTCGCGAACTCGACGTTCGGCGGCCCCGCGCGATCGTGCCAGCCGAGCGGGTCGAGCGCGGCTTCCATGCGGACGATTTCCGGCGTCGCGTAGCGCCACAGCGATGTACCGAGCAGCATCGGCAGCGGCCGCGAAAACTCGGCCGCGCGCGACGGCGAGCAGGCGAGCAGACGGTGCGTGAGATCGCACACGAGATGCATGCGCGCCGTGCTGCTCGCGATCAGCCGCGCGAGCGCGTGGTCGCCGGCCGAATCGAGACGCGCGGCAAGCAGCCGCTCGGCCATCGCGCGCTCGTCGGGCGACATCTGCTGGATGCCGGCTTCCCAACGCGAAATCGTCGATTGCGCGACGCCGAACAACTCGGCCGCGTGGCTCTGCTTCATGCGATGCAGTGTGCGCCAACGCTTGAGTTGCGGGCCGAGCGGCGAGGTGTGAAGCGGTGAGGCGGGCATGTTCGTGTTCCGTTCGGGATGCGGGCCGTGCTGGCGCCGCGTTGCGAAATGGATGAATCGGCCGTTATTCCAAGGGTGCCTGGATCACGAAGAGCGTGACGTCGGGCGTTCTGACTCGCCGGAATTGTTTTCGCCAGGCTTTCAACCAGCTCCTCCATATCTTATTATTCGGCGAAAGCGGAGCGCGCCGGCTGCCGTTGTTCATGTCGAGGCATGATGCGGCGGTCGGCATGACAGGAGATGCGTGCCAGCGCGTATCCCGAAAATACATACGAGGGCGCCATGGTACGACTGGTCTTGCTGCTGCTGGGCATCGAATATCTGCGAACGCGCTGGCGCGGGCTGACCGTGCTGGGCTGGATGTGGGTCGTCGCGGGCGTCGGCATCTTCGTCGACGCGCTCGATGGTGCGCTGCATTTTCCGATCGAACTGTTCGCGTGGCTGTTCCTGATCGAGGGGCTCGCGACGCTCGCGGTGGCCGGCAGCGGCGTCGGCGGGCAGCGCATCCTGCGCTACGTGAAGGGCATCGCGGTCGTGGTGGCCGCCGGGCTCGTGTTCGCGGGCCATCATCACGGCCACTTCCTGTTGTCGATGATCTTCGGCACGCTGTTCCTCGTCGACGGGCTGCTGCAGTGCACGTCCGCGTGGATGGTGCGTTACCGGCGCTGGAACGTCGCATTCGCGTGGGGCGTCGTCGAGATCCTGCTCGCGGTCTTCTTCTATCAGCCGTATCCGACCCATTATGTGGGCACCGTGCCGTACTGCCTCGGCCTGCTGCTGATGTTCGGCGGGATGCACATGCTGAGCCTTGCCGCGCGCGTGCGGCGGCTGACGCGCAACCCCGCGTTCGTGACGTCGCCGGCGCCGTCGATCGTGCCGGACATCGACGCGGCGCCCGACATCCCGCGCTTCACGCAATCCGAATGGGACGGCCCGCCGGCCGACCACGAGCACGCGCTGACCGTGCACGTGTGGACGCCGACCGGCACGTCGAAAGCCGAAGCCCAGCGCTATCCGGTGATCGACCGCTACATCGCGGCGGTGGACGTCAACGGCGTGATCTCCACGGGTCATGCGGCGCTGGAATCGCCCGAGGGCGTCTACATCAGCCTCTATCCGGCCGTCGAGATCGATCGTTCTCCGGATGAATTTACCCGGATCCTGCGTGCGACGCGCGAGAACGATGTACCGGGCCTGTTTCAGCCCGACTATGCGACCGAGTCGAAAGCGTGGTGTCCGTCCACCGTGCGCGTGCGGATCCGCAATTACGATCCGGCGAAGCTGGCCGCATTCTGGTCGTCGTATCGGCAGACCGTCACGTACAACCTCACGCACCGCAACTGCTCGAGCACCGTGTCGAACGCGCTCGAAGCAGCGCTCGACGGCGCGGTGTGGCGGCTCAGGGGCACGCGGGCCGGGTGGGGCGCATTCATCCGGCTGCTGCTCACGCCCGAGCTGTGGGTCGCCGCGCAGATCCGCAAGCGTGCGGTGACGATGGCCTGGACGCCCGGCCTCACGCTCGACTATGCACGCGCGCTCAGCATGCTCGCCGATCCGCGGCCGTTCGCGTGGTGGAAGGTCGCGCGCTCGGCCGTGAAGGCGATCATGGCGTCGCGCCGCGCGTGGCGCGAGCAGGACAGTGCGGCACTGTCGCCGGGTGGCTCGGAAGCCGCGTCGGTGAAATAATCGCGTGGCGCCGGTCTCGCGCGTGCGCGCACGCAGCTCGGCAGCGGGTCGTGAGCGCGGGGGTGTCGTCGGTGAGCACATGGCTTCGCCCGTTTCCGATCTCGACGCGGTAGGGCTTGCCTGGCCGGGTGGCCGTCATCGTTGGGAGGATCCGTTGCAGGAAACAAGAGGTTCGGCGTTGCACTACGAATTCCTTCGTCCACCTTCATATTGATGCAACGTTGCGCAGGCAACAATCGCGGGCAGACATTCGACAATCTTGCGGCGCATCCCGCGACCGCAAGCCTTTTCCGAGGAAACGCCATGCTCAAGACGCTCGCCCGCGCCGCGGCCGCACTCGCCGTCGCATCCGCCTCGCTGCACGCCGTCGCGCAGACCAGCTACGACTACTTGTTGCTCGCGGCTTCGTGGGAGCCCGGCTTCTGCGCGTCGCACGACACGCCGGAATGTACGAACCTTGCCGGCACGTACGCGGCGACGAGCCTGTCGCTGCATGGCCTGTGGCCGAACAGGTACGACGGCAACCAGCCGTTCTACTGCGGCGTGCCGCAGAGCGACGTCGATCTCGACAATGCGCACCAGTGGTGCAACATGGATGCATATCCGATCAGCACCGCGACCCGCAACACGCTGTCGACCTACATGCCGGGCGTGGCGTCGTGCCTCGACAAGCACGAATGGTTCAAGCACGGCACCTGCTCGAATTCGGCGTCGCCGGATGCGTACTGGAACGAGGCAGCCGGCATGATCAGCCGGCTCGGCAACACGTCGTTCAACGCGTTCCTGCAGGCGAACGCGGGTAAGACCGTGACACGCAATCAGCTGTTGTCCGCGTTCGAAGGCGCGTTCGGCAGCAATACGCGCAGCGCGGTGTCGCTGAAGTGCACGAAGACGAATGGCGTCAGCTATTTCACGGAAGCATGGATCGCGGTCAAGGCGAATGCGACTACCCAGTTTCCGAGCGCGGCGTCGCTCGTGACTGACGGGAATACGCAGGGCACGTGCCCGACGTCGGGCGTGTATATCGCGAAGTAACGCGCGAAGTTGCTTGGGGGCGCCGGTCGGGTGCGTTCCGGCCGGCATGGTGCGGGTGTTGCGTGTTTATGCGAGCAGTCGGAGTGCGTCTGTGAGCGACAGCACCGTCGTGCGCGTCTCGAACGCGGTCGCGAACAGATGCTCGTGCACGACCTCATCCGGGTCGTAGCAGCAGTCCTTCACCGTATACAGCCGGAAATCCGCATCGCTTGCGTGCGCAACCGACGACAGCACGACGCCGGTCGACGCGATCCCGACGAGGATCAGCGTGTCGATGCCCTGCGCGACGAGCCGTGCCTGCAAGTCGGTGCGAAAGAACACGCTCGCGCGATGTGCGATGGTCAGCGGCTCGTTGTCCAGCCGCCCGAGTTCCGGGCACAGGCCGTCGTCGACGAACAGGCCGAGCTGCTTGATTCCCTGGCCGTTCTTGTTGCGTGGACTGACCTCCGGATAGCCGGGGCTGAAGTGGAGATTCGCGAAATAGACATGGACGCCGCCCGCCCGGGCTGCATCGCACAGCTTGCGCGTGTTGGCGAGCAGGGTGGGGGCGACCGATGGAAAGAGACCGAGGATGTCGGTCTGGTAGTGCATGACGATCAGTGCGGTTTGCGCGGGCACGATCGGGGGAATTGGTGTGCGCGTGCGGCTTTCCGCGTTGGCGTGATGAGTCGTTGCGAGATCTGAAGCGTGTTCCGGTTGCATGACTGATGCTCTCCCATGAGTCATTTCGGTGTCTCAGAAAATCGATCGCTCGTTATACGTCGTCAACCATCTCAGTGCAAGGGGGGCGGAACTCGGTCAATATGATTGGACATGCAATCTCTGCGGGCGAGTGGAGAGGTTGTTGACGACTGGGTTCGGCCATGAAGCGACGGTTGCCGCGTGACGTAGTTAGACATTTGAGCGTCAGCAGGAATCCGGAAGCGGCCACCGAATCTAGGAGAGGTAATCGCAGTTGGGTGGCCAGAGCGTTCCTGATAGACTGTCGACGCGAGCAGCAATAATAATTCGCCTTGGACCAAGGCTTGAATTTGGAAAACGAAAATCAATCTATAAATAATGAAGCTTATACATTTTTCGGCTTTTGGTGTTTTTGAGTACATGAGCATATCATGTTCATTTCGACCCGATATAACGTTCATAACCGGAATTAACGGGGCCGGGAAAACAACCGCTCTACGTTTAATTTTGGCGATGTTGAAGGCGAGCCTAAAAGATCTCGATGCCATTCCGCACGCATATGCAACGTTGAATTTTGAGCATGATGATGGAAGAGTTCTGTCGATAACGACATCTTCTGGACCAGAGGGGACGCGCATATCCCTTGCTCATATCGGGGAGGCTTTGACTTATACGAACCTAGACCCTCGGTCGTATAGATTGCGAGCGAGACCCGAAGAGCGACTTGAAGAGCATTATTCCATATTAGAAGAACGATTCTCCAACCATCCGGTAATGCAGTTTCTCAGAAGTGACGTCCGAACACCTATATTCTTGGGACTTGATCGCAAAGGCACGCAGCAATTCACCCCGGATCAATCGAGCTACAACCGCGATCCCGCGCGAATGCGCGCAGGAAGCGATAGATTTTCGAGTGATCATAGCGCTTCTGCCGGACTTGCAGATGTGCAGTCCATGCTTCTCAATGAGGTTCGTCGAGTGCGCGAACGCACCGATAAAAGCGCTGAAAAATTGAGAGCAGATATATTGCTATCTGCTTTTGAGTACGACGCGATTGACGAAATTTGGGATTTTCATACAAGCCGTCAAAAAGATCGCCTAATAAGAGACTTACTTCAGAAGCGGGGGCGAATCGAGCATGGCTTGTCAAGTCTTGGCATTGAAAAGGAGAAGTACTCTCCCCTGCTGAATCGCTATTTCGGAAAATTCGAAGAATTGGCCCGCCCTATTGAGCGCAATGGAAGTGCCGATCAGGTGAAGAGCGCAGAAATAAATCAATTGATGCGATTGATGGCGAGTCGCCCAATGGTTGATCGAATGATTAAGTTGGTTGATTTGCTCGACAAGCACAGCTCGCATGTTTCATCGCTCTGGCGACACGTTAATAGATTTACGGAGCTCGTAAATCGTTTTTTTCGAGATACAGGTAAAGAGCTATTGGTTGATTCGGTAGGACGCCTTCAAGTTCGCATTGAAAATGGAGACAAACGTTCCGTATCTATTCTGTCATCGGGGGAGAGACAGATTGTCGTCATGCTCGGCCATCTAACCATTGCGGCACGGACGCTGCACAAAGGAATTTTTTTAGTCGACGAACCGGAACTTTCGCTCCATTTGAGGTGGCAAGAAAAATTTGTGGAGACGATGCAGGAGGCAAGTCCGAATGCCCAAATAATTATGGCCACTCATTCGCCTGCAATTGTGATGGACATGGATGGCAACTGCGTTGATATTCGGGGTGACCGTGATTAAATGGCCAGAACGCGCTTTGCGCAGCATGCCGGCGTTTTTTCAAGAGTGGAATGATCTTGATGTATACATCGAAGATAAGCGAAAAATTACGCAAAATATATATGTAGAGTTAATTAATAGGGTTGGCAATGGAAAATTCAAAATTGATAGGGTCTTTCCGCTTGGTGGTCGAAAAGAAGTAATCGAAAAGTGCGCTTCCGATGCCGGCTCCTCCAATCGTGCAAGGCTTTATTTAATTGATGGCGATTTGGGTTTGGCGGATGGGGTTGTCGGCCCTACCTTGCCGCAGCTTTTCGAACACCGAGTCTATTGCGTCGAAAACTATCTGGTCGACGATACAGCGGTCGTTGAATTTCTGTTCGAGGAATTTGGTGATAAAACGCGGGCGGAGATTCGATCGGAAGTAGTCTTTTCAGCTTTTGAGGAGGAGGTTCGCTGTTTAGTCGATTTGTTTGCAATGTATGCAACACTGAGAAAATTTGAACCGACCAAGCCATCTGTTTCTCTCGGGTTAAGTGGGCTGGTCAAATATGATCCGCACCCGCACTTGAATAGAGAGGCGGTCGAGGCGAGGATTTGCAATATTTATTCTGAGCTTATCAGAGACCACAGCCAAGAGGCGGTATTCGAATATTATTTATCCTCAGTGTTGCGCTGTGATTCGCTTCCTGTCGGAATAAATATTATCTCTGGAAAGGATTATTTGCTGACGCTGCTTAGGCACTTCGTGGGGAGATTTGGCAAGATCCGATGCACAAGTGAAAGTTTCGAGATCCGATTGGCGAGGAACTGTTCAATTGATAGGCATGGTGATTTTGTGAGTGCGATTAACGAAGCAATAGGTGTAAAGAGCCTTACCAGCTAGTCATCGTGCTGGCTGGATTCGTCTCGACCGCCAGTAAGGGCGAAATGCGCCTGCCTTACTCAAGAGACGTTCATAGATGTCCCTGCAGTTTGCGAGTCCGCCGCAGGTTGGTTCCACGGTGCGCTCTAAAGCAATGGACATTCGGTCGCAGCAGGATATGCCGTTGCGAATGTTCGCAACGGCCGAGGATTTGCCGGCTGTTGGTAGGCGCGGAATGTCCCATGTACTTTGCGAGCTGCCAGCTGGGCCGAGCTGCAGCAAAGGACAGCAACGGGTCGATTCCTGCCGAAAGCCGAATTCCCCATCGAACGCAGCGGCGCCCGCCGCTATGAACCCACCGGCATTGCGCCAAATGAAGTACGCCTAAACCCAACCACGCCCCCTCAAAAAATCGACCTCCCCGTATAAGTCGTCAACCACTCCAACGCCAACGTCCCCGCCAACGAGTTCCCGTTCGCATCGAGCCCCGGCGCCCACACGCACACGGCCATGTCACCCGGCAGCACCGCGACGATCCCGCCGCCGACCCCGCTCTTGGCAGGCAAGCCGACGCGATAAACGAAGTCGCCCGCCGCGTCATAGGTGCCACAGGTCAACATCAGCGCCGACAACCGCTTCGCCGAGCTCGCATCGACGACCCGCTCGCCGGTGACGGGCGCGATGCCGCCGTTCGCGAGAAACAGCGCCGCTTGCGCAAGCTCGATGCAGTTCATCGTGATCGCACACTGGCGGCAATACGCGTCGACCACCGTGTCGGGCGGCATCTGCATGTTCCCGAAGCTCGCCATGAAATGCGCCATCGCGCGGTTGCGTTCCGCATGTTCCAGTTCCGACAGCGCGACGCGCGAATCGTAGTCGACGTCGCCAACACCGATCAGCCGTCGCACGAACTCGACGAGCGCCGTCTCGGCCTTGACGAAGCGGCGGCACAGCACGTCGGTGACGACCAGCGCGCCGGCGTTGATGAACGGGTTGCGCGGCTTGCCGCGCTCGCTTTCGAGCTGAACGAGCGAATTGAACGCGGTGCCGGACGGCTCGCGGCCGACCCGCTCCCACAGCGCATCGCCCAGCAGCTGGAACGCGAGCGTGCACGCGAACAGCTTCGAGATGCTCTGGATCGAGAAGCGCTCCTGCGCGTCGCCGACGGTGTAAACGTTTCCGTCCAGCGTCACGACGGCCATCCCGAACTTGTCGGCGGGCACTTTCGCGAGCTCGGGAATGTAGTCGGCAACGCGTCCCTGGCCGATCCAGGGGGCGAGTTCGGCGTGGATGCGTTCGAGGATCGGCTGATAGTTCATCGGGTACGAGGCAGGGCGGGCGCGGAGCCCGATTTTCAAAGAGCCCGTATGGAACCGTTTCGGCGCCGATTCGTCAAGCGTGGCAGCCATCGCGCCCTTATTCTCCAGATCTTCAAACGGGCAATCGGCGGGCGCAGTATCATGCGGTACGTTTCGGCCGATGGCCGGCGGCCGGCGCAAGCCCGCCGCCGCCACGGTCTCCCCGTATGATCCGACCGTTGCCCATGTCTTTTCGCATCCTGCTCGTCGAAGACGACACCCGCCTGTCCACGCTGATCGCCGGCTACCTGCGCAAGAACGACTACGAAGTCGACACTGTGCTGCACGGTGACGCCGCCGTGCCGGCGATCCTGTCCACGCGCCCGGATCTCGTCATTCTCGACGTGAACCTGCCGGGCAAGGACGGCTTCGAGATCTGCCGCGAGGCGCGCAAGCAGTACGACGGCGTGATCATCATGGTGACGGCGCGCGACGAGCCGTTCGACGAGCTGCTCGGCCTCGAATTCGGCGCCGACGACTACGTGCACAAGCCGGTCGAGCCGCGCATCCTGCTCGCGCGGATCAAGGCGCAGCTGCGTCGCGTCCCCGCGCGCGCGGCCGAGGGTGCCGCGCCGCAGCCGGAGCGCTACACGTTCGGCCAGTTCTCGATCGACCGCACCGACCGTTCGGTCGTGCTGCCGGGCGGCAGCTCACCCGACCTCACGTCGGCCGAGTTCGACCTGCTGTGGGTGCTGGTGTGCCACGCGGGAGAAGTCGTCAGCCGCGACGACCTGATGCTGCAGCTGCGCGGCGTCGAGTTCGACGGTCTCGACCGCACGATCGACGGGCGCATCTCGAAGCTGCGCCGCAAGCTGCACGACGACGCGGGCAACCCGCAGCGGATCAAGACGATCCGCAGCAAGGGTTACCAGTTCAGCAAGCATGCGTGGGAATGACGCTGGCCCGGCACGACGCCGTCGGCCGCCGCATCCCCGCATCGCAAGATAGCCGGAAGCCGCGATGATCCGACGCACCCCTTCGCATCCCGACGCAGCGCCGCTTTCGGCGCCGCGCTATGTCAAATGGCGCTGGCTGCATTTCCGCCGCGCGTGGACCGACACGCGCGCCGACCGCATTCCGAGCTGGTCGCGCCTGTACGTGCGGACTTACCTGCATCTGCTCGGCCTCGTGCTGCTGACCGCGCTCGTGCCGGCGCTCGCGTTGTGCGTGGTGCTGTCGCCGGAAGTCGTGTGGCACGCGTTCGACGCGCTGCCGGGCGATATCTGGATCGTGCTCGCGTTCGTGTTCGCCGCGCCCGCGCTCGCCGCGTATCGGTGGATGCGGCCGGTCTGGTCGGATCTCGTGATGGTGCGCGAGCGCGCGATCGACTTCACCGGCGGGCGCTTCAACACGCGCGCGCGGGAGTCGCACAGTGTGATCATCGGCCCGCTCGCGCGCACGCTGAACGCGCTCGCGATGCGCATGGAACGGCTGATCGCCGCGCAGCGCGACCTGACGAACGGGATCTCGCACGAGCTGCGCACGCCGCTCGCGCGCGTGCGTTTCGCGCTCGAGATGCTGCGCGAGCCGGGCTCCGCCGCCGAATACAACGGTGCGCTGGAGAGCATCGCGCAGGACGTGACCGAGCTCGAGGAGCTGATCGACATGAGCCTCACGTATGCGCGGCTCGAATACAGCTCGCTGCAGTCGAACCTCGAACTGACCGCGCCCGTCGCGTGGTTCGAGCACCAGATCAGCGACGCGCAGCTGCTGTATCCGGAGCGCGCGATCGAGTCGCGCATCGCGATCGCGTCGGATCTGCGCGTGAAGATGGACCGGCGGCTGATGTCGTACGCGATGCGCAACCTGCTGCGCAACGCGAGCAAATATGCGGCGTCGCGGATCGTCGTCGGGATCGCGATCGAGCACGGCAACATCGCGATCTTCGTCGAGGACGACGGCCCGGGCGTGCCGGAGAGCGAGCGCGAGCGGATCTTCGACGCGTTCGTGCGTCTCGACCGCCGCACGGGCGGCTACGGGCTCGGCCTCGCGATCACGCGGCAGGTGCTCCACGCGCACAACGGCCGGATCGCGGTCGTCGATCCGGTCGAACTCGGCGGCGCGCGCTTCGAGATCAGCTGGCCGATCTGAGCGCCGTCAGTACGTGCGGCCGAGCTGCAGGTAGATGTTGCGCCGGCCGCCCGGCGCGAGCGCGACACCCATGTACAGCGGACCGAATGCGGTCGACAGGCTCGTGAAGAACGTGTAGCTCTGCTTGAGCGTGCCGCCGCCGACGTTCACGCCGCTCGACCACACGTTGCCGACTTCCGCGCTGGCGCCGACCGACAGCGCCTTGATCGGGGACGCGTTGAAGGTCATCAGCTGGTTCATGTAGGTCACGTTGCCGTACGCGAGTTCGTTGCCGGTCAACTGGTCGGCCGCATACGCGGCCAGATGCTGGAATCCGCCGAGCGTGAAGTTGAACGCGTTGATCAGGTTGGTGCCGCCGATGCTCTTGCCGCCCTCGATCGTCGCGCTGACGCTGTGCCGGCCGAACTGCTGCGCGATCATCGCCTTGCCGTAGAGCTCGGTATAGGGCGTGTTGGACGCATCGGCGAGGTCCTGGGCGGACTGGGTGTTGTGCGACCACAGCGACCGTTCGACACGGAATTCGCCGTAGTAGCCGCGCCGCGGGAACATCGGATCGTCGAGCTGATCGATGACGAGCCGCGCACGCGCAGTCAGCGCCTGTGACGTGAAGCTCGGCCAGATCAGCGTCGAGCTGCCGTCGTCGAACGGGAATGGCAGGTTGTAGTTCGGCGAGCCATGCCCGGTCGCGTAGCCGATACCCATCCGGAAGTCGCCGAGCCGTGCGATCGGCAGGCCGAAGTCGAGCCCGGTGCGCGCCGTCTGCATCAAGTATTGATTCAGCTTCACCTCGCCGCTGTTGTCGTACAGGTTCACGTAGCGGCGCTGGTATTCCGCATAGGGCGAAATGTAGAAACCGTACGCGGCCGGCAGCGGCTGGCGCAATTCGACGCGCGCCGACTGCAGATCGCTGCCGATCGTCGTGTCCGCGCGGAACTCGAGGCCCGATTCGGTGAGCCACGGCCGCCGGTAGCCGACATGCAGGCGGAAGCCGCCCTCGTCGGTCGAGCTGCTCGACATCCCGACGCCGAACAGCAGGAAATTCGGCCCCCAGTACTTCTCCCGCGCATCGATCTCGAGCACGTTCTCGTCGCCGTGGCTCACGATCTGCTGCGTCACGCTCTCGAAATTGCCGCCGGTCGTCAGCCCGAGCAGGTCCTGGCTGACGGTCGCCGGATCGTAGGTGTCGCCCGGTTTCACATGCAGCGCGTCGCTGACGACACGCTTCGGCACGCCGCCGGTCGTCTTGATCTCGATCCGCGTGATGCGGATCGGCGGCGGCAGCGGTTGCGCATGCGCGGACCGGTAGGCCGCGTACTGTTCCGGCGTGAGCGCGAAGTGCCTGAGCCGCGGCAGCGCCGCGGTCGCGGCGGCCGCGCCGGCGGCGATCGCCTGCTTCGCGTTCTGGAAATCGGTGAACGCGAGCGCGCCGAGGTCGGGCGTGAGCAGTACGTCCTGCGCGGCAAGCTGCTTGCGCTGCGACGTCACGTTCTGGCGGATCAGGATGCCGACCATCTGCTGCATCACGTCGGCCGGCGACGCGAGCGCGTCGAGCGGGCGCAGCGGCGAGCCGATGTCGACGGCGATCACGACCTTCGCCCCCATCTGGCGCGCGGTGTCGACCGGCAGGTTGCTGACGAGCCCGCCGTCGACGAGTGCGCGGCCGTTGATCTCGGCGGGCGCGAACAGGCCGGGCATCGCCATGCTCGCGCGGATCGCGAGCGGCAGCGATCCGCGGTCGAGCACGACCATCTGGCCCGTCTGCAGGTCGGTCGCGACCGCGCGATACGGGATCGGCAACTGGTCGAACGGCTGGTTGGTCGGCACGGCGGCGGTCCAGTTCGCGAGCAGCGCCTGCAGCCGGTTGCCCTGCACGAGGCCGACCGGCGCCTTCACGCCTTTCTTGCCGAAGCCGAGCGTCAGGCTGTTGATGTACAGTCGCTCGTCCTCGCGGCTGCTTTGCGGCAGGTCCGCGCGGTCGGTCACGTCGAACGCGATGTCGGCGAGGTTCACCTCCGACAGCTGCTTCTGCATCTCGTCGGCGGCCATCCCGCTCGCATACAGGCCGCCGACCACGGCGCCCATGCTGGTGCCGGCGATGCAGTCGATCGGAATGCGGTTCTCCTCGAGTACCTTCAGCACGCCCAGGTGCGCGTATCCGCGGGCGCCGCCGCCGGACAGCACGAGGCCGATCGCCGGCCGGCCGGCCGGGCCGCCGTCGGCGTTGCAGGTCGGTGCGGGCTTGGCGGCGGGGGCGGCGGCCGTCGTGGCGAGCGCGCCCGGTGCGGCGGCAGTGGCCGCCGTCACGGGGCCGGCGGGGGTGTCGGCGGCCGGCAAGGGCTGCGCGGCAACGGTGCAGCACCAGAGCGCAACGAGCGTTGCGCCGAGTGGGCGCACCCCGAGCCAGCGGGGAAAAGCGGTCGCTGTCATGGAGGAATACCTGGCGTGATCGGTCGTCGGACGCCTGCCGGGAGCAGGCAAGACCGAGAGATTACCGTGTTTTACAAGCGCGACGCGAGAGGCCGATGCGTAGCCGCGGGCCTGCCGGAACGCACATTCGGCAATCGCGTCGCGAAAAAATCATGGGAATTGTCTAAAGTACCGGAACGATTTGCCGCTAAGTCCATGATGGGGCGGTAAAAGCGCGCCGCGGTGACGCGGCCTGGCCGTTTCGGCCGGTTTGTTCAAAAAAAGGCTTGATATGTCGACACCGCTGTTCGGAAAGTTGTTTGCGCAACCCGTTGCGATCGACCCTGGAACGGCGAGTACGCGGATTTATACACACGAGCGCGGCGTGGTGCTGAACCAGCCGTCGGTCGTCTGCTTTCGCAAGGGCGGCGCGACCGACGCGCGACCGACGCTCGAAGCGGTCGGCGAGCTCGCGAAGGCGCTGCTCGGCCGTGAGCCGGGGCATCTGGAGGCCGTGCGGCCCATGCGGCATGGCGTGATCGCCGATGCGCACGCCGCCGAGCAGATGATCCGCCGTTTCATCGACATGTCGCGCACGCGTTCGCGTTTCAGCCGCCGCGTCGAGGTCACGCTGTGCGTGCCGTCGGATGCGACGGCGGTCGAGCGCCGCGCGATCCGCGAGGCCGCGTTCGCCGCCGGTGTATCGGACGTCGAACTGATCGAGGAAGCGCTTGCCGCCGGGCTCGGCGCGGGCCTGCCGGTCACCGAGCCGGTCGGCTCGATGGTGATCGATATCGGCGGCGGGACGACCGAAGTCGCGGTGATCGCGCTCGGCGGCATCGTCTACCGCGAAGCGATCCGCGTGGGCGGCAACCAGTTCGACGCGGCGATCGTCAACCACGTGCGCAACTTGTACGGCGTGCTGCTCGGCGAGCAGACCGCCGAGCGCGTGAAGAATTCGATCGGCTCGGCCACCAGCGCGGTGCCGCGCACGTCGACGCGCGCGATCGGGCGCGGCGTCGCGGACGGCCTGCCGCGCTCGATCGAGCTGTCCAACCACGACGTGGCGGACGCGCTGGCCGCACCGCTCAAGCAGGTGATCGGCGCGGTGAAGTCGGTGCTGGAAAATGCGCCGGCCGAACTCCTGACCGACATCGCGCATCGCGGCGTGGTGCTCACGGGCGGCGGCGCGCTGCTCGCGGGCCTCGAACGCCTGCTGCGCGACGAGACCGGGCTGACCGCGCGGATCGCCGACGAGCCGGCCACCTGCGCGGTGCGCGGCGCGGGGGAGGCGATGGGGCGGCTCGCGACGTGTCCGGTGGATTGACGCCGGCCGGGCCGGCGCATTGGCGTTCCTCGCCGGTCTTCCGAACCCCGAATCTCCAGCATGCCGAACGTCGTCCGGATTCTCCGGACGCGCTCGGCAGGTCGTGTCGACCGCGTTACCTGGACAGGCGCGAGCGCGCCGTGGCAGCATGCCGGGCCGTGTGCCGTGCAAACCGGCGGCGCGCTTCCCCAGGAGTCCGACAGCTTTGAACCAGCGTTTCAAGAAGGGCCGTGCGGCCCGAATCGGCCGCGTGCTGGCCGCATTCGCGTGTTTGTGGATCGTCGCGGCCGTCATGCTCGTCGGAACCGGGATGCGGATGCCGAGCGCGCCGGCCGACGTCGCGGTGATCTTCGGCAATGCGCTCGACGACGGTGGCGCGCCGAAACCGGTGCTCGCGGCGCGGCTCGACGTCGGCGTGCGCTGCTATCGCACCGGGCAGTGTCCGGCGTTCCTCGTCAGCGGCGCGATCGACGGCCCCGGGCTGAACGAGGCGACCGCGATGCGCGACTATCTGGTCGCGCGCGGCGTGCCGGCCGACCGGATCGCCGTCGACGACCAGGGCGACAACACGCTCGCGACCGCGCAGCACACGCGCGCGTACATGCAGGCGCACCGGATGTCGCGCGTGCTGATCGTCAGCCAGTATTACCACCTCGCGCGGGCGCGCCTCGCGTTCGAGCGGGTCGGCATCGCGCCCGCGAACATCTTCGCCGCGTATCCGCGCCGCTTCCAGTGGCGCGATATCTATTCGAGCTGGCGGGAAGTGCCCGCATACGCGATCTACGCGCTGCGCCTGTGGCTCGATCCCGATGCGCGACCCATGTCGTTCCGGCCGATGCTCTATCTGATAAGCCTGTTTTCGTAACATGCCGTGCCGGCCGGGAATCGATCGATTTCACGGCTTTCATTTTCATTTCAAAGCGGCGATTTCATGTGCGCCTGATTCGAACGTGCTTGGCGGGACGTTGAAAATCCGTGCTTTCAATTAGCAAATGAAATGGATCCGGATAATGTGTGCCGGCTGCCGCCGTCATCATTCATATCGCACCGCGAAAATCCAGCCGGCGATTCAGTGCGAAATATCGGTGTTTTCACGGATTCCGCGGCGTCGGTAGCTTGGCCCCGGATTTTGCCGGAATGACCGGGAAGCCTGCGTAAGCCGGTCGCTCCACGCATTTTCCCAAGTAAAAAATACGCATTCGATTGACCTCGATCAGATAACGAAACATCGACTGGAAAACCGCGTTTTTTTGATATAGCCTAGTCTGACAAAAGCAGACGGAAATCAAATCAACCAGAAAGTCGCTGCATAAAAAAACGAGGGGTCGCGATCATGGCATCCGGTTAGTTTTGCGTTCGCAAACGAGAATCGATTAACCAGCAGTTCATCCACGAATAAACCGACGTCGTTCCGCGACCGCCGGAGGGCACGCTTGCGTCCCGGATTTTCCGCTGTCGCCGGTCCGATCAGCATCCATGCCGATGATGAGGGGAAGCATGAACATTGCGCATTCGAAGAAGAGCGGGGAGCCGTTTCCGAGATTCCTGTTGCCGACGGGGGTTTTCCTGGCATTGTCCGGCGCGGGCATCGTTCCCGCGTACGCGACCTGCAGCACGGCGGGCACCACGGTAACCTGCTCGGGCGTCGCGAATCCGCTGGCGCCGAGCTATGCGAATAGCGCGAACAACCTGAACGTCACCGTCAATCCCGGCGCGAGCGTCGGCGTGTTGCTGGGCGTCGGCGGCACCGCGATGTCGCTGACCGGGAACAACAACACGCTGACCAACAACGGCTTGATCGACCCGTCCGCGCTCGGCTCGGGGCTCGGCGTGCTGTCGAGCGGCGCGGTGGTCGGCAATGCGTCGGCGAGCAACACCACCGTCACCAACAACGGCACGATGAACGGCTCGACCGGGGTAGCGATCAGCGGCGTGACCGGCATGGCGCTGTCGGTCCAGAACGGCACCGGCGGCACGTCGACCATCAATAACACCGGCACGATCGGCTCGAACCCGCTGGTCGGCGCGACGCTGTCCGGCGCGGATGCACCCGTGGTCGCCGCGTACGGCGGCGGAACGGTCAACATGACGAACAGCGGGACGATCAACGGCCGCGTGTCGCTCGGCACGAACGGTACGCCCGGGCAGGGCAACACGTTCACCAACTCGGGCACGATCAACGGCGGCGTGTCGATGGGCGCGAACAGCAACAACACGTTCAACGCGGTGACAGGCTCGTCGGTCAACGCGGCGGGCGGCACCGGCGGCGCGTTCAACATCACGATCGGGCCGAACACGATCAACGTGGCGGCGACGGGGATCGTCGACGGCGGCGCGGGCGGCAACAACACGCTGAACCTGCAGCAGGGCACCTCCGCGAACGGCACGATCGCGGTCAACAATTACATCAACTTCAATCATCTCGACGTCACGAGCGGCAACTGGACGATCAACGGCCCGTCGACCGCGCAGGACGCGACGCTCGCGGGCGGCGTCGCGATCATCAACGACAACGCGTCGCTCGGCACGGGCACGATCACGGCCAACGGCGGCGCGTTGCAGGCGGGCACGGCGGGGCTCAACGTGTCGAACAACGTGGCGCTCGGCACCGCGCTGACGGTGCAGGGCGCGACCGGGCTCACGCTGTCGGGCACGGTGTCGGGCAGCGGCGCGCTGACGAAGAACGACGGCGGCACGCTGACGCTGTCGGGCGCCAACACCTATGCGGGCGGCACGAACTTGAACGGCGGCGGCCTCGTGGCCGGCAACAACCTGGCGCTCGGCACGGGCGCGCTGAACGTCAATGCGGCGGCGTCGCTCGACACGAGCGCGAGCGTCACGCTCAACAATGCGGTCAATCTCAACAACAGCGCGACGCTGACGCTCGGCGGCAGCAACGACCTCGGGCTGTCCGGCACGATCAGCGGAAACGGCGGCCTGGTGAAGAACGGCGCGGCGACGCTGTCACTGAGCGGCGTGAACACCTACACGGGCGACACGACGATCGTCAGCGGCACGCTTGCGCTGAGCGGTGCGGGCAGCCTCGCGGCGACCGGCACGGTGAACCTGACCGGCGCGGGCGCGACATTCGACTTGGGCGGCGCGTCGGGCGCGCGGACGATCGGCGCGCTGTCCGGCGCGGCCGGCACGAACGTGAACCTCGGCGCCAACACGCTGACCCTCAACGGCACCGTCAACGCAACCTACGCGGGCACGATCGGCGGTGCGGGCAGCGTGACGCTGTCCGGCCCCGGCACGCAATCGCTGACCGGCACGAACACGTATACAGGCGGCACGAACCTGAACGGCGGCAACCTCGTCGTCGGCAGCAACGCGGCGCTGGGTTTGGGCGCGGTGAACGTCAACGGCTCGTCGACGCTCGATGCGACCACCAACGTGTCGCTCGCGAACGGCATCAACGTCGCCACCGGCACGACGCTGACCGTGGTCGGCAGCACCGATCTCGGGCTCGGCGGCACGATCTCCGGCGGCGGCGGGCTCGTGAAGAACGGCGCGGCGACGCTGACGCTGAACGGCGCGAACAACTACACGGGCGGCACGACGCTGAACGCGGGCGTCCTCGCGCTCGGCAATGCCGCGGCCCTCGGTACCGGCACGTTGACCGTCGGCGGCGCGGCGACGCTCGATGCGACCACGAACCTGGCGATCGGCAACGCGATCGATCTCGGCGCGAGCACGGCGCTCACGCTGGGCGGCAGCAATGCACTCGGGCTGGGCGGCGGGATTTCCGGCACGGGCGCGCTCGTGAAGAACGGCGCGGCGACCGTGACGCTGACGGGCGCGAACACGTATACGGGCGGCACGACGATCAACGCAGGCACGCTGGCGATCGGCGCGGGCGGCAGCCTGGCGGGGACCGGCGCGATGAATCTGGCGAACGCGGGCGCGACGCTCGACCTGAGCGGTGCGACGACGGGCACGCAGTCGATCGGTGCGCTGGACGGCGTGGCCGGCACGAACGTGAATCTCGGCGCCAACACGCTGACGCTGGGCGGGGCGACCGGCGGCACGTTCAACGGGGCGATCGGCGGGACCGGCAGCCTGACGCTGGCGGGCACCGGCACGCAGACGCTGAACGGCGCGAGCACCTATTCGGGCGGCACGAACCTCAATAGCGGCGGCCTGGTGCTCGGCAACGCCGCGGCGCTCGGCACCGGCGCGCTGAACGTCGGCGGCGCGGCGACGCTCGATACGAACGCGAGCCTGTCGATCACCAACGCAGTCGATCTCGGCACGGGGGCGACGCTGACGCTCGGCGGCAGCAACGCGCTCGGATTGAGCGGCGCGATCTCCGGCGCGGGCGCGCTCGTGAAGGACGGCACGGCGACCACGACGCTGACGGGCGCGAACACCTACACGGGCGGCACGACGATCAATGCGGGCACGCTGGCGATCGGCGCGGGCGGCAGCCTGGTCGCGACCGGCGCGATGAATCTCGCGAACGCGGGCGCGACGCTCGACCTGAGCGGTGCGACGGGTGCGCAAACGCTCGGCGCGCTGTCGGGCGTGGCCGGCAGCAACGTGAATATCGGCGCCAACGCGCTGACGCTGGGCGGGACGGGCAACGGCACGTTCAACGGGGCGATCGGCGGGACCGGCAGCCTGACGCTGGCCGGCACAGGCACGCAGACGCTGAACGGCGCGAGCACTTATTCGGGCGGCACGAATCTCAATAGCGGCGGCCTGGTGCTCGGCAACGCCGCGGCACTCGGCACCGGCGCGCTGAACGTCGGCGGCGCGGCGACGGTCGATACGAACACGAACCTGTCGATGACGAATGCGGTCGATCTCGGCACGGGGGCGACGCTGACGCTCGGCGGCAGCAACGCGCTCGGATTGAGCGGCGCGATCTCCGGCGCGGGCGCGCTCGTGAAGGATGGCGCGGCGACCACGACGCTGACGGGCGCGAACACCTACACGGGCGGCACGACGATCAATGCGGGCACGCTGGCGGTCGGCGCGGGCGGCAGCCTGGCCGCCACCGGCGCGATGAATCTCGCGAACGCGGGCGCGACGCTCGACCTGAGCGGTGCGACGGGTGCGCAAACGCTCGGCGCGCTGTCGGGCGTGGCTGGCAGCAACGTGAGCCTCGGCGGCAATGCGCTGACGCTGGGCGGAACCGCCAGCGGCGTGTTCGGCGGGGTGATCGGCGGCACCGGCGGCCTGACGGTCGCGGGCTCCGGCATCCAGACACTGACGGGCGCGAACACGTACACGGGCGGCACGACGATCGCGGCGGGCGGCACGCTGCAGCTCGGCAACGGCGGCACGTCGGGCAGCGTGGTCGGCAATGTCGTCGACAACGGCGCGCTGATCTTCAACCAGTCCGCCAACGTGACGCTCGCGAGCGTGCTGTCCGGCACCGGCTCGCTGACCCAGGCCGGCAGCGGACAACTGACGCTGACCGGCACCAGTACGCTGAGCGGCCCCACCACCGTCGCCGCGGGCACGCTCGCCGTCGACGGTTCGCTCGGCCAGTCGACCGTGACCGTGCAGAACGGCGCGACGCTGACGGGCACCGGCACGGTCGGCGGCCTCGTCGTGCAGAGCGGCGCGTTCGCGGCCGTGTCGCAGCCGGGCGCGGCGCTGAACGTCGCCGGCAACGTCACGTTCCAGCCGGGCTCGACGCTGCAGGTCGCGGTCACGCCGCAGCAGGGCGGCAGCATCGCGGCGAGCGGCGCGGCCACGCTGAACGGCGGCACCGTGCAGGTGCTCGCGAACCAGGCCAGCTACCAGCCGACCACGAAGTACACGATCCTCACCGCATCGTCGGGCGTGCAGGGCACGTTCAGCCAGGTGAATTCGAACTACGCGTTCCTGATGCCGACGCTCAGCTACGATCCGGACCACGTGTACCTGCAGCTCGTCACGAACGGCACGTCGCTGCCCGATGTCGCGACGACGCCGAACCAGCGCGCGGTCGCGACCGCGATCGGCGCGCTCGGCACGGGCAACCCGCTGTACGACACGATACTGACGACCGACGCGGCCACCGCGCGCCGCGCCTACGGGATGCTCGACGGCGAACTGCAAGCGAGCCTGAAGAGCATGCTGCTGCTCGACAGCCGCTACGTGCGCGATGCCGTCACCGATCGCGTGCGCCAGGGCCTCGCGCCCGGATCGGGGCCGCTCGCTGCGCTGTCGTCGGGCGGCGCCGCGCTGTGCGGCGACAACACGGCCGGTGTCGCCGACCCGACGTTGCCGCCGGAACGCCGGATCGGTTCGCGGGAGGGCTGCTATGGCGGCACGCCGTATCAGCCGGTGGTCTGGGGGCAGGCGTTCGGCGGCCGCAGCAGGCTCGCGGGCGACGGCAACACGTCGGCGATCAACCGCAGCATGACGGGCTTCATCGCCGGTGCCGACATGGCGCTCAACGACAAGTGGCGGGCCGGCCTGGCCGCCGGCGTCACGCACAGCTCGCTCGACAACGACCAGAGTTCGTCGGCGTCGGTCAACAGCTATTACCTGTCGCTGTACGGCGGCGCGCAATACGGTGCGCTCGGCGTGCGCGGCGGCGCGTCGTACACGTGGTACCGGATCAACAGCGACCGCAATCCGGGCTTCGCGGGCTTCTCCGATCACGATTCGGCCGGCTACAACGCGCATTCCGCGCAGGTGTTCGGCGAAGTCGGCTATGCGCTGCCGGTCGGGCCGGTCGCGCTCGAACCGTTCGCGGGTCTTGCCTACGTGAACCTGCATACCGACGGCTATACGGAAAGCGGCGGTGCGGCCGCGCTGCGCGCCGGCGGCGAGACGACCCACGTCGGTTTCTCGACGCTCGGCGTGCGTGCCGCGTCGCAGCTCGGCACGATCGCGAGCGGCACGTTCACCGCGCGCGGGACGGTCGGCTGGCGGCACGCGTTCGGCAACGTGCAGCCGTCGTCGGCGTTCACGTTCGCGAACGGCGGTACGTCGTTCCAGGTGTCGGGCGTGCCGATTGCTCGCGACAGCGCGGTGCTCGAAGCGGGGATCGACGCGGCCATCACGAAGCGCCTGACGCTTGGCCTCACGTTCAGCGGCCAGTACGGCAGCGGCGTGCGTGACAACGCGGTGCTCGGCAACATCCTGTGGAAGTTCTGAGCACCGCCTGATGTGCCTGTGCGCGACCTCGTGCGGCGACGGCAACGCCGCGGGGGTCGCGTCTTTTTCGTCGCTGCGCGCACTCCCCGTTCTGGCCTATCCTGTGCGAAACACGCGACGCGCACCGCGCGTTGCGCCTCGACACAGGAGCATCGATGCCGAATCACGCCGAAGCCACCACGACGCAGGCGCCGCAAGTCGCGCCGGTTCCCCCGACCCAGGCGACGGGCGCCGCGTTCATCGCCCCCGAAGCCGATCCGCAGGCACTCGCACGCAACAACCAGTACGTATTGAAATCCGGCGACGCGTTCGTGGTCAGTGACGCGCTCGGCGACATCGGCGGCCATGACGACGGCCTGTTCGTCGACGACATGCGCGTGCTGTCGACATGGCGTCTGACCTTCGGCGGCCGCGCGCCGTCGCTGCTGTCGGGCGCGACGAGCGCGGACAACGCGTCGTTCACCGCGCACCTGACGAACCGCCCGCTGCCGCCGCTCGGCGGCCGCGAGACGCCCGAGGGCGTGATCCACATCGAACGGATGCGCGTGCTCGCGGGCGACGTGCTGTACGAAGCGCTGACACTGACGAACTACGGCGCGAGCGAGGCCGAGGTGCCGCTGTCGCTGTCGTTCGCGGCGGATTTCAAGGACATGTTCGAAGTGCGCGGCACGCCGCGCCCGAAGCGCGGCACGGTGGTCGCGCCGCGCGTCGACGCCGGTGCGGTGCGGCTGCGCTACGACGGCCTCGACAAGGTCGAGCGCAACGTGACCGTGCATTTTTCGCCGGCGCCCGACGCGCTGTCGGTCGATCGCGCCGATTACACGCTGACGATCGCCGCGCAGGCGTGCGTGTCGATCTACTTGACCGTCGACGCGACGCTCGGCCCGGCGCACGACGGGGAAGGCCCGGGATGCGGCCGCGTCGCACTGCGCACCGCGCTCGTCGGCGTGCATCGAGAGATGCGTTCGCGGCGCGAGTCGATGGCGCGCGTGAACACCGGCAATCCGCTGTTCGATGCGTGGCTCGACCGGTCGCTCGCGGATCTCGGGCTGCTCACGACGCAGCTCGACACCGGGCCGTATCCGTATGCGGGCATTCCGTGGTTTTCGACGCCGTTCGGCCGCGACGCGGTGATCACGTCGCTGCAGATGCTGTGGCTGCAGCCGTCGCTCGCGCGTGGCGTGCTGCGCTTTCTCGCGGAGCACCAGGCACGCGAGACATCCGCGTTCCGCGACGCGGAGCCCGGCAAGATCATGCACGAGTTCCGCCGCAGCGAGATGGCCGCGACGGGCGAGGTGCCGTTCGCGCTGTATTACGGTGGCGTCGACACGACCCCGCTGTTCATCGTGCTCGCGGGCGCGTACGTCGAGCACACCGGCGACGACGCGCTGATCGACGAACTGTGGCCCGCGCTCGAGCGCGCCGCGCAGTGGGTGATCGACAAGTGCGACCGTAATCCGTACGGGCTGCTCGATTACCAGCGCACGTCGGAGCGCGGCCTCGCGAACCAGGGCTGGAAGGATAGCCACGATTCGGTGTTCCACGCGGACGGTCACTTCCCCGACGGCCCGATCGCGCTCGTCGAAGTGCAGGCGTATGCGTGCGCTGCGCTCGATGCGATGTCGATGTGCTCGCACCGGCGCGGCCACGCGGCCGACTCGACGCGCTACGCGTTGCGCGCGAAGGCGCTGCGCGACCAGGTCGACGCGCTGTTCTGGATGCCGGAGGGCGAGTTCTACGGGATCGCGCTCGACGGTCACGGCGACCTGTGCCGCGTGCTGGCGTCGAATGCGGGCCATCTGCTCGCGTTCGGGCTGCCCGACGCCGAGCGCGGCGCGGCGGTCGCCGGCGTGCTCGGCTCGACGCTGTTCCAGACGGGCTGGGGCATTCGCACGCTCGCGGCCGGCCAGCCGCGCTTCAATCCGATGGCCTATCACAACGGTTCGGTGTGGCCGCACGACAATGCGCTGATCGCGCGCGGGCTTGCGCGCTACGGCGACAAGACGGCCGCGGTGAACCTGCTGCGCGCGCTGTTCGAAGCCGCGGTCAGCTTCGAGATGCGGCTGCCGGAGCTGTTCTGCGGGTTCCCGCGCCGGCGCGGCGAGCCGCCGACGGCCTATCCGGTCGCGTGCCTGCCGCAGGCGTGGGCGGCCGGTGCGCCGTTCATGATGCTGCAGGCCTGTCTCGGCGTGAGCGTGGACGCGGCGCGCCACGAAGTGCGCGTCGAACGCCCGGCGCTGCCCGAAGGCGTCGACTGGCTGCGCATCGACGAACTGCGGGTCGGCGACGAAACCGTATCGCTGACGTTCCGGCGCGTCGATGGCCAGGTGGTCGCGGCGGCGGCGCAGCCGGGGCGGGTGAAGGTGGTCGCGGTGCTGTAGTCGTGCAGCGGCCTGCACGGACGTTGCGCGATGTCGCGCCACGTCCGCGCGCAGCGGCATAGAATCGTGACATGACCCTTGAACGATGGCGGAGGCACCTACGATGACGACCGACAATCGGCCCGACGACGGCGAGCACAAGCTCGAGAATCTGGAAGCGGCGGTCGACCACCTGCACAAGTCGATCGAGTCGCAGAGCATCGCGGCTGGCGCGGCGAAGGGCATCTTGTTCAGCCTGATCGAAACGCTCGGCGCGCTGATCGGCGATCCCGACCTGCCCGAACATGCGCGCTCCGGATACGAGGCGCTGCGCGACAAGGCGCGTGATTTGCGCGGCGGGCTCGACCGGCATTGATGAACCGGCAGCGCGGGCGTCGGCCGCACGGCCCGCGCCGGTGCTGCCCAATCCTGCGCGGCGCGCACAAAACCCCGTGCGCTCAACGAGTTAGCCCGCCGGTGCGCAGGATATCCACAAGCTTGCCAACACAATCTGTGGAGAACCGTCCGGCCCCCAAAACCGGCTGCGTGGTGCAGGCTTTGAGGCCGCAAACGATGCCGCGTCATTGACCTGCCTGCCCCGATCTACTGAATCCCCTTTTGTATCAGGATGTTACGCGTCACATTGGTGGATTATCCACAGGCTTGCCAACAAAATCTGTGGATAAGTCTGACGTGATTGCTTCCTGATGGTTGAGGATCCGGCGCGCGGCGGCCGGCAGGCTCGCGCCTTTGCGCACGGGCTGCCCGATGCGCGCATCGGCGCGGTAATTCGTGCGCGATCAACGGGTTAGGCCCCGGGTACCCAGGATATCCACACCCTTGCCAACACAATCTGTGGACAAGCAGGGCGCCATCATGCGACCGGCGCCGCGTCGGCCGCTTCCGCAACGATCCAGTCGCGAAACAGCGTCATCGCCGGCGTGAGCGGCTTCGACTTCAGCGACGTGAGCCAGTAGCCGCCCGCGCGCACGTCGATGTCGAGCGGCCGCGCGAGCTGGCCGAGCTGCAGTTCGCGCGCGAACATGCAGGCTGGCGCGAGCGCGATGCCCGCGCCCTGCATCGCGGCCTCGACCATCAGCCGCGACGAATCGAACACGGGCCCGTTCACCGCCCACGGTTCGAGCTGCGCGGCGTCGAACCAGCCGAGCCATTCGTCGGTGCGGTACGAGCGCAGCAGCGTTTCGTTCGCGAGATCGGCCGGCCGTGCGAGACGCCGCGCGATCTCCGGCGCGCACAGCGCGGTGAGCGGTGCATCGAGCAGCCGCTCGTTGCGCGTCGCCGGCCAGTTGCCTTCCCCGAAGCGGATCGCGAAATCGAGGCCCTCGGCCGCGAGGTCGACGACGTTGTTGTTGGTCCGCAGCCGCAGCTCGACGAACGGGTGCGTGTCGCCGAAGCGCTTCAACCGTGGCATTAGCCAGCCTAGGGCAAAGGTGCCGACCGCGCCGAGCGTCAGCACCTCGCGGAAGCGCCCGCCCTCGAACTGCTTGAGCACGGTCTCGATCCGGCTGAATGCGTCGCTGAGCACCGGCAGCAGCGCGCGCCCTTCGTCGGTGAGCCCGAGGCCGCGCGGCAGCCGGGTGAACAGCGAGCAGCCCAGCCGCTCCTCGAGCGAACGCACCTGCTGGCTCACGGCGGCCTGGGTCACGCTCAGCTCGAGGCCGGCGCGCGTGAAGTTCAGGTGGCGCGCCGACGATTCGAACGCGCGCAATGCATTCAGCGGAAGATGAGGGCGGAGCTTGGTCATAAGAATTTCTTGTGGCAGCGCTCAATTATCGTTGCTTGTCAGGCAACCGTAAAGTCACGATAGTGCTGTCTCGCCGGCCGGCCGTTCCGCATTCATTCCACCACGAGAGACACGACATGACCTACTCATCGCAACGTCGAACCCTGTTGCTGGCCGCCGCGACGGCGCCACTCGTCCTGACCGTCGCCGCGTGCGCGTCGCCGCCGGCCGCGGGGCGGGACGTTTCGTCCGCGACGTCGTTTGCCGCGCTCGAGCGCGCGGCGGGCGGCCGTCTCGGCGTGTGCGCGATCGACACCGCGAGCGGCCTGCACGCGCTGCATCGCGCGGACGAGCGCTTCCCGTTCTGCAGCACGTTCAAGGCGATGCTGAGCGCGGCGGTGCTCGCGCAGAGCGTCGAGCACCCGGGGCTGCTGCAGCAGCGCGTGACGATCGCGCAGTCCGATCTCGTGAACTACTCGCCGGTGTCGGGCAAGCACGTCGGCACCGGGATGACCGTCGCCGAATTGTGCGAGGCGGCGATCCAGTACAGCGACAACTCGGCCGCGAACCTGGCGATGAAGCTGATCGGCGGGCCGGAGGCGGTGACCGCGTATGCACGCTCGATCGGCGACGACATGTTCCGGCTCGATCGCTGGGAGACCGAACTGAACACCGCATTGCCGGGCGACCCGCGCGACACGACGACGCCCGCCGCGATGGCCGCGAGCATGCGCGTGCTCACGCTCGGCGACGCGCTTCCGCCGGCGCAGCGTGCGCAGCTCGTCGCGTGGCTGCGCGGCAACAAGGTCGGCGACAAGCGGATTCGCGTGGGCGTGCCGGCCGGGTGGCAGGTGGCCGACAAGACCGGCACCGGCGACTACGGGACGACGAACGATGCAGGAGTGATCTGGCCGCCGTCGCGCGCGCCGATCGTGCTCGTCGTGTACTACACGCAGGCGCGTGCCGATGCGAAGGCGAAGGACGACGTGATCGCCGCCGCCGCGCGCATCGCGGTCGCGACGTTCGCCTGAGCGGGCGGCGCGGCGTGCGTTCATCGACGGATGGACGAAGCGATGGAGGCACGTCGTGCCGCGGTCGTGACCGGCAGGTCGAAACGTTGTGCGATCAACGACTTAGGTCATGCATGCTCAGGATATCCACATGCTTGCCAACAAAAATTGTGGACAAGCCCGCAAGCGGTCGCGTTCAGCGCGCGGCGTCGGTATGCCGCGGGCCTGCCTGCACGATTCGAAGCGGCATGGACAAAGTCTTTCGGATCAAGCGCTTGTGCGTGGTATGCGCAGGCTGTCCACAAGCTTGCCAACACAATCTGTGGACAAGCCCGCTCGATGTTCAGCCATGCCGATCGTCGACCGACGGCCAGCGCGCGAACGCGAACACCCACAACATGATGAAGTTCAGGACCGGGATGAACATCGTCAGGATCCACCAGCCTGAATGTCCGGTACGCCGAACGATCCGGACATACGGATAGACGACGATCGCGACGAGCACGAGCGAGACGATCAACTGCCCTGCGGTGAAGTGTTCCATGGTCTTCCTCGGATGATGTGTCGTTGTCCGATGCGGGCCGAACGGCCCGCACGTGGCGCCGCGCGTGCAGTCGCGCGATGCGCGGCCGCGTGCGGCTCGTGTGATCCTGACGCGTCGTGTGCATGAACGTCAAGCTGCGTTCGGGGTGCCGCCGTTGCGCCGGATCGTCCGATCGCGCGCGTGAGCGGACCGCGCGCTGCCGCAACGGTGGCGCGGCGCATGAATCGTTGGCCGATCAACGGGTTAGGCGATGCGTGCGCAGGATATCCACAAGCTTGCCAACAAAATCTGTGGGTAAGTGGCGCGACGATCGTGTCGCGTATCGAACGCACATCGGAACGCACATCGACGTGGCATCATGATGCGAAGTGCGGCGAACCGGCGCGTCTGACGGCGCGGCGCGCGCCGCGTCTGCATCACGCGTGCCAAAGTCCGTCGGATCAAGGGCTTAGCGTCGCGGTGCGCAGGATATCCACAAGCTTGCCAACATTTTCTGTGGAGAAGTCCGCGTGGCGATCGCGCGATGAAGCCGGGTCGAAATGAATCCGGGCCGCCGTTTCATGAACTCGGCGTCGTCGTTCCACACGGCCAGGAAATCCGCTTTTGGCAGGAGAGGGGATCGGTACGCGATGTCGCGTCGAGACGTGCGCGTGTCCGGCGCGGTTTGGCGCATTCGCTGCGCACGACCGCCAAACCCTTTCGGATCAATTGCTTGCCGTCGTTAGCGGCCGGTTGTCCACAAGCTTGCCAACACAATCTGTGGAAAAGCCGGCCATCGGGCGAGCGTCAGGCCGGCGCGGGAAAACGCACCGTCACGGTCAGCCCGCGCCCGCCTTGCGTCGTGCCGAGCGCGACCGTCGCGCGATGCTGTTCGGCGATCCGCTTGACGATCGACAGGCCGAGTCCGCTGCCCGACGACGTGGCCGCCTGCGCGCCTTCGCCGCGATAGAAGCGCTCCCATACGTCCGTGCGTTCGGCTTCCGGAATACCGGGGCCGTCGTCGGCGACTTCGAGCACGGGCGTCGCGCCGTCGAGGCGCGCGGACACGTCGACGCGCGCACCGTCGCCCGCGTAGCGGATCGCGTTGTCGACGAGGTTGTTCAGCAGCACGCGCAACGTGTCCATGTTGCCCGCGGCCATCACCGGCGACGACACGATCGCGCCGAGGTCGATATGGTGCGCATCCGCGACGCGCGTGCGGTCGGCGACCACCGAGCGGCACAGCGCGGCGAGATCGACGGGCGCGGATGCCGCGGCGGACGCCTGCGCGTCGGGTTCGAGGCGCGCGAGCGTCAGCAGCTGTTCGGCGAGGTGGCCGAGGCGCGTCGTGCCGGCCTGGATCTGTGCGAGGATCTGCTCGCGTTCGTCAGCCGTCGACGCGCGCCGCAGCAACTGCGACTGGATCGACAGCCCCATGATCGGCGTGCGCAACTCGTGCGCGGCATCGGCGATGAAGTGCCGCTGCAGCGTGAACGAGCGGTCGAGCCGCGCGAGCAGATCATTGATCGCTTCGGCGAGCGGGCGGACTTCGTTCGGCATCGACGCGATGTCGACCGGTTCGAGATTGTTCGCATTCCTGCGCTTCAGGCCGGATGCGATCGTGCGCAGCGGCCGAAGCCCCGCGCCGATACCGAACCACAGCCCGATCGCGAGCACCGGCAGCATCGAGAACACCGGCCACAGCAGGTGCACCGCGATGCCCGCGATCGCTTCCCAGCGCGCGTGGCGCGCCTGCGCGAGCCGGATCGTCGTGCCGCCGCGTTCGGTCACGTAGGTGCGCCACGGCTGGCCGCCGACGTCGACGCTGCCGATGCCCGTCTGCGCGGGCGGCGGCAGCGCGGACTTGCGATCGGTCGAGTAAACCAGTGTGCCGTTGCGCCAGACCTGCAGCAGCACGGCGTCGGGATCGCTGGCCTCGAAGCCGTGCTTGCCTTCGCCGTGATCGCGGAACGACAGTTCGCCGTTCGGGCCGACGACGATTTGCTTCGACATGCTGCGCATCTGATCGTCGAGGAGATCGTCGAGCTCGCGCAGCGCGCCCCAGTAGGTGCCCGCGCTCGCGACGAGCCCGATCACGCACGCGGCCGGCAGCAGCCACATCAACAGGCGCCGCCGCAGCGATGCGCTGCGCCAGCGCGCGATCGCGTGTTGCAGATGCGTCATGCGCCGTCACCGATCCGGTAGCCGACGCCGCGCACCGTGCGGATCATGTCGTGGCCGAGTTTCTTGCGCAGGTTGTGGATGTGCACCTGCACCGCGTTGCTTTCGATTTCCTCGCCCCAGCTGTAAAGCCGTTCCTCGAACTGTTCGCGCGAAATCACCGCGCCGGGGTCGCGCATCAGTTCGTGCAGCAGCACGAATTCCTTCGGCGACAGCGTGACTTCGTCGTCGTTGAGCCAGACCAGGTGCTTGACGGGGTCGAGACGCAGCGGGCCGATCGCGAGCGTCGTCTGCGCGCGCCCCGCGTGGCGGCGGTTGACCGCGCGAATGCGCGCGAGCAGTTCCTCGAGCACGAACGGCTTGACGAGGTAGTCGTCGGCGCCGCTGTCGAGGCCGGCGATGCGGTCCGGCACGCCGTCGCGCGCGGTGATGATGATCGCGGGCAGGGTTTCGTCGCGGCGGCGCAGCGACGCGAGCACCGACAGGCCGTCGCGGTTCGGCAGCCCGAGGTCGAGCAGCAGCAGGCCGTAGCTGGTGGCGCGCAGCGCGAGCGTCGCGGCGTCGCCGTCCTTGACCCAGTCGACCGCGAAGCCTTCCTGTTTGAGGCCCTGTTCGAGCCCGCTGCCGATCAGCGGATCGTCCTCGACGAGCAGTACGCGCATGGATTCGTGTCCGTTGGCGGGCGTGGCGCCCGGGGTTCCCATGATAAGCGCAGGTGTCTTAGGCCGAGCTTAAACACGGGCGCCTCCGTGCGTTCGCGCACCGAAAGGCCGCGACGGCATGCCGCGGCCGACGGCCTTCAGGTTTGCTTAATCTTACGCTCCGTAATCTCGGGGCCGTCGCGTTCAACGGGAGCGCGGCGCACTCGAAAAAATGGAGGAACGAGATCATGAAACACCTGACGAGAATCCTGGCGATCGCGCTCGCCGTGCTGCCCGCCGCCGTCTACGCGGAATACACGGGGCCGTCCACGCTGACCACGACGACCGTGAAGGAACTGCTCGCGAACGGCAAGGACGACCAGCACGTGCAACTGCAGGGGCGCATCGTCAAGCACACCGGCGGCGAGGACTACGAGTTCGCCGATGCAACCGGCACGATCCGCGTCGAGATCGACAAAAAGCTGTGGGCGGCCGGCCAGCCCGTCAGCGACAAGAGCGAAGTGAAGCTGACCGGCGAGTTCGAGCGCAAGTGGTCGGGCAAGGTGAAGGTCGACGCCGATCACGTCGAAGTGCTGCGCTGACCGGTGCAGCGGTGCGGACGGGGCCGGTGATACCATGGACGACCGGTTCCCGTTCTCACCAAGATGGCTGCCAATTTCGATGAACTCGCGTCCCGGATCCGGGCGCAATTTTCCGAACTGAGCCCGCAATTCCAGGCGGGCGCTGCATTTCTGCTCGATCATCCCGACGAGGTTGCCACCTCGTCGATGCGCAAGGTCGCGCAGCGCGCGCAGGTTCAACCCGCGTCGCTCGTTCGGCTCGCGCAGCAATTCGGTTTCCCCGGCTGGAACGAGCTGCGCGACCTGTGCGTCGCGCGCGTGCGCACGCGTCCCGAGCCACTTACGCAGCGCGCGCGTTCGCTCGTGCGGCCCGACGCGAAGGCGTCGCTCGCGCACGATCTCCTTGCCGCGCAGCAGCACAATCTCGCCGCCACCGCCGCGCAGAACGCGCACGCGCTCGCCGACGCCGCGAAACTGATCCGCAAGGCGTCGCACGTGCACGTCGCGGGATTTCGGTCCTGCTATCCGGTCGCGTTCGGATTCGTATACGGCTATCGGCTGTTCCGGCCGACCGTGTCGTTGCTCAACGGCGTCGCCGGCTCGCTCGAAATGGAGCTGCGCACGATCGCGAAGCAGAGCGTGACGGTGATCATCAGTTTCGCGCCGTATTCCGCGGAAGCGACGCGTGTCGCGCAGGCGGCGAAGGCGCAGGGCAGCAAGATCGTCGCGATCACGGACAGCGCGGTGTCGCCGATCGCGCTGCATGCGGACGCGCAGCTGATCTTCACGCACGACAGCCCGTCGTTCTTTCCGTCGCTGGTCGCCGCGCATGCGATGGCCGAGGCGCTGGTCGCGCAGCTGCTGGCGATGGAAGGCAGCGATGCGATCGCGGCGCTCGAGCGCACGGAAGCGGAACTGCATGCGAAGGGCGCTTACGTCGTGTAGCCGCACGGCGGTGTGACTGGCGGCACGCCACGCCGCGCGCGAGGCCCCGGCATCCACGTCGATATTTCACCGCGCGCTGAACCGTCGCGGTATCGCGCGCGCGTATGCTGACGTCTCCATTCCGAGGAGACCGCAATGTCCGATTCCAACGTGCAGTTCCGCCAGGCCGAAACCTTCCGCGCGCTGCACACGCGCCCCGGGGCCTTCATCATCCCGAACCCGTGGGATGCCGGCTCCGCGCGGTTGCTCGCGATGGCCGGCTTCGAAGCGCTTGCCACCACGAGCGCCGGCTTCGCCTTTTCGAGAGGGCGGCCCGACAACGCGATCGACCGCGACGAAATGCTTGGCCACATCGCCGAAATCGTCGCTGCGGGCGGCCTGCCGGTCAGCGCCGATCTCGAGAACGGCTTCGGCGACGCGCCCGACGCGGTCGCCGAGACGATTCGCCTGGCGGCCGACGCCGGCGCGGTGGGCGGCTCGATCGAGGATGCGACCGGCCGCGCCGACGCGCCGATCTACCCGCACGACCTGGCGGTCGAGCGCATCGCGGCGGCGGTCGACGCGGCGCGCTCGCTGCGGTTTCCGTTCACGCTGACCGCGCGCTGCGAAAACTATCTGCATGGCCGTCCCGACCTTGCCGACACGATCGCGCGGCTCGTCGCGTACCGCGACGCCGGCGCCGACGTGCTCTACGCACCGGGCGTGACCGATCCCGACGAGATCGCGGCGATCACGCGCGCGGTCGGCGCGCCGGTCAACGTCGTGATGGGGCTGCAGGGCGGGTTGCTGAGCCTCGAGGCGCTCGCGGCGCTCGGCGTGAAGCGCGTGAGCGTCGGCGGCGCGCTGGCGCGGGCCGCATTCGGCGCGTTTCTGCGCGCCGCGACGGAAATGGCGCGCGACGGCACATTCACGTTCACGCAGGCGGCGGTGCCGGGGCGCGACCTCAATCGCTGGTTTTCGGCGCCGGACAATTCGCACGTCCGGTTCGAACAATGAGCGCCGATAAAACGTGGGAACGTTTCCAACCGAAATCCGATTGACAGTAATCAATCGAAACCGCCGCGGATTTGAAGTTCGATGACGGCGCGAAATTCATCGTTTATTCTCCGCACTCCGGCTGTTTGACCATATTCGGCGCGCAAGCCGCGCCGAATATGGTGTCAGAAGCCCGCCGCGCGAACCGCTGCCGCGTATCGTTGCGATTTTCAGGTCGATGTTTTGGGGTATTCGGGAGTTGCCGGTTATTTATTGGGTTGGTAATCTGCCGCGTATCCGAAAGACCTGTCAGCGGGCCGCCGGAAAATGAATATATAAAAAATCGAGAGAGCGATGACAATCCGAGAAAATCACAGCAACGGCTTTCGCGTCGGCGATGTCGTGACGCTGAAAACCGGCGGGCCGCGCATGACGGTCACCTATGCCGGGCCGGTCGTGTTCGACGATGCCGACTGGCTCATCTGCCAGTGGTTCGACGACGGCGGCCACTTCCGGCAGGAAATGTTTCATCACGAAACGGTGGTGCCCGAACCGCGTGCGATTTCCGCCGGGCGCGTCCGACTGCGCATGCAGGCGCATCGTTATCGTTCGGCAGCCTGAGACGACGTCCGTCACGACGCCGCTTGCCGGCGGCCGACCGCTGCGTCGCAGCAGCCCGCGGTGCAGGCGTGGGCGTGACCGCGACATCCGCGACATTTCACGTCAACCCGAAACATGCGGCGGCCCGACGCGCCGATACTGCACGCATGAACCCGACCAATCCGATTGCCGCGGTCACGCACCGCGATCCCTACCCGTACTACTCGACGCTCGTCGACGGGCCGCCGCTCGCGTTCGACGCCTCGCTCGGCCTGTGGGTCGCGAGCCGGGCGGCGAGCGTGACGGCCGTGCTCGGTCACCCGGCGTGCCGCGTCAGGCCGCTCGATGCGCCGGTGCCGCCCGCGCTGCGCGGGACGACGGCGGGCGCGCTGTTCGGCGATCTGGTGCGCATGAACGACGGCGCATTGCGGCACGACGTGCCGAAGCAGGCGCTGCGCGCGGCGTTCGCGCCGATCGACGTCGACGCCTTGCGCGAGCGGGCCGCGCAACTTGCCGGCCGCCGGCTGCGCGCATCGCATGACGCCGATGCACTGAATGCGTGGTGCCTGACGGTGCCCGTTTGCGCGGTTGCCGATCTGCTCGGTTTCGACGACGCGCAACTCGACGATATCGCTGCGCTGGTCGTCGACTTCGTCGCCGCGCTGTCGCCGCTGTCGGACGACGCGGCGCTGGCCCGCGCGAGTGAGGCCGCGCGGCAGCTGCTCGACCGGATGACGGAGCGCGTCGCGCGCACGCGTGCGCAGGACGGCTCATGGGTCGCGGCGATTCAGCAGGCGGCCCGTGCCGCGGGCTGGCACGCAAGCGGCGCGCTCGTCGCGAATCTCGTCGGGTTGCTGTCGCAGACGTGCGAGGCGACGGCCGCGTGGCTCGGCAATGTGCTGGTCGCGTGGGACGCAACCGGCGCCGAACGCGCGCTGCCGGATGCCGCGACGCTCGACGCATTCGTCGCCGAGGTCAGCCGCTTCGATGCGCCGGTGCAGAACACGCGCCGCTTCGTCGCGTCGCGCACGACGATCGAAGGCGTGACCGTCGATGCCGGCGCGGCCATTCTGGTCGTGCTCGCGGCGGCGAACCGCGATCCGGCCGTGCATCGCGAGCCGAACCGATTGTTGCCGGGCCGCGCGCCGGGGCCGAACTTCGGGTTCGGCACGGGGCCGCACAGCTGCCCGGGCGAGCGGATCGCGCGGGCGGTGACGGCGGGGGCGTTCGGGGCGTGGCTGCGCGCAGCCAGCGAAGTGCCGCGCGACAGGCTGGTGTGGGACTATCGGGCCTCGACCAATGTCAGGATGCCGAAGTTCGAAGCGGCGAGGTAAGGAGAACAGTGGGACTGGCTAGCGGCAACCTTGCTTCTCGGCCCATTGCTCCTGGGCGGCGACGCGGCGCTGCACGCGTTCGACGAGGCCGGCGGAGAAGGTCCGCATGCTGATGCCGCGGCGCTTCGCGAGGATGGTTTGCGCGACGTCGGTTTGCGGGTTCGGCTGGCATGCCCAGTAGAGCGTCATCAGCCAGCCGATGCCCGTCCACGCGAACAAGGCGTTGAACATTGCGATCGTCAGCTTGTCGTGCCGGGCGCGCCGGTCGGCGACGATGGCCGGAAGAAAATAGAGCGCGATCGCCGCGACCGAACCGGCCACCTGAATCAGGACTGCGTGTTCCATGTTGCTGCTCCGTCCGAACTGCAATGAGGCCGATTGTCGCGCTTTTTCCGTTCGTGTGCCGGCAATTGATTGTTGCGTTTTTAATGACGATCAGCGCGTGGCGACGTCCTCCGGCTGCGCTTCGTTGCACAACGCGAAACCTTCGTCGAGCCAGCCCGTGACGCCGCCGATCATCAGCTTCACCGGGCGGCCGAGGCGCGCGAGCCGGATCGCCGCGCGCGCGGCGCCGTTGCAGTGCGGGCCGGCGCAGTAGACGACGAACAGCGTGGCGGCCGGATGGTCGGCGAGCTTGCCGGCGACGATCTTGCGGTGCGGCAGGTTGCGCGCGCCGGGCACGTGGCCGGCGGCAAACTGCTCCGGACCCCGGACGTCGAGCAACACGAAATCGGGCGCGCCGGACGCGAGCGCGTCGTGCACGTCCCAGCAATCGGTCTCGAAGCGCAGCGACGCTTCGAAGTGCGCGAGGGCGGCGGCGCTGTCGGCGGCGGGGACGTCGGTGACGTAAGACATGAAAGGCGCTCCTGAAGGGCGGCGCGGAATGCGCCGGGATGAAGGGCAGTATCGCGGTTCGGCGGCCATCGCGGCAGTGGCGCGATCGACAAGTTCCGGTAACATCGCGCCATGCACAATCATCTCGTCGTCGCGCTCGCCTACGATCGCCTCTGCACCTTCGAATTCGGCTGCGTGGTCGAACTGTTCGCGCTCGAACGCCCGGAACTCGGGGTCGACTGGTATCGCTTCGCGGTCTGCGCGAGCGAGCCGGGCCCCGTGCGCGCGGCGGGCGGCATCACGGTCGCCGCGCCGTACCGGCTCGCGATGCTCGATCGCGCGGACACCATCGTGATTCCCGGCTGGCGCGATCCGGACGAGCCGCCGCCGGAACCGCTGCTGAAAAAGCTGCGCGCCGCGCATCGCCGCGGCGCGCGGCTCTGTTCGATCTGCTCGGGTGTCTTCGTGCTCGCGGCGGCCGGCGTGCTCGACGGGCTCACCGTCACGACGCACTGGCGCTACGCCGAGCGCCTGCAGGCGCGCTATCCGGCGCTGCGCGTGAATCCCGACGCGCTGTACGTCGACGAAGGGCAGATCGTCACGTCGGCCGGCTCGGCGGCGGGGCTCGACATGCTGCTGCATCTCGTGCGCCGCGACCACGGCGGCGCGATCGCGAACCGCGTCGCGCAGCGCCTGGTGCTGCCGCCGCATCGCGACGGCGGCCAGGCGCAGTTCGTGCCGCGACCGGTCGCACCGGGCGGCAGCGACCGGCTCGCGAAGCTGATCGACTGGATGCGCGCGCATGCGGCCGAGCCGCACACGCTCGCGTCGCTGGCCGCGCAGGCGGCGATGAGCACGCGCACGCTGCAGCGGCAGTTCGCGGACGCGACGGGAATGTCGCCGCTCGCGTGGCTGATCCGCGAGCGCGTGAACGTCGCGAAGGACATGCTCGAAGCGCATCCCGGGTTGTCGCTCGCGCAGATTGCCGCGCGCGCGGGGTTCGGTTCCGAGGAGTCGTTGCGCCGGCATTTCCGGCGCGTCGCGGCGACGAGCCCTGCCGCATACCGGCGCGGGATGGATCGCGGCGTGAGGCCCGCGGACGCGTGAGCGTCGCGTCTTCCTTCGCCACGGCGGTGCGCGGTCGTCGTTCGCTTCCTGCCGACTTCGGGCGCGCGTAAGATGGCGGTCGCCGTGCGGCGATCCGGTTCACGCGCGCTGCGCTTCTTGCGCCGCTGCGACCAGCCGCCATTCACCCATCACAACGACAAGGACAATCGCCATGGGCCTGCTGGGAAAGCTGTTCGGAAAGAAACCGCGTGATGAAGCGGCGACGCCCGCGCCGTCCGCGAACGACGCATCCGACGCATCCGAAGGCGCGAACGATCAGAACGGCCCCGACATCGCGCCGGAGCTCGCGTCCGCCCTGAAGGCATTCCAGGCCGGCCGGCACGAAGCCGCGATCGCGGCCGCCGCGCCGCATGCGGAGCGGCTGGCCGATGCGGCGCGCCTGTGCGCGTTGTCGTACTCGGCGATGAAGCGTTACCGGGAAGCGTTTCCGTACTGGCTCGCGCTGTTCGACCGCGAGCCGAGCGCGCACAACGCGGTGCAGCTCGCGACGACGTCGGTGATGTGCGACGAAGTGGAGCGCGGCGAAGCGTGGATGCAGAAGGCCGCCGAGGTCAATCACGACACGCACGAGCAGTCCGACGTCGCCGCGCGCGTGAACTTCATTTCCGCGCTGATGCAAAGCGGCCACCTGCGCGAGGCGCTGCCGCATCTCGCGTGGGTGCGCGACGTGTATGGCCACGTGCGGATCACCGACTCGACCTTCCTCTACATGCGCGGCATTCCGTTCTTTGCGTCGTTCCTCGAGAACAGTTTCGAGATCCTGAAGGCCACGCAGCCGGCCGACGCGATCGCACCTTGGTACGGAGAACTGAAGGGCAAGCTCGACGAAGAAGGCGAAGCGCAGCTTGCCGCGTGGGTCGGCCGGTTGCCGGCATGACCGGCGAGTCGTCACGCATCGCGACGCCGGCCGCATTCTGCCGGCGCGGCGTCGCGGCGCGCATGCTCAACGCGTGTTGGTGTCGCGGGCGGTTTCCTTGATGCACGCGATCCGGTACACGCCGTCCTCGACTTCGACACCATGCGTGTCGTGCGTGAAGCCGGGGAAGCGCAGGTCGTACTGCTCGAGCGCCTTCAGGTAGCCGAGCAGCGGGCCGTCGGCCGGCCCCGCGTTCTCGCCGGGCATCAGCAGCGGAATGCCGGGCGGATAGGGCACGACGCCCGTCGCGACGGTGCGGCCTTCCATTTCCGACAGCTCCAGCATCTCGATGTCGTTGTGCACGAGATGTTCGAACGCCTCGGCCGGGCTGAAGTCGGGCTGCGGCAGCGTCGAGAAGCCGCGCGACATCATCTCGGTCGTCTTCAGGTCGCTCATCGCGCTGAACATCAGGTCGCACAGTTCGCGCAGGCCGAGCTTGCCGTAGCGGTCCGGATAGCGCGCGACGAGGTCCGGCAGCGCCTGTTCGAGCGGCACGTTCGCGTCGTAGTCGCGCTTGAAGTCGAGCAGCGTGTTGACGAGCGTGCCCCACTTGCCCTTCGTCACGCCGAGCGAGAACAGGAACAGGATCGTGAAGTCGGTCGTCTTCTCGACGACGATTCCGTGCCGGTCCAGATACGCGGTGACGACCGACGCCGGAATGCCGACCGGCATCAGCCCGCCGTGCGGCGCGACGCCCGGCGTGACGATCGACACCTTGATCGGATCGAGCATGCAGTAGTCGTCCTCGATCTCGCCGAAGCCGTGCCACGTCTCGCCCGGATGCAGCACCCAGCACGACGGATCGGTGGCGAGCAGCGTTTCGTCCGCTTCATGGAACGGCACGCGCCGGCCCGTCTTGCGGTCGACCACGGTGTCCGGCTGCCAGCCGTTGAAGAACCAGTCGTCGTTTTCCTCGCATTCCGCATGCAGCCGCGCGAGCATCCGGCGGAACGACACGGCCTCGCGGATCGCGTCGGTCGTCAGCGCCTCGCCGCCGGGGCCGTCCATCATCGCGGCGCTCACGTCGTTCGACGCGATGATCGCGTAGTTCGGCGACGTCGACGCATGCATCATGTATGCCTCGTTGAAGCGTGCGTGCTCGATCGGATTGCGGCCATCGCGGACGTGGATGAACGACGCCTGCGACAGCGCGGCGAGCAGCTTGTGCGTCGACTGCGTCGCGAACACGGTCGGCTTGCTGGCGTCGTGCTGCGCCGGATCGCCGTGCATCGCGTGGCGATCGCGGTAGATCGGGTTGAAGCGCGCATAGCCGTACCATGCTTCGTCGAAATGCAATCGGTCGACGCTCTGGCCGAGCAGTTCCTCGACGCGCGCGACGTTGTAGCAGAGGCCGTCGTACGTCGAGTTCGTGATCAGCGCATGCACGGGCGTCGGATCGATGCCGTCGCGCCCGCGCACCAGCGGGTTCGCGTCGATCGCGAGGCGCACGGCGGCGGCCGTGAGCCGTTCCGGCATGATCGGCCCGATGATCCCGTAATGGTTGCGTGACGGGATCAGGTAAGTCGGAATCGCACCGGACATCGTCATCGCGTGCTCGGCCGACTTGTGGCAGTTGCGGTCGCACAGCGCGACCTGGTTGCGCGTGACGCTCGCCATCAGGATCACGCGGTTCGACATCGACGAGCCGTTGGTCACGTGATACGTGCGGTGCGCGCCGAACACGCGCGCCGCGTAGCGTTCGCTTTCGCCGATCGGACCGGAGTGATCGAGCAGCGAGCCGAGTTCGCCGACCGAGATCGACAGGTCGGAGCGGAACAGCGCCTCGCCGAAGAATTCGAAGTATGCGCGGCCGACCGGCGATTTCAGGAACGCGGTGCCGCCCGTGTGGCCCGGCGTGTGCCACGAGTATTCGTACACGCGCGAGAACTGCGCGAGCGCGCGGAACATCGGCGGCAGCACGGTTTCGCGGTAGCGTTCGATCGCGGCGACGATCCGCCCGCCGATGAACGCGGTGGTGTCTTCCAGCATCCAGATGAAGTCGTCGGCCTTGCGCATCGCGTCGACGGGAATCGCGGCCGCGCTCGCGCGGCTCGCGAGCAGGAACACCGGCACCGTCGCATTGCGCGCGCGCATCGCGTCGAGCACGGCCTGCGCGGGCACATGGGCGGGATCGTTGCCGAGCTCCCAGTTGAGCAGCAGGCACTGGATCGCGGGATCGGCGTCGACCACCGCGCGCGCGTCTTCGGCGGAGGTCGCGATGACGACGTCGACGAGCCGCGTGCGCAATTCTTCGACGAGCGCGGTGGCCGCGCGTCCGGTGGCCGTGCGTTCGTCGATGTCGTGCTGCACGAGCAGCGCCTTCATGCCGAGGCGACGGAACGCCGGTTGGGTCAAGGAAGCGGTCATGGGTTATTCCCCCGTTTGCTGGGTTGCCTGGACGCCCGCGGCCGGCGAGCGTGCGTGAAGGATGTCGGCCGTGTGTCGGCCCACGGAGATCCAGAAGGTCGCGACGAGCGCGACGATGGTGACGCCGAGCGCGAGGTAGCGCACCCAGCGCGGCGAGCGGCCGCCCGGATGGATATGGGTTTCCTCGATTTCGCGCTGACGGTTGATCGACAGCTCGTAGAACACGATCGTCGCGATCACGAAGATCAGCGACCAGCGCGTCTGCTGGCCGTCGGAGCCGACCATCGCCCACAGCGCGTAGACGGCGCCGATCAGGCCGACGATCGTGTAGAAGGTGAACTGGTGCGACGGCATCTTGCCGTAGCCGAGCACCTTGATCGCGATGCACGAGTAGATGTACGGCAGGAGTGTCATGATCACGGCGATCGACGCGATCTTGCCGAACTGCTCGCTCGCGCTCGGCGACATCGTCGCGAGCACCTGCACCGACATGATGACCGCGACGATCGCGAGGCCGGCCGACGGCACGTTCTTCGAGTTGACGCGGGCGAACACGCCGGCGAACAGGCCGTCGTCGGCCGCGGCCTTCGCGGTCTGGCCGACCAGCAGCGTCCAGCCGGCGAGCGAGCCGAGGCAGCCGAGCGCCGCGCAGATCGCGACCGCGTTCGCGGCGGTGTCGCCGAGCGCGAGGCGCGCGGCATCCGCGAACGGCGCGCTCGATGCGAGCAGCGCCTTGTTCGGGATCATCCCCATGATCACGGTCGAGCTGAGCACGTAGCAGACGGCCGCGAGCACGACGCCGCCGACGGTCGCGATCGGCACGTTGCGCGACGGGTTTTCGACGACACCGGCCGACACCGACGCGCTCTCGACGCCGATGAACGCCCACAGCGTGAAGTTCAGCGTCGCGCCGATCGCGCCGAAGCTGCTCGCGCCCGACACGTTCCAGCCGGCGAAGTACACGTCCTTGCTGAACCAGAACCAGCCGAACACGGCCATCCCGAGGATCGGCACGAGCGCGAAGATCGTCGTGACCGACTGCACGCGGCCGACCACGTTCGGCCCGAGGATGTTCGCGTAGGTGAACAGCCAGATCACGAAGATCTGCGCGAGCGCGAATACCAGCGGGTCGCGCAGCATCGGGAAGAAGTGCGTGAGATAGCCGAGGCCGGCGACCGCGAGGCCGACGTTGCCGAGCACGTTCGCGAGCCAGTAGATCAGGTTGGTCTGGTAGCCGATGTACGGGCCGAACGACTTGCGCGCATACGCATACGGGCCGCCGGCGGCCGGGTCGATCGCCGCGAGCTTCGCGAACACCAGCGCGAGCGACACGGCGCCGACGACGGTGATCAGCCAGCCGAAGATCGCGATGCCGCCGGTGGCGGCGAGGTTCGCGGGCAGCATGAAGACGCCGGAGCCCATCATGTTGCCCGCGACCATCAGCGTGGCGGGGACGACGCCGATTTTCGGCGCGGCGGTCGCGGCTGGCGCGGCGGTGGAACGGGAGGAAGACGAGCTGGCATCGGACATGCGAGGCTCCTTGAATGATCGTGATGCTGTTGAGGTGGCGCGGCCCGGCGCCGTGTCGACGAATCCGGAATGGTCCGTCGCTTTATTGAACGACAGCATCTTATCTCTTAATTGAGTTTCAATAGGAGTAAACGATGCAATTTAATATCTTGAATATTGATCATCATCATTGAAGAAGATGAAATGTCATGGTGCGAACGGATGAGTGCGTATGAGGCCGGGCGGCGGGCCTGGGCCGGTCCGGGTCATGTTCGAGGGTGACGGTGCGGTATCGCGAAAATTGAACGGATAATAGATTTTTTGCCGAACTGGTTAATTCAATTCATGGGCTGAATGACTCGGGAAACCCTGATTGAATTAGTCGGTTATTATCGAGCGCTTGAAATGCGCTTGCCGGCGCCAGTGATTGTTTCTACCGAACGGTGATGCCGATGACGATGCTGCCTTCCCGCCTGCCGCTGATCCAGGCGCCGATGGTCGGTTCACTGAGCCCGCTGACGATCGCAGTCTGCGAGGCGGGCGGGCTTGGCTCGCTCGCGTGCGCGGCGCTCGGCCCTCGGCAGGTGCGCGATGAAATCGCGGCGATCCGCGCGCGCACGCCGGCGCCGTTCAACGTCAACTTCTTCTGTCATACGCCGCCCGCGCCCGACGCCGAGGTCGACGCGCGCTGGCGCGCGGCGCTTGCAAGTTATTACGCGGAAGCCGGGCTCGATCCGGCCGACGTGAAGGGCGGCCCCGGTCGCGCACCGTTCGACGACGCGATGTGCGCGGTCGTCGATGAACTGCGGCCGGCCGTCGTGAGTTTTCACTTCGGGTTGCCCGACGATGCGCTTCTGGCGCGCGTGCGACGCACTGGCGCGCTGATCGTCTCGTCGGCGACGACCGTCGAGGAGGCGCGCTGGCTCGACGCGCGCGGCGTCGATGCGATCGTCGCGCAGGGCGCCGAGGCGGGCGGGCATCGCGGGATGTTCCTGACCGACGACATCCACGCGCAGCCGGGCCTGTTCGCGCTGCTGCCGCAGATCGTCGACGCGGTGCGCGCGCCGGTGATCGCCGCCGGTGCGATCGCCGACGGCCGCGGCATCGCGGCCGCGTTCGCGCTCGGCGCACGCGCGGTGCAGATCGGCACCGGCTACCTGCTGACGCCCCAGGCCGGCCGCTCGGCGCAGCATCGCGCGGCGGTGCGGGCCGCGCGCGACGACGGCACGCGCGTGACCAACCTTTACACGGGCCGCCCCGCACGCGGCCTGCTGACGCGCTTCATGCGCGAACAAGGGCCGATGAGCGCGCTCGCGCCGGCGTTTCCGCTCGCGACGGCCGTCGTCGATCCGCTGCGCGGCGTGTTCGAGCGGCAGGGACGCGACGATTTCTCGCTGCTGTGGTCGGGCGAGGCCGCGGCGCTCGCGCGCGAAGAGGACGCCGGGGCGTTGACCCGGCGCCTGTGGGATGACGCGCTCGCGTGCGCGGCGGGGCTGCGCGACTCATTCCCGCAGGCAGTTTGAGCGGGTGCGCCAAGCACCAAGGGAAACGAATCCGAACGCGCCCTGAATACGGCCACGGAAAGCGCTCCCGGGAGCGGGGGCATCGGCGTATCATCCGGTGTTTCGTCAGCCCTATCCAGGCCCCCCACCATGACCTCCGTCGACACTACCCCCGTCCTCGACCATGACAAGCTCGTTACCTTCGTCGAGCGCAAGTGGAACGATGAAATTCTTCACGCACTGACCGACTACATCGCGATCCCCGCCAAGAGTCCCGCGTTCGACCCCGACTGGGCGAAACGCGGCTATCTCGAGCGGGTCGTCACCGATGCCGCGCAGTGGGCGGAACGCCAGCCGGTGAAAGGCCTGAAGCTCGAGATCGTGCGCTTGCCCGGCCGCACGCCGGTGATCTTCTTCGAAACGCCCGCGACACGCTCGGGCAGCACCGACACGATCCTGTTGTACGGCCACCTCGACAAGCAGCCCGAATTCGACGGCTGGCGCGCGGACCTCGGCCCGTGGACGCCGAAGTTCGAGAACGGCAAGCTGTACGGCCGCGGCGGCGCGGACGACGGCTATGCAATCTACGCGAGCCTCGCGGCGCTCGGCGCGCTCGACGAGCAGGGCGTCGAACGGCCGCGCTGCGTCGGCCTGATCGAGACCTGCGAGGAGTCGGGCAGCTACGACCTGCTGCCGTACGTCGACGCGCTGCGCGACCGGCTCGGCCAGGTGTCGCTCGTCGTGTGCCTCGATTCGGGCGCCGGCAACTACGACCAGATGTGGCTCACGACGTCGCTGCGCGGGCTGGTGTCCGGCGACCTGCAGGTCGAGGTGCTCGAGGAAGGCGTTCACTCCGGCGTCTTCGGCGGCATCGCGCCGTCGAGCTTCCGCGTGATGCGCCAGCTGTTCGAGCGCCTGGAAGATGCGAAGAACGGCAACCTGCTGCCCGGCGTGTTTCATTGCGAGATTCCCGACAGCCGCGTGCGCGAAGCCGACGCGGCCGCCGCGATCCTCGGCGACGCCGTGTGGAAGGGGCTGCCGTGGGCATGCGGCGCGGACGGCAAGCCGGTGCTGCCGACCACGACCGATCCGCGCGAGGCGCTGCTGAATTCGACGTGGCGTCCGTCGCTGTCGGTGACGGGCGCGGCCGGCCTGCCGGCGCTCGCCGACGCGGGCAACGTGCTGCGTCCGCGCACCGCGTTCAAGCTGTCGCTGCGCCTGCCGCCGCTCGTCGATGCCGCACAGGCCGTGCAGCAGCTGAAGGACCTGCTCGAACTCGATCCGCCGTACAACGCGAAGGTCACGTTCAAGCCGGACGCGGGCGCCGCGACCGGCTGGAGCGCGCCGGATCTCGCGCCGTGGCTCGCGTCGTCGCTCGACGCCGCGTCGCGCCGCCACTTCGGCGCGGACTGCGCGTACATGGGCCTCGGCGGCACGATCCCGCTGATGAACGTGCTGCAGGCCGGCTTCCCGGCCGCGCAGTTCATGGTGTGCGGCGTGCTCGGGCCGAAGTCGAATGCGCACGGCCCGAACGAGTTCCTGCACGTGCCGTACGCGAAGAAGCTGACCGCGGCGGTGGCGGACGTGATCGCGTCCGCGCGCTGAGCGTTCGCGCTGCCCGACCCGAACGGATTCCACCGGATTCACCCCGACCTCACGGAGCCTTGCCGATGACCGCGCTGCCGATCTCCGATACCGACCCGCTGCGCATGCGCGCCGAACCGCTGCATGCATTCGTCGCGGCACTCTGGGAGCGGGCCGGCAGCAGCGAGCGCGAGGCACGGCTCGTTGCCGATCATCTGGTCGGCGCGAATCTGGCGGGTCACGATTCGCACGGGATCGGGATGATCCCGAACTACGTCGCGTCGTGGCGGGAGGGGCAGTTGCAATTGAACGGGCACGCGTCGATCGTTCGCGACGGCGGCGCGGTGCTGACGATCGACGGCGGTCGCGGCTTCGGCCAGGTGATCGCGTTCGAGGCGATGGTCGAAGGGATCGAGCGCGCGCGACGCATGGGCATCTGCGCGCTCGGGCTGCGCGACGTCCATCACCTCGGCCGCATCGGGCACTGGGCCGAGCAGTGCGCGCGTTCGGGGCTCGTATCGTTCCATTTCGTCAACGTGCCGGGCGACCTGCTCGTCGCGCCGCTGCACGGCACCGATCCGCGTTTCGGCACGAATCCGTTCTGCGCCGCGTATCCGCGCGCGGGCCGGCCGCCGCTGCTACTCGATTTCGCGACGAGCGCGATCGCGTACGGCAAGACGCGGGTGGCATACAACCAGCGCAAGCGCGTGCCGGCCGGGTCGCTGATCGATCATCGCGGCCAGCCGACCGACGATCCGGCCGTTATGCACGAGCAGCCGTTCGGCTCGCTGCTGCCGTTCGGACTGCACAAGGGTTATGCGCTGGCGGCGATGTGCGAGATCTTCGGCGGCGCGCTGGTCGGCGGGCATACGACCTACGGCGGCACGCTGCAGAAGACGAGCGCGATCGTCAACGGGATGCTGTCGGTGCTGATCGATCCGAACGCGTTCGACGCGGCCGACGCGGAGCGCGAAGCCGATGCGTTTGTCGAATGGGCGAAGGCGTCGCCGCAGGCGGGCGATGCGCCGGTGCGGATGCCCGGCGAGCCGGAGGAGGCGAGCCGCGCCGCGCGCGGCGCGGACGGCATTCCGGTCGATCGTGCGACGTGGCGGCAGATCCGCGAGAGCGCGGCGGCCGTCGGCTTCGACGACGCGGAACTCGACGTGTGGACGCAGCGCTGCACGGAGCCCGCATGAGCTGGCAATCGGAGAAGGCGCACGGCGAGGAGATCGCGTATCGGCTCGCGCCGCTCGGCAACGTACAGGTCGTGCGGTTCTTCAGCGGCGCCGCGATGCGGCTCGACGGCGTGATGTTCGGCTTCATGTCGCGCGGGTCGCTGTTCCTGCGCGTCGACGACGTGAACCGCCCCGCGTTCGTCGCGGCGGGGATGGGACCGTTCTCGTATGAGCGTCCCACGCGCACCGTTGCGCTCGAGGGCTATTACGAAACGCCGGCCGACGTGCTCGAGGACGCGGGCGCGCTGTTCGACTGGTGTCGCGGCGCGTATCGCGCGGCGCTGCTGGCGGGGGCGCCGAAGCGCAAGGCGCGGCCGAAGTCGAAGCCGGCGCCGAAACCGGAAGCGACGCGCAAGCGCACGTAGCGCCGGGCGTACGGCGGCGCATTTCCTTTTTCTTACTTCCTTTCTTTCGGTTCACGTCGGGTGCGCGCAAGCGCCGGGTTTGACGCACCGCATGTTCCGGCTGCTTCACAACGGCTGCCCCGGCGTTTATGATCGGCGCGATTGCGACCGTGCCCGGCGCAACCCGAGCCGGTCCCGCTGCCGGCCTCGCGAACGGCGCATCGAAAGCCGCGCGAATGATTCCCCACTCATCGTTCCAGACGGAGATAGCCGATGCTCGTCCTGATTCTCGGTTTAGCGATCTTCCTCGGTGTGCATTCGATTCGGATCGTCGCGGACGGCTGGCGATCCGCGACCATCGAGCGGATCGGCGAGAAACGCTGGAAGGGCCCTTATGCGCTCGCGTCGATCGTCGGCTTCGTACTGATCATCTGGGGTTACGGCGTCGCGCGCCAGGGCGGGACGCTGCTGTGGGTGTCGCCCGTCGGCGTTCGCCATCTCACCGGCATGCTGACCGCGATCGCATTCGTGCTGATCGCCGCGTCCTACGTGCCGCGCAACCGCATCAAGACGCTCGTAGGTCATCCGATGGTGGCCGGCGTGATGGTGTGGGCGGTCGCGCACCTGCTCGCGAACGGCACGCTGCACGCGGTGGTGCTGTTCGGCGCGTTCTTCGTGTGGTCGCTGGTCGATTTCGTCGTGTGGCGCGCGCGCGATCGCCGCGACGGCGTCCGCTATCCGGCCGGCAGGCTGTCGGGCGATGCCGTGACGATCGTCGCCGGGCTCGTCGTATGGGCCGTCTTCGCGCTGTTCCTGCATGGCCCGCTGATCGGCGTGCGACCGTTCGGTTGAAGGTGAACGCATACGCCTGCGGGCATTGAAGCGCGGGGCGCGCAAGCCGCCTCGAAACGCCCGCGATATCGAGGTGGGCGCGTTACTCCGCCGTCGCTCGCCGCACGGACGCTTGCCCGTCGATTGCGCGTTCGTCAGATCGGCTTGGCGAACAGCCCGACGGTCAGCGCGGCGCCGATGCAGACGATCGCAATCCGCAGCACGCGCTCGTTCACGCGATGCAGCGCCCACGCGCCGAGCAGGCCACCGACGATCGCGCCGCCGCCGAGCGCGAGGGCCTCGCGCCAGTGCAGGTGCGGCGAGGTCAGGAACAGCACGACCGCCGACGCGTTCATCACGCCCGCGAGCGCATTCTTCGTCGACATCGCGTGACGCGGCGACAGGCCCGCCATCGTCAGCGCGGCCATCATCAGGAATCCGATGCCTCCGCCGAAGTAGCCGCCGTAGATCGCGATCAGGAATTGCGAGATCGCGGCGGTGACGGGGCCGATATGCTGCGTGCCGGCGCCGGGCTTGCGGAAGAAACTGCCCCATGCAAACACGACCGTCGCGAACAGCACGAGCCACGGCACGAGGTGCGAGAAGATCGACGACGGGGTTTTCAGCAGCAGCAGGCCGCCGAGCGCGCCGCCGACCACGCTGATCGCGAACAGCGCGCGAAAGGGCAGCTTGCCCGCGCCGCGCACCATGTTCCGGCTCGCCCAGCCCGTCGTGACCTGGCCGGGGAACAGCGCGACCGTCGACGTGATGTTCGCCGCGAGCGGCGACATCCCCGACACGATCAGCGCGGGCAGCGTGACGAACGAGCCGCCTCCCGCGAGGGCGTTTTGCAGGCCAGACCACAGGCCGGCGAAGATGATGAGGGCGAGCATCGGTGCGGGAGCGCAGAGGTGGCGGAGCGCGCGGGTACGCGCGGTGGACGCACGATGGTAATGCAGGATCGTGGCGGTGCAAAGAGGAGCGAGCGTGCCGTGTATCGGGTGCGCAGCGGGCGCGGTCGATCGGTCGTAGCTTGATCTCCGCCGCACCGCATTAGCGGATTAACCGGACGCGATTAGCGCACGAAGGGGCTTCATTAGCAGAAGCTACGAAACTTCAACAACTACATCGAAATGTTTTATGACCCGGTTCGTCGGCGTGGCTCCGCCGGCGATCTTTCACCGATTGAGTCGCGCCGGAATGAATCAGGACACTGATGCGCATTTGCAGCTCTGCGTTTCAGTCGAACGTACGCACGATGGCAGACGCCTTGGTGGCGATCAGCCAACTGCCGTCCACCTTGTGTATGACGAAGTGATCGTTGAACAGCCTGCTTCCGATCCGCACTCGCACCGTGGCCGCTGAAAGGCCGTCCGAGATGTGCTCCATGGAGAGGATCGCCTCGTCTCTTGGTGCGCCGGTTGACCGGGGGCTCGGCCTCCCGTTGACGAGCGCCTCGTACTCCGACGACGACAGGGTGCGCAGCCGACCTTCATCCAGCCACTGAATCAGGCAGCTCGGATGAAAGACCTTGTTGAAGTCACGGCTCTTCGGCTCGTAAGCCAGATTGAAGTAATCCTCGATCAACGCGACGACGGCTTGGGTCTGGGTCATGACTGGCTTTCCTCGATAGTGAACGGCTCGTATAGTGAGCGATCGTCCTCGGCTCGGCTACGGCGGCCCGGTTATCGCTGTCATTACAGGAACTCATGGATCATGGAAGACCTCGACGGAGGACTTGTCAGCGGCTTGCTTGTACTCGCGGCCATCGCCGAATCCGGGAGCTTTGGCCGTGCCGCATCTCGTCTGGGCAGGACTCAGCCTGCAGTCAGTCGCGCCATTCAGCGACTGGAGGACCGCCTGCACGCGAAGCTCGTGCATCGCACCAGCCGGCACGTCGAAGTGACGGACGCTGGCCACGAGCTGCTGTCAAAGGTGCGGCCGTTGCTCCAGGGAATCGAAGAGGCAACCGCCGAAGCCTCCGGCCAGACCTCGCTCGTCAACGGAACGCTCCGTGTGGCGTGCGACGCGGCGTTCGCTCGCCTGGTGCTGGCGCCGGAGCTGGCCCAGTTCATGAAGGATTACCCTGCGCTTCATCTGAAGCTGGAAACCCGGAACGACGTGCCAGACCTGGTAAGCGACGGATTCGATCTCGCCATACGATTCGGGACGCCATCCGTTTCCACGTTGGTCTGTCGCAGGCTGTATAGCCCGCGGGTCCTGACGGTGGCCGCGCCGTCCTACCTGGAGCAACGCGGTCGGCCGAGGTCGCCGCAGGATCTGGTCGATGACGGCCATGAATGCATCCTGGCCATCGATCCGGCTACCGGTCGGCCCTTCGACTGGGAATTCTGGCGCGACAACGAGAAAGTGAAAGTGGCTGTCAACGGGAATCTGACCGTCACGGATGCGGGAACCAAAATCGGCGCGTGCGTTGCAGGCTTCGGGATCGCTCAGCTGATTGACCTCGGAATCGACGCGCACCTGCGTGCCGGCACGCTGGAGCCGATCCTGACGGACTGGCGCGACGAGACGTTCCCGCTTTATGTCTACTACCCCAGTCGGAATCACGTTCCGGCCAAGGTGAGAGCGTTCATCGACTTTGTCGTCGGCATGATGCCCGGGCTGCAGTCGAAGGGCCATGGCGCTTGCCAGCGACCGTCATCCGCTGTGCTCGAAACGCTGCATCGCGAGTAGAAGGCGACATTTCCAAAGCGCTACTACATGGCTCGCAGGAGCACTCCTGCGAATTGACAAATCGCACCGCCCCCCCTGAAAAGCGCCCAACTATAGTTCGTCGGACCACAAGACGTGCCCTCATTCTCCCGCTTGCTCTCGTGAAATTGCCGTGCTAATTTTTCATGAAATTATCCGGCGAGAATTTCACGGGAGTCCGCATGTTCGTGCAGTCCGACCGTCACGTCGCAAGCTACTACGCCGGCACTTACCCGGCGCCGATTCCGCGGCGGCCCGAACTGGACGAACGCGTCGACGCCGACGTGCTGGTCGTCGGCGCGGGCTTCAGCGGGCTGCATACGGCGTTGCGCCTCGCGCTTGCGGGCAAGCGCGTGGTCGTGCTCGAGGCGAGCCGCGTCGCGTGGGCCGCATCGGGCCGCAACGGCGGGCAGGCGCTGCTCGGCTGGTCGTGCGACATGCAGCCGCTCGAGGATTCGCTCGGCCGCGACGGCGCGCGCGTGCTGTGGGACAGCATGCGCTGGGCCGCGGCCGAAGTGCGCGAACTGCCCGCGCGGCACGGCTTCGACATCGACTACCGGCCCGGCAGCCTGTGGGCCGCGGTGCGGCCGCGTCGCGTCGCGATGCTCGCGCAGGCCCGCGACGAGGCCGCGCAGCGCTGGGGCTACGACCGGCTGCGCGTGATCGGGCCGGACGAGATGCCCGAGTGGATCGGCAGCGCGCGCTATCTTGCCGCGCTCCACGATCCCGAGGCCGGCCATCTGAATCCGCTGAAGCTCGCGCTCGGTCTCGCGCAAACGATCGAACGGGCCGGCGGGCGCATCTTCGAGCAAAGCCGCGTGCTCGACTGTCGCGAGACCGCGGGCGGTCACGTTGCCCGCACCGCGCGCGGCGAGGTGCGCGCGGACGTGCTGGTGCTCGCGTGCAATGCGTATGTCGACCGGCTCGATCGCGAACTGTCGCGCCGGTTGCTGCCGGTCGGCACCTACCAGGTCGCGACCGTGCCGCTCGCGCCGGACGTCGCACGCTCGCTGCTGCCGCGGAACAGTTGCGTGATCGACAACCAGTTCGTGCCCGACTACTTCCGCCTGAGCCCCGACAACCGTCTGCTGTTCGGTGGCGGTTGCACGTATCTCGGCGGGATTCCGATGGACATCGCGGCCGCGACGCGCCCGCACCTCGAACGCGTGTTTCCGCAACTGGCCGGCGTGCCGCTCGACTACGCGTGGGGCGGCCACATAGACATCAGCATGCGACGCACGCCGGACATCGGCCGTCGCGGCCAGCGTTTCTGGCTGCAAGGCTTCTCGGGGCACGGCGTGTTGCCAACGCTTGCCGGCGCGCGCGCGGTCGCCGATGCCGTGCTCGGCGACGATCGCCTGCTCGCGCAGTACCAGCGCATCCGCAACCCGCGCTTCCCCGGCGGCGATCGTCTCGCCGCGCCGCTGGAAGCGATCGGCAAGGCCTGGTACCGTTTGCGCGATACCGTCTGACGCACCGGAATCCACCATGAACGAACAGGAAGAGATAGAAAGTCTGGCGATCCTGATCCGCGATCTGCGCAAGCATCGCAAGGTCACGCTCAACGATCTCGCGGAACGGATCGGCCGCTCCGTCGGCTTTCTGTCGCAGGTCGAGCGCGGGCTGTCGCGTCCGACGGTCGCGGATCTCACCGCGATCGGCGAGGCGCTCGGCGTGCCGACCACGTATTTCTACAGCCTCAGCAAACCGCGCAGCGTGCCGTGGGTCACGCGGCCCGACGAGCGGCGCACCGTGTATTACGCGGCCGGCATCACGGACATCCTCGTGTCGCCGAACATGCGTTCGCGCTTCTCGATCCTGGAGAGCCATCTCGCGCCCGGCGCGAGCAGCGGCGAGCGCTCCGTCGACGACAGCGACGAGCAGGGCGGCTTCGTGCTCGAAGGCGAGCTGACAATCTGGATCGACGGCGACGACACACCCGTCACGCTCGGCCCGAACGACGCATTTCAGCTTCCCGCGCACAAGCGGTTTCGTTACGCGAACCTGAGCGATGCGCCGGCACGCGTGATCTGGGTGTTCACCTGAGGTTGTCGGACGGCGGCGCGACGGGGCGTCGCGCCGTGCTGCCGGTTTGCAGTACTGATCGATAGCGGGCATGTGACGTGCCGCATGCCGATGAGTCCGGTTCGCCGCGCCGCGGCACCGCCATACAAGACATGGAAAGGATGAGACATGGCTGACGTCGTTCCCGTGCTGGTCGATGAAATCCGCGCATTCCGGCAGGCGCATCCCGAGATCCGTTATGTCGACCTGATCTGTCTCGACCTGCCGGGCCATTTCTACGGCAAGCGCTATCCGATCGATGCGCTCGAGAAGGTCGCGTCGGGTTCGCTGCTGAAGCTGCCGCAGAACTGCGTGCTGCTCGGCACGCAGGGCGGTCTCTACAAGATCGGCGACTACTGTTTCAACGACGGCGACCCGGATGCGCCGCGTCGCCTGATTCCCGGCACGCTGAAGCCGGTGCGCTGGGAGCGGCAGCCGCTCGCGCAAATGCTGATCAGCTCCGACGGCACGGATGCGCCGATCGAGTTCGAGCCGCGCGAAGTGCTGGCGCGCGTGCTGCGGCGGTTCGCGGCGCGCGGTATCCGGCCGGTCGTCGCGTTCGAGCTCGAGTTCTATCTGTTCGCCGCGCAGCTCGCGGACGGGATGCCGCAGTATCCGCGCGATCGCTTGAGCGACGACCGCGACGACCAGCCGAACATGCACATCGAACGCCTGTCGCGGTTTTCCGACGTGCTGCACGAGATGGTCGAGGCCGCGTGCGAGCAGGGCGTCGACGCGACCGTGATCACGGCCGAGCTCGGCCCCGGCCAGTTCGAGATCAACTTCGGACACACCGACGACGCGTTGCGCGCGGCCGATTGGTCGGCGCTGTTCTGTCGCAGCACGCGCGGCGTCGCGTTGCAGCACGGCTATCGCGCGAGCTTCATGGGCAAGCCGTATCTGCATGCGCCGGGCAGCGGGATGCACGTGCACGTGAGCCTGTACGACGACGCGGGCCGCAACCTGCTCGCCGCGGACGGGCAGCGGCCGCTGCGGCATGCGGTGGCCGGCTGCCTCGAGCTGCTGCCGCACTGCATGCCGGTGTTCGCGCCGAATCACAATGCGTTCCGGCGCTATGGATCGATGGTGAACGCGGCGAGCCGTGCCAGCTGGGGCTTCGAGGATCGCGATGCGTGCATCCGGATTCCGGAATCGGATGCGCGCAATCTGCGGATCGAGCATCGGCTCGCGAGCGCGGACGCGAATCCGTACCTCGTGCTCGCGGCGATCCTCAGCGGGATGGAGCACGGGCTCGACGCACGGATCGAGCCGATCGCGCCGCTCAACGACGATCGCGGCAGCGGGATCGATTTTCCGAAGGAGATGCTCTCCGCCGTCGCGGCGATGCAGGATCACGCGGCCGTGCGGGAAGGGCTCGGCAGTGAATTCGTGATGGTGTATTGCGAGAACAAGCGGCAGGAGGAGCTGGATTTTCGAAACGAGATCGGGGCGCGGGAGTATCGGTGGTTTCTGTGACGGTGTGACTAAGGAAGCGCACGCCAATAGCGGATCTCTTCGATCGGCACACCGTCGATCTCGAACGTCTTGGCGTCGCGCTCGGCGACGAAACCTTCGCGTTCGTAGAATGCCTTCGCCCGACGATTCTCGACGAGGACCCACAGCGATACCCACCGATGCCCCGCGTCATGCAGCGATCGGCGCGCATGGGCGACCAGCGCGGCACCGATTCCCAGGCCGCAATGCGACGGATGCAGATAGATCGCCTCGATTTCGCCCCATGCGGGATCCTTGTCGGAGTCGCGCGTCGGACCATAGGCGATCCAGCCCCTCGGCTCGCCTTCCGTGAAGGCGAGTGCGACACGTGGCCGTCCAGCGTCGAGCACGTCGCGCCAGGCGGTGCTGCGCTGTTCGACCGACAGACCGGCGAGGTACGAGGCAGGCATGATGCCCGGGTAGGTTGCGCGCCACGATGTGACGTGGATTTCGGCGATGGCCGATGCATCGACGGACGTTGCGGCGCGGATGTCGATCGTCGTCATGTTCGATGTCGTCGATATGCCATCGGGTTGCCGAATGACGGACGGTGCACGAAAGAAGGTACCGCGCCGCGAATCGACTCACGGCGCGGCACCCGGTCAGCCCTTACTCCCCGAGCTTCGCCGTCACGCACCCCGTGCTCGAGCACTCGCGCTCGCGTTCGCGCAGGAACGACAGGCGCGATTGCGTGTAGTCGATCGCGCATTGCAGATTCACGAGATAGCCGTCGTCGCGCGTTTCGCTGCAGCGGTCGTCACGCTGCTTCATCCACGCGAGCTGACCCGTCTTCAGCTTCGCCTGCTGGTCGCCGCTCAACTGCTTGCGCACGCGGCCGTACTCGTCGTTCAGCTCGCGGTCGAGCTGCGAGAACTCGTTGCTGCTGCAGTACACCTGGTCGAACGCGCTGCGCGGTTTGCCGCAGCCGGCCGCATGCGCGGCGAACGGAACGGCGAGCGCAAGCAAAGCGCAGGATACGAGCAGATTCTTCTTTTTCATGGCACTCCTCCTCACTGGGTGAAATCCGTTGAAAACCAACGGGCGTTACCTTTACCTGGCCGCCGTACACACGTCGATCCCGCCCGCGATCGCGGTGGCGAGGCGCTGGATCGTCTCGCGCTGCGCGAGACGTTTTTCCTCGTCGGGATTGACGATCACGCCGGCCTCGACCAGCACGGCCGGAATCGGCGCGGTGCGCAGCACGACGAGATCGTCGAAGCGGTGGATGCCGAGTTGCGGATCGATCAGCGGACGGTTCTCGCCCTTGATCGGCTGCGCGTGATACAGCGATGGCCGTTCGCCGGTCGCGATCAGCCGCTCGGCGATCGCCTTCGCGCAACGCAGGCTTTCCGCGTAGTGCGGATTGCGCTCCGACACGAACACGGCGAAACCGCGGAATTCGCGCTGCCGGCCCGCGTCGATGAACTGCTGTTGCATCGAATCGTGATGGATCGACACGAACAGGTTCGCGTCGGGGGCCTGCGTCGAGCGCTGGTCGAGCGCGATCTCGCGGCCGTCGGCCGACGTGCGCAGTACGCGATCGCCGTGCGCGGCGAGCTTCTCCGCGACGGCGGTGGACAGGTCGAGGTTGTATCGGTATTCGACGCGGCCGCTGGCGCCGGTGGCGCCCGGGTGGGCCGGCGTATGGCCGGTGTCGACGACGACGTAGCGGCCGGAGGCCGGCTGCGCATCCGGGCTTGCGGCATCGGCCGCATGCAGCGCCGGCGGCACGCCCAGCAGCGGCGCGCACGCGAGCAGGCGCGCGGCTGCGCGTACGAACGGGCGAAGGCGTCGAACGGTTCGGTTTGTCATTGTTGTTGTCGAGGAGGGCATGCGGCGCGTCGTATGGCGCGCACCGTCGGCCTGTTCAATGCAGTCGGAATGTCGCGCGATTATAGCGGTTGCCGGCGGCGCCGCAATGACGAAATGACCGCTGCCCCACGGCGTCGCGCGCCGGCGATCAGGCGAGCACGCGCCGGGCGGCGAGCATGCCCCAGTACGACGCTTCCTCGAACAGCGACAGCCCGGACAGGTCCGCGTGCGCGAACACGACGGGGCCGTCTGCCTCGCGCAGCGCGAGCAACCCCGGCCGGCTCAGGAATCCGACGTCGGGCGTCGCCATCGCGTGGCCGCGCACGGTGATCTCGAGCGCGGTCGCATGTTTCCACAGCTCGCGTCCGTAGACGGCCTGCAGGTCGATCGCCGCCTGCTCGCGCAGCGCGTCGGGCTTTGCCTGCGCGAGCCAGCGACGCGTGTCGTCCGGCGAGCGCGTGCTTAGCGCCTGATAGGCGGAGAACACCGAACGCGTCGGCGGCGACATCCGGATCAGCTGGTGCGTCGACACGACATAGCCGAGCCCCGCGCCTTCGTAGACGACGTTGTCCCATGCGAGCGGCACGCCGGCCTCTTCGGCCGGCATCCCGTCGAGCAGGAAGTTGGACACGAGCCACGGCGCGCGCGGTGGCAGGTCGCGCACGGGATCGAAGCCGTATGCGTGAAGCTGCGGGAACACGCGCGCCGCGACGAACAGCGGCATCGCGCTGACGACGCGCCGCGCCTTCAGCATGAACGTCGTCAGCGTACCGTCGTCGGCGAAGCGTGCGCACAGCACGTCGACGCCGCCGTTTCGTTCGGTCGCGCGAACGGCGAACCCGTCCCGCGACCACGCGTTCGAGCCGGCGCGCGCGGTGATCGAGTCGCTCAGCTTCGTCACCATCGTGTGGAGTCCGTCGGGCCAGGTCAGCACCGCGCCGTCGCCCGCATCGCTCGCGTGACCGCCGCGCGACGCGAAGTAGTGCAGACCGGCCCATGCGGACACGCGCTCGTAGCCCGCGCCGTAGTCGTCGCGGCAGCAGTAGTTCAGGTACCAGTGCAGCGCGCTCGCGGTGTAGCCCTCGTCGAGCAGCCACTGTTTGAACGAACGCCGGTCGAGCGCGCGCCAGCGCGGGTCGCGCGACGATTCGGCGATCGGGATGCAGAACACTTTGCGGCCGTCCGTGCCGCGCGCGGCGCGCAGACTGTCGGTGTAAGCGAAGAAGAGCGTTTGCTGCGCGAGCGCGGCCGCGTCGAGGCCGGTCGTCGGCACGATGCCGTCCTGCCACTGGCCGGCGATGAACAGCCGCTCGTCGGGCGCGTGCACGAGCGCGCGCTCGTCGAATGCGGGATGCGCGGAGAACGGTGCCGATTCGATCACGCCGAGATCGGCGAGCATGTCGCGCAGATGCGCGGATTCGAGCGACGGCAGCGGCAGGTAGTGCGCGCCTTTCGGATAACCGAGCTCGCCGAAGCGGCCGCCGGCCGCGTTGCCGCCGAATTCTGGGCCGGCGAGCACGACGAAGCGCGCATGACCGGCGCGCGCGAGCTGCCACGCGCATGACAGGCCGGCCGCGCCCGCGCCGAGGATCGCGACGTCGGTCTCGATCGTGCCGGACGGCGGCGGCAGCGCCGCGTGATCGCGCAGCGCGTGACCTTCGCGCATGCCGGGGTAGCCGACGCGCGGCGTCGTCTCGATCCAGCCGGTGCGCCCGCACGCGGCAAGCGATGCGGCCGCGGACGCGACGAGGAACGTGCGGCGATCCATCAGCGCAGCACGTGCTTCCAGTCGTCGTCGAAGCGTCGCACGAGCGGCTGGTCGTTGAGTTCGTTCGGCGACATCGGCAGCGCCGGCATGTCGGCCGGGAAATGGAACATCTCGGCGGCCGTCTGCGCGTCGAGCCAGCGCGTCGGCACCGAGTAGCGCGTCGGCACGGTGAAGTCGTGGCGCTTGCCCGCGATCACGAAGCCCCAGTCGCCGAACGAGGGCACGTAGCAGTGATACGGCCACGTGTTGAGCCCGGCTTCGTGCAGCGTCGCGATGATCGTCCAGTATGCGTGCGGCGCGAAGTACGGCGACGTCGACTGGATCACCGCATAGCCGTTTTCCGACAGGTGACGTGCGAGCAGCCGGAACACCGGCACCGAATACAACCGGCCGAGCCCGAAGTTGGTCGGATCGGGGAAGTCGACGACGATCGCGTCGTACACGTCGGCGTTCGATTCGAGCCAGCGCACCGCGTCGTCGTTGATCACCTGCACGCGCGGGTCCTTCAGTGCGCCCTGGTTCAGTTTCACGAGCGGCGCCGAGGTCGAGAACAGCTTCGTCATCGCGGGATCGAGATCGACGAGCGTGATCCGTTCGAGGTTGCGGTGCTTGAGCAGTTCGCGCACCGCGAGGCCGTCGCCGCCGCCGAGCACGAGCACGCGTTTCGCCCACGGCAGCGCCTCGATCGTCGGATGGATCAGCGCCTCGTGATAACGATGCTCGTCGCGCGACGAGAACTGCAGGTTGCCGTTCAGGTACAGCCGCATGTCGTCGTGCCATTGCGTGAGCACGATGCGCTGGTGCGGCGTCGTTTCCGAATAGATTGTCTCGTCGCCGTATACGCCGTGCTCGGCCCAGTGCGTGATGCGGTCTGACAGCGCGAAGCCGGCGACGAGCAGCCCGATCACGAGCGACGCGCGCATCAGCTTGCCGCGCACGTTGCGGATCTCGTCGCGGAACAGGTGCGTGGTCCACAGCGCGACGAATGCGTTCAGTAACCCGAACAGAAAGCTCGTGCGCAGCAGGCCGAGACGCGGCGCGAGCACGAGCGGGAAGATCAGCGACACGGCGAGCGAGCCGAGATAGTCGAAGGTCAGCACCTCGCTGACGGTATGGCGAAACGCCTGGCGGCGCTGCTGGAACGCGCGCATCACGAGCGGGATCTCCATCCCGATCAGCAGGCCGAGCGCGAGCACGAGCGCATAGAGCGCCGCGCGGAACGGCGCGGCGAGCCACGCGAACACCGCGAACAGGAGTGCGGCCGATACGCCGCCGACCAGGCCGACGAGCAGCTCGATGTCGACGAAGCGATCGAGCACGTCGTCGTCCTCGACGAACTTCGCGAGCCACGAGCCGATCCCCATCGCGAACAGATAGCAGCCGATCACCGACGAGAATTGCAGGATCGAATCGCCGAGCAGGTAGCTCGACAGCGCGCTGCTGATCAGTTCGTAGCCGAGCCCGCACGACGCGAGCACGAGGATCGACAGGACGAGCGCGCGCTTATGCAGCATGGCGCGTCCGTTGTGCAGGGCTCGTCAATGTGGATATACTGGCGCGGATTTTCGTGGGGCGGCCCGCCATGGGCCGGCCGGCGAGGGGGCGGCGAACCGAGCACAAAATCCGAGGAAAAGAATGAATAGTGCCTATCTTTATGCGGTTCATTTGCTGTCGGCGTTCGTGCTGCTTTTCGTGTTCGCGGCAGTGTACCTGAAGGTCACGCCGTTCGACGAACTGGCACTGATCCGCGACGGCAACGCGGCCGCGACGCTGTCGTTCGGCGGCGCGCTGATCGGCTTCTGCCTGACGCTCGCCTCCAGCATCGCGCACAACTCGACGCTCGGCGAAGTCGTGCTGTGGGCCGTCGGCGCGATGGCCGTGCAGCTCGCCACCTATGCGGTGCTGACGCGCCTGATTCCCGGCATGAATCATGCAATCGAGGATCGCAACATCGCGATGGGCGGCCTGATGGGCACCGCGTCGCTCGTCGTCGGCATCATCAATGCCGCGTGCCTGACCTGACGCGCCACGCGCTCGAGGAGACCGACATGAGTCTGGGTTCGTTTATCCGCAAGCAGTTCATCGACGTCCTGCAATGGACGGAAGACACCGACGGCGTGCTCGCCTGGCGCTATCCGATGGAAGACCAGGAGATCCAGTACGGCGGCCAGCTGACCGTGCGCGAAACGCAGGTCGCGATCTTCGTCAACGAAGGCAAGGTCGCCGACGTGTTCCAGCCCGGCCTGTACAAGCTGGAAACGCGCACGCTGCCGGTGCTCACGTACCTGAAGAACTGGGACAAATTCTTTCAGTCGCCTTTCAAGTCGGACGTGTACTTCTTCAGCACGCGGCTGCAGCTCGGCCGGCGCTGGGGCACCGCGCAGCCGGTGACGATCCGCGATCGCGAATTCGGTTTCGTGCAGCTGCGCGCGTTCGGCATCTACTCGTACCGGATCGTCGACGCGGCCGCGTTCCACCGCGAGGTGAGCGGCACGCGCGCGCAGTACACGGTCGACGATCTCGAGCAGCAGCTGCGCAACCTGGTCGTCACAGCGATGAGCACGACGTTCGGTTCGGCCGACGTGCCGTTCGTCGACATGGCCGCGAACCAGACGCTGCTGTCGCAACGCGTCGCCGAGGCGCTGGTCCCGGTGTTTACGCGCTACGGCCTCGCGCTCGATGCGTTCGCGGTCGAAAGCGTGTCGCTGCCGGCCGAGTTGCAGAAGGCGCTCGACCTGCGGATCGGCGCGGGGATGGCCGGCGATCTCGCCCGCGCGACGCAATACCAGACGGCACAGGCGATCCCGCTGGCCGCGCAGAACCCGGGCGGCATCGCGGGCGTCGGCGCGGGGCTCGCGGCCGGCGCGGCGATCGGGCAGGCGATGGCCGGTCAGATCGCGGGCGCCGCGCAACCGGCGCCGTCCGCACCGCCCGCGCCCGTCGCGGCACCGGTGGCTGGCGCGCAGCCGGCCGCACCGGCCGAGGGAACCGATTACGTGCAACGCCTCGAACAGCTGAAGGCACTGCTCGACAAGGGCCTCGTGACCGAAGAGGACTATTCGCGCGCGAAGGCGGAAATCCTCGCGAAGCTCACCCGGTAAGCGTCGCGCATGTTCAGCACTTCGTGCCCCCAGTGCGGCGCGCCGGTCGAGTTTCGCTCGGCGGCGGCGGTGATGGCCGTCTGCGCGTTCTGTCGCAGCACGCTGCTCAAGCGCGGTGCCGACGTCGAACGCATCGGTGAGCTCGCCACGGTGCTCGACGACGCGTCGCCGATCCAGATCGGCACGGCCGGGCGCTACGGCAAGCGCGCCTTCACTGTGCTCGGCCGCCTCCAGATGACCTACGACGCCGGCGCGTGGAGCGAGTGGTACGTCGTGTTCGACGACGGCGCGTTCGGCTGGCTGTCGGATGCATCGGGCCAGTATGCGGTCACGGTGCGCGAGCCCGACGACGCATCCGGCGGCGCGTGGCCTGCGTTCGGCACGCTGGAACCGGGCATGCGGATCGATCACGGCGGCCGCGCGTTTCTCGTGTCCGATGTGCGCACCGCGCGCTGCACGGGCGGCGACGGCGAGTTGCCGTTCCGCGTCGATGCGGGCTGGGAAGCGCGCGTCGTCGACCTGCGCACCGGCAACGCGTTCGCGACCTTCGACTATTCCGACGCCGATGCGAACGGCGGGAGCCCCGCCGTCTATACGGGCGAGGCACTGGAGTTCGACGCGCTCGCGTTCGCGGGGCTGCGCGATACCGAAACCGATACGCGGGAGAAACGCGGCGCGGAGATGGTGCCGTTCGCGTGCCCGAGCTGCGGCGCGCCGCTGTCTTATGTGCCGAACGTGGCCGATTACGTCGTGTGCGGCAGCTGTCACGCGGGCGTGCAGTGCACGGCCGAGCAGCAGACCGTGTTCGCTGCACAGCGCAAGCTCGATGCGGTGAAGGGCGCGCTGGAACTCGGCGCGATCGGCACGTTCGACGGCGTGAAGTACACGGTGATCGGCATGATGCGTTGCCGCGTGCCGGGTGACGACGAGACGTGGGACGAATACCTGCTGCTGAATCCGAAGCGCGGCTTCCTGTGGCTCGTGCAGAGCGAAGGGCGCTGGGAGCGCGTGCAGGTGCTCGATCGCTGGCCGACGATCGGCGGCGAATCCGACGTGACCGACGACGGCAAGACCTACCGGCTGCGCGAGACGTACGACTCGGAAGTCGTGTACGTGGTGGGCGCGTTCAACTGGCGGGTGCAGGTGGGCGACCGCACGTCGATCGTCGACTATGGCTGGCAGAAGGACAAGCTCACGCGTGAGCGCAGCGCCGCGGAAATCGTCTGGTCGCGCGCGCAGCCGTTGTCGGCCAGCGCGCTGGCCGAACGCTTCACCACGCCGGCGCTCGCGAAGGAGGCGGTTGCGTCCGCAACTGGTTCCGCCGGGCAGTCGACCGGCCTGTTCGGCGCGAAGCACCCGCACAGCTTCGCGCCGCTGCCGCTCGTGTTCAGCGCGATTCTCGTGATCTTCAACATGGGTTCGCTGTTCTCGTTCAGCGGCCGCTCCGTCTACGTGCTGATCGGCCTGCTCGTGCTGTGGCTGCCTGAATGGCTGTGGAAGAGTTTCGCGTCGGACGGGGGCAACGCGTAATGCGCTACATCCTCTACGGACTTTACGGGCTGATCGTCGTCACGTTGTTCAGCTGCGCGTCGCTCGGCGGCAGCGGCTCGGGCGGCGGCGGGTGGGGCAGTTCGTCGGCGCGCAGCGGCTACTCGTCGTACGGGTCGCACAAATGACGGCGCGCGACGGTCTCGCCGCGCCGCGTGCGATGCTCGGCTCGCACGTGCTGGCCGATCTCGCCGGCATCGACGCGGCGCTGCTGCGCGACGCCGCGCGGCTCGAGACGATTCTCACGAACGCCGCGCGGCAGGCCGGCGCGCACGTGATCGGCGCGCATTTCCATCATTTCGGCGGCGAGCACGGCGTCACGGGTGTCGTGCTGCTCGCGGAATCGCACATCACGATTCATACGTGGCCCGAGCACGGCTTCGCGGCCGTCGACGCATTCATGTGCGGCGCCGCGCGCGCGGCCGATGCGGTCGATGCGATCGCCGCCGCGCTCGGCACGCATGCACAGGTTCGGCAGCAGGTGGCGCGCGGCGTCGCGTGAGCGACGCTCAGTGCGGCAACGCTTCGGCTTCGGCCCAGCGCTTGAACGAATCGAGACGCCGGCGCGTGTGCACGAGATAGAACGCGCCGATCAGCGGTTCGAGCAGCCAGCGCAGCCAGGACGGCTGCGCGCGGAACTGGTACGTAAACTTCACTTCGGTCGTGCCCGGCGTGCGCTCCGTGAAATTCCAGCTGCCGCTGAAGCGTTCGAGCACTTTCGGCCCGTCGACCATTTCGATGGCCGCGACCTGCGGCGGACGGTACGAGATGTAGCGCGACACCATCGTCGCGCCCGACTGGCTGCGGCAGAACGCGTCGACGCCGACGTCGGCCGTCATCCCGTCGAGCAGATACGCGTCGGCGAGGAAGCTGTCCCACACGAGCCGCCGCGCGTAGTCTTGCGACCACGTGAAGAGGCGTCTGCGATCGACGCCAACGATCCGGCTGACTGAGATCCTCATGATGGATGGCGGGCGCCACGGCGCGGATTGGGATGAAATCGAGTGTACCGCGCCGGCGCCGCGCGTTTCGTCAGACTTCGTCAAGTCGAGCGCGTGCTCGATTGACCTTCTCCGGGAATTCCCCTACGATCGATTCCATGCCTTCGGGAAAGACCCGAAGCGTTTCAATCTCTTGAGGGAGCCTCATGAGTACGCAACAGAACCGGCGCTTCGACGCGCTCGTTTTCATTGGTCGTTTCCAGCCCCCGCATCGTGGTCACCTGAACGTGCTGAAGTCGGCACTGAGCCGGGCCGAGCGCGTGTGCGTGCTGATCGGGTCGACTGACAAGCCCCGCACCATCAAGGATCCGTTTTCGTTCGACGAGCGCTGCCAGATGCTGGCTTCGCTGCTCGAGCCGTCCGAGCGCGATCGCGTGACGGTCGCGCCCGTGCAGGATTCGACGTACAACGACGGCGACTGGGTGCGCTGGGTGCAGGATGCCGTGGCCGCCGCGCTCGGCGACGTCGCGCAGCGCAAGGTCGGGCTGATCGGCCACGAAAAGGACGCCACGTCGTATTACCTCCGGATGTTCCCGCAATGGGAGCTGGTCGACGTCGATGCGACCGAAGACATTTCCGCCACCGAAATCCGCGACCAGTATTTCGCCGAACGCACCAACAGCTTCGTGCAATGGGCGGTGCCGGAACCCGTGTTCGGCTGGCTCGAACATTTCCGCACGCAGCCGCAATTCGCGCAGTTGAAGGCCGAAGCCGAATTCATCGCCGCGTATCGCAAGGCTTGGTCGGCCGCACCGTATCCGGTCACGTTCGTGACGGTCGATGCGGTGGTCGTGCACTCGGGTCATATCCTGCTCGTGCGCCGGCGCAGCGAACCGGGTCGCGGCCTGTGGGCGTTGCCGGGCGGCTTCGTGAACCAGGACGAACGGCTCGACGCGGCGTGCATCCGCGAATTGCGCGAGGAAACCGGCCTGAAGCTGCCGGAGCCCGTGCTGCGCGGCTCGATCAAGGATCGCCAGGTGTTCGATCATCCGGCCCGCTCACTGCGTGGCCGCACGATCACGCACGCGTGCCTGTTCAACTTCCCGACCGGCGAGCTGCCGCGCGTGAAGGGCAGCGACGACGCCGACAAGGCGCGCTGGGTGCCGCTCAACGAATTCGCGCAGATGCGCAACGTGATGTTCGAGGATCACTTCGAGATCGCGTATCACTTCCTGGGGAAGCTGTGACGCGCTGATTCCCCGGATTCCGGTCCGCCGCGACAGACGCGGCGGCACTTCAACGGCCTAGAGGAGCTCTAGCCATGCAAAACGATCCCGGCGGCTTTGCCGCGGTTCTCGCCAATCCGATCCTCAACACGGATTCGTACAAGGCTTCCCACTTCCTGCAATATCCGCCCGACGCGCAGGCGATGTTCTCGTACGTCGAGTCGCGCGGCGGCCGCTACGACCGCACGCTGTTCTTCGGCTTGCAGATGCTGCTGAAGGAATATCTGTGCCGGCCCGTCACGCACGCGATGATCGACGACGCCCGCGATTTCTTCGCGGTGCATGGCGAGCCGTTCAACGAGGACGGCTGGCGCCATATCGTCGAGCATTACGACGGTTACCTGCCCGTGAAGATTCGCGCGGTACCCGAAGGTTCGATCGTGCCCGTGCACAACGTGCTGATGACCGTCGAATGCGACGACCCGAAGGTGTTCTGGCTCGCGTCGTATCTGGAGACGATGCTGCTGCGCGTGTGGTACCCGGTGACGGTCGCGACGCGCAGCTGGCACCTGCGGCAGACGATCCGACGCTTTCTCGAGAAGACCGACGACGATCTCGCGCAGTTGCCGTTCAAGCTGCACGACTTCGGCGCGCGCGGCGTATCGAGCGCGGAATCGGCCGCGATCGGCGGCGCGGCGCATCTCGTGAGCTTCATGGGTTCGGACACGGTGCTCGGCGTGCTGGCCGCGAACCGCTTCTATCGCGAGCCGATGGCCGCGTATTCGGTGCCGGCGGCCGAGCACAGCACGATCACGTCGTGGGGGCGTGAGCACGAAGCCGATGCGTATCGAAACATGATCGCTCGCTTCGGTCTGCCCGGCGCTATCGTATCGGTCGTGTCGGACTCCTACGATCTGTTCGACGCGCTCGCGACGTGGGGCGGCGCGCTTCGGCAAGCCGTGATCGATTCGGGCGCGACGCTGGTCGTGCGTCCCGATTCGGGCGACCCCGTGGCGATCGTGCTGCAGACCGTGCGCGCGCTCGACGCATCGTTCGGTTCGTCCTTGAACGGCAAGGGACGGCGCGTGCTGAACCACGTGCGCGTGATCCAGGGCGACGGCGTCGACGAGCTGTCGATCGACGCGATTCTCGCCGCGCTCGACGACGCGGGCTATGCGGCCGGCAACGTCGTGTTCGGGATGGGCGGTGCGCTGCTGCAGCAAGTCAATCGCGATACGCAGCGCTTCGCGATGAAGTGCTCGGCGATCCGGCGCGACGGCGTGTGGCACGACGTGAGCAAGGATCCGGTCACCGATCCGGGCAAGCGCTCGAAGAGGGGGCGGCTCACGTTGCTGCGCAATCGGCGCACGGGAGAATACCGGACGGTGACGCTGCCGGTCGCGTGGGACGATCGCGCGCTCGAAGGCGAGTGGGACGATGCGCTCGAAACGGTGTTCGATACGGGGAGAATGCGGGTCGATACGACGTTCGCGGAGGTGCGGGCGAGGGCGCACGCGGCGGAAGTGTGACGGTGGCGGCGGGGCGTTCGTGCGTCCCGCCGCCTTCGATGGTCATCGGTCGCCGGCCAGTGTGCTGTCGCTGCGTTCCGCCGCACGCGTCGCGTCCATCGCCCGCGCCAGCGCATCGAACACCGCCGGCCCCTTGCAGCGCGACACGTTGAAGCGCATGAACGACGTCGCGCCGTGCGACGCGCTGAACACGTTGCCGGGCGCGAGCACCACATCGTGGTCGAGTGCATGACGCGCCACGCGCGCGGCATCGAGCCCGTCGGGCAGTTCCGCCCAGACGAACAGGCCGCCGCGCGGTTCGGTCCAGATCCCGAGCCCGGCGCGCGCGAGCCGCCGGATCGTTTCGCCCATCGCATCGGCCAGCTACGCACGCAGGCCGTCGAGATGGCGCCGGTAGGTGCCGTCGACCAGCAGCCGGTGCACGACGTTCGCGCCGATCTGCGCATTGCCGAACGACGTCGCGAGCTTCAGGTCGACGAGCGCGTCGATCCATTCGGGGCGCGCGGCGACATAGCCGCAGCGGATTGCGGCCGACAGCGTCTTCGAGAAGCTGCCGATCGACACGACGCGCGACAGCCCGTCGAATGCCGCAAGGCGCGGCGCGGGCGTGCTCTCGAAATCCGCGAAGATGTCGTCCTCGACGATCAGCAGGCCGTGCTCGGCCGCCAGCGTCAGCAGCCGGTGCGCGACCGGCGGCGCGAGCGTCGCGCCGGTCGGGTTGTGCAGCGCCGCGTTGGTGATGTACAGACGCGGCCGATGCTCGGCGAGCACCTGCTCGAAGCGTGCGAGATCGGGGCCGTTGGGCGTGAACGGCACGCTGACGATCCGCGCGCGATGTGCGCGCAGCAGCGCCTGGAAGTTGAAGTAGCACGGATCGTCGAGCACGACGGTGTCGCCCGGCTCCAGCAGCAGCCGGCACACGAGATCGAGCGCGTGCGTTCCGCCGTCGGTCAGCATGATCTGCGTGGGCTCCGCATGGACGCCGTGCTGCGCGAGCCGCCACGCCAGCTGCTGGCGCAACGCGGGCAGCCCGAGCGGCGTCGCGTAGTCGGTCAGCGCGTCGGGTTCGTCGCGCGACGCCGCGCGTAGCGCCCGTCGCAGGCTCTCGTCCGGCAGCCACGACGACGGCAGCCAGCCGCAGCCCGGCTTCACCGAGTTCGGCGCCGCCTCGAGCGCCTGGCGCGACAGCCACAGCGGATCGAGTTCGCGATCGAGGCGCGGGCCGAGTTCGGCGAGCGCGAGCGGCGGCGCGTGGCCCGACACGTAGAAGCCGGAGCCGCGCCGCGCGACGAGCACGCCTTCGCTCGCGAGCCGCTCGTATGCGTCGACGACGGTCGACTTCGACACGTGCAGTGCGTCGGCCATCATGCGGATCGACGGCACGCGCGCGCCGGGCATCAGCGCGCGGCTCGCGATCCTTGCACGCAGCGTGTCCATCACGGTTTCCACGCGCGTGCGCGACGGCGCGGGCGGAGCAGGGGCTTGCACGGAACGGCTCATGGCGAGAGGGAACTGTACGGTCGGTTGTCCAGTACAGTTTGTCTGGATTGTATTGGGCTGTAGCTTACGCGCTTTTCGCGGGCGGCGGATCATCGGTCATCCACCTTGTTCCGATCAGGATTTCCCGTGCAAAAGACGACCGACGGATGGCTCAGCGGCCTGCTGGGCGTGATCATCTTCAGTGGCTCGCTGCCCGCGACGCGCGTCGCGGTGCAGGGGCTCGACCCGCTGTTCCTCACGTTCGCGCGCGCGACGATCGCCGGCGTGCTCGGCTTGATCCTGCTCGCCGGGCTGAAGCAGAAGCGGCCGACGCGTGCCGAGACCGCGTCGCTCGTCGTCGTCGCGCTCGGGGTCGTGGTCGGTTTTCCGTTGCTGACGGCGCTGGCGCTCAAGCACGTGACGTCCGCGCATGCGATCGTGTTCGTCGGGCTGCTGCCGCTCGCGACCGCGCTGTTCGGCGTCTGGCGGGGCGGCGAACGGCCGCGGCTGCCGTTCTGGATCTTCTCGCTGGTCGGCAGCGGTGCGGTGGCCGCGTTCGCGCTGCGCAACGGCGGAAGCGCGTCGGTGGTGGGCGATGCGCTGATGCTGGCCGCGATCGTCGCGTGCGGGCTCGGCTATGCGGAAGGCGCGCGCCTGTCGCGTCAGCTCGGTGGCTGGCAGGTGATCTCGTGGGCGCTCGTGCTGTCGCTGCCGGTGATGTTGCCGCTCGCGTGGTTTACGTGGCCCGCGACGTTCGACGGCGTCGACGCCGCCGCGCTGTGGGGGCTCGCGTACGTGTCGCTGTTCAGCATGCTGATCGGCTTCGTGTTCTGGTATCGCGGCTTGGCGCTCGGCGGGATCGCGGGCGTCGGCCAGCTTCAGTTGCTGCAGCCGTTCTTCGGTTTCCTGCTCGCGGCCGGGCTGCTGCACGAGACGGTGCCGCCGTCGATGCTCGCGGTGACGGTCGTGGTCGTCGGCTGCGTCGCGGGTGCGAAGTACTTCTCGAAGATGGCGCCCGTGCGGCGCGCGAGCTGATTCATGCACCGCAGTCGCGCGACGACGTGACGGGTGCCGCCCGTTCGCCGTCGCGCACGCGTGGCTTGCGGCTTATCCCATCACGACGTTCGCGAGCCGGAACTGATACGCGGTCGCGGTGGTGCCGCCGCCGCCGCCCGTCATCACGATGTCGGCGCTCTTGATCCCCAGCAGCGACAGTTCGGTGTTGATGTCGGACAGCACGGCCGAGTTCATCACCGCGCCCTGTTCGATCTGCGACGCGGTGCCGATCCACAGCGTCGGCTTGAACTCGAACACCGCTTTCTGCCCCGGCACGATTCCCGTCTTGTGCGCGAGCAGCCGGTTGTCCTTGAAGACCGACGCGGTGATCGCCCCCTGGCTCAGGTCGTTGCGCAGCTGGATCTCTCGCGACGTCGGCGCGGGGCCGGCCAGCGCGAGCACGTTGCCCGACGTCGAGCGCGACACATTGAAGACCTGTCCGTTGTCCGCGCGCTTCTGCGGCATGTAGTTGCCGTCGGCATCGCTCGCGGAGACGGTCGTCAGCATCGGGAACACGAACGGATGGTTGTCGCCGCGCCCGCAGTTGGTGATGACCTTCCACGCGATCGCGAGCTCGTCGAAGTCCGTCGACACGTTCTTCTGGAAGATCACGATCTGGCTGTTGTTGACGTCGTTCGACAGGTTGACGAAGTTGAGATTGATGTCCATGAGTCACCTTGATTCGATTTGGATAACTGATTGAAGGGGCGCCGGCCGTGCGTCGCCGGCGCACGGACCGTTACGCCATCACCACGTTTTCCAGCCGGAACGTGAACGGCATCGAGTGCGGGCCGGGGCCGCCGCCGGTCATCACGATGTCGGCGCTCGCGATGCCGAGCAGCGACAGTTCCGTGTTGATGTCGGAGATCACCGCGGAATTCATCAGCGCGCCCTGTTCGATCTGCGACGCGACGCCGATCCAGATCGTCGGCTTGAACTGGAACACGGCCTTCTGGCCCGGCGCGACGGACGTCTTGCGCGCGAGCGCGCTGCCGTCCTTGTAGATCGTCGCGTTGATCGCGCCGGCCGGCAGGTCGTTGCGCACCTGCACCTCGGAGCTCGCGCCCGGGTCGCCGCCGAGCTGCAGCACGTCGCCCGAGCTGGAGCGCACGACCTGGAACACCTGGCCGTTCGCGGCGACCTGCTGCGGCATGTAGTTGCCCCAGCTGTCGCTCGCGCTCACGCTCATCGTCATCGGGAACTTGAACGGATGGTTGTCGCCCTGGCCGCAATTGCGGATCACCTTCCACGCGATCGCGAGTTCGTCGAAGTCGGTCGCCACGTTCTTCTGGAAGATCACGACGCTCGAGTTGTTCGCGTCGTTCGAGCGGTTGATCAGGTTCAGTTGGATATCCACGTCGTTGCTCCTTGAGTTTGAAAAAAACGGCAGTCGGTCTGCCGCACACCTTTCCCGCCGGCCCGGCCGCGAAGCCGTGCCGTCAAGCCGGTTCAAGCCGTGTCAGGCGGCGCTACGCGCGCACGATGTGTTCGAGCGCGAACGCAAACGGCTGCGCGTCGGTGCCGGCGCCGCCGCCCGTCATCACGATGTCGGCCGCGGCGACGCCCGCCAGCGGCAGAAGCGTGTTCGCGCTCGACATCACCGCCGCGTGCAGCGCGCGGCTTTCCTGTATCTGCGACGCCACGCCGATCCAGAGCGTCGGCGTGAAGCGGAACACGGCCTTCTGCCCGGGCGCGACCGCTTCCTTCACCGCGATCAGCCGGCCCGCGCTGAACGCGTTCACGTTCACGGCGCCGCGCGGCAACCGGTTGACGACCTCGATGTCGCCGCCCGGCGCGTCGGCCGGGTCAGGCACGAGCCGGCCGCGTCCGGTCGGCTGCGCGTCGACCACGAAGCGCACGCCGGCGGGCGCCGTGACGCGCGGCGAGAAGTTGCCGTGCTCGTCGCCGAGCGCGACGTCGATGTCGGTCGAGTAGTCGAACGGATGGAAGCAGTCGCGCCCGCAATAGCGGATCACCTTCCACGCGATCGCAAATGCGTCGAGATCGGGGATCACGTCGCGCTGGAACAGCACGACCTCGCTGTTGCCGCAGTCGTTCGAGCGGTTGATGAAGCGCAGCTTGATGTTCATGACGTTTGCTCCTGATCGGACGTGCCGCGATCGTCGCGCAGCGTGCGGTCGGCCCACTGCGCAAGCGCGGGCGCGACGCCGTTCGCGAGCGACGCGACGTGCAGCGCATGGGCGCGCGCCTGGGCCTGCAGGTCGCCCGCGAAGCGGCCGAGCGCCATCGCGGCATCGGCGGGGCCGCGAGTGCGGGCGAGATCGTCGAGGTATTGCGCGGCCGCGTCGGCCATCGCGCCCGCATGCTGCAGGTGGCTCTGCGTGAAGCGTGTCGCGAGATCGGCGTTCAGCGCCGCCAGCTCCTTGACCGCGGCGGCCGAACTGCCGAGCGCGAACCGTTCGAGCTGGCCGCGCCACGATGCGTCGATCGCGGCTTGGCAGGCGTCGGAGTAACGGTGGCCGGCGAGCAGCGCGGTGTGCGCGAACGCGCGCCACGCGGGGCCGCCGGACGTGCCGCCGGTGCCGGTCGTCTGCGCGGCGACCTTGCCGAACAGCTGGAGCGCGTCGGCGTGCGCGCGTTCCCATTGGGCGATGAACGTGGAGAACATGGCGATTCCTCGTGATGAAGGGGGGGACGGCGTGACGGCGGCCGGTACGCGGGTTACTGACGCGCGGCGCCGAGGCGCTGCACCATCCGCATCACGGCGGCCATCTGCGGCGCGTCGCGGCGGTAGAAGCCGGGATTGAGCGGATCGGTGCTCGTATAGCCCCAGAAATCCCAGCAGCCGAGCGGATTGACGGCCGATTTCTCGACCTGCGGATAGAGCACGATCAGCCGGTTCGTGTCGGCGATCTCGTTGTAGCCGACGCCGCGAATCATCTTCTCGCCGACGGCCGCGACGTTCTGCACGCAGCCGTGGAACACCACGTGCACCGCGCAGGCCACGCGCTCGCAGTCGGCCGGCACGTATGCGTAACCCGTGTCGCCGAGCGACGCGCCGCGCCGCGGATCGAACGCGCGCTGATCGAACTTCAGCAGCTTGCCGCCAGCCTGGGCGGCCGGCGGATTGAGCGGCTTGTCGGGTGTGCCGTAGATCCAGCGCACGATGTCGTGCGCCTGCTGGAAGTCGCAGTTGTCGATATACGGGCTCGCGTTCGCACTGCATGCGTTGTCTTCGGGGCGGTTCGTGATGAACGCATGGCCGGCGTCCGGCGATTCGCGGTACTGAAGGTTCGCGGCCGGGACCTGTGCGAGCGTATAGAAGCGCGCGGTCTGGTCGACGACGCGCGTCGACACCACCGTATCCTTCGCGCCGCTGAACACGTAGATGCGCTGAGCGCGCAGCGCGGCCGGATCGTCGATCTCGCCGCGCTGCGCGAACATGCGCGCGGCGCGCCAGGCATCGGCCGCGGATGGCGCGGGGCCGATCGGCTGCATGCACAGCGTGGTCGCGGCCACCGCCGGCGGGATCAGCGCGTTCACGCCCGCGCAGTAGAACGGGCCGCCCGCGACGATGCCCGCGCCGATCAGCCGGCTCGAGAACGCGACGTCGAACTGCGCGGCCATGAAGCCGCCGGACGACAGCCCCGATACCGACGTGCGCGAGAGGTCGGCGCCATATGCGGGCAGCGGATCGGCGGAGGCGGCGACGGCGTGCGGCGCGACCGTCGCCACGGCGGCGACGGCAACGCATGCGGCGCCGAGCACGCGGCGCAGCGTGCGCGCAACGGTGAAACGGGGTGACGTCGTGCGGCCGGGCGAGCGAGCGATCTTCATGCGGGGCTCCTGTCGTGACGAGTAACGAATGGCGAATGACGAACGGCTGGAACGGATGCGGCAAGATTTCAGCGACGGTTTCAGCTTACGGGCAGCCGACGACAGGCGAAATGGCGCGAACGACATGCGCGGCGACCCGTGACGTTCGGCCGGTGCGGTGTCCCGTCGCTCACGACAGGAACAGCGCGCGCTCGGCCTGGCGGCGCTTCGTGAGCCCCGCGAGCGGCTTGCCGCCGGCCTTGTTCCAGACGAGGAACTGGTCGGCCGCGCGCGCGCTCGCGCTGGCGTTCAGATAGCGCAGCAGCGTGGACGAGCGCAGCCGTCCCGCGCCGAGATTGAAGACAAACGACATCAGCGCATCGAACTGCTGCTGCGTGACCGGCACGCGCAGCAGCTTGCGCAGGTTCAGCTCGGCGCCGCGCAGGTCGCGCCGCAACAGCGCCTCGGCTTCGGCCGGCGTGAGCGGTCGCGTGAAGCGCTCGTTCGGCAGGATCAGGTGCCCGTAGCCGATCGTCGGCTTGCCGACCGCGTCGAGATAGCGCGCGAGCCGCAGCCCCTCGAACTGCTTGATCAGCGCGATGCCTTGCTCACCGGTGTGTTCAGGCTGGTTCGCCATCGTCGTTCTCCTTGCTGCCCGGCCGTGCGCGCGGCACCAGGCGATGCGTGTATTCGTCGATCACGCGCATGATCGCTTCGGGCGGCGGCAGCGCCGCGAACTGCATTTCGATGTCGATGTGCTCGGTGTCGCGCTGCCGCGCGCTGCCCTGTGCGTCCTTCTTCCCGGAGCGCGGCGCGAACGTCACGTAGAAGCGGCTGCGCTGGTCGTCGTCGCCCGCGACGCCGCCGGCCGGCAACGCCTCGGTGAAGTCGCCGCGCACGGTCAGGTGCACGATCATCCGGTCGAGCGCGAGCCCGCGCGGCGTAGCGAGCGCGACGAGCGGCACCGGCATCGTGTGCTCCGCGTCGAGCGCGACCGTGACTTCGCGTGGCGCGAGCAGGCCGTCGTCGCGCAGGTCGAAGAACTGGTCGAGCACGGCCGTGTACTGGTGCGCGAGCAGTTGGTTCGCGGCGGCCGCGGCGTGCTGCATCCCGCGCGCGATTTCGTCGAGCGCGATGCCGCGTGGCGGCGGGCGCTCGTCGTCGGCAGGCGTCCCGGGCGGCGCCGGTGGGGCGGGCGGAGCGGGAGGCACGCCGCCGGCGGACGCGCCGGGCACGGCGCCCGGTGCGTCGTGCGTGCCCGGCGCGGCCCCGGCCGGCGAGCCGGAGGCGTCAGGCGGCACGTGGCGCGCCGGATCGGCGGTTACCGCCGCCGGCGCGGCGGTGCCCGCGACCGTCCCGGCAGTGCCGGCCGCTGCCTCGGCCGGTGGCGGGACCGGCCCGTCCGGTTCCTGTCGGGCGGTGTTGCTGCCCGGACGCGTATCCCCGTCGTCCCGCCCGCCGCCCGCGCGGTGAGACCGTCTGAAGAGCCTGAACATGGCCGGTCCGCGCGCTTACGCGTGCGCCGGCTGCTGGGCATCCGCACCGGCGCCGGCAGGCGCGGCCGCGCTACCGCCCGCGCCCGACGCATCGCCGACCAGCTTGCCGTCGGTCGGCGTCGCCGGCAGCGGCTTCACGGCCTTCGCGTTGCCTTCCGTGACGACCGGCTTGGTCGCGGCTTCGGTCAGGAAGTCGATCACGCGCATCAGCGCTTCGGGCGGCGACTGGCGCTTTACCTGCGTATGGATCGAATATTTCGCGCGCGTGTCGGTGCTGCGCGTCTGCTCCGCCTTGTGCGACACGCGCCCGGACACGCTGACGCTGATCGGCCCCCAGCCGAACTTCGCCTGGAATTCGCCGCCGGCCTCGGTCGACGACGACGACTTCTCCGATTGCGTGATCTCCATCTCGAAGTCGATCGTGCCTTCCTCGATCGCGATGATCGGGTGGACGATCGCCGCGAGCAGCGGGATGCGCATCGTCTTCTGCACGACACCCTTCGACACGCCGCTTTCGTCCACCAGCGTCTCGTCGTAGTCGAACTGGACGGCCACGGCCTTGCCGCCCTGGATGCAGACCTGCATCAGGAAATCCGCGTAGCTCTTCGCGGCCTGTGTCTGCGCGCTGATCATCGCCTTTAACGGGCCGGCGATCATTTGGTCCATGGGTAAAGCGTTAATCACTGAGCCGATGAAATTCGCGTCCATGAATAAACTCCTCTTCGTGTTGAAGACAACGGAAATTCGTTGTCTTTATTCACGTTAGGAAATTGAAGACGTTTACAAAATATGACGTCCGTCACGTCCGGCGGCCCTGGCCGGCCCGCGGCGGGTATCGGTATGCGCGGCGGGTTGGGGCGTGGATGAATTAGGCCATTCGTCACGGAGCGACGGGCCTAGTGCGCGGCGGGTAAAACAGCGGTAAAAAAAACGCCGGGTAGGGAAGCAAAAAAACCTAAACCGAGCATCCCGATTTCGAGGAAACCGCGCAATGAACGTTCTGATGATCGATAGCCCGCCGTTATTCGTCGCGGGCGTGGCGGACGTACTGTGTAAACGCGATGTCGACTGGCACGTATGGTCGGCCCGCCGTCCCGAGGACGTTTTGCGCTTGCGCGACGCGTTGCTGCCCGGGACGGTCGAGGCGATCACGATCGAATGCGGCGAGCAGGCCGCGCGGCCGAGCTGGCCGAGCGTGCTGAACGAGACGTTCGCCGGCGCGCCGTGGCTGTGCGTGGTGGCCGCCGTGTGCCGCCGCACGATTGCCGATGCGCTGCTGGCGGGGGCGGCCGGCATCATCGACCGGCACGCGAGCGCCGACGAGTTCGCGGACGCGCTCGGCCGGGTCGCGGCCGGCGCGATCTACGTGCCGCCGAACGACGGCGGCGCGACGCAGGCGCGCCCGGGCGGCGCGCCGGCCGGGGACGATCGCGCATTCGAGCGTCTGACGCCGCGCCAGCGCGAGGTGCTGCGGCTGCTGGCCGAAGGCAAGTCGAACAAGCAGATCTGCCGTGTACTGAATGTCGCGGAGGGCACGATCAAGAACCATCTGTATGCGCTGTTCCGCCAGATCGGCGTGAGCAACCGGACCGAGGCCGCATTGTGGCTCGCGCGCCACGTGCCGTCCGAGCCGGCGGCATTCGCATTCGCGCCCGTTTGCAGTTCGCCGGGGTGATGCCGGTCGCGGCGGGCCCCGGTGTGTGCCAGCATCCGGTGTCGCGTCGCGTTGAAGTCATACGGCCTGAGGCGGGGTGCCCGGGCGGCCATCGGTAGCGGCGAGCCGCGTGGCCGAGTACATCGCGCGCGGCGACGTGCGTGCGGGAAACGGGGAACGGGCCGCGCAGGCCGCGCGGCCCGTTCGGCGGCGCCCGTCGACAACGGGCGCCGGCGTGCTTACGCGACGTGCGCGACGCCGTATTGCGAGGACAGGTAGCGCCGGATATCGGCCGGCGAATCGATGAAACGGCGGCCGTTGTGTTCGCGAATCCCGACCGCGTCGTCCTTCGGCGCCTGCCCGTCGCCCAGCACGAGCACCGGCGCAGACTGGTTGTCTTCGCCGATCAGCGCGACGATCGGCTGGCGCGGCCGCGGCGCGTCGACGTACTCGACCGCGACGGCGTCGCGCAACTGCGGGTAGAAGCTCAGTAGTCCTTCGACGGCAACCGAGTCGCCGCAGTAGAACGGACCTTCGGAGTCCTTGAAGAAACCCGGGCGGAGAATGAACAGCGTATCTTTCATGATGGCCTCGCTATCAGTGGTGGTCGAACGTTGAAGAAAAACGGGATGCTTGTGACGTGCCGGATTTCAGGCTTCCGCGAGCGCGGCCGCGGCGGCACGCATTCTCGCGAAACCGGCGTCGAGGTCGGCGATCATGTCGTCCGGATGCTCAAGCCCTGCGTGGATGCGCAACAGCGGGCCGGCCGCCAGCCATTGCGTCGCGGTACGGTGGCGCGACGGATTCGACGGGATGATCAGGCTTTCGAAGCCGCCCCAGCTGTAGCCCATGCCGAAGCACGTCATGCCGTCGAGCAGCGCGCGCACGGCATCGTCGGGCTGCGGATGCAGCACCAGGCCGAACAATCCGCACGCGCCCGTGAAGTCGCGCTGCCACAGCGCGTGGCCGGCATCGCCCGGCCGGGCCGGATACAGGATCTGCGCGACTTCCGGCTGCCGCGCGAGCCATTCGGTCAGCACGTGCGCGTTGCGCTGGTGGCGTTCGAGGCGCACCGACAGCGTGCGCAGCCCGCGCAGCGCGAGATACGCATCGTCGCCGCTGACGGTCATGCCGAGCTGCCGGTAGCAGCGCGTGACCTTCTGCGCGAGCGCCTCGGTCGTCAGGATCACGCCCATCAGCACGTCGGAGTGTCCGGCGATGTACTTGGTCGCCGCGTGAATCGACACGTCGACGCCGTGCGAGAACGAGCGGAAATTCAGCGGCGTGCCCCACGTGTTGTCGAGCAGCACGACCGCATCGTGCTGGTGCGCGACGCGGCAGATCGCCGGAATGTCCTGCACCTCGAAGGTCAGCGAGCCCGGCGATTCGGTAAAGACCGCGCGCGTGTTCGGCCGCATCAGCGCTGCGATACCGGCGCCGAGTGACGGATCGTAGTAAGTCGTCTCGATGCCGAGGCGCGCGAGCGTCTCGTCGCAGAACGAGCGGGTCGGGTCGTACACCGAGTCGGCCATCAGCAGATGGTCGCCGGGGTTCAGCACCGCGAGCAGCGCGGTCGTGATCGCGCTGAGCCCGCTCGGCGTGAGCAGCGCGGCGTGCGCGCCTTCGAGGCGCGCGAGCGCCTTTTCGAGCGCCCGCGTGGTCGGGCTGCCGTGGCGTCCGTACGCGAGCGGCGTGCCGCGCACCGCGTCGAGCGCGTCGGTGCCGTGAAAGAGCAGCGTCGACTGGCGATACACGGGCGGGTTCACCGGCGAGCCGGGCTGGCCGTGCGCGCGGCCTTCGTGAGCGAGCAGGGTGTCGGTCGAGTGCGGTTGGTTCAAGATGTCGTCCTTTGAAAGTCGGTCAAATCGGAGCGAAGCCGTCGCGCGGTCAGTGCAGGATCTTGTCGAGGAAGTCGCGCGCGCGTTCGGAGCGCGGCGCGGCGAAGAATGCCTCGCTCGCCGCATCCTCTACCACCGCGCCCTGGTCCATGAAGATCACGCGATGCGCGACCTTCCTCGCGAAGCCCATCTCGTGCGTGACGCACACCATCGTCATGCCGTCGCGCGCGAGCTCGACCATCACGTCGAGCACTTCGTTGATCATCTCGGGATCGAGCGCGGAGGTCGGCTCGTCGAACAGCATCGCGACGGGGTTCATCGACAGCGCGCGTGCAATCGCGACGCGTTGCTGCTGCCCGCCCGACAACTGTCCCGGATACTTGTGCGCGTGCGCCCGCAGGCCGACGCGATCGAGCAGCTTCATCGCATTCTCGATCGCTTCGTCCTTGCGGCGGCCGAGCACCTTGACCTGCGCGAGCGTCAGGTTGTCGGTGATCGACAGGTGCGGGAACAGCTCGAAATGCTGGAACACCATGCCGACGCGTGCGCGCAATTGCGCGAGTTTCGCGGCGGGATCGCCGAGCCGCATGCCGTCGACGACGATGCTGCCTTTCTGGAACGGCTCGAGGCCGTTGATCGTCTTGATCAGCGTCGATTTGCCGGAGCCCGACGGCCCGCAGACGACGACCACTTCGCCTTTCGATACCGCCGCGCTGCATTCGGAAAGGACCTGATGCTTGCCATACCACTTGGAAACGTTGTCGAGCGTAATCATGGTTGTCCGTGATTGAGGTTCGGGTTGAACGAGGTGCGCATGCTCAATGCGTGGACGGCAGCGAGAGGCGCGTCTCGACGCGGCCCTGCAGTCGCGTGAGCAGCGTGCTCAGCACCCAGTAGATCGCGGCGGCCGCGAGGTACAGCGGCAGCGGCTGGAACGTCGCGGCGATCACTTCCTGCGTCGAGCGCAGCAGCTCGGTGACGGTGATGACGGACACGAGCGACGTGTCCTTGATCAGGCTGATCAGCGTGTTGCCGAGGCTCGGCACCGCGAGGCGCAGCGCCTGCGGGCAGACGATGTAGCGCAGCGTCTGCACGTGCGTGAGGCCGAGGCTGTGCGCGGCCGCCCATTGTCCGCGGCCGATGCCGAGGATCGCGCCGCGCATGCTTTCCGACAGGTACGCACCGGCGTTGAGCGTCAGCGTGAAGATGCCGGCGGTGGTCGGATCGAGCGTGATGCCGAGATCGGGCAGCCCGTAGTAGACGACGAACATCTGCACGAGCAGCGGTGTGCCGCGCATCAGGCTGACGTAGCCCTGCGCGAGACCGGACGCGAGCCGGTTGCTGCCGATCCGCATGATCGCGACCACGAGCCCGACGACGAGGCCGAGGGCCATCGACGCCACCGCGAACTTCAGCGTGAGCAGCGCGCCCTTCACCATCACGGGCAGCGTTTGAATGACCAGATCGAGTGCTTCCATCGCGTGTCTCCTGATTGTGTGTCGTGTGCCGCCGAGATGGCGGCAGGCCCGCGCGTGCGCGCGCGGGCGCGTGACGGATGCGTTATTGCGCGATCGGTTTCGTCGTGTCCGAGCCGAACCACTGCATCGAGATTTTCTTCAGCGTGCCGTCCTGCTGCAGCGACGCGACCGCGTCGTCGATCGCCTTCGCGAACTTCGGGTTGCCCTTGCGGAACGGGATCCCCATCCGGTCCTCGCCGCCGGCGAGCACGGAACCGGGGCGCAGCGGCAGGTGCGAGTTCTTGATCAGATAGCTGAGCATCAGGCGATCGTTGACCGCCGCGTCGATACGCCCCGCCGCGAGGTCGCGCAGGTTTTCCGGTGTGCCCGGATAGACCTGGAGATCGATCGCGGGCACGGTCTTCACGAGATCGACGTAGTTGCTGCCCATCGTCACGCCGACCTTCTTGCCCTTCAGCTCGTCGAGCGACTTGAACGCACGCGTGTCGTTCTGGCGCTGCAGAAGCTGCGCGGACGAATACACATACGGCATGCTGAAGTCGAGCGCCTGCTGACGCGACGGCGTGATGGCGACCTGGTTGACGATCACGTCGAACTTGCCGGCCTGCAGCCCCGCGAGAATCCCGCTCCATTCGGTCGTGACGAATTGCGGCTTCACGCCGAGCCGCGCGGCGACCGCCTTCGCGACGTCGACGTCGAACCCTTCGAGTTGTCCTTCGGCATTGCGGTAGTCGAACGGCGGGTAGGTGCCTTCGAGCGCGATCTTCAGCACGCCGGCCTGCTTGACGGTGTCGAGCAGGTCCGCCGCGTGCGATGCCGTGGCCACCACGCAGAGGAGGGCGGCAGCAAGGCCTTGCTTGAGCGTCGGGGTGAAGGGCTTCATGGTTGTCTCCGGGTTGTTGTCGAAACGTCGTTGTCGAAAATTCAGGATGAGCGCGTCCGCGGCGACGGGCGGCGTCGCCGTGGGCGGAAAGCGGGAAACAGTGCGGCGAGAGACGGCGCGAGCCGTGTGCCGCGAGGCGTTACGGCATGCGTTCGCGCACGGTGGCGTAGCGGTGCGCGGCGAAGAATTCAAGCATCGTGTTCATGAGTGCCCGTGCGGCTTGCGAGTGGGGTAGATCGGCTGCATCGTCGACGCGTGTCGGGTGACGCAAATGCTGAACGACTGAGGGCAATCTTAGATTTGTCAAAAAGGAAAGTGCTTCCAAAAATGCATGGACTTTCCACGTGGCGTGGAAAGTTTTTCTCCATGCATGAAGCACGATGCAAGCGATCTGCTGCGGTTGCACGGGGTGCGCAGCATCGGGTGCTACGGCGTGGTCGAGCGGTTGCCCCGAGGGCAACCGCCGAAAAGCAAAACGGCCACGCATGCCGGTAGCGGCAAGCGTGGCCGTTGGCGTCCGATTCGTCGAACGCGGCGCGAATGCGCGTGTTACTCGAACGTTTCGAGCGCAAGCAGTTCGTCGATCGTCTGCCGGCGGCGGATCAGCCGCGGCGTGCCGCGATCGACGAGCACTTCCGGCGCGAGCGGCCGGCTGTTGTAGTTCGAGGACATCGATGCACCGTATGCGCCCGCGTCGTGCAGGAACAGCAGGTCGCCGATCTGCGGCTGCGGGAGCTTGCGGTGCGTGACCACACCGCCCGCGTCCTGCGTGAACACGTCGCCGGACTCGCACAGCGGCCCTGCGATCGCGATGTCGACGAGCGGCCGGCCGGCGGGCAGCGCGCCGTCGTGCGCGTGCACGGACACCGCGTGGTAGCTGCCGTACATCGACGGACGCATCAGGTCGTTGAAGCCCGCGTCGATCAGCACGAAGTCGTGCTTCGGCCGGCGGTTCACGGCTTGCACTTCGGTGACGAGCGTGCCGGCTTCCGCGACGAGGAAGCGGCCCGGTTCGATCTCGATGCGCACCGCGTGGCCGAGATGCCGTTCGATCCGCTTGCGCGCGGCGTCCCACTGGCTGAAGTAGTGGCCGACGTCGACGCGCGGCTCGCCGTCGCGATACGGAATCGACAGCCCGCCGCCTGCGGAGATCGCTTCGATGTCGTGGCCGAGCGACGTGACGAGGTCGACCATCGCGTCGCACACCTGCGACAGATGGCCGTAGTCGACGCCCGAGCCGATATGCATGTGGATGCCGACCAGCTTCAGCCCGTATTGGCGCACGATCTCGATCGCGCGCGGCACGTCGTCGATCCAGATGCCGTGCTTGCTTTGCGGGCCGCCGGTGTTGGTCTTGTTGCTGTGACCGTGGCCGAAGCCGGGATTCACGCGCAGCCATACGCGATGGCCGGGCGCATGCTCGCCGACGCGCGCGAGCATGTCGAGCGAGCCGGCGTTCACGGTCACGCCGTGCTTCAGCACGGCCGCAAGCGTCGGGCGGTCGATCAGGTCGGCCGTGAATACGACGCCTTCCGGTTCGCCTGCCGGACTGAATCCGGCCGCAAGGCTGCGCTCGACCTCGCCGAGCGACACGGCGTCGACGCACGCGCCTTCGTCGCGCATCAGCTTCAGGATATGCAGGTTCGAGTTCGCCTTCTGCGCATAGCGGATCACGTCGAACTGGCGCAGTTGGGCGATGCGATCGCGGATGACGTCGGCGTCGTACACCCACAGCGGGGTGCCGTATTGCTGCGCGAGCGCCGCGAGCTGGCGGGAATCGAGGGACATGGCGGAAGAATCGGATCGATGAACGGATAGCGTGAATGATGCGCCTGAACGGCTATACAGTAAAATGCCTGTTTTTATAGATTCGATTCATTTCTGATATAGGCGATCATGCTTACGCACCGGCACATCGAGGTCTTCCGCGCGCTGATGGTCACCGGCAGCACGACGCGTGCGGCCGAGATGCTCTATACGTCGCAGCCGACGATCAGCCGCGAGCTCGCGCGCATGGAGCAGGTGATCGGTTTCGCGCTGTTCGAGCGCTCGCATGGGCGCTTGCGGCCGACGATGGCCGCGCTCACGCTGTTCGACGACGTGCGGCTCGCGTATGTGGGGCTCGAGCGCGTCGCGGCGACGGCCGCGCGGCTGCGCGAGTTTCGCGACGGGCAGTTGTCGGTGATCGCGCTACCGGCGTTTTCGCACGCGATCCTGCCCGGCGCCTGCCGGCGTTTCCATGACGCGCATGCGGGCGTCAGCGTGTCGGTCGCGACGCAGGAGTCGCCGGTGCTCGAGGAGTGGCTGACCGCGCAGCGCTACGATCTCGGGCTGACCGAACACGACATCGCGCCGGCCGGCACGGTTCTCACGCCATTGCTCGAAGTCGACGAGGTATGCGTGCTGCCGGACGGCCATCCGCTGCTCGCGCAGCGCGCGATCGATCTCGCGGATCTCGCCGATCGCCCGTTCGTGAGCCTGTCGCTGAACGACCCGTACCGGATCCTGATCGACGAGGCGTTCGCGCAGCTCGGCGTCGCGCCGCGTTCCGTCATCGAGACGCCGTCGGCCGTGTCGGTCTGCGCGTTCGTGCGGCAGGGGCTCGGCGCCGCGATCGTCAACCCGCTGACCGCGCTCGATTTCGTCGGGCGCGACCTGCACGTGCGGCCGCTCACGCGCTCGTTTCCGTATCGCGTCAGCGTGATCGTGCCCGAGCACCGGCCGAAGAGCCTGCTCGTCGACGCATTCGCCGATGCGCTGCGCGGCGAAGCGCACGCGATTCGCCAACGGCTCGCCGCGCTGCCCGTATGATGGGCGTTTCGCTGCGCGCTGGGTCAGCCTCCTCGTCATCTTCATGGAAACGCAACCCGTCATGACCGACGCTTCATCTTCCCTCGAACTCGAACAACCGACGCTCGCCGGCGAGCGCATCGTCCTGCGGCCGCTGGAGGCATCCGACCGGCAGGCGCTGCTCGATGCGGCGGCGGACGGCCGGTTGTGGAATCTGAAGGTCACAGTCGTGCCGGGCGAGGACACGGTCGACGCCTATATCGACACGGCGCTGCAAGGTCGCGCGGCCGGCACCGTGATGCCGTTCGTGATCGTCGATTGCGCGTCGGGCCGCGCGATCGGCAGCACGCGTTTCTGGAAGATCGACCGCAAGAATCGCAAGCTCGAGATCGGTCATACGTGGCTGAGCGAATCGGCGCAGCGCACGCGCGCGAATACCGAAGCGAAATGGCTGCTGCTCTCGTACGCGTTCGACACGCTGCACTGCGTGCGCGTGCAGTTCACGACCGACGAACTGAACGAGAAGTCACGCGCGGCGATTCTGCGGCTCGGCGCGAAGCAGGAAGGGATCGTGCGACACGAGCGGATCATGCCCGACGGCCGCAAGCGCAATTCGGTGCGCTTCAGCATCATCGACGACGAATGGCCGGACGTGCGCGAGCGGTTGCGGGCGAAGCTCGCGACTTGACGCGAACCGGGTGCCGCTGGCGTCGCGCCGCCGGAAGGGGGCGGCGACGCGACGAGGGGGAAGCGGGGCGCCGCGCGCGATGCGCGGCGGGGCATCGCGTTACTGCGCCGATGCGAGGTGGTGACGCTGCGCAAGCTTCTGCGCGTCCGCGTAGTGCGCCTGCAGGATCGGCAGCGCCTGACGTGCGACTTCCTTCAGCTTCGTGTCGCGGCCCGAAGCGATTTCAGCCTGGAATGCCGAGATCGTCTTTTGCTGGCCGGCGAGCGCGACCTGCTCGATGTATGCCTTGTCGAATTCCGCGCCGCGCAGGTTCTTGATGCTGTCCAGCACGGCCGTGTCGGGATCGTTGGCCGGTACGTCGACGCCGCGCGGGCTGGCCGCGCGCATCGCCTGGATGATCTTCTCATCGTCGGTCGACACGCGCTGCGCGAACGCCTTCACCTGGCTGTCCGACGTGCGCGAATTGGCGATGCGTGCGGCGTCGTGCTGCGTCGACACGGTCTTCGTGCCGTCGGTGATGAAAGCCTGGTCGGCTTCGTGGATACGCGTTTGCGTGGCGGCGGCCGGTGCGGACGGCGCCGGTTGCGCGGTTTGCGCAGTCGCCGTCACGGCGACGAGAAGCAGGCCAGCGGCAGACAATGCAAGGCGCGAGATGTGGGGAAAGCGGTTCATGGGACCTCCTTTCTATCGGGGCTCTGATTAACGGGCGGATCGGATGATCCGCAGCTGTGCGAGAGACCGGGCGCGCCCGGGCCGGATTCGATGGCCGCTCTGCCGCGGCGGCGTTCGAAGTGTTTCCCGGCCCGACTGATTCTAGGAGAGCGCTCAGGTAGCAGGTGCAACCGCGCTGTGGTTTGTGTAACGGATGGTAAGACGAATCGGTGCGGGCGCGAGCGGGCAGGTAGGGCGTACCTGTCGCGCGCATTGTGGCGGCAATTTTTGCGTGCGCGTGTCATCGGCGTTTCATCGTCTTGCGCGGGAAACGCGTCGATTATTTCGCGACGAGACGCGACGCATCGAATGCGCGATGCGCGCTGCGTCCTTACACGCGATCGAGCAATGCGTCGAGATGCGGCAGCAACGGCGTCGCGCAATGCGCCTGCAACGCATCGGCGGCCGTGTAACCCCATGCGACGCCCTGGAAGGCGATCCGCGCGCGGCGTGCCGCGTCGGCGTCGCGGATTTCGTCGCCGACATACAGCACGTCGTCGGGCTGCATGCCCGCTTCGCGCACGAGCGCGCGCAGCCGGCGTGCCTTGCCGAACAGCGGAATGCCGCACGCGAACGTATCGACGCATCGGCTCGCATGCGGGCCGAGCCGGTCGCGCACGATGTCCTCGCTGTTCGACGTCGCGATCGCGATGCGGATGCCGCGCGCGGCGAGCGCGTCGAAGGTCGTGTCGACGCTGGGGAACAGCTTCACGTGCGCGATGCGCGGCCGCATCAGCCGGCGCATGTCGAGCGTCACGCGCGGCACTTTCCACATCGGCACCTCGAGCGCGCGGATGATCTCGCGCGCCGACATGCCGCGCAGCGCCGGACGCAGTTCGGGCGTCGCGTCGCGAAAGCCGTGCATGCGCGACGCTTCCGTCAGCGCCGCGAGAAAGCAGTCGAGCGAATCGGCGAGCGTGCCGTCGAAGTCGAACGCGATGAGTCGATAGGGCATGAAGCGATGCGGCGAGTTCATGGAGCCGGTGACGATATCACCGAATCGAGCCGGATGTGCCCGGGGCGAGGCGGGATGGTCGAGCAGACGCCGGGGGTGTCGCGCGGCTGGGTCGTCACCAACGAGGGGATGCACGGTTACGGCTGCGCATGCCTTGACCTGGAAATCGACTCGCGCACCCGCGAGGTGACGCGGATCGTGGTGGCCCGGCCGCTCCGGTTGAAGCGCTGCAAGACCGATCGGGCGTTGCCGGCTTCATAAGCGGCGGCGGGGACGGAGGCGGGATTGGCACTACGCGTAATGGTAGCGGCAGGACACGATGCTGATCTGAAGATCGTCCGCTTCATAGACCAGACGGTTCGTATCGTCGATGCGGCGCGACCAGAACCCGGACAGATTGGCCTTCAGCGGCTCAGGTTTGCCGATGCCTTCGAACGGCGTCCGTTGGGCTTCGCGAATGAGCTGGTTGATGCGCTTGAGTGTCTTGCGGTCCTGCCCTTGCCAATAAACGTAGTCGTCCCACGCGTCGGAAGTAAAGAGCACGCGGCGTACGCTCATTCATCGTCCCCCGCCAGCTTGTGCTCTTTCGTCTTGCCCTTGCGCAGTTGCGCGATCGAGCGTTCGAGATGAGCGACGTTGGCCGGGGAGCGGAGCAGATGAACTGTCTCCATCAGGCTGTCGTAGTATTCCTGCGACATGATGACTGCGTTCGGCGCGTCGCGACGAGTGATGAGCGTCACGTCAGCGTCGTCGACAACCTGGTCGATGACCGTCTTCAGATTGCCGCGGGCATCCGAAAAGTGAATGGTGCGCATGATTTGCTCAACTTGTACTTGAAATTGTACAAGTATAACATGGGCGCATTTTCTGTACGGATTGTTGTACATGTCGGCTCGGCGTCGCTTGTCGCCCACCCCGTGCCGCGCTATCGTTGCTGCTCCGCCCCCGACCGACCGGAGAGCCGACGTGCCCGCAGCCACTCCCGCCACGCTGAGATTTTCCACCGACAAGCGCGAACTCGACATCGACGCGATCTTCGATTTCCTGCATCGCGATGCGTACTGGTCGCAGGGGATTCCGCGCGATGTCGTCGAGCGCGCGATCGACGGCTCGCTGTGCTTCGGCGCGTATGTGGACGACCGGCTCGTCGGGTTCGCGCGGCTCGTGACCGATCACGCGACGTTCGCGTACCTGTGCGACGTCTTCGTCTTGCCGGCCGACCGCGGCAACGGCTATGGCCGCGCGCTGATCGACCACGTATTCGCGCAGCCGATGGTGCGGAGCCTGCGCCGCATCATGCTCGTGACGACCGACGCGCACGAACTGTATCGGCCGGTCGGCTTCGGGCCGTCCGCGAATCCCGAGCGGCTGATGGAGATTCGCCGCCCCGACATCTACGCGAAACGCTGACGCGCGGCGAGCGCATACAATACGCGCTTTCGTTTTTGCCGAAGGGAAACAGATCATGACCGAACAGGAAGCCGAACAACTCGCCACGCATCGTCACTACAAGGGCGGCCTGTATCGCTATATCGGCGTCGCCCGTCATTCCGAAACCGAGGAATCGGTGGTCGTGTACGAGCATCTGTGGCCGCATGCGCGCGGCCTGTGGGTGCGGCCGGAAGCGATGTTCAACGAGAACCTGCCGGACGGCACCCCGCGCTTTCGCAAGCTGCGCGACTGAGTCGTGGCTGGTGGCGGGAGACGGGCGCGCCGCCGTGCAAGCGCAAGCGGCACGCGCGTCGCCGTTTCGCCGGCGTTACGCGCCGGCCAGCGCCTTCGACAATTCGGGCGGCGCGTGCGCGACCGTCACCTCCGGCGTGCCATGCCACGCAGCCAGCCGTTTCACGGCCTTCGCGACGTCGGCCGCGAGCCCCGTGCCGAACCGCACGCCCGGCTCGACATGCACCGCCTTCAATTCGAACGTTCCGAGCGCGCGATGCGCTTTCGCGTCGACGCGCCCGATCAGCCGGCCGCGATGCAGCACCGGCAGGCAGAAATAGCCGTAGCGCCGCTTGTGCGCGGGCGTATAGCACTCGATCGTGTAGTCGAACCCGAATAGCGTCGACGCGCGCCGCCGGTCCCACACCACCGGATCGAACGGCGACAGCAGCGTCGTGACGGTCGAGCGCAGCGTATCGTCCGCGGCGGCCGGCAGCAGCGCCTCGAGCGAGCGATGCACGTAGGCCGGCTCCTTCCAGTCCGTGATCTCCACCGGAATCAGCTCGCCCGCCTCCGCGAGCCGCTCGAGCTCCGCGCGGTACGAACGGCGCGGCAGCCGGTAGTAATCGGCCACCCAGTCCGCGCGCACGATGCCGAGCGCGCGGCACGTGTAGTCGAGCAGCGCGGGCAGCACCGCGTCGCGCGGCGGCAGGTCGCGCGCATCGTCCCAGTCGGGCAGCACGCGCTCGCGCACATCGTAGATCCGCTGAAAATTGCGGCGTTCCGACACCATCAGGTCGCCGGTCGTGAACAGCACCTCCAGGTGCTTTTTCTCGGGCTTGCGGTCCCACCATCCGTTGCCCTTCGCGCCGTCTTCACGAATGAAATCCGCCGACCGCACCGGCCCTTCGTCGCGAATCCGCGCGAGCATGCGGTCGATGTCCGCGCGATTCTGCTCGTGCCATTCGGCCGCGTATTTCCAGCCCATTCCCGACGGATCGAGCATCTTGTAGCGCATCAGCCCGAATTGCTCGATCGGCAGGAAGCACGCCTCGTGCGACCAGTATTCGAACAGGCGCGCCTCGGCGAGATGCTCGTCGAGCCACTGCGGGGCGAAGTCGCCGAGGCGGCTGAACAGCACGAGATACGGGCTGCGCGCGACGACGTGAATGGTATCGATCTGCAACTGCGCCATCCGGCGGATCGTGTCGAGCACGTCGGCCTTGGTGGCTTTGCGGCGGGGCGGGGTCAGCAGGCCCTGCGCGGCGAGATGCAGCGCGCGGGCAGCGGCGGGCGAGAGCGTAAGCATCGGAACGGCGGCTGAGGGTGGCGGTCGGGCACCACTTTAGCGCGAAAGCGGCGCACGTGTGCGATGCATGCATGCAACGCGTCTGACAATGGTTGACAGATGCGCGGCGCGACTTTCCCTATAGTGCAGTCATGGCGCGACGAAATGTGCGCGCAACGATTCGGCTTCCGACGCACATATGTCAATGGCACGCAGGAAGCAGATCCGGGATTCTCAACCCCCAACGAGAGACCCGGAGCCCTGAGCGGACATCCATGCGGCTGTGCACCGGCCCCGTGTGGATGTCCGCTGATTTTTTTGCTTTTCCCGTTCTTCCGCCGCCTGCCTTTCCCTCTCCAGCCAGCACGTTCATTGCCGCTTGCCGCGCGCGACTTCGTCGCCGGCGCCGGGCGGCAGCCGGCGCGTGATCGGAATCGACGCGAACGAACACAGCCCGACCACGACGAACGCGGGCCAGAAATCCGACCACACCATCGTCTGATGCCCCTGCAGCCAGTGCGACACGTGCAGCACGAGGCCGGCGACCGTCACGCCGAGCCCGAGCGACATCTGCTGCACGACACTGCCGAGGCTCGTCGCGCGGCCTGCATCGGCCTGCGAAATATCCGCGTAGATCATCGAATTCAGGCTCGTGAACTGCAGCGCGGGGAAGATGCCGCCGACCAGCACGATCGTCCAGATCGCCCAGGTCGGCATGCCCGGATGGAACACGCCGTAGGCGGCGATCGCGAGCCCGGCGAACGCGGCGTTGTAGATCAGCACCGTGCGAAAGCCGAAGCGGCGCAGCGTATGGGTGGCCGTCGAGCGGCTCACCGCGCCGCCGAGCGCGGATGCGCAGGTGATCAGCCCGGAGTGGAACGCGCTCATCCCGAGGCCTTCCTGGAGCGCGAGCGGCAGCAGGAACGGCACCGCGCCGAGGCCGATGCGGAACAGCGACCCGCCGACCACGCTCGCATGGTAGGTCGGGATCTTCAGGAAGCTGAGGTCGAGCACCGGGCGCGTCTTGCGGCGCGCGTACGGCACGTAGAGCGCGAGCATTGCCGCGCCGGCCGCGCACATCAGGAGCGCGTTGCCGCGCGACGTGAGCGAGCCGTCGATCAGCGTGAGGCCCATCAGCAGCAGCGCGGCGCCGCTCGCCGACAGCAGGAATCCGAACCAGTCGAGCGGGCCGGGATCGGCCTCGTGCGTGTTCGCGATGTGCTTGCTCGCGAGGTAGATACCGTAGATGCCGATCGGCACGTTGATGAAGAAGATCATCCGCCAGTGCAGGTAGGTCGTGATGAAGCCGCCGACGAGCGGCCCGAGCGTCGGCCCGAACAGCGCGGGAATCGCGAGGTAGTTCATCGCGCGCACGAGATCGGAGCGCGGCACCGCGCGGAAGATGATGATCCGGCCGACCGGCACCATCATCGCGCCGCCGACGCCCTGCACGAAGCGCGCGAACGTCAGCACGCCGAGCGAGTTGGAGGCCGCGCACATCAGCGAGCCGGCGACGAAGATGCCGATCGCGGTGCGGAAGACGGAGCGCGCGCTGAAGCGGTCGGCAAGCCATCCGCAGATCGGGATGAATACGCCGAGGCCGACCACGTAGGACGTGATCGCAATGTTCAGTGTGACGGGATTGTGCCCGAAGTCCCTCGCCATCGCGGGCAGTGCGGTGACGATGATGTTCGCGTCGACGCTTTCCATGAACAACGCACAGGCAACGATGAGCGGTGCTAGAAAGACGGGCGACATGGGCAGGGCGCGCGGTAAAGGCGCCATTATGCCCACAATGTGGTCGTTGCGTCACGCAAGACAATGGTTGTTCCGCATGTTGCAACAGTCGTTCCTGTTACCGCGTGTGAAAGAAGGGACGACTGCGATGCCGGATGCGATTCGTGACATGACACATGACGCACGCCCGCGGTGGCCACCGCGAAACTTGCGTGCGATGCGCGTTTCGTGCGACAGTCGGAACTCATCTGCGTAATACAACGACGCGCATCGATCGACGGCCATCGAGACGAGCGCACGCGCGAACGAGACCCCTGCCGAACCATTCATCATCGAAAGGAGGGGACACGTCATGACGCCACGTCGTGCCGCATCGACCGCATCGCATCCTGCCTCGCATCCGTCCGTTCCCGCGCCGCGTCTGCGCTGGGCCGCCGTCCTCGCCGTCGCTTACCTCGCCGTCGCCGGTTGCGCGGCGCAGGCCGACAGCGCAAATCAGGCCGCGATGCAGGCGGGCAGCCAGTCCGCCGCGCCCGCCACGGCGACGCTCGCGAGCCCGGCTTCCGGCACGCTGCTGCCGCCACCGAGCCAGCTCTACGGCGACCTGTTCGTCGCGGTGCAGACGGCGCAAATCTATCCCGACCAGAAGACCTTCGTCGACGCGACGCCCAACACCGATCCGGCGACGATCGTACAGTTGTATCAGCAACAGAAGTCGCAGCCGGGCTTCTCGCTGAAGGCGTTCGTCGACCAGCACTTCACGCCGCCGCCGGAAGGCGGGGTCACGCCGCCCGCGAACCAGACGCTGCGCCAGCACATCGACTGGCTGTGGCCGCAGCTCACGCGCTCCAACACGACGGTGCCGCCGTACAGCTCGCTGATCGCGATGCCGAAGCCGTACGTGGTGCCGGGCGGCCGCTTCCGCGAAGGCTACTACTGGGATACCTATTTCACGATGCTCGGGCTGCAGGTGTCGGGGCGCGAGGATCTCGTCGACGACATGCTCGACAACTTCGCGTATCTGATCGACACGATCGGCCACATCCCGAACGGCAACCGCACGTATTACGCGAGCCGCTCGCAGCCGCCGTTCTTCGCCTACATGGTCACGCTCGCCGCGCAGGCCGAAGGCGACAAGGTCTACCAGAAATACCTGCCTGCGCTGCGCAAGGAACATGCGTACTGGATGCAGGGCGAAACCACGACGCCGCGCGGGCGGGCGGCGCGCAACGTGGTCGCGATGCCGGACGGCGCGGTGCTGAACCGCTACTGGGACGCGAGCGACACGCCGCGCGACGAGTCGTATCTCGAGGACGTGACGACTGCGAAGTCCGTACCGAATCGTCCCGCTAACGAGGTGTACCGCGACCTGCGCGCGGGCGCCGAAAGCGGCTGGGACTACAGCTCGCGCTGGTTCGGCGACGGCAAGACGCTCGCGACGATCCGCACGACGTCGATCGTGCCGGTCGACCTGAACAGCCTGATGTTCCATCTCGAGACGACGATCGTGAAGGGCTGCGCAGTCACGCGCGACATCGCATGCGTGGCGGATTTTTCCGGACGGGCGGCGCGGCGCGCGGCGGCGATCAACCACTATCTGTGGAATCGCCGCGGCTATTACGGCGACTACGACTGGCAGTTGCGCAAGCCGCGCGACGGCGTGACGGCCGCCGCGCTGTATCCGCTGTTCGCGGGCGTCGCATGGCCAGAGCGCGCGAAGGCGACCGCGCGCGAGGTGCGAAAGACGCTGCTGCAACCGGGCGGCCTCGCGACGACGACCGAGAACACCGGCCAGCAGTGGGACGCGCCGAACGGCTGGGCGCCGCTGCAGTGGATCGCGGTCGACGGGCTGCGCCGCTACGGCGAACCGGCGCTCGCGAAGGACATCGGCACGCGCTTCCTGGCCGACGTGAAGCATGTGTATGCGACCGAAGGGAAGCTCGTCGAGAAGTACGTGGTCGAAGGGGCCGGCGCGGGCGGTGGCGGTGGCGGCGAATATCCGCTGCAGGACGGCTTCGGCTGGACCAACGGCGTCACGCTGAAACTGCTCGGGCTGTATGGCGAGTGACGGGCCGCATGCGTTGCATGCAGGCACGTAAACGGACACGGGCCGGATCGCCGCGCGTGCGGCAGTCCGGCCCGTGTCGCATGCGCGGGTGTCAGAACGTGATCGTCGTGCGCACGCCGACCACCGTTTCGTCGCCGATGCGCGCGCCGGCCGCGTTCGGGTTCGGGATGCCGCCGCCCGGCCGGAAGAAGTGCTGCACGTCGGCCTGCAGTTGCCACCACGGCGCGACCTGATACTGATAGGTTGCCTCGATCACCGTTTCCGCGCGACGCACCGGATAGCCGGGCGTCGTATACGTGCCGGTGTCGCCGTCGAGCGCACGTGCATGCGAGCCGATCTTCGCGTAGCCGATCGCGATGCCGGCCGTATCGTCGTCGCGACCCTTGAACGGCGCCTTGAGTGTCACGCCCGCATTCGCCGCGAAATCGACGACGTTGCGATCGCCCGGCGCGCCCATCACGCGCGCGAACACGCCGACCGAACGCGGGCTGTCCGCCGACGGCCGCCACACCATCTGATCCGCGACCGCATAGAAACCGTAGTTGCCGCGATGCGTGGCGGGGATGCCGTTGCTGGCCGGATTCGCGAGCGACAACCCGTCGGTGCCGAGGCGCGGATCGTTCGTGTGCTGCGACTGATACCAGAAGCCGAGCTTGTACGTGCCCGGCAGGCCGGCCGGTTGCGGCGCCTTCGGGTCGGCCGGCGGCGCGTTCAGCGCGTACTGGAGTTCGCCGATCACGAATGCGCCGCTGCGCAGATTGAAGTTGGTGCCGTGCGCGTTCAGCACCTGCGCGTCGCCGTCGCTGCGGCCGGCCGGGTTGCCGTCGAACACGCCGACCATCGCGGTCCACGCGTCGGCCGGCTTCACGCGCAGCCGCACGCCGAGCGACGACAGCGGATACGCGGGGCCGCCGGACGGCAGGTCGGTCGACGGCAGCACGGGCCAGCCGAACGTCGCGTTCATGAACGTCGCCGCGTACTGGCTCACCATGAATTCCTGGTCGACGCTCTGCTGGCCGACCCGCACGTCGGCCTTGCCGGCGAGGAACGCCTGCTGGTACCAGAGCTCCCACAGCCGCGTGGTCGAATTCGCCTCGATGCCGGTCGCGGTCTGCAGCGTCTGCAAATAGCGCTGCGTGAGGTTGGTGCCGTGGATCTGCAGCGCCGACACGTTGAACGTTCCGCCCGGCAGCCCGACCGCTTTCTCCGTATCGACGTTGAAGCCGAATTGCGTGAGGCCCTGATAGGCGCCGCCGCGCTGCGTGCCGCCCGCGGCGTTGTACAGGTATTCGCTGGTTTCCTGCAGGTTCAGCGTGACGCCGTGATCGCCGAGCACGTCGCGCAGGCCGCCCATGTTGCCGAACAGGTTCGAGCGTTCCCAGAAACCGGTGGTCGCGGGCGCGGCAGCGTCGGCGGCCGGTGCGGGGGCGGCGTCGCCGACGCCGGGCGCCGGCTCGGCCGCGGCGGCCGGCGGCGACGATTGCGCGAACACGGGCGCGGCGGCGAGCGACAACAGCAACGCGGCGAGCGCATCGAGGCGCGGTGTACGCGGTGCGGATTCGAAGCGATTCTTCATGCGGGCTCCGTTGTTTGATTGATTAGCTTGACTGACGAAATGGAAACGTGAAGCGATGGCGCAGGTACGGGCGGCGCGCAGGCATGTGGCGCGTTCCGCATCGCCGTTCATGGCAGCCAGCCCCCGATCCGCCATACGTGCGCGAAGCCGAGGCGCGACGCGGCCGTGCAGAGCAGCGCGACGAGCGCGATGGCGGCCGCCATCGCACCGACCAGCGCGCAATCGAGCGGGCGCGGTGCTTCCGGGAGGTGCGCGAGGGCGCTGCCGCGCCAGTTGCCGAACGCGTGGACGAGCGGCGAAACAGCCGAAACCAACGAGCGGTCGGACGCGACGTGGATGAGTCGCTTGAGTCTGGCCGCGAACGATTGAAAGAACATGACGAACCTCCGTCCGGTCCGGCGCATGCCGGACGACGTGATCGAGCGCGGGTGCATGACGCGACCTGCGATCGGCGGTTGGAACGTAACGGAGCGTGCGACGGACGGGCCGACTATGCCGGCACCGGGGGAAGCGCGCTAACCCGACGAATGCGAGCTAGCGGCGAATGACATGCGTCTGGCTGCTATCTCGCGATGGCTTGGCCGGCCTGGACCGGCATCGAACTGCAACTGGAGCATGTGTCCACGAAGGGACTCCCTTGATGAATTGGGGCGGATTGTAGTCGCGAGCTTTGCTGCGGTGCAAGTAAAAAAGCAGCGGCGTTGCGCGTATTGCGCCGGCAGCAGCACCGCGCGCGAGCCGGCCGACGCCCGGCGCGACCGCCCGCCGGCGGCACGCGGCGACTGTTGCTCGCACGCATCGGCGGCGCGCGCCATGCGACGCATTGAAAGGTTGCGGCGCGTCATTCCGGGCGCGAATCTTTCAGCGTGTAGGGGACGGAAAAAATATTCCCCGGAGGGCGTGCCAGAGGGTTGACTTCCGTTTCGGCCGGTCCATAGAATCCGGCATCTTCACTCTTGGGGCCGCCGCCTTGGACGCCTGCAGTAGTCGATCTTCGAACGAAATTTCCGCCTGAGCGACCGACGTCCGCGCCTCATCGAAGCCGCCGTTTGTCATCCAGGCAAACGGTGCGCGCAGCAGTATTCCGCAGCAACTCCCTACGTGCACCCTGATTCGCGCCGGTTAGCGTGATGCGTTTGCGCATGCGCCATCCGGTTTCGCCGCCGCCCGGCGCGCGGCCGCGTTCGCGCATGCGTTTCGCATGCACCCGAACGGCGGCCCGCGCCGCGCGGCGGTCAATCGTGTTCTCCGGAACACCGCACAGGAGCCGCCGTGAACGACAGTGACAGTTGTCCCTTATGCCCGTTGCACCAACAGACCCTTTTGAACCCGGGTCGCAGGGACAATCCGGCCGACTAGCCTGACACGTCGTTCAGGCCCCGGACTGGCCCCGCGCCCACCACGCGGCCGGCACGCATGCCGTCGCCGCCAGGAGCCAGCCCATGAACTTCGGCCTTCTGCTGTCGAACCTCCCGCACGTCACGGAATCGCGTCCGCATTACGACGCGATGCTGACGCTCGACGCCCGTCCGCGGGTGTTCTCCCGTTTGCTGAACCACCTGAAATCGTTGATCCGCTGAAGAAGCGCCGAGCGCGTCTCGGCATGCGCGCGCGGCCCCGTTCTGCGCGCGTATTCCAAGGCCACACGCTTGCCGGATAAAAAACCAGCCGTACGGAATTCATCATGTCCACGCCATCGAACGTCTCTCCACCGATCGCCGTCGAACGCAGCGCCGTGCTCGACGAAGCCCACCTGGGCGACATCCGCGGCGCGCTCGGCACCATCGCGCATCACGACACCGCCGCGCGCGGCACGTGGTGGGCGCGCCTGCGCACGCTGCTCGCGATCATCGGCCCCGGCCTGATCGTGATGGTCGGCGACAACGATGCAGGCGCATTCGGCACCTATACGCAGGCCGGCCAGAACTACGGCACGACGCTGCTGTGGACGCTGCTGCTGCTCGTCCCGGTGCTGTACGTGAACCAGGAGATGGTGCTGCGCCTCGGCGCGGTCACCGGCGTCGGCCACGCGCGCCTGATCTTCGAGCGCTTCGGTAAGTTCTGGGGCGCGTTCAGCGTAATCGACCTGTTCCTGCTCAATGCGCTGACGATCGTCACCGAGTTCATCGGCATCACGTTCGTGCTGGCTTTCTTCGGGCTCCCGAAGGTTGCGGGCGTCTGCGTGGCGGCCGCGTTGACGATGGCGGCGGTGAGTACCGGCGACTTCAGGCGCTTCGAGCGGTTCGCGATCGTGCTGTGCGTGATGAGCCTGCTGCTCGTGCCGGTGCTCGTGTCGATCCACCCGCCGGTGGCGCAGATGTCGCGCGACTTCTTCGTGCCGAATTGGCCCGCGCACGCGAAGCTGTCCGACGTGATGCTGCTCGTGATCGGCATCGTTGGCACGACGGTCGCGCCATGGCAGCTGTTCTTCCAGCAGAGCTACGTGATCGACAAGCGCATCACGCCGCGCTTCATGAAGTACGAAAAGGTCGACCTGTGGATCGGCATCGCGTTCGTGCTGATCGGCGCGGTCGCGATGATCGGCTTCAGCGCCGCGCTGTTCGGCGGCCATCCGGAAGCGGGCAGCTTCACCGACGCGGGCGGCGTGATCGCGGGCCTCGAGAAATATGCGGGCCGCACGAGCGCGACGCTGTTCGCGGTCGCGCTGCTCGACGCGTGCATCATCGGCGCGGCGGCGGTGTCGCTGTCGACCGCGTACGCGATCGGCGACGTGTTCAAGATCCGCCATTCGCTGCATCGCGGCGTGTCCGATGCGAAGGGCTTCTATCTCGTCTATTTCGGCATCGTCGCGGCGGCTGCCGCGCTCGTGCTGATTCCGGGCAGCCCGCTCGGCCTGCTGACCGAAGCGGTGCAGACGCTCGCCGGCGTGCTGCTGCCGAGCGCGACCGTGTTCCTGCTCGTGCTCTGCAACGATCGCCAGGTGCTTGGGCCCTGGGTCAACTCGACGAAGCTCAACGTGTTCACGGGCGCGGTGATCTGGGTGCTCGTGCTGCTGTCGATCATCCTGACCGCATCGGTGATGTATCCGGACATCAGCGGCGAAGCGATCGTCGACGTGCTGGTCGGCGGCACCGTGCTCGCGATCGCCGGTTATCTCGCGACGGTGCTGATTCGCCGCAACAAGCGTGTCGTCGAGCCGGGCATCGACCGCGCGCTGCGCCCCACGTGGCGCATGCCGCCGCTCGAAACGCTCGAGCCGCAGAACATGACGGTCGCGACGCGCGTCTGGATGGCCGTATTGCGCGGCTATCTGGTGATCGCCGTCGGTCTCGTGATCGTCAAGGTCGTGCAGATGACGCTGCTGAAGTAACGCCGCTCGGCGTGATCGTCAGGTGTACGGACATGCCGGCCCGCGAGGCCGGCATGTCCGTTTACGCGGGTTCGTCGCGCGCGCGTCAGATCAGCTCGAGCTTCGACGTCAGGTACGTGAGCTGGATCCGGTTCGCGACGCCGAAGCGTTTGCGCAGCTTGCGCAGGTGATAGTCGACGTTGTGCGCGCTGGTGTCGAGGCGCCGGCCGATTTCCTTGTCCGACGCGCCTTCCGCGATGCCCAGCAGCAGTTCCTGTTCGAACGGCGTGAGCCCGTTCACGGCGCGTTCGCGCGACGTCGCGATCAGTTGCGGCGACGCGAACTTGTGCACCGACAGCCCGATCGACAACGCCTGCTCGATCGTCGCCGGCGTGATCCACTCGCGCGTGCGGCGCGGCGCGGTGAAGCTCATGAACGCATGCAGCCGCGTGCCGGGCACGGCCATCGAATACATGATGCCGCTGCACATGCCGTCGTCCTGCATCGTCTGCAGGAAACCGTCGAGCGCCGCCGGCGTCACGCACGGGCCGTCGTCGCGTTCGCGATGTTCGCGGCGCAGTTGCTGCAGGTCCCACACGATCGGCATGTTGCATACGCGCGCGCCGAGCGTGCGCGGATCGATGTCGTGATGGTTGTGCCGCACGTAGTCGCCGCGATAGGTGGTCGGCGTGAACGCCTCGTGCAGGTAGAGACTTTCGACGCGCTCCCGCGAGAATTCGAGCGCGAAATAGGCGAACGTCGAGAAGCCCGTCAGGTGCAGCAGGCTTGTGACGATACGGTTGCGTTCGGCGGTGCTCTGCGCGTGCTCGAGCGTATCGGCGACGCCGAGCTTCGGCGCGTGCGGCTGCACGATGTCGCCGCGCTTGACGTCGTCGCACCAGACGACCTGCACCGGGCGCTCTCTCGACGCGTCGGTGCTGGAGGCCGTCCGTCGCGACGGACGGGACAACGTTGGGGCGACCGCTTCTTCTTGCAATGCAATATCGGACATGTGCCATCCCTCGGAATCGACGCGCATCGCGTGGCGGCAGCCGTGTCGTGCACGGCGTTCGCGACGATGCGATCGAGCATCTTTATGATATGCGCAGATCATCATCCAGACGAAACGCGGGGGCATTGTACAAAAATGCCTGTGTACGCGTAATATGCCGTAATACTAATTCGGGCGAAAGGTTCATATTCGCACCGGTATAGAGACAACCAGAAAAACATAAAGAAAAGACCAGATCGTGACGGGGCAGGTTCACATATTGGGAAAGGGTGGGCTCCTCATGACATATGCTGACGACGCGCCACGCGTCGAGTGGTTCTCGCAAGCCGATATTGCGGTCGCTGCCGCTTATTCGAAAGAAATTCATGCAATCGAGCGTGACGTTTTTACCGGCATTCAAATCGCGCCAGGTAAATCCGACCTTGCGCCTGTCGATTTCGCCCAATGCCATTCGCGATTGCGGCAAATCGGTTTCAGCACGCTCGGATACGGCGCGTATGAAATGATCGGGCGGCGCATTCTGTGCGCGCATCTGCTGCGCGACCTCGCACCCGCGACGTTCATGCAGCCGTATATCGAGGGCATGCTCTACGAGAGCGACCCGCGTTTCGCGCAGGTGCGGCAGAGCGGCTTTCCGGTCGCGTGGCGGCTCGACGAGATCGAGTCGGCCGCGCAGGGCAGCGGCGACCGCAAGGTGCTCGCGCTGGCCGGCCATCTGCGTGCGCATGCAATGAACAGCGGCGTGATTTTCAGCCTGTCGGCGCCGCGGCTCGACTTGCGCGTCGCGGTGAACGTGACGTCGGAAGCGCACGGCACCGAGTGGATCGACGATCGCGTGATCGGCGGCGCGCTGTCGGTGAGCCTCGCCGTGCATCGCGTCGCGCTGCCGTTTCTCGAGGCGCGCATTGCGCGCATGCGCGGTTTCGCGCTGGGCGACGAGCAGCAGCAGGTGCTCGAGCGCCTCGTGCGCGGGCTGTCCGACCAGGAGATCGCGAGCGCGCTGCGCACGTCGCTGCACAAGGTCGGTCACCATATCCGTTCGCTCGAAAAACTCTTCAACGTCCAGAATCGCGCGCAGCTCGCGTATCTCGCAGCACGCCGTCTGGAGTCCTGACCCTGTCTGCGCGCGCGGCGCCCGCCGCGCGATGGAAGCGGTTCCGGCGATGCGCGCGAGCAGGCGTCGCCGGGTTTCGTAGTCGGATCGGATCGTCACCGGAAAACCGCCGCGCCGCTACGAGGCGCATCCCTTTTTGCGCGGTGTCGCGTCGCTACACTCGTCCCATTCAACGGTCCGCGCGACACGGGGCATGACGGCCCGTGCCCGGCGGCGACAACGACAGGACGACGGCACGATGGCAGAACCGAAGGCGCTCCCTCGCGACTGGCAGCGGATCTTTTCCGCCGGCCGCAGCGTGTCCGGGCGACGTCTCGGGGCATCGCCGCGCGCCGACCTGTTTCTCGCCGCGTTCATCGTGTCGGTGGTCGCGCTGTTCATCCTGCCGCTGCCGCAGGCCGCGCTCGACGGGATGATTTCGCTGAACCTCGCCGCGAGCGTCGTGTTGCTGACGGTGTCGACCTACGTGCCTTCGGCGGTCAGCTTCTCGTCGTTTCCCGCGCTGCTGCTGTTTACGACCCTGTTCCGGCTCGCGCTGAACATCGCGTCGTGCAAGCTGATCCTGCTGCACGCGAATGCGGGCCACGTGATCGACGCGTTCGGCCGGCTCGTGGTCGGCAACAACGTCGTGGTGGGCGGCGTGGTGTTCCTCGTGATCGCCGTCGTGCAGTTCATCGTGATCGCGAAGGGCTCCGAGCGGGTCGCCGAAGTCGGCGCGCGCTTCTCGCTCGATGCGATGCCGGGCAAGCAGATGAGCATCGACGCGGACCTGCGCGCGGGGATCATCAGCGCCGATGAAGCGCGCGAGCGTCGCGAGAAGCTCGAACAGGAATCGCAGATGCACGGCGCGATGGACGGCGCGATGAAGTTCGTGAAGGGCGACGCGATCGCTGGCCTCGTGATCGCGTTCATCAACATCGTCGCGGGCATCGCGGTCGGCACGCTGATGCACGGCATGGACATCGGCGAGGCGCTGCAACGTTACGCGATCCTGACGGTCGGCGACGGGATGGCGTCGCAGATCCCGTCGTTGCTGGTGTCGATCGCGGCCGGCATCGTCACGACGCGCGTCGCGACGCGCGACACGCGGCAGCGCCAGCTCGGCGAACAACTGGGCGAGCAGCTCGGCGCGCATCCGCGCGCGCTGCTGATCGCGGCGCTGGTGCTGGCCGGCTTCCTCGTCGTGCCCGGTTTTCCGAAGTGGTCGTTCGCGCTGATCGCGTTCGGCCTCGGCGCGTTCGCATTCACGCAATTGAAGCGCAAGACGACCGCGCCGAGCTTCAACCTGATTCATATCGCCGGCCGCATCGGCGCGACCGACGACGGCCAGCCCGCGAAGGTGTCGCATGCGGCGGGCGTGACGTCGCTGATCGCGGTGTCGCTGTCGGACGACCTGCGCACGACGCTGAACCTCGCGCAGCTGCAGACCGCGCTGTCGAGCGCGAAGGCGCGCGTCGACGCGGATATCGGCACGGTGTTTCCTCGCATCACGCTGAACGACGACGAGGGTGCAGCGGCCGGCACGTACCGGATCTATCTGCAGGACGTGCTCGCCGCGCATGGCGCGCTGAAGCCGGGCTGGCTGCTGTGGGACGGCGTCGCGCCGCTGCCCGAGCGCGCGGAGCGCCAGCCGGCCGAGGCGTTCGGCCCGTTCGCGACCGCGCTGTGGATCAAGCCCGACGGCGCGGCGCCGGACGGCAAGTGGCTGACGAGCGAAGGCGCGCTCGCCGCGCACGTCGAACAGATCGTGCGCCAGCATGCGGACGAACTGCTCGGCATCCAGGAAACGCAGGCGCTCGTGCACCTGGTGCGCCGCGAGCATCCCGAACTCGTCGGCGAACTGACGCGGCTCGTGCCGCTGCAGCGCGTGACCGAGGTGCTGCGCCGGCTGCTTGCCGAACAGGTGCCGATCCGCAACCTGCGCGTGATTTTCGAAAGCCTGATCACATGGGCGCCGAACGAGCCGGACGACGTGATCGCGCTGGTCGAACTGGTGCGCGTCGACCTGCGCCGGATGATCACCGATCGGCATGCGGGCGCGACGCGGCAACTGCGCGTCGTGCTGTTCGAGCAGAACCTGCAGGAGCGGATCGAGAACGCGGTAATGCGCACGAAGCAGGGTAATTTCCTCGCGCTGTCGAGCGCGATCAAGCAGGACATCGGCGAACAGGTGCGCGCGATCGTGCAGGCCGCGACGTCGGCGCAGGCGGCCGGCGCGGGTGGCCACGGCAACCCGCAAGGCGCCGCGCGGCTCGCGGTGATGGTCGCGCTCGGCGCGCGCCGCTATGTGAAGACGATCCTGCAGCCGGTGCTGCCCGAACTCGCGGTGCTGTCGTACCAGGAGGTCGAGGAGGACGTGCAACTGCATACGGTCGGTTGGGTGAAGAACCCGCCCGACGACGGCACGCTCGGCGCGGGCGCCGGCGTGCGCGCGCCGGGAGTCGCGCAATGACGAGCTCGACGATCCTCGACCTGACCCGGCAGGCGCTGATGCTGGTGCTGCTGCTGTCGCTGCCGATCGTGCTGATCGCCACCGTCACCGGCCTCGTGGTCGCGATCCTGCAAGCGGTCACGCAGGTGCAGGACGCCAACATCGGCATCGCGGTGCGACTGATCGCCGTGATGGTCGCACTCGTGCTGCTGTCGGGCTGGCTCGGCAGCGAGGTGCTGCGATTCGCGCAACAGGCGCTGGAACGCATGTTCGTTTCTTCCTCAGGAGTGCTTTGATGCGTCGACGCGTCACCCCGATCCGGTTTCAACCGCGCCGCCTGCAACGGGCCGCGCTCGCCATGTGCGCGACCGCGCTGCTCACGGCATCGCTGTGCATGACGGTCGCGCATCCGGCGCGCGCGGCGGACCTGCGCTGGCGCAACAAGCCGTTCACGATCGTCGCGAACGGCAAGAAGATCGGCGATTTCATTCGCGAGCTCGCATCGTCGCAGGGCGTGACGGCCGTGGTCGACCCGAAGGTCGACGGCGTGATCAGCGGCCGCTTCTCGGGCACGCCGCAGCAGACGCTCGACACGATCTGCTCGACCTACGGGCTCACGTGGTACTACGACGGCTCGTTCCTGTACGTCGATCCGGCCGACCAGTCGCAGACGCAGATGATCCCGATTCCGCCGAACGCGGCCGGCGAGATCGGCCGCGCGCTGCAGGCGATGCAGATTCCCGACAAGCGCTACACGCTCGTGATCAACGACCGCGCGAACAGCGTGTACGTGGCCGGCCCGCGTCGCTACGTGGAGCTCGTGCGGCAGGCGGTCGGCTCGGTCGGCGACCCGTCGGCGAACGGCGCGCATGCGGACATTCGCGCGTTCCGGCTCAGGTACGGCTGGGCCTCCGATTTCACGATCAACCGCTCGGGCAAGGAAGTGACGGTGCCGGGCGTCGCGACGATCCTGCGCCGGCTGTTCGGCAAGGGCGGCGGCACGAGCGAACTGCCGTCGAGCACGCCGCTCGGGCAGGCTGCGCGTCAGGTGAAGCTCGGCTCGGGGCTGACGATCGCGGTTCCGCGGCTCGACTTCCCGGACATGTCCGGCGGCCCGCGCCAGGGCGGCTACGGCGGTGCGGACGGCAGCGCGGGCGGCTTTTCGCCGTTCTCCAGCGGCGGCGGTGGCGACACGCTGCCGCAGATCGTCGCCGATCCGGCGATCAACGCGGTGATCGTGCGCGACCTGCCGGAGAACATGTACCGCTACCAGTCGCTGATCAACCAGCTCGACGAGCGGCCGCGCATCGTCGAGATCAACGTGACGATCATCGACATCAACGAGGATTCGCTCGATAGCCTCGGGATCGACTGGCGTCTGCACACGACGCACGGCGACGTGCAGATCGGCAACGGCCAGAACCCGCTGAACGGCAACACGCAGTTCAACGGCGCCGGCAATCCGCCGCTGACGTTCGGCATCGGCACGTCGGAAACCGGGCAGACCGGCGCCTTCCTGCCGACCGGCATCGCGCTGACCGCGTCGATCGGCGGCTCGTTGCGCAACTACCTGCTCACCCGCGTGAACGCGCTCGCGCAGAAGGGGCAGGCGCAGCTGCGCTCGAAGCCGAAGGTGCTCGCGCTCGACAACACCGAGGCCATTCTCGAGAACCTTACGCAGTTCTACGTACAGGTGCAGGGCTACCAGGATTCGTCGCTGTACAGCGTGACGACCGGCACCAGCATCAAGGTAACGCCGATGATCGTCGACGAGGCGATCCGCAACGCGGCCGCCGTGTCGGGTAACCCGCAGAGCGTGATGATGTCGATCGACATCCAGGACGGCAACATCGTGCCGGGCCAGGCCGTGTCGAACGTGCCGGTGATCCAGCAGCGCAACATCGTCACCAAGACGATGATCGACGAAGGCAAGAGCCTGCTGATCGCGGGCTTCAACGACGACGAGGTGCGGCTGAACAAGAGCGGCGTGCCGTGGCTGTCCGACATCCCGTTGATCGGCAACCTGTTCAAGTACACCGACAAGTCGGGCAACCACATGGAGCGGTTCTATTTGCTGACGCCGCGCGTGGTGACGACCGCGTCGATGTACGCGCCGGACGGCTCGCCGGTGAATCCGGGTGCCGACGGGCCGGCCGGTTCGAACGGCACGTCGATGTATCGCCCGCCGGACAACGACATCGCGGTGCCGCTCACGCCCGCGCCGCTGCCCGGCACGAAGTTCGGCCCGCCCGCGCTGCCGCCGCCGAAGGATTCGGCCGCGCAGCCCGTGGCGACGACCGCAGGAGCGCCCACTCATGTCGACGACCATCATTGACCCGCACGGCGACGGCGCATTGCCCGGCGGCGGCGCGGCCGGATCGGCCGCGCTCGCGTCGCCGTGGAACCTGTGCTTCCTCAGCGGGCCGATGTACGGCCGCACGATGTCGCTCGCGCGCGGCGCGAACTGGGTCGGCACCGCGGCCGACTGCGAAGTGATCCTGCCCGATCGCGAGATCGGCGCAAAACAGGTGTGCCTGCAGGTCGGCGCGCTCGCGGTGACGGTGCAGAACCACGGCGGCGACGGCGGAGCGCCCGTGCTGTTCAACGACGAGCCGCTCGGCGCGGGCCGCCGCTCGATGACGCCGCAGGACGTCGTGACGGTCGGCTCGATCAAGCTCGGCATCGCGCGTCATGCGCAGGCGAGCGTCGCGGTGCCCGACGAGGCCGACACGCAGGACGCCGCGCGCGAGGCCGCGTGGCTCGGCTGGCTCACCGGCGGGCTGCGACGTCTCGGCAGCCGGCGGCTCGTGATCGCGGTCGTCGCGCTGTGGATCGGCGTGCTGCTCGGCGCGCTCGGTTACGGCTTCGTCGCGTGGTCGGGGCGCCTGCCGTGGCAGCACGAGTCGGTGCTCGCGCGCACGCACCGGCTGCAGCAGCTGCTGCACGCGTATCCGGAGCTCGCCGTCGCGCCGCGCGACGACGGCGTGATCGTGTCGGGCTACGTGAGCGACCCGGCGGCGCGGGAACGCGTCGCGCAGATCGTCGCGGGCGTCGACAACGCGGCGCTCGGCAACATCTACGTGGTCAGCGATCTCGTCGCGACCGCGCAGACGTATTTCAGCGACACGGCACTGACGGTCACCTATCTCGGCCGCGGCCGGATCGAATTGACGGGCGCGGCCGAGCGCGCGCAGATCGAGCCGCGCATCCGCAACTACATGAAGGACGCACGTCCGGCGCTCGAGGTGGTCGACCACGTGCGCGACGCCGATGCCGCCGCGCCGCGCACCGCGACGACGCTCGGCGGCGTCGCGGGGATTCCGGAGATCACGACGGTATTCGCGGGCGACGGCGACCAGCGTTACATCGAGACGGCCGACGGCAGCCGCTATTTCGAAGGCGCGCGGCTGAAGGAAGGGCCGACCGTCGTGTCGATCGGCCCGGACGAAGTCGTGTTCGAGCGCAACGGCCAGCGCATCACGATGCCGCTTGGCGGCGCGTCCGCAAGCACGCCGGAGCGGGCGCCGGCGCCGCCCGTGCCGCCGCTCGCGAGCGGTGCGGCGGCTGGCGTCGCGCAGCCGGTGCCGGGCCCGACGCTGCCGCAGGATGCGCCGGCGACGCCGGCCGTCGCGGCCGCCGGTGCCTCGAAGGAGGCGGCGCACTAGCGTCGCGACAGGTTTTGCGCATCGCGCGTCGCGCGGTGCGCGCATTACGCGACACGCCGCATGCACGCGGCGCGTCACGTCGCCGGCGGGGCATGGGGTCGCCGCCGGAAAGTGGATGACGTTCTTCACGCAAAAGGAGCGAAATATGGGTGCCTCAGCAGCAGGTAGCGCGGGTGGTCCGAACGATACGACCCAGGTTCAGCAGCAGGCGGACGACCTGACCAAGACGCAGCTCGAACTGACGAAGATCAACTTCCAGGTTCAGCAGTCGACCGCGACGTTCGAAACCAGCAACGCAGTAACCGCGCAGGAAGGGACGGCGAACGCCCAGGTTGCGCAACACCTGAGTTCCGCCGGCCGCGCATGAAGCCGGTCGCCGGCCGCGCCGTGCGACGCCACATGCCCGGGCCGCCCATGACGGGCGCCCGGCGGGGCGTGTGCGCGTGCCGGCCGGCTCGTTTCCGGCTCTGCCGGTCAAGGAGGACACGATCATGTCGGTAACAGGCGTAGGCGCGGCGCCGCCGGGCGCGGCCGCGCTCGCGGGCGCCGTGCAGCAGGCGGGCACGACGTCCGATCCGGCGCAGGTGCGCCAGTTCGATGCGTTGATGCAGCCGGGTGCAGCCGCGGCATCGCCGTCGGCGTCGGGCGTCGCGATGTCGCGCGCGCCGGCCGATGCGGCGCCGGCGGTGCAGATGACGCCCGCGACACCCGCGCAGGCGAACCATTCGTCGCTGGTCGAGCGGTTGCGCACGTACGGCAACGATCTCGACACGCGGTACGCGAACATCGACAAGCATCGCACCGAGATGCTGACGTCGATGGCGGACAACCGCAGCGATCCGCTGATGACGATGGTGAAGGCGATGGATTTCCAGTGGACGGCGACCACCACGATTTCCGAATACCAGTTGAGCCTGTCGGTCGCGCAGGCGGCGAACGGCTTCACGCACACGGTGCTGAAGACGCAGGAGTGACGAAGGCCGGTGCGTGTGCCTGAAGCGGCCGCGCGCCCTGAAGCGGACAAACGATGACGACGATCGATTCGACGCCGCGCATGCATGCGTGGCGCAGCCGGGCAGCGCGAGCGCTGCTCGCGGGACTGCTCGCGCTGCTGGCCGGCTGCCAGAAGGAGCTGTACTCCGGCCTGTCGGAGCGCGACGCGAACCAGATGGTCGCCGTGCTCGGTGATGCGGGCATCAGCGCGTCGAAGGACAACGACGCGCGCGACACGTCGGATCGCAACGCATGGCAGGTGAGCGTCGCGGACGGCGACATGCAGTCGGCGCTCACCGTGCTGCAGGCGAACGGGCTGCCGAAGCCGAGCTATGCGAGCCTCGGCGAGCTGTTCCAGAAGCAGGGGCTCGTGTCGACGCCGGCCGAGGAGCGCGTGCGCTACCTGTACGGCGTGTCGCAGGACCTGTCGCGCACGCTCCAGGACATCGAGGGCGTGGTGGTTGCGCGCGTGCAGGTCGTGATTCCGGAGAACGATCCGCTCGCGGACAAGATCAAGCCGTCGTCGGCGGCCGTGTACATCCGCTACCGGCCCGGCGTGGATCTGCGCGCGATGGCGCCGATGGTCAAGGATCTCGTCGCGCACAGCATCGAAGGGCTGCAGTACGACAACGTGTCGCTGTTCCTGCAGCCGGCCGCCGCGCGCGCGACGCGCGTGGACGGCATCGGCAGCGCGGTGTCGGACGTCCTGCGGCTGCGCTCGCCGCTCGGCTGGCTGGTGTTCGCGCTGATCCTGCTGACCTGCGCGGTGATCGCGCTGTCGGCCGCGCGGCGCGGGATGTTCGGCGCCCGGCTGGCCGGGCTGGTCGGCACGCCGCGCGGTGCGAACGGGGCCGGCGGTGCGTCCGCGTCGTCGGGCGGCGGCCTGCGCACGCCGGACGGCGCGCGCGACGGCGCATGAGCGAACACGCCGCGCTGCCGCCGGGTGCCAAGCCCGATGCCGCGCCGCTGCCGTGGCTGCACCCGCTCGCGCCGCCGCCACCCGCGCGGCTCGCAGCGTTTCACGCGCTCGTCTGCGAATTCAACCTGCGGCCCGATCGCTATCTGCACGTGACGCGCGTGCCGGCCGAGTGGCCCGCGCGCTATCGCTCGCCCGACGCGTTCGGCCTGGCCGGCCGCAAGCTGCTTGCGCGCCATCTGCTCGACGCGAACGACGTGGCCGCGCATCACGACTTCGACGTCGCCAATCCGTGTGCGCGGCTCGCGCTGCTGCCCGGCGCGGCGCTCGAGCAGCTTGCGTCGTATGCGGGGCTGCTGCTGCATCGCGGCTGGCTGCGCGATGCGCTGACCGTGCGCCGCATTCGCGCGGAAATCGCGGCGAAGCTCGGCGGCGACGCGCTGGAACTCGCGCTCGAGCGCGCGCCGGAATTCGGCGCGCTCACGGACACGCTCGAACCGTGGCGTGCCGATCCGGCCGCGTTGCCGGTGGTGATCCGCGCGCGCGGCGGGCGGCTGCTCGCGGATTTCATCGGCGTGGCCGGCGACGCGGTCGCACGGCGCGCGCGCCTGAAATTCAACCGCGCGATCGACGACGAAGCGCCGTACTGGCTGAACCGCGCGCAGCGCGACCAGTTCGGCGAATTGCTGTTCCTGTTTCTGATTCCCGAGAGGCTTGCGTCATGGGACTGGCTTTTCTGATCACGAGCGACAACCTGCAACTGCTGTCGGAGCGCAAGGTGCTCAAGGAGCGCGAGTACGCGGCGCTGCTCGACGCGTCCGCGGTGATCGCGACCGCGCGCGACGAGGCCGCGCGTATCGTCGCCGATGCGCAGCGCGAATTCGACAAGCGCCAGGCGGCGGGCTACGACGAAGGCATGCGCCGCGCGCAGCGCGAGCATGCGGCGCAGGCGTACACGCAGGCGCTGGCCGCCGCGCGCACGATGGAGTCGATGAAGGATTCGATGGCCGACATCGTCGTGAAGGCCGTGCGCGCGATCGTCGGCGAGATGGGCACGCAGAAGCTCTACGAGGCCGCGCTCGCGCGGATCGCGCCGCTCGTGCGCGACGAAGCGTTCCTGATCGTGCGGGTCGCGCCGGGCCGCGAGGACGAAATGCGCGACGCGCTTGACCGCGCATTCGCCGGCCAGTCGAATCGGCAACGGATCCGCATTGTCGAGGACGCCCAGCTCGAACGCCACGCGTGCACGGTCGAGACACCGTCCGGGCGCATCGACGCGAGCCTCGACCTGCAGATCGACGCGCTGCGCCAGGCGATCCGCCGCGATGCGCTGAAGGGCACGACGCGATGAACACGCCGCTCGACGATCCGCAGTCGTTCGGCGGCGACAGCGACGACGATGCCGCGCCGTTCGATCGCGGCCGCCTCGTCGGCGACCTCGACGCGGGGCTCGCATTTTTCTCGCCGGTGTCTGTGCAGGGCCGCGTCAATCACGCAGTCGGGCAGATCCTCAACGCGACCGGCATCCGCGCGCGGCTCGGCGAGATCTGCGAACTGCGCACGCCGAACCAGCCGACGCTGCTCGCCGAAGTGGTCGGCTTCTCGCGGCAAACCACGCTGCTCACGCCGCTCGGCGACGTGGCCGGGCTGTCGCCGGAGACGACCGTCGTGCCGTCCGGGCGCGAGCACGTGTTCCCGGTCGGCGAAGCGCTGTTCGGCCGCGTGCTCGACGGGCTCGGCCGGCCGCTCGACGATCGCGGGCCTGTGACGGGCGCCGCGTGGGTATCGACGCAGCAGGACCCGCCGAACCCGCTCGCGCGCAAGATGATCGACACGCCGTTTCCGACCGGCGTGCGCGTGATCGACGGTCTGATGACGCTTGGCATCGGCCAGCGCGTCGGCATCTTCGCACCGTCCGGCGTCGGCAAGAGCACGCTGCTCGGGATGATCGCGCGCGGCGCGCAAGCGGACGTGAACGTGATCGCGCTGGTCGGCGAACGCGGCCGCGAAGTGCGCGAGTTCATCGAGCACAGCCTGTCGCCCGAGGTGCGCGCGCGCTCGATCGTCGTCGTGTCGACGTCCGATCGTCCCGCGATGGAGCGCGTGAAATCCGCGCTGGTCGCGACCGCGATCGCCGAGCACTTCCGCGACGCGGGCAAGCGCGTGCTGCTGCTGGTCGATTCGCTGACGCGCTTCGCACGCGCGCAGCGCGAGGTCGGCCTCGCGAGCGGCGAGCCGCCGACGCGGCGCAGCTTCCCGCCGTCGACGTTCGCCGTGCTGCCGCGCCTGCTCGAACGCGCGGGGCAGGGCGCGACCGGATCGATCACCGCGCTGTACACGGTGCTCGTCGAAGGCGATGAGGAATCCGATCCGATCGCCGAGGAAGTGCGCTCGATCCTGGATGGCCACATCGTGCTGTCGCGCAAGATCGCGCTCGCGAACCGCTATCCGGCGATCGACGTGCTCGCGAGCCTGTCGCGCGTGATGCCGCTCGTCGCGAGCCGCGCGCATCAGCACTCGGCCGCGCGCGTGCGCGAGCTGATCGCGAAATATCAGGAGATCGAGCTGCTCGTGCAGATCGGCGAGTACCGCGAAGGCAGCGACCGGCTCGGCGATCTCGCGCTGCGCGCGCGCGATGCGATCGGTGCGTTCTGCACGCAGGCGTCGCACGAGGACGTGCGTTTCGACGCGCTGCTCGCGAAGCTGACGAAACTCGCGAACGACCATGTCTGAAGCCGACGACCGTCTCGTGCTCGCGACGCTCGCGCGCCTGAAGCGCGTGCGCGAGATGCGCAGCCAGATCGCGCGTGTGGCGGCCGCGCGCCAGCAGGGCATCGCCGCGCAGAGCCGCCGCGCGCTCGATGCCGCGCACGCGCAGCTCGCGCGGCAGGTCGCCGCGAAGGCTGCGATCCAGACGCGGCTCGCCGACGACCTGCGCGAGGCGCGCGCGCTGCAGAATGCCGCGGCCGACACGCGCACGTTCGATCGTCACATCGGCGTCGCGAATGCGTCGGTCAGCGAAGCCGCGCACGTGCACCGCGATCAAGAGGCGACGCTCGCGGACCTGCAGCGCGCCGCGCGCAAGGCGAAGGCCGCCGAGGACAAGCTCGACAAGGCCGGCGAGAAGGCATTGCAGGCGCGTGCCGCGCGGGTCGAGCGCGACGCAGACGAGGTCGCGGATGCGCATGCGGTGCGGCGTTTCGCGACAGCCGGCGTGTGGGCGGGCGATGCGCCGGAGCATGCGGCGGGGCAGCCGGAGATGGCCGCCGTATTCGATGCGGAGATGGTGTCGCGGCCGGCGGATGCGGATGCGACGGCCGCGGCCGACACCGTCGACTCGACCGCTGCCGACGCTGCAACCCCTCCCGCCGCTGCGGACCGCCGATGCTAGACCACGCCGCGAATTTCAACGACATCGCCGGCACGCTGCGGCCGCTGCTCTACGTGATGCCGCGCCTGCTGCCGGTCATGTTCGTGGTGCCGGTGTTCAACGAGCAGATCGTCACGGGCCTCGTGCGCAACGGAATCGCGGTGGTGATCGCCGCGTTCGTCGCGCCGGTGATCGATCCGGCGCAGGTCGCCGCGCTGCCGTTCCTGATGTGGTGCCTGCTCGTCGCGAAGGAGGCGGTGGTCGGCATGCTGCTCGCGGGCGCGTTCAGCGCGGTGCTGTTCGCGATCCAGGGCGTCGGCTACCTGATCGATTTCCAGACCGGCAGCGGCAGCGCCGCGTTCTTCGATCCGATGGGTGGGCACGAGGGCGGCCCGACGTCGGGATTCCTCAATTTCGTCGCGATCGCGCTGTTCGTCACCGCGGGCGGCCTTCAAGCGCTGGTGCAACTGTTCGCGCAGTCGTACGCGTGGTGGCCGATCGGCTCGCTCGGCCCCGATTTCTCGTCGATGCTGGAGACCTTCGTCGTGCGGCAGACCGACACGATCTTCGAATGGATGGTGAAGCTCGCCGCGCCCGTCATCATCGTGCTGGTGCTCGTCGAGCTCGGCATCGGTCTCGTCGGGCGCGCGGTGCCGCAACTGAACATCTTCGTGTTCGCGCAGCCGGTGAAGAGCGCGCTCGCGGTGCTGATGATGGTGCTGTTCCTGCCGGTGGTGTACGCGTCGCTGCATGCGCTGCTGAGCCCCGACAGCGGACTGATGGCGCTGTTGCGCGCGCTGTTCGCCGCGCACGGCGGCGCGTGACGGCCCGCCGGAACCGGAGCGACGATGGCCGAAAAGAACCAGCAGCCGACCGCGAAGCGCCTGCGCGAAGCGCGCCAGAAGGGCGACGTGCCGAAGAGCGCGGAGACGATCTCGTCAGCGTTCTTCGTCGGCGTGTGCGTCGCGCTCGCGGTCGGGCTCGGCACGTTGTTCGCGCGGCTGCAGGCGCTGTTCCGGCTCGTGTTCGATGCGGCCGGCGCGGCCGATCCGTCCGCGCGGCTCGCGACGCTGATCGACGGCGCCGCGCGCGACTGGGCGCTGCTGTCCGCGCAGATCGTCGCGGCCGGGCTGCTGGCCGGCCTGCTCGCGGGCTTCGTGCAGGTGGGTGGCGTGATGGCGTGGAGCCGGCTCGTGCCGCAGCTGTCGCGGCTCAATCCGGCCGAGGGGCTGAAGAACATGTGGTCGATGCGCAACCTCGTGAACCTCGCGAAGATGCTGCTGAAGACCGTGCTGCTCGCCGCGACGCTCGGCTGGCTGATCGTCGAGTCGCTCGACCCGTCGGTGCAGTCGGGTTTCACGCGGCCGATGTCGATCCTCGCGCTGATCGTGAAGCTGCTGATGCTGCTGTTCGGCTGGGCCGCGCTGATCTACATCGTGATGGCGCTGATCGACATCGTTCACCAGCGCCATGAGTTCAACCAGAAGATGAAGATGTCGATCGAGGAAGTGCGGCGCGAGCACAAGGAAGACGAGGGCGATCCGCACATCGAGGCAAAGCGCCGGCAGCTCGCGCGCGAAGCGCAGTTCTCGTCGCTGCCGGACCGGATCGGCTTCGCGTCGGTGGTCGTCTATTCGTCGAGCGTCGCGGTTGCGCTCTATTACGGCGGGATCGGCACGCTGCCGTGGGTGCTCGCGCGCGGCGAGGGCGAGGCGGCCGAGCGGATCGTGCGGCTCGCGCGCGACGCGCTGCGCCCGACGCTCGCGAACGCCGGCCTCGCGCACGCGCTGTACGAGAGCACGCCCGAAAAGGGCACGATCCAGCAGCAGCATTTCCGCGAGGTCGCGCAGTTGCTGAAGTGGGCGACCGGCGCGGCATGACGGGTACGGCCCGCCGGGCCCGGAACGCCGGCATGCACGCCGTTCGCCGATGCGGAATGATGTGGACCCGTTTCCGGCTTGCCGGGCCGATCGCACGTCGGACTTGACGCGGCTTTTTTTCCGGATTTGTCCGACATTCATCCATGAATTATTGCTGATTTATTTCTTCGTAATATGGCTCGACCGTCAGCCGGGCGGCGGGCCGCGAGGTTGCGCCGCCGCTGACGGACCAGGTCAACAGAGGCAGACAAATCAAATGTGCGGAATCGACGGCTTTCTGAATAGCGTCGCCTTCGATGAGGAGACAGCGCGCGGCACGCTCGCGCGAATGACGGCGAGCGTCGCGCATCGCGGGCCCGACGGGCAGGGCCTCTGGGTCGACCCGGAGGCTTGCATCGCGCTCGGTCACCGGCGGCTTGCGATCGTCGATCTGTCGGTCCACGGCCGGCAGCCGATGGCATCCGCGTGCGGCCGCTACGTCATGGTCTTCAACGGCGAAATCTACAACCATCGCGAGTTGCGCGCGGAGCTCGAGCGCGCGGGTCGTGCACCGGCGTGGCGCGGCCACTCCGACACCGAGGTGCTGATCGCGGCGATCGTCGCGTGGGGCGTCGAGGCGACGCTGCGGCGCGCGACCGGCATGTTCGCGTTCGCGCTGTGGAATCGCGCGTCGCGGGTGCTGACGCTCGCGCGCGATCGGATCGGCGAGAAGCCGCTCTATTACGGCCGGATCGGCGACGCACTGGTGTTCGCGTCGGAGCTGAAGGCGCTGCGCGGCTATCCCGGCTTCGACGGCACGATCGATCGCGACGCGCTGTGCCTGTACCTGCGCCAGTCGAGCGTGCCGGCGCCGCATACGATCTATCGCGGCATCAGCAAGCTGCCGCCGGGCACCTTCATCCAGTTCGAGCATGCGCGCGACACGCCGCGCGTGCGTGCGTACTGGACGCTCGAGCAGGCGATCGAAGCGGGTCGCGAGCGGCCGTTCGAGGGCAGTGCCGACGAGGCCGTCGGGCAGCTCGACACGGTTCTGCGCCAGGCGGTTGCGCGGCAGATGGAAGCCGACGTGCCGCTCGGCGCGTTCCTGTCGGGCGGTATCGATTCGTCGGCGATCGTCGCGCTGATGCAGGCGCAGTCGGCGAATCCGGTCGACACGTTCACGATCGGCTTTCACGAGGCCGGTTACGACGAAGCCGGCTACGCGAAGGCGGTTGCGCGCCATCTCGGCACGCGCCACACCGAGCTTTACGTGACGGCCGACCATGCGCTCGGCGTCGTGCCGAAGCTGCCGACGATCTACGACGAACCGTTCGCCGACGCCTCCCAGATTCCGACCTTCCTCGTGTCCGAGCTGACGCGCCGGCACGTGAAGGTGAGCCTGTCCGGCGACGGCGGCGACGAGCTGTTCGGCGGCTATACGCGCTATTTCCTGACGCCGCGCCTGTGGCGCAAGCTGCATCGCGTGCCGGCGGCGGTGCGCGCGCGGATCGCCGCCGCGCTGCACGCGCTGCGCCCCGATCACGCGGACCAGCTCGCGGCGGTCGCGCAGGGCGCATGGGGCGGCGTGGAAGCGCGCGACTCGGCGACCCGCATCGGCGACCGGCTGCACAAGCTCGGCCACGTGATGACGGCCGAGAGCCGCATCGGGCTGTACCGGCTGCTGATGTCGTCGGTGCATCATCCGGAGCGCATCGCGCTCAGCGGCCAGGAGCCGCCGACGCCGCTCGATACGGTGTCCGCATGGCCCGCGAACCTGAGCTTCGCCGAGCAGGCGATGGCGATCGACACGCTCACGTACCTGCCGACCGACATTCTCGCGAAGGTCGACCGCGCGGCGATGGCGGTCAGCCTCGAGACGCGCATGCCGTTCCTCGACCATCACGTCGTCGAATTCGCGTGGCGGCTGCCCGCGTCGGTGCGCTTGCCGGAAGGGCAGTCGAAGGCGCTGCTGCGCCGGCTGCTTTATCAGTACGTGCCGCCGGCGCTGATCGACCGGCCGAAGCAGGGCTTTTGCGCGCCCGTCGATCACTGGCTGCGCGGCGCATTGCGCGACTGGGCCGACGCGCTGCTGCAGCCTTCTCGGCTGCGCGACGAGGGCTTCTTCGATGCAACGGCCGTCGAGCGGCTGTGGCGCCAGCACCAGGCGGGCCGGATGAACTGGCAGCACCAGCTGTGGACGGTGCTGATGTTCCAGGCGTGGCTGGAACATCAGCGGGCGGCGTAACGCGCGGCGCAGATTTCAGCCCACGATCAGCGGCGTGCCGATCGACAGGCGATTCGGATCGTGCGCGACCGACGGATTGAGCTGCAGGATCTCGTTCAGCGCGCGCGCATCCTGTTCGCCGCGCGTCATCGTCTGCTGATCGGCGCGCGACACGTGCGCGGCATCGAGCAGCGACTGACGATGCTGGTCGGCGATGACCCACAGCGAATCGCCTTCGACGACGATGTAGGGCTGCGCGCTGGACGTGCTTGGCGTGCTCGGCGTGCTCGATGTGCCCGACGGGGCAGTCGGCGTTGCCGGCGTCGCCGGTGCCACGTGCACGTGCGTGCCTGACGGCGGCCCCACCGGCGGGCTGGGCGGTTTCGTCGAGCCTGTCGGCGGCGTCGATTTGCCGCTGCCGCTGCCGCCGAACGCCGTATAGAGCCAGTTGCCGACGTAGATGCCGATCGGCGCGAGCAGCAGGATCGTCGGCATCTTGCCGGTGACGCGCTTCGTCAGGTTCGGGAAATGCGTGTCGGTGCGTGCGAGCGCGAGCAGCGTCGCGGAGCTCAAGGACGAGATCGCCATCGGCAGGTTCGCGTGAATCGTCGGCGCCGAGCCGACGAACGGCCCGATGTAGCCGCCCGCGATGCTCGCGAGGTCGGAGGCGGTGTCGATGAAGCGCACGACGCGGCTGCGCCGCTCGATGCTCAGGTGCGTGAACGCGCTCGCCTGAACGAGCCCCGTGTAGGTGAGGCCGAGCAGCGCGCCGGTGGTGCCGAGGAACGGCACCAGCGAAGGATCCTGGAGCAGCGTATGCAGCGACAGCTCGCCGAGGCTCGCGTAGCCGGCGATCGCCGCCGTGCGGCCGACCTTGCCGAGGAAGCGGCGCGGATTGCCGTGATGGAGCTGCTGGATCGACGTGCCGGCCAGCACCCCCTGCATCTGCTGGACCATGTCGTTCGCGATCAGCTTCGTGTATTCGACCGTCTTGTCGGCGGGCAGCGACTGCCTGCGATGCAGTTCGAGCTGCAGGTTGATCTTCGCGCGGCCTTCGTCCGCCAGCCGGATCAGCGACGCGCGACGCTGGTCCTCGTGCATCCGGTGCGCCGACAACTGATTGTTGAGGCCGCTCATGAAGCGGTCGATCACATGGTTGAAGAGCCGCGGATCGCCGCTTTGCAGCGCGCGCAGCGTGTCCTGATGCAACGCCTGGACGAGGCGGCCGGTCCGCACGCCGACGAACGTCGTGTTGGCCGCCTGCTTGTAGTTCGTCGGCGTGAGGCCGATGTGATGGACGGCGACGCCGGCACCGATGCCGACCATCCCGGACAGCACGTTCTTCCAGTTGAGCAGCGACCATGAGCGCTCCACCTGCTGCAGGCGCAGCGCATTCAGTTCGGCGTAGGCGGCGAGCGGATCGTCTGCCGCGACGTGCGCGACCGCCTGCGCGCTGACGAGCCGGCTGTCGCTGACGGGCAGCGAGTCGTCGACGATCAGTGCCGGTTGTCGGACGATCTCGCGCCACGGCGCGAGTGGTGCCGGGCCGCTCTGGCCGGGCCGCAGCGTCGTGTCCTGGCCGGGTGCGCGCAGCCGGGCGCCGACGCTCGCCAGCCAGGTCTCGGTGAACTTGCGTCCCGGCGCGTCCGCCTTCGGTGCGGATTGCCGGTTTGCCGCCCAGGCCCGGGTCGCGAACGTCGACGTCGCGTAACGCGCGCGATTCAGCAGCCGCGTCGTGTTGCCTTCGTAGATCCCCTGCCGCAAGGCCGCGATCGCGTCGGGCGGCAGGCCCCTGGCGCGGCCGATCCGCTCGATTTCGGCCAGCAGCATCTGGTGCTGGTCCGCCAGCGTGGCGCGGTCGATGCGCTCGAACACGCGCGTCAGCGCATCCGAGCCGTGCAACCGCTCGAGCGTGCTTTCGACCGGTTTCGCGCCGGCCCGCGCGGCGGCTTCCGCCTGCGCGCGGTCGACGAGCATCGTGGCCAGCGCGGTCGTCAGTTCCTGATTCGCGATGAAGTCGGCGCCGTGCGTGGCGTACGACAGGCCGACATGCACCCATTTGAGCGTCGGCCGGTCGAGCAGCGAGTTGACGAGCGCCAGATGGCCCGCGCCCGGCACCGGCTCCGGCACGGCATCCCAACCGTGAAACGTCACCATCACGTGCGGCGCGGGGGAGCCCGGATGCGCGTCGGCCCACGATTCGAGCAGCTCGCCGAGGCGTGCGTGATGGTGATAGCCGTCGTTGGTGCCGGCCAGATGCCGGTTGTCCTCCGACGACACGAGCGCGCGCGCGGGCGCCATTTCGAGGCGCAGCAGGAAACCTGCCTGCGATGCCGCGTCGAGCCACCGATGCAGATTCGCCTCGGTCAGGTCGTCGAGATGCATGACGGCGCCGTTCTCGCCGGTGATCGTGCCTTCCCAGTAATCGATCTTCGCGGTCTTCTGGTTGCCGATCGATTTCACGTCGTCGACGAATTCCGGGTCGTGTTTCGCGCCGCGCGTGGCGTTGAGCGTGTGCGGATCGATCGGGATCGTCACGACCGGCATCACGCCGCCGTTGCGAACGATCTGCCGGACGAACGGCGCCGGATCGTCGGACAGCCGGTGCGCGCGGCTCATCGGTACCATGCGGTTCTGCAATGCCTCGCTGGTCCCGAGGAACGCGCGCCGCAGCGCGCGATCGGTGGCCGCGGCCGTGCTCAGGCCACGCTGCGCGCGCTTCCAGAACGGCACCGGCGCATAGCGTGCGCCACCGCCGGACCAGTCGCGCGCCACGTACAGCGGCATGCCGGTGCCGCGCCACGCGGCTGCGTCGGCCATCATCGCCGGCGGCGGCGCATCGGGCGGCGTGTCGATCAGCTCGAGCGACGCGAGGCGCGGGTCGCGTTCCCGCTTCGCGAGCGCGTCGATCCGTTCGAGGTGCGCAAACAGGCCGGACACGTTGCCGTCGCCATACAGGCGCTTCCATTCGACGAGCGTCGCGCTGACGAGCGACGGCTGGTAAGGCCTGATCCTGAGCTTCGGGTTGGCGGGCACGGGTTGGCCAAGACGCTTGGCAGCGTCCGTCTCGGTCTTGATCTGCTTCTTCAGTGCACTTCGCGCGCGGCGCGCGTCACGCGCCTGCTGGCTCGCCCACGTGCGCAGCGACGCGAACGTGCCGGGCGACTTGTCCCGTTCGATCGCTTCGAGGTGCGCGAGGCGCCGCGTCAGCGCCGCGAGCCGTGTGCCGCGCGCATGCGCGGCCAGTTCGGCGGGCGTCAGTTCGGTCAGCAGCAGATGCACGTTGGCGCCGTATGGGCCGTCGCCGATCGGCGACGACTCGAGCGGCACGCCCGGCGCGGACGGGTTGAGCGGGTCGTGCCACGTCAGCTTGCCGTTCGCGTCGGGCACCAGCATGCCCTCGGGCGCGTCGAGCCGGTCGGTCAGCGGTTCCGCGGTGTCGTAGACGTAGATGTGATGCTTGCCCGCCTCGAGGCCGCCGAATTCGGCGACGCTGAGCAGGTGCACGGCGTTGTGGCCGCTGAAATCGAGTGCCGCGTCCTTGCCGGCGGGCAACACGTTCTTCTCGAAGAGCCGCGTAGCCGGATCGGCCGCGCGCGTGCCGCCGGCGGGGAGGGCGGCGCCGGTGCGCCCGCGTCCGAGTACCGCGGCGGCGCGGTTGCGTGTCAGCAAGGCGACGCGGCGCGGCGCGTTCAGCGTTCTCGTGAGCCCCAGATGGCCGAGATAGCGCAGGCCCGGCCGCGGCAGCTTGTCGGGCTTGCCGGCTTTCGGCGGCTTGACCGGATCGAAGCGGTTGCCGATCCGTTCGAGCGTCGCCGGGGCGATGCTGCTGACCGCGAACGTCATGCCGCGCGCGCGCGCTCGCGTGAGCGGCACGCCGTGCGATTTGCCGTGCGGCCGCACGCGCACTTGCGCACGTCGCGGGTACGCGCCGGCCAGGGGCCGTTGTGCGACACGGGTGTGCGCCAGTGGAGCGTTCTCCTGGTATTGCCAGACGCCGTGGCTGCTGTCGTAGCGTGCGTGGCCGCGAATCTCGCCGCTTGCCTGGTCGACCGCGTAGATCGTGTCGGACTCGGCGGCCGCCGCGATCGCCTTGTGCGCGCTGCGGTAGTGCTTCGTATTGTCCAGCGCGAGGATCGCGGCGACGTAGCGGTGGGTCACGCGGCCGGGCTGCGTGAACGTCACCGGCTTGCCGTCGCGCACGGGCTCGATCTTCGCGGCCCCGCCGAGCGCCCGCAGTTCGTTGAGCGACACCGGCGACGCATGGAACGCGAAGGCCTGGCGGGCGGCCGCGGCCTGCGTGGGATCGGCCGCGTCCAGCGCGGTGTCCAGCGCGGCGCCGAGCAATTCCCGTTCGTCCTGCGTGAGCGTGTTGCCGACGAATTTCGGCGGCTTGATCGCGCCGTTCGCATCGATGCGCGCGGACGCGACGAATTCGGGCGCCGCGTCGGGCGTCACCGGGCCGGCGCGCGCAATCAGCAGCTCGGTATCGACGCCGGTTTGCCGCACGAGTGCGCGCAGCGACGGCGCATGCGTGCCGTCGACGCGTCTGAGCGTGCGCATGCCGCGTTCGTCGAGCCACGCCCGCGCCCGCGTCATTTCCGCGCTGTCGATCGCGTAACGGCCGCGCCGCGCGCCGCCGCGCGCCGGTGCCGCGAGCTTCACCGGCGCCGGCCGGCCGGCGAATTCGGCGCGCGCCTGCCCGGCGTACAGCGTGCGATAGGTCGGCTTGCCGGGCAGCGACGTGCGCATGTCGCCGAACGTATCGGCGAGCGCATCGAGCGCTGCCTCGTCGCCGCTCGCGAACGCGTGCTCCGCCGCGCGTGCGAGCGTCTCCGGAAGTTGCGCGTGCGCGGCGATGTCGGGGCCGCCGGCCGCCAGGATTTCGTCGCGCACGCGACACGCGTTGAGTTGCGCACGCGCTTCCGCGAGCAGCAGGCTCCTCACATACGCTTCGGGGCTGCTGCGGTCGATGCCGAGGGTGTCCGTCGAGATGTCGACGCTGTGCTGCGCCTCGTGCGCGAGCGCGAACACCAGCGTGCCGGCACGACGCGTGTTGCCGTCGAGGACGATCACGCGCCGCGCCGCGTCCACGTATTGGCCGCCGCCGGGGGCGCCGAGCTTCACCTTCCACCCGTCGCACCGCGCGAGCCGCATCTGCGCCCGCAGCGTCGGCGAACGCGCGGCCAGCGCGTGCGCGTGCAGCTTCAGCACGATGCCGCGGAAGGTCGTGACGACGCGCCCGATCGCGCCGGGCCGCGGCGCATACGCGCCGGCTTCGACGAACGCCGGATGCGCGAGCCGGATACGGCCGGTCGCGATCCCGTCGTGGATCTTCGCGGCGACTTCGTCGATTCGCCCGAGTACGCTGCCGTCCGGGTCGGCGCCGGGCCTGAGGTGGCCGGGATCGTGCAGCATCACGTCGCCGTTGCGGCCGAACAGCACCTGGAAGTCGTACAGCAGATGGTGCGTCTGCGTGACGCCGCGGATCCGCTCGAGGTCGGCCAGACCCTTGCCCGACACCACGCTCGGCAGGCCGATGTCGAGCTCCACGTCGACGCTGCTGAGCTGCGCGGACGGCTTCAGCACGACCGCGACGCGGTTTCCGACGGTGAACGGCCCGTCGGTGGTGCTGGTCGGCAACTTGTAGACGTCGTGCAGCATCGCGAGCCCGCTCTGTTCGAGATCGACCGCCGCATGGGCGTCGACGACGCCGTCGGCCGAGTCGTCGCGGTACACGCCGATCGCTTGCCCGGCGCCGCCGTCGAACACGGTCTTGTCCGCTCCCGAGCCCAGCACCGGCCCCAGGAAATCCGCCGGATCGGCGCGCCTGGCGGGATCGCCGCCGATATGGAGATGGCCGTGCACGGGGTCGACCGACAGCTCGCCGAGCGACGGCTGGCGATACGCGGCCGGCACGTAGCGGTTCATTCCGGACAGGTCGGTCAACGCGCCCGCCGCGCCGACCGCGTCCGGATGCGCGGTGTAGATCGCGCGCTGCCACAGGTTCGTGAGCTGCGCGGCCGCGCCTTCGTTCGCATGCCGCGCCGACAGGATCGTCGTATAGCCCGGGTCGGACGGCGGCGGATTGAGCAGCGTGAACGTGTGCGGATCGACGGGCTGCCCGTCGGGGCCGAGCAGCGTGCCGTCGGGCAGCGTCTCGGCGGGCACGATCGCGAGACGCGTGACCGGATCGATCAGGATGCGGCCGTCGCGCAGGAACGACAGCGTATCGAGCGGCGGCGGGCCGCCGGCGCCGAACGGCGACGCGTCGTGCGCGGCGTTGGCCTGCGACCACGCCGCACGCTGCGCCTGGATCTCGCGCATCGTATGCGGCCCGTCGTTCGCGTCGCCGCGCGTGGCGCGTGTTTCCGGCGCCGGCATCGCGCGCATGCCGCGTGCCTTTGCACGCGCGTGCGCGTCGCCGTAGAACGCCGTGTACGTCTTGCCGCCGGTGCCCGACACAGCCGCATCGGCGAACGCATCGGCGAGCCGCGCGACGGCGACGGCGGGATCGGTCGACGGTTGCCACGCGTCGGCTTCGCGCTGCAGCGCATCGGGCAACCGCACCGTCGCGGCGATGTCGATGCCGCTCGTCAGCTTGATCTCGTAACGAGCTTCGAATGCGTTGATCTGCGCGCGTGCCTCGGCCTCGAAGGCCGTCCGCGAGAAACGGCCGCGGTCGCTGTAGTCGAGGCCGAGCGTGCCTTCGATCGCCTCGACCGCATGCTTGGTCTCGTGCGCGAGCACGTACGTCATCGATTCGGGGTCGGCCAGCGCGCCGTCGATCGTCACGCGCCTGTGCTTCGTATCGATCCGGCTGCCGCCGCCGCGCTTGCCGACGCGCACGCGCCAGCCGTTGGCGTCGAGCATGCGCAATTGCGCCGCGAGGGTGTCCGACTGCAGCGCGAGCGTGGTGACGGCGTCGGGCAGCGGTACGCCGCCGACGCGCATCCGCACGCGCATGATCGGCGACGGCTTCTGCACGAACGCGTCGGACGGCAGCCCTCCGTCACGTTGCGCGAGCGTGGTGCCGGTTTCATTCGACTGGAGCCAGCGTACGACGCCGCGCTCGATTTCCGCGAGCCGCGACAGCGACATCTGGTGCGATCCGTAGTCGTCGCGGCGAATCCGTCCGGGATCGCTGACCAGGAAGTCGCCGGAGCGCGTGAAGATGCCCTGCAGGTCGAAGCCGATGTCGGACTGGTGGAGCACATCGTGCAGCCGCAGGATGTTCTGGATTCCCGCGCGCGAGATGTAGGACGGCAGGGCGCCTGTCGCGAACGCGTCGCTGTGGAACACGCCGAGCGGATGGACCAGCGCGGAGACGATGCCGCCCAGCGAGCGAAACGGACCATGCAGCTGCACGGTGCGTACGCCCAGCGCTTCGAGTTCCTGAAGCGCCTGACGTTCGGCATTCACGAGCTGCTCGTCGGCCGCGCGCCGTGCGTCGAGCGATTCGGGCGCCTCCAGCGGCGCCGATGGCGTGGGGCCGTGATCGACCGTGACGAGCGCCGCGTCGTCGCCGAGCGTGAACGCGGTCTTGCGCGCGCCCGCGCCAAGCAGTGCGCCGACGTTGTGCTCGACGTCGATCCGCGTGCCCGGGTCGCCGGCGAGATGGACGCCCTCGGCGTCGGCCGCGAGTTCGCCGAGGGCGTGCGGCGCCGCGGGCGCCGGGTCGAAGCGGTGGAACACGCGCGTGTCGAGCACGGCCGCGTCGTCGCCGACGGCGCGCTCGGGCGGCGCGTAGACGGCGCGCTGCAACACGTTCGCGAGCCGCGCGGCGGTTTCATTGCCGCCGTGCTTCGCGGACAGCACGATCGTGTCGGCGTCCTTGACCAGCCTCCACGGCGCCTGGGCGAGCGTGTATTCGTGCACATTGACCGGCTCGCCGTCGACGAGCAGCGTGCCGTCCGGCAGCGTGTCCGCGTGCAGCACGAGCAGGTTGCGGTCCGGCAATCGCGCCATGTGCCCGTCGCGGCGCGCGTGCAGGGCGGCCGGGTCGGGTGCCGGGCGGCCGTCGCCGAACGGCGACGCGAGCACCGCATGCGCGTGGCTCCACGCGGTGCGCGCGTCGAGATGTTGCCTGCCGTCCGGCGCGTCGCCGGCGGCGTGCATGCGCGGCGCGGGCATGCGGCGCGGGATGTCGCCGCGGCGCTTCTGGTGCGCCCATACGTCGTCGTAGAACGCGCTGAAGGTCTGCCCGTCGCGTCCTGACACCGGCGCATCGGCGAACAGGTCGGCGAGCCGCCCGACCGTTCCCGTGTAATCGCCCGACGTGCGCTGCCAGTCGACGCCCTCGCGCGCGATCCCTTCGGGCAGATGCGCGTGTTCGGCGATGTCGACACCGCTCGAGAGGGCGATCTCGTAGCGCGCCTCGAACGCGTTGATCTGCGCGCGCGCCTCCGCTTCGAGGGCCTTGCGCGTGAAGCGGCCGCGATCGCCGTAGTCGGGCTTCAGCACACCGTGCATCGCTTCCACCGCTTGTCGCGCCTCGCCGGCGAGCGTGTACGTGATGCTGCCGGGATCCTTGAGCGCGCCGTCGATCGTCATGCGGCGCCTGCGCGGATCGATGTAGCTGCCGCCGCCTCGCTTGCCGACCTTCACGCGCCAGCCGGCGTCGTGGAGCATGCGCAGTTGCGTCACGAGGGTCGCCGATTGCATCGCGAGCGCCTGCACGGCCTCGGGGAGCGGCGCGCCGCCGAAACGGAACTGCACCTGCGTGAAGCGGCCGGGTTTATCCGGCGCGGCCGCTTCGGGCGGCGCGGCTTCCGTCAATTCCGGGTGCGCTGCCGCGAGATCGGTATCGGTCAGCGCCGCGGCGTCGCTCGTCGTTGCGGATCGCGGCTTTGCGCCGTCCGCGCGCGCGGCGGGCGCCGCGCGGGATTCGTCCGGTGCCGTCCCGTCGCGGGCAGGCGCACGCTGCGCCGCATCGGTGCGTTCCGGGCGGATCAGCACGAGCACCCGGTTCGGCGGGCTGAACCTGCCGTCGAGCGCGTTCACCGGTTGACGCGTCGCGCCGGGTTGCGGCACCGCAGGCTCGTTCGGGCCGCGCCTGCCGGCGAGCACGATCACCGTATCGCCGCCTGGGTTGCGTGGCGAACTCACGTGCGGCGTTTCGTCGGGGGGCGCATCGCCGGTCACGGCGCCGGCCGCCGTCTCGGTTTCCGGCGCCGGATCGAAGCGGAGCACGCGCGCATCGGGGCGCAGCTGGCCGTCGGTGCCGAACGCGTCGGGCGCGGCCGCATAAATGGCTTTCTGCCAGCGGTTCGCGAGTTCGGGCGCGAGTAGCCCGTCGCGTTCGCCCGCGACGACGATGACGGGTTCCTCGAGGTCCTGCGGGCGGACGCCGCCGACAGCGGGGGCGTCCGCTTCGGTGCCGTCGCGCACGATGTACACCGTGCGGTCGCCGATCTTCATCGGTTCCGCGCGCGGCCCGCGCGGTACCGCGATGCCGGCCGGGTCGGACGTCGCCGGGCGCGTGGCGGGCGCCTCGTCGGCGAGATCGACGACCCGGACGTCGACGCGCGGTCGCGCGGCCCCGGGCGTCTCGCGATTGCCGGCGCCGGCCGGCGTATCGGTGTCGAACGGGCGATACCGCATTGCGTGCGCGTCGGCGCTGCGCCGGTTGCTGCCTGCATTCGTCGCGTGATCGGCATCGCTTTCGTCGCGCTGCTCGTCGATACGTGCGCGTTCCTCGCTCGTGCGCCGCGTGCTGCGCGCGTCGGTCGCGGCGCTCGCCGTGTCGTCCTGGGTCGTCGTCTGCGCGAGGCTGCGTGCCGTCTGTTCGCCGCCGTTCTCGGCGGTGTACGCGTCGCGCGCCTGCTGCAACGCGCTGTCGAGCAGATCGAGCCGCGTTCTCGCCGCGATCTTCGGCGTCGTGCTCATCCGGCCGCCGGGGCCGAACGACAGGCTTTCGCCCGTATCGGTCAGCGAGTCGATGCGCGTGCCGTTGGTCCAGTTCTTGTCGGAAACCGAAGCGAGCGACAGTTTTCCGTCCGCGCCGAGCACGACGGATTCGCCCGTCGGCAACGCCTTGCGCGACGCGTTGTCGAGCATGCGGATCGGCTTGCCGTCATAGGTCAGCACGTTGTCGCCGACCATCAGCGTGCCGTCGTGCGACACCGTCACGCGCTCGCCGTCGAAGGTCGCGCGATTGCGGCCGGCCGCAAGCGACGCGTCGCCGCCGTTGTTCAGCAGTTGCCGGATCGTCTGGCCGTCGATCGTCACCGCCTTGCCGTCCGTCGTGCGCGCGACGATGCCGGTGCGATTGACGACGCCCGTGACCGCGCGCGCCTTGAGCCCGCCCGCGGCGATCAGCGCGACGTTCGTGAGGCCGCCGACGAGCGCCTTGTTGCCCGCGTCGGCATTGCCGCTGAGGTAGTCGGCCCCGGCCTCGAAGAACGACTCGGTCGCACCGGCCACGCCGGTCCCGACCGCGAAGACCTTCGTGGCGCCGCGGAGGAACGACGCCACTTTCGGCATGCGCGTCAGCCCCGTGACGCCGCGCATGAACAGCTTGCTGCCGACGAGCTTCGAGGCCCCCGCCGCGCCCATCGGTATCAGGTTGATGAAATCCGAGCGCGCTCCCGCGTCGCTCAACGGGTTGAAGCTGCGGCCATGGTCTGCACGGTTCGCGAGGTCGAGCGCCGAACTCGTCATCGTCGCGGCGATCGACGTATACGCCATGCCGGTGCCGATGACGTTCAGCGTCGCGCCAAGCGGCAGGCCGAGCACCGTCGCGTCGAGCACGCCGCCGATGCCTTCGAGCACCATCCCGCCGATCAGCATCCCGAGATTGAGCTTGGTGCCCGTCAACGTGTTGAGGAAACTGTCGAAGCCGCTGTCATGGTGCGCCGCGCGCGACACGATCTGCAGCGTGCCGTCCGCGTTGTGGCCGGTCGCGATGTCCACCGTGCCGTCCGACGACAGTTCGTTGTTGTCGATGTAGTCGTTGATGTCGTGGTACGTACTGCCCGTCTCGTCCACGAACTGCGTGACGCCTTTGGTGTCCTTGACCTCGAAGAGCGCGGTCGTCTGCATGCCGATGTCTTTCGCGGCATACACGATCGGCCGCACGCTGATCTGCGTGCCGGCGCCGCCACCGATCTTCAGCAGCGTGTTGCGCACGCCGTCGATCGCCGACAGCTTGTCCTTGTCGGTGAAGTGCGTTTGCGTGTCGTTGGCGACCGAGGAGGTCGACGAAGGATCGCCGCCGACGTCCGGCGACATGCCGAGCGCGACTCCGATCAGGTTGCGCTGCTGCGTGTCGCTCAGCTTGCCGAAATCGATCTTCGCGCCGTTGCCGGTGTTCACGCCCGCGACGTCGAGCAGCGTGTTCGACATGTCGCTGCGATGCGCCGAATAGAAGTCGCGCGCTGCCTTCTGGTAGTCCTTGTACGCGTCCGAATGATCGTCCGTCACGTAGCGCAGGCGCTCGTCGAGGCCCGCATCGAACTGGTCCATCAGCACCTGCCGATGCGCCAGTTCGCCCATCAACTGCAGCCGCTGCACCGTGTTGTCGGCGTTCTGCGCGTCCTGCTTCGCCTGGTCGAGCTCGCTCTGGTGCGGGTTCGGCAGCGGCGGCGAAAAGGCCGGCAGGATGTCGCCGTCGGCGACTTGCCGGAAGCGCGGCGGTGCCGGATGCGACGCCTGCCAGTCGTCGTATTTCTGCTGGATATTCGTCAGCGAGTCGTGCTTCTGCGATTGCAGGTCGCGCGCCTGGGCGAGCGCCGCGTTCGTGGCGCGCTCGTTGACCGAATCGGACAGGCGATCGTCGGCCGCGCGGATCGCGCCCGCGACGACGCGCAGGCGTTGCGCGTCGGCCAGCGTCGGGCCGGTGTTCGCCGTGTCGCTCGCCGTCGCATCGCTTTGCGCGGGCTGGAGCGGGTTCGTCACGAACGGCGACGTGTCGAGCGACGGCGTGCCGCCCGCAAGCGGATTCGCTGCCGGGTTCGCCGCCGAAAACGGCGATGCGAACAGCGGCGCCGCGCCGGCCAGGTTCGCCGTGCCGTTCGCGGCCGTGCTCCACGACGGCGCAAACAGCGGCGACGCATTCAGCCAGTTCGGCTGCACGCGGCACATGGTCGGCGGCTTCGCCGTCGCCTTCACCGTCGCCTCGATCTGCGCGGCCTGGTCGTCGTACTGCTGCGCGAGCGATCCGCCATACGCGACGACGAACGCATCGTGCGCGATGCTTGCCTGCTGCTTCGCCATTTGCAGTTGCGTGTACGGGTCGCTCGGATCGTCGTCGATCCTCGCATGCTTGCCGCGGAAGTTTGCCTGCAGCGTGTCGGCCTGCTGTTGCGTGGACAACATCTGCAGATAGCTGCTGCTCGTGCCTGCGGCGGTCTGCGCGCGATCGAGCGCGGTCTTGTCCTTCTCGATCGCGCCGGGCGCGACGACCATCGGGCCTTCCTTGCCGTGGTCCGCGTCCGATTGCTGCTGCGCCTGCACGAGCGTCACGTTGTCGTTTGCCGCCGAGAGCGCGGCATTGGCGTAGTTCGCGTCCTTCGCGGCGGTCGTGACGGCCTGCTGCGCGGCGTCCGCGGACGCCGGTGCATCCGGCAGCGACACCTCCAGGTTCAGCGGCGCGAGCGCGTCGTTCAGCTTCCCGACGCCGGCGTCGACGGCCGCCTTGTAGTCGGGATCGGCGAGGTATGACTGAAACTGCGTATAGGCGAGATTCGAGTTCGCGATATCCGCGTAGTATTTCGCCTCGCCCGCGGCGGCATGTGCGTCGGCGGTCTGCCAGTCGTCGTACGCGCGGATCTGGACAGGTGTCTTGCAGTCGCTCGCCTGCGGCGCCCAGTTCTTGTCGTTCGGATCGTGCGGGGAGTCGGGGAACAGCGCCTGCAGCGCGGCGAGCTTCTGGTCGGCGAGATTGCGCGCGTCGCCCGGATTCGTGATTTCGCCCGTATCCGACTGCACCATGCCGGCGGGCATGTCGTTCGTCGCCTGTTCGCCGTACAGGATCATGTAGCCCGCGTCGGTCGTGACGTTCAGGTTGCGCTGCGCATCGTCGGCGGCGGCACGCGCTTTCGCGTAGCTGGCCTGGGCGGCATTGCGTTCGTCGGGCGTCGACTCGGGGTCGCGGTTGGCGAGGTGCAGCACGTTCTGCGCGCCCTGCAGCGATTGCGACGCGGTGTCGTATTGCGTCTGCGCGTCCTGGATCGCCTTCTGCACCGCCCGCGTCTTGTCGTTCTCGACCGTGATGTCGGGCGGCGGCGGCCTGTATTGCGCGGCCATGTTCTGGATCAGCGACGTCGCGGATGCGATTTCCGGGTTGGTCGGCTTCGACGGGTCGGTGAACGGCGTGGCCGTCACGGGAATCGGCGGCGCCACGGTCGGGTTGGCCGGGCCGGTCGACGAATCGTCCTTTTGCGGCGGGGGAGGCGGCGCGACGACCGGGTCCAGCGTGTCGGACAGGAAGCGTTGCCAGTTGACGCCCAGTCCCATTCCGTCGATCGACAGCATGCTCGTCTCCCTTACGCGCGCGATGCGCGTCCCGCACGGCGCCACGTGCGCCACGATGCGATCCGACGAGTGTAGGGAGACGAATTGCGGCCGGATCCTCGCCGTTTCGTAGCGCGGCGTGCCGGCCGCCGCGCGCGGCCACGGTGCGCTACGAGACGCGCGCAGCCCCGCGCCGGCGGCGTGCCCGGGGCTGCGCGGCCGATGTTCCCGCCCCGGAAAACGGGCCGCGCGCCGTTACTGGTCGAGGCACCGCACGCACAGCCGCTTCGCCTGGCTCGCCGACAATCCGCGACACATCATCACGACCGGTCGCGCATGGCACGACGGCGCGTCGGCGGAGGCCGCGGGCGACGCGAGCCTGCGCGCGCGCTCGGGCGGTGTGGTGGCGGCCGCGTCCATGCGCCGTTGTCGCGCGGGCGGCGGCATGTCGCGCACGACCGGAATCGGTTCGACGCCGCCTTCGCGTGCGTTGCGCTGCGCGCTCGCGACGACGCGGCTCACATAGCCGCTCGAGAACCCGGTCGTGAAGTTGCCGCTGTAGTAGCACGACAGCGCCGCGCGCAGCGCGGCCTGCGCGGGGCGGCCGGTGTTCGACGAGCGCGCGAAGCATTCGGTCAGGATCGCGCCGCCCGCCCGCAGGTTGCGGCACGGTTCGAACATCGTCGTGTCGTCGAGGCCGTATTTCGCGAAGTTTCGTTCGTTGACCTGAGCGAGGCCGACGCTGTAGCTGAAGCCGCGCGCGGCCAGCTCGCTTGCGGTCGCGCGTGCTTCGTCGAGCGACGCGGGCTGGCGCGTCAGATGGCCGCCGACCACGCCGATCGCATACGGATTGAAGCCGGATTCGGTGCGCACGAGCGCGGCGAGCGTGTCGGGATCGACGTTCGGCGCGCAGGCGCGCGCGAGCTGCGCGAAGCCCGCGGCGCTGCCCGCCGCGTGCGCGCCGCGCGGCTGCATGCCCGCGCATGCGAGCGTCAGCGCGAGCATCGCGCACAGGCTCGCGACGACGCCGCGCGGGCCGCGCGCGCTCATCCCGCCCCCGCCACGCGATACGACAGCACGAGCCCGTGCACGAGCAGCGACCAGCCGTCGAGCGCGACGAACAGCAGCAGCTTGAACGGCACCGAGATCGTCGTGGGCGAGATCATCTGCATGCCTAATGCGAGCAGGATGTTCGCGACCAGCAGGTCGACGACGATGAACACGATGTAGATCACGAAACCGATCTGGAATGCCTTCGTCAGCTCGGCGAGCGTGAAGCTCGGCACCAGCACGAGCAGGTCGTCGTCCTTGATGCCGTCCGCGCGGTTCTTCGGCCAGACCGACGTCGCGGTGCGCACGAAGAATTCGCGGTCGCGCTGCCGCGTGTGCGACACCAGGAAATCCTTGACCGGCGGCAGCGCGGCATCGGCGAGCGCGCCGATGTCGGCGGTCGACAATTGTCCCGATGCGTCGAAGTGGCGGGCTTGCAGCGCGTCGCGGATCGACATCCCGACCGGCGCCATGATGAACAACGACAGGATCAGCGCGATGCCGTTGAGCACGAGGTTCGGCGGCACCTGCTGGATCCCGAGCGCGGAGCGCAGCAGGCCGAGCACGACCACGAGCTTCGTGTAGCTCGTCACCATCAGCGCCGCGAACGGCGCGATGCCGAGCGCGGCGATCACCGCGATCAGCGCGACCGGATTCGGCAGGCTGCCCATCGTTCAGCGCTCGCGCGGCGCGGGCTGCGTCAGCGTGACGACGCGCACGCCGAGCTTCTGGCCGACCGCGATCAGATGGCCGGTGCCAATCAGCATCCCGTTCGCGACGAGATGGATCACGCTCTGGTTGATGCCTTGCTGCAGTTCGATCACCGCGCCGGGCTGCAGCGTGCCGAGTTCGCCGAGCGGGATCGACGTGGGCGGCAATTCGAAGCGTAGGTCGACCGCGAGGCCGTCGAGCGAGCGCGGCGCATCGTCGGGCGACGCATCGTGCGCGGTCGCGGTGGCGGGCGGGGTGTCGGTGCGGGTCGGTTCCAAAGGCATCTCCCTGATTCGTTCGACGGTCAGCCGGTTCCCCGACGGCCGTCCGGTGATCTCCCACGCCGGCGCGGCCGGCACCCTCGCCACGCACAGCAGGTTCTGCTCGTGCGCGCGCCAGCGCTCGATCGCGATGATGTCGCCGCTGACGACGTCGGCCAGCTCGGCCGTCGTCAGCTCGGTCCGGCCGATCTCGAATACCAGCGGCACCGGCAGGCTTGCATACGCGGCGCGCGTGTCGGGCCGCGCGGCCGCCGGCGCCGCGAAGAACACCGCGAGCGCGTCCGGCGCATCGAACAGCAGCGCGCCGTGGCAGCGCCATGCGCCGTCGGCGCGACGCAGTTCGAAGCGCAGCGCGGCCGGCGCGGTGCGCCATGCGGGCACGCTCGCCGGCGGCGGCAGCAGTTCCACGCGCTGCCGTGTCGCGGCCTGCAGCACGGCCGCGAGCGGCGCGGCGAGGTCGGCGAGCAGCGCCGCGCGGATCACGGCCGGCACGGCCGGGTCGGCCGCGTCGCCGAGCCATGCGCTTTCCGCGACCGGATCGATCCACAGCGTGCCGGCGGCCGGGCCGATGACGAAGCGGTACGCGTGCGCGTCGGCGGCCGGTTCGGCGTCGACGCGCCAGCGCACCTCGTACGCGTGTTCGCCGAGCGTGACCGGGACCGCGCCCGTGGCGCCGTACGCATGCGACAGCCCGCGCGCGGCGGCGGCGGACAGGCGCGGCAGCCACGGCGACGCGTCGAGCGCGACCGGCGGGGGCGGGATGGCGGGCGCCGCGGCGGGCGGGGTGGCAGCGGCGGGCGAGGCCCGGTTCGCGGCGTCGCCGGCGTCGGCATTCGTCAGGGACAGCGCAGGCACGGCGGGATCGGGGCGGATTCGGCGTTGGTTCGACGGGTTGTTGTGGCCGGCGGCGCAGGGGGCGCGCGGCTGCTGCGTCGATTGTAGGGACGGCGCCGGCCGCGTGCCGCGCCGGAATCCGTAGTCGCGCGCATCCGCCGGCCGCGCGGGCGGCGGCGAGCTACGAAGCCTGCTGCGCGGCGGCGTGGCCGCGTGCGGCGCGTCGCGCGCACAAAGGCAACCGCCGCCCGGAGGCGGCGGTCGTGGCGCGGCGGGGCACGTGTGCCGGGCCGCGCGGCGCCGCACGGCGGATGTGCGGCGCGGTGGGGAGTCTTGCCGGCGCGCCGCGCAGTGGCGGCGCGCGGGTGAGCCGTGACGCGTTACGCGTAGTCGGCAGCCAGCGCCTGCTGCGGCGCGGCGCGCAGGATCGGCGCCGCGTCGTGGCGCTCGACGTGCGTCATGGCCGCGCCGAACAGCACCAGCCGATAACCGACCGCATAAATCGGGATGATCCGCAGGTTCTTGTCGTGATCGAGCTGCAGCTTCGAACGGATGCGCGAGATGTGGGTGTCGAGCGTGCGCGACGACACGCCGAGCTCGCGGCCCCAGACCGCTTCCTGGATCGCTTGCCGCGGCACGATCTTGTTCATGTTGTCGAGCAGGAATTCGACGACGTCGAATTCACGCGGCGTGACGTCGACGACTTTGTTGTCGATTTCGATCGTGCGGCGCACGAAGTTGATTTTTATATTGTCGATGTACAGGTATTTGCAATCCATGTTGGCCCTCGCATGTCCGTAAAGGAGTGTTTGCGGGTCATGTACCGCAACTTCCGGGCCAGGGATGGTCCGTCGGGCGTCGACGGGGGGCGGGGGCGGGGCTGGCGGCGCGCCGGCCTTGAATCTAAAAGAATTTTTAACGCGGGATGCGCGGCGCGCTTCGGAAGGGTCGGAGCAACATTGAAGGATTGTTACGTAGCATCCGGGGGGAACGTTACGGGCGTTACGGGCGGTGTTACGTGGGGGGAATGGGCCAACGGCAGGCGACGCGTTCGCGCAGCATTGGCGCAAAATCGAGCAAAATCAACTCTACATCGAACCCTACATCAAACCAAACAAAGAATCATTGAAAACGCATATAAATCATGGATATAAGTCGCTATAATCGGCGACATGAAACCCTACATTCAACCCGACATGGAACCTTCCGGCGAAGCATGACAACCGTTGCCACCTTCGAACCGCTGTTTCCCGAGGACCGTGTCCTCGATCCGCTGCTTGATCAGGCCGGCCAACTCGTCGATTCGTCGCAACGGTTGCTCGCGGTCAGGGATACGCCATTGGCACGCGCGCTCGTTCCGCAGTTGCGCGCAATGAATTCGTACTATACGAACAAGATCGAAGGTCAGCATACGACCCCCGCCAAGATCGAGGCCGCGCTTCATCGGGATTACTCGACCGATATCGTCGAGCGCAAGAAGCAGCGCTTCGCGGTCGCTCATATCGCAACGGAAGCCGCGTTCGAGGAAGAATGGGGCGGCCTTCCGCTCGCCGCGCTGTTTGAGCCTGCGCGCATTTCCGCCATCCACGAGCGGTTCTTTTCGTGTCTTCCTGCAGATGAGCGAATCACCGACGATGGTCAAATCGTTGTTCCGGGCGAGCTTCGGCGCTCCGATGTGACGGTCGGGCGTCATCTGGCACCGGAGCCCGAGATGATCGAGCCGCTGCTTCAGGCCTGGGCGACGCGTTACGCCCGTATCCGCGCGAGGGAGTATCAAGTGATCGGGATCGCTTGCTCGCATCATCGCCTGGCGTGGGTGCATCCGTTCATGGACGGTAACGGCAGGGTTGCGCGTCTGCATTCGCATCTTGGACTGCGCGCTGCCGATCTCACCCACGGGCTGTGGTCACCGCTTCGCGGATTGGCGCGCGAGCATGAGCAGTATTACGCGAAGCTGAGCGAAGCCGATCAGTCCCGGCGCAATGATCTGGACGGTCGGGGCAATCTGTCTCAGGAAGGGCTCGTCAGATTCGCGCGGTTCTTTCTGGCCTGTTGCGAGGATCAGGTCGGATTCATGGTGCGTATGACGGAATTCGACGGAGTCACCGGACGCATGCTCGATCTATTGCGGTACCTCGAATTCAATCCATGGAGCATCCGTTCGGAAAAGTCCGTCATCAAGGCGGAAGCCGCTGCGCTGGCCATGGAATTCGTCGCACTGCGTCGCGCCGTCACGCGCGCGGAATTCACGCAGATGCTGGGGGTCAGTGACGTGCTGGGACGCCGTATCGTTCGATCGCTGCTCGATTTCGGGCTTCTGACTTCTCCTTCGCACCGCGGTGAGCTTTCCTTCGGGCTGCCGCTGGCGGCACTGCGATTTCTTTTCCCCAGGCTTTGGCCGGAAGTCGAACAGGAGTGATCGGTCCGGCGTGATCGTGTCGCGTGCCGCAGGTGCCAGCGCAATAAAGAACCGGCCGCGCGACACTCCCGCCGCGCGGCCGGCGTTTCACTTGCCCGTCAAGCCTTCGCCGTATCGCCCGAATCGAACGGCAGCACGTAATGCCGCTTGCCGGTCGCGGCGAAGATCGCGTTGGCGACCGCCGGGCCCACCGGCGCGACACCCGGCTCGCCGACGCCGGTCGGCGCCTCGGCCGACGGCACGATGTGCACCTCGACCTTCGGCATCTCCGCCATCCGCAGCACGTGATAGCCGTCGAAGTTGCGCTGCTCGACCTGGCCGTCCTTCAGCGTGATCGCGCTGTGCAGCGCCGCGCCGAGCCCGAAGCCGATGCCGCCTTCCATCTGCGCGGCGACGATGTCGGGGTTGATCGCGATCCCGCAGTCGACCGCGCACACCACGCGGTCGACCTTCACCTTGCCGTCGGCGTCGACCGACACTTCCGCGACCTGCGCGACATAGCTCTTGAACGCCTCGGCCACCGCGATCCCGCGCCCGCGGCCCTTCGGCAGCGGCTTCGCCGGATCCCAGCCGGCCTTCTGCGCGGCCAGCTCGAGCACGGCGCGCATCCGCGGCTCCTTCTCGAGGAGGTCGCGGCGGAACAGGTACGGATCCTTGCCGGCCGCGTGCGCGGCTTCGTCGATGAACGCCTCGACCGCGTAGGCGGTGTGCGAGCTGCCGACCACGCGCCACCACAGCACGGGCAGGCCGACCTTGGTGGTCGTGAGTTCGACCGATACGTTCGGCACCGCGTACGGCAGGTTCGCCGCGCCCTCGACCGACGTCGCGTCGATCCCGTTCTTGACCATGAACGCTTCGAACGGCGTGCCGGCGAGGATCGACTGGCCGACGATCCGGTGGCGCCAGCCGACCAGCTTGCCGTCCGCGGTCAGCCCCGCGTCGAGCTTGTGGAAGTACATCGGGCGATAGAAGCCGCCCTGGATGTCGTCCTCGCGCGTCCACTGCAGCTTGACCGGCTTGCCGTCCGCGCCGAGCGCCTTCGCGATCGACACGGCCTCGACCACGTAGTCCGACCACGCGTTCGCGCGCCGGCCGAAGCTGCCGCCCGCGTACAGCGTGTGGATCTGCACCTGCTCGGGCTTCAGGCCCGCGACCCGGGCGGCGTTGCCCTGGTCGACCGTCTGGAACTGGTCGCCGGCCCAGATCTCGCAGCTGTTCGCGGTCAGCTTGACGACCGCGTCGAGCGGCTCCATCGGCGCGTGCGCGAGATACGGGAATTCGTACGTCGCGCTGACCTTGCGCGCGGCACCCGCGATCGCCGCGTCGGCATCGCCGTCCTTGCGCGCCGACGCGCCGGGTTTCGCCGCGAGCTGCCGGTACTCGCGCATGATCTCCGCCGACCCGCGCTTCTCGGCGTTCGTTTCGTCCCAGTCGATCTTCAGCGCGTCGCGGCCCTGTTTCGCGGCCCAGAAGCCGGTCGCGACGACCGCCACGCCGCCCGGCACCTGCACGACCGACACCACGCCCGGCACGGCCTTCGCGGCCGTCGCGTCGAACGACTTGACCGTCGCGCCGAAGCGCGGCGGGCGCTGCAGCAGCGCGACGCGCATGCCGGGGAAGGTCGTGTCGAGCGTGAAATGCGCGGTGCCGTTCGACTTGGCCGACCCGTCCACGCGCGGAATGCGATGGCCGATCAGCTTGAAGTCGGCCGGCTGCTTCAGCGTGACCTTGTCGGGCACCGGCAGTTTCGATGCGTCGGCGACCAGCGTGCCGTAGGCGGCCGTCTTGCCGCTCTTCGCGTGCGTGACGACGCCGTCGGCGGTGGTCAGCTCGCCGGCCGGCACCTTCCAGCGCGCCGCCGCGGCCGACACGAGCATCGCGCGGGCCTTGCCGCCCGCTTCGCGCAGTTGCTGCCACGAGTTCGACATGGCCGAGCTGCCGCCCGTGCCCTGCATCGTGCCGAACGCGAGGTTCGCGTAGCGTTTCGCGTCGGCCGGCGCGCTTTCGACGCGTACGCTCGACCAGTTGGCGTCGAGCTCGTCGGCGACGATCGTCGCGATGCCCGTGTACGCACCCTGGCCCATTTCAACGTGTTTCGCGATGACGGTGACCGCGCCGTCGGGCGTGATGCGCAGGAATGCGTTCGGCGCGAAGTCGGCGGCGGGGGCCGTCGCGGCGAGCGCGCGGCGGCCGAGGCCGGCCCATTCGAAACCGATCGTCAGGCTGACGGCGGCCGCGGCGCCCGCGGCCTTCAGAAACGTGCGGCGCGACGGCCGTACCGAATCGCGATTGTCGAGTTCGATCGTCATGGTCAGGCTCCCAGCGTCGCGGCCGCGTCGTGGATCGCGGCCCGGATGCGGGCGTAGGTCGCACAGCGGCAGATGTTGCCGTTCATCGCGGCGTCGATGTCCGCGTCGGTCGGCTTCGGGTTCTGTTCGAGCAAGGCGGTGGCCGACATGATCTGGCCGGACTGGCAATAGCCGCACTGCGGCACCTGCAGCTTCACCCAGGCGGCCTGCACGGCCTGCGCGGGCTTGCTCTGCAGGCCTTCGATCGTGGTGACGTGCTTGCCCGCGATGCCGGCGAGCGGCAGCACGCACGAGCGCACCGCCTGGCCTTCGAGATGGACGGTGCACGCGCCGCACTGCGCCATGCCGCAGCCGAACTTCGTGCCGGTCAGTCCCGCGTGCTCGCGGATCGCCCAGAGGACGGGCATCGACGGATCGGCGTCGAGCGTAACGTTCTTGCCGTTGAGGACAAACGAGGTAGGCATATTGGTATGTCTCCATGGGGAAAACCCGGCATGCGCCCGGTTAGCGGGCAGTGTGCGCGAGCGCGCGTTTTTTGCGTCTACCCAATCCTGCAAATTTATTGAACAATCCTGCAAATCCCCGGCGCGGCGGCGAGCGATTCGCTATGCTCGCGCGATTCAGGGAAACGAAGCGAGGAACCCGTCATGGACATGACCGATATCGCGGCGTCGCGCGAATCCGGGCGGCGCGAACTGGCATCGCTGATCGCCCGCTTCGCGCCGACCGACGGCTCCCACTCGACGGCCGTGCCGGCGCTGATGCTGCACCGGCACGGGCATCCGGTCGATCTCGGCTGCGGCGTGTCGCGCGCCGCGCTCGTGATCGCCGCGCAGGGCGCGAAGCGTGTGATCGTGGGCGGCCAGGCTTACGAATACGACACGCGGAACTGCCTGATTGCGTCGATCGACTTGCCGATTCTCTCGCGCGTCACGCAGGCGTCGCCGGACGCGCCTTACCTGTGCCTGTCGCTCACGCTCGATCCGCAGCGCATCGTCGAACTCGCGGCCGAGATGCGGCTGCCGGAGCCGGATGCCGGCCCCGAAGGCGAGGGCATCGCGCTTGCCGAGCTGACGCCGCCGCTGTTCGATGCCGCGCTGCGGCTGTTGCGGCTGCTCGATACGCCGGCCGACATTCCGGTGGTCGCGCCGCTGATCGAAAAGGAGCTGCTGTACCGGCTGATGACGAGCGGGCAGGGCACGCGGCTGCGGCACATGGCCGTCGCCGGCAGCCAGACGCACCGGATCGCACGCGCGATCGAATGGATCCGCGATCACTACGCGGAGCCGATGCGCGTCGACACGCTCGCGCAGGCGGTCAACATGAGCGTGTCGTCGCTACACCATCACTTCAAGCACGTGACTACGCTGAGCCCGCTGCAGTATCAGAAGCAACTGCGGCTGCACGAAGCGCGGCGGCTATTGCTGCGGCAGGGCGGCGACGTCGGGTCCGTGGCCGCGACCGTCGGCTATGAAAGCGCGTCGCAGTTCAGCCGCGAATACAGCCGGCTGTTCGGCGCGCCGCCGATGCGCGACGTCGTGCATCTGCGCAAGAAGGAATTGCTCGGCACATAGCGGTGGCGCGGTTCATTTCGATTGCATCGCGCGTGGCTTCGTCGCGCGCTGCGCGGCGTGCCGAATCGGGACGACATTCAAGCGTCGTGCCAGGGTTGCCGCATGCGGATGCGAGGGAGCAGCGGACGGCGCTGCCACGGCGCGCACGAACTTCTGTTTCACGCATGTATCCGTGGATTGCGCGAACCGGTGTGAAAACTGCCGGCAGCATTCGAACCGGCCGGTCGAAACGCGCAAAAAAGTCGCGCCGTCACGAATGTTCAGCATGAATCACGCTTTGCACGAATATGTTTCAGCGATGAGATTCGCGGCCGATATCGCATCGGAAATGTTTCTCGCGCGCATCGTGCGTCGTTATCCGGCGATTGGCGCGCGGCGGTTATTGACATCGAATGTCGCCGAATTGAATGACGCCAGTAAAAATGGATAAAGGGTGTTGAAGGGTTCGTGCGGCGCATGCTGTCATCTTTTCCGATATGCCGGCAGCGCGAACGCCATGTCGGCCTGCACCGCAATTGTCGTCTTTTGCCGCGCGTTCACATTGTCGGTCGACGCTTGATCCCGTCGGTATTTTCACGGATGAATCAATTGCGTTTCGCGGCGGCCGGCGTGCACAGCCGGAAGCTTGGCGATATCCGCCGTGCAGGCTCCGCTGCATCGGGTGCCGCGCGTTTCGATTCGTCGTTTATCAGGTATGCGAACGCTGTCGAACGGGCCGCAGCAAGCGGTTTGGCAGGGCCGATGTGCGGATCGGCACGCAATGTGCGACCCCGCACTTCTCAAGTATGAAACACCCGTTCGTCACCCCCTTGCGCGAGGCCCCGCGGGTCGCATTCGTCCGCCTTTTCCGGCATTGCTTCGCGGCATTCAATGATCGGCGCAAGCCGCCCACGGTTGTCGCGATACATTCCTGAAACAAAAAATGCGATTCCCGGCGAAATGGCCGGGCTTCGCGGACGGTACGCGTCAAGCAACCGTCGGTGGAATCACGCATGGCATGCCGCTTGCGACATTGGACGCACCGGCGAGCGGTCGACCTGATGCGACAAAGATGGGGGGCGACGCGTTCGTCAATAAGCAGTCGGGGAAATAGAGATGAAGACCAGAAGCAGTCATTCGTTCCGCGCATTCCTTGCGCATCCGTGGGGTAGTCGGACAGCTCGGAGTACGGCTCGCGATGCAGTGCCAGCCTCGCGGGTTCGTCGCCGGTTTCCCGGCATCCGCGTGTCGCACGTGCTGGAACGCCTGTCGTTCCGCATGACGACCGGCCGACAGCGGTGCTCCCTTTCATTCAGCGCGTCCGGGTGGACCGGGCTGTTCGTGCCGGACAGCTTGACCCCGACTCGACTCCGACCGTGCAGGGCCGTATCGAGTGCGCCGGGCAAATACCGGCGCTCGCCGGACTCGCTCGAATATCCGACGGCCGGATGACCCGGAAGATCATTGACTGGTAGCTCAGGGAGAGGCGATGCCGACAGACCGTCATGCAGGCCCGTTATCGCCACGATGACGTGCATGTTTTGGATGGCGCTGCATTTTCGGTACTTAACCATTTTCACGCATTTTCGATCGCTGAAGCGAATGCCGTGTGCCGGTGTGTCGCGGGAGCGGATTTCGAAAAAACCAGATCTGGATTTCGAATGCCTGCATTCGGGTGCGTGAAGCGATTTGTTTTCTGATTTTTAAAAATCGATATGAGATATCGAGAATTCCTATAAAAAATTCGTAAAACTAAAAAATACTAACCTGAACTTCGACTGGCCAAAAGTTACGTGGTCTCGGATTCGAGATGAATCGTTGCTTTGTGATTGGATAGTGATCCTTATTTTTAGGGATTGCTCGAGGCAGGGAAGTTGAAGGCGTGCAGCTTTCCTCGCTTGTTCCGTCCACGCCGTTATGGAGTCGACCATGAAGAAGCTTCTGATTGCAGCAGCAGTGATGGCGGTTTCGGGTGCAGCGTTCGCAGCGAGCGGCACGACCTCCACCAGCAACTCGTCGAGCGGTGGCCAGACGATGGCCGGTGTCGTCGGGTTCGGTCACTTCACCGCGACCGATTCGGGCGCAGCGCTCGGCGCCGCCGGTGCAACGGCCGGTGGCGGCGCGAGCAGCTCGATCTCGTACACGAACCACATCAACACGTCGACGGTGAGCGGCTTCGGCTTCGGCGGCGCACAAGCTGGCGGTTCCAGCGGCGCGAACGCCGGTTCGACCGGCTGGACGATGTATCACTACTAAGCCGCGGCGCATAGCGTTCGTCATGGACAGGTGGCACGGATGCCGGGTTTCGTCCCGCGAGGGCGGACCCGGCGACCCGGCCACCGAACTTCCTCACAGCAAGGAATTGCTATGAAAGCCAACGTCATTTTAGCGACAGCGCTCACCGTCCTATCGTCAGCCGTGCTGGCGGCAGGTCCGACGACATTCAACCAGACGCAATCCGTCGCGGCAGGCGTCTCCGGTTCGGTGCTGGTCGGTACCGGCAGCTACACGAGCAACTCGACCTCGGTGGCGGGCGCGAACGCCGGAAGTACCGTGACACCCGCCGGCTCCATCGGCACGGCATCCGCCTATCACGACTCGACTTCGACGGCCAGCGGCTGGGGCACGAACGGAGGCGCGTTCGCGGCAGGCGGCGGTATCGGTGCCGCAGGCTCGTTCGGTGGAACCGGCAACACGAGCGAGAACGCCAATGCGCTGTCGGGAGGGGTGACCGCCACGATCGTACTCGGCGCGAACCACTACACGGCAACCGGCGCGAACGACAACGGCATTGCCAACGCAGGTGCCGCCGGCATGGCGGGCAGTGGGTGGTCGGGAACGGTCGCGGGCTCGAACCACTTCAACTCGTCGACGGTATGGGGCACCGGTCCGGCCGGATCGCCGTTCGCATCGGGCGGCAGCCAGGGCAGTTCCGGCGCGACCGCCGGAAGTCCCTGATCCGGGTGTCGGGGGGCCAGCTTCCCTACGACGCTGGTCTCTTTCCTCGCCTTGTTGTCACCGTAAGGAGTTGGCATGAAGCAGAAACTGATTGCCGCCGCTCTGATGCTCGCGTCTCTGACGGCGTATGGCGCTGACCGTGCTGCCGACGACGTGCAATCGAATGTGCAAACGTCAAACAACCCTGACCAGACAACCAAACCGTCACAACAACACACGCTTTCGTCGGGCAGTGCCATCGGCGCATCGGCGGCCCCGCAATGGCCGGGCATGTCGGGCGGTTCATGGTCCCAGCTGGGCAGTGGCTGGAAGCAGTTCGGGGAAGCAGGCAAAACTGAAGGAATTCAGGGGAATTAATACGGTTGCCTGGGTGGGAGGTCAAACCACGTCCGGAGATTGAAATGAACAGCAACAAGATCAGGGTGGCATGTGCGGCGATGTTCGCGATGGCCACGATCGGTGCCCAAGCGCAGACCGCCGACTCGACTTCAAGCGCGCAGTCCTCGACGTCGTCGACGGCGATCAGCCAGGGCGGTGGCTCGAGCATGAACACGAACACCACGAGTTCGCGCGGCGGGAGCGCCACCAGCAGCAGCGGGGTGCGTGGCAGCGGCAATTCGAGCGTGCAGGTGAACTTGAACTTGCCTTCTTCCACGAGCGGCGGCTCGAACGTGACACCGCAGAGCGTGAGCTCGCTCCAGTCGGCGGGCTCGCCGGGGACTAATCCGTTCAACACCCAGACGTCGGAAAACGTCAACTACTCGGGTACCCAGACGATCAAGACGAACCCCGCGATCCAGGCGCCGGGTCTCACGACCACGCTGTCCGATACCTGCATGGGCTCGGTGAGCGTCGGCGTGTCGTTTCCGGGCTTCGGCGCGACGGGCGGCACGACCCTGGTCGACCAGGCATGCGTGCGTCGTCTCGACGCGCGTGAATTCCGCGCGATGGGGCTGACCGACGTCGCGCTCGCGCTGCTTTGCCAGAGCGATGCGAACCGGCGTGCGGTGGAAGCGACCGGTCACCTGTGCCCGGGCACGACCGCGCCGCTCGCGCGCTCGAACGTGGCGCCCGCCGTCGAAGCGACCGTGGCCGACGACGTGAAGTATCGCGATCCGATCGTGCGCAGCCGCATGGGCCTGCCGCCGCTGGACGCCGCCGCGCCCGTGCAGACGCGCCCGGTGGCGACGACCGCGGTCCAGGCGGCGCCGATCCCGGTGTCGGTGCCCGCGCCGTCGATCGCCGCGCCGGCCGTCGGCGCGGTGCCTGCCGCAGCACAGGCGGCCGCCGTGAAGGCGACGCAAGCGGCTGCCGTCGTGCCTGCCGCCGTTGCCGCACCGGTTGCGGCGGCAGCACCGGCCGTGAGTGCCGCGCCTGCCGTTGCACCTGCCATGAGCGCTGCACCTGCCGTTGCACCGGCCGCGGTGAGTGCGGTGCCGGCTGCCGCCATCGTTGCGGCGCCGGCGGTTGCCGACAAGGCGCCGGCACCCGCGCCGGCCGCAACCGACACCACGGCGCAAGCCGCGGCGACGCCTGCGGTCGATACGAAGGCGCCGGAGCAACCCGCGCCGACGATTGCCGACAAGGCGCCGGAACCTGCACCGTCTGCAACCGACACCGCCGCGCAAGCCGCGGCAGCGCCCGCCGCCGACACGAAGACGCCGGACATCGCACAATCCGGACCGGCGGCGACCGACGCCGCATCGCGGACCGCGGACGCCGCAACGCCCGCGCCCGCAGCCGATGCGAAGGCCGCCGAACCGGCATCGCAGGCAGCAGCCGAGGCGCCCGCACCGGAAGCCGCGCAGCCCGCCGCAGCGGCCGCTGCCGACGCGCCGGCCGCCGATGCGAAGGCGACGGACGCGGTCGAATCCGCTGCCACGCCCGCACCGTCCGCCGACGTGCCGGCCACGGTTGACCAGCAGGCCGCCCCGGCCGCGCCGGTGATGCCGGTGCCGACCGTCATCTCGACGAGCACGTCGTCGTAAGCATGCGGACAAGGCGCCCGTGCGATCGGCATGCCGGTCGCACGGGCGCCGCCGGGATCCGCGACGCGACGCACGTCGCAAGTTTGACGGGTGTTGGTCCCTTCCCCGAGGTCAACACCTCTTTTTGCCTGACGAGGGTACAAGGAGGCCTCAATCATGAGGATCTTTTTGGTCGCGCTGCTGCTGGTCGGCACACAAGCCGCCGCGCAGTCGGTTTTCCAGAACCCTGCGGTCTTTGTCATCCTGAGCGAGCAGACCCTCGCGAATGCCGCGAGCGTCCAGCAGGCGCTGACGACGCTCGGCCGCCCGGACAACACGGCATGCGTGCCGATGATGATGGTCGGCGATCCGCAGATGATCTACATGATGCCGGCGGAGGGGCACGCACCGTCGTGGCAATCGCCGGTGTACGGTCGTGGCGCGCCGTTCGACGCGCAGAACGGGCCGACGCCGACCGGCAAGACGATCGGCGCGATGCAGCACGCGGAGGACATGCAGACGCAGCCGTGGAGCGACAGCAGCGCGATCACGCAGAAGATCGCCGGCGAGTCGAGCGTGTCGGCGTCGGCGCGGGTCAGCGACTGGCAGCGCAAAGGGCTGAACACGATCGAGACGGCGCCTGCGACGGCAGTGACGGTGAACGGCAAGACCTACCGTGCTTATCGCGAGGACCTCAACCAGGCCGCGAGGCCCGTCGTCGAACCGCAGATCTACATGCAGCGCGTCGTGTTCTGCCGATGACGAAACTTTCCCGAGCGGACATGCAGGCAGCGTCGCGCGTGGGCAGGGAGGCCTGCCGCGCATCGTTTCGCGCCGCCCGTTCCGCCAGACAACCCCATGCGGCGAGGCCATCGTGAACCATTGCTGCCCGATCAGACTGTCAGGCCCGCAGGAGGGTGAGCGGGCGCCGTGCACGCCACCGTTCGTCGCGGTCCGGCGTCACCATGGCGTGCCGTCACGCCCGCTCGTGTATCTGTCGCCGTGTCCCGATGCGGGGCTCGTCGACTGTCTCGCGTCGCGCGGCTGGGACGTGTGGCGCGCGAAATCCGTTGCGGACGCACTCAATCTCGTGAAGGCGAACCGCCTGCATGCGGGCATCGTCGATTTCGACGATTTCGCGTCGCCCGACGTTGCGTCGTTCGAGGCGCTGCTGCGCGATCCGCGGATCGGCTGGGTCGCGATCGCCGACGACGAGCGACTGCGCGACGCCACCATCGCGCGACTGATCCGCCAGTGCTGCTTCGGCTATGCCCGCGATGCGACGGCCGATACGACGATCGGTTATCTCGTCGGCCATGCGTACGGGATGCTGAAACTGGCGGAAGGCGATCCGGCCGTCGACGCCGCGCCGCCCGGCGGTACGATGATCGGCGCATGCGACGCGATGCGCCGTCTGTTCGCGACGATCCGCAAGGTCGCGAACACCGAGGCCACCGTGTTCATCGCCGGCGAATCCGGCACCGGCAAGGAGTTGACCGCGTCGGCGATCCATCAGCATTCGTCGCGCGCCGACGCGCCGTTCGTCGCCGTGAATTGCGCGGCGATTCCGACGACGCTGCTGCAGGCCGAGCTGTTCGGTCATGAGCGCGGCGCGTTCACCGGCGCGCATCAGCGCAAGATCGGCCGCATCGAGTCCGCGCACGGCGGCACGCTGTTCCTCGATGAAATCGGCGACATGCCGTTCGAGAGCCAGGCGAGCCTGCTGCGGTTCCTGCAGGAGGGCAAGATCGAGCGGCTCGGCGGACACACGTCGATTCCGGTGGATGTGCGGATCGTGTCCGCGACCCACGTCGATCTCGAGGCCGCGATGCAGGCGGGACGGTTCCGTGCGGACCTGTATTACCGGCTGTGCGTGCTGCGCATCGACGAGCCGCCGCTGCGCGCGCGCGGCCGCGACATCATGCTGCTCGCCGATCACATCTTGCGGCGCTATCGCGGCGACAGCGCGCACCGGATTCGCGGCTTCATGCCGTGCGCGATCGAGGCGATCCACAACTATGCATGGCCCGGCAACGTGCGCGAACTGATCAACCGGATCCGCTTCGCGGTCGTGATGACGAATGGCCCGCTGATCTCGGCCGTCGATCTCGAACTGAACCAGTACACGTCGCACCGGCCGCCGACGCTCGCGGAATTACGCCGCCAGGCCGAGCGGCGCACGATCGAGGAAACGCTGTTGCGGCATCGGCGCCAGCATGCCGACGTGGCGGCGGAACTCGGCGTCTCGCGCGCGACGCTGTACCGCCTGATGACCGCGCACGGCCTGCACGGCTGACGCGGATTGAGCGGGTAGCGCGGATTGCGCACGCGCGGACAGGTGGCCGGCATCGCGCGGGCGCCGGCCCGTGGCGTCAGGCCGGCCGTTCGAAGCCCGATTCGACCCAGCGTGCGGCACTGGCCTTGTTGAGCTTGAACCCGGCGGAGACCTTCGCGTCGGCCAGCAGCTCGCCGTACGGGTCGAACGCCTTCAGTTGCGCATACGGCTCGAACTCGTCCGGCACGATGTCGAGCGTGACCGATACATCCTGTCCGTCGTCGTCCTGCACTGTCACTTCCTTGTGCAGCATCGCACGGCGTTGCTGCTCGTGTCGCATCAACACCTCGGTCGCGGTCTTCACCAGCGTGCGGAACGCGTTCGCGTCCATCGGCTTCGGATTCTTCTTGTCGCGACCCATCGTCCACGGGCCGACGAGCGCGGGCTCGGCTTCACCGTCCTTGATCATCTCGACGGCCCAGCCGTCGTCGTCCTCATTCTTGATGATGCGGGCCGTCCAGCCGTTGTCGCGCCAGAGGCCGCCTTCGTGGATGGTGGTGTCGTCGGATTGCAGATCGGATTCGGTCATGGGGGAAGCGGGAGTACGGGCAGCCGGCGAACGGGCGGGCGCGCGGCCGGGAATGGCGCGCTGCCCCTGGCCGGTCGCCCGGAGTGGCATGCAAAGGCCGCAATTTTACCCCGCGGGCCGTCCGTGCGGCCCGCGCGACCCGCAACGTCGGCCGTCCGGCCGACCCCGGCTGCCGCCGGACGGTCTGACCGGTGCCGATATCAAACTCGTATCACGCAAGCACGGACCAATTCAGACGGCGCCCCATATCCCGGCCGTGCGTTGCTGCCTAGAATGATGTCCGGGATAAAAATATCCCGAACGTTGATTCAATGCCGATCCGCCGTGCACGCATTCCGCGACGTGCGGCCCGGCGAAACTTCTGGGACTGCGCATGGGGAAATTCAGAATTCGCACTGTTTTCGCGTACGACTCGCCGCTGACACTCGCGGGCATGGAGCACATTGCCGGCGACGCGTGCGCGATCGATCTGGTCGGCGTCTCCCGGACCCCGGGCGATCTGATCGAGGCGCTCGGCAGCGTCGACTGCGACATCGTGCTGGTCGACTATCCGATTCGCGGCGACGTGCAGATGGACGGTATCGCACTGTTCGACTGGCTGCACAGCACGCGCCCGAACGTCGGGGTCGTCGCGCTGGTGGGGAACGAGAATCCGGTGATTTTTCGCTCGATTCTCGCGAAGGGCGGCGCGAGCCTCGTCAGCAAGTTCGACGAAGTCGGTCACATCGTCACCGCGATCCATTCGAGCTACAGCGGCGGGCGCTATCAGTCGCCGCTCGTCCGGCGCGCGCTCGATGCGGTCGCCGAGCACGACCAGGCATCGGTGAAACTGTCGACGCGCGAGATCGAGGTGATGCGCCTTTATCTGGCCGGCCTGCCGATCAAGACGATCGCGCAGCGGTTGAACAAGGGCAAGCAGACGGTCAGCGCGCAGAAGATCAGCGCGATGAAGAAACTCGGCGTGACCAACGACATCGAGCTGGTCCAGCGGGCGGCCGGGATGGGGTTCGGCGGTTTCATGACCCTGAGCCGGCCGGGCGGAGCGGGGTAAGCGTGGAAGACGCGCGGAAGAGGCGACGTCAGGCCGGCAACGCGAATCGCGTGACGGCGTCGCGCAGCGCCTCGGCCTGGTCGCGCAGCGAATGCGCGGCGGCCGCGGCTTCCTCGACGAGGGCCGCGTTCTGCTGCGTGACCTGATCCATCTCGCCGACCGCGCGGTTGACCTGCTCGATCCCCGCGCTTTGCTCGCGCGACGCATGGCTGATCTCGTCGAGGATCTCGTTCACGCGCCGCACCGACTGCACGATCTCGGCCATCGTCTCGCCCGCGTGCGTGACGAGCGTCGCGCCGTGTTCGACAGTTTCGTTCGACGATACGATCAGCGACTTGATCTCCTTCGCGGCCGTCGCCGAGCGTTGCGCGAGCGAGCGCACCTCGGCCGCGACCACCGCGAAGCCGCGGCCCTGTTCGCCCGCGCGCGCCGCTTCGACAGCCGCGTTCAGCGCGAGGATGTTGGTCTGGAACGCGATCCCGTCGATCACGCCGATGATGTCGCCGATCTTGTGCGAGCGGTCGGTGATCTCGTTCATCGTCCGCACCACATCGTCGACCACCTCGCTGCCGCGCGTCGCGACCTGCGCGGCCTGGCCCGCGAGCGTCGCGGCCTGGGCGGCGCTGTCGGCGTTCTGCTTCACGTTCGCGGTCATCTGGTCCATGCTCGACGCGGTCTGCACGAGCGCGGCCGCCTGTTCCTCGGTGCGCTGCGACAGATCGGTGTTGCCCGACGCGATCTCGCTCGCGCCGACGTTGATGTTCTCCGTGCCCGTCCGCACGCGCGACACCATGTCGATCAGCCCGTTCTGCATCGTATGCAGTGCATGCAGCAGGCTGCCGCGGTCGTCTTGCTTTACGCTCACGCGCGCGGTCAGGTCGCCCTGCGCGATACGCTGCGCGGCGTCGAGCGCCACTTCGAGCTCGCCGCCGAGGTTCGCGCGCACGCTTTTCAGCACGAGCACCATCACGGCGGTCGCGATCGCGCCGAGCACGGCCGTGATCGCGAGCCAGCGGCCGACGCTCGCGAGCACGGCCGAACGCACGTCGTCCATGTACATGCCCGTCACGAGATACCAGTCCCACGGCGCGAAGCGCTGCACCGCGCTGGTCTTGTCCTGCGGCTTGTCGGCGCCCGGCTTCGGCCACAGATACTCGACGAAACCCTTGCCGCCGTCCACGTTGCCGGCCTTCACGATCTCGACGAACAGATGCTTGCCGTTCGGATCCGTGAAATTCGACACGTCCTTGCCGTTGAGCTCGGTCTTGATCGGATGCATCACGATCGCCGGCTTCGAATCGTTGATCGAGACATACCCGTCGGTGCCGTAGCGCATCGCCGCGATCGCCTCGAGCGCCTTCTGCTTCGCGTCGGCTTCCGGCAATGCGTTCTGTTGCGACAGCTTGTAGTAATGGTCGGCGACGTTCGTCGCCTGCGCGACCAGCGACGCAAGCTGGTCGCGGCGGTCCGTGATCATCGATGCGCGCGTCTGCCATGCGCCGATGCCGGCGATCACGAGCAGGCCGAGCCACAGGATGACGATCATCGAGGCGAGTTTCTGGTTCAGGGAAAGGGTGCGCATGGGTAGTGAGGTCGGTCGGTCGAACAAGCGCGCCGGAACGGCGTGACGGGATAATTCTTTGACGGCGTGAAACGGACGTTGCCGTAGGCGGGAAATCCCTTAGAAACGGCGGCGGCTCGATACCGCCGCGCGCGGTGCGGGTATCTATGCATATACATATTCGGCGTCGCTATACTGTCGGGCGATGGCGGTTGCGCGTCGTGCCCCGACGGTCGGGGCGAACGGCGGCGGCGTCGAACCAATCCGAAAGGAGGCAACGATGCGAATTCTGGTGGTGGGGGCCGGCGCGGTCGGCGGATACTTCGGCGGCCGGCTCGCGGCGGCGGGGCGCGACGTGACGTTTCTGGTGCGCGACGGCCGGGCGGCCGCGCTCGCGCGCGACGGGCTCCTGATCCGCAGCCCGCGCGGCGACCTGACGCTAGCGAACGTGCAGACGCTGCGCGCGAGCGACGCGGCCGCGCCGTTCGACCTGGTGCTGCTCAGCTGTAAGGCGTACAGCCTCGACGATGCGATCGCATCGTTCGCGCCGTTCGTCGGGCCGTCGACGCTGATCCTGCCGATGCTCAACGGGATGCGCCATCTCGACGTGCTGCGCGACCGGTTCGATGCCGCGCAGGTGCTCGGCGGCCTGTGCGTGATCGCGGCGACGCTCGATCGCGAGCAGCGGATCGTGCATCTGAACGACACGGCAGGGCTGTCGTTCGGCGAACTCGCCGGCGGAGAATCGGCGCGCGTGCGCGCGGTGGCCGACGTGCTCGGCGGCGCGGGTTTCGATGCGACGCTCAGCGACGACATCGCCGCGCGGATGTGGGACAAGTGGGTGTTCCTCGCGACGCTCGCGGCGAGCACGTCGCTGTTTCGCGGTTCGATCGGCGACATTCTCGCCGCGCCGGACGGCCGCCGCCTGCTCGAGACGATGCTCGACGAATGCAGCGCGATCGCCGCGCACAACGGTTACCGCCCCGATTCCGCCGCGGTCGAGCGGATGCAGCGGATGGTGCTGACGCCGTCGCCGCTGACCGCGTCGATGCTGCGCGACGTCGAAAACCGCGCACGGGTCGAAGCCGATCACGTGATCGGCGACCTGCTTGCGCGCCGCGACCCGCAGGCGGCGGATGCGTTGTCGTTGCTGCGGATCGCGTACAACCACCTGAAGGCGTACGAGGTGCGTGTCGCGCGGGAAAGCGCGGCGGCGTAGCCGCGGCAGCGGCCGTCGTCGACCCGCCTGGCGGCCGTGTTGCGGTGCGCGCGTACGTTCCGCCGGCGCTCGGTCGGCGAGGTGCCGCACTGCACAATTTTGCGTTTCGCGCCCCTTTCTACCCGCAACCCGCAAAAAAGTATCGAAAATCAGGCGTAAAGTTGGTGGAGCCGCGCACGCGATCGACCTACATTGCTTCCCATGCGACCGGTCGCGTTGCCGCACGACTCACGCGGCGAACGAGGCGAACCGCCGAGCGGCCCGGCCAGCGAGACATGGGAATGGAGACGCCAGGATGATGCATCCCGATCTGGAAGTGGTCGACGTGCGACGCGACGAGTCGTTCAAGGTCTGGTCGCACGGCTATCCGTATCGCACGATCCGCTGGCATTTCCATCCCGAATTCGAACTGCACCTGATCGTCGCGACGAGCGGCAAGTATTTCGTCGGCGACCATATCGGCTCGTTCGGCCCCGGCCATCTCGTGCTGCTCGGCCCGAACCTGCCGCACAACTGGGTCAGCGACATGGCCGAAGGCGAAACCGTCGAGCGCCGCAATCTGGTGATCCAGTTCGATCCGTCGTTCGTGCGCCGCTGCATGGACGCGTTTCCCGAATGCCGCGACGCGCAGGCGCTGCTCGACGACGCGCGGCGCGGCGTCGGCTTCGACGACGACACGAGCGCCGCGATCGCACCGCTGTTCGACGAGCTGCTGACCGCGCGCGGGATGCGTCGCATCGCGCTGTTCATGACGATCCTCGAGCGGTTGTGCGGCGCGGCCGAACGCACGCTGCTCGCAAGCCCCGCGTACGACCAGGCGCACGTGACGCCCACGCGGCTCAGCCACGCGCTGTCGTATATCGGCAAGAATCTCGCGTCCGAGCTGCGCGAATCCGATCTCGCGCAATTGACCGGGCAGAGCGTCAGCGCATTCTCGCGCGCGTTCCATCGCCATACCGGGTTGCCGTTCGTCCAGTACGTGAACCGGCTGCGGATCGAATCCGCATGCCAGATGCTGCTCGCCGACGACGCGAACATCACCGACATCTGCTTCCAGGCCGGCTTCAACAACGTGTCCAACTTCAACCGCCAGTTCCGCGCGGTGAAGGGGATGGCGCCGACCGAATTTCGCGCGCTGCAGCGGTTGAACGCACGCAGCCGCGAGCTGGCGCTGCATGCGGCGCCCACCGGCAACCCGATGCCGCCGCGCGTGGTCACGCCCGATGCACGCGGGCTCGTACCGCAGCCCGGATGATCGCCGGGCGTTCGCCCGACTGACTTTTCCTTGCCGTTTCACCCAGCCCATCGCGCCGTTCGCGTCGCGAGGGGCTCGCTCACCCACGAAAAAACCGCACATATCCGGAGACACCGTCATGACGCACGCATCGCCCGCTTCATCCCGCCGCCGCGCCGCACGCATCGCGGCCGTTGCCGCGGCAGCTGTCGCAGCCTGGTTCCCGATGGTCACGCATGCGGCGCCGCTGCGGATCGGCATGACCTTCCAGGAGCTGAACAATCCGTATTTCGTGACGATGCAGAAGGCGTTGAACGACGCGGCCGCGTCGATCGGCGCGCAGGTCGTCGTGACCGACGCGCATCACGACGTCAGCAAGCAGGTGAGCGACGTCGAGGACATGCTGCAGAAGAAGATCGACATCCTGCTCGTGAATCCGACCGATTCGACCGGCATCCAGTCGGCGATCACGCAGGCGAAGAAGGCCGGCGCGGTGGTTGTGGCCGTCGACGCGAACGCGAACGGCCCGGTCGATTCGTTTGTCGGCTCGAAGAATTACGACGCGGGCGTGATGTCGTGCGAATACCTCGCGAAGGCGATCGGCGGCAGCGGCGAGGTGGCGATCCTCGACGGCATTCCGGTCGTGCCGATTCTCGAACGTGTGCGCGGCTGCAAGGCCGGCCTCGCGAAATTCCCGAACGTGAAGCTGGTCGACACGCAGAACGGCAAGCAGGAGCGCGCGACCGCGTTGTCGGTGACGGAGAACATGATCTCCGCGCATCCGAACCTGAAGGGCATCTTCAGCGTGAACGACGGCGGGTCGATGGGCGCGCTCGCCGCGATCGAGGGATCGGGCAAGGACATCAAGCTGACCAGCGTTGACGGCGCGCCCGAGGCGATCGCGGCGATCCAGAAACCGAACTCGAAGTTCATCGAGACGACTGCGCAGTTCCCGGCCGACCAGGTGCGCATCGCGCTCGGCATCGCGATCGCGCGCAAGTGGGGTGCGACGGTGCCGAAGGCGATTCCGGTCGACGTGAAGGTCGTCGATCGCGGCAACGCGAAGGGATTCAGCTGGTGAGCGACGCGCAACGCGACGTGAAGGGCGGCGGCGCGGCCGACGCCCTTCGCACGGAGAAGCCGATGGACACGATACTGACGCTCAGTCACATCACGAAAAGCTTTCCGGGCGTGAAGGCGCTGTCGGACATTCACCTCGAGATCGCGCGCGGCGAGATTCATGCGCTGCTCGGCGAGAACGGGGCCGGCAAGTCGACGCTGATGAAGATCCTTTGCGGGATTCACCAGCCGGATACCGGCACGATCGAGATCGACGGCAGCGCGCGGCATTTCGCGAGTTATCACGACGCGGTCGCGGCCGGTGTCGGCATCGTGTTCCAGGAATTCAGCCTGATTCCGCACCTCGATGCCGTCGACAACCTGTTCCTCGGCCGCGAGCTGCGCACCCGCTGGGGCGTGCGCGATCGCGCGCGGATGCGGCGCGTCGCGGCCGGCATCTTCGCGAGGCTCGGCGTGACGATCGATCTCGACGCGCCGCTACGCACGCTGTCGGTCGCGCAGCAGCAATTCGTCGAGATCGGCAAGGCGCTGTCGCTCGACGCGCGCATCCTGATCCTCGACGAACCGACCGCCACGCTCACGCCGGCGGAGGCAGAACATCTGTTCTCGATCATGCGCGAGCTGAAGCGGCAGGGTGTCGCGATGATCTTCATCTCGCATCACCTCGACGAGATTTTCGCGGTGTGCGATCGCATCACGGTGCTGCGCGACGGTCAGTACGTCGCGACCACCGACGTCGCGCGCACGGACGTCGAGCAGCTGGTGCGGATGATGGTCGGCCGCCGGCTCGAAAGCAGCTTCCCGCCGAAGCCGGCGCGAGCCACGGATGCGCCTGCCGTGCTCGAAGTCGACGCGCTGCAGATCGAGCGCAACGGCCCGGTCAACCGCTTCGCGCTGCATGCGGGCGAGATTCTGGGCTTCGCGGGGCTCGTCGGTTCGGGCCGAACCGAGACCGCGCTCGCGGTGATCGGCGCGACGCGCGCGCACCGCAAGGACGTGCGCGTGCGCGGCGCGGCGGCGAAGCTCGCCGATCCGGCCGACGCGCTGCGTGCGGGCATCGGCCTTCTGCCGGAGAGCCGCAAGACGGAAGGGCTCGTCACGTCATTCTCGATTCGCGACAACATCTCGCTGAACAACCTCGGCAAGTACCGGTCGATGCGCTGGCTGATCGATCGCCGCGGCGAAGCGCGCACGACGCACGACGTGATGCGGCGCGTCGGCGTGAAGGCGCCGTCGATCCACACCGAGGTCGCGACGCTGTCCGGCGGCAACCAGCAGAAGGTCGTGATTGCGCGCTGGCTGAATCATCACGCGACGGTGCTGATCTTCGACGAGCCGACCCGCGGCATCGACGTCGGCGCGAAAGCGGAAATCTACGGGCTGATGCGCGAACTCACCGCGCGCGGCTACGCCATCATCATGATCTCGTCCGAGCTGCCGGAGATCGTCGGCATGTGCGATCGCGTCGCCGTGTTCCGGCAGGGCCGCATCGAGGCGACGCTCGAAGGCGACGAGATCGATCCCGACACGGTCATGACCCATGCCACGGCCGGCACGCGAGGAGCGACCCATGAACCTGCCTGATTCTTCTTCCCCGTCTTCCCCGACACTCGCGGCCGCGGCCGGCGAGATGCCGCCGCCGCGCGCGATGTGGACGCAACTGCGGCGCTCGACGCTGTTCTATCCGCTCGTCGGGCTGATCGTCGTGTGCATCGCGATGATGATCGCGAGCCCGAGCTTCCTGTCCGCCGCGAATCTCGAGAACGTGCTGCGCCAGGTGTCGATCAACGCGATCATCGCGGTCGGCATGACCTGCGTGATCCTGACCGGCGGGATCGACCTGTCGGTCGGCTCGGTCATGGCGCTGTCCGGTACGCTCGCGGCCGGGTTGATGGTCGCCGGCGTGAATGCGGTCGCCGCGCTCGCGATCGGTATCGCGGTGGGCTTCGGGTTCGGTTTCCTGAACGGCGTGTTCGTCGCGTTTGCGGGGATGCCGCCGATCATCGTCACGCTCGCGACGATGGGCATCGCACGCGGCCTCGCGCTGATCTATACGGGCGGCTATCCGATCGACGGGCTGCCCGACTGGGTCGCGTTCTTCGGCAGCGGCAAGGTGCTCGGCATCCAGGCGCCGGTGCTGATCATGCTGGTCGTCTATGCGATCGCGTGGCTGCTGCTCGATCGCATGCCGTTCGGCCGCTACGTGTATGCGATCGGCGGCAACGAACAGGCGACGCGGCTCACCGGCGTGCGCGTGGCGCGCGTGAAGCTGATCGTCTACACGCTGGCCGGGCTCACGTCGGCGCTTGCCGCGATCGTGCTGACCGGGCGCCTGATGAGCGGGCAGCCGAACGCCGGCGTCGGCTTCGAACTGGACGCGATCGCGGCCGTCGTGATGGGCGGCACGTCGATCTCCGGCGGGCGCGGCGCGATCCTCGGCACGCTCGTCGGTGCGTTGCTGCTCGGCGTGCTCAACAACGGGCTGAACATGATCGGCGTGAACCCGTATGTGCAGAACGTGATCAAGGGCGGAATCATCCTGCTCGCGATCTACATCAGCCGCGAACGGTCGCGGTAACGATTCATTCATCAGACATCCGAATCATCAACGGAAGAGACAACTCATGACGACACCCGAAGCCCAGCCGCGCATGACCGCGGTGGTTTGCCACGGCCCCGAGGATTACCGCGTCGAGCAGGTCGCGCAGCCGCGCGCGGGCGCGAACGAGCTCGTGATCCGCATCGCCGCGTGCGGGATCTGCGCGAGCGATTGCAAATGCTATACAGGCGCGAAGATGTTCTGGGGCGGCCCGAGCCCGTGGGTGAAGGCGCCCGTGATTCCCGGCCATGAATTCTTCGGCTACGTGGAAGCGCTCGGCGACGGCGCGGCCGAGCATTTCGGCGTCGCACTGGGCGATCGCGTGATCGCCGAACAGATCGTGCCGTGCGGCAAGTGCCGCTACTGCAAGTCCGGCCAGTACTGGATGTGCGAGGTGCACAACATCTTCGGCTTCCAGCGCGAGGTCGCCGACGGCGGGATGGCCGAGTACATGCGCATTCCGCCGACGGCCATCGTGCACCGGATTCCGCTCGGCGTGTCGCTCGAGGATGCGGCGATCATCGAGCCGCTGTCGTGCGCGATCCATACCGTGAACCGTGGCGACCTTCAGCTCGACGACGTCGTGGTGATCGCGGGCGCGGGCCCGCTCGGCCTGATGATGACGCAGGTCGCGCACCTGAAGACGCCGAAGAAGCTCGTCGTGATCGACCTGATCGACGAGCGGCTCGAACTTGCGCGGCAATACGGCGCGGACGTGACGATCAATCCGACGCGCGACGATGCGCGCGAGATCGTCCGCGCGCTGACCGACGGCTACGGATGCGACGTGTACATCGAGACGACGGGCGCGCCGGTCGGCGTGAACCAGGGGCTGGAACTGATCCGCAAGCTCGGCCGGTTCGTCGAGTTCAGCGTGTTCGGCGAGGACACGACCGCCGACTGGTCGATCATCGGCGATCGCAAGGAGCTCGACGTGCGCGGCGCGCACCTGGGGCCGTATTGTTATCCGGTCGCGATCGATTTGCTCGCGCGCGGGCTCGTCACGTCGAAAGGCATCGTTACGCACGGCTTCGCGCTGGAGGACTGGGACGAAGCGATCCGCGTCGCGAAGTCGCCCGAATCGATCAAGGTGCTGCTGAAGCCGGCGCGTTGAACGCCCGCTCGTGCGATCTCTCACCGGAGACATCATGGAATACGTGATAGGCGTCGACATCGGCACGCAGAGCACCAAGGCGCTGCTCGTCGACCGGCATGGCACGATCGTCGCGCGCCGTTCGGCCGGCTACCAGCCCGACACGCCGCGCCCGCTGTGGGCCGAGCAGTGGCCGCAGGTGTGGTTCGATGCGGTGCTCGACTGCATCGCGGGCTGCGTGAGCGACGCGCGCGCGCACGGCGTGCCGGCCGACGCGATCCGCGCCGTGTGCGTGAGCAGCCTGTATGGCGGCTCCGGCATTCCGGTCGACAGCGACATGCGGCCGCTGCACCCGTGCCTGATCTGGATGGACCGGCGCGCGACCGCGGAGGTCGACTGGGTGAACGAGAACGTGAACGTCGAGCGGCTGCGCGTGATCACGGGCAACGGCGTCGACAGCTACTACGGGTTCACCAAGATGCTGTGGCTGCGCGAGCAGCGCCCGGACGTGTGGGCGAACGTGCGTTATTTTCTGCCGCCGAACGCGTACGTGATCTATCTGCTGACCGGCGAAGTCGCGGTCGACCACAGTTCGGCCGGCAACATCGGCGGCGTGTACGACGTCGCGCGCCGCGAGTGGTCCGACGATGCGCTCGACATGCTCGGCATCCCCGCGACGATGATGCCGGAGCGGCTCGTCGAATCGACCGACGTCGTCGGCGGGCTGCTGTCGCAATGGACGGAACGGCTCGGCCTGCCGGCCGGCACGCCGGTCGTCGCGGGCGGCGTGGATGCGGCCGTCGCGACCTTCGCGGCCGGCGCGACGCGCACCGGCCAGCATGTCGCGATGATCGGCACCAGCATGTGCTGGGGCTACGTGAACCAGCACGTCGATGCGCGGCACGGGCTCGTCAGCATGCCGCACGTGTTCAACGGTCAGCGCGATCTGTACGTGTTCGGCGGCGCGATCACGGCCGGTGCATCGGTCGCGTGGTTCCGCGATCAGTTCTGTCATGCGGAGATCGATGCGGCGCGATTGCTGCCGCACGGCGACCCGCACGTGCTGCTCGAGGAGGCGGCCGAAAGCGTGCCGCCCGGCGCGGACGGCGTGCTGTTCCTGCCGTACCTGATGGGCGAACGCAGCCCGGTGTGGGACGCGAAGGCGAGCGGCTCATTCGTCGGGCTGAGCCTCGCGCACACGCGCGCGCACCTGTATCGCGCGGTGCTCGAAGGTGTCGCGTTCGCGCTGCGGCACAACATCGAGGCCGGCCGGCGCGGCGCGGCGGCGCTGGACGACCGGTTGATCGTCGTCGGCGGCGCCGCGCATTCGGCGCTGTGGATGCAGATCATCGCGGACGTGACCGGTTTCCCGGTATGGACGATCGAGCAGGACGTCGAAGCCGCGATGGGCGCCGCGCTGCTCGCGGGCGTCGGCGCGGGGCTGGTGTCGCACGACGACGCGCAGGGCGGCTGGGTCACGCTCGTCGAACGCGCGCGTCCCGATGCCGCGCGCGCGAATGCGTATGCGGCGCGCTTCGCGCTTTACACGGCGTTGTATCCGGCACTCAAGCCGATCATGCACGAACTGCGCACGTCATCATGAAGACACGATTCGATTTCAGCCGTGCGCGGGTGCTCGTCACCGGTGCGTCGAGCGGCATCGGGCGCGCTTGCGCGGTTGCGCTGGCCCATGCCGGCGCGCGGGTCGTCGCGGCGGGGCGCGATGCGGCCGCGCTCGATTCGCTGGCTGGCGAGATCGCATGCGAAACCTTGCGCATCGATATCGGCGGCGACGAACACGCGATCGATGCGGCGCTCGCCGTGCACGACGCGTTCGACGGGCTCGTCAACTGCGCGGGGATCGCGTCGCTCGAACCGGCGCTCGAGGTGAGTGCGGCGCACTTCGATCGCGTGATGGCCGTCAATGCGCGCGGCGCCGCGCTGGTCGCGCGGGCCGTCGCGCGGAAGATGATCGAACGTGCGGGGCGAGGCGCGGCACGCGCGCGGGGCAGCATCGTCAACGTATCGAGCCAGGCCGCGCTCGTCGGCCTGCCCGCACATCTGAGCTATTGCGCATCGAAGGCGGCGCTCGACGCGATGACGCGTGTGCTCTGCATCGAACTCGGCGCGCACGGAATTCGCGTGAACAGCGTGAACCCGACCGTCACGCTCACGCCAATGGCGCAGTTCGCGTGGAGCGAGCCGGAGAAGCGCGCGCCGATGCTCGCGGCGATTCCGCTCGGGCGCTTCGCGGAGCCGGACGAGGTGGTCGAGCCGATCCTGTTCCTGCTCAGCGACGCGGCGTCGATGATCAGCGGCGTGTCGCTGGCGATCGACGGCGGGTACACGGCGCGGTAGCAGACGGACGCTCGCGGCGGCACCGGCACGGCCGGTGGCCGTCGCGGGTCGGGGCGGACGCCGGCTAGACAGGGTCCTTGCTTGGCGGTCCGTCGGGTTGCTGCGGGTTGTCGTGAGGATGCCCCGGCGGTGGCGGTGACAACGGATCGTCTTCCGGATCGCGGTTCGGGTCGGCCGGGGGCTCGGGCATCGGGGTCGTGTGGTCCATGAGGAACTCGCGCAATGCGTGGCGGCGGTGGCGCGGCGGGCGCGCCTCGTCTCCGTTATAGGCAATCGGGCGGGTGTTTGCAGCGGGATTCTCGCGGCGGCATGCGGATTGCCGGCGACATGCGAGCCTCTGCAGGTATCGCGCCGGATCGCGCGAATGCCGGCATCCACGATGTGCGGTGCGGCCGGCGCGCGCCGATGTCAGCGCAGATCCGCGGGCGTGTCGACGTCGCGCAGGATGCCGGGATCGTCGACGCCGAGCAGGTTGACCGGTGCGCTCGCGAACAACGCGCGGGCGCCCGTATCGCCGTCGAGCGCGGCCAGTGCATCGTAATGGTGCGCGGCGAATCCGACCGGATGACCGCGCACGCCGCGATGAACGGGGGCGACGATCGATGCGTCGTCGGCGTCGAGCGCGCGCGTCACCGCTTCGTAGGTGGATGCCGCGATCCAGGGCATGTCGCCGAGCGCGACCAGCCAGCCGGTTGCTTCCGGCGTCGCGCGGACGCCCGCTGCGAGGCTCGCGCCCATGCCGCGCATCGCGTCGGGCGCATAGACGACCTGGCAGCCCGCTTCGTTCAGCAGAATCGCGAGTTTTTCCGCGCCGGGACGCACGACGGCGATCACGTCGGCCGTGGCCGCGGCGAGGCGACGCGCGGCCGCGACCGCAACCGGCGTGCCGTCGGGAAGCAGCGCGAGCAGCTTGCTGTGCAGACCGCTTGGGTCGAAGCGTTGACCGAGACCGCCGGCGAGCAGGACGCCGGTGGCGAGTGACGCATAGGACATCGGCGCGGGGGGAGGAAGGCAGGTGGCCCGATTGTGCGGGAGCGGGCGGGGATCGGCAAGTGCGGATGTTACCGATGCGGGGGCGTTGTCGTCGGAAAGAATGTCGGCGGGTGCGTTCGTTGCGGAAGGTTCCCTGGACGAGGCGTCATATCGCGGGCGATTCAACTTGCATCACGGCACAATGGCGCTCGCCGGACGACCCATGCCAACCATTCCGACGGTAATCGATGAAACCGTCGCCGGTGAATGCGGTGCAAGGCGCGTCGTCCGTCGTCGGCGATTTCGTTAGATGAATGCTGGCGCGCGGGGAGCGGGGCGATGGCCCGTGCACTTGCGCATGGCGCGTGCATAGCGGGCGTGATCGCCGCGACTACGCATCCGCCCACTTCCTCAACAGGTTGTGATAAATCCCCGTCAGTGAAATGACCATCGGATCATTCGCGCCTTTTTCCGCCGACAACGCCTGAATCTGCGTATCGAGCTGAAACAGCAACGTGCGATCGCCGTCGTCGCGCACCATGCTCTGGATCCAGAAGAACGACGCGACACGCTCGCCGCGCGTCACGGGCGTCACCCGATGCAGGCTCGACGCCGGATACAGCACGAGATCGCCCGCCGGCAGCTTCGCGCGATGCACGCCGTACGTATCTTCCACGCACAGCTCGCCGCCGTCGTACGCGTGCGGTTCCTCGAGAAACAACGTCGCCGACAGGTCGCTACGCACGCGAAAATCCGTGCCGCGCAGCAGCCGGATCGCGTTGTCGACATGCGTGCCGAACGCCTCGCCGCCTTCGTAGCGATTGAACAGCGGCGGAAACACCTTCAGCGGCAGCGCCGCCGAAAAGAACAGCGGATGTCGGGCCAGTGCATCCTGGATGGCATCGCCGACCGCGCGCGCGACCGGCGAACCTTCCGGCAACTGCCGGTTGCGTTTCGCGAGCGCCGACTGCGTGCCGGACGTCGCGTTACCGTCGACCCAGTCGGCGGCATCGAGCATCTCGCGGCATTGCGCGACCTGTGCCTGGGTCAGCACGCCGGGGATATGAAGCATCATGATTCGGATTCCATGCCATGAGACGGCAACTGCAGCGCCGCCGCGCGCAACGCGTCGAGCGGCGACGACGCGAGATACGCGCGCATCTTCGCGACGAACGCGGGGGTGGCGGTGGCCGGCACGCGCGCCAACCAGACGAGAGCTTCGTCGACGCGCCCGCGATCGGCGAGCAGCCGTGCGTAGTTGAACTGGCCGCGAAAATCGCCGGCCTCGGCGGCGCGGCGATAGTGGTCGAACGCGGCGTCGACATCGACGGCCACGACCCAGCCGTCCTCGTAGAAGCCGCCGATCAGGTTGATCGATTTCGCATGGCCGAGCGCGGCGGCGCGGCGAAACCAGTCGAGCGCGGCGGCGCGATCCTCGGCGACGCCGTTGCCGAGCGCGAGCGCCGTCGCAAGGTTGTACATGCCCCAGTCGAGGCCGGCCTGCGCGGCGAGCCGGTACCAGTACACGGCCACCGGCGCGCAGGCGGCCGTCCCCCAGCCGAACTCGTAGCAGCGACCGAGCATGTTCATCGCCATCGGGTGACCGGCCCGCGCCGCATGCCGGAACCAGCCGAATGCAGCGGCCGGATCGCGCGCGACACCGTGCCCGTCGAGCAGGTACTGGCCGTAGACGGCCTGCGCGTCGACGATCCCGTTGTCGGCAGCCGCCGCGACCCACGCGGCGGCGCGCTCGGGCGGGCCGGCCAGGATGTCGGCGAACGCGCGCGGCGACACCGACGCGAGCGCCTTCAGCGAGACGGTTTCCATCGATCAGTAGCGCGCGTTCAGCGTGATGAACGCCGAGCGGCCCGGCGCGATCGACGCGTAGTGCGCCGGATACGCCTGATCGAAGTACGTGCGGTTGAACAGGTTGTTCACGTTCAGCTGCAGGTCGAGCTTCTTGTTGATCCGGTATTGCGCCATCGCGTCGAAGCGCCAGTACGACGGCACCGCACGCAGGTTCGCGGGATCGCCGAACACTTCCGACATGTAGAACGCGCCGCCGCCGACGGTGAATTTCGGCGTCACGTCGTAGTTCGACCACATCGTCAGGCTGTGCTTCGGCGTATTGGGGAACCGGTGGCCGTTGTTCGCGGCATCCTTGCCGTTGTCGCGCAGCTCGCTCTTCATGTACGTGTAGCCGCCGAACACCTGCCACTGCTTCGTGATCTGGCCGGCGACACCGAGTTCGAGGCCCTGCACGCGCTTGTTGCCGACCATCGCGTACTGGTTGTTCGGCAGCGTCACGCGTGCATTCATCGTGTCGATCTGGAACAGCGCGGCGGTCATCGACAGCTTGTCGTTCAGCACGTTCCACTTCGTGCCGAGTTCGATGCTGCGGTTCTTCTCGGGGGCCATCTGATCGGCATTCGGGCCGACGCCGCCGCGGCCCGGCGTGAGCGACTGCGATTCGCTGCCTTCGCCGAGCAGCATGCCGGCCGGCGTCGACGACGTCGCATACGACGCGTAGATGCTGCCGTTCCGCGCGGGCTTGAACACGAGGCCGGCCTGCCAGTTGAAGAGCGTGTCGTCGCGCGTGTAGGTCTTGCTGCCGTTGGCCTTGGTGTCGGTGAAGCGGGTCGAATAATCGTCGACGCGCACGCCGGCGTTCACCTGCCAGCGCGGCGTGAGCTCGATCGTGTCGAAGCCGTAGATCGACTTGGTCGTGGTGCGCGCATGCGCATAGTCGTTGTTGCGCGTGACGGAACCGGCCCACGGATCGTTCGGGTTCGGTGACCACAGGCTCGTGCAGTTGTAGCCGGACGGCGCGCCGATGCCTTGCTGGCAGATGGTGCCCTTGTCGGTCGCGACCGTGTACGAATCGCGCTTGCCCCATTCGCGCGACAGCTCGATGCCGGTCGAGAAGCTGTGCTTGAACGGACCGGTGCGGAATTCGCCGAACAGTTCGGTCAGGTTCGCGAGGCTGTTGACCGAGCTGTTGCGGTTGTTGTTGCGGCGCCAGACCTTGCCGTTGACCACGTTGCCCTGGCTGTCGTCGGGCTGCGTCCAGATGTAGTCCTGCGTCGACTCCGTGTAGCGCGTGGTGTTGCGCACCGTCAGATTCTGCGTGATGTCGTGCTCGATCTTGATCGTGCTGATGTCCGACGTGGTCTTGCGGAAGTCGCGGTCGATCAGGCCGTAGAAATTGTGGCGGTCGACGGGCGCCGGATAGATCGTGTCGACGTTCGCGGGCTTGTTCGACGTCGTGTAGAAGTACGGAATGCCGCCGTCGGGCATGTCGTCGGTCGACAGGTGGTAGTAGCTCGCGGTCACGCGCGTCGGCGTGCCGAGACCGAACGCGATCGACGGCGCGACGCCCCAGCGCTCGTTGTTGACGGCGTCGCGGCCGGCGACGTCGTTGTTGTGGCTCATCAGGTTCAGGCGGAACGCCGCGTGGTCGGCGAACTGCCAGTTGCCGTCGGCGGTGAAGCGGCGGTAGCGGTCGGTGCCGAGGCCGGCGCTCGCGGCCGCCGTCGTGCCGAGGTGCGGCGCTTTCGTGATCAGGTTGATGCTGCCGCCCGCGCCGCCGCGGCCGCCGTATGCGCCGTCGGAGCCCTTGGTGATCTCGACGCGCTCGGTGTTGAAGATCTCGCGCGTGGTCGCGCCCGTGTCGCGCATCCCGTCGACGAACATGCTGCCTTGCGTGTCGTAGCCGCGGATGAACGGACGATCGCCGAGCGGGTTGCCGCCTTCGCCGGCGCCGAACGTGATGCCCGGCACGGTGCGCAACGCCTCGGTCAGCGTTGCCGCGCCGCTGCTCTGGATCAGCTCCTGCGGGATCACGGTCACGGACTTCGGCGTGTCGACGAGCGGCGCGGTGAATTTCGTGGAGGCGGAAAAGTCGGCCTTGTAGCTGTGCTCGGCCTTGCCCTGGACCTCGATCGGCGCGAGATGGCCTTCGGTGCCGACCGGTGCGGGCGGCGGCGTGCCGTCGGCGAACGCAGGGCTCGCGGCGAGCACGCTGCACAGGGTGGTGAATTTGCCGAGCTTCAGCTCTTCAGGACGGGACTTCATGATGCGCTTCGACCTCGCAGTGTGGCTCCCGGAACGACGCGCTACGGAAATGTGCACGCCGCCGGGAATTATTACGATTTGTTTTCAGGCGGCATTCTATTTAATTTTTCTTTAAATGAGAAGCGTTCTTGTTCGCATTTGTGATGAGAATGTTGACGAATGTTGCAGAGGGCTTGAACGCTTGCGGGGAGGGGCAGGATGGCCGAATGGGCGAGTGTGATGGGCGTGGCGGGCCGATTACAGTGGTCGCATCTTCGTTCGTTCAGAGTGACAGCAGGATGATAGTATGACTGCATTGAAAGCAATCTCAGTGAGGCGCATCATGCCCGTGATCACGGTTCGAAATTTGCCCGACGAGGTGCATCGCGCGCTTCGGGTCCGCGCAGCGCAACATGGCCGCAGTACCGAAGCCGAGGTGCGCGACATTCTGGAGCAGGCCGTGCAGCCCGACGGGCGGCCCAAGCTGGGCACGCTGCTGGCTGAAATCGGACGGGAGGCCGGCGGTATCGATTTCGAGGTTCGGCGTGACGGATCGCCCACCGACCCGATGAGCTTCGAATGATCCTGGTCGATACCAACGTCATTTCCGAGCCGTTGCGACGCGAGCCGAGCTTGGCCGTGATCGAATGGCTCGACGCGCAGAACGTCGAGACGCTGTTTCTTGCCGCAATCAGTCTCGCGGAAATGCGATTCGGCGTGGCGGCATTGCCCGAAGGGCGGAGGCGAGACTGGCTGCATCAAAGCATCGAGCAGCGCATCGTGCCGCTGTTTCGCGGCCGGGTCCTGCCGTTCGACGATGCAGCCAGCAAAGCGTATGCGAGCCTTCGTGCGAAGGCTCGTGCGACGGGCAACGCGCTGGCATCGGCAGATGGCTTTATCGCCGCAACAGCCGCAGCGAACGGTTTGATCGTGGCTACGCGCGACGTCGCGCCGTTCGAAGCGGCGGGCCTGCGCGTGATCGACCCGTGGGTCGGCTGACGCGGGGCCGGCCGCGCCCGCATCATCGGCATCGAAAATGAAAAACGCGCCGTGCAAGACGGCGCGTCGTGTGTATGACGTCCGCGGGTCAATCGATCCCGTGAAACACCGCATCCTCCGGCCCGAGGTACGCCGGCGGGCGCCATGTGGCGTCGCGCATCGAATGTTGAACCAGATTCTCGACGCCGAGCAGCACCGCGAAGATCGCCATCCGGACCGGAATGCCGTTGTCGGTCTGCCGGAAGATCGCGAGGCGCGGATCGCGGTTCAGGTCGACCGACAGGTCGTTCGCGCCGGGCCGGCTGTCGCGCGGCAGCGGGTGCATGATCAGCGTGTCGGGCTTGCAGACAGAGTCGACGAGCGCCTGATTGATCTGGAAATCCGGCGTGTAGCCTTCGAACGACTCGTCGGTGAAGCGCTCCTTCTGGATCCGCGTCGCGTAGACGACGTCCGCGCCGCGCAGCCCGGCCGCGAGGTCGTTCGTCTGCTCGATCACGTGGCCGTTCGTCGCGATCTGTTCGATGATGTATGCGGGCATTTCAAGCGTCGGCGGCGACACGAGCGTGAACTTGAGCCCGCGGTACAGCGCGAGCAGCTTGACGAGCGAGTGCACGGTGCGGCCGTATTTCAGGTCGCCGACGAGCGCGATATGCGCGCCGTCGACGATCTTGCCGAGGCGCGAGAACTCGCGCTGGATCGTATAGAGATCGAGGAGCGCCTGGCTCGGGTGCTCGCCCGGGCCGTCGCCGCCGTTGATCACCGGCAGGTTGGTCGCGCGCGCGAACTCCGCAACCGAGCCTTTCTCCGGGTGGCGGATCACGAGCGCGTCGACGTAGCCGGCCATCACGCGGCTCGTGTCATAGATCGATTCACCCTTGGCCATCGACGAGAACGTGAACCCGGTCGTGTCGCACACCGAGCCGCCGAGCCGGCAGAAAGCCGCGCCGAACGATACGCGAGTGCGCGTGCTGGCCTCGAAGAACAGGTTGCCGAGCACGGCGCCTTCGAGCACGCGCGAGATCTTGTGGCGACGCGCGATCGGCTGCATCACGTCGGCGACGCGGAACAGCGCCTCGACCGAATCCCGTGAAAACTGGTCCACGGAAATCAGTTGCGGCTTGCCTTCGAACAGGAATTGCTTCGCGAGCCCCTGCTTTTCTACGCTTTGCGTATAGTCTCCGCCATCCGGTGCCGGGCGTTCGACGATTTCCGACACGAAGCGCTCGACGATCTCGGGCATGCCGCGCGATTCCTGCGAGTCGTCGGGCAACAGCCACGTGTCCAGCGCACGACGGCTTACGCCGATGCGGTTCGCGAACGCTTCGCGGGTCATGTTGAGGCGGCGCATCGCGTCGCGCAGGAAGGCTTGTTGGGGAACGGTCATCGGCGGCACCTGATGAGAAATATACGCGGTGCGTATATTAGTTCGAGGCCCGCCGAAGTCAAGGAAAATCTGCGCGACGGCCCGTGTGGCCTGGGTTACGCCCGGCCCGGCGAACACTGGCGCGCGGCGGCCGTCTCCGTATAATCAGGTCAGGCCCCGTGTCCTGCGAGCCGCAGGGCGCCACGCCGCATACGATTCGCCCGGTCGGGCATGTTGACTCGAAGGAGAATGAGAATGACGCGTACGATTGCTGCAGTGCTGCTGGTGGTGACCGCCGCGCTCGCCGGTTGCAATACCGTTGCAGGCATGGGGCAGGACATTTCGAAGGGTGGTCAGGCAATTAGCGATACGGCCGAGAAGGCCAAGTAAGCCACCGGCTTCCGGAATGCAGAAGGCGCCGGGCCGTCCCGCGATCGCGGGGCGGCCCGGCGCCTTTTTCATGGCGCGCGGTCGACAGCGTCAGGCGCTTTCCACGAACGCGTAACGGCCCTCGACCTTGCGCGGCGTGAACCAGCCGAAGTCCGGGAACAGCCGGTTGCGGACGAACCAGACGTAGCCGACCAGGATGACCGTCACCCCGAGGGTCGGCAGCGCGGCCGACGGATCGCGGCCGAGATCGGCGATGGTCCTCGGCACTTGCAGCAGCGACAGAACGATGAACGCGTGATACGCGCCAACGCGATGAGTCGCGAAGCCCCAGATGAACAGCAGCGACAGCGGCACCGTCAACGCGAGGAACAGCACCGCGGCGCCGATGCTGAGCCCGTCCACCAGGAGCAGATAGGCGAGTGCGAGGCTGATCAGCAACTGCGCGATGCCGAGCGCGATCAGGATCCGGGTATGCACCTTGTTCTTTCGGCACAGTTCGGGGTCGGGGCGCGACGCGATCAGGCGCGCGAGCACGCGATCCTTGAGGCCCTGTCCGGCGAGCTCGGCGAGCACGTCGGCTTTCCTCGCGCCCGCGGACAGCAGCGCCGCGATTCTTGTTTTGGCTTCCTTCTTGTTCATGGCAATGCGAATTATTGTTCGATGGTGGTCAAATGGCCCGGCCACGCGAATATTGCATCTTGCGCGACGGTACGCAACGATTTTGCCGCGTGCGGACACATTCCTACAGTCGTCGTCGATGGCACGCGGTGACGGCCATCGATCGACGAACGGGTTAGCCATCGAGACAACCGGCTGACGCGATGCGTGCCGGCGGCTCGCGCCGCCGCGTCGCACCCACCAGCATTCCCGCGACGACGAGCGCGATGCCGAGCAATCGCGTGCCGCCGAGCGTCTCGCCAAACAGTGCGACCGCGAACAGCACGGCCGAGACCGGCGCGACCGCCGTGAACAGCGCGGCTTCGGTGCCGCTCGTGCGAGCCGAACCCGCGTACCAGCACAGATAGCCGAGCACGGTCGGCACCAGCGCGTAGTACGCGATCGCCGATACCGCGCCGATGTTCCAGCCGGTCGCGAGCGCGTGCCATTCGAACGCGGCCGGCACCAGCGCGAGCACGAAGCCGAGGCCCGACATCGCCGTCGACAGCACGAGCGGCGGCAACGGCGCCGACAGCCGCCGGTTGAGCAGGATGAACACGGCCTCGCAAGCGACGGCGGCCAGCACCAGCGCGTCGCCGGCGAGCGTCCGGAGCGACGGCATGGCCTGGCCGGGCGCGAACGTGACGAACAGCACGCCGGCGGTGGCCAGCGCGGCCGCGCCCCAGTCGCACGGCGTCTGCCGTTCGCGCAGCACGACCGCCGCGATCAGCGTCGACATCGCCGGCAGCGTGCCGAGCATCACGCCTGCATCGACGGGCGACGACAGCTTCGTGCCGCTGATCAGCAGCACCGTATAGCCGACACCGCCCGCCGCGGCCTGCACGACGAGCAGCACGGCGTCGCGTGCGGAGACCCGCGGCCATCGCATTCGCTGCGCTCGCATCAGCCCGAACAGCAGCGGGGTTGCGATCAGGAAGCGCAGCGCGGTGGCCGCGAACGGCGGAAGGCCGCCGGCCGCGAGGCGGCTCGCGATGACGGTGCTGCCGACGCCGGCCATTGCGGCGGCGAGATAGAGATAGCCGATCAGTCGTGTCTTCATGTGCCGCATCGTCGCGTGCGGCGGCGCGGGCGTCTTGAACGAAATTGCAGCGGAAATTGCAGCGGCGTCGGTGAGCGGGGCGGGTGAGCGGGAACGGCGATGTGTCCGGCGCCTCCGGTTGACCGGTAGCGCCGTCATCCGGAGCCGTTGCTGCCGGGCGGCGTAGATCGACATCGCCGCGCACCGGGTGGCCACGCCGCGAGGCGAGCCCGTCAGCCTGCCTGCGTGAATCGTCCCGGCGTGATCCCGAACTGGCGTGCGAATGCGCGCGTCAGGTGGCTCTGGTCGGCAAAACCGGCTTCGGCCGCGGCATCCGCGATCGGCCGGCCGCTGGCGATCAGGGCGCGCGCGAGCCGCGTGCGCGACTGCATCAGATACGCGTGCGGCGTGATGCCGAGTTCGCGCGCGAATCCGCGCAGCAGCTGGAAGCGGCTCACACCGCTCAGGCCGGCGAGTTCCGCCAGCGAAACGGGTGCGGCGGGCGCCGCATCGAGTCGCTCGCGGGCGACGCGGATCGCCGGTGCGACGCCGGCGGGCGGCAGCGCGCGGTTCGAGTGCCGCGCAAGCAGCCCGGCGACCAGCGTGACGAGCGCCTCGTCGCGGGCGAGCGGCAGCGTGTCTCCTGCGACGAGCCGTGCATGCAGCCGGCCGAACGCGGCCGCGAGCCGTGCGTCGCGCACGGCCGGATGCGCGAGCTCGACACCGCCGAGGCCTTCTTCCGCGGCGACGCCCGCGACCAGCGCGGGTGCGAGGTACAGCATCCGCCAGCGCCGGCCCGTGCCCGTTTCGATCGGCATGCCGTCGTGCATCTCGCCGGGATTGACCATGATCGCGTCGCCGGCCAGCGCATCGACCTGCCCGCGGCCGCTCCAGGACCGGTGCGCGCCGCTGACGATCACGCCGACCCCGAATTCGTCGTGCGCGTGCCGCGGAAACGTGCGGTCGGACTCGAGGCTGATTGCCTCGATGCCTTCATCGGTGCGTCGGTAATGGGTGACACGGTGCATGGGCGCTCCTCGCGCCGGCGGCGGCGCGGATCACGTGCACTTTAGCGCGTTCCGGCGCCGCGCGCCCTTCATCCTTTTGGCCGATACCGCGCGGCGCGCGCAGCCCGCACCATGTGCACATGAGCAGCGTACACGGCCCGCCGGGCCTGAAGCTGCGCGGGAGACGGCAGGTGGAACGACAGGACCCGGTATTCATTCAGGTTGGCGCGCTCGCGGACGGCTTCGCGCCGGACGCGAACGTCCTCGCGCCCGTGGACGCGCTCGTCGGGCGATCGCTGGCCCTCGGCGACGCATCGGGCGCATGGCGCGTCTATACGTTCGAGGCGGGCGCGCTGCAATTTCGCGACGCGGCGACCGACGCGGGCGGCCGTGCGCCGTGCCGTGTCACGCGGCTGCGCGACGACCTGTACTTCGTCGATTACATCGACCCGGCAGCGCGCGCGACGTCGGTCAGTCTCGTGATCGACGTCGGCGGTGGCGTGTGGACGTCGGTGATCGGCACGCTGCCGACCGAAGCCGACACGCAGGTCGACGCGTTCACGCGCGTCGCGCGCGGGCTGCCGCTGACGGGCGTCGATGCGACATTCAGGCACGGCACGCTCGGCGGCCATGCGCGGCCGGGCCCGCTGCACGGGCCCACGCGCGAATTGATCGGCAAGCGCACGATGTATCGCTACAGCCCGACCGAATGCTACGAGCACATCTACCTGAACGAGAACTTCTACGCATGGCAGTGTCTGCAGGGCGTCGAAGGCGGGCTGGCCGACGTGGACCGCTGCCATTACTTCAGGATCGCCGAGCAGCTGTATCTGTTCGTATGGCGCGAGAAGGTGGTGCCGACGCTCGGCGTCGTGCTGATCGACCTCGCGCAACGCAAGACGGACGGCAAGATCTTCGGCTACCAGGGCGGCGATTTCGGCACGCTGTCGAACTTCCCGATCGGCGCGCATGCGCAGGTGCTGAACGAAACCGTGTATCCGCTCGCCGGCGAGGCGCAGCGATGAGTGCCGTGCCGGGCAGCGGCCGCCTGCGTGCGGATTTCAGTGGCCGTGTCGTGCTCGTCACGGGCGCGGCGCAGGGAATCGGCGCGGCGATCGCGCGCCGTTTCGCGCAATCCGGTGCGTTCGTCGCGCTCGCCGATCTCAACGGCGATGCCGCTGCCGCGCAGGCGGATGCGCTTGCCAGCGCGGGCGGCGATGCGTGTGCGTATCGCGTCGACGCCGCGAGCCGCGACGAACTCGTCGCGCTGGTCGACGCGGTCGAGCGCGACGGCGGCCGGATCGACGTCGTCGTTCACAACGCCGCGTACTTCCCGCTGACTCCGTTCGAGCAGATCGATGTGCCGATGCTCGAGCGAACGCTGTCGGTCAACCTGTCGGCGCTGTTCTGGCTCGCACAGGCCGCGCTGCCGGCATTCGAACGTGCGGGGGCGGGGCGGCTGCTCGTCACGTCGTCGGTGACCGGGCCGCGCGTCGTCTATCCGGGGCTCGCGCACTACGCGGCGTCGAAGGCAGGCGTGAACGGCTTCATTCGCGCGGCGGCGCTCGAACTCGCGCGCCGCAACGTGACGGTCAACGGCGTCGAGCCGGGGATGATCCGCACGCCGGCGGCCGGCAATCTCGGCGATGCGTCGGTCGCCGCGCAGATCGCGCGCGACATTCCGCTCGCGCGAATGGGCGAGCCGGAGGACATTGCGAACGCGATGCTGTTTCTCGCGTCGGCCGATGCGGCGTACATCACCGGGCAGACGATCGTCGTCGACGGCGGGGCGACGTTGCCGGAAAGCGGGGCCGTGCTGGGTGACGGTTAAGAGGGCGCGTGCGCGATCGTGCGATCAGGGCCGTCGAGTGGGCCGGCGGGGGCCTCGCCGACGCGTCGCGCGCATCGTTGTGCTTACAGCCAACCGTTGTGAATGAACTCGACGATCGAGTACCGGCGAGGTTCGAGCTCGTGCTGCCGGACGGCCTCGACGATCCGCGACACGCCATCCGCGTAAGGCGACGCGCCGTATACGCGGGATTCGAATTGCAGGCTGCATGCGCCGTCCTCGATGCGGATCCGGTGGAACGCATGGCGGCCTAGTTGGTCGTCGGGAATCTGCAATGCGTCGCGCTGCTCGGCGGGGTCCCGCACGGAGTGGATGTCCTGCGCGGAAACGCCGAGCGACTGACCGATGCCGACCGCGGTGCCGGGCACGGACGTCTTGCTGGCCTGGTGCGATTCCGTCACGCTGATGTGGCAGTCGCGAAACAGATGCCCGCTGGTTTCCAGCATGCTCATGAACTTGAGCATCAGGATGTTCGTATTCGGACAGAGCACGACGGGGAAGTCGTGCGATCCGGTTTCGAGGTCTGAGCCGGTGGACAGCTCGACGAGCGGCGACCCCGTTGCGCGGCAGAATTCGATCGCGGCAGGCAGCTCGCGGCCGGAGCCGGCGTGAACGACGATCGAACGGACGTCGCCGCGTGCGGGGTCCGACCAGGCCATCACGCGACAGGTTGCCGGGTCGAGCCGGTGCGAGCCGAGCAGTTCGGTTGCCAGCTTGCCGGTGCCAACGACGAGTACTTGCATGGGATAGACGGGTTGAGGTTCGGGGTTCGGTACGCAAACGGCGCGATCACGGTGCATCGTGCGGCGCGCCGTGATCGCGCATTATGCCCGGCCACGCCGTCACGCGTGGTGTGCACCAGCACGGCCGCGGCGGATCGACGGATCGGCTCCGTCGGCGGCGACGCCTGTGTCGCCGTGCGCATGGAGGCGTGAACGGCGCTACGCTGTCGAAACGCCGGCCGTGGACGCCCGTGTCGCGGTCGGCATCGCACCGAACCGCGTATCATCCAACCCCCTTCGACTCAGGAGAGCACATCGATGGAACACGACCTGAAAGGCAAGGCAGTCGCGATCACCGGCGGATTCGGCCATCTCGGCGTCGCAACCGCCGCCTGGCTCGGCCGGCACGGCGCTCGCGTCGCGCTGATCGGCCGTGGCACGGCGCCGGACGCGCAGGCGTTGCCCGGCGTGCCGGCCGATGCGCTGCGCCTCGGCGGCATCGATCTCGTCGATCCGCAGGCGGCTGCGCGCGCGCTTGACACCGTGAATCGCGAATTCGGCCGGGTCGACGCGCTGCTGAACATTGCAGGCGCGTTCGTGTGGCAGACGATCGCCGATGGCGACGCGGCCACGTGGGACCGCATGTACGAATTGAACGTGAAGACGGCGCTGAATGCATCGAAGGCCGCGCTGCCGTATCTGGTGGCGAGCCCGGCGGGCCGCATCGTCAACATCGGCGCGGGCGCGGCGTTCAAGGCAGGCGCGGGAATGGGCGCGTATGCGGCCGCGAAGGCGGGCGTCGCGCGACTCACCGAGGCGCTGGCGGCGGAACTGCTCGATCGCGGCGTGACCGTGAATGCGCTGTTGCCGAGCATCATCGACACACCGCCGAACCGCGCGGACATGCCCGACGCGGATTTCACGCGCTGGGTCCAGCCCGAACAGATTGCCGCGACGATCGGGTTCCTGCTGTCGACTGACGCGCAGGCGATCACCGGTGCATCGATTCCGGTGAGCGGCCGCGTGGCGTAGCGGATGGCGGACGGTCGCACTCGCGTATGACGTCAGGGCATGCGAAATCGCGCACGCGGCGGTTGCGCGATCGTCGCGATTTCGATCAGCAGGTGGCGCGGCTGCATACGGTCGGCATGCCTGCATGCAACGGACCATCACCGTATACTGAACGTTCGACATCATGTGACTGAAGCCGTGACCAAGCCTGCCTCCGCGGAAACGCTCGCCGACGATCCGCGTCCCACCCCGCCCGAACAACCCGAACTGGAAGACTGCTGCAACAGCGGCTGCTCGCCGTGCGTTTTCGACCTGTACGACGAAGCGCTGGCGCGCTATCGCGTCGAGCTGGCCGAATGGGAAGCGCGGCACGCGCAACCCAGGCACCCCAAGTGAGCTCGATGCCGGCAAGCGATCGCGCATGCCCCGATTCGCTGCCGGCGATGTGTCGTCCGACCCGCGTCGTCACGCGCCGGCCCGCGCCCGGCGATGCATCGGCCCCAGCGCGGCCGACAACGCGGCGCACACGAGCAGCACGACCGTCAGCGCCCACATCGCCGTCCTGAACCCCTGCACGTAGTCGAGCGCGCCCGGCTGCGCGCCGAGCCGCGCGAAGAACAGCCCGCCGAGTGTCGCCGCCCCGACGGCCGCGCCGATCTGCAGCATCGTGCTGACCATGCCCGATGCGACCCCGGCGCGCGCCGCGTCGACTTCCGCGAGCACGATCCGTACGACCGACGGCAGCACGAGGCCTTGCCCGATGCCGATCGCCGCGATGCCCGCGTAAAAGCCCGGGCCGGGCGCGTGGTCGCCGGCCAGTGCGGCGGCGGTCGCGACGCCGGCCGCGAGCATCGCGAAGCCGAGCGTGAGCACGCGATGGCCGCTGAACCGGTCGACGAGGCGCGGCATCAGCAGCGGGCTCGCGAGGAAGCCGATGCCGAGCGGCAGGATCGCCAGCCCCGACGCGAGCGGCGACCAGTCGAAGCAACCCTGCAGATAGATCCCGTAGCTCAGGAAGAACGCGCTCAGCATGTAAAACAGGAACGCGAGCGTGAGCCCGAGCGCGACGACCGGATTGCGCAGCAGGCGCACGTCGAGCAGCGCATCGCGGCCGCCGGCGAGCCGGCGCGCTTCGACCGCCAGCAGCGCGCCGAGCATCGGCAGCGCTCCGGCGATGCACGCGATCATCCACAGCGGCCAGCCTGCCTCGCGTCCGTGCGTGAGCGGATAGACGAGCATCAGCAGGGACAGCGACAGCAGCACCGTGCCGGGCACGTCGATACCCTGGCCGCGCGGCGGCCGGCTTTCCGGGATGAAGCGCCAGCTGCCGAGCAGCGCGAGGATGCCGATCGGCACGTTGACCAGGAAGATCGCGCGCCAGCCGAGCCCGAACGGATGCAGGCTGATCAATGCGCCGCCGCCCAGCTGGCCGATCACGGCCGCGAGGCCGAACACGAAACCGTAGAAACCCATCACGCGCACCTGCTCCTGCGGGCTGAACACGCTGCGGATCGTCGCGAGCACCTGCGGCGCGAGGATCGCGGCGAACAGGCCCTGCAGCACGCGGCCGCCGACCAGCACCGCGCCGCTGCCGGCGAGCCCGCACAGCGTCGATGCGACGACGAAGCCGGCCATCCCGATCATGAACATCCGCTTGCGGCCGTACAGGTCGCCCAGACGCCCGCCGGTGATCTGCACGACCGCGTTCGCGCACGCGTAGGCCGACACGACGAGCTGCAGCTCGGACGGTCGTGCGCCGATGCCGTCGCGGATGGCCGGCAGCGCGAGATTCACGATGAAGTAGTCGAGCGGCGGCAGAATGGCGCCGACCAGCAGGACCACGAGCGCCCAGCCGTGATGGCTGCGCGGCGGCGCCGCGGCGGCCGTGCCGGCCGGCGCGCAAGGGGCGAGGGTGTTGTCGGTCATGAACGGAAGTCCGAAAGAATGAGGGCCGCACCGTAGGTCGAAACCCGTTGAACCGACATTCTGCGGATTGCCGATGAATCGGAAAAGCGGGAATTTGTGGTAGCATCCATCGGGTTATTCGATGGATGGAGAAGGCGATGCGCGGTTTCGATCTGGATCAGTTGCGCACTTTCGCGGCGGTGGCGGATGCGGGCAGCCTTACGGCGGCCGCGCCGTTGCTGCATCTGTCACAGTCGACGGTGAGCGAGCAGGTGCGCAAGCTCGAATCGCGCGCCGGCGTGCCGCTGTTCGTGCGCAGCAAGCGCGGCGTGGAGCCGACGCCGGCCGGCGCACGTTTGCTGCAGCATGCGCGCCGCATCGTCGCGCTGAACGAGGCCGCGTTCGACGAAGTCCGCGGACAGGCGATCAAGGGCGAGTTGCGCGTCGCGATCACCGATTACTACCGGACGCATGAAGTCGCGGGCCTGCTCGCGCGGTTGCGGGAGTGCTACCCGCAACTGAGCCTGCACGTGAGCGCGATGAAGAGCGCGGAGATCGAAGCCGCGCATGCGCGCGGACAGATCGATCTGGGCGTCGTGATGAACCTGTCGAGCGGGCCGTTCCGGCCCGCGTCGGCCGATACGCGCTGGGTGCTGCGGCGCGAGCCGCTGTCGTGGGTCGCGTCGCCCGCGCTCGCCGAGCAGTTGCCCGAACCGTTGCCGCTCGTGCTGCTGCCGGACGACTGCATGATGCATCAGATCGCCGTGCGCTCGCTCGACGAGCAGCACGCGCCGTATGTGCTCGTGCACAGCGCGTCGGGTGTCGCTGGGCTGCAGTCGATGCTCGCGGCGGGGCTCGGCGTCGGCTGCCTGTGCGCATCGGCGATCGGCGAGGGTCTCGTGCGGCTCGGCGCGAAACACCGGCTGCCGGCGCTGCCCGACGCCGTGTTCTCGCTGACGCCGCCAATGCCGGGCGAACGCGAGACGGTCACGCAGGCGCGCGAGGTGCTGTCGCGGCAGTTGCTGATGTGAAGCAGGCATGCGCATCGGCGCAGAGGCACGTATTCGACGCGAGTCGGTACCGATGAAAATATCGGGAGATTTCGGGATCATCGTTCGAGCGGCTCGGGCGGGTCCATTTCGACGATTTCTTCATCGTCGAGGAAACGTATCCCGGTTGGTGCGAGGTGGAAGCTTTCCGAACGTTGCGTAGCAGGGGGCGAGACGCATGAACGACGAACTGAAAAGCGAGATGGCCGCGCGGCTGCAGCACGCGCTGGAGCGGGTGGTCGACGAGCGCTCGCTGATCCACTTCCTGCGCGTGCTCGGCCACGACTGGCAAAAGGAGCGCCAGCTCGACGCCGACGTGCCGCCGTCGCCGTTCGCAGCCGCCGCGCTCGGCTGGGAAAACCGCTCGATCGGCGAGTACCTGGAGGCGATGGTCGACTGGGCCGAGGCGTCCGAGGACGGGCTGCGCTGCTACGACCTGCCCGACAACCCGTGGCGGCGCATGGCCGACATCCTGTTCGCCGGCAAGATCTACGAATAGCGCGTCGCGGCGATGCGCGGGCGCGGCGGGTTGGAGCGGCCTAGTCGGCCGTCCCTTCGGCATATGCGCGCAGCCCGTTCGCCAATGCATCGAACACGGCCCGGCAACGCGGGCTCGCCCGCAGATCCTCGTGCATGACCACCCAGGTTTCCAGTTTCGTCGCGGGCCCGTCCGGCAGCACGCGCACGAGCCGCGCATCGCGCTGCGCGAGCCGGTTCTGGCAGAAGCCGATCCCGTAGCCGGCGCGAATCATCGCGAGCTGCGCGAGATTGCTGTCGGTGCGCAGCGCGAACGCATCGCGCTTCCACAGCGGCATCCCGCGTCCCGCCGAACGGATGAACGGCGTCACCGTATCGAAACCGATCAGCGCGTGATGCGCGAGTTCGTCCGTCGACGACGGCGTCCCGTTGCGCGCCAGGTAGTCGTCGCGGGCATGCAGCGCGACGTCGATCTCGCCGATGCGCCGTGCGACGAGCGCTTCCTGCGCGGGCGGCGCCATCCGCACCGCGATGTCGGCCTCGCGTTTCAGTACGTCCTGGATGCGGTCGGTCGGCACCAGTTCGATGACGAGCCCCGGATGGTCGCGCCGCAACTGCGCAAGCATCGGCGGCAGCACCTCGACCGCGATCACGTCGCTGGCCGAGATCCGCACGGTGCCGCGCACGCCCGCGCCGTGACTCGCGGCCGCGCGCTCGAACGCGGCCGCCGCGCTGCGCAACGCCTCGGCATGGCCGCGCAGCGCGAGCGCTGCCTCGGTCGGCAGCAGCCCCGACGGCGAGCGCGTGAACAGCGTCTGGCCGAACGCGGCCTCCAGCGCCGCGACGTGACGGCCGGCCGTTGGCTGCGTGATGCCGAGCGCGCGCGCCGCGCCCGACAGCGAGCCTTCCGTCAGCACGGCGAGGAAGGTGCGGTAGCGTTCCCAGTTCAGATCGATGGTCATACATAAATGTATAGCTGATCGATTGGGTTCGGCAATTCCTTGTTAGGCGGCTCCGCGCCAGAATGCGTGCAGACAACGGTTCATTCACGGAGAGCGGCCATGACGGCAAACGCAGGCGGAACACAACGACAGGCACTCGTGCTCGGCGCGAGCGGAGGCATCGGCGGCGAGGTCGCGCGTCAGTTGCGCGATGTCGGCTGGCAGGTGCGCGCGCTCAAGCGCGGGCTCGACGCCGGGACGGTGGAACGCGACGGGATCGCATGGATGCGTGGCGACGCGCTCGACCGCGACGCGGTGGTCCGCGCGGCGCGCGGCTGCAGCGTGATCGTGCATGCGGTGAACCCACCCGGCTACCGGAACTGGTCGACGCAGGTGTTGCCGATGCTCGACAACACGATCGCGGCGGCGACGGTGGCGCAGGCGACCGTCGTGCTGCCGGGGACGATCTACAACTACGGCCCCGACGCGTTTCCCGAGTTGCGCGAAGACGCGCCGCAGCATCCGGTGACGCGCAAGGGCGCGATCCGCGTCGAGATGGAGCGGCGGTTGCAGGCGGCGACCGCGCAGGGCGTCCGGACGATCATCGTGCGGGCCGGCGATTTCTTCGGGGCGCATGCGGGCAACAACTGGTTCGGGCAGGGGCTCGTCAAGGCCGGGCGGCCCGTCGCGGCCATCAGCGTGCCGGGCCGCCCGGGCGTCGGCCATCAATGGGCGTACCTGCCGGACGTCGCGCGCACGATGATCGAGCTGCTCGAGCGACGCGACACGCTGGAGCCGTTCGCGCGCTTCCATTTCGGCGGGCACTGGGACGCGGACGGCACGCAGATGGCGCAGGCCGTGCGCCGCGTCGCGCAGCGGCACGGGATGCGGCCGACGGTGCGGCGCTTCCCGTGGTGGCTCGTGTGGGCCGCGGCGCCGTTCGTCACGACGATGCGCGAGATGCTCGAGATGCGCTATCTGTGGCGCGAGCCGCTCCGGATGGACAACGCGCGGGTGACGGCGGTGCTGGGCCGCGAGCCGGTGACGCCGCTCGATACCGCGGTGGAGACGGCGCTCGCGGGGCTGGGCTGCTTGCGATGACGGCGGGCCCCCGCATGCGGTTCATCCGCTCGATCGCATGCGCACCGGCCACCTTGCATTACGCGACTACCGGCACCACCTCGACCGCATGCCGATGCCGAAGACTGCGCCCGCGCACCGGATCGAGGCGCCACGCATCGCGGCCGAGCGGTTTCGCGCATAGCTGCCGGACACCGCGACGTGCGGGGACGAAGGCGGTCGTCCGAATGCCGGAAGGCACGCGCGCTCGACGTTGCGCGGCGTTCGCAACGCGGTGTCACGTGGGCTGCGTGTCTCCCGGCGTCACGGCGTGTCGAACGCGAGCGTCGGCACATCGACGACCATCGCGCCGCCATCCGCGACGAGCGTCGCGCCGGTCACGAACGACGCGTCGGGCGACGCCAGGAACGCGCACACGGCCGCGATTTCGTCCGGATCGGCCGCGCGCCGCAGCGGCACGTCGGCGCTCACGCGGGCATACGCGCCGTCGAGCGTATCGCCGTGAGCGGACATCAGCGGCGCCATTTCCGCATCGGCCATCGGCGTGCGGACCCAGCCCGGGCACACCGCATTCGCGCGCACGCCGTGCGGCCCGTAGTCGCGTGCGAGCGAACGCGCGAACCCGAGCAGCGCATGCTTGCCGACCGTATAGCCGCATACGCCGGGCCCGGCCGCCAGCGCGGCGATCGACGCGACCAGCACGATGCTGCCGCGCCGCGCGATCAGGTCGGGCAGGCACGCGCGTGCGCTGACGAACGCGGTGTCGAGATTCGCATGCAGCGCGTCGCGCCATTGCGCGTCGTCGGTTTCGTCCGCGCGGCCGAGACCGTGGCCGCCCGCGCATGCGACGAGCGCATCGACGGAGCCGAACCGTGCGGCGATCTCCGGCAGGAAGCGGGCCCAGTCGGCCGTGCTCGCGGCGTCGCCGGCGAGCGCGAGGCCGCCCGTCTCGGCGGAGAGCGCGTCGAGCAGCGCGCGACGCCGCCCGATCAGCACGACGCGATCGCCGCGGGCGGCGAAGCGGCGCGCGCACGCGGCGCCGATGCCGGTGCCGGCGCCGGTGATGGCGATCGTGCGGGGTTGCGGGTGCGTCATGGCGTTCTCCGGAAGGTGTCGTTTCCGGTCACTTTAGGCGGCGCCGACGCTCGCCGGTATCCGCCGAAAGGATGAACGCGCACCGGGGCGACCGGCCGGATCGCGGTCATTTTGCAAAGGCTGACGATGTTCGGCGCCGAATCGCTCTATCCTCCGTATTTTTGCGATGAGTCGCAAAAGCCCGGCAAAATGGCGCGGGCGCGCCCGCGCATCGGTGCGGGGCGCGACGGCCGCCGATTCCGTCGTGCAAGCGGAGCGGCAGGCGGCGAGATCGGCGCGGGCGTGCGACGGATATGGATACACCGCGTCCGCCGATGGCGCAGGCGCGATGGCTGATCGCCCGGTCGCGCATCGCGCGGCCGGACCATCGACAAGAACAGGGAGGGGCCGGCAATGAGGCTGGACGACGAAAGAGAAAGCGTGAACGTCGAGGATCGACGCGGTGGCGGCGGGTTCGGCGGCGGGCGCGCGACGATCGGCATCGGCACGATCGTGGTCGCGCTGGCCGCATCGTATTTTTTCGGGATCGACCCGCGCGTCGTGCTCGAAGGCGCGTCGGCGCTGCAGGGCCGGCAGCAGCAGGCGCAACCCGCGCCGACGCAGCATCAGGGCGCGCCGGCGAACGATCCCGGCGCGGTGTTCACGCGCAAGGTGCTCGGCAATATCGAGCGCACGTGGACGGGCGTGTTCAACACCCAGTTGCATGCGCAGTACCAAGCGCCGAAGCTCGTGATGTTCACGAACTCGACGCCGACCGCGTGCGGCACCGGCCAGACCGCGATGGGGCCGTTCTACTGTCCGGGTGACCGCAACGTGTACATCGATCTCGGTTTCTACGACGAACTGCGCAAGCGGTTCGGCGCGGGCGGCGATTTCGCGCAGGCCTACGTGATCGCGCACGAAGTCGGCCATCATGTGCAGAACCTGCTCGGCATTTCCGACAAGGTCGACGCCGCGCGCCGCCGTTCGAGCGAAGCGCGCTCGAACGCGTTGTCGGTGCGGATGGAACTGCAGGCCGACTGCTTCGCCGGCGTGTGGGCGAACAACGCGCAGCGCGCGAACCAGCGGCTGATGGAGCCCGGCGATTTCGAGCAGGGGCTGAAGGCGGCCGCCGCGATCGGCGACGATCGGCTGCAGCAGCAAGGCCAGGGCTACGTCGTGCCGGAGAGCTTCACGCACGGCACCAGCGAGCAGCGCGTGTACTGGCTGCGGCGCGGGATGGAGTCGGGCGAAGTGAGCGCCTGCGACACGTTCGCCGCGAACGCGCACTGATATTGACCGACGGGGCGGGGCGTGCACGTCGCCGCGCCTTCGTTTCGAGGCCGCACGCGCGGCCGCTCCGGAAATTTCGTCGATCGTTCCGATCGCGCCTGATCGGCGCGCGCGATGTTCCGCACCGTCTTCGACGTCCATTCCCGGTCCCGCGGCTCGCGGCGCATGTCTTCCCGATGCAGATTCCGTCGTCGAGACACGGCCAGCGCGTGCGATGTCTCGCGCGACCCTCGACGGCCATCGTCGACCGCAGGGTTCGCGGCGCATGATTGCCTGACGTGAATTCCGTTGTCGCAACACGGCCGGCGCGTCCGCCATCCACCTCGCAGACGAATTGCCGATTTGTGCTCACCGGCCCATTTCGGCGCCGGTAGGCTGGCCCGAACTTCGACGCGTTCGGCCGCCGGCCGCTCCCATCATGCCGACCTCACCCGTTCCCTCCGATCACGAAGCCGCCGACTGGCAGCGCGCGCTGCGCGCGTGCGTCGACGCGTTCGACGCGTTCGTGAGCCCGTCCGCGATCGTGTTCTACCGGCTCGACCTGAGCGGCGAGCCGGCCGATTTCGAGCTGTTCGGCATGCCCGAGTCGATGCATCGCACCTACATCGCACGCTACCGGATGCTCGATCCGCTGCATCCGTCGCGCTGCGCGGCAGGCGCTCAGGCGGTCGTGACGCTCGCTTCCCAATTGCCTGACGAAAGACGCGATGCGTCCGCATACTGGACCCGTTTCCTGCGGCGGCACGATGTTGCCGACGTCGTCGAGATCTGGCTGCGCGACGACGCGGGCCGGACGATCGGTGCGTTTTCGCTGCTGCGCTTCGGGAAGGGTGACGCGGGCGGTGGCGCGGGCAATAGCACGGCGGGCCGGTTCGCGCCGGGCGAGATCGACGCGCTGGCACGGTTGCAGCCCGTTGTCGAAGCCGCGCTGTGCCCGCTGCTGCGCGCGCGGCGCGGGATTCACCGGATCGATTGCGAGGAGCGGCTGACCCATCGCGAGGAGCAGATCGCCCGCCTCGTACGCGACGGCCGCTCGAACAAGGAGATCGCGCGCGATCTCGCGCTCGGCCAGCCGACCGTCAAGACGCATCTGATGCGGATGTACCGCAAGCTCGGCGTGTCGAACCGCACCGAGCTGGTCGGCACGTTGTTCCTGTAGTTTTTTCGCACCCGCCTCGCACCCGCATGCCCCCCGCGCGATTCATCCGACGATAGCGCGGCCCTCGCACGCCGCCGTTCCACGATCCCGCCTCGCGCGCGTGTCGATCCTCCGCGCGTTTGCCAATTTGCGCTCACAGGGCGCGATCCCTCGTCGATACAGTGGTTCGACACCCGCATGCCGGCGCGCACGCGGCCCAGCCATGACAATCATCGAGACGCCCATGAGCACCACGAACTTCGTCGCGGTCAGCGACACCGTGCGCACCTTCGTCGCACGCGATTTCGGCCTTTTCATCGACGGCGCCATGCAGCCCGCGCACGCGGCCGCGCGGCTCGACGTGTACGACCCGGCGACCGGCGAGCGGCTCGCGACGGTCGCGGATGCGGACGCGCACGACGTCGACCGCGCCGTCGCCAGCGCGAAACTCGCATTCGACACGCGCGTGTGGAGCGGGCTGCGCCCGGCCGACCGCGAGCGCATCCTGCTGAAGCTCGCCGACCTGATCGAAGCCGACGCCGAAACGCTCGCGCAGCTCGAAACGCTGAACCAGGGCAAGTCGATCCACGTGTCGCGCGCGATCGAGGTCGGCGCGAGCGTCGAATACGTGCGCTACATGGCCGGCTGGGCGACCAAGATCACCGGCCAGACGCTCGACGTGTCGATCCCGTTCCCGCCCGGCGCGCGCTATACGGCCTATACGCGCAAGGAGCCGGTCGGCGTGGTCGCCGCGATCGTGCCGTGGAATTTTCCGCTGATGATCGCCGTGTGGAAGCTGATTCCGGCGCTCGCGGCCGGCTGCACGATCGTGTTGAAGCCGTCGCCGGAAACGCCGCTCACCGCGCTGCGCCTCGCCGAACTCGCCCTCGACGCCGGCGTGCCGCCCGGCGTGTTCAACGTCGTCACCGGCGGGCGCACGTGCGGCGCCGCGCTGGCGAGCCACCCGTCGATCGCGAAGATCTCGTTCACGGGCTCGACCGCGACCGGCAAGCGGGTCGGCGCGGCGGCCGTGCAGAACATGACGCGCTTCTCGCTCGAACTCGGCGGCAAGAACCCGATCGTGATGCTCGACGACGTCGACGTCGCGCAGGCGCTCGACGGCGTCGCCGCCGGCGCGTTCTTCAACCAGGGACAGGTGTGCGCGGCCGCGTCGCGCATCTACGTGCATCGCAGCAAGTTCGCGCAGCTCGCGGACGGCCTCGCGGGCGTCGCGCAGTCGATGAAGCTCGGCGCGGGCCTCGACACGACCGCGCAGATCAACCCGCTCGTCTCCGCGCACCATCGCGACACGGTCGTCCAGCACATCGAGGGCGCGCGCCGCGCGGGCCTCACGTTCCTCGCGGGCGGCACGCCGGCCGACGACCTGCCCGGCTACTACGTGAAGCCGGCCGTGATCGCCGATCCGCATCCCGACAGCGCGATCGTGCGCGACGAGGTGTTCGGTCCGGTGATCGTCGTCGTGCCGTTCGACGATGCGGCCGATGCCGTGCGTCTCGCGAACGCGTCGCCGTACGGCCTCGCCGCGAGCATCTGGAGCAACGACCTGAAGCGCGTGATGAATCTCGTGCCGCAGATCGAGGCCGGCACCGTATGGGTGAACTGTCACATTCCGCTCGACCCGTCGATGCCGTTCGGCGGCTACAAGCAGTCGGGCATCGGCCGCGAGTTCGGCCAGTACGCGATCGAAGGCTTCACCGAAACCAAATCCGTGTGCATCGCGCACTGACGCGCGGCGCCCGTTCCGAACACCCCGACAACCTCGAACCTCGCCCGTCCACGGCCGAGGTTCGAACGATCCGAAAGTGGAGACTGCAATGAGCTACAACGAAGCGAAGTTCTGGCACCCGATGCTGCACCCGAACGAAATGAAACGGCGCAAGCCGATCCGCATCGTGCGCGGCGACGGCTGCTACGTGTTCGACGAAACCGGCAAGCAGCTGGTCGACGGCGTCGCGGGCCTGTGGAACGTGAACGTCGGGCACAACCGCCAGGAAGTGAAGGATGCGATCGTGCGCCAGCTCGACGAACTCGAATACTTCCAGCTGTTCGACGGCATCTCGCATCCGCGCGCGGAAGAACTGTCGAAGAAGCTGATCGACATGCTGGAGCCGGAAGGGATGCGCCGCGTGCTGTACAGCTCGGGCGGCTCCGACTCGATCGAGACCGCGCTGAAGATCGCGCGCCAATACTGGAAAGTGCGCGGCCAGGCCGACCGCACGAAGTTCATCTCGCTGAAACAGGGCTATCACGGCACGCACTTCGGCGGCGCGTCGGTGAACGGCAACACGGTGTTCCGCCGCAACTACGAACCGAACCTGCCCGGCTGCTTCCACGTCGAGACGCCGTGGCTGTACCGCAATCCGTTCACGCAGGATCCGGAGGAACTCGGCCGGATCTGCGCGGAAATGCTGGAGCGCGAGATACAGTTCCAGAGCCCCGACACGGTCGCCGCGTTCATCGCCGAGCCGGTGCAGGGCGCGGGCGGCGTGATCGTGCCGCCGGCCAACTACTGGCCGCTCGTGCGCGAGGTGTGCGACCGCTACGGCGTGCTGCTGATCGCCGACGAAGTCGTGACGGGCTTCGGCCGCAGCGGCAGCATGTTCGGCAGCCGCGGCTGGGGCGTGCGCCCGGACATCATGTGTCTCGCGAAGGGAATCTCGTCGGGCTACGTGCCGCTCGGCGCGACGGCCGTGAACGCGCGGATCGAGGATGCGTTCGCCGCGAACGCGGACTTCGGCGGCGCGATCATGCACGGCTACACGTACGCCGGGCACCCGGTCGCGTGCGCGGCCGCGCTCGCGAGCCTCGACATCGTCGTGAAGGAAGACCTGCCGGCGAACGCGGCGAAGCAGGGCGCGTATCTGCTCGAAGCGCTGCAGTCGTTCCCCGAACGCTTCGCGGCCGTCGGCGAGGTGCGCGGCAAGGGGCTGATGCTGGCGCTCGACCTCGTCGCGAACAAGCAGACCCGCGAGCCGATCGACCCGCTGTCCGGCTATGCGAACGCGGTCGCGGAAGTGGCGCGCGAGCACGGCGTGCTGGTGCGCCCGGTCGGCACGAAGATCATCCTGTCGCCGCCGCTCGTGATCCGGCGCGAGCAGCTCGACCGGATCGTCGACGCGCTCGCGGCGGGCTTCGAGGCCGTGCCATTCGCGTGAGGCCGTGACGGCTGAGCGCATGACTGCGAACCGGCGGTGGAGGGCGGGATAACCCGTTCGCCACCGCCGGTTTGCCGATTTGCGCTATGACCGGATTATTTTGCCTGCGTATTTTCTCGACATCGGATCCGGATTGGATCGACAGGGGCCGGGTGGCGACGCGCCGAAGCGCCGCCCCGGGCCGACCGCGAAGCACGGAACGGAGCGGGCGCCGCAGCGCCGGCGCCGGCCCAAAAAGGAAGGAGACGAAGATGTCGGGATGGTCTGGAGTGACCGGCGCCGCGGGCGAGACGCCCGCCGGTGCGTCGGCTGAAGCGGGCGGCGGCACGGTGCTGAAGGCGGGCGCGGTCGGTTTTCCGACCGCGCTGGCGAGCGCCGTCGGCCTCATCATGGCGAGCCCGGTGATTCTCACCGCGACGTCGGGCTTCGGAATGGGCGGCTGGGCGTTCGCGGTCGCGATGATCATCGCGTTCGTGATGATGCAGGCGCAGGCGACGACGTTCTCCGAAGCCGCCGCGATGCTGCCGACGGCGGGCTCGGTTTACGATTACCTGTCGTGCGGGCTCGGCCGCTTCTGGGCGATCACCGGCACGATTTCCGCGTATTTCCTCGTACACGTGTTCGCCGGCACGGCGGAGACGATCCTGAGCGGCATCATGGCGCTCGTGAACTTCGAGTCGCTGAACGCCGCGTTCGAGAAGCACAACAGCTCGTGGCTCGTCGGCGTCGGGCTCGTCGTCACGTTCGCGATCACCAACGTCGTCGGCATCAAGGTATTCAGCAAGCTCGAGATCGTGCTGACGGCCGGCATGTGGCTGTCGCTGATGATCTTCGGCATCCTGGGCCTCGCGGCGGCGCCGGCCGTGCATCTCGACGGCTGGTTCGGCGGCTCGGAAGTCGGCACGTCGGTGCCGGCGGTGCTGTCGCTGGTCGGGATGGCGATGTTCATGTTCGTCGGGTGCGAGTTCGTCACGCCGCTCGCGCCGGAAATGAAGGCGCCGGGCCGCACGATTCCGCGCGCGATGGCGCTCGGCCTCGTCGGCGTCGCGATCTGCATGTTCCTGTACGGCGCGGCGATCCGCCGCCAGGTCGCGAACGTGCCGGTGAGCCCGGACGGCCTCACGCATCTGCTCGACACGCCGGGCGCGATTCCCGCGTTCGCGTTGCAGGTGCTTGGGCCCTTCGGCCGCGTGTGGTTCGGCATCGCGTTCCTGTGCGCGGGCGCTGCGACGATCAACACGCTGATGGCCGGGCTGCCGCGCATCCTGTACGGGATGGCGATCGACGGCGCGCTGCCGCGCTGCTTCGCGTATCTGCATCCGCGCTTCAAGACGCCGGTGGTCGGCATCGTCGCGTCGGCGATCGTGCCGATCTTCCATGCGTGGTTGATCAACGGCAACCTCGACAGCATCCTGCATCTCGTGCTCGCCGCGACCTGCGCGTGGGGTACCGCGTATCTGCTCGTCACCGCGTCGGTCGTGATGCTGCGCATCCGCCGCCCGGACCTGCCGCGTCCGTATCGTTCGCCGTTGTTCCCGCTGCCGCAGATCGTGTCGAGCGTCGGCATCGTGCTCGCGATCTGGTACATCACGCCGCCCGGCATGAACGCGCGCGACATCTACGTGCCGTTCGGCGCGATGCTCGGGCTCACCGCGCTGTACGCGCTGTTCTGGACGCTCATCGTGCAGCGCCGGCATCCGTTCAAGCCGGTGCCGGTCGAGGAAGTGCTGCGCAACGAGCACGTCGCGTCGTGAGGCTCGCATTCGCCCGGTGGCGCGCGGCGACCGACACGCCGCCGCCCGGCCACCGGCCCGGTGCGATTGCCGCGCGCGTGCTGGCCGACCTCGGTGCGGCGCGCGATGCGAGCAGCGGCGCCGCCGAACCTCTGGCACGGCTGCCGAATGGCGTGCACGTGGCCATCGAAGAACGCGTCGACCGTCAGTTCCTGATGCATACGGTCAGCGTGCAGGTGTCGACCAGCGCGGACGGCCCGGCCGGGCAGGGCCATGCCCGCGTGCTGCAGACCGGCTGGCTGCGGCGCACCGGGGTCGCGGCCGAGCCCGCAGCGGGATGCAGCCCCGGATTCGTGCGGGCGGTGGCCGCGCTCGTCGCCGATTCGTCACTCGCCGACGCGCTGCGCCCGCTGCACCTGACCGACTGCACGATCGCCGCGCGCGACGGGCGCTGGACGCTCGCCGTCGTGCCGTTCGGCGGCAGCGAGATCGTGAACCGGATGCCGTCGTTTCGCCGCTATGTCCGCCTGACCGGCGAGCAGGCCGCCGCGCTGTCGGCGGCCTGCCTTGCATTCGAAACTGCACTGCGCGGAATTTTGCGGGGGTAAGCTGTGCCGTTGCGCGCCGTGCGGCGCAACGTGGATCCAGGGTTTCACCGGAGATGCCGATGCTGTTCCAGTCACGCTCACACGAAGACGTGCATGACCACGGGCTCGCGATCGCGGGTTGGCATCAGGTCTACCGCCAGATGACGCCGGGCCGGTTCAGGGGCACCGTCACGCAGGTGCTGTACGACGAGTTCCATTTCTTCCGCGAGACGACCAACCGGCGTGTCGCACAAACCGGCCTCGCGCCGGCCGGGCGCACGTCGCTCGCGGTGCCGCTGTCGATGCCGCTCGCCGGCACGTTCCAGGGCCAGCCGGTCGATGGCTATGCGCTGCTCGCGCTGCGTGCCGGCGAGGATTTCGAATTCCACACGCCGGAAGGGATGGGGCTCGTCGGGATCAGCGCCGCGTCGGACATGATCGACGAGCTGTGCGAAGCCGAGTTCGGTGCGGCCGGCGCGCGCAAGCTGCGGCACGTCACGCGGTTGTCGGACGCGCAAGGCGTCGCGCTCGGCGCGCGGCTGTCGTCGCTGATCGACGACGCGCAGCGCAACCCCGGCTGCCTCGAATACGCGGCCACCCGCAAGATGTTCCGGGACGCGATGCTCGGCATGTTCCTCGATGCGCTCGACCAGGGCATCGGCGTCGAGCGCCGCGACATCACGCACGCGACCTACAGCGATATCGTCAGCCGTTGCGAGAAACACCTGCGCGACCGGCCCGAGGAACCCGTCACCGTGCTCGAGCTGTGCCGCGCGCTGCGCTGCAGCCGCCGCACGCTGCAGACGAGCTTCCAGCGCGTCGCCGACGTCACGCCGGTCGGCTATCTGCGCACGATCCGGCTGAATGCGGTGCGGCGCCTGCTGCGCACGACCTCGGCGCAGCAACTCGGTGTCGGCGAGGCCGCCGCGAGCTGGGGCTTCACGCATCTCGGCTATTTCGCACGCGAGTATCGCGATTTGTTTGGCGAGCTGCCGTCGCAAACTTTGCGTCCCGAATGACGTCTGCGCATCGCGACGGTGCCGCGGGGCACGGTCGCGTGTCGCCCGTTCGCTTCATCGTTTGCTGATTTGGGATAGAGGTCCCGAATTTTCGCTGGATAGAGTCCTGTCACCCATATCGACAACACAATCGATCTGCACTGCGAATCGATGACATCAGAGGGGCGGGACATGAAGATCGGACGAAGACTGGCCGCGAGCGCGGCCGCGCTGGGTTGCATGCACGCACACGCGCAAACCTCGGGCAGCGTGACGCTGTACGGCACCGTGGACACCGGCATCATCTATTCGACAAACCAGCAGTTCACGCGCGCCGACGGCAGCACGGGCGGCGGCCACGCATGGCAGATGGGCGGCGGCAACCTCGTGCCGTCCCGCTTCGGATTCCAGGGCGCCGAGCCGCTCGGCGGCGGGCTGAACGCGGTGTTTTCGCTCGAGCAGCAGTTCCTGTCCGCGAACGGGCAGGCGCTGCAGGGCGGCACGGCGTTCAGCCGGCAGGCGTGGGTCGGGCTGCGCCAGGATTCGATCGGCACGCTGGGCGTCGGCCGCCAATACGACTCGTACACGGACATGCTCGGCGCGTACGTGTCGAGCAACAACTGGGCGACGCCGTACGGCTCGCATCTCGGCGACGTCGACAACCTGAACGCCGCGTTCAACTTCAACAACGCGGTGAAGTTCACCAGCGCGGACTTCAACGGCCTGACGTTCGGCGGCACGTTCAGCTTCGGCGGACAGGCCGGCGATTTTTCCGCGAAGCGCGGCTATGCGGTCGCCGCGACCTATACGCGCGCGCCGGTCGCGTTCTCGGTCGGCTATCTCGACCTGCACCAGCCGCTCGACGCGGCGCTCGGCGGCGCGAGCGGCTATATCGGCGACTTCGCGTGCAGCAATCCGGGCGCGATGTACTGCCTGCTCCAGGACGCCGGCTCGATGCGCGCGTTCGGCGCTGGCGGCTCAGTGACGCTCGGCGCGGCGACGGTCGCGCTGACCTACACGCACACGCGCCTCGGCGACAGCCGCTATTTCTCGACCGGCGCGCAGCCGCGCACGCAGGCGTTCACGTTCGACGTCGGCGAGCTGAACGTCACGTATATGTTCACGCCCGCGCTGCAGGGCGGCGTCGCGTACATCTTCAATGCCGCACACACCGACGGGCGCGGCACGACGCGCTTCCATCAGGTCAACGTCGGCACGAACTACAGCCTGTCGAAGCGCACTGCGCTGTATGCGGTCGCGATCGGCCAGATCGCGAGCGGCACGGGGCTCGGCACCGACGCGAACGGCAATGCGGTGAACTACGCGCAGATTCCGGTGCTCGCGAACAGCAATTCGAGCCGGCAACTCGCGGTGATGGCCGGGATTCGTGTGAACTTCTGACGGCGCGCACGTGGCGAAGCGGGCGGGGCGGCCGGCTGCGATGGCCGGCCGGTTCCGCCGCCTGCCACAAATTCTTAACGATCGACGTGAACAATGGCGTTCGCTTCAGGACGCCCGAAGCGTCGCCGGCGTTGCACACGTGTGCAACGCGAGGCCGACTCGCCACCACGCCGATCGAGAGAGACCACATGACCTTGCTGAGCCGCCTGCGCGCGCTGTCCGCCGCCGTTGCGCTGTCCCTTGCCGCCTCGCACGCCTTCGCGGCGGATCTCGTCATCGCGGGCCGCGACGACATCTACGGCAAGGGGCTCGCCGACGCCGTCGCCGGCTTCACCAAGCTGCATCCGGGCACCGACATCGAGCTGCTCAAGCTGCCGAACGCGAACCTGTACCAGAAGCTGAAGCTGTCGATGCGCGAAGGCACCGGCATGTACGACCTCGTGATGATGGACGACACGTGGGCGCCCGAATTCATCGGCAACGGCTGGCTGAAGCCGCTGCCGGCATCGCTCGCGGACGCCGATCTCGTGCCGTCGGCGGTCGCGCTCGGGCGCAACGCGGCGGGCGCGCTGTACGCGCTGCCGATCGTCGGCAACGTCGAGATGTTCGCGTACCGGAAGGATCTGCTCGCGAAATACAAGCTGCAGCCGCCGCGCAACTGGGACGACGTGCTGAAGATCGCGCAGACCGTCGGCGGCGCGGACAAGAGCGTGTCGGGCGTCGTGTTCCGCGGCACCAAGGGCAACCCGGTCGTGACGGGCTTCCTGCCGATCCTGTGGGCCTACGGCGGCGACGTGTTCGACCGCGCCGGCAACGTGACGATCGATTCGCGCGAGTCGCAGGCCGCGTTGAAGACGTTCCTCGCGCTGAAGGCCTCCGCGCCGAAGGACGTCGACGTGTACGGCGCCGCCGAAGTGCGCGATGCGCTTCAGCGCGGCACGGCCGCGCAGTCGATCGAGGTGTGGCCGGCGTGGATTCCGGCGCTCGACGATCCGAAGCAGTCGCGCGTGGTCGGGCAGATCGCGCTGCAGCCGCCGCCCGGGCAGACGGCCGGCCCGGCGCCGATGCTCGGCATCTGGCAGATGGGCATTGCGAAGGACGCGCCGCACGCGAAGCTCGCGCAGGACTTCCTGGCCTACCTGAGTTCGCGCGATACGCAAACGCGCCTCGCCGGGATCGGCATTCCGCCGACGCGCCGCAGCGTGTTCGCCGATCCGGCGCTGGTGCGCCAGTACCGCTGGTATCCCGATCAACTGAAGGCGCTCGAGGCCGGCCGTGCGCGGCCGCGCGTGAAGGACTGGCAGCAGGTCGAGAGCATTCTCGGCGACCAGCTGCAACTCGCGCTGACCGGGCAGGCCGCACCCGACGCCGCGCTGCGTCAGGCGCAGCAGAAGATCGCGCAGGCGATGGCCGCGGCCGGCAAGTGACGGCTCGTCGCCACGCTTCAGCCGGAATCCGCGCATGAAAGCCCTCGGCCGCAGCCTGCCGTTCGTCGCGCTGCTCGGACCCGCGCTCCTGGTGCTGGCCGCGCTCGCGCTGTACCCGGTCGCGCAGGTGCTGATCGACTCGTTCTGCCAGGTCGACTACACGGCCGGCCGCCGCGCGTTCGCGGGGCTCGCGAACTATCGCGCGGTGCTCGGCGACGACGCGTTCGCGGCCGGCTTCGGCAACACGCTGCGTTTCACGATTGCGGCATCGTTCGTCGAAGTCGCGCTCGGCTTCGGCCTCGCGCTGCTGTTCGTGCGCGCGTTTCCGGGGCGGCGCATCGCGCTGCCGCTCGCGATCCTGCCGATGATGCTGTCCACGCTCGTGTGCTCGGCGATCTGGCGCAACTGGCTCAATTTCGACGGCTTCCTCAACGCGCTGCTCGCCGTGTTCGGCATCGAAGGCGTGCGCTGGCTGTCCGATCCGCATCTCGCGCTGTGGTCGCTCGCGCTCGTCGACGTGTGGCAGTGGACGCCGATGGCGTTCCTGATCGTGCTGGCCGGGCTGCAATCGATCCCGCAGGAGCTGTACGAAGCCGCGCGCACCGACGGCGCGAGCGAGTGGCAGTGCCTGCGCGACGTCACGCTGCCGCTCGCGGCGCCGCAGATCGGCCTCGCGTTGCTGCTGCGTTCGATCGACACGTTCAAGTTGTTCGACAAGGTCTATGCGTTGACGGGCGGCGGCCCCGGCAACGCGACGCAGACGCTGTCGACCTACATCTACGACACGGGCTTCCGCTTCTTCAACGTCGGGCCGGCGAGCGCCGCGTCGGTGCTGATGCTCGCGGCGTCCGCGCTGCTTGTTTCGGGGTACGTATGGCAGACGGTTCGCAAGCGGCGCGCATGACGGCGCGATCCGCGGGTATCGCGCACGCGCGAACGGGGGCCGCATTCGGTCGCGCGGCGCCGTGGATTCTGCGCGCCGCCGCGCTCGCGCTGTTGCTGCTGCCGTGCCTGTGGATGGCCGGCGCGGCGTTCATGCCGACGCTCGAGCGCCTCGATCATCCGCTGCGGATCGTGCCGGCCGCGCCGACGCTCGAGCATTTTGCGTCGGTCTGGTCGAACGGCATCGGCGCGCCGCTCGCCAATTCGCTGCTGGTCGGGTTTGGCACGACGCTGCTCGCGCTGACGCTCGCGTTTCCGGCCGCGTATGCGCTCGTGCGGCTGCGGTTTCCGGCCCGGCTGGACTTGCTGTTCCTGATGCTCGTGCTGGCACTGAAGCTGATGCCGCCGATCACGATCGCGGTGCCGTTGTTCGCGCTCGCGAAGCGGCTGCATCTGCTCGATTCGACGCTCGGGCTGATGCTCGCTTACCAGATCTACGCGTTGCCGATGGCGATCTGGATGCTGCTCGCGTTCGTACGCGACGTGCCGGTCGAATACGAGGAGGCCGCGTGCATCGACGGTGCGGGGCTCGCGCGGCGGCTCGTGCAGATCGTGCTGCCGCTGTGCGCGCCGGGGTTGATCGCGACTGCGATCTTCGTGTTCATTGCCGCCTGGAACGAGTTCCTGATCGCGCTGCTGTTCGTGTCGACGCCGAGCCGCTTCACGCTGCCGCTCGCCATCGCCGGCTACGTGACGGAGAACGGCATCGACTGGGGCGACCTGATGAGCGCGGGGCTGCTGGCGTCGCTGCCGACGCTTGCCGTGGCCGGCTACGTGCAACGCTACCTGCTGCGCGGCTTCGCGGGCGGGCTGAAGTGACGCGACACGTTACGCGCAGCTGTGCCGGACCACGTGCGTAACCGGCACGACACGCGTGCGCGATACGCCGTCGAACGTCTGGATCCGGTCGGCGAGCAGGTCGACGGCCGCGTGCGCGAGGCCTTGCGTGTCCTGGCGCAGCGTCGTGAGGCGATACGCGCCGTATTCGGCGGCGGGAATGTCGTCGAAGCCGATCACCCGCACCTCGTCGGGCACGTGCAGGCCGAACGCGTCGCGGGCGGCGTCGATCACGCCGAGCGCGAGCAGGTCGGACGAGCAGAACACGCCGTCCGGGCGCTCGCCGGACGCGAACAGTTGCCGCGCGGCATCGATGCCGCATGCATGCGTATCGGAGTGCGTATCGATCACGTGGACGAGCGCCGCATCGAACGCGTCGCCGCGTTGCAGCGCCTGCTCGAACGCATCCGCACGTGCGCGTGCGCTGTAGCTCGCGGTGCGCGGCCCGACGAACGCGAGCCGGCGCGCACCGGCCCGCACGAGCCGTTGCGCGGCATGGGCGGCACCCGCCGCGTTGTCGCTGATGACGACGTCTGCGCCCGGCAGGTTCGCTTCTCGATTGATCATCACGACGGGAATCCGGTGATCGAGATACTGGCGCGCGACCGACAGCGGCGGCGACGCGGACGTCATCACGAGGCCCGCGATCCGGTAGCTGAGCAGCCGCTCGAGCGATTGCCGGACTTGATGCGGATCATCCGCATTGGTGACCAGCGGCGTGAACGCGCGCTGGCCGAGCGCGGCCATCAGGTCCGACAGCAGCCGCGCGCGGAACGGATTCTCGAACCCGGCCGTCACGACGCCGATCATGCTGCTGCGCTGCGTGATCATGTCGCGTGCGATCAGGTTGACCTGGTAGCCGAGCGCACGCGCGGCCACCATCACGCGTTCGCGCGTTTCGGGTGCGATGCTCGCCGTCGGCGAGAACGCGCGCGACACCGCGGAGCGCGACACGCCGGCCCGCACGGCGACATCCGACGCGGTCACCCACGTTTTTCTTTCCTTGTCAGTCATCGATTCATGATCCCTTCGCGATACGAAGCTTCCACGCCGCTGGCCGACTGGATGTCGGCGCTCGACGACGCGCGGCCGCTGCATACGCTGACCCTACCGGGAAGCCATGACACCTGTGCGTATACGGTCGACGATCCGCTCGTGCGCACGCAACGCGCGCCGCTCGCCGCGCAGCTCGCGCACGGCGTGCGGCTGCTCGACATCCGCTGCCGGCACCGCTGCGATGCGTTCGACATTCATCACGGCGGGATCGCGCTCGGCATGTCATTCGACGACGTGCTCGCGGACTGTGCGCGTTTTCTCGATGCGCATCCGCGCGAATGCATCGTGATGTCGGTGAAGGACGAATGGCCGGCGCAGGCGTGCACCCGCAGTTTCGATGCGACGTTCGATGCGCATCGTGCGCGGCACCCACGGTTGCGATGGCACGCGGGCGGCGCGCTGCCGGCGCTCGGCGACGTGCGCGGCGCGGTGGTGTTGCTGCGGCGGTTCCGCAGCAGCCGGCCGCTGGGCGTCGACCTGACCGCGTGGCCCGACAACGCGACCTTCACGATCGATCATCCCGATGCGGCGTTCGTGATCCAGGACGAATACCGCGTGCCCGTTGCCGGGTCGATCAACTACAAGTGGCGCGCGATCGATGCACTGTTGACCGGCATGCCGTCGCCGGAAAGCGGCCGCTGGGCGATCAATTTCTGCAGCGGTACGGGGATGGGCGCGAATCCGTCGGTGGTCGCGCGTGGCGACGGCAGGGTGCAGGGGATTCAGGCGCGGCTCGCGGAGCGGTTGAGCGCGCAAAGTGGTTCATATGGCGCGATGCTGCTCGATTTCTGCGACGACGATGACTGGGCATTGGTGCGGGCGCTGGTTGCGTGCAACGATCACGTGCCCGAGCCGGGTGGCGCGCGCAGGCTGGCCCGCAATTCCCGCTTCCCGTGAAGATCGGCACGTTGCCGAATGTGTGACGAGCGGTCCATGTTGCGAAACGAGGTGGATGGATAAGGTTGAACCGTCCGTGGCCGGCGCGGTTCGATCGAGTCCGTCGCGGATATCCGGATGTTTCTCAACTCGGCGGGAGGCAACGGGCACGTGTGCCCGGCATCGCGCCGGCCCATGAACGTCGTCGTGGCAAGCAGCGCCCGATTCGCCGCGAACCGTCCACGACGCAGGACTGCAAGGAGAGAGGTCATGGCAACGCTCGTCAACATCATGCAGGGCACCCCGAACGCGGTGCAGATCTGGGGCTTTCACGGCCCGTGCAATGTCAGGGACGTCGCAGCGGCATTGAATACCATCGCGTCGGGATTGAGCGGTGACGGCCACACGATTCACATCATGTCGGGAACGCACGGCTATTGCGCGGGGCAGGTCGGTGCAGTCGCCACGCGCGAACAGCGATTCGCCGCGGAAGACCGGGCGCTGGCTTCACCGAAGACGAAGGACAACAAGCCGGTCGCGGTTGCGGTACACGACTTCAATACGGCGAAGCTGCCCGCGCCGGATTACGTGACGGCGGCGATGGCGAAGCTGAACGGCGACATGCGCGCGATCGTGCAGGGCGACGCGGGCACCGCAACGTTCCTGCTTGCGTATTGCTGCAGCGCCGGGACGCCGTAACGCGCCGTCGTGCGCTGACGGGCGGGCGTGGCGGTCCGCCCCGTTTCGCAACGACGAGACGTCGTGCGGATGCGCGTGCGACCGCGCCGTTCAGCGCGTCGCGATCGCCACCGCCGCACCGGCCATCGCCGTCGCGCTGGTGCGGTTCGCGATCCGCTTCGCGCGTGCCGACGTGAGGAACGCACGCGCACGCGACGCGAGCAGCGACCAGAAGCAGTCGGCCAGGATCAGGACCGCGAGCATCGTGCCGACGAGCTCGGCCCACGCGATGACACCGACGTGCGTCAGGTCGACGATCGTCGGCAACAGTGCGAGATAGAAGAGCATGATCTTCGGATTGCCGAGCGTGACCAGCGTGCCCGCGACGAACATGCGCCACGGCGACTGGCCGCGCGGCAGGTCGCCGGCCTTCGTGTCGGTCGGCGCGGTCCACATCTTCCACGCGAGGAACAGCAGGTACGCGACACCGAGCAGCTTCAGCACGAGCAGCCCCGTCTCGAACGTGTGCGCGAACGCGGACAGCCCGGCAACCGCGAGCGTGAGCCACAGCGCCTCGCCGATCCACATCGCGGCGAGGAACGGCAGCACGTCTCGCACGCCGTTCGTCAGCACGCGCGCGACGAGCGCGGCGACGCTCGGGCCGGGCGTGCCGGCGGTGACGAGCAGGGCGATGGCGAACACGGTGAGCGCGGACAGCGTCATGACGAACCTCGTGGGCAGGGCGTTCGAAACGTATGAACTTTCGATTATAGTGACGGCCGTTCCCGCCTGCCTACCTCGTCGTGATGACAGTATCGATCTGGATTCGTCCCGCCACGCGGGAAGACGCGGCCGCGATGGCCGCCGTGGAAGTGGCCGCCGCCCAGCGCTTTCGCGACATCGGCATGCCAGACATCGCCGAAGGCGAGCCGACCGATGCGGCCGACGTGCGGATGCGCATCGACGACGGTCGCGCGTATGTCGCGACGGACGAAGCGGGGACGTGCGTGGGTTTTGCGTTCTACCGGCTGCTCGATGCGCAGCGGTTTTATCTGGAGGAGCTGGATGTCGCGCCGTCGCACGCGGGGCAGCGGATCGGCGCGCGCCTGATCGAACGGATCATGACGCGCGCCGCGCAAGACGGCATCGCCCAGGTCGTGCTTTCGACGTTCCGCGATGCGCCGTGGAATGCGCCGTACTACACGCGCCTCGGCTTCGGCATCATCGACGACGCATCGCTCGACGACACGTTGCGCGCGATTCGCGCGCATCACGTCGCACGCGGGCTCGACGAGACGCAGCGCGTGTTCATGCGCGCGGACGTGCGCGCATGAACACGCCGCCGGCCGTCAGGCCGCGTCGCTGAGCGCCGGGTAGTCGGTGTAACCCGTTTCGCCTTCGGCGTAGAACGTCTCCGGCACCGGCTTGTTCAGCGGAGCGCCGAGCTCGAGGCGGCGCGGCAGGTCCGGGTTCGCGATGAACAGCTTGCCCCACGCGATCGCGTCGGCGTGGCCGCTCGCGAGCGTTTCCTGCGCCGATTCGAGCGTGAACTGCTCGTTCGCGATCAGCGGGCCGCCGAACGCCTCCTTCAGACGCGGGCTCAACTGGTCGCCCGAATACGATTCACGCGTGAAGATGAACGCGATCTTGCGGCGGCCGAGTTCGCGCGCGACGTAACCGAACGTCGCGGCTGGGTCGGAATCGCCCATCGTATGCGCGTCGCCGCGCGGCGCGAGATGCACGCCGACACGGCCCGCACCCCACACGTCGATCGCCGCGTCGACCACTTCGAGCAGCAGGCGCGCGCGGTTCTCGATCGGGCCGCCGTACGCGTCGGTGCGGAGGTTGGTGCTGTCCTGCAGGAACTGGTCGAGCAGGTAGCCGTTCGCGCCGTGGATCTCGACGCCGTCGAAGCCGGCCTTCTTCGCGTTTTCGGCGCCCTTGCGGTATGCGGCGACGATGCCCGGAATTTCATCGAGTTCGAGCGCGCGCGGCGTCACGAACGGGCGCGGCGGCCGCACGAGGCTCACGTGACCGCCCGCGGCGATCGCGCTCGGCGCGACCGGCAGGTCGCCGTTCAAAAACACCGGATCCGAGATCCGGCCGACGTGCCAGAGTTGCAGCACGATGCGGCCGCCGGCCGCGTGCACGGCCTGCGTCACGCGCTTCCAGCCTTCCACCTGCTCGTCGGACCAGATGCCCGGCGTGTCCGCGTAGCCGACGCCCTGCGGCGTGACCGAAGTTGCTTCGCTGATGATCAAGCCGGCCGACGCGCGCTCGGCGTAATAGCGGGCCATCAGGTCGTTGGGCACGCGCGCGCTGCCTGCGCGGGCACGGGTGAGCGGCGCCATCACGACGCGGTTCGGCAGGGTCAGGTCGCCGAGGGTAACGGGATCGAACAGGGTGGGCATGGCAGATAACCTTTTCAGAAAGGCGGGCTTACGGCCGCGTCGTGCGCGGCGTGCGGCCCGCGCGGCCTGGGTCAGAGTTCGCGGCGCAGGGCGTCGAGAAATGCGTCGATGACGGCCTCGTTGCGCTGGAAGAACGCCCACTGGCCGATCCGCGTCGACGTCACGAGCCCCGCGCGCTGCAGCGTCGCAAGGTGCGCGGAGACGGTCGACTGCGACAGCCCGCAACGCGCGTCGATCTGCCCGGCACAGACGCCGTGGTCGTACGGCAGCGTCTGCTCCGGGAAATGCGCGCCCGGCGTTTTCAGCCAGACGAGGATTTCCCGGCGCACGGGGTTCGAAAGCGCTTTCAGGATCGCGTCGATGTCGAGTTCGGTCGGCATGGAAAGGTGTGGTGTTCGGAGCGTTCGGTCGGAAAGCCGGCGCAAACGGGTATCGTCGATGGGCGAATCATATATCGGAAAATTGCGATATGCGTGAAGGCACTGACGCGAGTGGGGTTGTCGATCGGCCGGAGCATCAGCGAATCACGCGCCCCCGTATTGCGCGAACAGCCAGCGGCGCATGGCCTCGAGCGCTTCCGAATGCGCATTGGCCTGCGGAAAGACGACGTAAAACCCGAGCGACATCGGAAACGAAAAATCGAACACGCGGCGCAGCCGGCCTTCCGCGATATCGCGTTCGACGAGCGGCTCGCTGGTCAGCGCGATGCCTTGACCCGCGACGGCGGCGTCGATGGCGAGCAGCGACTGGCTGAACCGCGGCCCTTTCGTCGGATCGGTCTGCCCCGTTCCGCCGAGCTTCTCGATGAACTCCGGCCACAGGTCGTGCGCGTCGTGCAACAACGCATGCTTCGACAAGTCCGCGGGAGTGCGGATCGGCGGGCCGCTGTCGAGCAGTGTCGGGCTGGCGACCGCGAAGATGTCGAGCGGAAACAGCAATTGCGCGACCAGGCCGGCCGGGAACGGGGGCTTGCCGAGCCGGATCGCGATGTCGACGCCGTCGGCGCGGAACGACGCAAGGCGCTCGTCGGCGATGACGCGAACCTCGATGTCGGGGTGCAGGCGACCGAAGTCCGACAGGCGCGGGATCAGCCACTTCGACGCGAACGACGGCGTCGTGCTGACCGCCAGGACCATGGGGCGCTGGCCCAGGGCGTCCGTGGCATCGGCGATGATCTGCAGCGCGCGCTGGACCGACGAAAAATACTCGAGCCCTTCGCGCGTCAGCGCCAGCCCCCTGGGCAGCCGCCGGAACAGCTGAATCTCCACGACGTCCTCCAGATGCCTGACCTGCTGCGCCACCGCGCCCTGGGTCACGCCGAGTTCGTCGGCGGCCAGCCGGAAATTGAGGTGGCGCGCGGCGGCCTCGAACGCGCGAAGCGCGTTGAGCGGCGGGAACCGGCGGGTACGCGATAGAGCTTTCATGCAGTAGAAAATCTACAGGGTGTGTGGAGAAATCATCGTTCGACAAGGCGATTATAGAGTTCTAGAGTTGGCGCTTTGGAACGACGATTGCGGCATTGGGCCGACCTATCCGGGAGAACAGCATGACTGTAGAGAAAGTGGCATTGGTGACGGCGGCGGGCAAGGGCATGGGCGCGGCGATCGCGCGGGATCTTGCGAGCAACGGTTATCGTGTCGCGCTGATGTCGCCGTCCGGCAGCGCGGTCGAGCTTGCCGGGGAACTCGGCGGTTTCGGCATGGCGGGGTCCGTCACCGAAGACGCCGATATCGAGCGCTTCGTGAACGGGACGCTCGCGAAGTACGGCCGCATCGACGCGGTCGTCAACAACACCGGGCATCCGCCGAAGGGAGACCTGCTCGCCATCGAGGACGACAAGTGGCACGCAGGGCTCGACCTGATCGTGCTCAACGTCGTTCGCGTGCTGCGCCGGGTGACGCCCGTCTTCCTGAAGCAGGGCGGCGGCGCGGTGGTCAACATTTCGAGCTTCGCGGCCGACGCGCCCGAGCAGGCGATGCCGGTGTCGTCCGCGCTGCGCGCTGCGCTGAGTTCCGTCACGCGCCTGTACGCCGATCGGTATGCGAAGGACAACATCCGCATCAATTCGGTGCTGCCCGGCTTCATCGACAGCTGGCCGGAGACGCCCGAGATCGTCGCCCGCATTCCAGTCGGCCGCTTCGGCAGGACGCAGGAGATCGCGCAGACCGTGACGTTCCTGCTGTCGGAAGGCGCCGGCTACATCACCGGGCAGAACATCCGCGTCGACGGCGGGATCGTGCGCGCACTGTAAGCGGAGGGCGGGGCGCGACGCCCGCGCCATCAGTTGTGCCGCTCGCCGATCCGGTTTTCTTCCGGACTCCAGACGCTGAGCCCTTCCGTCGGGTCCATCGGCACGTCCCAGGGCCGCGCGGCGATCGCCTGCATCGTCGCGTCGAACCCGGCCTGCCGGCGCGCCGCGATGCCGGCGGGTGTGAAATCGATGTCCTTCCACTGATCGTCGCCGTCGAGCCGCGGCGCCGCGAGCTTGATCACGTGCATCGTGGTCTGGCAGCCCCACGCGGCGAGTGCCTTCACATCGGCCGTCGTGCGCTCCGCCTCGGGCAGCCGCATGACCAGTTCCCGGATCACGTGGCGCAGCCGGTGAATCTGCTGCTGCCGCGCGATGTTGCTGTCGGTGCGGCTCGCGTACTGGATGTCCTTCTGCCGCTCCGACACCTGCCAGATGCTTTGCGGCTCCGGCCCGACCGGATTCCACATCTGCACCGAGAAGATGATCGAGCTGCGGCGCGGCGCGTCGTCCAGCACGACCTCGACCGGCGTATTCGAATAGATGCCGCCGTCCCAGTAGGGCGTGCCGTCGACCCGCACGGCCGGGAACGCGGGCGGCAGCGCGCCCGAACTCATCACATGGTCGATGCCGAGCGGCCGGTCGCGCGAATCGAAATAGCGCATCGTGCCCGTGCACGCGTTGACCGCGCCGACGGTCAGTCGCGGCCGGCCCGCGTTCAGCAGGTCGAGATCGACGAGCGACGCCAGCGTGTCGCGCAGCGGCTCGACCACGTAGTACGACGCGCGCTCGACGCCGACCCGCGCCAGCGGCCCGAACCACGCGGCGGGATTCGGCCGGAAGAATCCCGGGAGGCCCGCGCCGATGACCGCGAGTTCCGAGCCGATCTTGTCCCAGCTCGTCGGGAAGCCCGGCACGTTCACGGCGGGCCGTTCGGTGACGTGTCGCCAGAATTCGGCCATCCGTTGCGCGCGGTGTCCGGGCGCGTTGCCGGCGATCAGCGCCGCGTTGATCGCGCCGATCGACGTGCCGATGACCCAGTCGGGCTGAATGCCCGCCGCATCCATCGCCTCGAATACGCCGAGCTGGTACGCACCGAGCGCGCCGCCGCCCTGGAGCACGAGCACGACCTGGCCCGGCAGTTTCGGGTGTGCGGGTTGACTTGCCGTCATCGCTTGCCTCGTGGTCGGTGACGGCCGGCGGGGGCCGGCCGGATGGAACCAGTGTAGGCGATCGTCGGGCTTCGCTCCGCGATGTCGGATCTTCGCGCGTATGACGCGGCGCGCCGCGTCATTCCACGGTGATGGTCTCCTTCATGTACGGATGAATCCCGCAGAACACCTTGTAGACCCCCGGCTTGTCAAAACGGAACGAGTAGGTTTCGTCCTGGTCGAGCGCTTTCGAATGGAAGATGCCCGCGTCGTTGACGACGGTATGCGGTTCCGCGTCGAGGTTTTTCCACGTGACCGTCGTGCCGGCCTTGATCGTGGTCGACATCGGCGAAAACATGAAATTGCGGATCGTCACGAGCGGGCCGGCCGGAGTCTGCGCGCATGCGGCGACCGGCGTGCCGACGGCGGCCGCGCTCAGGATCAGTGTGGCTGCCAGCGTCGAGGGCTTGAGGAAGGTCATGTCGGTCTCCTTGTGTGTCGGCATCAGGCCAGCGTCGTGTCGTGCAGCGATGCCGCGACGGGATGGCCGGCGAAGTCGACGGTTGTCACGCCGAGCATCGCGGGCAGCCGGTCGCGCGGCACCGTGAGCGGCACCGGGCCCGGGCCGTTGCCGGCGGTCGGCTGCGGGAACGCGGTGGAGCGCGCGGTGTGGAACGTCACGTTGCCCTCGACCTTCGACACGATCTGGTGGATGTGTCCGTTCAGCACGGTGACCGAGCCGAAGCGGCGCAGCAGGGCCATCGTCTGCGGCGCGTCGCCGGTGCCCCAGCCCCACGGCTCGTAGATGGTCCACATCGGCATGTGCGAGAACACGACGATCGGCGTGCTCGACGATTGCCCCTTCAGATCCTGAGCGAGCCACGCGAGCTGTTCGTCGCCGAAGCTGCCGAGCCCGTTCGGCTTGAAGTGCATCACGTTGACGAGTGCGACGAAGTGCACGCCCGCGTGATCGAAGCTGTAGTAGCCGCGGTTGTCGGACGCCTTGCCGAACCGGCTGAAATATTCGGCGCCCGAGCCATCGGTCACGTCGTGTTCGCCGGGCACCGTGTGCAGCTCGGGCACGCGCAGCCCGGACAGCAGTTGCGACGCATGGTCGAATTCTTCCGCCTTGGACAAGTGCGTGATGTCGCCGGTATGGATCGCGAGCGCGGGCGTGGCAGGCATCCCATTGACCAGATCGATCGTCTGCCGCAGCGTGGCCGCGACGTCGGGATTCGCGTCCTTGTTGAAGCCGATGTGCGTGTCGCTGATCTGCACGAACAGCGGCCGGCCCGCATTCGCGGGGAGCGCGGCGCCGCTTTGCGCGAGCGCGAGATCGAACGGCGTGAGGATGCCGCCCGACAGCGTAAACAGCGTGCCGAGGCCGCCGAACGCCATGCATTGCAGGGCCTTGCGGCGCGACGGGCGGGTAGGAGTCGATGAAGACATGTTTGCCTCGCATTCGTATGACGGAACCGGACGGCCGGATCGTCCTGGAATTAGCCGGCGCCTTCGCATGCCATACCAATGCGGCGACGGATTTATTCCCGTTTATTTGCGAGGCCCGATGCGGCCGTTCGAGGCTTGCGGCGCGATGACGGATCGCTGACGGATGACCTGTCAATGTCCTGTAAGTGACACGTCACGTTTGCGTCATGTTCGCCCGATAGCCTGCGACACCGAATCACCTCTCCGGAGCCCCTCATGCCGAATCTCGCGGCAACGGAAACCCGTGGTGCGGGCGGTCGAAGCACGCGCACCATCGGCCTCGCATCGTTCTTTCCGAGCGTTGCCTGCGGCATCGTTCATGTCGACGCTCGCCTGAGCGCGGATCCCGGTCCCGTCAAGGAGCGTTCGGTCCTGCCGATCGTGCTGCGCTTCGTCGCGCTGTCGGCGGCACTGTACTGGGCGATTCACACGCTGTTCTGAGCCGCGCCGGCCGATGCCATACCCGGCCGTGCGGCACGCGGCCGATCCCATCGATTTTCAATTCGAACCAGACGCTACCGATGGATATCAGTTTCTTCGATCCGAATCGCACCGCCAACGCGTCCGCGTGGCGCGTGCTCCCCAACCGCTGGGATGCGGTCGCGTTTCCGCTGATCATCGGCCTACTCGCGATGGCGATCGTCGGCTTCCACGAGACGATGGCGCCGATCGCGACCCTGCAGACGCAGAAGATCTCGCTCGATCCGTCGAACCTGCCCGAATACGCGTTGCGCACCACGCTGCGAATGCTCGCCGCGATGGTCGCGTCGCTCGCGTTCACGCTCGTCTACGGCACGCTCGCCGCGAAAAGCCGTCGCGCCGGCATGGTGCTGATCCCGATTCTCGACATCCTGCAGTCGGTGCCGGTGCTCGGCTATATCTCGTTTACGGTCACGTTCTTCCTTGCACTGTTCCCGGGCCGCGTGCTCGGCGCCGAGCTCGCGGCGATCTTCGCGATCTTCACGAGCCAGGCCTGGAACATGACGTTCAGCTTCTATCAGTCGCTGCGCACGGTACCGCGCGACCTGAGCGAAGTGTCGCGCGGTTTTCACCTGACGTCGTGGCAGCGCTTCTGGAAGCTCGAGGTGCCGTTTTCGATGCCGGGGCTGATCTGGAACATGATGATGTCGATGTCGGGCGGCTGGTTCTTCGTCGTCGCATCGGAGGCCATCACCGTCGGCAACCAGACCATCACGCTGCCCGGGATCGGTGCGTATCTCGCGCAGGCGATCTCGGACAAGAACCTCGGCGCGGTGGGCTGGGTGATCGTCGCGATGTCGGTCGTGATCCTCGCGTACGACCAGTTGCTGTTCCGCCCGCTCGTCGCATGGGCCGACAAGTTCCGGATGGAGAACACCGCGTCGGGCGACGCGCCGCAGTCCTGGCTGCTCGACATGCTGCGCCGCACGCACCTGATCCATCAGCTGCTGGTGCCGGCCGGCTGGCTGCTGTCGCAGGCCGCACGGATTCCGCTGCGTGTGCCGTCGCTTGCGGGCAAGCGTTCGCGCGGCACGTCGGCGCGCGGGTCGTCGCGTGTCGGCGACATCGTGTGGGGAACATTCGTGATCCTGATGACCGTGTACGTCGCGTGGCGCGTCGTCAGCTTCGTCGCGACCGGCGTGACGATGAGCGAGGTCGGCCACGTGCTGACGCTCGGGTTGATCACGCTGCTGCGTGTGATCGTGCTGATCGCGATCGCATCGGTGGTCTGGGTGCCGCTCGGCGTGCTGATCGGGCTGCGCCCCGCGCTGGCCGAGAAGATCCAGCCGCTCGCGCAGTTCCTCGCCGCGTTCCCGGCGAACCTGCTGTTTCCGGTGTTCGTGATCGTGATCGTCCACTTCCATCTGAACGCGGACATCTGGCTGTCGCCGCTGATCGTGCTCGGCACGCAGTGGTACATCCTGTTCAACGTGATCGCGGGCGCGATGTCCTATCCGAACGACTACAAGGAGGCGACGAAGAATTTCCGCATTCGCGGCTGGCAGTGGTGGCGGCAGGCGATGCTGCCCGGCATCTTCCCGTATTACGTGACCGGCGCGATCACCGCGTCGGGCGGCGCGTGGAATGCGAGCATCGTGTCCGAGTTCGTGCAGTGGGGCGACACGAAGGTCGTCGCGCACGGCCTCGGTTCGTATATCGCACAGACGACCGCGGCCGGCGACTTCCCGAAGATCATCCTGGGCATCGCCGTGATGTCCCTGTTCGTCACCTTGTTCAACCGCCTGCTGTGGCGTCCGATGTATGCCTATGCGGAATCCCGGCTCCGTCTCGATTGAGAGTAAGCGCGATGCAAAATTCGATCGTAATCAACGCCCCCGCCCAGACGTCCCAGCCGCTTCAGCCGCCGCGCCTCGGTGAGGAAATCCTGCGCGTCGCACACGTGAACCGCGGCTTCAACAAGACGCAGGGCGAACTGCTCGTGCTCGACGACGCGAACCTGTCGCTGCGCGAAGGCGAGATCGTCGGACTGCTCGGCCGCTCCGGCTCGGGCAAGTCCACGCTGCTGCGGATCATCGCCGGGCTGATCGAGCCGACCGGCGGTGAAGTGACCTACCTCGGCAAGCCGCTGACCGGCCCGGCCGAAGGCGTCGCGATGGTGTTCCAGACCTTCGCGCTGTTCCCGTGGCTGACCGTGCTGCAGAACGTGGAGGCCGGGCTGGAAGCGCTTGGCGTCGGCGCGCGCGAGCGGCGCGAACGCGCGCTCGCCGCGATCGACCTGATCGGTCTCGACGGCTTCGAGAACGCATACCCGCGCGAGCTGTCGGGCGGCATGCGTCAGCGCGTGGGCTTCGCGCGCGCGCTCGTCGTCGACCCGACGATCCTGCTGATGGACGAGCCGTTCTCGGCGCTCGACGTGCTGACGGCCGAAACGCTGCGTACCGACCTGCTCGACCTGTGGACGCAAGGCCGCATGCCGATCAAGTCGGTGCTGATCGTCACGCACAACATCGAGGAAGCGGTGTTCATGTGCGACCGGATTCTCGTGCTGTCGTCGAACCCGGGCCGCGTGATCGCCGAGATCAAGGTGCCGTTCAAGCATCCGCGCAACCGTCTCGACCCGGCCTTCCGCAAGCTCGTCGACGACATCTACGCGAAGATGACCGCACGCCAGACCGGCGAGGCGACGAAGAAGGGGCTCGAGCTCGGCAGCTGGATGCCGCGCGTGTCGACCAACCTGATGGCCGGCCTGATCGAGACGCTCGCGATGGCGCCGTACCACGGTCGCGCCGACATGCCGGAAATCGCGCGCACGCTGCATCTGGAAGTGGACGAACTGTTTCCGATCGCCGAAGTGCTGCAATACCTCGGCTTCGCCGACGTGCGCGAAGGTGACGTGTTCCTCACGCCGCCCGCGCGCGTGTTCGCGGAGTTCGGCACGCAGGAGCGCAAGTTGATGTTCGCGGATCACCTGCTGAAGCACGTGCCGCTCGCCGCGCGAATCAGGAAGGTGCTGAACGAGCGCCCCGGACATCGCGCGCCGCGTGTGCGTTTCGAGCAGGAGCTGGAGGATTTCCTGTCGGACGAGGCGGCCGAGGAAACGCTCGACGCGGTGATCGACTGGGGCCGTTACGGCGAAGTCTTCTCGTACAACGACAAGACGGAGGTGTTCAGTCTCGAGGATGTCGAGAGCTGACGCCCGCGCCCGAATGATGGCCGACCGTCATTCGGGCAAATCCCACTGATTCGCATCCTGCTCGATCCCGCCCGTGCTAAGCCGCTCGATCTTTTCCATCCGCTGCCGCGCCAGTTCGGGAAGCCGGTTCGTCACGCCGATCACCAGCGCTTCGGCGAGTGCGAGCGCCGGCACATTGGTCTGCAGCATCGCGAACGGGCGCCCCTGGATCCGCAGCACGATCTCGGCGAACGCGCTGATCGGCGAGCGCCATTCGTCGGTGATCAGCAGCACCCGCGCGCCGAGCCGGTGCGCGGCCTGCGCGAACCGGATGCTGTCCTTCTGATAGCGGCGAAAATCGAAAATGACGAGCACGTCGCCGGGCCCCATGTCCGTCAGCGAGACCGACGCGAGATTCACGTTCGGCTCGACGTACTGCACATGCGGGCGCGCATACGCGAGCGTGAAGGAAAACAGCGACGCGAGCGGGGCGGTATAACGTCCGCCGCCGCAGAACACGCGGATATCCGGATCGGCCAGCAGCGTCACCGCTTCGTCGAACGCCGCCGCATCGAGTCCTTCGATCGTGGTGGCGAGCGATTGCGAAAGCCGCTGGAAGATCGCCGCATGGCTGTCGCGCATCCCCGATTCCGAGTGGAAGGCGTCCATCCGCGCGAGCGGCGAATTCATCGCGGTGTCGATCTCGTCGTGCAGCGCTTGCTGAAACGACGGGTAGTTCGGAAAGCCGATCCGCACGACGAAGCGAAACACGGTCGGGTCGCTGACTTCGGCTTGCTTCGCGAAGCTCGCGATCGGCCCGAGCCCGAGGCTCGGATAGCGATCCAGCAGCGCGTGCGCGACCTTCTGTTCCGACGGCGTGAAGCTATCCATCTGGGATAGCAGCAACGCCCTGATGCTTGTCCCCATCGGGCACTCCGGCTTGCTCTTATCTGAATGAACGACAAACGGCAGACATGCGTCTGCCGGCGACTCCATGCATGTTAGCCCATCGACAGGCCGCCAATCGCGTGAGGTAGCAGATTAGAGGGACGCATCACCCCGGGCATCAAACATTCATATGTGTAATAAAACGAACATCCCACGCAGTCGATCAGCGCGTGATCTCGCGCATAAGCTGAGTGATAACCCTAGGTTTTGAGATCAAAATGCCGATGTATGATCGCGGCCTCGCCGGAATGTATCGTTCATTACATGCCGGATCAGCAACGTCGACCGGCAAGGCCCGGTCATTCGTCTGGAGGATTCCGTCATGAGGCGGCTCGTCGTACTCACCCTGTTGTCGGCCCTGAGCGCAGGCGCGCTCGCCGCTTCGGAACCCGCGGTGGAAGCGAAGAACGGCATGGTCGTGTCGTCGCAGCACTTCGCGTCGCAGATCGGCGTCGACATCCTGAAGGAAGGCGGCAACGCGGTCGACGCCGCCGTGGCGGTCGGCTACGCGCAAGCGGTGACCAACCCGTGCTGCGGCAACATCGGCGGCGGCGGGTTCATGACCCTGCACCTGGCGGACGGCCGCGACCGCTTCATCAACTTCCGCGAGACCGCGCCGGCCGCGGCGTCCGCGAACATGTATCTCGATGCGAACGGCAACGTCATTCCGGACGACAGCCTGTACGGTTATCGCGCGGTCGGTGTGCCGGGCACGGTCGCGGGTCTCGACCTCGCGCAGCGCAAGTACGGCAAGCTGACGCGTCGGCAGGTGATGGCGCCGGCGATCCGGCTCGCGCGCGACGGCTTCGTGCTGACGCGCGGCGATACGGACATCCTCGACACGACGATCGACCGTTTCAAGAAGGACCCGGAAGCCGCGCGCATCTTCCTGCGCCCGGACGGTACGCCGCTGCAGCCGGGCGACCGCCTGGTGCAGAAGGACCTGGCGCGCACGCTCGAGCGCATCGCGGAGCAGGGCCCCGACGCGTTCTATCACGGCGAGATTCCGAAGATCGTCGAAGCGGCCGCGAAGCGCGGCGGCGGGCTGATCACGGCGGCCGACTTTGCGTCGTATCGTGCGCAGGACATGGCGCCGCTGACCTGCACGTATCGCGGCTACGAGTTCGTGTCGGCGCCGCCGCCGAGCTCGGGCGGCGTGACGATGTGCGAGACGCTGAACGTCCTCGAAGGGTATGACCTGCGCAAGTTCGGCTACCAGTCGGCTTCGGTGGTCCACTACATGACCGAAGCGATGCGCCACGCGTACGAGGATCGCAACACGCTGCTGGGCGACCCGAACTTCATCGACAATCCGGTCGCGAAGCTGACGAGCAAGACCTATGCGGCCGAGATCCGCAAGCAGATCAGCGGCGATACGGCGACGGCGTCGGTCGATGTGCAGCCGGGTGTCGGCGTGCACGAAAAGCCGGAGACGACTCACTATTCGATCATCGACCGCGACGGTAACGCGGTGTCGACCACGTACACGGTCAACGGCCGCTTCGGCGCCGTGGTGATCGCGCCGGGCACGGGCTTCTTCCTGAACGACGAGATGGACGACTTCACGGTCAAGGTCGGTGCGCAAAACCTGTTCGGCCTCGTGCAGGGCACGCGCAACTCGATCGCACCGGGCAAGCGTCCGCTGTCGTCGATGGCGCCGACGATCGTGAAGAAGGACGGCAAGGTGTTCATGGTGGTCGGCTCGCCGGGCGGCTCGCGCATTATCACGATCACGCTGCAGACCGTGCTGAACGTGATCGACTACGGAATGACGCCGCAGGATGCGGTCGGGGCGCCGCGCATCCATCATCAATGGCTGCCGGATCAGGTCTATTACGAAACCCGCGGCCTGTCGCCCGACACGCTCGCGATCCTGCGCAACATGGGCTACAAGATGGTCGAGCAGACGCCGTGGGGCGCAGCGGAGCTGATCTTGGTCGGCCTGCCCGGCACCGAGGCGGCGAGCCGTCAGAGTTCCGGCAACGACTCGTCGGTGTCCGGCAACGTGCGCGTCGGCTACATCTACGGCGTCAACGATCCGCGCCGGCCGGCCGGTTCGGCGATCGGCTACTGACCTGAGCGGATGAGATTCGATTTGATTGCATCAGGCTGAACGGTTGCCCCGGCGTTCGCCATCACGCGAGCGCCGCGGCAGCGACAGCGCGTCCGTTCTCGGACGTTCGCAGTATCGAGCGTGGCGGGTGCCCGGAGTCCCGGGCCCGCCTTGCTCGCAACGTGCGCCGTGGCACGGCATCGGTGCGCGTATTTTTTCTTTCACTCCTGCACCGTGCGTCGAGTTCCGTTATGAACAAACGAATGTCTGCGGCAGTCTGGATCCTGCTCGCGATGGCGGCCGGCATCTTCATCGGCTACATGATCTACACGCAGTTTCCCGACAAGCAGGCGGCGACTGAAATCGCCGGCTACATCTCCCTCGTGTCCGACGTGTTCCTGCGCCTGATCAAGATGGTGATCGGGCCGCTGGTGTTCTCCACGCTCGTCGTCGGCATCGCGCACATGGGCGACGCATCGTCGGTGGGGCGCGTGTTCGTGAAGGCGTTCGGCTGGTTCGTCACCGCGTCGCTGATCTCGCTGCTGCTCGGGCTGTTGATGGCGAACCTGCTGCGCCCCGGTGAGAACCTCGGCCTGCCGCTCCCGGACATCGGCGCATCCGCGCATCTCGCGACGTCCAAGTTCACGCTGAAGGATTTCGTCAGCCACATGGTGCCGAAGTCGATCGCCGAGGCGATGGCGAACAACGAGATCCTGCAGATCGTCGTGTTCTCGATGTTCTTCGGCGTCGCGCTCTCGGCGCTTGGCGAGCGCGGCAAGATCCTCGTGGCCGCGATCGACCAGCTGGCGCACGTGATGCTGAAGATCACCGGCTACGTGATGAAGCTCGCGCCGCTCGCGGTGCTGGCGGCGATGGCCGCGACCGTCGCGGTCAACGGGCTGTCGGTGCTGCTGAAGTTCGCGGTGTTCATGGGCGACTTCTACGTCAGCCTGTTCCTGCTGTGGAGCACGCTCGTGATCGCCGGCCTGCTGTTCCTCGGCCGCCGCGTATTCAAGCTGCTCGTGCTGATCAAGGAAGCGTTCATGCTGTCGTTCGCGACCGCGAGCTCCGAGGCCGCGTATCCGAAGATCCTCGACGCGCTCGACCGGTTCGGCGTGCGACGCAAGATCTCGAGCTTCGTGATGCCGATGGGCTATTCGTTCAACCTCGACGGCTCGATGATGTACTGCACGTTCGCGTCGCTGTTCATCGCACAGGCGTACAACATTCATCTGTCGCTCGGCACGCAGATCACGATGCTGCTGGTCCTGATGCTGACGTCGAAGGGGATGGCCGGCGTGCCGCGCGCATCGCTCGTCGTGATCGCGGCGACGCTGCATCAGTTCGATATCCCGGAAGCGGGGCTGCTGCTGATCCTCGGTGTCGACACGTTCCTCGACATGGGCCGCTCGGCCACCAATGCGGTCGGCAATTCGATCGCCAGCGCGGTGGTCGCGAAGTGGGAAGGCGAGCTGATGTCGGAGTCCGAAGCGCTGGCGCATGCCGCGCATCTCGATGCGGAACTGGAACGGCAGAACAGCGAACCGGCCTATGGTGCCGGTCAGGCGACGTCCGTTTAAGCGGCGCACGCCTCGTCGATGGACGCCGCCAGCACCATCGCGGCGGCGTTGCCCGGCGCCGAGCCGAGCAGTTGCGGCGCATACACGCTGTCGCCGGGCGCGATCGGCTGCCCCGACAGCGCACAGACGCCGCGCTTGCGCGTCGTGAACAGCCGCCACTTCTGATAACCGTAGTGGCCGGTGCACGCGTCGCGCCACGAAATCATCACGGTGTCGGTCGTGGGACGTTCGAGCACGCTGATCGTCGGTTGGCTCGTCGCGTCCCACGACGGCAGGCGATCGCGCGTGATGCTGCGCCGTCGCGGTGCGGCCCATGAGACGGACGGCATGTCGAAGCAGCCGATCGCGGCGACCGTCTTGAGCCAGGCTACTGCACTGTTGCTCATCTTTGTTTGTTTCCCTCGAAACGTTACGCGATGCCGCGACGTGCGGCATCACGACAGGCGGATGCGCGGCTGCACGCAGCCGTTGATCCGTTCGGCGATCCACAGCAGCGTCGCCTTGGAAAATCCGTGCAGCGCCTGCTGGTGGCGCCGATACAGCATCAGATGGCTGAATTGCGCGAAACGCCCCTGGATGAAGCCGCCGCGAAAGAACCCGAATTGCCCGAGTGTGCCGAACGCGTCGTAGTCGCTGATCGACACGAGCGCGCCGAAGTCGTGGAACGCGAACGGCGGCAGCGGTTTGCCGTCGAGCCATGCCGGCAAGTGCTTCGCGAGATGCTCCGCCTGCTGGGCCGCGACCTGCGCGGTGGGCGGCAGCGGCCGCTCGTGGCCGTCGAGCTGCAGGCTCGCGCAATCACCGATCGCGAACACGTGCTCGTCGACCGTGGCCTGCAACGTGGGCCCGACCAGGATCTGGTTCGCGCGGTTCGTGTCGAGCCCGCCCAGCGCCTGCATGAAATCGGGCGCCTTCACGCCGGCCGCCCACACCATCAGATCTGCTTCGGCAAACGAACCGTCGCCATGGTGGAAGCCGTTCGCATCGGCCGCCGTCACGCGCGTCGACGTCAGCACGTGAAAGCCGATCTGCTCGAGCCGCCGTTGCGCCGACGCGGAAATCCTCGGCGGAAACGCGGCGAGGATGCGCGGGCCGCTTTCGAGCAGCGTCAGCCGCAGCCGTTCGCGCACCGTCTCGTCGCCATATGCCTGCGCCACTTCCAGCAGCCGGCTCAGTTCCGCCGCCAGCTCCACGCCCGTCGCGCCCGCACCGACGATCGCGACGCGAAACGGCTCGTCGCGCGCGATGCTGCGAAACACGCGCATCCGCAACGCTTCGTTGAAGGTTTCGGCTTGCTGCTGGCTGTCGATGAAGTAGCAGTGCTCGCGCACGCCCGGCACGCCGAATTCGTTGGCCTGGCTGCCGAGCGCGAGGATCAGCACGTCGTATTCGAGCTCGCGCGCGTCGATCATTCGTTCGCCGTCCTGCGAGCGGATCTCGGCGAGCTGCACGCGGCGACGCGCACGATCGAGCCCCGTCAGTTCGCCGGGCTGGTACGTGTAGCCGTGATCGCGCGCATGGGCGAGGAAGATCACCTGCTGTTGCTGCACGTCGCGCGTGCCGGCCGCGATCGTGTGCAGCATCGGCTTCCAGATATGGGTCGGGCTGCGGTCGACGACGGTGACCTGGGCGCGCCCGGTGCGGCCGAGACGTTCGCCGAGGCGGGTCGCGAGCTGCAATCCGGCGATGCCGCCGCCGACGATCACGATGCGAGTAGGGGTTGTCATGGATAAATCATCACGTGATGAATAATGTATGATCCTAGCGCTTCCCGGCTTCGCGTGTCAACGGAGCGGGGCAGGCGACCCGGTTCTGGCGATGTGGAACCGGGGTCCGAACGCGGGCATTCGATTCATTCAACGGGAGCAGGAAAACGTGGCTGAAGTCACTGAGCGCGCGCCGTCGAAGCGGCGTACGCGGGGGCGGCCGCTGGCGGAGGCGTCCGTCGGTCCGGACGTGATATTGCGGGCCGCGCGTCGCACGTTCGCGAAGCGCGGCTACGATGCGACGAGCGTGCGCGAGGTCGCGCGCGAGCTGGGCATCGACGCCGCGCTGATCGCCCACCATTTCGGCGCGAAGGAAACGTTGTGGCTGGCCGTCGTCGAGCAGATCGTCGATCTCGCCGAGCCGCTGTTTAAAGCGTTGCGCGCGCTGCGCACGTCGTCATTGCCGCATCGCGAGCGCGTGCGGCGCGCGATCGAGCTGTGCGTCGACCACGAATTCGAGGAGCCGGACATCGGCATGTTCTTCTCGACGGCGGCGACCGAAGAGGGCGGGCGGCTCGACTGCCTGCAGCAGCGGATCGTGCGCCCGTATCACGACGCGATGTTTCCGCTGCTGGCCGACGCGGTCGAGGCCGGCGAAATCCGTCCGGTCGATCCGAACGTGCTGTTCTTCATGATCGCGAGCGCGGTCGGCACGACGGTGTCGTACAGCCACATGATGTTGGAGTTCACGTCGCTGCCCACGCGGCAGGATGCGTTCCGGCAGGCCGTGCTCGACGTCGCGCTCAGCATTCTGCGCGTCTGAGCGCCGCGCGCACGACGCGCGGTCACGTTGCCGCCACCAGCCCCAGTGCGTCGACCGCGTGCCGCGCGCTCTCGCGCAGCGCGTCGACGAGCGGCGACGGCGTCCGGTAGGCGATCGCCAGTTCGTATGCGAGCGGGCTGCCCGCGCCCGTCAGTTCGCAAAACGTAATGCCTTGCGGCTGCATCGGCACGAACAGCCGCGGCATCAGCGCGACGCCGATGCCGCCCGCGACGAGTCCGGCCGTCGTCTGCATCTGGCGCGGCTGCTGGATCACGCGCGGCGCGAAGCCGGCCTGCGCGCATGCCGTCACGATTCGCGCGTACATGCCGGGCCCGTGATGCGCGGCAAACAACACCCACGGTTCGTCCGCCAGCTCGGCCAGCGCGATGCGGCGGCGGCGCGCGAGCCGGTGACCGTCGGGTAGCGCGGCGACCATCCTGTCGCGCAGCAGCGGCTCGACGTGCAGCTCGCCCGCATCGGCTACCGGCAGCACGACGAGACCGACGTCCGTGCGATCCTGCCGCAGCGCGAGCACCTGCTCGGCGGTCGTGCCTTCTTCCAGCTGGAAATCGACATCCGGATGCCGTTGCTGGAACGCGCGGAGGATCAGCGGCAGCAGCCTATTGACCGTGCTGTCGACGAACCGCAACCGCAGCGTGCCGCCCAGCCCGGCACCGGCGCGGCGCGCCACTGCCACCGCACGCTCGGCCTGCTCGATCGCGCGGCGCGCTTCGAGCAGGAACGCATCGCCGGCCGGCGTGAGCGTCGAGCCGCGGTTGTCGCGCTCGAACAGCGCGACGCCCAGCTCTTCCTCGAGCTTGCGGATGGCCGCGCTGAGCGGCGGCTGCGCCATGTGCAGGCGCTCGGCGGCGCGCCGGAAGCTCAGCGTTTCGGCGACGGCAATGAATTGCCGGAACTGGCGCAGATCGATCATAGCGATACCTTTTACGTATCAGACGGTCATCGAATTCGTATTTTACCTATCGTCGTGCGTTGCCCAGACTGCCAGTGTTATCAACCGTCAACACCGAGGAAAGGAGGGTAGGCCATGACAGACGGCGAAATGCAACGCACGGCGATCGTCACGGGCGGGGCGAGCGGGATCGGCTTCGCGATCGCGAACCGGCTGGTGGAGGAAGGGTATCGCGTCGCGATCGTCGGACGCGACGCGCGGCGCCTGGAGGCGGCCGTCGCGCGCCTCGGCAATGCGGCGATCGGGCACGCGGCCGACCTGAGCGTGCGTCGCGACGCGGCGGCGGCGGTCGCCGCGATCGTCGCGCGCTGGCCGCGCATCGACGTGCTGGTCAACAACGCGGGGCTGACGGGGCGGGTCGGCGCGGACACGGACGCGGGCGATGCCGAGGCCGTGTGGGACGCCGTGCTCGAGGCGAACCTGAAAAGCGCGTTCATCACGACGCTGACCGTGCTGCCGCATCTGGCCGAGCGCGCCGCGCGGATCGTGAACATCGGGTCGATCGCGGCGCGCGCGGGCAGCCTGCTGCCGGGCGGCCTCGCCTATGCGGCGGCGAAGGCCGGTGTCGAAGGGTTCACCGTCGCGCTTGCGCGCGAACTCGGGGCGCGCGGCGTCACGGTCAATACGGTCGCGCCCGGCTATGTCGCCGATACGCGGTTCTTCGGCGATGCAGGCGTCGCGCCGGCCATCGCGGCGACGATTCGCGAACAGACGCCGGTCGGCCGCGCCGGCCAGCCGGACGACGTTGCGGACGCGGTCGCGTGGCTCGCCGGCCCGCGCGCGTCGTTCGTCACGGGCGCGACGATCGCGGTGAACGGCGGCTGGCGGGTCGGATGATGCGTGGAGCCGACGCGGCGACGGGCATCGCGTCGGCCGCCCGCGTCAGTCGAGATCGGGCGGCGCGTCGCCGAGCCAGCGCCGCGCGCCGGGCCCGTTGCGGCCCGCGCGGTCTTCGGGGTTGGTCAGCTTGCAGCGCTTCAGCGACAGGCAGCCGCATCCGATGCATTCGTCGAGGTTGATGTAGAGCCGCTGCAGTTCCTCGATCCGGTTCGCGACGCGCTGCTTCCAGCCGCGCGACAGCCGCTGCCAGTCCTTGTTGGTCGGCGCGGTGTCTTCCGGCAGGCTCACGAGCTGTTCGCCGATCTCGTCGAGCGAATAGCCGATCTTCTGCGCGAACACGATGAACGCGATCAGCCGCAGCACCGCACGCGAATAGTGACGATGGCTCGAGCCGTTGCGGTGCGACTTGATAAGCCCGCGCTTCTCGTAGAAGCGCAACGTCGATGCCGGCACGCCGCTGCGTGCGGCCACTTCGCGGATCGACATCAGCGGCCATTGCGGGGTTTCGTCGATACCCATGACGCCCTCCGGGAAAGCTTGACTTGAAGTTAACTTCAACTTTTATGCTACGCGGCAGTTTAACCCGTCGCGAGGCATCATGCTCTTCTTATCCCTACGCAGGACGTCGCCTTTGGGCGCGGCCTGCGCATTGCTGCTGGCGTTGTCGGGCTGTCACGACGGCAAAGGCGAATCGTCGGCCCATCCGCTGCCCGAAGTCGGCGTGACGACCGTCGCGCCGCGCACGATCCGCCTCGCGGACGAATTCAACGGACGCGTCGAAGCGGTCGACGCGGTCGAGCTGCGGCCACGCGTGAGCGGCTATCTGCAGCGCATCGCGTACAAGGAGGGCGACCTCGTCGCGCAGGGCGCGGTGCTGTTCGAGATCGATCCACGCCCGTACCGGATCGCGCTCGACCGCGCGAACGCGCAGCAGCAGCGGGCGCGCGCGGCCGCGAGCCTCGCGGATGTACAGCTCAAGCGCGTGCGGACGCTGATCGATGCGCATGCAACCTCCCAGGAGGAACTCGACAACGCGCGCGCGACCGCGGAGCAGGCGCGCGCCGACCTGCAGGCGGCCGACGCGGCCGTCGCCGACGCGAAGCTCAATCTCGGCTTCACCGAAGTGCGTGCGCCGATCGCGGGGCGCGTCGGCCGTGCGATCGCGACCGCCGGCAACCTCGCGCGCGCGGACGACACGCTGCTGACGACGGTCGTGTCGCAGGACCCCGTCTACGTGTATTTCGATTGCGACGAGCAGAGCTACCTGCGCTACAACACGCGGCGCGCCGACCCGAGGCATCGGGCGATCGGCGCGGATCCGGTGCGCGTGGGCCTCGCCAACGAGACGGGCTTCCCGCATGCGGGAACCGTCGATTTCCTCGACAACCGGCTCGATCCGCAAACCGGCACGATCCGCGCGCGCGTGCGGCTGACGAACGCGGATCACACGTTCACGCCGGGCCTCTATGCGCGCGTGCAGCTCGTCAGCGGCCGCGACCAGGATGCGCTGCTCGTCGACGACAAGGCAGTGCTCACCGACCAGGATCGTAAGTATGTCTACGTGATCGATGCCGGCGACAAGGCGATGCGTCGCGACGTGACGATCGACCGTGTGCTGGACGGCGAGCGGATCGTCGAAAAGGGGCTGCAGTCGGGCGATCGCGTGGTCGTCGACGGCGTGCAGCGGATCTACTATCCGGGTGCGCAGGTGAAGCCGAAGGCGCTGCCCGCACGCGCGGATGCGGGCAGCGGCGCCGGGCCGGGCAGCGGCACGCAGGCCGTGGCCGACGCCGGCGCGCCGGCCGCGCAATAACGGGAGACCTGCGATGGATTTCTCCCGATTCTTCATCGACCGGCCGATCTTCGCGGTCGTGCTGTCGATCGTCATCTTCGCGATCGGCCTGATCTCGATCCCGATGCTGCCGGCCGGCGAGTATCCGGAAGTCGTGCCGCCGAGCGTCGTGGTGCGTGCGACGTACCCTGGCGCGAACCCGAAGGAAATCGCCGAATCGGTCGCGGAGCCGCTGGAAGAAGCGATCAACGGCGTCGAAGGGATCATGTACATGAAGTCGGTCGCGGGCTCGGACGGCAGCCTGCAGGTCGTCGTCACGTTCCTGCAGGGCGTCGATCCCGACACGGCCGCCGTGCGCGTGCAGAACCGCGTGAGCCAGGCGCTGTCGCGTCTGCCCGACGAGGTGCGCCAGTACGGCGTGACCACGCAGAAGCAGTCGCCGACGCCGCTGATGTACGTGAGCCTTTATTCGCCGGACAACAGCCGCGATTCGCTGTATCTGCGCAACTACCTGACGCTGAACGTGAAGGACGAGCTGTCGCGCCTGACCGGCATCGGCGACGTCGGCGTGTACGGCTCCGGCGATTACGCGATGCGGCTCTGGCTCGACCCGAACCGGCTCGCATCGCGCGGGCTGACCGCGAGCGACGTGATCGCCGCGGTGCGCGAGCAGAACGTGCAGGTATCGGCCGGCCAGCTGGGTGCGGAGCCGACGCCGAAGAAGAACGATTTCCTCGTGTCGATCAACGTGCGCGGCCGGCTGCGCACGGTGCAGGAATTCGGCGACATCGTGCTGCGCAATGGCGACGACGGCCAGGTCGTGAAGCTGTCCGACGTCGCGCGCATCGAGCTCGGTGCGGGCGACTACACGCTGCGCTCGTATTTCAACGACCGGCATTCGGCCGTGGTCGGCATCTTCCTGTCACCGGGCGCGAACGCGCTCGACGTCGCGAAGTCCGTGTATGCAAAGCTCGACGAGCTGTCGAAGCGCTTCCCGCCGGGTATCGCGTATCGCCCGGTGTGGGACCCGACCGTGTTCGTGCGCGAATCGATCCGCGCGGTGCAGCACACGCTGATCGAGGCCGTCGTGCTGGTCGTGCTCGTCGTGATCCTGTTCCTGCAGACCTGGCGCGCGTCGATCATTCCGCTCGTCGCGGTGCCGGTGTCGGTGGTCGGCACGTTCGCATGGCTCTACCTGCTCGGCTATTCGATCAATACGCTGACGCTGTTCGGGCTCGTGCTCGCGATCGGGATCGTCGTCGACGATGCGATCGTGGTGGTCGAGAACGTCGAGCGCAACATCGCACAGGGGCTGAGCCCGCGCGACGCTGCACATCAGGCGATGCGCGAGGTGTCGGGGCCGATCGTCGCGATCGCGCTCGTGCTGTGCGCGGTGTTCGTGCCGATGGCGTTCATGTCGGGCGTGACCGGCCAGTTCTACAAGCAGTTCGCGGTGACGATCGCGATCTCGACGGTGATTTCCGCCGTCAATTCGCTCACGCTGTCACCCGCGCTCGCCGCGAAGCTGCTGCGCCCGCACGGCGCGCCGAAGGATGCGCTCACGCGTGCGCTCGACCGCGCATTCGGCTGGCTGTTTCATCCGTTCAACCGCTTCTTCGAGCGCAGTTCCGGTCGCTATCACGGCGTCGTCGCGCGCACGCTGAAGCGGCGCGGCGCGGTGTTCGCGGTCTATGCGGCCCTGCTCGCGGCGACCGCGCTGCTGTTCAACGCAGTGCCGGGCGGCTTCATTCCCGTGCAGGACAAGTTGTATCTGTTCGCCGGCGCGAAGTTGCCGGAAGGCGCGTCGCTCGCACGCACCAGCGCGGTGACCGAGCAGATGACGAAGATCGCGCTCGGCACCGACGGCGTCGAGATGGTGCCGGCGTTCGCCGGATTGAACGCGCTGCAGGGCGTGAATACACCGAACATCACGAACTCGTACGTAATCCTGAAGCCGTTCGACCAGCGTCACCGCAGCGCCGCGCAGATCAACGCGGACCTGAACGCGCGCTTCGCGGCGATCGGCGGCGGCATCACCTATGCGCTGATGCCGCCGCCGATCCAGGGCCTCGGAAACGGTTCGGGCTACTCGCTGTATCTCGAGGATCGCGGCGGGCTCGGCTACGGCGAATTGCAGAAGGCGTTGACGGCATTCCAGGCCGCGGTCGCGAAGACGCCGGGGATGAGCTACCCCGTGAGCGCGTACCAGGCGAACATCCCGCAGCTCGAGGTGAAGGTCGACCGGCTGAAGGCGAAGGCGCAGGGCGTCGCGCTGACCGATCTGTTCAACACGCTGCAGGTCTATCTGGGCTCGATGTACGTGAACGACTTCAATGCATTCGGCCGCGTGTACCGCGTGATGGCGCAGGCCGATGCCGGTCACCGGCAGACGGCCGCCGACATCGCGAACCTGCGCACGCGCAACGCGAAAGGCGAGATGGTGCCGATCGGCTCGATGGTGACGGTCGCGCCCGCGTACGGCCCGGATCCGGTCGTCCGCTACAACGGCTATCCGGCCGCGGACCTGATCGGCGACGCGGACCCGAAGGCGATGTCGTCGTCGCAGGCGATCGCGAAGCTGCAGCAGATCGCGAAAGACGTGCTGCCGCCGGGCATCACGCTCGAATGGACCGACCTCAGCTACCAGCAGGTCACGCAGAGCAACGCGGCGATCGTCGTGTTCCCGCTGGCGGTGATGCTCGTGTTCCTCGTGCTTGCGTCGCTGTACGAGAGCTGGACGCTGCCGCTCGCGGTGATCCTGATCGTGCCGGTGTGCATGTGCGCGGCGCTGTTCGGCGTATGGCTGTCCGGCGGCGACAACAACGTGTTCGTGCAGGTCGGTCTCGTCGTGCTGATGGGTCTCGCGTGCAAGAACGCGATCCTGATCGTCGAGTTTGCGCGCGAGCTCGAAATCCAGGGCAAGGTCGTGATCGACGCGGCGTTGGAGGCGTGCAGGCTGCGGTTGCGGCCGATCGTGATGACGTCGGTCGCGTTCATCGCGGGCTCGGTGCCGCTGCTGGTCGGCAGCGGCGCGGGCAGCGAGGTGCGCGCGGCCACCGGCGTCACCGTGTTCGCGGGGATGCTTGGCGTCACGTTGTTCGGGCTGTTCCTCACGCCGGTGTTCTATGTGGCGATCCGCAAGCTCGCGGGCGGCACGCCGGCCGTGTGGAGCGAACAGCATGGCACCCTCGAAGGAGAAAACCGATGAGCGCCGCTTTCCGTCTTTCCGCGCTCGCGATGTCGGTGACGCTCGCCGCGTGCGCGGTCGGCCCCGACTTCAAACGGCCCGACACCGCGGCTGCCGCGCGCTTCGCACGCGACGCGCATCCGGCCACGCAGGATGCGTCGTCGCCGGATGCGTCGGCGGCTGCCGATGCCACATTCTGGCGCGGCTTCGGCGACCCGGCGCTCACGCAGTTGATCGACGCGGCGCTCGCGGCGAACCAGGACCTGCAGGTCCTGGTTCGCGCTACGACGCATCGAACGCGCTGTTGTCGCAGGCCACGTTCGACCGCTATCCGACGATTACCGCGAGCGGCCGGATCGGCCACCAGCTGACGAGCAAGGACCAGGCGTTCGGCGCGCCGCGCAGCCAGCGCGATACGCCGATCTCCAATCTCGGGATCAACGCGGCGTGGGAACTGGACCTGTTCGGCCGCGTGCGCCGGTCGATCGAGTCGCAGCGCGCGGAAACGGCCGCGAGCGCGGCCGACGTGCGCGCGGTGCGTGTCGCGATCGCGGGCGAGGTCGCGAGCACGTACGTGGATCTGCGCGGCTCGCAGGAGCGGCTTCGGATCGCACGCGAGAACGCCGACAACCAGAAGCAGACGCTCGCGCTGATCAATGCGCGCGTCGGCGCGGGGCGCGGTTCCGAACTCGATGCGGCGCGGGCGCGCGCGCAGTTCGAATCGACGACGTCGCGGATCGCGGTGTACGAAGCGGCGATCGGCGTCGACGAGCACCGGCTCGCGGTGTTGACCGGACAGACGCCGGATGCGCTGATCGGCCGGTTCGACGTGCCGAACGCCGACGCATCGAAAGGCACGCCAGTGCCGCTGCCGGCGCTTGCCGTCGACGTCGATCCCGGCACGCCGGGCGACCTGCTGCGCAGGCGCCCCGACGTCGCGGCTGCCGAGGCGCGGCTGCATGCGGCCACCGCGCGGGTCGGCGTCGCGACGGCCGACTTGTTTCCGCGCTTCACGCTGTCGGGGCTGCTCGGCAGCGCGACGAGCAGCTATGGGTTCTTCCGTGCGGGCAGTGACACGAACCTGATCGCGCTCGGCGTCGACTGGTCGTTCCTCGACGTCGGCCGCGTGCGCGCGCGGATCGCGGCGAGCGACGCGGAGGCAGCCGGCCAGCTCGCGCAATACCGTCAGACCGTGCTCGGCGCACTGGAGGAAACCGAGAACGCGCTGCTGCGTGTCGCCCGCACGCGGGACGAGACCGCCCACCTCGTGCGGGCGGCGGACGACAGCGCACGCGCGGCGCAGCTCGCGCAGACGCGCTTCTCGGCGGGCGCGATCGACTATTACGAAGTGCTCGACGCACAGCGGACGCTGCTGCAGGCGCAGGACGCGGCGGCCGACGGGCGGATGCGCAGCGCGGCGTCGACGGTCGCGCTGTACAAGGCGCTCGCGGGCGGCTGGCCGGCGGGAACGGCGCAGGCCGCACCGGGGCCGCTCGCGCGATCGGTGCAGTAGCACGCCGGGCCGCGCGGCGGGCGGGCGCGGTGCGTCTGCCCGCCGTTCAGCAGGAGTGAGCGCCGGGCTGCGGTTCCGCTGTCCGCTGGCGGCGGCCCCGCGCTTCGCCGTCGTACCTGCCTTGCATCGCCCGCACCGCATGCGCGGCGCGGCACGCGGCCGATTTCCGGCCGAGAAACATTGTTCTCCTTCGTCGTAAACGTCTCGAATGCGTGATATTTGCGCCGCCCGATCCGGTTTAGAGTGGCCGCAAATTGATGACGATGTGTCGTATGGCCGAAGTCGCAGGCCGTACCGATGCACCAGAGGAGTTGGAGACAAATGGCTGAAGGCAGGATTACGCAAGTTGAATCGTTCGGTTTCGAGCGGATTCCCGACGCATCGCGCTATGCACGTCCGATCGATCTGTTCCGGTTGCTGTTCGGCGGCTGCAATACGTTTTCCACGTCGGTGCTCGGCAGCTTCCCCGTGCTGGTCGGGCTGTCGTTCAAGGCGGGCGTATGCGCGATCGTGCTCGGCGTGCTCGCCGGCACCTGCATCCTCGCGCCGATGAGCCTGTTCGGTCCGCGCAACGGTACGAGCGACCCCGTGTCGTCCGGCGCGCATTTCGGCATCCACGGCCGGATCGTCGGTTCGTTTCTCGCGCTGCTCACGTCGATCGCGTTCTTCTCGCTCGCGGTGTGGAGTTCCGGCGACGCGCTCGTCGGCGGCGCGCACAACATGGTCGGCGCGCCGGTCAACGGTTTCACGCTCGGCGCCGCGTACATGGTGTTCGCGGTGCTCGTGCTGATCGTCTGCGTCTACGGCTTTCGCTTCATGCTGTGGGTCAACAAGATCGCCGTGTGGGCGGCGAGCCTGTTGTTCGTCGCCGGCCTGTTCGCGTTCGCGGGGATGTTCGACATGAACTACGCGGGCACGCTGAGCCAGGGCAGTGCGGGTTTCTGGGCCGCGTTCGTCGGCGCGGTGCTGGTCGCGTTGAGCAACCCGGTGTCGTTCGCGTCGACGCTCGGCGACTGGGCGCGCTACATCCCGCAACAGACGCCGAAGCGGCACGTGATGGGCGCAGTTTTTGCCGCGCAGATCGCGACCTTCGTGCCGTTCTTCTTCGGCCTCGCGACCGCGACGATCATCGCGTCGAAGGCGCCCGCGTTCATCGCATCGAACGACTATGTCGGCGGGCTGCTCGCCGTATCGCCGCGCTGGTTTCTGCTGCCGATGTGCCTGATCGCGATCATCGGCGGGATGTCGACCGGCACGACCGCGCTGTACGGCACGGGCCTCGACGTGTCGAGCATGTTTCCGCGCGTCCTGAACCGTGTGCGCGCGACGCTGCTGATCGGCACGATCGCGATCGCGTTCATCTTCGTCGGGCGTTTCTGGTTCAACCTCGTCGAAAGCGTCGCGACGTTCTCGACGCTGATCGACACGTTCAGCTGCCCGTGGATGGCGATCATGGTGATCGGCTACGTGACGCGTCGCGGCTTCTATCTCGCCGACGACCTGCAGGTATTCAATCGCGGGCTGCGCGGCGGCCACTACTGGTTCACGCGCGGCTGGAACCTGCGCGCGATGGGCGCGTGGCTGCCGGCGGCGTTCATCGGGCTGTCGTTCGTGAATCTGCCGGGCCAGTTCGTCGGGCCGCTCGGCGCCCTGGCGGGCGGGCTCGATCTCAGCGTGCCGGTGTCGTTGCTGGTCGGCGGATTGCTGTATTTCGTGCTGCTGACGGTGCATCCGGAAGCGGACGGCGTGTACGGCCCAAACGGACGCTTCCTGGTGCGCGGCCGAGGGCAGGCGGCGCGTGCTGTCGGCGCGCCGGCGATCCAGCCGAAGGGGTATTGAGCGCCGCATCGTTGGCTGCTTCGTTTCGGAAACCATCATGCCGCCGCGCGGGAAAGCCGCCGGCGGCATGGTCGTTTTCGGACGCTTGATGGTCGGTGCGGATGAGCGGCCGGACCTGCCCGTCGATCCCGCTGCGGATCAGTGGAACGTGCTGCCCGCGAGCATTCCGCCGTCGACGATGAATTCCGAGCCCGTGCAATACGCGGATTCGTCGGACGCGAGAAACAGCACGAGGCTCGCCACTTCGTCGGGTTTGCCGATGCGCGCGATCGGCAGCCCGCTGTAGATCGAGGACGGGTCGAAATCGGCGTATTCCGGCGGGCGTGCCATCACGGTGTCGATGCCGCCCGGATGGACCGAGTTCACGCGGATTCCGTAGCGGCCGAACTCGAGCGCGGCGGCCTTCGTCATCCCGCGCACGGCGAACTTGCTCGACACATACGCGCTGCCGCCGGCCACGCCTTCCATCCCGGCCGTCGACGACACGTTGACGATCGAGCCGCCGCCCGCGTCCTTCAGCGCGGCCAATGCCGATTTCATGCCGAGCCAGCAGCCGACCTGGTTCACGTCGATCACCCTGCGATAGTCGTCGAGCGAACAGGACTCGATCGGCACGAGCTTCAGGATCGCCGCGTTGTTCACGAGGACGTCCAGCCGGCCGAAGTGCGCGAGCGTCGTGTGAACGGCGGTGTGCCAGTCGTCTTCGTTCGTCACGTCGAGATGCTGGTAGCGTGCGGCGTCGCCGAGTTCGGCCGCGACGCGTTGGCCGGCGTCGTCCAGCACGTCGGCGATCACCACGCGTGCGCCTTCGGCGACGAACCGGCGTGCCTCCGCCTCGCCCTGGCCGCGGGCACCGCCCGTGATCAGCGCCACTTTGCCTTCGAGTCGTTTCATCGTGTTGCTCCAGTGAGTGAAGGGGGACGCACGAGCCCGCTCATGCGGCGGCCGGCGCGTCGATGATGCGGACCGGATCGGCGCCATCCCATGCGCGTGCTTCGGCGATGCCGCGCGCGATCATGTCGCGCATGCCGGCGCCTTCGATCACTTCGACGCGCACGCCGGGATCGTCGGCGTCATCGAGGTAGGCGACGCGCGTGGCCGGGTTGCGCGCTTCGAACACGACGCGCAGGCCGCGCGCCGTGAGCCGCGCCACCGCGGCATCGAGATCGTCGACCACCCATGCGACGTGATGCAGGCCCGCGAGCGGTTGCCCGTGCGCGTCGCGGTATGGCGACGGCGCATCGTTCGTCACGTGGATCAGTTCGATCTGCACGTCGCCGAGATACGCGAGCCCGACATCCATCGTGACCGTCACAGCTTCACCGAGGTAGCGGCCGTCGAGACGCACGTCGCGGAACACGGTCCACGGGCCCGCATCGTGGCGGGCGCGCCAGCGCGCGATGCTGCGGTCGAGATCGGCGACCACGAAGCTGATCTGGTCGACGGGGCCGAGGACGGGGGCGTTCATGATGTCTCCGTGGCGGGGGCGCGAGCGTGCGCGGCGCCGTTCGATGCGGCATGCGGCGTGCGACGAATGACGGCCATGATGGCAATAAACCTGGCGCTTCGTGCCATCCAAACGGACTAGCCGCGGGGACGCGGCGCGGTGGGGGAGAAGCGAGTGGACGCGTCTGCGCGTTGTCGCGCGTTCGGGGCCTTGACCGTCAGCCCGCAGTTTTCGGGCGAGCCGCTCACGAACCTGCTGCCCGTATTCGGCGAGACCGGGCTGTTGTGGATCGGCGGCTCGGGCTTCCCGCTCAGCTTCGTGACGATGGTGCGCTAAGGGCGCGCGGCCGCGTTGTCGCAGACGGCTGTGTGCAGGTTGGCCCGATCCTGTCGGACGTTGTCCTGCGGGCCGCTGTCGCGCGGAGTCGCACGGCACGACACTGGCGCCTCGCGGTCACAGCAGGCCAGCCCACGCACGGTGGCGACCTGCCGCAAGGCTGCGTGCGGTGGCGCGGGCCTTGCCGGGCCGCCGTTTCGTTCGATGTGCCAACCTTGAGTAGAGAGCGACCCATGCAACATCTGACCATCCGTACCCTGGCCGGCGCGAGCGCGCCGACGTCGATCGATGCCGCCCGCACCGCGCTGCTGGTGATCGATTTCCAGAACGAATATTTCAGCGGCCGCCTGCCGATTCCGGAAGGGCCGCGCGCGTTGGGCAATGCGCGACGCGTGATCGCGTTCGCCGATCGCGCCGGCATCCCGGTATTCCACGTTCAGCACGTCGGCGCGGCCGGCGACCCGCTCTTCGCCGACGGCAGCGACGGCTTCCGCTTTCATGCGGACCTGCAGCCGGCGCCGCATCACGCGGTCGTGAAGAAGACGTCGGTGAGCGTGTTTCCGACGACGGACCTCGACGCGCGCCTGAAGGCGGCCGGCATCGACACGCTTATCGTCACCGGGCTGATGACGCATGCGTGTGTTGCCGGCGCGGCCCGCGATGCCGTGCCGCTCGGCTACGCGGTGATGGTCGTCGACGACGCGTGCGCGACGCGCGACCTCGATGTCGCGGACGGCGGCACGGTGCCGCACCGCGACCTTCACCGCGCCACGCTGGCCGCGCTGTCGGACACGTTCGGCGACGTGTTGACGACCGGGCAGGTGCTCGCGCTCGACGTCGCCTGATGCGCGCGGCCGGGCCCGAGCCGTGCTCGGCCGCGCGCAGGCGGATGACGGCCCTGGCACGGTCGGACGGGCGTGGCGGCGAAGCCCGATGTAGGGGCGTTCGCGCGTGCCGGGCAGCGTCGTGTCGCGAGGTCGGCCGGGCATCGGTCCACGGGCCGCCCGATCAGAACATCGTGTTCGCGTTCGCGGCCTTTTCGGGCACCGACTGGATCACGTCCCAGTGCTCGACGATCTTGCCGTCCTTCACGCGGAAGATGTCGACCACCGCGTCGCCGCGATCGCCCGGCCGCTCGGTCGCATGCACATGCAGATAGACGAGGTCGCCATCGGTCGAGCTGCGGACGATCTGCGCGCGTGATTCGGGGTTCTTCTGAAACGCGCCGACGAAGTACGACACGAACGGCTTCTTGCCGTCGGGCACGTGCGGGTTGTGCTGCTTGTAGTCGTCGGCGACGACGGCGGCAGCCTCGACCGCTTCGTGCTTGTTGAAGAAGCGGTCGTAGAACGTCAGCACGAGCTGGCGGTTGGCTTCCTCGGCGGCCGGGTCGCGCGTGACATGACCGGCGGCCGGCGCGGCGGTCGATGCGGCAAGCAGGACGAACGCGGCAACGGCGCGGACGGGGGAGCGGAGCGGTGACATGTGGCGGGTTCCTTGTCTGGGGGTTCGTGGGTGGGCGCACGGTGTGCGATCGCGGATGACGCCGATCGTCATCATCGGCGGGCGAAGGAGTGCCGACTGTGCGCATCCGTATGCTTCGCAGAACTTGAAAATCCGTGCGGCCATCGGGTCGATCGAATGGTACAGTTGCCGCGAACCCGTCACAAGAAGTCACCGCGGAGTGAGCAGGTCACGCCGCGGTGACCGTGCATCGCCCGTGAAAGAGAATCCCGTCATGCCGTTTACGTCCGCCGACGAATCCGTCGAACTCGATCAGCCGTGCCCGATCCGCGATGTGCTTGATCGCATCGGCGACCAATGGAGCCTGCTCGTGCTCGAGGCGCTGTCCGGCGGCACGATGCGTTTCAATGAACTCGCCCGCGCGATCGGCGACGTATCGAAGCAGATGCTGTCGCGCATGCTCAAGCGGCTCGAGCAGGACGGCTTCGTCAGCCGCACGCTGTATGCCGAGGTGCCGCCGCGCGTCGAATATGCGCTGACGGACCTCGGGCGTTCGTTCCTGACGCCGATGGACGCGATGATTCGCTGGGCCGACGAACATCATCGTGCGATATGCGCCGCACGTCGCCGCGCGTGCGAGCTGGAGAGCAACGGGCGTTGAGCGGAGTGCGTCGTGCGGGCGTGTGGCGATCCGCGACTGTATGCGTGTGTTGCGGCAGCATCGGATGATTTCGTTATCCGAATGTCTTGAGCGAATTGCTCACGCATGCGGCGTCGCGATGGGTGCGACGCACGCGCGGCGACCGGCGTATGACGGATATGAACTGTTGTGGCGGGGCGATCCGCCTCCGCTTGGTCGGTCGGTCGATTCGTATGCAGGACGGCGCGACGTGTCGATCGACAAGGCCGTGGAAGCAGCGGCACTGCGCCGGCCGATGGCCGGCGCGGGCGACTTATCGCCAGGTACCGTCGACGTAGACCCACACTTGCCCCTGGCGACGCCAGTATCCAGGCACCCACCTGCGCCCGGGGCGGCGAGCGACCCAGCGTCCGGGCACCCATATATAGCGGCCGCGCTGCCAGCGCCAGTAGCCGTCGGTCCAGATATAGCCATGCGGCCGCGGCGGCGGTGGCCGGCGATCATGTCGCAGTGCGGGTGGCGCGAAGCCCGGGCGATCGGAATAAGGCGGCCTGCCGGGGCCTGGAGGCGGCCCGGGAGGCCGATACCCGGGCGGTGCGGGTTGGGCCGAGGCGGTGCGCAGCCAACCGCCGGTGGCGGCGACGGCGGCGGTCAGTCCGATGGCGCGCAACAGCGAGCGTCGATTCATGGCGAGTCCTCTATCTAATAGGTATTCGGGCTGCCTTACGTTAGCTGGCTGGTCGCGGGGCCGGGTTACGCGGGGCGTTAAGGCTGTTACCGCATGTCACGACGACCTGCGGGCAGCCGGGGCGCCCGCCACCGATCCCACTCTGCAGGCGCTGGCGGTCCAACAGGGACGGCAAGGGCTGCACCGCCGCGTGTTTACAGTTCAGTCGCAGCGTTTTAGGCGGGTAGGCCCAATATTTGAGACTGATTCGGGTAAAAATTACCGGTTTTGCGTGGTTCCATCGATTCCGTTTGTTGTTTCTATGCAACCGTCAAGACGATGACATGAAAGAATGGTGCGATGAAAGCCTCCAAAAAGCATCCGTCAATCAGTCAAAAAAAGACGTTAAAACAAATACTTATAAGGTGCGCCCACTTTCATTATTTCTAGTTCTGGAAAAGCTTATTTCTTTATTTGCAGATCGCGGCCCTAGGGTACACCCCTAAACTCACGGTTCCCAAACGGGCAACTATCCGGGCGCGGCCAGAAGGACCGATGGCGCTCCCGGGCGGTTGCAGACCGTTTATGAACAAGGTCGCGAGACCTGCCTCTTTTTAGAAGGGAGCTCCACGAATGAACAAGACTCTGATCGTTGCAGCAGCTGCAGCATCGTTCGCTACCGTCGCTCACGCGCAAAGCAGCGTCACGCTGTACGGCGTGCTGGACGCAGGCATCACCTACCAAAGCAACGTCGCCGGCAAGTCGCTGTGGTCGATGGGCTCGGGCATCGACCAGAGCCGTTTCGGCCTGCGTGGCTCGGAAGACCTCGGTGGCGGCCTGAAGGCAATCTTCACGTTGGAAAGCGGCTTCGGCATCGGTAACGGCAAGCTGGGCAACAACGGCGGCATGTTCAACCGTCAAGCATTCGTTGGCCTGTCGAGCCAGTACGGCACGGTCACGCTGGGCAAGCAGTACGACGCAACGCAAGACTACCTGGCGCCGCTGACGGCAACGGGCACGTGGGGCGGCACGTACTTCGCGCACCGCGGCAACAACGACCGCCTGAGCACGAACGGCGACGTCGCACTGAACAACTCGGTCAAGTTCACGAGCGCTAACTACGCTGGCCTGCAGTTCGGCGGCACGTACTCGTTCTCGAACAACCAGAACTTCGGCAACAACCGTGCTTACAGCGGCGGTCTGTCGTACCAGTTCCAAGGCCTGAAGCTGGGTGCAGCGTACTCGCAAGCCAACCTCGGTGACGGTACCAACGCCAACGGCGCGACGAACATCGCTTCGCAAGGCCGTATCCGTACGTACGGTGCTGGTGCTGGCTACGCATTCGGCCCGGCACAAGTCGGTGCTGCATGGACGCAATCGCGTATCGATAACGTCCCGGGCCTGACCGGCGCGTTCCGCACGGACAACTACGAAGTCAACGCAAAGTACAACCTGACGCCGGCTCTCGGCCTGGGCGCAGCTTACACGTACACGAACACGAAGGTCGACGGTGGCAGCTCGCACTGGAACCAGTTCGGCGTGCAAGCTGACTACTCGCTGTCGAAGCGCACGGACGTGTACGCACAAGCTGTGTACCAACGTGGTGCGAAGGGCAACGCGATCGGCACGTCGATCTACAACGGCGACAACACGACGCCGGCAAGCTCGTCGATCAACCAAACCGCAGCAACGGTTGGTCTGCGTCACCGCTTCTAAGCGTGACGGCTGGGCAACCAGCTACGCAGCATCGAAAAAGGCGCCTTCGGGCGCCTTTTTTTCGCGTGTGAAATACGATGACGACAGTCCGGATCGTTGAGATGCAAAAAAGCGAGGCACAGGCCTCGCTTTTTGCATTCCGCGCAGGTTGCGGTTGAACGGTGGATCAGCGCGTGTATTCGCCATTGGCTTCCGGCTGGAACACGATCGCCGCGACCTTCATCAGCTTTTCAGCGCCGCTCGGCTGCAGCACCTTCACCAACTGGCCGCGTTGCGTGCCCAGCAGCGCCATGCCGACCGGCGAGAACACGTTCAGGCGTCCGAGTTCGAGATTGGCTGCATCCGGATAAACAATCGTCCAGGTGGCCTGTTCCTGGGACGCTTCGTCGAGCAGTGTGATCTGCGAGTTCATCGTGACGACGTTCGACTTGATGGCGTCGGGCTGCACGATGTCCGCGCGCTCGAGCAGCGTGTCGAGCATCGTCTGGAAGCGCGGGTTGTGTTCGGCGTGCTTCTCGAGACGAGCGACGTCGAGTTCGGTCAACTGATAAAGGCGTTGTTTCATGGCAGTTCTCCAAATGATCGGCATGGGGCAGGCGTGGCGTGCCTATGGGGATCGCCCGGAGCCTGTCTGACCTGGCTCCGGGAGGAGGCCGTGCTGTCAGATCAGGCGCCGGGCAGGGGCGAGCGGTGCCTGGGCCGTGCGTCGAAGGCAGGGGTGCGCCGGGTGGCCGGCGCGCGCGCGCACGCCGGACGGGCCGGACGGGCCGGACGGCGAAACCGAAAGAGGCGTGGGCGCGTGCATGGTGAATGGGGTATCGACAGGCGAATAAAACCTTTCGATTCTACAACACAACCTTCCGGGTCGGTGATCAGGCTGTCGGCTTTTCGTCAGGCATTGTTGTGGAAATGATTGAAGTAATCGCGATCTTGCGCGAGGGCACCGGTCTATTTTTTCCGAAAATGCAACGCTGTATGTTCAAGCCAAGGGTTTCCCCTTGGTATCGCGAGCACTACACTTGATCCATCGCTTCAGACAGTCCCGCCGGAAGCGACGCCAAAAGAGAACATATTTCGGAGGTCCCCATCATGAAGTCGATCATCTACGCAGCGATCGCTGCATCCGTCCTTGCCGCCCCGATCGCATCGTTCGCGCAGTCCGAGCAGGGCTTGACCCGCGATCAGGTCCGGGCCGAACTCGTGCAACTCGAACAGAACGGCTACAAGCCGCTCGCGAGCGACGCGCAATATCCGCAGAACATCCAGGCCGCAGAACAACGGAGCCAGCCGAATCAGCCGATGCTCGCCCAAGCCGACACGAGCGGCTATGGTGCGGTGGCGACGGGCGCAGGCCAGTCGGGCCGCCGCATGACGCGTGAAGCCCCGAATCCCGTGAACTCCGTCTACTTCGGCAACTGAACATCCCCGGGTCTGCCCGCGCACAGCATGTGACCGACGGGGCGCGCGCCACTCGCGCGCGTCCGCGTCAGCAGAGCAGAACCTCCGTCGCCGCATTCCGGCGGCTTTCCCGCCCAGACGCTCGCGCGTTTGGGCCTTTTTTGCTGGGATGGGTCAGGCGGACGTGACCGTCGGTGTGCCGTGGATGTAGTGTTCGAGCTGGCTGATCGTGAATTGCTGGTCGGCAATCACACTCTTCACGAGGTCACCGATCGAGATCAGGCCGATGAGCTTGCCGTCCTGCAGGACGGGCAGGTGGCGCATCCGGTGTTCGGTCATCAGCGCCATGCACTCGTCGGTGGATTGCGACGGCTCCACGTAGCGCACCTTGGCCGTCATGATTTCCTCGACGCGGGTGGCCTTCGACGAACGGTCCTGCAGCACGACCTTGCGCGCGTAATCGCGCTCGGTGACGATGCCCGCGATGTCGTCGCCGTCCATGACCAGCAATGCGCCGATTCCCTTTTCCGCCATCAGCTTGATGGCGTCATAGACGAAATCGGCTTTCGTGACGGTGTAGATCGTGCGGCCGGAATCCGGCTTGGCTTTGAGAATTTGCGCGACAGTCGTGCTCATTTGCTTTCTCCGTGTGCGGGACGATGCAGGGAAGGCAGGGCGTGATGCGCGGCACCCGACGGGCCCAGTATAGCCGGGCCCGTTGCGGCAGTCGCGTGACGTTTCCAGATTAGCGGTAAACTCCGGTCACGCACCATCCACACAATTCCTACATTCCTGATCGTTTCGATTGAATTCATGATGTCTTCGCGTCCCCAATCGCCCACGCCGGGCAATGGCCAGGCCGACGAGTGCGTGACGCTCGTCGCCACGGCGTCGCTGCCCACGCGCTACGGTACGTTCACGTCGTACGCCTTCCGCGTATCGGGCAGCGATGCCGAACATCTCGCGCTCGTGATGGGTGACGTCACCGGCGAACAGTCCGTGCTGACGCGGCTTCATTCCGAATGCCTGACCGGCGACGTGTTCGGTTCCTACCGCTGCGATTGCGGCGAGCAACTCGACCTCGCGCTGCGTTACATCGCGGCGGAAGACCGCGGCGTGCTGCTTTATTTGCGCGGCCACGAAGGGCGCGGCATCGGCCTGAGCAACAAGATCCGTGCATACGCGTTGCAGGAGCAGGGGCGCGACACCGTCGAGGCAAATCTCGACCTCGGCTTGCCCGACGACGCCCGCGAATACGACTCGGCCGCAGCGATCCTCCGGATCCTCGGCGTGACGTCGGTGCGACTGATGAGCAACAACCCGAAGAAATTCGATACGCTCGTGAAGCACGGCATTCCCGTCTGCGAACGCGTGGCGCTCGCGGTACCCGTACGCGAGGAAAACGAGCGTTACATCCGGACCAAGCAGGCGAAATTTGGGCATTACTTCGAGGAAAACGAGTAACGGAAACAAGGGGCTCTGCGGAGCCCCTTGTTCCATCTGGCTCCCACACATCGGAGCCTTTCTGGTAAAGGATTTGATCCGAAAGTTGCGTTTGTCAGGTGGCTTGTCTGCATTTGACGAAATGGGCGAAAACTTGGCACTTTGGCGTAACATTTTCCTACGCCAGACCAAAAAGCTACGCTGCGGTCTCGGCCTCCAACAAAAACCTACGCCGACCGCTGATGAGATTCGACGCACGAACTGCGAGCAAGCTTCCTGCGGGCCAGCATATGACCTTTGACGGATTCCCGGGGCTCCGCTTCCAGGCCAGCGAGAGCCGTCGTTCCTGGATCCACCGATACAAATCCCCCATTGACGACCGGATGCGTCAGGTGAAGCTCGGCGAGTGGCCGGCCATGGGGTTTCCCGCGGCGATTTCCGAATGGGAGCAAAGGCGAGCGGAGCGCGATGCGGGGGCCGATCCTGCTGCTGCAAAGCGCGAGAACCGTGCTGCGGTTGCCAATTCGCGCGCCGTCGACGCATACACCGTCAAGCAGGTGTGCTTCGACTATATGGGCGGCTATCTGGAGCCGAACCGCAAGGGCAAGGGCGTGATCGAGGTTAGACGGATGTTCAAGGCGATGCTCGGCCCGATCGAGAGCGTTCCGGCTGCGTCGATAACTCGTGCGCAGGCATTCGAATTCTTGAATTCCTATCGTGCCACGCCGGCGCTCGCTGCGCGCCTCCGCATGGAGTTAGGCGGAGCATGGGACTATGAGACGGACGCTGGGGGGCTGCCCGACGGCACGCCGAACTGGTGGCGAATGATCCTGCGCGGCAAGCTTCACAGCAAGGGGCGCACGATCGACGGCGTCGCCATGGGCACGAAAAAGCGGGTATTGAGCGAGGATGAGATCGGCACGCTGCTCCGCTGGCTGCCGAATATGAGCCTAACGGTTTCCGACGCGATCACGTTGTATCTGTGGACGGGCGCCCGCGGCGGCGAAATCATTTCGATGGAGTCGCACGAAATCGCCGACGAGGCGGACGGGCTCTGGTGGACGGTGCCGAAGGAAAAAACCAAGAACTCGTGGCGTGCGAAAGCAGGGGATCTGCGGGTGCCTCTCGTTGGTCGAGCCGAGGCCGTTGTCCGTCGACGCAAGGACCAGGCCGTGAACGGCTATCTGTTCCCGACGTCGACCGGCGAGATGATGAAGCAGACCGTCATTTCGCACGGCATTTACTATCATCAGCCGTACTGTAGGCAGGCGCCGAATCATAATCGGCCGCGGCTACCTATCACGCACTGGTCGCCTCACGATTTGCGGAGGACTGGACCGGCCAGAGTTTCATAGACACTCACGAGCCGTTTAACGCGTAGCGCCGCTCAAACTCAATCGGTGAAAGATCGCCGGCGGAACCATGCCGACGAACCGGGTTATAAAACATTTCGATGTAATCGAACAGGTCCGAGGTCGCCGTCGCCCGACTCGGATAGATGCGCCGCTTGATTCGCTCCTTTTTTAGGGTGCTGAAAAAGCTCTCGGCCACGGCATTGTCGTGGCAATTACCGCGCCGACTCATGCTTGGCACCATTTGGTGCGCCTCCAGGAATGACTGCCAGTCATCGCTCGTGAATTGACTGCCCTGGTCGGAATGCACCATGACACCGGGTCGCGGTTTGCGTTTCCAAACCGCAGCCAACAGCGCCTGTAAAACCAGATCGCCGGTCATCGTCGAGCGCGTAGCCCAACCGACGATCTGGCGCGAGTACAGATCCATAACAGCCGCCAGATACAGCCAGCCCTCGTAAGTCCGGATGTACGTGATGTCCGTTGCCCAGACCCGGTTCGGTGCAGTTGGCGCGAACTCACGGTTCAGCACGTTGGCGATTATGCCGACCGGACCATCCCGATAGCGGGGCTTGCTGCCATAGCCCACTTCTGCCCGCAGACCTTCGCCTTTCATGAGGCGATGGACGCGGTGACGGCTGCACGTTTCGCCCGATTCACGCAAATCCACCGTGACCTTGCGGTAGCCATAGACGCCGCCGCTGGCCAGCCGGGAATGCTTGATCAGACCAAGCAATCGATCATCCTCACGCTTGCGGACACCGACTGTCTGCCGCTGCCAGACGTAATAACCGCTGTGATGCACGCCAAGGACTCGGCACATCGAGTGCAGGCGGAACTCGCCGAGATGGGCTCGCATGAACGCGTACCTTGCCGCTATCCCTTTGCAAATCCGGGGCAGACCATACATTTTTTAGAATGTCGCGCTCCTCGGTCATGCGCTTGAGCTTGGCCTTCAGTTGCCGAACCTCGGCGCTCTGATCCGGTTCCGCCTGCCGCACGACGTCGGGCCTGCCGAACTTCAGTTTCCAGGCGTAAAGGCTATGGGGCGTGATGCCCAGCCGCTGCGCCACATCCGCCACCGAATGACCCCGTTCGGTTACCTGTTTGACTGCCTCGATCTTGAACTCATCCGTGTACCGCTTGCCGCTCATCCTGACCTCCTCGGTTGCCATAAATTATGGCTCGAAGATGTCTACGAAAGGCTGGCCGGTCCATTTTGCACAGGCGAATTCATATTTTTCTGACTTGTCAGATTGAATTTTATTGGAATGCACGCAACAGTGTACATTCTTTAAGTAAAATTTAGAATATTTGAATGAGCGAGAAGAATTATCAGAATTATCTCATTGGGTCTTGGTGCACTGATCGGCTACTTAATCTGACGGTCGCTTTCATGCTGCTTCTCGTCACATTTGGTGCGAGAGCGGATGATTGCTTCACACTTTATGCGAAATCGGGAGCCAGGCCAGGATCGCAGACGTGCGAGCTTGATGTGGCCAGCAATACTCCTGGCGGAATGGGAAATTATGCTTGTATAAACAATCTTGATCTGATTCGGCATTGGTGCCATGCAGGAGAGTCGGATCCCACACCGGAAAATACTTGTCCAGTTGCCGATCCAGTTTTTCCCGGGAGTGGCGCAGTTACGTTGGAAGCGACTGACTTCGTCAGCGGCGATGATTGGCCAATGTTATTTGCACGCACGTATAACTCGAAAGGAATCACAAAAAGCGGTGGCTCGATGGGAGCCGGCTGGTTTCATCGCTGGCAACGTCACCTCGATCTAACGAATGCGAACGGTGATAACTCGTCAAAGGTCATTGCTTACCGCGAGAATGGCCAGCCTGTTACATTCAATTGGTCGGGTGGTGCGTGGCGGGTTTCTGGAGTTCCTAGTCTGACTCTGGTGCAAAATTCGTCGGGGAACTGGATTCTTAAGGATCTTGAAACGGAATCTGTCGAATCATATTCGTTGCAAGGGATTCTCTTATCGGAGACAACATATTCCCACGCCACACGAACTTTGACCTATGACTCGTCGGGCCTTTTAACGACACTCACGCAACATGAGGCGGCCACAGCCGCTGGCCAAGACGTTACGCTTCGGTTTGAGTACGACAGTAAGCGTCGTCTATCACGTCTTACTGACCCTTTAGGGTATGTAACCCAGTACGGCTATGACGCAGACGATAATCTAATTTCCGTTACATGGCCGGATGGCTATGTATACCGGTATGTCTATGAAGATTCACGCTTCAAGAACGCTATAACCGGAGAAATCAACGAGATCGGCACACGAGTCGCAACATGGACGTATGACACGCAAGGCCGCGCAGTGACTGTCAGCCATCCTGATTCAGCTCGCGACGTGCAGTTTACATACAACACCGGTTCCACCGTAATCGCAGGTAGAACGGGCGCTACCACGCTGAACATGTCGTCGATTGGCGGCGTGCTTCGCCCCACTACCAGTACGTCGAACGTAGGCAATTCTAGCAATGAATGGGACGCATCCGGAAAGCTTACAAAGGATACTGATGCAAGCGGCGGTACGAGGGAATACAGCTACGATGACATCGGGCGCCCTATTCAGGTGACCTTTAAGAATGCATCGGCCAAGTCGATTACCACGATTCGCTATGCCGATGCCACGAGTTTGCGTCCTTCGATGATTGCGTCGCCGCATCTGATTCAGGCATTCGTGTACAACCCGTACTTCGGAAACGTAATGGCCATCAGCGAGACCCCGACCACCGATGCGACCGGGGCTAGTGGCTTTGGCGCGTTGAAGGCTGGCGGCGCTGCAACAATGGCTTACGGGATCGAATACGGTTCAGTCAATCGGCTTCAGGGTGTTCGCGAAACGGCGGACGGGAGTGAAACCAGACGATGGAGGATCATCCGGGACTACACCGGCAACGTATACAGAATCGATCAAACCATCGGCAATCGCTCTGCGTCGACAACGATGGAGTTGCGCGACGCTGCACACCGAGTCCTAAGAGGTAAGAACCCAACGGGAGAGTTCGATCTTAAGTACGACTCGCGGGGGCGAATCACTGATTTCAAATTTGACGAATATGCTAATCCGGCAAACGGCAACGTACGACGTGTATTCAAGGTTTCGTTCAGTTTTTCACCTGACGGTCGAGTCACCTCGCGCATCGGGACAGTTGCCACGAATGGCAGCGCGATCGGCGTTCCGATCAGTGACGAAGAGATTAACCAGTGGATCGATAACTATAACTATGGCGATTCGCCAATATGGCCGCTTGCCAACCTCCAAAGTGCCCGTCAACGCATGGGCAGCCCTTCGCTTCCCACTTCGACTGTCTGTAGCGACTGCCATTTCTCGGCGGGAGGTGGTGCGGCGCGTGGGATTGCCTTCATATGGAAGCTCGTCAAGAACCCAGCCATCAAACACGGTATCGGGCAGGGAGCAAGGAAGGCCAAGGAGGCTATCGCGCGCCTCAAGGCGAAGTGCCGGCCCGCCGCTGAGCAAATCCCCGGAATTCCGCCGGGACGCGCTGTCAAGGATATTACAATTGGACGAAGCGTCAGGAATGTTGAAACAGACGTTGGCCGAGCAGAGTTTGGGGCAAACTTGACCAAAGACGGATGGGCTCATAACCTCGCCAAAGATGGAAAGACCGACATCTTTGCGAAAAATGGTGAACGTTTCACGATCCGGAACGATTCGAATGCCGGCATGCCGACTGCCGAGTACATTCCCGCTGGCGCGAAGAAGGCCACACTCAAAATACGACTTCCCAATCCATGAATACAATTAACTTTCTGAGCGAACGAGCCGACTTCGTGCCGCTTTGGCAACGCGCGATTGCTGCTGTCGAAGCACTTCGTGACAAACCGTCAACAGATCTACTTTACTTCGATGCTATTGATCTACAGACCCAGAAATTTTTTGATCTAATTCAACACCTACTCGCGTTAACGGGAGCCACTGATTTCGCAACGTTGGTATTGAAGCCAGATCCATTTCGCTACTTCCATTTTCATTTCGGCAAGTACCCGGGCTTCATTCACCACTCTCACAACACCGCCGACGAGTTCTTTGAATTTTTGTTGGAGGATCCTGGAGCCAGTCCCGCAGACGCGCTAGGATCCAATTCTCAGCAATACGTTGTGTTGCCCTTGCCAGGTGACTGGATTGTATTTGGCGACAGGTGGTGGGAGACTGCTGTTTTGTCGGGGCCGCCGGATATCATGGAATGCGCGAAGCGCTTCTACCCGTTCTTCCTTGAGCCGCCTAGCGGCTTTCGGATCGAGCTATAACGACGTCGGTACCATTCCTTGTTGGGGCGTAGGAAGCGCCGTGTGGGCTCCTGAGGTCAGCCATCAAGCGGAGGACCGATATGCAACGTAACATTGAGCGTAGGTTTTTTGTTTATGCCTGCCCAGTAAAGGTGTGGTCATTACTTCGAGGAAAACGAGTAATCGCATTCGACGCGCTGGCGCCCGCGCGCGGGCGTCGTGCGCTCGTTCGGCGAACGACGGGCGGGACGACGCGTCGCGCTGCATTCAATTCCTGTCGCCGGTTCTTGCGGCCGTCGACGTTCCTTGCCGGCGCAGGTGGCGCTCGTGATTGACTCGTCTCGCCGCTGCGCCTTCGGGCGTGTTCTTTCGCTGCGAGAATTGCGTGCGCACGGCCCGGCGCATCCCGTGCCTCCTGCATATCCCGATCTCGGTTGAACCGGCCAGTGAAGATTGAAACCGAACGTTTGACTTTGCGTCGCTGGCGACCGGACGATGCCGGTGCGCTGGCTGCGATGCATGCGGATCCCGATGTGACCGCGTGGCTCGCGCGTGGCCCGATGTCCGTCGATGAGGCGGCGGCCACCATCGTGCGCTTCGAAGCGCATTTCGATGCGCACGGTTTCGGTGTGTGGGCGATCGAGCGTCGTGCGGATGGCGCGTTGATCGGGCTCTGCGGTTTGTCGCGCGAAGTTCGCGACGAGCACCCGATGGCGCCGTGTATCGAGATCATATGGCGCCAGGCCCGCTCATCGTGGGGGCATGGCCATGTTGGCGAAGCGGCCGCCGCGGTATTGGTCGACGGATTCGGCCGGATCGGGCTCGGCGAAATCTTCGCGTGGACGGCCGCCGCCAACTTGCGATCGCGGCACGTGGCGCAGCGGCTCGGGATGGCGCGACAGCCCTTGCGCGATTTCGATCATCCTGCGTTGCCGCGGGGACATGCCTTGCGGCAGCATGTGGTGTTCGTCAAGCATGCAACGTCCGTTCGTCTCGACGGCCACGTCAGCACATAACGGCCCGGGCATCTGCGCCCGTCAGCGCCACTGCGCGTTCTGCAGCGCGATCCGGTAACCGTTCGCATCCTCGAACGCCTGTCCGGATGCATCCAATACAGATTGAATGACGCCACTCGCATGAAGCCGTGCGCGGCGGCGCATGCGCGTGCATCCAGACATCTCGAAGGGCAATACACAGGTGGGCGCATGACGACATCGGCTATGTGTAAGCCGTTCGCCGATGGTAAGCCGCCGGGGCAGGCCCGCGCGTACTGGTAGCGGATGACAGGGCGCTTTGATGCGGCCCTCATAAATCGCGCAGGCAAGAAAAAGCCCGCTACTGGAGCGGGCTGAATCCATGTTTGGAGACATGGAGGAGACAGATGTAACTTTAAGGGAAAACCCGAGGGCTGGCAAGCCCTAGTTGTAATTGTGCAACGCAGCGCTGCCGGGCCTTCCCGACAAGGGTGGAGTGGCGCGCCATACAGCCCTTGCGGGTATCCCGCAGTGTCCTGCCGAAAAAACGGCGTCCCTCGGTGCGGCGACCTTCGCGTAACCGCGAAGCCGCCGGCGCATTCACATTCCGACCGCCCGCGCGTGCGCGGCAAACGCGCCGAACCGCTCCTGCGCGACCGGCACCGCGTACTTGTCGCGCATTTCCGTCTCGATCCACACGCAGGCCTCTCGCGCGCAGTCGGTCAGCGCGTGCCGCGTCGTGTGTCCGTCGATGTCGTAGACGAAGCGCACGCCCACCTCATCGTCGGTGACTTGCCGCTGCAGCTGCTTGAGTTGCAATTGCGGCCCGTGCCGTTGCGACAGCGCGCGCAGCTCGTCGAAGTGATATTCGAGCCAGTCGGCGAAGAACAGCGCATCGCTGTGGCAGCGCAGACGGAACGCCGCACTGCGCGACGGATGCTGCGCGGCGCCGCCGACGGCCTGGGGCTCGCCGTTCGGCGCCATGGCCGCATCAACGGGCGCAAGCGGCTGCCCGATCTGCCGGTATGGTTCGCGGTCGCGCAGCGCGTGCCACAGCAGTTCGTCGCCGGCGGCCCCGGACGGCTGCATCGTCAGGTCGTGCCGGCCGTCGCCGACAGCAGCGACGTCGCGGATCACGAGGCGCAGCGAGCAGAGCGGCTCGTCCGCAACCAGCAGCGTCGCCGCGCGCGGCAACCCGCACACGAGCGGTGCGGCGCCGGCCGCCCGGAACACGAGCCCGTGGCGATCGAGCCGCACGAGCGGAAGCGGCCGCGGAAACGACGGGTAGGTGACTGCGATGCGGGCGCCGCCTGCACCCGTCAACCCGGGCATCATCGCGCGAAAGACCTGAGACTGGTCCACGGTGGTTCTCCTTCGTTACGATGCCGCCCGGCCGGACTACGCGCGTTCCGGCTCAGGCGGCGATGGCCTGCCGGGTGGCCCGTCCCGGCTCGATTCCAAGTGCGGCAAACGTTTGCGGATCGATATCGATCCAGCACGCGACAACCAGACGACCGTCCACCGGTTTCGGGGGGCCTGCCCGGTGCGCGTGCACGCCGATCCGGCGGAACAGCCTTTCCATGCTCGCGAACGTCACGCCGATCAGCTGCCGCGCGCCCAGTTGCGCCGCGCATTCGACGACCGCGGCGAGCATCGGGCGGACGGCCCACTCGGCATTGCCCGGACCGCCTTCGTCGCCGGTCGCCGCGAACCGCGACAGCTCCCAGACGGCTGCCGATTGCGGCAGCGCGACGTCGTCGGCGATCAGGTCGGCGAACAGCGACTTCAGCAGATACGGGCGCGTGGTCGGCAACAGGCGCGCACATCCGCACACTTCGCCGCCAGCGTTTCTCGCGAACACGTAGACGGTATCGTCGCGATCGAACTGGTCGCGCTCGAAACTTTCGTTCGCCGACGGAAGCGCCCAACCGAGCTGCTCGACGAACACGCGGCGCCGATAGCGCCCGAGATCCGCTGCAAGTTCGTGTGGCAACCGCCCTTCCTCGTGAACGAAGGTCCGCATGGTGTCCTCGGATCTGTACTTTGGTATGCACGCATTACATCGCGCGTCCCGAGGGGGCGGTAACTGGTAACTCTTACAGGGTGAGGGGAGGCCGATACCATTCGACCGGTGGTATCGGTTTCTTGATCGGCGGGATTGAAATACGGGCGGCTTTTGCTTATAAAGAGCGCCAGTCTTGCGGAAATGTCAGAGGAAAGCGCGGCCGGTTGTCACTGGAGCGTGGGACCGGCATGATAGGCGTCGTTGCGACCGAGCAGCGACGACGCGACCGCGGCCGGCCAGTCGACGTGTACGAGCCGCGCGGCGAGCACGGCGGCGGTGCGGAACATGCCGAGGTCGGCGCCGGTGGCATCGACGGCCATGATGTTGCTGCGAACGTCGCCGCCCGCGATCACGAACGTGCCCGTCGCGCGCTCGAGATACCAGTCCCAGCCGACCGTCAGGTATGCGACGCCGGCACTGGCCGGGCGATGCCATTCGGTATAGCCGGCCAGGCGTGCGTCGATGGCGCTGTCGCGCAGTTCCGCGAGCAGCGATGCATCGAGGCCGCTTGCGACGTGGTCGAGCACGAGCGCGGCCAGTGCACTTTCGGACAGGCGCACGTAGCCGTCCGGAGACGGGCCGCGGACCGGATGCAACAAAGGTGAAGTCATGCGCGGAATGTATCAGCCCCGAACCGGTGCTGGCACCTGACAGGTATGACAGCGTAACGTTGTCGGAGAACGAATGGAACTGCGCTGGCAGGATGCCTACCAACAATTCAGCGCCGCGGAAGACGAGCAGCAACTCTTCCAGCGGATCGCCGCTTATTCTAAACGCCTCGGCTTCGAATATTGCTGTTACGGCATTCGCGTGCCGCTGCCGGTGTCGAAGCCGGCCGTCGCGATCTTCAATACTTATCCCGACGGCTGGATGGCGCACTATCAGGCGCAGAACTACATCGAGATCGATTCGACGGTTCGCGACGGCGCGCTCAGCACCAACATGATCGTCTGGCCGGACGTCGACCGGATCGATCCGTGCCCGCTGTGGCAGGACGCGCGCGATTACGGGCTGTCGGTGGGTGTCGCGCAGTCGAGCTGGGCGGCGCGCGGCGCGTTCGGGCTGTTGAGCATCGCGCGTCATGCGGACCGGCTCACGCCGGCCGAGATCAACATGCTGACGCTGCAGACCAACTGGCTCGCGAACCTGTCGCATTCGCTGATGAGCCGCTTCATGGTGCCGAAGCTGTCGCCCGAGTCGAGCGTCACGCTGACCGCGCGCGAGCGCGAGGTGCTGTGCTGGACGGCCGAAGGGAAGACCGCGTGCGAGATCGGCCAGATCCTTTGCATCTCGGAGCGCACGGTCAACTTCCACGTGAACAACATCCTCGAGAAACTCGGCGCGACCAACAAGGTCCAGGCGGTCGTCAAGGCGATCGCGGCCGGACTCATCGATACACCCTGACCCGGCGCTGGAGGCGGGGTGGTCGTGCCGCGCCGGCGGCCGCCGCTCACTCCATCATCGGCTCCGCTTCCTTCGCGGTCCAGCTCACGCTGGAAATGCTCTTCTCCATGCTCATCCGGCTCGCGATCTGCTCGAGCTTCTGCTGATCCTTCGGGTGCAGCTTCAGCGTCGCGGTCACCTTCAGGCGGTCCGGCTGCTCGGGCACGTCCTCGCTCGTCAGGCTCTGGAACGACAGCGGCTTCGCATACATCGCGTTCGACAGCAGCGTGCGGATGTGCACTTCGTCGTCGGCCAGGCAGATCACGGTGATCTGGTATTCGCGCACGAGGTCGGCGTTCGACACGGGGGTCGCGTTGATCGCCTGGCTGACGCCGCGCAGCACCGTGTTGGTGAGCAGCACGACGCCCGTGCCGGCCAGCGCCGGAACGAAGTGACCGGAGCCGGCCAGCACGCCGACGGCGGCCGAGCACCACAGCGTCGCGGCCGTGTTGATGCCCTGGATCGAGCCCTTGTCGCGCATGATCACGCCGCCGCCGAGAAAGCCGACGCCCGACACGACGTAAGCGGCGATCTGCGTGACGCCGGCCACGCCGTTGCCGGTCAGCACGCCGAGCGTGACGAACAGGCAGGCGCCGCTCGCGACGAGCGTGATCGTGCGCAGGCCCGCCGTGCGTTGCCGCATCTGGCGTTCGAGGCCGATCGCGACGCCGCAGGCGAACGCAGTGAAAAGACGGAGTGCGAAATCGAGAGTCATGTTTGTCCTGCCGTGCCAAGTGCGCATGCCGGCCCGCGTCGCGGCGGCGCGAGGCCGAACGCGGCACGATGGCCGTCATCGCGCGGTACTGTACCGCGCGAATGCGTCATTCAGTGTGAAACGGGGGGCGTGCGGGCTCGCGGAACGCGAGCCGCGGCAGGAGAACTGCGTCGGACAGGCGTTCAGGCGGCAAGCGGCGCACGCAACGGAGTGCTGCAACTGTCCACGATGGTTCCTGAAGGAAGAATGGGCGGCATTCTAGTGGCCCGCCCGCGCAGGCGTCAACCCGTCCGGCGGCCGGCCGCGAACGGCCGGTGCGTCACGGCGACGGTCATTGCGACGCGCCGATCGTCCCCGTCGCGAGCGCGAGCGCGGCGGCAGCCGACAGCGCGCCGGCATAGCTGTCGACTTCCGCATTGCGGGCCGCGAGCAGCTGGCTTTGCGCGATCGTCGCATCGGTGACCGAGCCGACGCCGTTGCGGTACGCGGTCAGCGCCGCGTCGTAGCTCGTCTGCGCGGCATCGACGAGTGCCTTGGCCGCGTCGTGCGACGCGAGGCTCGTCTGCACCGCGTTCTGCGCGGCGACGACCTGGCGGACGGCTTCCTCCTTGGTCCGCGTGAGGCGTGCGGATGCGCTTTGCGCATCGTTGCGCGCCTGCATCAGCACCGCCGAGCGCAGGCCGCCGTCGTACAACGGTATCGTCACGCCGAGGAACACGCCGCCGCCGTAGCGGCTGCCGTTCAGGTTCACGGTCGGCGCCTGGTCGCCGATCGCGGGCAGCGCGGTGATCGCCGTGCCGCCGCTCGCATACGACGTCGAGGCCGACAGGAAAATTTTCGGCATGAACGCGGCTTGCGCGGCCTTGATCTTCGCGCGGTTGGCCTGCTCGAGCGCATACGCGCCCTGCAGGTCGGGGCGGCGCGCGATCGCGTCCGACACGATCGCGTCGACCGACGAAGCGAGCGCGGGCGGCAGCGGACGCTTGGGCAGCGCGGCGATCGACGGCTTCGACAGCGGCGAGATGCCGAGTGCGGAAACCAGCGCGAGGTAGCCGTCGCTTTCCGCGCCGTTCGCCTGCACGAGCGCGAGATTCGCCTGCGCGCGATTCTGCGTCGCCTGCGCGAGTTCGACGACGGTGCCGACGCCTTGCCTGAGCCGCGCGCGCGACGCCGCGAGGATCGCGTCGGCGTTCACCAGGCCCTGCTGCGCGCTGGCCGCGCGCGAGCGGGCGGCTTCGTAGCGGTAATAGGCGACGGTCACGTCGTGAATCACCTGCTGGTGCACGGCCGTGAACGCGACGTTCGACGCGACCGACGCCTGCTCGGCCGCCTCGACACGCGCCGCGCGGCCGCCGAAATCGAACAGCAGCCATTGCAGCGACAGCGCCGAGATCGTGCCGTGCACGGTCGTGTTGCTCGACGCGTCGCCGAGGAGCGTCGACGTCGAGCCGTGGCTCGTCTGGTACGCGCCCATCGCGGTCGCGGACAGGTTCGGCAGGTACGCGGCCTTCGCGATGCCGACCGCGAGTGCGGCGTTGCGCGCGTCGTTCCATGCGATGCGGGTCAGCGGGTTCGTCGATTCGGCGAGATCGATCAGCTCGGGCAGCGTGTACGGATGCGCGGTGTCGAGCGCGGCGGGCGGCGACACCGACGCGAGCGCGGGCGAGGCCGGCAGCGTGTAGTCGTGCGGCGCGCGTTGAGCGGAAGCGAGCGGCGGGGCCGGCACGATGTCGCCGGCGGCCGACGTTTGCGGCTGCCACGGGCGGTCGGGTGCCTCCGGCGCCAGGTCGACCGACGACGTGGCGCAACCGGTCAGCGCGATGGCGGTCGCGAGCACGGTGGCGGCGATCGGCGCGGCCGGCGGTTCAGGGACGCGCATGAGGGGCAGACTCCTTCGGGGGGGCTGGACGCGCGGCGTCGGCGATGTGCGCGAGCCGCGTGTCGATCAGGTTGAGCAGCGCGTCGCGTGCAGGATCAGTGGAGGTGGCGGCCGGCGCGATTGCTGCGCCTGCCGTCGACGACGGTGGCGCCGAAGCGGCGTCGGCAATCGGGTCGCCGTCGCGCAGTTCGACCACGCGCGCGAGCCGCGCGCCGATCGCCGCATCGCCTGGCGTGCGTTCGGCGAGCAGGAACAGCGGGCCTTCGAGCGCGCCGAGTTCCGCAAGTGCGCGTCGCCGGGTCGCGAGCCACGCGGCGGCGGGGCGCACCCACGACGGTTCGTAATGGATCAGCCCGAGTTCCTGCGCGATCGCGCCGTGGCGCGCGAAGGCTTCAGCGGCGAGCGTGCGGCGTTCGGCCGGCTGCACGACCTGCGCGATACGGCGCCACTGGTCGAGCAGCGCCGCGAACGCGACGTCGATCTGCTTGCCGATGCTGACGGGCCAGATGCGTGTGAACACGAGATACACGACGACGTTGCCGAGCAGGATGCCGATCGTGCGATCGCGCGCGAGCGTGAGGTCGAAGCCGGGGCCTGCGCCCTGGATCACGCACAGGAAGAACGCGAACGCGACCTGGAAGCCTGCGTACGCGATGCGCGGCGAACCGAAGGCGACCCACGCGGACAGCCACGCGCCGACGAACACGAGGGCCATCAGCTCGCCGATCGACGACAGCGCCGGCACGACGAACACGAGCGCCGCGGTCCCGATCAGCGCGCCGACGATGCAGCCGGCGATCCGCAGCGTGAGTTTCTCGACCGTTTCGGCCGTCGAGCCGAGCGACACCATGTAGCAGGTGATGAAGCACGTGTGGATGCCCGACCAGTCGAGCTGCGAATACAGCAGGTAGCAGAACATCGCCGCGACGGTCGTCTTCAGTGCGTAGCGGATGTGGTCGGGGTTGGTGCGGGCGTCCGGCAGGAAGAAGCCGCCGCGCGGCGCGGGCGGTGCGGCGGGTGCGTTCGTCGGCGAAGCGGATGCGTCGGTCGGTGCCGCGGCCGGTGTAGCCGGTGTGGCCGGTGCGGTCGGCTCGGCGAAATGCGTGACGGCCGCGTGCAGGTCGGTTGCGACGACGCGCGCGAGCGGCTGCAGCGTATCGGCCGGCGGCAGTGCGAGCGTCACGTCGACCGGATAGCCGCCCTGATCGAGGATGCCGGCCATTTCGTCGAGCGTCGCCGCGGCCGGTTCCGCGAATGCGGTGGGCAGCCGCGCGTCCGGTTCCCGGTCGGCGAGCGCGACCGCGACGAGCAGTGCGGTGCTCGATGCGATGGCCTGTCGTAGCGCCGGTGCATCCGCGGCTCGCGTCGAGCCTTCGAGCGTCGACAGCTTGAGCCACGTGAGCAATTGCTTGTCGCCTTCGCGCAGGCTCGCGTCAAAGGCCGTGCGTGCGTCCTCGTCGCTGCGCAGCCGCCGCGCGGCGAGCCGCAGCCGTTTCGCGAGCTGCGCGAGCGCGAGCTTGCGCGGCGACGGCGCGATCAGCAGGTTGACGACGATCGCGACGCCGACCGGAATCGCGACCATCAGCCATGCGTAGAGCAGCGCGCGCGTCGCGGCTTCGCCGACCGGCGCGAGGCCGAGCTCGTCGAGCCCGAAGCCGACGATCATCGCGAGGATCGCGCCGACCGGGCGCAGCTTGCTCGCCGACGTGAGATACAGCAGCCCGACCGACAGCACGGCCATGCACGCGACGCGCAGCACCGAATACTCGATGCTGAAGATCGCGACGCCGATCACGAGCGCGATCACGACCGTGACGAGCAGCAGCATCGCGACCGCGAGCACGACGCTCGTCACGCGGTCGGCGCGATTCAGGAAGAACACGACGTAGGCGGAGATCGCGGCTTCCGGCGTGCCGTAGCCGCTCGTCACGAGCACGACGAGCGCGCAGATCAGCGCGACCCGCACGGCCATCGCGGCGCGCCCCGGAAACGGCGCGAGCAGTCGCAGGACTTCGCGCGGGCCGGGCGAGCGGACTTCAGCGGCAGGCCGAGCCATGCCGGACCTCGACGATCGCGCTCGCGCCGACACGCACGAGCTTGCCGTCGGGTTCGTCGAGCTTCACGCGCACCGGGAAGCGCTGCGCGACGTGCACCCAGTTCACCGAGCGCTGCACGATCGGCAGCGTGCGCGGCAGGTTGATGCGATCGCTGTCCGCGATGCCGGCGCCGATGCCGACGACCTTGCCCGTCAGCGGGCGGCTGCGGTCGATCATCGAATAGACCGTCGCGCAGTCGCCGACCGCGATGCGGTTCAACGACGTTTCGCGGAAATTGCCGACGGCGAACCATTCGCTCGCATCGATCAGCGTGAAGATCGACTGGTTCGGCGCGAGGGTTTCGCCGGCGAGCACGGTCAGGCCCGTCACGAGCCCGTCGTGCGGCGCGCGCACGACCGTATCGTCGAGCGCGTGCTGCGCGCGGGCGAGCGCGGCTTCGCGCGCATGGAGCGTGGCGATCGCGTCGGCGTCGTCGCCGATCGTCTGCGCGGACGAGCGCTGCAGTTCCTGCGCCTGCGCGAGCGACACGGCCGCGTCGCGCTGCCGGACCTTCGCCTGGTCGAACTGCTGCGCGCTGACGTAGCCCTGCGCGGCGAGCGGCGCGAGCCGGTTCACGTCGCGCGTCGCGAGATCGTGATTCTGCGTCGCGCGCTTGACCTGCTCGGCGGCCACGGCCGCGTTCGAGCGCTCGCCGATCAGCGACCGGCGGCGCGTGTCGAGCGACGCGCGCGCGAGCTCGAGATCGGCCTGCGCCTGCGCGACCGTCAGCCGGTACGGCACCGGATCGATTGCGTACAGCAGGTCGCCTTTCGCGACGCGCTGGTTTTCGTGTACCGCGAGCTGCACGATGCGGCCGCCGACGGGCGACGCGACGTGCACGACGTCCGCGTCGATCGACGCGTCGTCGGTGGACGGGTAGGCCGTCGTGCGGTGGTACGCGTACGCGAGCGCCGCGATGCCGAGCGCGACGATCGCCAGTGCGATCACGCGGCCTTTCGTGGACGGGTGGGCGATGCCGGCGGCCTTCATGCGAACGGCCCCGTGCCGGCGAGCCACACGATCACGGCGACCACGAGCCCGATCGCGGTGCAGACGGCGAGCTGGTAGGGCACCGTGGCGGCCCAGCCGGTCGCGACGAACACGCGGTGCGCGACGATCGCGCCGACGATGCCGACGATCGCGCTGACGAGCCAGAGCGGGAAATACGCGCCGAACAGGACGTACGACGGTGCGCCGCGCGACGTGCAGCCCGCGAGCGGCAGGGCTGGCACCAGGACGGCGGCGACGCGCAGGGGCGCGCGCGGCGTTGTTTTTCTCATGGTGTGACGAGCTCGACGTTGGGGGTGAATGCCGGGCGCGGCGCAATGCGGTGCGTCGCCGCGACGGCGATTCCGCGATACGGAGCCGATCATAAATCAGCGCGATGTGGACCGCCAGCGATGCCCGATGTGCCTGTCGCGCGCACGGGGCTGCCCGGTGGGTGCTTCGCTGCGATCGATGGCGGTTCGCGATTCTGCCAGCGCATGCCCTGGCAGGGTTGCTGACGAACTGTAAAGGATCGTCAGACGAAACCGGGCCGATGCCGTTTGTCTGCCGATGAAGCGGGAATCGGCGAGCCGAATGCGGCATTGACGCGCAGTCGCGGATGAATCCGCGTTCGGGCCGCGCCGTGCGTCCGCCGCGGCCGTGACCGGTCGTGCCGGCCGGTATCTGTGTACCATCGTGCGAAGAGCGCGACGCGTGACGTGTGACGAGGCCTGACGGCACGGTCCCGTCCGATGCGCGGCGCGGAAGCGGTACCGCAACGAGGAAGAGTGTTCCATGCGAAGTTTCTTTGTCCGGTTCATTGCGATCGGCGTGCTGTTCCACTTGTACGTCGGGCTGCGGATCATTCCCGACGCCTTCGCGTCGCCGCTCGCGCGCACGATCGCGGCGTTGGTGCTGGCGAGCTTCGTCGTGCTGATTCCGGTCGGCATGTTCTCGCGCCGCTTCGACGAAGGCTGGGCGGCGACGCTGGCCGGCTGGGCCGGTTCGATCGCGATGGGCTTCTTTTCGTCGCTGCTGGTGCTGACGTTCCTTCGCGAGCCGGTGCTGCTCGGCGTCGTCGCATGGCGGCATCTGGGACATGACGGCGCCTGGGGCGGCGCGGCGTCCGACACGGCGCTCGGCGTGCTGGCGGGCGCGGTGCTGATCAGCGCGATCGGATTCGTCGGCGCGCGCCGCACGGCCGCGGTCAAGCGCGTGTCGATTCCGGTCGACGGGCTGCCGGCCGCGCTCGACGGCCTGACGATCGTGCAACTGTCGGACATTCACGTCGGGCCGACGATCAAGCGGCCCTATATCGAGCGGATCGTGCGCGCGGTCAATGCGCTCGAGGCCGATCTCGTCGTCGTGACGGGCGACGTGGTCGACGGCTCGGTCAAGCGGCTGCGCGAGCACACGGCGCCGCTCGGCCGCATGCAGTCGCGGCACGGCAGCTTCCTCGTGACGGGCAACCACGAGTATTACGCCGGCGCGCACGCATGGATCGACGAGTTCCGGCGGATCGGTTTGACGGTGCTGCTCAACGAGCACGTGCTGATCGAGCACGACGGTGCGCGCGCGGTGCTCGCGGGCGTCACCGATTTCACGGCGGGCGGGTTCGATCCCGAACATCGCAGCGACCCCGAGCAGGCGCTCGCGGGCGCGCCGCACGACGTCGCCACGAAGATCCTGCTCGCGCACCAGCCGCGCAGCGCGGAAGCGGCGAGCCGCGCCGGGTTCACCGTGCAACTGTCCGGCCATACGCACGGCGGCCAGTTCCTGCCGTGGCCGCCGTTCGTGCGCCTGCAGCAGCCGGTGATCGGCGGGCTGAACCGGTTCGGCGCGATGTGGCTGTACACCAGCCGCGGCACCGGCTACTGGGGGCCGCCGAACCGTTTCGGCGTGCCGTCCGAAATCACGCTGATCCGGTTGGCGCGCGGCCGCTAGCGCGCGTCAGACGATGCGCGCGATATCGTCGAAATCGAAGCGCGGGCTGCGCGGGAACAGGCCCGCCGGGTCGCCGTAGCCGAGGTTCACGAGGAAGTTGGTGCGGATCGCGGTGCCGGCGAAGAATTCGGCATCGACCTTGGCGGCATCGAAGCCCGACATCGGGCCCGCGTCGAGGCCGAGCGCGCGCGCGGCGAGGATCAGATACGCGCCCTGCAGCGACGCGTTGCGGAACGCCGTGGCTTCGATCAGCGCGTCGTTGCCGGCGAACCAGCTGCGCGCGTCGGCGTGCGGGAACAGGCGCGGCAGGTGCTCGTGGAACGCGAAGTCCATGCCGACGATCACGGTGACGGGCGCGGCCATCGTCTTCGCGAGATTGCCTTCGGACAGCGCCGGTTTCAGGCGCGCCTTCGCTTCGGCCGACTTGACGAACACGAAGCGCGCGGGGCTCGAGTTCGCCGACGTCGGGCCGAATTTCGTCAGGTCGATCAGCCGGTGCAGCAGCGCATCGTCGACGGGTTTGTCCTGCCATGCGTTGTGGGTGCGCGCGGTGCGGAACAACTGGTCGAGGGCGGAATCGGAGAGCGTCATGGCGGGTCCTGGAAGAAATCGGCCGGGTCGCGCCGGCCGGCATTGCGGAAGAACGCAGCGTCGTGGATAAGGACGCGCTGCGACACGGCGCGATGATAGCGTGGCACGCGAAAACGCACCGGCTTCGCGATCGGCGATGCGAGCGCCCGGGCGTGTGACGCGCCGGAATGACAGCGCATGGCGGCGCGCGTCGCCGTTGGCTACCATGCAGGCATGGTTCGCCCGCATCGTTCACTCCTGCCTGATTCCGACATGTCGACGCCCGATTTTTTCGCCGATACGCCCGCGCCCGACGTGGACTGGTACCCGGACTGGCTCGCGCCGGCCGAGGCCGATCGCGTGCTGGCCGCGCTGATCGACGAGGTCGCGTGGCGGCAGGACACGATCCGCACGCCACGCGGACGCATTCCGCTGCCGCGGCTCACCGCGTGGCAGGGCGAGCCCGACGCCGTCTACGTGTATTCGGGAATCCGCAACGTGCCCGCGCCGTGGACGCCGGCCGTGCTCGACCTGAAGCGTGCCGTCGAGGCGACCTGCGGCGCGCGTTTCAACAGCGTGCTGCTCAATCGTTATCGCAACGGGCAGGACAGTCTCGGCTGGCATGCGGACAACGAGCCGGAGCTCGGCGACGCGCCGGTGATCGCGTCGGTGAGCCTTGGCGCGATGCGCGTGTTCGACCTGCGTCATCGTGCGACCGGCGTCGTGCATGCGTACCGGCTGACGCATGGCAGCCTGCTGGTGATGCGCGGCCGCACGCAGGCCGAATGGCAGCATCGCGTGCCGAAGGCGCCGGCCGTGCAGGGCGAGCGGGTCAATCTGACGTTCCGGCGGGTGGTGACGGCCGAGGCGGGCCCGTAAGCGCGCCGATCGAAGGGTTCACTAGCCGGGGTCGCGACCCGTTTTTAAACCGATCCGATTGATCTGCCGTCCATGCGGCACGTTGCCGCACACGTGGCGTACGCGCGGCGGAAATAGGCCCGTGAGGCCCGTGCCATAAGGATTTCAGGTGGATTTCATCGACCGCCGGGTTCTGATAGGCAGGTGTAAGCCCTGATGGTGCGTCGCAACATTCCTTGACTAGACTGTCGAATGGCTGAAACGCGCCGCGAACCGGCGCATCTTTTCGACATGCCCGACGCGTGGCCGATGCGACGCGCAGGGCAGGAGCACAACCCTTGACCGTACTGGACTCATCCCTCGAACCCTCGCTGCATGTCTTCGAACAAGACGGCGGATGGCAATGGGCGCTGACGGTGAAGCGGGCATCCGGCGTCGGTGTGAAAGTCGTCGCATTCAGCACGGACGGCTTCCGCGGCGAAGCCGACGCCTATGCCGCCGGCCAGCTCGCGCGCGCCGAGTATGACGCAGCAGTGACGGCCTGAACGCCGTCGCGCCGATCCCGTTCGCGGATCGGCGCGGTCGTGCATTGCCGGTCGCTTTTCCTCCTTCTTTCCGGTTTCCCCCCCGTTTCCCTCGCTTCGCCCTCGCGCATCGCGTGACGCGTGGCGTGCCTGCGTGGCGCCCGTCGCGCAAGCCGCCGCCACGTTCGCCGGTCGCGGATGCACCCGGCGACGTTCCGGTGGGCAGTCCTGTCTATCGCTGTTATTCTTTCGATCGCATCAGGCTATATGCCGCCCCGGCGGTTCGGTCGGGCGCATCGGGCCGTCGGCCGCGTGAGCCGGATCGTGTTGATCCGGTCCGGTCGAAAATCCATAATCAAGCATTGCGGGTCTTTCGTGAACGCTTCCATTCCGTCCATGTGCAGAGGGTCAATCCAACGATGAGCGGCGCATCGAAACCGCCGGCGAAGCCGGCAAGCGCGCCGCGCGCGACAGCGGGCGACGACGTCGACCACGACGCGCCGAAGCAGGGCGCGGGCGACGACGAATCGTCGGGCGGCGCGTCGTCGTATCTGGTCCCGGGCCTCGAACGCGGGCTGCGGATCCTCGCCGAATTCTCCGCGCGCGAGCCGGTGCTCGGCGCGCCCGAGCTGTCGAAGCGCATCGGCATCCCGCGCACGACCACCTTCCGCCTGCTGCAGACGCTCGAGGCGCTCGGCTTTCTCGAGCGCGTGAACGGCGACCGCTATTTCCGGCTCGGAGTCGGCGTGCTGCGGCTCGGCTTCGAATACCTGAATTCGCTGGAACTGACCGATCTCGGCACGCCCGTGCTCGAACGGCTGCGCGACGCGACGGGCCTGTCCACGCACCTGCTGATCCGCGACCAGCGCGATGTCGTGTTCGTCGCGAAGGCGCAGAGCAACACGTCGATGTTCGGTTCGGTGAAGGTGCACGTCGGCACGCGGCTGCCCGCGCACGCGACCGTGCACGGCCATGTGCTGATGGGCGACCTCACGCGCGACGCGTTGCGCCAGCTGTATCCGGAAAAACGGCTCGAACAGTTCACCGAGCGCACGCCTGGCACGGTCGACGAGCTGTACGAGCGCGTGCGTCACTACGCGCGGCTCGGCTATGCGGTCAGCGAGGCCGCGTTCGAGAGCGGCATCTCGGCCGTGACCGCGCCCGTGCGCGACCATTCGGGCGCGATCGTCGCGGCGATCACCGCGACGGTGCCGCGCTCGGAGATCGGCGAGGCGGGCGAGAAGGAGCGGCTCGTCGAAGCGGTGTGCGGTGCGGCGGTCGACCTGTCGCAGCGCCTGAACTACCGGCCGCTCGAAAGCGACCCGACGTTCGCGCATGCGCGCCACCGGGTCGCGATGTTCTGATCCGTCGCACGGGCCGCGTCGTGCGGCTTTATCGATCCATCGCCAATGAAAAAGAGCAGCCCGCGGGCTGCTCTTTTCGTTTCCGGCCTCGGGCGCGTGCGCCCGTCGCCGCTCAGAACGAATGGTGGATGCCGGTCAGCACGATCACCTGGTTCGCGGTGCTCGACGCGCCGGCCGTGAAGAACGCGGCCTTCGCGCCGCCCGAACCGTGCTCGTACAGCACGTTCGCATACAACTGCGTGCGCTTGGACAGCGAATAGATATCGCCGAGCTCGACCTGCGTCCAGCGGCGGCCGGCCAGCGTCGTGGTCGCCGCGCCGCCCGCGATCGTGTTGAACGCGCTGCTGCGGTAGTTCACACCTGCGTCGTAGCTCTGGAACGTGTCGGAAAACCCGTTCGACTGCATCTTCGTGCGCGTGTAGAGGCCGTGCACGAGGAAGTCGCCGAACTGGTAGGACGCGCCCGCGCCGATGTTCTCGACCTTGTTCGCGAGGTAGCCGTTCGCGGTGTTCTGCCCCTGGAACGACGTGATGCCCGTCTGGCCGATCAGGATCGCGCGGTCGTGCTCGTTCGAATACACGGCCGACGCCTTGAACGGCCCGTTCGCATAGTTCAGTGCGACACCGACCGACTTGCCGGTCGAGAAGTTCGTCGTGTTGCCGAGCGCCATCGCCGCTGCGGCCGAGAAGCCGGCGAAGCTCGGCGAACGGTACTTGACCGCGTTGTTGTACGGCACGTTGCCGGTCGCGGCGAGCCCGTCGATGTTGCCCGGGTGGAACGCATACCAGCTCATCGCGAGATACGCGGTGCTGAGCGGATCGAGGTAGTCGAACGACAGCGGCGTCTGCCGGCCGAGCGTCAGCGTGCCGTAGCGGTCGGAGCTGAGGCCGACGAACGCCGCGCGGTTCCAGATTGTGTTCGCGGTCGCGAACTGGCCGTTGTTCGTATAGAAGCCGTTTTCCAGCTGGAAGATCGCCGACAGGCCGCCGCCGAGGTCTTCCTTGCCTTTCAGGCCCCACCGGTCGGGCTGCGTGTTGCCCTGGATCATTGCCCACTTCGCATGGCCGCCGACGTTGTTCACATAGGCGACGCCGGCATCCATGCTGCCGTACAGCACAACGCTGCTCTGTGCCCAGGCGCCCGAGACCGCGCCCATTCCGATGATTGCTGCTGCTACCGCATGCTTGACCATTTGATCTCCTGACTCTCCAAACCTGATGAGAAACGTGCCGTGGCGGCGGGCACGAGGACGGCCGGCCGTCGCGCGCTTTCTTCACCACCGGCGGGCATTTTTGTGTTCCATATAAGGAACAATGTGCCTCTGATGGAATGGAGTATAGAGGTGTCACGCAAAGTATCAAAAATAAATTTATCGGGCCGGATGGGCTTGAAGACGATCCGCAACAGCAGGTCGGGAATCCTGGAAATCGAGCTTAAATCCCCGCAATAAAACAAAAAATCACAATTGGCGCGGGTGGCGGTGCCGACCGTCGACCGGGCGGTCGGTGTTTTCCCTAGGACGTGCAGCTTTTTGTTTTACTCGTGGAAAGTCGCTCCTATAATCACCATCCATAAACTGCTGTTCCGGATATGGAACAAATCCGGAGCGAACCGAGAGTCGATCAGAAGGAAGGGTGTGAGATGTCTGAACAATGGGTTTGTGCCGGGCACGCCGGCGCGCTGTCGGAAGACACGCCGATCGAGTTCAAGCGGACCGACGGCGTCGAAATCGGGATCTACCGCGTCGGCGACGAGGTGTATGCGCTCGAGAACGTGTGCCCGCATGCATACGCGCTGCTGACGCAGGGGTTCGTCGACGAAGGCACGGTCGAATGTCCGCTGCACGAGGCCGTGTTCGACATCAAGACGGGCGAATGCCTGAAGGGCCCGGGCGGGCGCGCGCTGAAGCAGTACGCGGTGCGGCTGGCCGGCGAGGAAATCCAGATCAAGGTGGAATGACATGAAAGAAGCGACCGTCAACTTCAATCCCTTCCTGAAGCCGTGGGTGGCGCCGCAGCCGAACAACGTCGCCGGCAAAGGGCAGATCGAGATCCCGGGCCAGGTCGAGAACCGCGTCTGGCAGAACCGCAAGGCCGAACCGACCCAATATGAAAACGACCTCGGCGATGCGCTCGAACGCGTGTTCGAGAGCGGCGCGACCGAGCTGGACGATGTCGTCGCGGGCCTGAACCGCATCGGCTTCCGCGCGCCGGACGGCACGGCGTGGACGCCTGAGCGCTTCCGCGCCGAAATGGCCTCGCTGGCGGAATGAGCGCGCGCGCCGCGTGACCGCCGACCCGACGACAACCGCATCCGGAGCACACTGATGACGTCCCCCGCACAACACGAAACACAACACGACCCGGTCCGCGACTATCTCGATCGCGGCATCAAGAACTACTGGTATCCCGTCGCCCCGAGCTGGCAGGTGTCGAACGCGCCCGTCGGCCTCACGCGCCTGTCCGAGCAGATCGTGCTGTGGCGCGATCACGAGGGCAAGGTTCACGCGCTGGAAGATCGCTGCCCGCATCGCGGCGCGCGCCTGTCGCTGGGCTGGAACCTCGGCGGCAACATCGCCTGCTGGTATCACGGCATCGAAGTCGACGGCGGCGGCACCGTCAATCGCGTGCCGGCGGTCGCGAACTGTCCGCTCGAAGGCATGAAGTGCGTGAAGTCGTATCCGGTCGAGGAGAAGGCCGGGGCGATCTTCCTGTGGTTCGGCGACGAGGCGCATGGCGAGCCGGCGCCGCTGAACCTGCCGGAAGAACTGGTCGCCGACGAATACGGCCACTTCCTGTGCGTGTCGAACTGGAAGTGCAATTACCAGTACGCGATCGACAACGTGATGGACCCGATGCACGGTGCGTATCTCCACGCGACGTCGCACTCGATGGCCGAAGGCGACAAGCAGGCCGACATGCGCGTGCGCAAGACGGAAACGGGCCTGATGTTCGAGAAGATCGGCCAGCGCGACGTGAACTTCGACTGGGTCGAGCTCGGCGAAACGGGCTGCCTGTGGATGCGTCTCGCGATTCCGTACAAGCAGAAGTTCGGCCCGGGCGGCAACTTCGGGATCATCGGTTTCGCGACGCCGGTCGACGGCGACAACTGCCAGGTCTACTTCTGGCGCACCCGCAAGGTCAGCGGCTGGCAGCGCGACGTGTGGCGCTTCATGTATCGCAACCGCCTCGAGGGCCTGCACTGGGACGTGCTCGAGCAGGACCGCTACGTCCTCGAAAGCCTCGCGCCGCACGCGCGCGATCACGAATACCTGTATCAGCACGACGTCGGCATCACGCGCGTGCGCCGGATGCTGCGCCAGCGCGCGCAGGAGCACCTGTCCGCGCTCGACGCGCACCGTGCGGCGCAGGCCGCGGCGGAGCCCGCGAATGGCTGAGTTCGCACCGGTGGTGTCGCTGCCGGGGCGCCGCGTGCTCGTCACGGGCGGCGCGCGCGGTCTGGGCGCGGCATTCGTGAAGGCGCTGGTCGCCGCGGGCGCGCGGGTCGCGTTCGGCGACGTGCTCGTCGAAGAGGGCCGTGCGCTGGCCGCGCAACTTACGCAAGCCGGCCACACCGCGCATTTCTTCGCGCTCGACCTGGCCGATCCGGCGAGCGTCGACGCATTCGTCGCGCAGGGCGCGGCGGCGCTCGGCGGCGTCGATGCGCTGATCAACAACGCGGCGATCACGAACTCGGGCGGCAAGCTGTCGACGGAACTCGACGTGTCGACCTGGGATGCCGTGATGAACGTGAACGTGCGCGGCGTGTGGCTCGTCAGCAATGCGGCGCTGCCGCACCTCGCGCAGTCGGGGCGCGGCGCGATCGTGAACCTCGCATCGGACACCGCGCTCTGGGGCGCGCCGAAGCTGCTCGCGTACGTCGCCAGCAAGGGCGCCGTGATCGCGATGACGCATGCGCAGGCACGCGAGTTCGGCGCGCACGGCGTGACGGTCAACGCGATCGCGCCGGGGCTCACCGAAGTCGAGGCGACGGCCTACGTGCCGGCCGAACGGCACGCGTTCTACATGCAGGGCCGCGCGCTGACGCGCGCGCAGGTGCCCGACGACGTGACGGGCCCCGTGCTGTTCCTGCTGTCGGACGGCGCGCGCTTCGTGACGGGTCAACTGCTGCCGGTGAACGGCGGCTTCGTAATGAATTGAATTGAAGTTTTCACTCTGAATGAAGGAGAGGACGATGGCGGACGCAGATCTCGAACGCAAGTCGTGGGACCAGCCGGACGGCGCAAGCTTCGGCGACTGGATGGAAGGGCGTGTCGCGCGCTACGCGACGCGGCGCTACGACTGGGACGCGCTGAAGTTCCAGGCCGACTACGACCCGAAGTATCGCCGTGCGCAGATGCGCTACGTCGGCACGGGCGGCACGGGCGTCGCGAAGGACGTCAACACGGTGCCGGCCGGCAACTTCACGTTTTCGACGATGGTCATTCCGGCCGGCAACATCGGCCCGAGCCACATCCACATCGACGTCGAGGAAATCTTCTTCGTGCTGCGCGGCAAGATGAAGGTGATCTGCGAGCGCGACGGCGAGACCTGGGAAGCGATCCTCGGCGAGCGCGACCTGATCTCGGTGCCGCCGGGCGTGTATCGCACGGAAATCAACATCGGCGAGGAAGACGCGCTGATGTGCGTGATGCTCGGTTCGCCGAAGCCCATCACGCCGACGTATCCGCCGGATTCGCCGCTCGCGAAGATCAAGCGCTGAGACGGGGCGGAGCAAGCAATGAGTGTCATCGACAAACGTGAACGCGACCGCACCGCGGCGTTCGCCGCGCTGCTCGGGCAGTTTCCCGAACAGCGCTGCGCGGCCGGCGCGGCGGGCACGATCGGTTATCGCGAGGCCGGCGCGCAACATGCGGGCCACGCGCTGCCCGTCGTGCTGCTGCACGGGATCGGCTCGGGCGCCGCATCGTGGGTGCGCCAGCTCGACGCGCTCGGCGCGTCGCGGCGCGTGCTCGCGTGGGATGCGCCCGGCTACGGCGTGTCGACGCCCGTGCACGGCGCGTCGCCGGCGGCCGCCGATTACGCGGCGTCGCTGAACGCGTGGCTCGAGGCACTCGGCATCGAACGCTGCGTGCTGGTCGGGCATTCGCTCGGTGCGATCGTCGCGGGCGGGTTGGCCCGCGTGATGCCCGCGCGGATCGCCGGCCTGCTGCTGATCTCGCCCGCGGGCGGTTACGGCAGCGCGCCCGCGGAAACGCGCGACACGCGCCGCGATGCACGCCTTGCCATGCTCGAGGAACTCGGCCCGGCCGGGCTCGCCGAGCAACGCAGCGGCAACATGCTGTCGGGATTCGCGAGCGAGGATGCGCGCGCGTGGGTGCGCTGGAACATGGCGCGTATCGTGCCGGCCGGCTATGAGCAGGCCACGCATCTGCTCGCGAACGCCGATCTCGCGTCCGATCTCGCCGGCTTTCGCGGCCGCACCGCGGTGGCGGTCGGCGCGAACGACGCGATCACGCCGCCTGCCGCGTGCGAGCGCATCGCGGCCGCCGCGCACGTCGGGTTGCAGGTGATTCCGCAGGCCGGTCATGCGGGTTACGTGGAAGCACCGGCGGTTTATTCGTCGCTGATCGACACGTTCTGCCGTCAATGCGATCGCCAACGGGGGCTGGAATGAGCGAACCGTTGCAACAACAGGATGCGGACGCCGCGAAGTCCGAGGCCAACTACGTGGTGCCGGGCCTCGAACGCGGTTTGCGAATCCTCGCCGAATTTTCGCCGCGCGAGCCGGTGCTCGGCGCGCCGGAGTTGTCCAAGCGGCTCGGCATTCCGCGCACGACGGTGTTCCGTCTGCTGCAGACGCTCGAATCGCTCGGCTTTCTCGAGCGCGCGGACAAGGACCGCAACTACAAGCTCGGCATCGCCGTGCTGCGGCTCGGCTTCGAATACCTGAGCTCGCTCGAGCTGACCGATCTCGGCCTGCCGGTGATCGAGAGCCTGCGCGACGCGACCGGCTTCACGACGCACATCGTGATCCGCGACGGCCGCGACGTGGTGTTCGTCGCGAAAGCGCAGAGCCAGTCGCCGGTGTTCAGCTCGATTCGCGTGAACGTCGGCACGCGGCTGCCCGCGCATGCGACGACCCACGGCCACGTGCTGATGGGCGATCTGTCGCTTCAGGCGCTGCGCGCGCTGTATCCGGAAGGCACGCTGAACCGGATGACGAGCGCGACGCCGGAGACGGTCGATGCGCTGTACGAAGTGATCCGCGAGGATGCGCTGCGCGGCTACGGCGTCAGCAATTCGTCGTTCGAACGCGGCATTTCGGTGGTCACGGCGCCGGTGCGCAACGACACGCAGCGGATCGTCGCGTGCATCACGGTGACGGTGCCTCGGCCGGAGATCGACGCGGCGCTGATCGCCGACGGCCTGATCGACAAGGTGCAGCGCGCGGCGGCGGAACTGTCGCGGCGGCTCAATTACCGCTCGGATGACGAGCACACGTTTATGAAGGCTTTAGGACTCCGATGATTGAGATCGATCTGACGGGGCAGGTGGCGGTGGTGACGGGCGGTTCGTCCGGCATCGGCCTCGCGACTGCCGAGCGGTTCCTGCAGGCCGGCGCGTCGGTCGCGATTTGCGGCCGTGACGGCGAACGCCTCGCGCGCGCGCAAGCGCTGCTCGGCGAGAAATATCCGGGCGCGCAACTTCTCGCCGTGCGCTGCAACGTGCTCGACGAAGCCGATGTGGCCGCGTTCGCGCAGGCCGTGTCAGACCGCTTCGGCCGCGCCGACATGCTGGTCAACAACGCGGGCCAGGGCCGCGTGTCGACCTTCGCCGACACGACCGACGACGCATGGCGCGAAGAGCTCGAACTGAAGTACTTCAGCATCATCCGCCCGACGCGCGCATTCCTGCCGCTGCTGCGCGACGCGCAGGCGCCGACGATCACCTGCGTGAATTCGCTGCTCGCGCTACAGCCGGAGCCGCACATGGTCGCGACGTCGTCGGCGCGCGCGGGCGTGCTGAGCCTCGTGAAGTCGCTCGCGACCGAACTCGCGCCGCAGCGCATCCGCGTGAACTCGATCCTGATCGGCATCGTCGAGTCGGGTCAGTGGCGCCGCCGCTACGAAGCACAGGCGCAGGCCGGCGAAAGCTGGGAGGACTGGACGGGTGCGCTCGCCCGCAAGAAGAACATTCCGCTGAACCGCTTCGGCAAGCCTGACGAGGCCGCCTGGGCACTTTTTTATCTCGCAACGCATCTGTCGTCCTATACGACGGGCAGCCATATCGACGTTTCTGGAGGCTTTGCACGCCATGTCTAAAAAAACCACGGTTGGCGAGCTGATTGCCGCCTTTCTCGAGCAGTGCGACGTCAAAACCGCATTCGGTGTCATCTCGATCCACAACATGCCGATCCTCGACGCGATCAACTCGCGCGGCAACATCCGGTATGTCGGCGCGCGCGGTGAAGCCGGCGCGGTGAACATGGCCGACGGCCTGGCCCGCGTGTCGGGCGGCCTCGGCGTCGCATTCACGAGCACGGGCACGGCGGCGGGCAACGCGGCCGGCGCGATGGTCGAGGCGCTGACGGCCGGCACGGCGCTGCTGCACATCACGGGGCAGATCGAGACGCCGTATCTCGATCAGGATCTGGCCTACATCCACGAAGCGCCGGATCAGCTCACGATGCTCGACGCGATCTCGAAGGCCGCGTTCCGCGTGCGCACGGTCGAGACCGTGCTGCCGACGATCCGCGAAGCGGTGCGCATCGCGCAGACCGCGCCGACGGGCCCCGTGTCGGTCGAGATTCCGATCGACATCCAGGCCGCCGAAATCGAATGGCCGGAAGACCTCGCACCCGCGCACGTCGCGGTGCGCGAGCACGACGCAGCACGCGTCGCGAAGCTCGCCGACGCGCTGGCGGCCAAGCGCCGTCCGCTGTTGTGGATCGGCGGCGGTGCACGCCACGCCCGTGCGGAAGTCGAACGCCTGGTGAAGCTCGGCTTCGGCGTCGTGACGAGCGTGCAGGGCCGCGGCGTGCTGCCGGAAGATCATCCGGCGACGCTCGGCGCGTTCAACGTGCATGCGTCCGTCGAGGCGTTCTACAAGACCTGCGACGCGCTCGTCGTGGTCGGCTCGCGCCTGCGCGGCAACGAGACGCTGAAGTACAAGCTCGCGCTGCCGCAGCCGCTGTTCCGCATCGACGCCGACGCGCTCGCCGACAACCGCGGCTATCGCAACGAGCTGTTCGTGCACGGCGATTCGAAGCGCGTGCTGGCCGAGCTGGCCGATCGCCTCGAAGGCCGCCTGTCCGTCGATCCGCGGTTCGCGTCCGATCTCGCGGCGGCGCGCGAGCAGGCCGTCGCCAGCGTGTCGGAAGGCCTCGGGCCCTACAAGAAGCTGGTCGATACGCTGCAGGGCGCGGTGGGCCGCGACTACAACTGGGTGCGCGACGTAACGATCTCGAACAGCACGTGGGGCAACCGCCTGCTGAAGATCTTCGAACCGCGCGCGGGCGTGCATGCGCTCGGCGGCGGCATCGGCCAGGGCATCCAGATGGGCATCGGCGCGGCGCTGGCCGGCGCGGCGGCGAAGACGGTCTGCCTGGTCGGCGACGGCGGCCTGATGGTCAACGTCGGCGAGCTCGTGACGGCCGTGCAGGAAAACGCGAACGTGATGATCGTGCTGATGAACGATCAGTGCTACGGCGTGATCCGCAACATCCAGGACGCGCACTATGGCGGCCGCCGCTGCTTCGTGCAGTTGCACCAGCCGGATTTCGCGCAGTTCTGCGCAAGTTTCGGCCTCACGCACTACCGGATCTCGTCGCTCGACCAAGCCGAAGCGATCGTGCGCGAAGGAATCGCGAAGGAAGGGCCGGTGATGGTCGAGGTCGACATGTTGTCGGTCGGCTCGTTCGCATCGGCATTCGCGGGCCCGCCGGTGAAGAAGGAAGAAACGCCGTCGGAGCGGCAGTATGCGTAACGGCCACGCCCGCGGGCATGCGCCCGTCGACATCGCGATGATCGGCTTCGGCGCGATCGGTGCGGCCGTGTATCGCGCGGTCGAGCACGACGCCTCGTTGCGCGTCGCGCACGTGATCGTGCCCGAGCACCAGCGCGACGCGGTGCAGCGTGAGCTCGGCGGCGCGGTGGAGGTCGTGTCGTCGGTCGACGCACTGGCCCGCCGCCCGGAGTTCGCGCTCGAGTGCGCGGGTCACAGCGCGCTCGTCGATCACGTCGTGCCGCTGCTGAAGGCCGGCACCGATTGCGCGGTGGCATCGATCGGCGCGCTGTCCGACCTCGCGCTGCTCGACGTGCTGTCGCAGGCCGCCGACGAAGGCGACGCGACGCTGACGCTGCTGTCCGGCGCGATCGGCGGAATCGACGCGCTGGCGTCGGCGAAGCAGGGCGGGCTCGACGAGGTGCTGTACGTCGGCCGCAAGCCGCCGCTCGGCTGGCTCGGCACACCCGCCGAGGCGTTGTGCGACTTGCGCGCGATGACCGAAGAGAAGGTCATCTTCGAAGGCACCGCACGCGACGCCGCGCGGCTGTATCCGAAGAACGCGAACGTCGCGGCGACGGTCGCGCTCGCGGGCCTCGGCCTCGACGCGACGCGCGTGCGCCTGATCGCCGATCCGGCCGTCGCGCGCAACGTGCACCGCATCACCGCACGCGGCGCGTTCGGCGAGATGTCGCTCGAAATGAGCGGCAAGCCGTTGCCCGACAACCCGAAGACGTCCGCGTTGACTGCGTACAGCGCGATCCGCGCGCTGCGCAACCGCGCGGCCCGCTGCGTAATCTGAGCGGGCGACGCAGCCATTCGGGCCATTGAACGGCCGCCGGCGCCACGGCGCGGGCGGCTGCGCAGAGACAGATTTGTGGGACTTGTGACATGACTCCATTCGATACGAGCCTCGTACCCAACGGCGACATCCTGATCGGCGGCGAGTGGCGGCGCGGTCGCGGCGCGCCTTACGCGAGCATCTATCCGGCCGACCAGTCGCTGAACATGGAAGTATCGACGGCGAACGCGGAAGACGCGGCCGACGCCGTCGTGGCCGCCGACGCCGCGTGGCGCCGCGCGGACTGGGCCGGCCTCAAGCCGCACCAGCGCGCGCTGGTGCTGTACCGGATCGCCGACCTGATCATGCAGCGTCACGAGGCGCTCGCGAACCTGCAGCGCCGCGACAACGGCAAGCCGATCGGCGAGACGCGCGTGCTGGTGGCGAGCGCGGCCAACACGTTCCGCTATTTCGCGGCGTGCCTGGAAACGCTCGACGAAGAACTGACGCCGTCGCGTGGCGACTACCTGACGATGAGCGTGCACGAGCCGATCGGCGTGATCGCGGCGATCACGCCGTGGAACTCGCCGATCGCATCCGACGCACAGAAGCTCGCGCCGGCGCTCGCCGGCGGCAACGCGGTGGTGCTCAAGCCGGCCGAAGTCACGCCGCTCGTGTCGCTCGCGCTGGCCCGCATCTGCGAGGAGGCCGGCGTGCCGAAGGGCGTGCTTAGCGTGCTGCCGGGCAAGGGCTCGGTGATCGGCGACGTGCTCGTGCGCCATCCGCTCGTGAAGAAGGTGTCGTTTACCGGCGGCACCGAAGTGGGCCGCGGCATCGCGCGCATTGCGGCGGAAAAGCTGATGCCCGTGTCGCTGGAGCTCGGCGGCAAGTCGCCGACGATCGTGTGCGACGACGCGGATCTCGACCACGCGGTCAACGGCGTGCTGTACGGCATCTTCAGTTCGTCGGGCGAGGCGTGCATCGCGGGTTCGCGGTTGTTCGTGCAGCGCTCGGTGTACGACGAATTCATGAAGCGGCTGGTGGCCGGCGCGCGCAAGCTGCGCGTGGGCGACCCGACGCGGCCCGACATGCAGATGGGCCCGCTGATCACCGCGAAGCATCGCGAATCGGTGGAGCGCTACGTCGCGCTCGGGCTGGAGGAAGGCGGCCGTCTGCTGTGCGGCGGCGAGCGTCCGTCGGGCGACGGGCGCGAGGACGGCTTCTTCTACCAGCCGACGATTCTCGAAGGCCTGCCGAACAGCGCGCGCATCTGCCAGGAAGAAATCTTCGGACCGGTGCTGGTCGCGATGCCGTTCGACGACGAAGCGTCGCTGATCGCGCAGGCGAACGACAGCGTGTTCGGCCTCGCCGCCGGCATCTGGACGCGCGACTACAAGCGCGCATGGCGCATCGCGCGCGCACTCGAGACGGGCACCGTCTGGATCAACACGTACAAGCTGTTTTCGATCTCCACGCCGTTCTCGGGCTGGAAGGAGAGCGGGATGGGCCGCGAGAAGGGCCGTCTCGGCATCCGCGAGTACATGCAGCAGAAGAGTCTCTACTGGGGCTTGAACGACGCGCCGCTGCCGTGGGCGAACTGAGCGAAGGGGAATGACGCAATGAGCATCTTGGGTATCGAGCAGATCACGTACGGTGTCGACGACCTCGCGACGTGCCGGCGCTTTTTCGCCGACTGGGGGCTGAAGGAAGTCGCGCACGACGACACGCGCGCACGCTTCGAAACGCTGAACGGCTGCACCGTGCTGGTCGTCAAGGCCGATGATCCGTCGCTGCCGCCCGCGTTCGAAGCGGGCCCGACGCTGCGCGAAGTCACGTGGGGCGTCGCGACGCAGCAGGAAGTCGACGCGCTGCGCGCGAAGCTGGCCGGCCAGCCCGGCTATTACGCGCAGGACGATGCGGTCGGTTGCATCGACCCGAACGGCATGGCGATCCGCATCGAGGTGACGCGCAAGCGCGCGCTCGACATCACCGGCTCGCCGTCGAACGTGTGGGGCCGGACGGCGCGGGTCGACCAGCCGAGCCCGATCTATGCGCGCGCCGAGCCGGTCGAGGTCGGCCACGTCGTGTTCTTCACGAACTGCCTCGACGCGCAGGAAAAGTTCTATCACGAGCTGCTCGGCTTCGAGACGTCGGATCGCTATCCGGGCCGCGGCGCGTTCATGCGCTGCGCGCCGCACGGCGGCCACCATGACCTGTTCCTGCTCGCGTTGCCGAACGGAAAGCGCGGCCTGAACCATGTCGCGTTCACCGTGCGCGATATCCACGAAGTGTTCGGCGGCGGCATGCACATCGACCGCTGCGGCTGGGAAACGCAACTCGGCCCGGGGCGTCATCCGGTGTCGTCTGCGTACTTCTGGTACTTCCAGAATCCGGCCGGCGCGTTGATCGAGTACTACGCGGACGAGGACGTGCTGACGCCCGAATGGCAGCCGCGCGAATTCGAACCGGGCCCGACCGTGTTCGCCGAATGGGCCGTCGACGGCGGCCTCGACGGCAATACGCGCCGGCAAAAGAACGCGAAGGCGCCGGAAGGCAAGTTCATGACGGAGCGCAAATCATGACCGAAGCGAACACGCAAGCGCCGGCCGTGCCGGGCACGGTCGTCGTGGTCGGCGGCGGCCAGGCCGCCGGCTGGGTGCTGAAGACGCTGCGCGCGGAAGGGTTCGCGGGCCGTCTCGTGATGATCGCGGACGAGCCGCACCTGCCGTACGAGCGCCCGCCGCTGTCGAAAGCCGTGCTGGCGGGCGACGCCGACATCGAAACGGTGCGCGTCGTGCGCCCGGACGAATTCGACGCGCTGAACGTCGAGGCGTGGCAGCCGGAACGCGCGGCGTCGATCGACCGTGCGCGCCGCGTGGTGAAGACCGAAAGCGGCCTCGTGATCGAATACGACCGTCTCGTGATCGCGACCGGCGGCACGTCGCGTCGCTTGCCCGACGCTATCGTCAGGACGCCGAATCTGCACTACCTGCGCACGCTCGACGAAGCGGCCGCGCTCGGCGAGAAGCTGCGTGCGAGCCGGCGTGTGCTCGTGATCGGCGGCGGCTGGATCGGCCTCGAAGTCGCCGCGACCGCACGCAAGCTCGGGGTCGAAGCGGTCGTCGTCGAAGGCGCGCCGCGTCTGTGCGGGCGTTCGGTGCCGCAGATCGTGTCGGATTTCCTGCTCGACCTGCATCGCGCGAACGGTGTCGACGTGCGCCTCGGCGCGGCGCTCGCATCGCTCGACGCGCAACCGGACGACGCGTCGAAGGTGCGCGCGACGCTGGCCGACGGCACGACGATCGACGCGGATTTCGCGGTAGCCGGCATCGGCCTCGCGCTGAACGCGACGCTGGCGAGCGACGCGGGCCTGGCGATCGACGACGGCATCGTCGTCGACGAATTCGGCGCGACCAGCGATCCGGCGATCTTCGCGTGCGGCGACGTTGCGAACCATCACAACGGCTGGCTGAAGCGGCGCGTGCGGCTCGAATCGTGGGCGAACGCGCAGAACCAGGCGATCGCGGCCGCGAAGGCCGTGCTCGGCGTGCGCGCGCCGTACGCGGAGATTCCGTGGTTCTGGTCCGATCAGTACGACGTGAACCTGCAGATCCTCGGCGATCTGCCGGCCGACGCGCAGCTCGTCGTGCGCGGCGATATCGCCGCGCGACGCGCGACGCTGTTTTTCGTAGGCGATGGGCATGTGAGAGGTGTCATCGCCATCAACAACGCACGCGAGCTCAAGCTCGCACGCAAGTGGATGAACCAGGGCCGGGCAGTGGATACGGAAGCCCTGGCGGACACGACCAAAGCGCTTGCCTGACCGGCGAACGATCCAGGAGACACCCCGCATGAGCACTTTCGACAACGTCGTGGCCGGCAGGGCCACGATGGAAGCTGCCGCCTCCACGCCCGGCGCGATCATCGCGCGGCTCGAGCGGCTTCCGGCCAACGCGATGCAGATTCGTGCACGCGTGCTGATCGGCACCGCCACGTTCTTCGACGGCTTCGACGTGATCACGATCGCGGCGACGCTGCCGCTGCTGATTCACAAGTGGGGGCTGTCGCCGACGCAGATCGGCATGCTGATCGCGTCCGGCGCGATCGGCCAGCTGATCGGCGCGTTCCTGTTTCCCGCGCTCGCGGAGAAGCATGGCCGTGTGAAGGCGATCGCGTGGAGTTCCGCCGTGATCGGCATCACGAGCATCGCGTGCGGTTTCGCGCCGACGTTCGAGGTGTTCGTGCTGCTGCGAATTTTGCAGGGGCTCGGTCTCGGCGGCGAACTGCCGGTCGCGGCCACGTACATCAACGAAATCACGCGTGCGCACGGCCGCGGCCGCTTCGTGCTGTTGTATGAAATCGTGTTTCCGATCGGTCTGCTGGTATCGATGGCGCTGGGCGCATGGCTCGTGCCGCGGTTCGGCTGGGAGATCATGTACTTCGTCGGCGGGCTGCCGTTGATCCTCGCGCTGGTGCTCACGCATCTCGTGCCGGAATCGCCGCGCTGGCTCGCCTCGCGCGGGCGCCTCCCGGAAGCCGGGCGCGCGGTCGGCGTGTTCGAATCGTCGGTGCGCGGCGAACTGCCGCCGGTCACGCAGGTGGCCGCGTACGACGAGATGGTCCGCCAGCACCCGAAGCGCCGGATGAGCGACCTGTTCAGCGCCGCGTATCGCAAGCGCACGCTCGCGGTGGCGACGCTGTGGGCGACGTGCGGGTTCATTCAGTACGGGCTGTCCACGTGGCTGCCGACGATCTACAAGAACTTCTATCACGCGCCGCTGCAGCTCGCGCTGAATCTCGCGGTGATCGGCTCGGTGATGGGCGTGCTCGGTTCGCTCGCGTCCGCGCTGCTGGTCGACAAGCTCGGCCGCAAGCCGGTGATCGTGTGGTCGTTCGTGATGTGCGCGCTGTCGCTGGCGTTCGCGGGCTTCTATCATGCGGCGTCGGTGTATGTCGTCGCGACCTTCTGCTCGCTGTCGCTGGGGCTGATGGCATCGGGCTTCATCACCGCATACGTCTATACGCCGGAGCAGTATCCGACGAGCATCCGTGCGTCGGGCTGCGGGCTCGGCAGCGCGTGGCTGAAGATCGCGTCGTTCGCGGCGCCGATGATCGTGCCGCACGCGATCATCGGCGGCAACCTCGCGCCGGCGTTCTACCTGATCGGCATCGTGCCGCTGATCGCGGCTGTGACCGTTCATTTCGTCGGAATCGAGACGAAGGGGAAAGTGCTCGAAGCGCTGGAGGCGTAAGCGCGGCCGGTCGCAACGGCTGACATGGGAGGCCCGGACATCGTCCGGGCCTTTCTGTTTTCCGGCGCTTGGGTTCGCGCCTGTTCGCGGACAGCTTGCGGCCGCGCTGGTTCGTCGCGGGCGGCACGGGGCTCGCGCCGGTCCTGTCGATGCTCAGGTGCATGGCCGAGTATCAGGAGATGGGTGACGCGCGGGAAATTGCCGTCGCGGCCGGCGTGCCGGATGCGCAATTCGCGAGCGAGCGATTCACTGCGTGATGCGCGTGCCGCACGTTGCGGTGACACAGGTGCGGCGCGTCATCCGGCGGGCGACTTGCCGAATGGCCGGGTCGAACGTACTCTTTGTCGACACCCGGCCCACCCGCAGGTTATCCACCATGCAAGCCCATCCTTTGCGTCTTTCCCCCGGCGACGATCTGCGCGCATCGATCGAGCAGGCGTTGCGTCGGTTCGACGCACACGCGGCATTCGTGATCCAGGGGATCGGCAGCCTGAATGTCGCGCAGCTTCGCTTTGCCGGTGTCGACGCGCCGACCGAACTGCGCGGCGACCTCGAAATCCTGACGCTGGCCGGCTCGGTCTCACCGGACGGCGCACACCTTCATATGTCGGTGTCCGACGCGAACGGCCGCGTATCGGGCGGACATGTCGCGCGCGGCTGCGTGGTGCGGACGACCGCCGAGATCCTGCTCGTGCTGTTGCCCGCACATCGTTTCTCGCGTGAACCAGATGCAGGGACCGGGTTCGACGAGCTGGTGATTCGTCCGGAGCCAGGCTGATCGTGCACACGGTCCGGCGCATGTGACCGATGCGGCCTACCCCGGCACGAACACCCCCATCGCCGCGATCGCCATGGCGAGCGTCGCGGCCCAGCCGCCCCACGCCAGCGCGCCCGTCACGGCGAACTTGCCCATGATGCGCCGGCTGCCGGCCATCAGCATCATCACGACCATGATCGGAACGGCGGTCACGCCGTTGATGACCGCACTCCAGTAGAGCGCGCGGATCGGGTCGAAATGCATGAACGTGATCGCGACGCCGCCGACGATCGCCAAGGCGATCACCGCATAGAATTCGGGCGCGACGCCGAGCCGCAGCGCGAGGCTGTTGCGCCAGCGGAAGCTGCCTGCGGCCGCATAGGCGGCCGAGCCGGCGAGCACCGGCAAGGCCAGCAGGCCGGTGCCGACGATCCCGAGCGCAAACAGCATGTACGCGAAGTGTCCGGCAATGGGCTCGAGCGCACGCGCGGCGTCGGCGGACGTCTTCACTTCGATGTGGTGCATGTAGAGCGTGGCCGCTGCCGTCAGCGTGATGAAGAACGCAATGACGTTCGATACGCCCATGCCGACCCAGGTATCGAAGTTGATTCGTCGCAACTGCGCGGGCGCCTGATGCGGTGCGCGCCGTAACGCATGCTGGCTCGGCTCCGCATGCAGTTCCTCGACCTCCTGCGACGCCTGCCAGAAAAACAGATACGGGCTGATCGTGGTGCCGAGCACGGCGATGACCGTGGTTAGATAGGCGGCGGTGAACTGGACATGCGGCCGCACGATCGCGCGGCCGACCTCGCCCCAGTGGACGGGCACGATGAGCGCCACCGCGACATACGCGAGCAGGACCAGCGCGATCCATTTGAGCAGACGCGCATAGCGGTCGTACGGCACGAAGATCTGCAGCACGACCGACACGCCGCCCAGGCAGACGACATAGAGTTCCTGAGGGCCGTGCAGCAGAAGATTGACCGCCGCGCCCATCGCCGACAGGTCGGCCGCGATGTTTATCACGTTCGCGATCAACAGCAAAGCCACGGCGCTGTAGAGCAACCATGGCGGGTAGTGCGCGCGCATGTTCGACGCGAGGCCCTTGCCCGTCACGCGGCCGATGCGCGCGCTGACCAGCTGGATCGCCGTCATCAGCGGGTAGGTCAGCAGCAGCGACCAGAGCAGTTCGAGTCCGAACTGCGCGCCTGCCTGCGAGTATGTTCCGATGCCTGACGGATCGTCGTCGGCGGCACCGGTGACGAGGCCCGGCCCGAGGCGCCGGAGCCATGTTGCCGCGCGCGGACGAGGCTGCACGGTATCGAGGGACTCGTTGTCGTTCATGGCGGCGACCCGTTGGGAGGGGCAGTCGAGTCGCAATCGGCGTGCCCGGGCCGGGGGCGGGCGGTGACGGTCGGTCAACGCGCTCTGAATACCGAACGCGGCGCAGCAGAAAACCGGCTTGGCCGATGTGGGGGAAGCCGGGGGATACGGGAGAAAACGGACTGCGCTCGTGAAAGCGTGCGGCCGGGCAGCGGCGAGAGCGACGCAGCAGCGGCGATACGCGTCGGCGTCAGCGAGCCGCCATCGCAACGTTCCGATCGCCGCGCCCGCTCACCAGGCAGCCGGACATGAACGCCTCGCGCTGGCTGTCGGCGGCCGCGTTGCCGAAGCCGCGGCTGAGCGCGTCGTATTTCACCTGCTCGGCGCCCTGCGAGCACACCATCGGGCTGGCGTCGCGGCCTTGCGCGTGCAGCAGTGCCCGATCGCCGATCAGGTAGGCCAGCAGCGCGAAAAAGGCGATGTGCACCACTCGTCTCATGATTCGTCTCCTTGTTACGCAAGCGTAACGCGGACACGTTTCGGGAAGCACTTGGGGCTTCCCCCGGTAAACGTCTGCGGAAATGGCGGCAGGCCGTGGCGCTCGCATACCGCTTTCTGGCACGCGAAACAAGGAAAGGAGCGGTGGCCGGCCGCACCGGCGCGCGATTGACGCGAGTTTGACGAATGTCAGGTTAGGGGCAGGGCGAGACGGTCGCGCCGGCAGTCAAAGCGATAGCATGAATGCATGTTTCAACGGAACGCGATGCGCGGCAAGCGATGGGCGCAGCGGCTCCGGACACAGCAGGTACGTGCCGAACATCGCTATCGAAATAGTGAGGAATCCAAATGCTTAACGTCTCTTCCGTCCTGATCAGTCTCGCGCCGCTGTGGGCCATTCTGCTGATTGCATCTTCCGCCGCGACCTACCTCGTGTTCTGGCGCAAGGTCATCAAGTAAGCGCCGCACCGTTCATCGCACTGCCGTCACCGGCACATTCGAGATCCGCACGAGCCGGTCCATCACGCTGCGACGGAACATCGAGAGCATCGCGTGAAACGGATCCTGCCGCGGCGCGACGACGACGATTTCGTCGCAGCCGGTCTCGGCCGCGACGGCCGCGATCGTGTCGGCCACCGGCCCGACCTTCTTCACGATGCTGTACCGGACACCGGCTTCCCGCAGCACCCGCTCCGCCATCGCCAGATCGTCGCACGCGAACTTGTCCTCGATCGACTGTAGCCGCGACAGCGGGTGAAACGCCTCGAGCCGCGTCGACTCGAGCGGCGCCTGCACGTTGATCAGCACGATTTCGGATGCACAGCGTTCGCGATACAGGAAGGTCGCGTGGCGGACCGCCTGCAGCGAGCGGGGTGAGTGTCCGACCGGAACCAGCAGTTTGAGCATGGAAAATGCTCCGTAGTCGAGATGTTCCCAGCGTAGTGCGCCGCCGGATCGCGCGACCTAAATAGATTGGGCGGGCGCGTAAAAATGTCGTCAACGTCCGTCGCCTCGTGTCGCGCCTATTAGAAATATAAGAAATTTTGGTTTATGCGCATAAACGTTTACACCAATCGGCCGGGCGGCAGCCCGAGGCTGGCAGTCGAGCGGCGCACCACCGCCGATTTAGTCGAATCCTCAATGAATCGCGGCGGAAAATATCGGAGGTCGAGCATCCGGCGTCGCGTAGAGTAGAGCATCGACCGCGCCGCGGCCCGCCGTTGCCTCTTCCCGGCGACATTCCGGCGCCTTCCCGGCCGTTCGCGACGGACCGCCGCCACCATGCGGCCCGCCATTCCATACCGATTCCAGGAGACCTCGCATGCCGCACGGCGCCCCGCAGCTTCTCGCTCCCGCTTCCATTACCGTCGACCCGGTCGTGCGCCTGTCGGCCGGCGAGCTCGCGTCGGCGATCCGCGGCAAGGCGGTTTCGTGCGTCGAGACGATGCGTGCATATCTCGATCACATCGAGCGCGTGAACGGCGCGGTGAACGCACTGGTCTCGCTGCGCGAGCGCGCCGTGCTGCTCGCCGAAGCCGCGGAAAAGGACGCCGCGCTGGCCCGCGGCGAGTATCACGGCTGGCTGCACGGGATGCCGCAGGCGCCGAAGGATCTCGCGATGACCAAAGGGCTGCGGACGACCTACGGCTCGCCGATCTTCCGCGAAAACGTGCCGCAGGCCGACTCGGTCGGCGTCGGGCGAATGCGTGCGGCGGGCGCGATCTTCATCGGCAAGACCAACACGCCGGAATTCGGCCTCGGCTCGCACACGTTCAACGAAATCCACGGCGCGACACGCAATCCGTACGACCTGACGAAGAGCGCGGGCGGCAGCAGCGGCGGCACGGCGGCGGCGCTCGCCGCGCGCATGCTGCCGGTCGCGGACGGCAGCGACTTCGGCGGCTCGCTGCGCAATCCGGCCGCGTTCTGCAACATCTACGGGTTCCGGCCGTCGCAGGGCCGCGTGCCGCGCTGGCCGGGCGTCGACGTGTTCATGCAGCAGCTCGGCATCGAAGGGCCGATGGGCCGCACGGTCGGCGACGTCGCGCAGCTGCTCGCGATTCAGGCCGGCTACGACCCGAACGATCCTCTGTCGCTTGCGGAGGATCCGGCCGTGTTTGCGAAGCCTCTCGACAAGGACCTGCGCGGCGAGCGCATCGCTTGGGTCGGCGACTGGAACGGTTATCTCGCGACCGAGCCGGGCGTGCTCGCGCAGTGTGAAAAGGGCCTCGCGACGCTGCGCGAGATCGGCTGCGACGTCGATGCGGCGCTGCCGGCGTTCGCGCCCGAGCGCATCTGGCGCCTGTGGCTCGCGCATCGGCATCTGTTGTCCGGTGGCGGGCTGCTCGCGCACTATCGCGATCCGGCACGGCGCGCGCTGCTGAAGCCCGAGGCGATCTACGAGGTCGAAGGGCTGCTCGCGATGCAGGGTGCCGAGGTGTTCGACGCGAGCATCGAGCGCACCGCGTGGCACCAGGCGGTGCTGAGCTTCTTCGATCGCTACGACTTCATCGCGGCACCGACCGCGCAGGTGTTCCCGTTCGACGTCGAGCAGCGCTGGCCGAAGGAGATCGCGGGCCGCGCGATGGACACTTACCACCGCTGGATGGAAACGGTCGTGCCGTGGACGCTGGCCGGCTGCCCCGTGATCAGCGTGCCGGTCGGCTTCAACGACGCGGGGCTACCGATGGGGATGCAACTGATCGGCCGGCCGCGCGCGGACCTCGCGGTGCTGCAGCTCGCGCGCGGCTACGAGCAGGCGGCCGACTGGGTCGGCCAGCGTCTGCCGGCGTGGATGGCTGCGTGATGCGCGCCGCGGCGTCGATCGCGGATTCCCGAAACAAGCGCTATTGATGCGGAAAAGGAACGAATCCGGACGCGTGCCCGGCATCGCGCGGCAAACGCGGACGAATGTGCGCGGCGAGTCGGGACGGCCGCGGAATTGCAAGCGGCCGCGGCGCGCGATTTCGTTTCGATGTGTTTCAGTCGTTGCGGCGGCGCGCGACGCGCTTCGACAATATCGGCCTCAATCATTCGGGCACGAGGCAAACAGATGAAGCATATTCGCGTGACGGGCAAGCAGCTGGCATCGGCGGGCATCGCACTCGGCATCCTGCTGGGCGCCAACGGCGCCGCGCATGCGCAGCTCGACCTGCAATCGATCGGCTCGGCGCTGCTCGGCGGCGGGGGGCAGCAACAGGCCGCACCCGCGCAGGGCGGCGTCGCGCAGCTGATGCAGGCATACGTCGGCGCGAATCAGCAGGTGCTGGCTGGCCAGTCGTCGCTCGCGTCGGCGATGGGGCTTACCGGCGCGGCCGGGCAGGCGCAGCAGGCCGCCAGCCTGCTCGGTGGCGGCAACGCGTTGACGCCGGCCGCGCTGTCGCAGATGGGCGGCGCGCAGCAGTCGGTGTCGCAGGCGCTCGGCCAGGCGTTCGCGAGCGGCGGCGCGACGCACGGCCCGGTCGACAAGCAGGCGTTCAGCAACGGCCTCGCATCGCTCGGCCAGGGCCTCACGCAGTATTCGCAGCTGCAATCGGGGCTCGGCAATCTCGGTTCGACCAGCGCCGCATCGCTGCTGCAGTCGGGCCTGAATCCGCAGAACATGCAGGCCGCGTCGTATATCGCGCAGAGCGCACCGGGTCAGTTGCAGTCGCTCGCATCGACGCTCAGCCAGGCCGTGCAGTTCGCGACGAGCCAGGGCATTTCGGTGCCGGCGGTCGCGTCGTCCGCGCTGAAGCTGCTGCCGTAACGTTGCCGCGAACCGCGCGCCGCGGTGCCGGCGGCGCGCGCGGATTCGGGATGGCCCTGCGCAACATGGGGATATCGCGCGATGCTATCGTTGCGTGTTCCCCGTTCCCGGTGCCGGTTCATGACTGACTCGTTCGACCTCCCGCGCTACTTCGCCCGCATTGGCTACGACGGCCCGGCCGAGCCGACGCTCGACGTGCTGCGCCGGCTGCATTTGCTGCATCCGCAGGCGATTCCGTTCGAAAACCTCAATCCGCTGACCGGCGCGCGTGTCGCGCTCGACGTGCCGGCGATCGTCGACAAGGTGATCGGGCGCCGCCGCGGCGGCTACTGCTTCGAACTCAACAAGCTCTTCCACACCGCGCTCACGACGATCGGTTTTCGCGTGACGCCGCTGATCGCGCGCGTGCGCTGGATGCGGCCGCCCGAGATCGTCACCGCGCAGACGCACATGCTGCTGCGCATCGATCTCGACGGCGCGGCGTGGCTCGCGGACATCGGCTTCGGCAGCGCGACGCTGACCGCGCCGCTGCGCTTCGTGCCGGGTGAGCGGCAGATGACGCCGCACGGCGCGTTTCGTGTTGTCGGTGCGCCGGTCGACGGCGAGTTCGACATGCAGTTCGAGATCCCCGACGGCTGGCAGACGACTTACCGCTTCTCGCTGAAACCGGCCGAGTGGATCGATTACGACGCCGCGAACTGGTTCACGTCGACCTATCCCGAATCGATCTTCGTGAACGACTTGATTGCCTGCCGCGTGCTGCCGGACGGCCGCGCGGCGCTGTTCAACACCGTGCTGACGCTGCGCGACGCGGCGGGCGCGGGGCGCACCGTCACCTTCGACGACGCGGCCGCGTGGGGCGCGTGCTTGCGCGACACGATCGGCATCGATACGACCGGCTTCGATCTCGACGCGCTGTTCGCGCGGGTGGCGGCGCGGGTGAACCCGATATAAGGGCGTTGCGAGCGGCGGGGCGATGGCGTGGGCGGGCGTCGACGTCCGCCGCGCCGCCGGCTCCGGTGTCCCGATTGACATTTGCTGGATTGCTAGCATGCTAGCGCGCATGACCGACGAGGAAGTGAAGCGATTCAACGTGTATCTGCCGCTGAGCCTGATCCGGTAGGTCAAGCATCGCGCCATCGAAACGCAGCAGTCGCTGTCCGCGCCGGTGGCCGACGCATTGCGCGCGTATCTGACGGCGCCGCAGCCGGGGGCCGGGCCGTCCACCACGGAGGAATGACATGTCATACGAGCGAATCGAAGCCGTGTTTCTGACGACGCACAACTGGGGCAAGTCCGCGAAGTTCTCCCAGGCGCCGGGCAAGCCGGGCGCGTGAGGCCGCGACGATGACCGACCTCCATCATGACGCCCCCGACAGCACCGCCGCACGCGTCGCGCTATGGCGCGCGCTGCACGTCGAACTCGATGCGCCGCCGCACGTGCTCGCCGACGAAGTCGGCCTGCGCCTGCTCGCGCCGGCGCCCGGCTGGCAGCAGCGCGGCGACATGGATCCGCGGTTCACGCGGCCGTTTCGCGCATCGATCGTCGCGCGGGCGCGCTTCATCGAGGATCTCGTCGTCGAGCAGGCCGCGCGGGGTGTGAGCCAGTACGTGATCCTCGGCGCGGGCCTCGACAGCTTCGTGCAGCGCCGGCCCGAGATGGCGTCGCGCCTGACCGTCTTCGAGGTCGATCCGCCCGCGCCGCAGGCGTGGAAGCGCCGCCGGCTGACCGAGCTCGGCTTCGGCGTGCCGGACTGGCTGCGGTTCGTGCCGGTCGATTTCGAGGCGAAGCAGTCGTGGCGCGACGCGCTCGTGTGCGCGGGCTTCGATCCGGGCAAGCCGGCGGTCGTCGTGTCCACCGGCGTCAGCATGTACCTGACGCGCGACGCGAACGCGGCGGCATTGCGCGAAGCCGCGTCGCTCGCGCCGGGTTCGACGTTCGCGATGACGTTCCTGCTGCCGCTGGAGCTTGCCGATCCGGACGTGCGTCCGGGGCTCGAGATGGCCGCGAAAGGCGCCCGCGCGAGCGGCACGCCGTTCATCAGCTTCTTCCTGCCGGCGGAGATCCGCGCGCTCGCGACGGAAGCCGGCTTCGCGCGGGCCGGGCACGTGTCGGCCGCGGAACTTGCACGTCGCTACTTCGCCGATCGCACAGACGGCCTGCGCCCGCCGGACAACGCGGAAGAGTTGCTCGTCGCGACGGTGTGATCCCGGCGCGACCCGGGGTCAACCGTCACGCGCGTTCGAGCACGGCCATCTCGCGCACGACCACCAGCAGCACCGCGAGGCTCGCGCCGCCCGACGCGCGCAGGTCGGCGAGCAGGTGCTCGTAGCGCTGCAGCGCGGCTTCGCGGCGTTCGCGCCATGCATGGACGATCGTCTCGGGCGCCGTCGAGTCGGGCGATTCCGCGAGCGCGCTGGTGGCGAGCGTACGCTTGAGCCGCGCGATTTCCGCGAGCGCGGCCGCGCGCGCCAGCATGTCCCAGTGCGTCGGGGTCGGCAGCGTGGCCGCGCGTTCGCCGATCCACCCGTAGTTCAGCAGCGTGCCGAGCGAGAAGTAGACGCCCGCGACCAGTTCGAGGCTGCGATCGCAGGTCGCGGCCACTTCGGCGATGTCGAGCAGCGCGGCGGAGATGTCGCCGCTCGCGACGCGCACCGCGAGCGCGCTGTCGACGCCGGCATCGACCAGCACGCGCTGCCGCTCGGACAGCGCTTCCAGATCGTCGGCCGGCAGCAGCGACGGCAATTGCGGCGCGATGCGCTGCACCGCGTCGCGGCAGCGCGCGATCAGCCCGGCGACGCCGCCGTCGGCCACCGCGCCCGACTGCAGCTGCCGCAGGAACCACAACGCCGCGCGCTCCAGCAGCCGCGCGACGTCGACGAACATGCGCGCCTGCACGTCGTCGGCGACGCGGTTGTCGAGTGCGTCGATGTCGCGCCATACCGCATCGAGATCGAACACGTCGCGCGCCATGATGCAGGCGCGCACGATGTCGCCCGGCTTCGCGTCGGTTTCCTCCATCAGCCGGTGCACGAACGCACAGCCGACCCGGTTGACGAGCGCGTTGGTCAGGTGCGTCGCGAGGATCTCGCGGCGCAGCGGGTGGCGATGCATCGGTTCGCTGAAGCGCTGCTGCAGCGGCTTCGGGAAATAGTCGACGAGCATCGCGGCGACGAGCGGATCCTCGGGCACGTCGGATTCGAGCAGCGCGTCGTACAGCCACATCTTGCTGTAGGCGAGGAGCACCGCGCGCTCCGGCGACGTGAGGCCCTGCTTCGCGGCCTGCCGCTCGGCGATCTCGTCGTCGGTCGGCAGGAACTCGATCACGCGGTTCAGGCGGCCCGCGCGTTCGAGCCAGCGCATCAGGCGCGCCTCGGCGTCGAGCAGCTCGACGCCGTAGCGGCCCGCGATCGACAGCGCCTGCGTCTGGTAGTAATTGTCGCGCAGCACGAGCAGCCCGACTTCGTCGGTCATTTCCGCGAGCAGGGCGTTGCGCTGCTTCTCGGTCATCTCGCCGTCGGTGACGACGAGCCCGAGCAGGATCTTGATGTTGACTTCGTGATCCGAACAATCGACGCCGGCCGAGTTGTCGATCGCGTCGGTGTTGATGCGGCCGCCGCGCTGCGCGAACTCGATGCGGCCGAACTGCGTGCAGCCGAGGTTGCCGCCTTCGCCGACGACCTTGCAGCGCAGGTCCGCGCCGTTTACGCGTACCGCGTCGTTCGCGCGATCGCCGACCTGCTGGTGGGTTTCGCGCGCGGCTTTCACGTAGGTGCCGATGCCGCCGTTGTACAGCAGGTCGACCGGCGCCTGCAGGATCGCGCGGATCAGCTCGGTCGGCGGCAGCGCGTGCGCATCGATGCCGAGCGCGGCCTGCACGGCCGGCGACAGCGGGATCGTCTTCGCGGTGCGCGGATAGACGCCGCCGCCCGCCGAGATCGCGGACGTGTCGTAGTCGGCCCAGCTCGAGCGTTCGAGCGCGAACATCCGCTGGCGCTCCGCGAAGCTCGTCGCCGGATCGGGGTTCGGGTCGAGGAACACGTGCCGGTGATCGAACGCCGCGACGAGCCGGATATGCGGCGACAGCAGCATCCCGTTGCCGAACACGTCGCCCGACATGTCGCCGACACCGACCACGGTGAAGTCGGTCGTCTGCGTGTCGACGCCCATCTCGCGGAAGTGCCGCTTCACCGATTCCCAGGCGCCGCGCGCGGTGATCGCCATCTTCTTGTGGTCGTAGCCGACCGAGCCGCCGGACGCGAATGCATCGTCGAGCCAGAAGCCGTATTCGTGCGAGATCGCATTTGCGTAGTCGGAGAACGTGGCCGTGCCCTTGTCGGCCGCGACGACGAGATACGGATCGTCGGGGTCGTGCCGTACCACGTCGGGCGGCGGCACGATTGCGTTGCCGGCGAGATTGTCGGTCAGGTCGAGCAGGCCGCGCAGGAACGTCTGGTAGCACGCGACGCCCTCGCGCATCCACGCTTCGCGATCGCTCGGCGGCGGCGGATTCTTCACGACGAAGCCGCCTTTCGACCCGACCGGCACGATCACGACGTTCTTCACCATCTGCGCCTTCATCAGCCCGAGCACCTCGGTGCGGAAGTCCTCGCGACGGTCGGACCAGCGCAGCCCGCCGCGCGCGACGCGCCCGCCGCGCAGGTGCACGCCCTCGACGCGCGGCGAGTACACCCAGATCTCGAACATCGGCTTCGGTTCGGGCAGGCCGGGCACCTTCGCCGGATTGAACTTGAACGACAGATATGGCTTCGATTCGCCGTTCGCGTCGTGCAGGAAATAGTTGGTGCGCTCGGTCGCGTTGATCACGCCGAGGAACTGGCGCAGGATCCGGTCCTCGTCGAGGTTGGGGACCTGGTCGAGCGCCGTCTCGATCGCCTTCAGCACGCGTTCGACCTGCACGTCGCGCGTGCCGCCGGTGGCCGGGTCGAAGCGCAGCAGGAACAGCTCGACGAGCTGCCGTGCGATCGCCGGGTTGCCGGTCAGCGCGCGCTCGATGTACGCGTCGCTGAAGGTCGAGCCGACCTGCCGCAGGTATTTCGCATACGCGCGCAGGATCGTGACCTCGCGTGCGCTCAGGTGCGCGCGCAACACGAGACGGTTGAAGTCGTCGTTCTCGATCCGGCCGCTCCAGATGCGGTCGAACGCGTCCTCGAACAGGTCCTTCACGCGCTCGATGTCGAATTCGGTATCGTCCGCGAGTTCAAGGCCGAAGTCGTGCACCCACGCGGGCGCGGCATCCTGCGTCTGAATCCGGTACGGCCGTTCCTCGTCGACGCGCACGCCGAGATGCTCGAGCATCGGCAGGCTGCGCGACAGCGCGATCGGGTCGCCCGCGCGATACACCTTGAAGCGGAACGCGCGGGCCTCGGCCTCGATCGGGCGATACAGGTTCATCGCGAGCTGGCCCGACTCCTTCACGCGCTCGATCAGTTCGATGTCGCGCACGGCCGTGCGCGCCGGGTAGTCGTCGCGATAGCCGGCCGGGAACGAGTCCGCATAGCGCTGCAGCAGGCGGTTGCCTTGTTCTTCTCCGAAAGCGTCGAGCAGCGCGTCGGCGAGATCGTCCTGCCAGCGGCGCGTGACTTGCACGAGCCGCGTTTCGAGTTCGCGCGTGTCGACGTCGGGCATCGTGCCCGGTTCGGCATGGACAACGAAATGAATTCGCGCGATCGCCGATTCCGACAGCAGTGGTGTGAATTCGACGTTTACGCCGTTGTACGCGTCGACGAGCAGCTTCGCGATGCGGCGGCGCAGGTCGGTGTTGTACTTGTCGCGCGGCACGAACGCGAGGCACGACACGAAGCGGTCGAAGCGGTCGCGCCGCACGAACAGCCGCGTGCGCTGGTGTTCCTGCAGGCGCAGGATGCCGAGCGCGATGTCGTAGAGCTGGTCTTCGTCGGCCTGGAACAGTTCGTCGCGCGGATAGGTTTCGAGCACCGTCACCAGCGACTTGCCGAGATGTCCCTTCGGCAGGAAGCCCGCACGCTTCACGATGTTCGCGCATTTGCGGCGCACGATCGGAATATCGGTGTACGAACCGAAATAGGACGTCGACGTGTACAGCCCGATGAAGCGGCGTTCGCCGCTCACCTTGCCGTCGGCGCCGACGAGTTTGACGCCGACGTAGTCGAGATAGCCGGGCCGGTGCACGGTCGCGCGCGAGTTCGCCTTGGTCAGGAAGATGGGCCAGGGGCCGGTGATGATCTCGGCGGCGGCCGGCGGCAGCGGCGTCACGTCGGGCGCGCCGGGTGCGCGCAGCGATTCGCGCAACAGGCCGAAGCCGGAGCCTTCGACGCCGCGCAGGCTGAAGCCCGTGCCGTCCGACACGAGCGCGTAGTCGCGCTGGCCGAGGAACGTGAAGTGATCGGCGGCCATCCATTCGAGGAACGCGCGCGCCTCGATGTCTTCCGCGGTGGATTCGCGGGCCTTCATGTCCTTGATCGTCGCGCGCGCGATGTCGACGATCTTCGGCCAGTCCTCGACCGACGCGCGCACGTCACCGAGCACGCGCGCGATGTCGTCGCGCAGCGTGTCGAGCAGCGCGGCGTCGCCGCAGCGGTCGACTTCGAAATGGATGAACGACGCGAGTTGCGACTGGCCGTCGCCGGGCGTCGCGCCACCGGCGTCGACGCGCTCGATTCCGCCGTTGCCGCCGCGCCAGATGCGGAACACCGGGTGCAGCGCGGAATGCAGCGCGAGCCCGAGGCGATTGACGGCCATCGTCACCGAGTCGACCAGGAACGGCATGTCGTCGTTGACGATCTCGATCACCGTGTGGTCCGAGTGCCAGCCGTGCTGTTCGAGGATCGGGTTGTAGACGCGCAGCCGCTCGCTGCCGGGCACGAATTTCTGGGCGGTCTGCCAGTGCGCCATCGCGGCGCCGTAGAGGTCGACGATGCTGCGATTCTGCAGATCATCAGCGTCGACGAAATCGTAGTAATGACGCAGGAACGGTTCGACGATCCGGAACGTGGCTTCGGGCAGGCGCCCGCGCGCGAATTCGACGACATCGGAGAGCAGGTGTGCGACGACTTCCTCGTTCTTCGCTTCCATGGCGGTCTCCCGGGTGGCCATTGGCTGCTGCGTGTGTTCGGCATTATGCGCCGATTGATGCGCCGGTTGCGTGACGGAGCGATGTGCGGGCGCACAACGCGGAGCAGGGAAGGGAGGCCGCATGTAACACCGGCAGCCGGCGTCGCATGGGAGGTCAGGCCGGCGCCGGCGGCTTCGGATCGGGGTGCCGCGCGGAGAGCGGATTCATGATGTCGGGCAGCATCGTGGGCCGCAGCGGCGACACGAATTTGCGACAGGCGACGGATTCGTGTCGCAGGCAGGCCTCGTCGACCTGCCGAAGCGATCGATCCGGTTGCGCGCCCATCGAAAGGATCATGTCGTTCAGTGCAGTGGCGATACGCTTGTCGTCGATCGGGCGGTTTCTCTGGCTTTGGTTGCTAATCGACGAAGCCGATCCGGTAGCGCACGCGCTTACCTGTCTCTCCATGCGGTTCATCGATCCAGACTGCCGAAATCAGGCAACGCTGGCCACTACGCCATGCCGGCCTGTACAGCGGCGACTTCCCGAGGTTGTCGTCGCGCACGTTCATTGTGTTGCGAATGATCAGAGGCTTACGCCCCGTTCCTTCGCCTTTTCGACATTTGCCTCCTGCAGCGCCAGCGGCCAGAAACCGAAGCCGGCAATCAGCGGAATGAACTACCCGTTGAAGCTCGCGACGATTGGCGCGGCATAATTTCTGATAGATCTCAGGCTTCCATGGCGTCCGACGATACAGATCGCCGAAGTTGTCGATCCGCAGCCCATTCAGGCCATTTCTTCCCTAGCGCGAGTTCCTACACGTGCACATCTCGCTCCAATTTCGCTCTTGACTGACCCATCGTACCGTGCGATAGGTCGTATATTCATACAGTATTGTGGCGATGGGTTCAGATGGTCGCGGCCTTTTTATCGGGACGATCAAGCCCCCTTGCTGGACCTACGACCACTGGTCCGGGATGCTTTTTGCGGTGACAGTTATGCTGTCTGCGTACAGCCTGGCCACGCTGCTGGCGTTGTGCCGGGCCGCAGTTGGGGCGCGTTTTGGATACGGGCGATCTTTCTAGACCAACTCGATGACGAAGCGTGCGACCAGCTGGCACGGAGCAGTTCGCCCGACCGAGACGTTATACGGTGACAAGGTGTAAGATCGCGCAACCATCAAGGCGAACGATCCCCGAGGGAATATAGCTCTGAACGTTCGAAACCTGCCGCGCCGGAGGCATTGCGGCAGGCCGCACAATCCCAAAGGGGTAACCGAGTTGCCTATCTCGATGCTCTGCGCGGCTGGGTTGCGTTTGGCATCACGTCCAGCACTAGGGACCGGATAAAATTGCGCAGGTCTAGTACCGGCGAGGAGATGCGGAAGTAAAATTCCGCCCATAAATAAAGCGAACACAAATGCTTTTTAGTTCACCAATATTTTTATTTGCATTTTTGCCAATATTTTTCACATCCTTTTATTTGGCAAAAGGAGTGTGGCGGGATGTCATTGTTCTCGTGGCAAGCGTTTTTTTCTATGCCTGGGGCGCTCCTTTATTTGTAATATTGGTTTTGGCGTCGGCAGCGTTTGATTACTGGTTGGGTGGGATAGTTTGGCGGAAAAGGAGCAGATTGGCTGTCTCAGTGGGGGTGGCTTCGAATTTGGCGATACTTTTCTATTTCAAATACACAAATTTCTTCATCGACAATATAAATGATGTTTTTTTGTCGAGCTTCGGATTGAAGATTGCGCATTTGAACATAATTTTGCCAATCGGCGTTTCGTTTATTGTGTTCGAGAAAATAACGTATCTCGTTGACCTTAAGCGAAATATAACCAAGCCCGCCGAAACTCTATCGAAGTACATTACGTACGTATTTCTATTTCCGAAAATATTGGCCGGCCCTATTATAAAATATCACGATATTCAGGAGCAGCTTTCGGGGCGCACGGTGTCATTTGACGACTTTGCTGCTGGCGCATTGCGATTCATGTTTGGCCTGTCCAAAAAGATACTCATCGCAGATACATGTGGGGAGATGGTGGATCGTGTATTTGGCGATGTGCCGCATATAAGCTCGTCCGGGGCGTGGATCGGCGCCCTTTGCTTTACCGTACAGATATACTTCGACTTCTCGGCATACTCGGATATGGCGATCGGCCTTGCTCGGATGATGGGGTTTAGGTTGATGGAGAACTTTAACTCCCCTTATATATCCCGCAGCTTCACTGAGTTCTGGCGACGATGGCATATTTCGCTGTCAACTTGGATACGCGAGTATCTATATATTCCTCTGGGCGGTAATAGGGGTGGCGTATGGCGAACAAATTTCAATTTGTGGATATGTTTTGTGTTGTCCGGGCTTTGGCATGGCAGCACATGGAATTTTGTTATCTGGGGTGCCTATAATGGGTGCTTTTTGATATTCGATAAATATTTTTGGTTGAAAAATCAGACCAGGCTAGCGCCCTGGCTGCAGGCAGGATTGACGTTGTTTTTTGTGATATTTGGTTGGGTGATATTTAGGTCGCCGACTGTTGATGTGGCGCTGGAAATGATAAAGAAGATGATTATTTTCCGTGCCGATGGAATAACGCCGTTTGTTGATAACGGAGTTAAATGGGCATTGATTTTGGGGCTGGCTGGCTCTCTTTTCACATGGAAATCTACAAACTCGATGCTCGAAAAGATCGGAGTTGATCGCGCCCTGGCTTTGTCGGCGGGTTCAATAGTGCTGTTGGCTATGGCGGCATTCTCTATCGGCAAGGCGGTGACCGTGTCTTTTCAGCCTTTCCTATATTTCCGATTCTGAGCATGAAGCGAACACCATTTATTGCTAAAGCAGTGACCATGGCGTTTGGCATTGCACTGTGTATGCCAATTGCTATATTGGCTGCGAAGGGAGTGGCAAACGTCAACCCAGCTGCGTATGATTTGCCATTGAAAGGTATGCAGCAAGCGGAAAAAATCGAGCCGCTGACATTGCGGACATGGATTTCTGGTGATTTCGAAGATTTTGCATCTAGACACTTCAGTGATCGACTTCCGCTACGGGGCTGGATGATTTCGGCATCCAATGAAATACTGTTTCGTGTATTTAGGAAGTCTTATATGGGGGATGGCTCGATCGTCATAGGAAAGCAAGGTATGCTTTTCGAAAAGACGTATACTGCAGCGTATTGCAGCACAAGGCATACCGATGCGGAGATAGATGGTTGGGCCAGAGATATTAAAGCCTTGCAGGAAAGGGTGGCCATTGAAGGCAGGACATTCGTATACTTGATAACGCCTTCGAAGGTTTCGTACTTCCCGGAAATGTTGCCTGATGGATATCCGTGTGATTTGAGAAATTCTCGATCCGACTACCGGCGTCTGGTGGGTGATTTGGCTGAGCATGGAGTTAATTTTGTTGATACCAGTGCGGCCATGATTGCAAGCAAGGGAAATTACAATGTGGATATGTTCTCTAACGGCGGAACGCATTGGAATCTTCTCGGTGCAGCTATCGGAACAAATTTATTGTTGAATAAGATACGAGCCGTAGGCGGGCCAGATTATTCGACGCTTTCGTATTCGTGGAAGGTTGAGAATGCCCCGAATGGGACAGATACCGATCTGTTTGATCTTCTGAATAGAGGGTTGGTGGCGCCCAATTATGCTGTTCCTCATTTAGATGTTCGGGCAAAATCATCTACTACTTCGCAGTCGAAGCAGATTGTGTTCGTGGGAGGGAGTTTCGTTGGGCAGGTTATCGAGCTTTTATATGGGACGCAAGCGGCGAAGGATATAGATTATTTTTATTATTTTAAATTGAATCACCAAGTGGCACAGGCGGGGCACCCCATCGTGGATAAGGCGGTGAATGTCAATGATCGTGATACGTACAAGACAATATTCACGTCACCGGTCATCGTTTTCGAAGAGAATGAGGCGAATCTGATTTCAAATCATGGGAAATTGCTGATGGAAAAATTTGGGGTCATCTAAATCGGTCTGCAAGGTTCATCGCACACGGCGCCACCTGAGTGCTGTAGTGGCCGTCCGCGTGCTGGTTGAGCAGTTTCCCTGCGCGGTGCCGTTGATCTCTGTACTGCATCGAGGGCGGGGATGTATCGTCCGCCGAAGGTAATCGCAGATGCACAGAATGCGATCGTCGACAGACGCGGGTCATCATCTGCGGTCGAGGGGGCGGGCGATCTTGTTGGACGTATTTAGGGAGGCAATCGAGCAGGGGAAAGCGGAGGTCGGAAAGAGCCCGATCGAATCGATCTTCGTGCTCGATGTGTCCATCACCCGTTCGCGCTTGACGCTTGACGATTACATGCGAATCCACGAGGAAGCACGCAAGGGTCCTGCGGAGCGATGGGGCGCGAACGCGACGATGCTCGCGCTTGTGAGTGGTTAGCGCCCGCAAGATATCTGGAAGACGGAACAGCCAGATTCAGATCGGGTTCCTTCCGATCCAACAATCGACGGGACGAGGGGGCGTGCAGGCATCTCGAAGCCGAGCGTTCAGCCACCAATCTCATACATCAGCACGGGGTTCGCAGTATTGCGCGATGCGGCGGAAGTCGAGGTTTCGGAAGGCAAGCCACTTTTGACCCTCCATGAGATCCGGTCGCTGCAGCATGCCTCTATACCGAGCAGTGTGAGGCGGAATTCGCACAAGCACTGTCACAGTCTGCCAAGATGCCTGCGTTGTATCGAGACAGTTGAGGGCGCGAGCGGACTGAGATCAATATCTGCGGTCGCTGATTTTGGATAGGTTTTGGAGAAACTCGGCGACCACCACCTCTTGAAATTGCCTCGAATCTTATTTGGCGTCGCTCCACAGCTTGCCGGCCGTCGCCCAGTTTTCCTTCTTCACGTCGGCGAGAATGATGTCGACGGAGCCCGGGTCGCAACCGAGCGTCTCGCACGTGACGCGCGTGATCGCTTCGACGAACGCGCGCTTCTGCTCGACCGTGCGGCCTTCGAACAACTGGATATTGAAAGTCGGCATGACTGAATGCTCCGATGGTTGGGGGTGAACGATTCGTCGGGAGAGTGGCGATTGCGCCGTCAGTCGCGATACGACGGATCGATCCGGTCGAGGCGGCGCAGCAGCGCCGGCCATTCCAGTTCGCCCTCGATCGCGCCGCCGTCGCGCAACTGCCCGGCCGTGCGGTCCGCGACGGCCGGCTCGGGCAGCACGAGCGGCCCGCCGCCTGCCTGCGCGCGTATCTGGATGTCGCAGGCCTTGATCAGCGTATCCATCAATACATACGCCTCGGCAACGGTCCGGCCGACCGTCAGCGTGCCGTGGTTGCGCAACAGCATCGCGGATTTCGCGCCGAGGCTGGCGGTCAGCCGCGCGCCTTCGGCCGGCGAGAACGCGAGCGCCTCGTAGTCGTGATACCCGAGATCGCCGTGAAACCGCAGCGCGTGCTGCGACGCGGGCAGCAGCCCGTCGCGCTGGATCGACACGGCGATGCCGGCCGTATTGTGCAGGTGCATCACGCAGACGGCGTCCGGCCGCGCGGCATGCACGGCCGCGTGGAGCGCGAAGCCGGTCACGTTGACCGCGTGTTCGCCGTCGCCGATCCGGTTGCCGGCCAGGTCGATCTTCACGAGATTCGAAGCGCGGACCTCGTCGAACGTGAGGCCGAACGGGTTGATCAGGAAATGCCCGGGTTCGCCCGGCACCGTCGCGGACAGATGCGTGTAGATCAGGTCGTCCCAGCCGTTCAGCGCAACGAGGCGATACGCGGCGGCGAGATCGACGCGCAGCCGGCGTTCGGCGTCCGAGATCGGGCCGCCGGGCTTCACGGTGTCAGGACGGTGTGCGAATGACGACATCGGGTTCTCCGAGGGTGAAGCGGCGCGTGACGAGCACTGTGGTCCATGACGCGAGTGCGAACGGGGCCGTGAACGCGGGGAGGCCCGCGCGCGTCGCGAGCCACTGGAGCAGCGCGGCGAGTGCGGCGGCCGCGAAAGCCGCGCGCGGGCCGCGCGACATCAGCGCAAGCGCGGCGAGCGCACCGTTGAAGCCGAACAGGCCGTCGGCGAACGACGCGCCGTTCGCGCCGGATGCGACCAGCAGCACCGTCGACACGATCGCGCCGCCGAGCGCGAAGGCGGCCGCGCGGCGCGACGCGACGGCGAGCCCGGCGACGATCAGCATGCCTGCCCACGGGCCTTGCGCGAAGGTGGTCTGTGCGATGCCCGAAAGCAGCGCATCGGGGAGGGAAGGCAGCGTAAGAGGTGCACCTGCCGTCGCGTCGCCGGCATGCTGCGGCGCGACAAACGGTAGCCACAGCGCGGTGATGACGAGGCACGGGCTCGAATATGGGCACTGACGCCAGCGGGCGAGCGGCACGCGCATCGCGCGCTGCACGAGCGCCGCGCCGATCGAGACCACCGGCACCAGCGCGATGGCGGCAAGCGACGACGGGGCGAACAGCACGGCGATCAGCGCGGCGAGCGCGCCGTTGAAGCCGTGAAGCCCCTGTTCGACGTCGCGGCGCTCCGTGCCCGTGAGCACGGCGGTCATGCTGGCGGCGGCCGAGCCGACCAGCGCCGCGGACGCAAGCCGCAAGTCGGTCAGCGCCAGCGCGGCGAGCAGCAGCGCGCCGGTGACTGCATTCGCCTGCAGGACGATCTGCCCGATGCCGCGCAGCAGTGTGCGCAGGTCGATCGACGGCGAGGCAGGGCGGGCGGTAGGCATGGCGGCGGTGGAGCAGGATGAGCCGCGAGCATAGGACACAATCCCGTGCACCGGAATAGGGAATTCTGGATAGTCAGGATTTGTGGCGGATGCCCCGAATTGGGGAATGGTGATGCTCGGGGGCTGTCGCATTGGCGTTTTCGGGCGAATTGCGGTTGCGGAAGTGAATTCGGGCAATGGCCGGTTCTTTTGGCCCAGGTGCGCGTCGGGGTTCACGTCTTCGATCGGGATTCGTGCGACGATCCCCTGCATCGGACCAACCGGGAGGCGAAGGAATGCGCGAGGTGCGTTGGGCGTCGCTCGAGGGCGACGGAGTCGAACATCTGACGTTCGACCGGAGTGGCGGCGGCATCGTCGTCGAAAGCGCGGTGGTCGGCCAGCGGTACGGCCGCGCATACGGGCTCGCGTATCGTGTCGAGTGCGATCCGCACTGGCGCGTGACGTACGCGGTGCTCAAGGTGATGGGCGGCGGCACGCTGGAGCTGCACGGCGACGGCGCCGGGCACTGGCGCGACGGGTCAGGCCGGGCGCTGCCGGAACTGGACGGCTGCGTCGACATCGACATCGCGGCGACGCCGTTCACGAACTCGCTGCCGATCGGCCGCCTTGGTCTTGCGCGCGGCGAGCGGCGGCCGATCGACGTCGCATACGTCTCGACGCCGGACCTGAAGGTGACGCCGGTCAAGCAGGCGTATACGTGCATCGAGCCTGGCCGGCGCTACCGCTACGAAGGCATTTTCCGGAACTTCACGGCGGAGATGGACATCGACGCCGATGGGCTCGTGATCGATTACGAAACGCTGTTCAAGCGCCTGCCCGCGCTGACGGGGCGTTGAACCGTGGCGTTCGCGACCGCCGGCCTTTCATGCGCCGCCGCGAACCGGTCGATCCGCGCCGCGATCAACTCCGGATTGCGCATGACGATCCAGTGCGCGCCGTCGATTTCCTCGCGCACGTGCTCGCCGAGCCAGCGATCGAGATCGATCGACATTTCGGGCGTCACGTAGCGGTCGCGCACCGGCACGAGGATCTGCACCGGCGCCTGCGCATACCGCTCGCGCGGCTTTCTCGCCCGCGCGAGGAAGTTCGCGCGGTAAAGCTGCAACCCGTTCAGCGCGTTCTTCAACTGCGCGGGGTCGCGCGCCGGCCGCACGCGCTCGGTCAATTGCAGCCAGCGCGGCCACAGCGCGGCGGCGCCGAGGCGCCACACCAGCGACGGCACGACCGGCAGGTGGAAGAACGCGATGTACCACGACTTCAGGCTTTGCCGGAGCCGCATTTTCGCGCGGAACACGTGGTCGAGGCACGGGCCGGAGATCGACGTGTACGACGCGATCCGGCCGCGGAACGCGGGATCGGTCACGGCCTCCCAGCACTGGATCGACCCCCAGTCGTGACCGACCAGATGGAACGGCCGGTTGCCGCAGGTCGCGTCGGCCACCGCCTTCAGGTCTTCCGCGAGCCGCGCAAGTGTGTAGTCCGCGCGGCGGCGCGGCGCATCGGACGCGCCGGCGCCCCGCACGTCATACGCGATCACGCGATAGCGCTTCGCGAGCCGCGCGCGGACCGATGCCCACACGGTCGCCGAATCGGGATAACCGTGCACGAGGATCAGCGGCGGCGCGCGCCGCGGTCCGCTGACGTAGACGGCGAGTTTCACGTCGCCGGAGCGGACGGTCAGCATCTCGTGTGCGCGCGCCATGACGTCATGCCTGCGGAACCGGATGCAGCGGCACGCGTCGCGGGGCGGCCTGCGCGGCATGGCGCGCGTTGGTCGCGTCGATGTTCGCGAGCAGCGTGTCGAGCCCCTGCAGGTACTGATGGTTGTCGTGGTCCCATGGATGGAAGCCCGGACGGAAGTAGTCGAGCCATTCGCGCGCGATGCTCGGGAACACGCCGGTCCTCGGGCTGTACAGATACTTCACGAGGCGCCACATGCCGCCGAATCTGCCGTGTTCGCGACGGTGCGCGCGCATCAGGCGAACGTGGAAGTCGAACACGATCGTCCAGAACAATACCGTCGTCGTCAGCATCGTGCCCGTGCGCAGCAGGTAGCTGCCGAGGCCCGGCTTCATCACGGCGTTCCATACGTCGTACGACACCGCTTTGTGCTCGGTTTCCTCCATCGCGTGCCACATCCACATCTGCTGATAGCCTTCGACCGATCCGTCGATCCGGTGTTCGTGGCCCGACAGCAGCTGGTTCGCGAGGATCGCCGTGTAGTGCTCGAGCGCGATCGTGATCGCGAGCTGCATCGAATGCGGCAGCGTCTTCTTGAAGAAGCCGAGGATCGTCCACAGCCGCTTGTCGAGCTTGTGCGCGGGCAGGCCGGACGACTGCAGCAGGTCGTTGTACTCGATGTGCTCGCGCGTGTGCATCGCTTCCTGGCCGATGAAGCCGAGCACCTGCTTCTTCAGCTCCGGATCCTCGATGCGGTCGCGGTAGTTGCGCACCGAATCCATGAAGAAGCGCTCGCCGGCCGGAAACAGCAGCGACAGCGCGTTCATGAAATGCGTGACGGGCACGCCCTGGACGTGCCAGTCCTTCGCGCGTTCGGGCGGCAGCGCGAAACGGATGTCGCGACGCACCGGCATCATGTTCGGGGTCGTCATGATTGTTCTACTCCCTGATTGCCTGCATTGTTGTAGGTGGCGTGAAGCGGTGCGGCCGCCGGTGCGCCGTAGCGCGCGGCCGCGCGGCGGGCCTTCGCGGCCTCGCGGCGCGTCGCGAGCACGACGAGCGCCTGGTACGCGGCCGGCAGGGTGCGCGCCATCCAGTCCGCGGCCTTCGCGTCGCGGCCGATCAGCACGCGGCGTTTGTTCTTGCGCACGCCGGCGAGGATCGTGCGCGCGGCGTCGTCGGCGGTCGTGATGAAGAACTTCTCGAAGCTGTCCTTGCCTTGCTGCTCGCTCTCGACGATGAAGCCGACCATGTTCTTCGCGACGCGGCTCGATTGCGCGATGTTGGTGCGGATGCCGCCCGGATGCACGCAGGTGGCCGACACGCCGCACTTCATCATGTCGAGTTCCTGCCGCAGCGATTCCGTGAAGCCGCGCACCGCGAACTTGGTCGCGTTGTAGCCGCTCATTCCCGGCTGCGCGAAGATTCCGAAGATGCTCGACGTGTTGATCACGTGACCGTCGCCCGATGCCTTCAGGTGCGGCAGGAACGCCTTCGTGCCGTGCACGACGCCCCAGAAGTTGATGTTCACGATCCACTCGAGATCGCCGTATTCCATGCCTTCGATCGTGCTCGACAGCGCGACGCCCGCGTTGTTGAAGATGAGGTTGACCTTGCCGTGTTCCTGCGCGGTGTCGTCGGCCCACGCGAACATCGCGTCGCGGTCGCCGACGTCGAGCACGTGCGTCGACACGCGCACGTTCGGCGCGATCGCGCGGACGATCCGTTCGGTTTCGGCGAGGCCGACGCCGTTCTTGTCCGCGAGCGACACGTGGCAGCCGGCCTGCGCGAGCTGCACGGCGAGCGAGCGGCCCATGCCCGAGCCCGCGCCCGTGATCGCGGCGACCTTGTTGGCGAAATCTCTCATGTCGGTGGCTCCTTGTCTGACTCAGGCCGCTTCGGCGGAAGCGGAAGCGGCAGGCGCGACGGCGGGCCGCGCGCTCGTGTCGTGGTGCGGCGCGCGATACGCGTGGTAATCGGCGATCGAGAAGTGCGCGGTCGCCTGGCGGAAGCGCCAGGTGAAGCCCGGCCACAGCGTCGTGTTCTTGCCGGTGCGCGGATCGAGGTACCAGCTCTTGCAGCCACCCGTCGACCAGATCGCCTTCTTCAGCTTGCCCTGCAGGTCGCTGTTGAACTGCGCCTCGACGAGCGGGCGCACCTCGATCGCATCCGCGCGTTCGCGGTGCATCGCGTTCAGCGCGCCGAGGATGTATTCGATCTGCGACTCGATCATGAACACCATCGAGTTGTGGCCGAGGCCGGTGTTCGGGCCGACGATCATGAAGAAGTTCGGGTAGCCCGGCAGCGTCGTGCCGAGATACGCGTGCGCGCCGTCGCGCCAGGCGTCGACGATGTCGAGGCCGCCGCGGCCGATGATCGCGCCGCGCGGAAACGGATCGGCGACCTGGAAGCCCGTGCCGTAGATCAGGCAATCGACTTCATGGCGCTTGCCGTCGGTCGTCACGACCGCGTCGGCTTCGATATGGTCGATGCCGGTCGTGATCACGTCGACGTTCTTGCGCGACAGCGCCGGGTAGTAGTCGTTCGAGATCAGCACGCGCTTGCAGCCGAGCGTGTAGTTCGGCGTGACGGTCTTGCGCAGTTCCGGATCGGGAATCTGCTTGCGGATATGGCGCAGCGCGAGCTTCTGCACGTTCTTCATCAGCGACGGATGGATCGCGAAGCCGAGCACGCGCGATTCGAGCATCCAGTAGATGCTGCTGCGCACCGCCTTCTGCGTGAACGGCAGCGTGCGGAACAGCCATTTCTCGAAGCCGGTCAGGTTGCGGTCGGGCTTCGGCATGATCCACGGCGGCGTGCGCTGGAACAGCGCGAGTTCCTTCACGCGCGGTGCGATCTGCGGCACGAACTGGATCGCGCTCGCGCCGGTGCCGATCACCGCGACGCGCTTGCCTTCGAGCGCGTAGTCGTGATCCCACTGCTGCGAATGGAACGCGCGCCCCTTGAAGTTCTCGACACCGGGAATCGCCGGCAGCGCGGCGCGCGACAGCCCGCCCATCCCCGACACCAGCACGCGTGCCGACAGCCGCTTGCCGTTCGCGAACGTGAGGCGCCAGCGTTGCGCGGCCTCGTCGTATTCGGCGCGCTGCAGCTCGTGGCTCAGGCGCAGATGCGGGCCGACGCCGAAGCGCTGCACGCAGTCTTCCAGGTAGGCGCGGATCTCCGGCTGCGGCGCGAACATGCGCGTCCAGCGCGGGTTCGGCGCGAACGAGAACGAATAGACGTGCGATTGCACGTCGCAGGCACACCCGGGGTAATGGTTGTCGCGCCATGTGCCGCCGACCGACGTCGCCTTCTCGAGCACGACGAAGTTGGTCACGCCTGTCTGCCGTAGGCGAATGGCCATCCCGAGACCGGCGAAGCCGGTGCCGATGATGGCGATGTCGGTGGTTTCGTCCGGGCCGTCGTGGCCGGGCGGGCCGAAAGGCAACGTGCGAGCATTCATCCGGGTGTCTCCGATTTGGCTCATTTTTGAATGTTACATTGCTTGATGTAACGATAGTGGGTGAACCCGGAAACCGCAAGAGGCTAGAAGCGGCGCTCTAAGGGCCGGAAACCGCGTGGGAAAAGGCTCAGCGGGGTTTGGAACGGAACGGTTTCCGCATTGCGGAATGAGGGGAAGCGGCCGTCGGCAGGGCGGGAGAGGCGGGAGACGAGGCCGCCGACGCACGGCGGCCTGTTTGAAACACTATCGGGGACGGATCGACCGGGCGGCCGTCTCATGGAAAACCCCGGCGACGATCGTGACCTGCGCGAGCGCATAGAGGCCCCAGATCAGGTAGTCGATGCCGGGAAAGCCGCCGAGGAAGCGCCCGACACCGATCAGCGTGTCGGAGCCCACGAAGATCAGGCTGCCGACGGCGATCAGCGGGCCGTGCGTGCGGGCCGCGAGCGCGAAGCTCGCCATCGCGCACAGCACGAGCATATAGACGGCGACCGGCGCGAGCAGCTCGCCCAGGTGCGGAAGAAATGCCGCGTAGAACGCCGGCGCGGCGATCCACAGCCCGATCAGCGCGAGGATGCGCCAGCCGTGCGGCCGCGCGCGCCAGTGCACGAAGATCGCGCAATAACACAGATGCGTGAGCAGGAACGCGCCGAGGCCGAGGACGAACGACAGCGGCCAGTCGGGCAGCGCGAGCAGCACGTCGCCGAGCACGGCCGTGGCGAGCGCCGCGCACAGCCACGCACGTTCGCGCGGTGCCGCGCAGGTGCTGCCGGCTGCCAGCAGCAGGATGCCCATCGCGGCTTTCGCGACGGCCTGGCCGGGATAGGGCGCAGCGGCGAGCGACAGGCCGTACAGCAGCGCGGCGGCGACCGCGAGCGGCCAGAGCCGGCGATAGGTGGCGGGAAGCATGGCGATCAAGGCGGGTGTCTCCGGATTGTTGTTGTCCGCGGCGGACGGCGCGCCGGCGTGGGCGCGGCTGCAGGCCATTATCCGGAAGAACGGGCGGGTAAAAACCGGCGAATCCTTCTAGGCGCGGCATGGCGACGGTGCGGCGATGAGGCGGTGCCGGTTCGGGGCATGCGGCGGCGGCGCACCTGCCGCCGCGCCGGTTGTTCCGATGCGTTTGCCCCGGTCGAACCGGGGCAACGCCGAGATTTCGGCTTGCTATCATCGCCGCGTATCGACGTTGTCCCGCCCGGCCGCGCTACAGGGTTCGCAGGCCGGCGCGACGGCCGCGCCCGACGAGCGCATGCCGCCGCGTTTTCAATGAATCCGTGCCGGGTCCCGCCAGCGCACCCGATGCAGTGGCTGGGCCCGGTCTTCATGATCAACAGGTTCGACATGACCGAACTGCTCCACGGCGACGGCGCGATCCGTCGCACGACGCCATACGGCTCCTCGATCGAAAACACCTATGCGGGCGTACTGTCGTTCATGCGCCGCAACTATTCGCGCGTGCTCGATGGCGTCGACGTCGCGATTTCCGGCGTGCCGCTCGACCTCGCCACGACCTATCGCTCGGGCGCGCGGCTCGGGCCGGCCGCGATCCGCGCGGCGAGCGTGCAGCTCGCGGAGCTCCATCCGTATCCGTGGGGCTTCAATCCGTTCGACGATCTCGCGGCCGTCGATTACGGCGATTGCTGGTTCGATGCGCACAACCCGCTGTCGATCAAGCCGGCGATCGTTGAGCATGCGCGCACGATCCTGCGCTCGGGCGCGAAGATGCTGACGCTCGGCGGCGATCACTACATCACGTATCCGCTACTGGTCGCGCACGCGGAGCGCTACGGCAAGCCGTTGTCGTTGATCCACTTCGATGCGCACTGCGATACGTGGGCCGACGACGAGCCGGACAGCCTCAATCACGGCACGATGTTCTACAAGGCGGTGAAGGAAGGGCTGATCGATCCGGCGACGTCGGTGCAGGTCGGCATCCGCACGTGGAACGACGATTTCCTCGGGATCGAGCGGCTCGATGCCGCATGGGTGCACGAGCATGGCCCGCGCGCGGCGGTGGAGCGGATCGTCGACATCGTCGGCGCGCGGCCCGCGTACCTGACGTTCGATATCGACTGTCTCGATCCGGCGTTCGCGCCCGGCACGGGGACGCCGGTCGCGGGCGGGTTGTCGTCCGCGCAGGCGCTCGCGATCGTGCGCGCGCTCGGTGCGGTGAATCTGGTCGGCGCGGATGTCGTCGAGGTTGCGCCTGCTTACGATCACGCGGACATCACCGCGATCGCCGCTGCGCATGTCGCGTGTGATTTGCTGTGTCTGTGGCGGCAGAAGAAGGTGGCGGGGCGTTGAAGCTGCGTAGGCCGGTGGGCAGCCGGCCTTCTTTCATGGGTTGCGCGCAACTGCGGCGGATCAATGGCGCTGGGTGGAATGCTTGTCGCGCATGTCCCGTGGAGGGTGCTTCCCGATTTACATGGCGTTGCCATTAACCCCGTGTGTCGACCCAGTTGCGTGCCCAGCGTGCCGAGTGTTGCAGCGCCTGTTTTTCGCTCGGGAAGTAATCGAGTGAATAGAATTGGTAGCGGCCTTCGCCGTACGAACTATCCGTGCGTTCGAGCAGCAGGTTGGATGAAAAGCTACCGTCGGGCAAGCGATGCGCCGAAGGTTGGACGGCATAGCCGTTGTACTGTTGAATTCGTTTGTTTTGCATTTTAATTTTAATGATGTTCGAGTGCGCGCGTGCCGTGCGAAATGTGCACCGATTCAAAGCCATTGCGAGCTGAATCTAAAGCAATCGGAAAGCGCAAAAAAAGGCGTTGCTGCCGGAGGGGAGAGTGAAGTGCAACGAGGCATGTGGCGCGTGGCAAGCATGCTGAACAAGCAGATGCAGCCAAGAGCGTTCGCGCCAACTTTAGGAGACGATGCTCCTTGAGGGTGTCGCTGCGACCCGGCATCCGTCGCGGGAGGCCGGGCCCTTCAAACTTACAGCGGCGTGATGTTGGCCGCTTGCAGACCCTTCGGGCCTTGCTTCGTTTCGAAGCTTACTTTTTGATTTTCAGCGAGCGTCTTGAAGCCGTCGGCTCGGATTTCGGAGAAGTGAGCGAAAAGGTCGTCACCGCCCTTGTCCGGCGTGATGAAGCCAAAGCCTTTGCTGTCGTTGAACCACTTGACGATACCGGTATCCATGATAATTCCTTGAGAAAACAATACGAAGATCAGCTCTGTTGAAGAGCGCTTGAAGCGTCAAGGAGGGAGAGGACAACGAATACCGCTGGGGGAGCGAGAAATTGATGAACAGCAATCGGACTTCTTGGACTTCGGCGTACACACTAACTTCCGGCGATTCCGGAGTCAATGGTTATCTTGTAACTGTGTTACTTGGCAGTCCGTTTGAAGGCAAGGAAGTCTGGCCCGACGCATAGCCGACGCGGAGAGAAGCACTCCGACCCTGGTTGTGGCCGAGTGCATCCCTTCCGATGTGCGTTTCCTGGAGTAGATGGCACCCGTCGGCCTGTTCCAAATGAGCAGCGCGCCGCGCGTTACTTCGCCGCCAGCGCAGTTGTCACGCGCTTGTCCGTCCACGCGTTATCCGCGACGCTCAGCTTCTGCGGAATCAGCTTCGCGGCGTAGAACGCATCGGCCACCCCCTGCTGCACCGCGACGATCTTCTCGTCGACCGGCACCGCACCGAACGGCACACGCTTGAGCCACGTTTCCACGAGCGGCAGCGGCAGCCCGACCTTCGGCGCGATCAGCGCGGCGGTTTCGGCCGGGTGCCCGTTGACCCACAGCCCCGTCTCACGCGCCTGCTTCAGGATCGCGCCGACCACGTCGGCATGTTGCTCCGCGAAATCACGCGTCGCCTCGTAGAAGTTGTTCGCGGGCGTGAGGCCCGTGTAGTCGGACAGCGTGCGGATCTTCAGCGAATTCTGCGCGGCTGCGTAGTACGGGTCCCACACGGCCCACGCGTCGACGTTGCCGCTCTCGAACGCGGCGCGCGCGTCGGCGGGCGGCAGGTACACGGGGCGGATTTCGTCGTAGCGCACGCCGGCCTTTTTCAGCGCTTCGAGCAGCAGGTAGTTCGCGCTCGAGCCTTTCTGCAGCGCGACCTTCTTGCCGCGCAAGTCGGCGAGCGAGCGGACCGGCGAATCGGCTTTCACGAACACGGCTTCGTTGTGCGGTGACGGCGGTTCCGCGCCGACGTACACGAAGCGCACGCCGGCCGCTTGCGCGAACACCGGCGGCGGCGCGCCCGTATAGCCGAAGTCGATGCTGTTCGCGTTCAGCGCCTCGAGCAGTTGCGGGCCGGCCGGGAATTCGAACCACTGGACGTTGTAGCCGAGCGGCTTGAGGCGCGCTTCGAGCGTCCCCTGCGCCTTGATGACCGACAGCAGGCCGGCCTTCTGATAACCGATGCGCACGACCTTGTCGGCGCCGCCCTGCGCGAACGCCGACGTGGCTGCGGCGGCGACGAGCGCCGTCGCGGCGGCGCGGGTGATCCAGCGGGTGAAACGAATCATCGAACGGACTCCATGCGAAACGTCTTCGGGGAGCGGCGCGTGCCGCTCGGTTGGAAGAATCGTCGCATGGGCGGTCGAGCCCGCAAACCAAGCATTGCCGATATGAATATGACGCCAGCGGTCCTATGCTTTGTCGCCGCCGTCTTGCGGATCCGGCGTGCCGGCCTGGCGCGCGGCTTCGTCGCTGAGCTTCTTGTCGAGGATCGTCGCGACGCGGCCGCCGAGATAGGCGCTTGCCGCGGTCTCGAGCGCGCGGTTCGTCTCGCCTTCGACGAACACGGCTGCGAGCGGGCGCAGGCGCCAGATCGCGTCGACGAGCGCGGGCACGTCGGTGACCGGCGGCAGCGTGCCGGCGTCGTAGCGGTCGAGGCGCTTCACGACGAGATCGACGAGCAGCCGCGCGATCGCGTCGAAATGCGGCCGCGCGAGGCTGATCACGTCGAGCAGCTCGCGCGGCGGGATGCCTTCCTTCGTCATCGCCGCGGCGGCTTCGAGCAGCGCGGGGCTTTTCGCGACGAACGACAGGCCGCGCCGTTCGAGCAGCCCGAGTTCGGTCACGCGCGACAGTTGCGACGCCGTCTGCGGGCCGAACATCTGCGCGAGTTGCGCGAGCGAATAGGTCTTCGGCAGTTCGTGCGACCAGCGGCCGCCGATCGCGTTTTCCAGGCCGAGGATCGAACGCAGGTCGTGACCTTCGTCGATCGCCATGATCAGGTCCTGGATGTTCGACAGCGTGTAGCCGCGCGCGAGCAGGTGGTTGATCAGCTTCAGGCGGGCGACGTGCGTGTCGTCGTAGATGCCGACGCGCCCGCGCTTCTCGGGCGGTGCGAGCAGTCCGCGATCCTGGTATGCGCGGACGTTGCGCACGGTCGTGTCGGACACGCGCGCGAGTTCGTCGACCGTGTACTCGTTGCGGGAATCCGGTGCGGCCTCGTCTGGCATGGTTTGAGTCTGTTTTGGCATGCGGCCATTCTAGCGCGACGCGACAGGCTCGGGCGAGGCGGGAAGGGTGCGTGCGCCGTCGCCGAGCGCGCGCTGCATCAGCGCGGTATCGATCCAGCGGCCGTGCTTGAACCCGACCGCTTTCAGCACGCCCGCGGGCTCGAAACCGAATGCGCTGTGCAGCGACGTCGAGCCGCCGCTGCCGCCGTCGGCGATCACCGCGATCATCTGCCGCCACGGGCCGGTCTCGCACCGCGCGATCAGCGCCGCGAGCAGCGCGCGGCCGATGCCGCGGCCGCGCTGCGCGTCGTCGATGTAGATCGAATCCTCGATCGTATGGCGGTACGCGCTGCGCGTGCGATACGGCGTCGCATACGCGTAGCCGGCGATGCGGCCGTCGCATTCCGCGACGAGATAGGGCAGCCCGTGACGCAGCACCGCGTCGCGGCGCGCGCGCAGTTCGTCGACGTCGGGCGGCGTCTCCTCGAACGACGCGACGCTGTGGCGCACATGATGTGCGTAGATCGCGTGAATGGCGGCAAGATCGGCGTCGGTCGCGTCGCGGACGACGCAGGCGGGGGCGGCGGGCATGATGGCGGAGCGGGCGGATGAAACCGTTACTATGCCCGCCGCGAGGCGGCGCCGTAAAGGCATGGGTCGCGTTGCGCGGTCAGGAGAAGCCGAGCCTACAAATGGCCGTCCGCGTCGCGAACCGCGTCGGCGATGGCATCCGCGACGCGTTGCACGCGCGGCGAGCGCCGCACGTCCGGGTGCACGACGAGCCAGATCTCGCGCTCGACATCGCAACGGGGCGCGGACGTCAACTCGACGAGCGCGGCGGCGGTCGACAGCGACGGATCGGCCAAAGCCGGCGTGCCCGCGTCCGCGTCCGCCTCCGTCGCCGACGTGTCGACGAGAAAGCGCGGCAGCAACGCGACGCCCGCGCCGGCCACGCACGCACGATGCAGCGCGGCGAGGTCGTTGGCGATGAACGCGAAGCGGCGCCCGGCCGCGAAGCGTTCGAGCCATTGCTGCTGCGGCATTTGCGCGAGGGCGTCGTCGTAGCCGAGGAATGCCCAGGTGTCGGGCGGCGCGCGGCCAGCCCCGGCTCGCTCGGCCGCGACAGGCGCACCGCGAGGTCGGCTTCTCGCGCGTACAGATTGGCCGCGTGCATCTCGCCCATCAGATCGATCCGCAGCGCGGGCCATGCGCGCTGCGCGCGGGCGAGCCGCGGCGCGAGAAAGTGGCTCGCGAACACCGGCGACGCCGACACGCGCACGACACCGTCGAGCGCCGCCGCCCCCTGCGCGGCGCGCGCGAATGCATGCACGTCGGCTTCGACGCGCGCGGCATGCTCGGCGAGGTGCAGGCCTTCGTCGGTCGGCGGCCAGCCGCGCGGCAGCCGGTCGAACAGCCGGATGCCGAGCGCGGACTCCAGCGCATCGATGCGCCGGGCGACCGTCGAGTGCTGCACCTGCAGCGCCCGCGCGGCGGCCGACAGGCTGCCGCCGCGCATCACCGCCAGGAAATAGCGGAGGTCGTCCCAGCTCATCGGCGGCGCGGGCGCCGGCGTCGGATCGGTCGAATTTTGCACGGTAAATGGGCGTGAAACGGGAATTCCGATCGATTATGCACGATGCGATGATCGTGTCACATCATTCGATTGCGAGGAACGTCATGACCCAAACTGCCACCGCCACCCGGATCGGGATCGACCGCTACGGCGACGCCGGCGTGCTGCGCCGCTTCGATGCGCCTGTGGTGCCGCCCGGCGCGGGCGAGGTGCGGATTCGCCAGACCGCCGTCGGCGTGAATTTCGTCGACATCTATTTCAGGACCGGCGCGCATCCGTTGCCGGCCCTGCCGGACGCGCTCGGTGTCGAGGCAGCCGGCGTGGTCGATGCGGTCGGGCCCGGCGTGACGGGGCTGGTGCCGGGCCAGCGCGTCGCGTATGCGGGGCTGCCGACCGGCAGCTACGCGAGCGTGCGCACGCTGCCTGCCGAGCGCGTGGTGCCGGTGCCCGACGGCGTGAGCGACGACGCGGTCGCGGCCGGGCTGCTGAAGGGCATCACGGTCTACATGCTGCTGCACCGCGTGCGCCAGGTGGCGGCCGGCGACACCGTCCTCGTGCACGCGGCGGCCGGCGGCGTCGGGTTGCTGGCGACGCAGTGGGCGCGCGCGCTCGGCGCGCGGGTGATCGGCACGGTCGGCTCGGCCGCGAAGGCGGCACTGGTGCGCGCGCGTGGGGCGGAAGTGGTGGTCGACTATCGCGAGGCGGATTTCGTCGCGGCGGCCCGTGCGTTCGGCGGCGGCGCGGGCGTCGACTATGCGATCGACGGGATCGGCGGCGACGTACTGACGCGTACGCTCGGCGCGGTTCGGCCGTTCGGGATGGTCGCGAGCATCGGGCAGGTTGCCGCGATCGGCACCCGGCAGACGATCGACCTCGACGAACTCGGCCCGGCCCGCTCGATCGCGCTGGCGCGGCCGAGCGTGCTGGGCTTCATCGCGCGTGACGTGGCGGGGTATCGCGAGGCGGCGCACGCGACGCTCGAGCGGTTCGCGGGCGGGATGCACGTGGAGATCGGCGCGCGACTGCCGCTCGAGCAGGCGGCCGACGCGCATCGCTTGCTGGAGTCGCGACAGACGACGGGCGGGGTGGTGCTGGTGCCGTGACGGCGGACCGCGCGTCCGTGAACGGTCGTCTCGGCGGGCAGGCGGCGGAGCCACGGTGCCGCTGCGTGCCCGCCGATCAGTGATGCTTGCGCAGCGGCGCGCTCTCGACGAACCACGCGAGCACGAAGGCGATCGCGATGACGCCCGCGGCCGAGAGATATACCACGTGCAGCGACCCGGCGAACGCATGCAGGTACGCGTCGCGCACCGCATCCGGCAACTGGTGCACGGCCGCCGGACCGAGGGCGGGCGGCAGCTCCGTGCCGGCCGGCAGTGCCTGCGTGATCCGCGACTGCAGCCCGTGCGAGAACAGCGCGCCGAAGGCGGCGACGCCGAGCGAGCCGCCGATCGAGCGGAACAGCGTCGCGCCCGACGTCGCGACTCCCATGTGCCGGAATTCGACGGTGTTCTGCACCGCGAGCGTGAGCACCGGCATCACCATGCCGAGCCCGATCCCGAGCAGCGCCATGTACGCGTACATCGTGTGCAGCGGCGTGTCGAGCGACAGCGTCGACAACAGCGCCATCGCGATGCCGCCGATCAGCGTCCCCGCGATCGGGAACGGCCGATACGTGCCGAGCCGCGAGATCAGCCGGCCGCTCGCGACCGACATCGCGAGCATCCCGCCCATCATCGGCAGCAGCTGCATTCCGGCCTGCGACGGCGTCGAGCCTTTCACGACCTGCAGATAGAGCGGAATGAACGTGACCGAACCGAACAGCGCGATGCCGACGACGAAGCCGATCAGGCTCATCAGCACGAAGGTGCGCTGGCGGAACAGTTCGAGCGGCATGATCGGCTCGGCCGCGAGCCGTTCCTCGTAGATGAAGCCGCCGACCGCGACGATGCCGAGCACCAGCGTCATCCACAGCTGCGGCGACGACCACGGCAGCAGCGAGCCGCCTTCGCTCGTGAACAGGATCACGCAGGTGAGGGCCGTCGCGAGGAACGCCGCGCCCATGTAGTCGATCCGGTGCTTCACGTGCGCGGTGTGCGGCCGGAACGCGATGCCGATCACCGCGAGCGCGACGAAACCGAGCGGCAGGTTGATCGTGAAGATCCAGCGCCACGACAGATGTTCGACCAGGAAGCCGCCGAGCAGCGGCCCGATGATCGTCGCGAGGCCGTACACGCCGCCGAACATCCCCTGATAGCGCGCCCGGCGGTCGGGCGGCACGAGGTCGCCGATCGCGGCCATCGTGACGACCATCAGCCCGCCGCCGCCGAGCCCTTGGAGCGCGCGCAGCACGATCAGTTGCGTCATGTCCTGCGCCATGCCGCACAGCGCGGAACCGGCGAGAAACAGCACGATCGCGGCCTGCAGCACGATCTTGCGGCCATACAGGTCGCCGAGCTTGCCGTACAGCGGCAGCACGACCGTCGACGACAGCAGGTAGGCGGTGACGACCCACGACAACTGGTCGAGGCCGCCGAGCTCGCCGACGATGGTCGGCAGCGCGGTCGATACGATCGTCTGGTCGAGCGCAGACAGCAGCATGACGAGCAGCAGCGCAGCGACGATCAGCCCGGTCGGTGCGTCGCGGCGGGCCGCTTCGGCGGCCGGTGGGGCAAGGAGGGTATCGGTTCTCATCGAGATATCTGCCGTGGCAGGGAATTGACCGGAATATAGAGGTAAGTCATTGCCTGGTCAATTTCTGCCGAGCCTTGATTTGTTGCATCGGTAACAGAAGATTGCCGACCGGAAAATTGATCGCGATCAGCCCGAGAAAGGACAGGGCTCAAGTTTTTTGCAGGCAAACCGTAATCCAGAGTGCCGCGGACCGATTGCCGCGGCACTCTTTACCGCTCACGTCCCGTCATGAACCTGAACGCCCTGTTTTCCCGCTTCTCGATCCGTACGCGGATTTTTTCCACGCTCGGCCTCGTTGCCGCGCTGCTCGTCGTATCGGGCCTGATCGGCCTGACCGGCATGCAGCGCTCGAACCGCGCGCTCGATGAAGCCTATACACGCGAGCTGGCCGCGAAGACCGCGCTGTCCGCTGCGAACCTGAACCTCACGATCGTGCGCACCACGCTCGACCGCGCGCTGCTGCATCCCGAGGCGCCCGAAGTGCCCGATCTCGTCAGCAAGGCCGAGAACTATCTCGCGAAGGCCGACGCCGCGTGGCGCACCTACGCGACGATGCCGCACGACGGCGACGAAGGCCCGCTCGCGACGCGGCTCGACACCGCGCGCCAGGCGCTGATCGGACAGGCGTTGAAGCCGATGATCGACGCGATCCGCGCGGGCCATCGCGACGATGCCGACCGGCTGCTGATGACGGTCGCGCCGCCGCTGTCGGTCGCGCTCACGCAGGCGACCGATGCGCTCGACGCGTACCAGGCCGCGCGCGGCAAGGACGTCTACGACACCGCGCAGACCTATTACGGGTGGATGCGCGCGGGCGCGATCGCCGGCATTGCGTTCGGTCTCGCCGCGTGCCTCGGCTGCGCGATCGGCCTGCATTTCGCGATCACGCAACCGGTGAACCGCCTGCTGTCGCATTTCCGCCGCCTGTCGGACGGCGACCTGACGTCGGAAGTGCGCTGGTCGTCGCGCGACGAGATGGCCGAGCTGGTCAAGGGCGTGACGGGCATGCAGCGCAGCCTCGCCGATACGGTGCGTCAGGTCACCCAGGGCTCCGAAGCGATCTCGACCGCGACGCACCAGATCGCGGCCGGCAACACCGACCTGTCGCAGCGCACCGAGGAGCAGGCGTCCGCGCTGCAGGAGACGGCCGCGAGCATGGAACAGCTGACGGCGACCGTGAAGCAGAACGCCGATCACGCGGTCGAGGCGCAGGCGTGCGCGGACAGCGCGAGCGAGATCGCGACGCGCGGCGCGACGGTCGTCGGCGAAGTGATCGGCACGATGAACGAGATCGACCAGAGTTCGCAGAAGGTGGCCGACATCATCGGCACGATCGAGGGCATCGCGTTCCAGACCAACATCCTTGCGCTGAATGCGGCGGTCGAAGCCGCGCGTGCGGGCGAGCAGGGCCGCGGCTTCGCCGTGGTCGCGGGCGAGGTGCGCACGCTCGCGCAGCGCTCGGCGTCGGCCGCGAAGGAGATCCGCACGCTGATCGGCGAGTCGGTCGAGCGTGTCGCGACGGGGTCGCGGCTGGTCGGCGTGGCCGGCGCGACGATGCAGGACATCCAGCAGGCGATCGGCCGCGTGACGGGCATCATGACCGAGATCGCGGCCGCGTCGAACGAGCAGCGCGACGGGATCGAGCAGGTGAATCGCGCGGTGTCGCAGATGGATCAGGTGTCGCAGCAGAACGCGGCGCTGGTCGAGCAGGCAGCGGCCGCCGCCGCTTCGCTCGAGGAGCAGGCCGACGGCTTGCGCCGGGCGGTGGGGGCGTTCCGCGTCGCGTGACGCGCTGGCGGGCGGGGCGTCGGTTCCAAGTGCACCCGCCGCCCGCTGACCGCCGCGTCAGCTGCTTGTGAGCTGCGCGGCCGAGCGCGCCGACGCGACGAGCAGCAGCTTCATCGTCGCGCGCGTCGCGCCGACGAACAGCTTGCGGGCCGCGCGCGCATCGAGCGTGTCGAAGTCGATCTCGGTGAGGATCACGCACGGCGCGGACTGCCCCTTGAAGCGATAGATCGAATCGAGCAGCACGTCGCCTTCGCGATATTCAGGGTTGCCGAACAGGTCGTACTTGCCCGTGAAGCGCTTGACCCGATGCGGGCCGAGCTGATCGAGCCGCGCGAGCACCGAGCTTTCGCGGCCGCGATACGACAGCACCGCGATGTCCTGCTTGCGGAAGCCGAGCGACAGCGCGTGCGTGATCGCGCGCTTGGTCGCGTCGATGCACGCGTCGGCGAGCGCGTCGCCCGCCGCGCCGTCTTCCCCGTATGACGACACCGACGGATCGGAACCGTCGAACGGGCTGCCCGAGCGCAGTTCGGCCGCGAGTGGCTCGACGCGGCCGACCACGTCGCGCACGAACTCGAGCAGGTCGCGCGGGCTGCGGTAGTTCGTCAGCGCCTTCAGCGTGACCCAGCCGGGCAGCGCGACGGGTTCGCGCAGATAAAGGTTCTGCAGCGGATCTTCCAGCCACCACCATGCGCCGTTCGGCGCCAGCAGGCGCTCCAGCGCCGCCGCCCACGGCGCGTGGAAATCCTGCCCCTCGTCGACGATCAGCACATCGAAGCGCCAGCGTTCCGGCACCGGCACTTCCGCGAAGCGCGCCTCGAGCCGCTCGAACGCGCCGGGCGCGTCGAAGTCGGGCGTATAGCCGCCGTCGCGGGCCACCCAGTCGCACAGCTGATGGTAGTTCGCGATCTTCGCGCCGGGCGGCGCGATGCGCGCGATGTAGTCGGCGAGCGGCCGGTTGAAGCATACGTAAAGCACGCGCTTGCCGGCCGCGACCGCGTCGCGCATCACCTGCACGGCGAGCTGCGTCTTGCCCGAACCCGCGGTGCCCGTCACACGCAAGCGGAACGGCGTGAACTCGAGCTGGCGCGCCCACGCGGCGAGCCCGCCCGACAGCCGCGTGACGAGCGTGCCGGCCTGCCCGACGAGCGCGCTCGTGTCGGGTGTGAGCGCCAGCTCGTCCGCGAAGAAATGATGCAGCTTCGCGGCGTTCGGCAACGGTTCGTCGTGCTCGGGCAGGATCTGCAGGATCGCCTGCGCGAGCTGCGCCTTGCGCGATGCGTCGACGATGCGGTCGGCCGCGACGCCGGCGATCGCCGTCTCGCGGATCGAGTAGTCGGGGCAGTACAGCAGCGCCTCGACGCCATAGACGCCCGCGCCGAGCGCGGCGGTCAGGCGCCTGTGCAGCGTCTCCTGCGTGCGCGCAAGCTGGATCGGGACGTTGCGCTCCTTCTGCAGGTAGACCTTCACGAGCCCCTTCGGCGTTTCGCGCAGGAAGCCGGCCTTCTGCTCGATCAGCAGCACGCGGCCGGACGGGCTCACGACGACGAACGCCGCTTCGCCGAACACCGAGAAGCCCTGGTCGGCACGCGTCCAGTGCACGCCGTGATAGACGGTGTAGCTGTCCGGCAGCGCGTGTTCAAGGGCGGCAAGCGTCTCGCGCTCGCGTTCGGCCGCACCGGTGGCGGCGAGGCTTTTCCAGTCGTCGGGAATGAGGCGGGCCATGAGGTCGGGCGGCTGAGGCCGGTCGTGAACAGGGTCCGGCTATTGTACTGAGGAACCTGTTCACGGCCGCCGCGCCGCGCGGGCGCCGGCCATGCGAAAGAGGGGGCGTGCGTGCGGGAATTACCCGCGTGCGAGCCGCTTCGCGAGATCGGCGCTGAGGATCGCCATGCGTGCGGGTTTTTCGTAGCAGACGACATCGAATGCGCGGATCACTTCGCTGATGTCCGCTTCGCTCGCGCGGCCCGTGAGCAGGTCGCCCGTCAGCACGAAGATGGGCGCGCCCGGATTGTCGGACGTGCGCACCGCCTTGATCGCGGTGGCGGCCGTGCTGTCGTCGAACAGCCATTCGGTGACGACCGCATCGAACGCCTGGCCCTGCAGCGCGTCGACGAACGGCGCGAGGCCGTCGAACGCGGCCGTCGCGAAACCTTGCCGCTCGAGATAGCGGCACAGCTCGGTCGCGCTGACGCGATCGGGATCGATCACCGCGACGACGAGCTTGTCGCTCTCCGCGCGGCGCGGATAGATCTCGATCTTGTGCACGTCGTACGCGTTCTGGTACAGCACGCCCGTGTGGCGCAGCACGCGCCAGCGGCCGTTCTGTTCGTACGCGACGAACTCGGGGCGTGCGCCGGCTTCGAGCGGCGCGCCGATCCAGGCGGTGCACGGAATTTCGGCGACACCGGCGTACAGGACGGCTTCCTGCGAATAGGCGCCGACCATGCCGGGGTCGAGCGTCTGCGCGCCGAACAGTTGAGCGGCGGGCTCGCCGTACGCTTCGGCGACTTTCTTGATCTGCGCGAGTGTCCAGGGGCTGCTGCCGCGCAGTTTGCGGTGACCTTGCGAAAAGCTCAGGTCGAGGATGCGGCACAGCTCGGTGGTTTGCTGGCGCTTGCCGATGCCGTTGCGAGTCATCAGCTCGCGCACGCGCTCGGCAACCGCGAGGGAATCCGTGGTGATTGCTTCAGTGGTCATGCTACGGGAACGGATCGTGACGTTCAGAACGACGCCTTGCGGCAGTCTCGGCGGACAGTCTTGACGACGTCCAGGGGGCGAGCCGACCGGCCACGCGCGGAAAAGATAACTTTACCGCAAAACGACTGCCATTCCATGTCGCGAAAGGTGCGTTTCTGTGAAAGGTGTGTCACGACGTTACGCGCGATCCGGCGGCGTGTGCCGCGCGCTGCTGGCCCGTTCGCAACCTTCAGGCGCGGATCGCGAGGGGCCGGGACAGGATTCCTCGTCCGGCAGTACGGAATCGCATCGCGCTGCCAACGAAATGCACCAGAGCAGGGCACGTTCGTGATCGGAATCGCGGCATCGTGCCATCCTGGGCGCGACAAATTTTTACAGGACGTCGTGCGTCGGGCTCGACGCAGCGCATCTTATACGCGGATCGTTTGACGGTTTACTCTAATGAAACCGATGCTGCCCCGTTTCGGGAGCGGGCGTGAATGCGGCGCAGGCCCATGCTACGATTTCGCCGTCTCAAAATAGTGTTGAAGCGATGCAGAAGAAATTTGTGATGCGCGGGTACGAGATGAACTGCGAACCGCGCGTGACGGAGGACGGCAAGTACGCCGCCCAGGTCGAGGTCACGAAGCTGGGTTTCAGCCGCGAGGCGGCATTCCGCAAGCTGGGCGAATTCGATACCGAAGCGGATGCTGTCGCCTATGCGAAGAAGTTCTCCGAAGAGTGGCTGAGCCGCTACGCGTAGCGCGTCGTTCGCCCGTGCAGGGCGGGCACGCTCATTCACGGCGAAAAACACGACGGACGTTCCGAATGCCCGGCGTGGATGGCATCGGCGAAGCACCGCAGGATCGTCGATTACACGGCGCTCCCCCATGTTCCACCTGTTGAGAAGTGCGAACCGATGAATCGACGCACGCGCCGGCGCGCCCATCGATCGATGGCAGCCGAATGCAGTCGACCTACGCCGGCATGTACGTGAACGGTTCGCCATCCTCCCGCTCGACCGACAGCAGCCGCTTGAGTTGATCGAGCGCGAACAGCTGTTTGCCTTCCGCCGCCGCTTCGGCTATCGCGGCATCGACGAGTTTCCTCGCGCGCGCGAGGACCACGGATCGCTGGCGCGCGATCTCGAGCACCATCCGCTGCTCGATGTTCTGGCGGGTCGATTGCTTGTCGCTCAGGTGACGCCAGCGATCGCGAAGCTCCGCCCAGGTGACGCGCTGAAATTCCGGAATCGCGCGCGGGAGCGTGCCGGCTTCCGCGGGCTCGGGCCGTGCACGCAATGCACAGCGCAGCGCTTCGCGGGCGCGCCACTCATCCGAAAACGGCGCATACACGTCGCGCGTGCGGCCGATCGGATTCGCGCGTTCGATCTCCTTGTCGAGCAGATAGCCGAGCCGCCGCAGCGCGGAGCCATGCGCGAGCATGGCCGGATCGAGCACGCGGATCCGGCGCGACGCATCCGCGACGTGCGCTTTCAGTTCCCACAGCGTCAGGCGAAGGTGCTGCACTTCGAGTATCAGGCGTTGTACGTCTGCGTAGGTGCACTTCGTCCACCATTCGGTGAGGTCGTTCAGCTTCGGGGGATCGAATGGGGGGAGGATCATTTTTACTGCAGCGATACTGTATGGATGTACAGTTTATCGCGCGGTAACATAGCGCCGTCAAGGCGAAAAAATGGGGACGGCCGATGAGCAAAAACGACCGGCGGCAGGGCCGATGCCGGACCGTTCATCGAGCGTCCAGCACATTCGCCAGCCTTGTCCGGGACCCGATCGCCTGATCCGGTGCACGCCATCGCGGACGTCGATGGATGCGCCCGACGTATCGACGCCAACAGAGAACAATGACGACAACCTATCCGCTGCATGACGCATTGACGCACGCCGACACGGCGTTTCCGGCCGAAGCCGACATCGTGATCGCCGGCGCCGGCATCATGGGCTGCGCGGCCGCCTATTACCTCGGCCTGCGCGGCCTGAAGGCCGTCGTGCTCGACAAGTCGCGCATCGCCGGCCAGCAATCGACACGTGCCTGGGGCTTCGTGCGGCAGCAGGGCCGCGAGTCCGCCGAAGTGCCGCTGATGATGGCCGGTATGCGGATCTGGGAAGGGCTCGAGCAGGCGCTCGGCTTCGATCTCGAATGGCGCCAGGGCGGTTGCCTCTATATGGCGGACAACGAAGACGACTGGGCATCGTTCCAGGCATGGCTCGCCGTCGCACGCGAACACGGGCTCGACACGCGCACGCTGACACGCGCGGAAATCGACGCGCGCGTGACCGGCCTGGCGACGCAAGCGCGCACGCTCGGCGGGCTGTATACGGCGACCGACGGGCAGGCCGAGCCGCGCCGCGTGGCTGCCGCGTTCGCGGCGCGCGCGACCGAAGCCGGCGCGCGTTTCTTCGAAGGCTGCGGCGTGACGGCGATCGAGACGGCCGGCGGCGCGGTCGTCGGCGTCGTGACCGAGCGCGGCACGATTCGCACCCGGCGCGTGATCTGCGCGGCCGGCGCGACCAGCTTCCGGCTGCTCGACGGCGTCGGCATCCGGCTGCCGCAACAGGCCGTGCGCGGCACCTGCATGCGCACCAACGTGCTGCCCGACGTGTCCGCATCGACGATCTGGGGCCACGGCCTCGGCATTCGGCAACGCAGGAACGGCACGATCAACCTTGCCGACGACATGCAGGTCGACGTCGACCTGACGCTCGGCCATCTGCGCGGCTTGAGCCTGTTCTGGCCGGAGTTCTGGTCGCAGCGCGAGAAGTTCCGGCTGCATCTGAATGCGGCGGCGTGGCGCGATGCCTGCGCGCGCATCGGCGGTGGCGGCGGCCCGATCGAGCCGCGCGATCCGCAGCCGCAGCCGAATCGCGCGCATGCGCCGCGCGCGCTCGCGAAGTTGAAGACGATCTTTCCCGCGCTGAAGGACGCGCAGATCGTCGAGGCCTGGGCCGGCCTGATCGACGTGCTGCCCGACGGGATTCCGGTGATCGACGCGCCCGGCACGCCGTCCGGGCTCGCGATCGCGACCGGCTTCTGCGGGCACGGCTTCGCGATGGGGCCGATCGTCGGGCGGCTGCTGGCCGAATGGGTCGATGCGGGCGAGCCGTCGCTCGACCTGTCGGCGTTCCGCGCACGGCGTTTCGCCGACGGCACGATGGTCCGGCCGCGCAGCATGCTGTAGCGGACGCGCCCGCGTGTTCCCGTCGTAGAATCGAGCCCGCAATCTTCAGGAGATTTCCCGTTGGCAACGCCCTCCGACAAGCGCCGCTCGCTGCGCTCGCGCCTGCGTCGTACCCGCGATCCGTGGCGGGCGCCGCGTGCGCGCACGCTGTTCACGCGTCCGGCGACGTCGCCGCGGCGTACGCTGCTGTTTCGTCTCGGCGCGGTCGTGGTGCTGTGCATGCTCGCGTTTCTCGTGCTGTATCTCGACCGCGACGGCCTGCGCGATTCGACCAAGAGCACGCCGATGAACGTCGCGGACCTCGTGTACTTCACGATGGTCACGGTCGCGACGGTCGGCTACGGCGACATCGTGCCGGTCACCGCGCGCGCGCGTCTGATCGACGCGTTCTTCATCGTGCCGATCCGCATCGGCATCTGGTTCATCTTTCTGGGCACGGCCTATCAGTTCGTGATCCAGCGCGTCATCGAGGAATTCCGCATGAAACGCTTGCAGAAGCAACTGTCCGATCACATCGTCGTATGCGGCTACGGCTTGTCGGGGTCGATCGCCGTGCGCGAGCTGCTCGAAAGCGGCGTCGATCCGTCGACGATCATCGTGATCGATGCGCAGCAACAAGCGCTCGAGGCCGCCACGTCGCTCGGCGTGACCGGGCTGCTCGGCGATCCCGCGCACGAGGATCTGCTGCAGCAGGCGCAGGTGCGCGCGGCGAAGGCCGTGATCATCTCGGTGACCGACGACCCGACCGCGATCCTGCTGACGCTGTCGGTGCGCAGCATCGCGCCGGAGACGAAGATCGTCGTGCGGATCCAGGAGAACCTGTATCAGCGGCAACTGCGCCAGGCGGGCGCGGACGTCATCGTGTCGTCGACGAAGATCGGCGCGCTGCTGCTCGCGGACGCGGTGCATAGCCGCTACATCGTGCCGTTCGTGAACGACATGCTGTCGACGCGCGGGCGGGCGACGCTGCTGGAGCGCGAGGCATTGCCGCACGAGATCGGCTGCATGACGAACGTCGTGCCGGGCGCGATCGTCGTCGGGCTCGATCGCTGCGGGAAGATTCATTCGTTCTACGAGGATCCGCCGTGCCGGATCGAGGCGGGCGATACGCTGGTCGTGATCCAGTCGGCGAGGATTCCGGACCCGGACGTGTGAGGGCCGGTTGGGCAACGCCCGCCATCGCATGCCTCTGGCGCGCCGTGACCGGTGGATCCCCCGCTTGATATGCCACCGCGCGTTATTTAGTATGAAGTAATCGCGTCGTGCGCCGCGCACGAGCGTGATCATGAGGAGACACATGCAATTCAGGTCGGCGGCTCCCCAGACGATCGTCGTGATCGGTATCGTGATCGCCTGTGCGCTCATGGGTCTGTGCGTGCTGCAATTGTTCCAGAGCCGCAACGACGCGCTCGAGCGGGCGAGCGAAACTTCCCGCAATCTGGGACTGATCGCCGAGCGCGACATCGAACGCAATTTCGAACTCTACGACCTGTCGCTGCAGGCGGTCATCGCCGGGCTTCAACGTCACGACGTGATGGCGGCGCCTGCGGGCCTGCGGCGCGCGGTGCTGTTCGATAACGCGATGACGGCACAGTTTCTCGGCTCGATGCTGGTGCTCGACGCCGGCGGCAACATCGTCCTCGATTCGGCCAACGACGTTCCGCGCCACGGCAATTTCGCCGATCGCAAGTACTTCACCGTCCACCGCGACAATCCGGATGCGGGGCTCTATGTCAGCGACCCGTTCACGTCCCGCCTGCGGGGTGGTTCGCCCAGCATCGGGCTCACGCGGCGGATCTCGAACCCCGACGGCTCGTTTGCCGGCGTCGTGCTCATCGCGGTCAACCTCGAGTATTTCCATCAACTGTTTGCCGGCCTGTCGCTCGGACAACATGGATCGATCTCGTTGATCGGCAACGACGGCGTGATGGTGATGCGTCAGCCGTACGACGTCCACACCATCGGTCGCAACATCAGCCAGGCCGCGACGTTCAAGCGGTTCCAGGCCGCGCGTGAGGGCGTGTTCTCCGAAACCTCGGTGCTCGACGGCGTGCGTCGTCTCTACTACTTCAGGCACTTGCCGAAGCTGCCGCTGATCATCATGGTCGCGGAAGCGGAGCAGGATATCTATGCGGCATGGCGGCACCGGGCCGTGACGATCGGCGCGCTGGTGGCGACCTTCGGCGCCGCGTTCATCGCGGTGTCCTTCATGCTCGGCACGCAGTTGCGGCACCGGATGCGCGCCGAGTCGGAACTCGTGCTGCTGGCCCGCACCGACGGTCTCACCGGCCTGAACAATCGCCGCAGCTTCGCGGAAGTGCTGGATCGCGAATGGCGTCGCGCGCGGCGGGCACGATCGGTTTTCTCGTTGCTGTTCGTCGATGTCGATCGCTTCAAGGCCTATAACGATACCTACGGCCATCAGGCAGGCGACGACGCGCTGGCCGCGGTCGCACGCTGCATCGGCGACAACATCCGACGGCCGGCCGATACCGCGGCCCGCTATGGCGGAGAGGAATTCGTCGTGCTGCTCCCCGATACATCCGAGCCGGGCGCCGCCCAGATTGCCGAGCGGATTCGCGCGGCGATCGACGGGCTGCCGCTCGAACACGCCGGCAGCGAACACGGGCACGTCACGGCCAGTATCGGCCTGGCGAGCTGGACGCCCGAGCACGATGCCGAGGCCGACGCCGTGATCAAGGCCGCCGACGAGGCGTTGTATTACGCGAAAGCGACTGGCCGGAACAAGGTCGTCGCCTTTCATCCGCCGGCATGACGCGCGTCACGACATGCGGCCGCAAGACTTCATGACGTACACCAGGCGTTGCCGGCGCCCGTAAAACAAGTTCGCCGCGATGCCGGCCTTCGCGCTACAGTGGGCGTCATTCGCCTTCCGCCGAAGGCCGACCCGAGGTCGAACCATGCAACTTCAAACCGGCAACCTGTTCAGCGTCGAAGGAACGCGCGGCGACGACGAGCGGGTCGATGTGCTCGTCACCGGCGCGCGCCTGAACGTCGAGCGGATCGTGTCGATGGGGCATACGAGCCCCGACGGGTTCTGGTATGACGATTCGCGTGCCGAATGGGTGGTGCTGCTGTCGGGCGCGGCGGTGCTCGAGTTCGAAGCGGACGCGACGCTGCACGACATGCGTCCCGGCGACTACGTGCTGATCGAACCGCATTGCCGGCATCGCGTCGCGTGGACGCACCCCGACGAGCCGAGCGTCTGGCTCGCGATCTATCACGACCGTTGAAGCGCGCGGCGGCTCATGTGCCTGACCGGCGCCGGCTGAAGCGCTGCTCGACGACGTTGGTTCCCCATTGCGCGCCCTCCGATTCGCTGGTCAGCGTAAAGCCGAACGATTCGTACAGGTGACGCGCCGAATCGAGCCCCCTGAACGTCCACAGGTATGTCTCGTCGAATTGCTGCTCGTCGACGAAATGCATTGCGCGCGTCATCAGTTGCCGCCCGATGCCGGAGCCGCGCAATCCATCGTCGACGATGAACCATCGCAAATGTGCGATTCCGGTGGCCTTGTTCCCGTCTATTGCGACGGACGCGAGCGCGCGGCCGTTTTCGGCATGGAGCCACAGGGCCTTGCCCTCTATTGGCAGGGTGCCGACAAATTCCGCGAGTTCCGTCGCAACCTTTTTCTCGAAGAACGCGCCGAACCCCCAGTGTTCCGAATAGAACCGTGCATGAAGGCTCGCTATGTCGCCAATACAGCCGGGCTGATAGCCGTCGACAATCTGCGTGGCGTCCGCTTTCGGCGGGGGCGCGTCGGCGGCATTGTCCTGCGCGAGCGCGTCGCTATAAAGCGCCAGCGAACGGACGAGGGTTTGCTGGTCCGCCGGGACCATCCGGCGCAACGCATTCGACACCTGACGCGTCGCGAACTGGTCGATCTTCCTGCGAAGTTTTTGCCCGTCGGCAGTCAGGAACAACGCCGTCGCACGCGCGTCGTCGGGCGAGATGCGGCGCGTGACGAAGCCAGCCGTTTCCAGCCGCGAAAGCTGCCTGCTCGTGTTCGATTTGTCGAGGCGCAGAATGCTGCCCAGATCCTTCGCGCTGATTCCGGGCGCCATGCCTATTTCGAGAACGGCGTGAACGGCGGACGGCGCCAGATCGCTGTCGGCCAGGGTCGCGCGCATGAAGCCCAGTTCGCGAACCAGCTTGCGGGAAAAATCGCGAAGCTCGAGGATCGTCGCTTCGCGAGTCTTCGGCGGAATATCGATGAGGTCCATGCCGGATCCGGGAAAGTTGCGTGTCGCAACTCATATTAGTTGCGATGCGCAACTTGTCAAGGACGATTGACGCCGGGCGGTCGGGTGGCTTGGCCGGCAGCGCGGCCGGGCCCGGCGGAAGCGGCGCGGCGTCCGGCGTTACCCGCGCCCCACGAACGGCATCGTGGTCGCCATGATCGTCATGTTCAGGATGTTCGTATCCAGCGGAAGGTTCGCCATCTGAACGACCGCATTCGCGACATGCGTGACGTCCATCCGCGCCTCGGGCGCCATGCGTCCATCGGCCTGCGGCACGCCTTCCGTCATGCGATCCGTCAGCGACGTCGCCGCGTTGCCGATGTCGATCTGACCGCACGCGATGTTGTATGCACGGCCGTCGAGCGCGAGCGACTTGGTGATGCCGGCCACCGCATGCTTGGTGGCCGTGTATGCGATCGTGTTCGGGCGCGGCGTATAGGCGGAGATCGAGCCGTTGTTGATGATCCGGCCACCCTGCGGCGTTTGCGCCTTCATCACGCGCCACGCGGCCCGCGCGCAGAGAAAGACGCCCGTCAGGTTCGTCGCGACGACGTCGTTCCATACGCCGAAATCGTGTTCGTCGAGCGGGACGGCCGGTGCATTGCGGCCGGCATTGTTGAAGAGGACGTCCAGCCGCCCGAACTGCTGTGCGATTTGCGCGAACGCGTGTTCGACCGATGCTTCGTCGGTGACATCGGCCGGAAAAACATGCGCGTCGCCGTGGGCGGCGACGATCGCTTCTTTCGTCTCACGCAGCGAGGCTTCCTTGCGTCCGATCAGTGCGACGGTATATCCGGCGTTCGCGAGTGCGATTGCCGCGGCGCGACCGATGCCGGATCCGGCGCCCGTGACGGTGGCGATCTTCTTCGAGACAGACATGGCTTGGTTCTCTGCGGATTGGGTGAGGGAGGCGGCGGCGGGCGCGCGATGCGCTCGCCGTGCGCCGGTCGAAGCGACATGCTACCGCGCACGCCGGATTTCGCGACGCGCGCGACTATTTCGATGCGCTCGCCGACGAGCCGCACGAGCGGCAGGGGGGACGTGGCTTTGACCTGACAGGCGCGGCGCAAGCGGCGGCAGTGCGCCGGGCGACCGGTGCGGCGGTGACGCGTTCGTCCGTCGGGAATGCGGTCCGGCCGCGATGCCGTCACGCGTAGTCGGCCACCTGTTGCGCATCGCGCTTGACCTGTTCGATGTCGCGAAACCGCGCGGCCGGATGCGCGTCCGGCAGCCGCGCCGAACCGCCGAACAGCTTCTCGCGCAGCGTGCCCGGCACGTATTCGGTCGGGTAGACACCGCGCCGCTGCAACTCCGGCACGAGGTAGCGCACGATGTCCTCGAAGGTTTCGTGCGCAACGACATACGCGAGATTGAAGCCGTCGACGTCGGTCGCGGCGACCCATTCCTGCAGGATGTCCGCGACGGTCCGCGCGGAACCGACGAACACCGGCCCCATCCCGCCGATGCCGCCCCAGGCCGCCAGCTCCTCGATCGTCCACGCGGTATCGCCGCCGGCCAGATGCTCGACGGCCGACACGATCGCATTCGTCTCGACGCGCCGCACGGGATCGGTCGGCGCGTACTGGCCGAAATCGATGCCGGTCCAGCCGGACATGAACACGAGCGAGCCGTCGTATGACACATAGCGGCGATACTCGTCGAATTTCGCCTGTGCCTTCTCGTCGGTCTCGTCGACGATCACGGTGACGAGGTTGTAGATCAGCACGTCGTGCGGGTCGCGGCCCGCGGCCGCGGCTTGCGCGCGCACGTCGGCGACATACCGTGCGAGTTGCGGTTGCGTCGGCGCGGCGACGAACACGCATTCGGCGTGTCGAGCGGCGAACGCCTTGCCGGGGCCCGACGCGCCGGCCTGGAACAGCACCGGCGTGCGCTGCGGCGACGGTTCGCACAGGTGATAGCCGGGCACGTCGAAGAAGCGCCCCTTGTGGCCGATCTCGTGCACCTTTTCCGGATGCGTGAACACGCGGCCGTCGCGATCGCGCACGACCGCGCCGTCTTCCCAGCTGCCTTCGAGCAGCTTGTACAGCACCTCGACGTATTCGGCCGCGACCGCATAGCGGTCGTCGTGCGTGCGCAGCCCGTTGTCGCCGACGTTCTTCGCGCCGCTCTCCAGATACGACGTGACGATATTCCACGCGAGCCGGCCCTTCGTGTGATGGTCGGCGGTCGACAGCCGGCGCGCGAACGTGTACGGATGCTCGAATGTTGTCGACGCGGTGATGCCGATGCCGAGATGCTCGGTCGCCATCGCAATCGGCGCGGCGAGCTGCAGCGGATCGTTGACCGGAATCTGCGCGGCCTGATGCAGCGCGTGATAGTTGCTGCCTTGGTAGACGTCGTAATAGCCGATCACGTCCGCGATGAAGATCGCATCGAAGATCCCGCGTTCGAGCACGCGCGCGAGATCGGTCCAGTAGTCGAGATCCTTGTACTGCCACGAACGATCGCGCGGATGCGCCCACAGGCCGGGTGACTGATGGCCGACGCAATTCATCTCGAACGCGTTGAAGCGAATGGTCTTGCTCATCGTGCGGCTCCCGGCTCCGCGTCTGCGCCAGCACTTGCACCGTTGCCGACGCGCCAGACGAACGGCGGCGTGCGTCCGTTGATGATCCAGTCGCCGACGATCCGCGCCTTGTAGACGAGCGGATTGTGCGACGACACCGTGCGTGCATTGCGCCAGTGACGATCGAGCGCGGTCGTGCTGCGCGTCGCGGACGCGCCGAGCGCGTCGAACAGGCGCGTCGCCGCGCGCAGCACGAGTTCCGACACGACGAGCTGGCTTTGCGCGGATTCGATTTCGGCCGCGACGTTCGCGGCATGCTCGGCCTCGTCGTCGCCGCCGAAGCGTGCGACGTACGCCTGCTGCAGCGGCTGCGCGGCGCGCAGCGCGAGCGCATCGGCCGCATAGGCCCACGACGCGATTTCGCCGATCACCTGCTGAAGTTGCGGGTCGTCGCCGGCGCGCGCTGCGTTGCCATGGCTGTATACGCGCGAGCGGTTGCGCACGAGTTCGCCCGCGTCGCGCACGATCGCATGGCCGATGCCGGCCAGCGTGGCGACATGGAACAGCTGGTAGAACGCGGTCTGGTATTTGAAGCGGCGGGCAAAATCGATCACGTTGTCGGCATCGACTGCGGCATTCTCGAAGCGTGTCGTGCCGCTGCCGGTCGTCGTCTGGCCGAAGCCGTCCCAGTCGTCGTCGCGGATCACGCCGGGCTGCGCGGTGGCGACCGCGACGATCACGTCGCTGCCGTCGTGCGCGCGCTGCGCGAATACGTCGATCCAGTCCGCGAACAAACTGCCGGTGCTGTAGAACTTGCGGCCGTTCAGCACGAACCGGCCGTTCTGCTCCGACACCTTGGTGAGCGTCTGACCGAGCGGGACGTCGCCCGCTTCCGACCATGCGTTGCCGACGAGCTGACCGCTCGCGAAGCGGTCGAACCACGTCGTGCGCAGCGGCCCGGGCGGCGCGTTCAGCCAGTCTTCGACGAACGCGAAGTGTCCGCGCAACGCCTGCGGCAGATTGGAATCGGCGGCGGCGAGTTCGGTCAGCAGCCGGAACAGCTGCGGCAGCGACGCGCCGGCGCCGCCGTCGCGCACCGGCAGCCGTATCGCGCCGAAGCCGGCGGCCTTGAGCCAGCCGATCGCTTCGTGCGGCAGTTCGCGGCGGCGCTCGCGCTCGGCGGTGCCGGCGGCGATGCGCTCGAAGAGGGGGCGAAACCGGTTCGCGAGTGCGTCGTAGTCGGTGCCGGTGGAAAGATCGGTATCTGCGTGCGACGAAGTCATGCAGTGTTCCTCGAAGGGCGGGGCCGTTTGCACCGGGAGGCCAGTATAGGAAGCACGACGCGCGCGTTCCAATAACGGATTCGCAGATCGTTATCGTCGCTGTGCATTACGTGGATCAACGACGGGAAGTGTCGACGCCCGGGCATCGATTGCGATGTCGAAACGTGGAAACGGATGTCGTTCAATGCTATGTCGTTTGTTATCCGAAGGAATATCGTTACGAGAATCGCTCGGTTTGACGGCCTGCGGGGCGCTGCTAGATTGAATGCTTTCGTCATTCGACAGGAGAACCCGATGTCAGATACGAGTGCGACGATTCAGGAGCGCCCGGCCGACGCAAGACCGCAGGTGGCCCGCGTGATCGCCGACGACGCGCAGGCGATCGCGGTCGCGCATGCGCTTGCGCAGCGGCTGGCCGAAGGGGCGGCCGAACGCGATCGCGAGCGCCGGCTGCCGCGCGACGAGATCGAATGGTTCTCGCAGTCTGGGCTGTGGGCGATCACGGTGCCGAAGGCATACGGCGGCGCGGGTGTATCGCACGTGACGCTCACCGAGGTGATCAAGATCGTTTCCGCGGCCGATGCGTCGCTCGGGCAGTTGCCGCAGAACCATTTCGGGCTGGTCGACGTGATCGCGCTGACCGGCACGGACGCGCAGAAGCGTCACTTCTTCGCGGAAATCCTCAGCGGCAAGCGTTTCGGCAACGGTTTCTCGGAGAAGGGCACGAAGCACGTGCTCGACCTGAAGACGCGCGTGCGGCGCGACGGCGACGACTATGTCGTCGACGGCACGAAGTTCTACTCCACCGGCGCACTGTTCGCGCACTACGTGCCGGTGCTCGGCCTCGACGATGCGGGGCAGGCGTGGCTCGCGTACGTCCCGCAGCCGACGCCCGGGCTGACCGTGATCGACGACTGGTCGGGTTTCGGGCAGCGCACGACCGCGAGCGGCACGGTGGTGCTCGACGGCGTGCGCGTGCCCGCTTCGCATGTGCTGAACGCGCAGCGCGTATCGGATGAACCGACGCTCAACGGCCCGCTGTCGCAGATCATCCAGGCGGCGATCGATGCCGGCATCGCGAAGGCCGCGATCGCCGATACGGAGGCGTTCGTGCGCACGCGCACGCGGCCCTGGGTCGACAGCGGCGTCGAGCGGGCGGCCGACGATCCGTTGATCGTCCGCGAGATCGGCCGTCTGCACATCCAGCTGCATGCAGCGGAAGCGCTGCTCGAACGCGCGGCGCGCACGCTCGACGAGATCGGCGCGCGCGGCGCGGTGACCGACGACGATGTCGCGCGTGCGTCGGTCGCGGTCGGCGAGGCGAAGGTGCTCACGACCGAGATCGCGCTGCTCGCGGGCGAGAAGCTGTTCGAGCTGGCAGGCACGCAGTCGACGCTCGCCGAGCACAATCTCGACCGGCACTGGCGCAATGCGCGCACGCACACGCTGCACGATCCGGTGCGATGGAAGTATCACCTCGTCGGCAACTACTACCTGAACGGGGTGCGGCCGGCGCGTCATGCGTGGAATTGAACCGACCGGGATCCGTCGCGACAGCGTGGCGCGCGGGTCGGGCCGGTGACGCCGGCGCAGCGAAGGGCGCGGCGTCAGGCAATCGTCGTGCGACGGCCTGACGTGTCGACCGGCCTCGTTACTTCACGCATTCCAGTGCGTACTTCAACCCCTGTCCGAGCAGCCCGCGCCACACTTCCCACGTGTGCCCGCCGTCGACGACGCGAAGTTCCGCCGGGTTCTGCGCGCGGCGCAGTTGCGTGTACAGCACGCTCGATTCGGCCTGGATCGTCAGGTCGTCGTCGCCCACCGCGATGAACATCGGCACGCGCCAGTTGCGCGCGAAATAGCCGCGCAGCAGCGCCGGGTAGTTCAACTCGTGCCACACGCGCGAGTCGAACTGCCGGTCGCCGAACACGCCGACATACCGCGCGGCGGAATTGAGCGGCGGCTCGTTCGCGTAGATCGCGGGGCTCAGCAGCATCGCGCCGCAGAACAGGCCCGGCTCGAGCAGCGAGAAACGCAGTGCGCCGAAGCCGCCCATCGACACGCCCCCGATCGCGCGTCCCGCGCGCTGGTTCGACACCGCGAAGTGCGCCTCGACTTCAGGCAGCAGGTCGTTGAGGAACGCGCTCTGCATCTTCTCCTTGCGGTCGACGTACCAGTCGGTGCCGCCTTGCGGCATCACGATCACGACGGGCGGGATCTCGCGGCGCTCGATCAGCGTGTCGGCGGTGGCCTGCAGCCGGCCCTGCGTGATCCAGTCGTTTGCGTTGCCGGCGTTGCCGTGCAGCAGGTACAGCACCGGATAGCGCGCGCCTTCCGGGTTGTAGCCGGGCGGCAGGTAGACCGTGTAAGACCAGTCGCGCTTCAGCGACGCCGACCGGAACGCGCGCAGCACGACGCTGCTGCCCGGATTGACCGGCGGTTCCTGGGCGGCCGGCGCGATCGTTGCGGGCGGGACGGTCGCGGCCGCGGACGACGCCGTTGAAATCGTGGGCCCGCCCGTCGTGGCGTGGGCGGTGGCGATGGCGCCGGCGATCAAGGCGGCGGCGAACGGAAGGGCGAGTCGGCGCATGGTGAATCGTTTCAGGAGAGGCGCCCGCTATCGTAGCAGCGGCGCATGACGGCGCGGCGCATCATCACCGCGAACGGAACGGGAACGGCAGCCGCGACACGAGCGGCGCATAGAGTTTCGCGACGAGGTACAGCAAGCCCATCGCGACGGCGTCGGCGGTCAGGCCGAGCGGCACGTTCAGATAGCCTTCGGTCGCCTGGTAAAGCAGCGAATCGACCGCGAGCGAGATGCCGGTGCCGGCGACGAAGCACAGCAGCCCCTGGCGGCCGATCGTGCCGATCCACGGCATCGCGTGCGCGACCTTCTTCATCCACCCGAGGTGCACGAGCTTGGCCGCGAGCCATGCGATCGCGAGGAAGTTCGCGAGCCGCAGCGCGCCGAGATTTTGCTTGATCGACGGATCGGTCGGGAACGGCTCGATGCGCAGCCGGTAATACGCGCCCGCCGCGACGATCGCGAGCGACACGGCCGTCAGCAGCCAGCCCTGCGGTTTCGGCGCGAGCGTTTGGTAGACGGGCTGGCAGCGCGCGATCACGCCGAGCACGAACAGGAACTGCCACGCGAACGGATTGAAGTCCCACGGCGCGCCTTCGACGGTCGGCAAGAAGCGCGCGATGTGCGGCGCCGCGTACCAGAGCGAGCCGCTGAACGCGAGCATCAGCCACGGCTGCGTGCGCGTGAGCGGCAGCGCGAGCGGCACCAGCAGCGCGAAGAACGCATACATCGGCAGCACCGACGCGAGATACGGCTGGCGGCGGAACAGCAGGATGTCGCGCAGCGCGGCGAGCGGCTTGTGGAGCAGGCCGTCGAGATCGTTGGTCGGCATGTTCGGGCCGTCGATCGAGAATGCGTTCAGCACGGCGGTGATGAGCAGCATCAAGCCGGCCGTCACGAGGAAAGCACGGTAGATCTCGAAGGCACGGCGGATGAAACGCTGGCGCGCGGCCGCCTCGTCGTGGCGCTCGGCGAGCGAGTTGTACGCGATGGCGGTCGCGAAACCGCCGAGGAACACGAACACCTCGGCCGCGTCGCACAGCGCGTACGCGTGCAGCGTCACGCGCGACAGGATGCTGCCGCCGATGTGGTCGACGACGATCACCAGCAGCACGAGGCCGCGGAAGAAATCGAGCTCGGCGTAGCGGCCGGCCCGGGCGGCGGCGGTCATCGGGCCGCCTCCGGGAGCGAGCCGAGTGCGCGGCCGGCACCTGCCGCGCATGAATCGGGGTGAAGCATGACTTCGTGAAGAAATGAAGAACGGATGCGCATTGTGCCACCGATGTGACGCCGTCCGGGTTTACGCGGATGGCAGGCCGGCCAGCCGTTGCCGGCAAGCCTGATCGGGCCATGGTGAGAACAGGGCAGTTGGACGAGCGCAACGCTTTGCGAGCCGGTCCCACGCCCCGATGGACGGGCGATTTGCGACGTGACACCATTTTGTCCGCGCGGCCGCACACCGCGTAGTCCGCCCTGCGGGCCACCTCGATAAAACAGATCAAACAAATCGCCGGGCGCATGGCCTGCCCGGCCCGGCTCCGGAGATCCGTCATGAAGAAGCACGTCATTTTTGCCGCCGCGCTGGCCGCTTTTGCCGCGCCGGCCTTCGCGCAGGACAGCGTGACGTTGTACGGCCTGATCGACGAGGGCTTCAACTACACGAACAACGTGAACGTAAACGGGGTCGGAAAAACGAATTACCAGCTCGCGAGCGGCTACGCGCAGGGCAGCCGCTGGGGCCTGAAGGGCAGCGAGGATCTGGGCGGCGGGCTGAAGGCGATCTTCACGCTGGAAAACGGCTTCGACGTGAACAACGGCCGGCTCAACCAGGGCGGCCGGATGTTCGGCCGTCAGGCGTTCGTCGGGCTGAGCGCGTCGCGCTTCGGCACGTTGACATTCGGCCGCCAGTACGATTCCGTCGTCGACTATCTCGCGCCGCTGACCGCGAACGGCAACTGGGGCGGCACGCTGTTCTCGCACCCGTTCGACAACGACAACACGGACAATTCGTTCCGCGTCAACAACACGGTCAAGTACGCGAGCCCCGACTGGAACGGGCTGTCGTTCGGCGGCACCTACAGCTTCAGCAACAGCACGGGCTTCTCGACCAACCGCCAGTACAGCATCGGCGCGCAGTATTCGCTGGCCGGCCTGCAGGTCGCGGCTGCATACCTGCAGGCGAACAGCCCGGGCGTCGGCAACGCGGGCGCGATCGCGGCCGACGATGCGAACTTCGTCGCCGACCGCCTGCGCATCTTCGGCGGCGGCGTCAACTACACGTTCGGCCCGGCGACGGTCGGCTTCGTCTATACGAAGACCGACGTGAAGAACCCGGTGTCGACCGTTTACCTGCCGGCGTCGACGTTCTCGGGCCTCGGGCTGAGCGCGACCAAGTTCCAGAACTTCGAGATCAACGGCAAGTACCAGCTCACGTCCGATTTCTATCTCGGCGCGCAGTACGTGTACACGGACGGCAAGTTCGACGCCGCGGCCGGTTCGTTCAAGCCGAAGTACCACACCGTCGGGCTGATGGCCGATTACAGCCTGTCCAAGCGCACCGACGTCTACCTGCAGGGCGCATGGCAGAAGGTCGCCGGCGACAAGACCGGCACCGCGGCCGACGGCGGCTACGTGGTCGGGACGGACGGCCCGTCGTCGTCGGCCAACCAGTTCGCGGTGCGCGCCGCGATTCGCCACAAGTTCTGATGTCGACCTGCCGGCGCCCGGGGCGGGTTGCCCCGGCGCCGGCTTTCGTCACGCGGGCCGCCGCGCGTCGTCGTCGAGCGTTTGCGCGAGCCAGTCGACGAAGATCCGCACGCGCGGCGCCAGATGCCGGCTGTTCGGAAACACGACCGACACCGGCAGCGGCGCGGCATGCCACTCCGGCAGCACCTCGACCAGCGAGCCGTCCTCGAGCAGCGGCGCGAGCCCGTCGCGCGGCGCCTGGATCAGCCCGAGGCCCGCGATGCAGCACGCGAGATACGCCTGCGAGCTGTTCACCGCGACCACGCTGCGCATCTTCACCGTCTGCAGCGCGCCCGAATCCATGTCCGCATATTCCCAGTCCAGCTCGCGGCCCGTGCGGCTCGAGAAATAGCCGACCGCGACGTGGTCGGGCAGATCGTCCGGCGAGCGCGGCGTGCCGTATCGCGCGAGATACGCGGGCGACGCGCAATTGATCTGCGCCATCTCGCCGACGCGGCGCGCGACCAGCGACGTGTCGGACAGCACGCCGACCCGCACCGCGCAGTCGATGCCGTCGGCGACGAGATCGACGAAGCGGTCGGTCGTGCTCAGCACGACGCGCAGGTCGGGATAGCGCGCGTGGAAATCCGGCAGCGCCGGAATCACCTTGTTCAGCGCGAAGCGTTCGGGCAGGTCGACGCGGATCGCGCCGCGCGGCGCGGCGCCGGCGTCGTCGAACAGCGTCTCGGCATCGTCCAGATCGGCCAGCAGCCGCGTGCAGCGCTCGTAATAGGTGGCGCCCTCGGCGGTGAGCGCGACGCGCCGGGTGGTTCGCTGCAGCAGGCGCACCCTCAGGTGTTTTTCCAGATACTGGACGGCATTGCTGACCGTCGGGCGCGGCAATTGCAGCTGCTCGGCCGCTTTCGTGAAGCTGCCGAGGTGGGCGACGCGCGCAAAGATGCGCATTGCATGCAGATGGTCCATGCGGGGCGGGAGCGTGGGCGAATTGGGACAGGCTCCATTGTTAATCAGCGTCGAATGAATTGGTTGGGCGTTTCGCGTTTATCGCGCGCCGCGATGCGTCCAGAATCCGGTTCATTCACTCACCACTGCAAGGAAACGGACATGGACAAGCGTCAACTGGGCCGCACGGGCCCGCAGGTGTCGGCGATCGGGCTCGGCTGCATGGGGATGTCGGATCTGTACGGGCCGGCGGATCGCGACGAAAGCATCGCGACGCTGCACGCGGCGCTCGACAACGGGATCACGCTGCTGGACACGGGCGACTTCTACGGGATGGGCGACAACGAGATGCTGATCCGCGATGCGCTGCGCGGCCGCGCGCGCGACCAGGTGATGATCAGCGTGAAATTCGGCGCGCTGCGCGACCCGGCCGGCGCGTTCGTCGGCTACGACGCGCGGCCGCAGGCGATCCGCAATTTCGTCGCGTATTCGCTGAAGCGGCTCGGCACCGACCACATCGACATCTACCGGCCGGCGCGCGTCGATCCGACGGTGCCGATCGAGGAGACGGTCGGCGCGATCGCCGATCTCGTGAAGGCCGGTCATGTGCGCCATATCGGCCTGTCGGAGGTGGGTGCCGACACGATTCGCCGCGCGGCGGCCGTCGCGCCGATCGCCGACCTGCAGATCGAATACTCGCTGCTGTCGCGCGGGATCGAGGCGGACATCCTGCCCGTGTGCCGCGAACTCGGGATCGGCGTGACCGCGTACGGCGTGCTGTCGCGCGGGCTGCTCGGCGGCGGCTGGAGCGCGGCGCGGCAGGGCGAGCGCGACTTCCGCGCGGCCAGCCCGCGCTTCCAGGGCGAGAACCTCGCGCACAATCTCGCGCTGGTCGACGCGCTGCGTGCGATCGCCGACGAGAAGGGCAGCAACCCGGCGCAGATCGCGATCGCATGGGCGCTGTCGCGCGGCGACGACATCGTGCCGCTGATCGGTGCGCGCAAGCGCACGCAACTCCAGGACGCATTGCAGGCGTCTAAGTTGCAACTAACGGTCGATGATCTGGCGCGCATCGAAACGGCGGTTCCCGCCGGGGCGGCTGCCGGCGAGCGTTATCCGGCCCCCCAGATGGCGCACCTCGACAGCGAGCAGGGCCGGGGGCCCGCTCACGGAGCCTGAACGGCGGGCATGGCGGGATGACGAGGCGACGAGGCCGGCCGGGCGGGCCCGAGCCAGCCTCAGGCAAAGCCAGATGGCCGGCGGCGTGACGGTGGTTCATCATCGCGCCGTCTTCAACCGGACGGAACACCCTCCATGCAAACCCATATGCTGACGATCATCGTGCTGGTCTTTCTGCTGGCCGGCGCGGTCAAGGGCATGATCGGCCTCGGCCTGCCGACGATCGCGATGGGGCTCTTGACGCTCGCGATGCCGCCGTCGGCCGCCGCGAGTCTGCTGCTCGTGCCGTCGTTCATCACCAATGTTTGGCAGCTGTGGCTCGGCCCTTCGTTCGGGCCGTTGCTGCGGCGTCTGTGGCCGCTGCTCGCCGGGCTGACGATCGGCACGCTGACGGGCGGGCTGCCCGCGCTTGCCGCCGGCAGCGCGTGGACCCACGCGGCACTCGGCGTCGTGCTGGCCGCATACGGCTGCTGGGGGCTCGCCGCCGCGCGATTGCCCGCGCCGCGGCGATACGAGAAGTGGTTGTCGGCCGCGGTCGGCTATCTGACGGGCGTCGTGACGGCCGCGACCGGCGTGTTCGTCGTGCCGGCGGTGCCGTACCTGCAGGCGCTGCGGCTGTCGAAGGACGACCTGATCCAGGCGCTCGGGCTGTCGTTTACCGCGTCGACGATCGCGCTCGGGCTGCAGTTGCGCGTGACGGGCGCGCTGCAGACGATCGATCTCGGCGTATCGGCGCTGGCGCTCGTGCCGGCACTCGCGGGGATGATCGGCGGGCAATATGCGCGGCGCGTGATGAGCGAGAAGGCGTTCAAGCGCTGCTTCTTCGTCGGGATGATCGCGCTCGGCGCCTACATGGCCGCTTCGGCGTGGCTGTGAACGGGCATCGCCGACACGCGCACCGCGCGCCCGGCGTGAATGCCCCGAAGCCGGTTTCGAGAGCCGGCTTCGAGGACGCTCACGACGCGGCGGCCATGCCGCTCAGGCCGGGTCGGCGTACTTCAGCGTCCACCCGAACGTGCGGGTGACGCCCGCGCCGAGCGCGAACGGAGTGGTCTTGCACGCGAAGTTCGAATGCAGCTGGCCGATCGGCGTCGTCGACAGCGGGTTCGTCGCGCCGTTGACCGTGTCGAAGGCGGACAGCGCGCAGGTGTCGAACCCGGACGCCGCATAGCCGGTCGCGGTGCTGTTCGCGTACGTCACCGATGTGCCGTCGCCGTTCGCTTGCGTGGACGCGAAGTCCGCGAACGACGCGAAGTCCGTCTCGACCGACAGGTTGCCGGCGAGCGTGCCCGAGGCAAGCGTGTCGCTGCGCGAGATCGTGCCGTGCGCGAACGTCAGCACGGTATGCACCTGCAGGTCGAGATCCGTCGTGTACGCCGCGTTCTTCGACGCGAGACGGAACTTCGCCGTGTCGAACGACACGACCACCTGTCCGTTGGCCTGCTGGACGTCGAGGTTCTTGTAGTACGTGACGGGAACGTAGGTCTTCCCGTTGTACGACACCTGCGGCACCAGCAGTGCGTAGCCCAGATCGGTCGTCCCGTAGATCAGCTTGTCGGAGAACGGCACCGGATAGTACGGCGTGAACGAGTTGTAGTCGGGCGCCTGGCTGAGATTCAGGTTGACCACGCGGCGGCCGTCGCGCACGGTGAGCAGCGCCGCGTTGTACGGATGCGCGGTATCGGCGGGCTGGTTGTACCAGGCGAGCGTGTAGCGCGGCAGCGCGTCGAGCCACGCATCGTAGGCCGCATCGTCCATCGGCGCCTTGCCGCCGAAGCCGAGCTTGTTCCACCACGCGTTCACGTACAGGTACTGATGCAGCAGGCTGAAATTCTCGCCCATCACGCGCGGCTTGCCGCGATAGGCGTCCGTGCCGCGACCCTTGACCCACATGTTCACCGACGGCGTCGGCAGCGACGGGTCGTACCAGTACGTGTCGAAGCGCCGCGCGGCCCGGTAGATGAACGCGTACGCAACCTGCTTTTCCTGGTCGGTCAGCACGCCCGCGTTGGCGGCCGCCGTCAGCACCTCCATGAACGCGGAATCGCCGTACGGGCCGATCGAACGGCCGTAGTTGAAGCCCTGGCCGTCGGCGTTCAGCTGCGGCAGGATCAGGTCGACCGACTTGCGCAGATAGCCCTTCAGTTCCGGCGTGAGGTTCGCCTCGTTGCCCATCTCGAACGTGCGCTCGGTCACTTCGCCGATCAGCAGCGTGCTGTAGCGGTCGTAGCGCGCCCGGTCGTAATAGGTCGTGTGCGTGTTCGACGCTTCGTCGGAGAACCCGCCCGACGAATCGTTGCGGATGTGGTTCGTCACGGTATAGAGCAGCGCATCGCGCGCGCCCATCGTCGCGACGGCCGGATCGGTCGCCGACGAGAACGACGGATTGCTCCAGCCGAGCTTCTGCCGCAGTCCGGCGATTCCGTAGGACACCGCATAATAATTCTGCGCGGTGTTGAGCGACGCAATGTCGATCGGCGTGCCGGCGGCCGGGCAGGTGCTGGTCTTGCCGCTTGCATCGGGGCCGAACATGTCGCAGAAGGTGAGCCGTTGCTGCAGCGTCGCGAGCATCGCGTCGCTGAAGACCTCGTTGAGCATGCCGTGCGCCTTCAGGTTGTTCAGCGCGACGAGATAGTAGTACTCGCCCCACGACGTATTTGCATACGTGTAGTCGCTGCCCGACTGCGCCATCATCGCGGTCGTGATCGTCTGGTACGTCGCGAGATAGCTCGCGTATTGCGGGTCGCCCTTCGACTTCATGTCGATCAGGATGTACGACAGGCCGAGCGCGAGCTTGCCGGGCAGGAATTTGTCGCCGGTGTTCGTGTCGAGCACGTGAACCGGCGAACCGTCGCCGAGATCCATGACGACCTGCGTGAAGTCGGGCGACTTCCGGATCAGGTCGAACAGCGCGCGCATCTGTCCCATCATCGTGACCGGAATGCGCGTGCCCGCCGGCACGCTGGTGTCGGGTGCGCCGTAGACGAGCGCCTGCAACGAGTTCGGCGCGAGCGCCGGTGTCGACGGCGGGGCGGTCACGTCGTTGCCGCCGCATGCGCTGATGAACAGGACGGAAAGGGCGCTGAACGCTGCGCCGAGCGCGAATCTGCTGCGCATATGCATCGTGTCTCCAGGTTCGAATAGTGATGAAGTCTTGAATCGCAACTCGAGCAGGCAAGCGTTCTCCCTGCGCGGGCCATGGTCGCGTCGCGCTGACAGTGCGGGAAAACGTTTTCCAAATTTAGGCATCGATTGCTTCGATGTCAATGCGCTTTCACGCCGGATGCGACCGTGAAAACCCGGATGGTCAACGCACGAGGTGTGATGAGAGAGGGCTATGCGTGCGGGAATTTCTGCGATTTATGATTATTTTCGCTGCGGCGCAGCGTGGCATATCGGCAGTGACGGCAATGTCGGAAAGGCGTTCGTGCGGCGCGCCTTCCGGTGAGATATGAAAGAAAACGTTACCCTTGGAAATCGGATTCAAGCCGGATATCGACTCGTCGATCCCGTCCGGTGGCCGTCTCGCGGCGATGCTAAAGCTGCGCTTCGATCGCGGCCTTGTCGATCACCGACCACACCTGCCGGATCTTGCCGTCGTGAAATTCGTAGAACACGTTCTCGGCGAACGTGACGCGCGTGCCGTCGACGGCGAGCCCCATGAACGTCCCGCTCGGCGCACACGCGAAGCGCAGCCGGCATGCGATGCGCGGCGGTTCGCACACCAGCAGCCGGATCTCGAAATGGAGATCCGGAATGTCGCGGAAATCCTGCTCCAGCATCGCGCGGTAGCCGGCCAGGCCGAGCGGCCGGTCGTTGTGGATCACGTTGTCGGCGACGTACCGGCCGAGCGCCGGCCAGTCCTGGCGGTTCAGGCAGTCGATGTAGGCGCGGTAGTGCGTGGCGAGATCGGGTGTCGTCATGGCGGCGGTGCCTCCTCGTGTATCGCCCGGCCGTTGCGGACGGCGCGCGGCGTTCAGCGCGATGGCGTTTCGCCCGACAGATACGACACGAACGCCTGCGTATATTTGGGCAGCGCATCGAACGATCGCGCGCAGAGCGTCAGCTTGCGGTGGCTCCACGCGTCGGACAGCTCGACGAGCCGCACGTCCATCGTCTGCATCGCGCGCTCGGCCGCGTGGCGCGACACGATGCCGATCCCCACGCCGCTTTCGATCACGCGGCAGATCGCGTCGAAACTCTTCAGCTGCACACGGTAGCGGATCCGCTTGCCGAGCGCACGTGCCTGGTCGCCGAGATGGACCTGCAGCGCGCTGCCGTCGGTCAGCCCGACGAAATCCGCGTCGGCGATCTCGTCGAACGCGACCTCGTCGCGCGCGGCGAGCGGATGCCCGGCCGGCACGACCGCGATCAGCCAATCCTCGCGGAACGGCTTCTGCTCGAGTCCGCCGAGCCCGACCGAATCGGCGACGATGCCGACCTCGGCCGTCTTGTTGCGGATCGCGTGCACGATTTCCTGGCTCGAGCGCTCCTCGACGCTGATCGACAGTTTCGGATGATGCGGCAGATACGCGGCGAGCGCGTCGGGCAGGTATTCGCTCAGCGACGCCGTGTTGCAGAGCAGCCGGATATGCCCGCGCAGCCCCTGGCCGTATTGCTGCAGTTCGCCGCGCATTTGGTCGATCTGCTGCAGCACCGTGCGTGCGTGGTGCTCGAGCGCGCGGCCGGCGTCGGTCGCCTGCGCGCCGGACTTGGTCCGGTGCAGCAGCGGCACGCCGAGTTCGTCTTCCATCCCGCGAATGCGCTCGCTTGCTGCCTGCAGCGTGATGTGGGTGCGCTCGGCGCCGCCCGTGATCGTGCCGGCCTCGCAGATGTTCAGGAAGAGCCGCAGGTCGGTCAGGTCGAAGCGCATGGCGGGTGAGGGCGCGTAAGAATGGATATGGCCGATAAGTTAGCAGGAACCGCCGCGCCGGTCTCAGGCTGCGCCTGAGACCCCGTTCGCCGGTTCCGCATTTTCGGGGCGGGATCGATGCCGGATCATGGCCGCATATCAACCGGGGGAGATTGTCATGCGGGTCGATTCGTCGTGGGGCGTGTCGTTCAAGATCGCGTTGCACCTGTTGTTCCTGTGCATCGGCGTCGCGTGGGCCTGCGCGGAGCTGGTCGACTGGCTGCGCTGAGCGGGCGGCCGTCGCAGACCGCATCGGCTGTCCGACGCGGCCATGGGAGATTGAAAGCCATTCGAAATATCGGCGCATCCTGAAATTTCTTCCGCATCTCGCGTCCAAAACCGTCAAGTTTTTCCGAAATCGACCGTATTACCGGTAACGAGTGTCCGCCGGCGCCCGGTTCGTGATCGTTTGTCATCATTGTTTGCATCCGGTTACACGTCGGCCGTTCCGTTTTTGAGATGCTTGAAAGATTGTCAAACCGGAGTCGATCGTCCATGAATCAGCGCGAGATTTGCCGCAAGTCGGCGTGGCTGTCCGGCCTGGCCGCGGTGCTCGTCATGGCCGGTTGTGCCAGTACGCCGCCCGTCCCGCCGAGCGACACGCTGGCGGGCTCGCCGTCGGGCCAGCCCGCCGCAACGCCCGCGACGCCGCCGCCCGCACCCATTCTCGTCGCGCAGAAGTACGTGGTGAAACGCGGCGACACGCTGTCGGGCATCGCGTCCGCGAACGACTGCAGCGTCGCCGACCTGCGCACCTGGAACAAGCTCGACGGGCGCGGCAGGCTGCGCATGGGGCAGGTGCTGCGCATCGTCCGCCAGCAGCCGTTGCAGGCATCGGGCGGGAATGGCAGTGCACAGGCCGCCGCGCCAGCCGCCGCGAGCAATGCACTACCCGCCGCGCAGGCGAGCGCGTCGACGGCGAGCGACCGGCAGGTCGTGAAGGAAACCAGGCGGCATGCGGGCGGTGTGGCGCTTACGTGGCCCGCGCGCGGCAAGATCGTCGACGCGTTCCGGCCGGGGCAGAACCGCGGCATCCAGATCGCCGGCCGGCCGGGCGACCCGGTTCGCGCGGCGGCCGACGGCCGCGTAATGTACGCGGGCAGCGGCCTGAACGATTACGGCACCCTGATCATCGTCCAGCACAACGCGGATTTCCTCACCGCCTATGCGCACAACCGCAAAGTGCTCGTGAAAACCGGCGACATCGTGCGCCGGGGCGACGAGATCGCCGAGATGGGCGACCTCGACAACTCGCGTGTCGCGCTGCTGTTCGAAGTGCGACGCGACGGCAAGCCCGTCAATCCGATGCCGTACCTGCCTTCGTCGCAAGGCTGACGCGGGGCGCGCTCGCTGCTACGCTAGGGTCTGTTCATGTGCGTCCCGCCGCATGCGGGGCCGACGGACGTCTTCGGGGATGCGCGGCGTATGCCGTCGCGAGCCGGCCGTCGGCGCGAATGCGTGTGCGTCGTCGATGCGCACGTGCGTTGCTCCATGTCACCGTTTCCGACAGAACGCCCTTCATCCATGGAACATTCTCCGACACGTCGCTCGCTGTTGCTCGCCGCCGTCGCCGCGCCGTTCGTTGCCGCGTGCTCGTCGGCACCCGTCGCCGAGCAGGGGCGCGCACATGCCGCCCAGGCCGAACTCACCGCGCTTGAAAAAGCGTCGAACGGCCGGCTCGGCGTCGCCGCACTCGATACGTCGAGCGGCGCGCGCATCGCACATCACGCGCGCGAGCGCTTCCCGCTGTGCGGCACCTATGCGGTCGTCGCCGCCGCCGCGATACTCGCGCGCGGCTCGCTCGACGCGTCGCTGTTGCCGCGCCGCATCCTGTATCGCCGCTATGAAGTCGTGGCCGGCTCGCCGGTGACGGAAAGCCACGTCGACACGGGGATGACGATCGCGCAGCTCTGCACGGCGATGCTGCAGTCGGGCGACAAGGGCGCCGGGAACCTGCTGATGGGCGTGCTCGGCGGCCCGCAGGCCGTCACGTCGTTCGCGCACGAAAGCGGCGACACCGTGTTCCGGCTCGATCGCTGGGAACCCGAACTGAACCAGGCGGCGCCTCGCGACGAGCGTGATACGTCGACACCGGTTGCGATGGTCGACACGCTGCAGCGGTTGCTGCTCGGCGATACGCTGCGCGAACCGCAGCGTGCGCAGCTCACGGAATGGATGACCGGCGGCGCGCGCGGCGCGACCGGGATCGCGGCCGGCGTGCCGCCCGGCTGGCGCATCGCGGACAAGACCGGCACCGGCGGCTACGGCACGACGACCGACGTCGCGGTGCTGTGGCCGCCGTCGCGCGCGCCGATCGTGCTGGCCGTGTCGTTCACGCAGCCGCGTGCCGACGCGGCCGCACGCGCGGACGTCGTCGCGTCGGCGGCGCGCATCGCGACGGGCGCGTTCGCCGCCACGGCCTGAGCGCGCGACGCACCTCGCGTAAAGCCGGCGTTTGGCTTATCGTGTCGATCAGCGCGCGCCGGTGTCGGCGCGCGGCCTTGCCGCGCCGTCGTTCGGTGCGGTCGATCCGTCTACCCCCTTCGTCATGCGCCGACTTCCGCCCCTGCACGCGCTGCAGATCTTCTCGACGGTGGCCCGCCACCGCAGCTTCACGCGCGCGGCCGAGCAGCTGTGCCTCACGCAGGGTGCGGTGAGCCGGCAGATCCAGACACTCGAGGCGCACTACGGCTTTCCGCTGTTCAAACGGCACGCGAAGGGCCTCACGCTGACGGCGGAGGGCGAGCAATTGCTGCCGGTGGTCAACGAGAGCTTCGCGCGGATCGAGGACATCTCGATGAAGCTCACGCGGCAGCGCACCGATCTCGCGCTGAAGGTGCCGACCTGCGTGATGCGCTGGATGCTGCCGCGCATCATGCGCTTCCAGGGCGAGCATCCCGAGCTCCACGTGCAGATCACGACCGCGTGGCAGCACGTCGTCGATTTCTCGACCGAGCCGTTCGATGCGGCGGTCGTCTACGGTACGTCGCCGGGCGCGGGCGTATTCGCGCTGCCGCTGTTCGACGAACGCTTGACGCCGGTGTGCGCGCCCGAGCTGCGGCAGGCCGCGCCGCTCGATGCGGTCGGCGATCTCGCGCACCATACGCTGCTGCATCCGACGCGCGACCACCGCGACTGGCGCGCGTGGCTCGATCACGCGGGCGAGCGCGCCGTCGACGCGGAGCGCGGGCCGACCTTCGACACGCTCGATCTCGCGACGAACGCGGCGATGCAGGGCTTCGGCGTCGCGATCGGCGACGTGACGCTCGTCGACGACGACGTCAGCGCGCGCCGGCTCGAACGGCCGTTCGACATCGTGCTCGAGACCGGCGCCCGTTATTTCTTCGTCTACCCGGAGAGCATCGGCAGCCAGCAGAAGATCCGCGCGTTCAGCGACTGGATCGCCTGCCATCGCGACTGACGCGCGACGCCTCCGGCAGCGGGCGTTACTGGTACGTCACGATGGCGATCATCGGCGCATGCGTGTCGCCCGCACGGCCAGGTAAAACGATTGCGCGCGAGGCCTGCGTAAAGGTCGTGGTCTTGATCGTGCGCAGGCTGGCCGCGTCGACGAATGCGACTTGCCCGCTCGCCGGGCGCGGGCAGTCGGGGCGCACGTGCGCGTGCGCGGCGTCGGCGGTGTCGAGCGCGAACGAGCACGGCGGCTCGACGATCATGCCGGTGAAGTGGATAACGCCGGACGCGCCGGCGGCAAAAGATGAGGACGACGCCAGAAGCGAGGCAGCCAGGGCAAACGAGGCGGCAAACAGGCGATGCTTCATGACAGGCTCCAGAGAGGAAGCGCGTCGCAGCGGGGCCGCTCGAATGGCAGTCCGTCAACGCTGCGGTGCTGTATGCGTAAACGGCAATTCCATTGGACCTCTTGAATGAAAAACGGGAAATAACGGCAACGATCAAATGACGCCGTATTCCTCCAATCAATTTATCCCAAATTTGTGCGGCCGCAAGTCAGGGTATTGCCGATGGCGTAAGGGCGCGGCGATCCGGCCAGTGAACCGGGGGTTTGCGAGTGAATCGTTGAGGACTCAACGATTCGACGAAGGTGCGAATTGCGGCGTGCATAAAGAAAACGGCCGCTCGTGTAACGAGCGGCCGTTGCGTATCGACGCGGGCGATGCGGCGGTCAGCCCGCGCGCTTGCGTACCGCGCCGACGATCACGAGCAGCACGATCGCGCCGATGATCGACGCGATCCAGCCGGCGCCCTGGCCCGGCGCATACCAGCCGGCGGCGCGGCCGACGTAGCCCGCGACGAGCGAGCCGACGACGCCGAGCACGACGGTCATCAGGATGCCCATCTTGTCGTCGCCGGGCTTGAGCGCACGGGCGAGGAGGCCGACGATGAGCCCGACCACCAGGGTTTCGATGAATTGCAGCATGAACGCCTCCCTATTGCTGTTGAGCTGTTGACGAAAGGAAATGGACCCGCGCGGCGCGCGAGGGTTCCATCCGTCGGCGCGCCGATGCACGGGGTGCCGAGTATCGCACGCCCGCGCGTCGCGCACATGTCAGGCAACCGGATCGAGGCGTCGATAGCCTTCGGTCGCGCGCAGCAGCGTGCGCGTGTAGTCGCGTGCGACCTGTCCGGCGCGAACGTCCTCGATCCGCAGCTGTTCGACGATCTCGCCATGCTGCATCACCGCGACGCGCTGGCACAGGAAGCCGATCACCGCGAGGTTGTGGCTCACGAGGATCATCGTCAGGTTGCGTTCGCGATGCAGGCGGCGCAGCAGGTTCAGGATCTCGGCCTGCACCGATACGTCGAGCGCGGAGGTCGGCTCGTCGAGCAGCAGCACGCGCGGCTCGACGATCAGCGCGCGCGCGATCGCGACACGCTGGCGCTGGCCACCCGACAGCTGGTGCGGATAGCGGAAGCGGAACGCCGGGCCGAGCCCGACTTCGGACAGCGCGCGGGCGATGCGCGCGTCGGCGTCGTCGATCCGGTGGATCGACAGCGGTTCGCGCAGCGTCTGGTCGACCGTGAAGCGCGGATGCAGCGACGCGTACGGATCCTGGAACACCATCTGCACGTGGCGGCGGAATGCGCGGTCGGGCGTGCCGCCGACGGGCCGGCCGTCGATCGACAGGCTGCCGCCCGCGAGCGGCACGAGGCCGGTCAGCGCGCGCAGCAGCGTCGACTTGCCGGAGCCCGATTCGCCGACGAGCCCGAAGACTTCGCCGTCGCGTACCGCGAAGCTGGCATCGCGCACGGCGTCGACATGGCCGGTGCGGGTCGGAAAACGGATCGAGGCGTGATCGACGTCGATCATCGTGCGGCCTCCCTGGATTCGGCCGACGACGATGCGGGCGAAGCGGCGTCGAGCCACGCCGGGTCGCGCCGCAGCACAGGCAGTTCGTCGGGCGGGTTTGCGAGCGGCGGATTCGCCGCGAGCAGCCCGCGGGTGTATGGATGCGTCGCGTCGCGCAGGTCGCGCGCGGCACAGGTTTCGACGACGCGGCCCGCATACATCACCGCGACGCGATCGCAGAACGACATCACGAGCGGCAGGTCGTGGCTGATGAACATCAGGCCCGTGCCGTGCCGCGCAATCATCGCGTCGAGCACCGCGAGCACCTGCATCGACACCGCGACGTCGAGCGCGGACGTCGGCTCGTCGGCGATCAGCAGGCGCGGGCCGGTCGACACCATCATCGCGATCATCACGCGCTGGCCCATGCCGCCCGACAGCTCGTGCGGATACGCATCGGCGACGCGCGCCGGATCGCGAATCTGCACGGCGGCGAGCGCCTCGACGATCCGCTCGCGCAGCGCGCGGCCGCGCAACCCCGGCTCGTGCAGCCGGAATGCTTCGCCCATCTGCTTCGCGACGGTCATCACCGGGTTCAGCGAATATTTCGGATCCTGCAGGATCATCCCCATCTGGCTGCCGCACAGGCGCCGGCGTTCGCTCGCCGACATCGCGAGCAGGTCGCGGCCGGCGAAGCGCATCGTGCGGGCCGACCAGCGCGCGGCTTCGGGGAGCAGGCCGAGCAGCGCGCGGCCCGTCAGCGATTTGCCGGAGCCGGATTCGCCGACGATGCCGAGCCGTTCGCCGGGCGCGAGCGTCAGCGACAGGTCGCGCACCGCGTCGGACACGACGCCGTCGTGCCCGCGAAACCCGATCTTCAGGCCGTCGATCTCGCAGAGCGGCGCGGGTGCGTTGACGGAATTCAGTGGCATGTCACGCTCCATGACGCGGATCGAAGACGTCGCGCAGCCCGTCGCCGAGCAGGTTGAACGCTAGGCTGACGAGCAGGATTGCCGCGCCGGGCAGCGTCGCGACCCACCACGCGTCGAGCAGCACGTTGCGGCCCGACGCGACCATGAAGCCCCATTCGGGGCTCGGCGGCTGCGCGCCGAGGCCGAGGAAGCCGAGGCCCGCGACGGTCAGGATGATGCCGGCCATATCGAGCGTCGCGCGCACGATCACCGACGACATGCACAGCGGCACGATATAGCGCAGCAAGATCCGCGGGCCCGATGCGCCTTGCAGGCGCGCCGCGTGGATGTAATCGGCCTGCGCGATGCGGATCGTCTCCGCGCGCGCGAGCCGCGCGTACGCGGGCCACGCGGTGATCGAGATCGCGACGACCGCGTTGATCACGCCGGGCCCGAGCGCGGCCGCGAATGCGAGCGCGAGCACGATCTTCGGGAACGCCAGCGCGATGTCGGTGATGCGCATCAGCGCGCTGTCGACGAAACCGCCGCAATAACCGGCCGTCGTACCGATCAGGAGTCCGATCGGCACGACGATCACGACGACGAGCATCGCGATGCCGAGCGTGAGGCGCGAGCCGTCGATCAGCCGCGAGAGGATGTCGCGGCCGAGCTGGTCGGTGCCGAGCCAGTGCGACGGCGAGCCGGGCGGCAGCAGGCGGTCGGACAGCACCTGGCGCAGCGGATCGTGCGGCATGATCAGCGGGCCGACGAGGGCGACGACGATCAGCGCGACCAGGATCGCGAGCCCGAACAGGTTGAGCGGATTGGCGGCGAAGCGGCGCCAGCGGCGATATGCGAGGCCGAACGCGGCCTGCGAGCGCGACGCGGGCGCATCGGAAAGCAGCCACGCGCGCAGCGTGAGACGCTCGGCATTCATGATCGGACGACCTTCGGCATGGACGGTGAAAGAAGCAGGGTGGAAGCGGTCATGTCGCGGCGGCCCTCAGCGCGCACGCGGATCGAACACGCGGTACAGCGCGTCGGTCAGCAGGTTGACGATGATGAACATCGCGCCGATCACGAGCGTCGCGCCGAGCACCGCGTTCATGTCGGCGTTCAGCAGCGCACCCGTCAGGTACGAGCCGAGCCCCGGCCACGCGAACACGATCTCGGTGAGCACCGAGCCCTCGAGCAGGTTGCTGTACGTGAGCGCGATCACGGTCAGGAGCGGCACCGCGATGTTGCCGAACGCATGCCGCCAGATCACGCGGCGCTCGGACAGGCCCTTCGCGCGCGCGGTGACGATGTATTCCTGGCTCAGCTGGTCGAGCATGAAGGAGCGCGTCATCCGGCTCAGGTACGCGACCGAGTAGTAGCCGAGGATCGCGGCCGGCAGCGCGATGTGCGACACCGCGTTGCGGAACACGTCCCACTCGCCCGCGAGCGCCGAGTCGATCAGCAGGCTGCCCGTGCGCGGGTCGACCATGCCGTCGTACACGGGATCGAGCCGGCCGGGGCCGCCGACCCAGTGCAGCCGCGCATAGAACAGCAGCAGCCCCATCAGCCCGAGCCAGAACACCGGCACCGAATTGCCGATCAGGCCGACGAAGCGCGCGATGTGGTCGATCGGCCGGTTGTGCTTCACCGCGGCCGCGACGCCGAGCGGCACGCCGATCGCGATGCCGATCAACGTCGCGATCGTCGCGAGTTCGAGCGTGGCGGGGAACACGCGTCGGATATCGTCGAGCACCGGGTTCGACGTCAGCAGCGACATCCCGAGATTGCCGTGCAGCACGTCGCGCGCGTAGATCAGGAATTGCGTGGCGAGCGGCTTGTCGAGGCCGAGCGCGATGCGCTCGGCCGCGTAAGCCTCGGCCGACGCGCGATCGCCGAGGATCGCGAGCACGGGATCGATCGGCACCTTGCGGCCGATCACGAACGTCAGCGCGAGCAGCCCCGCGAACGTGACGGCGAGCGTGAGCGCCCAGCGCAGCACGCGCAGCGCCCAGCGTACGGCCGGGCGCCGCGCGGGCAGCGTGCGCAGCGCTTCGAGGGAGGAGGCGGGAGTCGACATGCGGTGAATCTTATTGCTTCGTCAGGTTACGGTACGACACGAGATCGTTGATCGGTCCGACTTCGAGTCCGCTCACGCCGGGCCGCGTCGCGACCTGGGCGACCTTCTGGAACATGATCACGAACGGCGAATGCGCGAGCATGTCCTTCTGCATCGCCTGATACCGTTGCGCGCGTTGCGCGGCGGTCGGCTCGGCGAGCGCGGTGTCGGTCTCCTTCGTCAGTTGCGGAATGTCCCAGCTGTTGCGCCAGGCCAGCATTTTATAGCTCGACTTGTCGGAGTTGTCGGGGTTCCATGCAAAACCCTGCGCGTTGCTGTGCGGGTCGATGTAGTCGGCCGACCATTCGCCGATGTAGATGTCGTGCTGGCGCGCGCGGTATTTCGCGAGCGTCTGCTTGTTGTCGCCGGGGATCAGCTGCACCTTGACGCCCGCCTGCGCGAAGTTCGCCTGCACGGCCTGCGCGATCTCCGTGTACGGATAGTCGTTGCGCACGTCCATCGTCACCGCGAAGCCGTTCGCCACGCCGGCCTTCGCGAGCAGCGCCTTCGCCTTCGCGACGTCGAGCTTGTACGGATTCGCATTCAGCGTGCCGAGGAAGCCTTCGGGCAGGAAAGTCTGGTGCACCTTGTAGGTCGTCTTCACGACGTTGGTCTGGATTCCGGAATAGTCGACCAGCCACTTCAGCGCTTCCTGAACGTCGGGCTTCGCGAGCGTCGGGTTCTTCGTGTTCAGGCCGAGATACAGCAGCGTCGCCTGCGGCGATGCCGCGACCTTCGCCTTGCCGGATTTCACGACCGACGCGAGATCGTCCGGGCTCAGGTCGCGCGCCGCGTCGACGTCGCCGTTTTCCAGCAGCAGGCGCTGGCTCGCCGCTTCGGGCACGTGGCGCAGCACGATGCGTTTCATCGCGAGCGGCAGGCGGTAGCCGTCGAAGCGTTGCAGCACGATGCTGTCGCCGGCCGACCACTTGACCAGCTTGTACGCGCCGGAGCCGGCCTCGTTGGTCTTCAGCCACGCATTGCCGAAGTCGTTGCCTTGCTGGTGCGACAGCAGCAGCTTCCTGTCGAGCACCGACGCGGGCCATGAGCCGAGCACGTTCAGCACGAAGGTCGGCGCGTATTTGTGGTCGGTCGTGATCGACACCGTCTGATCGTCGAGCTTCTTCACGTTCGCGGCGACGTTCGCCTTCGTGAGGCCGATGCCGGTCAGCACGGCGGCCGGCCCCTTGTCGAGCAGCACCGCGCGCTGGATCGACCATGCGACGTCGTCGGCCGTCAGCGGGTTGCCCGAGTGGAACTTGAGGCCCGAGCGCAGCTTGAACGTATAGGTCAACCCGTCGGCGCTCACCGTCCACGACTGCGCGACGTCGCCGTTGAATTTCGATGGATCGCGCAGGTCGACGCGCACGAGCCGGTCGTACGTGTTCGCGACGTATTCCTCCGGCACCAGTTCGTAGATCTCGCCGGGATCGAGCGTCGTGAATTCGTCGAGCAGCGTGGCCATCACGAACATGTCCTTCGGCGTTTCCGCGCGTGCGGCGGAAAGCGGAACGGCGGCGAGCACGGATGCGGCGGCGAGTGCCGCGACGAGCCGGGAGGTCAGGGGTTGCATGTGCGCTTCTCCATGTGTCGTTGAGGTCGTTGAACGGGAACGGTGAAAGAAACGTGCATCGTCGTTACATCAGGCGCCACGGGCCGCTCGCCGCGTTGTCGATCTGCGGCAAGGCATGCGAACCGGGCAGTTCGTAGTGCCACCATTCGCTGTCGATATGCGCGAAGCCGGCCGCCTGCATCACGCCGAGCAGCAGCAGCCGGTTGCGTTGCACGGCTTCGGGCAGCCCCGGATGGAAGTGGCCCGACGCTGCCACCATCTCGTCGAAGCCGGTGCCCATATCGAGCGGCTCGCCGTTCGCACCGACGAGCGTCAGGTCGAGCGCGGTGCCGCGGCTGTGGTTCGAGCCGCGGCCGAGATCGGCGACGAAGTTCGGATCGGGCAGGAAATCCCACAGCACCTGTTGCGCCTGCGGCGGCCGGTACGCGTCGTAGATGCGCAGCGTGAAGCCGGCTTGTGCTGCGACGTCGACCGCGCGGCGCAGCGCGGCCTCGGCCGGCTCGAGCAGCAGGCAGTGCGCGCGACGGTAGATCGCCTTGCCGGTCAGGTTGCGCTCGGTCGCGTAGACGAGATCGATCTCGACGCGATGCGTGGCGGGCGTGATTTCAACGAGGCGGGGAGACGGCATCGGCATTCGGGGCGCTCAGGATTCGAATTGGTCGAAGGCGCGCTGCAGTTCGCGGTTGCGCGCGACGCGCCGGTCGATCGCGGGACCGAGGCGGTCGACCACGGCGGTGATCAGCAGGTTGAACAGGCACGTGAGCGGCGCGAGCGAATCCCAGAACTGGCCGACGTCGGTCTTCACCTGCAGCAGGTCGGCCGGCCATTCGCGCGCCCACGGGCAATAGAGATCGGTGACCAGCGCGAACGGCTGGCCGCGTTCGGCGGCCGCCTGGCAATAGCGGCGCGCGCTGCGCGAATAGGCGCGCGTATCGGTGACGATGCAGTACGGCCGCTCGAATTCGGAATTCAGCGAATCGACGTACGAGCCCGACTGGCCGTCGGAATAGAACACGCGCGGGCGGATGTATTCCAGATAACTGCTGAACGCGTTGCTGATGCCGCGGGTCGACTGGATGCCGAGGATGAATACGGCGTCGGCATGCGCGATCCGGTCCGCGACCTGCGCGAACACGGGTTCTTCCGCGAGCCGGTAGACGTGGCGGATCGCATCGAGCTCGCGATCGAGCGATGATGCAAGCGTGCCGTCGCCATGGTCGCTGTCGCCGGCGTTCGCGTGCGCGCCGGCGGTGCGGCGGTATTCGTCGAGGCGGTCGGTGATCATCCACGGGCGGTCGCTGCCGCCGCGCAGTTCGCGTTTCAGGTCGTCGAGGTTGCGGTAGCCGATGCTGCGCAGGAAACGACCGACGGAGATGCCGCTGGTGCCGGTCTGCTGCGCGATCTGGTCGGCCGTTTCGAGCCCGAGACGGTCGAGGTTCGCGAGCATGTAGCTCGCGATGCGCTTCGCGGTCGGCGTCAGGTCGGCAAAGCGGGATTCGACGGTATGGGCGAACGCGCAGGTCATCGGGCTGTTAGATATTTGTCATCGGATGATTCGGTGTCATCCATCTAACAAAGCCAAAATCATTCGCGCCAGCGGATAAAAACTATGGTTTGGCGGAGGCTGATAGGGGAGAGTGTGCGCGCCCGACGACAGGATCGCGATGGGCGGCAGAGAAATTTATCCCTGTCACGCATGTTCCGCATTCGTGCATGACAGGGATAATTTGCGGGGTGTTTCGCCGTGCAGCGCGTCGACGAAATGCCGCGGGAAGCCGGCCTTATTTTGCCAGCGTCCGGTACGACACGAGGTCGTTGATCGGTCCGATCTCCGGCCCGGTCGTGCCGGGGCGCGTCGCGACCTGCACGACCTTCTCGAACATGATGATGAACGGCGAGTTCGCGAGCACGGCCTTCTGCAGAGCCTCGTAACGCTGTGCGCGCTTCGCGGGCGACGGCTCGACGAGCGCGGCCTCGGTGTCCTTCGTCAATTGCGGGATGTCCCAGCTGTTGCGCCATGCGAGCATCTTCGTCTTCGACTGGTCGGAATTGTCAGGATTCCAGGCGAAGCCGCGCGCGTTGCTGTTCGGGTCCATGTAGTCGGGCGACCATTCGCCGATGAAGATGTCGTGCTGGCGTGCGCGGTACTTGCCGATCGCCTGCTTCGCATCGCCCGGGATCAGCTTCACGCGGATGCCGCCCTGCGCGAAGTTCGCCTGCAGTGCCTGTGCGATCTCGAGGTACGGATAATCGTTCGGCATGTCCATCGTCACGTCGAAGCCGTTCGGCAAGCCGGCTTTCGCGAGCAGCGCCTTCGCCTTCGCGACGTTGAGCTTGTACGGATTCGAATTCAGCGTGCCGAGGAAGCCTTCGGGCAGGAAGGTCTCGTGCACTTTGTACGTCGTGCTGACGATATTGCGCTGGATGCCGTCGTAGTCGACCAGCCACTTCATCGCCTGTTGCACGTCGGGCTTCGCGAGATTCGGGTTCTTCGTATTCAGGCTCAGGTACAGCAGCGCGGACACCGGCCACGACGCGACCTTGATCTTGCCGGCCTTGGTCAGCGAGGCGAGGCTGTCGGGGCTCAGGTTGCGCGCGGCGTCGACGTCGCCGTTTTCCAGCAGCAACCGCTGCGCGGAGGCCTCGGGCACGTGGCGCAGCACGACGCGTTTCATCGGGTACGGCGCCCGGTACTTGTCGAAACGCTGCAGCACGATGCTTTCGTTCGGCGTCCACTTGACGAGCTGGTACGGGCCCGAGCCCGCGTCGTTGGTCTTCAGCCAGGCGCTGCCGAAATCGCTGCCTTGCTGATGTGACATCAGCAGCTTCTTGTCGAGCACCGACGCCGGACACGCGCTCAGCACGTTGAGCACGAAGCTCGGCGCGTACTTGCGGTCGGTTTCGAGCACGAAGGTCTGCGGGTCGACCGCGCGCACCTTCTGCATCACGTTCGCCTTCGTGAGGCCGAGATCGGCGAGCACGCCGGCCGGGCCCTTGTCGAGCAGGATGGTGCGCTGCAGTGACCACGCGACGTCGTCGGCGGTGACCGGGTTGCCGGAATGGAACGTGAGACCGGGGCGCAGCTTGAACGTGTAGGTGACGCCGTCGGCGCCGACCGACCAGGATTGCGCGATCTGCCCGTCGAAGCGCGTCGGGTCCTTCAGGTCGACCCGCACGAGCCGTTCGTAGGTGTTCGCGACGTACTCGGACGGCACGAGCTCGTAGATTTCGCTCGGGTCGAGAGTCGTGAATTCGCCGAGCTGGGTGGCGACGACGAAGATGCCGGGCGGCGTCGCGGCCTGCGCCGGCAGCGCCGGAACAAGCGCGACGAGCGCGGCGCTGACGAACAGCCGGGACAGCAGATGCTTCATGCGGGCTCCGTGGAAAGGGAATCGTGCTGCGATTCTCTCATCGACGGCGGCCCGGATGAAAAAATTCGACGGGCGCGCATGACGGCGCCCGGATGACGCGGCTTGCGGGCCGGGCGGGTGCCCGGCGCCGGCGGCGGTCAGATCACGCAGCGCGCGATCGCGAAGCGCATCGCTTCCTCGGCCGGCTCGCTGCCCGAGCCGCGCACGACCTTGACGACCGACCCGTTGCCCGACGGCGTGAGCGTGACGAAGTACGAGCGCGACCCGACGGTGATGTCGGTCACGCCGTTGTGCTGCGATTGCTCGGTGCCGGACAGGCGGCTGTCGAGGCAGTTGGCGATCGCGTGGGCCGGGCGCGCGGACGACACGTAGATCATCGGCGCCGAGCCGGACGCGGCCGAATCGGACGAGGGCGTCGAGCCGCAGGCGGCGAGCAGGGCGGCGGGAAGGAGCAGCAGGAATCGTTTCATGATCGGGATCGTCGTGTGTCTCGTGTCGAGGCTGGGGCGCGGGGTACGCGAAACGCGGAGCTTCGCGACGAAACCGCCGGAATCGTGCCGTTCTTGACGGTCGATGCGGGTGGCGGCTGACGTCGGAGTATACCCGCGGCACTTGACGCGAACGGCCTGCTGAAACGATTCGATACAACAACAAGCGCCCGCTGTCGCACGGCGGCAGCGGGCGTTTCAAGCGATGGCGAATCGACGCTTGCCGGCGTTACTGGCCGATCTTGTGGCTGACCGCGTTTTCCTGCTGGTTCAGCACGTGCTTTTCGCTCTGCGTAATGTGGCCGTGATCCTGCGCGGCCATGTCCCGCTCTTCCTGGCGGATCTTGCGGTCGTCACGGTGCAGGCGCGCGGCCTGGGCGTGCGACATCTCGCCTTCCTTCACTTCGTGATGGATCCGGCGATTCTGGTTGGCGAGACGCTGGTTGACCTCTTCGCGGCGCGGATGCGCTTGCTGCCACGGCGTTTCGGCGAACGCGGTGCCGGTCAGTACCGACATCAGGGTGGCGGCGATCGCGAGATGGCGGGTAAGGGCTCGCATGACGTTTTCTCCTGTCGTTGCGCGTCACGAAACGTGCGCGCTTGTCGAAAAAAACGCTGTGCGGGCCCCGGCTGTTGACGTTTCCGGCTGTATCGATTGCAAGTCTTTATTACGGCGTCGATGCGATGCGCTCGCAGCCGCTCGCCATCGACACGAGATCGTCGAGGCGAGCATCGAGCATCCGCAGCCAGTGCTCGCGCGGCCGAACGATCATCGCGGCGCTCCGTCAGGCGGCGGCCGACGCCGGCGCGGCCGCGCGATGCAGCAGCACGGGCACCGACTTCGACGTCGGCGTGTTGCACACGTCGCCAACGCTGTCGAGCGGCACCAGCGGGTTCGTTTCCGGGTAGTACGCGCCGATGCAGCCGCGCGGGATGTCGTATTCGACGAGCAGGAAACCGTCCGCGCGCCGCTCGATGCCGTCGTGCCACACGGTTTCCATGTCGACCCATTCGCCGGCCTTCAGGCCGAGCATCGCGAGGTCGTCGCGGTTGACGAACACCACGCGGCGCTGGCCGAATACGCCGCGATAGCGGTCGTCCAGCCCGTAGACGGTCGTGTTGTACTGGTCGTGCGAACGCGTCGTCATCAGCGTCATCAGGCGCTCGCCGTGCAGCGCGCGGGCGCGCTGGATCGGCGTGTCGGTCGGCAGCGCGTGCGCGATGAAGTTCGCCTTGCCCGTCGGCGTCAGCCATTCGCGGTCGCGCGACGCGACGCGCAGGTGGAAACCGCCCGGCCGCGCGATGCGCGTGTTGTAGTCGTAGAAGCCGTCGACGGTCGCCTCGATCGCGTCGCGGATCTTCGCGTAGTCGTCCTTGTACGCGAGCCAGTCGATCTCGCCGCTGCCGAACAGCGCATGGCCGATGTGCGCGACGATCGCGGGCTCCGACATCAGGTTCGGCGACGCCGGTTTGTTCATCCCGTACGACACGTGGACCATGCTCATCGAATCCTCGACCGTCACGCCCTGCGCGACGTTGTCCTGCAGGTCGATCTCGGTGCGGCCGAGCGTCGGCAGGATCAGCGCATCGCGGCCGTGGATCAGGTGGCTGCGGTTCAGCTTGGTCGTGATGTGCACGGAGAGATCGCAGCGGCGCATGCCTTCCCACGTGCGCGGCGTGTCGGGCGTCGCCATCGCGAAGTTGCCGCCGAGACCGATCAGCACTTTCACGTGGCCTTCGAGCATACCTTCGATGGTTTCGACGACGTCGTAGCCGTGCTCGCGCGGCGGCTCGAAGTCGAACACGTGGCCGAGCCGGTCGAGGAACGCCTGCGACGGTTTTTCCTCGATACCGACCGTGCGGTTGCCCTGCACGTTCGAGTGGCCGCGCACCGGGCACAGGCCCACACCGGGGCGGCCGATGTTGCCGCGCATCAGCATCAGGTTCGTCAGCATCTGCACGGTCGCGACCGAATGCTTGTGCTGGGTGATGCCCATCCCCCAGGTCGCGATCACGCGCTCGCTGCGTGCATAGCGTTGCGCGAGGCCGTCGATCTGCGCGTACGACACGCCGCTTTCGGCCGTCAGCGCGGACCAGCTTTCGTTGCGCAGATCGTCGGCGAACGCATCGAAGCCGGCCGTGTGCTCGCCGATGAACGCCGTGTCGAGCACGCGTGGCGCACCGGTGGCGCGCGCGGCATCGTCGAGTTCGAGTACGCGCTTCGCCATTCCCTTGATCAGCGCGAAATCGCCGCCGATCGTCGGCTGGATGAAGGTCGACGCGATGTTGGTGCCCGACATCGTCAGCATCTCGAGCGGGCTTTGCGGATCGGCGAAGCGCTCGAGCCCGCGTTCCTTCAGCGGGTTGATCGACACGATCGTCGCGCCGCGCTTCGCGCATTCGCGCAGTTCGCCCATCATCCGCGGATGGTTGGTCGCCGGATTCTGGCCGAAGATCAGCAGCATGTCCGCGTGCTCGAAATCGTCGAGCGTGACGGTGCCCTTGCCGACGCCGACCGACGCCGGCAGCCCGCGGCTCGTCGCCTCGTGGCACATGTTCGAGCAGTCGGGGAAGTTGTTGGTGCCGTAGCGCCGCACCAGCAGCTGATACAGGAACGCCGCCTCGTTGCTCGCGCGGCCGGACGTGTAGAACGCCGCCTGGTTCGGGTCCGGCAGCGCGCGCAGGTGACGTGCGATCAGCTCGAACGCGTCGTCCCACGCGATCGGCACGTAGCGGTCGGTCCGCGCGTCGTACACCATCGGGTCGGTCAGGCGGCCGTGCTGTTCGAGTTCGAAATCCGTCTGTTCGAGCAGCTCGGCGACGGTGTGCGCGGCGAAGAATTCGGGCGTCACGCGCTTGCTCGTCGCCTCGGCGGCCACGGCCTTCACGCCGTTCTCGCAGAATTCGAACGTCGACGCATGCTGGCGGTCGGGCCACGCGCAGCCCGGGCAGTCGAAGCCGTCCGGCTGGTTCTGGCGCAGCAGCGTGCGGTAGTTGCCGCCGCTGACCTTTTCCTTGATCAGGTTGATCGTGACGGCTTTCAGCGCGCCCCAGCCGGCGGCCGGGTGGGTGTACGGTTCGATGCGCGCGGCGGCGGATTTCTTTTTCATGATGCGTGTGTCGGGGTCGATGCACGGAGAGTACGCGCGGTGCGGCGGCCGCTGTGTGTACACCTTTCGTCTTCAAAAAAGAGTACAGTTGCGGCCAGTCAGGTGGTGGCGGCCGCAACTGTGTTGTTGAAGGGATGTTGAAAGGGAGGCGCGTGAAGCGTTACGAACAACTGGCCGACGATCTGCAGGCGCAGATCGAGCGCGGCGTGTACCGGCCCGGCGAGCGGATTCCGTCGGTGCGCCAGGCGAGCCGGCAGCAGCAGCTCAGCGTCACGACCGTGCTGCGCGCGTATCTCGTGCTCGAGAGCCGTGGGCTGATCGAGAGCCGGCCGCAGTCGGGCTACTTCGTGCGGGCGCGGGCCACGGCGCCGGCGCAGGCCGAGCTGCACGTGTCGGCGCCGACCGCCGAACCGTCGGCGGTGGACGTGAGCCGGCTCGTGCTGTCGACGCTGCGCTCGATCGCGCGCGACGACGCGGTGCCGCTCGGTTCGCCGTATCCCGATGCGTCGCAGTTCCCGGTGCAGCGTCTCGCGCGCTACGCACAGGCGATTGGCCGGCGCCGCACGCGCTGGGGCGTGATCGACGACCTGCCGCCCGGCAACCAGGAGCTGATCCGCCAGATCGCGCGGCGCTACGCGGAGCGCGGGATCCCGGTCGAGCCGGGCGAGATCGTGGTGACGATCGGCGCGACGGAGGCAATCAACCTGTGCCTGCAGGCCGTTGCAAAGCCCGGCGACACGATCGCGGTGGAGTCGCCGACGTTCTACGCGATGCTGCATGCGATCGAGCGGATGGGCATGCGCGCGCTCGAGGTGGCGACCCATCCGGGCGACGGCATCGATCTCGACGCGCTCGAACGGATTCTCGCGCGCGAGCGCATCGCCGCATGCATGGTGATGCCGAATTTCCACAATCCGCTCGGCTTCCAGATGCCCGATGCGCGCAAGCGCGCGCTCGTCGAGCTGCTCGCGAAGCATGACGTGCCCGCGATCGAGAGCGACGTCTATCACGAGCTGCATTACGGCGACACGACGCCGAGCGCGCTGAAGTCGTACGATCGCGACGGCCTCGTGCTGCATTGCGCGTCGTTCACCAAGAGCCTGTCGCCGCGCTACCGGATCGGCTGGGCGATGCCCGGCCGCTACCGCGACCAGGTCGAGAAGCTGAAATTCCTGAACACGCTCGCGACGCCCGCGATCGAGCAGCTCGCGATCGCCGAATACCTGAAGCACGACGGCTACGATTTCCACCTGCGGCGGATGCGCAAGCAGTATGCGCAGCAGGCGAGCCTGATGAGCGCGATGGTGCGGCGCTTCTTCCCGGAAGGTACGCGATTGTCGCAGCCGCAGGGCGGGTACGTGCTGTGGGTCGAACTGCCGCCGCAGGTCGACGCGATGAAGCTGTATGGGCGCGCGCTCGCGCAGGGGATCACGATCGGGCCTGGCCACATGTTCTCGGCGACCGCCGATTACCGGCACTTCATCCGGCTCAACTACAGCTATCCGTGGTCGCGGCAGATCGAGGACGCGTTGAAGGTGGTGGGGCGGCTCGCGGCCGAGTGCGCGGGGCGGTGAGCGGCAGCACGCGCGCCGCGATGCCGCGTTGCCGGCGGCGACCCGTTGCAGGCCGCCGCGGCGAGCCCTAGCGCGCGTGCGGCGCCGACAGTTCGGCTTGCGCCGCGCCGGCCATCCGGCGCATGTCGAAGCCCGACGGATGCTGGTACACGCGCAGCCCGAACTCGGGCAGCACCGCGATCAGGTGATCGAACAGATCGGACTGGATCGCCTCGTAGTCGACCCAGGTCGTCGTGTCGGTGAAGCAGTACAGTTCGAGCGGAATGCCCTCGGCCGTCAGCGGCAGCTGGCGCGCCATGCACGTCATGTCGCGGCGGATTCGCGGATGGCCTTTCAGATAGTTCGCGACGTACGCGCGGAACGTGCCGAGATTCGTCAACTGGCGGCGGTTCGCCTGGCATTCGCCGGCCGCGCCGAGCGTGCCGTTCCATTGCGCGATCGCATCGACCTTGTCTTCCAGGTACTCCTTCAGGAGCGTCAGGCGTTCGAGCCGTTCGATCTCGTCGTTGCCAAGAAAGCGCACGCTCGTCGCGTCGATGAACAGCGCGCGCTTGATGCGGCGCCCGCCGGCCTCGGTCATCCCGCGCCAGTTCTGGTAGCTCTCGGTGATCAGCTTCCAGGTCGGCACCGTGATGATCGTGTGATCGAAGTTCGCGATCTTGACCGTGTTCAACGTGATGTCGATGACGGTGCCGTCCGCGCCGGCCGATGGCATCGTGATCCAGTCGCCGATCCGCAGCATGTCGTTCGACGACAGTTGCACGCCGGCGACGAGGCCGAGCAGCGTGTCCTTGAAGATCAGCATCAGCACCGCCGACATCGCGCCGATGCCCGACAGCAGCAGGCCGATCTGCTTGCCGGTCGCGTCGCCGATCACGACGAGCGCGGCCGTGATGAACATCACGAGCTTGACGAGCTGCATCGCGCCTTTCAGCGACAGGCGCGGCTGGTCGCGCCGGCTCGTGCGATGCGTGTGCTCGAGCGCGGACAGCGTCGCGCTGATCGTCATCGACACCAGGAACACGATCAGCGCGAACAGCACCTTGTCGGCGGCTTGCGCGGCCACGGCGGGGATGCCCGGCACCGCGCCGAGGCCGAGCTTGATCACGACGAACGGCACGATGCGGTTCAGCCACTTGAATGCGCCGAACTCGAACAGCGCGTCGTCGATGCGGGTGGCCGACAGCCGCGCAAGACGCGCGACCACGCGGAACAGGAGGAAATGGGCGGTGGCCGTGATCGCGCCGGCGGCAGCGAGCAGGATGAGGATGCCGACGAGCGGCGCAAACCAGGATTCGTTCAGGGTCATAAGGTCAGGCAGGGTCCTTCTCGTGTGTTGAATCTGCGCCGCGATGCGGCGTGCGCCCGATGAAGGGCACATGTAAGGGACCGTGATTGTGCCATCGGGTTCCGGCCTGATGTCGCGAACGCATGACGTAGGGCTCCGGAACATTTTCAGCGTTACGTCGCACTGCGTTGTTTTCATGCGGCGCAACACATTGCGCGTTCGCCATGCAGTGCCCGCGCGAGGCTCATGTCGCGTGGCGGCGAGCGGGGAAGAAGGCTAGGCAGCCGCGCGCACGCGCGCGAAGCCGTTGCGCAGGTGACGGGCCAGTTCCGCCGCAGCCGGCGTGTGCTGGCCGCGCGGCAGATGGAGGTTGATTGCGAAGTTCGGCAGCGCGGGCAGGCCGCAGTCGGCGGGCAGGATGTCGAGATCGGCCGGCACGGTGGACGCGAGCCAGACGGTCACCGCGAGATCGGAGCGCACGGTCGCGGCCGTCGCGTCGATGCTGCCGTTCTCGAACACCGTGCGCCACGCGCGGTCGCAGGCACGCAATGCGTCGAGAACGGTCGGGCGGAACGCGCAGGTCCGGTCGACCATCGACACGGGCAGCGGCGTCCGCAAGTGGGCGCTGCCGCCTTTCGCGCCGACCCAGACCAGACGGTCGACGGCGACGCATTCGCCGCGCGACGGGCCGACCGGCGCCTCGATCAACGCGACATCGATCTCGCCCTGCCTGAGCGACTTGCGCAGTTCGGGCGACGCCGCGCACACGAGCGACAGCGCGACTTGCGGATGCGCGTACGCATAGCCTTTCAGGATCGGCGCGAGACAGCTGCCGACGAGATCCTGCGGCGCGCCGATCCGGACGGCGCCTTCCATCGCTCCGGCCGTCATGTCGGTCAGCAGCGCGTCGTGCGCGGCGAGCAGCCGGCGCGCCTGCGCGAGCAGACGTTCGCCGTCCGCCGTGAGCAGCAGGTTGCGATGCTCGCGCACGAACAGCGGGCCGGACAGCGTTTCGAGCCGCGCGACCTGCTGGCTGATCGCGCCTTGCGTCAGATGCAGCGCGCGGCTCGCCGCTGTCATGCTGCCGTGATCGGCGACCGTGACGAAGGCGCGAAGCAGGGCGATGTCGAGGTTACGTACCATGGATCGCATTATGGATGCTAATGACAGGCATAAAAAGCTTTCGCTGTCGTAATGCATGGATCGCGGGTAAAACGGGGCTTCGACGACCACGACCGGGAGCCCGCGTGCCGCTTCAAGACTACTTGCCGCTGATGCTGTTCGTGATCGTGTCCACGGTGACGCCGGGTGGCGCGACGACGCTGGCGACCGCATCGGGCGCGCATTTCGGCTATCGGCGTTCGTTGCCGATGATGGCGGGCATCGCGGCCGGCCTGGCATCGATGGCCGCCGCCGCGGCTGCCGGGCTCGGCAGCGTGTTGCTGGCGCTGCCTGCGCTGCAGCTCGGGATGAAGGTGCTCGGCTCGCTGTATCTGCTGTGGCTGGCCACGCGCATCGCGCGCGGCGGCAAGCCGGGCGCCGCAGCGGCCGTGCAACGGCCGCAAGGGTTCGTCAGCGGCGTCTGGATGCTGTGGCACAACCCGAAGGGCTGGGCGATGACGCTCGGCGCGGCCGCGTCGTTCGCTGCGCTGGCGTCCGGCCCCGTGAGGCTCGGTGCGTTGCTCGGGCTGGCATTCGGCATGGCGGCGATGGCGTCGCTGTCGCTCTGGTGTTGTGCCGGGCTGCTGTTCGCGCGCGTGCTGCGTACGGAGCGGCAGTGGCGTTGCGTGAATGCCGGGTTGGGCATCCTGCTCGCGGCGTCGATCGTGCCGATGTGGATGCAGTAGCGGCCCCGGCATTCACCGCGAACCGGCCCGCGCGGCCCCCGCCGGCCGTCCGCCCGCGCCGCTCGACCATCGCGGCAGCCGCAGCGTCGTCACGAAGCTCGCCGCATGCAGTGCGCAAAGCATGCCGAACGCCCACGCGTAGGCGGCCCCGTGCGTGCCGCCCGTCGACGCGGATTCGGCCTGCAGCCGCCACGCGAGAAACAGCGTGCACATCGTCGTGAACGTCGGGCCGCCGAGGCGCTGGACGATATTGAGCGACGTCGTCGCCATCGGCAGGTTGCGCCGCTCGACCGACGCATACGCGGCGGAAATCGACGGTGCGCCGATCGCGCTTTGGCCCATTCCGCGCAGAAACAGCGCGGGCACCAGCACGTAGGGATCGTAGCCGGCCAGCGCCAGATACACGAACGGCAGCGTCGCGGCGAGCGCGAGCAGCGCGCCGGCGGCGGCCAGCCGGCGCACGCCGAACCGGCTGGTCAGCGCGCCCATCGACGGATAGGTGACGAGCATGCCGAGCCCGAGCGGCGCCAGCAGCCAGCCCATCTCGCCGGGCGAGCGGCCGCACGCTTTGATCAGGAACACCGGAATCAGCATCTGGCCCGCGTAGATCGCGCCGTTCGACAGGAACTGCGTGGCAGCGGCCGCGCCGAATACGCGCGAGCGAAACAGCGCGAGGTCGATCAGCGCATGCTCGCCTTTGCGCCGCTCGACGCGCAGGAACGCGGCGAGCAGCAGCACCGAACCCATGATCGCGGCGATGCCGGGCTCCGCGTCGATGCGCTCGGCGCCATACAGGAACAGCACGAGCGCTGGCGACAGCAGCGCGAGGCCGACCCAGTCGAGTTCGCGCCGCTGCGTTTCGTCGCGGTCGCCGGGCAGGAACCATACGGCCAGCGCAAGCGCCAGTGCACCGACCGGCAGATTCACGAGAAACAGCCAGCGCCACGAGGCGTGCTGCAGGATCGCACCGGCGACGACCGGCCCGAGGATCGGCGCGATCAGCACGGGCACCGCCGCATAACCGATCACGCGTGCCATCTGCTGCCCGGCCACGCGCGCGATCATCATCTGCGCCATCGGTGCGAGCAGCCCGCCGCTGACGCCCTGCAGCACGCGGAATGCGATCAGCGACGGCGCGGACCACGCGAGCCCGCACAGCGCCGACGTGAACGTGAACGCGGAGAAACACCACAGGTACAGCGCCTTCGCGCCGATGCGGTCGACCAGCCAGCCGTTGAGCGGCAACACCAGCGTGAGGGCGAGCAGGTAGCCGCTCGTCACCCACTGGATCGTCGACAGGCTTGCGTGCAGATCGGTCGCGAGGCTCGCCAGCGATACGTTGACGATCGTCGCGTCGAGTTGCGACAGCAGCGAGCCGAGCGTCGCGACGGCGCTGACTTTCCAGATCGACGGATCGAGCCGGCCGGCCGCATGGCCCGGCGCCGGCGGAGCGCGTTTGTCGCTCACGCGCCGCGCCGGTCGAGCAGCGCGAGGATTGCTTGCGTCGGACCCGTCTCGCCCAGGCGCGGGAACAGCCGTTCGATGCTGTTCGTATGCGCGTCGGCGTTGAGGTCGGTCATCGCGTCGACCGCGAGCGTCACGTTGTAACCGAGTTCGTGCGCCTGGCGGGCTGTCGATTCGACGCCGATGCTCGTCGCGATGCCGGCCAGCACGATCTGCGTGACGCCGGCGGCTTTCAGGTGCGCGTCGAGACCGGTGCCGGTGAACGCGCCCCAGGTCTTCTTCGTCACGACATGGTCGCTTGGCTGGCGGTTCAGCTCGGGCAGAAGATCGGCCCAATCGGCGGGAAGGGCATCCAGACGCACCTGCTGCTGCGTGCGGCCCGGCGCGCTGCCGGCGACGTTGACGAGCACGACCGGCAGGCCGCGGCTACGGAAGGCGTCGAGCAGCTCGCGCGTCCGTTCGATCACCGGTGCGACCGGGTGGGCGGTGGGCAGCGCGACGATGCCCTTCTGCAGGTCGATGACGACGAGTGCCGTTTGCGTGTCGAGACGGGTCGTGCTCATGGCGTGATGCTCCGTGAAGTGGGCAAAGGAAAGCGTGCGCGCGGATGCCGCGCGGCACGCATGCGGGTCATTGCTCGCCGATGCGCCGGATCAGCGGAATCGCGGCGGCGAGCGTGCGGATGTCTTCGGGGGCGAGCTTCTCGATCGCGGCACCGAGCCACTTGTGCTTCGCGGTGTCGCGCTTGCGACGCGCCGCGAGGCCGGCCGCGGTCAGCAGGAACAGGATCTGGCGGCCGTCGGTCGGATGAGGCTCGCGTTCGACGAGCCCGTCTTCCTCGAGGCTCGCGAGAATTGCCTTCATCGATTGCGGCTTCATCGCCTCGGCGCGGGCGAGATCGGCGGTCGTCATCGGGCCTTGTCGTTCTAGTCGCGCGAGCGCGCTCGTCTGCGACATGCCGAGCCCTTCGGATTCGATCTCGGAACGCAGCCGGCGGATCAACTGCCCGACCGCGAGGGTCAGATCGGCGGCGACGGTATCGGCGGAAACGCCGGGTATGCGTGGCGGTGTCATGCGGCGAATCATAGAACACGACAGTTTAACTTGCAAGTTTAGCTGTCGAGTTTGGCGGGCGTGCGAGATGCGCGGTGTGTCGGTGCGGCGGGAGTGGGCAGCGCGTTACGTGCGGCGCGGCGACGGAATCGGCACGACGTCGTTGTACTTCGGCGATGCATTCTCGTGCAGCAGGTCGCCGAGATATTGCGCGAGTTCGTCCGCGGCGAGCGCGGACGGAATCTGCAGGTTGGCCGGCCGTCGCTTGCCGTCGGTGCCGAGATCGAACACGGTCCAGCGGCCGTTCGAACGCACGACGGCGAGCAGGCGCCCGAATGCGTTGAAACGGTATTCGTCCGGCATGGCATCGCTCCTTCGTGGATGAGTACGCGGGCCGCGCGCGTCGTGCTTACTGGATCGAGCAGGCCAGCCAGCGATGGATCTTCAGGGCATCGCTCGACACGCCGGCGCGCGTCGGCGCGCCGAGCAGCACGACCGTTTCGCGGCGGCCCTTCACGTGCATGCGCATGACGACGCCGTGCCCCGATTCGTTGATGAAGCCGGTTTTCTGCAACCGGATCGGCAGGCGGCCGTGGCGGACGAGCGGATCGGAGTTCACGTACAGCAGCTCGCCGTCGCCGGCTTGCACGGTGGTCGACGTGTCCGTCGAGAAATAGCGGATCAGCGGATCCTGCGCGGCCGCGGCGACGAGCCGCGCGAGATCCTCGGCGGTCGACACGTTGTGCGGCGACAGGCCGGTCGGTTCGCGGAAATGCGTATGACGCATCCCGAGCAGGCGCGCCTCGCGGTTCATCGCCTTCACGAACGCGGCGCGGCCGCCCGGATAGTCGCGGCTCAGCGCGGCGGCCGCGCGATTTTCCGACGACATCAGCGCGATATGGAACATCTGGCGGCGCGACAGTTCGGCGCCGATCGGCAGCCGCGAACCGGTGAACTTGATCGTGTCGCGGTCGCGCGAGGTGACGCGCAGCACGCCGTTCAGCGGACGGTCCGCGTCGCGCGCGACGACGGCGGTCATCAGCTTCGAGATCGACGCGATCGGCCGCACCGTGCGCGCGTTGCGGGCCAGCAGCGGCGTGCCGGAGTCGACATCGAGCACGTAGGCCGCGCGCGAGTGCAGCGAGCGTACCGCGCGCGGGCTATAGCCGCAGCTTGCGAGCAGGCGCGGCTTCGCGGCGGGGCGAGGGCGAACCGCATTCGTGCGTTTCGCGCGCCGCTGCGGTGCGGGCGCCGCGTGACGCTTGACCGCATGATGCTTCACGCGCGGGCGGCGATGCTTGACGGCCTTGTGCTTGCGGGGAGCGGGCTTTTTCTTGACGACTTTCGCATGCGCATGCGCATGCGCATGCGGCGACGCGGTGCGATGCGGCTGCGCGGACGCGTTCGTCGCGAACGCGAGTGTCAGGAACGAGAGGGCGATGATCAGGGTGGTCCGGGCGCGAGGCAGGCGCGCGATGAGGCCGGTCAAGCGAAAGTCTCCTTTTCGCGCGCGTTGCGGCGGCGCGAAATGCGTGGGCGGTCAGCGGGTGCGGGAAATTATAAGGTCGATCGCGTGGCGATGACGATGGATGTGCGCGCAATGATGCGTGATGTGCGCGGATTCCTGCTGTTTTTTTGCGGAGGATCGAACGCGTGCGTTCGGCGGCGGGCGCCTGGCGTCGCGATTCAACGCGGCCAGTTCCGCCGCGACACGACCGCGAAGCTGATCGCGATCGAACCGGTGACGGCACGTGGCCGCACGTCGTCCAGCGCATCGCCGAAGCGCAAGCGGCGGCTGCGTCCGTCGGCGCGCGCGGTGCGACGCTCGGGCGCCGGCGCGTCGGGCTCGGCATCGCTTGCGTCGATGACGACCGTGTCGCACGACACGTCGGTCAGGCACTCGGTCGCATGATCGAAAGGCATGGTGGGTAACTCCGAAAGGGGCGTTTCCGTATTGAACGTCACGCCATTCGATCAGTAAAATGAATGTTTCGATCGATACGATTCCTTTGAAGAATGGAATTGAAACTGCTGCGCACTTTCCTGACGGTCACCGAACTCAGCCATTTCAGCCGTGCGGCCGACACGCTGCACATGAGCCAGCCGGCGCTGAGCAAGCAGATCGGCGCGCTCGAGGCGAGCCTCGGCGGCAAGCTGTTCGAGCGCGGTCGGCACGGCGCGGAGCTGACGCCGTTCGGTGAACGCTTCCTGCCGGACGCGCAGGCGCTCGTGCGCGACGCCGACGAGATTCTCGCGCGTGCACGGGAGGCGACCAGCGGGCAACGCGGGCATTTGCGGCTCGGCATCTGCCTGTCCGTGCTGACGCTCGTGCCGAAACTCGTCGCGGAATTCCGGCGCTGCAATCCGGGCATCGCGGTCACGCTGAGCGACCTGTCGTCGTCCGAGCAAACTCGTCGGCTCCGCTCGGGCAAGCTCGACGCGGGGTTCCTGCGTTTGCCGTCGGATGAAGGATTGTCGTCGTTCAAGGTGATCGACGAGGGGCTGGCGCTCGCGGTGCCGCCGCACCTCGGCTTCAAGCGCGTGCCGGCCGATCTCGACGTGCTCAACGAGATCGGCTTCATCGCGCTGCAGCGCGCACGCGGCCCCGGGCTTGCCGCACAGATCGACCGGTGGTGCGTCGAGCGGCGCTTCGTGCCGCAGGTCACGCAGCAGGCGGAGGACGTGCAATCGGTGCTCACGTCGGTTGCGGCCGGGGTCGGCGTCGCGTTCATTCCTTCGCGTGCGCAATATCTGCTGCGCGACGCGACCGTATTGCCGCTCGCCGGCCGGGACGCGAAATGGCGCGTCGGGCTGGCATGGCTGTCCGGCCGTGACGATCCCGTAACCACGCGTTTCGTATCGTTCATGCGCGCCGCGATCAAGGGCGCGTAACCGGGCGTATAGTGTCCGCGATTGCATCCTTCCTGAATGCCGGTCCCGCGCCGGCACGCGAACCCGAACCGATGACTTCAGAATCCGACGACGCCCCGCTCGATCCCGCACTCGTTGCGACGCTCGCGACGCTGCACGACGCCGCGGCCGATCCGTCCGGCAAGACGTGGTCGCTGCCGAAAATCGCGAAGCGCACGCAATTGCCGATGAGCACGCTGCGCCGCGTGCTGACGCAACTCGACGCCGCCGGCCTGAGCGCGACGACGCTGAACGACGACGGCACCGGCAGCGCCGCATTGACCGAAGCGGGGCGCGCCGTGTGCGCGCAACTGTTCGGCGCGAACGACGGCAAATGAGAAAACGGGCCGCCCGAAGGCGGCCCGTCGCGGTACGGTCAGACATGCGGCGTCGGCCGCATCGTCACGGCATCACCACCGCGCCGTTACCCCACCCATGACGGAACGACGGTAGGTCTGGTCGTTCAGCCCGTGCCGGTAGCCGATGTCGAGATCGAGCCAGCGCCTCGGCGAGTAGATCGCACCCGCGATCACGAACGCCGGATTTGCGCCGGTCGTGCTTTCGGTGTTGCGCGACAGGCCGATGTCCGCGACGAACTGCAGCTTGTCGGTTGCCTTGTAGAGCGCCGCGGCCGACACGGCCCAGAACGAGCGCAGATCGCCCTGGCGATTCGGCTGGTAGGCGAGGCCCGCATTCGCGAGCAGCGAAAAGCGTGCGACGTCGGCTTGCGCGAGCAGCGTCGCGCCGGCGCCGACACGGCCGGTGCCGAGCCCGCGACCGTCGTTGCCGGTCGGCATCGTCACCTTCGGTTTCAGCGCGAGCGACAGCGGCCCGCGTTCGACGAAGCGCCATTTCATGCCGATCTCGACATCGCCGATGCCCGCGCCGTTGTCGTCGGTGCGCGTTTGGAGATGTGTGTAAGGCGCGCTCACGTAGAGATCGACGTGCTCTCCGAACCCGCGCGTGAGCGTCGCGTTCCACAACTGATGGCGGCCGTTCTCGTCCTGTTTCGAGGTTTCCTCGCCGTTGAATTCGAACTGCCAATTTGTATTGCCCTGCGTGCCCGTGTCGTCGCTGACGAGCGGATGCGCCGCGTAGGCATCCAGCGGCGCGAGGAGGGCGCTCGCGGCCGCGAGCGGAAGCATTCTTCTTTTCATCACGTCACCTGTAGTGCGTCGTGGGCGTGCCGCCCATGCGGGCCGGCACGCCGTCGTTCGGAGGAAATCAGAACCACTGCTTGTAGCGACGCACATAGATCGTCTTGACGATCTGCGCGAGCAGGATGTAGCCGACCATCGTCGCGGAGAGCCACAGCCAGTAGGTGCCCGGCAGGTGCATGAAGCCGAGCGAATCAGCGAACGGCGAGAACGGCAGCCAGCAGCCGATCGCGATCGCGGTGAACGTCGACAGCAGCACCGGCAGCGCGGCCGTGCTCTGCAGGAACGGAATCTTCTGCGTGCGCAGCAGGTGCACGACGAGCGTCTGCGATACAAGGCTCTCGATGAACCAGCCCGAGTTCATCACGATCTGGCCGCCCGAGGCGCCGTGCAGGTGATACATCGCGCCCGCGCCGAACACGGTCCACATCAGCACGTAGGTCGTGATGTCGAACACCGACGACGTCGGCCCGACCCACAGCATGAAGCGGCCGATGTTGCCGGCTTCCCACTTGCGCGGCTTCTTCAGGAACTCCGGATCCATCTTGTCCCACGGCAGCAGCATCTGCGATGTGTCGTAGATCAGGTTCAGCACGAGCAACTGGGTCGCGAGCATCGGCTCCCACGGCAGGAACGCGCTGGCGACGAGCACCGAGAACACGTTGCCGAAGTTCGAGCTGGCCGTCATGTTCAGGTACTTCAGGATGTTGCCGAACGTCTCGCGGCCCTTGATCACGCCTTCCTCGAGCACCATCAGGCTCTTTTCGAGCAGGATGATGTCGGCGGTTTCCTTCGCGATGTCGGCGCCGCTGTCGACCGAAATGCCGACGTCGGCGTCGCGCAGCGCGGGTGCGTCGTTGATGCCGTCGCCGAGGAAGCCGACCGTGTGGCCGTTCGCCTGCAGCGCCTTCACGATGCGCGCCTTCTGCAACGGCGTGAGCTTCGCGAACACCGTCGTGCGTTCGACGACCTGCGCGAGCGTCGCGTCGTCGAGCGTCTCGATTTCAGCGCCGAGCACCGGCTTGCCCGGTTCGAGGCCGACCTGGCGGCACACCTTCATCGTGACGGTCGGGTTGTCGCCCGTCAGCACCTTCACCGACACGCCGTTCTCGCGCAGCGCGGCGAGCGCCGGTGCGGCCGATTCCTTCGGCGGATCGAGGAAGGTCAGGAAGCCGCGCACGACGAGGTCGCGCTCGTCGGCGGTGCGGTACTGTTCGCGTTCGTCGCCGCGCGGGATCGCGCGCGTCGCGAGCACCAGCACGCGGAAGCCGTCCTCGTTGTAGGCGTTTGCCTGTTCGAGCAGCCGCTTGCGCGCGACGAAGTCGAGCGGACGCACGCCATGCTCGTCCTGCACGTGGGTCGATACCGCGAGCATTTCCTCCACCGCGCCCTTGCAGATCAGCAGGTGTGCGCCGTGCGTGTCCTCGACAACGACCGACAGGCGGCGGCGCACGAAGTCGAACGGCAACTCGTCGATCTTCCTGTAGCCCTGCGGCTTCACGCGCTCGCCGATCTCGTCGGCGCGCGCGACCACCGCGATGTCGATCAGGTTCTTCTGGCCGCTCTGATGGAAGCTGTTCAGCCAGCCGAGCCGCAGGATGTCCTCGTTCCGGTGGCCGGACAGGTCGAGATGATGTTCGAGGATGATCTTGTCCTGCGTGAGCGTGCCGGTCTTGTCGGTGCACAGCACGTCCATCGCGCCGAAGTTCTGCACGGAGTTCAGCCGCTTCACGACGACCTTGCGGCGCGCCATCGCGATCGCGCCGCGCGCGAGGTTCGCGCTGACGATCATCGGCAGCATCTCGGGCGTGAGGCCGACGGCCACCGCGAGCGCGAACGTGAGCGCGCTCAGCCAGTCGCCCTTGGTCAGGCCGTTGATCATGAACACGATCGGCACCATCACGAACATGAACCTGATCAGCAGCCAGCTCACGCTCGCGACGCCGCGGTCAAAGCTCGTCTCGATACGCTTGTGGCTCACGACGTTGCGCGCGAGCGATCCGAAATACGTGTCCTCGCCGGTCGCGACGACCACGGCCGTCGCCGTGCCGCTGACCACGTTGGTGCCCATGAAGCACACGTTCTCGAGATCGAGCAGCGACGTCGACGCGTCGTTCGCCGCGCCCGGCGCGCCCGCCATGCCCGCGTGGGCCGACTTGCCGGCGACCGCGCCGAGCGTGTCGTATTTCTCGACCGGCAGCGCTTCGCCGGTCAGCACGGCCTGGCTGATGAACAGGTCGCGCGACGCGAGCAGACGCACGTCGGCGGGGATCATGTCGCCGGCCGACAGATGCACGATGTCTCCGACCACCACTTCGCGCATCGGCACCTCGCGGCGCGCCGGCTCGGACGTGTCGGTCACCGCGCGCTGCACGGTCGCCGTCGTGCGGACCATCGCCTTGAGCTTTTCGGCCGCGCGCAGCGACCGGAATTCCTGCACGAAGCGCAGCAACGCGCTGATCGTGACCATCGCCAGCAGGATCGTCATGCCGACGTAGTCGCGATCGTCAGGTGCCGCGAAATAGACGTCGGTGAAGAAGCTGATCGCGGCCAGCACCAGCAGCACGTAGACGAACGGATTGTGGAACGCATGCAGCAACTGACGCGTCCAGTGCGGTGGCTTGTCGTGCGCGATTTCGTTCGGGCCGTCGTGCTGCAGACGGTCGGCGGCCTGCCCGTAGGTGAGACCGCGCATGCTGGTATGCAGCGACTTGAAGGTTTCTTCGAGCGGGCGGGCCGCTTCCTGCGCGGCGCGCATGACACGCGGTTCGTTCTGCTGACCGGGGCCGGCGTTGATGAAGCCGCGCTGTTTCTTTTGCGAGGTGTTTCGTTGTGTCATGAATCGCTCCTTGCGCACGCGGCGGCGGGCGGGAAGCGACCGTGACGTTATCGACGCACGAACGCTCCCCGCCGCGTCGCGCCGGGCGCGATCGGCTGTGGATCGGTGAAGGGAGGAAGGCTCGCCGGCGCGCGGAGTGCGGTCCGAGGGACGAAGCGCGGCGTCGCACCGGCGAGCGGTAATCGACTACTGTCGTCTGAGTTCATCTGCACTCCTGTCGGTTGCGGGTGGGCGGCACGGGCGATCGGTAGCCGCGCACGCGTGAGGGCGCGCGGCCGGACGGCACGCGAACGGAACACGCACGCAGCGTGCGCTGCGTGCGGCGCGAACGTATGCGCGCGACAACGCACGGTTGCGCAGCGCGAACGTTCGGCGATATCGAAAAAATCGGCGGGGGATTCTGGCCGGTCAGGCCGGAAGGGCGCCGCATCCTGCTTCCCGGGATGCGGCAGAAGACGAGGCTCTGCGCGGTTTCCTCAGGCAGCAGTCAAGTTGGTCGAGGACCAACTACAACTCGCATCGGTGTTCACAGAACACTCCATGTAATCAGACGGGGGCGATGGTAATGGGTCGTCGTGCGAAGCGTCAACCCTTTTTCCGCCCTTTTTTCAGGCAATTTCTGCAATACGTCGGTGCGACGACGCTGGCTTTGCGAACGAAAAAAACGCGCGCATGCCAGGCAGGCATGCGCGCGGTTGCATCGGGGCGACGTACCGGTTACTGCGTGGACGCCGTGACGGCAGCGCCCGCATCCGCGATACCGGAACCGGCCGGCAGCGCGGTGCACGACGTGCTGGCCGGCAGCATCGCCGCACGTGCGCCGCCTTGCAGCTTCTGCTGGATCTGCGCGGGCGTGAGGTTGCCGTTCACCGACAGCATCAGCCCGACGATGCCCGTCACCTGCGGTGTCGCGAGGCTCGTGCCGCTCGCGGTGCCGTACGTGTCCGTGTCCGGTGTCGTCTTACCGCTATTGGCCGTCGACAGGATGTTGACGCCCGGCGCGCTCAGCGCGACGTCGGAGCCGAAGTTGCTGAACGACGCGCGGCGCCCGGTCGCGTCGGTCGCGGCGACGGTGATCACGCCGCGGCAGTTCGCCGGCTGGTCGAGCGCGGTCGACAGGCCATCGTTGCCGGCGGCGACGACGACGGTCACGCCCTTCGCGTTCACATCGTCGATCGCCTGCTGGAACGTCGCGCTGCACGCGCCGACGCCGCCCAGGCTCAGGTTGATGATCTTCGCGGGATTCGGGTTCGTCGGCACGCCGGCGACCGGGATGCCGGCTGCCCAGCGCATCGCGTCCGCGATGTCGCTCGTCTTGCCGCCGCACTTGCCGAGCACGCGCACCGGCAGGATCCGGCCGAGCCACGACACGCCGGCGACGCCGATGCCGTTGTTGGCGGCGGCGCCGATCACGCCCATCACGCGCGTGCCGTGCCAGCTGCTGGTGCTCGGCTCGCTCGCGCAGTGATAGTACGGGCCGCTGGTGTCGTCCAGTTCCTGCTGCGTGACCCAGTCGCCCGGATCGGTTGCATCGGTGCCGCGCGTCTGACCGTTGTTGCTGGTGTTGGCGTTCGAGATGAAGCTGTAGCCGGGCAGCAGATTGCCGACGAGGTCGGGGTGCGGCCGGTAGCCGGTGTCGAGCACGGCCGTGACGACGGTCGGTGCACCCTTGGTCCGCGTCCACGCGGGCGGCGCGTTGATGCCGACGCTGGCGTCGGACAGATACCACTGCTGGGCATATGCGGGGTCGCTCGGCGTGTCGCGGATTCGCATCGGGTGATCGGGTTCCGCGTAGTCGACGTCGCCGTCGGCCGCGAACGCCTGCGCGAGCGCCGCCGCGTCGTCGGATGCGATGCGCTGGCCGATGGACAGCACGGCCGCGCCGTCCGACAGGGTTCGCTCGACCTGCACGTTCAGCGGTGCCTGCGATGTCGTCACGGCGGCATACGTCCGTGCGGCGCCGGTCGACGTCGGCGCTGTCCAGCGCGTCATCGAGCGATGGATCACCGCGTCGAGCCGCGTGCCGGTGTCGAGGGCCGCCATCGCGCGCGCGGCAGTCGGCGTCTTCAGCCGGACGATCAGGTGATCGACCGGCGGCTCGATGGGCACGGTCGTCTGGGCGGCCATCTGCACGGCGGCCTGCTGCGTCGTGCATGCATTGTTGCCGTTGGTCGCGGGCGGGGTCGTCGGGGTTGGGGAGGGCGCCGGCGAGGGGGCCGGCGCTGCATTGGAAGAAGAGGGATTGCTGCCGTCGCCGCCACCGCCGCCGCAACCGGCGATCGGAAGCAGGGCCGCGGCAGACAGCATGCCGGCGAGCATGCGCGCATGAGCGGAGCGGGCCAGCGCGAAATTGAATCGTTTGGCTCTCATGGTGAAACTCGATCCTCGTAGATGACCGTCGTGCTGGCGGCCGTGCCTGCCCGGCGTAAACCGGACCTGTTTTTTATCGGGCACGTGCAGACTGCTGCGACGCGCCATGCACTGGGTAACGGCCGATGAGGCGGCTTCTTGAATATGTTTTGTGTGAAAAATGCGCGACACGCAAACGATTGCCTCGCTGCATTGCAGCATGAACGCGCGTTTGGAACGGATGATCTGTTCACGCAGTGCAAGATTGGAGGCGGTTGACCGGGCGAAACGCGCGGCGCGGGCGCTTTTGCGCGCCACGGAAACGATTGTTCGCCGGTGGCATCGACGGAGGGCGCTTTGCGCTTTCCCTGATGAGGTGCGAATTTTGTCGGGCGTACGATCGCGATTCGATCAACGTTTCGTCAGGAGAAAAGCATGGATCGCCGCTTCCGTTGGCTGGCCGTCGCACTGACCTGCGCGCTGGCGGGCACCGCGCACGCGCAGGCGCTCACCGGCACGCTGAAGAAGATCAAGGACACGGGCATCGTGTCGCTGGGTATCCGCGAATCGTCGGTGCCGTTCTCGTATTCGGACAACCAGCAGAAGAACATCGGTTACTCGCGCGACATCGCGGCGCGCATCATCGACGCGCTCAAGGCCGAGCTGAAGGCGCCGGACCTGACGGTGAAGGAAATCCCGATCACGTCGCAGAACCGGATTCCACTGCTGCAGAACGGCACGATCGACTTCGAGTGCGGGTCGACGACCAACACGCTGGAGCGGCAGAAGCAGGCCGCGTTCTCGAACAGTATTTTTTTGTACGGAATCCGCTTCAGCACGCGCAAGGATTCCGGCGTGAAGGACTTTGCGGACCTGGCCGGCAAGACGGTCGCGACGACGGCCGGTACGTCGGACGAGCGCCTGCTGCGCAAGCTCAACGAGGAGAAGGGGATGAACATGACGATCATCAGCGCGAAGGACCACGCCGAAGCGTTCATGAACGTCACGACGGGGCGCGCGGTCGCGTTCGTGATGGACGAGCCGCTGCTGTACGGCGAGATCGCGAAGGACCGCAATCCGGGTGCGTACACGGTGACGGGCACGCCGCTCGTTCACGAAAACTACGCATGTATGATGCGCAAGGACGATCCGGCGTTCAAGCACGTGGTCGATGGCGTGATCGCGAAGATGCAGACCTCCGGCGCGGCCGAGAAGCTCTACGACCAGTGGTTCATGCAGCCGATTCCGCCGAAGGGCGTGAGCCTCAATTATCCGCTGTCGCCGGAGATGAAGCAGCTGTTCAGGAATCCGACGGATCAGGCACAGTACTGATCGACGCGTCGTCGGCGTATCGCACCGCAAATAAAAAGACCGCCGGCACCTGCCGGCGGCTTCCGTTTCTGGCCCGATCCCTGGCGCGGCGCAAGCGTGCGTGAGACCTTGATTTCCGGCCGGCGCAATGCCGGTTCGTCAGTTGCCGACTGTGCCGAAATCGGCATTCAACCGTGCCCGCGCCATGGGATTCCTGTCGCGCTGCGCAACAACAGGCACAATACGCACTTCGCCGCGCACCGTTGTTCGTCGTTCGAACAGCACGGCGCGTGCCGCCGCCGTCCGAATCTTTCCCGGTTGTCATGAACGCCTCGCTCACCCCCGCGCGCGAATCGAACTCGCCGCGCTTCCTGTTGTTCCTGATCTGCCTGTTCGCCTCCGCCGGCCAACTCGCGATCGACATCTATGTGCCCGCGCTGCCCGACATGGCGCGCTCGTTCGCGACGACGCCGCAGGCGATCCAGTCGAGCGTATCCGGCTACATGGCCGCCTATGCGCTCGGCCAGCTGATCTTCGGCCCCGTCGCCGATGCGTACGGGCGCAAGCGCGTGCTCGCGTTCGGGCTCGTCATCTACACGATCGGCTGCCTGCTGTCGCTCGGCGCGCCGAACCTGGAGACGTTCGTGCTCGCGCGCTGCCTGCAGGGCTTCGGGATCGCGACCACGAACCTGCTCGCGAAGGCGATCATCACCGACTCGTTCTCGGGCCAGGCGCTGATGCACGCGTTTACGTACATGTCGATCGCGTGGGGGCTTGCACCGATCATCGCGCCGGTGATCGGCGCGCACCTGCAGGAATGGTTCGGCTGGCGCGCGTGCCTCGTGTTCCTGCTGGTGTACTCGCTGGTGATGTGGGCGCTGCTCTGGCGCTATCGCGAAACCTTGCCGAAGCCGGTCCATCTCGAGCCGCGCACGCTGATGGCGAACGCGGGCAAGGTGCTCGCGAGCCCGGTGTTTCAGAGCTGCTTCCTCGCGCAGGGGCTGTGCTACAGCATCCTGCTGGTGTTCAACATCGTCGGGCCGTTCATGGTGCAGACCACGCTGCACAAGCCGCCGACCTACTTCGGCTATCTCGCGCTTGGGATCGGGCTGATGTATTTCCTCGGCGGGCTGTCGAACCGGATTCACGGGCGCGGGCTGCCGAGTGCCGAGCAGCGGTTGCGCATCGGCGCACGCGTGATGGCGGGCGCGGCGGTTGCGATGCTGATGCTGGCGCTGACCGTCGGCCTGCGCGTGTGGACGCTCGCGACGCCGGTGCTCGTGATGGGTTTCTGCGCGGGCGCGATGTATCCGACGCTGATGGCCAAGGGCAATTCGCTGTTTCCGCATATCGCGGGGCTGACGAGCGCGATCCTCGGGTGCGCGCTGCTGCTCGTGTCGTCCGCGATGATGGGCCTCGCCGGCTTCGTGTCGGTGCAGGTGCTGACGCCGCTCGCGGTATTCTTCGTCGCGCTGTCGTTCATCGTCGTGTGGATGGTGACGAAGCTGCTGCGCTACCTCACGCAGCAGCAGGCGGCGCGGGTTGCTTGCGGGAGCGGGGAAGCCGCGTAAGCCTTAGAGGTTGCGTAAGCGCGTGCCGCAACGGCACGCCGGCCGCTCACAGCGGGTGCCCCGCGCCCGCCTGCGCCAGCAGCGAAACCGCGGCCGGATCCGGCATTCCGTTCGAATCGATCGCGCCGGCCTTGGCCAGCGCGTCGAGATCGCTGTCGACGCCCGGTTGACCGACCACGAACGGCGTCGTCAGGAAGGCCGGCGTCGACAGCGTGACCGAATAGCGCTGCTGCAGATTCGTCACGACCGCCGATTGCGCGGCCTGCACCGTGTTCGGGCTGCCCATCGCCTGCTGGAAGTGCGCATTCCCCTGAAAATTACCGATCAGCCCGGCCGTGTTCGTACCGAGTTGCGCGGCGAGATAGACGAGCATCAGCTCGGTCTCGGGCGTCGTGTTGAAGGTGCCGCCCGCGTAGGCGAGCGAGTGCAGGCTCGTGCCGCTCGATGCGACGGTGATCACGCACGGCAGCACGGCGTTCACCGTCACGCGGTAGTTGCCGCCGCCGTCGGTCAGCGTCGTCGCCGAGCCTTGCGCGCAACTGACCGTGACCGACGCGCTCGCAAGCGCCGAGCCTGTGGCGGCCGTGCCGGACAGCGCGACGGTCTGCGTGTTGTTGCCGTTGAAGCAGACATCGACGCCGAAGCAGGCGTCGCCGTTACAACCGGCCAGTGCCGCGAGGGCGGCGACGCAGGCGGTGCCCAGCGCGGGGCGGAGAAAGCGCGGATGGCGAAGGTTCATGGTCGCGGGCATATGGGCAAGTGTGGCAACCGGTGGACGCCGGATAGGCGGTGTCGCTCATATTCTAGGTCTCGGATTCCGGCGGTGCATGCTCGCTTTCTCGACAAAGCGCGGGGAGCGCGTGCCGGCAGGTGAGTCTTGTCAAACCTGCTCGCGCGAGCAGCACGTTGCACCAGCGCGATCGGCAACCGCCCGGGTCCGGAACCTTTCGATTCCCTTCGCAATTGGTTATGCTGCGGGACGATCAAAAAACGACGAGAGAACGCGCCATTCCCGACGGAACCGGCGCGCCGTTTCCGACATGAACCTGAAACGACTGACGCGGCGGTCACGCGTCCCGGATTGCGAGGGCGATCCGGCATCGATGGCATGCACGACCCGCAACGCGGCGCGGCCCGCCCGCATCCGCGGCAAGGCGGTGGCGGCCGTGCTGCTGGCCGGGGCGATGTTTCTGTGCAGCGCGGCCTTCGCCGCGCCGGCGGCTGACGCCAGCGCGATTCCGTTGGCGGCCGGTGCGCCGTCGGCCTGCATGAACGTGGCTACCGCAGCCGCCTATCCCGTCGCCAACGACCCCGAAGCAGCGCCGCCGCTGACAGGCCGCGTGACCGACATGACGGGCGTACTCAGTGTCGCATGTGCGTCCGAGCTGACCGACCGTCTCGCCGATCTCGAGCGCCGGCTCGGCGTGCAGATGGCGATCTTGCTGGTCGGGTCGACCGGCCACGCGACCATCGAGCAGTTCGCGACGACGGTGTTCGAGAAATGGCGTCTCGGCGCGAGCAAGATCGACAACGGTCTGCTGCTGGTCGCCGCACTGAACGATCGCACCGTGCGGATCGAGGTCGGATACGGCCTGGAAGACGCGATTCCGGACATCGTCGCGGGGCGAATCATCCGTGAACGCATCGTGCCGGCGTTTCGCGAGAAGCGTATCGAAGCCGGCGTGAGCGATGCGGTCGATGCACTGGTGCGCGAGATGACGCCGCCTGAAATGGCGGCGTCGGATAGCGCACTGCCCGACGAGGACGCGCAGCGTGCGACGTCCGGCGATGCGAAGCGGTTGTCGAACGGCTTGCGGGAGAAACCCTCAGCCGACGTCGGGAGCTTCCTTTTCTGGTTACTGCTCGGGCTGACCGGTGTCGCGCTGGGTGTCGTCACCGAATGGCGCAAGCTGCGTTGGCAGGTGATGTTGCCGGCCAGCTTTCTCGTCGCGACGATCGTGCCGGTTGCGATGTTGCCGGTCGGCGCGATTTTCGAAGGCGATCTGTTCGCGATGCTGGGTGGGCTGGGGATCGTCGCGACGAGCATGGGTTACTGTGCGTGGCTCCTCGGCATCGCTCTCGTTCGCTCCGCACGCGTCCGGAAGAATACGGCGATCATCGGCGTGACGTTGCTGGCGTTGATCTGGATCGGGCATCTGATGGGATATTCGCCCGGTGAGGTTCTGCTGACGGTCTTCTGCGTGGTGATGGGGATCCTGTTGATCGTCGAAAAACTGACGGGCAGCGATTGGTCGTCATCCCGCTCCACGTCCTCGTCTTCGTCGTTCAATTGGCCATCGTCCGGCTCGGATTCGTCCAGCTCCAGTTCGTCCGATTCATTCACCGGCGGTGGCGGCTCGAGCGGCGGCGGCGGGGCATCGGGCCGCTGGTAGCCGCCGTGCGCGGCGCGAGGGCGAACGTTTCTTTTCAACTTACCGCTCCAGCCGGAGCGTTCAACCGGAAGTCACAAACAATGAAATGGTTTCGAATCCTGCTCGTGTGCTGCGTGCTCGCGCCGCTCGCCGGTTGCGGCTACAACGCGATCCAGTCGTCGGATGAAGACGTCAACGCGGCGTGGTCGGAGGTGCTGAACCAGTATCAGCGTCGTGCGGACCTCGTGCCGAACCTTGCTGCGTCGGTAAAGGGCTACGCGTCGCACGAGGAACGCGTGCTGACCGAGGTCGCGTCGGCGCGCGCGCGCGTGGGCAGCGTGCAGATGACGCCGGAGATGGCAAAGGATCCCGCCGCATTGGCGGCGTTCGATCAGCGGCAGGGCGAACTGTCGGGCGCGCTGAGCCGGCTGATGGTGGTGTCGGAGCGTTATCCGGAACTGAAGGCGAACGAGGCGTTTCGTGATCTGCAGACGCAGCTCGAAGGCACCGAAAACCGCATCGCGGTCGCGCGCGGCCGCTACATCAAGACGGTGCAGCAGTACAACGTGCAGATCCGCCAGTTCCCGGGCGTCGTGATCGCGCGGATCTTCGGCTACCAGCCGCGTCCGAACTTCAGCGTCGCGAACGAAGCCGCGATCTCGACCGCACCCGTCATCGACTTCTCCAATCAGCCGCCGAAGGCGAACGCAGCAGGCCAGTAAGCGGCCGGCACGGGCGCTCAGGGCTTGCGCCCAGCCGGCTTCGCGAACGCGCCGCGTACCTCGAAGCCGATCGCATCCGCCACGTTGCCGCGCGCGTCGACGAGTTCGAGACGGTGCCTTCCCGGCCACGGCATCCACGCGACGCGGTCGGCGTGCCCGATCACCTTGTCGTCGAGCCGCCACGCGAACCGCGCGGCATGCCCGGACGACCGCTCGAACCAGATCCGCTGGTTCTTCGGCGGAATGTCCGGATCGATCGCGAAGATCGTGCCGTCGGTCGGCGCGCCGATCGTCAGCGGTGTGCGCGCGCCGTCCTTGCCCGGCGTGACGGGCGCCGCGAGCCGGATCGTGTCGAGCGCCGTGCCCGCGACGAACCACTCGTCGCGCGACGGTTCGACGTCGCGCTCGAACGTGATGCGGCGCGTTTCGACACCGGCCGGCGGACGTGGCGCCCGGCTCGGCAGGTCGCGGTGCAGGTAGCCGACGACGGCCGACCACACCGGCGACGCGCCCGTCACCCCCGACACGTCCCACATTGGCGAGCCGTCCGCATTGCCGACCCACACGCCGACCGTATAGCGCGACGTGAAGCCGACCGTCCAGTTGTCGCGCATGTCCTTGCTCGTGCCGGTCTTCACCGCCGAGAAGAAGCGCGTCGCGAGCGGGTTGTCGAAGCCGAACGTGCGCACGCGCGCGTTGTTGTCGGAGAGGATGTCGGTGACGACGAAGCTGGCCGCTTCGCTGAAAACGCGCGTGCCGTTGTCCGCGCGCCCCGACGTCGATGCGCCGGAAGCGGGCGACGGCGCGGGCAGGTCGACGATCTGGCGTGCGACGCCGCCGTTCGCGAGCGCGCGATATGCGTTGGTCAGCGACAGCAGCGTGACGTCCGCGCTGCCGAGCGCAAGGCTGAAGCCGTAGTAGTCGCCTTCCTGCGCGAGCGGCAGGCCGAGCGCGGTCAGCGTGCGCGCGAAGCGGTGCGGCGTGACGAGCACGAGCGTGCGCACGGCCGGCACGTTCAGCGAGCCGCCGAGCGCGCTGCGCACGCTCACCCAGCCCTTGAAATCCTTGTCGTAGTTCTGCGGAATGTAGAGTCCGCCACCGGCCGCGAGGTTGATCGGTGCGTCGTCGAGCAGCGATGCGGCGGTCAGCCGTTTCTCGTCGATCGCCTGCGCATAGAGGAACGGCTTGAGCGTCGAGCCGGCCTGGCGCGGCGCGAGCACGGCGTCGACGTCGCGCGCGCCCGACAACGCCCCCGACGAACCGACCCACGCGCGAATCTCGCCGGTCGCGTTGTCGATCACGACGACCGCGCCGTCCTGCACGTTGCGCCGGTGCGCGGGCGCGTTGAGCTCGGTCAGCGCGCGCGTCAGCGTGTCGCGCGCGAAGCGCTGCAATGGCGCATCGAGCGTCGTGCGCACCTGCGCGCCGGCCGCCGGTCTGACCTCGGTCGCGATGCGGCGCGCGAAGTGCGGGGCGAGGGCGGCGCCGTCGTCGCGCACGGCGTTGGCCGGGCGGGCGATCACGAGCTGCACGTAGCCGTCGAGCGACGCGCACGCCTGTTCCGCGTGCATGTCGCGCAGGATCCGGCACGCGCGCTCGGCGACCTTCGCGCTTGCCGCGTTGGGCGCGCGCACCAGCGCGGCCGCGATCGCGGCTTCACGCGCGTCGAGACCAGACGGCGCCTTGCCGAACAACACCTGCGACAGCGCGGCGAGCCCGACCGTCTCGCCGCGGAACGGCACGAGATTCAGGTAGGCCTCGAGGATCTGGTCCTTGCGCCAGCCGCGCTCGAGCAGCAGCGCGTTCATCGCCTGCGTGGCCTTCTGCGGCAGCGAGCGCTGGCCCGAGCGGCGCGGCGAATCGCTGAGCAACCCGGCGAGCTGCATCGTCACGGTCGACGCGCCGCGCGTGCGCTCGTTCCACAAATTGCCCCACGCCGCGCCGGCGATCCCGCGCCAGTCGACGCCGCTGTGCGCGTAGAAGCGCTTGTCCTCGGACACGACGATCGCCTCGCGGAACGCGGGCGACACGTCGGCGAGCGAGACCCAGTCGCCGCGCCGTTCGGTGAGGTCGACGCGCGTGCGTTGCAGCGGCGTGCCGTCGCGCGCGAGCAGCACCCAGTCGGAACTGCGCCAGTTGCGGCGCACGTCGTCGTAGCCGGGCAGCGCGTGCGCGACCAGCGGCGCGGCCAGCACGACGGCGACGAATACGCGGCCGGCGAAACGCACCGGCCGCGGCGATACACGATCGATCATCACGTACTCGTTACTTGCCCGCGTCGGCCGGCTTCACGGTCATCGGCGGGTTCGGCCACAGACCATACACGGACGGCGCGTACAGCGCCTCGACGCGCGTCGGCGGCAGCCCGAAGGTGCCGACGTTGTTCAGCCGCACCGTGTATTCGACCGAGAGTTTGCCCTTCGGCAGATAGTCGTAATACTCGCGGTAGCCGTCGAAGTCGCGTTCGATGAACGCCGGCCATGCGCCGTCCGGCGATTTCTCGCCCTGCGTCGCGGCTTCGGAGTCGCGACCGAGGCCGGAGCCGAGGATCGTCGCGCCGGACGGGATCGGATCGTTGACGACGACCCACGTCATGTCGCTCTGCGCATCGATGTCGAGATGCACGCGCACGACGTCGCCGCGCGTCAGCACGCCCTTGACGGCGGGCGACACGGGCGTGACGGTCTTCGTGATCCGGTAGCCGGCCGCGAACGGCGCGCGCAGCGGCACGGCCGCGAGGCTTTCGACGGTCGCCCACGGGCGGCCCGTGCCGTCCTGGGTGACGGACAGCGTGGCCGGTGCCTGCGCCGCACGCGGCCACGGCATCAGCACGCTGCGCGCGGCGGCGGCGCGGGTCGCGGCGGTGGCCGATGCGGGTGCGTCGGCGGGTGCCGGCGCCTGCGACCACGAGATTGCGCGCTCGTTGCCGCCGAGCGCGACCTTCGTCGTGCCCGCCACCGGCGTGCTCTCGTAGGTGCGCGAGAAGCGCTCGATCGCGAGCTGGCCGAGCGCGTTCGACGTCGTCGTCTGCCACGCGCCTTGGCGTTGGAGTGCGAGCAGGCCGGTCGCGATGCGCGGCATCTCGTCCTTCCACGCGGGGTCACCCGCGAATTCCAGCGCGAGACGCGCGGCGTTGGTCTCGGTGCTCGTCATCAGCCACCACAGATCGTCGTCGCGCGCGGTCGAGAACACGAGCTGCGTGCCCTGATACGTGAGGCGCGCACGCAGGATCTGCTCGACCTGCGCGCGTTTCTCGTCACGCTGCGGGATGTCCTTCACGCGCGTGAGGATCGCGTGATAGTCGATCAACGCCGACGTCGGCCACTGGTTCGGCGCGATCTCGATCGAACCGAGCATGCGGCCCTGCGCGGCGCCGTAACGCGACAGCGCCTCGATCGCGGCGAGCTTGCGCAGATCGCGATCCTGGCGCGGCGCCCACGCGTTGCGCTCGATGCGGCCGTCGACGAAGCGCGCGAGCCCGGCCTCGAGCTGCGTGCGCAGGTCTTCCGGCAGCGCGAAGCGCGGGTCGAGGCGGCCGGCCTCGTCGGCGACCACGAGCAGGTACGACGACAGCGTCGGGCTGCCGTAGTGCGCATCGTCGGACGACGGCGGGAAGTAGCTCGCGAGGCCATCGCTGTCGAGGTACACGGGCATGCGCGCCACCAGCGCCTGCCATTGCGCGGCGTCGTGCAGGCCGATCGCACGCGACGTCTGCTGTTCGAGGCAGCGGTACGGATAGCGCTCGAACCAGCGCCGCACGCCGGGCAGGCCGTCGGCGAGCTTCGACTGCAGCGACACGGCGATGCCGCCGCGTGGCGCGCCCTGTGCGTTGTTGACGGCGCCGGCCGGAGCCGATACGGGCACCGTCAGCGTGCCGTCGACCTGCGTGAGCGTGGCTTGCTGCACGGTCACCGGCAGCGCGGGCACGACCTTCTGCGCGACGGCCAGCGCGTCGGACGCGCGCTTGCCGCCTTGCTCGGCCGCCTCGATGCGCCAGTTCAGCGCGCCGGCCGCGTCGAGCGCCTGCTCGGGCACCGTGATCGTCCATGCCACCTCCGTCGCCGCATTGGCCGCGAGCGACACGGTTTGCGGCGCGACGTCGAGGCCCGTCACGCGCGGTGTCACGACGACCTGCATCGCGCGATCGGTCGTGTTGCGCAGCGTGACCTGCGCGCGGAACGCATCGCCTTCGCGCACGAGCGGCGGCAGCCCGGAGATCAGCTGCAGATCCTGCGTGCTGCGAATCGACGTGCTGCCGGTGCCGAAGCGGTCGGGGCCGACCGCCGCGATCGCGACGATCCGGAAGCGCGTGAGCGCGTCGTTCAGCGGCACTTCGACGGTCGCGCTGCCGTTCGCGTCGAGCGTCACGCGTGGATTCCACAGCAGCAGCGTGTCGAACAGCTCGCGTGTCGGCGCGCTGCCGCCGCCGCCGCCGGCCGGCACGGCCTTGCGGCCGAAGTGGCGGCGACCGACGATTTCCATCTGCGCGGTGGCCGTCTCGACGCCGTACGCGCGTCGCTGCAGCATCGCGTCGAGCAGGTCCCAGCTGTCGTTCGGCATCAGCTCGAGCAGCGCCTCGTCGACGGCCGCGACCGCGATCTGCGTGCCGGCCGGTGCTGGCTGGCCGTTCGGCAGCGTGACCTTCACGTGCGCCTGCGCCTTGCCGCGCACCGTGTAACGCGTCGCGTCGGTCGTCACGGACACGCCGAGACGATGCACGCCCGTGCCGACCTTGATCTCGCCGAGGCCATAGCGGAACGCGGGCTTCGACAGATCGACGAACGCGGTCGGCGCTTCATAGTGACGGCCTTCGCGCCAGAACGCGCGAGCCCATTCGACCGGCGCCTTCCAGCCCCAGGTGAAGAACGAGTACCACGGCACTTCGCGAATCCGGCCGCGCAACGCGAGCACCGACACGTACACGTTCGGCCCCCACGACTCGCCGACCTTCAGGTCGACGGTCGGGTTCTTGCCGTTGAGTTCGACGACGTGCGTTTCCATCACACCGCCGCGTTCGACCGCGACGAGCGCGGTTGCGTAGCGGAACGGCATGCGAACCTGGAAGCGGGCCGTTTCGCCCGCCTCGTAAGACGTCTTCTCCGGGATCACGTCGATCCGGTCGGTGTTGTCGCCGCCGAACCAGAGTTCGTCCTCGCGCGTGACCCAGACGGACGTCGACGCGTTCGACGTGCGGCCGTCGCCGTCCTTCGCGACCGCGATCAACTGGATGTTGCCAGCCTGTTCGAGCGTCGCGTCGCAGGCCATGCGGCCCTTGTCGTCGGTCTTGCCCGAGCACAGCACGCCGAGGTCGCGCGTGTCGCTCTTGTTGTCGTATGCGTAAAAGCCGCCGACCATCCGCTTGCGCGACGTCGTCGTGATGTGCGCGACGCCCTTGATCTCGACCGGCACCGATGCGCGCGGCTTGCCCTGCAGGTCGACCGCGAGCGCCTGCACAGGCACGCGCTGGCCGACCGACACCCAGCGGCCGGCCTTGATGCCGGCCACTACCGCGGCCGGCCACAGGATCGTGTCGCCGCGGATCGTCTGCACTTCGCCGTTCGGGTCCGCGAACGTCGCCTCGAGCGCGATGCGCTTCGGCGCGTCGACGTCGGGCAGGCCCTTGAGCGTGACGGTGCCCGCGCCGTTGCGGTCGAGCGTCAGCGGCAGCTTGTCCGCGATCAGTCGGGTCGAGTCGGGATCGTTGTTCGCGGCCGATGCGCTGTCGCCGTCCTGCGCATCGTCGTCGGCATTGCCGTCGCTGCGCTCAGGACGATACGGCGTGAAGCTGAAGTCCTCGAAGCGATCCGCGAACGGCGGCGACGCCCATTTCATCAGCGCGGACACCTGCACGGGCAGGTTCGATGCGCCGCCGCCCGACACGTAGTCGATCTGCACCGCGAGCGGCGCTTCCTTGGCCGCGACGAGCGGGCTCTTCTGCGCGTCGCGCGCGCCGATCGTCCCCTTGAGCACCGGCAGGCGGAACGCCTCGACACGGAAGCTGCCGCTGTAGTAGCTGGCGGTCGGCGCATCGTCAGGGCCACCTTCGAGCGACACGCTGTACTCGCCGAGCTTCGCTGCGGGCGGCAGCGTGAACTGCGTGTCGGCGCTATGGTCGGCCGACCACGTGAGCGGCAGCTTGTAGGTCTGGTCGGAGCCGAGATGGCGGATCGTCACGCGCGTCGGGTATTGCGCCGGGAACGTGAGGCTCTGCAGCGTCTCGGTGCGCAGGAAGTGCTTCATCGACACGGTTTCGCCGGCACGCAGCAGCGTGCGGTCGAATACCGTATGCGCGCGCACGGTCGGCGCGCTGGCGGTGTCGGTCGGCACGTTGAAGCGCCACGATTCGATCCCGCGGTTCCAGTTCGAGCTGACGAACGCCATGTCCGGGCCCGTCTTGGGATCGTCGACGCGCGCCGACACGAAGTAGTCGTCGAAGCGTTCCGACTGGCTGCATTCATGCTTCGGCTCGAATGCGCCGTCGATCTTCAGCAGGCCTTGCGCGTCGGTCTTGCCGGACGCGATTTCGTCGCCGTTGCAATCCGACACGCGGATTCGCGCGTTCGGCACGGGCTTGCCCTTGTCGAGCGTCGTGACCCATACGAGGTTGTTCTCGCGGCCCTGTTTCAGATGCACGCCGAGGTTCGTGACGAGCACGGTGGTACGCACGTACATGCTCGACGGCTTCGCGAGCAGCGAGCGGCCGAGCGCGGGCGACGCGAGTTCGAGCACGTAGAAGCCGGGTTTTTCGATCGGCACGCCGACGACCTCGAACGGACGCAGCGCCTTCGGATCGGCCTTCGGCAGCGTCAGTGCCTGCGCATCCGGTTCGCCGGTGAGCAGCGACAGCGAGCGCACGTCGATGCGGCGGTTCTGCGGCGCGGGCATCTTCTCGCCGGCCTGGAGCGGCACGTAGACGGGGTGCTGGCCTTTGCGCCGGAGCAGGCCCGGGATGCGCTCGTCGATCGTGCCGGCCGTCATCGACCAGTTGTCGAAGCGCTCGACGGTGCGCATCCATTGACGGATCGCGGTGTCGTCGTCGACCTTCAGGTTCGAGAATTGCGCGCCGCTCGTGTTGAGGCCCGCGATATGCAGGTCGGCCTCGACGTTGCGCAGCGTGACCGGCACGAGCGCAGGCGTATCCGGTTCGGCGAATCGCTCGACGATCCCGAAGGTGCCCGACGAGAATTTCGCGAGCGGCGGCATCGGCGCGGTGCGCGTCGCGAGCGGGAACAGGTCGGCGTTCGCGAGCGAGCGGTCCGTCACGTCGCGCAGGCCGGACGGCAGCTCGATCGTCAGGTTCGCCTGCGCGGGCAGCGGCGGGTTGAACGTGACGGTGGTCACTTCGTCGCTGTGATCGTCGGCCGCGAAGGTCGGCGAAAGCGAGCCGTCAGGGCCGCGCAGCTTGATCGCCTCGGCGTTCTTGCGCGAGATCGGCGCATTGAACGACAACGTCAGCGGACGCAGCGGCGTGCAGGGCGCCTTCGCGTTTTCGCGCTCGCACGAGAAACTCGCGGCGAACGGTGCGCGCACGGTGAAGTCGAAGCGGCGCTCGGTGTCGTTCGCGATGCCGCTCGGGCTCGCGACGCCCTTGCCGTAGACGAGCTGCATCTTCGCGCTCGCGGGCAGCGCCTGCGCGCACGACAGCGTCAGCACGCGCGCGGCGTCCTTCTTCAGCCCGAAGTGATCGAGCAGCGCGTTGCGGGTATCGTCGTCGGCGGCCGTGACGGGGATGCGGTTGCCGATGCCGACCGCTTCGCACCAGATGTTCGCGAGCGCGGAGCGCGGCTCGGCCGGGCCGTTCAGCTTCAGCACGAAGACCTGGCGCTCCTCGATCTCGCGCGAGCCGGGGCGCACCGTCACAGGGAACGGGCCGCCGGTTTGAAACGTGAAGCGGCGCGGGCCGCTGACCGCGTTGCCGGCGACCGAACGCAGCGTATCGTTGAGCGCGACGGAGCAGCGCACGCCGGGCGGCAGGTCGTTCTCGAAATCGTAGACCCAGGTTTTGTCGTCGAGCCAGTGCCCCTGGCCGCGCGCGGCGGTGGAGTCGTTGCAGGTCATGCGCGCGGGACTCGGCGCGGACGCCGAACCGAACGCGACCATCGGTTCGTCGAACTTGACGACGCTTTGCCGGACTTCGGTGACGGTGCCCTGCGGCGACACGCTCACCGTGCGGGCGGCGCCCGCATGCAGCGACAGTGCCGCGGCAGCGCCGAGCGCAGTGACCGCGCCGATGCGCCAGAGCAGCCGTGTGGTGTGACGGGTTGAATTCGTGTTGTTGTGTTTGTTGTGCTGCTTCATCGCTCGATGCCCTCGGAGGGAAGCTTTCTGTTTGATTGCACGCGATTCTAACCGACGCGCATGTGAGCGGATGAAGGGAGGGGGTGGCGGCGTGTCGCCGGCTCGCGACACACTGGCATTCGGAAGCAGAATTGTCGCGTCGACGACACAAAAATGCAGCGAAATGTCGATTGTCTCGGATTGCGGAACATTTATTGGACTATAAAAGCATTGTTCAATTCGAATTGTGCGCGTACATTTCAGGGCCGCGCGAAAGTTTGAGAAATATCAAGCGTGGTTTTCCCGAATCCGGTGTTCGAGAGAAGGAAACATGCACAACGACAACACCCCCCACTCGCGTCGCGATCGCGACGCAGCCGCATCCGGCATCACGCGGCGTCAATGGCTGCAGGGCGCACTGGCGCTGACGGCGGCAGGCCTCACCGGCTCGCTGGCGTTGCGGGCCCTGGCCGATAATCCCGGCTCCGCGCCGCTCGATACATTCATGACGCTCTCCGAGGCACTGACAGGCAAGAAAGGGCTGAGCCGCGTGCTCGGCGACCGCTTCCTGCAGGCCTTGCAGAAGGGCTCGTTCAAGACCGCCGACGGCCTCTCGCAACTCGCGGGCGCGCTCGCGTCCGGTTCATTGAATCCCGATCAGCAGGCCTCTGCGCTGTCGATTCTCGAAGCGTGGTATCTCGGCATCGTCGACAACGTCGTGATTACTTACGAAGAAGCGTTAATGTTCAGCGTCGTGTCCGATACGCTCGTGATTCCTTCGTATTGCCCCAACAAACCCGGCTTCTGGGCCGAAAAACCGATCGAGAGGCAAGCCTGATGGCCGATACCGATACGCAAAAAGCCGACGTCGTGGTCGTCGGATCCGGTGTCGCAGGCGCGATCGTCGCGCATCAGCTCGCGATGGCCGGCAAGTCGGTGATCCTGCTCGAGGCAGGCCCGCGCATGCCGCGCTGGGAAATCGTCGAACGCTTCCGCAACCAGCCCGACAAGACGGACTTCATGGCGCCGTACCCGTCGAGCCCGTGGGCGCCGCATCCGGAATACGGCCCGCCGAACGACTACCTGGTCCTGAAGGGCGAGCACAAGTTCAACTCGCAGTACATCCGCGCGGTGGGCGGCACGACATGGCACTGGGCCGCGTCGGCATGGCGCTTCATCCCGAACGACTTCAAGATGAAGACCGTGTACGGCGTCGGCCGCGACTGGCCGATTCAGTACGACGACCTCGAGCATTATTACCAGCGCGCGGAGGAAGAGCTCGGCGTGTGGGGCCCCGGCCCCGAGGAAGACCTGTACTCGCCGCGCAAGCAGCCGTATCCGATGCCGCCGCTGCCGTTGTCGTTCAACGAGCAGACGATCAAGAGCGCGCTCAACGGCCATGACCCGAAGTTCCACGTGGTGACCGAGCCGGTCGCGCGCAACAGCCGTCCGTACGACGGCCGGCCAACCTGTTGCGGAAACAACAACTGCATGCCGATCTGCCCGATCGGCGCGATGTACAACGGCATCGTGCACGTCGAGAAGGCCGAGCAGGCCGGCGCGAAGCTGATCGACAGCGCCGTGGTCTACAAGCTCGAGACGGGGCCGGACAAGCGCATCGTCGCCGCGATCTACAAGGACAAGACGGGCGCCGACCATCGCGTCGAGGGCAAGTACTTCGTGGTCGCCGCGAACGGCATCGAGACGCCGAAGATCCTGCTGATGTCGGCGAACCGCGACTTCCCGAACGGCGTCGCGAACAGCTCCGACATGGTCGGGCGCAACCTGATGGATCACCCCGGCACGGGCGTGTCGTTCTACGCGAGCGAGAAGCTGTGGCCGGGCCGTGGCCCGCAGGAAATGACGTCGCTGATCGGTTTCCGCGACGGTCCGTTCCGCGCGACCGAAGCCGCGAAGAAGATCCACCTGTCGAACATGTCGCGCATCAACCAGGAAACGCAGAAGATCTTCAAGGCCGGCAAGCTGATGAAGTCCGACGAGCTCGACGCGCAGATCCGCGATCGTTCGGCCCGCTACGTGCAGTTCGACTGCTTCCACGAAATCCTGCCGCAGCCCGAGAACCGCATCGTGCCAAGCAAGACGGCCACCGACGCGATCGGCATTCCGCGCCCGGAAATTACCTATGCGATCGACGACTACGTGAAGCGCGGCGCCGTGCACACGCGCGAAGTCTATGCGACCGCGGCGCAGGTGCTGGGCGGCACGGACGTCGTGTTCAACGACGAGTTCGCGCCGAACAACCACATCACGGGCGCGACGATCATGGGCGCGGATGCGCGCGACTCGGTCGTCGACAAGGACTGCCGCACGTTCGACCATCCGAACCTGTTCATCTCGAGCAGCTCGACGATGCCGACCGTCGGTACGGTGAACGTGACGCTGACGATCGCGGCGCTGGCGCTGCGGATGTCGGACACGCTGAAGAAGGAAGTCTGACCGTGCGGAAATCTACTCTCACCTTCCTCCTCGCCGGCTGCCTCGCGCTGCCGGGCCTCGTGCGCGCGGCCGATTCGGCCGATCCCGCGCAGATCAAGCGCGGCGAATATCTGGCGGTCGCGGGCGACTGCATGGCCTGCCACACCGCGAAGGGCGGCAAGCCGTTTGCCGGCGGCCTCGGAATGCCGGTGCCGATGCTCGGCAAGATCTACACGAGCAACATCACGCCCGACCCGGACACCGGCATTGGCAACTGGACGTTCGACGACTTCGAACGCGCGGTGCGTCACGGCGTCTCGAAGAACGGCAGCAACCTGTATCCGGCGATGCCGTACGTGTCGTACGCGAAGATCAACGACGACGACGTGCAGGCGCTGTATACGTACTTCATGCACGGTGTCGAACCGGTTAAGCAGACGCCGCCGAAGAACGAGATCCCCGCATTGCTGAGCATGCGCTGGCCGCTGAAGATCTGGAACTGGCTGTTCCTGAAGGACGGCGCGTACCAGCCGAAGCCGGCGCAGAGCGCAGAGTGGAACCGCGGCGCGTACCTGGTGCAGGGCCTCGCGCACTGCAGCACGTGTCACACGCCGCGCGGCATCGCAATGCAGGAGAAGTCGCTCGACGAGACGGGCGGCAGCTTCCTGTCGGGTTCGGTGCTGGCGGGCTGGGACGGCTACAACATCACGTCCGACCCGAACGCGGGGATCGGCGGCTGGACGCAGCAGCAGCTCGTCCAGTACCTGCGTACCGGCAGCGTGCCGGGTGTCGCGCAGGCGGCCGGTCCGATGGCCGAGGCGGTCGAGCACAGCTTCTCGACGATGACCGACGCCGACATCGGCGCGATCGCGACGTATATCCGCACGGTGCCGGCCGTCGCCAGCGGCGACGCGAAGCAGTCGCGCTCGTCGTGGGGCAAGCCGGCGGAAGACGGCCTGAAGCTGCGCGGCGTGGCGCTCGCAGCGTCGGGCATCGATCCGGCGCGGCTGTATCTCGGCAACTGCGCGACGTGCCACCAGATGCAGGGCAAGGGCACGCCGGACGGCTATTACCCGTCGCTGTTCCACAACTCGACGGTCGGTGCGCCGAATCCGGCGAACCTGGTGCAGGTGATCCTGAACGGCGTGCAGCGCAAAGCCGGCAGCGAGGACGTCGGGATGCCCGCGTTCCGCAACGAGCTGTCGGATGCGCAGATCGCCGCGCTGACGAACTACCTGACCGGCCAGTTCGGCAATCCGGCCGCGAAGGTGACCGAGCAGGACGTCGCGAAGGCGCGTTGACGCCGGGCGCGACGCGGCACGAAGCAGGGCAACACTGACGAGAGGAGGAGCACAGCACATCGGGCGGGCCCCGATGCCGGTTGTTGCAGAGCGGGGCAGGCGGCTGGCGGTCGCCCGTCCCGGTTCACAGGCAATCCGGTGCGCGCGTTTCGCGCACCGCTTTCGTTGATCACACCATGACACCGAATCAACCGTTTCTCGCGTCCCAGCGCGATGTGCTGCTGCTGCTGTCCCGAATCCTGCTCGTGATCCTGTTCGTGATGTTCGGCTGGAAGAAGATCACCGACTTCTCCGGCACGATCGCGTTCATGGGAAGCGAGGGCGCGCCCGCGCCGATCGTTTCGGCGGCCATCTCCGTCGTGATGGAGCTGTTCGCCGGCATCGCGATCCTCGTCGGTTTCCAGACGCGGCCGCTCGCGTTGCTGCTTGCGCTGTATACGATCGGCACCGGCTTCATCGGCCATCACTACTGGACGATGTCGGGCGGCGAGCAGATCGACAACATGATTCATTTCTACAAGAACATCGCGATCTCGGGCGGCCTGCTCGCGCTTTGCGCGGCGGGCCCCGGGCGTTTTTCGATCGATCGCGGGTGAACGGACCGCCGGCGCGTGCATGGGGCGCGTGCCGGACGGTCGAGACTCCGAGGGGGCATCATTTTGCGACTCAAACATTTCGCATGGCTGATCGTGGCCGCCACGCCGGCGGCCGCGTTTGCACAAACGAGCGTGACGCTGTACGGCCGTATCGACGGCGGCGTCGAATACCTGAACCACATCGCGACGCCCAATGGCAGTTCGACGCGCTGGAGCGCGGAAGGCGGCGACTGGGGCACCAGCATGTTCGGCCTGAAGGGCGTCGAGGATCTCGGCGGCGGGATGTCGACGGTCTTCAACCTGGAAACCGCGTTCCAGGTGATGAACGGCACGACGGGCGGCGGACGCATGTGGTCGCGCCGCGCGTATGTGGGCCTGAAGAGCGACACGTGGGGCCAGCTGCAGGCCGGCCGCAACCTGTTCATCGACAGCGACGGCGTGTGGGAATTCGATCCGTTCGTGCAGCAGGCGTTTTCGTCCGCATCGCTCGTGCGCGGCCGCAACTGGCAGCAGAGCAGCAACAACATCGAATATCACAGCCCGGTGATCGGCGGCTTCGACGTGCAGGCGCAATATGCGTTCGGCAACCAGTCGCGCGGCTTCAACTACGGCGCGGCCGACGACTTCGGCCGCTCGGACGGGATCATGATCTCGTATCACTCTCCGGTGCTCGACGTGCGCGGCATCTACGACGAGCTGCGCGACAACAACGGCAAGTTCAGCAACATCTTCACCGCGTCGCGCGAGTATTTTGTCGGCGCGAACGTGAAGGTGTCGAAGTTCAAGATCCAGGGCGCCTATACGCACTACCAGGCGCCGGACAGCCCGGCGGGCGTCGCCGATCGCGCCGATCACTACTGGCTCGGCGCGACCTACACGGCCACGCCGCAGTGGGCCGTGACGGGCGGCGGGTACTACGTGAAGGTCGGTGATGGCGGCGGCGATGCGTCGCACGATCCGTCGGGGCACGCGATCATGTACGTGCTCGGTACGACGTACAACCTGTCGAAGCGCACGTTCCTGTACGGGACGGTCGCGTATGTGCGCAACGGCGGCAACTCGAACTTCTCGCTGCTCGCGTCACCGCGCGACGCGACGTCGGGCACGAGCCCGATGACGGGCGAGTCGCAGACGGGCGCGTATGTGGGGATGATGCATACGTTCTGAGCGGGGCGTAGCGCACGCAAGGCACGGGTGACGATGGCCCGTGCCTTGCTGCGTTTACGGGGCCGGCGTGCGGCGTGCCGTATGCGTTGCCGGTCAGAACCCGCATGCCTCGGTCGTCGTCAACGTCGCGAACGGGCCGTCGAGCGTCGCGTTGTGATGCGCGACGATTCGCTCGGCCGGCAGCGCCGGCGTGTCCATGCAGGTATGCGCATCGGCAACGAGCACCGCGCGAAAGCCGAGATCGGCGGCGGCGCGGCAGGCCGTGTCGATGCAGTACTGCGTCTTCATCCCCGCAATTACGATCTCGCCGATCCCGGCCGCGTGCAGCCATTCGGCGAGGCGCGTGCCCGCGAAACAACTCGGCCGGGTCTTGTCGAACACGATGTCGCGTGCCGTATCGATCGCGAGCGCCGGCAGCAATGCGGCGAGCGGCGCATCGGGCGCGATCGGCGAACCCGCCGGGCCGGTGTGGCGTACGGCGAACACGGGCGCGCCGGCTTCATGTGCGCGGCGAATCAGCCGGTTGACGTTGGCCAGCACGCGTTCGCCGTCATGCGGACGATCGGGGCCATGGAACAACCCGACTTGCATGTCGACGACGAGCAGCGCACGTTTCGGGGATGGGGCTTCGGACATCGCGTTTCTCCTGAAAGGCCGGTGCGGACGGAGAAACGACGAGACCCCGTCCGGAACCGGCGGGGCCTGTGGGAATCGGTGAAGGGCGCTACGACCTTGCGCGCATTCGCCGCACGGGCCCGCCGAAGGCGGTCGTGCGCGTGGTCGTCGAAAGGGTGAGCGTGGCGTCGTGCATAGAGCGATCATGCACGATACGCGTTCGCTGCGTCAATGACGTGTCGCACGTCCCGCGTCGCCACCGCTCAATCGAGCGCCTTCCCGGCCTTCTCGTCCATGCAACGAATGGCGAGCAGCGTCAACACGCCGCAGCCGATCGCATACCACGCAGGCGCATTCGGGTTGCCGGTCGCCGCGATCAGCCAGGTCACGAAGAACTGCGCGAAGCCGCCGAAGATCGCGACGCCCACGCTGTACACGAGCGCGCCGCCGGTCGCCCGCACCGCCCGCGGGAACAGCTCGCCGAGCATCGCACCGGTCGCGCCGATGTTGATCGCGTGCACGACCGACAGCGCGGCGATGATCGACAGCAGCGACGCGGCGCCCGGCCATCGGTTCAGCGCGATGAACGCGGGATAGATCGCGGCCATCAGCACGATGCGCGTCCACCAGACGATCCGGTTGCGCCCGTAGACATCGGACAGGTGGCCGCCGATCGGCGTCACGAGCATCAGGATCGCGCCCGCGACGCAGCCGGCCGTCATGGACAGCCAGGTCGGCAGGTGCAGCACCTGCACGCCGTAGATCGCCATGTAGAACACGATGATGTAGTGGATCGACGTGCCGCCGATCGTCACGCCGAGGCCCGAGAACACGGCCTTGCCGTGGTGGCGCAGCACGTCGGCGAGCGGCAGCGACGCGACGGGCTCGTCATGCGCGGCGGCGGGCGCGGCGGCCGGCACTTCCTCGACGGTGCGGCGCAGCCAGTAACCGAGCGGCACGAACAGCGTGCCGATGATGAACGGCACGCGCCAGCCCCAGCTTTCGAGCTGCGCGGCACTGAGCGTCGACGTGAGCGCGACGCCGGTGAGCGCCCCGGCGAGCGCGGCGAGCCCCTGGCTCGAGAACTGGAACGACGCGTAGAAGCCACGGCGGTGCTGCGGCGCCTGTTCGAGCAGCAGCGTCGTCGACGCGCCGACTTCGCCGCCCGATGCGAACCCTTGCAGCAGGCGTGCGAGCACGAGCAGCAGCGGCGCGGCGATGCCGACCTGCGCGAAGGTGGGCGCGACCGCGATCGTCGCGGTGCCGAGCGCCATCAGCAAGAGCGTCAGGATCATCGCCTTCTTGCGGCCGGCGCGGTCGGCGTACATGCCGATCACGAGCCCGCCGAGCGGACGCGTGACGAAGCCGACGCCGAAGCTCGCGACCGCGAGCATCAGCTGCCCGAACGACGAGTGGACCGGAAAGAACAGCTTGCCGATCAGGATTGCGAAGAAACTGTAGACCGTGAAGTCGTAGAACTCGAGCGCGTTGCCGACCGCGGCGGCCGCGATCAGGCGGCGTTTCTTCGCGGCGGCGCGGGCATCGGCCGGCGAGCCGGCGAACGGAAGGGCGGACGTTTCCATGGGGTTCCCCTGCAGAAGCGCGAAACTGCGTGATGAAGGGCCGTCAGGCCGCGAGCCAGCCTTCGGCGACGCGGACCCAGTAGCTCGCGCCGATCGCGAGGATGTCGTCGTTGAAGTCGTAGCCGGGGTTGTGCACCATGCAGCCGCCCTTGCTGCCGACTCCGTTGCCGATGAACGCATAGCAGCCGGGGCGCGCTTCGAGCATGAACGCGAAGTCCTCGCTGCCCATCAGCGGCGCGGCTTCGGTCTCGACGCGCTCGGCGCCAAGCATCTGGCGCGCGATGTCGGCCGCGAACGCGGTCGGTTCGGGATGGTTGACCAACACCGGGTAGCCGTAGTCGTAATCCACGTCCGCGGCGACGCCGAAGCTTTCCGCCTGGCCCTTCGCCAGCGCTTCGATGCGGCGCGCGAGCAGCGCGCGCACGTCGGCGTTCAGCGCGCGCACCGACAGCTTCATCACGACGGTTTCGGGAATGATGTTGAAGGTCTCGCCGGCCTGCACGCTGCCGACCGTGATCACGGCCGCGTGCTGCGCGTCGACTTCGCGCGCGACGATCGTCTGCAGCGCGACCATGATGCTGCCCGCGGCCGACATCGGATCGCGCGCGAAGTGCGGCATCGCGCCGTGACCGCCGACGCCGCGCAGCGTGATCGTCACGCGGTCGGCCGACGCCATCGCGGCGCCGGTGCGGAATGCCATGTCGCCGGCGGCGCGGCCCGGCATGTTGTGGATCGCGAAGATCGCATCGCACGGGAAGCGATCGAACAGGCCATCGTCCATCATCGCTTTCGCGCCGCCGAAGTTTTCCTCGGCCGGCTGGAAGATCAGGTTCAGCGTGCCGGAGAACTGGCGCGTCGCGGCCAGGTGACGCGCCGCGCACAGCAGCATCGCGGTGTGGCCGTCGTGACCGCACGCATGCATCTTGTTCGCATGGCGGCTCGCGTAGGGCAGGCCGGTGGCCTCCGCGAGCGGCAGCGCGTCCATGTCGGCGCGCAGGCCGACGCTGCGCGTGCCTTGTCCTTCGCGCAGCACGCCGACGACGCCCGTCTTGCCGATGCCGCGATGCACTTCGTAGCCCCATCCGGTGAGCAGTTCGGCGACGAGATCGCTCGTCAGCGTTTCCTCGAACGCGAGTTCCGGGTGCGCATGGATGCGGCGGCGCACTTCGATGAGGTCCGGGGCGATCGCGGCGATGCCGGGGATGACGGGGTTCACGGCTTGCAGCATGGTGTCTCCTGTGGGTCCGGTGGACGTTTGACGCGCATATGACGTGAAAGGATATAAATTTCTTTTGCGCACCAGAAGCTGCTAAATTGCTTTGGTGCACACCACCGGTTGCCGCTCGGGAATACCCTGAGCCTGCATGCGCCGCGCTGCACGGGGTTTCCACGAATCACGCATGCCGCCATGAAATACCATCAGCTGAAAGCGTTCGTCACCGTCGCGGACGAAGGGAGCATCCGCGCGGCCGCGCGGCGCCTGAACGTGTCGCCGGCGGCGTTGACGAAGGCGGTCAAGGAACTGGAGATCGCGCTCGGCGTGTCGCTCGTCGTGCGCACCGCGCGCGGCGTGCAGCTCACGGCGTTCGGCCAGCAACTGCAGGTGCGCGCGCGGCTGATCGTCGCCGAGATGCAGCGTGCGCGCGACGACATCGAGCAGGCGCAGGGCGCGATGACGGGCTCGGTCGCGGCGGCGATCACGCCGGCCGCCGCGGTGACGATCCTGCCCGATGCGTTTCGCGCGTTCCGGCGGCGCTTTCCGGTCGCGCGCGTCAGTCTGATCGAAGGGTTTCCGGGCGTCGCGCTGCCGCGCCTGCACGACGGCTCGCTCGATTTCGCGGTGGCCGTCGTCGTGCCCGAACTGCTGGCGGCCGAGTTCGATCACGCGGAACTCTACGCGAGCCGATCGTTGATCGTCGCGCGCAAGGGGCATCCGCTCGCGTCGGCCACGTCGCTCGCCGATCTCGTCGAGGCCGACTGGCTGATGAATCCGTCGCCGGAAAGCTCGACCCAGGTGCTGTTCAACTCGTTCATCGCATACGGGCTGCCGGTGCCGCAGCGGGTCGTCGAATGCCCGAGCTTCGGCCTGGCGCACAGCCTGATGACGGGCTGCGACCTGATCGCGTCGATGCCCGAACAGCTGCTGCAAGGGGAGTGGGCGCGCGACCAGCTCGCCGTGCTGCCGATCCGCGAGCGGCTGCCCGGCGTGTCCGTGCAGGTCGTCACGCGCCGCGACAGTCCGCTCACGCCGGCCGCGGCAATGCTGCTCGACTGCCTGCGCGATTCCGCACGCCGCAAGGGACTCAGATGAGCCGCTCGATGCGGGCCACGCAATGCATCGGGTAGTGATCCTGATTATCGGTCGCCCGCTTCGTGCCAGTCCTACTTGCAGCCCGCCCGCCGCGAGCCGGTATCATAGCGGCCGGCCTGCCGCCCCGGCCGGCTTCCGACAACACGCCATCCGGCATCCAGCAATCAGAGGCATCACATGACCAGTGCAACCCAATTCGACAACGTATCGGTCGTCAAGCGCGCGAACGTCTATTTCGACGGCAAGTGCGTGTCGCATACCGTGCTCTTCCCGGACGGCACGCGCAAGACGCTCGGCGTGATCCTGCCGTGCGCGCTCAACTTCGGCACGGACGCGCCCGAATTGATGGAAGTGCAGGCCGGCAAGTGCCGCGTGAAGCTCGACGGCAGCAGCGAGTGGCAAACCTACGGCGCCGGCGAATCGTTCTCGGTCCCGGGCAAGAGCCGCTTCGACATCGAGGTGCTGGAGACGCTCGACTACGTCTGCAGCTACCTGTAAGCGCGCAAGCAAGGTCGCGGCGCGTGCGCGCGGCCCATGCGCCTAAACAAAAAGCCCCGCCGAAGCGGGGCTTTTTGCATGCGGGCGGCGCAATGCCGTCCGGCAGCGATGCTTACAGACAGGCGTTGATGTCGCCGGCGGCGGCCGCGTCGCCGCGCACGGCGACCCACGTCTTCGCGCCCGGATTCGGCGACGGACGAACCATCGCGGCCGCGCCGTTCGGCGGTTGCTGGCCCGGTGCGTAGACATCGGTCGCGAGGCCGTTGGCGAGCACGTTCTGCGAGATCACTTGTTGCTGCGACTTGTCGGCCCAGGTCTTGGCGATGCACGCCGAGACTTCCGGGGCGGCCTTCTGGCTTTGTCCCACGTTCTGCGCGGCCGGATCGGCCGCGTGAGCAGAAATTGCCACGGTCAATGCGATGAGCGGTAAGTATTTCACGTTCACGTTTATCTCCCTCGAGTCGTGATTGATTGAGTGGGATGCGCAGCAGAACTGCGTGCTTGTGAGATTGCATCGGACAAATGCGGTTCCGGCGATTCCGAAACAAGTTGTTAACGCGCTTGCCAAACGGCAATCCGGATGCTGTGCGTTCTGTCGCGCGGCCGCATGCGTCGTGCGTGGTCCGTATGGAGACACGGCGGCGACGTCATGCGTCGTGAGGTCGGCTCGCTGCCCTGAGGTGTGGCGGATTGACGGTCGCGGCGTGCTGCATGTGTCTGCATGTCGCGCCGCGACGCTTCTTTATTGGATGACGATGTGGAACGGCTGAATGATGGCCCCGTCGCATGCAGACCATGATGACAAACTTTCGTCCGATCGATTGTCAACGAAGTTTAAACGCCGGACGCGGCGCCGCGCGCGGTACGTGTCAGCCGGCCTTGCGTATTCCTGCGTCGCGCAGGTTGACGGGTACGACGGGACGGAAGCGTTCGCGCTTCTGTTCGTCGTCGAAGTGCTGGAGCGCGGGTTTGATCAAGTCGCTGCGCGACACGATGCCGATGATGCGCAGCGATTGCGGATCGTCGACGACCGGCAGACGTTCAAGACCGAGCAGCGCGAGTCGCGATGCGACCACGCGGCACGTTTCGTGCGCCTGCGCGACGGCCGGCACGCGCTCGGCGAACGCGCTCGCGAGCACGGCGCCGGGGCCGGCTTGCGCGCGCTGCGCGTCGAGCGTCGCGCGATCGACGATGCCGAGGAGTCGCCCGTTCTGCACGACCGGGTATGCACGGTGCGTCTGCTTCACGCCGAAGTACTGCGACTCGACCGCATCGAGCGTCGTGGCGCCGTCGATCGCGACGAGCGCGTCGGCTGGCGTCATCACTTCGGCCACGTCGTGGCGTTCGAGCGGATCGACGCCATATTCGCGGTAGATGTGATACCCGCGGCGCGCGATCTTTTCCGTCATGATCGAACGCTTCATCACGACGGTCGCGAAGCCGTGCGCGACGAGCGTCGCGGCGAGCAGCGGCAGCAGCGCGTTCGCGTCGTGCGTGAGGCCGAACGCGAACACGATCGCGGTCAGCGGCGCGCCGAGCGTGGCGCCGAGCGTCGCGGCCATGCAGACGAGCGGCCACAGTGCCGGATCGCCGCCGGGCAGCACCGGCGACAGCACGGTGCCGAGGCCGGCGCCGAGCATCAGCAGCGGGGCCAGCACACCGCCCGACGTGCCGGAGCCGAGCGCGATCACCCACATCACGGCCTTCACGATCAGCAGCGCGAGCGCGATCTTCAGCGCGATATGCTGGTGCAGCAGGTCGCCGATCACGTCGTAGCCGACGCCGAGCGCGCGCGGCTCGAGCCAGCCGCCGACGCCGATCACGATCGCGCCGAGCGCCGGCCACCACATCCAGTGCACCGGAAGCTTCGCGAAGGTGTCCTCGACGCGGTACAGCGCGGCAGACAGGCCGCACGCGAGCATGCCCGACAGCAGGCCCGCGACGATGCACGACAGCAGCGCGACGGGCGTCGGCGATGCGGTGGCCAACGGAAACAGCGGGTCGACGCCGAAGAACACGGCGCGGGCGAAACCGGCCACCGCGCACGCGAGCGCGACCGGCAGGAAACTGCGCGGACGCCATTCGAACAGCAGCAGTTCGACCGCGAGCAGCACGGCGGCGACCGGCGTGCCGAACACGGCGGTCATGCCGGCGGCCGCGCCCGCGACGAGCAGCGTCTTGCGCTCGGCCGCGGTCACGTGCACGCATTGCGCGATCAGCGAGCCGAGCGCGCCGCCCGTCATGATGATCGGGCCTTCGGCACCGAACGGGCCGCCGCTGCCGATCACGACGCCGGACGACAGCGGCTTGAGGATCGCAACCTTCGGCGACATGCGGCTCTTGCCGAACAGGATCGCCTCGATCGCTTCGGGAATGCCGTGGCCGCGGATCTTCTCCGAACCGAAGCGCGCCATCAATCCGACGATCAGCCCGCCGATCACCGGCACGACGATCACCCACGCGCCGAGCGTGTTGTGGGCGGGCGAACGATCGGCGAACGAGAACTGCTGGAAGAAGAACAGGTTCGTGAACAGGTGGATCAGGCTCAACAGCACGAACGCCGCCAGCGTGCTGAGCACGCCGATCCCGGCAGCCAGCAACGCGATCCTGGGCAGGCGTTCGTTGGTCGAGAAATCGCGTTTGTGTGGTGCGTTCATCGGAGTAGGGGAAGGTCGGTAAAGCCTGGGTCAGAAATCGATCTGCGGAACCTGGAACGTGCCCTTGAGCGATTTCAGTTCCGTGCGGTGCATGGCCGCGAGACGGGCGAGCAGCGTCTCGCCGGCTTCTTCGAGATGGACCTCGACTTGCCGGCGGTCCGCTTCGCTCGTCTTGCGCTTCACGAGCCCGAGCGCCTCGCAGCGCGTCACCAGCGCGACGACGCCGTGATGCTGCGCCTGCAGGCGTTCGGCGAGTTCGCCGATGGTGGCCCATTCGCGATGCGGGTAGCCCTTGATGTGCAGCAGCAGCAGATATTGCAGCGGCGTCACGCCTTCGCTTTGCGCGGCGCGTTCGGAGAAGCGCTCGAAGCGGCGCATCTGGTAGCGGAACTCGGACAGTTGCTGGAAATCGCCTTTGGTCAGCGCGCGTCGGGTATCGGTCATTGCGGTCGGTCGGGCAGCAGTTTCGGTAACGCGAAATATATCACAACATGATATAAATGGACGATTTTCAGCGAAATGGAGCACATTTTTCCGTTCGTCGGCGTTACGCGGCTTCGAGCATCCGCGTCTGCTGGTACAGGCCCGTGACGAGATCCGTCTGCGTAATGATGCCGACGAGCCGTCGCGATGCGTCGACGACCGGGATGTGGTGGTGGCCCGAATGCGTAAACAGCGGCACCAGCGCCGTGATCGGCAGGGTCTGCGGCACGGACGCGACGTCGCGGGTCATCACGGTGGCGACGCTGGGCGGCCGACCGCCGAACGACTGCGGCAGGCGCGCGGCCAGCCGTTGCCACAGCGGGGCCGGGCGGCGCAACTGGCGCGTGAGGTCGGCGCGCGTGACGATGCCGATCAGGCGATCGTCGCCGTCCACGACGGGCAGCGCCTTTACGCGATGGCGGTCGAGCAGTGTCAGCGCGGCCGTGACCGATGTCGACGGCGCGACTTCGATCGCGTTCTTCGTCATCAGGTCGGCGCACGTGAGCTGGCCGAACGTGCGCGCATACGCCTGCATCTCGGTTTCGCGCAGCAGCATTTCGAGGTCGTCCGGATCGACGTCGAGCCATTCGCCGCGGCGCTTCAGCACGGCGTCGAGATCGGCGCGCGTGAAGCCGCCGCGTGCCGGCGCGGCGCTGCCGCCTTGCGGCTTCGCGTCGGGACGCACGCCGCCGTGCGGATAGCGGTGGCCCGTCAGCGCGTGGTACACGAGCGCGGCCGACAGCAGGATCGCCGATTGCAGCGCGATCGGCTCGACCACGAAGCCGAAGCCGAGTGAGTGGATCGCGGGGCCGCCGAGCACGGCCGTCAGCGCGACCGCGCCCGACGGCGGGTGCACGCAGCGCAGTACGAACATGCCGCCGATCGCGAGGGCGACCGCAACCGCCGCGGCCGTGATCGGATCGGCGATCGACTGCGCGCAGGCGACGCCGACGGTCGCCGCCACCAGATTGCCGCCGATGATCGACCACGGCTGCGCGAGCGGACTCGCGGGCACCGCGAACAGCAGCACCGCCGACGCCCCCATCGGCGCGACGAGCAGCGGCACGAGGCCCGGCACGCCGGGCAGCAGCCGCATCGTGACGCCGACCGTCGCGATGCCGACGAGCGCGCCCGCGCACGAGCGCATGCGCTCGCGCCAGCCGAGTGTCATCGGATGGGGAATGAAGCTGTGCAGCCATTGGCGGAATGTGCGACGCGACGGGGAAGTGCCTGACGACATGGACGATAAGCGGTAAAAAGGACGACGCGGATGACGCAGCGCAAGGAAGGCGCAAATTATATCGCGTTGTGATACAAATTGTCGCGCCGCATCAATACGTTGCGAGCATGCGACGTATTCGTCTTGCAAAAACCTTTCATCCGATGAAAGCCTGAAGGCGCGGCGATCGCGCAAATTTGCCTGCGGCGGCGTACAATTCGGGCCACCGAATCCCCCGATATGCCACAGCCACGCACGCGACGCCCGCTCTCCCGCCCGTTCCCCGGCATGGTGATCGCTTGCGTGTGGTTCGCGCGCACGCCCCGATTCCCGTCTGACGCGAGCGCCGCCGACGTTCCTCCACCGATACTCCCCAAGCCAATTCAATGGACATGCTCGAAAACATGCGCCTGTTCGTGCGCGTTGTCGAAGCCGGCAGTTTCACCGCGGTCGCCAAAGAAATCGATGCGACCACCGCGCAGGTGTCGCGCGCGGTGTCGAATCTCGAAGCTCACGTACAGACGCGGCTGCTGCATCGCACGACGCGCCATCTCGGCCTCACCGAAAGCGGCGAGCGCTACTTCGAGCGTGCGAAATCGATCCTCGCCGAATTCGACTACGCCAACGCCGAGGCGCGCAACGCGCTGCTGCGGCCGAGCGGCAAGATGCGCATCCATGCGATGACGGGGCTCGGGCAGAGTCATGTCGTCTCGTCGATCGTGCGCTACCAGGAAGACAACCCGGACGTGTCGATCGAGCTGACGCTCGCGCAGCGGATGCCGAACCTCGTCGAGGAAGGCTACGACGTGTCGATCGTGACCGCGTCACAGCTGCCCGATTCCGGCTACGTCGCGCAGACTTGCGGAACGAGTTGCAGCGTGCTGGTTGCATCGCGCGAATACCTGGCGCGACATGGCACGCCGACCACGCCCGATGATCTGCCGAACCACGTGTGCCTGCGCCTCGATACGCCCGCATCGCCGGCCAGCGAGTGGCGGCTCGAGCGCGGCGACGACGAGGAAACGGTGTACGAGCTGCAGCCGGCGCCGTTCCAGGTCAACGTGCCGGATGCGTTGTGCGTCGCTGTGCGGGCAGGGCGCGGCATCGCGTGCGTCGCGCTGTACACCGTGCTCGACGACATCCGCGAAGGGCGGCTGATTCGCGTGCTGCCCGAGTACCGGCTGCAGACGGTCAGCGTGTATGCCGTCTATGCGACGCGCCGCTATCTCGACGCGAAGATCCGCACCTTCCTCGACCATCTGCGCACGACGCTCACGCCCGCGCTGGAGAACGACCTGCGCGAACTCGACCGGCTCGCGGTCGCGCCGACGCCGGGCACGCGCCAGCGCGCGTGATGCCGCCGCCGGGCGTCATGCGTGCGGCGTGACCCGAATCCGGTCGAAGCGGCCGGCGAGCGATGGTCATGAAGGCCTCGGTCGGCGTGCGCGGCGCGGGCCGCGCATCGGCTGCAACCGAGTATGGGAATCATATCGATATCGGTCTACCATCAAGAGACTATCGATTGATTCAAGATTTGAATGATTGAGCTGAACCAGCTTCGCTGCTTCGTCGCCGTGGCCGAGGAACTGCATTTCGGCCGTGCGGCCAAGCGGCTCTTCATGACGCAGCCACCGCTCAGCCGGCAGATCCAGTTGCTCGAACATGCGCTTGGCATCGCGCTGCTCGAACGCAGCAGCCGTCAGGTCAGACTGACCGCGGCCGGCGAGCGCTTCCTGCGCGATGCGCGGCACATCCTCGAGTTTTCCGCACGCGCCGAGCAGGCCGCGCAGCGCGTCGCGCACGGCGAGGCGGGCCGCATCACGCTCGGCTTCACGGCCGTCAGCGCATACCGGATGATTCCGGAGCTGCTCGCGCATGCGGCGCACGCGCTGCCGGACGTCGATGTCGAGCTGCGCGAAATGGTGTCGACCGTGCAGATCGACGCGCTCGCGTCGCGCATGCTCGACGCGGGCTTCGTGCGCCAGCGCGCGGCGCGCCATCCGCTCGAATACCGGCTCGTGCAGCGCGAGCCGATGCTCGTCGCGGTCGCGCAGGGCGCGCCGCTGGCCGCGTACGAACAGATCGGCCCGGACGAGCTCGACCAGCAGCCGTTCATCGCGTATTCGCCGAACGAGGGCAAGTACTTCCACGACATGATCTCGGGGATGTTCGCCAGCGCGGGGCGCTTGCCGAATTACCTGCATTACGTCGGGCAGACGCATACGATCCTCGGCCTGGTGCGTGCCGGGCTGGGTGCCGCGCTGGTGCCGGCGTCGGCGCGCGAGCTGCATGTCGACGGCGTGGTGTTCCGGCCGCTCGCGGGCGTCGACGTGGCGGCCGAGCTGTATCTCGCGTGGCGCGCGGACAACGACAATCCGGCGCTGCCGGTGTTCAACGCGATGGTCGGGCAGTTTCTGACGGACGGGGCGGACGGCGTCGTCGTTTAGAAAAAGTCAGTTGTCTGACGATATCCGCCGGCACGCCTGACGTGCGCCACGGGCCGGAAAGACTGAAATGCGCCGACCCCGCGTGGCACTTCGGCCCGAAATTTCCACCCGCCCGTCACGGGAAAACCCTCATTTCTCACTCATCGGTCGTCGTATTACTGTATCGATACACTAAATCGATACAGTCGTGTTGAAAGACGCGATTGGAAAGGAGACGGCCATGACTACCTTCACCCGGCGGCGCTTTCTGCAAACGGCATCCGCCGCCACGCTCGCGGTCGCGGGCGGCTTGCCGGAAATCGGCCGCGCGGCGCAGACCGTGACGCTGCGCTGCTCGTCGTCGATGCCGGCCGATCAGAACGCCGCGCACTACGTGTGGTACGAGCGTCTCGCGGCGAACCTGAAGGCGAGCGTCGGCGACGCGATCCGGGTCGACTACTTTCCGAACAGCCAGCTCGGCAAGGAAAGCGACGTCGCGCAGCAGGTGAAGATCGGCGCGATCGACATGATGATCGCGGGCTCGTCGATCTGGGCCACGGTCGCGCCGGAACTCGGCATGCTCGATCTCGGCTACCTGTTCGACAGCTATGCGCACGTCGCGAAGGTGCTCGACGGCCAGGTCGGCACCAGCCTGAACGCGCTGCTGCAAAAGCGCGCGGGCTGTTCCGTGCTGACGTGGGGTTCGCACTTCGGCGGGCGCTGCGTGTTCACGAAGCAGCCGGTGACGGCGCTGCAGGGCGTGAAGGGCACGAAGCTGCGCGTGCTGCCGACGCCGGCCTTCATGGACACCTTCAAGGTGATGGGTGCGGTGCCGACGCCGATTCCGTTCGGCGAGCTCTACATGGCCGTGCAGACGGGCGTCGTCGACGGGCTCGAGCACGATCCGGCCACCGTGCTCGCGAGCCGCTTCGACGAGATCGTCAAGTCGTGCTGGCAATCGCACCACGTGTTCGCGGCGATGACCGTCGTGATGGGGCGGCGCGCGCTCGAGCGGATTCCGGCGAACCTGCGCCCGGCGTTCGACCGCGCGGTGGCCGACGCGACCGCGCAGCAGCGCGCGATCGCGGCGCAGAAGGCCGAGCAGGCGGAGGCGGCGCTGAAGCAGCACGGGATGACGTTTCATCCGATGGCGGATGCCGAGCGCGCGGCGCTGCGGCAGGCGATGCACGACCGCCTCTACATGGCATTCGCGAAGCAGTATCCGGCCACCGCGCCGCTGTTTCCGGCGATCGCCGCCGCGCGGGGTTGAGCGATGGATACCGGTTCCGTTTCGAGCGTCGTGCCGGCCGTCGCCCCAGGCCGTCCCGTGCGCGCCGCCGCCCGTGCGCTGGATGCCGCGATGCGCTGGATCGAATACGTGTCGGCCGCCGTGCTGGCCGTCGACGTGCTGGTCGTATTCGTGTCGGTCGTCTTCCGATATTTCCTGCACGATCCGGTCGACTGGGCCGAGGAGGTCGCGAGCGCGCTGATGATCGTGCTGGTGTTCTTCGGCGCGGCGACGGTGCTCGGCCGCAGCCAGCACGTCGGCATCGACCTGTTCCGCGGCTGGCTGCCGGCACGCTGGCAGGGCGCGCTCGTGCAGATCGGGCACTGGATCGTCGCGGCGGTGTCGCTGAACCTGCTGGCGTCGTCGTGGCAGTTGCTCGGCGACTCGTACGATCAGTTGACGACGGGCGGCCTGCCGGGCTGGATCAACGTGTATCCGATGATGTTCGGCGCGCTGTTCATGAGCGTGTTCGCGCTCGCGAACGCGCTGAACGCGCCGCGCCGCCGCGTGCTCGGCACGCTGGCCTGCTGCGCGGTGCTCGCGGGCGCCGTGTACGGCTGGAACGCGCTGCGCCCCGAACATGCGATCGCGCCGGGGGCGCTGCTGGTCGCCGGCTTCTTCGGCGGGCTCGTGCTGGGCGTGCCGATCGGCTTCGTGCTCGCGTTTTCGGCGTTGCTGTACTTCCTCGCCGATCCGACGCTGCCGTTGCTCGTCTACTCGCAGCAGGTGATGGCCGGCGCCGATCACTTCGTGCTGCTCGCCGTGCCGTTCTTCGTGCTGGCCGGCTTGCTGATGGAGTCGAACGGGATGTCCGCGCGGCTCGTCGAATTGTTGCTGCGGATCTTCGGGCGCGTGCGCGGCGGGCTCGGGCTGATCGTGATCTTCGCGACGGCGTGCTTTTCCGGCGTGTCGGGTTCGAAGCTGGCCGACATCGCGGCGGTGGGCGGCGTCGTGATGCCGGCCGTGCGCCGCGCGCGGCAGGATCCCGACGAAACCGCGGCGCTGCTCGCGTGCAGCGCGGTGATGGCCGAGACGATTCCGCCGTGCGTGAACATGATCATCATGGGCTTCGTCGCGAACATCTCGATCGCGGGGCTGTTCGTCGCGGGGATCGTGCCGGCGGCCGTGCTCGCCGCGTCGCTGGCGGTCGTGACCGTGATCTGCGGACGCCGGATCGACATCGACGCGGTATTCGTCGAACGCCGCGCGTGGCTGCCGCTCGCCGGCGGCGCGCTCGTCGCGCTGATCATGGTCGCGATGATCGGCAAGGGCGTGACGTCGGGCATCGCGACGTCGACGGAAGTGTCGGCGTTCGCGGTGGTCTATGCGCTGGTGGTCGGCTGGGCGGCGTTCCGCGAGCTGACCTGGCGCTCGGTCGGCCGCGTGTTCGTCCGTGCGGCGTCGATGGCGAGCGGTATCCTGTTCATCGTCGCGGCGGCGTCGAGCGTGTCGTTCGCGCTGTCGATCGAGCAGATTCCCGCGCTCGTCTCGGGCACAATGACGGCGTTTGCCCATCAGTACGGCTCGACGGCGTTCCTGTTGCTGGCGGCGCTGCTGATGATCGTGTTCGGCGCCGTGCTCGAAGGCGCGCCCGCGCTGATCATCTTCGGGCCGCTGCTCGCGCCGATCGCGCTGCAGCTCGGCATCAACCCGCTGCATTTCGGCACGGTCGTGGTGGTGGCGATGGGGCTCGGATTGTTCGCGCCGCCCGTCGGGCTCGGGCTGTTCACGACCTGCGCGATCACGGGGACCGAGGTCGCGCGCGTGGCGCGGCCGATGGTGAAATACCTGCTGGTGCTGTCGGTCGCCCTCGTGGCGCTGATCTTCGCACCGGCGTTTTCGTTGTGGCTGCCGGCCCGTTTCGGCCTGTAGCCCGTTCATTGCAAGACGACATGAGTACGATTCAGGACGTGGCCCGTCATGCGGCTGTTTCGGTCAGCACGGTTTCGAACGTGCTCAACGGCCGCACCGATCAGATGAAGCCGGAGACGCTCGAACGCGTGAAGGCGTCGATGGATGCGCTGCAGTACCGGCCGAGCACGCTAGCGCGCCAGCTCAAGACGGGGCAGACGCCGCTCGTCGGGCTGCTGGTGCCGTCGATGGCGAATCCGATGTACGGCTACATCGCGCGCGAGATCGAGGCTTGCGCGCAGGAGCAGTACGGCCATCGCGTGCTGATCGGCAACACGTACCGCGACGCGGGCAAGGAGGCGTCGTTCTTCGACGACCTGTTCGCGCACGGCGTGCGGCGCGTGATCGTGATCTCGTCGCTCGCCGATGAAAGCCACCTCGAACGCGCGGCCGAACGCGGGATGACGGTCGTCAGCTACGACCGCCGCGCGACGCCCGGCGAGCAATCGAAGGTCGATCACGTGACCGCCGACAACGAGGCGGCCGCGCGGCTCGCGACCGCCTGTCTCGTCGCCGCGGGCCATACGCGGCTCGCGTTCGCGACGGTGGCCGGCGTCACCGTGAGCCGCAGCGACAAGATTCGCGGCTTTCTCGCGGCTGCGCGCGACGCGGGCGCCGATGCGCAAGTGCTCGACGGCGGCCCGGCGAACGAATACGGCGACGCGGTGATCGTCGAGGTCGGGCGCGCGCTCGGCGCCGCGCTCGCGGCCGATCCGGCGCGGCCGACCGGCATCGTCGCGGTCAACGACCTGTTCGCGCTGGGCCTGATGGCCGGGCTGCGCGACGGCGGGTTGTGCGTGCCGGACGACGTATCGGTCGTCGGGATGGATGGTCACTTCCTGTCGGCGATCTCGTGGCCGGCGCTGACCACGGTGCAGTTGCCCGTCACGGACATGGCCGCGGAAATGGTGCGGCGCGTGATGCGGCACGACGGCGACCCGTCGGAGCCCGGGCAGTGCGTGTTCCCGGGCGTCACGCTCGTCGAGCGCGCGTCGGTCGCGCCGCCGCCACGTGCGGTCGAATCGGACGGAGCCCCCGCATGACGCGCGTCTACGTGACCCATCCGTCCGGGATGCTCGATTACTACTTCGGTGCAAAGGCGCTGCGTGCGCTGCAGGCGATCGCGGACGTCACGTGCAATCCGCTCGACCGCGAGCTCGGCACGGACGAGCTGATCGCCGCCGCCCAGGGATGCGACGCGATGATCGCGTACCGGCAGACGCCGGCACCGCGCGCGCTGTTCGCGGGGCTGCCCGCGCTCGCCGCGTTCCTGCGCTGCGCGGTCGACATTCGTACCGTCGACGTCGACGCGGCGAGCGAATTCGGCGTGCTGGTCACGCAGGCGAGCCCCGGTTTCGGGCCGGCCGTCGCGGAGTGGGTGATCGGCGCGATGATCGACCTCGCGCGCGGTATCGGCGCGTACGCCGATGCGTACCACCGCGGCACGCCGCCGCTGCCGCGGATGGGCCGCGAATTGCGCGGCGGCACGCTGGGCGTGGTCGGCTATGGACAGATCGCGCGCCATCTCGCGCCGATCGCGACGGCGTTCGGGATGCGCGTGCTCGTGTGCGATCCGTACGTGCGGGTCGACACGCCGTCGATCGAACAGGTCGACCGTGCGACCTTGCTGCGCGACGCGGATTACGTCGTGTGCCTCGCGCCGGCGACGCCCGCCACCGCGAACCTGTTCGATGCGAGCGCGTTCGCCGCGATGAAGCCGGGCGCGTGCTTCGTCAATGCGTCGCGCGGCGAGCTCGTCGACGAGCGGGCGCTGGCCGACGCGCTCGACAGCGGTCGGCTGGCCGGTTGCGCGCTCGATGTGGGCCGCGCGACGGACCAGATGCCGACGCCCGCACTCGCCGCGTATCCGCGCGTGATCGCCACGCCGCATATCGGCGGACTGACGCGGCCGGCAGTCGAGCATCAGGCACTGGAGACGGTCGAACAACTCGCCGCGCTGCTCGACGCACGCGTGCCGAACGGCGCGGTCAACGCCGCGCACGCGACGCGGCTCGCACGCTGGCGATCGGTCGACACATCCGCCGCGCCGGGCGCACGATGACGCACGACCGCACCGGCGCGCAGCCGTCGCCCGCCTGCGATTGCCATATTCATATTTACGACGATGCGTATCCGCTCGCACCGACGGCGACGTTCCGCCCGCCGCATGCACCGGTGGACGCATATCGCCGCGTGCAGCGGGCGCTCGGCCTCGCGCGCGTGGTCGTCGTGCAGCCGACCGGTTACGGGTTCGACAACCGCTGCACGCTCGATGCGCTGGCCGAGCTCGGCCCGCAGGCGCGTGGCGTCGCGACGTTGCCCGTCGACGTGCCGGACGCCGAACTCGAGCGGCTGCACGCAAGTGGCATCCGCGGTGTGCGGTTCATGACACTGTCGGGCGGCGTCGCGCGATGGGACGAGCTCGAGCGGATGGCCACGCGGATCGCGCCGCTCGGCTGGCACATCGACCTGCAGCTCGATGGCTGGACGCTGCCCGACGTCGAGTCGATGCTGACATCGTTGCCGGCGCATGTCGTCGTCGATCACACGGGCAAGTTCCTGACGCCGGTGACGCCGGATGCGCCGGCGTTCGTCGCATTGCGGCGCCTGCTGGATCGCGGCCACGTTTGGGTGAAGCTGTCCGCGCCTTACGAGACTTCGCGATCCGGTGCGCCCGGTTACGACGACGTCGCACGCCTTGCCACCGTGCTCGCGCGCGAGCATTCGGCGCGCTGCGTGTGGGGTAGCAACTGGCCGCATCCGAACGCGTCGCCGGTGCCCGACGATGCGCACCTGCTCGGCTGGTTGCACGCCTGCGCGGCGGACGAGGCGGTCGGCCGCGCGATGCTCGTCGACAATCCGGCCGTGCTGTACGGATTCGATGCGGACGCCGCGATCGGCGCCGAGACGTAACATCCCGGCGGCCGGCCGCAGGCCGCGCTTCGATCGGCATCAATTTCGACCGAGCGCGACGCGTCGCGGCACCGGCAACATCCTTACTGTTCGGAAAGCTGACGTGCCGCGCACGCTTTCGATCGCGAAAGGGCAACGCACCGCGCCGACCGCTTGACGCTGCATGCCGGTCGGCGCAGGATACGTGCGTGCATTTGGAGCGGGGCGCGCTGGCCGCGCGTTCCCGCATCAGCGACGCGCACAAGAACAACGATGAGCCTTCACGCACTCGTACCGGAATCCCGGCGCCGCAGCCACCGGCCTGCCGGAATCACGATTTTCCCGACGCCCGTCGCGTCACGTATCCGTCATCCCGTTTCGTACCGTGCATCGGTACACTTTCCCGTTCGCGCGCCTGCCGTGACGATGAGCGGTGCCGATCGGCGCCGCCGCGTCGCGCGTCAGCCTGTCGCGCCCGAATACCGTATCGCGCATGACGCTTACACCGGCGTCTCGTGACGCCGCCGCCACGCATTCACGCATCGTGCCGTCGACCGTCCCGCGCGCGCGGCGGCACCGGAGTCCGAAGCATTTCGATTGAGCAGACGCAGCTTACGCACGCAGTTCAGTTCGAGGTTCAAGGAGAAAAACTCATGTCGCAGCTTTCGAACGAAGCAAACGGCAGTTCGGGGAGTGGCAAGGCAAAGCTGATCAAATGGGCGATCATCATCGCCGGCGTCGCGATCGCGGCACCGGCCGCGCTGTTCATCCTGAAGGGGATGATCGCGCTGATCACGGCGGCCGTGATCGGCCTCGGGGCGATCTATTTCGCGCCGGTCGTCGCGATGAAGTTCGCGAACCAGAAGGTGAAGATGATCGTCGAGGAAGCGCAGTCGAATCCGATCGAGACGCTCATCAACCAGCTCGCGGAAAAGCGCCAGGCGGCGCAGAAATTCGCGGACAGCATCACCGCGTTCCGCACCGAAGTGAAGAACTTCGGGGACAAGACCGAGCTGTTCGAGAAGCAGTATCCGGACGACGCGCCACGCTTTCGCGCGCAGCTCGACACGATGAAGCAGCTGCTCGCGTTTCGCGAAAGCCGCTACAAGCAGGTGCAGACGGAACTGAAGAATTTCGCGTCCGCGATCGATCGCGCGAAGGCGATGTGGGACATGTCGCAGGCGGCGCAGCACATGAACAAGCTCGCGGGCCGGCAGTCGGCCGATACGTTCGAGCAGATCAAGACCGACGTGGCCGTCGATTCGGTGATGCGCTCGGTGAACAAGGCGTTCTCCGAAATGGAGACGTCGCTGCTGGACAATCCCGAGGTCAAGCAGGCGCAACAGCAGGCGGCGATGAACGGCACGCCCGTGCCCGGCCCCGATGCGGCACAGGCCGCTGCATTGCCGTCGAAACAACAATAACTTCCCGCAGGCACGCAACCATGAAAAAACTTCTCGGTGCAGTCGTGTTTCTGGTGGTGCTCGTCGGCGTATGGATCGTCCACCAGGGCGGCCTGTCGACACTGATTCCCGCGCACGATGCGGCGCCCGGCGCGACGTCCGCGCAGGCAGGCGGCGCAGGCCAGCCCGCGCAGCCGTCGACGTCGGGCAACGTGCTGCCGGCCGGCTTCACGCCGCAGGCGAGCACGCTGAAATCGATCGCCGAAAACGGTGTCGTGCGAGTCTCGGTGCAGAACCCGAGCGAGCCGTTCTTCGGCGAGGACAAGGGCGCGCCGCACGGCTTCAACGTCGAATTCGCGCGGCTGCTGTTCTCGGATCCGTCGTTCTCGCACGGCGGCAAGCCGGTCGTCGTCGATACGCGTCACGAAGTCGACACGTACCCGGGCGTGCCCAAGCAACTGCTCGACACCGACGCGAAGGGCAACCATGTCGTCGACGTCGCGATGGACGGGCTGACCTTCCCGGACAACACGCCGGCGGGCGTCGTCTACTCGGTGCCGTACGTCGACGATTTCGGCTATTCGCTGATCGTACGGCAAGGCTCCGCGATCCGCTCGACCGACGATCTGGCCGGCAAGACGGTCGGCATCCTGAAGGGCGACCCGGACGTGCGTGCATTCGTCACGCGCCAGTATCCGAACGTCCGGTTCGTCGAGGTCGACGATTCCGACCCGGCGTTCATCGCGAAGAGCCTCGACGGCCATGCGGTCGACGCGTTCATCTACGACTATCCGTTCGCGGTCAGCTCGATCAAGGGCACCGACCTGAAGTTCGCGGTGACCAAGCTCGACGGCTCGAACATCGCGTACAAGATCGGCGTGCGTGCCGACGACCAGGACCTGCTGATCTATCTGAACGCCGCGATCGCGAAGCTCAAGCAGTCGCCGCAGTATCTGGACCTGCTGCGCAAGTACTTCGTCAGCGACCAGACGATGACGACCGCGGCCGCGTCGGGCGAAAAGACGTACGTGGTGAAGGCGGGCGACACGCTGAACATGATCGCGGCGAGCAAGCTCGGCAGCGGCCAGCGCTATCGCGAGATCCAGCGCCGCAACAACCTCGCGAACCCGAACCTGATCCTGGCTGGCCAGCATCTCGTGATTCCGGCCCGATAGGCGCGGCGTGAAGCGAAGAAGGTGAAGCGGGGAAGATGAAGCACGGCGCGCGGCACGGCGAATCGTTTTCGCCATGCCGCGCGCCGTTTTGCATCAGTGCGTGATCGACAGGAACAGGTAAGCCGCGAACAGCGACAAATGCACGACACCGTGCAGCACCGTCGTGCGTCCCTGGCTGAGCGTCAGCGTGCTGACCAGCAGCGTCAGCGACAGCAGCACGGTTTCCATCGCGCCGATGCCGAGCGTGAGCGGTTGGCCGACCCAGATGAACACGGCCGCGACGGTCGGAATCGTGAGCCCGATGCTCGCGAGCGCCGAGCCGAGCGCAAGGTTCATGCTGGTCTGCAAACGATTCGCGCGTGCGGCGGTGACGGCCGCGAGCCCTTCGGGCAGCAGCACGAGCGCGGCGATCACGATGCCGACCGCCGCTTCCGGCGCGCCGAGTTTCATCACCGCATGCTCGACGGCCGGCGACAGCAGCTTCGCGAGCAGCACGACCGCGACGAGGCTCGCGAACAGCAGCACGAGGCTGATCAGCGCGGTACGGCTGCTCGGCGGCGCCGCGTGCACCGATTCGTTCGCGCTGTCATGCTCGGTGAGGAAGTAGTCGCGGTGGCGCACGGTCTGCACGAATACGAATGCGCCATACAGCACGAGCGACGCTACGCCGGCGAACGCAAGCTGCGATTTCGAAAAGAACGGGCCCGGCGCGGCGTTCAGGTAGTTCGGCATCACGAGCGACAGCACCGACAGCGACGCGAGCACCGCGAGCGCCTTGCTGGCGCCGCGTCCCTGGAAATCCTGTTCGCCGTGCTTCCACGCACCGACCAGCAGGCAGAGGCCGACGATGCCGTTGCAGATGATCATTACGGCGGCGAACACGGTGTCGCGCGCGAGGCCCGATTTCTCGGGGCCCGCGCCGAGCATCACCGACACGATCAGCGCGACTTCGATGACGGTCACGGCGACCGCGAGCACGAGCGTGCCGAACGGCTCGCCGACGCGATGCGCGACGACTTCGGCATGGTGGACGGCGGCGAACACGGCGCCGGCGAGCGCGGCGGCGAACACGGCGATGACGAGGCCTTCGGCCGGCACGACGCGCGACAGCGCGAGTACCAGCCATGCGGCAAGCGGGGCCCAGAGGGTCCAGCGCGGGAGCTGGTTGGACGAGAGCGGCATGGACGGTTTCCTATGCGAGTGGCGGCGCGCGACGCGCCGTCACGGGTTGACGAAGCCCGGCCAGATGATCCGCCGAACGAGGACGATGAAGCTGATGCACGGCAGCGCGGAACTGCGCTGCCTCGGGTTCGCCGCCGTGAGGCGACGAGGGGCGCGGGCGGGCCGAGGCCCGTCGCTGGATGAAACGGTTCGATGCGACCGAGTGCCGAAGGCGGGGCGCTTGCACGTGGCGACAGACGTGCCGGCGGGACTGAACCGACCCCGAAAGGGCGCGGACGATGGACGGCAACGGCGTGACACGCGGTTTCCCCCTGAAATCCGGCGAATTGTCGAATTTTATCAGGCGTTCGGGGGCCACTATCTCATATTTGAATGCTTTCATTGACCTTTCGGCTTGCAAAAAGTGCCCCGATCGTTCGATTTTTTTGAGTTTTACAGTTTCCGTAACGGTCTCTTGCACGACAAATTCGGGCTCGCCCTGACATAAATCTACCGACCGGTCGGTTTATAATCGCTCGCACTTCCACTTCATGACGGATCGCAAGCGATGGCTGTTTCTTCTGCACATTCGGTGAATTCGGGCGCGCTGGCGCAATCGTCGGTCGTCGGCGTGATCGGCGCGGGCGCGATGGGCGCGGGCATCGCGCAGGTTGCCGCGGCGGCCGGCCATGCGGTGCTGCTGTACGACCTGAACGAAGCCGCGTGCGACAAGGCGCTGACCGGCATCCGCGCGCAGTTCGCGCGGCTCGCGGAGAAGGGCCGTCTCGAGCCGGCGCAAGCGGAGGCGGCTGGCAACCGGATTCGCGCGGTGCGCGCGCTGGCCGAATTCGCCGGCGCGGCGCTGATCGTCGAGGCGGCGGCCGAGCGGCTCGACGTGAAGCGCGAGATCTTCGCGACGCTCGAGCGTCATGTCGACGATCGCTGCGTGCTGGCGACCAACACGTCGTCGATCTCGATCACGTCGATCGCGGCCGGGCTGCGCGCGCCGCAGCGCGTGGCCGGCCTGCATTTCTTCAATCCGGCGCCGCTGATGGCGCTCGTCGAGGTGGTCAGCGGGCTCGCGACCGCGCCGGAAGTCGCGCGGGCGCTGTACGACACGGCCGTCGCGTGGGGCAAGCGGCCGGTGCTGGCGAAGTCGACGCCGGGCTTCATCGTGAACCGCGTCGCGCGGCCGTATTACGCGGAGGCGCTGCGCGTGCTGAACGAGCAGGGCGGCACGCCGGCCTCGATCGATGCCGTGATGCGCGAAGCCGGCGGCTTCCGGATGGGGCCGTTCGAGCTGATGGACCTGATCGGCCACGACGTGAACTTCGCGGTGACCGAGTCGGTGTTTCGCGCTTACTTCAATGACCCGCGCTACACGCCGTCGCTGATCCAGCAGGAACTCGTGAACGCAGGCTTCCTCGGACGCAAGTCGGGCCGCGGCTTCTATTCCTATGCCGACGGCGCGACGCCGCCCACGCCCGAACTCGAAGCGCAGCGCGATGCGCCGGCCGACGTCGCGCTGTTCGCGCAGGACGGCCCCGCCGCCGCGCTGCATGCACGCTTCGCCGAACGCATCGCGGGCGCGCGGCCGAGCGGCGCGCATGCCGACGAACTGCTGGCCGTGGCCGGCCGCGCGTCGATCGCGCTGACCGACGGCCGCACCGCGACGGTGCGCGCCGCGCAAACGGGCGTGGCCGACCTCGTGCTCGTCGATCTCGCGCGCGATTACGCGCAGGCCGGGCTCGTCGCGCTGACGCGCGCGCTCCAGTGCAGCGACGCCGCCTATGCGGATGCGGTCGGCCTGTTTCAGCAAGCGGGCTTTCGCGTCGTCGGCATCGCGGACGTGCCGGGCATGGTCGCGATGCGCACCGTCGCGATGCTCGCGAACGAGGCGGCCGACACGGTGAACCAGGGCGTGTGCTCGCCAGCCGATCTCGATCTCGCGATGGAGAAGGGCGTGAACTACCCGTGCGGCCCGCTCGCGTGGGCCGATGCCATCGGCATCGGCCGCGTGCATCGCGTGCTGTCGAACCTCGCGGCGAGCTACGGCGAGGACCGCTATCGCGTGTCGCCGCGCATCGCCGCGCTGCACGCGGCCGGCCGCACGTTCCGCTAGCCGCCGGCAGCTGCACCCCGATCACGATAACGACATCACTCCATTGGAGGAGCACCCCGATGACTCACCCGACGCATCCCGCCGCCGCCCTCGAGCCGATCGAGACCGCCAGCCGCGACGAACTGCAGGCGCTGCAGCTCGAGCGTCTCAGGTGGTCGTTGCGCCACGCGTACGACAACGTCCCGCACTATCGCCGCACGTTCGATGCGGCCGGCGTGCATCCGGACGACCTGAAGACGCTCGCCGACCTCGCGAAATTTCCGTTCTCGACCAAGAACGACCTGCGCGACAACTATCCGTTCGGGCTGTTCGCGGTGCCGCGCGAGCAGGTTGTGCGCGTGCATGCGTCGAGCGGCACGACCGGCAAGCCGACGGTGGTCGGCTACACGGCGCGCGACATCGATACCTGGGCGAACGTGACCGCGCGCTCGATCCGCGCGGCTGGCGGCCGCCCGGGCGACACGCTGCACAACGCGTTCGGCTACGGGCTCTTCACGGGCGGCCTCGGGATTCACTACGGCGCGGAGCGGCTCGGCTGCATGGTCGTGCCGATGTCGGGCGGCCAGACCGAGAAGCAGGTGCAGCTGATTCGCGATTTCGAGCCGAAGATCATCCTCGTCACGCCGTCGTACATGCTGAACCTGATCGACGAGATGGTGCGGCAGGGCATGGACCCGGCCGAGTCGTCGCTGAAGATCGGCATCTTCGGCGCGGAGCCGTGGACGCAGGCGCTGCGCGAGGAGGTGGAGACGCGCGTGGGCATCGACGCGCTCGACATCTACGGGCTGTCGGAAGTGATGGGCCCGGGCGTCGCGTGTGAATGCGTGGAGACGAAGGACGGCCCGGTGATCTGGGAAGACCATTTCTATCCGGAGATCATCGATCCCGTGACCGGCGAAGTGCTGCCGGACGGCAGCGAGGGCGAGCTCGTGTTCACGTCGCTGACGAAGGAAGCGATGCCGGTGATCCGCTACCGCACGCGCGACCTCACCGCGCTGCTGCCGCCGACCGCGCGCGCGATGCGCCGGCTCGCGAAGATCACGGGCCGCTCCGACGACATGCTGATCGTGCGCGGGGTGAACGTGTTCCCGAGCCAGATCGAGGAAATCGTTGTCGCGCAGACGAAGCTGTCGGGCCAGTTCCAGATCACGATCTCGCGCGACGGCCACATGGACCGGCTCGATCTCGCGGTCGAGCTGCGCTCCGAGGCCGCCGCGTGCGTGACCGACGGCGACCGCGCGGCGATCGCGCGCGAGCTGCAGCACCGGATCAAGACGATGATCGGCGTGTCGGCGGGCGTGACGGTGCTCGGCGCGGGCGGCATTCCCGCAAGCGCGACCGGCAAGGCCCGGCGCGTGATCGACCGCCGGCAGGCCGCCTGAGTTTCGCCGTTCCCTGTTCTACCCCGAGGAAACCTGTTCGATGGATGGATTGAAGACCCTGGCCGTCGCCGTCGATGCGCGCGGCATCGCGACCGTCGCGCTGCAGCGCGGCGACGTGCTCAACGCGTTCGACGAGACGATGATCGCCGAGCTGACCGACGCGTTCACGACGCTCGGCGGGCGCGACGACGTGCGCGCGATCGTGTTGCGCGCGGACGGCCGCGCGTTCTGCGCGGGCGCCGACCTGCAGTGGATGCAGCGCGCGAGCGCGAACGACGCCGCCGCGAATTTGCGCGACGCCGAGCGGTTCGCCGCAATGATGCGGGCGATCCGGCAGTGCCCGAAGCCAACGGTCGCGCGCGTGCAGGGCCACGCGTTCGGCGGCGGCGTCGGCCTGTGCGCGGCGTGCGACATCGTGATCGCGAGCGATCACGCGCGCTTCTCGGTCAGCGAGGCCCGTTTCGGGATCCTGCCGTCGGTGATCGGCCCGTATCTGGTCGAGGCGGTCGGCCAGCGCCAGGCGCGCCGGCTCGCGCTGACCGCGACGCAGATCGCGGCCGGCGAGGCCGTCGCGATCGGGCTGATCCACCAGGCGGTGCCGCCCGACGCACTCGACGCGGCGCTCGACAAGACGCTCGCCGAACTGAGCCGCAATGGCCCGAACGCGCTGATGGAGATCAAGCGCTTTTTCGACGCGATCGGCGAGTATCCGCCGTCGGACGAACGCGCGGCGTTCACCGCACAGACGATCTCCCGCGTGCGGGCGACGCCGGAAGCGAAGGAGGGCTTCGCCGCGTTCTTCGCGAAGCGGCCGCCGGCGTGGGAGCCGGTCGCCGAATAAGGGCGTGGCGCGGCCCGTCGGGCCCGGGGCGCGATTTGCGTCGCGGGCGCGGGCGCTTGCTCTACAATGCGTGACCCCCGGCGCGCCGCCGGCCCAGCCCCGACCGTTTCCTCGCTTCCGATGATCGTCAATCGCCTTATCTCCGAGATCCTGTTCGGCTTCACCGGCCTGATCGGCATCATCAATCCGATCGGCATCGCGTTCCTGTTTCTCGAACGCACCGAGGCGCTGACCGAGCACGAGCGGAACCTGCTGGCGAAGAAGGTGGCGTTCAACGCGTTCATCGTGTTGCTGGTCGCGTTCTTCGCCGGCACGCCGGTGCTGCATTTCTTCGGGATTTCGATGGAAGCGCTGCGGATCGGGGGCGGCTTCGCGGTCGCCGTCGCGGGCTGGCAGATGCTGAACGAGCCTGACGGCCCGGCGGGCGGCGGCGATACGCCGATCAAGCCGATCAATGCGAACGCGATCATGACCCGCGCGTTCTTCCCGCTGACCGTGCCGCTGACGGTCGGCCCCGGCTCGATCGCCACCGCGATCGCGCTGAACGCGAACCGCACGCACAAGCTGTCGGAATTCATGCTGTCGAGCATCGTGTCGATCGCGGTTTCCGCGCTCGTCGCGGTCGTGATCTGGCTGACTTACAGCCGTGCCGCGCTGCTGTCGCGTTATCTCGGCACCGAAGGCACCAAGGTCGCGAAGCGCGTGTCGGCGTTCCTGCTGCTGTGCATCGGCGTGCAGATCATGCTGACCGGCTTCTCCGAATTCCTGCAGCCGCTCGCCGACCAGATCAAGTAACTCCGTTCGTCATTCGACGCGCAACCCGGACCGAGCGACGCATCCGGGCTGCGGGGCCGCGTTCGTCCGTCCGGCCTTGGCCGGTAGCGCGCGAGTGCACCGATACGCGTTTGCGCGCCGCGGGATACCATGCGACGTCCGGCGGATGCATGCCGCGGCGTTCGTGCCCGGCGCGGCGAACTGCGGCGCGCATCCGGCCGCCACCCACTTCAATGACGAGGCGAGCGATGGAATACGTGAAATTCGGGTCGACCGGGATGGACGTGTCGAAGCTGGTGCTGGGCTGCATGACGTTCGGCGAGCCGTCACGCGGCACGCATCCGTGGACGCTGCCGGAAGCGGAAAGCCGTCCGATTATCCAGCGCGCGATCGAGGCCGGCATCAACTTCTTCGATACCGCGAACATGTATTCCGACGGCACGTCGGAGGAGATCGTCGGCCGCGCGCTGCGCGACTTCGCGAAGCGCGACGACGTCGTGATCGCGACCAAGGTGTTCTACCGGATGCGGCCGGGGCCAAACGGCGCGGGGTTGTCGCGCAAGGCGATCATGACCGACATCGACCAGAGCCTGAAGCGGCTCGGCACCGACTACGTCGACCTGTACCAGATCCACCGCTGGGATGACGGCACGCCGATCGAGGAGACGCTCGAGGCGCTGCACGACGTTGTGAAGGCCGGCAAGGCGCGCTACATCGGCGCGTCGTCGATGTTCGCGTGGCAGTTCGCGAAGGCGCTGTATACGTCGAAGCAGAACGGCTGGACCCGCTTCGTCAGCATGCAGAACCACCTGAACCTGCTGTATCGCGAGGAGGAGCGGGAAATGCTGCCGCTGTGCGAGGCCGAAGGTGTCGCGGTGATCCCGTGGAGCCCGCTCGCGCGCGGCCGGCTGACGCGCAACTGGGACGAGTCGTCCGGCCGGCAGCAGAGCGACGACGTCGGCCAGCGGCTCTACGACGCGACGGCCGATGCCGATCGCGCGGTCGTCGAGGCCGTCGCGGCGATCGCCGCCGCGCGCAACGTGCCGCGTGCGCAGGTCGCGCTCGCGTGGGTCGCGCACAAGCGCGGCGTCACCGCGCCGATCGTCGGCATCTCGAAGCCGCATCATCTGGACGATGCGCTCGGCGCACTTCAACTGAAGCTGACGGACGACGAAATCGCGGCGCTCGAAGGCCCGTACGTGCCACACGCGGTGGCCGGCTTCAACTGATCAACCGCGCGAAACCGGCGGGCTACCGCCGCCGCACCGCCGTGCACGGCGTTCAGCGCGCGGCGGCGAGCATCGGGTAGGTGAACAGACCGAAGTGGATCGCGTTCAGCCCCGCGTGCGCGAGCGCGGACGCGAGCAGCCCGCCGCGCCGCCAGGCGAGGCCATAGCCGATGCCGGCCACCGTACCGAGCACGATCCAGGGCCAGCCGCCGGCCGCGTGCGCGGCGCCGAACAGCACCGCGCCGATCGCAAGCGCGGCCCATGGCCCCCAGCCGAACCGGCCGAGCACGCGCGTGAGCCCACCCTGCACGTAACCGCGGAACAGCGCTTCCTCCGCGAGCGTGACGAGCAGCACGTTGTTGACGAGCCACATCCAGCCCGACGCCGGCCATTTCGGCGCCCAGCCGACCATCCCGAAGGCGAGTGCGCCAGCCAGGCAGGCCGCCGCCGTCGCGACGGCCGCCACGGCGCCGGTGCGCAGCGCGCGTGCCGGCGGGACGTCCGGCGCGATCCACGGCAGCGCCCACAGCAGCCACAGACCGACGAGCGGCTTGTCGAAATTCAGGTACATCGTGAACGGCACGGCATCCGGCGTGAAACGCGTCGGTTCGATCACGCGCGGATTGTGGAAGCCGGGGATCAGGTGCAGGCTCAGCGCGATCGCGAGCGCGGCAAACACGACGTGCGCGCCGATCCGCACCGCGACCGGACGGCCCGGCGCGACGCCCCAGGCGGCGGCCACGAGCAGCGCGAGCGGCGCGAGCACGATCGGCTCCAGCTTGCCGAACGCCAGCGCAGCGGCATAGCCGAGCGCGGCAAGGGCGATGCTCAGGCCCTGCAGCGGGCGCTGCCACGCGAATGCGGCGGCCGCGAACAACGCGAGCCAGATCGTGGCACACGGGAGAAGCGAAAGAGACATGGGGCGATGCAGGGTCGGACGAAACGCCGCGCATCATACCCTAGCGGCCGTGACATGCCGCGGGGCGGGCGGTCAGCGGCCGGCGATTTCGGTGATGCCGTCGCGGCCAGGGATGTCGACGCGGTTGCGCTCGCGCATTCGCCGCCGGTACCAGAAGGTCCACAGCAGCAGCGTGCCGAACACCGTGTAGCCCATGATCGGCGACACGACGAGCACGCGCTCGACGGGCCAGGTGACGACCATCCACAGGCGCAGCAGCATCTCGAGCGTCATGCACGCGCCCCACACGAAGGTCATCAGCCGCAGCATCTGGCGCAGCCCCGGCTGCTCGGCCCAGACCGTCTCGAAACGCGCGGCGCCGCCGGCCATCTCGCGGGCCACCGTCGCGCGCGCGAGATAGAAAATCAGCGGACGATCGCGGAACAACGACAGCAGGAACACGACGCCGATCGTGCCGGACGCGAGCGATTCACGCATCAGCAGCGTGCGCGCGCTGCCGCCGAGCGCCATGCCGGCGATCGACAGCGCGATGCCGAGCAGCACGATCGCGGCCACCGCATCGATGCGGCGGGAGCGGATGAATTCGACGATGGACCAGACGATGGGCGGAATCGCCGACGCATACAGCGCGCCGGTTTCGCTGAAATACGGATGCGCCGCCCGGTATGCGACCCAGGGCAGCAGCAGATTGACGACGAGTTCGAGGATCAGGCCGGCTCGTGGTTTCACGGAAGCGGGCGCGCGGGCGGCGCGCGGGGCGGTGATGTCGCTTCGAGTATATCGAAGTCCGACCCCGCGCGCCCGCGCCCGGTGCCGTTGTGCGCGCACCGAAAACGGGCGGGAACATGTGCCGGTTGGCCGGTCCCCGGTTCGTCAGGCGGTCGCGGGCTGGACGATGATCTTCACGTTCCGGTCCTTGTGGTTGACCAGCTCCTCGAAGCCGTGCGTGACGATGTCGCCGAGGTTGATGCGTCCGGTGATCAGTGGCTGCACGTCGATGCGGCCGTCCGCGATGAAGCGGATCACGTCCGCGAATTCGCCGTTGTACGCGAGCGAGCCGATCACTTCCTTCTCGGTCGACACGATGTCGAAGAAGTTGAACGACGTCGGCTCCTCGAAGATGCCGACCATCACCGACTTGCCGGCCTTGCGGATCACGTCGATCGCGAGCTGCGCGGTGGCCGTGTGGCCGATGCATTCGAACGACACGTCGGCACCGTAGCCGCCCGTCAGCGCCTTGACTTCCGCGATCGCGTCGGACGCCTTCGGGTCGATCACGACCGTCGCGCCGACTTCCAGCGCCTTCTGCTTGCGCGCGGCCGACATTTCCAGCGCGATCACGCGTCCGGCGCCCGCGGCCTTCGCGCACATGATCGTGCACAGGCCGATCGTGCCGGCGCCGACCACGACGACGGTCTGGCCGACGATGTTGCCGGCCTTCTTCACCGCATGCAGCCCGACGGCGAGCGGCTCGATCAGCGCGCCGGCCTCGGTCGGGAAGTCGTCGGGCAGCTTGTACAGCAGTTCGGCCGGCACGTTGACGAATTCGGCGAACGCGCCGTTGTTCATCAGCCCGGTGAACGCGAGGTTCTCGCAGATGTTGTACAGCCCGTGCCGGCAATACCAGCAGGTGCCGCAATGCTGGCACGCGTCGGCCGTCACGCGCTCGCCGACCGCGAAGCCCGTCACGCCAGCGCCGAGCGCCGCGATTTCGCCGCTGAATTCGTGGCCGAGGATGCACTGGCCCTTTAGGCCGGTCAGCGGGTGCGGCGCGTCGACGGGGATGAACACGGGTCCGGCGACATACTCGTGCAGGTCGGAGCCGCAGATCCCGCACCAGTGCACGCGGATCTGGACCCAGCCGGCCGGCGGATGCGCCGGAACGGGAACCTCCTCGACGCGGATGTCGTTGCGGCCGTGCCAGACGGCGGCCTTCATGCTGGGAGCGGTGTTCGGTGCCGGTGTACTCACGTTGCTGTCTCCGTCAGGTTGTCGTCGGACGCGCGGCAAGGGGGCCGGCGCGTCCGTCGCGCGATTGCGCGAGCGACCGACATGCAGGAACGGGGCCAGCCCGACTCGGCGGTCGCGTGGCGACGGAGCGGGAGGGGTGGTGTGCGGTGCAGCATCCGGTCTTGCGTCGACATCAGGGCGTGCAGCGCGAATCGCGCGTGAAACTTGCTGCGCTTGCGACGGGCTGGGACGGGTGAGACGCCGGGACATTCGTCTCAGCCGGTTGAGACGAAACGCGAGACGCTGCCGCCATCGTCGGGCAACCCATTGCGCCGATCGGCGAAACGCACCGTTGCGTGCGCCACCTCTTTACTTGAAGTTAACTTCAATTTGTATCATCTGCGGCAATGTCCGATCGCGTGCGTGCGCGGCGCGGCTCGTTTCAATCTTCACGGAATGTCGTCCAGCATGCCAAACCTCATCGAAAGCCTGATCTGCGAGTACGTGTCGTACCACATGCTGGTAGCCGACGAGCGGGACGCGATGCCGTTGTCGCCAGAAGCCGGGATGGTCCGGCCGTCGGAGCGCGTCGATCGCGCGCTGATTCCGGAGCCTGTCGCGCCTGGCGTTTCACCGTTGCGGCCGCAACTGTTCGTGTCGATTCTGGAGGCTGGTGACGACGGCTTGCTGGTGCGCTGGAGCGAAAGCGGGCGCTGCCATTATGGCGAGCAACGCTGGCGCTTGCGCGTCGCGTTGCAGCCGGGCCGCTGCGCGATCTCGGGGCAGGCGATCGAGCCGGGCGAACCGGTGTACCGGCCGGTGCGGCGGCCGGTACCCGTCAACGGCGACGAGATGATCCACCCCGCGTCGGTGCCGCCTGCGGCCGGCGCCGCGTGTCACGTAGCACCAGCCTGCGGCGAGGCGACGGATCCGGTCGACGCCCTGGGCTGAGCGCGACCGGTCGCATCCGCGCGTTACTTGAGATCCTTCCGGTACTGAATGAACCCCGCGTTGGTCGCGAGCTGGTCGTACAGCGCGCGCGCGGTCGTGTTGGTTTCGTGCGTGAGCCAGTACACGCGGCTTGCGCCGGCTTCGCGGGCCCGTTCGTACACGGCTTCGATCAGCGCACCGCCCGCACCTTGTCCGCGGGCGTCGGCCGCCGTGAACAGGTCCTGCAGATAGCAGTACGGCCCTTCGGTCCAGCATGAGCGGTGATAGATCGCGTGCACGATGCCGACCAACGTGCCTGACGCGTCGAAGGCGCCGAGCACGAACATCGGCTCGGCGGGGTCCATCAGGCGCGCCCACGTCGTCGCGAACACGGCGTCGCTCAGCGCGGTCTCGTAGAACCTCTGGTAACCCTGCCACAGCGGGCGCCATGCGGCTTCGTCGGCGGCGACGAGCGGGCGGACCGTGACGCGCGTCGCGTCGTTCGCGCGGCCGGCTGCGTCGCGCGCACGAGCCCGCGCGTGGCGGATCGCAACGAGCGACTCGCGCTGCGCACCGTTGGCGTCGAAGTTCTCCGGCGCGAGCCAGGCTTCGAACGCGGCGCGCACGTCCGGCCATTCGCCGTCGACGATCGAGAACCACGCCGTGTCGCGATTGCGGCCCCTGTAGATGATCGCCTGCCGGAACGTGCCCTCGTAACGGAAGCCGAGCCGCGCGGCCGCCTTGCGCGATGGCTCGTTGAGATCGTCGCACTTCCATTCGTAGCGCCGGTAGCCGAGCGTGTCGAACGCGTATTTCATCAGCAGGTACTGCGCTTCCGTCGAAATCGGCGTGCGCTTGAGCAGCGGCGAGAACGTGACGGAGCCGACCTCGATCACGCCGTTGGCCGGGTCGATGCGCATCAGCGCGAGCGTGCCGACCGCTCGGTTCGTCGCGCGGTCGATCACCGTGTAGTGCAGCGGATCGGCGCTTGCCGCCGCGCCGCGCGCGTAGTCACGGTAGCTCGACTCGTCGGTGTACGGCCCGTGCGCGAGATAGGTCCAGTCGCCGCCGTCGGGCGCCTGCGCATACGCGGCGTACAGGTCGGCGGCATGGCGGTCGGCGTCGAGCGGTTCGAGGCGGCAGTAACGGCCCTCGAGCACGATGCGCTCCGGGCGCGGGCGCGCGGACCAGTCGGGAACGGGGTGGCCGATGGGCTGCTGGAAGTCGTTGGTGAGCGTGGACAAGGTCGATCTCGCTTCGGTTGGCGGCCGGCGACATGCCGGCATGCAGACGATCGTAGTCCCGGCGAGGTACCATGAGAAGCGCCAGACAATGGCAAATTTATGGTGCCACGAACGCGCGACGATGGCGCCATGCACCGAGACTTCCACGCCGCAATATTCCGATGACGACTGCCATTCCTTCCGGCGCCGCGCCGCTGCTGCCACTCGACGCGCCGCTCGCGCGCGCGGCCGGCGCGCCTTCCTTGCAGAAGCAGTTGCTGCGCCGTGTGCGCGACGCGATTCTCGGCGGCGCGATGCCGGCCGGCACGCGGCTGCCCGGCACGCGCGCGCTGGCCGAGACGCTCGGCGTGTCGCGCAACACGACCGCGGCCGTCTACGAGCAACTCGTCGCCGAAGGCTTCCTGCAATCCGATCGCCGTGGCACGCGCGTGGTCGGCCTGTCGCGGCCGGCCGCACCGCGTCGGCGGGCCGCGCCGCCGGCCGTCGCGCAGCGGCTCGGCCGGATCCGTCCGAGCCTGATCGGCACCGGCGAATCGGAGGGCTTCCGGCCGGGCGTGCCCGCGCTGTCGCATTTTCCGGTCGATGCGTGGCGGCACGCGATCGACCGCGCGTTGCGCCGCGCCGGCCGCGACCTGCTCGCGTACGGCGACCCGCTCGGCGAGCGCGCGCTGCGCGAGTCGATCGCGCGCCATCTGGCCGTGACGCGCGGCGTGCGCTGCGATCCCGAGCAGATCGTGATCACCGAGGGCGCGCAGGGGGCGATCGCGTTGTGCGCGCAACTGCTGACGAACCCGGGCGACACGGTCTGGGTCGAGGAGCCCGGCTATCGCGGCGCGCGCACCGCGATGCAGGCGGCCGATCTCGACGTCGTGCCGATGCCGGTGGACGCGGAGGGGCTGCGCGCGGAAGACGCGGACTGGCGCGAGCGGCCGCCGCGGCTCGTCTACACCACGCCGTCGAACCAGTTCCCGACCGGCGCGGTGCTGTCGATCTCGCGCCGGCTCGCGCTGATCGACGCCGCACGCCGGCATCGCGCGTGGATCATCGAGGACGATTACGACAGCGAGTTTCGTCACACCGGCGAGCCGATCGGCGCGTTGCACGGGCTCGCGGCCGATTCACCGGTCGTCTATCTCGGCTCGTTCAGCAAGACGATGTTTCCGGCGTTGCGGATCGGCTTTCTCGTGCTGCCCGACGCGCTGCTGGCCGCGGTGCGGCCGGCGTTGCCGGAGATGCTGCGCGGCGGGACGCGACACGTGCAGCTCGCGCTCGCCGATTTCATCGAGACGGGGGAGTACGGACGGCATCTCGGGCGGATGCGCCGGCTGTATCGCGACCGGCGGCGCTTGCTGCTCGCCGCGCTGGACGACGCGTTCGCCGTGCCGCACCAGGTCGAGGGCGGGCCGTGCGGGCTGCATCTGGCGCTGCGGCTGCCGGCACGCTATCGCGACCGCGCGATCGTCGAGGCGGCGCGCGCGCATGGGATCGGGCCGTTTCCGCTGTCGGGGTTTTCGATCCACGCGACGTCGGCGGCCAACGGGCTCGTGCTCGGGTTCGGCAATACGTCGGCCGATGCGTTCGCGCCGATGCTGCGGACGTTGTCGACGATCGCGCGTCGGGTCGCGGGAGAGTGAACCGCAGTCGCGTCGCTGCGAATCGGAACTTACCGCACGCGTTCCTCGCGCATGATCCGGCGGGCAGCCGCCAGGCCGAGCACGAGCAGCACCGCGACATACGCGGCGACCGCGCCCCACGCACCGTGCTGCCAGAACGTGCCGCCGACCGAGCCCAGCACGCTCGACCCGAGGTAATAGGCCAGCAGGTAGAGCGACGCAGCGTGCCCCTTTGCGGAACCGGCGAGATGCCCGACCCAGCCGCTCGCGACCGCATGCGCGACGAAGAAGCCGATCGTGATCAGCACGATCCCGACGATGATCGCGACGAGCGAATGCGATAACGTGAGCGCGAGGCCGGCCGCGAACACGAGAATGCCGCTGACGAGGACGGGCGCGCGCCCGAGGCGATCGGCGAGTGCACCGGCGCTCGACGACGACACCATCCCGAACAGATAGGCGCCGAAGATCAGCCCGCATGCGGTCGCGCTCAGGTTGAACGGCGCGGCCGTCAGCCGGAACCCGGCGTAGTTGTACACGGTCACGAACGCGCCCATCACGAGGAAACCGATCGCGAACACGAACGGCAGGCGCGCGTGATGCAACTGCGCGTTCCACAGCCGCAGGTGGTGACGCAGCGTCAGGTCGGTTCGCTTCACGAAGCGTCGCGACTGCGGCAGCAGCATCACGAACGCGATCGCCGCGACCAGGTCGACGACGCCGATCGTCAGCATCGCGGTGCGCCAGGAGAAATACTCCTCGAGCGCGCTCATCCCGATTCGCCCGATCATGCCGCCGAACGCGGTGCCGCCGACATAGAGCCCCATCGACAGGCCCAGCCCGTCGGCGGCGATTTCCTCGGCGAGATAGGCCATCGCCACTGCCGGGACGCCGCCGAGCGCGAAACCTTCGAGCGCGCGCCAGATCAGCAGCAGGTTCCAGTTCGGCGCGACCGCCGAGAGCACGTTGAACAGCGCCGCGAGCGTCATCGACGCGAACATCAGCCCGCGTCGGCCGAAGCGTTCGGACAGCGCGCCGGCGCACAGGATGGAGACCGCCAGCATCCCCGTCGACAGCGACAGGGATAGCGAGCTCGACGCCGCGCCCAGGTTGAACTCGCGCGCGAACGCGGGCAGCAACGGCTGCACGCAGTACAACAGCGAGAAGGTGGAAAAGCCGGCCAGGAAGAGCGCCAGCGCAATGCGCTTGTAGGCCGCCGAGCGTGGCGACACGCCGGCGGGCAGCGCATCAGGCGCGGCGCTCGGGGCGCGAGTCGCGGTGGACGAAATCGCGGGATTCGACATGCTATGTACCCGATGGGCTGGGGAATGCCCGAATTCTTGCGCACGATCATATATATGTCCAATATATGAAAGAAACCGTAGCGATATGTTTTGAGAATGGCTTGATCGCCATTTCCATCTACCCGAGATCACATGGAACTTCGACATCTCCGATACTTCCTGGCCGTGGCGGCCACGTCGAACTTCACGAAGGCCGCGGAAGCGCTCGGCATGGGGCAGCCGCCGCTGAGCCAGCAGATCAAGGCGCTCGAAAACGAACTCGGCGTGGAGCTGTTCAGGCGGACCGCACGCGGTGCCGAGCTGACCGTCGCGGGAGAGGTGTTCGCGGAGGAGGCACGGCGCGTGCTCGACGATGCGGAGCGCGCGGCGCGGGCGGCAAAGCGGGCCGCGCGTGGGGAAATCGGGCAGCTGCGGGTCGGTTTCACCGGGACGGCGGCCTTCAATTCGAAAGTGGCCGACCTGATTCGCCGCTTTCGCGAAGCGTTTCCGGATACGGACCTGACGTTGCAGGAGGCGACCTCCGGCGTGTTGCTCGAGGCGCTGGACGCCGGGCGGCTCGATGTCGCGATCGTGCGACCGGAGCGTCGCATCGCGGACACGTTGCTGGCCGCGGATTGGGACGAGGAGCCGATGTTCGTCGCGATGCCGGTCGCGCATCGGCTCGCGCAGCGGCGTCGGATCGACCTGGCGGAACTGGCCGACGAGGCGTTCGTGCAGGTGCCGCGCGAAGCGGGCAGTGCACTGTTCGACGACATCGTCGCGGCGTGCAATGCCGCCGGCTTCCAGCCGCGCATGGCGCAGCCCGCGCCGCAAATCGCGTCGGCGGTGACGCTCGTCGCGGCCGGGCTCGGCGTGTCGATCGTGCCGAAGGCGATCACGCAGGTGCAAGTCGCGGGTGTCGTGTATCGGCAGGTCGCGGGCAACGGGCTGCGCGCGCGGCTCGCGATTGCGTCGCGACGCGACGATCCGTCGGCGGTGGTGCGCAACTTTCTGCTGCTGGCCTGGTAGCGCGGGACGTGCTTCGTCGCACGCATCGCCGTGATGGCGGGTGAATGTTCCGATTGACGAACCGTGAACTTTGCCCGGAACGAACGCTGTCGCGGCTCCCACGCCGCGCGACGACCCGACATGCGGGTTTCGATTCGTATGTTCCGCATGCTGCGTGGACTATAAATGGAGGGGTGTACCGGTGCTTGTCGGCGCCCGCGCGGGGCGGAGCCGCGACTGCCGGGGGAGGTGCACCGTGGTTCGCCAGACGCTTGCTCGCGCCGTGCTTCGCACCGCGTTGATCGGGGGCGTATTCGCCTCGTTGCTGTCGCCGTCGGCAGCCGTTGCCGGAACCGTCGCACCGCCCGCCACACCGCCTGTCATGAAGAACCGGCTCGCCACATCGCCTCACGCGATGCCGGTCGACTTCCCGACGATCGTCGACCGATACGGCCCGGCGGTCGTGACCATCATGACCGCCGCGCCCGACCAGCAGGCCGGTGGGCCGTCCTTCGCGATTCTCGATTCCGACGATCCGCTCGCCGCGTTCTTCCGCCGCGGCGGGCCGCCGATGTCCGCACAGGTTCCACCGGCGCCGGCGCCCGATACCGCGCCGCGCACGCTGTCGGGCAGTGGCTCGGGTTTCATCGTCAGCGCCGACGGGCTGATCCTCACGTCCGCGCATGTCGTCGACGATGCGACCGACGTCACGGTGCGACTCGCCGATCACCGCGACCTGAAGGCGACGGTGCTGGTCGTCGATCCGCAAAGCGACGTCGCCGTGCTGCACGTCGACGCGACGAAGCTGCCGGTCGTGCGCATCGGCGATTCGTCGCGGGTGCGCGCCGGCGAACCGGTGATGACGATGGGCGCGCCGGACGGCTCGGGCAACACGGTCACGGCCGGCATCGTCAGCGCGACGTCGCATGCGCTGCCCGACGGCAGCGCGTTTCCGTTCTTCCAGACCGACATCGCGGTGAATCCCGACAACTCGGGCGGCCCCGTGTTCAACCGCGCGGGCGACGTGATCGGCATTGCGGTGCAGGTCTATACGGGCGCCGACCGCTACGCGAGCACGACGTTTGCGATTCCGATCGCGCTCGCCGTGAAGGTGCGTGCGCAAGTGCAGGCGCAGATGCGGGCCAGTGCGCAGACGCAGCGCGCGTCGTCCGGCAACGCGTTGGGCGTCGACGTGCAGGACGTCGGCGCCGGGCTGGCTGCGGCGTTCGGCCTGCCGCGTCCGGCGGGCGCGCTCGTCAACGGCGTCGATCCCGGCTCGCCCGCTGCCGCGGCCGGCGTGAGGCCCGGCGACGTGATCGTGAAGTTTGGCGGCAAGCCGATTGGCCGGTCGGCCGAACTGAACGACTTGGCCGCCGAATTGCCGTCAGGCGCGAAGGCGCCGCTACGGGTGATCCGCAACCGCGTGCCGATGATGCTGACGGTCACCGGCGTGGGGGCCGGCGATGCGATCGACAGCGCGGGAGTGACGGGGAGCGGGGGCAACGCGGGCGGCGCGGGCACGGTCGGCGCGGGCGGTGCCGCCGGCGTGGCGATGGCGGCCGCGCGGCCGGCTGACAGCGGCGATCGGCTCGGGCTGACGATGCATCCGCTGAGCGACGCCGAACGGCGTTCGACCGGGCTCGCGGTCGGGATGATGGTGGATGCGGTGCACGGGCCGGCCGCGAACGCGGGAATCCGGCCCGGGGACGTCGTGCTCGAACTCAACGACACGCTGCTCGAAACACCGGACGACGTGCAGTCGCTCGAAGCGAAAGGTGGTGTGATCGCGGTGCTGATCCAGCGGGAGAATGCGCGGAAGTTTGTGTCGGTGCGGGCGCGGTAGGGGGATGGGTGTGCGTGGGAAGCGGGCGGCGTGCTGGCAGGAAGAGACCCACGTCGAATCCCTCCAATAAGCATTCAGATGGCAGTTCCGCCCAACAGGTAGTCATTCCGTCGACGAAAGTTCGAGTCACATGCGCGCGGCTTAGAAGAGGTATGGAGGTAGGGGTGACGGTCCGTGGTCAGGTTCGGTTTTCTGTGTCGTCTGTCGGCGTTTCACCTGATGTACGCTCGGCCTCCGATTGAACGATAAAGCTGCACCTTTCGAACAGCTCATCAAAGGTCAGTATGTCGATGGAAGAAATGCTATTTCGGTAAAGTTCGAAGGACCGGAGTTTATCCCTGTTCACGCCGCGCTCCGTGACGAATTCATTGAGAGAACCGACAACGACGAAGGCTCGTGGTTTGAAGTTGAAAACCTCTTCGCCCGTGGGGACGCCGAGTGCGTCGGTCGGTTGGATGTATTCGCTCAGACTCCTCATCGCGGATGCGACGGTGGTTTGAACTTGCGCGACCGCACCTGAGAGCTCCTTCGACGGAGCCCAGCACCCCGAACGATACTGTGTGGAATCGAGTAGCTTTGTCGTGTGTGTCTTGATCTCTACGAAACAGAGCGAACTGACGATGCCTTTCGTTTTCATCAGGCCGTCGGCTCGCTTTCCACGGTTGATCAAATCGTGCCCTTCTACGACTTGCTCCAATTTTTTATTATCAAATCCGGTGACGAAGAAATAGCTAAGACCATAGCCGAATATCCATCGATTCCGTTCAAAAAAGGCCTGCCATAGTGCTTCATCCCCCTTCACGCCTTTAGCCGCCTTCACTTGGTCGAAGTAGGTCGGCTCGTTCAGTAACCTTGCAAAGGTGGCAACTTGCCTCTTGCGATAGCCAAGAGCAACCACATCTTCTTTTGTAATCGCCTGCCGAACGACCTCTGAGAAGATGGCTTGGTTATCCTGAACTAAGCTGGCAGCTTGCTCCCTCGATAAGACAAGGCGGCTCAGTTCAGTATCAGTGAGATTTATCTTGTCTTGCGACTCAAATTCGACGGATGCAATGTTCTCAAAGAAAGCAAGCAGTTTCGGAATCTCATCGCCAACAAATGAGAAATGAGTTTTATGTGGCGTACCTGTCTGGCCATTGAAAGCTTGAATTGTCAGAACGCGCAAGTCTCTTGTGGATTCCAGGAACTTCGCGACGATCTCGGTGCGACCTTTCTCGGTGCGTCGCAGCACGATTTCCTTTTTCACTGTTGCGTAGTGCAGCCCGTCCGAGTCAATCACCTTTGAGGCAATCCGCACTGCCTCATGTGCATCGATATAAATCCGCGGACTTATGTAGGTTTTTCCGGGCAACTTGTTATGATGAATCTTCTCTTCGTCGTCCATCGTGCCCCCAGGGTTTCTTTGTAGCAAATCGAACCTGCGTCGCCAACTCCGAAGATACGGCCAAAGACGGCTACAGTTTCGGCTCGGCTGCCGACATATTGTATTTATAGGTGAACTCTTCCGGAAAATGCGAGCGGGTAGCGGGTGGAGGCCTCTGCGGCTGGAAGGGCTGCAACACTCCAGAACCTGTCGAATGGCCGTTTGTAGAATGCCGCCGCCCGCCGCATGGGGGCCACGGAGTAGACTTCCACCACTTCCCTATTTGGCGCGTCGGACATAGAGGCGAAACATGAGGATCACACAGTGGGTTCACCTCAGCGAGATGCACTACGATCCGTGGGTGCTGCCTATCTATACCGCATGGCACCGAGCTGTGCAGGAGACGCGCACGACAGACAAGGTGACTTTGATCACCGATAAAGGAATGCCAATTACTGAGGTAGGCCTGCATATCAGCACTCGACTAACGCTGCTTCCCTATATTGGCCACCGCCTCGGCCAAGATCTAGCCGCGCTGTGGAGTGCCGTGGCAGCAAACTTGACCGTAGACCACATAAACACACCGGACAAGGAAGCCTTCGCGTTAGCGATCGACAACGATCGGAAGTATCTTGTAATCGCAGACCTACACGCAATGCTATTCGAGCTCAACGCATGCATTGACGCAATGAAAGACTTCATGCACGCGGTGCACAAGCATGTTGGCCAGCCCATCACGGACAAGCAGCGCATCAGGATAATTAATTCGTGGATGCAAGTAAAAGGAATCGACGACGGTTGGTTCAGTCGACTCGACAGCGCACGGAATTTCGTAGCACATCAGGGTGCGTTCTATCTGGCATTTGATACATCCGCACCACAGTGGGACCTGTTGATGGTCAAGCGGGACACGAAGGTGTTTAACGACCCCAAGACCTATGTTCGGTTCTCCGATGTAGAGAAGATCATGGCGGGGTTCTCCGCGTGCCGGATGGCAATGCAGGCCCATCTCGTCTCACTCCTGGATCACGCGACTTGACGGGTCGCTTTGCCTACCCAGCTTGCAGACCTTTTGCCGATCGATGACGACGGTTTCGCCGCGCCTTCTCTATCCCGCGGCACTTCGATTGTTACAACGGGCGACCAGTTGATGGGAACCAGTCTTCCCAATGGCGCTTACTCGTCACGGACTGGTGGTCACCATATGGAGCAGTGGATGTCGCATGAAGGCCGACAAGCAACACCCACGAAAATCCACGAAGAACGTTCATTTTCCATTGCACACGGCCTGCGGCGGCGTGTGCGGAGGGCATCTGCTTGCAACCGAACCTGCCGATAGCTTCCAAACGGACCCCGCCACGACACGCGACGCTAATCCTGCTATGCGCGTTCTCCGTGCTGCCGTTGAGCCTGTTCCTGCCATCCCTACCGGCAATCGCGCGCGACCTCCGCGCCGACTATGCGCTAGTCACACTCTCGCTCGGCGGCTACGCAGCAGTCGCCGCCTCGCTCGAGTTCGTAATGGGACCGCTATCCGACCGCTTCGGGCGGCGCCCGATCATGCTGACGAGCCTTGGCGTCTTCACGCTCGGATCGCTGGGCTGCGCGATGGCGATCGATATCCACGTGTTCCTCGCGTGTCGGCTAATGCAAGCGATGATCACGTCGGTCTATCCGGTGTCCATGGCGACGTTGCGCGACACAGCCAGCGGTTCACGCGCGGCGAGCCGCATCGGCTATGCGGCGATGGCGGCCGCATTCGCGCCGATGATCGGACCGACGCTCGGCGGCGTGCTCGATCAGACGCTCGGTTGGCGCGCCAGCTTCTGGTTGCTTGGTGCGACAGGCATCGCGCTGTTCGGCTGGTGCATGTTCGATCTAGCGGAAACCCATGCGGCCCGCGCCACGACGCTCGCCCAGCAGCTTCGCGCGTATCCCGCGCTGCTCCGAGCGCGCCGCTTCTGGGCCTATGCGCTTTGCATGGCGTTTTCGACCGGCGCGTTCTACGCGTTCCTGGCCGGCGCGCCGCTCGCCGCGCAGGCCGTGTTCCGCATCCCGCCGGCGGAAATCGGCTTCTACATGGGGGCGATCACGGCCGGCTTCGTGTGTGGCAGTTTTCTGGCAGCGCGTCACGCGCATCGCTATCCGCTCGCCACGACGATTCTGTGTGGGCGCATGGTCGCGTGCATGGGGCCGGCGATCGGGATCGCGCTGTTTTTCGGAGGGGCGACGCACGCGATCGCATGGTTCGGGCCGTGCGTGCTGATCGGCATCGGCAACGGGCTATCGAATCCGGGCGCGCATGCGGGTGCGATGTCGGTGCGGCCGGAACTGGCCGGTAGCGCATCGGGGCTGGCCGGGGCGATGACGATCGCGGGCGGGGCGGCGCTATCGTCGCTGACGGGCGCTGTGCTGACCGTCGGGAACGCCGGTCATGCGCCGCTGGTCATGATGCTACTGTCCGCGGCGATCGCGCTGGCGGCCGCGGTGTGCATACGAATTTTCGACGCACGCGAACGGGGTGCGTAATCGATGTGACCCGCACGGGGCATGCCGATTCGCCGCGATGCGATCGCCACCCGGATCGGCAGGGAGCGACACGACGCGACGGCCGTCGGACGAACGCCACGTCACATGCCCCCGTACGCTGCGTTACGGCTTCGCCCCCATCACGAACTCGAACGTCGCGACGCCGTCGACGCCACCCGTCACGCGGTCGCCCGGCTGCAGCGCGCCGACGCCGGCCGGCGTGCCGGTGAAGATCAGGTCGCCGGCCTTCAGTTCGACCGAGCGCGACACGTACGCGATCACGTCCGGCACGGCCCAGATCATGTCGGCGAGATCGCCTTGCTGGCGCGTTTCGCCGTTGACCGCGAGCCAGATCCGGCCGCTGGCCGGATGGCCGGTCGCGGTCGCCGCGCGCAGCGCAGCCACGGGGCCGGACGCATCGAAGCCCTTCGCCCAGTCCCACGGCCGGCTCAGCTTTTTCGCCTCGGCCTGCAGGTCGCGGCGCGTGAGGTCGACGCCGACGCCGTAACCCCACACATGCGACAGCGCCTCGGCCGGGGCGATCGACCGGCCGTCCTTGCCGATCGCGACGACCAGCTCAATTTCGTGATGGAGGTCGCCGGTCAGCGGCGGATACGGGACGGTGCCGGCGGCCGGGACGATCGCGTCGGCCGGTTTCGTGAAGAAGAACGGCGGTTCGCGGTCGGGATCGGCGCCCATTTCGCGCGCGTGGTCGGCGTAGTTGCGGCCGACGCAGAACACGCGGCGCACCGGAAAGCGCGCGGACGACTGTTCGACTTCGACGGAAGGACGCTCGGAAGCGTCGATGACGTATGCGGACATCGGATGGCCTCGTTCGATGGAAAGACGGATGCCGTCGCCCGCGCAATCCACCACGGGCCGGCATGCATGGAACGATACCCGACGCATGCGCGCCCGGATGCGACGCAACTGCGCTTTAACCGGACAAATCTACGCGTCGCCGGCCAACGTCCCTTCGTCGGCGGCCGGCAGCGCGGCGTTCGCGTCGCGGTACGCCTTCGGCGACACGCCGACCCGCGCGCGGAAGCGCCGCGCGAAATACCCTTCGTCCCGGAAACCGACGGAACGCGCGATGTCGGCGATGCGCCGGCTCGTATGCGCGAGCAGCGATTGCGCGAGCGCGATCCGGCGCTCGGTCACGAGATCGGTGAAGGTGCTGCCGGTTTCCTTGCGCACCAGGTGCGCGAGGTAGTTCGGCGACAGGAAGGCGGCCTCGGCGGTGGCCGTGAGCGTCAGGTCCTCGCGGGTCAGGTTCGCGCGCACGTGGCGCAGCACGCGCGCGAGCGCGTCGCGCCGGCCCGCGCGCTGGGCGCCGCGCTGCGCGAGCTTGTCGAGCGCGCCCGCGTACTGCGTGCAGACGAGACCGATCAGCTGCAGCAAGTAGCCGCGCAGCAACGTGGTCGAGCCGAAGGTGCGCACGCGGTCGGCATCGAGCATGCACAGCGCGAGGCGGCGCGCCTCGTCGAAGGCGTCGCCGGTCAGGATGAAGTCGAGATGTTCCTGGAAGCGGAACGGCGTCAGCTCAGGAAAGCGGTGCGCGGGCACGTCCTCGAGATCGAGCGGATCGACGTCGAGATCGGCGCGCAGGAACGCCTGGCTGAAGTTGATCACGATGAAGTGAGCGCCTTCCGGATGCGGAATCAGGTGCTCGCGGTGCGGCAGCACGAACGCGAGCGCGCCGCGCGGAAACGGCCGCGTGACGCCGCCGATCCGCTGTTCGGTGTCGCCGCCGAGGTTGAACTGGATCTGGAAATACGCGTGCCGATGCGGCTCGGTGATCGCCTGGCGCGACGCCTGGTCGCGGATGTAGAAATCGAGCCGGTCGCTGCGTTCGGGCATCCCGTACAGGCGCGGCGGGGCGGTGGAGGGCATGAAGGATTCTGCTGTTCGTGACGCGGTTGAGCCGCGATGGTACAGCGAACCGGGCGCGGCCGGAATCCGCGGGCGCGATCCGCACCGGCCGGCCGGGCGGCGCGCACCCGCCCGGCGACGAGCCAATCAGGCGGCCGGATGAAAGCCCAGGTAGCGGCAGCGCGTGCCGGCCTCGTCAGATGCGGCAAGCCGGCTGGATGCGCCGACCGAACGGAGCGTGTCGGCCGTCGCGCTGCGATTCGTGAGCAGCGTCCATGTCGTCGGGGTGGCCTCGGCGGCGGCGGTCGCGCGCGCATCGTCGAGCATGCTCAGCGCGGCCAGCAGCAGGTCGGCGGGCGGCGCATGAATTGCGAAGCCTTCGTTCGCGACGGCTGCCGCGTCGATGCCGAGCGCCGCGCACAGGCGCGCGCGCAGCGGCGTCTCGGCCGTGCTTGCTTCCCGCGCGCGCACGATGTTCTCGCGCGTGAGCGCGTCGACGATCGTGCCGCCGCGGGTGAGCGGCGCGTGCTGCCACGCGTCGGACGGGCACTGCTTGCCGTCCGGCACCAGCGGCACGAACGGATTGACCTCGGCCGGGTAGATCCGGCACACCAGCGGCCGTTCTTCGTAGATGCCGCAGCGCAAATCGTCGAGCAGGTTCGGGCATGGCCCGGCATGGGACGCGGTGAGCAGGGTCGTGACGCGTACCGGCAGCGTGCCGCTGAGCGCGGGCGACGAACGTGCGCGCTTGTACGCGGCGAACGCGTCGTCGGCGGCCGGTTCGACGAGCCATGGCATGGCGTCGCACAACAGTTCCACGTGGCCGCCGCGCCGCAGCCAGGCGGTGGCCTCGGCGACGGTCAGCGGAATGCGCAGGTCGTGGCAGCAACGGCCGCAGCCGGTGCATGAAAAGTCGATGTCGTTCTGATTCATTTCGGTAGGGAGCGGGGCACGGCCGGCATGCGTCAGCCGGCGATCAGCGGCGCGACGCGCCGGCGCAGCTCGGGCACGATCTCGGCGTCGAACCACGGATGATGTTTGAACCACGCCTGGTTGCGCGGCGACGGATGCGGCAGCGGCAGCACGCCGGGGCCGTAGTCGTGCCACGCGTGCACGGTATCGGTCAGCGTCGCCTTGCGTGTGTCGCGCAGGAAATGCCGCTGCGCGTACTGGCCGATCAGCAGCGTCAGCCGGATCGACGGCAATCCGGCGAGCAGCCGGTCGAGCCACAGTCGCGCGCATTCGGGGCGCGGCGGGTTGTCGCCGCTCGCACCGCGGCCCGGGTAGCAGAAGCCCATCGGCACGATCGCGAAGCGTGTCTCGTCGTAGAACGTGTCGGGTTCGACGCCGAGCCAGTCACGCAGCCGCTTGCCGCTCGCATCGTCCCACGGGATGCCGCTCGCGTGGACGCGGGCGCCGGGCGCCTGCCCGACGATCAGGATGCGGGCGTCGCGATGGGCGCGCACGACGGGGCGCGGGCCGAGCGGGAGGTCGGCTTCGCAGGCGCGGCACGCGCGGATTTCTGTGAGCAGCACGTCGAGCGGCGTGCGCGTTCGTTTCGGCATCGATTCTGAACGGGGACGGAGTGGCGGCACGAATGCGGGTGTCCATGCGGCGCGGCGGACCGGCGCATCGCGTCAGGCGTTCCGCAGGGCACGGCATGGCGCTGCGCTGCGCGGCGGCTCGGCAGCCCGTGTCGGGATCACCTGTCCGCCGCATCGCCCTCGGCGACCGCAGCATCATACAACGCCGTTTGCGCGATTGCCGCGGCGATCGCCGCGTCGTCGTGCGTGCCGTCGAGCATGCCCCAGCGCCGGTATTGCAGCAAGAACCAGCGGCCTTCCTGCGGATCCGGCCGGTTCACGGCGCCGCCGTCGTGGAAGCGGATCGGCAGCGGCGGCTGCGCGAACGGCCCCGCGCCGTAGTCGCCGAGCAGGCGCGGCGCGATCAGCCGGGCCGGCACGCCGAGCGCGTCGGGCGACGCGAGCCAGTCGGCCGCGTCGCGACGGTGCGCAGGGTTGTCGAGCCATGCGCACGCATCGACGAGCGTGCGGATCAGCGCACGCGCGGTGGCCGGATACAGCGCGACGAAATCGCGCCGGGCCGCGAGCACTTTCTCCGGATGATCGGGCCAGATCTCGCTGGTGACGGCGACGGTCCGGCCCGCGCCGCAGGCTTCGGCCACGGCGTGCCATGGCTCGCCTGCGCAGAAGCCGTCGAGTTCGCCGCTCGCGAGCGCCGCGACCATCTCGGGCGGCGGGATCACGACGCTGCGCACGTCGCGCAGCGGATCGACACCGTGCGACGCGAGCCAGTGGTTCAGCCACATCGCATGCGTGCCGGTCGGGAAGGTCTGCGCGAGCAGCGGCTTGCGGCCGAGCGTCGCGAGCGCCGCGCGGACGTCGCCGCTTGCGCGGTACGCGTCGGCGAGGCCGCGGGCGAACGTGATCGCCTGGCCGTTGCGGTTCAGCACCATCAATGCGGCCATGTCGGCCTGCGGGCCGCCGATGCCGACCTGCAGCCCGCACACGAGCCCGTACAGCGCGTGGGCGGCGTCGAGTTCGCCGGTCAGCAGCTTGTCGCGCACGGCGGCCCAGGAGGGCTGGCGGCACAGCTCCAGCGTCAGGCCGTGGCGCGCGCCGAGATTCAGGTGCTGCGCGACGATCAGCGGGGCGGCGTCGCTGAGCGCGACGAACCCGAGACGAAGATGCGCGCGTTCCGGCGCGGCGGGAGGCGAAGGTTTCATGGCATTCATGACGGGTGGGTCGCATCGAGCAGTTGGCGCGCGACGTCGACGATGCGCTGGCCCTGATCCATCGCGCGCTTGCGCAGCAACGCATACGCGTCGTGCTCGGACAGCCTGCGCTGATCCATCAGCAGGCGCTTCGCGCGATCGATCAGCTTGCGTTCGGCGAGTTCGCGCTCGACGTCGGCGAGCCGGCGGCGCAATGCATCGTCGTGCGAGAAGCGCGCGAGCGCGACTTCGAGGATCGGCGCGAGGCGCTCGGCCGACAAGCCTTCGACGAGATACGCGCTGACGCCGGCGCCGACCGCCGCGTGAATCAGCGCCTGGTCGGCATCGTGGCTGAACATCAGCACGGGGCGCGGCGCGGTCGCGTGCATCACGGCGAGTTGCTCGAGCGTGTCGCGCGACGGCGAATCGGTATCGATGATCACGACGTCGGGGCGCTGCTCCTCGACGGCGGCGGGCAGGCGCGCGGGCGTCGCGACGTCGTTGAGCATCTCGTAGCCGAGGCGCGCGAGCGCGTCGCCGAGTTCGCCGATCGGCTTGTCGGTGTCGGTGACGAGCAGCACGCGCAGGCGTGCGGGCGGGACGGACGAACTCATGACGCGAACGGGGACGGACGAGCTTCGGTGCAACGGTTGAACGGCGGTCGCGGGGCGCGGACGGAAGCCGATGTGCTCGGAACCTCGCGCATGCATCCCCGGCGGCCGCCGCGAACGCGGCCGCGGTGAGCGGAACGGGTATGCGGACGGTGCCGCGTGACGTGACCCATGCTACGCCGCTCGAGACAGGATTGCCTCGCCGGCGGCATCGGTGCACTGCACGGCGGCTTCGCCGATCGCCGCGCCGACGAGCATCACGGCCGGGCTGCCGAGCCCGGCTGCCGCGACGCCGCGCGCGAGGCCGCCGAGCGTGCCGCTCCAGCGGCGCTCGTGCGACGTGCCAGCCCATTGCACGGCGGCGGCCGGCGTCGACGAGGGCAAGGCGGCGAGCAGGCCCGCCGCGATGCTGTCGACGCGGCTCATGCCCATGTAGATCGCGAGCGTGGTGCCGGTCGCCGCGAGCGTCGCCCAGTCGGGTTCGCCGTGGTCCTGGCGGTGTGCGGTGACGAACGTGACGCCCTGGCAGTGCTCGCGGTGCGTGAGCGAGACGCCGAGGCTCGCGGCGGCCGCGAAGCCTGACGAGATGCCGTTGACGATGTCCACCGGAATCCCGGCGGCGCGCAGCGTCGCGAGTTCCTCGCCGGCGCGGCCGAACAGCAGCGCGTCGCCGCCCTTGACGCGCACGACGTGCGCGCCGCGCAGCGCATGGCGGCGCATCAGTTTTTCGATGAATGCCTGCGGCGTGGAGCGGCAGCCGCCGCGCTTGCCGACACGGATCACGCGCGCGTGCGGCGCGAGTTCGACGATGCCGGGCGCGACGAGATCGTCGAGTAGCAGCACGTCGGCGGCCGCCAGCGCTTTCACGGCCTTCAGCGTGAGGAGATCGGGATCGCCGGGGCCGGCGCCCAGCAGCGTGACTTTTCCAGTCGTCATGTCGTGTTCCATTGCCGCGTGCGTGCGAGCGAGCGGCTGTCGATAACGCGTTGTTGCTTGCGGCGGCGGCGGGCGGTCGAAGCGACCATGGCATCCGGCCGTGCCGCGCACGGGGGGACGTCGTTGTCCTGATCTGCTGCGCCCGCCTGCGATGGCGGGCCGACTTGCGGGGACTGCCCACCGGCGCCGTTGCCGGTGTGTGGAGAGAATTCAGCAATATCCGGGCCAACCTGAGCGAGCGCGGCGACATGCGCGACGCGACGCCCCGCGCGACGGAGGCCGGCACGCATGCGGCCGCGGGGACGCGGCGCACGCGATGCCGCATCGACGTGCATCGCCCCCCGTCATCGCGCACCGCGATGTCGCACGGCGACAGTGCTGCAGCGCACCACATCTGTGCCTGGCTGCATCGCGACGCATCGCGCGCCGCGCACCGCCGCCACGCGTCCGGCGGCCCGCACGCCTTGTGCGACGGGGCCGCCGGTGCGATTCGGGCCGACATGGCATGGCGTTTGCGTAAGCTCGTCCGGGCGGATCAACGGCGATTCGTCCGCAGTACCGATTACCGACGCGCCCGGAAACGGGCTTCATGGGCAACGGCGTCCTACACATCGGGTCTCGACGAGACCAGGTGTGCAGGACGCCGTTTTTCGTTTGGCGGATGACATGACCGACAAAGCTACCCGTATCGATCTCTTCAGCTTCCGCACCGCGCCGATGCGCGCGTTCCACATGACGTGGATGGCGTTCTTCGTATGCTTCTTCGCATGGTTCGCGTGTGCGCCGCTGATGCCGCTGATTGCGCGCGAATTTCACCTCACCGCGGCACAGGTCGCGAACATCAACATCGCCGCGGTGGCCGCGACGATCGCCGTGCGGCTGCTGGTCGGCCCGTTGTGCGACCGCTTCGGCCCGCGCCGCGTGTATGTCGGGCTGCTCGTGCTCGGCGCGATTCCCGTGTTCGCGGTGTCGTTCTCGCACGACTACCTGACGTTCCTGATCTGCCGGCTCGGCATCGGCGCGATCGGCGCGGGCTTCGTGATCACGCAGTACCACACGTCGGTGATGTTCGCGCCGAACGTGGTCGGCACCGCGAACGCGACGACGGCCGGCTGGGGCAACGCGGGCGCGGGCGCGACACAGGCGATGATGCCGCTGCTCGTCGCCGCCGGCCTGATGCTCGGCTTCGGCGACGACGCGTCGTGGCGCATCGCGCTCGTCGTGCCGGGCGTCGCGATGCTCGCGATGGCCTGGGCGTACTGGCGCTTCACGCAGGACTGCCCGCAAGGCGATTTCGTCGCGCTGCGCAAGCAGGGCGTGACGGTCGACAGCGGCAAGAAGGGCGGATGGGCGAGCTTCTTCGCCGCATGCGGCAACTATCGCGTGTGGATGCTGTTCGTCACGTACGGCGCGTGCTTCGGCGTCGAGGTGTTCATCCACAACATCGCGGCGCTGTACTACGTCGATCACTTCAAGCTGTCGCTGAAGGACGCCGGCTTCGCGGTCGGGATGTTCGGGCTGCTCGCGCTGTTTGCCCGCGCGCTCGGCGGCTGGCTGTCCGACAAGATCGCCGCACGCCGCAGCCTCGACGTGCGCGCGGCGCTGCTGTGCGCGCTGATCGTCGGCGAAGGGCTCGGGCTGATCTGGTTCTCGCATGCGCAAGGCATCGGCATGGCGCTCGTCGCGATGCTGACCTTCGGCCTCTTCACGCACATGGCCTGCGGCGCGACCTATGCGCTCGTGCCGTTCATCGACCGCAAGGCGCTCGGCGGTGTCGCGGGGATCGTCGGCGCGGGCGGCAACGTCGGCGCGGTGGCCGCGGCGTTCCTGCTGAAGGGCGTCGGCGACGTGCAGCACACGCTGAGCCTGCTCGGGCTCGCCGTCACCGCGACCGCATTGTGCGCGATGGCCGTGCGCTTCAGCGAAGAACACAAGGCACGCGAGGCCGAGCTGCGCGATCGCGCGCTGGCCGCCGCCAGCGTCGCGAACTGATCGACCGAAGGACACGTCATCATGAAACTCATCGTCATCGGCCACGGGATGGTCGGCCACAAGCTCCTCGAATGCGTCGCCGCGCAAGCCGGCGCGGCGGGCACGCTGCAGGTCACGGTGCTCGGCGAGGAGCCGCGCCCGGCGTACGACCGCGTGCACCTGTCGGAATTCTTCGCGGGCAAGTCGGCGGACGATCTGTCGCTCGTCGAACCCGGCTTCTTCGAGCGTCATCCGCAGTTCGACCTGCGCCTGAACGCCCGGGTCGCGTCGATCGACCGTGCCGCGCACACGGTCACGCTCGCGTCCGGCGAAACGCTCGCGTACGACAAGCTGGTGCTCGCGACGGGCTCGCGTCCGTTCGTGCCGCCGGTGCCGGGCCGCGATCGCGCCGGTTGCTTCGTGTACCGAACGATCGAGGATCTCGAAGCGATGCAGGCGTGCGGCACGCACGCGAAGCGCGGCGTGGTGATCGGCGGCGGGCTGCTCGGCCTCGAATGCGCGAAGGCGTTGCGCGACATGGGGCTCGACACGCACGTCGTCGAATTCGCGCCGCGGCTGATGGCGGTGCAGGTCGACGACGGCGGCGGCCGGATGCTGCGCGCGAAGATCGAGGCGCTCGGCGTGACCGTGCATACGGGCAAGAACACGCTCGAGATCGTCGACGGCGACGAAGGCACGCACCGGATGGCGTTCGCCGACGGCTCGCATCTCGACGCAGACATGATCGTGTTCTCGGCCGGCATCCGCGCACGCGACGAACTGGCGCGTGCGTGCGGTCTGGAAATCGGCCCGCGCGGCGGCGTCGCGATCGACGACGCGTGCCGCACGAGCGACGCCGACATCTACGCGATCGGCGAATGCGCGGCCTGGAACGGGATGGTGTACGGCCTCGTCGCACCGGGCTACGACATGGCGCGCGTGGTCGCGAAGCAGCTCGGCGGCGACCGGGAAGAAGCGTCCGAAGCCGCGTTCGCCGGTGCCGACATGAGCACCAAGCTGAAGCTGATGGGCGTCGACGTCGCGAGCATCGGCGACGCGCACGGCGCGACGGCCGGCAGCCGCACCTACCAGTACGCGGACGAACGCCGCCAGGTCTACAAGAAACTGGTGGTGTCGGACTGCGGCAAGTTCCTGCACGGCGCGGTGATGGTCGGCGATGCGGCCGAATACGGCACGCTGCTGCAGATGATGCTGAACCGCATCGAGCTGCCCGAGTCGCCGGAATTCCTGATCCTGCCGTCGTCGGACGGCGCGGCGAAGCCGGCGATCGGCGTCGACGCGCTGCCGGACGGCGCGCAGATCTGCTCGTGCAACAACGTGTCGAAGTCGCAGATCTGCGCGGCGGTGGCGGATGGCGCGACGAGCCTCGGCGCACTGAAGTCGTGCACGGGCGCGGGCACGTCATGCGGCGGCTGCGTGCCGCTCGTCACGCAGATCATGAAGGCCGAGATGAAGAAGCAGGGTCTCGCGGTCAACAATCATCTGTGCGAGCACTTCCCGCATTCGCGCCAGGAGTTGTTCCACCTGATCCGCGTCGAGCGCATCACGACGTTCGACGAATTGCTCGCGAAGCACGGCCACGGGCTCGGCTGCGACGTGTGCAAGCCGGCGGTGGCGGGCATCCTCGCGTCGTGCTTCAACGAGTTCGTGCTGAAGAAGGAGCATGCGGGGCTGCAGGATTCGAACGACTACTACCTCGCCAACATCCAGCGCGACGGCACGTACTCGGTCGTGCCGCGCATGCCGGGCGGCGAGGTGACGCCGGAAGGGCTGATCGCGGTCGGCCAGGTCGCGAAGAAGTACGGGCTCTACACGAAGATCACGGGCGGCCAGCGCGTCGACCTGTTCGGCGCGCGCGTCGAGCAGCTGCCGTCGATCTGGGAAGAGCTGATCGCGGCCGGCTTCGAGTCGGGGCATGCGTACGGCAAGTCGGTGCGCACCGTGAAGTCGTGTGTCGGTTCGACGTGGTGCCGCTACGGCGTCGACGATTCGGTCGGCCTGGCGATCGACATCGAGAACCGCTACAAGGGTTTGCGCGCACCGCACAAGATCAAGTTCGGCGTGTCGGGCTGCACGCGCGAGTGCGCGGAAGCGCAGGGCAAGGACATCGGCATCATTGCGACCGAGAAGGGCTGGAACCTGTACGTGTGCGGCAACGGCGGGATGAAGCCGCGTCATGCGGAACTGCTCGCGTCCGACCTCGACCGCGCCACGCTGATCCGCTACATCGACCGCTTCCTGATGTTCTACGTGCGCACCGCCGACCGGCTGCAGCGCACCAGCGTGTGGCGCGACAACCTCGAAGGCGGGCTCGACTACCTGACCGACGTCGTCGTGCACGACAAGCTCGGGATCGCGGCCGAACTCGAGGCCGACATGCAGCACGTGGTCGACACCTACGAATGCGAGTGGAAGAAGGCCGTCACCGATCCGGAAACGCGCAAGCGCTTCCGCCACTTCGTGAACAGCGACGCGCCGGATGCGACCATCGCGTTCGTCGAAACGCGCGGCCAGATCCGTCCCGCCACGCCGGACGAGCGCGCGGGCGGCAAGCCCGTTGCGATTCCCGTCGTCGCCGAACCCGCAACCGTCTGACGCTGACCGACAGCAGCGTCTTTTTCAAGGAGCCCATCATGAACGATCGTCTTCCCCTGTCCTGGACCCGCGTGTGCCCGCTCGACGACATCGTGCCGAACACCGGCGTGTGTGCGCTCGTCAACGGCGAGCAGGTCGCCGTGTTTCATGTCGCGCATGCCGAGGAAGGCGGCGTGTTCGCGATCGACAACGTCGATCCGGTGTCGCAGGCAGCGGTGATGTCGCGCGGGCTGATCGGCAGCCTCGGCGAGCGCGTGGTGGTCGCGTCGCCGCTGTACAAGCAGCATTTCGACCTGCGGACCGGCGAATGCCTTGAATCCCCCGAGAAATCGGTGAACGCGTATCCGTCGCGGGTCGAGGACGGTTTCGTGTGGATCGCCGCCTGAGCGCCGACGGAGCACGCATGACCGCCACCCCCGTCAAGAGCGTGTGCCCGTACTGCGGCGTCGGCTGCGGGATGGTGCTGCACGTCGAGGATGACGAAGTCGTCAAGGTGTCCGGCGACTCCGATCATCCGACCAACTTCGGGCGGCTGTGCACGAAGGGCTCGTCGGCGCACGTCGCGTTGCGCCGTTCCGGGCGGCTCGACCGCGCGTTCGTGCGGCGCGCGCGCGAGGACGACCTCGTGCCGCTGCCGGCCCGCGATGCGATCGTCGAGACCGCGCGGCGGCTGCGCGCGGTGCTCGACGCGCACGGGCCCGATGCGTTGTCGTTCTACGTGTCGGGGCAGATGTCGATCGAGGCGCAATACCTCGTGAACAAGCTCGCGAAGGGCTTCGTCTGCACCAACAACATCGAGTCGAATTCGCGCCTGTGCATGGCGAGCGCGAGCACGGGCTACAAGCAGTCGCTCGGTGCGGACGGCCCGCCCGGGTCGTACCAGGATTTCGATCGCGCGAACCTGTTCTTCGTGATCGGCGCGAACATGGCCGACTGCCACCCGATCCTGTTCCTGCGCATGATGGATCGCGTGAAGGCCGGCGCGAAGCTGATCGTCGTCGATCCGCGCCGCACCGGCACCGCCGACAAGGCCGACCTGTTCCTGCAGATCCGGCCCGGCACCGATCTGGCGCTGACCAACGGGTTGTTGCATCTGCTGCACGCGAACGGCCGCACCGATGCCGCGTTCATCGATACGTACACCGAAGGCTGGGACGCGATGCCCGCGTTCCTCGCCGACTACACGCCCGAGCACGTCGCGGCAATCACCGGTCTCGCCGAAGCCGACATCCGCACCGCCGCGCAATGGATCGGCGACGCGCAGGAATGGATGAGCTGCTGGACGATGGGGCTCAACCAGAGCACGCACGGCGTATGGAACACCAACGCGATCTGCAACCTGCATCTCGCGACCGGCACGATCTGCCGCCCGGGCAGCGGGCCGTTCTCGCTGACTGGCCAGCCGAACGCAATGGGCGGGCGCGAGATGGGCTACATGGGTCCCGGCCTGCCGGGCCAGCGCTCGGTGCTGTCCGACGACGACCGGCGCTTCGTCGAAACCCTGTGGCGCGTGCCGGCCGGCACGCTGCGCAAGGACGCCGGCCGCGGCACGGTCGACCTGTTCGAACGACTGGCGGCCGGCGACATCAAGGCGTGCTGGATCGTCTGCACGAATCCGGTCGCGACCGTGCCGAACCGGCAGAACGTGATTGCGGGGCTGCAGGCCGCGGAGCTCGTGATCGCGCAGGACGCGTTCCTCGACACCGAGACCAACCGCTACGCGGACATCCTGCTGCCTGGCGCGCTGTGGGCCGAGGGCGACGGCGTGATGGTCAATTCCGAGCGCAACATGACGCTGATGCGTGCCGCGGTCGCGCCGCCCGGCGACGCGCTGCCGGACTGGCGCATCGTCGCGGAAGTGGCGCGCGCGATGGGCTTCGGCGATGCGTTCGACTATGCGTCGGCGGCCGACGTGTTCGACGAGATCGTGCGGTTTTCGAATCCGGCGACCGGTTACGACCTGCGCGGCGCGAGCCATGCGGCGCTGCGCGATGGCCCGGTGCAATGGCCGGTCGCGCCGGGCACTGCGCGCGAGCGGCACCCGATCCGCTACCTGAACGACGGCGTGAGCCAGACGCCGCGCCCGGCGACCGACGGGCATGACGCGCCGCGTATTGCGTTTCCGACGGCGTCGGGCAAGGCGCGCTTCCTCGCGCGGCCGCACGTCGCGCCGGCCGAACTGCCCGACGACACGTTCCCGATCGTGCTGAACACCGGCCGGCTGCAGCATCAGTGGCACACGATGACGAAGACGGGCAAGGTCGCGATGCTGAACAAGCTCAATCCGCGCCCGTTCGTCGAGCTGCATCCGGACGATGCGAGCGCGCTCGGCATTGCGACGAAGGACAGCGTCGAGATTCGCTCGGCGCGCGGCCGCGCGGTGCTGCCGGCCGTCGTGACCGAGCGCGTGCGACGCGGCAACTGCTTCGCGCCGATGCACTGGAACGACGTGTACGGCGACGACCTGTGCATCAATGCGGTGACGAACGACGCGATCGACCCGGAATCTCAGCAACCCGAACTGAAATATTGCGCGGTCGCGCTGACGCGCTTCGACACGGACGCGTTCGCGTCCGCTGCCGACGACGACACGGCGCGACCCGATGCCTCCGCTGCCGACGCGCGGCCCGCGACCGCGTCGGCGCAGATCACGGCTTCACAGGAATCCGACATGGCAGACCTCGACACTTTCGCGGCGGCGCTCGGCGTGGCCGATCTCGCGCCGCCGCCGCTCTCCGATACGGAGCGCCTGTACGTGGCCGGCCTCGTCAGCGGGCTGAAAGCGAGCGTCGGGCGTCGCGAAGGCGGCGTGCCGGTGCTGCCGGCCGGCGCGCCGCTCGCGCCGCCGGTGCGGTTTTGGCTCGAGGGCATGCTCGCGGGGCTGTTCAGCCGCTCGGTGCCTGCCCACGCATCGGACGGTGCCGCGCCTGTGCTGCCGTCGGAGGCCACCGCGCCCGGCGGCGTGCGGATCGTGCGCACGCGGCCGAAGGTCGTGCTGCTGTGGGCGTCGCAGACGGGCAACATCGAGTCGCTGACCGAAGACTACGCGACGCAGCTGATGAATGCCGGGTTCGAGATCCGCACCGCGTGCATGTCCGACTATCCGGTGGCGTCGCTGGCCGGCGCGCAATACGTGCTGCTGATGACGAGCACGTTCGGAGACGGCGACGCGCCCGACAACGGCAGCGAGTTCTGGGATGCGCTGCAGGCCGGCAGCGCCGCGCGTCTCGACGGCGTGCACTTCGCGGTGCTTGCGTTCGGCGATCGCAATTACGACCAGTTCTGCGGGCACGGCCGCCGGCTCGACGCGCGGCTCGCGGAACTCGGCGCGGCGCGCCTGTGTGCGCGCGTCGATTGCGACGTCGAGTTCCAGCGCGATGCGGACCAGTGGCTCGAACGCGTGGTTGCCCGGATCAAGGAAGCGGATGCCGCGCTGCACGCGGTGCCGTCCGCCGGGGTGAGCGCGTCGGGGCTGCTGCCGACCAAGGCGCATCCGGCGCCGTCGAAGCTCGTCGCGAACCTGCGGCTCAACCGGCCGGGCGCCGCGAAGGACACGCGCTACGTGTCGCTGTCGACCGAAGGCGCGAACCTCGAATACGAAGCCGGCGACGCGCTCGGCGTGTGGCCGACCAACTGCCCGGAGCTGGTCGACGAGCTGCTGTCCGTCACCGCGCTGAAGGCCGATGCGCCCGTGTCGGTCGCGGGCATCGGCGACGTGCGGCTCGGCGATGCGCTCGCGCGCCACTTCGACATCACGCGCCCGCATCCCGACACGCTCGCGTTCATCGCGTCGCGCAGCGCGAACGGCGCGCTGAAGGCGCTGCTCGGCGACGATCGCAAGGCCGACCTGAAGCAATGGTTGTGGGGGCAACAACTCGCGGACGTGCTGCACGAGTTCCCGGTCGATCTGTCGGGTACGGAGCTGGTCGGGATGCTGAAGCGACTCCAGCCGCGCCTGTATTCGATCGCGTCGAGCCCGAGCGCGCACCAGGGCGAGATTCACCTGACCGTGTCGGCCGTGCGCTATCACAATGGCCGGCGCGCGCGCAAAGGCGTCGCGTCGACGTTCCTCGCCGATCGCGCGGACGACGGCCGCGTGCCCGTGTTCGTGCAGAAGTCCGCGCATTTCCGGCCGCCGGTGAACGGCGACGTGCCCGTCGTGATGGTGGGGCCCGGCACCGGCGTCGCCCCGTTCCGCGGCTTCCTGCACGAGCGGCAGGCGCGCGGCGCGCGCGGCCGCAACTGGCTGTTCTTCGGCGAGCAGCATGCGCAGACCGACTTCTACTACGGCGACGAACTGAGCGCGATGCGCGACAGCGGTTTCCTCACGCGGCTCGATCTCGCGTTCTCGCGCGACCAGGCCGACAAGATCTACGTGCAGGACCGCATGCGCGAGCAGGGCGCCGAGCTGTACAAGTGGCTGGAGGAGGGCGCGCACTTCTACGTGTGCGGCGACGCCGCACGCATGGCCAAGGACGTCGATACCGCGCTGAAGGCGGTCGTCGCCGAGCATGGCGGGATGTCGGACGAAGCCGCGAACGACTACGTCGCGCGGCTTTCGAAGGCGCGGCGCTACATGCGGGACGTGTATTGAACGCGGGCGGCGCGAGTTGACGCGGCCGGGCTTGCTTGCCGGCCCGACACGGCGGCCGGCAAGCCGAAACCGCCGGCGGTTCGGGCTGGCGGCATGGCCGTCGAGGGCGGAGGGGGCGTGACTCGCGTGCCGCTGCTGGCCTGCGTTACTGCTGCCGGTCCCACGCGCGAGCCTGCTCGGCGCGCACGAACGTTTCCGACGACTGCGGCAGCAGGTTGCGGAACGCGCCGCCGTCGCTTCCGATCACGTCGACCATCTTCGCGATCATTTCCTCCGGGTCGTGCTGCTCGAGCGGGAAGGTCAGCCGCTCGGGCGTCACGGTGTGGACGGCCGGATCGCGCCAGCGCCGCGGCGTCTCCATCATCCGGTCGTTGAAGCCGGTGCTGTACGGGCCCGGGTTCACGACCGCGACGCGGATGCCGTGCGGCGCCAGCTCCGCGTGCATCGCCTCGGCGACCGATTCGACCGCGTGCTTCGATGCGCAGTAGGCGCCCGTGAACGGCCCCGTGATCAGCCCCGCGATCGACGACACGAACACGAGCTTGCCGTGCCCGCGCGCGAGCATGCCGCGCGCGACCTGCTGCGTGAGTTCGAGCGGCCCGAACACGTTGACGTCGAACAGCTCGCGCACGATCTCGACCGGCAGGTCGACCAGCGCGCCGGCTTCGCCGACGCCCGCGTTGTTCACGAGCACGTCGATGTCGAGTTCGGCCGCGCGGGCGCGATCGTAGGCCGACGTGACGTCGAGCTTCACCGCGCGCAACGCGGTGCCGCGCTGCGCGGCGGCGTCGGTCAGTGCGTCGATCTCGGCGGTCGTGCGGACGCCGGCCGTGACCGCGTGACCGTGTTGCGCGAGCCGCAGCGCGACTTCGCGGCCGAAGCCGGTGCCCGCGCCGGTGATGAGGATGCGTTTCTGTGCCATGTGCTTACCTCGAGGTGGGAAAGGTTGCGTGAAAGCGATCGCGGCAGTGCCGGGCGATCGCGTCGTCCTGCTCGACGCTGCCGCCCGATACGCCGATCGCGCCGACGCAGCGCCCGCTGCCGTCGACGAGCGGTTCGCCGCCGCCGAACGTGACGAGCCCGCCGTGGCTGTGCTCGATCCCGCGCAGCGGGCCGTCGCCGGACATCGCGCCGAGCGCGGCGGTCGATGCGCGGAAGCGGATCGCCGTCAGCGCCTTGCGCTGGGCAAGGTCGATCGCGCCGAGAAAGCAGTCGTCGGTGCGCACGAACGCGAGCAGGTTCGCGCCGGCGTCGACGATCGCGATCGACACGCCGGCGACCTGCAGCGACGCGGCCTGCGCGAGCGCGGATTCGATCGTCTGCCGGACGACGGCGAGCGGCAGTGCGGGGCGGTGCGGATCCATTCGATGCTCCTGTGAGGGACGGCCGGGCCAGTGTAGGCAGTTCCGGTATATGGGAGAATCCGTATTCCGCTCGAAGGAGTTTCAAGTTTTTTTAATGATGAGCAGGCGCGATCCAATGGCCGGGCTGCACGTTTTCATGAGTGTCGCGACGGCCGGCAACTTCACGCGCGCGGCCGCCGCGCTGGGCCTGACGCCCGCCGCCGTCAGTCTCGCGGTCGGGCAGCTCGAGGGCGAGCTGAACGTGAAACTGTTCAATCGCAGCACGCGCGGCGTGAGCCTGACGGAGGCTGGCCAGCACTACCTGCAGCAGACGGAGCCCGCATACCGGCAGGTCATGCAGGCGCGCGACGCGCTGAAGGAGGTGCGCAGCGAGCCCGGCGGGCTGTTGCGCGTCACCGCGCTGCCGTTGGCGCGCACACGCGTGATTGCCCCGGTTCTTGCCGCGTTCCGCGCGCGCTATCCGAAGGTCCGGCTCGAAATTCGCTACGAGAACGAACTGGTCGATATCGCGAAGGACGGCTTCGACGCGGGGATTCGTCTTGCCGACCGGCTCCAGCCCGGCATGATCGGCGTGCGCATCGCGCCCGCGCTCACCTGCGCGCTGGTTGCATCGCCCGACTATCTCGCGCGGCACGGCACGCCCGCGTCGATCGCCGATCTGGAACGGCATGCGTGCATCCGTTTCCGGTTTTCGGAGAGCGGGCGCCTGCACAAGTGGCTGCTGCACGACGGCCGCCGCGACGTCGATCTCGATCCGGAAGGCGTGTTCGTGACGAATGATGCGGATGCGGTGATCGATGCCGCGCGCGAGGGCGTCGGCATCGCGTTCGCGTTCATGCGCGAGCGCATCGACGCGGACCTGCGCGACGGCACGCTCGTCGAGGTGCTGCCGGGCGCGTGCCGGACGCTGCCGCCGATGTGGCTCTATTACGTGAATCGCAAGCACGTGCCGGCCAAGCTGCGCGCGTTCATCGACGTGCTGCGCGAACGGGCCGGCACCGACTAGCGCGCACGCTGCAGCGACGCGCGGGACGGCGCATGATGACGGCGTCATCCATGCAGCCACGGAGTCGCGTCATGACGGCACGCCGGAATCACCCGCTTCGAACCCTTGCGATCGTCGCATCGCTGGCCGCGGCCGCACTCTGCGGCGCGCCAGCAGCCGGGCAGACGTCGACGGTACCGGCCGGCACGGCCGCCGCGACGCCCGACAACGCGGTGCTCTTGACGGTCTTCCTGAAGCACGACCAGTCGCGCCCGCTCGCCGAGCTGAACGCCCAGCTCGCGAAACAGGGGTTCTACAAGGCGTTTCCGCCGCCGGGCGCCGAGGTGGTGAGCTGGACGGTGACGATGGGGATCGGGCAGATCGTCGTGCTGCGGTTGCCGGCGTCGCGGGTGCGGGAGGTCAATCGCGTGCTCGAGGACACGGCCTGGGGCGCGTACCGGACGGAGTTCTATCCGACCTACGACTACAAGGCGATCGGCCTCGCGGCGCACGAGCGGGCGAAGTGACGAAGGGCGCGGCGCGACGATCCGTCCCTCTTCGCTGAAACCCGCGCCCGGTCGCGGTTTTGCCCTCGCTCGCCCGGCCGGGCCGGAGAATTTCTCCCAAATGCATCACAAGTCATTCATCTGATGAGAAAACCCCGTCGGTTCCCGGTATCATGCGCACCTTGCGTGTGTCGAACGCACGATTTTGATGCGGTATTGATGCGTCTCGCGTGCCACAAAACCGCACAATCCGAACTTGAAAGATTCTGTAATATAAATTCCGTATACTCGTAAGTTCTGATCCAGGCGCCGCCTGCCTCCGTCTTCGGCCGACCGCCCACGCAGAACAACCAGACATGTCGCCGCCGGGCCAACCCGCGCCGCGACTCGCTATGCACCACCACTGAACAACCTATGTCTTCCCGCCACCCTGGTTCGCCCGGCCGCGCCGCGGCGGTGATCGCCCGTGTCCGGGCGCTGATCCGCAACGAACGCGTGCTGTCGCCGTTGCTCGCGCTCGGCATCGGGCTGCTGCTGATCGTGGTTTTCCAGCACCTGTCGGAATCCGTCGACTACCGGTCGGTGATCCGCGAGTTGCGTCACATGTCCGCCCAAGAGTGGGGCGCGTCGCTGGCCGCGACGGCCCTCAGCTATCTCGCGCTCGTCGCCCGCGACGCGGTCGGCCTGCGCTATGTCGCCGCGAAGGTGCCGCGCGTTGCGTTGTGGATCGGCGCGATCGCCGGCTCCGCGCTCGGTAACGCGACCGGCTTCGGCGCGCTGACGGGCGGCGCCGTGCGCGCGCGCGTGTACGGCGTGTCGGGCGTCACGCCCGCGCAGATCGGCTGCATGACGGTATTCACGAGCGGCACGCTCGCGCTCGCGCTGGTGCTGATGACGGCGGTCGGCATGGTCTGCGTGCCGCAGACGCTCGCCGCGATGCTGCATGTCGCGCCCGGCGTCCTAACGTGGAGCGGCGCCGCGCTGCTCGTCGTGCTGGCCGTGATGACGATGATGTGCGGCAACACCGCGCGCCCGGTCGTCACGCGCTTCAAGTGGCTCTCGTTCGACGTGCCGGCGCGGCGCGACCTCGTCGCGCAGGTCGTCTATGCGGTGCTCGACGTCGTGGCTGCCGGCCTGACGCTGTGGGTGCTGCTGCCGGCCGCGCCGGTCGGCCTCCCGACCTTCATCACCGTATACGCGGCCGCGCTGCTGCTCGGGATGATCGGCCATACGCCGGGCGGGATCGGCGTGTTCGAAGCGGCGATGGTCTTCACGCTGGGCCGCGAAGTGCCCGCGCATGCGATGGTCGCCGCGCTGATCGCCTATCGCGCGATCTACTTCGGCGTGCCGCTCGTGTTGTCGGCCGGCTTGCTGGCCGGTTTCGAGGGCCGCGCGCTGCGCCGCCGGCTCGTGTCGCGGCAGGCCGCGCGCGTGTCGCAGCTGGCGCCGCTGTTCCTGAGCCTGGTGACATTCGCGGTCGGCAGCATGCTGGTGATTTCGAGCGCGACGCCTGCGTTCTGGTACCGGATCGCGATCCTGCGCAACATCGTCCCGCTGTGGGTGCTCGAAGGCTCGCAGGTGATCTGCAGCGTGCTCGGCGTCGCGTTGCTGTTCGTCGCGCGCGGGCTGCTGCGCCGGCTCGACGGCGCATGGTGGATGACCTTCGCGCTGACGCTCGCGAGCCTCGCGCTGTCGCTGGCGAAGGGCCTCGCGTTCGTCGAGGCCGGCGTGCTCGGCACGCTGCTGGTGCTGCTGCTCGTCAGCCGCCGCCGCTTCAACCGGCATTCGTCGCTGCTCGCCGAGCGCTTCACGGTGAGCTGGTTCGTGTCGGTGACGATGGTGCTGATCCTCGCGGTGTGGGTGCTGTGCTTCGCGTTCCGCGACGTGCCTTACACGCGCGATCTGTGGTCGCATTTCTCGTTTGACGCACGCGCGCCGCGCGCGCTGCGCGCGACGCTCGCGGCCGGCGTGTTCGTCGCGATGTTCGCGTTGTGGCAGCTGCTGCGGCCGGCGCCCGGACGTTTCGTGAAGCCCGCCGAGCAGGACCTGGTCGACGCGGAGCAGATCATCCGCGCGCAGGAATGCAGCGATGCGGGCCTCGCGCTGATGGGCGACAAGTCGTTCCTGTTTTCCGAATCGCGCCGCGCGTTCCTGATGTACGCGAAAAACGGCCGCACGTGGGCCGCGCTGCACGACCCGGTCGGGCCGCGCGAGGAATGGCCGGCGCTGATCAGCAAGTTCATCGCGCTGGCGCACGCGCACAGCGGCCGCGCGGCGTTCTACCAGGTGCGCGCGAACGCGCTGCCGCTGTATCTCGACGCCGGGCTCACGTTGATGAAGCTCGGCGAGGAAGCCCACATCGCGCTCGACCGGTTCGACCTGAAGGGTTCGAACCGGTCGCACCTGCGCTATGCGCTGCGCCGCGGCGACAAGGACGCGCTGACGGTCGAGGTGATCGCGCCGTGCGACGTGCCGGCCGCGCTGCCGTCGCTGCGCGACATCTCCGACGGCTGGCTCGACAGCCGCGACGCGCGCGAGAAGAGTTTCTCGGTGGCCGCATTCCACGACGGCTATCTCGCGACGCAATCGGTGATGCTCGTGCGCCAGGCCGACAAGCCGATCGCCTTCGTCACGTTCATGACGACCGACCTCAACACCGAGGCGACGGTCGGCGTGATGCGGCATCTGCCGGACGCGTCGCCGTATGCGATGGAGTATCTGTTTACGCAGCTCGCGCTGCATCTGAAGGAAGCGGGATTCCGCAAGCTGAGCCTGGGCATCGCGCCGTTCTCGGGGATGGGGGCGGCGAAGATGCCATCGCCGTGGCACCGGTTCGGGCTGATGGTCTGGCGCTTCGGCGGCCGCTTCTACAACTTCCGCGGCTTGCGTGCATTCAAGAGCAAGTTCGAGCCGCACTGGGAGCCGCGCTATCTCGCGGCCTCGGGCTCGGTCGGCGTGTTCGTCACGCTCGCGGATCTGTCCCTGCTGGCTGGAGGTCGGCGTTCATGATGTTGAAGAAGGGTATCGCGCAGGCGGCAATCGCCTGCGCGGGAATGATGCTGGCCGGCGCCGCGCTCGCGGCGCAGCCGGCGGCTGCGAAACCGGAAACCGTGTCGGGCGGCCGCTACGGCCCCGTGACCGTGACGAAGCCGGGCGGCCCGCTGCGCGGCTTCGTCGTGCTGTTCTCGCGTGAGCGGGGCTGGGGCGAAGCCGACCAGCAGGCAGCCGATGCGCTCGCGAAAGCGGGCGCGATGACGGTCGGCGTGGATTCGGAGCGCTATGCGGCGAACCTCGCCGCCAAGCAGGAAACCTGTCACCACCTCGACGGCGACGCCGAGGCGGTCAGCCATCAGCTCGAACGCCTCGCGCAATCGGCGCGCTATTACACGCCGATCGTCGCGGGCGTGGGCCAGGGCGGCGCGATCGCGAAGCAGATCCTGTCGATGGCGCCGGAAAACACCATCGCCGGCGTCGTGTCGGTCGCGCCGGCGGCGAAGCTCGATGCGCGCTTCAAGCCGTGCCCGCCCGATCCGACGATCGTGCGCCGCGCGATGCCGGGCTTCGTCGAAACGGCTGCGGCCGGCGACACCGCGAAGCTCGTGTCGCTCGTCACGTCGCACCTGCACGACACCAGCAGCAGCGACGAGCTCGACGTGTCGGACCTGCCGCTCGTCGAGCTGCCGGCCAAGGGTGGTAGCGACCGCCTCGCGATCGTGATTTCGGGCGACGGCGGCTGGCGCGATCTCGACAAGACGATCGCCGAGGCGCTGCAGCGCGACGGCGTGTCGGTCGTCGGCATCGACAGCCTGCGCTATTTCTGGAGCGAGAAGCCGCCCGCGCAGGTGAGCCGCGACCTGGCGCGCGTGATGCGCACGTACATGGCGCGCTGGCATGCGAATCGCGTGGCGCTGGTCGGCTATTCATTCGGCGCGGACGTGATGCCGTTCGCATACAACCGCCTGCCGGCCGACCTGCGCGACAAGGTCGCGGTGATGTCGCTGCTCGGCTTCGCGCCGGCGGCGGACTTCCAGATCCGCGTGACGGGCTGGCTCGGCATGCCGGCGAGCGACAAGGCGATGAAGGTCGCGCCGGAAATCGCGAAGGTGCCGCCGCAGCTCGTGCAGTGCTTCTACGGCGCGGAAGAGAAGGACACGATGTGTCCGGCGCTCGCGAATACCGGCGCCGACGTGATCAAGACGGGCGGCGACCATCACTTCGGCCACGACTACATCGCGCTCGAAAAGAAGATCCTCGGCGCGTTCGGCAAGCCGGTGGCGGCGCGCTGAACGCCGGCGCCCGCTTCGCGGCGGGCGCGGTTGTCGTTCATCGGACGGGCGGCCTGCGGGCCGCCCGTTTTCATTGCGCCGTCTGCGTCGCCGCGTCCTGTCGCGGCGCTACCGTTCTCGCGTCGCGCTGATAGAAGCCGGGAAACCGGTCGAGCTGCCGGCGCGCGGCCGCGAGATCGGCATCGGCGCCGAGCACCGCGCTCGAAAACCCGGTGCGTTCCATCAGCAGCAACTGGTCGATCAGCACGTCGCCCGTCGCGCGCAGGTCGCCGGAGAAGCCGAAGCGCTTGCGCAGCAAATACGCCTGGCTGTATGCGCGACCGTCGGTGAAGGACGGGAAGTGCAGGTCGATGCGCGCGGCCTGCGCGATCCGCTCCGCGAGCGGCGCCAGTTCCTCGTCGTTGCCGATCGTCAGGTTCGTGAGCGTCGCCGTGTCGGGCGAGTGCGTGTCGTCGGCGTGTTCGGCCGGTGTCAGCAGCCGGATGCGTGCGTGGGTGTTTGGGTCGGTCGGGTTCATGCGTGCTCCGCCTGGTGACGTGCGTCGTTCGCCGCGGCCTTGAAGGGCTCGACGCCGATGCGGCGCACAGTGTCGATGAATCGTTCGCCGCGGCCGTCGGCGTCGAGCCGCGCGTCGAGATAGACGTTGACGAGCGCGTCCACGACATCGACGATCTCGTCCGCCGAGAACGATGGGCCGATCACCTTGCCCGGCCGCGCGGGGCCACTCGCGCTCGAACCGTCCGAGCCGCCGAGCGTTACCTGGTACCACTCGGCGCCGTCCTTGTCGACGCCGAGGATGCCGATGTGCCCGCTGTGATGGTGGCCGCACGAGTTGATGCAGCCGCTGATGTGCAGGTCGATGTCGCCGACGTCGTGCAGCATGTCGAGATCCTGGAACCGTTCGGCGATCGCGTCGGCGATCGGAATCGAGCGTGCGTTCGCGAGCGCGCAGAAATCGCCGCCCGGGCACGCGATCATGTCGGTCAGGAGTCCGACGTTCGCGCTGGCGAGACCGATTGCGCGCGCGTGTTCCCACAGCAGGAACAGGTCGTCGACGTGCACCCACGGCAGCACCACGTTCTGCGCATGCGTGACGCGCGCTTCGCCGGCCGAGAAGCGGTCGGCGAGTTCGGCGAGCGCGTCGAGCTGCTCGGGCGACGCATCGCCGGGCGCCTGCAGGCGGCGCTTGAACGACAGCGTGACGATCCTCAGCGCCGGGTCGCGGTGCGCGGCGACGTTGCGCGCCAGCCAGCGCGCGAAGGCCGGGTGGCGACCGGCGTGCGCGGCCATGCGCGCTTCGGCATCCTGCAGGTCGAGCGCACGCGGCGCGATGCTCGGCGGCACGAACGATGCCGCGATGCGGTCGAATTCGGCCTGCGGGATCGTGTGCGGGCCGCCGTCATGCTCGACGATCTGTCGAAACTCTTCCTCGACGTCGTCGATGTAGCGCTGGCCCTCGCTCTTCACGAGGATCTTGATGCGTGCCTTGTACTTGTTGTCGCGCCGTCCGTAGCGGTTGTAGACGCGGACGATCGCCTCGATGTAGTTCATCACGTGCTGCCAAGGCAGGAACGCGCGCAGCAGCGTCGCGATCAGCGGCGTGCGGCCCATGCCGCCGCCGGCGCTCACGCGAAAGCCGAGCTCGCCCGCGTCGTTGCGCACGAGCTTCAGCCCGACGTCGTGCCAGTCGGTTGCCGCACGATCCTCGGCCGCGCCGGTGATCGCGATCTTGAACTTGCGCGGCAGGAACGCGAATTCCGGATGCAGCGTCGTCCACTGGCGCATCACTTCGGCGAACGGACGTGGATCGGCGATCTCGTCCGGCGCGACGCCCGCGCGCTCGTCGCACGAAATGTTGCGGATGCAATTACCGCTCGTCTGGATCCCGTGCATGTCGACGGTCGCCAGCAGGTCCATCACGTCGGCCGCCTTCGCGAGCGGAATCCAGTTGAACTGCACGTTGGTGCGGGTCGTGAAGTGCGCGTTTCGGATCGGCAGTCGCAGCGTGCCGAGCAGCGCCTGCGCGTCGCGGGCGGCGCGATAGGTGGCGTCGTCGGGCACGTCGTAGTCGCGTGCGATTCGGGCGAGCACGCGAAGCTGCGCGCTCGACAGTTCGCCGTACGGTACGGCCACGCGCAGCATCGGCGCGTGGCGCTGCACGTACCAGCCGTTCTGCAGGCGCAACGGCCGGAACGCGTCCTCGCTCAGCGTGCCGTGCTGCCAGCGTTCGAGCTGGTCGCGGAACTGGGCGGCGCGGCTGTGCACGAGCGCCCGGTCGAAATCGGTATATCGGTACATGACGTGATACGCGAGAGGAGCGGCGGTGCAGGGCGCGCGCCGCTCGGAAGGGGACGTTGCGACGGGTGTCGGGCAACCGGAGACAGCGTAGGGAACGCGGGGCGGCGGGACAAGCAGCAGATCGGGACGAAAAGGGCGCAGCAGATCGGCGATGCGCCGGCGGCCGTCGGGCATGCGTTGCGCATGCCCGCGTCGGGTTCAGGCTTGCGCTTGCGCGTCGACGATCAAGGCCGGATCGAGCGCGCGGATGCGCTGGTCGATGAAGTAACCGCCGCCTTCCTGGTAGCGCAGGAACAGCCGGCCGCACGACTCGCAGCGGCTGACGTTGCAGCGGTTGTACGGAAAGTGGCGCGGCGCGATCGGCGCGCGGTCGGACCAGTAGCGCGTGCCGCCCGGATGGAATTCGTCGTAGGTCGGTTCGGGGTCGTCGGGCGGTGCGAGCGTCGCCACTTCGACGAGTTGCGTGTCCTGCAGCGACAGCGGCAGGCTCGTCCAGCCGGCAAGCGGGGTCTTCGTGCAGGTGCACGGCTGCGTGACGCCGGCGGCTTCGGCGGCGAGCGTCAGCAGCGCGGCGTGATCGAGGTACGGCAATGCGCTCATGAGATGGGTCGAGGGGGCGAAGGGAGATGCACTGTAACCCGTGCGTGCGTCGGCTGCGCGGCGGCGTCGGCGGCCTGCGTGCGGGCTTAACCGGCCTTGCGTACCGCAGGCTCGGCGACCAGTTCGCCAAGCACGCGGATCGCGCGTTCGATGTCGCGGCTCCACGGATGGCCGAAGTTCACGCGCACGCAGCGCTCGAAGCCGTGCGCGGCCGAGAACAGCGGCCCCGGCGCGAAGCTGATGCCGCGCGCGATCGCCTGGCGATGCAGTTCCATCGCGTCGATCGCATCGGGAAACGACAGCCACAGGAAATATCCGCCGTCCGGCCGCACCCACTCGACGCCGTCCGGCAGCCAGCGCCGCAGCGCGTCGTCCATGCGGGCGAGCTGCGTCTGCAGCGCGCCGCGCAGCTTGCGCAGATGACGATCGTAGCCGCCGTGCTCCAGATAGTTCGCGATGCCGGCTTGCGCGGGGATGCTCGCCGACAGCGTGGTCATCAGCTTGAGCCGCTGCACTTTTTCCGCGAACCGGCCGGCGGCGGCCCAGCCGATCCGGTAGCCCGGCGCGAGCGTCTTCGAGAACGAACTGCAGTGCATCACGAGACCGTGCCGGTCGAAGGCGCGCGCGGGCAGCGGATAGTCGGGGCCGAAATGCAGCTCGCCGTACACGTCGTCCTCGATCAGCGGCACCTCGCGCGCGGCAAGCATCTCCACGAGCGCGCGCTTCTTGTCGAGCGACAGCGTGACACCTGTCGGATTCTGGAAATTGGTCATGAACCAGCACGCGCGGATGTCGTGCCGGTCGAGCGCGTTCGCGAGCGCATCGAGATCGAGGCCGGTGCGCGGATCGACGGGAATCTCGACCGCGCGCAGGTCGAGCCGCTCGATCGCCTGCAGCGCCGCATAGAAGCCGGGCGATTCGACCGCGACGACGTCGCCGGGCCGCGTGACGGCCATCAGGCACAGGTTCAGCGCCTCCAGCGCGCCGTTCGTGACGACGATCTCGTCGACGGGTTGCGCGACGCCGGTTGCCAGATAGCGCCGCGCGATCTGCTGGCGCAGTGCCTCGTTGCCCGGCGGCAGGTCGACGACCGTGCTCCACGGGCTGACGAGCCGCGTCGCCTGCGCAAGGGATTTCGCGAGGCGCGGCAGCGGAAACAGCTGCGGCGCGGGGAACGCGGAGCCGAGCGGCACGATGCCGGGTTGCGTCGCGGCGTCGAGCACCGAGAACACGAGATCGCTGATGTCGACCTTGCGCGTGGCGCCGGCGCGGCTCGCGCGGCGTTTCGCGGGCGGGTGCGCCGCCGGGCTCGCGCCCGGCGCGACGTAATAGCCGGAGCGTTCGCGTGCGCGGATCAACCCCCACTGTTCGAGCAGGTAGTACGCGCGAAACACCGTCGACTGGCTCACGCCATGCTGCGCGATGATCTGGCGCAGCGACGGCAGGCGCGTGCCGACCGCGAGGTTGCCGTTGCGGATTTCGTCGGCGATCGTATGGGCGAGGGTTTCGTAGCGTTTCATGTGCGCGGGTGGAGCATGCGTGCGCCGCGCGCGGGCCGGTGCGGCGCCGCGCGCGGCGGGGCGGGACATTGTCCGACGAGCGGCCCGAAAAGAAAAGTGCGACGGGCGGGGCCGGTCGCGCCGTCGCGCCGTCGTGGCGATGCCGATGCGTGCGCATCCGTCGCGCGCGATTGCGGCGTTCACTCGTGTGCCGCGTGGCTGCAACCGGAAGCGGCACGCGTCGAGTCATGCCTTTCACCTGAGGATTCTTCGCGCGCGGACGCAGTGTGCGTGCGGCTTGTTCCAATTGCGCGGCGATATTTTTTATGGTCTTGTTGCAAGCTCAAGCATCGACTCAAAAAAAGGATAGTCGAATGCATACGGGGAATGCGGGCGAGGACCGATTGATCAGGGGAATCGGCGCGTGTCGGCGTGCGCGCCGGGCCGTATGCCGATGGTTTGTCATCCTGACGCTGGGCTTGCAGGGCCTGCCTGCGTGTGCGGCTTCTCCCGAGACCGTCAACGACAACGTCCTGCGCGTCCTTGCATGGCCCGGCTACGCGGACAACGATGTCGTCAATGCGTTTGAGACGCAATTCCACGTACGCGTCGAAGTGACGTTCGTCGATTCCGACGAAGCGTTGTGGACGCGAATGCACACCGCGTCGCCGCCGCCGTACGACGTGCTCGCCGCCAACACGGCAGAGATCCAGCGCTACGCGCGCGACGGCCTGCTCATACCGATCGACCTGTCACAGGTCCCCAACCGTAGGCGGCAACGACCGAATTTCCAGCAGCTCGCGACGATAGGCGGACTCGTGCACAACGGCTCGACCTATGCGATTCCGTTCACGTATTCGTCGATGGGACTGATCTACGATCGCAAGCAGGTGCCCGCCGCGCCGCGCTCGATGCTGGAACTGTGGAATCCGCGCTACCGTGGCAAGGTGCTCGACTTCAACAGCGCGCAGCATAATTTTTCGTTCACCGCACTCGCACTCCGCTATCCCGACCCCTTTCACCTGTCGCCCGCGCAAACGCTTGCCGTCGCGCATAAGCTGGTCGACCTGCGACGCAACCTGCTCACGTATTACACGCTTCCGGAAGAGGCGACCGCGCTGTTCGTCCAGCATCACGCGGCGCTGATGTTCGGCAACTACGGCACGCAGCAGGTCGAACAACTGCGCCGCGCCGGTGCGGACGTCGGCTACGTGATTCCGGACGAAGGCGCGCTCGCGTGGCTCGACTGCTGGGGCGTCACGCGCGGCGCGGAGCATCGCGAGCTCGCGTTCGCATGGATCAACTACATGCTCGAACCGGCGATCGGCGCGCTGCTGACCGAACGCCAGGGGCTCGCGAATACCCTCGAGCCGCCGCCCGGTTTCGAGTCCGGCAACCAGCACCTCGTATGGATCCAGCCGGTCGAGGACATCGCGCGGCGCGAGTCGCTGTGGAGCCGCATCGTGTCGGGCGACCGGCCGGAGCGGTTCGACAAATGATCAGGCTCGGGCTCACGTCGAAGCTGTCGGTGCTGTTCGCGTGCATCGGCGTGATCGCGTCCGGCACGACCGGCTACTCCACCTACCGCGCGAACCGGACGATGCTCGTGCAGGAAGCACAGCACAACCTGCTGATGTCGACGCAATTGCTCGGACAGCGCTTCACGACCGCGCTGTCCGACGTGGCCGACGATGCGCTCGTGCTCGCGCAATTGCCGTCGGCGCCGAGCGTCGCGAGCGGCGAGGGCACCGATCCTGCGCCGCGCTCGCGGCTCGAGCAGGTGTATGTCAGCTTCATGAAGAACCATCCCGAGTACCTGCAGATCCGGCTGATCGCGCGCGGCGATTTCGGGCTCGAGCGGATTCGCGTCGATCGCGACGCGCGCGGCATCGTCGTGCTGCCGGAGAGTGCATTCCAGGAGAAAGGACAGTTTTCCTATGTATTCGATACGCTCGCGACGGCACCCGGTCATATCTACCTGTCGCCGATCGTGATCAATCACGAGACCGGCGCGCATGCGGCCGAAGGGCTGCCGATTCTGCGCGTGGGCACCCCGGTCGTCGACCAGGCCGACGTGGTGGTCGGCGCGCTGGTCGTCGACGTCGAGCTGTCGCGCATGTTCGATCGGCTCGAGCGCGACCTGCCGCAGGACTACGCGGTGTTCCTCGCGAACGAGTGGGGCGACTTCCTCGTGCATCCCGATCCGTCGCAGACCTTCGGCTTCGATCGCGGCCGGCGCGTGCTGATGCAGGACCGCTTTCCCGGCACGCGGCTACTGTTCGCCGGGACGCGCACGAACGTGACGCTCAACGGTCTCGCGCAGCCCGACGACGTACCGGGCGAGATGCTCGCGTTCGTGCGCACGCCGTTCGGCAACAACGAGGGCAACCGCTTCGTCGTGCTCGGCATGGCGCGTCCGCTCACGGACGTGCTGGCGCCGGCCGGGATGCTCGGCGAACGGATCATCCGGATGGTGTTCCTGATGAGCCTGGCGGCGGTGATTCTCGCGATCCTGTTCGCGCGTGCGATCACGCGTCCGTTGCAGATGCTCGCGCGCGCGGCGACCCACGTGTTCGACGATCCGGCCGCCGAGCGATTGCCCGTTGCGCGGGCCGACGAAATCGGCGTGCTGGCGCGCTGTTTCGACAGCATGCGCGTCGAGATCCGTACGCAGGTCGCGATGTTGCGCGCGAAGCAACTGGAGCTCACGCACCTCGCCGGTCACGATCCGTTGACCGGGCTGCCGAACCGCCTGTTGTTCATGGAGCATCTCGAGGCCGCGATCCGGCATGCGGCCGCGGTGCGCGAGGGGCTGGCGGTGATGTTCGTCGATCTCGACCGCTTCAAACAGATCAACGACCAGCACGGACATGCGGCCGGCGATCGCACGCTCGTCGCGGTCGCGAAACGGCTGAGCCTCGTGCTGCGTAGCGGCGACATGGCAGCGCGGCTCGGCGGCGACGAATTCATCGTGCTGATTTCGGACGTACGATCGCCCGAGGTGATCGGCGATATCGCGTCGCGTATCCAGATCGTGATGGCCGAGGAGCTGGAGTTCGGCGAACGTCACCTGGCCGTGGGCGCGAGCATCGGCGTCAGCGAATATCCGGCCGATGGCGCGTCGGCCGAGGAGCTGCTGGTCAAGGCCGACGCGGCGATGTATGCGGCGAAGGCGTCCGCGCAATGCGCGTACGTGCGTTACCAGGAATTGCTGGGTGGCGGCATCGGCGCGGATGCGGGCGCCCGCGTGGCGGCGGGCGGCGGCCGCTGACGGCGGGCCGGCACTGCGTGCCGTGGAAATGCGACGAGCCCGTCACGGGACGGGCTCGTCGGAACCGGGCGGACTGCGCGATGCGCGCAGCGGCGGGCTTAGTGGCCGAAGTAGACCGAGTCGCGCGCGTTCTGCACCTTGACTGCCGGTGCGCCGCCCTGGACGACCGGGGCCGGTTGCGCGCCGTAGCCGCTGGCGTCGGCGGCGTGCACGCGCGCTTGCGCGGCCTGGATGTCGGCCGGGTAGTACGGGCTCGACTGGCTCGGCTTGTAGCCGGCGCTTTCGAGCTGGACGAGTTCGTTGCGGACTTGCGCGCGGGTCACGGTGCTTTGGGCGAATGCGCCGAACGAAGCGGACAGGGCAACAGCGGCAACGACTGCGGAAACGAGCGATTTCATGATGACCTCCGATGTTCTATTGAGTTCGCCGGCGACACCATGTCGTAAGCGATTGATTACATCGTAGGCGTCAGTCGATTCAGGGTAAACGTGGATTCCGACGAAAGATCGTTGCGGCCGAGGTAATAATCGCCGCGGAAATTCGATCCGTCCCCGTCAGGCATTGCGGGAATGGCAAACCGACGGCGCACGGGCGAGCGCCCGGCGGCGCGGTGCCGGCCGGCGGGGCGGGATCGGGGATGGTGCGGGATCAGACGCCGTCGGCGTCGTCGATTTCCTTGCGCTCGCGGCGTTCCTCGTTGCCGCGGCGGGCCCGCAGGCGCTGGCGCGACAGGACGGCGATCACCTGCTGGGTCGGCGCCCCGGACGGCAGCTCGTTGCGGATGCGGTCGGGCACCATCGGCAGACCCGCGCGCTGCCGGCGCAGGGCCTTCGCGATTGCCCGGCGGCATTCGTCCCCGTGGCAATCCCATTCATCGCGGATTCTCTGGCAATAACGGCATTGTTCCATCGGGACAGTCTAACGCGTCTTGGGGATCGGGGCCGAAGGGGGAACGGACCGTGACCGGGCCGGCGGGCGGCCGACGTTATTTCGCGTTCGCGTGCGGGCTGTCGACCGGTGCGACGGGCGAGGCCGCGTGCCGGAAGACGCCCGACTTCCAGATCATCTGGGACGCGGCTACGAGCACGAACAGCAGGACGACCATCCGGAATACGCGCGGCGACATCTTGTCCCGCAGCGGGCGAACGAGCCACATGCCGGCGATGGCGGGCAGGCTTGCCGCGGCGGAAATCGCGAGGTCGGCGGCGCTCGCGTGGGCGGCGCCGCTGAACGTCGTGATCAGCGTGACGATCGACACCACGAGGATGATCGCAATCTGCTTCGTGAACGCGCGGCCGGTCGCGCCGGATGAAATCAGGTAGGTGGCGAGCAGGGGCCCCGGCACCGACGCGATGCTTTCCATCAGCGCCGCGCCGAACCCGAGCGCGAACCCGACCGGCTTTTGCCATGCCTCTGGCAGGTTCAGCTTCGGCGCGCTCAGCATCAGCGCCGCGGCGACGATCAGCAGCGCGCCCGACGCGGCCTGTGCGTGGCCCGCGTTCAGCGACAGGAGAATCGCGACGCCGACGACGTTGCCGAGCACGGTGCCGGCGATCGGTGCGGCGATCTTGCGCGCGGTCGCCAGCACCTCGCCGCCTTCCAGCGCCTGCGGGATGTTGCCGAGGATGATCGGCATCGACAGCAGCAGCACCGCGTGCCGGATCGGCAGGAACTGGCTCAGGATCGGCATCGCCACCAGCGGAACGCCGATGCCCGTGATCCCCTTGACCATCCCGCCGAGCAGCAGTGCGACGGCGATGCCGATCAGGTCGAGCAGTGCGAGCCCGTGCAGGCTGGACACCAATACACCTTGAGTCAGATCGAGATGAGTCATCGGGAGCAGGTCGGGACATGAGCGGCGGCGGGGCGGTCGACGGCGCCCGTTGCCGGTGCGTGCGATCGCGCACGCCGTTGTATGGTTTCGGGTCGAACCAGTCGCCCCGGTGCATCGTCCGCCGTCGGCATTCGACACGTTTCGAGGCTGAATCTTACCCGAGCGCGGCGCGGGGCATCGAACGTGGTCGAGGGCGCGCGCTCGTCGAAGGTCATTGAGGCGATTCAATATAATTCATGATGCACGGCCCTATCATGTGAAAAATACATGGACCGAAACAAGGAGGCGAGATGACGCTTGCGCAGTTGCAGGCCCTGGCGGCCGTGGTCGAACTCGGCTCGCTGACGGCCGCGGCCGAGCGGCTCAGTCGCAGTCAATCCGCGATCAGTCATGCGTTGACCGAACTGGAGGACATCACCGAGGTCAAGCTGCTGTTGCGCGACCGGCAGCCGGTCGTCCTGACTGCCGCCGGCGAACGCCTGTGGCCGTACGTGCAGAACGTGGTTCGCGAGGCACAGACGCTGCGCCAGCAGTTCGGCCTGTCGCGCGGCAAGCTCGAAGGGCGGCTGGTGGTCGCGTCGCTGCCGAGTGTTTCGCTCGCATTCGTCGTCCCCGCGCTCGAGGCGTTGAAGGCGGCGCATGAGGGCGTGACGGCGGTACTGCTCGAAGGCACGGACGCGGAGGTCGAAGGATGGCTCGACGACGGCACCGCCGACGTCGGCGTGGTCGCCGGCACGAAGACCTTCGCGAACAATCTGCCGTTGCTCGACGAGGATTTCGTCGCGGTGGCGGCGGACGGCATGTTCGACGGCCGCAAGAGCGTATCCGCGAAACTGTTGTCCACGATGCCATTCATTTTCTCGAAGGCGGGATGCGGGCCGCTCATCGCGGACTACTTCGCGCGCAACGGTGCGTCGCTTCGCGCCGCGTTCAACGTGGTCGAGATGCGGACCATCCTGTCGATGGCGGAGGCGGGAATGGGCGTGTCGATCGTCCCGCGCATCACGCTCACCTACACCCGGTTCGGCGGTCAGGTGCTGGCGCTGTCGCCCAGGCTTCACCGTTCCGTGCGGCTGTCGTGGAACGCGACCGGCAATGCGGTCGCAGACGCCTTCGTGAAGCTGGTCGATGCCCAGCGCGCGAAGGCGGGAAAGGCGATTCAGGCTCGAACGAAAAAGGGAAAGTAGCGCATCGGCGGCGCGATGACGCGATGAAGCGCGCTCATGGGTGACTTGCAGTTTATTCATGCTGGCAGCTGTCGACATGCAATACATTGTGGGTCACTCGCCCTGACTTCATTGCCTCGAAGGAGACCGCCGTGCCGGCCTTGCCCACCCTGATCGCTTTCGGACTCGTGTCGCTCGGCATGGTCCTGACGCCCGGCCCCAACATGATCTACCTGATCTCGCGCTCGATCTGCCAGGGCCGCCGTGCGGGGCTGGTGTCGCTCGGCGGTGTCGCGCTGGGGTTCGTGTTCTACATGTTCTGCGCGGCATTCGGCATCACCGCGCTGGTGCTGACCGTGCCGTATGCGTATGACGCGCTGCGTTTCTCCGGTGCGCTGTACCTGTCATATCTCGCGTGGCAGGCGCTCAAGCCGGGCGGGCGCTCGGCGTTTCAGGTCCGGCAATTGCCGCACGACAGCGGCGCGCGGCTCTTCACGATGGGCTTCGTCACCAACCTCGCGAACCCGAAGATCGCGATGATGTATCTGTCGCTGCTGCCGCAGTTCATTTCGCCGGGGCACGGCAGCGTGCTCGTGCAATCGCTGGCACTGGGCTGCGTGCAGATCGCGGTCAGCGTCAGCGTCAACGCGCTGATCGCGAGCATGGCCGGTGCGATCGCGGCGTTTTTTGCCGGTCGGCCGGTCTGGGCGCGCGTGCAGCGCTGGTTGATGGGGACCGTGCTCGCCGGACTGGCCGTGCGTATCGCGCTGGAATCACGCGGCTAACCGGTTGAACGGCTTGCGGACGCAATCGACGTACCGATGCGCACGCAACCTTCGGATGGCGAACGGATGCAGTCGATCCGCGTGAAGCAGGCCGCCGCGCATTCACCATACCGGTAAGCGGACGGCGCACGTTGCGTGCGATGTCCCGCATGAGCCGACCCCAACTTCGACCGCCCGCCGCGCGATCGCGCGCCGCGGGCGGCCGCCGCATCAGCGCTCGCGGCGTTTCTTGCTCAGCTCGATCGTCTCGAACAGCTCGTACTGCGCGGTCGGGTGCTGATCCGCGCCCGGCGCGTGGTAATAGCGCATCGTGATCGTCGTGTGCCCGCCCGGCTGGCCCGGATCGTGGTCGAACACGGCGATCCCGTAGCCCGTGCCCGTATCGCGGCGTGCGGACCAGATCGCATCCTCGAGCGCATCGGCCGGCTTGCGCACGAACGTGTTCGGCGCGGTGCCCGGCACCGGCCGGTTCGGCTTCGTGAAGACCTTGGCCTGTGCAAAGCCGGTCGCCGGGTTTTCGCCGTATACGTCGAGCGGCGCACTGGTGCCGCCGCCGCCGAGAATCAGATGGATCGTGCCGTGGCTCGTGTCGAACGTCGTGCTGTTCGGATCGGTCGACCCGACCGGACGCGGCTGCAGCGTCTCGACGACTTCGCCGGTCGAGGCATCGACGCCCGCGCGGTGATTGCAGCCGCGCACCGGGTAGCTGCGCTCGTAGTCGTGATCGTGACCGCACAGCACGAGGTCGACGCCATAGCGGTCGAACAGCGGCAGCCATGCCTCGCGAATGCCCTTGTCCGAGCCGTTGCCCGTCTTCGACGAGCTCAGCGCGTCCTGGTGCATCTGCACGACGATCCAGTCGATGTCGTCGTCGTGCGACGCGTGACGCAACGTGTGCTCGAGCCAGCGCGTCTGCTCGCCGTTGCTGTAGCCGCGTACGTAGAACGACGTGCCCGGTTCGATCGGCGCGCGGCCGGTGCTCGCGGCCGGCACGAGCGGATTCGGGCCGCCGACGAATGCGGCCGCATCCTGGTAGACGACGTCGTCGGCGTCGAGCGAGACGAACAGCACCGAGCTCACGCGGAAGCTGTACCAGCGGCCCGGAAAGCGCGTGCCGTTCTCCGGGAGCGTGTAGCGCGCGAGATACGAGTCGAGCCCCTGCGGGCCGTTGTTGAATTCGATCTCGTGATTGCCGGGACATGGCATCCACGGGCGATTCGCGGCCGACGTCTGATTGTTGTTGCCGAAGTCGCGCCACACCTCCGGCTGATGCGCGGGGTTCAGGTTCGCGTAGCAGAGGTCGCCGTTCAGCAGGTGGAACAGCGGCTGGAACTGCTCGACGGCCTGCACCGCGAAGCGGCTTTGCGGCGACGACAGCACCCACGCGCCATTCGGCGTCGCGAGGTCGCCATAGCTCGTGAAGCGGAACGGCGCGCGCCCGCGCGGCGCGGTCGTGAAGGTCGCGGCAAACGGCTGCGCGGCGTTGCTGTCGTTGTCGGCCGTCAGTTCATAGCGGTAGCGCGTGTTCGGCTTCAGGCCGTGCACGCGTGCGTGGTACGTGAACACGGTTTCGCCGTTCAGGCCGTCGGTGTAAAGGCGCTGCACGCCGTGCACGGTGCGTGCCGGTTCGCCTTCGGCGACGATCCGCGCGCGCGGATTGACGGCCGGTGCGAGCGACGCCCACGAGATCGCGACTTCCGATGTCGGGTCGCCGCCCCACGTCAGGTGCACCTGCTCGGGCGTGCCGTCCGGATTCGACGCGGCGCCGCGGGCGGCCGCGAGCCCGCCCGCGGCGGTGGCGAGGCCGGAAACGCCGGCCAGTTTCAGGAAGCCGCGACGCGATACGGAAGCGGCCGGCTCGTTCGACTCGGCGGGGAGGTTTTCCTGGTTCGACATGATCGTATTTTCGTTGAATGACACGCGAGATGCGGAACTGCCCGGCCGTGCGCGAGCGCGTCGGGGGCGTGGGCCGGAAACGAGCGGGATCCCGGTGACACGCATTGTCGAAGGGCAGTTTTGCCGGGTTGTGACAGACGGTAAGCGATGCGTCGGCCCGATACGTCGATGGGGCATGCGGCGTTGCCGGCGCGGCAGAAATTTATTTGCGTGTGTCGCGACGGATTTTTTTCGCATGCGTCGTTTAACGAACGAACGGCCACCTCCGGCCGGGAAACGATGCTTCGGAGTCTTGCATGAAACTTTCCATTTCATTACGGTTTGCCACGGGATGCGTGGCCGCGCTGGCGACGTCCGCCGCATTCGCGCAGGCCGTCATCGTCGCACCGGTCGCACCGCCGCCGCCGCGTGTCGAAGTGATGCCGGCGCCGCGCGCGGGCTACGTCTGGGATCAGGGCCACTGGCACTGGCGGCAGGGCCGCTACGTGTGGATTCCGGGGCACTGGCAAGTGGTACGTGCCGGCTATCACTGGGTGCCCGGACACTGGGCCGCGCGCGGCCCCAACTGGCGCTGGGTGCCGGGCCACTGGGCGTAACGCGCAGGGCGCCGCGCGGCGCGCAGCGCCTGCCCGTGCGGCGGGATTTCCACACAACCTCATCGGCTGAGCCATGCCTTTTCGAACCATACTTATCCTGACAGCCGCGGCCGTCGTGCTGGCCGGCTGCGTCGTGGTGCCGGCGCGTCCGGTGTATTACCGGCCCGCGCCGGTCGTCGTATATTGATCGCGCCGGCCGGCGGGCGATCGACAGGATCGATATGCCGTTCGAACCGGATCTCGATGAAATCGACCGGGCCGATTCCCGGCGTGGCGCATCACGAGTCGCCGATGCGCCGGTCCGATGCCTGCAAGGAGAGCACGACGATGAGCTTCAGCCGGACAACGGGCGCAACCGCCGGCAGCATGCGGCGTTCGCACCGCGCATCGCGGAGCGGCCTGCGTTGAGCGACGCCGATCCCGACGCGGAACTCGTCGCGCGGGTGGGCGCGCGCGACGCGTCGGCCGTGCGTGTGCTCGTCGCACGCAAACTGCCGCGCTTGCTCGCGCTCGCGACGCGCATGCTCGGCGACCGGACCGAAGCCGAAGACGTTGCGCAGGAAACCTTCCTGCGGATCTGGAATCATGCGCCGCGCTGGCGGGATGGCGAAGCGCGCTTCGACACGTGGCTGCATCGCGTCGTGCTGAACCTGTGCTACGACCGCTTGCGCGGGCGGCGCGAGGAGCCGGTCGACGCGGTGCCCGACGTGCCCGACCCGCAACCCGAGCCGGCCGCGCACGCGGAATTGCGCTCGCGCGACGCGCGCGTGCGCGAGGCGCTCGCCGCGTTGCCGCCGAGGCAGCGGGAAGCGCTCGTGCTCCAGTACTATCAGGACATGTCGAACGTTGAAGCGGCCAACCTGATGGGCATCACCGTCGATGCGCTGGAAAGCCTGCTCGCGCGCGCAAGGCGCAACCTGCGCGCGCAACTGGCCTGCGACCCACCTAGCGAGGACAAGCGATGACACCCGAACGATTCCGTACCATCGTCGCCGCGTACGGCTCGGATGCGCGGCGCTGGCCGCAAGACGAACGCGCGGCGGCCGAAGCGTGGGCGCAAGCGCATCCGCGCGACGCACTGGAGGCGCTCGACGATGCCGCCGAGCTCGATGCCTGGCTGATGCAGGACACGGTCGCGCCGCCGGCGCCGGCACTCGTCGAACGCATCGTCGCGTCGGCGCCGGCGCCGCAACGTGCGCGGCGTCGGGGCCGGGTGTGGTGGTCGGGCGCGGCGTTCGCGGGTGTCGGGCTGGCCGGCGCGCTGGCGGGCGCGGTGGCCGTGTCGATGCTGATGCTCGGCAGCGCGCCGATCGCGCAACACGAACCGGGCTACCTGACGACGACGTTCGGCGGCCCGAGCATCGACGGAGGCGACGAATGAGCGAACGCGGCTGGAAATTCGTGCTCGTCGGGTCGGTCGTGCTGAACGTGTTCATGCTCGGCGCGATTGGCGGTGGCGCGTATCAGTGGTTCTCGACGCATTCTGACCTGCATGGAACGGGAATGCCCGGACAGCGCACGGCGTTGCGGTTCGCCGCGGACGGATTGTCCGATGCGCGTCAGCGGGCGTTCGCGGCGGCGCTGAAGGCGGCACGCAAGGACGCTCGGGATTTCGCGCGGGAAGGGCGTGATGGGCGGATCACGGTGCTCGATCTGCTGGCCGCGCCGCAGCTTGATCGGCCGGCGATCGATGCGGCGCTCGAACGGACGCGCGCGGCCGATAGCGCATTGCGAGGGCAAGTCGAGCGCAGTGTCGTCGATTTCGCGGCGACGCTGACGCCGGACGAGCGCGCGAAGTTCGTCGACGGGTTGCGGCGTAGCGGGAACTGGCGCTTGCCGGCGAGATTGCAGAAGCAGCAGGGGGCGGCGGGAAGCGAGTGAGCCGCTCGTCGTCCTGTGACGGCACGGAATGACCGTTCACGCCGATAGCCGTCCCGGGATTATGATGGCCCGATCGACAGCATCTTCCCGATGATTTCACCGCAACGCGAGGCGGCAATCTTGAGCGCCGCGGCAAGGACGAATCATGGATCGAAGCGAAGACTTTATCGTGCGCACCATGTCGGCCGGTGAAGTGGCCATGTCGGTCGAATGGGCGGCCGCGGAAGGGTGGAATCCCGGTCTGCACGACGCGCATTGTTTCAGGGAAGCGGACCCGGCCGGTTTCTTCGTCGGCATCTGGCGCGGCGAGCCGGTCGCTTGCCTTTCGGCGGTTGCTTATGACGAACACTTCGGCTTCATCGGTCTCTACATCGTGAAACCGGCGTTTCGCGGCAAAGGCTTCGGCATGCGCATCTGGCAGCACGGCATGCGTTACCTTGGAGAACGAAACATCGGCCTGGACGGTGTCGTTGCCCAGCAGGCGAATTACAGGAAGTCGGGATTCCGGCTCGCGTATCGCAACATCCGCTATCAGGGGCGCGTGGGCGACATCGGGTGCGCGCATGTGGCGGCAGCGGCCGATGTGCCGTTCGAGCAGTTGCTCGCCTACGATCGTCAGTGTTTCCCGGCGGCGCGCGAGCGTTTCGTCTCCGTCTGGATCGCGCAGCCGGATGCCGTTGCGCTCGCAACGATCAACGCGGGCCGTGTTGTCGGTTACGGGGTCGTGCGTCGCTGCCATGTGGGCTGCAAGATCGGCCCGCTTTTTGCCGATGACGCCGACGTCGCGACGGGGCTGTTTCGTGCGCTGGCGTCGCGCATGCCAGGTGAGGTGATCGTGCTCGACGTGCCGGAAACGAACCCCGCAGCCGTCGCGCTGGCGGAACGGCACGGCATGTCGAGCGTGTTCGAGGCCGCGCGGATGTATACGAAGGAAGCGCCTGCGATTGCGATCGACCGCGTGTTCGGGGTGACGTCTTTCGAGCTGGGGTGACCGTCGCGGGCATGACCGGACCGGAAGCCGGATGCGCTCATGCGTTCGCCGACGTGACGCCAGTTCTGGAAGGTTCTTGAGCCGGCTGCCGTTCGGCCATTCTCGGTCATTCGACATCGCAGATTGGATCGTCGACAATCGGGCCCGGGACTATTCCAATACGCGTGACCGCTCCCGGTCGTTCAGAGTCTTTTGCCGACGAGCCGGTCGGCGCGTGAGTTGACAACTTTATTGCCGAAGTTGTGACGGCTTTTTTCCTCTACGGCACCGGCCTCCGTGATTCCCAGTGCAATGTATGGTCTGCGGGCGCCGACCCACCTCAATCGGCACTGATATCTGACAGTCTTTGACGACGAAACTTGGTCGGTCGCTGTAGCCTTAGAGATGGATTCGCAAAGGTCGTTCGACGCCGTAACCGCGATCGGCGTGGCGCAATACCCGGTCTCGGTTGTTCCAATCCCTTGGGTTATGCGAGCAACGAAAGTTGCAGCCCCACGAGGCCCTTGTGAAGCCGTCTCTTTTACATGCGCTGCGAGTGCAAGCATCCCTGAGCCGTACGCACCGGTGCCGTCCTGTTCATAAAAAGGTGATCCCCGTGAGGACCATTGCATTGATCGTGTTGACCTGTCTGGCACTGACCGCCTGTGGGGGCGACGATAGTTCCTCTTCCCCGGCGCAGGCCGGGAACGGAGCAGAGTCCACCAACAACGGACGCATCGGGGGTAGCGACGGCTCTGGCAACAGTACGCAGACGCTGCGCTACGATGCACTGCCGACTGCGGCGGATCAGGCGAGCTTCCTGACGCTGATCAACAACGAAGGCGCAAAGGGCTATCGCTACCTCGGCGACTACTTCTACGACGCCAGCATTGGCGGTTCGCAATCGATCTTCGTGAACGACGGCGCCGCGCAGATATACACCTACCAGTTGCAGGCGACACCGACCAGCATGACGGGCTTTGTCAGCCAGGCCAACGCGCAAGGCACGAGCGGCTACCGGTTCGAGGGGCCGCTCCAGTACGGCTATCTCTATCGCAAGGACGGCGGCTCGTCGGCCACCTACACATACACGACAACGGACCTGTCGACGAACCCGGACGCGTTCGTCGCGCAGGCGAACGGCGAGGGGCAGTCGGGCTACTGGTTCCTGGGCCCGATGGTCGTGGGATCGGAACAGGCGAACGTGTACATGAAGAACAACGCGTCGAACGCGACCTATACATATGATGTAGTGATGCCGACGTCGACCGTCGGCGACTTCATCACGCAGGCCAATAGCGAGGGTGCGAAGGGCTATCGATCGAAGGGCAAGATGCAGTTCGGCCCGTTGCAACCGACTGGCGCGATCAATCTCTCGTGGATCTACATGAAGGACCAAACTCAGTCGGCGACTTTCACGTACCAGTCGGCCGCGGTCCAGGCGACCGGCGCGAGCTTCGTCCAGCAGTTGAATACGTTCGGCGCGCAGGGCAATGCGTATTTCGGCGATCTCCCTCTCGGCATGCCGTCGCCGACGGCATCTTTCTACTTCGAGGCCAGCAACTGCACGGGTTTCCTGTGCACAACGCTGAATCCGCTCACGCAGAACTAAGCAATCGCGGAGGCTGCGTTGAGCGGCTGCTTGTTTTTTCGCAGCCGGGCGAGTGTTGGCGATTCGGTATCCGCCTCGAGTTGGAGATATCCGAATCTAGTGTGACCGGCTAAAAGCGGGACGCCAGTTCGGCCACAAAGGGACAGTCGCCGGGTCTGCGCGTACAGTCAACGCCGCATGCCCGCAAATCCGTACCGCGCGCCTTCAAGGCCGGAGGCTGCCGGATCAAAACCTGTCGACATCGATCACCGCCTGCGCAAACGCTCGCGGTGCCTCCTGCGGCAGATTGTGGCCAATGCCGCCGGTGAGCGTGCGATGTTCGTATTTGCCAGTGAACTTCGACGCGTACATGCCCGGCGGCACGTGAAAGGCGCCGTTGGCATCGCCCTCCATTGTGATGCTGGGAACGGTGATGGGCGGCGCCGACGCTAGCTGCTGCTCGTATTCGTCGTATTTCGGCTCGCCCGTGGCGAGACCTTGTCGCCAGCGATAGTTGTGGATCGTGATGGCGACATGGTCGGGGTTCTTGAATGCCGGTGCGCTTCGCTCGAAGGTGGCGTCGTCGAAGTTCCATTTCGGAGAGGCTTGTCTCCAGATGAGTTTGACGAAGTCGAGTGTGTATTTCTCGTAGCCCGCGCGCCCGCGATCCGTTGCGAAATAGAACTGATACCACCACTGCAACTCGCCCTCCGGTGGCAGCGGCTTCTTTCCAGCCTCCTGATTGCCGATCAGGTAGCCGCTCACCGATACCAGGCCTTTGCATCGCTGCGGCCATAGCACGGCGATGATGTCGGCGGTACGCGCGCCCCAGTCGAACGCGCCGAAGACGGCCTTCTGGATGTTGAGTGCATCCATCAGCGCGATGATGTCGAGCGCGACGGCCGTTGGCTGACCGTTGCGCATGGTCTGGTCCGACAGGAAGGACGTCGTGCCGTAACCGCGCAGATAAGGGACGATCACCCGGTATCCCTTCGCGCCGAGCGCCGGTGCAACGTCGACGAAGCTGTGTATGTCATACGGCCAGCCATGCAGCAGGATGACGGGTGGTCCGTCGGCCGGACCGACCTCGGCGTAGCCGATGTTTAGGAGCCCCGCATTCACCTGCTTGATCGACGTGAACGACGTACGAGCGCCCGGGTTGATTCGCGGAATCGATGGAGTTTTCGAAGATGGATTCTGGGCCTGCGCGGATCGCAGCACTTCGAATTGCGCCGCAACGAGCGCACCGGCCGCCATGCGCGCGAAGCCACGCCGACGTTGGTCAAACTCTTGTGGCATTTTCTTCTCCCTGGTCGATTCGGCTAACGGACGAACGGCTGGACGAGTGTGCCTTCGCAAAATCTTAGTCGATTGGAAAAAGGTTGCAAGCTCAATCGAAACGAACACAAACCCTTCACGATTGCAGGACGCAAGATGGCAATGCGGGTGTCTCATACAAGCGATGCAAGATGAATTGCGCCATCACCGTCGCTGTGCCTGTTCGGACGCTCTTGAATCATCTCAACAATCCGGTACGAGCCGTTACACGTACGACAAACACTCGATAATAAGCAGCTACGCCAAGGCGGCCCCGCGCGCCAGAGCGCTAAGGGGCGGTGCGACGAACTGAACTCTTTCGACACGGCTTTGCCCCTGATTGAGAGGGTGTCCTAGTGACCGAGTGTAGCCATCATTCCGGACGAATAGCGCTCGCCAGCTGCAGCGCCGAACGGAGCGGCTGCATCCAGGGCGTTCATCTCGTCCTGGGTCAGCGTGATAGCGACTGCGGCGACGTTCTCTTCGAGATACCTGATGCGTCGCGTTCCCGGAATGGGCACCGTTCCGGTACTCGTCACCCATGCGAGGGCGAGCTGAGACGGCATGACGCCCTTTGCTTCAGCGATCTCGGCGATGCGGTCGACCAACAGTAGATTGGACTGGAGGTTATCCCCGAGGAAGCGTGGATCGAACCGGCGGAAGTCGGTCGGATGCAGGTTGTCCAGATGCTTCAACGCACCGGTCAAGAAGCCTCGGCCGAGCGGCGAGTAGGAGACGAAACCGATTCCCAGCTCTCGGGCGGTCGCCAGTACATCGTTGTGCTCGACGCTACGCTCGAACAGGGAATATTCCATTTGGACGGCCGTGAGCGGATGAACCGCGTGGGCTTTCCGGATCGTCTTTGCCGATGCCTCGGAAAGGCCGAGGTAGCGTATCTTGCCTTCGTGCACGAGGTCGGCCAGCGCGCCGATCGTCACTTCGATCGGCGTTGCTGGATCGATGCGATGCAGGTAGACGAGGTCGATGACGTCGGTCCTCAGGCGTCGCAGCGATCCTTCGACCGACTTTCGGATATCCGACGGATCGCCCGTGACCAAGGGCTTTTCACCGTCCATGGCGAGCTTGCCGTGCTCGGTGAAGCGAAATCCTGCCTTGGTCGACAGGATGACCTTGTCGCGCTTGCCCATAAAGGCCTTGCCGAGAAGCTCCTCGTTCATGAATGGGCCGTAGACCTCCGCCGTATCGAAGAACGTCACACCGAGGTCGAGGGCTCGCATGAGGGTTGCAAGGCCTTCCTGCTCGTCGCTGGGCCCGTAGGTCGTGCTCATTCCCATGCACCCAAGGCCTTGCGCGCTGACCGCCATGCCTTGGCTCCCGAGTGATACCGTTCGCATGTTCTTTTCTCCTGGCTATGTTGCCTCAGTGGTTAGTGATAAGGCGCGACTGGTTTTCCCGAGTCGCATCGAATTTGCTCAATCCAGCGTCGCGCCCGTCAGTTGTTCGCTGAGCTGCCACAAACGGCCGGCGGAGATGGGGTCGATGGCACGGGGCCTGACGCCGTGCATTTCAGCGCTCCCGTCGCTGGGAAGCGCGATGGCGATGTCGCAATCGGCGCAGTAGACGCCGCCCATGCCGGCTAGTTGAGGGCTCGTCGCGCACCACACGGAGGTGGCGGCACCCTGCTCGGGCGTCTTCTTGTTGTTTTCCGGATCAATGACCGGCTTGCCCTCGGCATCGAAGATCTGGCTCGCCTCGATCTCGGCGGGCAGCATGTGGCGCGCTAGCGGGGTGGCAATGCCACCGGGATGGACGGCGAATGCGCGCACGTTCCGGTGGCGGCCAATTGAATCCAGCGCGACAGCGAACAAGGCGTTCGCGGTTTTGGCCTGGCCGTAGGCTATCCATCGGTCGTATTCGCGCCGCTCGAAGTGAGGGTCGCGAAAATCGATACCGGCGCGGCGATGTCCGTAGGAGCTGAGCGCTACGACGCGAGCCCCCTCCGCGCGCACGAGTGCGGGCCATAGCCGGCAGGTGAGTTGGAAATGGCCGAGGTGGTTGGCCGCGAACTGCATTTCGTAGCCGCGCGCATCGCGCGTCAGCGGTGCGGCCATGACTCCAGCGTTGTTGACAAGAATGTGCAGCTTGTCCGTCAGCGACAGTACGCGACTGGCGAATCGGTCTATCGCTGCAGGCTCCAGCAGGTCCATCGCTTCCACGATGACGTCAGGCATGGTCGCGAGGGCTGCTTTAGCCTTGGCTGTATCGCGGGCCGGCACGATGACCCTGGCGCCTGCGGAACGGAATGCGCGGACGGTCTCGATTCCGATACCTGAAGCGCCGCCGGTTACCACGACGGTCTTGCCCGTAAGGTTGATGCCACGGATCACCTCGTCGGCGGTCGAGGCGGGGCCGAAGCCTGAACCGATCGGTTTTTGAGGCGTGTGCGTCATACGGTTTCCTCGTTCAATTCTGCGTTTGGGACGCTCCATTGAATCGCAGGGACCGTTCGCGGTGGTAGCGCAATGCCGCCAATTTCTTGCACAATCCTGTCAATTGGTGTTTCCGGAACGGGGGCAATGCCCTGAGGCGTTTGGAGGCAGGCTTGGACCACTTGTACGAACTTCGCGCGCTGGTCGAGCGCCATGGCCAGGAAAGCCCGACTGAAACCGCCGTTGGCGGGCTGACGCTTTATGTCGAGACGGATCCCTCCGTGGTCACCTACGTGGTCCACCGGCCGGTTTTGGCCCTAATCCTGGGCGGCGCAAAACGGACGGTGCTGGGAGGCCGGATATTCGACATCGTGCCGGGCGACTACGTAGCCGTGTCCGTGGACCTGCCAGCGACAGGGCAGGTCACCCAGGCGCCATACTCCGCCGTCACGCTGGACCTGGACTTAGGCATGCTCGCGAGCTTGATCGCCGAGCCCATGGCGCCTCAGGGGGGCGCCGCCGGCGTGGAGGTCAACCACGCTGGGCCCGATTTGCTTGATGCGATGTGGAGATTGGTCAGGTTGCTCGACCGGCCGGAGGACATTGCAGTCCTTGCGCCCATGATCCGGCGCGAAGTGTTCTGGCGGATTCTGCAAAGCCCGTGTGGCCCCATGGTCCGTCAGATTGCCATGGCGGACAGTCGCCTCTCGCAGGTGAGCCGTGCCATCACATGGCTGCGCACCAATTTTTCGGAGTCGGTGCGGGTCGAACGCTTGGCCGCGTTGGCAGGGATGAGCGCAGTTTCTTTCCACCGCCATTTCAAGGCGGCAACCGCCATGAGCCCGCTTCAATATCAAAAGCAAATCCGCCTCCAGACCGCTCGCGCCCGACTTTTGGCGCAACAAGGAGATGTCGCAGGCGTCGGCTTTAGCGTGGGCTATGAAAGCCCGAGTCAATTCAGCCGTGAATACGCACGCCAATTTGGAGTGTCTCCCGCGCGTGACATGGCCCGTTTCCACGGGGCAGGAGCGCGCGCCCAATGCGTTGCAGACTAGCGATGCCGTTTCTCTCGTTCGACGCTCCCCCAGGGGGCGTCTGGCCCGCAACGAACACCCATCGATAATCAAATTTGCAACGCGTGGAATGACGGTGACGAGCTGATATCCGCCATTGGAACGCCAAGCGGTCGACCGGCAGCGAGGGGGTGGAAGCGGGCCTCCACGTGAGTCTGCTACCGGCCATACAGCGCCATTCAACCATCACGTTGATCGAACATTCAGACGTCGCTCCCACTCAGCAAACGGTCGGTCAATTGGGGGCACAGCTCAAAACAGTGCGCCGAGGTGCTATCGTTAGGACGTTAGGAGGTGACTAAAACCGTCGGGGGCTGACATGGCACGAACAGCTAAGAAGGACAACGGTAATGAACCTGTTTCCCTGGTACCCGAAGATCCCAACGTACCACGGCCGAGACTGCACAAGCTAGTCATCAAGAATTTCCGCGCCATTGGCGCTCAGCCGGTTGAGATTGCACTTGATGAGATAGTAGTGCTGGTGGGTCCGAACAATTCCGGAAAGAGCTCCATCTTGCGCGCATATGATGTCGTGATGAAGCAGGGCTCCAACGAAGGAAAGCTGGAGATGGAGGACTTTCCTAACGGAATCGTTGATGCTAACGCTCTGCCGGAAATCGAGCTCCAAACTGTAGTATTTGATAAGGCTCCAGGTGAGAGGTGGATTGGAGCGACGGATGGCGGTGAAATGCTCATTCGTGAAAAGTGGATCTGGAATAGTCCCAATGCTCAGCCGAAGCGACAGGGCTTCGACGTCCAGAAAGATGCCTGGGACGATCAAGTGCCCTGGGGGGCGCCCGCCGTTGCGAACTCACGTCGGCCGCTTCCACACCGGATAGAGGCGTTCGCGTCACCAGAGGTTCAGGCCAATGAGATTTCGAGTCTGTTGATGGGAATCTTGAAGGACCGCATTAAGACGCATAAAAGTGGCGGCGACGTACAGGAGAAATCGGATTACGACGTCTTGATGGAGGCGATTTCCGGCTTGCAGAAGAGCGTTGTTGAGTCTACAAAGGAAGAGATTGATCTGGTGGAAGGTCAGGTCTCTGCATTGTTGGAAAAAGTTTTTCCAAAATATCGTATTAAATTGGATGCAAAGCCCGAGGCTGACCCAGAGAAGACCTATACACCATTTAAAGCAACCGCCGATCTTCTAATGGGACCGCAGGGCGGATATTTTTCAAAGATATCTCAACAGGGCAGCGGTGCTAGACGCACGCTCTTGTGGACGGCCTTAAAGTACGTGTCTGAAACGAAAATGTCAATTGATGGCGGTGCTAGACCCCATGTGCTTTTACTCGACGAGCCGGAAATCTGTTTGCATCCTGGGGCTATTCGCGAAGCGCGCACAGTTCTATATGATCTCCCAAAGACGGGAAGATGGCAAGTAATGGTCACAACCCACTCGCCAGTATTCATTGATCTGTCTAGAGACAATACAACTATTGTCAGGGTCGAGCGGACTGAAGAAAATGCAATTCGCGGAGTTACGCTATATCGTCCAAATCGTTCTGAGCTAGACAAAGACGACAGGAAAAATCTGAAGGCGTTGAACGTGTGCGACCCATACGTGAACGAATTTTTCTTCGGTGGTCGTGTTGTAGTTGTCGAGGGCGATACCGAATACACGGCATTTTCACTCGTGCGCGATCTTTTTTATGAAAAATATCGAGACTTGCACGTTGTTCGCGCACGCGGAAAGGGCATAATTGCGACAATTGCTAAAATTCTCAACCAGTTCTCCTCTTCATATGCCATTTTGCATGATTCCGATCGGCCTCAAACGGATAACGGCAAAAATCCCGCGTGGGGAATGAATTCTGGAATTCTCGATGCAGTCGGCAAAGCATCTGATCCTAAGTCTATTGGACTCATCGCATGTGTTGCAAATTTCGAGGAGGCCATTTTTGGAAAGGAAGCAAAAACTGATAAACCGTACAATGCACTTGTTCGCATTCGAGATGATAGCGAATTGCAAGCCAAGGTTTGCGGCTTACTCGATGCGCTTCTCGACTCGAATCTCCCTGTTCCGAAGGGGTGCACCAGATGGAATGCAATCGATCAACTGGAAGCTGCTTTGGCGGCGTAGCGATTAAGGAAGATGCTAGACTTCGATACACCGGCTGAGCGCTTTCATCAATTCGTTGCAGACGGGTTGAATCCGCAACCATTAGGCGTCGTTCGCAGCAAAAGCCCGCTCGACATTCGCGCGCCAGCTACGGTACCGAAAGCGGTCCTTCGCCTTTGTACTTTCGAAGCCGAGCGTCGTGACAGGGGCTGCAAGTAGCTAGGTTAGCGAACGTTCACTACCTAACGTGATGGTTACTACATTTCGCTCAGTTATTCGTCGAGGTAGTTGCGCAAAATGTTGACCAATACCGGCGCAAAGCCCTCGAGCCGCCCATCGACAGGCTGTGACAAGTCATCTATCAGCATTTCGAGTATTTCCGGATCTTCAATAGAAAGGTCTTCGGGCCCGTTCCCAGCCTTGCGCCAAATAAGCTGTTCCACGAGATTTTTGCGTTTCTCAATCAACGCCTTATTATTTTCCTCATGATCACCCAAATTCAAGACACGAATAGCGTCGGTTGCGCGGGGAGTTTTGCCCTTTACCCTGCCACTCAGCATGAAGCGCAACTCGGTTTCGCATTCCGGCATCAAAGGTGTTAGGTTAAGCGCCTGTCCCTTATGCGCGGAGTCGCACTGTCTCGGCGCTTTGCAGCTTGCTACTATATTAGCGAAATCAACTGTCCGGTTTGGTGCTAGGTTTTGCGCCTCGACGTGCTCGTTCATCGTGTCTCGATTCTCCCCAGAGATCGGCTGACAGCAATAGGCGCACAAAAAATATTGTTCTTGGGTACATACGCTCCGTATGTCGCGTCGTTCCGCATCAGTCAAATCGACATAGCGGCAGTGCTGATTGGCTCTTTTGAACGCCCTTAGGCTATCTGGCTCGTTGCCCTTCTCAATCTTTCGCACGTTGTTCCTTCTTGCGAAGAAGTAGGCTCGCCTTAGTCAATTCCAAATTGTTCGGTGGTAACTCTAGCTTCAACTCATTCAGCAATCCTTTGGCCTCCTCAAGTTTACTCTCTTGAATGAAGTCCATCAGGTCATTCAGACGTTTAGCAATTGTCGAATTTCGGATATGCGTATCCATCACGTCTAACAGAACGGTGTTGGCATCCTGTCCGTATTGCGACGGTACTTGCGTCAACTCGCCATCGTTGAGTGCGTAGAGGAGCACATCCCTACAGTCGCTTATTACCAGCGGGGAATGGGTGGTTAGAACAAACTGGCAATTTGGGAAAGTAGTGCGGAGTCGCTCGACAATTTTGCGCGCCCATTGTGGATGAAGATGCAGATCTACTTCGTCTATCAGCACAATGCCATTCCCATGCAAGGGGTCCTCCAAGCCGGGATTCATCATCGCGAGTCGGCGCGCGATGTCACCCACCAATGCCATGAGGGACTTTTCCCCCTGTGAGAGTTGCAGGATATTTAGTCTTTGCCCCTGCTTGTCGACTGACATGTGCAATCTCGGTTTGCGCCGCACTTTCAGGTTCCGAAACCCCGGCATAAACTCCCCGATCGCCCGTCTGACTGCATCCAGTTGGGGGTCACGCACACCTTCTCGCAATGTCCTCGCTATTTGAAGGGCGTTCGTGGCCTGCTGGAGCACCGTTCTCAGTCCCTTGAAGTCAAATTTCTTCAAATTATCAAGATCAGCTCCACCGTTTTCTATGAAGTCGATGAGTGCTTTCAACTTTTCGGGATCGTTTCTTTCGAGGTTATCAGCTGCCTTGGAGATACCCGATTCGTTCTCCCAATCTTCTCTTTCACGAAACCACTCGAAGAATCGCCGAAAGTCAACGCCTTGCTTTAGCGAGTTGTCATAGCCGTCCAGCTGAGAGAATGTGTGCTTTTCCCTGATTTTGAGAGGGACATCCAGTACCACCCGTTCAACCGAGTAGAAGGCGATCAACGGAAGACTTGTTGACGCATCGATTGAGAAGGCATGTCGGTATCTGTCCGCCAGTTGGTTTGCGTCGTCAAAATTAGACGCATGTTCGCCCTTCCGACCGAGGCGCGCCTTTGCCAGGGTCCAACCGAAACGATCCGACTGCTCCGTTAATGTGATTTCAAGCGCGGCAGATACAGCGTCATTTCTGATGACCTCCTCAGGGATAGGCGTACCATTTCCATTGTCACTGCGAACTCTGGCCACTAACCAACTAAGAACAGTCGCAAGCGATTTGAGGATCGTTGTCTTGCCAGTGCCATTGTTTCCAATAAGTATTGTTACGTTTGATGGCACGGCGGGCAGCGGTGCTAAAGCGACCGTTAGCGACCGGAACTGCCCAACATTTCTCAGTTCGAGCTTTTCAACATTCATGCATTTACCTTGGAGCCTGCCGCTCCGTACTGTGTCCAAGTCGGTGATAAGGAAGTGCAACGGTGGCCGGTGGAACGGGAACCCGGCGACCATCGGCCATTGTAACCGTCTGTGGTCATGCCTTGGCCACTGCCTCCCGGATGTGGCAGTTGGAGTTCGTCGCAAACCTGATCGAATTCTCAATAGTGCCAGAACGCCAGGTGGCCGCTGGTATCCGGAACCAGCCGGTGCTTTTCGACTTCCGGAATGGCAGATCCGGCTCGACAACCGACCACCACGCAAATCCACGAAGAACCAAATATTTCGCACATCCCGCGACGGATTTCCCGCCAGCCACCGTTAAACACGGGTACGCATCGCGAGAGCCCCCGTCATGGACCATCCGAACGATATCTCACCGGCCACCATCGCGCTGAACCGTTTCGGTCTCGGCGCGCGTCCCGACGAAGCGCCGCCTGTCGATCCGAAGGCCGCGCTGATCGCCCAGTTCGACCGCTACGACCCGAGGCCGGCCGCATGGGCCGGTGAACCCGACGCGGTCACGCTCGCCACGCGCTTCGCGACGACCCGCAACGCGATGACGAGCGACGACGCCGCGGCCAAGCGTGCGACCGAGCAGTCGATCCGCCGCGACGGCTACGACGCATATCGCAGCGCGGTCGCCGCACGACTGAACGGCGCGCTCGTCACGCCCGCGCCGTTCGTCGAGCGTCTGGTGCATTTCTGGGCGAACCATTTCGCGGTGTCGGTCGACAAGGGGCAGGTGGCCGCATATGCGGGCGCATTCGAGCGCGATGCGATCCGCCCGCACGTGCTCGGCCGCTTCGAGGACATGCTCGTCGCCGTCGAGCAGCATCCCGCGATGCAGTTGTTCCTCGACCAGGCGCGCTCGGTCGGCCCCGACAGCCCGGCGGCGCTGCGTATGGAAGCCCGCAATCCGGCGGCGCGACGCGGCCTCAACGAGAATCTCGCGCGCGAAATCATGGAACTGCATACGCTCGGCGTACGGACCGGCTACACCCAGGCGGACGTGACGGAATTCGCGCGTGCGCTGACCGGCTGGAGCATCGCGGGCGGACGCGGGCCGCAGCCCGGCGATGTGGCGCCGGGCGCTTTCCTGTTCCGCCCGAAGCTGCACGAACCGGGCGCCCGCACGGTGATGGGACGCACGTATGACCAGCAGGGCGAAGCGCAGGCACGCGCGATCCTGGCCGACCTGGCACGTTCGCCGGCGACGGGCCGGCATATCGCGTTCCAGCTCGCCCGCCATTTCGTCGCCGACAATCCGCCGCCCGCGCTCACCGACCAGCTCGCCCGCGCATTCGAGACGAGCGGCGGCGACTTGCCGACCGTCTATCGTGCGCTGGTCGATGCGCCCGACGCCTGGTCGCCGGTCAATCGCAAGTTCAAGACGCCGTGGGAGTGGGCCGTGTCGTCGCTGCGCGGGCTCGGTTGGCGCGACACGGGCGACCTGAAGGCCGCGCCGCTGCTCGCGCAGCTCGGCCAGCCGGTATGGCGGCCCGGGTCGCCGGCCGGTTACGACGACGTTGCCGCGAGCTGGGCCGCGCCCGACGCGCTGGTGCGCCGCGTCGAGATCGCGCAGCGGCTGGCTGCACGCACGGGCGACCGGCTCGATCCGCGTACGCTCGGCAATACGCTGCTGGCCGGCTCGCTGAGCGCGCCGACGGCGACCGCGCTGTCGCGTGCCGAAAGCGCGACCACGTCGCTCGCACTGCTGCTCGTGTCGCCCGATTTCCAACGGAGATGAACATGGCCCGATCCTTGACCCGTCGACATTTCCTGAGCGTCGCCGCGGCCGGTGCGGGCGCGATCCTGGTCGCGCCGCGCATCGTGTTCGCGAACGTCGAAACCGACCGGCGCTTCGTATTCGTGATCCAGCGCGGCGCCGCCGACGGGCTGAACATCGTCGTCCCGTATGCGGAACCGGCGTATGCGTCGCTGCGCGGCCCACTGGCGATCGACGCCGCAGCGGCGACACGCATCGACGGCACGTTCGCGCTCCATCCGTCGCTCGTGCAGACCGCGCAGATGTTTCGCGACAAGCAGGCGCTGTTCGTCCACGCGATCGCGTCGCCGTATCGCGACCGCTCGCATTTCGACGGCCAGAACGTGCTGGAGACGGGCGGGCGCGCACCGTACCAGGTGAGGGACGGCTGGCTGAACCGGCTCGCCGCGATGTTGCCGGCGACGCGCGACCGCGCGATCGCGTTCGCGCCGACGGTGCCGCTCGCGTTGCGCGGCAGCGTGCAGGCCGCGTCGTATGCGGCGTCCGGTCTGCCGGCCGCGCCGGACGACCTGCTCGCGCGCGTATCGGCGCTTTACGAGGCCGACGCGCAGCTCGGGCCGCTGTGGCAGTCGGCGATGGCCGCGCGGGGCCTCGCCGGCGATGCGCATGCGCGCCAGGATCCGGCGGGCGTCGGCAAGCTTGCGGCGACGTTTCTCGCGCGCGACGACGGCCCGCGGATCGCGATGATCGAGACGGGCGGCTGGGACACGCACAGCGCGCAGAACGCGCGGCTCGCGAATCAGCTGAAGGCACTCGACACGATGCTCGCCGCGTTGCGCGACGGACTCGGGCCCGTGTGGCAGCAGACCACGGTGCTCGTCGCGACCGAGTTCGGTCGCACCGCCGCCGCGAACGGCACGGGCGGCACCGATCACGGGCAGGCGTCGGTCGCGATGCTGGCGGGCGGGGCGGTCGCGGGCGGGCGCGTGATCGCCGACTGGCCCGGCTTGCGGCCGGGCGACCTGTACGAAGGGCGCGACCTGAAGCCGACCGCGTCGCTCGATGCGCTGATCGCGGGCGCGGCCGCCGAAAGCCTGCGGCTCGATCCCGGCCATACCGCGGCCACGCTGTTCGCGCAAAGCGGCGCGACGCACCCGATGACGGGCCTCGTTCGCGGAATCGCGTGACGCGCGGCAGGCGCGCGCCCGCATCCGCCAGCCGATGACATATGACACAACAGGGAGAATCGATGATGAAGATCCGATCCGTATCGCTTGCCGTGGTGGCGACGATGAGTGCCGTGCTGATGTCCGCCTGCGTGGTGGAACCGGCGCGGCCGCCGCAGCCCGCGCCGGTCGTCGAGGTGGCGCCGCCGCAGCCCGCGCCCGGTTATCGCTGGGCGAAGGGCCATTACCGCTGGGCCGGCAACCACTGGGCGTGGGTGCCCGGACATTGGGTGGCCGTGTATTGAAGCGCGCGCACGGCGCGCCGCTCACCAACCGATCCGATGCTTCTCCTCGGTTTCGCTGTGCCGCCAGTCGTCGTCCGCATGCAGATACTGGCTCGTCGTCGTCAGCGACACGTGCCCGAGGTTGTCGCGCACGAGCCGCAGGTCGACGCGGCCATCGGCCATGTGCGAGCCAGCGCTGTGGCGCAGCCAGTGCGCGGATGCCTGTTCGAGCACGCGCGCCTGTTCCTCGCCTCCATTCCCTTGCGCACGCAACCGATCGGCCGCGAACCGGAACACCTGCTTCACGATCCGGTGCAGCGCCGCGCGCGTGAGCGGCTTGCGCGTGCGATTGGCCGGCAGCACGAGCGGCGTGGGTTCGCCGTCGGCCGGCTGCGCGGGCAGGCCATGCGCGCGCCGGTAGCGCGCGAGCTCGGCCATCATCTCGGCGGTGGCCGGCACGAGCCGCTGCCGGCCGCCCTTGCCGGTCACGTCGAGCCACCAGCGGTCGCGCCCGTTCGCATCGCGCCGTGCAAAGAAGTGTCCCATCGTGGTGTCGGCTGCTTCGGTGATGCGCAGCCCGCCGAGATACAGCAGCGTGAACACCCAGCGCGCACGATCCGCATGGAGGGCGGCGCGCGCGTCGTCGCGCGGCATCGCGGCGATCGCGTCCTTGACCGCCTGCCACAGCGGCGGCCCGAGATGGCGCGTGACGCGCGGCGCGGGCCGTCGTTGCCGCTGCCGGGACAGCGCGAGCGGATTGCCGGCGAGATAGCCGGCCTGCACGAGCCACGAGAACATCACGTTCAGGATCACCATCGCCTGCCGCTGGCTGGCCGCCGACAGCGGGCCGTAGAACGGCCGCCAGCGCGGGTCGCCGCGCGGATGCTTGCGGCCGCCGTTCGCGCACCAGAGTTCGGCGGGCGCGGGAGCGAGCAGGAACTGCCGGTAGCCGACGAGATCCTCGTGCGTGAGCGACGACAGCGGCTTGCCGCACGCGATCACGGCCCACAGCAGCAGGCGTTCGGCTTCCTTGCGGTAATTCTGGAACGTGGTGGGCGTATCGACGAAGCGCGCGAGCCACGCGCGCACGGCGTCGAGATCATGCGTCGCGGCGATCTGCGGATGCGCGCTGGTCGAGCGGTTGGTGCCCGCGCGTCCGTCGAGCGCGGCCGGCACGGTCAGCGTATCGATCGGCTGTGGCCGCAGCGCGACGCCGGACGGAACGGGTGAAGTCATGCGAAGAGGAGGCGCGGCTCGCCGATGACCGGGCGGGCGCACGCGGCGCGACGAAGCGTACGAGGAAGCGCCGATGGTAATACACGATCGTCATGCGGTGAAGCCGCGGTCGATCGCGATGGTCTGGCCGGTGACGAAGCGCGTGGCGGACGCGCACGGCCACCTCACCCCAGCGACAACACGCTGTTCAGCAACGTCCGCACCAGCGTCGCCTGCCGCGTGACGCCCGTCTTCGAAAAGATCGCGCGCAGATGCGAGCGCGCGGTGTTCTTGCTGATGTCGAGCTCGTCGGCTGCTTCCTCGAGCGTCGATCCGTTGACGAGCGCGAGCGCCAGGGCGGTCTCTGCCGGCGTGAGGTCGAACAGCTTGCGCACGATGTCGTGCGACGCCTGCGACTTGCGTTCGCCATCGCGGATGAAGATCGCGCACGCGGGCCGGCGCGGATTGTCCTCCGACCATTCGCTGAGCGGGACGGTGCGGATCAGCACGCCGAGCGGTGGCTTGCCGGACGGACGCGGCACGGCGATCGCCTGCGCGACCGTCGGCGCGCCGCCCGCGCGCTCCGCGAGCACCTGCCGGATCAGCTTCTGCAGCTTGCGGTTCTCCAGCGGATACGCGGCTTCGAGCGTGCCGCCGCGCACGCGCAGGCCGTCGCATTCGGCGAAGATCTCGTCCGCGACGGAGTTGGTCTTCATGATCGTGCCGCGCTCGTCGAGGATCGCGGTCGCGACAAGCATGCGGTCGATCGTGCTCGCGTACAGCATGCGTTCCGATTCGACCATCCCGAACTTCGCATGCAGGCGCACCGCGCGCTTCAGGTGCGGCAGCAGCGCGTTGCAGACGGCCTTGTCGGTCACCGAGAACGCGCGGCCGTGATGCGAGCGGCACACGCGGAACCGGCATTCGATCCCGTCGGGCGTGCGCAGGTCCGCACCCATCAGGTAGCCGACGTCGAACGGCTCGAGAAACTCGCGATACATCGCGCTGTCGCGCCACACGCCGACGCCGAGCAGCTCGTCGACGGTGACGACGCGATCGCTCGGCAGGTTCACGAACGGATCGAGCGCGTAATAGTAGTTGTTGTACGATGCGACGCCCGGCAGCGGCGCGCCGTGCCCGGACGCATTGATCATCAGCCCCGTGTGGCCGCTGGCGGGCCAGCGCAGGATCATCGTCACGTAGTTCGCGTCCAGGTGCGCGCGGATCCGTTCGAGGGCGCCGCCCCATGGCACGTCCTCCAGCGGGCCTTCGTAGATTGTCGCGAGCAGCGCGTCGAACTGCTCGAGCGTCAGGCTCGATCGGGCAAGGCTCGGGGGAAGGGCCGGGGGCGCCGTGGTCATTGGGGTTGTCTCCTGTTGCCGCCGCCGGGTCGCGATGCGCCGGGCGTGCGGGTGCGTGCACGGGCGTATCCGGACCGCCGGCGGCGGCGCGCAGCGGCCTGCACCGGAATACGGTAGCGCGCCGGCGCACGCGCGACATCGCACGAATGAGGGTGGCGGCACGCCGTTGTAAGCAATTCGTGAACTTTCCCGAAACACCGTTCGTCTAATCGGCCCGCCAACGCTTCCCGAGGAACCCCCGATGATTCGCAAGACCAGAACGCTGCTCGGCGCGGCCATGATTGCAGGCGGCACGCTGCTCGCCGGATGCCAGACCGACGCGGCCGCGACGGACGCGCGCGCGGTGCGCCCGGCCGACGGCCGGCCCGTGACCCGGACCGTGTATGTCGCGCCGCAGGCGGCGCGCTGCACGGGCGTCGCGCCGATGGACTGCCTGCAGGTGCGCAGCAGCCCGACGGAGCCGTGGAGCCTGTGGTACGCCGGTATCGAGGGCTTTGCGTACCAGCCCGGCTATCAATATGTGCTGGAAGTCGATGAATACCGCGTCGCGCAGCCGCCGGCCGACGGTTCGTCGATCCGCTGGGTGCTCAAGCGGGTCGTCGAGCGCCGCCAGGTGAACTGACGGCCGGCCGTGCCCGCCCGCGGCGCCGCTTACGCGGACGGGCGCGGCGCGACCGGCCTCGGCGGCGCGGCGGCATCGATCCGCCGGAACACGACGGACGACAGCAGCGTGACCGAGCCCATGCAGACGAACGACAGCATGAAGCCGTTCGCCATCGAGCCCCAATGCGCGGCGAACACGTTCACGAGCCCGCCGCCGATCGACACGCCGAGCCCCATCGCCAGCATCTGCATCATCGTGAACAGGCTGTTGCCGCTGCCGGCGTCGGCGTGCGACAGGCCCTTCAGCGTCACGGCGTTCATCGCGGCGAACTGCATCGAGTTCGCGGCGCCGAACACGATCAGCAACGCAATCTCCAGCGCCGGCGCGGGCCGTGCCGAGACCAGCGCGAACCCCGCGATCGCGCAGCCGACGATCCCCGTGTTCACGACCAGGAACGTCGCATAGCCGAAGCGTTTCGCGAGCGGCGCGATCCAGCGCTTCGCGATCACGCCGGCGGTCGCGGCCGGTAGCATCATCATCCCCGACCGCAGCGGCGTATAGCCGAGCTGCACCTGCATCAGCAGCGGCAGCATGAACGGCACGGCGCTCGTGCCGATCCGGCACAGCAGGTTGCCGAGCAGCCCCGCACCGAAGTTCGGCTCGCGGAACAATCCGAGCCGGAACAGCGGCTGCGCACGGCGCCGCGCATGGGGCAGGTACGCGAGCGCGCTCGCCACGCCCAGCACGGCGAGCCCGATCGCCCAGCCGCTGCGGTGCGCGGGCATCGGCGGATCGATCGCGAGCGACAGCGCGATCATCGCGACCGACAGCAGCGCGCAGCCGACGAAATCGAACGGCGGCGGCTGCATCGCCTGATCGTGCGGCAGGAAGCGCTGCACCGCGAGGAAGCCGACCATGCCGACCGGCACGTTGACGATGAATACCCAGTGCCAGGAAATCGCCTGCGTGAGCCAGCCGCCGAGTGTTGGCCCGACGATCGGGCCGAGCTGCGCGGCGATCGACACGAACGCGATCGCCGCGACGTACCGTTCGCCCGGCACGCGGCGCAACACCGCGAGCCGCCCGATCGGCAGCAGCATCGAGCCGCCGATGCCCTGCACGGCGCGCGCGACGACGAGCTGGCCGAGCGTGTGCGACGCCGCGCAGCCGATCGACGCGAGCGAGAACACCAGGATGGCGAGCGAGAACACGCGGCGCGTGCCGAACCGGTCGGCGAGCCAGCCGGACGCCGGCGTGAGCATCGCCATCGTCAGCGTGTAGACGACCACGACCGGCTGCATCGCGAGCGGCGACGCATGCAGGCTTTGCGCGATCGACGGCAGCGCGGTGTTGACGATCGTCGTGTCGAGCGACTGCATGAAGAACGCGGCGGCGACGATCCACAGCAGCGCGGAGTGTGAGGGTTCGCGGGACATGACGAAACGGGAAGTGCGGCGACCGGCGCGGAGGCGACGTGACGGGCGACGCGGCCCGGCAGGCTCGCGCCGGCGCACGGCCGGTCTTCAAGCGTTCGATGGTACCGATTCCGGTGGCCATCGGGAAGCTGCCCGACGGCATTGACCGTCATCGAACGTGCCGACGACGCTGCGGGACGCTCGATCCCGTCTGGCTCATGACCCGACACCGACCGTTCCCGCGGCATCCGGCCGGGTTCCCGCCAGCCGGATCGCGTGGCACGCGCGCCACACGTGGCCGCGTCACGCGGCGCGTTTCTGCGAAATCACCAGCAGCGCGCCGTTGCGGTCCTCCAGCACCGCGCGGTATTCGTGCGGCCCCGCCTGCACCGGCACGCGCACCGACGCGCCGGCCTTCACGACCCGCGCCATCGCCGCGTACAGGTCGTCGTCCTCGTCCACGCGCAGCGTGAGCGCCGCGCGTTCGACGATCTGCTCGTCGCCGGCCACCAGCGCGATCGTCAGCGGGCCGCCGTCGAGCGCGCAATAGCGGTCGCCGTCGCGGAACTTCACGTTCAGGCCGAGCCCGTCGACGAACAGCGGCAAGGCCGTGTCGATGTCGTCGACCGGGTACAGCAGCATCGATACCTTCATTCCCTCTCTCCCTCGTCGTGATGTGTACGGTCCGCACCGGGCCGTCGTTCGATGCTAGCGCGCGGTGCCGGCCGCGACGCAGTCTGTTCGGATGACGGTGAAACCCCTCTGTCCCCGCATGCCTGCCGTTACTCCAAACAGACGATGCCCGTGCGGGCCCGCGCGCCGACACTCCCATCCGTGGACCGTCGCTATTCGTCCGTATCGTGCGGGCGGCTGCACGACCCCGACTCGTCCAACATACATGGAGACGCACGCAATGAAGTTTTCCCTCATCTACGAAGCCCAGACCACCGACGCATCGCGCGAGGGCGACCACCGGGTGTTCAAGGAGACGGTCGAGCAGGCGCTGCTGGCCGAGCAGGTCGGTTTCGACACGATCTGGTGCGTGGAGCACACGTCGCTGACCAACTATGCGCACATGAGCGCGCCGGAAACCTTCCTTGCGTACCTGGCCGGGCGCACGACGCGCATCGGCCTCGGTCACGGCGTCGTGTGCCTGCCGCCGGCGATGAACCATCCGATCAAGGTCGCGGAGCGCGTCGCGCTGCTCGACATCCTGTCGGGCGGCCGCGTGCATTTCGGCGTCGGCAAGGGCGGCAGCCAGCAGGAAGCGGGCGCGTTCGGCTACGACCTCAACGAACTGCAGCCGATGATCGACGAGTCGATGTACCTGGTGCCGAAGATGTTCGTGCAGGACGAGATCGAGCACGACGGCACGTACATCAAGATTCCGAAGCGTCCGATCCACCCGAAGCCGTTCCAGGATCCGCATCCGCCGATGTACCTCGCCTGCACGAACACCGACGCGCTGCTGCGTGCCGGACAGCGCGGGATGGGCGCGCTGGTGCTCGGCTTCGGCGGCCCCGACGAAGTCGCGAAGAAGAACGCGATCTATCGCGAGGCATGGGCGAACCGCAAGCCGGAAGACCAGGTCGGCTTCCGCCCGACCCAGCACCTCGCGGCGCTGTGCCCGACGGTCGTGATGGCCGACGGCCAGAAGGCCCGCAAGATCGGCATCCGCGGCCAGCGCTACTTCATGGAATCGCTCGCGTACTGGTACACGGGCGGCGAGCGTCCGGACCCGGCGAAGTGGGGCGACGACCTCGTGCAGGCCGATACCGGCGAGATGGTGATCCGTTCGCGCTTCGCGTCGGAGGAAGTCGTCGTGAACTTCGCCGATCCGGCGCTCGCGATGATGAACCCGAACCACGCGTACGGCACGGTGGACGACTGCATCGGCTACGTCGGCCGCCTGCAGGAGGCGGGCGTCGACGAAGTGCTGTTCCTCTGCCAGATGGGCACGGTGCCGCACGACGCGCAGATGGAGACGATCCGCAACATCGGCGAGCACGTGATCCCGTTCTTCAACAAGGAGAAGGAGCGCGCCTGCGCGTAAGGCGGGCCGGGCCGCGCGAGCCCGAGCATCGTCGGCAGGAGCCCTCGCTCGCGGCGCCGGCCGCGACGAACCACTTAGAGAGAGACCGGGATGAGCGCCGCCGCGCGCGCCCCGTATCACAGGAGACATTCGTGCACCGCGACAACGATTCGAACGCACTGGCCGCCACCCTGATCGCCCGGGCCGAGGCGCTGGCGCCGACGCTTGCCGGCCGCGCCGCGCAGGCGGAAACGCAGGGCCGCATCCCGGCCGAGACGATCGCCGACATGCAGGCCGCCGGCTTCTTCAAGGTGCTGCAGCCGAAGCGCTACGGCGGCTACGAGCTCGATCCGCAGACCTTCTTCGACATCCAGATGGCGCTCGCGCGCGGCTGCATGTCGACGGCATGGGTGTACGGCGTCGTCGGCGTGCACAACTGGCAGCTCGCGCTGTTCGACGAACGCGCGCAGCAGGACGTGTGGGGCAAGGATCCCGCGACGCTGATCGCGTCGACCTACATGCCGGTCGGCCGCGTGACGCCGGTCGAAGGCGGCTTCCGCCTGTCCGGCCACTGGAAGTTCTCGAGCGGCAGCGAACTGTGCGAATGGGTGTTCCTCGGTGCGCTGGTGCCGCCGGCCGTTGCCGGCCAGCCGCCGGAATACCGCACGTTCCTGCTGCCGAAATCCGACTACCGGATCCAGCAGGACTGGGACGTGCTCGGCCTGCGTGCGACCGGCAGCCACGACATCGTCGTCGACGACGCGTTCGTGCCCGCGTATCGCACGCACAAGGCGCTCGACGGGATGATGGGCACGAGCCCGGGCCTGGCCGTCAACGATGCGCCGCTGTTCAAGCTGCCGTTCGCGCAGATCTTCGTGCGCGCGGTGTGCACGTCGTGCATCGGCGCGCTGCAGGGCGCGCTCGACGATTTCACCGGCTATGCGGCCACGCGCGTGTCGGCCAACAGCGGCGCGAAGACGACCGACGATCCGGGTGCGCAGAACGCGTGCGCGAACGCGGCCGTCGCGATCGACGAGATGAAGGTGCTGCTCAAGCGCAATTTCGCGGAACTGATGGCGTCGGTGACGGGCGGGCCGGCCGTGTCGATCGAGCGCCGCGTGCATTTCCGCTACCAGTCCGCGCAGGTCGCCGAGCGCTGCGCGCAGGCCGCGAACGCGCTGCTGCGCTACGCGGGCGGCAACGGCATCTATCACCGCAATCCGCTGGTGCGCCGCTTCCTCGACCTGCACGCGGCCCGCGCGCACTACGCGAACAACGTCGACCGCTTCGGCCAGAACCTCGGCGCCGTGATGCTCGGCCGCGAGAACACGGACTATTTCATCTGACGAGGCCGCGATGAACGACACGCAAGCGCAGCAATACGTGTTCGACGTCGTGGTCGTCGGCTCGGGCGCGGGCGCGCTGCTCGCGGCATGCCGCGCGGCCGACCGCGGGCTGTCCGTCGTCGTGATCGAGAAGACGGCGCTGTACGGCGGCACGTCGGCGATCTCCGGCGGCGGCATCTGGATACCGTGCAACCACCATATCGCGGAACTCGGCGCGACCGATACGCGCGAGGCCGCGCGCCGCTATCTCGACGCGTGCACGGCCGGCGCATCGTCGCGCGAGCGGCTCGACGCGTATCTCGACCAGGCGCCCGCGATGTTGCGTTACCTCGAAACGAAGACGCCGGTGCGCTACCAGGCGCTGCCGAAGTACGCGGACTATTTCCAGAAGCTGCCGGGCGCGATGCCGGGCTATCGCGCGCTCGATCCGCTGCCGTTCGACGGTGCGCTGCTCGGCGACGAACTCGACCGGCTGCGTCCGCCGTCGCCCGGCACGCTGATCGGCGGCCGCGTGGCCGTGACGTCGAAGGAAGCGCACACGCTGTTCTCGCGCGGGCCGGGCTTCATGAAGCTCGCGATCGCGCAATTCGGCCGCTACTGGCTCGATGTCGGCGTGCGTCGCCGCACGCGGCGCGACCGGCGCCTGACGCTCGGCAATGCGTTGATCGGCGGGCTGCGCCGCGCGCTGCTCGAGCGCAACGTGCCCGTCTGGCTCGACACGCCGATGCGCGACCTGCTCGACGTCGACGGCCGCGTGACGGGCGTGCGCGCGCAGCGCTTCGGACAGCCGGTGACGATCGTCGCGCGGCGCGGCGTGATCCTCGGCGCGGGCGGTTTCGAGCGCAACCAGCCGATGCGCGAACGCTACCTGCCGCAACCGACGCAGATGCGATGGAGCGCGACGCCGCCGGCCAACACCGGCGACGCGATTGCCGAAGGCCACCGGCTCGGCGGCGCGCTCGCGCTGATGGAACACGTCTGGGGCGCGCCGACGGTCGGCGTCGCGGGCGAGGAGAAGCAGCGCGCGCTGTTCGTCGAACGCAACCTGCCGGGCTGCGTGATCGTCAACGGCCTCGGCAAGCGCTTCGTCAACGAAGCCGCGCCGTATTCCGAATTCGTGCCGGCGATGTATCGCGACCATGCGCGCACCGGCGCGTGCGTGCCGGCGTGGATGGTGTTCGACGCGCGCTTTCGCCGCAAGTATCCGTGCGGTCCGATCATGCCGGCGCCGATGATGCCCGATTCGCGGATTCCGGACGCGTTTCGCGACGTGCTCGTGAAGGCCGACACGATTGATGCGCTCGCCGCTCGGATCGGCGTCGACGCGGCCGGGCTGCACGACACGCTGCGCGACATGGCGCGTTACGCGGCAACCGGTATCGACGAAGCGTTCGGCAAGGGCGACAACCTGTTCGACACGTATTACGGCGATCCGAGGAACCAGCCGAATCCGTGTCTCGGGCCGGTCGACGAGGCGCCGTTCTATGCGGTGAGGATCGACGCGGGCGACATCGGCACGAAGGGCGGGCTCGTCACCGACGCGCACGCGCGCGTGCTGCGCGCCGACGGCGCGCCGGTCGACGGCCTGTACGCGATCGGCAACACCAGTGCATCGGTGATGGGCGCGAGCTACCCCGGCGCGGGCTCGACGCTCGGTCCGGCGATGACCTTCGGGTTCATCGCCGCCGACCACCTGGCCGCGCAAGCGGCCGACGCCGGCGGCCGATCAGACCGGCCGTCCACGACTGAACTTGACGGAGTCCAATGATGAGCGATCTCACTACCCATCCGCTGCGCACCGACATGCTGCTGGCGATGCGCCGCCTCGCGCGCTCTGTCACGGTCATCAGCAGCGCGCACGACGGCCGGCGCTACTCGATGTCCGCGACGGCGGTCGATTCGCTGTCGACCGAGCCGCCGTCGCTGCTGATCTGCATCAACCGCAATGCGTCGCTGTATCCGCCGCTCGACGCGGGCGCGCCGTTCTGCGTGAACGTGCTGTCGGCACGTCACGAAGGCATCGCGATCGACTGCAGCGGCCGCCTGAAGGGCGAGGCGCGCTTCACGACGGGCGAGTGGCGCACGTCGCCGCTCGGCGTCCCGTATCTGCACGATTCGCAGGCGAGCCTCGTGTGCGAGCAGGACGGCCGTTTCGAATACGGCACGCATACGGTGTTCATCGGGCGAATCCGCGAAGTGTTGATGAGCGGCGACGTCGATCCGCTCGTCTATCTCGACGGCGCATATACGACGCCGGGCGCGCCCGCGAACCGCGCGGCAGCGTGACGGCCGCGCGCTTTACCGCATCGGAAAGAGACGACTCATGACACGCAGACTGAACCGCAATATCGCGAACGATGCGGACACAACGATCATGCGAGCGCTTGTGCAGTTGATCGGCGCTGCGGCAACGCAGGTGCTGAACGCGTTCGCATGCATCGCGCCGGCGCTCGCGTCGAACCCGACACGGGGCAGCGCGGACGAAACCGGCCGGCATGCGGCCGGTGCGGCATGAGGAGCCGGCGATGAGCGATTCCCGTTTTCACCGGCTGACCGTTGCCGACGTCATTGCCGAAAGCGACGACGCATGCTCGTTCGTGTTCGACGTGCCCGCCGCGTTGCGCGATGCGTTCGCGTATCGGCCCGGCCAGTTCCTGACGCTGAACGTGCCGTGCGCCGACGCGACCGTCGCACGCTGTTACTCGTTGTCGAGCGCGCCGGGCATCGACGCGGCACCGAAGATCACCGTCAAGCGCGTGCGCGACGGCCGTGCGTCGAACTGGCTGTGTGACCGCATCCGTGCGGGCGATGCGCTCGACGTGCTGCCGCCGGCCGGTGTCTTCACGCCGCGCACGCTCGACGGCGACCTGCTGCTGTTCGCGGGCGGCAGCGGCATCACGCCGGTGCTGTCGATCCTGAAATCGGCGCTCGTGCACGGCCGTGGGATGCTGACGCTGATCTATGCGAACCGCGACGAGCGCTCGGTGATTTTCCGCGACGAACTGCAGCAGCTCGCGCACCGCCATCCGGGCCGCCTGCGTGTAATCCACTGGCTCGACAGCGTGCAGGGCGTGCCGCAGCAGCGGCATCTCGAGGAACTCGCGCGGCCGTTCAGCCAGCAGGAAACGTTCATCTGCGGGCCGGCGATGTTCATGGAGAACGCGCTCGCCGCGATGCTCGGCCTCGGGCTGCCGCGCGCGCGCGTGCATGTCGAGCGCTTCGCGTCGCTGCCCGACGCGCCGGCGCAGGGCGACGCGACGGCATCGTCCGCGGCGACTTCCGCGGCCGACTCCGGCGATGGCGCGGCGATCGAGACGGTGCTCGACGGCGAGGCGTTCGCATTCGACAGCGCGCCCGGCGAAACGCTGCTCGACGCTATGCTGCGCGCCGGCCTGCCCGCGCCGAATTCCTGCCGAATGGGGCAGTGCGGCGCGTGCATGTGCCGCGTCGAACGCGGGGCGGTGGCGCTCGACGATAACCATGTGCTCGACGACGACGAGATCGCGGCCGGCTGGACGCTCGCCTGCCGCGCGCGGCCCGCGAGCGACGCGCTGCGCGTGGTGTTCCCCGATTGAGCCGTGGCGCGCCGGCGGCGCGCGCGGCAATCCTGTTGCGATGCCTATGACGATGGACAATGAAATCCTCACCACGCCCGCGCTGATCGCGCGGGCTGCCGCGCGCCACGGCGCGCATCCGGCGATCGAGTCGGAGCACGGCCGGCTGACGTATGCGGAACTCGACGCGGCGCGTCTCGAGGCGGCGCGCGCGCTGCTCGCGAGCGGCATCGACGCGGGCGACCGGATCGCCGTATGGGCGCCGAACCTGCCGCAATGGATCGTCGCTGCGCTGGCGATCCATACCGTCGGCGCGATTCTCGTGCCGGTCAACACACGGATGAAGGGCATGGAGGTGGGCGGCATCCTGCATGACGGCGGCGCGCGGCTGCTGTTCTGCTGCGGCACCTTCCTCGGCGAATCCTATCCGGCGATGCTCGCGCCGCATCGGCCCGCGACGCTCGAACGCGTCGTCGTGTTCGACGGCGAACCGCCGTCCGGCGCGCGCGACGAAACCTGGAACGCGTTCCTCGCGCGCGGCGCGGCGGTGCCGCTCGCCGCCGTGCACGAGCGGGAGGCGCAGGTGACACCGGATACCGTGATGGACCTGATGTTCACGTCCGGCACGACCGGCCGCCCGAAGGGCGTGATGACCGCGCACGGCCAGAACCTGCGGGCCGCACAGGCGTGGGCCGCGATCACCGGCGTGCGCCAGGACGACCGCTACCTGATCGTCAATCCGTTTTTCCATACGTTCGGTTACAAGGCGGGCTGGCTCGCCGCACTGTCGAGCGGTGCGACCGTGCTGCCGCATCTCGTGTTCCAGCCCGCCGACGTCTTGCGGCGCATCGCCGACGAACGCGTGTCGGTGCTGCCCGGCCCGCCGACGCTGTATTACGCGCTGCTCGACGCGCCCGATCGTGCGACGCGCGACCTGTCGTCGCTGCGGATCGCGGTGACGGGCGCGGCCGCGATCGCGCCGAGCCTGATCGAGCGGATGCGCGCGGAGCTCGGCTTCGAGACCGTGCTGACCGGCTACGGGCTGACCGAATCGTGCGGGTTCGCGACGCTGTGCCGTCATGGCGACGACGCGGAGACGGTCGCCTTTACATCGGGCCGGCCGATGCCGGGCGTCGAGCTACGCATCGCGGGGCAGGACGGCGCGGCGCTCGGGCCGGACGAGACCGGCGAGATCTGGGTGCGCGGCTACAACGTGATGCGCGGCTATTTCAACCAGCCGGACGCGACCCGCGAAACCGTCGACGCGGACGGCTGGCTGCATACCGGCGACCTCGGCTGCGTCGACGCGAACGGCAACCTGAAGATCACCGACCGGATCAAGGACATGTTCATCGTCGGCGGCTTCAACTGCTATCCGGCCGAGATCGAGCGGCTGCTGGCCGCGCACCCGGCGATCGCGCAGGTTGCGCTGGTCGGCGTGCCCGATACGCGGCTCGGCGAAGTCGGGCATGCATATGTCGTGCTGCGTCCCGGCGCGCACACCGACGCCACCGCGCTGAACGACTGGGCGCGCAGCAACATGGCGAACTACAAGGTGCCGCGGCATTTCACGTTCGTCGAGCAACTGCCGACGAGCGCGGCCGGCAAGGTGCTGAAGTACCGGCTGCGCGCGGGCACCGAAGCGGCGGCCTGACCGCCGGCGCGCGATACGTCACCAACGGGATGAACGCATGAACGACAACGGATTTCCGCAGGGCGCGGTGCTCGTGTTCGGCGGCAGCGGCGGGATCGGGCAGGGCGTCGCGCGCGAATTCGCGTGCGCGGGCGTGCCGGTCGCGCTCGGTTATCGCAGCAAGGCCGACGTGGCCGAGCGTGTCGCGCGCGATCTGCGCGGCACGGGTGTCGCGGCCACCACGCATCGCGTGGACGTGACCGATCCCGCGCAGATCGATGCGGCGCTTGCGGCCGCGATCGACGCGCACAGTCGCGTGCATACGATCGTGTGGGCGGCCGGCCCGTTCGTGAACCAGCGCCATATCGGCGACATGACGCACGACGACTGGCGGCGCGCGATCGAGGTCGAGACGGTTGGCTTCTTCAATGCGGCGAAGGCCGTGTTGCCGCATTTGCGCGCGTCGGGCGGCGGGTCGTTCGTGACGCTCGGCTCGGCCGGGCATCTGCGCTGGCCGGATCGGGATGGATTGTCGGTCGCGCCGAAGGCGGCGAACGAGGCGCTCGTGAGGGGGCTCGCGCGCGAGGAGGGCCGTCACGAGATCCGCGCGAATTCGATTCTGGTCGGCGTGATCGAGGCCGGGATGTTTCCGGTGCTGCTCGAACAAGGACAGTTCGACCAGGCGTGGATCGACGAGACGCAGAACATGCTCGCGCTCAAGCGCTGGGGGAAGGCGCACGATATCGGCCGCGCGGCGGTGTTTCTCGCGTCGGACCACGCGAATTACATCACGGGGCAGCAGTTGAATGTGTCCGGTGGATACGGGTTGTAGCGGATGCATGGGGCCCGCTCGGGCGAGCGGGATCGTCGGCCCACATTGCATGCATCGACGCGCATGACCGGCCATCTCACCAGCGACTGGTTGCGCACGCACCGTCCTCGGTATTCACCCTGACCCGCACCGCACGATCTCGCATCCCAGACCACGCACGGCTGGCGCGAAGTCACGTCGATGAAACATTTTCTTCCGGGCGTGGCGACACACGCGCTTGCCGGCCGTCGCGACTTCGCGTCTGCCGACCGCCGCGCACGCTTGCACGGCGCGCTTCGCTCTGCCAGATGCGCTGCCTCCCGACATCGGGCACGACGCCGAAGCCCCAAAAACAGATGCGTTCCTGAAACATTTCCGTCGATTCCCTCCCGCGTAACCCCGCACGTCAGGCCGCGACGCTTGCCCCGCGCCGATCCGCGCCGCATGGCACATCCCTTGCGGTTAGGCCGGGGCTGCTCGACATAACCGCGATCGATGGCAACCACGAATCGCGGGAGCGGCACGCAACGACATCGAAATATCGGGGATCGGATCGCGCCGCGGGATGGCGGCCGGTCGTGTCGGACGCGCGATGCGTCGTATCGGCGACACGAACGGACACCGCACGTGCGATCCGTCAAACAGCAAGCTTGCTTGCAAGATGTCGTGCCGGGGGACCCGCTGCGCGTGGCGGCATGCGCTGCACGCGGCGGGTCGGCTCGCCCGGCACATGTCGGGGAGACGCCCGTGAAAACGACAGTGAACCAATGGGCAGCGCTGGTGATGGTGTTCGCGGCTGGCGCGCACGCGCAGGAAATCTACCTGCAGGGCGGCACGCAAGGCGTCGGCATCGGCGCGGCCGTGAGCTTCAACTCGGTGCTGGGCGCACACGCGGATTTCAATGCGATCAATCTGACGCATGACTTCACCGTGGCCGGCAATCGCTATCAGGACGACATCAAGCTGCGGCAAGGCGGCCTGTATGCGGACATCTTTCCATGGCGCGGCAGCGGCTTTCGCGCGACGATCGGACTGCGCTTCAACGACGACGAAATCCGCGGCGTGTCGGTGCCGACCAACGGCACCTACGTGTTCGCCGGCAAGCGCTACCCGGCGCTGCCCGGGATGTACGCGGTCGCGGAGGCGCGCTATCCGACCGTGATGCCGTATGTCGGGATCGGTTACGGGCATCGGCCGGCGTCGAAAGGGCTCGGCTTCGTCGCCGACATCGGCGTCGCATACGGAATCCCGCGCTGCTCGTACACGCTGTCGCCGGAACTCGCCGCCGCGGCCGGACCGCAGAAGAGCCAGGTCCTGGCCTCCAGCGGCCTCGACGAACTGAACCGGATGATGTCGCGGTATCGCTGGTATCCGGTGCTGCAGATCGGGATCTCGTACCGGTTCTGAGCCGGACGTGCTACTGGATGCGAATCAGCGCGGCGCTCACCGGTGCCACCTTCACGGTCACCTGCCGATTCGCCACGGCAAGCGTCTGCTGCGGCGTGCCGTTCCATGCGCCATTCAGCGCGACCGCCTGCCCGCCGAACGTGATCGGTGTCCCGCCGTTGTAAATGCCCGGATTGGCGAGCTGGGCGCCCGTTGCGTCACCTGACGAAGCGAGCGTCATCACCGTCGCGCGCGACGCCTGCGAACCGAGCGTGACGGTAACGTTTGCGGTGCTGACCGTATCCTTGTTGTTGATGATGACGTAGGTGGCGCCCTGACTGGTCGCGACCGCGAATGCGCTCACGGCCGCCGTGCTCGCGCTCAGCGTCGTATTCAGGAATTCACCTGCGCCGCCGCCCGCGAAGATTTGCGAAAAGAACAGCAGCGCGTAATAGAGCGGCTGCACGGCCGTGACTTCGCCTTGCGAATCGGCGATCGCGGTATAGCTCGCGACCGATCCGTTGTTGTGGAAATTCAGGCCGCTCGCGCCGTACTGCGCATGCGTGAAGATGAAATCGATCGCCCACAGCGCGCTCGCGAACACGTTGCTGACGCCGGCCGGCTTCGTGCTGTTGAAATACGAATTGGTCTCGTCCATCCGGAACGGCACGCCGGCCTTCTGCGCGGCGGACCGCATGTTTTGCAGGGCCGTGACGAGATTCGCATCGGGGTAGGCGAGCATCCCGGCGATCGAGGGCGCGTTTTCGTTGTAGTTGCTGATGTAGTAGTGCTCGGTCAGCAGTGCGATGTTCCTGCCCTGGCTCGCCGCGAACGACTCCGCCCAGCCCGGCGTGTCGCTGGCGGCGGCCGGCCCGCTGAACACGGCGCCGCTGACGGCGCCCGCGATCGCCTGCGCGAACTGGTTCCATCCCGCGATCGTGCCCTGGGCGACCGTGCCGCCGTTCAGGAAGATGCCGTAGGTGATTCCGGCCAGGTTCGGCGTCCTGCTGTCGCCGTATTGATCGGGCTCGTTGCCGATCTCGAACGCGAGCAACTGTCCGCCGAGCTGCTGCGACACATACAGCGCTTCGTCGGCCGCTTGCGCCGGCGATGCCACCGAGCCGCGCGCACCGGCGAAATTGATCCCGTAGATCACTTTCCATGCGGGACATTGCTTGAGGCACGCGACGAATCGCGCCACGTCGACACGCGACACCTGCCCGCGGATCTGCCCCGGCCCGTTGGGCGCCCACGTCATGCGGTCGACGCTGTTTCCGCCGATGCGCAGCACGCCGCCGCCGAGCGCGTTGAGCAGCCCGATCAGGTTCGTGTTGTCTCCGCGGAAGTAGTTGTTGTTGATGTCGGCTTTCTCGAAGCTGAGGCTCGCGAAGTGGGCATCGAGCGCGGCGGTGCCGGAGGCGGGCTGCTGCACGGCGAGCGTCAGCGAGACGCCGTCAGGGTGCGGGTCCGGCGGCGGTGCGTCGGATCCGCCGCCGCCGCATGCGGCCAGCATCGATACGGCTGCATACGCGCCGAGGCGAATGAAGTCGCGCCGGTTCATCGCCGCCGATGCCTCGTACAGGTCGGACAGCGAAAGCGGGTTTTTTGTAGTTTTCAATTTGTCATCCTCGTAGGCCGTTATTGATATTTATGAAAGACATTAAACGCCGCCTGCGTAACATACCCGTTACAAGGATCGAAGTCCATGATGCGCGTGTCGAAGTTTGTCTCGACGCTTCGCAGTGCGATTCCAGAAAACCGGCGGAAGGCCGGGGCGCTTGTCCCGACAGGGCAGACGCCATGACGCCGGGTTATCGACGACGATTCCCGGTGAGCGGGTAAATGGTTGATTTCTACGCAGAAGAAATAAGCATTCCGGCCGATTTTTTCAGGCATTCCTGACGTTTAGACCGTAAGAAAGATAATCCGCCGGACCGGTTATTCCGGCTGAGCCGAACGCATGTTGTCGGCGTTGTCGCCGATGCCCACGCGTCGTTGCGGCCACGCGTTACCGACGTCGTTTGCGGCGCCGCAGCAACGCGGCATCGTTTCGCTGTGCGTACCCGCCGCGCCACGCTCCCGCTCCCCGCCGGCTCTCGTCCCAACAGACGATGTGACGCCATCCCCGACCGGCCAGAATCCTTTCACGAACAACGGAATCTGAACCTGGAGGAGGCCGACATGATCGATGTCCGTGCGCTCGGCTACGTCGTCGTCGAGGCGACCTGCGTCGATGCGTGGCGCCGCTACGCGGAAGACGTGCTGGGCATGCAGGCGCTCGACGCACCCGACGGCGCGCTGTACCTGAAGATGGACGAGCGCGATTTCCGCTACGTGATCGTCCCCGGCGCGACCGACCGCTATTTCGCGTCGGGCTGGGAGCTGCCCGACGGCGCCGCGTTCGACGCCGCGCTCACGGCGTTGCAACGTGCGGGCGTCGAAACCGTGCGCGCCACGCGTGACGAAGCCGCGCTGCGCCGCGTGCAGGCCATGGCGTGGTGCACCGACCCGTCCGGCAATCGTCACGAGCTGTACTGGGGCGCGCGCTGCGATTTCCGCCGCTTCGTGTCGCCGCTCGGCGTCGCGCGCTTCGTCACCGGCGACATGGGGCTCGGCCACGCGGTGCTGCCCGCGCCGCAGTTCGACGCGACCGACGCATTCGTGCGCGGCGTGCTCGGCTTCGAACTGTCCGACATCTACCGCGTGAAGTTCACGCAGGACCCCGCCGAACCCGAGAAGCGCATTCACTTCATGCACTGCCGCAACGCGCGCCATCACAGCCTCGCGCTGTTCGAGATGGCCGTGCCGTCGGGTTGCGTGCACGTGATGGCCGAAGTCGACTCGATGGACGAAGTCGGCCGCGCGCTCGATCGGGTCGCCGCGCACGACGTGAAGATGTCGGCGACGCTCGGCCGGCACTGCAACGACCAGATGATCTCGTTCTACATGAAGACCCCCGGCGGCTTCGATCTCGAATACGGCTTCGGCGGCCTCACGGTCGACTGGTCTAAGCATGCGGTGTTCGAGGCCACCAAGGTGAGCCAGTGGGGCCACGATTTCAGCATCGGATACCGGTAAGCCAGCACGATGACGATGAAACCTCTCGACAAGACGATGTCCGCGCGCGACGTGGTCGCGCAACTCGCCGACGGCATGACGATCGGCATCGGCGGATGGGGGCCGCGGCGCAAGCCGATGGCGCTGGTGCGCGAGATCGCGCGCTCGAACCTGAAGGACCTGACGGTCGTCGCCTACGGCGGCGCCGACGTCGGCCTGCTGTGCGCGTCGGGCAAGGTGCGCAAGGTGGTGTTCGGCTTCGTGTCGCTGGACGTGATCCCGCTCGAACCGCATTTCCGCCGCGCCCGCGAACAGGGCCGCGTCGACGTGCTCGAACTCGACGAAGGGATGCTGCAGCTCGGCCTGCGCGCGGCCGCCGCGCGCCTGCCGTTCCTGCCGACCCGCGCCGGGCTCGGCACCGCGCTGCTCGATCACGCGCCGGAGCTGCGCACGGTCAGGTCGCCGTACGACGACGGCGAGACGCTGCTCGCGATGCCGGCGCTCGAGCTCGACGTCGCGCTGCTGCACGTGAACGCGGCCGACCGGATGGGCAACACGCGCATCGACGGCCCCGATCCGTTCTTCGACGCATGGATGGCGCGCGCCGCGCGGCGCTGCTACGTGTCGGCGGAAACGGTCGACGCGTCGCTCGCGACCGAAGACCTCGACGCCGCGAAACGCAACCCGTTCGAGCGCTCGCTCGTCACCGGCGTCGTGCCTGCGCCGGGCGGCGCGCACCCGACGTCGTGCGGGCCGGCCTACGGCTGGGACCTGCCGCACCTGCGCGCGTACTGCGCGAGCGCGGAAGACGATGCGAAGACGGCGGCGTACCTGCGCGACGTGGTCGGCCAGGACGAACGCCAGTATCTCGAAGGCGTCGGCGGCCTGCCGCATGTGACGACGCTGCCGTTGCCGATTCTGTAAAGGAGCGCCTGTGAGCGAATCTCTCGACCATTCCCTTGCGGAACTGATGATCGTCGCGTCCGCGCGACTCTGGCGCGACGACGGCGAAGTGCTGGCGACCGGCATCGGCACGGGCCCGCGGCTCGCGGCCGGCCTCGCGCGGCTCGTCTACAACAACGGGCTGATGCTGACCGACGGCGAGGCGTATCTCGTCGAAGAGCCGGTCCCGCTCGGCCCCCGTCCCGACGGCTATCGCGTGAAGGCGAGCGGCTGGATGACCTACGAACGCGTGTTCGACTGCCTGTGGCACGGCCGCCGCCACGCGCTGGTGATGCCGACGCAGATCGACCGCTTCGGCCAGGCGAACATCTCGTGGCTCGGCGACGACTACGCGCGCCCGAAGACGCAGCTGCTCGGTGCGCGCGGTTTCCCCGGCAACTCGACGAATCACGCGAATTCGTTCTTCGTCAGCGGCCACGGCAAGCGCACGTTCGTCGAAGGCGAAGTCGACATGGTCTGCACGGTCGGCTACAACCCGGCGCGCCGGCTGCCCGGCATGAAGACCTTCGTCGACCTGCGCAGCATCGTCACCGACCTGTGCGTGATGGATTTCGGCGGCCCCGACCATGCGATTCGCGTGCGTTCGCTGCATCCGGGTGTGAGCTTCGACGAGGTGCAGGATGCGACCGGCTTCCCGCTGGTTGCCGCACCGGAACTCGGCACGACGGCCGCGCCGAGCGCGGAAGACCTGCGCATCGTGCGTGCGCTCGACCCTCACAACCTGCGCGCGACGATCGTGCGCAACAATCCGGCGCCGCGCCGCGGATGAGGTCCGACATGGAAGCGACCCAGATGACGTTCGGCGACGGTGTCGTCGACTACGCGGTCGAGGACGGCATCGCGACGATCACGATGAACCGTCCCGAGTATCACAACGCGCAGAACTCGAAGATGACGTATGCGCTCGACGCGGCGTTCCGGCGCGCGTCGCACGACGACGCGGTGAAGGCGATCGTGCTCGCGGGCGCCGGCAAGCATTTCTCGGCGGGCCATGACATCGGCACGCCAGGCCGCGACATTCACGAGTCGTTCGATCGTGCGTCGCTGTGGTACGACCACGTCGACAAGGAGGGCGGCGAATTCCTCTATGCGCGCGAACAGGAGGTGTACCTCGGGATGTGCCGGCGCTGGCGCGACCTGCCGAAGCCGACCATCGCGATGGTGCACGGCGCATGCATCGCGGGTGGGCTGATGCTCGCATGGGTATGCGACCTGATCGTCGCGTCGGAGGACGCGTTCTTCGCGGATCCGGTCGTGCGGATGGGCATTCCGGGCGTCGAGTATTTCGCGCATGCGTACGAGCTGAACCCGCGCATCGCGAAGGAGTTCCTGTTCCTCGGCGAACGGATGCCGGCCGAGCGCGCGTATCAGATGGGCATGGTCAACCGCGTCGTGCCGCGCGAGCGGCTGCGCGACGCGACCTACGCGATCGCCGCGAAGATCGCGACGATGCCGCGGCTCGGCCTCGCGCTGACCAAGCAGGCACTGAACCACGTCGAGGAACTGCAGGGCAAACGCGCGGCGATGGACGCGGCCTTCGCATGGCATCACTTCGCGCATGCGCACAACGAGCTCGTCAGCGGCGACCGCCTCGGCGGCTACGACGCGCGCAAGATGGCCAGCTCGCAGCGCAGGCCGGAGCAGGCGGAAGGCGAAGGGCGGACCGATGCGGCAGCGGCCGCCGTCAACGGAGCCGCCGCATGAGCACGCCACTGCATACCCCGTTGTGCGACCTGCTCGGCTGCCGCTACCCGATCGTGCAGACCGCGATGGGCTGGGTGGCCGACGCGCGGCTCGTCGCGGCCACCGCCAACGCCGGCGGCTTCGGCTTCCTGGCCGGCGCGACGCTCGAACCGGAGCAGGTCGAGGCCGAGATCCTGAAGGTGAAGGCGCTGACCGACAAGCCGTTCGGCATCAACTTCCACATGTTTCAGAAGAACGCCGCGCAGGTGGTCGATCTCGCGATCGAGCATCGGCTGCGCGCGGTCAGTTACGGGCGCGGGCCGGATGCGAAGACGATCCGCCGCTTCAAGGACGCCGGCATCGTCTGCATGCCGACCGTCGGCGCGCCGAAGCACGCGGCGAAGGCGGTCGAGCTCGGCGCGGACATCGTGACGGTGCAGGGCGCGGAAGGCGGCGGCCATACGGGCTCGGTGCCGACCACGCTGCTGTTGCCGAAGGTGCTCGACGCGGTGCGGGTGCCGGTCGTCGCGGCCGGCGGGTTCTTCGACGGGCGCGGGCTGGCTGCCGCGCTCGCGTACGGCGCGGCCGGCATCGCGATGGGCACGCGCTTCCTGATGAGCGCCGAATCGCCGGTGCCGCGCGCGACGCTCGAGCGCTACGTCGCGGTGGGCGATCCGGCGCGGATCCGCGTGTCGGACGCGCTCGACGGGCTGCCGCAACGCATGATCGACAACCCGTATCTGCTGAAGCTCGAACGCTTCGGCCCGCTGCGCCGCACGCTGTTCGCGCTGAAGACGGCCGAAGCGTGGCGCCGTCAGAACGGGTTGCGCACGACCGACATGCTGGGCCTCGCGATCAAGGCGCTGCGCTCGCACGACTACACGGCGAGCCAGACGCTGATGGCCGCGAACGCGCCGTTCCTGATTCAGCGCGCGATCGTCGAGGGGCGGCCGGACGAGGGCGTGCTGCCCAGCGGCCAGGCAGCCGCGATGATCGGCGCGATCGAATCGTGCGACGCGCTGATCGCGCGGATCGTCGCGGAGGCCGGCGACCGGCTCGACGCGCTGGCCGCGTTGCGAGGCGCGGCGGCGGCCCACGCGGCTTGAAAGACATCACAGGGAGGCAGTGGAGATGACTACATCCAAACAACCGGGCGGCGCGATGCCGTTCCGGATCGAGCGCGCCGACGGCATCGCCGAACTGGTGATCGCCCATCCGCCCGTGAACGCACTCGATGCGCAAGGCTGGCACGCGCTCGCGCGGGCGCTCGACGCGCTCGGCGAGGACGACGACGTGCGCGTGATCGTCGTGCGCGGCGAAGGCCGCGGCTTCTGCGCGGGCGTCGACATCAAGGAGCTGGCCGCGCATCCGGAACGGATCGTGTCGGTCAACGCGGGCAACTACGAGACGTTCCGCGCGGTGCACCGCAACCCGAAGCCGGTGATCGCGGCCGTGCACGGCTTCGTGCTCGGCGGCGGGATCGGCATCTGCGGCGCGGCGGATATCGTCGTCGCGGCCGACTGCGCGCGCTTCGGCGTGCCGGAGATCGACCGTGGCGCGATGGGCGGCGGCGCACATCTGCAACGACTGTTCGGTGTGCAGAAAGTCCGCGCGATGTACTTCACCGGCGAGATGATCGACGCGGCCGAAGCGTACCGCCTCGGCGCGGTCGAGCAAGTCGTCGCGCGCGATGCGCTGCGCGACGCGGCGCTCGCGATCGCCCGCAAGATCGCGGAAAAGAGCCCGGCGATGGTGCGGCTCGCGAAGGAGGCGCTGAACGGCGTCGAGGACGGCGATCTCGAGGACAAGTACCGCTGGGAGCAGGGCTTCACGCTGCAGGCGTACATGACCAACGACTCGACGGAGGCGCGTGCCGCGTTCGTCGAGAAGCGCGACGCGCATTTCGACGCACGGACCAGCGTCGAGGAGGCTGGCGCATGAACCTGACCTATACGCCGCAACAGCAGGCGTTCCGCGCGGAAATCCGCGAATGGCTCGCCGCGCACGTGCCGCGCGAGCGGCTGCCGAGTTTCGACACCGAGGAAGGCTTCATCGCGCACCGCGAATGGGAGCGCACGCTGCATTCGGGCCGCTGGAGCATGGTCACGTGGCCGCGCGAGCTGGGCGGGCGCGGTTGCGACCTGATCGAGTGGCTGATCTTCGAGGAAGAGTACTGGCGCGCCGACGCACCGATGCGCGTGAACCAGAACGGCATCTTCCTGCTCGGCCCGACGCTGATGGATTTCGGCACGGCGGAGCAGAAGGCGCGCTTCCTGCCGGCGATGGCGGCGGGCGAGCACGTGTGGGCGCAGGGCTGGTCGGAGCCGAACGCGGGCTCGGACATGGCCGCGATCCGCACGACGGCGATCCGCATCGGCGACGAATACGTGCTCAACGGCCAGAAGATCTGGTCGACCCGCGCGGTGTGGGCCGACTGGCTGTTCGGGCTGTTCCGCAGCGATCCCGAATCGTCGCGTCACCACGGGCTCACGTTCCTGATGGTGCCGCTGTCGACGCCGGGCATCACCGTGCGCCCGATCCGCCAGCTGAACGGGCAGACGGGCTTCGCGGAAATCTTCTTCGACGACGTGCGCGTGCCGGTCGAGAACCGCCTCGCGGCCGAAGGCGCGGGCTGGCAGGTCGCGATGGCGACGGCCGGCTTCGAGCGCGGGTTGATGCTGCGATCGCCCGCCCGTTTCCAGCGCACCGCGCAGGCGCTGCGCGACCTGTATCTCGCGCACCGCGACAGCGCGGATCGCGACCCGACGCTGCGCGAACGCGTGGTCGCCGCATGGATGGACGCGCAGGCATACGCGCTGTCGACCTACGCGACCGCGAGCCGGCTGCTGAAGGGCGGCCATATCGGCGCGGAGTCGAGCACCAACAAGGTGTTCTGGTCGGAACTCGACCTGCGGATGCACCAGACCGCGCTCGACATTCTCGGCGCGCACGGCGAGGTCGTCCCGCAGACGGCCGCGCAGCACGCGACGCTCGGCCACTGGCTCGACGGCTTCCTGTTCGCGCAGGCCGGCCCGATCTACGCGGGCACCAACGAGATCCAGCGCAACATCGTCGCCGAACGGATGCTCGGCATGCCGCGCGCGTAAGCGCGCCGGCGCCAACCTCACTGAACGGACATCGTATGGATTTCGTATTCGATGAAGACCAGGAGGCGCTCGCGGACAGCGTGAAGCGCCTGCTGATGACCGAGATGACCCCGGAACTGATTCGCGAGCTGTGGGCCACGCCGACGGGCCGCTCCGACGCGCTGTGGTCGTTGTTCGCGTCGCAGGGGCTGACCGCCGTGTCGGTGCCCGAGGCGCACGGCGGTCTCGGCCTGACCGAAGTGGAATGGGCGCTGCTCGCGCAGACCTACGGCTACTTCGGCAGCCCCGAGCCGTTGCTCGACACGGCGCTCGTATCGGCCGGCGTGCTCGCGCGGCTGCCTGCCAGCGACTGGCGCGACGCGCTGCTGCGCGACATCGCCGAAGGACGCGCGCGTGTCGCGCTCGTGCATCCGGTGAACCCGTATGCGGCCGACGTGCACGTCGCGCAAGCGCTGCTGTGCGAGCACCGCGGCGAGCTGCACCGCGTGGATCCCGCTCAGTGCGCGTGGCGCGCGGTCGACAGCGTCGACCCGTCGCGGCGCCTGTTCACGCTCGACTGGGAGCCGTCGACGGCCACGCGCATCGCGAGCGCCGACGAAGCCGCGCCGCTGCTCGATCGCGCGCTCGACCACGGCGCGTTCGCGGTCGCGGCGCAACTGCTCGGCCTCACGCAGCGCGTGCTCGACGTTGCGATCGACTACAGCGCGCAGCGCAAGCAGTTCGGCAAGGCGATCGGCTCATACCAGGCGCTCAAGCATCTGCTCGCCGACGTCGCGATCCGCTACGAGTTCGCGCGGCCGGTGGTCGCGCGCGCAGCGCAGGCGATCGCCGACGATCACCCGCGGCGCGCGGTGCTGGTGTCGCACGCGAAGCTCGCGGCGACCGCCGCCGCGCAACTGGCCGCGCGCCACACGATGCAGGTGCACGGCGCGATCGGCTACACGTGGGAGCTCGACCTGCAGATCTTCATGAAGCGGATCTGGGCGCTCTCCGGCAGCTGGGGCGACAACGCATTCCACAAGGCCCGCGTGGCCGACGCGATCCTCGGCGACGCGTTGCCGATCGGCCCCGCGCAGACCTTCGACTTCGAGGAAACCCACTGATGAAACAAGCCTATATCGTCGACGCGTTACGCACGCCGACCGGCCGCCGCAAGGGCGGGCTCGCGCACGTGCATGCGGCGGACCTCGGCGGCTTCGTGCTCAAGACGCTCGTCGAGCGCAACGCGATTCCGGCCGACGAATACGACGACGTGGTATTCGGCTGCGTCGATACGATCGGCCCGCTTGCCGGCAACATCGCGCGCACCTGCTGGCTCGCGGCCGGGCTGCCGCTGCAGGTGCCGGGCGTGACGGTCGATCGCCAGTGCGGCTCGTCGCAGCAGGCCGTGCACTTCGCCGCGCAGGCCGTGATGAGCGGCGTGCAGGACGTGGTGGTCGCGGGCGGCGTGCAGACGATGACGCAGATCCCGATCTCGTCCGCGATGACGAGCGCAGCGCCGCTCGGCTTCAACGATCCGTTCTCGGGCAGCGCCGGCTGGCGCGCGCGCTTCGGCGACGCGCCGGTGTCGCAGTTCGTTGCCGCGCAGCGGATCGCCGATCACTGGAACCTGTCGCGCGACGCGATGGAGCGCTACGCGCTGGAAAGCCACCGCCGCGCGGTCGCGGCGATCGAGGCAGGCCATTTCAAGCGGGAAATCGTGCCGCTCGAAGGCGTGATGCATGACGAAACGCCGCGCCCCGACACGTCGCTCGAAAGGATGGCGACGCTCGAACCGCTGATGCCGGGCGGCTCGCTGACGGCCGCAGTCGCGAGCCAGACCTGCGATGCGGCCGCCGCGTTGCTGATCGTGTCGGAGGATGCGCTGAAGCGGTACGGGCTCACGCCGCGCGCACGCATCCATCACCTGAGCGTGCTCGGCGACGATCCGCTGTGGATGCTCACCGCGCCGATTCCGGCGACCCAGGCCGCGTTGAAGAAGAGCGGGCTCGACTGGTCGCGGATCGATGTCGTCGAGATGAACGAGGCGTTCGCGTCGGTCGCGCAGGCGTGGCTCGCGGACACGCGCTTCCCGCACGAGAAGACCAACCCGAACGGCGGCGGCATCGCGCTCGGCCACCCGCTCGGCGCGACCGGCGCGCGGCTGATGACGACGCTGCTGCACGAACTGGAACGCACCGGCGGTCGTTACGGATTGCAGACGATGTGCGAAGGCGGCGGTCTCGCGAACGTCACGATCATCGAGCGCCTGTGAGCGCGGCACTTTCACGATCTCTCGATCCAGGAGGCACAAGCATGGGAATCTGTAACGGACGCACCGCCATCATCACCGGCGCGGGCGGCGGCCTCGGGCGCGAATACGCGCTCGCGTTCGCGGCCGAAGGCGCGGCGGTCGTCGTCAACGACATCCGTCACGAGGCCGCGCAGGCCGTGTGCGACGAGATCGCACGACGCGGCGGCCGCGCGCTCGCGAATGCCGACGACATCACGCGGATCGACACCGCGCAGCGGATCGTCGATGCCGCGCGCGAAGCGTTCGGCGACGTGCACGTGCTGGTCAACAACGCGGGCATCTGCCGCGACAAGATGTTCACCAGCATGACGGAAACCGATTGGGACGACGTGATGCGCGTGCATCTGCGCGGCCACTTCTGCCTGTCGAGCGTGCTGGCGCGCGTGTGGCGCGACGCCGCGAAGGCCGGTCACGCGGTCGACGCGCGGATCGTCAACACGAGTTCCGGCGCCGGGCTGCAAGGGTCGATCGGTCAGTCGAACTATGGCGCGGCGAAGGCCGGCATCGCGGCGCTCACGCTGATGCAGGCGGCCGAGCTGCAGCGCTACGGCGTGCGCGTGAACGCGCTCGCGCCGGCCGCGCGCACGTCGATGACCGAAGGCGTGTTCGCCGACATGATGAAGAAGCCCGAGGACGGCGGCTTCGACTATTTCGATCCGGCCAACGTCGCGCCGCTCGTCGTGTGGCTGGGTAGTGCGCTGTCGGCCGACGTGACGGGCCAGGTGTTCGAGGTCGCGGGCGGGATGATCGCGGTCGCCGAAGGTTGGCGCACCGGCCCGAGCGTCGACCGCGGCGCGCGCTGGGCGCCGGCCGAGGTCGGCCCGGCGGTCGCGCGGCTGATTGCCGACGCGCGTCCCGCGCAGCGCGTGTACGGGAGCTGACGCATGGATCTGGCGCTCACCGACGAACAGGCGATGATCCGCGACGCGGCGGCCGACGTGCTCGCCGAGCGCAGCGCGTCCGCCGACGTGCGATGCGCGCTCGAGCAATCGGCCGGCCGCGACGACACGCTGTGGGCCGCGCTTGCGGGCGAACTCGGCTGGAACGCGCTGTCGCTGCCGGAGGCGGCAGGCGGGATGGGGCTCGGCGCTGTCGAGCAGACGTTGTTGATGGAGCAGCTCGGCCGGCGCGTCGCGTGCGTGCCGTATTTCTCGACCGCGTGCCTGGCCGCGACCGCGCTGGCGAGCTGCTCCGACGTGCCGCTCGCGACGCGCTGGCTCGCGAAGATCGCCGAAGGTGCGTGCAGCGCGACGCTGGCATTGCCGTTCGAGCTGCCCGCAGGTTCATGGCAGTTGCCGGTCGTCGCGGAAGAAGCAGCGGGCGGCTATGCGTTGTCCGGCACGATCGAACAGGTGATCGACGGCGCGCGCGCCGACCTGCTGCTGATCCCCGCACGGATCGCGAACGAGGGGAAGTCGATCGGCCTTTTCGCGATCGACGTCGCGATGGCGCCCGGCCTGAGCATCGCGCCGCTCGACACGCTCGACGCGACGCGGCCGATCGCGCGCATCGTCCTCGACGAAATCCGCGTGAACCGCGACGCGCAGTTCGCCGGCGGCACCGTTGCCGCGCAGGTGCTCGAACGCGCCGGATGGTTCGCGGCGCTCGCGCTGGCCGCCGAACAGCTCGGCGGCGCACAGCAATGCCTCGACCTGACGCTCGACTATACGGGCCAGCGTGTGCAGTTCGGCCGCGCGATCGCGTCGTTCCAGGCCGTCAAGCATCGTTGCGCGCAGATGATGGTGCTGATCGAATCCGCGCGCTCGGCGGTGCTCGGCGCGGCGCACGCATGGGATGCAGAAGCGGGCGGGGCGGTGCCGGGCGCGGCGTTGCGCGCCGACGTCGCAGCCGCGAAAGCCGCCGCGAACGACGCATATGCGTTCTGCGCGCAGGAAGCGATCCAGCTGCACGGCGGCGTTGGCTTCACGTGGGAATACGACCCGCATCTCTACTTCAAGCGCGCACAGGCGTCGGGCTCGCAGTTCGGCAGCACGCCGCAACTGCTCGAATGGATCGCACGCCATGCGATCGACGGCGACACGTCGCGGCGCGAGGCGGCACTGGCGTCGCCGCAAGCGTCGATGGCCACGCGTCCGTCCGCCGCGCGCACCGGAGCACTCCAATGAACAGCGAAACGCGCGAACAGCAATTGCGGCACGAAGTCGCCGACTGGGTGCAGTCGCACCTGACCGGCGAATTCGCGTGCCTGAAATACCGCGGCGGCCCCGGCGACGAGGAAGCGTTTCCGGAACTGCGCAAGGCGTGGGAACGGGAACTGGCGCACGGCGGCTGGACCGGCCTCGGCTGGCCGACCGACGCGGGCGGCCGCGGCTTCACGGTCGCCGAGCAGGTGATCTTCCACGAGGAATATGCGCGTGCCGGCGGCCCGGGCCGGATGGGCCATATCGGCGAAGGGCTGCTCGGGCCGACGCTCGTCGCGTGCGGCACCGACGACCAGCGCGCGCGTTTCCTGCCCGGGATTCTCGCCGGCACGCAGTTCTGGTGTCAGGGCTACTCGGAGCCGGGCGCGGGCTCCGATCTCGCGAACGTGCGCACGCGTGCCGAGCAGGACGCCGACGGCACCTGGCGCGTGTTCGGCCAGAAGGTGTGGACGTCGCTCGCGCACGATTCCGACTGGATCTTCGTGCTCGCGCGTACCGATCCGGCATCGAAGGGCAACAAGGGGCTGTCGTTCCTGCTGCTGCCGCTCGACCAGCCGGGCATCGAGATCCGCCCGATCAGGCAGCTCAACGGCGGCGCCGAATTCAACGAAGTGTTCTTCGACGGCGCGCGCGCGGCAGCACGCGACCTGGTCGGCGCGCCGGGCGACGGCTGGCGCATCGCGATGACGCTGCTCGGCTTCGAGCGCGGGATGTCGACGCTCGGCCAGCAGATGCAGTTCGTCCGCGAGCTCGAATGGGTGATCGACGCCGCGCGCGAGTCGGGCGCCGATCGCGACCCGGTGCTGCGCCAGCGGATCGGTCGCGCGTGGGCCGGGCTGCGCGTGATGCGCTACAACGCGCTGCGGATGCTGTCGGGCGCGGACGACGCGAACGGCGCCACCGCGCCGCTGCGCCGCGAGGCGCTGATCTACAAGTATTTCTGGTCGAACTGGCACCGCGACCTCGGCCAGCTCGCGATGGACGCGCTCGGACCCCGCGCGAACGTGATCGATCCGGCCGACGAAAAGCTCACCCATCTGCAGCGCGTATTCCTGTTCTCCCGTGCGGACACGATCTACGCCGGCACCAACGAAATCCAGCTCAACATCATGGCCGAGCGCGGGCTCGGCATGCCCAGGGAACCACGAGGCACAGCATGACCGAACCCCAGATCCAGAAAGCGCCGGCCTACGTGCCGGGCCACCAGCTGCTCGCCGGCAAATCGGTGCTGATCACGGCCGCCGCCGGCGCCGGCATCGGCTTCGCGGCCGCGCGCCGCTGCGCGGAGGAAGGCTGCCGCGCGCTGTTCATCTCTGACATCCACGAGAAGCGCCTCGAACAGGCAGTGGAGACGCTGCGCGCCGAAACGGGGCTGCAGCAGATCTACGGCCGCCTGTGCAACGTCGCGGTCGAGGACGACGTGCAGGCGCTCGTGGCCGACGCGCAGGACAGGCTCGACGGCGTCGACGTGCTGATCAACAACGCCGGGCTCGGCGGCGCCAAACGCATCGTCGAAATGGACGATGCCGAATGGTCGCGGGTGATCGACATTAGCCTCACCGGGACGTTCCGGATGACGCGCGCGATGCTGCCGCACATGCAGGCCCGCGGCCGCGGCGCGATCGTCAACAACGCATCGGTGCTCGGCTGGCGTGCGCAGGCGGAACAGGCGCACTACGCGGCGGCAAAGGCGGGCGTGATGGCGCTCACGCGTTGCGCGGCGCTCGAGGCGTCGCCTTACGGCGTGCGCATCAACGCGGTCGCGCCGAGCATCGCGATGCACGATTTTCTGAAGAAGTCGGCTCCGGCCGACCTGCTGAATCAACTGGCGTCGCGCGAAGCCTTCGGGCGCGCCGCCGAAGTCTGGGAGGTCGCGAACGTGATGGTGTTTCTTGCAAGCGATTACGCGTCGTACATGACGGGCGAAGTGCTGTCGGTCAGCAGCCAGCACGCATGATGGAGACGACCCTCGACCCCGTGCGCGCGACGCCCCGCGTGTTCGCGCATCCCGCTGAGCTCGCGGCGGCCGTCGGCGACACGCTCGGCGCGAGCGCGTGGCTCGCGATCGACCAGATCCGCATCGACGGCTTCGCCGACGCGACGGGCGACCACCAGTGGGTGCACGTCGACCCGGTGCGCGCGAAGGACGGCCCGTTCGGCGCGTGCATCGCGCACGGCTACCTGACGCTGTCGCTCGTCAACCATTTCCTGCCGCAGATCGTGCGCATCGACGGCGCGCGGCTCGGCGTCAACTACGGCTGCGACAGGATCCGCTTCCCGGCACCGGTGAAGGTCGGCGCGCGCGTGCGCGGCGTCGGCGAGCTGCTGCGCGTCGAGCCGCTCGACGGCGGCGTGCAGGCATGGATTCGCGTGACCGTCGAGATCGAAGGCGACGCGAAACCCGGCTGCGTGGCCGACACGATCAGCCGTTACTACTTCTAGATTCAGAGAGCCAGCTCATGGAAGACGCAGTCATCGTTTCCGTCGCACGCACGCCGATCGGCAAGGCGTTTCGCGGCATGTTCAACGACACCGAGGCGCCCGCGCTGGGCGGCCACGTCGTGCGCACCGCGCTTGAACGTGCAGGCGTCGCGCCGGCCGACATCGACGACGTGCTGATCGGCTGTGCCGCGCAGCAGGGCACGCAGGGCTACAACATCGGTCGCCTGTCGGCCGCGGCGGCGGGGCTGCCGGCGTCGGTGCCCGGCATGTCGATCGACCGCATGTGTTCGTCGGGCCTGATGTCGATCGCGAGCGCCGCGCGCAGCATCGGCGCGGGCGACGCGCGGATCGTCGTCGCGGGCGGCGTCGAATCGATCTCGCTCACGCAGAACAAGCACAAGAACGGCTACCGCGCGCGTTCGCAGGCCGTGCTTGACCACCAGCCGGCCGCGTACATGGCGATGATGGAAACCGCCGAGATCGTGTCGCGCCGCTACGGGATCTCGCGGGCGGCGCAGGACGAATTCGCGTTGCAGAGCCACCAGCGCACGGCCGACGCGCAGGCGGCCGGCCGCTTCGACGCGGAAATCGCGCCGCTCGACGTGACGCGCGCGCTGTTCGACAAGGAAGGCAACCCGGCCGGTCACGAGGCCGTGCGCGCGGCGCGCGACGAAGGCGTGCGCGCCGATACGACGGCCGAGCGGCTTGCGGGGCTCAAACCGTCGTGGAGCGGCGGCAAGGTCGTCGAGCAGGGCGAGTTCGTGACGGCCGGCAACGCGTCGCAGCTGTCGGACGGCGCGGCGGCGGTGGTCGTGATGTCGCGCGCCGAGGCCGCGCGTCGCGGGCTCGCGCCGCTCGGCACGTTCCGCGGGCTGGCCGTGGCCGGCTGCGAGCCGGACGAGATGGGCATCGGCCCGGTGTTCGCGATTCCGAAGCTGCTGGCGCGCTTCGGGATGACCGTGCGCGACATCGGGCTGTGGGAGCTGAACGAGGCATTCGCGTGCCAGGCGCTGTATTGCCGCGACACGCTCGGCATTCCCGACGAGCGGTTGAACGTCGACGGCGGCGCGATCGCGTTGGGCCACCCGTTCGGGATGTCGGGCACGCGGATGACGATGCATGCGCTGCTCGAGGGCGCGCGCCGCGGCGTACGGCATGCGGTCGTGACGATGTGCATCGGCGGCGGGATGGGTGCCGCCGCGCTGTTCGAAGTCGGCGCGTAACGGCATGTAACCGCGTTCGACGCAGCCGCACCGGCGGCCGGACCGACAGTCCGGTTCGGCCGCCATCCATTCGGAACCATGCGAGGCCGCGGCGACGACCGACGGCCCGGAGACTTGCAGCGGCAGGGCGAGCGCGTCGGCGCGGCCCGGGCCGCTTGCCAGGACAGGAGACAACCGATGAAACGTACCTTGCCAGGACTCGCGATGTCGGCGCTCGTGCTCGGCGCCGCGCTGTTCGCGTTCTCGCCGCGCCCGCTGCCGGCGTTCCCGGTCACCGCGATCCATGCGGACCGCCTGCAGATCAATGGGCTCGCCCGCGCCGGCGCGCGCATCGTCGCGGTCGGCGAGCGCGGCGTGATTCTGCTCAGCGACGATGCGGGCCGCCGCTGGCGGCCGGCGTCGGTCACGCCCGACCAGGGCTCGACGCTCACGCAGGTGAGCTTCGTCACGCCGACGCTCGGCATCGCGGTCGGCCACGACGGCCGGATCGTGCGCAGCGACGATGCGGGCGTGCACTGGCGCGAGGTCCACAGCGACAACGCGCATTCCGATCCGCTGCTGTCCGTCTGGGGCAGCGCGAACGGCGCGCTGTTCGCGGCCGGCAGTTTCGGCCAGTTGCTGCGCTCGGACGATGCCGGGCTCACGTGGCAGCCGCTGAAGACGCCGGCGGGCGACCGCCACCTGAACGCGATCGTCGGCGACGGTCACGGCAATTTGCTGATCGCAGGCGAGAGCGGCACGCTGCTGCGCTCGACCGACAACGGCGTGACCTGGGACAAGCGCCCGTCGCCGTACGCAGGCTCGCTGTTCGGCGCGCTGATGCTCGCGAACGGCGACTGGATCGCGTACGGCATGCGCGGCAACGTGCTGCGCAGCACCGATCGCGGCGCGACCTGGACGCACGTCGACAGCCACGTGCCGGTGTCGTACTTCGGCGCGACCCAGCTTGCCGACGGCGAGCTCGTGCTGGTCGGCCAGGGCGGCGCGATCGTCGCGTCGCGCGACGGCGGCCTGACCTTCGACGTGCGCAAGCTCGGCGGCGTGCAGAGCCTCGCGGCGGTGCTCGACATGGGCCGCGGCGCGCTGCTGCTCGGCGGCGAGGCCGGCGTCGCGCCGCTCACCGCGTCGCCGTCCTGATGCGCGGCGGCGGCGCTTGCCGCCGCCGCGCATCCGTTCGCGTCGCTGCGCCGACCCGTACCGCCCGCATCGTCCGTCCCGTCCGTTCCGACCCGAGAAATCCATGAACGACCTGTCACGCCCCACCGAAGCCGTTCCCGCATCGCGCCTCGCCGCGTTTGTCGAGCGCTGCGCCGACACGATCATCCGGCAGCGCCGGCTGCTGATGCTGCTGTGCATCGCGGCGACGCTCGCGCTCGGCCTGTCCGCGACGCGCCTGAAGCTCGATCCGGGCTTCAACAAGATGATTCCGATGCAGCACCCGTACATGCAGGTGTTCGAGCGCTATGCGGGCGCGTTCCCCGGCGCGAACACGATCCTCGTCAGCCTGCGCTGGAAGGGCGACGGCGACATCTACAACCAGACGTTCATGGACGCGCTGCGCCACGCGACCGACGACGTGTTCTTCATCCCCGGCGTGAACCGCTCGCGCGTGTTCTCGCTGTTCACGCCGAACGTCCACTACACCGAAGTGACCGAGGCCGGCTTTCGCGGCGACGTGGTCGTGCCCGGCCAGTTCTCGAGCGCGAACCCGGACGATCTCGCGAAGGTGCGCCGCAACGTCGCGCGTTCCGGGCAGATCGGCCGGCTGGTCGGCAACGACCTGAAGTCGGCGCTGATCCGCGCGGAACTGCGCGAGACCGATCCGGCCACCGGCAAGCGGCTCGACTACAGCGCGGTCGCGCGCCAGCTCGAGGAAATCCGCGCGCGCTACGCAAGGCAGGGCATCGACGTCAACATCATCGGCTTCGCGAAGCTGGTGGGCGACGTCGAGGCCGGAATCGCCGGCGTGATGGCGTTCTTCGCTCTGGCGTTCCTCGTGACGGCCGCGCTGCTGTTCGCCTATACGCGCTCGCTGAAGACCACCGTGCTCGCGCTCGTCGTCGCGCTGCTGCCGGTCGTCTGGCTGCTCGGCGCGCTGCCGCTGCTCGGGCTCGGCATCGACCCGATGTCGATCCTCGTGCCGTTCCTGATCTTCTCGATCGGCGTGTCGCACGCGGTGCAGATGACCAATGCGTGGAAGCAGGCGCTGGTGCGCGGCGCGTCGTCGGTCGAGGCCGCGCGCGACGCGTTCCGCAAGCTGTTCGTGCCGGGCACGGTCGCGCTGCTGACCAACGCGCTTGGCTTCATGGTGATCATGCGGATCAAGATCGACATCGTGCGCGAACTCGGCATCACCGCGTGCCTCGGCGTGCTGCTGATGATCGTCACCAACAAGGTGTTCCTGCCGATCCTGCTGTCGTACACGCGCCTCGAGCGCGGCACGCTCGCGCGTGCCCAGCGCACGGCGGCGGCCGGCGGCAGCGGGAAGTGGTCGCGCTTCGCGGTGTTCGCGCGGCCGGCGCCGGCGCTCGGCGTGTTCGCGGTGGCGCTCGCGCTGCTCGCATACGGCACGCTCGAGTCGCGCAAGCTGGAGATCGGCGACATCGGCACCGGCGCGCCGGAGCTGCGCGCGAACTCGCGCTACAACATCGACAACGCGGCCATCACGCACCAGTACAACATCGGGGTCGACGTGCTGTCGGTGATCGTCGAGACGACCGGTTTCGACGATGCGTGCCTGCATTACCCGGTGATGAGCGCGATCGAGAAGTTCGAGATGAACATGCGCGGCGTGGCCGGCGTGCAGTCGGTGACGAGCGTGTCGTCGCAGGGCAAGGTGTTCATCGCCGCGTTCAACGAAGGCAACCCGCGCTGGGCCGCGCTGCCGCGCTCCAGCGACGGGCTCACGCAGGGCTCCAATGCGTTCGATCCCGACAACGGGATGAACACCGCGAACTGCAAGGCGATCCAGGTGCTGATCTACACGCAGAACCACGAAGGCACGACCATCGCGCACATCGTCGACGAGATCAAGCGCTTCGCGGCCGAGAACCCGACGCCGAACGTCGCGTTCCGGCTCGCGGGCGGCAACGTCGGCGTGATGGCCGCGACCAACGAGGCGGTGGGCGACGCGGAGATCGCGATGCTGCTGTCGATCTTCGGCGCGATCGCGCTGCTCTGCGCGGTCACGTTCCGCTCGTGGCGCGCGGTGCTGTGCATCATCGTGCCGCTCACGCTGGTGTCGATCCTGTGCAACGCGGTGATGGCGCGGCTCGGCATCGGGCTGAAGGTCGCGACGCTGCCGGTGATCACGCTCGGCGTCGGGGTCGGCGTCGACTACGGGATCTACCTGTACGAACGCCTGCAGCACGACATCCGCCAAGGCGCGACGCTGCCGGACGCATTCGCCGACGCGATGCGCCAGCGCGGCACCGCGGCGTTGTTCACGGCGGTCACGATGTTCATCGGCGTCGGCACCTGGGCGTTCTCCGCGCTGAAGTTCCAGGTCGACATGGGCGTGCTGCTCGCGTTCATGTTCCTCGTGAACCTGTTCGGCGCGGTGTTCCTGCTGCCCGCGCTGGCCGCATGGCTCGGCGTCGAGCGGGCGGAGCGCCGCGTGTCGCGCGAGCCGCAGCCGGCGTCGCCGCAGGCCGCGCCGGCCCCCGCGCTCAAGCCGACACACACGCTCGAACCCGGCAATCCGGTGCGCTGAGCGACGCAACCCCCGTTACCCCGGTGCGCGGCGGGCCGCCGCGCGTCCCCCAAAGAGGAGTCAACCCACATGTCCGCACGCCCTTACAAGATCGAAGCCCAGCCGCTCGCGCAGCGCTATGCGCGCGGCTGGCACTGCCTCGGGCTCGCCCGCGACTACAAGGACGGCAAGCCGCACACGCTGAACGTCTTCGGCCGCAAGCTCGCCGCGTTCGCCGATTCGACCGGCAAGATCAACGTCGTCGACGCGTATTGCCCGCACATGGGCGCCGACCTGAGCCTCGGCACGGTCGAAGGCGACAATCTCGTCTGCCCGTTCCACGGCTGGGCGTGGAACGGCGACGGGCAGTGCGCGTCGATCCCGTACTGCAAGCGGATTCCGCCGAAGGCGCGCATCGGCGCGTGGCCGACCTGCGAGGAAAACAACCTGCTGTTCGTGTGGAACGATCCGGAAGGCAATGCGCCGCCGCCGGAAGTCGCGATTCCGCGCCTCGACGTGTGCTTCTCCGGCGAATGGTCGGACTGGGTCGTCGACAAGATGGTGATCCAGGCGAACTGCCGCGAACTGGTCGACAACATCTCGGACGTCGCGCACTTCGCGACCGTGCACCACGCGCCGATCGACTATTTCGCGAACCTGTTCGAGGATCACAAGGCGACGCAGCTGATGGTTGGCCGCAGCGAGAAGCTCGGCGGCGACAGCCTGACCGCGTTGTCGACGTATTTCGGGCCGGCCGTGCACATCACGCAGATGACGGGGCAGAGCGGCGGACAGCCGATCCATTCGGTGCTGCTGAACTGCCACGTGCCGATCGACATGAACAGCTTCGAGCTGCGCTACGGCGTGATCGTGAAGAAGGTGGCCGGCCTGAGCGACGCGCAGAACATGGAGATCGCGAACGCATATGTGAAGGAAGCGCAGCGCGCGTTCTACGAGGACGTCGACATCTGGCACAGCAAGACGCGCATCGACAACCCGCTGCTGTGCGAAGGCGACGGGCCGCTGTACCAGATGCGCGACTGGTATTCGCAGTTCTACCTGGACGCGGCCGACGTGCGGCCGTCGAGCGTCGCGCGCAAGACGTTCGAAATCAAGATCCGCGACGGTGCGGCGCCGCCGGCGCTGCATCACGTGTTCGAGCCGCGGTGACGGGCAGTAACGGCGAAGCGCGGCGAAAATAGGGGGCGCATCGTTTCGTGTCCCGATCGCCGCCGACGCCCGCCAGGCAAGGCGCGCGCGCCGCCGCGCGCCTGCAACGCTTCGAAAGAGCTTGACGGATCGGCCGGCACCGCGTAGTGTCCGAGACCGAAGTCTTCAAGAAGTTCGATTGCTCATCATTGGCCGCACGGCGTGCGGCAGTCGTTGGTCTCTCCCTCTTTTGATTCTTTCTGTGCCCGTCACGGGGCGCATGTTCAATTATTCGTATTAAGGAAGTATTTGTGGATACCGGTACCGTCAAGTGGTTCAACGAAACCAAGGGCTTTGGTTTCATTTCCCCGGACAACGGCGGCGACGATCTGTTCGCCCATTTCTCGGAAATTCGCGGCACGGGCTTCAAGACCCTGGCCGAAGGCCAGAAGGTCAGCTACGAAGTGAAGCGTGGCCCGAAGGGTCTGCAAGCGTCGAACATCACGCCGCAGTAAGCCGCTTCGGCACCGGCCGTCGAATGGCGGCCGCTGCCGGTCGGATTTCGCGCGGAAGCCGGCCCGAGCCGGCGTCCTGCGCGTTTCGACGCACACGACCGATGCATCGCGGAATTCACGATGCATCGGTCGTGTGCTTCCCTCATCCATCGCAGGTCCGTACGACGTGCGATCCAACGCCCTCGCGACGCGCTCGCCGCATCGCCAGCGGCCCATGCTTCAACCCGAGTAGACCGTCGCCATGCCGCACGCGGCGCGGTCCCGACTTTGCGCGGTGCCGATCGCATCGCCGCCACCGACCGCCCGACCGCCGCATTGCGCCGGGCTCCGATTGCAAGACGGGCGCGTCGCCCGTCTGAACGAATTGATCCCCGGCATCCCGCCGGCCGCCGTCCCGTTGCGGGGCACGGCGCCGGTGAGTTCGCCGCGGCCGCGGTCATCACCTTGTCTGGAGGAATTGGTTTGGCAAAAGAAGAACTGCTGGAACTGGACGGAACCGTCGACGAAGTGCTGCCGGACAGCAAATACCGTGTCACGCTGGAAAACGGCGTCGTGGTCGGCGCGTATGCGTCGGGCCGCATGCGCAAGAACCACATCCGCATTCTCGCGGGCGACCGTGTGACGCTGGAACTGTCGGTGTACGACCTGACGAAGGGGCGCATCAACTTCCGCCACAAGGACGCGAATTCGCCGCGTCCGCCGCGCAGCGGGCAACCGCGTCGCTAAAGCAGTAGCGATCGGGCAGCGCAACGCCGCACCGATCGAAATCCGTCCGGCCCGTTCATGCGGCCGGGCACACCGGATGGACGGCGCGGTTCGCGCCGTTCGACGGTCGCCGGCGGCGGGGCAGTGCCGCGGCGGCCGAGGCCGCATTCTCTCCGGTCGAATCGCCCGATTCGTCTCGTTTTCCCCGCACTCGCCGATTCGCCGCGCATCGCTTTTCCGTCCCACGTTGGTCGTCGGCTGAATGCACGCGTCTTGCCGCGCGCCGTAACCGGCTTTACGCGCGGGCCGGCGTAGCCGTACACTCGTCGGCAATTCGCGGCCCGCGCACGTTGCAGCGCCTTTCCTTTCAGTTTTTTTGCGTGCCGCCGCGATCGTGCCAGCCGGATATCCGTCGCGCGACGCCAGGAGGCGCCATGAGTGCAGACGCAACCCCCGCAGCTCCTTCCGTTCCCGCAGTTCAGTCGGTTCAGGACCGCATCCGGCACGTGTTCGTGCTGATGCTCGAGAACCGCTCGTTCGACCATCTGTTCGCGCTCTCGGGCATCGCCGGCATCACGGCCGCGACGCCGGGCGACAGCAACGCATACGGCGGCACCGTCCATCCGTTCGGCGGCGGCGCGCCCGACCGGATGCCGACCGATCCGTGCCACGAATTCACCGACGTGCTCGAACAGTTGTGCGGCGCGGGCGTGCCGTTCGTCAAAGGGCGGCCTTATCCGAGCGTCGACAATTCGGGATTCGTGTCGAATTACGCGACGTCGCATTCCGAAGGCACGCCGCCGCAACCGGGCAGCGTTGGCGCGATCATGCAGGGTGTGGATGTGCGCACGCAGGCGCCGTCGCTGTATGCGCTCGCGAACGCGTTCGTGCTGTGCGACCGCTGGCACGCGTCGATGCCGGGGCCGACCTGGCCGAACCGCTTCTTCCTGCACGGCGCGTCGTCCGCCGGCCTCGACCATTCGCCGACCCGCGAAGAAATGGCCGGATGGGATACGTTCGACGGCTTTCCCTATCCGAAAGGCTCGATCTTCGCCGCGCTCGGCGACGACAACTGGCGCATCTACCAGGACCAGTCGGGCGATCCGCTCGGCCACGTGCCGCAGGTGGCCTCGCTGAAGGGCGTGAGCTTTTTCGACGTCGACGATCTGGCCCACTTCGAAGCCGATCTCGCGGCCGGCTATACCGCGCGCTACACGTTCATCGAGCCCGGTTACGGCGACATCGTGCACGGCACCTACCAGAACGGCAGCTCGCAACATCCGATGGACGGCCTTGCCGGCGGCGACCAGCTCGCCGCGCGCGTGTACGACGCGATCCGCAATTCGCCGGTGTGGGAGCACAGCTTGCTCGTGATCGTCTACGACGAGCACGGCGGCTTCTACGATTCGGTCCGGCCGGGCGCGGCGCCGCCGCCGAACGACGGCGCGGCCGCGACGCTGAACGCGAGCGGTTTCGGCTTCGACGTGTATGGCGTGCGGGTGCCCGCGATCGTCGTGTCGCCGTGGGTTGCGGCAGGGCACGTCGATCACACGCCGTACGATCACAGCTCGGTGGTCGCGACGCTCGGGCGCCTGTTCGGTCTTGCGCCGCTGACCGACCGCGATCGCGCCGCGAACGACCTGCTGTCGCTTGTGACAACGACCTGCCGCACCGACTGCCCGACGAGGATCGGCTCATGAACACGACTTCGGCGACGGACCCGCGCGATGCGCTGCCCGTGCGTGACGGCACCAGCCTGATCGCGTATCTGCACATCCTGAAGAAGGCGCATGCGGCGCTGGTCGGGCATGACCACGCGCATCGGCGGTTCAGCGAGATCGTCACGCGCGGACAGGCGCGGCAGTACATCGAGGAGCTGATGCCGACGCTGCTGCAGGCGCGCGCGGCGCATCGACGACGCAGGCATGGCGGAAAGCACCGCTGATGCGGTGCGTGGGTGACGGCTGACGGCAACGGGGCGCATCGCGCCCCGGTCCGCAGATTCGCCGGCGTATCGGGCGATGGCGGCCCGATATCGTCGATCACGCCGGTTGCGCCGCGACCTCCCGCGCGCGAACCATCGTCAGCGCCGCATCCTCGATCATGTCCTCTTGCCCGCCGACGAGCCGCTGGCGACCCAGTTCGACGAGGATGTCGCGCGCCGGAATCCCGTATTTCGCTTCCGCACGCTTCGCGAACAGCAGGAACGACGAGTAGACGCCCGCATAGCCGAGCGTCAGCGCATCGCGGTCGAGGCGGATCGGCGCGTCCATGATCGGCACGACGAGATCCTCGGCGACGTCGGAAATCGCGAACACGTCGACGCCCGTCTCGATCCCCATCCGGTCGCACACGGCGACGAACACTTCCATCGGCGTATTGCCCGCGCCCGCGCCGAGGCCGGCCGCGGCCGCGTCGATCCGGTTCGCGCCGGCAGCGACCGCCGCGACCGAATTTGCGACACCCATCGCGAGGTTGTGGTGGCCGTGGAAGCCGAGTTCCGTCTCCGGCTTCAGCGCGGCGCGCACCTGGCCGATCCGCGCGGTCACGTCGTCGGGCAGCATGTGGCCTGCCGAATCGGTGATGTAGATGCAGTTCGCGCCGTACGACTCCATCAGCTTCGCCTGCACGACGAGCTGCTCGGGCGACGACATGTGCGCCATCATCAGGAATCCGACCGTATCGAGTCCGAGTGTGCGGGCCAGGCCGATGTGCTGTTCCGACACGTCCGCTTCGGTGCAGTGCGTGGCGACGCGGATCGTGCCGACGCCGAGTTCGTGCGCCATGCGCAAGTGCTCGACGGTGCCGATGCCCGGCAGCAGAAGCGCCGACACCTTCGCCTGCTTCAGCTCCGGGATCACGGCGCTCAGGTACGCCTCGTCGGTATGCGCGGGAAAACCGTAGTTGACCGATGCGCCGCCGAGCCCGTCGCCGTGCGTGACCTCGATCAGCGGCACGCCGGCCGCATCGAGCCCGCGCGCGATGTTGCGCATCTGGTCGAGCGTGATCTGATGACGTTTCGGGTGCATCCCGTCGCGCAACGACATGTCGTGGACGGTGATCTTCTTGCCTGCAAGTGACATCGTGTGACTCCTCGACTCAAGCGGTGGCGGCCGTCGCGGCCAGCATCTGTTCGGCGAAACGCTCGGCCGTGGCGGCCGCGGCGGCGGTCATGATGTCGAGGTTGCCCGCGTACTTCGGCAGGTAGTCGCCGAGCCCCTCGACTTCCATGAAGACCGACACGCGGTTGCCGTCGAACACCGGGCCGTTCTTCAGCGTGTAGCCGGGCACGTAGCGCTGCACTTCCTTGACCATCGCGTGCACCGACGCGGTGATCGCGTCGACGTCGGGCGGGCCGTCGGTCAGGCAGTGGATCGTGTCGCGCATGATCAGCGGCGGTTCGGCCGGATTGATCACGATGATCGCCTTGCCCTTGCGAGCACCGCCGACCTGTTCGATCGCGCCGGACGTCGTGCGCGTGAATTCGTCGATGTTCTTGCGCGTGCCGGGGCCGACCGAGCGCGACGATACCGTTGCGACGATCTCGCCGTACGCGACCGGCTGCACGCGCGACACCGCGTACACCATCGGGATCGTCGCCTGGCCGCCGCAGGTCACCATGTTGACGTTCATCTGCGCGCTGTCGAGGTGCGCGTCGAGGTTCACCGGCGGCACGCAATACGGCCCGATCGCGGCGGGCGTCAGGTCGATCATCTTCACGCCGAGCGCGGTGAGCTTGTCGGAGTTGTCGCGATGCACGTACGCGGAGGTCGCGTCGAATGCGATGCGGATGTCGTCGGCGGCGACGTGCGGCAGCAGCCCGTTGACACCCCGGTCGGTGGTCTTCAGGCCGAATTCGCGGGCACGCGCGAGGCCGTCGGATGCCGGGTCGACGCCGACCATCCACACGGGTTCGAGCACCGTCGAGCGGCGCAGCTTGTACAGCAGGTCGGTGCCGATGTTGCCGGGCCCGATCAGTGCGCATTTGATTTTCTTCATCAGGTTCGTTCCTTTAGATAAAGCGGACGTCGCAACTGCCGATGCCGGAAATGTGCATCGACAGCGCGTCGCCGGCCGTGACCGGAATCAGTTTCGCGAGCGAGCCGGACAGCACGATCTCGCCGGCAAGCAGCGGCACGTCGTATTCGGCGAGGGTGTTCGCGAGCCACGCGACGGCGTCGGCGGGATGGCCGAGCGCCGCGTCGCCGCGGCCTTGCGCGACGCGCTCGCCGTTCTTCTCGATCGTCATCTCGCACGCCGCGAGGTCGAGCGTGCGCGGGTCGACGCGCGCATCGCCGAGCACGTACACGCCGCACGACGCGTTGTCGGCGACGGTGTCCTCGATACGGATCGCCCAGTCGCGGATGCGCGAATCGACGATTTCGAAGCAGGGCGCTACGGCGGCCGTCGCGGCGATCACGTCGGTGCGGTCGATGCCGGGGCCGCGCAGGTCGCGCGCCAGGATGAACGCGATTTCGCCTTCGGCGCGCGGCGCGATCAGCGATTCGGTGGCGATTGCCTCGCCGGCCGCGTAGTGCATGCCCGACAGCAGGATGCCGAAATCGGGCTGGCGCACGTTCAGCATGTCCTGCACGGCCTGGCTCGTCACGCCGATCTTCTTGCCGACCACCGATTCGCCGCGCTCGACGCGGCGTTCGATGAAGCGTTGCTGGATGCGGTAGGCATCGTCGAGGGACAGCCGGCGCGGGCGGCTCGACAGCGGCGCGACCGGTGCGCGTGCGTGCCACGCGGCGTACAGCTCGTCGCCGAGCGTCGTATGCAAGCGGGAAGACATGAAAGGGCCCTCGAATGGAAAAGGCCGCCGTTTCGGGCGGCGTCGGGCGCCGGAGCGCGGCTCCGGCGCGTGGGGCGCGGGCGTGTCGCGCCGGATGCTTAGTTACCCGAACTGCGGATCGCGTCCGGCGAGAAGTACGCCTCGCTGAACTGCGGGCTGCTGTCGAGTTTCGGCATCGGCCCTTCGTTGGTCAGGCGGTCGGCCATGTACGCGCCGGAGATCAGGTCGTGGAAGAACACGACGCCGGGGTAGAACGTCTTCGCGTCGTATGCGTACAGCGTCGTCGCGACGTTGGTGCGCCACAGCTGGCCCCGTGCGTCGTAGTTGTCGGCGAGCAGCGTCATCCACGAATCCTCGTCGATGTACAGCACGCGCTTCGCATACTGGTGGCGATAGCCGCTCTTCAACGTGGCCTGCAGCACCCATACGCGATGCAGCTCGTAGCGGATGTACGACGGGTTCTCGTGGCCCTTGGTCAGCAGGTCCGCATACTTGACCGAGCTGTCCATCGCCTTGTAGTTGTCGTACGGCACGTAGATTTCGCGCTTGCCGACGATCTTCCAGTCGTAGCGGTCGCCGGGGCCGTTGTACAGGCGGTCGTCGTCGACGGTGCGGAAGCCGCCGGGGCCCTGCGGCTGGTCATAGCCGTATTCGGGCGCCTGGCGCACGCGCCGCGTGCCGGGGTTGTACATCCACGTGCGCGACGAGTTGTCGGCGCCGGCCTTGTCCCAGTTCGTGAAGCCGACGATCAGCGAGCCGCGGTCCGACAGCGGCAGCTCCGTCGCGTTGCGGTAGAACGTGCGGTTGTTCAGGTCGCTCTTCACGTCGTACTTGCCGACATTGCGCGGCGAGTAGATGTCGTAGCGCACCTTGCCCCACGCGATGTTGCCGTCGGAGTACACGACCGCCTGATCGTAGGTCGCCTGCTCGGTGCCGATCGCCGACGAGAAGCGCTGGTTCCACAGCAGCTCGGCGGCCGTCTTCGGAATCGGGTAGGGCACTTGCGGCGGCGCATTGGTCAGCCCGTTCGCGTCGGACGTCATCGTCGAGTCGGGCGCGTACGTGCGGATGTCCTTGTAGACGGAATCCGCGTAGCGGAAGTCGCGATGGCTCGGGTAGACGTTGATCTTGAACGTGGCCGGGTAGCGCTTGAACATCGCCTTCTGGCCGTCGGTCAGGTGCTCCGCGTACTGCGCCATGTTCTCCGCGGTGATCGTCGCGACTGGCTTCTCGCTCGCGAACGGATCGGGGTAGCGGCCGCCACGCTTGTACTGCACGTCGGGCGGCGTGCCGAGCCACTTGCCCGACCACTCCGGCACGCCGCTGTCCTTGCTCGCGGCGCGCACCGCGCCCATCGGCGTGAGCGGGCCGTCGAGCGCCTTCAGGTCGTCCGGCGTGACCTTCGGGAACGACGCCGTCGCGACGAGTGCGCACGCGGCCATCACCGACGCGCGCAGGAGGGGGAGACGAGTTCGTTTCATGACAAATCCTCTTCTTGCTGAGTGACGAGCGGCCGAGCCGCTCAGAAGTGGTAGGTCGCCGTGGCCAGCACGTAGTCCCGATCGGCGAGCGGACGTGTGACGGGATTCGGCGAGCCGAGGAACTTCGCGTAGACGAGCGACAGCGACAGGTTGCTCAGGCGCGTGAACGTGACGCCGGCGGTCACGCGGTGGTCGCCCTGGCCCGTCAGCGAGCCGAGCGCGCCGGCCAGCGGCGACGTACCCGCCAGGTCGTGCGTGTACGTTAGCGGCACGTCGAGATCCCAGCCGTTGAACACGTTCTTGTAGCTGAGCGTCCAGGCCAGCTCGAGGGCGAGCGCGTTGCGCGAGTTCGTGAGGGTGGTCGAGCCGTCGACGGCCGAGATGCCGCCCGCGTGCACGTACGTGATTTCACCGACCAGCGACTGCGAATTCGCGAGGAAGCTCGGCCCGATCGAGTAGATGCCGGACAGGTTGAGCTGCGTGACGTTCGCGCGCGTCGCCTGCGCGCCGGTCGTCGTGTTGACGAGCACGGCCGCGCCCTGGCGGTATGACGCTTCACCCGCGACGTTGACCGGACCGACCTGCGTCGAGAAGCTCGCGCCGGTCAGCTTGATGTTGTTGAAATAGGTCTGCCGGTACTGGAGAACGGGATAGAACGACGTGACGACGCTCGGGTTCATGTCGTTGTAATGCAGGTGATACACGCCGAGCTCGGTATCGCCGAACACGCGCAGGCGTGCGCCGATACCCCACTGGTTGTGAGCGCTCGGCTTTTCGTCTGCGCCGCGCGGAATGATCATCCCGCCCGGGCCGATGATGAACTGCGCGCCCGGGCCGACCACGTCCGAATAGCTCCAGTACGTGCCGGGCGCGGTCAGGCGGTTCTGCTGGAACGAGAACTGGTAGTAGCCGAGCAAGCTGAAGTTCGGCGTGATCTGCCACTGCGTCGAGATCTGCGGGACGGGCAGCAGGATGTCCTTCACCTGAGCGCCCGCGACATAGGATTTGGTGGCGTCGGCCGGGCCTTGCGCGCCCGCGATGTTCGGGAAGAACAGGCTTTCGCCCCAGGCGACCACCTGGTCGCCGACCTTCACGTTCAGGCTCGTCGCGCCGATCTTGAAGGTGTTGTACGCGTAGGCGGCGAGCAGCGTCGTGTGGCCGCCCGACCAGTAGCGGGCATCGCTCGTGAAGTTGTTGTACTGGCCCGACTGGTTCACGGTGCCCGGCGCGTCGTTGTAGTTCGGGCGGTGATAGGCCTGATCGTAGAACGTGCTCGCGCGGACGAACACACCCCAGTCGTCGTGCTTCAGGTTCACTTCGCCGAGCAGGCTCACCTGATTCTCGATCAGCTTGTTCTTCGCGAAGTTGCGATCGCCGTCGTCGCCATTGATGTTCGCGGGCGTCAGCAGATTGCCGCTCGGCGCACGCGTGCGCATGCCGAGGCCGTAACTCAGCGTGAACGTGTAGTCCAGCGTCGTGTCGGCGCCAAGCTCGATCGTGCTGCCTGCGTGCGCGTTGGGAACGGCGCACGTCAGCAGCGCGGCGGCCAGCGTCGACAGCGTGGCGGTGGCCCGCTTGTCGGTACGGCGCGAAATCCGTTGATGCATGGTGTCTCCTCTGGGGTATCGACGACGGTCGACTGTGGTTGTCGTGAGAGGCAGAGTAGGGAGATCGCGGTAGCAGGGAATCGTCGAAATGAACTAGATGACTTCCCTAGGACTGGAAACGATCGGGGCGCGCCGGTCGCGTTCGCGCGTCAGCGTGGTTCCGTTCGTGCCGCCGCGAGGAACGCCGGCCGTTCGCCGCCCCCGTCGAGCCGCAGGTTCGCGCCCGACGTGTACGACGCATCGGGCGACGCGAGGAACAGGCACGCCGACGCGACGTCGTCGGGCGTCGCGAGCCGTCCGGCGGGAATCGTCGCGCGGATCGCGTCGAGCGCGGCGTCGTCGCCGTAGTGGCCTTCGGTTGCGGATTCCGTCTGCACGAGGCTCGGGCTGATCGCGCACACGCGCACGCGCGGCGCCCATTCGACCGCGAGCGACGTGACCGCGTTGACGAGACCCGCCTTCGCGGCGCCATAGGCGGCCGTGCCGGGCGAGGGCCGCGATGCGCTGACGCTCGCGATGAACAGCATCACACCGCCGTGCGCTTGCGGCTGCATGATCGCGTTCACGCGCTGCGCGAGCTGCAGCGGCGCGATCAGGTTCAGCCGCACGATCGATTCGGTGAAGCGCGGCGACGCGTCGGCCGCGAGCACGAACGGCGAGCCGCCCGCGTTGTTGACCAGCACGTCGAGGCAGCCGGTGGCGTCGCGGATCGTCGCGAGCATCGCGTCGACCTGCTCGATGTCGCGCAGGTCGGCCGCAATGAAGGTGGCCGTGCGGCCGCCGCCTGAGGGCGGCGTGTCGGGCGCGCTGCGCCCGCACACGAACACGCGCGCGCCCGCCGCGAGAAACCGCTCGGCGATGCGCCGCCCGATGCCCTTGGTGCCGCCCGTCACGAGCACCGTCCTGCCGCTGTAGTCGAATCCGTTCATCGTCTGCCTCCGTTTCGGTGGCCCGATGATAGGAACAAGCGCGCGCGGTTTCGTAGTCTGAAAGGATGATGCCGGCCGGCGCCGGCGGCGCAATCATCGTGGCAGGCATCCATCGACCGACGAAGGAGACAACCCGCGATGACGACCCCCACGACGCCGCCGGCCGGCATCTTCACCGACGTACCGGGCGGCCTGCGCCTGCATCACTTCGAGGCGGGCGACGGCCGCCCGGTGGTGTTCATCCACGGCAGCGGCCCGGGCGCCAGCGGCTTCAGCAACTTCAAGCACAACTACCCGGCATTCGCGGCCGCGGGCCATCGCGCGATCGTCGTCGACCTGCCGGGCTACGGGCAATCGTCGAAGCCGTCCGACGTCGCCTATACGCTCGATTTCTTCGTCGATGCGCTGCACGCGCAGCTGTCCGCGCTTGGCATCGGGCCGGCCGTGCTGCTCGGCAATTCGCTCGGCGGCGCGATCGCGCTGAAATACGCGCTCGATTATCCCGACGAAGTCGACGGGCTGATCATGATGGCGCCGGGCGGCGTCGAGGATCGCGACACCTATTTCCGGATGGAAGGGATCCAGCGAATGGTGAAGCTGTTCACCAATCGCCAGATGAATGACGACACCATGCGCGAGCTGCTGACGCTGCTGGTGCACGATCCGGCGATCGTCACCGACGCGCTCGTCGCCGAGCGGATGAAGGTGTGCGTCGAGCAGCCGACCGAAGTGCTGTCGACGATGAGCGTGCCGAACCTGACGGGGGCGCTCGGCGACCTGCGCTGCCCGGTGCTCGGCTTCTGGGGCACGGACGATCGCTTCAATCCGGTCGGCGGCGCGCTGACGTTCCTCGAACGCTGCCGCGACGCGCGCTTCGTGCTGCTGAACCGCTGCGGCCACTGGGTCATGGTGGAGCACGCGGCGTATTTCAATCGCGAATGCATCGATTTCCTGGCGGCGCCTGCCGCGATCGCCTCACGATAACGCCCGATGCCCCTGATGACCGGCCCGTTCGAGGCCGGTTCGCCTGACTACACGGAGACACAATGAAACTCATCGAAGACCTGTTCGACCTGCGCGGCAAGGTGGCCGCGATCACCGGCGGCGCGCGCGGCATCGGCGCGGAAACGGCACGCACGCTGGCCGCGGCCGGCGCGAGCGTGGCGATCCTCGACGTGCTGTCGCAACCGGCGGAAGCGCTCGTCGAGGAGATCCGCGCGCAAGGCGGCCAGGCCGCGTTCTGGTCGCTCGACGTGACGCGCGAGGCCGACGTGGCGCGCGTGTTCGACGAGATCGTCGCGCGCTTCGGGCGCCTCGACGTGCTCGTGAACAACGCGGGCATCGAAGGGCACAACGTGCCGACGCACGAACTCACGCTCGCGCAATGGCAGCGCGTGCAGGACGTGAACGTCAACGGCGTGTTCCTGTGCACGCGCGCCGCGATTCCGCACCTCGAGGCGGCCGGCGGCGGCTCGATCGTGAACCTGTCGTCGATGTACGGGATCGTCGGCGGTCCCGACGTGCCCGCGTATCACGCGTCGAAGGCGGCGGTGCGGATGATGGCGAAGGTCGACGCGATGCTGTATGCGACGAAGAACATCCGCGCGAACTCGGTGCATCCGGGCTACATCCGCACGCCGATGCTCGAGGACGCATTCCGCCAGATGGGCCAGGATCCGGACCGCGCGTTCGAATACATGCAGACGCACGTGCCGATGGCGAAGATCGGCAGCCCGCGCGACATCGCGGCCGGCATCCTGTATCTCGTGTCGCCGGCGGGGCGCTACGTGACGGGTGCGGAGCTGGTGATCGACGGCGGATACACCGCGCGCTGATTGGCCGCGGCGGTCGAAACGAAACAGGAGACACGCAGTTGAAAGCGCTCGTGGCAGTGAAGCGCGTGGTCGACGCGAACGTGAAGGTCGGCGTGAAGTCCGACCGCACCGGCGTCGATATCGCGAACGTGAAGATGTCGATGAATCCGTTCGACGAGATCGCGGTGGAAGAGGCCGTGCGATTGAAGGAGGCCGGGGTCGTGGCGGAGGTGATCGCGGTGTCGGTCGGTGTGACGCAAGCGCAGGAAACGCTGCGCACGGCGCTGGCGATCGGTGCGGATCGCGCGATCCTCGTCGAGTCGAACGACAGCGTCGAGCCGCTGGCCGTCGCGAAGATCCTGAAGGCGCTGGTCGACAAGGAACAGCCGCAGCTGGTGATCCTCGGCAAGCAGGCGATCGACGACGATTCGAACCAGACGGGCCAGATGCTGGCCGCCCTGGCTGGTTTGCCGCAAGCGACGTTCGCGTCGAAGGTCACGATCGCCGATGGTCGTGCCACGGTCGCTCGGGAAGTCGACGGCGGCGCGGAAACGCTGTCGCTGCAACTGCCGGCAGTCGTGACCACGGACCTGCGCCTGAACGAGCCGCGCTACGTGACGCTGCCGAACATCATGAAGGCGAAGAAGAAGCCGCTGGAAACGGTGAAGCCGGAAGACCTGGGCGTGGACGTCGCGCCGCGTCTGAAGACGCTGAAGGTGGCCGAGCCGCCGAAGCGCGCGGCCGGCGTGAAGGTGCCGGACGTGAAGACGCTGGTCGAGAAGCTGAAGACCGAAGCCAAGGTGCTGTAAGAGGGAGCGGACGGACATGACGATTCTGGTAATCGCCGAGCACGACGCGGCATCGGCAGGCGGCGCTTCGCCGATCAAGGCCGCGACGTTGAATACGGTGGCGGCTGCTGCGAAGATTGGCGGCGACATTCACGTGCTGGTCGCGGGGCACAACGCGCAGGGCGCTGCCGATGCGGCAGCGAAGATCGCAGGCGTGTCGAAGGTACTGCTGGCCGATGCGCCGCAGCTTGCCGACGGTCTCGCCGAGAACATCGAAGCGACTGTGCTGACCATCGCGAAGGATTACTCGCACATCCTCGCGCCGGCAACCGCCTACGGCAAGAACATCGCACCGCGCATCGCCGCGAAGCTGGACGTCGCGCAGATCTCCGACATCACGGCTGTTGATAGTGCCGACACGTTCGAGCGTCCGATCTACGCGGGTAACGCGATCGCGACGGTGCAGTCGAGCGATCCGATCAAGGTGATCACGGTGCGTACGACCGGTTTCGATCCGGTTGCAGCGGAAGGCGGCAGCGCGGCGGTCGAGAAGATCGAAGCGGCGGCCGATGCAGGCAAATCGCAGTTCGTAAGCCGTGAAGTGACGAAGCTGGATCGTCCGGAGCTGACGTCGGCGAGCATCATCGTGTCGGGTGGCCGCGGCCTGGGCAGCGGCGAGAACTACACGAAGGTGCTGGAGCCGCTGGCCGACAAGCTGTCGGCAGCACTGGGCGCATCGCGCGCGGCAGTCGATGCCGGCTACGTGCCGAACGACTACCAGGTCGGCCAGACCGGCAAGATCGTCGCGCCGCAGCTGTACATCGCGGTCGGCATCTCGGGTGCGATCCAGCATCTGGCCGGCATGAAGGATTCGAAGGTGATCGTCGCGATCAACAAGGATCCCGAAGCACCGATCTTCAGCGTGGCCGACTACGGCGTGGTCGGCGATCTGTTTACGCTCGTTCCCGAAGCGGCCGCGGCGCTCTGAGCGATGCCGTTGTTCGAATTCAACGGCATGCGGCCCCGCGTCGATCCGTCCGCGTACGTTCATCCGAGCGCCGTCGTGATCGGCGACGTGACGATCGGCGCGGGCTGCTACATCGGCCCGCATGCCAGCCTGCGCGGCGACTTCGGCGCGATCGTCGTCGAGGACGGCAGCAACGTGCAGGACGGCTGCGTGCTGCACGTCGGCATCGGCGAGACGTGCCGGCTCGGCGCGAACAGCCACATCGGCCACGGCGCGATCGTGCACGGCGCGACGCTCGAGCCGGACACGATGATCGGGATGAACGCGGTCGTGATGGACGGCGCGACGATCGGCGCGACGACGATCGTCGCGGCCTGCGCGTTCGTGAAGGCCGGCTACGTCGTGCCGCGCGGCGTGCTGCTCGCCGGCGTGCCGGGGCGCGTGGTGCGGCGGCTGAGCGCCGCGGAGGTCGACGCGAAGGCGAACGGCACGCGGGTCTATCAGCAGCTCGCGGTGGATTGCCTGAGGACGCTCAGGCAGATCGACGGCGCGTAGGCGATGCGCGTCATCGATCCGGCGGCGGATGCTTGCCGGCCAGAAAGCCGTCGTCGTGCGGCGTGAATACTGCGTCTCCGTGCACGGAGCGACGGCTTTTCTCGGGGTTTGTGCGGATGGCGATTCGTCTTCGCGCATGCCGGTCGTGACGTTCGCGCGGGATCGATTGCCTGATGCGGCGTCGTTGTCTTAAGATCGGCGTCAGACCATCCCTCCGCCTCCGGCGCCGAATGAAAACGACCACACGCCTGCGCGTCGCCATCATCGCTTCGGCTTTCGCCGTCTATCACATATTCATGCACGTCCAGTGGGTCGCCAGCGGTTGCATCGCGTTCCTCGGCAGCCGGCATTGCAGCTTCGAGAACAGTGCGAATTTCGAAGGAATGATGGACCTCGACCTGCTGCTGACCTGCGCGTGGGTCGCGGGCGCGGTGATGGGGTGGTTCGCCGTCGCCCGCGCGCCGAAGAAACCCGGTTAGCCGAGCGGGCGACGCGCAGCCGCCTATTGCGTGCGCACCGGCGCCGGCCGGTCGTGCAGGAACGCGAGCGACAGCGCCGCGAGACCACAGCTCGCGATGAGCATCAGCAACGCGCCCTTGCCGGCATGTACCATGACCCAGCCGCCGACCGACGGAAAGCCGAACGTGCCGATGAAATACGACGCGACGAACCACGTCAGCACGCCATGCCGTTGTGTATCCGCGCAATCGTTGAGCGCCTGCGCCTGGATGACCGGATACATGAGCCCGTAGCCGGCGCCGAGCAGCACGGCCGCGACGGCCTGTAGCGATGCATGCTGGGCGGCGCCGAACATGGCGAGCGCACCGAGCATCATCATCATCATGAGCAACCCCTTGGTCGCGGTTTCGGGGCGCGCCATCCTGACCCATTTCCCAAGCAGCCAGCGCGCACTCAGCACCGTCATCGTGTAAAGGCTGAAGAATGTGCCGGCGCGCGCCTGCGTGCCTTGCATGAACGACATCTGGAACGTCATCAGGCCGGAGAACACGCAGGTGCCGAGCGCGATCATCGCGATCGGCGCGGCCGCGCGCGTGCGCGAGATGGCCCGGAGTTCGCGCACCCAGCGGCCACCGGATGCAACGGCGGGCGGGTGCGGACACAGGCGACCGAACGCTTCGAACATCAGCGAGGCGACCGCACATAGCGCGCCGACCGCATAAAGCGTGTCGTCGATCGACCAGTGGAGCATGCGCATCGCATACGAGGCGAACGCCGGGGACGCGCCGATCCCCGTCATCTGGAAAGTCGCCGAGCGGAAGAACCACACGTTCCGGGCGGCGCCGCTGGTCCGCTCGGCCAGCGACATCGGCGCGGCCAGATGAAACGCGCCCCAGCCGAAGCCGACCAGGAAGCCGGACGGCAAATCGGCGGCCGGCGCGCGCCCGACGAGTGCGAAGCCGACGATGCCGGCGCCGATGCACAGCGACGACAGCGCGGCGATCCGCGCGGCGCCGATCTGCCGCGAGAACCAGCCGACCACCGCCAGACCGGCGAAGGTGCCGACGGTCGCGGCGGCCAGTGCGGCTCCGGTATCGAGATCGCTGCCGCCGATCGCGCGAAAACGCATCGACAGCAGGAAGGTTGCGCCGTAGCCGCCCGCGGTGAGCAGGGTGCCGACGAGAAAGAGCAACGCAGTTTGAACGCGCATGACAGCCATCCGGGGCGGCAGAGACGGTCAGAAATCGTCGATTGCGAGACAGTATGGACCAGGACCGATGCGGGATGCCCGCATTTGCGATGACGTGATCGCGCCATCGGCTCTTGTCGGACGTGGCTCGAACATGGTCCACCGGACGCGCCGTCTCGGGCGGTGCGGCCTGCGCCCGGAGGCGCCGCACGACGACAACGCATTCGTCCGATCAGCGTCGTCGCACGACGCCGCCGGCGGCGCTTACCTCGCTCGCTCGCGCGTCTCGCGCGGCCTTTGCTTTCCCCTGTGCGCTGCACTAGATTCGAAGCATTACGTGCCACCGAACGCGCGAGGTGAAGCCATGACGCCTTGGGAGATTCAGGGAACCGAACTAATGAACTGCAATTGCTCATACGGTTGCCCCTGCCAGTTCAATTCGTTGCCGACGCACGGCAACTGCGAAGCGATGGGTGCGATTTCGATCGACAGCGGCCACTACGGCGACGTGGTGCTCGATGGCGTCCGGATCGCAGTCGTGTTCCAGTGGCCGGGGCCGATTCACGAAGGCCACGGACGGTGCCAGCCGATTGTCGACGAGCGCGCGAGTCCGGCGCAGTGCGAGGCCGTGCTGAAGATCATGACCGGTCAGGACACCGATCCGTTCGCGACGATGTTCTCCGTGTTCGCGTCGACGCTCGAGCACGCATACGATCCGATCTTCGCGAAGATCGATTTCGACGTCGATGTCGATGCGCGGCGCGGCCGAATCGGCGTCGAGGGCGTGTTCGACATCGTCGGCGAGCCGATCCGCAATCCGGTGACGGGCGCCGAGCATCGCGTGCGGATCGACCTGCCGCACGGCTTCGAATACGAGCTGGCCGAGATCGGTTCGGGCACCGGCCGGTCGCGTGGCCACATCGAGCTGAATCTCGAGCGGAGCTACGCGCAGTTCGCGCGGCTGCACCTGAACAACCATGGGCTGATCCGGCATCGCGTCGCGGCATGATCCCCGTCGGCGATTTTCTCGGACGCGAGCGCGTCGTCACGCTGCTCGGCATGACCGCGCTCGTCGGCGCGTGCTGGGTCTACCTGTGGACGGGCGCGGGCACCGGCATGTCGGCGCTGGACATGACGGCGGTGGCGTTGTTTCCGCATCGGCTGGCCGACGACACGGGGGCCATGGATCCATCGCTGGCGACCGTGGTCCTGATGTGGTGGGTGATGATGATCGCGATGATGACGCCCGGCGCGGCGCCGCTCGTGCTGTTGTACCGGCGCGTGCTGAGGCATCGCGGTGCGCAGGGCGACGGGGCGGCCGTGACGTCGGCGTTCCTGCTGGCAGGCTACCTGGCCGCGTGGTTGGCGTTCTCGGTCGCCGCGGCCATGCTGCAGATGCTGCTGCAGCCTGCCGGCCTGATCTCCGGAATGATGCTGTGGTCGAAGAGTGCCGCGCTGTCCGCGATCGTCCTCGCGCTGGCCGGCGCCTATCAATTCTCGCCGCTGAAACAGGCGTGCCTGCGGCAATGCCGGTCGCCGGTCCGGTTTCTCACGACGTACTGGCGCCCGGGAGTCGCGGGCAGCTTCCTGCTCGGCGTGCGGCACGGTGCGTATTGCGTGGGTTGCTGCTGGCTGCTGATGGCGCTGCTGTTCGTCGGCGGCGTGATGAACGTCGTGTGGATCGTCGCGTTGTCGCTGTTCGTGCTCGTCGAAAAGGTGCTGCCGGGCGGCGAGCGCATGGGCCGCGCACTGGGCATCGTGCTGATCGCGTGGGCGGTCGCGACGTTGCTGGTGTAGCGGGCGCGTTCGTCTTTGGCTCAACAACGGAGTGTCTCGATGAAAATCCGATGCCTCGCCATCACAGTCCTCGGTGCGATGGCCGTCGTCGCGACGCCGGTGCGTGCGGGCGGGAGCATGTCCGACATGAGCATGGGCGACATGAAGATGTCGGCGCCGGATTCGGCGTTGACCGATGCCGAAGTGAAGCGGATCGATGCCGCGCACGGCATGGTGACGCTGAAGCACGGCGCGCTCGAGAACGTCGGGATGGCGCCGATGACGATGGCGTTCAAGGCCGGCGACCCGGCGATGATCGAGTCGTTGCACGTGGGCGACAAGGTCAGGGTCCGGGTCGAGCGCGTGGCGGGCACGCTGACGATCGTGAAGCTCGTGCAACGGCAGTAGCGATCGCCGGTGCTAACCCGGTCCGTCGCCGGAGTCACCCTCGGTTTCAGCAAAATTCAACTCGACGCCATTGCCGGCCGGATCGGTGAAAAACAGCTGAAGCTGGCGCGTGAGCGGCACGTACGTGCGCGAGTACCGGACCTGCGCGTCGGCCAGGCGCCGTTCCATGTCGGCCGCGTTCTCGCATGAAAACGCCATATGGTCGAACGTGTTGACGACGTGCGCCGGCCGAACCTCGCCCGGCCGCGCTTCCGACAGATGGAGGATCGCCTGCCCGCCCGCGTAGAGCCAGTAGCCGTTGCTCTGGAACGGCGGTCGATAGCCCGGCTGGAGGCCCACGACGTTCACGTAGAAATCGCGCAGCGTATCGAGCGTGGTGCGATCCGCGCGCAGGTTGTAATGATTGAGTCCGATCACTGACATGGCAGGTTGTCCGGTTCGTGCAAGGTGCGTCGCGCACAGCATCGCGCAACGCGGGGCGTCCTGTCACCCCCGCATGCCTTTGACCGCCGCGGCCGGCCGCGCGAGCCCGCGCGCCGGCAGCGGCGTCGACATCACGATCGACGTGCGCGTTTCGCCGTACAGGTTGATGCGCTCGATCAGTTGCTCGAGGTGCGCCATGCTGACGGCGACGAACCGCATCACGTAGGAATCCGCGCCGGTCACGTGATGGCACTCGACCACTTCGGGAATCGTCTCCAGCAGTTTCAGGAATTTCGCCTTCGCCGGCTGCGGCACCGTGATGCCGATCAGCGCGCTCACCGGATAGCCGGCCGCGGCCGGATTGACCCGCGCCGTGTAGCCGTCGATCACGCCGGCCGATTCGAGGCGCTTCACGCGTTCCGTCACCGCCGGCACCGACAAGTGAACCTGGCGCGCCAGCTCCGTGTAGCTGATGCGGCCGTTGGCCTGCAGCAGCGCGAGTATCTTCCAGTCGAGTTCGTCCATCGCGGCGGAGTTTTTAAGGTGAAGGCCCCATTTTTCCTTAAAAACCGTCTTCAGCGGCGACCGGACTTTCCCTACGATGTGGTTCATGTCATTGCATGTCGCGAGGAGCCGGCCATGCTGTTCATCAAGTCCGTCGTGATGGGGTTGTCGATCGCCGTGCCGGTCGGCCCGATCGGCATGCTCTGTATCCAGCGCAGCCTGAGTCGCGGCTTTCACGCGGGGTTCGCGACGGGCATCGGCGCCGCGTGCGCCGATGCGATCTACGGGCTGCTCGGCGCGCTGGGCGTCGCCGGCATCGTTACCGCGTTTCCGATGCTGACCGTCGCGCTGAAAATCGTCGGCGGTGCGTTCCTCGTATGGCTGGCCTGGTCCATCGCGCGGCAGGCGCCGGCCGCGTCGGCTGCGGTGCAGGACGTGCCGCGCACGACCGTGCTGCGCGATTTCCTGACGACCTTCGGCCTCACGCTGTCGAACCCGATGACGATCCTGTCTTTCGTCGGGATCTTCGCGGCGCTCGGCCCGCTGGCGGGCACGCATGCCGGCACGATGGGGCCGACCGTGGCGTCGATGGTCGCGGGCGTGTTCCTCGGATCCGCGACGTGGTGGCTGTGCTTGAGCAGCGCGACCGCCGCGTTGCGCACGAAGATGCCGCTCACGTTCATGCACGGGCTGTCGCGCGTGTCGGCCGTCGTGATCGCGGTGTTCGGCGCGATCCAGTTGATCGCGGGCATGCGCGGCGTCGTCTGGTCATGACGCAAGCCGCGGCACCGGCACACCGCGCGCGCGGTCAGAACGTGTAGCTGACCTTGCCGAACGCGGTGCGGCCGAGCGTGTTGTAGCCGTACGCGGTCATGTACTGACGGTCGAACAGGTTCGACAGCGTCGCCGACACCGTCAGGTGCGAATTGATCCTGTACGACGCGCGCAGGTTCACGGTCAGGTACGACGGCAGATACGTCGTGTTGGCCGGGTCGTCGAACGTCGTGCCGCCGTAGTTCAGCGACGCGCCCGTGCTCAGTGCGTGCAGGTTGAATTCGTCCCACGTGTGGTCGACGTTGACGCTGACCGTCTGGCGCGGCCGGCGGTTGAGCCAGCTGTCGTTGGTTTCGTCCTGGGGATTCAGGAAACCGACCGCGACGCTCACCGGCGTATAACGGCCGATCGTGCCCTTGTACGACAGGTCGATGCCGCGAATATGCGAGCGACCGATGTTCATCGGCGAGCGCGTCGCGGGGTTGTAGGCAACCAGGTTGTTGATGCGCGTGTCGTAGATCGCGGCGCTGAACGTGCCGTACGCCGTGTTCGCATCGAGCGCGGCCTCGACCGAATCGCTGCGTTCCGGGTTCAGGTCCGGGTTGCCGTAGCCCGGGTAGTACAGATCGTTGAACGAGGGCAGGCGGAACGCGTTGCCGTACGACACGCGGGCCGTATAGACCGGCGTGATGGCCCACGACAGCGCGGCGTTGCCGGTGTTCACGGCCTTGCCGGCGATGATCTCGTGCCGCCCCGCGACGAACATCGTCACGCTGCCGAGCGTCGCCGACTGATGCAGCGAGAACGCGGAGTCGTTGCGCGTGGGCACGCCGTCCGGCACGTCGACCGGCAGGAAGGCCTGTTCGCGCGTGAAGTCGTACGCGACCTTCGTCTCGCCCGACAGCGGCAGGCCGAACAGCCGGAAGCCGTGTTCCTGATGGGTCAGCGACGTCGACGAACTGATGCGCTGCGAGTTGATCTGGTCGGTTGGAATGGTCGGGTCGCTCGCATACAGGAACTGGCGGTCGTTCGCATAACCGAACGACTGGTCGAACTGCGTGTCGGGCGTGATGTCGAGATGGAACGCGATGCCGGTCGTCAGCTGATGATCGAGCTCGCGATTCGCAAAGCCGGCGTTGTCATAGGACAGGTCGGAACGGTGATACAGCGCGAACGTCGAGATCGACCAGTTGTCGCGCGCGTAGCCGAGTCGCGCATCGAGGTCCTGCGCGTGATACGGATTGCGGCCGGCCTCGTGCCCGTATGCGAACGGCCGCGTTGCGTCGATGCCGGCCGTGTTGTAGTCGTGCAGGCCGAGCGTGTAGGTGAGGCCGCCGAGCGCGGCGAGCGGCCCCGTCGACGGCACGGTGCCCGACGTGCGCACCTGCGTGTCGAAGGTCTTGTTCGAGCCGCCGCCGAACGACACGGTCGTCTGGTTCGGCTGGCCTGCGGCGCGGCGCGTGAACAGTTGCACGACGCCGCCCATCGCGTTCGCGCCGAACGATGCGGCGGCCGGCCCCGAGATCACCTCGACGCGTTCGAACGCGTCGGTCGGCAGGTCGGCCCACGGCGCGATGCCGGTCGTCGGCGAGCCGATCCGGATGCCGTCGATGAACACCGCGACCTGGTTGGCGGACGAGCCGCGGATGCTTACGGACGCCGACGAGCCGGGGCCGCCGTTCTGCGAGACGGTCACGCCCGGCAGCGTCGCGAGCGCCTGCGTGATGCTCGGGTCGCTCGGCGACAGCCGATCGAGATCGGCGCGCGTGAGCACCTGCGTCGTCGCATAGCGCTGGTCGAACGATTCGGGCAGGTGCCGCGTGTCGGTCACGCTGATCGTCGGCAGGTCGGCGGCTGCGGCGGGTTGGGGCGGCTGCGGGAGCGCCGTGTCGCCGGCGGCCTGGGCGATCGGGGCGAACAGCGCCGTGGCGGCGGACGTGGCGAGAAGGTGGCGAAGATTCATGAGGCAATGAGCGTGATCGTGTTGCAGGTACGACGAGCGTAAGCGGGTGGCGGTGCGTACCGCCCGGGTTCGTATTGGTCTATCGCGAGACCGGACGGCATGGGCGGTCGTCGCGCGGATCGAACGACGCGGCACGGCACACGCGTGCGGACACGCCGCGCCCTTGGCTGGCGCGACGGCACGACGCTTCCGGCGAGGAAGCGGAGGCGGAAAGACTGGACATCTGAAGGGTCCTGAGGTCGGGCCGTCCATGCAACGGGGGCGACCGCCAAAGGCGGTGCCTGGCGCTCCGGGACACCCCGCCCGGCGCGGCTGCTTGGACCTCGGGTCGATGGCAGGTCTCCTGGCTCGCGGGTCGCTATTCGCACCGGCCTTCCCGGTTTCCCAGTGGCTTGGAGTAGTGCGGATTCGCCGCTCACAGTTGCGGGGGCAGCCGCAGATTCGAGGCGCTGCCTCTCCTGCGTTCCCTTTTGATCCCGTCTCCGGGAACCATCAGCGCGCAAGCGTAATGGCGAGCGCTCCGGCGCGTCAATTGGCGAAGCGCGCGGGGATGCGAAAAAACGTCAGTGCTCGCCGGATTCTTTTCCAAATCCTCGCTTGCGAGACATGAGGACCCCTTTACTTTACATCTGAGGAAAGGGCGCACTGGCCGCGCGGCAATTGCGGCGGAACCGGCTCGGCGCGACGCCCGTCCATCGCACGAACGCCCGCCGGAATGCTTCCTCGCCGCCGAACCCGAGATGCGCGGCGATCCGCGCGACCGGCCAATCGGACTCGCGCAGGCAGCGTCGCGCGACGTCGGCGAGACACTGCTCGCGCAACGCGTGATAGCCGCTGCCTTCGGCCGCCAGCCGCCGTCGCAACGTCGCCTCGCTGACGCCGAGCCATGTCGCCAGCGCCGCAAGCGCGGGCAGCGCCTGCTCGCGCGCGAGCGCCGCGTCGAGAAAGCCGCGCACCTGCTGCGCCCATGACACGACGGCCGGCGCCGCATCGATCAGACGAAACGGAAAATCGACGAGGAATGCGGCCAGTTCGCCCGGCTGGCGGATCACGCGGGCATCGAGCCGCGCGGCGTCGAATGCGAAGCCATAGGTTTTGCGGCCGACATCGACCGGCGCGTTGAACAGCCCGAGCAGCGGCATCGCGTCGTCGCGGCGCGGATGGCCGAGCCAGACTTCGTCCGGTCGAAGTGGCTGCCCGATCAGCCAGCCGAACAGCTGCAGATAGCAGAACAAGCCCGTCAGGTCGACGAGGCACGCGGCCGGGCTGCGCGTGCGGCGCAGCGAATCCATCCGGAACGTCGCGCGCCCGTCGCGCACCGCGAGCGACAGCGCGCCGGCGCGCGGCGTCAGCATCTCGCAGAATTCGGCCGCGCAGCGGATCGCGTCGGCGAGCGTCGCGCAACTGAGCAGGCAGCGGCACATCAGGTCGACTTCCTGCTTGCGCATCGGCGGATGGCCGTTGCCGCGCGCAACCTGCGCCTCGAGCCGCTCGATTGCGTCGCGGTACAGCGCGACGAAGCCGCTGGGCGTCGTCGACGCGACGTCGGCGGCCGGCGTCGTCAGTCGTTCCGCCGGCGGTGCGCCGCTACGCGTCAGCTCGTCCAGCAGGCGGGCGCCGAGGCCCGGCAGCATGCGGCCGCGTGCCGGCATTGCGCGCTGTTTCATCTCTCTCCCGATCTGAGCGTTACGACAGGGGCCGGTGAGCGGGCCGGTAGGGGTTCGCCGGCCGTCGCCACGCAAGAATGCTATCCACGCCGGCCGCTTCCGGCCTCGCCGGAACGGCGTAGGCGACCGGCATCGCATTACGCCGCGAACTTCTCGAGACGACCCGCGAATGATCCAGATCGTAGACGAAATCACCCTCGCGCCCGAGCGCATTCCCGACGTGCTGGCGCTGCTGCGCGACCGTTATTTGCCGGGCCACGCGGCGCGCGGACTGACGGCGGCCGGCCGCTGGGTGTCGCCGCCCGTCGCGGTGCCGGGGCAGTCGAGCACGCTGTGGCTGACATGGCGGGTTGCCGATGCGGCGGCGTACTACCGGATGCGCGCGCTGACCGACGGTGACGTGGTCGCGTTCTGGATGGCCGTCGACGCGCTGTGCGACGCCCGCCGCCGCCATGTGATGACGGACGCCGATGTACCGCTGCCTGCGCTGACGGAGGTCGACCATGCGGCATGACACGGCGCAGATATTCGCTTCGGCGACCGACGATGCCGGCGCGTTCGAACGTGCATTGCGCGACGCCGCGCATGCGTTGCCCGGCGCGACCCGCGTGGCGCTCGCGCGCAATCTGGACGGCTGCTGGAACGCGGGCGACTACACGCTCGACGTGCTGCGCGACGAACGGGCGGTCGACCACGCGCCGGACTTCACCGCGCTGGCCCGCATACCGGGCGTCGTGCGGATCGACGGCGCCGCATGCCGGGCGGTCGGCGGCGGCCTGCGCGAGCCGGCGCTGCGCGATGGCGTATGGCGCACGCTGATGCTGCGCGTGCGGCCGAAGGCCGACGAAGCACAGGTGCGCGACCTCGAGCGCGAACTGCTGCGCATGCCCGCGTTCATGCCCGGCATCCGCAACTGGCGGCTGAGCCGGATCGTGACGCCGGGTGCGTGGACCCACGTCTGGCAGCAGGAATTCGCGCACGTCGGCGATCTGCTCGGCGAATACCTGCTGCATCCGTATCACTGGGGCTGGGTCGACCGCCGCTTCGACGCCGAAAGCCCCGACTGGACGGTCGATGCGATCTCGCACGCGTTCTGTCCGCTCGCGTCGAGCCTGCTGGCCGACACGGCCGCGTGACGCGCGGCGCACGCGAGCTGCCGCCATGCAAACGACAACCCTGGAGACACCACCATGCGAGCCTTGCTGATCGACCGCGTCGGCCATTCCGACGCGCTGCGAATGGCCGACGTTCCCGCACCGAGGCCGGGCCCCGGCGACGTGCTGATCCGCGTCGCGTACGCGGGCGTCAATCCCGCCGACTGGAAATGCCGCGAAGGCTATCTCGGCGCGTTCATGCAGATCACGTTTCCGTTCGTGATCGGCTTCGACGCGGCTGGTGTGGTCGAGGCGGTCGGCGAGGGCGTGGAAGGTTTCGCGCCGGGGATGCGCGTGTTCGCGCAGACCGACGTCGGCGCGGGGCGCTGGGGCGCGTATGCGGAATACGTCGCGGTGCGGCACGACTCGGTCGTGCGCCTGCCCGACGTGGTCGGCTTCGCGGAAGCGGCCGCCACGCCGACGCCCGCGCTGGCCGCGTGGGCCGGCCTGTTCGACGACGGCGCGCTGCGTGACGGGCAGACCGTGCTCGTGCACGGCGGCGCGGGCGCGGTCGGCACGTTCGCGATCCAGCTTGCCGTGCAGGCGGGCGCGCGCGTCGCGGCGACATGCTCGGCCCGCAATCGCACGCGCGTCGAGGCGCTCGGCGCGGCGGCGAGCATCGACTATCGCGCGCAGGACATCGCGGCGGCCGTGCGGGCGTGGGCGCCCGGCGGCGTCGATCTCGTGCTCGATGCGGTCGGCGGCGACACGCTGCCCGATGCACTCGACCTGCTGGCACCGGGCGGCACGCTCGTGAACATCATGACGCTCGCGGCCGGCGATGCGGAGCGGCTGGCCGCGCAGGGCGCCGAAGCCGCGCGGCGCGGCCTGCGCACCGCGATGACGTACAGCCGGATGCCGAGCGGCGCCACGCTGGCGGTGATCGCGGAACGGCTCGGCCGGGGCGTGCTGCGCGTGCCGCGCTTGGACAGTTTCCCGCTCGAACAGGCGGCGCGCGCACTCGATCTCGTTCAAACGGGCGACGCGAAAACCAAGTTCGTGCTGCACGTTGCGGATATCGCGGGCTGACACGGAACGGTCCGCGCACGACACCCCTTTACCGGAGACATCATGACCGACACCCGAACCGCGACGCTCGCGGGCAAATGCGCGCTCGTGACCGGCGCGAGCCGCGGCATCGGCCGCGCGATCGCGCAGCGCCTCGCGTCCGAGGGCGCGACCGTCGTCGTGACGGCGCGCAGCCTCACGCAATCCGCGACGACCGCCGGCACGCTCGCCGAAACCGTCGCGCTGATCGAGCAGGCGGGCGGCCGCGCGATCGCGCTGGCGGCCGATCTGTCGAACCCGGCCGAGCGCGACGCGCTCGTCGGACGCGCGGCGCAGGCGGCCGGCGGCCTCGATATCCTCGTGAACAACGCGGGCGTGGCCGACTACGCGCGCGTCGACGCGATGCCGATGACGATGTTCGACACGACGATCGAGCACTATCTGCGCATCCCGTTCGCGCTGAGCCAGGCCGCGATTCCGCTGATGCGCGCGCGCGGCGCCGGCTGGATCGTAAACGTCGGCTCGGTCACGGCGCTCGCGCCGCCGCGGCCGTTCGACGATTTCTCGCGCGCGGGCGGCGCGACCGTCTATGCGGCGGTCAAGGCCGCGCTGTCGCGCTTCACGCAAGGGCTCGCGGCCGAGCTCGAAGCCGACGGCATCGCGGTGAACCTGGTCGCGCCGAGTACCGCGATCCGCACGCCGGGCGCGGCCCGCTACATCCCCGAAGGCTATCCGACCGAGGACGTCGCGTATCTCGCGGAAACCGCGCTCGCGCTGTGCAGCCTGCCGGCAAGCGAGCGCACGGGCCTCGTCGCGCACAGCCTGCATTTCCCGCTGTCGCAAGGGCTCGCGGTGCGCTCGCTCGACGGCCGCTCGCCGTTGCCGCCACCCGTGGTTCCCGCGTACGCGCATCCGCGCATCGACCCGACAGGACTTTGACATGACGACTTCGATTCGCTTCGACGGCGGTACCGCCGTGATCACCGGCGCGGCCAGCGGTATCGGCAGCGGGCTCGCGCGCCATGCCGCCGGGCTCGGCATGCGCGTGGTGCTGGCCGATCTCGACCCGGCGAAGCTCGACGCGTTCGCCGCGACGCTCGACACCGACGTGCTGTGCGTGCCGACGGACGTCAGCCGCCCGGAAGCTGTCGACGCGCTGGCCGACGCCGCATGGCGGCGCTTCGGCGGCGTCGACCTGCTGTTCAACAACGCGGGCGTGATGGCGACCGGCTTCAGCTGGGAAATCACGCCGGAACGGTTCGAGCGCAGTTTCGCGATCAACGTGCACGGCGTGCTCAACGGGATCCGCAGCTTCGTGCCGCGCATGCTCGAGCGCAACGTGCCCGCGCGCATCGTCAATACCGCGTCGGTGGGCGGGTTCCTGCCGAGCCCGTTGATGTCGCCTTACTCGGCGACCAAATTCGCGGTGGTCGCGCTGACCGAATCGCTGTACGGCGAATTGAAGATGCTCGGCGCGCCGGTCGGCGTGTCGCTGCTCGCGCCGGGCCCGGTGCAGACGGGCATCTTCAACGACCCGTTCGGCGCCGCGCACGACCGGCCCGAAGTGCAGGGCTTCGTCGACACGATGCGCGCGATGCTGAACGCGCACGGGCTCACGCCCGACGCATTCGCGGCGCGGGCGTTCGACGGCATTCGCGACGGGCGTTACTGGCTGATTCCGCAGCCGGAGACGATCGACGGCGCGCTGCAGCGGCGCACCGCGGACATCCTCGCCGCGCGCGATCCGTCGCTTCCGTCGTTGTGATGGGGGGACGCGGGCCGGCCGACCGACGCGGCCGGCTCGCGCAAGGTTACATGTGCGTGCCGGCGCGCGTGCGGCCGCCTGGTTCGCCGCCGCGGTCGGGCGGCGTATTGTTCTGATCGATCTTCGCGAGCACGAAGCCGGCATGCGGCAGCGCGGCGGGCGAACGGTGGGCGGCCTGCGCGACCGCGTCGTGCGGCAACGTGGCGGAAAGAACGGATGACGTCGCGCCCGGTTGAGCGAACGCCGTGAGGGATGCTGCCGCGAGGGCGGCGGCGACGATCGCGTGCGTGTTCATGGCGACTCCTTCTTCACGACTGACTGCGGGACAACGCATTCAGTCTAGGGCGCGAAACTTAACGCGGCGTGAAGGAGCGGCGGCGCGCGGATGACAGGATGTTCATGCGGTCATCCGCGCGCCGTGACGGTCACGCGGATGCGGCGACCAGCGCGCAGAAGTTCTCGAGATCGACGTTGCCGCCGCTGATCACGATGCCGACGCGCTTGCCTTTCAGTTCGTCCTTCATCCGGCGCGCGGCCGCGAGCGACAGGCAGCCGGTCGGCTCGACGACAATCTTCATACGGGTCGCGAAGAAGCGCATGCAGTCGACCAGTTCCGCGTCGGTCGCGGTCAGGATGTCGTCGACGTCGCGCCGCAGGATCGGGAACGTCAGGTTGCCGAGGTGCTGCGTCTGCGCGCCGTCGGCGATCGTGCGCGGCGTGTCGATGTGGACGATCGACCCGGACCGGAACGATTGCTGTCCGTCGTTGCCGGCTTCCGGCTCGACGCCGTACAGCTTCGCTTGCGGCGACAGCGCGCGCGTCGCGAGCGCCGTACCCGACAGCAGGCCGCCGCCGCCGAGCGGCGTGAACACGGCGTCGAGCGGCCCGACTTCGTCGAACAACTCCTTCGCCGCCGTGCCCTGGCCCGCGATCACGTCCGCGTGGTCGTACGGCGGCACCAGCGTGAGCCCGTGCTGCTCCGCAAGCGCGCGGCCGATCTGCTCGCGGTCCTCGGTATAGCGGTCGTAGGTCACGACGTTGCCGCCGTAGCCGCGCGTCGCGGCCATCTTCGCGGCCGGCGCGTCCTGCGGCATCACGATCGTCGCCGGGATGCCGAGAATGCGCGCCGACAGCGCGATCGCCTGTGCATGGTTGCCGGACGAGAACGCGACGACGCCGTTGCGGCGCTGCGTCGCGTCGAAGCGCGACAGCGCGTTGAACGCGCCGCGGAACTTGAACGCGCCCATGCGCTGCAGGTTCTCGCACTTGAAGAACACCTGCGCGCCGAGCGCTTCGTCGATCGTTCGCGACGTCATCACGGGCGTGCGGTGCGCGTGGCCGTCGAGCCGTGCCGCGGCGGCCGCGACGTCGTCGTAGGTGGGGAGGGTCGGAGTGTTCATGAGTCGCTCGTCGGAAGAGTCGGTCAACAGGGCGCGCGTCCGTCACGCGCAGGGTCATTTCGCATCGTTGTATACGGTGGCGCGCGATACGCCGAGGTGCTGCGACACGATTTCCATCGCGCGCCGCACCTCAAGGAAGCCGTCGGCCTTCAGCGTCTGCATCAGCTCGCGGCGCTGGTCAGTCTTCAGCTCGCGCGGCGTGGTCGCGAGGCGCGTCGCGAACGCGTCGATGCGCTGCCGGATCGCGTCCGCGCCGGCCGGGTCGAGCGTTTCGGCGACCGGCGCGCCCTCGGTGCTGCAGAACTGGTTCAGCATCCCCTGGAAACCGCGGAACAGCGTGACGTCCGCGTTCAGGCACAGCGCGGCCACATAGCGGCCGCTCGAATCCTTGATGCCGATCGACGTGCTTTTCGCGGTGCGGCCGTCGGCGAAGCGGTTCGCGTAGTTCGCGAGGACCTGCGGGAAGTCTTCGTCCTCGATGCGCGCGAGCCCGAGTTCGGTCGCCGGATCGCCGATCGCGCGGCCCGACAGGTTGTTGTGGATCGCGAGGATCGCGTGCTCCGGCGTGCGCAGGTCGTGCACGACGACTTCGGTGAACGGCGCGAACATCGCGCCGAGCCCTTCGGCGATGCGCAGCACCTGCTCGATCAGCGATGCCTGTTCCGACTGCGGCCTGGGGCGGGGCGTGGTCATGTATTGGCCTCGAGCGCGGGCGCGTCGGTCGTTTCCGGGCGCGTGATGTCGGCCAGCAGCGGGCGGGCGATCCGCACGTAGTCGGACGCGTCGAGCACGACCGAGCGGTCGAGGCGGCCCGCGTTGAACGCGATTTCGTCGTTGAGTTCGATCAGCGCGGGGTCGACGACGAGCGTCACGTTCGGGGCGAACACGAACGGCGGCACGGCGCCCATCACGCAGCGCGTGACCGTGGCGGCGAGTTCGGGCGGCGCGAGCGTCGCCTTGCGGCGGCCGACCGCGTCGGCGACCTTGCGGAAATCGATCTTCAGATGGCCGGGGATGACCGCGAGCGCGGTGATGTCGCCGCCGTCCTTGAACGTGCAGAGCATCGCCTTCGCGCCCTGTTCGGGACGCGTGCCGCGAATCGCGGCGATCACGTCGCATTTGCCTTCGGCCGGGTGGTCCAGCACGCGAAACCGCGCGCCGGAGGTGTTCAGCAGCTCGCACAGCGCGTCGAAAACGGGATAGTCGCTCATGTCGATCCGGGCAGGAGGGGGGGCGCATCGCGGTACGCGGCGACGGCGCGCTTCGGTTCGCCGTCGATGAATTGTCCAAGTATAGACGTTTTGTCATGTGCGTGGCAAAGGCCCGACGCATGGGCCGCCGTGTTTGTCATCCCACCAACTGCCGAAAGGCCGTTTCATATCGCGGAATGCGTGGGAAATTCCCGCCGCGCGGCCGTCCCGCCGCTTGAAAACCTGTTTTGCATCGCAAAACGCATTGCTTATCTCATTGAAAAACAAGCGAAATTTATATCTTATGTCTTATATAAGACTTCGCCGAAAGCGCATCGGGCGGCGTTACTATTGAGTCCATGCAGTTCGCTTCGTCACACGGAGCGGGCACGCTGAACCCTTTACTCAAATGCGCTTCGTTCCCAGGAGATTGACATGTCCCAATATCAAGACGACATCAAGGCAGTGGCTGGCTTGAAGGAAAACCACGGCAGCGCGTGGAATGCCATCAGCCCCGAGTATGCCGCCCGCATGCGTGCCCAGAACAAGTTCAAGACGGGCCTCGACATCGCCAAGTACACCGCGAAGATCATGCGCGCCGACATGGCCGCGTACGATGCCGATCCGGCCAAGTACACGCAGTCGCTGGGTTGCTGGCACGGCTTCATCGGCCAGCAGAAGATGATCTCCATCAAGAAGCACTTCAACAGCACCGAACGCCGTTACCTGTACCTGTCGGGCTGGATGGTCGCCGCGCTGCGCTCGGAGTTCGGCCCGCTGCCGGACCAGTCGATGCACGAAAAGACCTCGGTCAGCGCGCTGATCCGCGAGCTGTACACGTTCCTGCGCCAGGCCGACGCACGTGAACTCGGCGGCCTGTTCCGCGAGCTGGATGCCGCGAAGGACGCCACTGCCAAGGCCGCCATTCAGGAAAAGATCGACAACCACGTGACGCACGTCGTGCCGATCATCGCCGACATCGACGCCGGTTTCGGCAACGCCGAAGCGACGTACCTGCTGGCCAAGCAGTTCATCGAGGCGGGCGCGTGCTGCATCCAGATCGAAAACCAGGTGTCCGACGAGAAGCAGTGCGGCCACCAGGACGGCAAGGTCACCGTGCCGCACGAGGACTTCCTCGCGAAGATCCGCGCGATCCGCTACGCGTTCCTGGAGCTGGGCGTGGACGACGGCATCATCGTCGCCCGTACCGACTCGCTCGGCGCCGGCCTGACCAAGCAGATCGCCGTGACCAACGCGCCGGGCGACCTGGGCGACCAGTACAACGCGTTCCTCGACTGCGAAGAGCTGTCGGCCGACCAGCTGGGCAACGGCGACGTCGTCATCAAGCGCGACGGCAAGCTGCTGCGTCCGAAGCGCCTGCCGAGCAACCTGTTCCAGTTCCGCGCCGGCACGGGCGAAGCACGTTGTGTGCTCGATTGCATCACGTCGCTGCAAAACGGCGCCGACCTGCTGTGGATCGAAACGGAAAAGCCGCACATCGCGCAGATCGGCGGCATGGTCAGCGAAATCCGCAAGGTCATCCCGAACGCGAAGCTGGTGTACAACAACAGCCCGTCGTTCAACTGGACGCTGAACTTCCGTCAGCAGGCGTACGACGCGATGAAGGCAGCGGGCAAGGACGTGTCGGCATACGACCGTGCGCAGCTGATGAGCGTCGAGTACGACGAGACCGAACTGGCCAAGCTCGCCGACGAGAAGATCCGTACGTTCCAGGCCGATGCGTCGCGTGAAGCAGGTATCTTCCATCACCTGATCACGCTGCCGACGTATCACACCGCCGCGCTGTCGACCGACAACCTCGCGAAGGAATACTTCGGCGAACAGGGCATGCTCGGTTACGTGGCCGGCGTGCAGCGCAAGGAAATCCGTCAGGGCATCGCGTGCGTCAAGCACCAGAACATGTCCGGCTCGGATATCGGCGACGACCACAAGGAATACTTCAGCGGCGAAGCAGCGCTGAAGGCGGCGGGCAAGGACAACACGATGAACCAGTTCTCGTAATCGTCATACCCGCGGCACGACGCCAACCCGTTCATGACGGGTTGGCGTTTTTTTTATGCGCGCACGGCCTTCACGACGTACTGGCTCGTCGGCACCACGTCGATCTTGTCGAAATCGATGAAGCGTCCGCAGCTGTCCATCATCTCCGCGACGTTGCGCTGGAACTTCTCCTCGTCGCCGACCGCATCGAAGAACGCGTACGGATCGGTCATCGCCGCGGCCGGGAAGCACTCCTCGACGATCGCGTCGTAGCCGGGCGCCGCATGCGTGAGCGCACGCACGATCACGTTCTGCACGTACAGGAAGTTGTCCTGCGTATCGATCGCGACGCGTGTGTGATGGCCGTGCCATACGTCGAGCCATGCTTCGTGCGTGAGGCGCGGCGGGCGCTTCAGGAACGCGAGCTGCGAGAAGCCGCTCGTGCGCTCGCCGGGCCGCGCCGGAAAGCGCGTGTTCGGAATCGGCTGCGACTCCGTGACGAGATACGCGGCCATGTGCGGGACGATCGCGCGCACCGCGTCGTCGAACGGCTGACGGAACATCGGGTTCGCGCTGTCGATCCACATCGCGACGATGCCGTCGATGCCTGGGTGCGTGTTGGTCTGCTTCAGGCCGGCGGCCGATGCGACATCGGCGTCGGCAACGTTGACCTGCACGCCGTGCGCCCCTAGCGACAGCAGCTTGTCGGCGAGCTGAGCGCGCACGCCGCGGCTCCATTGTTCGGGCGCGGCCTGCGCATCGCGCCACAACACGTAAATGACTTTCTCCATTGCTCCGGCTCCAAAGGAAATGACGAGATCGGCGGCGCTGCCGCCGGGTTTCAGGAAGCGTTGACGGCCGGATCGGTCGCACCGGATGCGTCTTGCGCGCCCGGTGCGAAGCGGTTGGCGGTCAGCGTGAACGACGGCGGAATCGGCGACGTTACGGTTTCGAACAGGCGCTCGTGACGCGTCGCGTGAATGCGCCACACGCCGTCGCGCTTCACGTACTGGTCGTCGTAGAACGCGGTGCCGTGCAGCAGGTAGTTGTCCTCCAGATTAATCGCATGATCCTCGAGAAACCACACGCCGCACGCATGATCGGCGGACACCAGCGTGAGCTCGGGGTGGTGGCCGTGATGCATCGTCAGGAAGGTCGGCTTGCCGATCAGTTCGCGCAGGCTGGACACGAACGCGTCGCGGCCGTCGTACGCGTAACGGCCGCCGTACAGGCGCGCCTCGCAGTCCTCGGTCAGGCATTGCGCGAGCAGCGACCAGTCGTGCGTGTCGACCGCGCGGAAATACCGGTACTTCAGCTGGCGGATCTGCTCGTACTCGTGGAGCGTGCGGGTCGTCTCGTCCATCGCCGTGTCTCGTGGTGGTGTCATTCGATGGTAGGAACGAACCCGCCTGTATCACATCGTCTGTTCGGACGAACGCCGCGGGGGCTGCGTTCAACCTCGCCGATACACGGCATCGGGGTTCATCCAAACAGGTGATGGCCTGCCTTCCTTGCACCTGTAACGTGGCGTCGACGCGGCTTCGATCCGCGCACACGAGACCAAGGAGACGGCATGACCCCGATCGAACGAATGGAAGCGCGCGTGCGCAGGCTGGAGGACGCCGACGCGATCCGCCGCCTGAAGGCGCGCTACTTCACGTGCTGCGACCGGAAGGATCCGCAAGGGATGCGCGACTGCTTCGCGCACGGCACCGTGCACATCGACTACGGCCGGATCGGCACGTTCGACCACCGCGACGCGCTCGTCGACGTGTTCGAGCGGCTCGGCTGCCACCCGCACATCGTCGAGATGCACCACGGCGTGAATCCCGACATCACGGTGCTCGACGACACGCATGCGCGCGGCACGTGGGGCCTGCATTACCAGATGCTCGACACGAATTCACGCACGCTCACGCAGCTCGGCGCGACCTACGACGACGAATACCGGAAGGTCGACGGCGAATGGAAGATCGTGAGCACGCGCTGCGTCGTCACGTCGACGCTCTCTGCCCGCTACGACGGCGATGCGCCTGGCGTGCTGTTCGCCGGCGCGCAACCGCCCGCCGCGTGACGACGCGCACTACCCACGCAGGTTGAAAAGCAATCCTCAGGAGACATCGAACATGGCACAGAACAACGAGGCGCCGGTCGCCGTCGTGACGGGCGCGTCGCGCGGCGCGGGCAAGGGCATCGCGCGCGCGCTCGGTGCGGCCGGCATGAACGTCTACGTGACGGGCCGCTCGCAGAACGAAGGCGACGCACCGCTGCCCGGCACGATCCACGAAACTGCGCGCGAGATCGACGCGCTCGGCGGCCGCGGGATCGCCGTCGCGTGCGACCACGCGGACGACGCGCAGGTGAAGGCGCTGTTCGAGCGCGTCGAACGCGACAGCGGGCGGCTCGACATCCTCGTCAACAACGCGACCTACCTGCACGACCAGTTGATCGTGCCGGGCCCGTTCTGGGAGAAGTCGCTCGACCTCGTGAACATCCTCGATGTCGGGCTGCGCTCGGCGTACGTCGCGAGCTGGCACGCGGCGCCGCTGATGGCGAGGCGCCGCAGCGGGCTGATCGCGTTCACGTCGTCGTTCGGCGCGAGCTGCTACATGCACGGTGCCGCGTACGGCGCGCAGAAGTCCGGCGTCGACAAATTCGCGAAGGACATGGCCGTCGACCTGAAACCGTTCGACGTCGCGGCCGTGTCGATCTGGATGGGGCCGCTGCGTACCGAACGCACGACGCGCGTGTGGGACGAGCATCCGGATCTCTACAAGGAATTCTCGCTCGTTGCGGAAAGCCCGGAATTCACCGGCCGCGTGATTCATGCGATCCACGCCGATCCGCAGCGCATGGTGCTGTCGGGGCAGGTGCTGGTCGGCGCGGAAGCCGCGCTGCAGTATGGCATCGCGGATGTCGACGGCAAGCAGCCGCCGTCGTATCGCGAACTGCTTGGCGGGCCCGTGCAGGCTCATCCGGCGATCGTCGCTTAAGGAGTGCAGATGGGCATCCTCGAAGGCAAGGTCGCGCTCGTGACGGGCGCGGGGCAGGGCGTCGGGCAAGGCGTCGCGCACGCGCTCGCGGCCGAAGGCGCACAGGTGGCCGTGGTCGGCCGCACGCGCGACAAGCTGGTCGCGACCTGCGACGCGATCCGCGCACGCGGCGGTATCGCGGAGCCGTTCGTGTGCGACGTGATGGACGCCGCGCAGATCGCGCGCTGCGTCGATGCGGTCGTCGAGCGGTTTCGCGGCGTGCAGATCCTGATCAACAACGCGCAGGTCGTGCCGCTCGGCCGCCTGCTCGACGTGACCGACACGGATTTTCTCGCGGGCCTCGAGTCGGGGCCGATCGCGACGCTGCGAATGATGCGCGCGTGCCATCCGCATCTGAAGGGCGATGGCGTGATCGTCAATTTCGCGTCGTCGGCCGCGGTGCGCTGGGACGCGTCGGGCTATGGCGCCTACGCGGCGACCAAGGAAGCGATTCGCGCGCTCACGCGTGCGGCGGCATGCGAATGGGGCGCCGACGGCATTCGCGTGAACGCGGCCGCGCCGCATGCGCTGTCGCCGGGGCTGAAGGGCTGGATCGACGCGAATCCGGACGAAGCGGCCGCGTTCTTCCGCACGATCCCGCTCGGCCGCGTCGGCGACTGCGAGCAGGACATCGGGCGCGCGATCGTGTTTCTCGCAAGCCGCGACGCCGCGTACCTGACCGGTGCGACGCTGCCGCTCGACGGCGGGCAGGCGTACTGGGGCTGACGGCGAACGCGAAGCACATCAAGGGCCGGCACCGAGGCGCGTGGCAGTGCGTCGCGGCCGGCAAACCGGAATCGGAAAGCATCGCGGAGAGAACGACATGGGTCGACTGGAAGGAAAGGTGGCGATCGTCACGGGCGGCGCGCGCGGGATGGGCGCCGCGACATGCAGGCTGTTCGTCGAGCAGGGCGCGCGCGTCGTGATCGGCGACGTGCTCGATGCGGAAGGCGAGGCGCTTGCGCGCGAACTCGGCGACGCGGCACGCTTCATGCGGCTCGACGTGAGCGACGAGGCGAACTGGGCGCGTGTCGCCGATGCGACCGTCGAGCAGTTCGGCCGCATCGACGTGCTCGTGAACAACGCGGCCGTGCTGATGTTCGGCGCGATCACCGAATTGTCGAAACGTGATTTCGAGCGCGCGGTGTCGATCAATCTCGTCGGCACGTTCGTCGGCATTCGCACGATCGCGCCGCGCATGATCGCGCAGAAGAGCGGGTCGATCGTCAACATCTCGTCGGTGGACGGGCTACGCGGCGTGAACGCGCTGGCCGCCTACGTATCGAGCAAATGGGGCGTGCGCGGCCTGACGAAGGTGGCGGCGCTCGAACTCGGCCACCAGGGCGTGCGCGTGAATTCGATCCATCCCGGTGGCGTCAACACAGCGATGTCGAATCCGACCGGCGCGCCGCTCGACGAGATCAACAAGCACTACACGCACGTGCCGCTGCAGCGCGTCGGCTTGCCTGACGAAATCGCGCGTGCGACGCTGTTTCTCGCGAGCGACGAAGCGTCGTACTGCAACGGCGCCGAACTCTCCGTCGACGGCGGGATGGCGGCAGGCGCGTATTACCCCGGATTGCCGGGCGCGCCGTTTTGAGCGGTAGCGCACACGACGCATGCGCGATGGATGTTTGTGTGCGCAACCTAATTCAGGGTTTGCCTGAGTAGCGAAAACACGAATCTGCGCCGCGACCGTTCGCGTGCATCGCATGCGAACCTGTCGCGCGATTTTTCCGTTTTCGCGAAACCCTTGCAGGACGGACGTTCCAGCCGTTTCGTCCCCAAAGCTCACGCGTCGGTGCAATAAAAAGAACGCGCCGGCAAGCGGCATGCCGGCGTGTCGTCACAGTTGTTTCTTGTTGCAACGCAACGCCCGCCCGATAACGGCGATGGTATGCTGGCCGGCATGGAGTTGTACGGCAGGTTGCTTGCATGGCGAAACTCGCGTTCGCACGCTCATACGAGACATCACATTCTCTCGCCCGCATCGCGGCATCGACACGCGCTCCGCTCGCGTGTCCCGCCTTGCGCGTCGCTGCATCCTGCGCTCCGACCGCATTCCCCATCTCGCGGGCGCGTCCCGCATCCCCCATCCCCGCCCAATAGTCTGGAGACATTTCCATGTCGCAAAACAATCTGGCCGAAGCGACGCACGGCCCGCTGATCGCTCCCCCGGCATTCGTCAAGCATCGCAAACTGATCGACTGGGTGTCGCGTATCGCGGCGCTCACGGAGCCGGACCGCGTCGTCTGGTGCGACGGCTCGCAGGAAGAAAACGACGCGCTGTGCCAGGCGATGGTCGATCAGGGCACGCTCACGCGCCTGAATCCGGCGAAGCGCCCGAACTCGTATCTCGCGCAGTCCGATCCGTCCGACGTCGCGCGCGTCGAGGACCGCACCTTCATCTGCACCGAATCGCCCGACGACGTCGGCCCGACCAACAACTGGATCGCGCCGGAAGAAATGCGCGAGACGCTGAACGGTCTGTTCCGCGGTTCGATGCGCGGCCGCACGCTGCACGTCGTGCCGTTCTCGATGGGCCCGCTCGGCTCGCCGATCGCGCACGTCGGCGTCGAGCTGTCCGACAGCCCGTACGTGGCCGTGAACATGCGGATCATGACGCGCATGGGCCGCGACGTCTACGACGTGCTCGGCGAGGACGGCGAATTCGTGCCGTGCGTGCACAGCGTCGGCCATCCGCTCGAAGCGGGGCAGAAGGACGTGCCGTGGCCGTGCAACCCGGTCAAGTACATCGTGCACTTCCCCGATACGCGCGAGATCTGGAGCTTCGGCTCGGGCTACGGCGGCAACGCGCTGCTCGGCAAGAAGTGTTTCGCGCTGCGCATCGCGTCGACGATGGGCCGCGACCAGGGCTGGCTCGCCGAACACATGCTGATCCTCGGCGTGACGTCGCCGGCCGGCAAGAAGTATCACGTCGCGGCGGCGTTTCCGTCCGCGTGCGGCAAGACCAACTTCGCGATGCTGATCCCGCCGCAGGGTTTCGACGGCTGGAAGGTCACGACGATCGGCGACGATATCGCGTGGCTGAAGCCGGGGCGCGACGGGCGCTTGTATGCGATCAACCCGGAAGCCGGCTTCTTCGGCGTCGCGCCGGGCACGGGCGTGAAGACCAATCCGAACGCGATCGCGACGCTGAAGGAAAACGTGATCTTCACGAACGTCGCGCTGACGGAAGACGGCGACGTGTGGTGGGAAGGCCTGACCGACACGCCGCCCGCGAAGCTGACCGACTGGCAGGGCAATCCGTGGACGCCGGAGATCGGCAAGGAAACCGGCCGCAAGGCCGCGCACCCGAACTCGCGCTTCACGGCGCCGGCATCGCAATGCCCGTCGATCGACGCGGACTGGGAAAATCCGGCCGGCGTGCCGATCGACGCGTTCATCTTCGGCGGCCGTCGCTCGACGACCGTGCCGCTCGTGACCGAGGCGCGCGACTGGATCGAAGGCGTGTACATGGCCGCGACGATGGGCTCGGAGACGACCGCCGCGGCTGCCGGCCAGCAGGGCGTCGTGCGCCGCGACCCGTTCGCGATGCTGCCGTTCTGCGGCTACAACATGAGCGATTATTTCGCGCACTGGCTGAAGCTCGGCAAGCAGATCGAAGGCGCCGGCGCCACGCTGCCGAAGATCTACTGCGTGAACTGGTTCCGCAAGGACGCGAACGGCAAGTTCGTGTGGCCGGGCTTCGGCGAGAACATGCGCGTGCTGAAATGGATGCTCGATCGCCTCGAGGGCAACGGCGGCGGCGGCGACCATGCGTTCGGTGTATCGCCGGCCTATGACGACCTGCATTGGGACGGGCTCGACTTCACGCGCGAGCAGTTCGAGGCGGTGACGTCGATGAACGCCGGCGAATGGCGCGAGGAACTGAAGCTGCATGCTGCGCTGTTCGACACGCTGAAGCTGCGTCTGCCGACCGAACTGACCGACACGATGAAGAAGATCGAGCAGCGCATCGGCGGCTGACGATCCGGGTCGAAGCAACGAAGCAACGAAGCAACGACGTGGTGGCATGAACGTCCCGCAGCCGGCATGCATCGCCGGCGGCGGGACGTTTTGTTTCTGCTTCGTTTCAGCGTTGCGCGTGTCGCGCCGGCAGTGCGCCTACGCGCCGCAATGCGCGACCACTTCGTTCACCGCGCGCTGCACGTCGCCGCGCCGGTAGCGCAGCAGCGCGATATCGGCCGGATCGGGTTCGTACGACACGACGTTGCCGCGCCCCGTGTAGATCGCCATATCGGGCAGCAGCGGATGCTCCTGATCGAGCGACGGCACCGGCTGCGGATTGCCGGCCGCGCGAAAGAAGGCCGCGAAGTAGTCGGCGAAGCTCAGGTTCTCGTCGCCGACGAGATACGCCTTGCCGGATGCGCCGCGTTGCAGCGCGCCCCAGATCGCTTCCGACAGCGACTGCGTCGAGATGAAGTTGCTGCCGCCTGCCGGCCCGTACACCGGCAGGCCGGCGAGCTTGCCCTGCGCATAGCCCGTGTACGCGGCGAACATCTCGTTGCGCAGCCCAGGCACCGACCCGACGACGAACGGCGCATTGACGCTGCACACCGCGAACGACGGCGACGCGAGCGCGCGCACGCGTTCGTCGGCGAGATGGCGCGAGCGCACGTACGGCACCGTGTCGACGAGTGCCGGCGCGACCTGCGGATAGAAGCTGCCGACCAGTACCGCGCGCTTCACGCCCGCATCGCGCGCGAGCGCGAAGAAGCGCGGCACCGCGTCGACGTTCGCGCGTTCCCAGTGCGCGGCTTCGTCGGTGCCGGGCGGCAGGTGACGAATGTCGTTGCCTGCCGCGAACACGACCGCGTCGAACGGCGCGAGATCGTCGCGCGTGAAGTTGCCGGCCACATAGTCGCGCAGCAGCACGTCGAATTGCGCGAGCGCGCTGCCCGGCGCGGGCGGCTTGCGGGCGGCGAGCGTCACGTCGTTGCCTTGCGCGTGCAGATGCAGCGCGGCGTGGCCGCCGATGAGGCCGGTGCCGCCGATGATCAGGATTTTCATGGTGTCTCCGAGGGCGGCGCTGGCGCGCCGCATGAATTGAACCGACGATTGAACGAGTGAAGCCGCGCGGATCGGCGCTCAGAAGTTGAAGCCGTTGCCCGTGACGACCGGCATGTTGGTCCAGAAGCCGTTCGGGTCGCGATACCAGCCGGCCGCCGCGAGCGCGCCGCCGTCCACGTGCAGCGTCGTGCCGGTGACCCACGCGGCGAGCGGGCTCGCGAGGAACAGCGCGGCGCCCGCGATGTCGCCGGCCGCACCGAAGCGCCCGAGCGGAATCCAGCGCGGGATGTGCGCGCGATGCTCGGCCGCGACCATCGCGCTCACGGGCACCTGCGGCGTCTCGGTGGTCTCCGGCGCGATCTGGTTCACGCGAATGCCGGCCGGCCCGAGTTCGAGCGCGAGGCTTTTCGTGAAGCCGGTCAGCGCGGCCTTGAACGACGCATAGACGCTGCAGTTCGGAATCGCGCGGAAGCCTTCAATCGACGACACGCCGACGATGCTGCTGCCCGCGCCGCGCTTGCGCAGCAACGGTAGCATCGCGCGCGTGACGACGAACACCTGGCGCAGGTTCACGTCGAACAGCCGCGCGATGTCGTCGTCGGTATGGTCGTCGAACGGCTTCGCGATCTGCAGGAAATCGCCGACGTTGTTGACGAGCACGTCGAGGCCGCCGAAGCGTGCGTCGATCGTTCGCGCGAACGCGTCGACCTCGTCGCGGCGCGTGACATCCAGGGTGTCGACGAGCGCATCGACGCCCGCGGCTTCGAGCGCCTGGCGCACGTCCTGCGCGCGAGCGGGGTCGAGCTCGGCCACCGCGACGCGCGCGCCTGCCGCGCCGAATGCTTCCGCACACGCGCGGCCGATGCCCGCACCGCCGCCGGTGACCAGGATCGTCTTGCCGGTAAACGAAATCATCACAACACTCCTTCGAACGGAAAAGCCGCGAGCCGCATCACAGCGACGAAACGAGTTGCGCGTTGTCGATCCGCAGCTCCGCGCCGTTCACGAAGCGCGACTCGTCGGATGCGAGAAACAGCACGAGATTCGCGACGTCCTGCGGGTCGCACATGCGTGCCATCGGATCGTTGCCGATGCCGAGTTCGGCCGGATCGAGGCCGGGCATCAGCGCCTGCGTCATCGGCGTCCAGATGCCGTCCGGGTGGATCGAGTTGCAGCGGATCCGGTAGCCGCTGCGCTTGCAGTGCACGGCGACGCTGCGCGCGAGCGCCGTCACCGCGCCTTTCGAGCCGGTGTATGCGCACATCATCGGCAGGCCGCCGAGCGCCGCGACCGACGACATCATCACGATCGAGCCCGGCGTGTCGTTGTCCTTCATCGCGCCGATCGCGTACTTGCAGCCGAGGAAATAGCCGTCCGCGTTGACGCGCAGCACGCGCCGCCAGGTGTCGAGGCTCGTGTCCTCGATCGAACCGACCGGGCAGATCGCCGCGTTGTTGACGAGTACGTCGAGCCGGCCGAAGCGATCGAGCGTCGACGCGATCGCGTTCCGCCAGCCGTCCTCGTCGGCGATGTCCTGGCGCACGAACAGCGCCGTATCGCCGATTTCGCGCGCGAGCGCGCGGCCCGCATCCTCGTCGATGTCGGTGAGCACGACGCGCGCGCCCTCGGCGGCCAGCAGCAGCGCATCGGCGCGGCCGACGCCGCTCGCCGCGCCGGTGATCAGCGCGACCTTGTTTGCGACTCGATTCATCTTTGGGTCGATTTCCTGTGACGTTGAAAGAAGGCGGGCGGTCATGCGGCGCCCGGCGCGCGGCCGGCCTTGACCGCATCGAGCGCGGCCGCGCCGTAGATCTGCGCGATCGTGTCGTCGACGCGCGGGTTGGTGCGCAACTCGTGGCCGCCGTCGACCGCGAAGCTCTGGCCGGTGACCCAGCCCGATTCGGGGCCCGCGAGGTAGCGCACCGCATGCGCGATCGCATCCGGTTCGCCGAGCGTGCCGAGCGGAATCTGTTCCAGGAAGCTGTCGACCAGCGCACGGTTGTCGAACATCGGGGCGGTGGCTTCGGAGCGCGTGAGGCCCGGCCGCACCGCGTTCACGCGGACCTTCGCGCCGGCGAGTTCCTCGGCCGCGCCGCGCACCAGCGCCTCGAGCGCGGCCTTCGCGGTGCAGTACGCGGACAGCCAGCGGAAATTGATCTGCGCGGCCGTCGACGAGATGCAAACGATGGAGCCGCCGCCGCTGTCGGCGAGCCGCGGCGCGGCGTGACGGATCGCGGCGAACGCGCTGTGCAGGTTCAGGTCGATTTCCGCGCGGAAGCTGCCGGCGTCGTGCATCAGCAGCGGGCGAAACCCGGCACCGCCGACGGTCGGCACGACGATGTCGAGACGGCCGTCGAGCGCCCACGCGGTATCCAGCGCGGCCTGCAGGTCGGCGTCGTCGCAGGCGTCGCCGGCGTGGATCGCGACGCGGCTGCCGGGCACCGTGTCGGCAAGGCGCCGCTGCGTGCGTTCGAGCGCGTCGCGGCGGCGGCCCATCAGCGCGACGGCCGCGCCATCGGCCGCGAGCGCGTGCGCGCAGGCCGCGCCGATGCCGCCGGCGCCGCCCGTGACGAGCGCGGTGCGGCCGGCGAGGGGAAGGGGCGAGCGCATCGTTCAGCCCTCCAGCGGCAGGTCTTGCGACCAGTCGACGTGCAGCGTGCGCGCGGCGAAGCGCCAGGTGCCGCCGTCGAACACGCAGCGGTCGCGATAGCGCAGCCCCCAGTCGAGCTTGCGCTTCACGCCGTCGCGCACATACACGTGACACGCGACGCCATAGGTCTCGACATCGGCTTCGCCGCCGTCGAGCGTGACGAGCTGGTTGTGCACGTGATGCTGGGTCGTCTCGTAGCGCTCGATCACGCTCATTCCGGCGACGATCGCATCGCGGTCGTCGAAGCGGAAACCGGGGCCGTCGAGCTGCGCATCGGCGGTGAAGAGGGTGGCGAGGCGCGGCCAGTCGCGCCGGTCGACGGCTTGCGCGTAACGGCACGCAAGTTCGTACAGCGCGTGGCGGGGATTCGAATCGGTCATGCGGTACTCCCGTGAGTGAACGGAAAGCGTCTGCCGCGCCGCGAGCGCGGACGCGGCGGCATTGCGACGTCGACGCGCAGGTTCGCATCTGACCGATCGATCCTCATCATCCATACGGAGCAGGGTAAGGATCGGGGAAAACACCGGGACCGACGGCGCCGCAGCGTCCGATGCTGCGATGCAGTAGCGGATGCGCGGCATGCGCCCGACGGTGATGCGGCTGATCGCATCAAGCCAGGGCGGCCGGTTTGCGGGTCCCTCGGTCGGACCGGCCGCGCGGTAATGCTGCAACGCGACACGCCGCATAAAGCCTGCTTCGCGTTTGTCCCTAGTCGAAACGGACGATGGCCGGCGAGCCGGCGCTGGCTACCGTGCAGTCATCCGGTGCCGCTGCATGTGGCCGGTCGCCGGACACGAACCGCGATAGCGGCCAACCGGAGGGGACGACGATCATGAGACTCACGATTCGCAAGCTGTGCGTATTGGCGATGGGCACCTTCGCGGCCATGGCAATGGCGCGATATGGCGCCGAGCAGGTTCCGTCGCCGCCGTATGCGGCCGGCATCCTGCAATGCCGCTCGGTCGATTCGAACGGCCTGCCGACCGGTTGCGTACCGATCGATCCGTCGCACTTCGGCTTCGCCGCGCTGCGCGGCATGTGACGCCGGCGCGGCCGTGCGCCGCGCCGATTCGATGTCGCCCGGAAGCCGTCGCGATGCGGCGGCGTCCGGGCGGACACACCGGGGGGCACCGCGATACATGCGTCGCGTGGCGCGTATCCGGTTTTCCGTCGTCGTTCGAATCTCCCGCCCGCAACACCACGCGCGGCTCGCCTGCGCACGCTCGAACGCTCGCATCGACAACGCGCCGAGGTCCGCGTCGGGCCGCCTGCCCGCGGCGCTTCGCCGCGACCACCGTCTTTCACCGATTCCCTTCACGCAGAACCATTACGCGATGTCATCCGACTATTCCCTGACCCGCCCCCTGAACATCCGCGACGTGCCTCGCTGGGATGCCGAACACGACGTCGTGATCGTCGGCTTCGGCGCGGCCGGCGCGTGCGCGGCGATCGAAGCCGCGAGCGCCGGCGCCGATACGCTGATCGTCGAGCGCGCATCGAGCTACGGCGGCACGAGCGCGCTGTCCGGCGGCGAGATCTACCTCGGCGGCAGCGGCGGCACGCCCGCGCAGCGGCAGGCCGGCTTCAGCGACGATACCGAGGACCTGTACCGCTACCTGATGCTCGCGGGCGGCCGGGACGCGGACGAGGCGAAGGTGCGGCTCTACGCGAACGAGAGCCTCGCGCATCACGACTGGCTCGTCGCGCAGGGCCTCACGTACAAGAACACGTTCATCGCCGAGCGGATCGTCGAACCGGAAACCGACGACTGCCTGATCTGGTCGGGCAGCGAGGAGGCCTGGCCGTTCAGCGAGGCCGCGAAGCCGTGCCCGCGCGGCCACACGCCGCAATGGCCGGGCTGGGGCGGCGGGCAGATGCTGATGCGCGTGCTGGCCGAGCGCGTGCAGGCGCTCGGCGTGTCGACTCGCTACGACACGCGCGCGCTGGCGCTGATCGTCGACGATGCCGGCGCGGTGCGCGGCGTCGTGCTGCGCGCGTACGGCGAGACGGCATGCGTGCGGGCGCGCCGCGCGGTGATCCTGTGCGCGGGCGGCTTCGCGATGAACCGCGACATGGTGCGTCGGCACGCGCCGCAGTTGTTGCGCTCGGACGAACCGATCGGCAGCCCGGGCGACGACGGCTCGGGCATCCTGCTCGGCCAGAGCGCGGGCGGGGCCGCGATCCACATGGACCAGGGCTTCGTCAGCCTGCCGTTCTACGCGCCCGAATCGCTGATCCACGGGATCTTCGTGAACGCGCGCGGCCAGCGCTTCATCAACGAGGACGGCTATCACGGCCGCACCGGCCATCACGCGTTCCACCAGGCCGACGACCGGATCTACCTGCTGGTCGACCAGGCGACCTACCAGGAGCCGCCCGCGATCGCACGGATCGGCATCGCGGCGGCGGGCGAGACATGGGAGGAAGTCGAACGCGACCTGCAGATGCCGGCCGGCACGCTGACGGCGACCGTCGACGTCTACAACCGCCACGCGGCCGAAGGCGTCGATCCGCTGTTCCACAAGGCGAAGAAGTGGCTGAAGCCGCTGATCGAGCCGCCGTTCGTCGCGCTCGATTGCCGGATCGACTACGCGTTCTATCCGCATTTCACGCTGGGCGGGCTTGATACGCTGCCGACCGGGCAGGTGCTCGACGCCGCGCGCGTGCCGGTGGTGGGCCTCTATGCGGCCGGCCGTACGAGCTGCGGGCTGCCGCGCTGGGGCGCGGGGTACAGCTCGGGGCTGTCGCTGGCCGACGCGACGTTCTTCGGCCGGCAGGCCGGCCGTCATGCCGCGCGTTCGGGGGCGAGCGAGGCGCTGCGCAGCGCGGCGTAGCGTCGCCTGAACGGGAAAGCACGACGCCCCGGGCAACCGTGTTGCATCGGGGCGTCGTCGTTTCGGGCGGATGTCGGCGGAGCGTCGGCCGGCCGTCAGCCGAGATCGAGCGCGTTCGTCAGGTCGCCGGGCGGCGGCGCGCCGCGCGACGCGAATGCCTTGTCGCGCGCGGCGACGCCGTCGAGCGGCGCGAGCCCGTGCACGCGGCTGATGAAACGCAGGATCGAGTTCGTGTCGTACATCGTGTGGTCGACGTAACCCTTCTTCGCGAACGGCGAGATCACGAGCGCGGGAATCCGCGAGCCGGGGCCCCAGCGATCGCCGACCGGCGGCGCGACGTGATCCCACCAGCCGCCGTTCTCGTCGTGCGTCATCACGATCACGGTGTTCGCCCACTGCGGGCCGCGCCGGATGCGTTCGATCACGTTCGCGATGTGGCGATCGCCGGATTCGACATCCGCATAGCCCGCGTGCATGTTCAGGTTGCCTTGCGGCTTGTAGAACGCGACGGCCGGCAGGCGGCCCGCGTCGACGTCGGCGATGAAGTGGTTGGTCGACGGCTCGTCGCCGAGGCCCGCGTCGCGCAGGTGCTTGCGGCGCGCGTCGGTGCCGGGCGCGTAGTTCGCGAAGTAGTTGAACGGCTGATGGTGGTACTGGAAATCCGGCACCATGCCCGTATCGCGGTGCTCGACCGCGTATTGCCACGCGCCGCTGTACCACGCCCAGTCGACGTTCTTCTCCGACAGGCGGTCGCCGATCGTCGCATGGCCCTGCGGCGGGATCACGCGATGGTCGGCCGGATCCGCGTATGCGGCATTGCCAGGGTCGGCCGGCGGCACGTAGCTCGGCTGGTACGGCGGCGCCATCGTGTTGACGCCGTAGCCGTCGGGCGTCAGCGGCCCGTCGACCGCGAACTTCGGCGGGCCGTCGAGCGCAGAGGCCGGCGAATCGGCGGCGAGCGTCAGCCGCGTGCCGGCCGGATCGTCGCCGTCGACCTTCGACAGCAGCTTCGCCGCGTGCGAATGCTTGTGCGCATCCGGATAGATCGGCGGCTGCGCGGAAATCAGGAACATGTGGTTCAGCCACGAACCGCCGAAGGCCGCCATGAAGAAGTTGTCGCACAGCGTGTATTGCCGCGCGAGGTTCCACAGCCGCAGCGTGTCGGCGGAATTGCGGTAATGGCCCATCACGAGGCCGCCCGAATCGGCCCACGCGGCGAACTGGTTGTTGCGGCCCGCGGCGATCTGCATCTGGTTCTGATAGAAGCGATGCCACAGGTCGCGGGTGATCACGCCGTTCGGCAACGGCTTGCCTTGCGCGTCGGCGATCCGGAACGGCGCGTTCGGCAGTTTGTCGATGTCGCGCTCGGCGATCGCGTAGCGCTTGCCGTCCACTTCCTGCGCCTGCGGCACGAGTCCGCCCCAGATTTTCGGCAGGACGGGCAACGGCGTCTTGCCGTCGCGATCGAGCTGCTGCGCATGCTCGGGCCGCACCTCGCTCAGCGGGTAGCGCACACCGGGGAAGTCGCCGTACAGGTTCGCGAAGCTGCGGTTCTCCGCATAGATCACGACGATGTGGCGCACCTGCCGGCGCAGCGCTTCGTCGAGCCGCAGGTCGGCGGCGGAGCGCGGCGCGCTGCCCGGCGTGGTCTCGCAGCCGCCGAGCGCGACGCCCGCGCCGAGCGCGGCGAGGCCGCCGAGCATGCGGCGGCGGTCGGGATCAACGGGAAGGTCGTCGGGGCGATCGGGGGTGTCGTTCACGTCGTGAGCTCCTCGGATGGGCAGTTGTCGTTCGATGCGCGGCAGCGTCGCGCGGCCTGCCGCGACGCGGGACGGGACGCAACGGCCGGCGTCGCGCCCGGGCAGGGCGATGCCGGCTGTCACAAAAATGTCATGAGCGCGACTATAACGCGCCGGGCCGCCGCGACGAAAGCTGTTTGTCGGACGATGCGGGACGCCCGCGCGCGAACTAGACTTGAATCACGGGCGGCGCATTGCCGTGCGTCGTCCGCGCGAACGGCGCGTGGCGCGCCTTCGCGGTGTCATTCATGCGACGAAACGAGGCGACGATGACGCGAATGCATTCCGTATGCGCGTGGCTCCCGATGCCGCGTGCCGGCCCGGCGCGCGGGCACGCATAAGCGCGCAGCGGCGCGCAGCGGCGCGACCGGCCGGCCCGATGCCATGGACAGGAAATTCGACTTCGCAGGATTGTTGATCGCGGCGGGCTTCTTCGTGCTGTTCGCCGCGCAGTTGCTGATGCTGCGTCCGGCGTCGACGCTGATCGCGTACAGCGATTTCCATCGGCTCGTCGCCGCGCGGCTCGTCGACGATCTCGAGATCGGATCGACGACGATCACGGGCACGCTGACGATGCCGCAGGCCGGCGCGATGCTGCCGGCGTCCGATGTCGCGGCCGTGAAGTCGGGCGGCACGCCGCCGCGTTTCGCCACCAACCGCGTGACCGACCCGCAACTGATCGACACGCTGAGCGCCGCTGGCATCCGCTTTCACGGCGCGTCCGACACCGGCTGGATCGCGTCGCTCGCGTCGTGGCTGGTGCCGCTCGTCGCGTTCGTGTTCATCTGGAACCTGATGCTGCGCAAGCGCGGCGGGCTGCAGGATTTCACCGGAATGGGCAAGAGCCGCGCACGCGTATACGTGCAGCAGGAAACCGGCATCACGTTCGACGACATCGCGGGCATCGACGAAGCGAAGGCCGAGCTGCAGCAGCTCGTCTCGTTCCTGCGCGATCCGGATCGCTACCAGCGGCTCGGCGGCAAGATTCCGAAGGGCGTGCTGGTCGTCGGCGCGCCCGGCACCGGCAAGACGCTGCTCGCGCGCGCGGTGGCGGGCGAGGCGGCCGTGCCGTTCTTCTCGATCAGCGGCTCCGCGTTCGTCGAGATGTTCGTCGGCGTCGGCGCGGCGCGCGTGCGCGACCTGTTCGAGCAGGCGCAGCAGAAGGCGCCGTGCATCGTGTTCGTCGACGAGCTCGATGCGCTCGGCAAGGTACGCGGTGTCGGCCCGATGTCCGGCAACGACGAGCGCGAGCAGACGCTCAACCAGCTGCTCGTCGAGATGGACGGCTTCCAGGCCGGCTCCGGCGTGATCATCATGGCCGCGACCAACCGGCCGGAGATTCTCGATCCAGCACTGCTGCGCCCGGGCCGCTTCGACCGTCACATCGCGATCGACCGGCCCGACGTGAACGGCCGCCGCCAGATCCTCGGCGTGCACGTGAAGCGCGTGAAGCTCGCGGCCGACGTCGACCTCGGCGAACTCGCGTCGCGCACGCCGGGCTTCGTCGGCGCCGATCTCGCGAACGTCGTCAACGAGGCCGCGTTGCATGCGGCGGAACTCGGCAAGCCGGCGATCGGGATGGACGACTTCGACGAGGCGATCGATCGCGCGCTGACCGGCCTCGAGCGCAAGAGCCGCGTGATGAACGCGCAGGAGAAACTGACGATCGCCTATCACGAGGCCGGCCATGCGCTTGTCGCGGAAAGCCGCGCGCATTGCGATCCGGTGAAGAAGGTGTCGATCATTCCGCGCGGCGTGGCCGCGCTCGGCTATACGCAGCAGGTGCCGACCGAGGATCGCTACGTCCTGCGCCGCAGCGAGCTGCTCGACCGGATCGACGCGCTGCTCGGCGGGCGTGTCGCAGAAGAACTCGTGTTCGGCGACGTGTCGACGGGCGCGCAGAACGATCTCGAGCGCGCGACGGCGATGGCGCGCCACATGGTCATGCAATACGGGATGAGCGAGCAGATCGGGCTGGTGAGCTTCGACGACGGCGATGCGCGCACCGGCATACCCGGCGCATGGCATGCGGGCGAGGCGCGCTGCAGCGAGCACACCGCACGGATGATCGACGACGAGGTGCATACGCTGCTGACCGATGCGCATGCGCGCGTCGCGTCGACGCTCGGAGAACGTCGCGATGCGCTCGAGCGCATCGCACGACGGCTGCTCGCGTGCGAGGTGCTCGAACGCGATGCGTTGCAGGCGCTGATCGACGGGCGCGAGGTGCCTGATGCTGAGCCATCCACGACCGATCTCGGGCCGGGCTCGGGCGCCAATGCGCCGGAGCAGGCGTCGGCGATCGAGCGCGATTTCGTCGCATACGGGCCGCCGCGCGAACCCGAACGCTGAAGTGCGAGCCTGTCGCGCAGCCGGCGGATGGCCACGAGCGTGCCGCGCCGTCGCTGCGATTCAATCTCGCCGGCGAGGCGTTGTGCCGGCGTTTCGTTTCCCTTTTTTTCCAGTCACGGAGTCGCCATGAGCGAGGCGCACGTATCGGTCGATGTCGCGCAGCATGCGCGTTTCAGTTTCGAAGTCACGTTTGCGGGCACGGAGCTTTCGCCGGTGCTCACCGACGAGCCGCCGCCGCTCGGCGCCGGCCGCGGTCCGAATCCTGTCCGGCTGCTGGCCGCGGCGGTCGCGAGCTGCCTCGCGGCGAGCCTGTTGTTCGCGCTCGAGAAACAGCGCGTCGATCCGCAGCCGGTCACCGCGCATATCGACGTCGACATGGTGCAGAACGAAGCGGGCAGGGTGCGCGTGGGCGCGATGGCCGTGACGCTGTCGGTCGGCAAGGCGTGGGCCGATCTCGCGGCGGCGACGCGCATGCTCGACCGGTTCGATGCGTATTGCGTGGTGACCGAGAGCATGCGCGAAGGCATTCCGATTTCGGTCGCGGTACGGGATGTGAACGGCGCGGTGCTCGACCGCGAGACGACCGGCGTGTGAGCGTGCGTCAGGACGTGATGCGTCAGGACGCGGTCGCGGCGGCGACTTCCGCTGCTTCGGCGAGCGCGTCGAGAAAGCGCGTGCGCCACCAGTGCACGTCGGTCTTGCGCACGATCGCCATCAGCGCGTCGTGACGCTGGCGGCGCTCGTCGAGCGGCATCGTGAGCGCGCGCTGGATCGCCTGCGCGGTGCCTTGCGTGTCGTATGGATTGACGAGCAGTGCGGGCTTCAGTTGTTCGGCCGCGCCCGCGAAACGCGACAGCACGAGCACGCCCGGATCGGCCTCGTCCTGCGCGGCGAGAAACTCCTTCGCGACCAGGTTCATCCCGTCGCGCAGCGGCGTGACGAGCGCGACGCGGCTCGCGCGGTAGAGGCCCGGCAAGCGCTTGCGCGCGACCGTGCGGTGGATGTAGCGCATCGGCATCCACTCGAGTTCGCCGTAATCGCCGTTGATCGCGCCGCACAGGCTGTCCATCTCGCGCCGCAGGTCGTCGTATGCGCCGAGATCCTCGCGGCTCGGCGCGGCGATCTGGATCAGCGTCGCGCGGTCGCGGTTCTCCGGATATTGTTCGAGCAACTGACGGAATGCGTGCACGCGCTGCGGCAGCCCCTTCGTGTAGTCGAGCCGGTCGACGCCGACGAGCAGCTGGCGGCGCGAATATTCGTCGCGCATCCGCTCGAACATGTCGATGCCGTCGCGATTCTCCGCGAGCGCCGCGAATTCGTCGACGTTGATGCCGATCGGGAACGCACCGGCCGACAGCGTGCGGCCGAACGCGTGCAGGCGGCCGTCCGGCAGCCGCGCGGCGCCGGCTTCGGCCTCGACGTAGTGCTCGAAGTGAAGCAGATCCGATTCGGTCTGGAAGCCGACGAGATCGTAGGCGAACAGCGAGCGCATCAGCCACTCGTGCTCCGGAATCGCGGCCATGATCGGCGGCGGCGGCATCGGAATGTGCAGGAAGAAGCCGATCGGATTCGTGCAGCCCGTCGCACGCAGTTCGGCGGCGAGCGGAATCAGCTGGTAGTCGTGGACCCAGACGACGTCGTCGGGACGCAGCAGCGTGCTCAGCTTGCGCGCGAACAGCTGGTTCACGCGCCGGTAGCCGTCCGCGAAGCGGCGGTCGAACTGCGCGAGATCGAGGCGGTAGTGGAACACCGGCCACAGCACGTTGTTCGAGTAGCCGAGGTAGTACGCGTCGTAATCCTGCGGATCGAGATCGATCGTCGCGAGCTGGATGCCGCCGACATTCTGGATCTGCACGTCGTCGCCGTGCGCGGGGCGTTCGCCTTCGCCACGCAACCTGCCGCTCCACCCGAACCAGACGCCGCCCGATTCCTGCAGGCTGTCTTTCACGGCCACGGCAAGCCCGCCTGCCGCGGCTTTACGGGGATCTGCAATACGATTGGATACGACGACGAGTCGGCTCACCAGCTCTCCTGCGAATGGTTGGGGAAGGTTCGTGCGGCCAGGGCGCGAGGCGGACGCCGCCATCGACGCGTGGCGCGATGGGGCCGCGATACGAGCGGACGGGAATCAGGGCATGCGATTCGCCGTTCGAACGTGGAGTGCTTTTTTAAGCATACTCGTCATTCGGCTGATTTAAAAGTGCATGACCGCGATCGGCGAATTCGCACGGCGGTTCAATACATGCTGTGTCGCGTATGGGGCGGGACCGGAAATTGCGCGGCAACGTGTGCAACGGGAAGCGGCGATTCCGGAGAAAGGGATCGTATTCGGCGTCGATCGAAATTGCTTCGATTGAGCGCGATGCGCGTGGTCGACGCGCGAGAGAATGCGTGCCGTGCGACGCCTGCCGTTTCAGGTTCGAACGAGCACGACGACCGTCGCACGCAGGCGGGGCGATGCGCGGCCGGACCGCGTACCGCGCGGCCGCGCATCGTGTTTCGAGCGACGCGTGACGCGTTACGCGGCGGCAGCTTGCCAGTGCGATGCGCTGTCGGCCGCATGCGTGCGCGCGCGCGCCGACGCTGCATGTTCGCCGGCCGGCATCCGGAACGCGGACACCGTCTCCGACAGATCGCGACCCTGCGCCTCGAGCGATTTCGACGCGGCCGCGGCCTGTTCGACGAGTGCCGCGTTCTGCTGCGTCGTCTCGTCCATCTGCGTGATCGTCAGGTTCACCTGATCGATGCCGCGGCTCTGTTCGGCCGATGCGGCCGCGATTTCACCCATGATGTCGGTGACGCGCGCGACGGCTCGCGTTACGTCCGACATCGTCTTGCCGGCCTCGCCCGCGAGCGCCGAGCCGTCCTGGATCGTCTGTACCGATGCCGAGATCAGTTCCTTGATTTCCTTCGCGGCGGTGGACGAACGTTGCGCGAGACTGCGCACCTCGCTCGCGACCACCGCGAAGCCGCGGCCCTGTTCGCCCGCGCGTGCCGCCTCGACGGCCGCGTTCAGCGCGAGAATGTTGGTCTGGAATGCGATGCCTTCGATGATCCCGGTGATGTCCGCGATTTTCGACGAGCTGTTGCCGATCTCCGTCATCGTATCGACCACGCGGCCGACCACCGCGCTGCCGCGCAGCGCGACGTCCGACGCATTCGCGGCGAGCGTGCTCGCCTGCTGCGCGTTCTCCGCGTTCAGGCGCACCGTCGACGTGAATTCCTCCATCGTCGCGGCGGTTTCCTGCAGCGATGCGGCCTGTTCCTCGGTGCGCTGGCTCAGGTCGAGATTGCCCGATGCGATTTCGCCCACCGCATGCGCGATGCTGTTCGACGAATCGCGCACGCGCCCGACGATGTCGATCAGGCGCGCATTCATCGTGCGCAGCGCGTCGAGCAGGTCGCGCGTCTCGTCGTTGCCGCTCACGCTGATGCGGCTGCCGAGATCGCCGTTGGCCACCGTGCGCGCGACGTCGACCGCCGCGACGATCGGTGCGGTGATCCTGCGCGTCAGCCACAGGCCGCCGCCAGCCGCCACCACGATCGCGATTGCGCAGATGGCGAGCAGCAGGTTGCGCTCGATCGCGTAGCGATCCGCGAATGCCTGCGCGATCGCGACTTCGCGCTCGTGCGTATAGGTTGCGTACGCATCGGTTGCGCGAACCAGTTGCGCGAGCAACGGACGGCAGCGATTGTCGATATCGGCGGTTGCCTCGTCCTTCTTGCCGGCCTGCGCGAGCCCGACGATATTCAGCGCAACCGGCCCGTAGCTCGCTTCGACGCGCCCGATCTCGGCGACCAGCTCACGTGCGCGATCGGTCGTGTCCGTCGCGTTCGCCATCATGTCCTTCAGCTTCGCGAGACGGTCCTGCACGTCCTTGTGCGCCTGCTGCACTTCGGCCAGTTCGAGCTGGATGTCGGCAGGCGTGGTCACGAGCACCAGGTTGCGCGCGGCGATCGCGCGCCGGTCGACCGCCGTACGGATTTGCGCGGACAAGTTTGCGCGCGCATTGACGCCGTTCATGTACCGGGAAAACTCGTCGTTCGTATCGGACAGCGCTTTCAGCGCCATGCCCGACACGATCACGACGACCACGGCGAGCAAACCGAAGCCGCCAAGCAGTTTTGTCTTGATGGTTATTCTGGCGATTTTCACGATGTGCCCCCGTGCGAGTGGTTGGTGATGGGAATTTATTGTTCGACCGCGTGCAGGCCCGTGCCGTCATTAACGGGAATGCCGGATATTTCTTTACCCATCGAAAACCCTGATATTTATTCTTTTTTCGCTGGAATCCCCGCCGGTCGGGCGTTCCCGATCCGGAGAAAGGCTCGGGAATCACCGATGATCGTCGCGTTCATACGCGGATATAAATATCGCCTTTTGGCGAAAGTTAATAAGTTCCGGTCGGTTTCCCAAATCGTCCGATTGGCATGTTTGTCGATTTACGGGTGAATCGCATATTTACGGCCGGACGTTCGGGAACGCCCGATTCGGCCCCGTAAAACTGGTGTACGAATGCGTGCCCGTTCGATCCGGCCCGCGGCCGTCGCCGCGGGCCGTCCGGCGATCAGAACGTCGTGCGCAGGCCGGCCATCACGCTGCGGCCGCCTTGCGGCGCGAAGCCGCGCACGACCGAGGTCGCATAGCGGATCTCCTGGTTCGTCAGGTTGTCGCCGCGCAGGTACGCGAGCCAGTGCGTCGCGCCGACACGGAACTTGTACGTGAGCATCACGCCGAGCGACGTGTAACCGTCGGTCGGAAAGTCGTTGTCGGGCACGCGGTGCTGCGACCACGCGTGCGTGACCTGCGCGCGCGCGCCGAACGGGCCGTAGCCATAATCGGCCGCGAGCGTCGCGCGCAGCGGCGCGATGCGCGGCAGCGGCTGGCCGGTGTCGACGTTGCGTGCATGCGTGTAGTCGGCGGTCAGTTCCAGGTCGACCGTGTGACCGCGCCGCGAGAACGCGCGCCACTTGCCGTCGAGTTCGACGCCGTAGAATTCGGCGCGCACGCCGCGATAGACTGCTTCGTCGAGCGTATCGCCGGCGCCGGGTGCGACCGGTTCGCCGTCGTCGTTCACGATGCGGCCCGTGTTGTACTCGGTCAGGTAGTTCGAGAAGCGGTTGTAGAACACGCCGACGCTGCCGCGGTTCGGGCCGCTTGCATAGCGCAGCGACAGGTCGGTCGACACGGCCTTTTCCTTCGACGCGTTCGGGTTGCCGATCAGGAACTGGCCGGTCGCGTCGTGCGGGCCGTTCGAGTACAACTCGTAGAAGGTCGGCGCGCGTTCCGTGTACGCGACGTTCGCCGCGATCGACCACACGGGCGTCAGCGAAAACAGCGCGCCGGTCGATACGCTGCCGGCATTGAAGTCGCGCGACTGCGCGAGCGCGAATTTCTCGACGCCGGCCGGATCGGGATCGACCTTCACGTGCTCGAAGCGCCCGCCGAGGCTCAGCTTCAGCGCGGGGGCGACCTGCCATTCCTCGAGGCCGAACAGCGCGACGCTGTTCGTGCGCGTGGACGGCACGAGCAATTCGTCGCCGAGCGCCGAGAACGTGTTCTGGCCGAACTGCACGCCGATCGCGCCTTCGAACGGGCCGATCTTGCGATGCCGCGCCTCGATGCGCGCCTCGTAGCCGCGGTTGCGGAAAGTGGTGGCCGTCGCGCCGTTGTCGACTTCCTTGTGGCGATAGTCGGTGTACGCGAAGTCGAACTTCAGCTTCGTGAACGGACCGCTCAGGTTGCGCACCTCGGACGCGAGCGCGAGGCGTTCCTGGCGCATCCGCAAGCGCACGTCGTCCTCGGCGACGGAGCCGTAGTTCGACTCGTAGCCGCTGTACGACAGGCCCGCGAAGCCATCGGCCCACGTGTACGACGCGCCGAGCGCGCCGCCATGCACGCGGCCGTCGCTGTTCGGCACGTTGCCGTACGGTTGCGGCGTGTCGGGGCCGTCGATCGCCCGTTGCTGGCTGCTGCGCGCGTAGCCGGGAATGCGCAGCTTGCTCGTTTCCCGGTCGAATGCGTCGACATGGAACGCGAAGCGGCCGTTGCCGCCTTCGACCTGCGCGGCGCCCGCGCGCATCAAATTGGCCCCGCCGTAGCGCGCGTCGAGCGCGCCCGTTACGCCTTCGATCGCCTCGCGCGGAATCCGGTTGTCGATCGTGTTGACGACACCGCCGACCGCGTTGCCGCCATACAGCAGCGCGGCCGGCCCGCGCACGATCTCGACGCGTTCGATCGACAGCGGATCCTGCGGCACCGCGTGGTCGTACGACAGCGACGACGCGTCGTAGGCGGCGACGCCGTTCTGCAGCAGCCGGATCCGGTCGCCGTCCATCCCGCGAATGATCGGGCGGCCGACCATCGGGCCGTAGGTGGTGGTCGACACGCCGGGCAGGCCATCGAGCGTTTCGCCGAGCGAATCGGCCTGGCGGCGCGTCAGCGCGTCGCCGGACAGTTGCACGGTCGGCGAGATCAGCTCGGTGTCGCCGAGCGGGTTCGCGGTCACGAAGATCGGCGCGAGCGGCGTGGTGTGCGTCGGCGTTGACGAGGCGGGCGTATCGGCTTGCGCGTGCGCGACGGCGGCGAACAGCATCAGCGAAACGGGCGGGAGCGGGCGAAGCGGTAGACGAGGGAGGTCGCGCATGGTCGGTGAATCGGTTGGAATCGGATCGGGAAACGAGTCATGTGGGTCACGGCTGGATACGATATATTGTTGCGTCTGTGGCGCGAAGTGACCCGTTTGGATATGACTCGGCGTAACCCGGCCACCCGGATGGAACGGCTGCAGGTGGACGAGCTCGCGAAATGATATGTTATATCATTTCGAATTCCAAGCGGAATGACGGTGGGCCACGGGGTTTCCGACAACCTGCCGAAATGGCTGAGAAAACAGAGGCGGTACGTCAAACCGGCAGCGGGGCCGGTGACGCGAGGAACCATGTCTCGCGATGAATCCGCCGCGGGCGCGCACGATTTCTGCCCCGTTGATGCGTATCAATGCGTTGCGGTTTCGAGCCCGGATACTGGCGCGGTCATCGACCAGACAGGAGCGACGCATGACTCAAACCATGAAAGCGGCCGTGGTGCACGCGTTCGGCGAACCGTTGCGCATCGAGGAAGTGCCGATCCCGACGCCGGGCGCAGGCCAGATCCTCGTCAACATCAAGGCGTCGGGCGTCTGCCATACGGACCTGCACGCAGCCGACGGCGACTGGCCCGTGAAGCCGACGCTGCCGTTCATTCCCGGACACGAAGGCGTGGGCGTCGTCGCGGCGGTCGGCGCGGGCGTCACGCACGTGCGCGAGGGCGACCGCGTCGGCGTGCCCTGGCTCTACACGGCATGCGGTCACTGCGAGTACTGCCACACCGGCTGGGAAACCCTTTGCCACGGGCAGCAGAACACCGGCTATTCGGTCAACGGCAGCTATGCGGAATATGTGCTGGCCGATCCCGACTACGTCGGCCATCTGCCGGCGCAGGTCGCGTTCGACGAGATCGCGCCGATCCTGTGCGCGGGCGTGACGGTCTACAAGGGCATCCGCGTCACGGACACGCGTCCGGGCCAGTGGATCGCGATTTCCGGTATCGGCGGGCTCGGCCACGTGGCCGTGCAATACGCGCGCGCGATGGGCCTGCACGTCGCGGCGATCGACGTGTCTCCGGCCAAGCTCGAACTTGCGCGCCAGCTTGGCGCACAGCTGACGATCGATGCGTCGACCGACGATCCGGCGAAGGTCATCCAGAAGGAGATCGGCGGGGCGCATGGCGTGCTGGTCACGGCCGTGTCGCGCAGCGCATTCGCGCAGGCGCTCGGGATGGTGCGGCGCGGCGGCACGGTGGCGCTCAACGGCCTGCCGCCCGGCGATTTCCCGTTGCCGATCTTCTCGACCGTGCTGAACGGCATCACGGTGCGCGGCTCGATCGTCGGCACGCGTCGCGATCTGCAGGAATCGCTCGACTTCGCGGCGGACGGACTGGTGCGCGCGCATATCCATCGCGACCGGCTCGGCAACATCAACGACATATTCGCGCGGCTGCGCGACGGGAAGGTCGACGGCCGCATCGTGCTGACCGACATGCATTGACGCGCATGCGGGCACGCTGCCGCGACGCGAGGGGCGTCGCGGCAGCGCTGCGCTCATGCGCGCATCACGGCGCGAAGAACACGTCGGTGCGGTTCGTCAGGTTGCCCGCGTTGGTCTGGACGAAGAACGGGTGGAACGACGACGACGGCAGCACGTCGAGCCCCTGGTAATCGCCGATGAAGAAACCTTCCGCGTTCGGCGCGAGCTTCATGTCGAACGGGCCGCCGACGCGCCGCTCGTCAGCGAACGTGGTGCCGCCGTCATGCGAGATCTTGCGCCAGAACCCGGTCGGCAGCGTCGTTGTATTGCCGGCCTGCAGGTCGCGGAAGTCGTAGTGGGTGACCATCACCGAGCCGGCATTGTCGACGCGCACCGACGGATTGAACGCGGCACGCCCGGTCGGCGTGTTCACTTGCAGCGGCGCGCTCCAGCTCGCGCCGCCGTCCTTCGACGTCGACAGCGCGATCTCGTCGTAGTTGCCGCCGTTGAAGCGGCTGTCCTGCCAGACGACGTACAGCTGCCCCGATGCCGGATCGATCGCGGGTTCCGGAATGATGTCGCCGGTGCGTACCGGTTCGCCGGTGTTCGGATCGGTCACGCCGACCGTCTGCAGCCCGGCGATCACCTGCGGCTTCGTCCAGGTCGCGCCGTCGTCGGTCGACTTGATGAACGCGACCTTGCCGGCCGCCTTGCTGAACGGCGGCTGGATCAGGTCGAAGAAGTCGTAGAGCGTACCGGTCTTCGGGTCGACGACGATCTGGTTGCCGATCGTCTGCTGACGCGACGGCACATTGACGATGACCTTCGCTCTGCTCCACGTCTTGCCGCCGTCGACCGTCTTCGAGAAGAACGTCGGCCCGCGATATGCCTGTGTGTGCAGGTTCGCGTACGGGTTGCCGTTCGGCAGCTCGAGGCGGTCCCACACCGCGTAGGCCGTGCCGGCCTTCACCGGGTTCGCCGTCACCGATTCCTTGTCGTTGAAGAACTGCGTCGTCGGTTCGTCGTTCGCGATCAGCACGGCCGGGCTGCTCCACGTCTGTCCACCGTCGGTCGACACCGAGGCCGCGACCGCATTGCCGTTGTTCGACTGGTTGAACGAGATCGATACCGAATAGGCGGTGCCGTCGGGCCCGAACGACACCCACGGATCCGACGCGCGCTCGTACTTGAGCCCGCCCGGCGCGCAGGCGCTGAACGGTTGCGGCGTGCGCGCCCAGGTCGCGCCGCCGTCGAACGTATAGCCGGCGACGAGCCCGTGGGCACCGCCGTTCGACCAGCGATCCTGCTGCCACACGCCGATCATGTTGGTCGGGTTCGCCGGATTGACCGAGAGCCATGGTTCGACCTCGGCGTTCACGTAGTTCGTGCCGGGGCCGCCGATGGTGCAGGCGGCGAACGGGCTCGGGCCGGACACGACCACGGGGTCGGCATGCGCGGCCGCGGCGGCGGCCATCGCCATTGCCGTCGCGGCGGACAGGCGGGTGAGGCGGGTGACAAGCGAGTGGGACACCATCGTGCGTCGCATGGGACTGCTCCTCGTTCACGTGCGGCGGCGATGTCACGGCACAGCGGCACGTCGCGCGCCGGTACGCGGCGGCAAGGGATGCCGTGCCACGCGTCGGATCGTGTCGTTCAGGAAGCCGCTTCAGTCATCGCACTCCGCGTGTGCTGGATGCCGCCAGCACGTCGGTCAAGACACCTGTTCGTTTTCGTTACTTGTCGGGTGCGTCCCGGGATACGGACGCGACGGGAAGGCCAGTCCGTGCATACGACGAATGCGTCGAAGTGGATAGCAATGTAGGCGATCGATATGCGGCGCGGGAGGCAATTTTTTGTAACAGGACGTAGCCGGAAAGCGTTGCCGAAGCGGCGGATCCAGAACGCAAAATTTGCCGCCGGAAAGTTCGGAAACCGAATCGAAAGCGCGAATCGGAATCGCTATCGATTACGCTGCATCGTGCCAATGCAGCGCACCGCCGGCGCCGTTCAGCGATCGGCCGGAAAGCGGTCCTGCAACGCGTGCAACCAGCGCGCGACGACGTCGAGTTCCTCGTCGGAAAACCCGTCGCACAGCTTGCCGTTCAGCTCGCGCAGCGCCACGCGCGCACGCTTGAGCGCCGCGTGCCCTTCGTCGGTCAGGAACAAACGCGTTGCCCGTCCGTCGTCCGAATCGGCGTGCCGCGCGAGCAGGCCGGCCTTCGCCATCCGGTCGGCGAGCCCCGTCATCGCGGACGGCGCCAGTTGCAGCGCCGCGCCGACTTCGCCGATCAGCGCGCCGTCCTGCCTCGCGAGGCAGAACAGCACGCCGGCCTGCGCGGCGCTGGCGCGCGCATCGGTTTCGGCCTTGCGGTCGACCCAGCGCTGCACGCGCCGCTGGCCGATGTTCAACAGGAAAAACAGTCGTCGGTCTTCGCTCAAGCTCGGTTCCCGGCTGCAATGGAAAGGGACGGTCGACCCGCGGCGCGCGGCGCGTCGAGCGCCTGCGCGAGCCAGTCGGCGACTGCTGGCCACAGCACGGTGCCTGGCCGGCTGCGGAAGAAGCCCATGTGTCCGACCGGTCCGCTGCCCGCGGCGTTCGGATCGATCTGGCGGCGTTCGACGGCCGCCCGGGTCAGGTAGCTTACCAGCAGGTCGATCGCGGGCGGGTTTGCCCACGGATCGTCGTCGAAGCCGAGCGCGAGAATCGGCAACTGCTGCTTCGAGAAGCGCTCGGCTGCCCCGAGCGTCGGATCGTCAAAGAAGTAGCGCGGCAACGTGGTCCAGCGGCTCCACTCGCGGAACACGCCGGCGGGGAGGTCCTCACCGAGCCCGAGCCGCTTGCCGGGCACGTAGCCGAGCAGTGCGGACGCGAGCGGGCCGAGCACGCGCAGGATCAGCCGCACCTTCAGCCGTTCGGCCGCGCGGGAAATCAGCCGCGTGCTGCCCGCGTGCGCGGCGACGAGCACGGCCGCGCGCAGGTGCGCGGTGCCGGCCGACAGCCCGATCGCGTGGCCGCCGACGCTGTGCCCGACCGCCAGCAGCGGCAACCCCGCGTACGCATCGCGCGCCCACGCGATCGCGGCACCCACGTCGAGCTCAACCCAGTCGCGCATGCTGGCCTGCAGCGCGCTGAGCCGCGCGGGCCGCGACGCGCCGATGCCGCGATAGTTGTAAGTCAGCGCCGCGAAGCCGCGTTCGGTCAGGAAGCGCGCGAAGCCCGCGTACAGCCGCTCCGGCACGGCGGTGGCCGGATGGATCAACACCAGCGCGCGCGGCGGCGCGTCCGGCGACCACAGCGTGCCGCGTAGCGTATAGCCGTCGGCGGCGCAAAACTCGACAGGTTCCGACGTCATGGCCGTCCTCGTTCGGGTAGGTATTTCGTATGCGAAATATAGTCCGGGATTTATTTCGTGAACGAAATATCTATCGAGGAATCATTCGAACGACTTGCCGTGATGCCCGGTGGACGGTGTGGTTCCCGGCGTGCTGAAGGACCTGCCTTACACGATTGAGTGGAAGCATTTCCAGGCGGCCGCGCCCCTCGCCCAAAGCCTGAACGGCAACGCGATTGACGTCGGCGTCGTCGGCCGCTCCTTACTGGAAGCAGGCCACACTTTGGTGATGTCGCGATTTGTGGAACGGTCAATAACTGCCGGATTTCGCCTGTTGCATTCGCTCCAACCGCATCCGCCCGGGCGGCTCGAAGTACGTGCCGAACCGAACGAGTCCGGCCTTTTTCAGATGGCATGTCATTTCGAAACTCACGAGCACGCCGGGATCGTCGTTCTCGAGGATCTCGACGTCGATCGAACGGATGCGTGGCTCGAATTTCAGCAGCGTCGCTTCCATTTGCTCCTTGAGCATGTGCGCGGACGCAGGCAGCGCCTTGTAGATGTTCGTCAGGTCCGGCAGACCGTAGTCAGGCAGATGCTTGAGCGCGCCGGCGCGCGTGTTCAGGATGCGCCGCACGTTTTGCTGCACGCTCAAGCATTCCAGCGTTCGGTCGTCGTACGCATCGAGCGGTTCGCCACCGATCTGCCCGAGCAGCATGTCATAAAGGGATGGGCCTGCCGGCACGGTGTCGCTCCTGTTATGCGATCATCGCCGCGGGCGCCGGATGGCCGACGACAGTGTTGTTGTCGCGATCGACGAAGTCGATCGTCACGTTGCCATCGGCCGAACTCGCGAGCAAGATCCGGGCCGGCGTGTTGCCGGCAGCCATGCGCGCAAGCAACTCACGGGACACGGCGGGCAGAATGCGCTGATTGAGGAATGCATCGACATTGCGCGCGCCGGATTCGCGAGCAAGGCACAGCTCGGCCATTGCGCCGATCAGCGGGTCGTCGCACGTGAGCTCGACCTCATGCTGCCTGCGCAAGCGGTCGGCGACCTTGGCGAGCTTCAGACGTACGATCGAAGCGAGTGCGGTCACGTCGAGCGGCCGGTAAACCAGTGTCTGGAAGCGCGCGAGCAGAGCCGGCTGGAAGTGCGACACGAGTTGCGGATGAATGGCCTGGATCAGGTCGGCTTGCGATGTTTCGGCATCGTCGGCAGTCGCCTCGTCGATCTGGACGCTACCGAGGTTGGACGTCATCAGGATCACGCAATTGCGGAAATCGATCTCGCGCCCTTCGCCGTCGCGCATCATGCCGCGGTCGAACACCTGATAGAACAGGTCGAGCACGTCGCGATGCGCCTTTTCGACTTCGTCGAGCAGCACGACGCTGTACGGGCGTTGCCGCACGGCCTCGGTCAGGATCCCGCCGCGACCATAGCCGACATAGCCGGGCGGAGAGCCCTTCAACTGCGACACCGTGTGCGATTCCTGGTACTCCGACATGTTGATCGTCGTAAGCGCACCTTGCCCACCGAACAGCAGGTCGGCCAGAGCCGACGCCGTTTCGGTCTTGCCGACGCCCGATGGCCCCGTGAGCAGGAAGACGCCGAGCGGCGCATGCTCGTTCTTGAGTCCCGCTTTCGCGGTACGCAGGCTTTCGGCCAGTGCAGCCAACGCGTCGTCCTGTGCGACCACGCGCGTGGCGAGCTGAGCTTCGAGCGCGAGCAGGCTCCGCAGTTCATCCTCGACCAGATTGCCGACCGGCACGCCGGTCCACTCGGCGACCACGCGCGCGATCGCCTGGGCGTCGACGTCGGCGAAAATCAACGGCGCCTTGCCCTGCACGCTGGCGAGCGCGTGGCGTGCGTGCGCCAGCGACGCGTCGTCGCGCTTGGATGGATCGAGGTCGCGTTGTTCGTGCAGCGCCTGAACGAGCTTGCACTCCTGCTCATAGCGCGCGCGCAAATCAGCCAGCGTTGCCTTCGCGTTTGCGAGCGCTGCGTCAAGCGCGGCACGGCGTGCGTCCGCGCCGTCGATACCGGCTTGCTGATCGGCATCGAGCATGTCGACTTCCAGTTCCAGCGCGGAGACCGCGGCCCGGGCGCGCTGCAGCTCCGCCGGCGGGGATTCCAGACCCATGCGTACGCGGGCGGCGGCCGTATCGATCAGGTCAACCGCCTTGTCCGGCAACTGCCGCGCGGGAATGTAGCGGCGCGAGAGCTTGACCGCGGCGACGAGCGCCTCATCCCTGATGTGCACATTATGGTATGTCGCGTATCGGCTCTTGAGCCCTCGTAGCATCAGGCACGCTGTGTCGTCGTCGGGCTCATCGACCTTGATCATCTGGAAACGGCGCTCGAGCGCGGCGTCGCGCTCGAAGTATTCCTTATACTCGGACCACGTAGTGGCCGCGATCGTGCGCAGCTCGCCGCGCGCGAGTGCGGGCTTGAGCAGGTTCGCTGCGTCGGCGCCGCCGGCGGCATTGCCCGCGCCGATCAGCGTGTGCGCTTCGTCGATGAACAGCAGGATCGGCACGGGCGACGCCTGCACCTCGTCGATCACGTTCTTCAGGCGCTGCTCGAATTCGCCCTTCACGCCGGCGCCGGCCTGCAGCAAACCCAGGTCCAGCGTGAGGATGCGTACATTTCGAATCACGTTCGGCACGCTCCCCTCTGCGACGCGCAACGCGAGGCCTTCGACGAGCGCGGTCTTGCCGACGCCGGGCTCGCCGACGAGGATCGGATTGTTCTTGCGCCGCCGCGCGAGCACGTCGACCATCTGCTGGATCTCGCGATCGCGGCCGAACACCGGATCGATCTGGCCGTTGTGGGCCTTGTCGGTCAGGTCGATCGCGAAGCGGGCGAGTGCGTCGCCCTCGGTCGTCCGTCGGGGCGCATGGGTTTCGGTAGCCGTGGGCACGCCCGCACGCGCATCGTTGGACATCGCCGTGACCGGCTCGCCGGCATCGGCTTCGTGTTCGTCGAGCCTGCTTTCGCAGGAGCGGTGCGCGAGACGCGGCAGGAGCCGCTCAATCTGTGCGCTGCTGATCGACAGCAGCGGCCATGCATTCTGCGCGCGCAACACGTGCGGCGCGTCGACGATCGCTTGCAACAGGTTACCTGACCGGATCGACGCATCGTCCCCCTCGGGCGATGCGCGAAGCCACGCATCCTGCAGCATCGTTGCCAGTTGTGGCGAAAGCGCCGGCTTGCCGCGCAGGTTGCGGGGCAGGTGCTCGATCGCGGCGATCAGCGCATTCCAGACGGCATCGATGTCGATCCCGTAGTGTCGCAGGACCGCCGAAATGTCGCCGTCGCCTGCCTCGATCAGCTTCAGCAGCCAGTGTTCGACGGTGATTTCGTCCGAAAGCCGACCCTGGCATAGGCTCGCGGCCGCCTCGAGTGTTTTCGCGCAGTGCGGATTGAGCTGGCGGAGCAAGTGAGTGGTGTCTCGCAGAGTCATGACAGGGCGGTCGGGATTGGGGCGGCGGCAGCCGTTGGGCGCGCCACCCGCGGATATAAAAAGGCCAGCCTGAATCGGTCAGGCCGGCAAAGGAACCGCCAGGGAGCCAGTCGGTTCCGACCAATCGGTCAGGATCAGGAACGCTCGCTCCACGTATCCTTGTGGATGATGTTGCCGTCCTTGTACGACCAGGTGATCGTCTCGTAGCGCAACTCGACGTTCTCGAGGTGGTTGTGCTTCTCGTAGTCCGGGTTCTTGATGTCGTGCATCACCGGATTCACGGCGACGACCTTCACGTTGTCGAGCTTGGTGTTGAAGTACTCCTTTTCCTTGCCCGCGTCGTCGATCTTGTACCACTTGATCTCAACCGACTTCAGCGTTTGGCCGCTTGTTACCGCCTTGTACAGGTACGGCGTCGACGCGTCGGTTTCCTTGGTCAGCGTGATCGGTTTGTGAACGCGCGTCCCAGTCAGCTTGCCCGTGTTGCCATCGGTCGGGATGTGCACGCCGTGACCGAATTCGACGAGCTCGACGCTGCCTTCGCGGCCCTGAACCGTCACCGAGCCCTTGATGTCGGCGCCACCGTCGTCCTTGAGCCACATATATGCCGGAATTGCCATCTTTCACTCCATTTTTTCGTACTGCTACCAATACTCGGAGTCAGCCCCCGAGCCTCAGAATCCCGAAGTGGTTTGCTCCGGGGGTAAAACTGTTTCTATTTGCCGACGTCCGGGATCAGCGTGATCTCGACGCGTCGGTTTCGCGCGCGCCCGTCGGGCGTGTCGTTGTCCGCTATCGGTCGCGTCACGCCGTAGCCCTGGATGGCGAACTGCGTGGCCGGAATACCAGACGCGTCAATCAGCCAGTCGCGCACGGCTTGCGCGCGCGCCGTCGAAAGTTTGAGGTTGCTATCCGGATTGCCGACGTTGTCGGTGTAGCCCGCGACGAGAATCCGTTTGTCGGGATGCGCCTTGATCATGTCGAGCGCGCCGACCATCGCGCGCGTGGTGCCTGACTTCAGTCGGGACTTGCCGCTGTCGAACAGCGACATGCTGTCCAGCGTGACGACGGCGGGCGGCGGCGGGGCGGGGGGCGGTTCGTAGGAGGCGATCGCGTCGTTCAGCGCCGGCATCACGTGCATGCCCCGGTACATGCCGAACGACAGGCGCAGCGGAACACCCGTGCGCGCATACAAGTCGAGCCGGTCGCGATCGGCGATGAGGACCTTCAATGCGTCGCGCTTCGCGGCATCGTGCGCGGCCGGGGTCATCGAATACCGATCGAGATCGGTGCTGATACGCGTCAGCAACGCCTCATTATTTTTTGAGGCGCCCCAGAAGGCGACAGCGGCCGTACACGCCAGCAACGCGAGCGCATGAGCGATGGCCGCCATGCGTGGCGATATCCAATGCCGATGAGGCATCGCCTCGATCAACGGCTGCGGCAGCGGCCACGGCAGTGGCGAGGCGCTGGCATCGGCCCGCATCACCCGGGTCTGCATCTCGACGTCACGTTCCCAAGGGTTCCCCGTTCCGCTCTCGGGGCCGCAGTCGATCCAGCCGGCGCCGAACAGTGTCGAGGGCGTCGCCGGATGATGACGATCCGTCAGTGCGCCGATCACGACCCGCTGCGTCCATCCGATGATCGATGCGAGGGCCGCGGTGCGAACCGCCGTGGTCTGTTCTCCGGCCGCGTGTTGCATCTCGTTCTCGGCGGCACGGATCACCGGTTCGAAACGGCCCGCGTCCACCAGGTGGGTAGCGGAAGACACCCCGTACCACTGCGGTATCGCGGGACTGGCGGGGCCGGTCGTAAGCCGCTGGTAGATCGCAACATACCCGGGCAATCTCACGCCGAGCATGCGCGCCGCATCGGCGAACGCCTGCCGTACGGCACGCAGCTGTTGTGTCAGCATGTCCGTTCCCGTATGCAGGGCGGGCGCGACCGTCAGCACGACGCCGTCCGGCGCGCGTCCATCGCGCCACTGCCTGACCGCCACGGCCAGCCGTGGCAGATCCTGCACGCGATCGACGCGCAGCCAGATCCCGCCGTCGCCGACGTGCGCATGTCGTGCCTCTCCAGCTCGGTTGAACAGCGCCGACAAGCCGTCGCCCGTCACGAGCACCAACGGCATGCGCGTGCGAAGTTTGACGGGGATCTCCGCGGTCGCCTCACCGAGCGCCGCCAGTATGTGTGCGCTTTGCTCACGCACGCGGAATAACTGGTGGCTGCGCCAACCGATGAGCGCGACGGCAACGAGCCCGATGATCGCCGTGAGCGTCCAGACCATGCCGCGCTCGAGCGGCAGCACAAGCCAGATCAACGCAAGCGCCGACGCGGTCGCGAACACGGTCATCACTCGGAACGGGTAGCCGAGCCCCTCGTGAGGATGGTCGGGTGCCGGCGCCGATGTCGCGGACAGGACAGGCAGGTCGGATTTCACGGCCGGGCGACCTTTGCGGATACGAGTTGCGCAACCTGCATGTCGAGCCCCGTGGCCCATGCGCCCCAGACGATCGCCGCGGCTACGCAAGCGAAACCCGCGATCGCCCACGGGGACAGCCGGTAGAACCAGTCGGACAGGCGCAGGCCGGCGCGATCGGTGATGAACGGCCGGTCCGACGATGGGCGGAGCTTGTTCAATCGGGCATCCAATGAATCGATCAGCGCCGCGCGCTTTGCGTCCCCCTCGAGCGCGTCACGGGCGTAGCGGCCGACGAAACCGCACCCGAGGATGGCCGAATAACACTCGAGCAGATCGGTCTGCGGCGGTGTTTCTCGCATGCGCTCCTCGAGCCGGTCGAACACGCGCTCGCCGGCATCGTGCAGGTCGAAGCGCTCGACCTGCAACGGCTTCCCGGCCCATTCGGACCTTACGTCGAGCGACAGATGCCGCAGCGCCACCTCGTCGAGCAAGCCGCATTGCGCGATCAGCGCCTCATTGCGTACGTCGTCCGGATAACCGCGCTGCTGCAGCGCGGTCGAGAATTGGTTGATGAGCTGTCCGCAGTGTTCGCGCAATTCGTCCGCATCGCGCGTCCGGCCGCCGGGCGCAAGCGTCGTGACGAGCAGCGCCGTATTGCTCAGCAGGTCCCGGATACCGCTGCCCGGCACGCGGCCTGCGCCAGGCGCTTCCTGCGGGAGGGCCGCTTCACTACGGCCAGAAGTCAGGGCGTTCATGAGCGAAGCACCGCGTAGAGTTCGAGCGAGGCGTCGGGCACGGACGCCGGCAGGTAGATCTGACAGGCGCGCGCGGCGAGCATGCGCGCATGCGCCGGATCATTCGAATCGAGCGCGAAATACTGGTTGTCGAGCCGCACCGGAATCGCGGCCGGTACACGCTGTACGGCCTTGAGCGGAATGCCGAGGAGCGCGGAATTGACGATGTGTTCGACTTCGTCCGGCGCGCCGATCTTGCAGAGCCGCGGGAACTGCTCGACGAGCGTGAAGGCGGGTGTCGGCGCATTGACCGACAGGTACCAGTCGGCAGCGTCTTCGACGATCCGCTCGTCGAGGAACTGCCCGGTCCACGTCGTCGGGCTCTGGCGGGTGAGGCCGATCGACACGACGCGCGACGGAATGATCGCGTCGAGCAGGTCGCGAATCATCGCTTCGAGCTTCGTGAACACTTTGTCGGCACGCGCGTGGTCGTACGCCGGAATGTCCGTGAGATCAGACGAAGTCGAGAAGGTCATCAGCGCGCTGGCCAGTTGCGCGAGCGTGGCGTACAGGTGCTCCGGCGATCGGCCGGGGTGGGAGGCGAACAACCTCAGTTGCGGCCAGGCGGCATGGATGCAGTGAAGCAGCCAGAAGAGCTGCACATCGGCGACACCGTATTCGGCGACCTGATCGATGCGCTCGCTGCGGCGCACGCCGAGCGCGAGGCTCTTGGCATGCAGGATGTCCGCCAGGCGATTGATGCGCTCAAGGTGCAGTGGATGACTGCCGAGCGTCAGGCACGGCGGCACGAACCGCTGATCGATCTGGAACTGGCCATTTGTTCCTCGCGTAAGCCGTGCGATCGCGCAAACCGTGTCGTCCGCATGCGACTCGAAGTCGAACAGCAGGCGCACAGCGTGGCGCTCGGCCGCGATCTCCGTTTCTCCCGTCCCGTTCAGGTCCGTGACCTTGACGAACTCCCGGTACGAGCGGCGTGGGCGCGCGAGTGTGGCCTCGTCGAAGCGGCAGTTGTTGCCGTTCGCATTCGGCAGTGCGAGCGCGGCGAGCACGACAACGCTCTGCAGATCGGCGGGGACGCCTTGAGTCAGATCGCGCGCGGAAGGCAGTGGATCGGCGAGGGTCGTATCGATCGGCGTGCCGTCCGTAAACCGAAGCTTAAGTCGCGTGAGCTTGATGCGGCCAGTGGCCAGCGCTTCCTCGTCGACCTCGACGCCCAGTGTGCCCCACGGTTGCGCGAGCGCAGCCGTCGCGAATTGATGGAGCGCAAATTCGGCCCAGCGCGCCTGCTGCTGGAAGTGCTGCTGCGTCAGGATGAGCCCCTCGTGGAACAGCGGTTTATCGATCCGCATGAGTATGGTCTGTTTGTTCGTTATCGGTTCAAGGGCGTAAGCCTATACATGATCCTGATCGAGCAGTGCAATAGCCAAGTAGTTTGGTTTACTAATTGGAATCGTGGCGGATCGTGAGATCGTAAAAACCACAAAGGCACATTTTTTTGGATTTTTATTATTGAGATTACGAAATTGTGGTTATTTTGAGATTCTGGTGTGGCCGTTGTATGGCGGGCATATGGTGCGATATGAAATACCGAGATAATTGATCGAAGATGTGATTGCATCAGGAACTGTATGAATTGATGTTGATAAACGTTAAATCCAGAAAAATAGACATGAAATTTGACATTTTATTGAGCTTTTGTTTCGAGGCTAATACGCAACAAGCTTTGACGTGTGCCGTGTTTACCATGTATAAGTCCCGTTCGATTTCGCCGTACGAACGGAGACCACACGATGAATAATCGATCGGGACACACCGTGCATCAGGTGCTTGGCACACGTGCGCAAGGTAGCGACCACGTCGACATCGTGCCGGATGCGGTGTGCGTCTGCGCCGTGCTCGACCATTAACAACTAAGGATTGCAAATGGATAGCTTCCAGAGAGAAATTCCGAAAAGTCGCGTTTCAATTACCTTGGATCTGCATACGGGCGGCGCCCAGAAGAAGATCGAGCTGCCGCTGAAGCTGCTCGTGGCGGGCGACTTCAGCGCGGGCCGCGAGCAGGCGCCGCTGGCCGAGCGCAAGAAGGTCAACATCGACAAGAACAACTTCGATGCGGTCCTGGCGGACTATGCGCCCGATCTCAAGATCGCCGCGGAGAACACCCTGGCCGGCGATGGCTCGGAATTGCCGGTCAATCTGTCGTTCCGCTCGATGAAGGACTTCGAGCCGGAACAGGTTGCGCGCCAGATCCCGGAACTGCAGGCGATGTTGGCGATGCGCAATCTGATGCGCGATTTGAAGAGCAACCTGCTCGACAACGGCACGTTCCGCCGCGAGTTCGAGAAGATCCTGAAGGACAAGCGCCTGTCTGACAAGCTGCGCGGCGAGTTGTCGCAGATCGCGACGGCAGCGACGCAACCGGAAGGCCATGCCTGAACGCGGCCGGCCCAAGCGAGCCTTTACCGCATTCCGCAACCAGATCGCGTTACATACGCAGACAGGACAAGCAATGAAACAGAACGAATCCCGTCAGGGGGCAGCCGAGACCGTTGTGCTCGAAAACGACAGCGTCTACGCCGCGCTGTGCAACAAGATCAACCTGAAGACGGTCGCCGAGGCGCGTCCGCTCGAAGCGTTCCGCGATAACGACACGCTGTCGGAGGCATCGGCCGACGAACGCGTCGCGCGCGGCATGGACGCGCTGCTCAACCTGATCGCGAAGGAAAGCAAGCCGGTCGACCGTCTCGACAAGTCGTTACTCGATTTCCATATCGGTCAGCTCGACCGGCAGATCAGCCGCCAGCTCGACGCCGTGATGCATACGCCGGAATTCCAGGCGCTCGAGGGCCGTTGGCGCGGTCTCAAGATGCTCGTGTCACGCACGGACTTCCGCAAGAATGCGCGTATCGAAGTGCTGGACGTATCGAAGGATGCGCTGCAACGCGATTTCGAGGACACGCCGGAACTGATTCAAAGCGGCCTGTATCGCCTGACCTACATCGAGGAATACGACACGCCGGGCGGCCAGCCGATCAGCGCGATGATCAGCGACTTCGAGTTCGAGAATTCGCCTATGGACGTGGCGCTCCTGCGCAACATCTCGAAGGTGGCGGCCGCCGCGCACATGCCGTTTATCGGCTCGGTCGGCGCAGCGTTCTTCGGCAAGCAGTCGATGGAGGAAGTGGCGGCCATTCAGGACATCGGCAATTACTTCGATCGCGCCGAATACATCAAGTGGAAGAGCTTCCGCGACACCGATGACGCACGCTATGTCGGCCTGACGATGCCGCGCGTGCTGGGGCGCCTGCCGTACGGCAAGGACACGACGCCGGTACGCGCGTTCAACTACGACGAAGCCGTGAAGGGCCCGGACCACGACAAGTACCTGTGGGTCAACGCCTCCTTCGCGTTCGCCGCCAACATGGTGCGCAGCTTCGTGAACAACGGCTGGTGCGTGCAGATCCGCGGCCCGCAGGCTGGCGGCAAGGTTGAGGACCTGCCGGTCCACCTGTACGACCTCGGCACCGGCGTGCAGCCGAAGATCCCGACGGAGGTGCTGATTCCGGAGACGCGCGAGTTCGAGTTCGCGAATCTGGGCTTCATTCCGCTGTCGTTCTACAAGAACCACGACTTCGCGTGCTTCTTCTCGGCCAGTTCGACGCAAAAGCCTGCGCTGTACGAGACCAAGGAAGCGACGGCCAACAGCCGCATCAACGCACGCCTGCCGTACATCTTCCTGCTGTCGCGGATTGCCCACTATCTGAAGCTGATCCAGCGCGAGAACATCGGCACGACCAAGGATCGGCGTCTGCTCGAGCTCGAGCTGAACAACTGGATCAAGGGGCTCGTGACCGAAATGAAGGATCCGGGCGACGAGCTGCAGGCCTCGCACCCGCTGCGCGACGCGAAGGTGACCGTCGAGGACATCGAGGACAACCCGGGTTTCTTCCGCATCAAGCTCTTCATCATCCCGCACTTCCAGGTGGAGGGCATGGACATCGGGCTGTCGCTGGTGTCGCAGATGCCGAAGGCCAAGAGCTGATTTGACGTTTGTCGCATGAGCCGCCGGGGCCGTTGTGGCCCCGGCGTTGTTGTCCGTCCCTCTCGCGCGTTCATGAGAATTCCTGCATGTCGATGATCCTGCCTACCCAGGCTTATGAATTGAAGCTGGCGCCACATCCGGCGCCAACGTCCGTCCTCAAGTTCGCGGGGCGGGATGCCGTGAGCGAGCTGTATCGCTACGACATCGAGTTCACGAGCCCGATGGCCGGTATTCCGATGGACCAGATGGTCGGTCGCCCGGCAAAATTCATCATCGCCCCGGTCGATCCGAACATGGACTACTTGCGCAGGATGTTCGGCGAGCGGGCGGCGCAATTCAGCAAGATGCCGCCGGCATACACGATCCACGGCGTTATCACGGAGTTCGATGAGCTCGGCACCTCGGCGGACGAGACGCACTATCGGGTCCGGCTTGAGCCCACGCTCGCCGATCTGAATCGGGGCGTGACGAGCCGGCTGTTCCAGAAGCAGTCGGTCGAGGAGATCGTCACCGATACGCTGCGCCATTACGGCTACCGGGCCGGCGTCGACTTCCAGTTCCAGCTACGCGGGCAGTACAAGCGGCACGAATACATCACCCAGTATCACGAGACCACGTTCGCCTTTATCCGGCGCCTGTGCGCGGAAGAGGGAATCTGGTTTCGCTGGGAGCAGAAGAAGGATCACGCGGTGCTGGTGTTCGGCGACGACCTCGATGCGTACGCGCGCAAGCAACGTACCGTGTCGTATCGGCGCGACTCGGGGCTGGAGAGCGCCGGCCGGGACGCGATCAAGACGCTCGAGAAGCGGACCCGGCGCGTGCCTGAAGCCGTGCGGCTGCACGATTACAACCACCGGCAGGCCGGTGTGTCGCTGCTCGTCGAGGAAAACGCCGCGCGAGCGGACAAGTCGACGAACGGCATCGACTATCGCTGGGGCGAGCATTACGAGACGCCGGAGGAAGGTCAGCAGATCGCTCGTCGGCGCCACGAGGAGTATCTAGCGGCGCAGATTACCTTCAACGGCACGGGCAATCCGTTCTGGCTCGAAGCGGGCGAGGTGATGCGCGTCGACCCGGTTCAGGCAGATGCGAAGCACGGGATCTTCATCACGTCGGTCGAATCGCGCGGCGGGCGCAGTGAATCATTTTGGGTGAACTTCGAGGGAATTGCGTCGGACCGGGTCTGGCGTACGCCGATGGCCTCGATCGAGCGACCGGCCATCGACGGCATCCTGCCGGCCCGCATTACGTCACCGGGCGACTACAAGTACGCGTACCTGACGGAGCAGGGCTGGTACGTGATTAAGCTGCCGTTCGACCTCGATGAGTGGAGTCCGGGTGGCACGAGCCGGCCGGTGCGGTTCGCGAAGCCGTATAGCGGCGACAACTATGGGCATCACTTCCCGCTGATCGACGGGGCGGAGGTGGCGATCGTCTTTACGGACGGCCATCCGGATCGGCCCGTGATTATCGGCGCGATGCACGACAGCCTGCATCCGGATCTCGTCAACAACCTGAACCACACCCGGAACCTGATCCGCACGGCCGCGCAGAACGAGTTGCGGATGGAGGACAAGGAAGGTGTCGAGCATATTCACCTGACGACGCCGTTTCAGACCAGTGAGCTCAATCTCGGGCATATGGTCGATGGGGAGCGCAAGGAGCGAGGTCGAGGTGCCGAGCTTCGATCAGACGGCCACGTCGCCGTGCGCGGCGCGAAGGGGATGCTGTTCAGTGCCGAGGCACAACCTGGCGCGTCTGGTCAACAACTCGCCATGCAGGACGGAGATGCAACGTTTGAGCAGGCTGAACAAATCCTGCGTTCCCTCAATGACACAGCGAATGCTGCGAAGGCGCTTCAGGCCGAAGTCGAGCAGCAGCGCACCCTGATCGAACAGAAGCTAAGCAATCTTCAGAAGTCGGTCATCGTCGCAACCGCGCCGGAGGGCGTCGGTATCGCCAGCGGTCAGCACGTGCAGGTCGCCGCGCGCAGGCAGATGTTTGTGACTGCCGGTGAGGGGCTCGACATCGGCGTCATGAAGCGCATCACGATGGCCGCCGGCGAAGCGCTTTCCTTTTTTGCGGCAAAGCTGGGCATCCGGATCCTGGCAGCGAAGGGGAAGGTCCAGGTTCAGGCTCAGGGCGATGGGATGGAACTGATGTCGCTGCAGAATCTTGTGGCGAGTTCATCAGATGGCGAGGTGATCGTCACGGGTCGCAAGGGTGTCACGATCGGCGACGGGGCTGGAGCATACATCAAGCTCTCGGGCGGCAAGATCATCCTCGGCAGTCCAGCCGGAGAAATTGAGCTCAAGGGCAACCTGAAAGTCGACGACCCGGGCGGCGGCAGTTTCAAATTTCCGATGTGGTCCGACGCGCCACTCAACGACGTGAAGAACACCACGAACTTCGGATTCTCTGAATAAGCTCATCCATGACAACTCAACCCGCACCGAAGAAGCCGCAAGCGCCTACGCCGGCACCAGCCAAGCTGAAGTCACTGCCGTTCGCGTTTCCGTTCCTGCGCAAGGGGCAGGGCCAGTCCAAGGCCTCCGCGCAGTTCACCGACGAGCACGAGATCTATCGGCTGCTAGCCGAGCATGAGCCGGCTGGCACGTATCTCGTGGGGCGCAAAGGCATGTGGCACGGTGGAATTCACATCACGGAAGCGGGCGCCGGACAGTCGCTGGATCTCGAGGCGGGATTGCGTTGCATTGCCGACGGCGTACTGATCGCGTATCGCGCCGACAAGACCTATCCGCTCAGCGAGATAGCCGCGATCGGGAGCGAATCGCCCGATCAGGCACCGTACAGTACCGGCTTTGCGCTAGTGCGGCACACGATGGAATTTCCGCGGGGCAGGAAGCTGACGTTCTACAGCCTGTACATGCACCTGATGTCGTATGAAGACTACGCGAACTTCCCGAAGCGGGAGAAGCCGTCATATTGGCCGCGACAATGGCGAGTGACACAGTACGCGCAGGATAAGCCGTCGCCTGGTCGAACCGGGCAGCTTCCCGATCCGGCGCAGCAGGGGCTGCGCGTTCGCAAGTCGCCGAACGGCACTCCGATTGGCATTCTGCCCCAGGGGGCTTCAGTCGGCATCGGGAAGATCGAGACGAAGCACGGAAAGCGGTGGGGGCAGTTGACGAATCTTCACGGAACATCACTGTATCCGCAAGAAGCAGGCGGATACGTCGAGCCGTCAAGTGCAATTGATCAGTGGGTCTATCTCGGTCAGGAAAACGGTGGGCCGGTTGTCGAGGAGACTATCCAGGACTCGATTTTCGATCGGGTGATTGTGGTGACGGACCAAACCAAGCCAGGCGACACACCCGGCATTCCGATCAAAGCGGGTGAGTTGGTCGGTCACCTTGGTCGATACGACTCGCTGAACCAACGCACGTCTGGAACCCGGATGGCGCATATCGAAGTGTTTTGCGACGACAGTATCCAATCGTTTCTCGAACAAGGCCGGGCATGGGTCAACGAGCACGGCCCGCATAAAGAGGACTGGGCGGCATTGGGCCTGCCATCCGAGCCAACAATCCTGCGGATCGCGCCAGGCACGGTGCTGTATCAACGTACCCAGAATAACAAGTTCGTTCCAGGCGCTGATCCGCAGTCGAGAAAGACGGACGCGGTTCAGGTGTATTCGCTCGCCGAACTGGCGCGTGACCCGAAGCGACGAATCCCCGAGCCGCATCCGAATCCTAATCCGGGTTACCAGGTGAGCTGGTGGCACGTCGACGGCGTGAATGCACAAGGTCAACCAATCGACGGCTGGGTGTGCGACTTCAATCATGCAAGTGGGCGGGTGACGCGGGAATTCGCGCAGAAGTGGATCGACTTCGAGTGTATAGAGGATACCCATGATCCGGCGCATACGATCTTTGCGACAACCCCAAAGTGGGTCGACTGTGAGCGCGGCGCCAATGTTGCCGACATCGCTTCGCGTTCGAATCTCAGCCCGTTGATGCTCAAGGTGTACGACACCCTGTTCACGAGAGGGGATGGCAAGCGGGCGGCTAACGAACTATGCACGCTGGCGCAGGCCGGGCGCGGGGGATATCCGTGGTTGATGCAGGCCGCGTCCCGACTGATCGTCAAGCACGAGAGCGAGTGGGCGAACCCGTCGAAATGGACGCAACTAATTGCCGAGCTAGAAAAGAAGACGGGATCCAAGCCTCAACATGGGGAAGAGCAAAAGCGGATCGAAGCGCTCACCTGGTGGGACGAGGTGAAGACAGCGGTGCCGGGTTTCCCGACGCCGGAAGTATTTCATATTCATCCGATTGCGTTAGGGGGCAATTTTCTCAAGGGCGATACTTGCGTCTGCGGATGTTGTCTTGGCAAGGTATTTAGCCGCTATCGTTGGGTAAGACGTCGGCGTCACTATCCGCCTCAGACATACCACGGCCCGGTTTTTGCGGGGACAAAGAAACTGGACAAGTTCACAGGGTGGGGCGATCTCATTGCTAAGTCCAAGGCTACCGAGGACGAAAAGGCGATCGTGATCGCCATGTCGTCCAACGAAGGCAATATGGATGCTGTGCAGGCTTGGGATTGGCAGACATTCAGTGCCGGTGCCATGCAGAAGACCGTGACACCAGAAGGCTACGGAGAACTCCCACAACAGATCTGGGAATTTCGGAACGAAAATCCTAGTCTGTTTGAGGAAATTTTCGGCCGATGCGGATGGTCTGTTGTACAGGAAGGTGACCCTAGGATTTACTATTCATCCGATGATACTGGAAGCAGGAAAATTACTGGACAGGAACTCTATGACTTCATCAAGAAGGGGTTTCAAGAAGCAGACAGTGGATTCCCAAAGGAGTCGAAACCATTGGCTTCCATTGCACACGCGATGATCAATGAGGAGTATCAGAAGAAGCAGGTTGTGGATTTCATCGGTCGTTTGCACATTGCCATCGCCAAGAAGCCGAGTGGCTATAGAAATTCCGCAAGTGACTTCTTTCTATCACGGTTAGGTCGCGCACTTGTTCTTGATCACGACGTCAACGCACCCGGTAATGTCTCTAAAGATCTTGGAACATCGATTAATACACTTCGGGCCCGGCACACGGGATTGGGCGCAGACCCGGCACAATGGGGTGACAGTAGGTCACAATATGAAGCCGAGCTTATCCAGATCTATGGCCCATCACGCCATATGAACGATGCTGTCGGACGTTACAACCACCTTCGTGGGTTGCTGTAGGACTTCAAATGATTCGTAGATCCCTATTTTTGTTCTTGGCCGTGCTGTCTGCCCACGTTGAGGCCCAGGTGAGTGTACCCGAAGAATCGAATGCTTTGCAGTACACCAATCGCGAGCAAAATTCCTACCGAACGCTTCGATTTAAGCGGCAAGATGGCACGATTTTTACCCCTTTCGATGAGGGATTGAGATTTTACGAGCCTGATGCGAACAGCTTGTCTCCGGACAAACAGTACTCGATCGTGAATTTTTCTGCAGAAGGAGATCTCGCTGATTCCAGCGGTGTGTCGGTGCATTCCGAGTATCTGTGTGCCTTCGTACGTATGAAGGACGGTTGCGTTGTGCATGTGGCGCAAGATGCTGTTTGTGGTGGCGAGTGGCACCCGCCTCATCAATGGTCCGTCAACATTGAGCCAATCTTCGATAATCCACCTAATGTAACCGACATCTATGCTGGTTATTCGTCGAAGCACAAAAGCGGATATCAAACTTCACAGCCACCGATCCTAGCATATCTGGCGGAAGGTACCGCGTTTGACAATTTACTTGCATGCGATCCACCCAGCGCAGGGAATAGGAATGTTTATTCGAAACTATTTGCCCAATTACAGAGGGACGGAGATGCCGAAAACGCCGCCAAGCTGAAGAGGATTCTGATTCTCGGCCGAAATGGCACATCTATTCACGCAGCGCCAGTTGAGTCGGGCACCTGGGTTGGACATACGGTGATTTCAAAGAAGGCATATCTGTATGCAATGCCCGAGAAATCATCAGTTACTAGAGCATATCTTGTGCAAGGTGATTTGGTATTGTTGAATGAATCTAGCTTGTCGAGGGGATTTGTGGTTTCAAGGTATCGTCAGAAGAGTGGAAATATTATAGAGCGATGGGTTCGCTGTGAGGATGTAAATGTGTGCTCTGCGGGAAATTGAATCGTCTAGTTTTGATTTTCTTGGAAATATTTTTTGAGGTCCGTGATGTTCCGTTGAGTTGTGGCGTAAATCCAGCGTGAGAGCTGGGTCGGATATATGTTCGTCATGAAATGAAGCGAAGAAATTATTATAATTTTGAATCTCGCTATATTAATTTGAGGTGTCGGGTCGAATTGGCATTTTTTCTGGGTGTTGCTAAAAGTGTCGGTGATGTGGCGGATTATGGAATTGTCTATTCGGATTGGAAGGCGGTAAGCGGTGGCGAAATTTTGGTTTCCAGAGCTGATTGCGGGCGGCAATGTTGTCCCATATTTTGTTGATTGCTAAACAATTGGGTGGCGGTTTTTTCGTCAAAGCATTCTGGGCTCGATTTGCATGGAAACTTTTGGCATGAAATGCGGAAGTGTGGTGCTGTACGCAATATCAATTAAAAGATAATAGTCAATGAAAAATCTCGTATATGAAGGTGACGCAACGAGTCATGGCGGCAAGATTCTGACCGGCTCGGATCGTATCAAGGTAAAGGGGCGACGGGCCGCCCGTGTTGGCGACAAGGTCTCATGTCCGATCCACGGCGATAATGAAATCGCCGAAGGCAGCAGCAGGATGAAGGATGGCACGACGCCGCTATCGCGCGACGGCGATCACACGCGGTGTGGTGCGGAACTCATTGCGTCGACCGGCGGGGCACGGGTCCGGTAAGCGATGCCTGTTGATTTCAATCGCGTGCCGCCGCGAGTGGTGGTGCCGCCTCCGCCTCGGGTTTCGATGATCGTATGGACGATCCTGCTGGTGCTTGTCATGGGTGCGGGAGCGGGGCTGACGATCATGCTCTGGCCCCCGGGTCGACCAACCAACACGCTGTGGTTCTGGTTTTGCGTTGTGGGTTACCCCTTTCTGGCTTGGGCTTTTGGGCTGTTCGCATGGCTCGGGTACGGGTACGCCTGCCGGAATCAGGCGCTTGCGACGAACCGCGTCAGCGACGAAGCGGAGCAAGCCTGCCATGCATTGGCGGCCAGACCGCTGGCGATACTGGGCCATGCCTGGTGCTTCACCGCGAACGATGCGGAGAACGCGCTTGACGGTATCTTGAACGGCACCGAACTGTCAACACTACGGCCAAGCAGTGCAGTCGCGGATAGCGACGTCCATGCACGTTGGCTCGACATTCCCGATCAGCCTTTTTATCCGGGGAACGAACTCGCTGAACATGCGCGTCATCATGCAGTGGGCATGTGGCTGCTTGAACGCTTGATCGACGCTCTGCTGCCACAGCTCAGCGCGCTTCCACCACGAACACGGCTTCAGATCGAGCTTCAGCACCGGTCAAGAGTGAAACCGGAGATCGTCGAGGCTCGGATACGGGAATTGATCGCGGAACGGGCCCCTGTCTTAACGGTCGACCTGAAGCCCGGAGAGCACACATCGTCGCTCTTTCGAGCGGACGCGTGGCTTGACAATCGAGCCGTCAATACGGTCCACCTGCTCATTGCCGTTGAGCTTCGCGATGCCATCAGTACCGTCCTGTCAGGTGGCGTCGCAGAGGCGGGCGTGGCCCTGCTCGTGGGAAGTCCGCGCCTCGTTTCACAGGCGAATCCCGCCGGGCTACGGTTGCATCGTCCTGCCAAGGACTCGCTAGATGCCGCCGCACGAACGGTCGGGCTGGCTGCCCGTTGGGGGTACGCGTTGCGCAATTGTCCGCGCACAGTGTGGGCACACGGCCTGACCGATGACGGCGTCGGTGCGGTTCGGCGAGCCGCATCATTTCCGGACGAGACCCGTTGGAACCTGATCGAGACGTCCGTGGGCGATTGTTCTGGCGCGGGACCGTGGCTGGCTGTCGCCCTTGCCACGGAAAATGCCCGCACAACGGGTGACTCGCAAATGGTGCTGTGTGGAGAAGATCAAGACCTGATCGCCCTCGTGTGCAGAAAACAAACATGAACGACAACAAGACTTTACCTGCGGGCCTCTTCATTGCCATTGCCGCCGCCATCGTGTTCCTCGCGCTTGGTATCGCAGTATGGGTGGAAGGCCCTCGTTACGGGTGGTCTCGCGACACGCGGATCATCATCGAGTTTTCGCTGTGTTTTATCGTGGTAGTGGTGGTCCTGCTGGTTAAGTACTTCGAGGGCGTACTGCTCTGGATCGCGTCGCTGGGGGCTTCCCGCTGGTTTGCTAGATATGACGCCGGCAAGCGCGCCGCAACTGCTAAACCCGACGGTCAGGACCAACCGCTCGAACATGCCGACCGGGCTGCAGCGCTGCGCGATGCGCTACAGGATCGCAACGGCTGGCGCTGGCACTACCGGGATCGCTGGGTGCTGGTTGCCGGCGACGAACCGCTCGTCAAGCGCCTGGCACCAGGCCTCGCCGACACCGGCTATGCGATCACCGGCGACACCGTCCTGCTCTACGCGAAACAAACGAGCAACACGCTCGACACGGATTGGCTCGAGCAAATCCGCCGCCTGCGCCGTCGCCGCCCCGTCGACGCGATCGTCGCGGTGACGCGTAACCGCAGCACGGCCCATGCGCCGTTCGACGCCGAGAATCTCTCGCAGCGGCTCGCCCGTCACGCACGCGCACTGCATTGGGCCGCGCCCGCATATCTACTCAACGTCACGGATTTCGGCGACGAAACGTCGAGTCTCGACGAGGCGATCGGCTTCACGTGGGCGAACGCGCGCATCAAGGCTGACGAGATCGACGCTTCGTTGGGCGACCTCGCCTACGACCTCGCGGACGTGGGCGTCGTGCGTTTGACGAAGGATGCGGGTGACCGCTATCCCGCCGAACTGTCGCGGCATATTTCGGATCTGCGCGTCGCGTTGTCGGGATTGGTGCTGCAAACCGCCCAGTCCCGCGTCTGGCGGCACGCGGTTCATGGCGTCCTGTTCGCACCGTTGTTCAAGGCGCGGGAACTGGCACCTCCGGCATCCGGCGCCCCGGAAGACGACGAGTTGCCGCTCGGCCCGCAACATCGAACGATCTGGCAGATGGTCGCTGAGCACAGTCGCAAGATCCACGGCCGCCGGGTCGGCTTCTCGCTGTCGACGACGGCCGCGTGGCTCACCACGACCCTGATCGGCTTGTGGATCGTCGGCACGATGGTGTCCGGCTTCACGAACCGCGCGACGATTCAGGCAGCCGGGGACACGCTCACGAAGCTGTCGGGAACGCAGGATCGCACCCTGGCGATGTTGACGCTGGACCGTCTCGACAAGCAGATCGACACGCTCGAAGTCCATCGGCGCGACGGTGCCCCTTGGCTGACCCGTTTCGGCCTGAACCGCGACGGCGCGCTGCTCGACGCACTGTGGCCGCGCTACGCCAACGTGGCGAGCCGCATCCTCGTTGCACCGATCCGTCAGAAGCTCGAGGAACGCCTGCATCAGCTTGCGTCGCTGTCGGATGCTGAGATCGCCAGCGGCGGGAATGCGCAGGTGCAGGCCGCCTACGACACGCTGAAGGCCTACCTGATGCTCGCGAAGCCCGAACGCGCTGTCGCGTCATTCCTGACACCGCAGCTCGCTGCAACGGCGGCGCCCGTGCGACCGGGCAACTCGCCGCTATCGTCGGGCGCCTGGGAAGACCTTCGCCAGCACACGATTGCCTTCTTTGCGGACCATTTGGGCCGCGGTGGGTTGCCGGCAATCACCCCGGATCTCGGCCTCGTTGCTTCGACCCGCCAGACGGTCATTGGCGTGCGCGGCATCCAGAACTCGACCGACGCTGTGTACCAGCAGATCCTCGACGACGCGAAGGCGAAATATCCGCCCGTGTCGCTCGCGACACTGCTGGGCGATACGACCAGCCGCGGCCTGTTCAACACGACGGCGACGGTCCCGGGCGTGTTCACACGCGCCGCATGGGACGAACGGATCGCGAAGGCGATCGACGAAGCGAGCGAGCGGCAAAACGCTGCGGGCGACTGGGTGTTATCCGACGTCAAGACTACCCAGGCCACCCCGTCGACCTTGAAAGCCGACCTGCGCCAGCGTTACTTCGACGACTACGCGCGTGCCTGGGCGCGGTTCCTCAACGGCCTGCGCTGGCAACCCGCCGCAACGCTGTCGGCCACGGCCGACCAGCTGACGCTGCTTGGCGACCCGCAACGCTCGCCGCTCGTCGCGTTGATGAACGCGATCGTCTATCAGGCTGGCACGGGCGCGAATGCGCAGTCGCTGGCCGACAACCTGATCAACAAGGCGCAGCAACTTGTCGGCGGCAGCGAGAAGGACCCGTCGAAGCAGGCTCAGCCGCAGCTTGCGCCGCTTGCCACGGCGTTCGGCCCGATCTTGCGCCTGACCGGCAGTGATCTGGTGTCAGGTGCGCCAAGCAACGGCAAAGCCGCCGCGCAGCTCGCCGCGACTGGAGACCTGAGTCTCGCGCGCTACCTCGAGCGGGTCACTGCGATGCGGCTCAAGGCGTCGCAGATCGTTTCCGGTGCCGATCCGGACGCGATGGCGCGTCTGGCTGCGCAGTCGGTGCTGCAGGGCAAGACATCCGACATCGCCGACAGCCGCGACTACGCAAGCCGGTTGGCCGCCAGCCTGGGCGAGCTGTGGTCGGGGTTCGGCGAACTGTTCCGCGCGCCGTTCGATCAGTCGTGGCAGGTCGTCGTGCAGCCGGCCGCCGCGAGCCTGAACGAGATCTGGCGCACCGCAATCCTGGCCGACTGGAACAGGGCATTCGGCGGCCGCTATCCGTTCGCCGACTCCGACAACGATGCGTCGTTACCCGAAATGGCACGCTTCATGCGCCCCGACAACGGCGTGATCACGCAGTTCGTCACGACGCAGCTGGCTGGCGTCATCGAGCGACAGGGCGACCGGTGGGTGGCCGCGCAGGGCGCCGGCCACGGCGCGCTGACGATCGATCCGGGCTTCCTCGCCAGCCTGAACAAGCTCACGCGAATCTCGACGGTGCTGTTCCCGTCCGGCGACGCGCGCGTGCGCTATGAGTTGCAGGCGGTGCCGACACCGGGCGTCACCGACATGCGGTTCGTGCTGTCCGGACGCGAATTGCACTACTTCAACCAGAAGCAGGAGTGGACGCCGTTCGAGTGGCCGGGCCAGTCGCTGGAAAATCTGTCGCACATCGAATGGCAGACCGAGCAGGGTGGCTTGCGTACCGCGCTGGATTCGCAGGGCCGATTCGGCCTGATCCGGCTGCTGGAGCGTGCGAAGGTGTCGCAGCAGGACGGCGCGCGCTATCTGCTGAGCTGGACGCCGGACACGAGCCAGGGCATTCCGCTCAGGGTGCAGCTACGCAGCGAGGCGGGCGCGGGGCCGCTGGACGTGCTGCAGTTGCGCAACTTCACGCTGCCGAAGCGAATCTTCGTGACAGGCTCGACAAAATCGGGACCGAAGCTTTCGTCCAGCAATCCACCGCCGTTACCGGCATCGATGATCGCGGCGGCGAAGCACGCCGCGGTGCCCCTGCCGCGTGGCACGTTTTCGGAGGCTGAATAATGCTGGGTGGACTGTTCAAGAGCCTCTTTCCGGCGCGCGACGACGCCGAGCAACTCGTGCGTGCACGGCTCGACACATGGACTGCATGGTTGCAGCCGCTTGCCGGCGAGGGCGGGGTCGGCCGCGATCCCGGCTACGAGGACGTATTCTTCGCGCTTCGGGAAGAAACGCAAAAGCTTTCCGGTATCGATGACGGACTGATCGTCAGATCCTGCGAACAGCTGCTCAAGGAAACCGGCAAGGATCTGCGTCTGGCGGGCTACCACGCGTTTGCGCGGTTGCGGCAGGACGGCCCCGCCGGTTTCGCGGACGGACTCGAGCTGGCGGCCGCGCTCGTCGATCGGTTCGGAGAAGCGGTGCTGCCCGCGCGCGCCGAGGCAAAGAAGGGCGCGCTCGAAATGCTGGCAACCGCGCGCGTGCTCGAGCTGCTGGAAAGCCGCGGCGAGTTCGCGCCCGCCGATCTCGAGCGGGCGCTCGCCGCGCTCGATGTGCTGGTGGCCATCACCGGCGCGTGGCCAGACGCAGCGCGCCCGAACCTGCAACCGCTCGTCTCCCGTTTCGAGCGCAATGGCGAAGCGCCGCGCAGCATGGAAACCGAGACGGTTGCGTCAACAACCACAACCGCGTCGACGACGTCTGGCGCGATAGCGTCGACACGCGATTTGCTGGAGCAGGCGCGCACGATGGCGGTATGGCTGCGCAGCCAGGAGAACGGCTACCTGCCGTCGGTGCGGCTCGTACGCAGCATCCGCTGGGACACGCTGCACGAGGTGCCGCCGGCGGACGCAGCATCGCATACACGGCTCGTACCACCACGCGGCGAACTGAGGCAGCAGATGAAACGTCTCGTGCTGCAGAAGCAGTGGCACGAACTGCTCGAACGCGTCGAAGGCGCGTTCATGGAAGGCGTCAATCACCTGTGGTTCGACCTGCAGTACTTCCAGCATGTCGCACTCGACCACGTCGGTGCGCCGTACAGCACATGGCGCGAACTGCTGCGCGCGGACTTCGCGCTGTTCCTCGAACGCTTGCCGGGCATCGAGCGGCTGGCGTTCAACGACGGCACACCGTTCGCCGACGACACGACGCTCGAATGGATCGCGCGGCACGCGGTTGTGCGAGACCTCGAAGCGGGTGAGGCCGTCGTCCCCCTGCCCGTATCGGCCGACAGCGAGGGCGATGCCGCCGGCGACTGGCCGGAAATCGAGGCGCAGGCGCGCGACGCGACCGCGCGTGAAGGCGTCGAGGCCGCATTCGCGTGGCTCGAAGCGCTGCCGGGCATGAAGACCGAACGTCACCGCTATCTGCAACGGCTCGTGATGGCGCGCGTTGCCGATCATGCCGGTCGTCCTGATACGGCGCTCGCGCTGCTTGCCGAGCTCGATACGTCATCCCGGTCGCTGCCGCTGATGCGCTGGGAGCCGGCGCTGGTGTTCGAGGTCAAGCAACAGCTCGTTCGTGCATTGAAAGCGATGAGCAACCGCAAGGATGCCGACAAACCGGCACTTGCGCGCCGCATCGGCGAACTGCAGGCGGAACTGACCGTGCTGGACCCGGCGCGCGCCCTGACCCTCTCATAAGAACGAAGATCAATGCAAAACGACGACCCGATTCTGCGCTACTACGAAGCGGAAATGCGCTACCTGCGCGAGTCCGGCAAGGAATTCGCGAAGGCGCATCCTGATCGCGCACGCCTGCTCAACCTCGATCGCGTCGGCGATCGCGACCCCTATGTCGAGCGGCTTTTCGAAGGCTTTGCATTCCTGACCGGCCGGCTTCGGCAGAAGCTCGACGACGAACTGCCGGAACTCACCGAAGGGCTCGTGAGCCTGCTCTGGCCGCATTATCTGCGGATGATCCCGTCGCTGTCGGTGGTCGAACTGATCCCGCTCGCGGAAAAGCTTCAGAAGACCGAGGTGGTGCCGGCCGGCGTGCCCGTGCGTGCCGCGCCGATCACCGTGCCGCCTGCACCCGGCGCCGAGGGCACGACACCGAGAACCGTGCAGTGCCAGTACCGAACCACGCAGGCCGTCGCGCTACAACCGGTCGCCGTTACGCACGCCGGACCGTTCGTCCGTTACGACGGACGGTCGGTGCTCCGGCTTGGCTTTGCGCTGGACGGCTCGGCACTTCGCAAGGAAACGGATTTGTCGCGGCTGCGCCTGCACCTGAATGCGGATCTGCCGACCGCGTTCGCGATGCATCTCGCGCTCACGCGGCAGGTCGATGCGATCCAGTGGCGCATTCCGGAAGTCCGCGACGGCGAAGCGGTGCCGCTCGCCGGCGTGACGATCGAGCCGGCCGGTTTCTCGGCCGAGGAGCGGTTGTGGCCCAAGGCCGATGCGGCCTTCTCCGGCTATCAGATGCTGCTCGAATACTTCACGTTCCGCGAGAAATTTCTGTTCGTCGACCTGTGCGGACTGGACATCGCGAAGCTGCCCGAAAGTTCGACCCGCTTCGAGCTGGAGATCATACTGACGCATGCCTATCCGTCGGACCAGCGCTTCACCGCGGAGAACGTGCGGCTGTTCTGCTCGCCCGTGATCAACCTGTTCGAGCTGGATGCGGAGCCGATCGAGATCGACCATCACGAAACCGAATACCGCGTGGTGCCGGCCGGCCACCAAGGCGAGCACGTCGAAACCTATTCGGTCGACGCGATCGCGACGTTCGACCACGACTCGGCCGAACGATACGAATATGTGCCGTTCGCGACGTTCCGGCACCGCGGCGGCATGCTGCGACACGAGGCGCCGGAGCGCTATTTCCACACGCGCGTGCGACCAGGGGTGTCGGGGCTGCATGAAACCTGGGTGATTCTCGGCGGACACGCGTGGGAGACGATGGACACGCTGCCGGAAGAAAGCCTGTCGCTGCGCGTGACGGGAACGAATGGCCTGTTGCCGCGCAAGGGGTTGCGTGAAGCCAGTCTCGACGAACTCGCGGCCAGCACGCCGAACGTCGCGGGCGTGCGCAATCTCGTGTCGCCGACGCTGCCGCTGTATCCGCCGACGGAGGACCGTTTCCAGTGGCGCGTGCTGTCGCATCTAGCGCCGAATTTTCTGTCGATGATGAACGCGGAAGTGCTGCGCGGGGCGCTCGCGCTGTACGACTGGACCGACGATGAGCTGAACCGCCGGCGGCTGGCGGGCATTCGGTGGGTCTCACAGGAATTGCTCGAGGAAGTAACCGGTGGCTCGGTCGAGCGCGGCGTGCTGATCGAGGTGACGCTCGATTCGCATGCGTTCGCGGGCGAGGGTGACGTGATGCTGTTCGGCGAGTTGCTGCATCGCTTCTTTGCACAATACGCGGAGATCAACCTGTTCACGAAGCTGTCGATCATCAGCCTGCCGTCGCAGGCCCGGACCGTGTGGCCGCGCAGCAAGGCGCAACGGGCGCCGCTATGAAGCCGCACGCCCCGCAGGAAGTCCCCTCGGGGGACGCGTTGCCGAATCTCGAGCCGCTGGTCGCGTCGCTGCTGGCCCGCGCGCCACGCATGAACTTCATGCAGCTTTGCAGGCTGCTCGAGGTGCGGGTGCCTGACTCGCCGGGCTTGGGCACGCAGGACACGGCCGAGCATGAGCGCGTGCGCTTCCGGCCGCGGCCGCGCGTCGGCTTTCCGGCGGGAGAAATCTCGGCGGTAGAGTTTGACGACGAGCGTCCCGATGCACCGCCGACCGTACGCACGACGTTCATGGGCCTGTATGGTGTCGACGCGGCGATGCCGCCGCACATGATCGACGAGATCGTGTTGCGCGAGGAGGGGCATGAGGTCGTCGAAGCGTTTCTTGACCAGTTCAATCACCGGTACGTCACGCTGCTGTACCGCGCGTGGAAGAAATACCGCTATCCGGAAAGCTTCCGCCCGGGCGGCAGCGACGCGCATTCGCGCAACCTGCTGTGCCTGGCCGGCTTCGGGTGGGGCGACAAGCCGCGGCGCGCCGGCCTGCCGGATTCGCGATTGCTCGCGCTGCTGGGGTTGCTGATCCAGCACACGCGCACGCCCGAAGGCCTGACCGGCGTCATCGCACTGGCCGTACCCGGTATCGAGGTTCGCGTCGACGAGTTCTTTCCAGTGGCTATGCGCGTCGGACAAGCGCAGCCGCTGACGTCGGCCGGTCAGTTTGACGGTTCATCGGCGGAGGGCAGGCACCGGGGCCTCGGCGGCGGCTACGTGCTGGGCAAACGGATGGCCTATCGCAGTCGCGCGGTGCGTGTGACGCTGCGGCCGGCGGATGCGCAGCAGGCCCGCGATCTCCTGCCTGGCGCGTGGCTGCATCGTGAGTTGATGGCGTTCGTGCAGTTGTATGTTGGCGTCAAGGCCGACGTGCACCTGCGCATGGAATTGTCGTCACGTCATGCGCCGCAACCCGCGATCGGTCCGGCACATGCCGATCAGGCGCCGCGCCTCGGCTGGACGACCGTGCTGCCCGCCGACGAAGAGCGCGTGATCAACATCGCGCTCGGCGTCTATGAAGCGTTTCCTGCGCCCGGGACCAATCCATACCTGACACAACATGTTTGACCAGAGAAGACTATGACTATCCGCTTCGCCGTTTCGACCCTTGCATCCGTTCTGCTGCTGTCGGCATGCGGCGCATGGCAAACCGTCTCCGATGCCTCGTCGAGCGCCTACCGCACTGTCTTCTTCAAGCAGGTCAAGGTGCTCAACATCGATTTGTCGGCACGCGAGGCGTTGAATCCGGACGACGCCGGCCGCCCGACGTCGGTTGCTGTGCGCGTGTATCAGTTGAAGGACCGCAAGATGTTCGATGGCGCGTCCTACAACGACTTGCTGAAGAGCGATCGGACCGTGCTCGCGCAGGATCTGCAGGCTAACCTGGCGACGGTACTGAATCCGGGCGCGGCTGCGAGCCTCTCGCAGCCGATGCAGGTCGATACGAAGTATGTCGCGATCGTTGCGTTCTACCGCAACCCTGGAAGCGGCGATGACTGGAAGGTCGTGATCGAGAAGAAGAAGCTCGACGCAGACAAGCCGTTGAAGCTCGAACTGGTCGATCAGCTTCTTCTTTCTGCCAGTGCATCTGAGAATGCATCCCGGTGATCAATTGCATGTGAACGGCAATCAGGTGGCGACGACGGACTTGAAACTGGTCGTGGCGCAACGTTGTCCGTGACAGGTTCGGGACCGCACGGTGTGCCCGCCATGACGCCGCCCCGTCAAAACGACGGCAACCCCGGCGGATTCGTCTCCGCGCGCGCGACCGCCTCGCTCTGCAACCCCCAGCGCGCCAGCGCCTGCCCGTAGCGACCGTTGCCGATCAGCGCGTTCGTTGCGAGCGTCAGCGCCGGTGCGAGCCCGCTGCCGCGACGCGTCGCTATCGCGACATCCGCATTTGCCGGCCAGCCCGCGTTGACGACGCCGACCCGGCGAATCCTGCCGTCGCGCGCGGCCTCGTATGCCAGCGACGCATTCGGGTTCAGCTCGGCATCGGCGCGGCCCGACAGCAACGCGACGCGGGCTGCCGCATCGTCGTCGAAATAGAGCAGTTCGGTCGCCCTCAGCCCTTGCGCGACGTTGCGTCGGCTCCATTCGAGCAGGATGCGCTCCTGGCTCGTGCCCGCACCCGTGATGACGCGCAGGCCCGCGACGTCCTTCGGCTCGGCAATCTTCGCGATCGGGCTCGCGGTGCGCACGTAGAAGCCGTGCAGCCCGAGCCGATAGGTCGTGAAATCGTATTTCTCCTTGCGCTTCTCGGTCACGCCGACGTTCGAGATCACGGCGTCGTACTTGCCCGACGTGAGCCCGAGCGGCCAGTCGGCCCACGCGATCGGCACCAGCACCAGCGTGCGGCCGAGCGCGTCCGCGACGAGCTGCGCATAGTCGGGATCGGCGCCCACGACCGTGCGCGCGTCGGTCGCATAGGTCGACACCGGCGGTGCGTGCGGCGAAATCGCAACCGTGAACGCGCCGTCGCGTACCCAGCGATAGTTGCCTGCCGCGCGAATCGCTGCATCGTCGCGCGACGCGCGGATCCGGCCGGACTGGCGCGGATCGAGATCGGCGGTCGCGGCCGCGTCGGCCGCATGCCACCGGAGGCCGGCGGCGGCCGCGAGCGCGGCGGTCATGAACTGGCGTCGGTCGATCATCGTCGGGTGCCTCGGAGGTCGTGAGCGGCGCGCATCAGAGCACCCGCGACAGGAACGCGCGCGTGCGCGGATGGGCCGGCGCGTCGAGCACGACGGCGGGCGGGCCCGACTCGACAATGCGGCCGCGCTCCATGAACAGCACGGTGTCCGCGACCTCGCGCGCGAAGCCGATCTCGTGCGTGACGATCACGAGCGTGGTGCCCGAGCGCGCCAGCTCCTTGATCACGTCGAGCACTTCGTTGACCAGTTCGGGATCGAGCGCCGACGTCGGCTCGTCGAACAGCAGCACCTTCGGGCGCAACGCGAGCGCCCGCGCGATCGCGACGCGCTGCTGCTGGCCGCCGGACAGCTGGCGCGGGTAGGCATCGGCCTTGTCCGCGAGGCCGACGCGCGCGAGCAGCGTGCGCGCGGTGCGCTCGGCGGCCTCGCGCGTGACGCCGCCGACGGCGACCGGCGCCTCGATCAGGTTCTCGAACACCGTCAGGTGCGGAAACAGGTTGAAGTTCTGGAACACCATTCCGACCGCCGTGCGCCGCTTCAGCACGTCGCGCTCCTTCAGCTCGTGCAGCACGTCGCCGTCGCGCCGATAGCCGATCAGCTCGCCGTCGATGTCGATGAAGCCGTCGTCGACGCGTTCGAGATGGTTGATCGTGCGCAGCAGCGTCGACTTGCCCGAGCCGGACGGCCCGACGATCACCGTCACGCTGCCGCGCGGCGCGACGAACGACACGTTGTCGAGCACGCGCTGCATGCCGAACTGCTTCGACACGTTGTGCACGGCGACCTCGCCGCCGGTGCGCGGCACGGGCGCATCAGCGTTGCCCTGAAACGTCGCATCGGCCGTCGCGCTGTGTGTCGCCGCACGCCGCCGCAGCGCACCGATGCGCGCCAGCACGAACGTCAGCGCCGACGGCGGCGGATTGCGCAGCGCACCGCGCGCATAGTGGCGCTCGACCTGCACCTGGATCGCGGACAGCACGGTCAGGATGATCAGGTACCAGACGGTCGCGACCATCAGCAGCGGAATCACCTCGAGATTGCGGCGATAGATCACCTGCACCGTGTAGAACAGTTCGGGCATCGCGAGCACGTAGACCATCGACGTGCCTTTCGCGAGCGTGATCAGGTCGTTGAACGCGGTCGGCAGGATCGCGCGCATCGCCTGCGGCAACACGATGCGCGTGGTCTGGCGGCCGCGCGGCAGGCCGAGCGCGGCGGCCGCTTCGAGCTGCCCCTGGTCGACCGCGAGAATGCCGCCGCGAATCACTTCCGCGGAAAACGCCGCGTGGTTCAGCGTGAGGCCGAGTACGGCCGCGAGGAACGGGCTGATCAGGTCGGTGGTCGGCGTGTCGAACCACACGATGTCGGTGAACGGCACGCCGAGCCGCACGTGTTCGTACAGGTAGCCGAGGTTGTTCAGGATCAGCAGCAGCACGATCAGCGGAATCGACCGGAACAGCCACACGAACGTCCACGCGCTCGCGGCGAGCAGGCGCGAGCGCGACAGCCGGGCCAGCGCGACGAGCGCACCGAGCGCGAAGCCGAACACCGCGCCGAGCAGCGTCAGCACCAGCGTGCGCGCGAGCCCGGACAGCACCGGCGGCGACAGGAACCATTCGGCGAACACCGGCCAGCCCCATTGCGGGTTGCCGAGAATCGAATGCAGCGCGAGCGCGATCAGCACGAGCGCGAGCACGGTGCCGACCGTGCGCGACCGGTGCCGGGCCGGCACGATGCGCGGGCGCGTGCCGGCGTCGCGGGCGGGGGAGGAAGTGAGCGGCGGCAGTGCGCCGCCGAGATGGGTCGTGTCGCTCATGTCGGTGAGGGTCCTCGATCGAGTTGGCCGGATGCGCCGCGCGAGGCGGCGCGCAGGCGTCAGGCATGCGCTTCGGCCGCGTCGCCCTGTTTGCGCACCGCGCCGGGCGCCGCATGGCGGCTCGCCTTGCGCGGCAGGCCGAGGTGGTCGCGCAGCGTGCTGCCCGGCAGGTCGCGGCGGTAGCGGCCGCGCGCCTCGAGCACCGGAATCACGAGTTCGACGAAGTCGTCGACGCCCTGGGCCTGCACCGGGAAGCCAAGGATGAAGCCGTCGCCGGCTCCGGCGTCGTGCCAGCGGATCAGCTCGTCGGCGACGTGCTCGGCCGTGCCGATGAAGTTCGGGCGCGGCGTCGCGACGGCGAGTGCCGTCTCGCGCAGCGTGAGGCGCTTGCGCTTCGCGTCGGCCTTGATCCGGTCGGTGGTCGAGCGGAAGCTGTTGCGGCCGATATCGCCGAGTTCGGGGAACGGTGCGTCGAGCGCGTACTGCGTGAAATCGTGGTGATCGAAATAGCGGCCGAGATACGCGAGCGCCTCGTCGATCGTCAGCAGGTCGCGGATCGCCTGGTACTTGTCTTCGGCCTCGGCGGCCGTGCGGCCGACGATCGGCCCGACGCCGGGGAAGATCTTCACGTCGCCCGGCTGCCGCCCGTGCTCGACCGCGCTTTGCTTCACGCGTCGCGTGAACGCGGCCGTTTCGTCGAGCGACGGCGAATGCGTGAACACGGCGTCGGCGTACTTGCCCGCGAGCCCGATGCCGGTGTCGGACGAGCCGGCCTGGAAGATCACCGGCTGCCCCTGCGGCGAGCGCTGGATGTTCAGCGGGCCGGCAACGTGGAAGAAGCGGCCGTGATGATCGAGCGTATGGAGCTTGTCGCGATCGAAGAAGCGCCCGCTCGCGCGATCGCGCACGAACGCGTCGTCGTCCCAGCTGTCCCACAGCCCCTGCACGACGTCGAGGTATTCGTCGGCGATTTCGTAGCGCAGTTCGTGATCGGGATGCGCCTTGCCGAAATTCTTCGCGGTGCCTTCGAGCGGCGTCGTGACGACGTTCCAGCCCGCGCGCCCGCCGCTGATCGCGTCGAGCGACGCGAGCTGGCGCGCGACCGTGAACGGCTCGCTGTACGACGTCGAGATCGTGCCCGCGAGGCCGATCTTCTTCGTCGCGACCGCGAGCGCCGACAGCACGGTGAGCGGCTCGAAGCGGTTCAGGAAGTGCGGGATCGACTTCTCGTTGATGTAGAGGCCGTCCGCGACGAACGCGAACGCGATGCCGGCGGCTTCCGCCTTGCGCGCGATGCCGATCGCGAAGTCGAGGTTGATGCTCGCGTCTGGCGGGTTGCTCGGATGCCGCCACGCGTTCATGTGGCTGCCTGCGCCTTGCAGCATCAGGCCGAAGGGAATCGATCGTCGGGTCGTCATGGGAGCGTCACACGTTCTGGTCGGGGGAAGGAAAACGTTCGGCGGCCAGGGCCGCCTGCACGGGCGTGATCGACTGCGCGCCGCCGAGCCATTCGGCCGACGCGAGCCGCGCCGCGTAGTCGGTCACCGGCGAGTCGATCACGAATGCATCGACGTCGAGCCGCCGGCTCAGCACGTCGAGCGCGCGGTGCACGCGTTCGGGCGTATCGGCCAGCACGGTCGGGCGCAACTCGTCGATGCGGTAGTCGGACGCGCCGCTCTGCCGCGCGAATTCGGCGGCGGCCTGCGCGCTCGCAAGATTGAAGCTCTGGCCGCCGGCGAATTGCAGCTTGAAGATCTTCAGCGGCCCGATCAGTTGCTCGGCTTCGTCGCGGGTCGGCGCGGCGACGGCGTACAACGCGACGATCGGGCGTGTGCCGCCCGCGTCGCGGTACGCGGCCAGCGAGCGTTCGAGGTTCGCGTCGTCGCCGTTGAAGTGCCCCGCATAGCAAAAGCGCCAGCCGTGGCGGGCGGCAAGCGCGCCGCTGTCGGGCGAGCCGCCGAGCAGGATGCGTTCGGGCGCGTGCGGCGGCACCGGCATCGCGACCGCGCCGGCGAGCGGATGATCCTCGGCGACGCCCCAGCCGAGGAACGCGTCGAGTTCCGCGAGTTGGCCCGCGAAGTCGGGCTTCTTCGCCTTGTCGTGAAACCACTGCAGCGCGCGCGTGGTCAGCGGCAATCCGCCGGGCGCCTTGCCGATGCCGAGATCGACGCGGCCCGGCCCGAGCGCGGCGAGCAGCTTGAACGACTCGGCGACCTTGAACGGGCTGTAGTGCTGCAGCATCACGCCGCCCGAACCGACGCGAATGCGCGACGTGTGCGCGAGCAGGTGCGCGACGACGATCTCGGGCGCGGAGCTCGCGAAGCCCGGCGCGCCGTGATGCTCGGCGACCCAGAAGCGCTCGTAGCCGAGCTGTTCGGCGCGCCGTGCGAGGGTCGTCGTGAAGCGCAGCGCGTCGGCGGCGGTCGCGCCGTCGGCGATCGGGCTTTTGTCCAGCAATGAAAGCGAATAAGACATGGTGTCGGCGTTCCTGCGAGGGCGTGGACGGGCGGCGCTCAGCTCTTCGGCAAGCCCGGCGGATTCGTGCGCGACTGGTCGATCGCTTCGGAGGCGAGGTTCCAGCGGTCGAGGATCTGCTGATAGCGGCCGTTCCGGATCAGCCCGTTCAGCGCGACCGTCAGCGGATCGGCGAGCCCGCTGCCGCGGCGCGTCGCGATCGCGATGTCGGCCGTGCGCGGCCAGCCGCCGCTGATCGCGCCGACGAGGCGCGTCTTGCCCTGCTGCGCGCTCTGGTAGGCGAGCACCGAGTTCACGCTGAACACGGCATCGGCGCGGCCCGACTGCACGGCGACGATCCGCATCGCCTGGTCGTCGTAGTACTGGACCTGAACGGGCTTCAGGCCGTGCGCGACGTTCTCGCGATCCCACGCGAGCAGGATCTTTTCCTGGTTGGTGCCGGCATCGGTGACGATGCGCAGCCCCGCGACGTCCTTCGGCTCGCGGATCGACTGGATCTTGCTGTCGTTGCGCACGTAGAAGCCGACCTGATCCTTGCGGTAGGTCGAGAAATCGAACTTCTGCTTGCGCTCCTCGGTGACGGTGACGTTCGAGATCACCGCGTCGACTTTCCCTGATTCGAGCGCGAGCGGCCAGTCGGCCCATGCGAGCGGGACGATCTTCAGCTTGCGGCCGAGGCTGTCGGACACGAGCTGGCCGACGTCCGCGTCGAAGCCGATCACCGTGCGCGCGTCGGTCGCATACGAGCTGATCGGCGGCAGGCTCGGCGCGACGCCGATCGTCAGCGTGCCGGCTTCGGCGAACCTGAACGACGCGGGCACCGCGCGCTCGACGGCCGCATCGGCCGCACCGCGCGGGCGGCCACGTTGCTCGGGGCTGAGGTCGAAGGTCGCGGCGGCCGCGGCGATCGCGGTCACGCCGATCAGCGCGGCGGCCAGCGTGCGGAGCGCACGCGGCGTGAAGGGTACGGCTCGTTGCATGGATGTGTCCTGTCGTTTCGTGTCTTGGGGAACGGGAGAGCGGAATCGGGCGGCGCGGGGCGTTCAGCGCGGCAGCACGGCTTCGGGACGCGGCGCCCACAGGTCGGCGAGCGTCGACGTGCGCGACGGATCGGCGAGATCCTTGCCGAAGCGCAGGTGGAAATACGCTTCCGGATCGATCGACGAATCGAACAGCCGCGTATAGCCGGTGCGGTCGTACAGCGCCCACGCTTCGGGCTGGCGAAAGCCGGTGGTCAGGTACACGCGTCGATAGCCCTGCTGCGCGGCACGCAGTTCGAGCGCATCGACGATCAGGCGCGCGAGCCCCTGGCGGCGCAGGTCCGCGCGGGTCCAGATGCGTTTGAGTTCGGCGGTCTGCGCGTCGTAGCGCTTGAATGCGCCGCCGCCGATCGTTTCGCCGTCGCGCAGCAGCAGCACGAACGCACCTTCGGGTGGCGCGAACAGCTCGGCCGGGTAGCGCGCGAGTTCGTCGCGTGCGGACGCGCGGCTGTCGGGGCGATACGCGTCGTATCGCGTCGCGTATTCGTCGATCAGCGCGTCGACCAGCGGCTGGGCGCGGACGTCGAGCGGTGTCGTGTCGATGAGGCGGTCGTTCGTGGCCATGGGCATCGCGAAGGGCGCGCGATGCGGACGTTCCTGGCGGGGGCCTGCCACACGGCCCGTCCGGTCTGCTCCGTTATCGCGACGCGGTTGTCGTGATGACGGCGGCCGCGGTGCTTCCTGCGCTGCATCCGGCGTGCCGCCGCCGTTTCGAACACGTTAGCGGCGCGGCCGGCAAAGACGAACGAAGCAATTTCGATAAGGATTTCGCGGGGAGCGTCAGAAGGCTTGCAGGGGGAGCGGGGTGGGGAGCGCACGCGTCGAATGTTCGTCGCATGCGCAATGCCGGAGGGGGTATGGCTAGGCTGCGCGTACTTCCGCGAGCAGATCCGGATGACGATCCAGAATCTTGAGCAACTTCACGAGGGCAAGCGGCGGGTTCGTCTTGCCGGTTTCGTAGCGCGAGAAAGCATTGACGCCGCCACCGAATATCTCGGCCGCCTCGCGTTGATCCAGCATCAGCTTCTTGCGTACCTTCGCGATGAACTTCGGGTCGACGATGGTCGAATTTACTTGCTTGTTGAACTCGCCGATCGCTTCACCGAGCCGGGTTGCCTCGTCTATATCCAGCACCGATTCGCCGCAGGCCGGACAGAAGTCGCCGGTTATATCGCGAACGACGGTCGAGCGACCCTTGTATGTGTAAGGGATGTCTCGTGTATCGCGGACCAGTTTCGCGCCACCGCACGCAGGACACTTCATTTTCATCGCTCCTTGAACGACACGATCAGCACGTCGTCGATCACGGTCAGTTTCAGATATATGTCGCCATTCTCGGTGCGACGCCGATAGACGTCCTGCCAGATCGTGTGATCGGCGTAGGTCGTCATGCTTTTGTAGAAATCGGTGGTATCCAGGGACATCACGACACCGATCGCCTCCGTTTCCGTGAAACCCAGTTGCCGCGCCCCGAACACCGCGCTCGTCGTCAACCGGACGTTGCCGGTCCCGATGAGTGTCTTGACCCGCGACAGCTTGCAATGAGGCGCGTTCTTTTCCATCCGCGATCTTAACCAAAAGAGTTAATTTGTCAAGTTGGTTAATGGCGAACGCATCCGGTCCGCCATCCTTGGCAGACTGCACGGAAAAGATACGGGTCGGTAACTCGGCCTATCGGCCAACGCGCGGAGGCGTCGACGCCTCCGCCAGCTGAAACAGGCAATCGCCACGCCGCACCTGCGCGGGCACGCGCTTGCACACCACTTCGCCGTCGCCGTTGAAGCGGTGCAGCACCGGTTCGCGCAGCGGCGTATCGGGGAAGTGCACCCACGCGGCCGGCTGGCCGGCCTTCACCTGGTCGCCGAGTTCGACGAGCGGTTCGTACAGCCCGCGCTCGTACGCGTAGACGAAGTGGCGATCGCCGTCGACACGCAGGAAGCGCGTGACGGTCGGCGGCGCGTCGGGCACGAGCGCGCCGTGCAGCAGGCCGATATGGCCGAGGTAGTGCAGCAGCCCGTGGCGGCCGAGCCGGATCAGCGACGGATCGGCCATCCCCGCGCCGCCGAGTTCGGTCACGATCGAGATCGCGCCCTGCCGACGCGCGGCCGATGCCGAGTGCACCGGGTTCGGCGCGTGCAGCAGCGCGTTCGGCAGCCCGAACGCGACCAGCAGGCCGTTGAGCTTCGCGGCCTCGTCGTCGTCGAGCGGGTCGATCGCGAGCATGTTGCCGCCCTGGTACAGCAGCGAGCTGCCGCCCGAATGCAGGTCGACCAGATACTGCGAGCGCGACAGCAGCGCATGCTCGATGTAATGCGCGATCATCTGCGTCGGCGTGCCGGCCGGGTCGCCGGGGAAGCTGCGATTCAGGTTGCCTTCGTCGAGCGGCGACACGCGCAAGCCGGCGTCGGCCGCGGGGAAGTTCGCCATCGGCAGCAGGATCAACTGCCCGCTGACCATCTCCGGATCGATCTCGCGCATCAGCTGCGACACGATGATCTGGCCTTCGTATTCGTCGCCGTGATTGCCGGCCATCACGAGCGCGACCGGGCCGTCGCCGTTGCGGATCGACGCGATCGGGATCGGCAGCCAGCCGTATGCGGAGCGATGCACGGAATGCGGCAGGCGCAGATAGCCCGCATGCTTGCCTTGCGCATCGAGATCGATTTCGCAGTGGATGGGATTTCGGTGGGAGGAGGAGGCGGTCATGGCGGCATCGTTCGATGAACGGAATCTGCCATCTTATCGGGAAACGACCGCCGCGCGGCGTGCGCGGTGCGGGCAATGCCGGACGCCGTCAACCGGCCCGCGTGCGAACCCGCGACATCCGCAACGCGAGCAGCCGCACGCGATGTTGCAGCGCTGAAACGCATGCCGGCGCGCACATGCCGTGTGGCGCGTCGGCCCCTTGTCGCGACGGGGCCGGCGCGCGCGATCGCGTCAGCGACCGGAGGTTTCAGCTTCGATACGGCCTTCTTCCCACAGCGCCCAGAAACGGCTGCCGGCGCGATACGGATTTGCGCGTCGCGCCGCGTGATCGGTGACCCCCTGGCGATATGCGCCGTACAGCGTCAGCGGCGGATTGTCGACGACGCACGCGGCTTCACGCGCGGCGGGCGCGCGGTGCTCGGAAACGAGCCGTCGGATCAGCGAGGCGCCGTCGATCACGTCCAGTTGATCGCTCGCTTCCGCATGGCTGAGGACTTCGACGGTATTCATGTTTGGGCTCCCTGACATCCTGTTTCCCAGTCAAGGAGCAATAAGGGTGCCAGCGATGAAATACCGCGCGCCGCCCCGATCGTGCGGGCTTCTGCGGCGAACGTGACGCGCGGCGCGGGCCGATGTTACGGAACACGTCACGTGACACGGGCGCGCGCGGCGGAACACCTGCGCGTATGCGCGAAGTCACGCAAAGCGTTTCGGGAATGAATCGCGGAAAGCGAAGGGACGCGCGGAGGCCGCCGGCGTCAACGCGAACGGCGCGCGCTCAGCTCGTGGTCGCGGGCGTCACGCGGCTGCTTCCGGCCGAATAGAAGCGGTAGATTCCCTTGCCGGCCGACTTCGCGTCGTACAGCGCGCTGTCGGCCTGGCGGATCAGTTCATCGGGGGAGCCGTGCCCGTCGTCGAGGGCGATGCCGATGCTGATCCCGAAGCTGACGGTTTCGCCGATCGACAACGTGTACGGCGCCGAGATCTGCCGGATGATCCGCGCGGCGAGGAGCGAGCAGGCGTGCATCGTGGTGGCGTCGAGCGCGACGACGAACTCGTCGCCGCCGATCCGCGCCGCCAGCTCGCCGGGCGGCAGCGTCTTGCCGAGCCGCTCGGCGACCTGCGTGAGCACTTCATCGCCGGCCTGATGGCCGAACCGGTCGTTGATTGCCTTGAAGCCGTCGAGGTCGAGATACATGACGGCGAGCGTGGCGCTCGGCAGGTGCGGCCGGTGCGCGAGCATCCGCTTGAGTTGCGCATGCAGTTCGTGGCGGTTCGGCAAACCCGTCAGCGCGTCGTGTCGCGCGAGGTGCCGGATGTGCTGCTCGCTGCGGCGGCGCGTGGTGACGTCCTCGACGATGATCACCGCGTTGCCGTCCGGCACGCGATGGCGCGTCAGTTCCAGCTGTCGGCCGTCGGCGAGCGTGATGTCGAGCGGCACCGGTTCGTCATGGTTCAGCCAGACGTCGCATTGCGCTGCGAGACCTGCGCCGTCGGAATCGGCCACCGCGTTCACGCCGAGCGCCGCGACGACGTCGGGCAGTGGTGTGTCGAGCATGATCTCGCGCGGCGAGCCGAACAATTGCGCGGTGCGGCGGTTCGCGACGATCACGCGGCTCTCGCCGTCGATCATGCACAGGCCGTGCGGCATGTAGGTGAGGGCGGCGTCGAAGCGCGCGACGAGCTCGGCGTTGCGCTGGCGCGCGGCGATCAGCGCGACCAGCACGCGGTAATGACGCTGGACGACCGTGCGCATGGCCGCGAGATAGATCGCGAGCGGCGGCAGCAGCAGCCAGGCGCCGGGCCGGTCGACCAGCACCGCGCCGAGGCCGATCGGCAGGACGCCGAGCGTGACCTGGGTCATCGCGAGCCGGGGCAGCGCCGAATTGCGCGACGCGATCCCGCCGAACACGCCGCCCGCGACCATCACCGACAGCGTGCCGAGCTCGGCGTCGGGCGCCTCCACGCAGCCCATCACGCCGAGGCCGAGCACGAAGCACGCAGCGAGCGACACAGGCGCATAGCGCCGCGCCCAGTATTCCGCGCGATCGTCGCCGGCAGCACGGCGTACTGCATACGCGCGCGCGATCGCGAGCCGCGCGGCGAGCAGGCCGACGTCGACGACGAGCCACACGAAACACCAGAGTTGTTGCAGCCGGATCAGCGCGATCGCCGCGACGAACGCGCTGGCGAGGCCGGACAGCGCCATCGGGCGCACGTCCTCGAACAGCGTGACGAGCATCGACGGGCGCAGCGCGGCCGTCACGCGGTGATTGCCGCAGGGGGGAGTGGCGAGAACGGCATTCAGGAGGCTTGCCTTGACTGCCATGGCTATTTTGACCTCGACACGATGCGGCGCATTGCCGGCCGCCCCGCACGGCACGTGGCGGAGTGACCGGCGAGCCGGATGCGCACGACATTACCATGAAACGTCGGCCGCGCGTGTCGTGCGGGGGCGCCGGCGAGTCGTCGTCGACCACGCCGGCGCGCGCCTTGCGCACTCGCCGACGCGGGGGCAGGCGTCGTTGCCCACGGGACGATCTCGGGCGGCCGCCCGCGGACTGGTTTCAGCGCGCCGCACATGGCTCGCCCATGGCGGCGATCGGCCCGCGGCGATCGATGCGCCCGCCGTGACACCGCCGGATCGCGCCCGTATGTCGCCCGCGACCGGACGCCGCAGCCCGTCTGAATCCCGTTATAAGAAATTCAATAAGTAATTCATGTGGGAAATACTATAGGCGATATATCGAAAACAATGCCAGAATGCGCGCCGCTCCGAACGCCGCGACACCCGATCGCCGTCCGAGCCGCATCAGGAGGTTCCCCCCCACATGAAAAACCACGGCCTGTCACGGCGGGGTTTTCTGAAAGCCAGCGTGCTGGCGGGCGTCGCGGTCTACGTCGCGCCCATCGGCAGCCGCGCGTTCGCGGCGCTCTTCGAAGAAAAACTCCTCACCCCCGTCAAATGGGATAGCGTCACCGGCATCCCCCAATTCCGCATCGACGGCATCGCGAAGGTCACGGGCTCGAAAGTGTTCGCCCGTGACGTGCGCGCAGCCGACATGCCGCACTGGCCGCAGCAGCAGTCGCACGCGCTGATCCTCCGCGCCACGCAGGCCGACCGCATCTACGAAGGCTTCGACCTGTCGCTGCTCGGCGACGAACTGAAGCCGGACCGCGTGGTCACGGCCGACGATCTCGCACGCGACGGCGTCGCGTTCCCGACGTTCTACGGCGACGACATGCTGTTGCCCGCCGGCAAGACCCCCGCGTATCTCGGTCATGCGGTCGCGATCCTCATCTATCACGACTTCGCGCGCTTCCGCTTCGCGAAGAACGCGCTCAAGTTCCGCGACGACGTGATCCGCTACGGCGCGGTCACGGGCCCGCTCGAGCGCGATCCGTGGGGCACGTTCCGCTACGTGCGGGTGGGCGGCAAGACGGCTTACGATGACGATGTCTATTCGAGCCTGAAGGATGCACCGATCTTCCCGAGCATGATGCGCAAGCACCTGCCGGTCTGGCCGGACGGCAAGGAGCACGGCAGGCTCGACGAGCAGGGGATGTTCCTGGCCGGCCAGATCGCCGCCGAGCTCGATCGTCCGTCGGCCGACTGGCTCGTGTTCGATCGCGAGTACAGCACGCAGTCGGTCGATACCGCCGCGCTCGAACCCGACAACGCGAACTGCTGGTACGACGCCGCGACGCAGTCGATGCATCTGGTCGTGCCGACCCAGTCGCCGCTCGAAGTGGCGGAGAACGCGGCCGCGATGGTCGCGAAATGCCGCTTCCCGGTGAAGAAGCTGTTCGTGCATCCGTGCTACACGGTCGGCTACGGCTCGAAGGATCACTGCAACGTGCCGTTCTACGGCCTCGTCTGCGCGCTGTACGCGGACGGCCGCCCGGTGCGGTTCGCGAACGACCGCTACGAGCAGTTCCAGACGTCGCTGAAGCGCCACGCGTTCAAGATGCATTACCGGATCGCGGTCGATCGCAACACGGGTCTCATGCAGTCGTTCAAGGGCGACTTCGAGGCGAACGGCGGCGGGCGCTCGAACTTTTCGCCGTCGGTGGCGATGGTCGGCGCGACGGCCGCGCAATCGATCTACTACTTCCCGAAGAGCGACCTGGCTGCGGTCGCGATCGCGTCGCGCGCGATCGACGCCGGCTCCGCGCGCGGCTACGGCACGCTGCAGAGCATGGCAGCGACCGAGATGGCGGTCGACGAGATCGCCGCGCAACTGAACCTCGATCCGATCGAGTTTCGCCTGCGCAACGCGCTGCGTTCGGGGATGAAGAACACGCAGGGCGCGATTCCCGCCGGCGCGCTGCGCGTCGACGAAGTGCTGGAGCGCGCGAGGCAGCATCCGCTATGGACGCGCCGTGCGGCGCGCAAGGCCGAATTCGAGGCGGCGAACCCGGGCAAGCGCTACGGCGTCGGCTTCGCGTGCGTGCAGAAGGATTTCGGCACGGGTGCCGAGGCATCGTTCGCGAAGGTCGAATTCGACGAGAACGGCAAGGTGTCGCTGCATCACACGGCGGCCGAGATCGGCACGGGGATGTCGACGTCGCAGGCCGTCGCGGTCGCGAAGTGGCTCGGCCGCCCGGCGACCGAGGTGCGCGTTGCCGTGACCGAATGGCCCGATCTGCCGGTCGAGACGAGCGGCGATCCGTACCTGATGTCACAGGCCGACCAGGACCGGCTGAGCGCGAATCCACGCTGGTCGCCGGGCTATGCGTCGCCGTCGAGCGCGACGAACTCCGCGTACTACTTCACGCACAGCACGCGCGAAGCCGCGCGCGCGGTGTTCCGCTACGGGCTGTGGCCGGCCGCGATGTCGATCTGGACGCGCGGCCTCGGCGGCGGCCAGGCCGCGCCGTACACGATCCGCATCGAGGACGCGCGCTGGGTCGACGGCAAGCTGACCGCCGACGGCCTCGAGCCGCTGACGTTCGAGCAGCTCGCGAAGCAGGCGCATGCGCTCGGCCTGCCGACCGGCGCCGTCGTACACGTGTTCAACCGCTGGCAATGGACCGACGCGGAGTTCGACGTGGGCGGCGCGGTCGATCGTCTGCCGATCGACGGGTTGTCGCTGCGGGTCGGCGCGCCGAAGACCGGCGACGACGGCCCGATGCCGGGCACCGCCGCGCCGGCCGGCGCGACCGCGATGCACGGCACGCTGGCGCCGACCGCGAACGGCTATCGCGTGCTGGACCGCAAACGCGTGTTCATCCCGCCGACGAGCCGCAACAACGCGGCCGTCACGTACTACACGGCGGTCGGCACGCTCGTCGAGCTGGCCGTGCACGAAGCGACCGGCAAGGTCGAGCTGCTCACGCATCATTCGGTCATGGAGTGCGGCAACCAGATCTCGCCGCAACTCGTGTCGGGCCAGTTGCAGGGCGGCCTCGCGATGGGCATCGGCCATGCGCTGCACGAATACCTGCCGCTTTACGAAGACGGCCCCGGCAACGGCACGTGGAACTTCAACCGCTACCAGCTGCCGCGCGCGACCGACGTCGCCGTGTGGTCGCAGACGGGCGACATCCTGCCGCCGCTGTCCGAGACCGATCCGCCGAAGGGTGTCGCCGAGGTGGTGATGATCCCCGTCGTCGGCGCGATCGTGAACGGCATCGCGCACGCGATCGGCCATCGTTTCACCGACTTGCCGGTGACCCCGCAAAAGATTCAGGAGGTGCTCGCATGACGACCGCCCAAACCGCCGCGTCGGCCGCGAGCGCCAGCGCGGCCGCGACCGGCGCATCCGCGCCGAATGCGGCTTCGGCCACCCCGGCATCGGCACCCGCGGCACCCGCTGCCGCATCGGCCGCCGTCGAGCGTCCGCTCGTCCGCTTTCAGCAGAAACCGCTGTCGGTGAACATCAACGGCAAGTCCGTCGGCCCGATGCAGGTACCCGAAGGGCTGATGATGATCGAGTTCCTGCACGAGTATGCGGGCCTCACCGGTTCGCGGCTCGGCTGCGGGCAGGGCATCTGCCACGCGTGCGTCGTGATCGTCGACAAGCCGGACGGCACGAGCGAGGAAATGCGCACGTGCATTACCGGCGCGCACTTCTTCCACGGCCGTTCGATCCGCACGATCGAAGGCCACGCGAAGCGCAACGAAGCCGGCGAAGTGGTGGAGCTGTCGCCGATCCAGCAGAAGTTCCTCGAGCACTTCAGCTTCCAGTGCGGCTACTGCACGCCGGGTTTCGTCAACGCGGCGACGGTGCTGATCGAACGCCTGAAGCGCGAGCCGGTCGCGAAGGCCGACGTCGAGCGCACGATCACCGACGCGCTGAACGCGCACATCTGCCGCTGCACCGGTTACGTCCGCTACTACGAAGCCGTGAAGGACGTGATTTTGACCACGCCGGGACTCGTGAAGGACGCCGCATGAAACGCACATTCGCCCATCGTGCCGCGCGGGCCGCGGGCCTGCCCGCACTCGCGGCCGCCTGCGCGCTGATGCTCGCCGCCTGCGGTGGCCATGACGCGCCGGCCTCGAGCGCGGCTTCCGGCGCGCCCGGCGCCGACCAGATCGCGCGCGGCCGCTATCTCGTGAAGGCCGCGGACTGCGCGGCGTGCCACACCGCGAAGGACGGCGCGCCGTTCGCCGGCGGTGCGCCGCTCGAATCGCCGTTCGGCACGTTCTACGGTTCGAACATCACGCCCGACAAGGATCACGGGATCGGCGGCTGGAGCGCGGACGACTTCTACGCCGCGCTGCACGACGGCAAGGCGCCGGGCAAGCGTCTGTATCCGTCGATGCCGTACACGTCGTACCGGCAGCTCACGCGCGCCGATACCGACGCGATGTACGCATACCTGAAGACGGTGAAGCCGGTCGCGCAGGAAAACCGCGCGCACGAACTCAAGTTCCCTTACAACCTGCGCTTCGGCATGGTGTTCTGGGACATGGTGTTCCTGAAGGACAGCCTGCCCGACGCATCGACCGGCCAGTCCGCCGACTGGCAGCGCGGCCGCTATCTGGCGGGCGCGCTCGGCCACTGCGCGGAATGCCACACGCCGCGTGCGTTCACGGGGCAGCTCGACGGCGCGAAGCCGTTCGCGGGCGCCGCGCTCGGCCGCGTGGCCGCGCCGGACATCACGCCGGCCGGCCTCGCCGCGCGCGGCTGGACAGGCACCGACCTGCAGACGTTCTTCGGCGTCGGCATCGCGCCGCAAGGCTCGGCGTTCGGCGAAATGTATCCGGTCGTGCATCTGAGCACGCAATACATGACGAAGGACGATCTGCGCGCGCTGTCCGTGTACCTGCTCGGCGATACGCCGCCGGCGCCGCAGCCGGTGAAGCCGGTGTCGGCCGATGCCGCGCAGCTCGCGGCCGGCCGCTCGGTGTATCTCGCGGTGTGCGCGGGTTGTCACGGTTTCGACGGCGAAGGCAAGCCGCACGTGGCGGTGCCGATGAACGGCAATTCGACGCTGCGTCAGGGCGATGCGCGCAACCTGCTGGTCGCGATGCTCGACGGCATCGACGAGCAGAAGTTCGCCGGCGTCGAGAACCTCCAGCCGATGCCGGGTTTCGCGCACACGCTGAGCGACGACGAACTCGCGCAGCTCGCGAATTACCTGCGCGCGACGTGGGGCGGCCAGCCCGCGAGCGTCACGCCGGCCGACGTGAAGGCCATGCGTCAGTAAGTCGTGCGACGAAGCGGGGCGTCACGCGCGAGGCGGCCGGTTTCCGGCTGCGCTCGTGCGTGACGCCCCGCTCGAGCCTTTCCGGCGGCGCTTCAGTAGCCGCCGCCCCCTCCGCCGCCACCGCCACCTCCGCTACCGCCCGCGCCGCCATACCGGCTCATGCCGGGACCTTGCGACATGCCGCCACCCGACGACGTACATCCGGCCGACAGCACCAGCATCAGCGCCGCGAGCAGCGCCGCGGCCAATCTTGCGGAACTCATTTCACTCTCCTTTCGCCGAGAAGGCCGCGCGGCAGGGCGGTTCGCGTGAACCGGCGACCGCGCGATGACGAAACGTTTCCGGCGGGCGGTTTATTCCATGCTTTTTGCGTTCGGCACAAGGCGAAACGGAGCGGCGCACGCGCACGCCGCCGGGGCGCGGCGCGCCCCCGCAGATTCGCTACATCACGGGATACGTAGCCGGAATGCCGCCGTCGCGGCGGCCTCCGGTCAACGATAGACGAGATCGGCGCGGCGGTTCTGCGCCCACGAATCCTCGTCGTGACCGAGCGCGACGGGCTTTTCCTTGCCGAGGCTGACCGCTTCGAGTTGCGAGGCCTGCACGCCCAGCGTTTCGAGCGCGCTCATCACCGCTTGCGACCGGCGTTGGCCGAGCGCGAGGTTGTATTCGGACGTCCCGCGTTCGTCGGTGTTGCCCTGGATCAGCACGCGGCGCGACGGGTGGCTGCGCAGGTAGTCGGCGTGCGCCTGCAGCAGCGTCTGGTATTCCGGCTTCACGGAGTACTGGTCGAAATCGAAGTAGACGCTGCGCTTCGCGAGCGGGCTGTTCGGATTGTTGAGATCGTCGGCCGCCACCGTCGCGACCGCTTCGCTCGATGGCGCCGGCGCCATCTCGGCATTCTCGGGCGTTTTCGCCGCGTGGTGACAACCCGCCAGCAGCGCGAAGGCTGCCATGACCGCAAATCGGTTCGTTTTGCTCATCGTGCGTCTCCTGCGGTTGACTGCGAGGAAAGCGTGGTGCGCGCGAACTGCCGCGTCACGCATCCGGCGAGACGGCGCGAAAGTGCCGGCTTCCGTGCGCGATGCGCTTTCGTAAGCCGGCGATGCGCCATATGAAAGATTGTCTCGGCCGGAACGCCGAAGCACGGCGCCGCTGCAACTAGATTAGGAAAAATGTCACAGCGTGACCAGTTTCTCTCATTTTTCACACGGGAACGACGCAGGACGCATTCTTGCTTGCGCGGAAACCGCGGCATGCGCGGCGATGCGTGATGTGCCATGCCGGTGCGGGCGTGTCACGCATCGCGGGGCGTCAGAACTTGTGCCGCAACCCGAGCGCGACCACCAGCTGGTTGCTGTTGGCTGAAGGCGTCATCGTCCAGACGGTCGCGTTGAACGCGGGATTGCCGTTGCCGCCGCTCACGCTTTGATAGACGGCTTCGAGATACGCGTCCGTGCGTTTCGAGAACGCATAGTCGGCCTGCGTGACCACGTGGTTCCATTTCGGGCGCGTCTGGCCCGTGCGCGTGTCGAAACGGCCCATCGTATACGTGTACGCGGCGGCCACGCTGAATGCCGGCGTGACGAAGTAGCGGCCATCGACCGAGAAGTTGTCGAAGACGAGCGATTCGCCCTTCAACGGGGTGATGCCGCTGCCCTGAAGCACGCCGCTCACGCCGTCGGTGGCCGAGTGCGACCACGCGGCGCCGACCGAATGCGGGCCGAACGCATAGCGGCCGGCCACGGCCCAGATCTGCTGGTTGCCGCCCGTGATCGTCGCCGAGCCGTCGACCGTGCTCAATGCGCCGTCCGGATTCGGCGCATTGCGGTCGCGGCTGATCTTCAGGTAGCCGGCGCCGAGCTTCAGCGGCCCGTTCGCATACCCGAGCCCCGCGCTCCACACGGCGTTGTTCGAGAACGCGCCGGCCGTGTTCGAGAATCCGAACATCGCGCCGAACGTCAGCCCGCGATACGTCGGGCTCGTGTACTTCACCGCGTGGTTGATGCGCAGGTTGCGGTTCGAGTCGTCGTTGTCGTACGGATGCACCGCGAGGTTGCCGCCCCAGCCGGGGCCCGACGCGCCGAGCGGCGTCACGAAATCGAGGATCAGGTCGTACTGGCGGCCGAACGTGAGCGTGCCGGCCGTGCGCGAGCTTATGCCAAGCCATGCCTGACGGCCGAACATGTCGACGCCTTTCTGCGACAGCTTGCCCGTCGTGCCCGAGAAGCCGTTCTCGAGCGTGAAGACCGCCGCCATCCCGCCGCCGAGATCCTCGCGGCCGCGCAGCCCCCAGCGCGACGCGTTCAACGCGCCGCTCGTCAGCCCGACGCTGCCGCTGCCGGGCGAACCGGCGCCTTGCGTACGCTGGTTGGTCGCGTAGGTGATCGACGTATCGATCAGGCCGTACAGCGTCACGTTGCTCTGCGCATGCGCGACGCACGGAATCAGGCCGGCCGCGCAGGCGGCGAGCACGGTCCCCGGGAGCGTGCCGGTACGACGGCCGCGGCGGACGGCATGCGGCGTGGCAACGCGCGCGTTGGCGGGCTGGATGGTTTTATAGGAATGCATAGGATTTTTTATCGTTGGTCTCCGGCCCGATCGCCGGTGGGTCGCGTCGGCGCGCCGGCCGACGGATCGAGCGGCCATTATTGGAGATCGCGCGACCGACGATTAAGGCGCTGCACAGGAAAGGTCCTCTGCGAAATCGCGTGGAATCGCGGCGGTTCGAGGCAGGGTGTTTTCGTCGAATCGGCACGGAATGGAACCATCGCGTGTGGGGAAGGATTCGGCATTTACGAGGCGGTTCAGCGTGAGCGTCGGCATTTTCAGGAGCCGGCCGCGGATGCCGTCCGCGTGATGTTGCAGCGCGCAAGGTCGTGCATTGCCGCGTTGTCCGTTGGAGGCGCCATGTATTTCTGACGTCGCGCGCGACGACCAGCAAAATTTTCCGCCCGAAACGGCAAGGGCCGAATCGCCGCGTCGGGCTCATTGCGTTCGTAGCATGAACCTTCCCTTGCCGCCGCAACCCGACCGGCGACTACGTAATGCGCGACTTTTTCACGCGCGGCCGTTCTGCACAATGGACTATTGCGCGTGGCCCGCCTGCCGCTGTGCCGGCACGTCACGCATGCCGCGGGAGAACGAATATGGTGTTGATGGCTGTGGGCGGGGGCGGACCGGTGAACGTGCCGCAGCCGCAGAATGACGACAATCCGGCACCGACGAACGGGGCCGGCAGCGCCCCGCCGGCCCAGACGCCGGAGCAGCAGGCCCTCGCGGCCGCGCAGGCCGAGACGCAGCGCCTGCTGCAGCTCGCGCAGGCCGAAATGGCGGCGCTCAAGCGTCTGCACGACCATGGCGCGTCGCAGGCCGATCTCGACAACCAGGTGAAGAAGGCCGAAGCCGCATGGGGCTCGGTGCAGGCGGCGGTCGAGAACCAGATGCGCGTCGCGGCCGACGGCGGCGGCGACACGAACAAGGCGATCGCGGGCGTGGCATCGGATCTGCGCAATGCGTCGCCGAACGATCCGGTGCTCGGCTCGGTGCTCGACGATGCGCAAAAGGCGGTGTCGGCCGAATCCGTGCCCGAGCGGGCGACCAACGTGAAGGCGTTCCAGTTCGCGGTGGCGATGCAGAAGGATCAGGACGCGAACGCCGACGTGCAGCGCTACAACGCGTTGCCGGGCGGCATCCGGCGCGCCGATCCCGACGCCGGCGCGCAATTGCGCCAGGCGGCCACCACGGCCGACACGAACGCCAACGACGCCTACACGGCGCTCACCACCGCATTGCGCCACGAATACAGCACGTCGGCCGCGACGCTGCGCCTGAACGACGCGAAGGCCGACTATGCGGCGTGGCAGAAGGAGCCCGGCGGATTGCGCCGCGCCGACGAGGCCGACATCACGCAGGCGTTGTCGCAGGCGCAGAACCAGTACGACAAGGTCGTGACGGGCGGCGACGACACCGCGCTGACCTACGTGACGGCCGACGAGCAGAAGCAGGTCGTCGCGTCGGTGAAGCAGAATCACGACGGCATGTGGTACACCGGCCTCGTCGACGCGCTGGGCGAGGAGAGCCAGCTCAAGCGCACGATCGCGACGATCAATCCCGACGATCCGTCGCTGTCGCCGCAGATGAAACAGCTCGCGCAGTCCGACCCGGTCACGTTCGCGCTGATGCAGGACACGGGTGTGACCGTCGATCCGAACGATCCGAAGCTGTCGTCGCAGGAGAAGCTCCTCGTCCAGCAGAATCCGCTCGCCGAGGCGTTCGTCAAGCTGACGGGTATCAAGGTCGGCACGGACGGCCTGAGCGACGCGGACGCCAACGCACTGAACGCGCAGATCAACCAGGCGGGCGGCGTGTTCGCGTATGCGATGGCGAAGGCGCAGGCGGACAAGAACAATCCCGGTTATCAGAAGATCCAGACGCTGCTCGCGGCGGCGCCCGAGGTGCGGCTGCAGTACACGAAGCAGCAGGTCGCGCGGCTGATGGAGAATCCGGGCAGCAATCCGGGCGCGGCGCTTCAGGTGCTGAAGACCAACATGAACGCGTCGTTCTCGCTGGACGAACGCCAGGCGCTGTGGACGCAGGCGGGCCAGCCGCATTTCAACGCGAACTTCATCCATTCGCAGATCGATCCGCTGATGCAGAAGCCTGATTCGCAAGCGACGGACCAGGCCAGCATGCAGGCACGTGTCGACGGCCGGATGAATGCCGACAAGGCCGGCAAGTGGATGCAGGACATCCTTGCCAATGCGCCGCCCGAATTCGCGGGCGTCGTGCTCGATACGGTCGAGAAGGATTTCGGCAACAAGTGGACGCAGTCGAACACGGGCAGGCCGCAGCCTTACGGCGACGGCATCGAGTTCTATAAGGGCCTCAGCACGGCGGTCGGGCTCGCCGATCAGCAGCCGACCGCGAGCGGCGCGCCCGTGCATCGCGAGGACGACGTCGCGAGCTGGCTGCTCGACGCCAACGGCAACGCGAAGACGATGATCTATACGCTGCGCGGCGGCGACGCCGGCTACGGGTTCGACGGCGTGCGGCAGGCGCTGTCGTCGGGCGTCGACCCGACGTTGTCGAAGGCGCTGCTGTCGAAGATGCAGAACGACGACCGGTTTCGTTCCGGCTTCGCGAACGACTTCCAGCTGCGTTACGACCAGGGCACGAAGAATGCCCAGGACAAGCAGAACAAGGACACCGCCAACGCCAGCTACAAGCTGTTCCAGGCCGATCCGGACAAGCAGCTGAAGGCGTATTTCGACGACTTCCAGAAGCACTTCGACGACAAGTCCTATACGTTCACCACCGGCTCCAATCAGATGACGAACTTCGTCGGCGCCGGGCTCGGGATTCAGCCGGACGACCCGGGCGTGACGCCGACCGACCGGAACGACGTGCCGTCGATGGCGATGCTCGAGCAACTGATCGTCGGCAACGGGCAGTTGCAGAATGGCACGGCGGTTAACAGTCAGTCGCTGTACGCGAGGAATTCGGCCGCGACTCAGATGATCCAGACCGTCGTCGATCAGATCCGCAAGGTCGGCGGCGACCACGCGGTTGTGTCGCTGGTGCCGATCTACTACGTGTCGAAGGGGACCGGCACCGCGCCGAGCGCGCTGTTCAAGGTGCAGGTGGAGGGGCATCCGGACCAGTACAAGCTGATCGACGATCGCGGCTGGAAGTACGACTCCGTCGACGACTATCAGCACAACAATGCGCTGTCCGACGACGGCAAGCTGTACGTGCCGAAAAGCCTGACGAACGGTCCGGCGTCCGGCGGTTTCTCGCAATACCAGCCGATCGATGCGCACAAGACGGAGTGGTACCAGCACGCCGAACACATCCTCGAAATGGGCGCCGGCATTCTTGCCGCGGCCGGTGGCGTCGTGCTGGTCGCGAGCGGCATCGGGGCGCCGGTCGGCGGCCTGATGCTCGGTGCCGCGTGGACTGCCGTCGGCGCGGGCATGGCCGTCGGCGTGCCTGCCGCGATCGGCGACCTGAAGAACCTGAGCGATCACGGCCAGTCGATCGGCTTCGGCAACGAACAGGCGCGCGGCGACTGGATCAGCCTGATCGGCAGCGGCGCGGGCATCGCCGGCGGCGGGCTCGGCGTGGCGGCGAAGTCGCTCGCGGAGGCATCGTCGCTGCTGCGCACGACGGGGCGGGTCTCCGACCTGTTGACGGTCGCATCGCGCGGCGACGGCGCCGCGGCCGACGTGGCCGGTCTCGGCCGTTTCACGCAGGAAGCCGACGCGTTCCAGTCGCTCGCGCAGACGACGGGCAAGACCGCCGGCGTATTCAATGTCACGGGCGGCGTGATCGGCGGCTACCAGATGGCCGATCAGAGCGTGTCGCTGGTCAAGAACTGGGACGCGATGTCCGATTCCGATCGCGCGCAGCAATTGCTCAACCTCGGCATCGGCATCGCGCAGATGGGGCTCGGCTCGCACACGCTGATGGAGCGGCCGATTCGCGCGATCACGAAGACGCCCGCACCGTCGACGATGTCGCGGCCGGTCGCGATCAACGTCGTCGATACGTTGTACGGCAACGGGCTGGCGAACCAGCGTCTCGCGGTCGGCGAGATCGGCAATCCGTGGCAGCACGCGGAGGAGCAGGCGAACAGCTTCGGCGAACCGGTCGACGACGGCGGCGCGGTCGCGCCGGCCGACAAGGGGCTGCGGGCGCGCATCGCGTCGTGGTTTCGTGCACACCGCATGCAGGGCACGCCGGACGATGCCGCGATCGTGCCGCGGCTCGCGCCCGACGGCGAAGCGACGCCGGCCGTCGCCGATGCGCTGGCTGGCGACGTTGCATCGACAGCCAGGGCCGGCATGCCGGCAAACGGCGCGCATCCGGCGTCCTGGGAGATCCCCGCGCATGTGGCGGCCGATCCGGCGATGCTGAGCGAGGTGGTCGGTGGAATCATCGAGAGCGGCAACCGGCTCGAGGACGTCGAGTACTACGTGTACGCGCTGGAGGACCCGGAAGGTAACGTACGCAACCCCGAGGAACACGGGCTGCCCGCGACCGAAAAGGGCAACATCGTCGACGACCTGAGCGCGGCGCGGGCGGACCAGCGGCGCGCGAACGCGGCCGACGATGCAAAGGCGCGGGCGGCGATTGCGCCCGACGAAGGCGGCACGATCGGCGTGACGCGCTACACGACGTATCACGACGCGCTGATGGTCGGCGCCGACGGCGTGGCGGGCGGCCGCTACCGGATTGCGCTGGTCGATCACGGCGCGCTCGCCGCGGACGGCTCGGTGCCGCCCGAAGCGGTGGTCGGCCACGTCGGGCTGACCGACGCCGGCGATGCATTCAAGCTGTCGATGAACGATGCGTACGACCGCGCGCTGCGTGTGGTGTACCCGCGCGGCTTCGATCCGCAGAAGCCGTTGATTCGCTACGAGGGCGGCCGGCGCGTCGACGTGATCAACGCGCCATTCGGCATGCGCGAAACGCAGTGGGCTGCGTATCCGCGCCGCGAAGCCGACCTCGCGATCTATTCGGACAACCCGAGCCAGCCCGAGAACCGGCTGCCGGCGGGCGAGCGGCCGTTGATGCCGGTGCCGCCCGGCTACTTCGCCGTGTACGCGCATGCATGGGCCGACGCCTTCGCGAGCGCGACCGGCAAGGCGATGAGCGCCGAAGACATGGCCGCGCTGATTCGCCAGAGCGGCTGGGACGGCAAGTCGCCGGTCATTCTTTATGCGTGCGGCGCCGGCACGCGCGTGAGTCCGCTCGCGCAATTGCTCGCGAACGTGCTGGGCGTGGACGTGTACGGCGCAAGCGGTTTCGTCGCATGGCGTTCGCCGCGCTATCGGGCCGACGGCAGCCCCGACTCCGGTTATACGGGCGGCATCCTGATCGAGCCCGGCGCGCCCGATCAGGCCGGCGTGCCGGACCATTCGGTCAGCGGCGAACCGCGTACGTACCGGTTCTCGCCGGCGCTGGCGGTCATCGACCAGGGGGCGCATCCGGTCAACTGGAGCAGCGTCGCGCCGCGGCCGGTATCGAACCAGTGGGGCGGCAGCGCCACCACGGGCGATGCGCGCGTGCCGATCGGCGTGTACGTGTGGCGCCTGTTGACGAAACGCGGCTCGATCATCAATCCGCGCAGCGGCCGGTCGGCCAGCGCGCTCGAGATGACGCATGCGTTGGAAGAGCTGGCGTGGAAGGGCTATACGCCGGGCACGCCGATCGCGCTGGAGGGGCCGCACAGCGGCGCTAATCCCGAGTTGCTGCAGGAATTCGCGGATCTGATCCAGGCGCCGGTATTCGGCCGGTTGGGCGACGACGACGCGGCCGGATGGCGGCGGGCGCTGCCCAATCCGGGCCGCCGGCTTGCGCGCTTCGAGATCGAGCCCGACGTGAACGGGAAGTTCTCGCCGGGCGGCGCGCAGCCGATTCGGATCAATCCTCTGGAACTGCGACCCGTGCCGGGTTCGAGCATCGTGAACCTGCTCGGCCATGCGACCGCGCGCCAGTTCCTGAAGGTGTCGGGGTTCGACATCGCCGAGTCGCACGGCACGGCGCCGCGCGACGTGACGCTGGACAGCGCGGCCGCCGTCACGGAAGGCGGCAAGACGATTTCGCCGCGGCAATTCGCGCGCAAGCTGCTCGACGATCCGGCCTATACGGAAGGCAACGGCGTGCTGCTGACGGGCTGCTATCTCGGCGCCGGCGGCTATTCGTTCGCGCAGGAACTCGCGTACGAACTGCAGGTGCCCGTGATCGCGTCGATCACGTCCAACTCCGTGCGCGGCACCGGTGCGCTGGAACTGTATCCGATCGACGACAAGATCATCCTGCCGGCAAACGATCCCGACGTCGCGACGCGGCTCTATCTGCATTTGCCCGAGGCGCCCGACGCGAGCGATCCGCCGATGGTGTTCGCCCAGCGTGGCGAACCGGTGGCGCGCACGGCCGTGCATGGCGATGCACCGGTCGAACCGGTGCGCGCGATCGACGCGCAGATCGATCCGGACTCGGACAGCGGCCGACGCGGCGCCGGCGGTACGCAAGGCGATGGCGGACGCCAGGGCGTGACGCCGGGCGGGCCCGCGCATCCGCGGCTGGCCCCGGATGCGGAACCGGGCGAACCGCCCGTCTACGAGCCGACTCCGATCGTCGAAGTCGGGCCGGGGCAGATCTTCACGGCCGACGAATGGGCCACACACGTCGAGCAGGCCGCCGAAGCCGAGGCCGACGACGGCCTGTCGGGGAAAACGCAGAAAATCTATCCGAAGATCAGCCGCGTCTATACGGACCGCCGGATCGCCAACGACGGCGTCATCACGACGACGGTTCATGGTCAGTCGGTGCTGCAGCCCGGGTTCGACGACGTGACCGGCGTCGACGCGACGCAACATCCCGAGTTCCTGCGTCCGGCCGATACGCTGCTGATGCCGCCCGACGATCCGCTCCATCCGATCGGCGCGCGCGGGCTGATGTCGCCGCCCGGCCATCACGTCGTGTTCGGCCACGGGATATCGGCGGACGCGATGCTGGGCCCGGAAGGCCGTCCGCTCACGCCCGACGAGGTGGCCGAGCGCGTGGCGCCGCATCTCGAACCGGGGCAGGACGTCACGCTGTATTCGTGCTTCGGCGGTTCGAACAAGCACGATCCGTTGCGCATCGCGCCCGGGCAAGTACGAGCGGCCAGCACGACCTTCGCGGCGGCACTCGCGCAGCGCCTGTCCGAGCTGACCGGACGGCCGACATCGGTCTGGGCGCCGCCGGACATCCTGCTCGTCGAGCCCGACGGTTCGACCACCGTGCGTGGCACGCGACTGACCGGCCAGGTCGACAAGGATCGCCTGCCGATGCAAAGCTTCCGTGGCGATCCGGCTCGCGTGGGCCGGCCGGCGCTCCCCGCGGGCCGCGACGCGGAACCGGCCGCGACGACCGCACGTACCGCGTCGCGCCCGCTCGGCGATCCGCCGCCGCGCCCGACGGTGCCGCGCGTGGCCGATCCGACGTTTGCCGATCCCGACTACGATTTCACCGCGATTCCGGACGACACGTTCGAATCGGTCACGCTCGATCATCCGTTCCGCACCGCGCTGGCCGACCGGCCCGGCGTGATCGGCGACGCGGCGCGCGTGACGCAACCCGGCGGCACGGTGAGCCAGCGCTGGCCGAGCTACTTCCTCGACGGCCCCGAACCGACCCGCGTGATCGACGGGGTGATGCAGGCGTTCGACGCGGCCGGGCTGACCAACCTGCGCGTGGAATTCGTGACGCACGACGGCAGCATCGAACTCGGCAGCGGCACCGATTTCGGCGCGCTCGATCCCGAGGACGGCTGGTTCCGGTTCAGCGGCACGGTGCCCGATGCACCGGCTACCGCCGCTACGCACGCGCCGGTCCGTTCGGCGGCCGATGCCCGGCTCGCGTTGCCGGAAGGCGCGCGGACGGTCGCGCACGACGATCTCGGGCAGGCAATCGATGCCGCGCATACCGGCCCACGGAACCACGCCTACGTGCAAACCGACGCGTTGCCGGACGGCACCGCGCTCGCACAGGGCAACCTGACGCCGCAGGAGCGCGTCGCGGCCAGCGCGTCCGCGAACCTCGCCGCGGTCGAGGGCGCGGCACCGACCGACGTGGTGCTGCTGTCGGCGCTCGGCCACGATCCGGCTCGCGCGCTGCGCATCACCACGCCCGATGGCGGCGAACTGGTCAAGCCCGCCGGCGTCGACATGTACGTCGTGCGCACCCGCGACGCGGCGACCGGCGAGGTGTCGTACCGGCTCGTCGGCATCGATCGCTCGGGCTTGCCGGAAGGCTATACGGCCGTCCACGCGGGCGGCATGCGTGCGGTCGGGGCGACCGACGGCCGCCCGACCTGGCCGACGATCGGCCACGCGGGGCCGGCGGCCGGCCGCCTTGCGGGTACGGCCGGCGAATCGTCCGGCGCGGCGGCGCCTGCCGCCGTATCCGGTCATGCGAACCCGCCGGCCGTGCCGGAGGGCGCCGCGGTGGCCGAAGCGAGCGACCCGCAGGCGGTTGCCGCGACCTGGCTCGACAGCCTCGGCCGGCGCACGCTCACGCGCGTCGACGGCCAGCGCGCGCCGACGCTCGACGGGTTGGGGCGCCAGCTCGGCCCGAACGCGCACGTGCTGATCACCGCGCATACCGACGCGCCCGCCGCCGACGCCGAACACGCGGCGCCGGCATTCGTCGCGGTGCTCGAGACGGACGAGCACGGCGCACTCGGCCCCGTGCGGATGCTGGACGGCAAGCGCGTGCCGCGCGCGCTGCGCAAGGCGCTCGTGAAGACCGGCAGCAGCGGACGCACGGCACGCCGTCAGTTCGATTTCTTCGTGTCGCCGGTCGCGCACGACGAGCTGATGCAGTTCGGCGGCGCGTCGAAGATCGAGACGCGGGACGGCAAGTCGTCGTGGTCCGTGACCGCGTCGGGGCATCCGGTCGACACCGCGCTCGCCGCAGAGGTGGCGAAACTGCACGACGCACCGGGTTTCAAGCGGCCGCGTCAGGCCGTGCGAGCCGTCGAAGGAGAGCAGCGCTGGATTCACGTGGTCGAAGACGAGACGGGCAAGGTGCTCGGCTACGCGGAGCGCAACACGAACCACGAATGGAAGTACTACGAGAAGGCGCCGCTCGGCGATACCGAGATTCCCGAGCAGGATCTGCGCACGGTGTTCCGGCGACGGCGCAGGGGCGGCATTCCGGTCCTGCGCTCACCGCGACGCGGCATCCGGTTCGTCGTCAGCGACGTCAAGCCGGAAACCGTCGATCGAATCGGCGGCTTCCGGCCGGTGAAGGAAGCCACCGCGGCAGAGAAACCGCCGCACCGTTCGCTCGGCGATCTTTTCCAGTCGAAGGTGCCGCTTCGCCGGCCGCTCACGCAGGCGGAGCAGGGGAGTGAAAGCAACACGGCAACGCGGCCACCGGTCGATCCGCACTTGCTGCCGTCGAGCACATCCGCGCTCAACGCGGTCGATTTCAGCGGCAACAGCGTGCCGCACCTGCTGACCGCGATCCGGAACGGTGCGGTCGACGGCAACCAGCACGTGATCTACGTGTTCAGGACGGACAGCGCCGTGGCCGAGGCGCTCGACGATCCGGTCGGCGTGATCGCCGCGCGCAACGGCGAGATGCGGTGGTTCGACGCGGTCCGGCACGCGAACAACCCGAATCATCAGGGCATACCGCTCGACGAAATGCCGATCGGCAACGACCGGTTCGGCACGGACGTGCATTTCTTGCTCACGCAACTGCCGCCGCGCGCGTTCATGCGGAGTGCGCGGCCGACGCGTGTCGCGGCGCTCGAGGCGCGCGCGAAGGCGTTGCGCGAGCAGTTGACCGACGCGGAAGCGCGTGGCCAGCATTCGGCGCCGTTCAGGGCGCTCGCGGCCCGGACACGGCACGGTTACAACGAGGTGCTGAACGACTTGCAGCGCTTGCGGCGCAGCGGCACCGCACCCGCGCCGCTGTCGATCGAGCCGTACCAGCCCGGGCTGTCGTCGTCGACCGTCGTCGCGTTCAACCTGCGCAACGGTGCCGCGAAGACCGAGCACTATTTCGCGACGCACGACCAGATCGAGGCCTACAACAAGCAGGCACAGCGCGCCGGCAACGTGAATCTCGTGCTGAAGGGCGAGCCGCAGGCCGTGATGGTCGACCCCGGCATGTGGCGCACGCTGCTCAACAAGCTGTATGTCGGGCGCGACGTGTCGACGTCGGCGTCGCGCTTCCTGCCGGTGCCGGGCAAGCTGCGCGCGCGCACCCGGCGCTTGGGCGCGGCCACCGTCGCCGATCAGCGGATCCGGTATTTCTTCACGCGCTCGAGCGAAGCGTTGCAAGACCGCATGGTGCCGATGGCACGTTCGCTGTCGCTGAGCGACGATCCGGCGCTGATGCGCAAGATCGTCGAGCAATACGGCGGTGTGACGCCGGTCGTCACGCTCGTGGTCGATCCGCATCTGCTCGCGGCCGTGCTCGGCAAGGCGCACGATCCGGATTTCCTGCGCGCGGTGAAGGCGCTCGGCGACCAGAAGCACGCCGTGTTCGACGGCGAGAACGGGATGATTCATCCGGCGCCCGGCACGGACGGGACGGCGCTCGCGCTCGATCATCTCGCACACCTGAATCGCTGGCTCGACGAGGCGGCGCGCACCGGCTTCGCGATCCGACTCGAAACGGCGCCGTCGCGCGCGCTCGTGTCCGGCACCGACTACCGGTACCAGTCGGGCACCAACGACGCATACCACGACTACGTGCGCGTCATGACGGCGCTCGAGAAGTGGTCGAACGAACATCCCGACACGACGGCGCCCAACGTGATGGTCACGTTTCACGGCTGGGACGCGGTGCCCGAATCGGTGCCGGGCGCAGGGCACGAGAAGCTGTTGCGCGCCGTGCTCGAGCGCGAGGGGCTCGAATGGGTCCACGTCGGGCTGTCGCTCGGCACGCACGGCGCCGACTTCATCGGCAACCAGGACCTGACCGGCGCGCTCGCGAAACTGATCGTCGAGAACCGCGCGCGACCGGAAATCATCGATCGCCTGCACGGTGCCGATGCGCTCACGCGCGTGTTCGAGCGCGTCGACCGGCAGACGCTGGCGAATCAGCATCAGCTGCTGTTCGCGGAGGTCGAGCGGATCGGTGCCGCGCAAGGGATGACGCCCGCCGAAGTGGCCGCGCTGCGCCAGAAGCTCTACGAAGGCAACACGACCGTATGGCTGAACCAGGCGCGCAAGGCGACGATCGAGCATGCGACCGAACACTGGAAGGGCGACGGCAACGGGCCCGGCAACAAGACGGAGAAGGGCGCGCGCACGTTCTCCGCACGCTGGCTGAAGCAATACGGCGACAGCGTGCCCGACCGCATGACCACGCGCGCGCAGCCATCCGCCGCGGACCCGGCCGAACACTGGCGCGCGGTCGTGCGCGATCCCGCGCTGATCAACGATGGCACCAAGCCGATCGGTACAAGCCGGCGGGAGACCGCACAGCTCGCCAAGGTCGAGATTCCCGACGCAAAGCGCGCGCAGGCGGAGCTGCACGCACTGCGCGTGCACGACGAGCCGATCGGCACGACCCGACGCCCGCCGTCGCGACGGCGGGTTGCCGGCGAAATGACCACGGCCACACTGACCGGCGGGACCGCCGCGGGTGCGCTCGTCGCGACGGGCAACGAATTCGTGGGCACCGCGACGAATTCGCTGTACGCCGGCCTGCGGGTCGGTCGCGTGTTCCAGGCGCTGCATCACGGCGCGGTCGCCAGCCTGAAGAACGGTGATCCGCGCGCGTTCGATCGGGCCGTCGACCGCCTCGTGCGCGGGCTGCAGAAGCAACTCAAGGCGAACGGGTTCGACGCCGCCGCGCGCGGCACGCAGCTCGAACAGATTGCACACGAAGGCAAGGCTGCCGCCGCGCAGCTGCGCGCGCTCAACGAGGACGGGACGCTGTCGTTCGACGAAACCGCGACGCATACGCAGGCGATCGCTGCCGACATGCTCGCGCAGATGCAGGGCGTGGTCGGCGGGACGTCGCTGAAACTGCTGCACCATGGCAGCCCGCGGCACTCGGTTGGCCGGGTCGGGCGGCTGCTCGCACTGGGAGGGTACGGCGGCTCGATCACGATCAACGGCGCCAAGTTCCTCCATGGCGACGGGCTGGCCGGCGGGCAGGCTTTGGGCGGGATCATCAGCGCCATCTCTACCGGCATCGTCTACAAGGGCGGTTCGCGCGGCGTGAATGCGGAGAATCGCAGTCAGCTGGCGCGGATCGCGAGCGCGACCGGCGACTACGTGACATCGGCCGTCGGTCTGGCAAGCGGTATCCACGGCGCAATGGCCGCGCATACGTTCGGCGAGGGGATGACCGGCATGCTCGGTGCAATGTCCGGCGCGCTGCTGGGCGCCGGGCGTCTGCATACGCAATTCCCGAATGCCACGCCGTGGCTCGCGCGCTTGCCGACCGGCATCGCGCTGTTCCCGGTGGCGATCTTCGGGATCATGCAGGGGTACGGCGTGATCTCGGCGTTGACGGGATCGGACGATAAGAACAAGCATCCTGGTTCCGGTCCGTCGCCGGCGCCTTCGGGTTCCAGCAGCACGACGCCGACGCCCGGGGCCTCGCTCTCACCGACGCCCGGGGCGACGACGGCGCCGGCGGCTCAGCCGAGTCCGTCCGCGTCATCGACGCCGAATGGGCAACCGTCGGGGACGCAATCTTCACCGGCGCAGCCGTCGACGGGTTCGCCGAGCCCGACGCCAACTCCGCTGACGGTGAACGTCGTCGCCGGCGATTCGTTGTGGACCATTGCGGAAACTCACGAAGGATCGTTGCTTGCAGCCGCTCGCATACCGGCCGACGAACAGCAGCGGATGTCGGACGGTCAGAGGATCAACGTCGCGTTGAACGAGATCCTGCAGCTTAACCGGAACCTGGCGAGCAATCCGGGGGAGATCAATCCGGGGCAGCAGGTGATTGTCGGGTGAAGGGGCGGGTGGAACGCGGGTGGTGTCTTGCCGTCGCACGGCGCATATGCGGTCGCTGTCGACGTGGGAGCCACAAGCCAGCGCCCGTCATCAGCCTCCTGACCGTTTCCTGGGCGAGCCGGATTTCGTGGGATTCCCAGAGCTTCTCGCAGGCCAGCGTCGGGCCAAAATCGGCGTAGCGATCACGGATGATCGACTGCACCCGGTCAGCCGTCGTGCTGTCCAATCGATTGTTGCTGGGCTTCGCGCGTCGTTGAGACACGAGACCTCGCGGCCCGTGCTCACGCAGTCGGCCGACCAGTCGCCGAATCTGCCGCGTTGTCAGCCCGAGTCGCTCGGCTGCGCGCCACGGCTGAAGCTTGCCGTCCGCGACGTCCTGAATGACCTTGAATCTGTCCAGCTCGCGCATCGTCATCGTGATCCGTTCCGTTGCAGCCATCAAAGCCTCCGGCGCTGGATTCCCAGCGGCCGATCAGCTTACGATGAGTCGAAAAGCGGACATTTGAACTTGGCTAGAAGCGGACATTACAACTTAGCCACTACAACAAAACTTATCGATAATTCACGTTATGTAAACTTAAATAACACTGCATCGTATTGTGGTAAGTCCGGTACGTCAGATCAGCCGCCGTACGGCTCCCGCCTGAGTACTTTCGAGTCCTGCGTCTCTCAACCTCTTTGATTTGACCGCTCTCCGCTTAAAAAAATCGACACATTTCAGGAGGGGCCAAGCTTTTCATAAAAACCGCGTTCGACGAACCAAGCCAACTGATCGCGGGCCGCACAACGTCCTCGTACCATTTTGTAGTTTTTAGTTTCTTCAGAAATTCGTTCTATGACGCTTTTATTGATTGCTACCATCTTTTTGTGGGCCTCTTGCAGTGCTTCTCCCGGCACAGTTATAATCCCCCGCAACTCGTGAGATGTGATTTGGGGAAACTCCACCTCTCGCGCATCCAATTCGCTAAGTGAATGAAAGATCGCGGGCCTGCATACCATTGTGCAAACCCCTGTAGCCAACCATTCTTCTGTTCTATCGCCGTTTTTCTTCGAGCCTTTTCCATAAAATCCTTCAATATCTTCAAATCTGACTGTGTTTTTTGGAATTTGATTTGAATGATTTGCCATTCCAACTAACTCGGCATGTTCTTCTGAATTCAAACTTTCGTAAGTTCCCCCAGATATTGACGCTCCTCCGGGACTTAGAATAGAGATCGTTGCTTTTACTTTATTCGGGGGTGATGAGTATCCATCTTCCCATGGCGTCAATCCCAAAGGGTCAACCCAGTTGAGGGTACTTGGAGAAAATGCGTACAGGTTTACCCCCCCCAATAGCCGAATCGGATCCTGGGATATAAATGCGCCTTGGTCTGGGTCATAGTAACGATGTAGGTTGTAGTGAAGCCCATTTTCAGGATCGAAATATTGGCCCTGCAAGCGTAACGGCTGCTCCAGGTTTCCCCGTTGATCATGGGTTTGCCCCCAGGCAGCGTATTTCGTTTCCCACAGGATATCGCCGAAATCGCTTACGACTCGCAAAGGTGCACCATTGCAATCGTTATAGAAGAAATGAGATAACTCTTCCAAAATGGATAGCTTTCCAGTTGGCATCGACAGATTATGCGGCAATGTTGAGAGTTGCCGTGCATGAATGGTATAAGGGCAGCGAATCCATATGAACGGCCTATGCGATGTCGGATAGTAAACCCACTCTCTAGCTTCGCCCGAGACAATACTGCGTGTCGGCGATGGGATATCCTGAACTTTGAGAGAGCGCTCGGCCAAGAGCACCTCGCCGTCCCAAAAAAAACGACTGGAACACATAAGCCGCCAATCTCTAGTTTGTATGCGATTGTTCGTTATATCGGAATTGGGTTCATACGTGAGCTTACCTATTCGTCTTCGCAACGGATCATAAATATATTCCGCGCGAACTGTAGATGTCACCCCTTGGGAGGCAAGCGAATTTGCACTCGTTGCAATTGTTTCGGTGAGCAGTTCATCACTATTCCATCGAAGCGTCATATCGAATGTGTCATTGCATTTGCGCACCATGTTGCCATTTCGATTAAATGTACACCTCCAGAAGGAGGATATTTTTTTTCGTTCCCACGCAGAAATTGGAGCACTCGGTGATGTAATCTCATTTGGATTGACGGGGTTGCTCCCGATTTGTAATAAATTCCCGCAGAAGTCGTAGTGAAATCGATGAATTTTTCCCAGTGAGTCGAGATGCGTCGACAACCTTCGCATCGGATCATACTCGAAGCGCTCTATAGCAAGACCTGCATCCCGTTTTTCAATTACATCGCGATTATTGTCATAGGAATATTCTGTTGTGAACATGCTTCCAGACTCAGCAAACAATGCTTGCTTGACCAGCAATCCATCGGATGAATATGATTGCTCTCGTCTTAACGTGGCGCCGAGTTGCTCTACAATTTGGTGTCCGTCGGCACTTTGCTCGATAGTTATTGGCGCACCGTGATCAACTTGAATAGTCTTAAAATTTCCTTTTTCGTCATAACCGTAACGAACTGAATGAGCAATGACCTTATCTCCAAGGTCGAGGCGTGTTCGACGCAAAATTCGATTCCCGGCAGAATCATATGTATTTTTTATCGTAAAATCGCCCCCCTGCCTTTCCTCAATAATTCGCCCGACTGAATCGCGGATAATTTCGATTCGGATATCGGAATTCTCTGCGGCAACTAAATTTCCGGTGATGTCGAATTCGAAAATTTCGACCTTTAATTCGTCACCCTCCAGCGGCCCGATAATCTGTTTTTTTATCACGCGATTGAATGGATCGGTTTCGTACTTTACTTCGTCCCCGGATGGGCAAATACTTTTTGTTATTGCCCCTCCGGGGCTATATTCGTAAGTCGTACACTGCCCCCAGTAGTCTATTTCCTTTACAATTTTGCCTAATGCATCGCGCTGCAGTTGATATGACTCACCACATTCGTTGCTTACGCCAATTAATTGAGCCTCCGTGTCGTAGTTGTAATTTATGGCGCTGCCGTCGGGCATGATGAATTTACTTATTTTTCCAGCTGCGGTGTATTCGAATTTGGTGGTTTTTCCTGACGGATCGCGAAACATTATCAGGTTATCGTCAACGTCGTAGCCAAAAAATACTTCACGACCACTGGATTCAATTATTCTCAGGATGTTTCCGTTTGCGTCGCGCTGGTAGGATTTCATCCTGCCATTAGCATCGGAGACTTGCAGTACATTTCCGAATTCATCACATCGATATTCAAATCTGTTTTTTAGATGATCTACGATGGCAGATACATTTCCGTTTTTATCATATTCAAAACTGGTAACTGCCCCGCCTGGACCTCGATATGCTACGAGTTGACCAGTTGCGTCGTATTCGTAACGTGAAACGGAACCCGAAGGATCTTTTATGGTGCGTAGATTTATAAATTCATCCCACTCGTAATGCCATTTCCGTTTGTCAGGATATTCCACGCACATTGACCTTCCGTCGGCGCGAATGCCACAACGAATGCCGCTGCCATCCACCAAGGTTCTTTCTAATAGGCGACCTTGCCGATCATATTTCCACATATTTATTCGCCCAGCCGGATCAATTTCTGCACTCGTGCGCCATTGAGCATCGTATCGATAGCTTGTTATTCCTCCAAGTGCATCGATCTGAGCCAAAGGAATTTCGCGATCATTCATTTGTAGTATGGTCAAGTATCCAAGTGAATCAGTTACTCTTGTTTCCATTAGCGCCCGATCATAAGTAAAGTTATAATCCAAAAGCCCATCATCACCCCAGGCTCGATCGACACGCCAAACATTGTCATCGCCTCGTCGGTAACTGTAATTGAAAGAAATGCCTGCGGCACTAGTGTGGCGAATCATTCGATTTTCGTCGGTGTATTCGAATTCGCGTGAATGCGCCATTGCATCAACAGTGGCAACCAGATTTCTGGCGCTGTCATATTGATAGCTCGCAAGTAAGTATGCTTTGCCATCCCCGACATTAAATATTAGTGATTCGATTAAATTTTCATTAAATTTTGTGCATGAATTACAGCGAATCCATCGCTTTGTTGGGGCGCCATTCGCCCACTCGATAATGCGCGCGAGTTTATCATTCCGTTGCCGCTCAAATTCCCATGCATTACCATTTAGATCTGAAATGCGAGAAATCGGTGACGTCAATATTGGATCATCGGTTGATTCTTTGATAAGGGTGGGAGGTTTTTTTCTGCAAACAAATTCATATTCGATTCCATCTTGTTTTCTCAGTACAAATCGATCTTCGAGGTAATAGAGTGCATCCCCCCGTTGCCAATCGTAGACTCGTGCCGACCAGCCATGATTATCAGGTAATGTGTCAAAAGCAGATGTGCAATCAGTGAAATGAACAGCCGCCCCAATCCCAGTCTCCTGCCTGATTAGATCGAGTCGGATGTCGGCAGGTGTTTGCCAACGAGCACCGATGACTCCGACACGTTGCGCATGACTCGCGTAATGTCTATCCCAGGACAATGACAGTCGTCCCTTTATTACAAAATCGCATTGTTGAACTACAACCTCACCCGTCGTTACTTGAACTGGTTCCGCCTTCAACACATTGCATCGCAAAAACCCCGGCTTCAATTTCAGCTTATCCGCCAGCGCCTTCGCCCACTTCGATCCCTGAAACGCCTTGAACAAGCCCTTCGCCGCAGCGGCCATATTCATGATCGGCGGCCCGCCCACAAAAACCGGCCGCCCTGCCGGAATCGGCAACATCACCGAACTCGGCATCGACGGATAAGTCCGATCGGTATGCGCGCTGTTATGCGGCGGCGGCTCCATTCCGACCGACCAGCAACTCAACGCCTCTAGCGCCATGTACGACATCGGATCGTTGTTGGCGAGCACCGTCTTGCTGCCCATGAACGATTCCCCGTCGTTCGACGGTTCAACTTTGTCGGGCGGCGCAAACGATTCCCCGAGAGGAAAATGCAACCCGGGAACGTGATACACATGCGTCCCGGCCGTGGCCCGCATCATCCCGTTCACAAAAATCGGCCTGCCGCTGCTCCCCCCCGACCCGACGTTCGAACCAAGATCATCGCTTATGCGGTTCTTGATCTTGTTGGCCTCTTTCGCCAGCCGCATCCCCTCAGCGACGTTGGGGTCGTCCTTGAAGTCCGGCAGCTTGCCGCCGCCCATCAAGTCATTGACCTGCTGGTTCGCCTCATCGGCCAGATGCGCCAGCTTCTCCACATCTTCGGGATGATCTTCGATGTATTCGGTCACCTTCTCCTGCACGATCATCATTGCAATGCAGCCGACCACGGCCTTTGCCGCTTGAACGTACTCACGCAGATCGAGCATGAACCCGACATGAGGGTGCGGCAGGAACACGGGTGGCGTACCGGGCGTGACCAGTACCGAATGAACGTCGACGCCAACGACTGGATCGAGATGCTTGACGGCCGGGAGTGCCACGATTTCAGCCCTCGTTCGCGCTCAGCGCCCACCACGCAACGCCGCGACTTTCTCGCTCAACGCGTTGCGCCGGCGGTCCTGAGCACCCAGCCGCGACACCATCCATTCGACGACCATCGGCAGATTGCTGTTCGCCCGCATCGGCTCGTCGATCATCAATCCCGCATCGAGCGCATTGAATCCGGCCTCCAGCGCATGTTCGCGCTCCCCTGCCCGCTCCCAGCACACGGCGCTCATCCGCCACGCCTCGACCGTCATCAGTCCATCCTTCGCCGCCGTGGTCGACGCGACCGCACGCTCGTAGCAATAAGCCGAGTGCGCATAGTCCTTATGCGTCAAATGCACGCTCGCCTCGCCGAACAATCCGTTCGCGATGAGCTTGTGTCCGGCCGGATGCCCAGCCTCAACTGCACGCATCCCGCTGCTGGCCGCGCTCCGATACGCATCGATCGCCTGCTCCCGATCCCGCCACTTCAGATAAGCCGCCCCCGCAATCAAATGCACGACAACACACTGATCAAACCACTGCTCGCGCTCAGCAACCTTCAGCGCAGCCGCGCGTAATTCCTCCAGCCGAGTCGGATTGCCGCGTTCGATCATCTCGGTCAGCAACACGAAATGCCGTCGAAATTCACCGCTCGGCCCGCGCTCGCCCGATTCCGCCAGCAATTCGCGCGGCACGCTCGCCATCGAGTACTTGCCGTGCACGACCCGCACCGCGGCACGATGCCGTTGCATCAACGCAGCAAACGGCTCGATATCCATATGCGGCACGACAAAACGCACGCGCTCGGCAAGCTGCGGCGCGACCGCAATGATCGACAGCAAATCGTCGAGCCATCGCACCCATGCCGTGTCATCCCGCACTTTCGTCGGCTCCAGTACGAACACCATCGCCGGAAAAACGTCCGGATGGTGCTGCATCAAGCTGTCGGCAACCGCGAACAGATACAGCAACGGATTCTTGCCACCGTCGTACGGCGCTTGCCAATCGGCACGCACGCCATGCGCATCGGATCCTTCACGCCGGCTGTCATAGAACGCAATGAGTTCGTCCGTCAGCGCCTTCGCATAACACGCTTCATTGACGAACGACGCGCGCATCGTCCTGACCGCACACGACGTCTCGTCCTGAACCTGAAAATAGAGCCGCACGAGTTCCGCATCCGTCTCGTCGGTCTGCCAGATCATCAAGCGCGCATCCTGCTCTTTTGCGAAACTCATCCAGTCCGTATGCGCATCCATGAACCTGCGTTCTATCGGATTGGTCGGCTGCCAGTTCTGCATTCGTGCGAGCCTCCGTTATGGATTCAGTTTCAGGATCGTCCCTTCGACCGTATGCTCGACCGACGCAGACGACGTCACCTTCTTGCTGTTGACTGTGTGGCTTTCGGTGCCAGCCGACGCGACGTTGACGCCCTGGATCGTGATCGTGCCGTCGCGCTTCATCACGATGCTGGACATCCCGCAGACGAGCGAGAGCTGATCTCCGGCGTTGACGGTCACCTGATGCTGCACGTTCGTCGTATGGTTCGCGCCGACGTTGACGGTGTGTTCGCCGCCGACCGTGTGCGTATGGGCTTTGGCGATCGTGGAGGTCCGCGTGCCGATCTCCTCGGTATGCGACGACGCAACCAGCGTCTTCATGTCCTGCGACGTCGTCTGATACATCTGTCCGACATTCAGCGTCTTGCCTTCGCCGATCGTTTCAGTCTTGGCTTTCGCAACCGTCTCGGTATGTATTCCACCAATGGTCGCGTCGCGATTCGCGGCGATCGTCACGGTTTCGTTCTTGCCGACCGTTCGCGTCCGGTTTCCCCCCACCCCATGCGTCTCGTCCACCCCGATCTGCGCGACCCGGTTCTGCCCGATATTCACTGTCTCGTTCTGCCCGACACTCCGTTGCCGGTTGTTCTTCACCTGCATCGTTTCGTCGTTCCCGACGGTATGCGTATGGTTGTTCCCGACGGAAAGTGTGTGATCGGCCTCCGTCTCCGCGTCGAAATTGCGCTCGGCATGCATCCACAGCTGCTCGGCGCCCTTCTTGTCCTCGAACCGGAACGCATTCGCATGGTCGGTCGTCCCGCCCGGTGACGAGCGCGACAGCAGCCCGCTCTGCGTCGCGCTGCCCGGCAATCCCCACGGCGGCATCTTCTCGCCGTTGTAGACCCGCCCCGTCACGATCGGCTCATCCGGATCACCGTTGAGAAAATCGACGACAACCTCATCGCCGACACGCGGAATCTGCACGCCACCAAACCCACCGCCGGCCCAAGGACTCGACACCCGTACCCAGCACGATGAATCCTGATTGCTCTGCCCGTATCGGTCCCACCGGAACTGCAACTTCACCCGCCCATACTGATCGGTCCAGATTTCCTCCCCCGGCGGCCCGACCACGGTAGCCGTCTGCGGCCCGTTCGTCCGCGGCCGCGGCGTTTCACGCGGCGATCGATAAGGCAGGCTCGACGGCTGCACGAGCATCATCGTCTGATGCACCACAGCCTCCGCGCCCTGATCGCTCGCATACGCGTTCTCCTGGAAACGGTACCGACATCGCACGATCAGGTACTCGCGGTTCTGATCGGCACGAGGGCAATGCGCAAGCGTGAACAGATAACCCGGCGCGGCGCCGCGCACGTCGGTATCCGCACTCGCCCGCTCATGTTCGGCCTGCTGCTCCTCGAGCCGCACGCGGCTGTAATGCGCACCAGGCGCATCGTCGCGATACCCGCCCGGCCATTCGAACGACGCGAAGCTGTCGTGATCGTGGCCGCGCGGATCGACTTTCTGCGTGGAAAGATCCGCACGCGGCTTCGTATAGTCGTAGTCGGTGGTCTGATGCTTGCCAACGCTCACCTCCTGCGCGGGCAGCCAGCCGTCGATGTGCTCCTCGTCGGCGATCGCGGTGCGATCCTGCGCGATGTACGGGATCGTTTCGTAGCTGGGCAACGCGACGTGCGACGACATCGCGTCGCACAGCACGAGCGTGTGACTGTCGGCCGCGTGCCGGAAATAGAAATAGATACCTTCGAACTCCATCAATCGCATCACGAACGCTGTGTCGGTCTCGTTGTATTGCACGCAGAACTCACGCGGCACGTACGCATCGGTCAGCTTGTTCTCGATCGGAAAGCCGTAAGGCGCGAGCACCTCCTGCACGATGTCGGGCACGGTGCGGTTCTGGAATATCCGGCAATCGGAGCGACGCGTCGCGAGCCACAGCCACGGCCGCACGACGAGTTCGTAACCGTAGTGCCGCTCGGCACGCCGGCCGGCTAGCGTCGCCCGAACGACGATTCCGTTCAGATAGCGCGTCGACAGGTCCTGCTGTTCGATCCGCACGGTCACGGGCTTGCCGAGCATGTCCTTCAGCGACAGGCTGTGGCTGTCAGCCAGTGCCTCGATCCGGAATTCGAACAGGCGGCCGAGTTCGTCGCTGCCGTCGAGCGTGTGGAACTTCAGGTCGTCACCGTGCGGGCTGTCGAGTGTGAATACGCGATTCACGTCGTTCCCTCCTCGTCGAACCGGTAAGCGAATTCGCCGCCGGCGGCGCTTACCTCGATCGACGTCAGCGCGCGGCCTTCGAGCGTGGCCTCGAGGATCGCGCGGCCGATGCGCGGCATCACGGTATGCGTGAGGATCGCGTCGACCATGCGGCCGCCGGATTCGATCGTCCGGCAGCGCGCGACGATCAGCGCGGTCGCCGAATCGGTGCAGCGCAGCCGGATTCCGTGATGTTGGTCGATCCGCTTCTCGAAGCGCCGCAGCTGCAACTCGACGATGCGCGCAAGCGTTGCATCGGTCAGCGGGTAGTACGGCACGACGGTCAGCCGGCCGAGCAGCGCGGCGGGGAACACGTCGAGCAGCGGCGCGCGCAGCGCATCGGCAAGCGTCTGCATGTCGGGCAGGCGCTCGGGGTCGCGGCACAGCTGGATCACGCGATCGGCGCCGACGTTCGACGTCAGCAAAATCACGGTATGCCGGAAGTCGATGTCGCGCCCTTCGCCATCTTCCATCCAGCCCTTGTCGAACACCTGGAAGAAAATCTCATGCACGTCGCGATGCGCCTTCTCGATCTCGTCGAGCAGCACGACGCTGTACGGCCGCCGGCGCACGGCCTCGGTGAGCACCCCGCCCTGTCCGTAGCCGACATAGCCAGGCGGCGCGCCCTTCAGCGTCGATACCGTGTGCGCCTCCTGGAATTCGCTCATGTTGATCGTGATCGCGTTGCGCTCGCCGCCGTACAACGTGTCGGCCAGCGCGAGCGCGGTCTCGGTCTTGCCGACGCCGGACGGCCCGCACAGCAGGAACACGCCGTGAGGTTTGGTCGGGTCGTCGAGCTTCGCACGTGCGGTCTGAATCCGTTCGGCGATCAGTTCGACCGCATGGTGCTGGCCGACGACGCGTTCGCCGAGCGTCTCGGCGAGCTTGAGCACGGCCTGCGTCTCGTCGCGCACCATCCGGCCGAGTGGAATGCCGGTCCAGTCGGCGACGACGGCGGCGACCGCATGCGTGTCGACGGCGGGCAGCACGAGCGGTGCGTCGCCCTGCATCTCGGCGAGCGCCTGCTGCGCGGCGGCGAGGCGCGACAGGACATCGGCGCGTGCGTCGCCGGTGAGCTCGCTCGACGGCGCGTCGTCGAGCAGCGCGGCGCGCGATTCGACGATCGAGGCCAATGCGTCGCGCTCGGCTTGCCAGCGCGTATCGAGCCGATCGAGCTCCGTCTGCACGGCGGCAAGCTCGGCATCGATCGCGTCGCGCCGCGCGGTATCGCCGGTGCCGAGCGCACACTCGCGCGCGATCCGTTCCCGCTCCACGCGCAGGCCGTCGATGCGTCGGCGCGCGTCCTCGATCGGCGCGGGCACCGCGTGCTGGCTGACGGCGACGCGCGCGCAGGCCGTGTCGAGCAGGCTGATCGCTTTGTCCGGCAACTGCCGCGCGGGAATATACCGATGCGACAACGTCACGGCGGCCTGCAGCGCATCGTCGAGCACCAGCACGCGGTGGTGCGCTTCGAGCTTCGCGGCGAGGCCGCGCAGCATCGTCACGGCGGCGGCCTCCTCGGGTTCGAGCACGTGGACGAGCTGGAAGCGCCGCGTCAGCGCGGGATCCTTCTCGATGTACTGCTTGTACTCGGACCACGTGGTCGCGCCGATGGTGCGCAGGAGGCCGCGCGCGAGCGCCGGTTTCAGCAGGTTCGCGGCGTCGCCGGTGCCGGCCGCCCCGCCCGCGCCGACGAGCGTATGGACTTCGTCGACGAAGAGGATCGTCGGCCGCTCGGACGACATCGCTTCGTCGATCACGCCGCGCAGGCGGCTCTCGAATTCGCCCTTCACGCTCGCGCCGGCCTGCAGCAGCCCGATGTCGAGCAGGTACAGCGCGACGTCTCGCAGAGACGGCGGCACGTCCCCGGCGGCGATGCGCAGCGCGAAGCCTTCCGCGACGGCGGTCTTGCCGACACCGGCCTCGCCGACCAGCAGCGGGTTGTTCTGCCGGCGCCGCAGCAGGATGTCGACGATCTGGCGGATCTCCGCGTCGCGCCCGACGACGGGGTCGATCTCGCCTGCCCGCGCACGGGCGGTCAGGTCGACGGCGAAGCGCGCCAGGGCCGCGCCTTCCATGGCTGGCACACCGCGCATCGCGGCGTCGCCGGAGTCGGTGCCCGAGCCCGGATCGGCGCGCACGGCCGGTTGCGCCTCGGGAGAACCGTCGACGATCGATGCGAGTTCGTCGGCGAGCACGTCGGGCACGATGCGCTCGAACTCGCGTGCGATCGCGTACAACACGTTGCGCAACTGCGGCGTCTTCAGGATCGCGAGCAGCAGAACCGCGCCGCGAATCCGCGTCGCGTCGTATTTCAAGGTCGCATAGACCCACGCGCGCTCGACCGCGTCGTCGATGTGCACGGACAGGTCCGACACCGATCCCGCGCCACGCGGCAGCCGATCGAGCGACGCGACGAGGCCGCGCTCGATCGCGGCCTCGTCGATCTCGAACCGGCGCAGCACGCGCTGCAGGTCGCCGTCGGGCCGCTGCAGGAGCTGCTTGAACCAGTGCGCGAGCTCCACGTATGGATTGCCGCGCAGCCGGCAGAATCCGGTCGCCTGCTCGAGCGTTTCGTAGAGGAGCGGGTTGAGCTTTCCGAACAGGTTGACGCGGCCGATATCGGACATGACGGTTCCCGTTTAGGCGGTTTCGCGATGAGGGACGGCGCCGGTGCGCGGCGGCCCGCCACGGCGCGCGTCGTAACGGACGACGAGATCGCGCGCGGGCCCCGCGTCGAGCCGCTGCCCGAGCCACGCGGTACGGCCGAGGCCCTGCGGCGCGCCGAGCGCGATCGCGGGCACCGCGTCGGCCGCCAGTTCGAGCTGGACGTCCCAGTCGAACTCGATGCCGACGTATTCGCGGACCCAGTGCGCGAGTTGCCGCGCGTGCGGGCCGCCCGGCAGGAAGCGCCGGTACGCGTCGAGCGACAGCGGCCCGAGCACGATCCGGAAATGGGACTGCGCGTCGCGCACCGCGATGCCGAGCGCGACGCCGCCGACGCGCAGGGTCGGCCGCGTCGCACGGATCACGCAGCGCTGCGTGCGCTCGATCGCGACCCAGCGCGGCACGTGCTCGACGATGCGCGCGTCGACGCCGAAATGGCTGCTCAGGATCTGCACGAGCCCTTCCGGGTTGCGCGTGTGCCGCACGAGATGACCCGCGTGGAAATAAAGCGCATGCGGCGCGAGCGTGTCGGCGGCCGTGCGTTCCGCATCGGCCTGCGCGGCCGGCCTGTCGTCATGCGCGGCGCGCCCGATGAGGCTCGCGACATACGCGTCGAACCGTGCGCGCCCGGGACGATCGAGGCTCACCGTCGGTTGCGCGTCGGCCCATGCGCGGTAGAACAGCAGGATCAGCCGGTGATGAAACAGGTCCGCGAATGCGGCGAACGTCGGGTCGTCGTGCTGGGCCGCGCGCTCGTGCGCGTATTCGGTCAGGTGGGTCGGCAGCGGACCGTTCGGTCCGAACAACCCGAAACCGTGGATCGCGATGCGCGGCCGCGTGGCGCCGCCGTCGCCATCGTATGCACCGGCCACCATCGACGCCGCGAACGCCAGCGACGGCTGTTGCCCGAGCCGCACCGGTTCGTCGCGCGGCCGCGCGGCATGGCCGAGCGGTGCGCGGCCGGACGACAGCGCATCGAGCCAGCGCAACGCCTGGAACAGGTCGTAACCATGCGGCGCGGCGCGCAATCGCGCCCACCACGCATCGCGGCGGGCGGATTCGACGGCCGATCGAGCGCCGGGTGGCGTGCCGTGCTTCATATCGCGGGCCGCCGGCCGATGCGCGCGGGCCAGTGCGCGAGCGTGCCGCGCTGCACGCTGGTCAGCACGCATTCGGCGAACGCATTGATCGAAACATGCCGCGCGAAGAACTGTTCGAGCACAGCGCCGAGCAGGAACGGGCTGTCGCCGGAAAACGCATGATCGTCGACGGTCACGTCGACCTGCACGCCGCGCCCGAACATCAGCGGGCCGAGCGCCGGCAGCCGCCGGAACACCGGCGAGAACGCGACGCGCCGCACGCCGTCGATCTGCCGGCGCATCGCGGCATCGGCCGGGTCGGCATGCAGGCCGAGCAGCTCGCGTAGCGCATGTGCGCCCTCGTCGTCGTCGAGATCGGTCAGCGTCTGCCGGGCGAGCCCGAGATGACGGACGAGCCGCCAGGCCGTCTGCGCGTCGGCGATCGGCGGGCGCGGGCGCGACGGGCCGCGAATCGCGACGATGCGCTCGACGGGCGCCGAAATGCGCAGCGTAAACGCGTTCGAATCGCCCGGCGGCAGCAGCAGCGCGAGATCGCGGTTCGTGCACAGCGTGTCGACGGACAGATAGCGCATCGTCTCGTCGTACGGCGCGCACTGACTGTCGACGAGCGACACGTAGGTTTCGCTGCCGACGTAGCCGGTGCGCGTGCCGTTCGCGCGTGCCTGCGCGGACACCAGCCGAGGCTCGCGCCGTACCGTGTAGTACGCGCCGTAGTTGCCGTCGTCGCGCGCGAACGACGCATGAAACGGCCGGAATTCGCGCGACTGGCCATCGTCGCGCTGCTCGCTCGCGAGCCGCTGCACGGCATAGACCTCGTGATCGAGCGGCCGGCTGCGGTCAACGACGACATGATGCTCGCGCGCGCCCGGCTGCAACAGGATCCGGTCGCCGCGACGTGCGAACAGGTTCACGGCCGGTGTGCAGTTCAGCGCCAGATGCCGCGCATCGACGGCCGCTTCGAGCGCGGCGTCGTGGCGATCGAACAGCACGGTCAGCTCGCATTCGTCGCCGGTGGCGCGCGCGAGCGCGGCGCGCAGCCCGCCGATACTGAAGAACAGGAAGCGCGCCGGAAACGCGAAATACTCGCGCAGCAGCCGGTAGCCGTGGAAACTGCGCCCGTCGTCGGGCAGGATCGCCTGCGCCGGATCGAAACCCTCATGGACGATCGCATCGGCGTCGAGCGCATGCAGCCAGCGCGGCGGCTGCCCCGGGTCGTGGCAGACAGCGCCGAGCGCATGCGCGGCGATCAGTTCGAGCAGGTGCAGCGCGTCGCGTTCCGGGCCCGCGAGATGAAAGGTCAGTTGCTCGAGCGGCAGTTGCGACAACCTGGCGCCGCCACGCGCCTTGAGCCGGATGCGCAGCGCGCCGCGCACGTCCTGGCGCGCAGGCACGGCGCCGCGCGGCAGCCACGACGGCGCGCCGGTGACCGCCGCATCGGTCAGCTCGAGCGGCCACAGCGTCAGGTCGTGCGCGGTACGGAATTCGCACGCGGTCTGCTCGGACGCGGCGGCCCGCGCGCGCAGCGCGGTGCCGGCCGGCAGGCGCCAGCCCTGTGCGAGGCTGCCTTCGTTGAGCATCGGCGCGAACCGCACGATCGCCATCGACGGCAATGGCGCGAGATAGCCCGGATACACCGCGTCCAGCAGCGCTTGCGTGAAGCGCGGAAACTCGGCGTCCATCTTCAGCTGCACGCGCGCGGTGAGGAAACTGAAGCCTTCGAGCAGCCGTTCGACGTACGGATCGGGCGGCCCGGATTCGGTGAGCCGCAGCCGTGCGGCGACCTTCGGAAACTGCTGCGCGAATTCGTCGCCGAGCTCGCGCAGGTACGCGAGCTCGCGGTTGTAGTAGTCGAGCAGGCGCGTATCCATCGTGTCAGTTTCCCGCCGCCGACCGCAGCGACATCGCGCCTGTCTCGAGATCGAGGTCGGAGCGCAGCACGAATTCGACCGGATGCGGGATCGACCACAGCGTGCCGCGAATCTCGAACAGCAGCACGTTGTGACGCCGTTCGCCGGCACGCCCGTCCGATGCATCGGCGACGCTGCGGACCTCGACGCTGTCCGGCGCGATGCGTGGCTCGAAGCGCACGATCGCGTCGCGGATCGACGCCTCGACCGACATCCGCTCGACGCCCGACATCGGCTTGCCGACGAGCGGCCGCATTCCGTAGTTGAGCACCGAGGCCTGCGCGTGCGCGAACGCGGCCCAGTCGACGAAGCCGTCCTCGGCATTGCGCGTATTGAGCAGCCACGCGAGATCGCGCAGCACGGCCGCACGCAGGCGCTCGGCGCCGATCCCTTGCGTGCCGGGCGGATCGGCCGTGCGCTGCGGCGCGTCGTCGGTCAGCCGGTCGAGCAGCGCGGGCTGCAGCCGGTCGCGCACTCCGGCGTGGCGGCCGGCGCGGGCTTGCGGGTCGTCCATCGTCATCGCTCCGCCGTCACATCTCGGTGTTTTCCTTGATGTTCCAGCCGACCGACACCTCGGCGCCCTTGCCACCGTTGTCGTTCTGCTGCCAGTACTGCTTCTTCACCTTCGCGGCCTGGAAGCCGTAGTGCATCATCAGCCGGTCGGCCGCGTCGCCGGGGTCGATGCCCGCGACCTGAGCGGACGTGACGAGCACTTCCTGCAGCGTCACGCGCATGAACTCGACCTGCGTGCCGCCGGTCTTGCACGCGGAGATCTCGACCTTCGGCAAGTGCTTGCCGCTCGCGCAGTTCTTGACGATTGCCGGCGCGCCCTTGTCCATGTACGCGGCCACGACGAGATCGTTGAAACTTGCCTTGCCCGCGTTGCCGCCGCTGCCGCTCGCCATCGCGCCCGGCTGGCTCGCGCCCCACGTGAACGATTCGATGTCGGTCCAGCCCTTGTGCTGCGCGTCCGCCGATTCGCCGGTCACGCCGTCCACCTTCATAAACATTGCCACGCCCATTGCCGTCTCCGTTTCGGTGCGAAATCACGTTGAATGCCGTATCGAATGCCGCGTGCCGCTCACTCGTTCGCCGCCTTCGCCGATGGCAGCCGCGAGATCAGCCGCAGCGACACGGTGAGCCCTTCGAGCTGGTAATGCGGTCGCAGGAAGAATTTCGACGTGTAGTAGCCGGGGTTGTCCTCGACCTCGTCGACGACCACCTGCGCGGCCGCCAGCGGCTTGCGCGCCTTGGTTTCCTGGGACGAGTTCACGGGGTCGCCGTCGACGTAGTTCATGATCCAGTCGTTGAGCCAGCGCTCCATGTCGTCGCGCTCGCGGAACGAGCCGATCTTGTCGCGCACGATGCATTTCAGGTAGTGCGCGAAGCGGCAACACGCGAACAGGTAAGGCAGGCGGCCGGACAACCGCGCGTTCGCGGTCGCGTCGGGGTCGTGATACTCGGCCGGCTGATACAGCGACTGCGCGCCGATGAACGCCGCGAAATCCGAATTCTTCCGGTGTACGAATGGCATGAAGCCGTTCTTCGCGAGTTCGGCTTCGCGGCGGTCGCTGATTGCGATCTCGGTCGGGCATTTCTGGTCGACGCCGCCGTCGTCGGTCGGGAACGTGTGGCTCGGCAGCCCTTCGACCGCCCCGCCCGACTCGACGCCGCGAATCGACGAGCACCAGCCGTACAACTTGAACGAGCGATTGATGTTCGCGGCCATCGCGTAAGCCGAGTTCGCCCACGTGTAGCGGTCGTGATTCGCGGCGTCGGTGTCTTCCTCGAAGTCGAATTCGTCGACCGGATTGGTGCGCGCGCCATACGGCAGCCGCGCAAGAAAACGCGGCATCGCGAGGCCGACGTAGCGCGAATCCTCCGACTGCCGCAGGCTGCGCCAGCCCGCGTATTCGGTGTTCTGGAAGATCTTGGTGAGGTCGCGCGGATTCGACAGCTCCTGCCACGAATCCATCTGCATCAGTTCCGGCGACGCGCCCGCGATGAATGGCGCGTGCGCGGCCGCCGCGATCTTCGACAGCTCGCCGAGCATCTCGACGTCCGGCGGGCTGTGATTGAAGTAGAAGTCGCCGACGAGGCAGCCGAACGGCTCGCCGCCGAACTGCCCGTATTCCTCCTCGTAGATCTTGCGGAACAGCGGGCTCTGGTCCCACGCGACACCCTTGTAGCGCTTGAGCATCCGCGCAACCTCGTTGCGCGACGCCGGCAAGGCCTTGATCTTCAGCAGCTCGTCGGTCTCGGTATGCGTGACGAGGTAATGGAGGCCGCGCCATGCACCTTCGAGCGTCTGGAATTCGTCGTGATGCAGGATCTGGTTGATCTGCTCGGACAGCTTTCGGTCGATCTCCGCGATGATCTGCTTCACGCTGCCGTATGCGTCGGTCGTCATGCCGACCGTATGTTCAAGCGCCTGCTGCGCGAGCGTGCGCACCGCGCGCTCGACCGACTCGCGCGCCTCGGCGGTCTTCGGCTTGAACTCCTTCTGCAACAGCGCGGCGAATTCGCCGTGCGCGACGGCCGGCTGCGCGGCGTCGCGGGTGTTGCGAGTTTCTGCGCGGGACTGGACAGGGTCATTCATCGCGGGCCTCCGGTTGGGTCGCGTCGCCGGCCTGCGCGTCGGCGCGCGGTTCGCGCACGAGCGTCTTCAGCAGGTCGGGATCGTTGATCGCGCGCTCGATCAGCTGCTCGGCGCCGTGCTTGCCGTCCATGTACGACAGCAGGTTCGACAGCTCGGTGCGCGCATCCAGCAGCCGGCGCAGCGCGTCGACGTTGCGCGCGATCGCCGCCGGCGAGAAATCGTCGATCTGCTCGAACGTCATGTCGACGTTGAGCATCCCTTCACCCGTCAGCGTGTTGGGCACCTGGAACGCGACACGCGGCGCGACCGACTTCATCCGCTCGTCGAAGTTGTCGACGTCGATCTCGAGGAACTTGCGCTCCGGTAAATCGGGCAGCGGCTCGGCGCGCTTGCCCGCCAGATCCGCGATGACGCCCATCACGAACGGCAGCTGCACCTTGCGCTCGGCGCCGTAGGTCTCGACGTCGTACTCGATCTGCACGCGCGGCGCCCGATTGCGCGCGATGAACTTCTGTCCGCTGCCTGCCGCCTTGGTTCTGTCCGTCATCGTCCGCTCCTTCACATCGATCAGATTGCGTGTACGTCGCCGCCGCCGGGCGGCTTGCCTCATTCGCTCCGCTCGCCGCTCAGCAGGTCCAGCTTCGGCAGGCTCTCTGGAGCGAGGTCCCGGATGATTTCGTAGAAGTCGAGCGCGAGCAGTCGCTGCGCACGCCGCAGCAGCAGCGGCGCCGGGTGGCTCGGCTCGTGCAGTTCGAAATAGCGGCACATCTTGTCGATGCCGAGCCGCACGTCGTCGCGGCTCGCGACCTCGGCATCGCGCCAGGCCTGCCCGTTCGGCAACGCGGCCGGCGTGGACGCGGCGTGCGCGGCGCCGGATGCAGCCGGCGCCGCCGGAATCGAACCGTCCGCCGGCCGTGTCGCGTGCATCGGCACCGGCTCCGGCATTTCGTGCACGATGCGTTGCAACGCCTTTTCCGTGTCGCTCGCATCGGGCGACCATTCGCTGCCGAGCCGGTCCGTGACGTGCGCGCGGATCGCATTCAGCGCACCCAGCACCGCGCGCACCGCGTCGATCGGCACGCGGCCGTCGTCGCGTGCGGTCGACAGCGCGGCGACCAGGCCGTCGCGGCTGACTGTGGCCGGGCCGCCCGCTTCGTCGCGCCCGTCGAGCGCGCGTTCGGCGTCGCGCACGCTCGGGCCGCCGTCGAACAGCGGCTGGCGCCGCGCCGCGCGCGCGCATTCGTGTGCGCCGGCGACATCGGCGAGCGCGTTCATCCGCAATGTCGGATCCGGTTCGCCATCGGCGTCGAGGCGCGGATGCAGGTCGTCCCACCAGCGCCCGATCAGGCCGGCGACGACCGCGAGCCCGTCCGCGTAGCCCGGGATGCCGTGCTGCTCGGTCCAGCTGCGCGCGAGATACGCGGCGACACGCAAGTCCTTCGTCCGCTCGCCCAGCGCAAGCGCAAGGCGCTCGACCGCGCGCCAGTCGGGCGTCTCGGCCGGAATCACGGTGTCGCCGTATTGCTGCTCGGCGCGCGGTGTCGCCCGCTCCTGAAGCTGCAGGAAGTCGGCGTCGTATTCGAGGTTCGGACCGCACGGGGCTTCGGGCGAGACCTCCGCCAGCAGCCGGCCGATCAACTCGGCGCGCGGCGTCGCGGCCGGCAAACCGGGCGACGGCGAGGACAATGCGGCGGCAGCCAGCGCCGCCTGGCTGACGTCATTCGAATGCATAGTCGATGTTGACCGGTTTGCTGCCGAAGTCGATCGCCACGGTGCGGTGCAACGGCGGCAGCGAGCCGTTGCGGATCTCGATCTGATAGACGCCCGGCGTCAGCGACACCGAGCGCAGCGGCGGGCTCGCGCCGCGCCGTGCGCCGTTCACGTACACGTCGCCCCACGGACGCACGTTGAAACGGACCTGGACGGTCTCCTGTTTCGGCGGGCGCTGCTCGACGGCCGGCGCGTTGATCGCGGCAACGGCCGTCGCCGCTTCCGATGGCGACGCCGGCGCGGGCACTGGTGCGGTCGACGGCGGCGCAGCGGCCTCCGACGGCGGCACGTTGACGACGCGCTCCGATGTGTCGAGGCTGCCGGCCGGTGCGATGGTCGCGCTCGAGCCCGCTTGCGACGGTGTGACGCCGGCGATGTCCGTGGCGGTCGTCGCGACCTGCGGCGCGGGCACGGCCGCCCCCGCAGCGGGCGTGCTGGCCGGCGCGGCGGCCAGCGAGGGCGGAGGCACCTGCGCGGACGATCCGGCCGGCAGGCTCGACGGAGGCACGACGATCGGCGTCGGGCCGCGCTGCGCGAGCATCGCGTCCGACGCCGCGCCCGAGGACGCAACGCCCGCCAGCGGCTGGCTTGCCCCCGCTTCCGGTTCGCCCGCGACTTTCGCGGGACGCGACAGATAGGTCGCGGCGATGCCAACGACAATCATTGCTGCCAGCGCGCCACCCACGTAGGTCTTCGTGCGCCGGTTGCCCGCCGCGATGAACGATGGGCGGCGCGGCGGGTGGATCGGAGGCGATGCACCCGGCGACGGCGTGGATGTGGAGGCGCCAGCAGCGCCAGCAGCGCCAGCAGCGCCAGCAGCGCCAGCAATTGGCACTGCCGTTCCGTTCAGGTTTCCTGTATCCGTTGCACGGCCCTGCCCGCTGTCCGCCCCGGCGCTTCCCGATCGCACGCCGGCATCCTCACGCGCTTCAGGCGTCGAAGCCGACCGCTCGTCGTTCGCCCCTTCCTTTGCACGCCCCTCATCACCTTCACGTCCGTCGGATCGCCCGGTTTTCTCGGAAGCCGACAACGCCTGCGATACGGATGACGAAGCAGTTGCAGACGTGGGCGAGGCCGATGAATGCAGGGCTTGCGCAGCCGCCGTCGACGCCAAAGGCCCGCCATCGTTCGGCTTGTCGCCAGCCCCGGCGGACGCGATAGACGCCGTATCGGAAGTGCTCGTCCGGCCTTCCGCCCGCTCAGGCTGCGACGACCGCACATCCGATGTTGCATCGCCCGACGCCGTCCCGCGCTCACCGGCCGACGTATTTCCCGTCACCGCTGCCGCCCCCAAAACACCGGAAGCCACCTTCCCTGCTCCACCGCCGCCGGCATCGGCGGCCGGCGGCGCAACGGCCGCACCATACCCGCCGCCCGGCCGGTCGAGATTGCGCAACCCGAGTTCCGCCGCGAACGCCGCGACCGACTCCGGCCGATCCGGGATCCGCAACTGCAACGCGTGATCGATCGCCGCGAGGAACGCCGGGCTGTACACCTCGCCGGCCGGCAACTCGCGCGACGCGAGCGGCCGGTACGTGTCCTTGATGCTGCGCACGACGGCCGCGGGCGGCAGTTCACCTGTGATCAACGCGTGCATCACCGCGCCGAGCGCGTAGAGATCGGTCCACGGCCCCTGGCTGAACGCGGGGTCGTCGGTGTATTGCTCGATCGGCGCGTAGCCGGGCTTGATCATCATCGCGCCGTCGTCGACGAGATCGCCGATCCGCTTGCGCGCCGCGCCGAAGTCGAGCAGGATCGCGCTGCCGTTCGGGCGGATCAGCACGTTGTCGAGCGCGACGTCCCGATGGAAGCACTGCGCGCGATGCAGCGTGTCGAGCGCGCCGAGCAGCGCGCCGACGATGTTGCGCAATTGCGTCTCGCTCATCCGCGCACCGCCGTCGAGCAGCTGCTTGAGCGTGCGCCCCTCGTAGAACGGCATCACCATGTATGCGGTGCCGTGGCTCTCCCAGAAATGCAGCACCTTCACGAGCCCCGGATGGTCGAATTGCGCGAGCAAGCGCGCCTCGTTGAGGAACGCGCCGCGTCCCGCGTCGAACGCCTGGGCGAACCGCTCGGAGCGCAGTGACACCGTGTAGTCGCCGCCGCGCGTCGCGAGCATCGACGGCATGTATTCCTTGATCGCGACCGCGCGCCGCAACGTGCGGTCGAACGCGCGATAGACGATGCCGAAACCGCCGATGCCCAGCACCTCGTCGAGCTGCAGCTCGCCCAGGCGATGACCGAGCGGCAGCGGCCGCACCGTGAATTCGGGCGCGTCGCCGCGGGTCGCCGTGTCGTGCTCGTTGTCTCTCGATGAAGGGTCCTTCATGTCTACCTCGCGATACCGCATCCGTATTGCCTGCGTTGCCAGCCTCCGACCGCCGACCGGCACCGTCAGCTACCGCCGAACAGCGTCAGGAACAGCGCGTTGTCGGGTGTGCCCGTATGCGCATGCGTGCGCAGCGGCGAGCCGTCGGCGCGATTGGTCCACCAGAAGCTCGTCCCGCCGTGGGGATCGAAATAACCGGACAGCCCGGGCCACGCGGCGAGCGCCGGTCGTTCGGGCAGCGTTGCCGGCATCCCGTCGACAACTTCCGCCGGCGGCCCGCCGCCCGGCGCGAGCCGCACGCGGTCAAGCGTCTCCTCGAGGTCGACTGGCGCGCGCGCATGCCGGATCGCATCGAGCAACGCATGGCCGATCTGCCAGTAGAACGCGTCGGCGGCGTCCGGCAGCCCGTTCCAGTAGTCGGCCGCCGGCATCGGCAGCGTGACGATCACCGGGTAGTAGCGCCCGACGCGGTCGCAGCTCGGCGCGAGACAACCTGCCTGCACGCACGACGCGCCGGCGCCCGCCGGCACCAGGAAATTCCAGACCGGCGCGACCGTGTAGTGGCGCGCGATCTCGTCCGGACCGCGCTGGCGCATCGCGGCCATCCCCTGCTGAAGCCAGCGTTCCCACCACTGTGCGAGCGCATGCGGCAGCCGGCTGTTCACGAAGTCGCCGGCGCCGGGAATCTTTCCGTACCAGGCCGGGGCGTCGCCGTCGGCGCGCGTGAGCGGCGGCAGGCGGCTCATTGCTTCGGAGGGCATGTAAAGGACTCCATCTGGGGCAGCCTGAACGGATTGCGGACACTGCCCGCATTCACCTGCAGCACGAGCGGTTTGCCGTCGACGGTGAAGCGCGCGACCATCTGGTCCGACCCGCGCCCGGCCGACACGGCCGCGCGGTCGAACAGCCGGTGCAGCGCCCATGGCCCGTTGGTCGTGAAGCCGTCGGTCGCGCCGGCCTGCCCCGACACCTGCAGGCGCACCTGGTTGCTGCCGCGCGTGCCCGGCCAGTCCACCGCGCTCTGCACGAGCGGGCCGTGCGCATAACGGACGATCTGGCCGTCGACGTCGAGCACCATCTCCGTGAGCGACGGGTCCATTTCGAGCGGCTGGATCTGCACCTTCAGTTGCGCCGTGCGTGCACCGCCGCCGAAATACACGTCGCGGATCACCGCGGCCTTCTCGAACGACGAAAGCATCGCGGCGGCCGCCGGATCGGCGTCCGCATTGCGGTTCGCGAAACGCCACGGGTGCGACGTCGTATCGACGATCGACTGCAGGTTCTTCTGGAAGAAGTCGTCCATCAGGCCGCCCGGCGCGAACATCTGCGCGAAATCCGCCGGTGCGACGTCGCGCGACGATCCGCGCGCGAACGGATAGCGGCCCGCGATCGCCTGCCGGCAGAAATCGCCGACGTTCGCGCCGGCCCGTTGCGCGACGCTGCGCTGCTCGACGGTCGCGACGCTGCCGTTCGCGACGTTCGACAGGTCGTCGAGCACTTCGCGGAACGGCGTCGGCAGCCGCCCGGCCTGCGCGCGCAGCCGCGCGGGCGCGTCGGACGGCGGCGGCTGGGCGCCGCTGCGCAGCGCATCGTCGGTGGCCGTCAGGTACGTATAGAGCGCGTCGATCGACTTCAGCACCGCGTCGAACGCCTGCGCCTGATCGCCGCCTCCCGGCGCGAACGCGCGCAGCCCGGCGAAGTGGCTGTCGACCACCTGCTCGGGGCTCGCGGGCGCCACGGCTGACGGATTCGCGTCGCTCGCGCCCTGCCCCGCGAAGATCTGCGACAGCGAACTGCGCGCCTCGTCGACCTTGTCCTGCGCGCGCGACGCGAGATTGCGCGCGCCGCCCGGCGCATCGCCGAGCGCCGTGTCGCGCGCGAGCGCGATCATCAGCCGGGTGAGCGGCGAATCCGCCGACGACAGCGCGCGCGCGACCTGGATGCTCTGCGCGAGCGTCGCCGTGCGCTGCAGCTTGATGTCGGCGAGATAGTCGTCCCAGATCTTCAGATAATCGTTCAGGTACAGCTGGCGGATGTCGCGCGCCCATGCGGCGGCGTCGTTCGGCCCGGGGATCTCGGACAGCCCGAGATTCAGCACCCACACCTCCTCGCGCCCGTATGCGTCGACCTCGCCCGCGAGGCGCGGCGCGAACACGTTCCGATAGCCGTTGCGCGTATACAGGCCCGGCACGCCCTCCGACAGCGGCTTGCCGCTCTGGCGGCGGAACACGAGCGACGCGTCGGGCCCCACCGCGCGCGCGACGCTGAAATCGAATGCGGACGTCGCCGGCCGCAGCGTGCGCGTGAGCTGGCGATACAGCCGCTGCGAGAACGGCACTTGCCGCAGCCTGTCGCGCACGTCGGCCACGAGCCGCTCGTTCATCGGATACGGCGACACGGCCACCCGGTTGCCGAATAGCGCGGCGAGATGCGCGCGCAGCGCCGAGCGTTCGGCCGGCGAGAAATCGGGCGGCAGCGAGCGCTCCATTTCCAGGTCGACGACGGCCTGCACGAATGCGGGATCGTAGTGCGCGCTGTCATACAGCATCAGGTAGGCCTTCAGCGCCGCATACGCGTAGTCGGTTTCATCCGGCCGCGCATCGCTCAGCGCGGCCTCCATCCGGCGCGCGGCGATCGGCAGCAGCACGTCGTCGAGCGCGCGCCGGTACACGGCGTCGACGGCCTCGTCGATCTTCTCGCCCTGAAACAGCCCCCAGCGGTACGCGAGCGGCGGATGCGAGCGGTCGACGCCGCCGGCATTCGCGAGCCCGCCGAGCGCATCGAGCACCGGCAGCAACCGCGCGATGTCGGCCGCATCCGAGAACTTCGCACCGGCGATCTGCGCATCGACGGCGGGCACCTGCTGCGCGATCCGGTCGAGATACGCGCGATTGTTCGCATAGCTGCGCAGCCAGGCGGCCAGCACGACCATGCTCGCGAGCGCGAGGAGCGCATAGCCGGCGATCTGCAACACGCGCCGCTTCTGATGCCAGCGCAGGTCGCTGCCGGCGAGCGCGGCTTCGCGAAAGATGTGCTCCTGCAGCAACGACTTCAAGAAGAAGCTGCGCCCGGTCGAGCCGACCTGGGCAACCGGCGGCACGCCCTCGATCTTCAGGAAGCGCTTGATGCCGCTCATCACGCGGTCGAACGCGGTGCCTTCCTGCGTGCCGCTCGTCAGGTACACGCCGCGCAGCATCGGCATCGGCTCGAAGCTGGACAAGGAAAATACTTCGGCGACGAACTGGCCGAGCATGTCCTGCAAGTCGGCGACCTGCTGCGGCAGCAGATACGCCATCTCGCGCTGGCGCGCGTCGGTCTGTGTGGCGAGCAGCTCGGGCAGCCCGTCGTTTAGCCGCTGGTGCAGCAGCCGGTATTCGCGGTCGAAGGCGGCACGCAGGTCGAAGCCCGGCGCCTCGCTTTGCGCGAGCGGGAACGTGAAACCCCACACCTGCGCGCATTCCGCGCGGCCGAAGCCGCCGAAATACTCGGCGAAGCCGGCCAGCAGGTCGGCCTTCGTCACGAGCAGGTAGACGGGAAACCGGATGCCGAGCTGCGCCCGCAGCTCGAGCAGCCGCTTGCGCAGCACCATCGCGTGCTGCGTGCGCTCGGCTTCCGACGCGCCGACCAGGTCGGCGACGCTGATCGTCAGCATCGCGCCGTTCAGCGGCTGGCGCGTGCGGTACTTCTTCAGCAGTTCGACGAAGCCTTTCCACTCGGCTTCGTCGAGTGCGCGGTTGCCTTCATGGGTCGTGTAGCGGCCGGCCGTGTCGATCAGCACCGCGTCGTTCGTGAACCACCAGTCGCAGTGCCGGGTGCCGCCCACACCGCGAATCGCGGCACGGCCGAACTGCTCGGCGAGCGGAAAACTGAGCCCGGAATTGACGAGCGCGGTCGTCTTGCCCGAGCCCGGCGCGCCGATGAACACGTACCACGGCAACTGGTACAGATACTGGCGCGACATCCGGTCGAACCAGCGCGCCAGCCCCTTGCGCGCGGTGTCCGCCTGCCCGAAGCGGACCTTCTTCAGCAGCGCCGCGGCCTCGTCGAAGCGGCTGCGCAGCTCGTCGAGCTGGGCCTTGGCCGGATCGTCGGCGTTCGCCGGCCCGGGCGCGGCCTCGCGCAACTGGTTCAGCAACTGCGCGTTCAAGCGGCTTGCGTGCCAGCTTCGCCATGCCACGCGTGCGCCCCACGCGGCGAACAGCACCGCGATCGTCACCGCGCGCGCCCAGCCGCTCTCGAGCGGGCGGATCTCGGCGAACGCGAACAGCGGCCCGGCGAGCCACACGAAACACGCGAGCACGACGAGACCGGCGAAGGTCCAGATCTCCCGCGACGGCAACGGCCGGACGAAACGCGCGACAGCCTGGTTCATGTCAGTGCGCTCCCTGCGTCGCGCCGACGGCGGCACTGCCGGGCGCCGGCAGCAGCGTGATCTCGACGCGCCGGTTCAGCGCGCGGTTCGCGGGCGTATCGTTCGGCGCGACCGGATCGAGCGTGCCGCGCCCCTCGGCCGCGAGTCGCTCCGGATGGTCGAGGCGCGCGGCGATCATGCCGCGCACAGCCTCCGCGCGCTCGCGCGACAGGTCCCAGTTCGACGCGAAGCGTGCCGTGTGCACCGGCGTGTCGTCGGTATAGCCGGTCACGCGCACGTTGCCGGGCACCTGGTTGAGCGCATCCGCGACGCGTGCGAGCACCGGCGCGTAACGGTCGATCACCGACGTCGAGCCGGACTTGAACAGCCCGTCGCCGCGCAGCACGATGACGCTGCGATCGGCGTCGTCGCGCACCGACACGAGGCCGGCCGCGATCTCCGGCGCCAGGAACTTCGCGACGCGCGGCGCCGCCGCCGGGCGCGGCGGTGCCTGAGCAGGCTGCAGCTTCGGCACGTGCAGCGCGTCGATCGACGCGAACAGCCGGTCCGAATGCCCGGCCAGCGCAATGCGCAGCCCGACGAACACGCCGAAGCCGATCAGCAGCGCGAGCGCCACGCAGACCCAGAGCGGCACGACGAAGCGACGCGACACGTCGCGCGTGACGACGTCGCGCCAGTGCGGCGACAACGCGGGCTCGAATTCGCCGCGCACCGAGCGGATCGTGTGAGCCAGTTGCCAGCGCAGCGCGTCGAGTTCCGCATGACCGTTGTCGAGCACCCGATAGCGGCCCTCGAAGCCGAGCGCGAGACAGAAATACAGCAGCTCCAGCAGGTCGAGGTGCTGGCGCGGCTGCTGGGACAGGCGTTCGAGCAGATGAAAGAACTTCTCGCCACCCCACGTTTCGTTGTGGAACGACACGAGCAGGCTGTGCGACGACCACACGCTGCCGCCCCACGGCGTCAGCGCGGCTGCTTCGTCGAGCGCCGTGCACAGGCAGTAGCGCGCGCCGATGATCGCCTCCGACGGCACGCCGGCTTCCTGCGCGCGCGCCTCGAACTGACGAATCTCGACGACGAGATGCTCGCGCAGCCACGCCGGATTCGGATGATGGACGGTCGAGCGAATCTGGGGCACGAGATTGAGCAACGGGTTGGCGGCCGCGACGAGCGGATTCGTGCCGCTTGCGGCCCAGCGGCCGGGGCGCGGCTGCGTGGCCGTCGGCCCGGCCGCGCCGGACGCGGCCGATGGATGCATGCCGCCCGGATTCGGCGGCACGAATCCGCCTGCGCCGGCGGAAATCGAATCGGAGGAAGAATTCATCGCGCTGCCCCGCCGTCACCCGCGAATCGCCCAGAACTCCATCGAGAGCCCCGGAAATTCGCCGGCGAAATGAAATGCGAGACCGCCGGAGCGCGCCAGCTGCTTCCACAGCTCGCTGCCCTTGTCGATCTCGAAGTACGTATGACCCGCGTGATACGGGATCTGCCGCGGCGCGACCGGCAACTGGCGCATCGTGATGCCCGGCAGCTGCAACTGCACCAGGTCGCGGATCCGCTCAACCGGGCCGAGCTTCGCCTGCGCCGGAAACCGCGCGCGCAGGCTGTCGGCCGGCACGTCCGCGCGCACGGCCAGCACGAAGCCGGCCGTGTCGCGCAGCGCGGGATCGGCGAGCGTCGCGACCCGGATGCCGTTGCCCGCGTCGCGCAGCTCGATCTGGATCGCGTTTTGCTCCAGCACCGTCGACAGCGACCGGCGCAGTTCCGTCATCAATTCGGCGAAGCTCGTGCGCAGGTCGTCGTGCACGTAGACTGCGAGCGATTGCGGGCGCCGGCCGGCCGCCGTGAACGTGCTGAGGTCGCATGCGAGCTTCAGCCAGTCGCGGAACAGCGCCTCCGGATGCGTCGCGACGTCCTGTTGCGCGTGCCAGGTCAGCGCCAGATAGCGGTTCACCAGTTGCAGCAGCAGGAAATCCGCGACTTCCGATACGCCGCCGCGCCCCGGCTCCGACAGGCGCTCGGCCAGCGCGTCGCTGCGCTGCGTCAGCAATCCGTGCAGCTCCCGCGTGTATGCCAGCAACGCCGCGTCGCGCTGTGCGACCAGGCGCGGCGGAATGTAGCCGTCGTCGACGAGCAACCGCGCGTCGGTGCGCCGCTCGACGATCCGCACGACGCCGAGCGCATGCCAGTCGCCGGTCAGCTCGGTGTCGAGCATCAGCCGGACGTTCAGGCGCCCCGTTTGCAGCAATGCGGGGCCGAGCGCGACCGCGTTCGCATCGGCCACTTCGTATTCGCGAACGACGTAGCGCGCGACGTCCGCGCCGCCGTTGCCGCTTGCGCTCCCGCCGAACGACACCTCCTCGCCGCCGCCGCGCCACAACGGCAACGCGAGCACGACGAGCTGGTCCTTCGCATCCGGCGGCACGTCGAGCGGCTCGGGCAGATCGTCGGGATGCGACAGGTCGAACGGCGTGCCGTCGCGCATCACGCCCGCCGCCGCGCGAAGCGCGACCTTGCCGAGCGCGAGCTGCTCCCGGTCGATCTCGAGCGTGTCGAAGCCCCAGTAGAAGCCCTGCAGCGGCAGGCAGCGCAGCGCGACGTAGCGCTCCCAGTGCCGTTCGAGCTGTTGGAAATGCTGCGGCCGAAGGAACATTCCTTCGGTCCACACCACGCGCTGGCGCAGTGCGGCGACCGGCGTCGCGGACATCGTCGGTTCGGTCATGGGCGCCCCCGCGTGTCGTTCAGCGCGAGACCGCCGTTCCTGACCGCGATCGACAGCTTCAGCTCGCCGGGCGACGTCTGCCAGAACTTGTATACGTTGAGCTGCTTCGCGCGCGGTAGCGGCACCGCGAGGCGCCAGCGGTTCTTGTCGAGCATCCGGTACTCGGCGATCACGCCGACCGCGCCGGCCTCGACGTTGCCGCGGTAATGCAACGTGCGCGACTCGCCCGGGCGCAGGATCACGCGGTCGGTGCCGAGCAGGTCCGCGCCGAGGATGTTCTCGGGCTTGTCCTGCAGCGAGAAGAAGTCGGCGCCGTCGAACGCCGATGCCGCGCGCAGCTGGAACACTTTCAGCACGATCGGCGAAGGCTTGCGGTTGAGGTCCGGATTGACGTCGGGCGCCACGTCGACGGTGATCGCATACGGCACAGCGGCGGCACGCTCGGTGGCGCCGCATCCGGGCAACAGCAATGCACATCCCAATACGATGAACCCGCTCGACCGCCAGCGCATATTTCATCCTCGCAGCGCAATAATTCCCCCGTCGATTTCCGTACGCGAAACCGACACCTCTAATTAAAAGGGGACAATTAATTGACCGGTAATTATGTGACTTGCATATCCTTCCGCTTAAATTTCATTCGGCAATTTATTCTTGTAAAAAGACGGGTCAAATCGCCAATTACGGAACGAGATCGAAATTGGGGAAATGGCGATGAATTGGATTGATTTCTGTCATTTTGAAAAGGCGCGTTAATCCGACCGGTTCGCTACGGCGGCCCGGTTCTATTGCAGGTTCACTTGCGATATGGACGTTGAACCCAAGCCTGACGGCCGTCGGCGGTCGGTGGCTACGCCCCTGCGGGTCATGTCACGCTGTTTGCGCTGCCCGAACGGAGGGCCGGCTTTTCCGATCATTGACCGGTGCCGGGCAAACAACTGACGAATCCCAAAAAGCACAGCGAACTATAGAATCGATTTTATGGATTAACAAGTCAAAAACCCGGAATCGATTTGAGTGAAAACTCGGGCGCAATTTCCAAAATGAAACAAAACGTAACGGCGACATCGCCCGCCTTGATTGGCACTAGAATCCAACAGCGCTTGTGCACCACCTTCCAATAACGCACATATTTCATTTCAGAATGAAAGGCCGTTCATCGATCGTGATTTTCCTCGGCGCCTTGCTGCTGGGAATCGGCGGGTGCAGCACGTCCCCCACGCAATCGGCGGCGCGCGCCGCGGTCGACAGCGCGCGCGCGGCGTATGGCGCCGGCGACTACGGACGCACGATCGCGGTCCTGAGCCGAGCGAAGGAGATCGACGGGGCCGATACCGACACGCAGATCACCGCGCACAAGCTGCTCGCGTTCAGCTATTGCGTGACGAACCGCATCGCGCAGTGCCGCGCCGAGTTCTCGAAGATTCTGGACCTCAACCCGCGCTTCGACTTGTCCCCCGCCGAGAAGGGACATCCGATCTGGGGGCCCGCGTTCGAGTTCGCGCGCCGCAGGCATGCGTCGTCATCCTGACCGAACCGGAATCCCCGCCAGCGTTTCCTTACCGAGCGACGTATGACATGCAACTGATCGTGATCGAACATGCCGGCGAGCCGGTCGAAAGCGACACCTACGACGCCGTCGTGTTCCACCCGCCCGGCGGCACCATCGGCCGGGCAACCGACAACCATCTCGTGCTGCGCGACGACACTCGGCAGATTTCCCGGCTGCAGGCCCTGCTGCAGGTCGGTGACGATGCGTGCCTGCTGAAGAACCTGAGCAGCGTGTCGACGATCGAGGTGAACCGCGAGCCCGTCGGCTATGCACAGGAGCGCCCGCTCAATACCGGCGACATCATCCGCATCGGGCCGTACGTGCTGCGTGCCGAGCGTGACGACGGACATGACGCGCCGGTCGTCGACATGCCGACCACCTCCAGCGCGAGCGCCGACCCGCGAGGCACGTCGGGAACCGCCGCACACGCGCACGTCGACGCGAAGACGACCGGCAACCGGTTGTGGGGCCTGCTGCAGGATCGCCTCGCTCCCCGCGGCAAGGCAGCGGACACCGGCACGCGATCCGGTACGGCGGCGCGCAGGGAGGCGGCGCAGCCCGCGAGCCGCGCCGCGCCGCCGGTGCCATCACAACGCGACCTGAATCAGTTGTCGACCGACCCGCTCGACTTGTTTGTACAGTCGTCGCCCGATATCGGTGGATCGGGTTCGGTGTCTCCGTCCGGACGCGGCGAGTCGGATCGCGGCGCGTCGTCCGCGACGCAAGCCGATCATGCGCCCGAGTGGACGCAGCACGTGCGTGTGCAACCGACGACGCCGCATGCGGAGCCACGTCCCGCCGACGAGCCTGCACCGCAGGCGAACCGCGCGCCGACGCCCGATGAATTGCTGAACGCGTTCTTCGAAGGCGCCGGACTCGATACCGCCGCCGAGTCGCATCAATGGTCGGCCGAACAGCTGTACATCGCCGGACAGTTGCTGGCGCTGTTCGCGAACGGCACGGTCGAGCTGCTGTCGTCGCGCAGCATCCTGAAGCGGGAGGTGAAGGCGCACATGACGATGCTGCTCGATCGCGAGAACAATCCGCTGAAGCTGCTGCCGGACGGCGGCGCCGTGCTGCGCCAGATGTTCGGGCTGCCGCTGCCGGGCTTCATGTCGCCGCAGAGCGCGGTCAGCGACGCGTTCCAGGATCTGCACGCGCACCAGATCGGCATGGTCGCCGGCATGCGCGCGGCGCTGATGGACCTGCTGACGCGCTTTTCGCCGCAACGGCTGCGCGAGCGCGACGATGCGATGCGCTGGTACGAGAAGCGCGTGCCCGCGCTGTACAAGGCGAGGATGTGGGACCGCTACGCGGCGACGCATCGCGACACGGTGTTCGCGATCGAAGACGATTTCGCGTCGGTGTTCGGCAAGGCGTTTCTCGCCGCGTACGACGCGGAGGTGGAAAGCTATCGCGGCAGCAGCCGGCATTGAGCGGCGGGTGTCGCAGGCCCCGTGCGCGACGGGAACGACCGCCATTCCCGGGCGAAGCCGACCGCCAGCGACGCAGAAACAACAAGGCCGGGCAGAACGCCCGGCCTTCGGCAACGCTACCCGCGTGCGCACCGCACAACCGGCGGCACGCGCGTGGTCGAACGGTCGTCAGACCGCCATCACCGTCACCGACTTCGTGACGAGGTACGGCTCCAGCGCTTCCGGCCCGCCTTCCGACCCGTAGCCCGAATCCTTCACGCCGCCGAACGGCATTTCCGGCCACGGCGTCGCCGGCTGGTTGATCCACAGCATCCCGACTTCGAGACGCTGCGTCAGCAGGTGCACGTTCGCGAACGAGCGCGTGAACGCATAGCCGGCCAGCCCGAACGGCAGACGGTTCGCTTCGGCGATCGCGTCCTCGAGCTTGTCGAAACCGCGGATCGCCGCGACCGGGCCGAACGGCTCGTTGTTGAACACGTCCGCTTCGAGCGGCACGTTCGCGATCACGGTCGGCGCGAAGAAGTTGCCTTCCGAGCCGATCCGTTCGCCGCCGGTCTCGATGCTCGCGCCGACCTTGCGCGCGTTCTCGACGACCGACGCCATCGCGGTCAGCCGGCGCGGATTCGCCAGCGCGCCGAGCGTCGTGCCTTCCTCGAGGCCGTTGCCGATCTTCAGCCCCTGCGCATGCTGGACCAGCGCGCGCGTGAATTCGTCGCGAATGCTGTTGTGCACGAGGAAACGCGTCGGCGAAATGCACACCTGGCCGGCGTTGCGGAACTTCGCGCCACCGGCGGCCTTCACCGCCAGCGCGACGTCCGCGTCCTCGGCGACGATCACCGGCGCGTGGCCGCCCAGTTCCATCGTCGCGCGCTTCATGTGCTGGCCCGCGAGCGCCGCGAGCTGCTTGCCGACCGGCGTCGAGCCCGTGAACGTCACCTTGCGGATCACCGGGTGCGGAATCAGGTACGACGAGATTTCCGCCGGATCGCCGTACACGAGACCGATCACACCGGCCGGCACGCCCGCGTCGACGAACGCGCGCAGCAGCGCGGCCGGCGACGCCGGGGTTTCTTCCGGCGCCTTCACGAGGAACGAGCAGCCGGTCGTGAGCGCGGCGCTCAGTTTGCGCACGACCTGGTTGACCGGGAAATTCCACGGCGTGAACGCCGCGACCGGACCGACCGGCTCCTTCACGACGGTCTGCTGCGCGCCGAGATTGCGCGGCGGGACGATCCGGCCGTACACGCGACGGCCTTCGTCCGCGAACCAGTCGATGATGTCGGCTGCCGACAGCACTTCGACACGCGCTTCCGTCAGCGGCTTGCCCTGCTCCTGCGTCATCAGCTGCGCGATCGTGTCGGCGCGCTCGCGCACCAGCGCGGCCGCCTTGCGCATCGTCGCCGCGCGCTCGTGCGCGGGCACCTTGCGCCATGCTTCGAAACCGCGCTGCGCCGCGGACAGCGCGCGGTCGAGATCGGCGATGCCCGCGTGGGCCACCTTGCCGATCGTCTTGCCGGTCGCCGGGTTCACGACGTCGATCGTCTTGCCGCTCGCGGCGTCGACCCACTCGCCGTCGATCAGCAGTTGTGTATCCGTATAAGTCACGTTAGCCATCCAGACACCCCAGTTTTGCGTCGATAAAACGCGCGCTGCCGCGTACGGCCGCACGCCGGTTGACAGAAAGCACTATGTTGCCGGGCGCCCTGCCCCCGGCAACCTTCGACAACGCGCACGCGGCACGCATGCCCGTCGTCATCCGCCACGTTCGGCCGCGCTCAGCGCGCGGCCGCCGTCGCCTTGCGGAGTTTCGCGACGTCCGCCGCCTGCACGGCCGGCGCGCCGTTGTTCCAGCCGGCGCGCATGAACGTCAGCACGTCGGCGATCTGCTGGTCGTTCAGCTGGTTCGCGAACGCCGGCATCGGATACGCGGACGGCACGCCGCCGATCACGAGCGACTCGCTGCCGTTCAACGTCACGTTGATCAGCGACGATGCATCGGCCTCGAGCACGTTCGGATTGCCCGCGAGCGGCGCGAGCAGCGGCGCGTAGCCGCGACCGTCCGCGCCATGGCAATTCATGCAGAAAGCGTTATACACCTTTGCGCCTGGATCGTTCGCCGGCCGGCCCAACGCGACCTGCGTCGGTTTCGGGTCGTAACGGTAAGGCGGCGCGCCCGTGCCACCCGCCGCCGGCAGCGATTTCAAATAGCGCGAGATCGCCGCGAGATCCTCGTCGGTCAGCTCCTGCGTGCTGTGGTTGATCACGCTGACCATCGAGCCGAACGCGGTCGCATGCTGGTTCGCGCCGGTCTTCAGGAACTGCGCGACATCCGCATCGTTCCAGCGGCCAAGCCCGGTATTGTGCTCGCCGGTCAGGTTCGATGCGAACCAGTTGTCGATCGGCGCGCCCGACAGGAACGCCGACCCGCTTTCGTCCAGCGCCTTCTCCTGGAAGCCGACGCCGCGCGGCGTATGGCACGACCCGCAATGCCCGAGCCCCTGCACGAGGTACGCGCCGCGGTTCCACGTCGCGTCCTTCGCCGGCTTGTCGGTGTACGGCGTCGTGTCGAGGAACACCGCGTTCCACAGCGCCAGCGGCCAGCGCATGTTGAGCGGCCACGGAATGTCGGACGCGCGGTTCGCCTGCTTCACCGGCTCGACGCCGTGCATGAAGTACGCGTAAAGCGCCTTCACGTCGTCGTCGCGCAGCTTTGCGTACGACGGATACGGCATCGCCGGATACAGGTGATGGCCGTCCTTCGCGACACCCGAGCGCAGCGCGCCCGCGAACTCGGCCTCGGTATAGCCGCCGATGCCCGTGTCCGGGTCGGGCGTGATGTTGGTCGTGTAGATCGCGCCCATCGGCGTGACCATCTTCAGGCCGCCGGCGAACGGCGCGCCGCGCGGCGCGGTGTGGCACGCCACGCAATCGCCGGCCTTCGCGAGATACGCGCCGCGTGCGACCAGCGCGCTGTCGGCGGGCGCCGTTTGCGCGGCATGCGCCGCCGTGCCGGCCATCGACGCGGACAGCGCGATCAACGATGCGCCGAGCGTGCGAGCGGCGCGATTCAGGCTGTTAGGGGTGAGGTTTCGCATGGTGTGTCTCTCCCCTCAAGCCGTCTTCAGCTGGTTGCCGACCGGGAGCTTGCGCAGCCGCGTGCCGGTCGCCGCGAAGATCGCGTTCGACAGTGCCGCCGCGGTCGCGGCGGTGCCCGGTTCGCCGATTCCGCCCGGCGCCTCGGCGCTCTTCACGAGATGCACGTCGATCGGCGGCGTCTCGTTGATGCGCATCATCCGGTAGTCGGTGAAGTTGCTCTGCACGACGCGGCCGTCCTCGATCGTGATCTCGCCATACAGCGCGCCCGTGATCCCGAAGATGATGCCGCCCTGCACTTGCGCCTCGATCGTGCCCGGATTCACGGCCATCCCGCAGTCGACCGCGCACACGGCACGCTTGACCTGCACCTCGCCGCCCTCCACCGCGACGTCGATGACGATCGAGAAGAAGCTGCCGAACGCGTGCATCACCGATACGCCGCGTCCTTGCCCTTTCGGCAGCGGCGTGCCCCATCCTGCGGCCTTCGTCGCGACGTCGAGCACGTTCAGCGCGCGCGGCGTCTTGCCGAGCAACGCGCGGCGGTACTGCACGGGATCGGTCTTGGTCTGCGCGGCCAGTTCGTCGATGAAGCTCTCGACGACGAAAGTGCTGCGCGTCGGGCCGACGCCGCGCCAGAACGCGGTCGGTACGTGACGCGGCTCCTGCCGCACGTAATCGATCAACTGGTTCGGCAGGTCGTACGGCAGGTCGGTCGCGACTTCGACCGCGTCGGGGTCGACGCCGTCCTTGAACGCGGGCGGTGCGAAGCGCGCGAGGATCGACGAACCGACGATGCGGTGCTGCCACGCGACCGGCTTGCCGTTCGCGTCGAGGCCGGCCGAAATCCGGTCGTAGTAATACGGCCGATACATGTCGTGCTGGATGTCTTCCTCGCGGGTCCACACGACCTTCACCGGCGCATTGACCTGCTTGGCGATCTTCACGGCCTGGCCGATCATGTCCGTTTCGAGCCGCCGGCCGAAGCCGCCGCCGAGCAGATGGTTGTGCACGACGATCTTTTCCGGCGGAAAGCTCGTGAGTTGCTGCACGGTATCGCGCGCGCGCGTCGGTACCTGCGTGCCTACCCAGATCTCGCAGCCGTCGGCACGCACGTGCACCGTGCAGTTCACCGGCTCCATCGTTGCGTGCGCAAGGAGCGGCTGTTCGTAGATGGCGTCGATACGCGTCTTCGCATTCGCGAACGCGTGGCCGACGTCGCCGTCCTTGCGCGCGACCGCGCCCTTCCCGTTCGCGGCGGCCTGCGCAAGATCGGCGACGATATCCCTGGTCGATACCTTCGCGCCCGCACCTTCGTTCCACTTCACGACGAGCGCCGACGCGCCGCGCTTCGCGGCCCACGTGTGATCGCCGACCACCGCGACCGCGTTGTCCGCGCGCACGATCTGGCGCACGCCCGGAATCTTCCGGGCGGCCGACTCGTCGACGCTCGCGACGGTGCCGCCGAACACCGGGCTGTTCACGATCACCGCGTACAGCATGCCGGGCAGACGCACGTCGAGCCCGAACTGCGCGGTGCCGTCGACTTTCTCGGGCGAATCGAGCCGCTTCACCGGCTTGCCGATCAGCTTGAAATCGGCCGGCTGCTTCAGCGCGACGTCCTTCGGCACCGGCAGCTTCGACGCGGCGTCCGCGAGCTGGCCGTACGATGCGCGCCGGCCGCTCGGCGGGTGCCGCACTTCGCCGTTTTCGGCCCGGCAGGTGGCCGGATCGACGTTCCATTGCTTCGCCGCAGCGGAAACCAGCAGCGTGCGCGCGGTCGCTCCCGCGCGGCGCAGCGGTTCCCACGCGTAGCGCACCGACGTCGAGCCGCCCGTCAACTGGCCGCCGAGCAGCGGATCGAGGAACAGCTTCTCGTTGGGCGGCGCGTGGTCGAGCGTGACGTTCGACAGCGGCACTTCGAGTTCCTCGGCGATCAGCATCGGCAGCGCCGTGTAGACGCCTTGCCCCATCTCAACCTTCGGCATCACCAGCGTGACCTTGCCGCTGCGGTCGATCTGCACGAATGCGTTCGGCGCGAATACGCCGGCGCGCGCACTTTCGTCCGCATCGCCGCCGATCACCGAGCGCCGTGCGTCTTCGCCCGCCGCCGGCAGGCTGAAACCGAGCAGCAAGCCGCCGCCCGCCGCCGCGCCGAGCGACATGCCCGCCTTCAGAAACGAACGGCGCGACACGCCCGCGCCGGCCGCCTTACCTGCTTCGATGAGTCCTCGCGACATGTCACGCCCCCTTCGCAGCTTGCTTGACGGCCGCGCGAATCCGGTTGTACGTGCCGCAGCGGCAGATGTTGCCGGCCATCGCCGCGTCGATGTCGGCATCGCTCGGGTTCGGATTCGACGCGATCAGCGCCGTGGCCGCCATCACCTGCCCGGACTGGCAGTAGCCGCACTGGACGACGTCGAGCTCGCGCCACGCTTCCTGAACCTTCTGCCCGGCCGGGGTCGCGCCGACGGCTTCGATCGTCGTGATCCTGCGGCCCGCGACGGCCGCGACCGGCAGCACGCACGAGCGCGCGGCGACGCCGTCGAGATGGACGGTGCACGCGCCGCATTGCGCGATCCCGCAGCCGAATTTCGTGCCGGTCAGACCCACGACGTCACGCAGGACCCACAGCAGGGGCATGTCGTCGGGGGCGTCGACCGTGCGGTTCTCGCCGTTGATATTGAGGGTGACCATTCAGACTCCGGGGCCGATGTATTGGGGAAGCGGCGCGAACGATGCACCGCGTTGTCGTTGTCATTGCCGCCGCGTCATGCGTGACGGCTGCCGCGCGGCCGGGGCGGGAGCGAGCCGCGACGACGGTGCTGCGTCGTTACTCGGCCACGTCGATGCCCGACAGCACCTTGATGACGGGCGGCGCCGCGAACCAGTCGGCCGACTTCACGCGGAATTCGGCGAAATACGGGCTGGCGAGGTGCGCATCGAATGCGGCCTGGTCGTCGTAGATTTCGTACAGGTGCAGGTTCGGCGAACCGTCCTGCTCGCGGAACAGGTCGTAGCGCCGGTTGCCCGGTTCGACGCGCGTCTTGGCGACCATGCTGCGCAATTCGGCCTCGGCGGCCTGCGCGTGTTCGGGTTTCAGGAACAGGGAAGCAATTACGTGAAGCGCCATCTTGTCACTCCTTTCGAAACGGAATCGAGCATGCCACAAGCCGGCGTCTCGCGACGCCAGCGTGCAATCGTTGTGTGTCGTCCTGCGCCGGTGTCAGGCCAGTTCGTCCGGGCCCACGCGCACGACGACCTTGCCGAAATTCTTGCCGGCGAGCAAGCCGATCAGTGCTTGCGGTGCGTCAGACAGGTCGGGGACCACATCTTCGAGCGTCTTCACCTTGCCCTGCGCGACCCACTCGCTCATCTCTTTGAGGAACGACGCATAACCGGTCGCATAGTGATCCAGAATGATGAACCCCTGCATCCGGATGCGCTTGCGCAGGATCGTGCCCATCAACGCCGGCACGCGGTCGCGGCCGCTCGATACCGCGGTGTCGTCGTACGCCGCGTCGTTGTAATGCGCGATGATTCCGCACACCGGCACGCGCGCATGATCGTTGAGCAGCGGCCACACCGCGTCGAACACGGCACCGCCGACGTTCTCGAAATAGACCTCGATGCCGTTCGGGCAGGCGTCCTTCAGCCGGGCGGCAAATTGCGGATCGCGGTGATCGACGCACTCATCGAAGCCGAGCGTGCCCTTCACGTACGCGACCTTGTCGGCGCCGCCCGCGACGCCGACCACGCGGCAGCCCTTCAGCTTCGCGATCTGGCCGACCACCGCGCCGACGGCCCCGCTCGCGGCGGCCACGACCACGGTTTCGCCGGCCTTCGGCTCGCCGATCTTCAGCAGCCCGGTGTACGCGGTGAACCCCGGCATGCCGAGCACGCCGAGCGCATGCGACGGATGCGGGAAGTCGCGGCCGAGCGGAATGAGATCGCTGCCGTCGGACAGCGAATAGTCCTGCCAGCCGCCGCCGGCGACGACCAGGTCGCCTTCGCGATACGCGGGCAGGTTCGACGCCACGACACGGCTGATCGTGCCGCCGACCATCACGTCGCCGAGTTCGACCGGCGGTGCATACGACGGCGCGTCGCTCATCCGGCCGCGCATGTACGGGTCGAGCGACAGCCAGACCGTGCGCAACAGCACCTGGCCGGCGCCGGGCACCGGCACGTCGCCGGTCTCGGTACGGAAGTCGTTCGGGGTGGGCGCGCCGACCGGGCGCGCGTTCAGGATGATTCTGCGGTTTGCTGCCTTGCTTTGCGGCATGGGAACCTCCGTCAACAGGAAGGGACGTGCACCGGGCACGATCGGATCAACTTGGACAACCGTGATGCGCGAGGCTGCAGGCCGTGCCGGCCAATCGGCCGGCGGCGCCGCAGCCTCGCGGGTAAAGCAACGGGATTTCAGCGTAAGTAGACCAGTCGTCTAGTGTTCATTCAAAAAACAAGGCGCGCCCGCGCGCGCCCACGTTACGACTGCGCTCCGTCTGGCTCGAAGGACGGCAGGTTCAGCATCCGCCGCGTTTCGAGCATCGCGCGTTCGAGCGGCTTGCGATTCCGGTGAATCTTCTCCAGCAGCGTCGCACCCAGCCACAGCTCGTAAAGGATCGCGGCCGTATGCGCCGGATCGTCGACACCGCTCAGCGAGCCGTCGGCCAGCCCGGCCTCGATCCCGCCCGCGAGCCGCTCGATGATCTGGCCGGTGCCGCGCCGTAGCACCGCGCGCATCGCCTCCGACAGATCGGACACTTCCGCGCCGAGCTTCACCGCGAGGCACTTGCCTTCCGGATCGTCCGCGCACTGCGTGTGCAGCCAGTTGCCCCAGTACGTCATCAGGCGCTGCGCGCCCGTGCCGGCCTGATGCCCGAGCAGGTTGTCGAGATGCGCGAGATAGCCTTCGAAATACGATTCGAGCAGCGCCTCGCCGAACGCCTCTTTCGAGCCGAAGTAATGGTAAAACGAGCCCTTCGGGATGCCCGCCGCGGCGAGAATCTCGTTCAGACCGACCGCCGAGAACCCCTTGTGGAGCATGATCGGCTTCGCGATATTCAGGATGTGCTGGCGGACTTCCGCGCCTGAAGATGCATTCATGATGGCGTATCTTAGCAACGATTAGACCGGTCGTCTAGCAACGTCGAGCCGGCAAGTTGAGCGGCACTTTACCCGAATCGCGCCGCGTCGCGGATACGCTGTCGCCGCACCGTGGCGTCCATGTCACGCAGGTTTGGGAATGCGCTTCCTGGCGACCGGTTTCGCCGCGCGCAGGCTGCCGCCCGCCGGCCGCCCGGGCGCCCTGCGCACGGGCGGGCGTGATGCGCGTTCGGCACGCAATGCGTCGAGCTCGCCGACATACGCGACGTTGGCCGCGCGGGCGCCGTCGAGCTGACCTTCGAGCACGCCGCAGCGGTGCTGCGTGTCGGCCAATTGCGCTTGCAGCGCCGCGATGTCCTTGCGGTACTGCGTATCGCGCTGTTCAGCGCGCGTCGCGGCCGCGTCGAGTTCCTTTTGAACGCGCGCGGCCGCGAGCCGTTCGCGGTCGATCTCCTGAAGCGCCCGCTTCTCCGATGCACGCAAGCGTTCCTCCGCCCGGCCCGCGTCGTCGCGCAACCGGTCGAGCTGCGACGTGAAGTCGGCGCGCGCCTGCGCCAGCGCACGATCGGCGTCCGCATTGTCGGACTTCAACCGTTCGACCTCCGCCTGCAGCGCGCGGCGCGATGCTTCGTCGGCCGCCCTCGCCTGCTCGAGCTCCTGGATGCGCACCTGGGCCGCCAGCAGCGCGCTCGTGCGGTGCTCCAGCGCGGTTTCCGTGCGGGACAGGTCGGCCTGCGATGCGACGACTTCCGCCTTCGCTGTCGCCCGTTCAGCTTCGACTTCGGCGCGCAGTGCATCGAGCGCTGCGGCAGCATCGGTCGTCGAGCGGCTCCACAACGCGGCGACGAGCTCGCCGGCCGCAGCCTGCAGGTCGGCCGGCAGGTCTGGATGCTCGATGCGCACCCGGCTCTTCTCCCGCAACTCGGCCCAGAACTCGCCGAGAACCGCCGTCGGCGTGCTCATGCTGCCCTTGCGCACGAGCTGGTACAGGCGGTTCGCGGTGGGCGTGATGCCGAAGCGGAAGAACATCAATGCGCAGACCTCGCGATACAGCTCGCGGGTTTTCGGGAAATCGGCCTTCAGGCGGTCGATTTCGGCGATCAGGCGGGAGTCGTCGGGGGTGAGGTCGGGCATGGCGGGTTGAGTCGACAGTTTCGTGAATAATATAACGTAAACCGTCAAATATCCAATCATGCGCCCCTTTTGGTTTGACATTATTTCTATAATGTTGAGGTCTTGTGGGCGCACTTCGTTATTTCCGAATGTGGCGTTCGTTTGCTCAAATTTGTAACTATTCTCACTCTCTTGCCGCGATGCCCACGGAAGCGCATTACCGCGAACACGACGAACGACATCACGCACTCCATGACGCACGAGCGAATTGCTACGCGGCGTGTGCAATTTTTTCTGACCAGGGTGGCTAACCCATCAAACGCCGACCGGCGCCTGGGTTTTTGATTAAATTTTCATCATCTCGCCCCTTGGGAACGAGAAAAACGACTCGAGTCTTGGTCTCGTACTGTCACGAAGACGAGCGGCCATCGTGCGGAACCCGCCAAACATCTATCGTTGCTGCGACGGCAAGGTTGAGCCTTCAGGCGAGGCGGATTCTCTTATCTGATGGGCGAAGTCACCGGGCGGCAATGGTCGGTTCGCCACGTCTAGTGCCTCGACGCACGTCAGGCCGAGCGTCTGCAATACCATCGCCGCGGCTCGCTCGGGGAACCTGCCCTCGTCCGCCACCGGCTTTCGCGCCGCGCCCGCAGCCGCGTCGGCCGCGCAGGATTCCGCCGCGATCACCGCCAGGATCGTTCCCATGGTCGCAAGCACGCTCATGAACGGATCGCCGACGACAAAGCGGCGTGCCGAGATTCCTCGCTCGCCGTCCCGCCGCAAACGCTGGCCCAGCCCTTGGCCAAGCGCGCGCGCCGAAAATCCCTCCCGCATCAGGAAGCGCGCCCAGAGCCGCTCGCGGCGCGCGCGCATCAGCGTATGACGCACGCAGACGGAAACGACCTCGGCAGGATCCGACAATCCGCTCGTCAGACGCTCGAGCCCGTCCGCGAAATCGTCGAACACCCACTCCGTCAGCGCGGCGAAGATGCCGTCCTTCGATTCGAAGTGGTAGTAAAACGAGCCGAACCCCACATCCGCCGCCTCGGTGATCTCGCTGATCGCCACATTGTCCCTGCCCTTTTCCGCCATCAGGCTGAACGCCGCCTGAAGCAAGCGCATGCGCGTCGCCTGCTTGCGCCGGGCGCCGCGCGGCTGGCGATGCTCCGCTTCGCCCGCTGATGCGTTCGAGCAGCGGGGCCGGACCGGTGCGTCGTCCATGAGCGCGCCTCCCTTTTTCGAAAGAACTTTTTGCATGTCGCAATTCTAGATTTTTCGCTCATACTTGACAACATTATCAGTTATGAGTCTAATCTCGGAAATCGCAGAACCGGTTCCGGTCCAGACACCGTCCGACCCTCGCTAGCGAGCGTTGGCGACGTGCACGGCCGCGTCAGCGTACGCGCGTCTATCGCCAGGCGGAGCCGCGTCATGTTGGCAAATGGAATGGTCTGCACCCGGAACATTGGAGTCCTGATTGATCGTCCGGCGTACCGCCGCGGAGACGCTCGCGTGCGCTTGCATAAACCAGGGCGGCCCGTCGTGGTCGTCGAACGCTTCTTAGTTGACCCTCACTTGTCTTGGAAACATCGTGAAATCACCCGGTCCTGACGCGCGGACATCAACGCGCCCGTTTCTGACACGCATCGCATCGCCAGTTCGGCGAGCCCCAATCGCGTTCGCGTGCTGTGCGATTCTCCTCACGGCCTGCCACTCGCACGAGGCCCCCGCGCCCGAACTGCAGCCGGTGATCGCGCTGCCGGTTCATGCGGACGACGGTGCGGTGCAGCGTGCGCTACCCGCACAGGTTCAGGCGCGATATTCGACGCCGCTGTCGTTTCGGGTCGGCGGCAAGCTCGTCGAGCGGCGAGTACGCATCGGCGACACCGTCAAGACCGGCCAGACCCTCGCGATGCTCGATCCGGCGGATCTGCACAACACGCTGCTGAACGCACGCGCCCAGCTCGATGCCGCCGAGCATCGCGTTGCCTATGCGAAGCAGCAGCTGGATCGCGACCGCGCCCAGGCTCAGGCCAACCTGATCGCACCCGCGCAACTCGAGACGACGCAGGACGCGTATGCGTCGGCGGTCGCGCAACGCGATTCCGCCCTTGCGCAAATGGCGCTCGCGGGCGATCACCTGCGCTACGCGACGCTGATTGCGGATCACGACGGCGTCATCACGTCGGAAGACGCAGATACCGGGCAGAACGTTGAACCCGGCCAGGCGGTGTTTCATCTGGACTGGAGCGGAGACCTCGACATCGTCTGTGACGTCGCGGAGCGCGACCTGCGCGATCTCGCGGTCGGCCGCACCGCACACGTCAGCCTGACGGCATTGCCGGGCAAGGTGCTGGACGCACGCGTGCGCGAAGTCGCGGCGGCCGCTGATCCGCAAAGCCGTACCTGGCGCGTGAAGCTGACGCTGCTCGCACCGGGGCCGGACGTGCGCTCCGGGATGACCGCCAGCATCACGTTCGACGGCGCCGCCGACATCGCCGCGGACCACGCGATCACGCTGCCGGCCACCGCTCTCTTTCATCGCGGCGACGCGCCGGCCGTCTGGGTCGTCCGCAAGGGCAGCGATACGCTGGAGCTGCGGCCGGTGTCGGTCGGACGCTACGACGAACGCACGATCACCGTCACGTCGGGGCTCGCGGACAACGAACGTGTCGTGATGCAAGGCGTTCATACGGTCAGTACCGGCCAGCACGTCCGCGTCGTGCCGCCGCTGCATGCGGAGGACTTCGCGTCATGAATGCTCCCGAACACCGGCCGTCGACCGACGGCGCGCTCGGAACCGGCGCGGCATCGCACGACGACGGCCGTTTCAACCTCTCCGCATGGGCGTTGAAGCATCAGCAACTGGTGATCTTCCTCATCGGCCTCGCGACGATCTTCGGCGTGATCGGCTATACGCGCCTCGCACAATCGGAGGACCCGCCGTTCACGTTCCGTACCATGGTGATCCAGACCTACTGGCCCGGCGCCACGGCGCGCGAGGTGCAGGAACAGGTCACCGACCGGATCGGCCGCCAGCTCCAGGCCGCGCCGTACGTCGACAACATCAAGAGTTATTCGCGGCCCGGCGAGTCGATGATCTTCTTCGCGATGAAGGATTCGGCGCCGGTCGACCAGGTGCCGGAAACCTGGTACCAAGTGCGCAAGAAAGTCGGCGACATCCGTGCAACGCTGCCCAAGGGCGTCGTCGGCCCGTTCTTCAACGACGAATTCGGTGACGTCTACACCAACATCTATGCGCTCGAAGGCGACGGCTACTCGCCCGCGCAACTGCACGACTACGCGGACAAGCTGCGCACCGTGCTGCTGCGCGTGCCGGGCGTCGCGAAGGTCGACTACTTCGGCGATCCCGCCCAGCACGTGTTCGTCGAAATCTCGAATGCGCAACTGACACGCCTCGCCATCACACCGCAGCAGCTCGCGCAGGCCATCGACGCGCAAAACGCCGTCGCCCCGGTAGGCACGGTCACGACGGCCGACGATCGCGTGTTCGTACGACCGAGCGGTGCATTTAAGGACACGCAGGCGCTCGCCGACATGCTCGTCACGGTGAATGGCCGGACGTTCCGGCTCGGCGACGTCGCAAAGGTCACGCGCGGTTACGACGATCCGCCCGTCACGCAGATGCGTACGAACGGTCACGCGGTGCTCGGCATCGGTGTGACGATGCAGAAAGGCGGTGACGTGATCGACCTCGGCAAGGCGCTCGATGCGAAGGCGGCCGAGTTGCAGGCCGGCTTGCCGGCCGGTCTGAAGCTGACCGCGGTGTCGAGCATGCCGCATGCGGTCAAGCATTCGGTGGACGACTTCGTCGAAGCGGTCGGCGAAGCCGTCGCGATCGTGCTCGTCGTCAGCCTCGTGTCGCTCGGCTTGCGCACCGGCATGGTCGTCGTCATCACGATTCCGATCGTGCTCGCCGTGACGGCGCTGTGCATGCACGCGTTCGGCATCGGCCTCGACAAGGTGTCGCTCGGCACGCTCGTCCTCGCGCTCGGGCTGCTCGTGGACGATGCGATCATCGCCGTCGAGATGATGGCGGTGAAACTCGAGCAGGGCTGGAGCCGTGCACGCGCCGCGGCATTCGCTTACACGAGCACGGCGTTCCCGATGCTCACGGGGACGCTCGTCACCGTGTCGGGCTTCCTGCCGATCGCACTCGCGAAATCGAGCACCGGCGAATACACGCGCTCGATCTTCGAGGTATCGGCGATCTCGCTGATCGTGTCCTGGTTCGCGGCGGTCGTTCTGGTGCCGCTGCTCGGCTATCACATGCTGCCGGAGCACGCGCATCGCGACGGTCACGCGCATGGCGACGAGGTGTACGACACGGGCTTCTACCGCCGGCTGTCCGGCTGGATCTCGGTCTGCATCGAGCGCCGCTGGGTGGTGCTCGGCGTCACCGCCGTGCTGTTCGCGATCGCGATGGCCGCGTTCTCGCGCGTGCCGCAACAGTTCTTCCCGAATTCCGAGCGGCCCGAACTGCTCGTCGACATGCGCTTGCCGGAAGGCGCGTCGTTCGATGCGACGCTACGTGAAGCAAAGCGGCTCGAAAAGGTGCTCGACGGCCGGCCTGAAATCGGCCATGTCGTCGACTTCGTCGGCACCGGTGCGCCGCGCTTCTATCTGCCGCTCGATCAACAGCTCCAGCAGCCGAACTTCGCTCAGTTCGTGATCACGGCCAAGGATGTCGAGGCGCGCGAGCGGCTGTCGCACTGGCTCGAAACGACGCTCGCAAGCCGCTTCCCGACCGTGCGCACGCGCGTCGCGCGGCTCGAGAACGGGCCGCCCGTCGGCTTCCCGATCAAGTTCCGGGTGAGCGGCGACGACATCACCACCGTCCGCGGCATCGCCGAAAAAGTGGCGGACAAGGTCCGCGCCGACGCCCGCACACGCAACGTGCAATTCGACTGGGACGAACCGGCCGAGCGGTCGGTCTCGTTCGAGATCGACCAGCTCAAGGCACGCCAGCTCGGCGTGACGTCGGAGGACGTGTCGGGTTTCCTTGCGATGACGCTGTCCGGCTACACCGTCACGCAGTATCGCGAGCGCGACAAGCTCATCGACGTCGATCTGCGCGCGCCAAGGAGCGAACGCATCGATCCGTCGAAGCTCGCCGGCCTGGCGATCCCGACGCCGCACGGTCCGGTGCCGCTCGGCACGATCGGTCACGTGCGCGACACGCTCGAATATGGCGTGATCTGGGAACGCGACCGCCAGCCGACGGTTACCGTGCAAGCTGACGTGCGCGGCGAAGCGCCGAGCATCGGCGTGACGCGCGACCTCGACGCCGCGCTGGCGACGCTGCGCGCCACGCTGCCGGCCGGTTACCGGATCGAGGTCGGCGGCGCGGCCGAGGAAAGCATGAAGGGCCAGACGTCGATCAATGCGCAGATGCCGCTCATGATCGTCGCGGTGCTGACGCTGCTGATGATCCAGCTCAAGCGCTTCTCGCGCACCTTCATCGTCGTGCTGACGGCACCGCTCGGCCTGATCGGCGTCGTGGCCGCACTGCTGCTGTTCGGCAAGCCGTTCGGCTTCGTCGCGCTGCTCGGCGTGATCGCGATGTTCGGGATCATCATGCGCAATTCAGTGATCCTGATCGATCAGATCGACCAGGACATCGCAGCCGGGCAGCCACGCTTCGCCGCGATCGTGGGTGCGACCGTGCGCCGCTTCCGGCCGATCATGCTGACCGCCGCCGCCGCCGTGTTCGCGCTGATTCCGCTGTTGCGTTCCGGCTTCTTCGGCCCGATGGCCACCGCGCTGATGGGCGGCATCACGATCGCGACGGTGTTGACCATCTTCTTCCTGCCGGCGCTCTACGCGACCTGCTTCAAGGTGCGCGCCGACGAACGCGAGTCGCGCGCAATGGACGTCGCGTCCTCGGAGACATGCTGATGAAACTCTCTCGTATCACATCGGTGCTGGCCGCCAGCGCGGCGCTTGGCTTGGGCGGCTGTGCGATGGCCCCGACCAGTACGCCGCCCGCGATGCCGTCGCCGGCGCACTACGGCGCGACGCCTCAGGCGCCGCGCACCGCCGAGGCGGCCGGCGTCGCGCAGCAATTCGACGTCGGCGCCGCGCCCGTCCCGCAATGGTGGAGCCTGTATCGCTCCAGCGTGCTCGACGCGCTGGTCGATGAAGGCCTGCGCGCGAACCCGACGCTGGCCGCGACGGAAAAGACGCTCGCCGCCGCGCAGGAGGAACTGCGCGCGCAGATCGGCGCGTCGACGCTGCCGTCGATCGACGCGAACGCGCAGGTAGCCCGCACGCGCACGCCGGACATCTCCGGCGCAGGCGCGCAAAGCCTGCGCTACAACGTATTCGTCGGACAACTGCAGGCGCATTACACCTTCGACCTGTTCGGCGCCACGCGATATGCGAACGAAGCGAGCGCCGCGCGCGTCGACGTGCGCGGTTGCGAGCTCGAAGCGGCAAGGCGTGCGCTGGCGGCCAATATCGTCGGCACCGCCATCCGCGCCGCGACGCTCGACCGCCAGATTCTGCTGACTGAGCGCCTGGTCGCCGTCGCCGAGGCATCCGCATTCGAAGACCAGCAGCGTTACGCGTTCGGTGCGGTATCCCACGTGCAGGCGCTAGCGTCGACGCAGGGCGCGGCGTCGCTTGCCGCGACGCTGCCGCCGCTGCGCCAGCAACGCGCGAGCGCGGTTCACGCGCTGGCGATCCTGCTGGGCCGCACGCCCGACGCACCGCCACCGGTCCCGTCCTTCACCGGGCTGACGCTGCCGGAACATGTGCCCGTGGCGGTGCCGTCCGACCTGCTGAGGGCACGTCCGGACATCCGCGCGGCCGCGGCAGCCGTGAAGGCGGCATCAGCGGACGTCGGCGAGGCGACCGCCCAGCTGTTCCCAAGCCTGTCGCTCACCGCGACGATGGGGCGCGGCGGCTTCAGCTGGCCGGCGCTGTTGTCGGGTGCGGGCGGGCTATGGGCCGTCGGCGCCGGGCTGTCGCAGCCGATCTTCCACGGCGGCGCATTGCTGGCGCACCGGCGGGCGTCGCGCGATGCGTACGACGCCGCAGTGCTGCAGTACAAGGCGGCGGTGCTGTCCGCGTTCGGTGACGTCGCGGATTCGCTCGCCGCGCTGGACAACGACGCGCAAGCGTTGGCCGCGAACGAACTCGCGGCGCGCGCCGCAGGCGAGGCGTTCCAAGAAACGGCGCAACGCCGCACGCTGGGTGCCGTTCCGATGTCCGCGCAACGATCGAGCGAGCAGACCTATTTGAACGCGGAGCTCGATGCGGTGCGTGCCGCGAGCCGCCGGATGACCGATACGGCGGCGCTGCTGCAGGCAATGGGCGAACTGCCGCCCGGCACCGGCACGACGGTCGCGGCCCGGCAGTAGCCGCTGATTGCGTCCGCGGACCGGCCCGCGCCTTCGGGCCGCACCGGTCCGCAACCCCGAAGCTCGATGCCCGGCGTACCGTGCATCGCGCGGTGCCGGCCTTCGTTACCCGCATGATTGATTCCCGATGAAATCCGACAACCTGGTCGCCTGCCACGAATGCGACCTGCTGCTTCAGCGTCCGCCGCGCCTGCGCGCACTGACGGCACACTGCCCGAGATGCCGCGCGCGCGTGAGCGGCGCGGCGCACGACCGCCGCGCCCTCGACCGGATGTGCGCGTTGACGGTTGCCGCGCTGGCGACGTGTTGCATCGCGCAGGCCTTCCCGATCGTCGCGCTCGATGCTGCCGGCATTGCGTCGCACGCGACGCTCGCCGACGCGGTTCGCGCGCTATGGTCGAACGATCAGCCGCTGGTGGCTGCGCTCGTGTTCTGCACGACGATGCTGTTTCCGATACTCGAGCTGGCCGCATGGCTGTACCTGCTCGTGCCGTTGCGTGCGGGCCGCGTACCGCGCCAGTTCGCGCCGGTGCTGCGCGGCATTCACCGATTGCGGCCGTGGAGCATGGTCGAGGTGCTGATGCTCGGCGTGCTCATCACGATCGTCAAACTGATGAGCCTCGCACACGTACTCGCCGGGCCTGCGCTATTCGCGTTCGCCGGGCTTACCGTGATGCTCTGCGTGCTGTCGACGATCGAACCGGCCCGACTGTGGGAGGCGCACGACGAACTCGCCGCTCTGCAGCCGGGCGACGCCGACCATACGAAACCGCGCCGCCCCGACATGACGCGGCATGCGCCGCCCCGGACAACCGAAAGCAGCGGATCGGCGGGCATGACGGCGCGCACCGCGGGATTGATCGTCTGTCACCACTGCGCGCGCGTGCAGCCGGTCCACGCGGGCGGCCAGCGCTGCACGCGCTGCGGTTCGCCGCTGCATGCACGCCGCCCGCGCAGCGCCGCCCGCACCGGCGCGCTCGTCGCCGCCGCCGCCCTGCTTTACATCCCGGCGAACCTGTTGCCGGTCATGCACGCGACCTCGCTCGGCCGAGCCGAGGACGACACGATCCTCGGCGGCGTCGCGTACTTCTGGACGTCCGGCGACTGGCTGCTCGCCGCGATCGTGTTCATCGCGAGTGTGCTCGTGCCGATGCTCAAGCTCGCGATCCTCGCATTTCAGGCAGTCGCCGCCCATCGCGGCGTGCAATGGCGGCCGCTCGAACGCGCGCGGCTGCATCGGCTGGTCGAGCGCGTGGGCCGCTGGTCGATGCTCGACGTATTCGTCGTCGCGCTCACGATCGCACTCGTGCATTTCGGCTCGTTCGCCGACATCACACCCGGCCCCGGCGCGCTCGCGTTCGGCGCCGTGGTCGTGCTGACCATGTGTGCGTCGATGCAGTTCGATCCGCGGCTCATCTGGGACGGTGAGCCGCGCCCGGCCGCCGCTCCCCCCCAACCCTGAACCGGCTCAAGCGCCCGCTTTCTCGCGAATTCCAAAACGATGTTTCCGTTCGATTTTCCTCCCCCTGAGATCCGGCCGCGCAGCCGCTGGATTCCGTCTCTCGTCTGGATCGTGCCGCTCGTGTGCGCGCTGATCGGGCTGTCGCTCGTGATCCGGACCGTTGCCGCGACCGGCCCGACGATCACGGTCACGTTCGCCAACGCCGAAGGCCTCGAAGCCGGCAAGACCAAGGTCCGCTACAAGGACGTCGATATCGGCTCCGTCCAGACCATTACGCTCACTCCCGACTTCAAGCGCGTGGTCGTCAGCATTCAACTGACGCGCGATGCCGCACGCTTCGCGAACCGCGACACGCGCTTCTGGGTCGTCCGACCGCGCGTCGGTGCCACCGGCATTTCCGGCCTCGGCACGCTGCTGTCCGGCGCATTCATCGGCGCGGATCTCGGCCGCTCGCCGCAGAAGCAGACAGATTTCACCGGCCTCGAGACGCCGCCTGCCGTCACCGCAGACCAGCAGGGCCGACGCTACGTGCTGCACGGCGACTCGCTGGGCTCGATCGACATCGGTTCGCCCGTGTTCTATCGGCATCTGCAGGTCGGTCAGGTCGTCGGCTTCTCGCTCGACAAGGACGGTACCGGCGTCGATGTGCAGGCGTTCGTGAAGGCGCCCTACGACAAGTACGTCAGCGTCAATACGCGCTGGTGGCACGCAAGTGGCGTGGATCTGCGGCTCGATTCGAACGGCCTGAAACTCAACACGCAGTCGCTGGCGACCGTGATCGTCGGCGGTCTCGCGTTTCAGGCTCCACCTGGACAAGCGGACGCGCCGCAGGCCGCCGACAATGCACCGTTCCGGCTCGCCCCCGACGAAGCCGACGCGATGCGCGACCCCGACGGCACGCCGCTGATGGTCGTCATGCGCTTCGACCAGTCGCTGCGCGGGCTGTCGGTCGGCGCGCCGGTCGATCTGCGAGGCATCGCGCTCGGTCAGGTCACGAACATCGGCATCGAGTACAACGAACACTCGCGCAACTTCAGCATGAAGGTCACGATGGCACTGTATCCGTCGCGACTGAGCCGGCACAGCGATACGGCGCTTCCCGCGCCCGATACGGCCGGCGGCCACGAACTGATTGAGCACCTGGTGGTCCAGGGGCTGCGCGGACAGTTGCGCACGGGCAGCCTGCTGACCGGTCAGCTCTACGTAGCGCTCGACATGTTCCCGAAGGCGCCGCGCGCGACCGTTGACGCGCGCCGTACGCCGGTCGAGCTACCGACCGTGCCCAATACGCTCGACGAACTGCAGGTGCAGATCGCCGACATCGCGCGCAAGCTCGATCAGGTTCCGTTCGACCGGATCGGCAACAATCTGAACGGCGCGCTGACGCATGCGAACCAGTTGTTCGGCCACCTCGACGAGCAGGTCGTGCCGCAGGCGCGTGACACGCTCGCCGCCGCGCAACGCACATTCAATGCGGCGGAGTCGACGTTGCGCCAGGATTCGCCGATGCAGTCGGACGTGCATGAGGCGATGCAGTCGCTCACGCATACGCTGCAGTCGTTGAACGCGCTCGCGGACTATCTGGAGCGTCATCCCGAATCGCTGCTGTTCGGTAACAAGGGGGACCACCAATGAAATCGCGTTCTTTTGGTCGGCTTCGCATGTCGGCGCGCATCGCGACGTGCGTCGTACTCGCGGCGCTGAGTTCGTGCGGTTCGCCGCCGGTGCATTTCCATACCCTCGCGGTGGCAGACGATGCGGGTGTCGAGGCCACCGCCGCACATCCCGCATGGCTGATCGACATTCAGGCCGTGCACGTCGCGGCGCCGGCGGACGGCAACCGGCTCGTCGTGCAGCGCGGCCCCCAGCGGGCCGACATCCTGGAGCAGGAGCGCTGGGCCGCGCCGCTCGGCGACGAGATGCGCGGCGGACTGTCGACACGCATCGCGTCCGTGCTCGGCACGATCGATGTTCACCGCGTCTCCCACCCGGACGGCACGCCCGTCTACCGGGTCGCGGTGGACATGCAGCATGTCGAGTCATGGCCGGCGTCGCACGTGTTGCTCGATGCGGCCTGGAGCGTGAATTCCGCGGCCGGACAGCCGGCGCTGACGTGCCGCAGCATCGTTCGGGCCGATACGTCGGCGGGCTACGATGCACTCGTCGATGCGTATCGCCGCGCGCTCGATTCGCTTGCACTCCGGATCGCCGCAGGGATCCGTGCGGAAGTCTCGCACGTTGCGCCGCCAGCCGGATGCCGCACGTGAACGCTCGAATTTCCGTCAACATGGACAACGCAGGATGAAACGCACGCGCCTCACTCGCGAGCAACGCAGGCTCGACACCCGCGAACGACTCATCGCCACCGCTCGCGCACTGTTCATCGCGAAAGGCTTTGCCGATACGAGTGTCGAACATATCGCAGAGGGCGCCGGCTACACGCGCGGCGCGTTCTATGCTCACTTCGAACACAAGCGTGAACCGTTGATCGAGATCCTTCGCCGTGACCATGATCGAATGATCAAGAGGCTTCGGCTGGCGGAGCCGGAAGGCGACGGTTACTGCACCGTCACCGCCGCCGCGGATATCGCCGCCGGCTGGGAATGTTTCCCGCTGTGGGTCGAGGTGTATCTGTACGCCCTGCGCGATGCCGGATTCCGGCAGATCATGGACAGCATGCACGTCGAACGGGTCGCGCCACCGAACGCGGAAAGCGGCGCGGCGGGCCCCTCCGACCGCATATCATCGTCGGACGAACTGGCGGCGGTGCTCGGCGTCACGCTGTTGCGTAGAGGCGCCCGGCGCGACGAGCCGACGTAGTGCGCCGCGATGCGCATGCCCTGCTGCCCGTCTTCGACACTCACTGTGCAGTTTCGGCCGCTTCCACGACCGGCAGCGGCCGGCTTGCAATCTTCTCGGCTTCCGCACGCTTGAGCCCCAGCGTATGCAGGAGCATCGCAGCCGTGCGCTCCGGGAAATGCTCTCCGCTGAAGCCGAGCTCCTTGAGAACACCGGCCGCCGGCGCGCCCGGAGCGACAAAATTAAGCTCGGCGGCAATTGCAGTCAGCACCGTACCGCCAACCGAAAGGAAGCCGATGAATGGGTCGGCGACCACGAAGCGCTTCTCGGCGATACCGCGCTCCATGTCCCGCAGCAGGCGTTGCCCCAGGCCAAGCGTCAGGACGCGCGCCGAAAAGCCCTCGCGTATCAGGAAGTGTCCCCATACCGGCTCACGCCGCGCACGTATCAGCGTATGCCGCACCGAGACGGAAATGATTTCCGCCGGGTCGGACAAACCGCTGGCCAAGCGATCGAGTGAATCCGCGAACTCCTCGAATACCGATTCCACAAGGGTCGCGTAGATCGCCTCCTTCGATTCGAAGTGGTTGTAGAACGAGCCAAAGCCGACGTCGGCGGCCTCGGTGATTTCATTGATGGCGACGCCTTCCATGCCCTTCTCCGCCATCAGTCTGAGCGCGGCGTCCAGCAGGCGGGCGCGGGTCTCCCGCTTGCGGCGCGCGCCACGTGGCTCACGCTCTTCGGCGACCGCTGGACTGGATGCTTCCGGAGCGGAGCGCTTTGAAGTCCGGCGACTCGGTGTATTCGTCATGACGTTTCCGATGCTTGTTCGTGCCCAAGTATAGATTCAAATGTCTACATTGACAAAATTATCATCTATGACTTTAATGTCACCAAAGGTGGCTGACAAACCCTCACGAACCGATCGAACGACGAATGGAGATACGGTGGAGACACAACTGCACACGGGCGCCCGCGCGTCCATTGACAACAACTCGCGCGCCTCAACGGAGCGTGCGCTGCCTTTGGCGCTCGGCATGCTGATCACAGGATTCGAGGCAGTCGGCGCCACAGGGGCCAATCGGCGGCCCCGTCACGAAGTCGACGTCTCGATCGTCGCCCCACGCGCGATCGCACGCGGCGACGAAGCGCTGCGGACTCCCGGCATCTGCGACGAGGCGCCCCGCCTCCATGCGAAATCGACGATCGACTTCGCCATATTCACGGGCCGGCCAGTCACGCCGTGCCGCGATTCAGTTGCATGCCTGCCGTCGCGCGGCAAGCCCCTCGGTGCGACGGCGTGTGCCTTCGCGAGCGTCATTCGATCTGCCTGATTGTCATCCGCCATGAAACTGACCACGACACAACCGGCTCGCCACCCTCATCCCACAACGAAGGCATCGGCGCTCGCCTATTTGATCTTCGATCGCCCCGATCTCGGCGAGGCAGAGCATTTTCTCAATGACTTCGGTCTCCGAACGGTGCTGCGGGATGACACGCAATTGCTGCTGCGCGGAACGGGCGACGCACACTTCTGTTATGTCGTTCGCCGCGCGCCGAAAGCCCGCTTCGTAGGCTTCGGATTGCGGGTCGACAGTCGTGCCGATCTGGAGGCGCTCGCCAAAGTCCCTGGCGCGTCGGAGATCGAGGCGTCGGATTGGCCAGGCGGCGGCCTTCGGGTGCGACTCGCCGATCCGTCGGGTTTTCGGGTCGATGCGATTGCTGGCCAGACACGGGCCGACACGTTGCCGCATCGTGCTCCGCTCCCATTCAACTCGGTCGACGCACCCGTCCGGATCAACGAGACGCAGCGGCCACCCGCAAACGCACCCGAGATCATTTGTCTTGGGCACGTCGTACTCGAGCTGGCCGACTTCCAGGAAACCTGCGCGTGGTACACGCGACATTTCGGGTTCATCCCCAGCGATGTCCAGGTGCTGCCGGACGGCTCCCCTGCCGTTGCGTTCATGCGGCTCGACCTCGGCGACAGGCCGGCCGATCACCATACGCTCGCGCTCGCCCAAGGGTTCGTGCCGACTTATAGCCATAGCGCGTACGAACTGGTCGACGCCGATGCCGTCGGCATGGGCCAGCGCGTGCTTCGCGACAACGGGTGGGCGCACGCGTGGGGTATCGGCCGGCACATTCTCGGCAGCCAGATCTTCGACTATTGGCAAGACCCATGGGGCGACAAGCACGAACACTATTGCGACGGCGACCTTTTCACGGCCGACGAGCCGACGGGCGTGCATGCGGTCAGCCGCGAAGCGATGGCGCAGTGGGGCCCGACGATGCCGCGCAGCTTCACGAAACCCCGGTTCACGCCGTCGAGCCTCGCGGCGCTGTTTCGCAACCTGCGCCGCAGTCCCGATCTGACGATCCGCAAGCTGCTGACCCTGGCGAAGCTGTTCGCCTGACCCCATCCGCCTGTTCGACTCACGAGAGACACATTCATGTCACTGCTTGTCCTGCACTTCCGGCATAACGGCCGCGCCCAATGGGGTGTGGTCGCCAACGGCGCCGTCACGCCGATTCCCGGCGACTTCGAAACGACCGCGAGCTTTCTCGCGGCGAATCCGGTTGAGCGACTCATCACGCTCGACGGATCGACTATTCCGGAGTCGGACGTGGAGTGGCTGCCGCCGGTGACCGCCAACCAGCAATTCGTTTGCCAGGGCGCGAACTATCGTCGGCACATGATCGAATCGGGCATGGATCCGGACGCGAAAAAATTCAACATGATCTTCACGAAGGCGACGAGTTGCATCGTCGCTGCCGATTCACGGGTCGTGAAACCACGGCACGTCCGGTTTCTCGACTACGAAATCGAGCTCGGCCTCATCCTCAAGCGCGACATCACGTCTCACCAGCAGATCACGGACGCGAACCTGCACGACTATGTCGCCGGCACCGTGATCGTCAACGACTATTCCGCGCGCGATGTCCAGATCCCGCAGATGCAGTTCTACAAGGGCAAGAGCTTCCGGACGTTTGGCCCGGTCGGCCCCTATCTGTGCCTGCTCGAGCGGCGTGACTTCCCGAAGCTGAAGGCGCTCGACCTGACGCTGACCGTCAACGGCGCGGTGCGTCAGCAGGACTCGACATCGAACCTCGTCTATGGCCCGGCGGAAACGTTGACCGAGTTGTCGGGCGTGCACGACCTTCACGCCGGCGATCTCCTCGCGACCGGCACGCCGGCTGGCTGCGCACTCAGCATCCCATCGCCGCTCAAGCAGCGCGCTGTCGCGCTTTTTCCCGAATCCGTCAAGTGGAAGATGTTCATGAAGGTGCAGGCAGGACGCGCGCAGTATCTGAAAGCCGGAGATATCGTCGAAGCCCGAATCGCGAGCCGCGACGGAACGATCGATCTGGGCGTACAACGTAACGAAATCGTGGACGAAGCAGCATGAACGGCATCGCGACCCGGGACGACGTACTGGCGATCGAAGCGCAGGGCCTTCCGCGCGACCTTCCGACCAGCACGTACGAGATGATCTGTGCCGGTGCGGCCATCGATCCGTCCGCCCCTGCCCTCTCCTTTTTCATGACCGCCGACGCGCACCGCGACGCGGAGTGCTGGACCTATCGCGAACTGGTCCGTGACATCACGCGCACGGCCAACATGTTCGCGCGCATCGGCGTGAATTCGCAGTCGGTGATCGCTTATTTGTTGCCCAATCTGCCCGAAACGCATTTCGTGATCTGGGGCGGACAGGCGACCGGCATCGTATGCGCGATCAATCCGCTGCTTGAACGCGAAGCAATTGCCAATCTGCTCAAAGCGGCCGGTGCCAGCGTGCTCGTCACGCTCGCGCCGTTTCCCGGGATCGATCTCTGGCAAAAAGTCGCGGATATTCTTCACGACATCGAACCGCTGCGGCATCTCGTGCTGGTCAATCTGGCCGATCGCGTGCGGGGCACCGCGCAGTCGGCGGTACGCACGCTCCAGCATGCCGCGTGTACGCAGCTATACGGCGATGGCGGTTTGCGCAGCGCCGTGCCTGCACACATCCAGATCCACGACTTCGGTACGGCAATCGCGCGGGAATCCGGTACAGCGCTAGACAATGCGCGCCGCATTCAACCTGGCGACATGTCCTCTTACTTCTGTACCGGCGGAACCACCGGTTTGCCGAAAATCGCGATGCGCAGTCACGGCAACGAAGTGGCGAACGCATGGAGCGCCGCGCGGTTCTTCGGCGACAGTATCGGCCCCGGCAAAACGACTTTCTGCGGCTTGCCGCTCTTTCACGTCAATGCTGCGATGGTGACCGGCCTGCTGCCTTTCTCGCGCGGCGCCCATGTCGTGCTCGGCACACCGCAGGGTTACCGGGGCGACGGCGTCGTCAAACGTTTCTGGGAAATCGTCGAACATCATCACATCAATTTCTTCAGTGGCGTCCCGACACTTTATGCTTCGCTGCTCGACATTCCTGTCGACGATCATGTTATCGACTCGCTCGAATACGGCCTGTGCGGTGCCGCGCCGATGCCGGTCGGCGTCTTCAGGGCCTTCCAGGAAAAGACGGGCATCCGGATTCTCGAAGGTTACGGCCTGAGCGAAGGAACGTGCGTGAGCAGCGTCAACCCGACGACCGGCGAGCGCCGGCTGGGATCGATCGGGCTGCGCATTCCCTTCCAGGCGATGAAAGCTGTCGTCGTGGACGACGCGGGACGGTATCTGCGCGACTGCGCGGCCAACGAAGAGGGGCTGCTGGTCATCTCCGGGCCGAACGTCTTCACCGGCTACACACATCCCGACCAGAACAAGGCCCTCTGGCTCGATCTCGGCGATGGCAAGCGCTGGCTCAACACTGGCGACCTCGGCCGTTGCGACGTCGACGGGTACTTTTGGCTGACCGGCCGCAAGAAGGATTTGATCATTCGCGGCGGACACAATATCGACCCGGCGACGATCGAGGAGCCGCTGCATCGGCACCCGGCGGTCCAGATCGCCGCGGCAATCGGGCGCCCCGATGCGTATGCCGGTGAATTGCCGGTCGCCTATGTTCAACTCAAGCCGGGCATGACCGCTACCGAGCACGAGCTGGAGGTGTTCATGCAGCGGGAGATCGCTGAACGCGCCGCCCTGCCCAAGCATGTCCGAATCGTCGAATCGATCCCGCTCACAGGCGTCGGCAAGATATTCAAACCGGAACTCAAGCGCCGCGAGACAAGTGACGCGATACGCGCCGCATTGGACCAAGGCGGGGCCCCAGGCGCATCGGTCGACGTCACGACCAACGAGTCCGGCGGAATGTCGGTATCGGTCGAGCTGAACGATCCGGCGCACGAGACCCCGGCACGCTTTGTACTGGGCCGATTTCCGTTTGCGTTCTCGATTTCGATCGCCGCGCAGCCGATACGGTCGGCTGGATCGACAGCGACAGATCTGCGGTGACTCAGGAGCGCCACTAGCCGCGATAACACGAATTCATAAAGCGGCTTGTCATGATCAATCAGTTATCCAAATTAGTTTTATTCATGAATCGGATCGAGACAGAGGAGACACATGATGAATTTCAGGCGAATGACGAATTTCGCAGGCGTGGCGGTTTTTGTCTGCACAACTGCACTTGTCGACAATGCGGATGCACAGACGGCCGGAAGCGTCACTACATCGGTTGGATGGCTACACATATCGCCACAGGGCAACGCAACCCCGCTGACCGTGGAAAGTGTCGGTGGCGTAACGGTGAATCAGCAAATGGCGGGTACCGGGGCGCATGCCAGCTCGACGGATACGATGGGAATCACCACCGAGTACTACGTCACCGACAACATTGGTGTCGCCATGCTGTTTGGACTGCCACTGACAGTCAATCTGGTCGGTGACGGGACGTTGCAGAAGTACGGAACCCTCGGCACGACAAGGCCGATGCCGCCCGCCATCGAACTTCGATATCACCTGTTTTCAGCTGAATCGAAATTCCGTCCGTACGTAGGACTTGGTGTCAACTACACGTGGTTCACCCAGGTTCGGGCGACCAATCGCCAGTTCGTCTCCGACAGCTTCGGGCCGGGCGGCTCAGCGCGCGCGACACTCAGTTCATCGTGGAACCCGGTGTTCGAGCTCGGGGCGAGTTACGCGATGACCAAACACTGGTCGGTCGGTGCTTCCGTCGGCTACATGCCGGTGAAGACCCACCTCACGTTATACGGACAGACCGCGACCGGGACGCAGATCGTTTCCACATCGACGCTCCGACTCAATCCCGTCAACGTTTTCCTGAACGTCGCTTATACGTTCTAGCGCGTGCGACCCGATGCCAGCCCCTTGCATGGAAGCAACACTTTGGATCGAACGATGAAACGACAGGCTCTCAAGACCATTCTTTTTGCATTGCCCAAGGTTCTGGACCTGACGGCGCGCCGCTTCCCCGCCTATCGCGATCGCCTCAAGGAGCGCAATCTCGTCGCGTGGATCGGGCTCATGGATCAAAGCATCGGTCGCGCCATCGAGTTCAGGAATGGCCGCATTCGGTCGCGTGCCGGCAAGCATGCGCGGCCCGATGTACGCATAGCCTTCAAGGACGTCGCCACCGCCCTGAAGTTCCTTTCCCCGAACCCGGACCAGGGCGAGATCGTCCACGCCGCCAAGAATTTCAAGGTGGTCACCGAGGGCGAGGACGAACTGCTGGTGTGGCTCATGCAAACCCTGAGCATGATGCGCACCGTCGGTCTGCCAATGGGCACGCCCATGCGTGACGGCACCCGACGCTACACCACCTGTACCAACGGCGGGCCCCTGTTCGTCTATGTCAAGGATGGCCGCATCGTCCGCGTGACCCCCATCGAGCTGGACGATACGGATGCATCAAGCTGGGTAATCGAGGCGCGTGGACGCCGCTTCAGTCCATCACGGCGTGGACTGGTTGCGCCTCACGCGTTGACACTCAAGTCGCTCGTCTACTCGGACAAGCGCATCCTTCACCCGATGAAACGCGTCGACTTCGACCCTGACGGCGAGCGCAATCCGCAGAACCGCGGCAAGTCCGGCTATGTGCGTATCAGCTGGGACGAGGCCCTGGACATCGTTGCCAAGGAAATCAACCGGCAGAAGCGTGTTCACGGCCCCGGCTCCATCACGTTCCCGATGTCGTCCCACCATCAGTGGGGTAACGTGGGCTACTACCTCAGCGCGCTGACGCGCTTCGCGAACCTGATCGGCTTCACCCGGGTCGCCGCGAATCCGGACAGTTGGGAAGGCTGGTACTGGGGCGCCATGCATCATTTCGGCAACTCGATGCGCGTCGGCGTGCCCTCCGGCTATGGCGGCCTCGAGGATGGTCTCAAGGAAGCCGAAATGATCGTCTTCTGGTCCTGCGACCCCGAAAGTACCAACGGAGCCTATGCCGGATTCGAAGGAACGCCGCGCCGCCTATGGGCCAAAGAGCTCGGCATCGAGTTCGTTCACATCGACCCGCACTGCAATCCGACCGCACAGCTGCTGGGCGGCCGCTGGATCCCGATCCGGCCGCAAACCGATGCCGCCCTGGCTACCGCCATCATGTACGTCTGGGCCGTGGAGGGCCTGTACGACAAGGATTACGTCGCGACGCGCACGACCGGCTTCGACGATTGGAAAGCCTACCTTCTGGGCGAGACCGACGGTACCCCGAAGACTCCCGAGTGGCAGGAGAGCGAGACCGGCGTGCCGGCCAAGGACGTTCGTGCGCTTGCGCGCCTGTGGGGCAAGAAGAAGGTGCATCTCGCCGTCGGGATGACCGGCGCGGGATTCGGTGGCGCGGGCCGCGGGGCGACCGGGGCGCAATGGGCGCGCTGCATGATCATGATGATGTCCATGCAGGGCTGGGGCAAGCCGGGAGTGAATTTCGGCTGCCTGGAAATCGGTGTCCCGCACGACCTCCAGTTCTATTTCCCCGGCTACGCGGACGGCGGAATTTCAGGCGATCTGGCGTGGACCGCCAATGCGGTGGACAACTACCAGCGCATGCCACACATCCTGACCATGAATCCCGTCAAGCAGATGGTGCCGCGACAGCAGATGCCCGATGCGATTCTCAACGGTCACGCCACTGGTTATCTCTGGGACGGCATGTCCCAGGAAGCCCAGTTCGCGCCATTCACCTACCCGATGCCCGGTTATTCGCCGATACACATGATCTATCGCTACGGCGGATCCGCGTTCAGTACCGTGACGAATGCCGGACGCTGGACGGAGGCCTACCGGCACTCGAGTATCGAGTTCGTCGTCAATCAGTCAATCTGGATGGAAGGCGAAGCCCAGTTCGCGGACATCATCCTGCCCGCGTGCACGTCGCTGGAGCGCTGGGACATCGGGGAATGGGCGAATTCGGGTGGCTACGCCCTCCACGGGTATGGCACGGTCAACCATCGCATGCTGACGCTGCAGCACAAATGCATCGAGCCCTTGGGCGAGTCCCGCTCCGACTACGACATTTTCACCGCGATCCTGACCCGGTTGGGCCTGGGTGGCATTTTCACCGAAGGGTGTGGCGATCTCGACTGGGTCAAGCGCGTCTTCGATTCGTCGGATCTGCCCGATCACATTTCGTGGCGCGCATTTTGCCGCAAGGGCTACTTCGTCGTGCCGCCCGAAAAGCCCGAGCTGCGCCATCCCGTGGACATGCGTTGGTATGCGGAAGGCAGGAAGAAGGACCTGCCGGAACCTCATCCGCTGCCGTCACAGTTCTCGAAGCAGTTCGGCAAGGGCCTGCAGACGCCGAGCGGCAAACTCGAGTTCGTGCCCGAGTTGCTGAAGCGACACACTGCGGACAATCCGGAGCGACCACCGCTCAACCGATATATCCCCTCCTGGGAGGGGCTACGCTCGGACCTGGCCCGGCGTTACCCGCTTCAATTGATCGCCACCCACAGCCGCTACAGCTTTCATACCTATTGTGACGGAAAGAATTCCGCCGTTAATGGCATCGAGGATCATCGCGCGCTGATCGCGGGACACCGATTCTGGCTCCTGAGACTCAATCCGGCTGACGCCGCTGTTCGACGCATTGCCCATCGCGATCTCGTCAAAGTACACAACGACCGCGGCGCTGTGATCTGTGCGGCCGATGTCTCGCCGTTGGTGAACGCCGGAGTGGTGAAATCGTACGAGGCGAGCGCTGAATTTCAGCTGATCGAAATCGATGGCGAGCAGGTCGAGATCGGCGGTTGCATGAACATGCTTACCCCCGACCGGCCGCAGACCTCCGGCACCAGCAGCATGAGCCCGAATTCCTGCCTGGTGCAGGTCGAGAAATGGCGCGGTGCCGAAGCTTTCATGCTCGGTCGCGCAGCGTGAGGAATTTCAAATGAGCAAGTGGAACCTGATTATCAATGTCGGCCGTTGCGAGAACTGCCAGAACTGCGTGATCGCCGCGCGGGACGAGCACGTCGGCAATGACTTCCCCGGTTACGCGGCACCCGCTGCGGCCAGCGCCGAAAGCCCGATCCGCATCCTGCGGCGTGTACAGGGTGCCTCGCACATGATCGAGACCACTTATCTGCCGGTCATGTGCAACCACTGCGACGACGCGCCCTGCATGCGTGTGGGCGGCAGCGCCATTCGCAAGCGCGCCGATGGCATCGTCATCATCGATCCGGACAAGGCACGAGGCCGAAAAGACATCGTGAAGGCGTGCCCCTACAAGGCGATCGTCTGGAACGAAGAACTGCAACTGCCTCAGATCTGGATCTTCGATGCTCATTTGCTCGACCAGGGGTGGTCCCGTCCGCGTTGCCAGCAGTCGTGCCCCACCGATGTTTTCGAGACGATCAAGCTCGATGACGCGGAGATGGCCCAAAAGGCCCGACGCGAGGGACTCAAGGTATTGCGGCCCAACCTGAGCACGAAACCCCGCGTGTGGTACAGCGGCCTTGAGCGCTGGGAAACGTGCTTCGTCGGCGGAAGTGTCAGTGCCCAGGCAGGGGACGTGGTCGAGTGTGTCGCGGGTGCTGTCGTCACCTTATATGGAGGCAAACGGCTGGTGGCCGAAACCGTCTCGGACGCCTTCGGCGATTTCCGGTTCGACGGCCTGGCCAGGGGTAGCGGCCTCTACCGAGTCAAGATCCGACATGCCCTCGGCATCGCTTGGCGCGAGTGCGAATTGGGGGAAAGCGCCTACCTGGGCGAGATCAGGCTCAGTCAATCGACAAACGCCGTGGCGGTCGAATGCTCATGAGCCGACCAAGGCTGGCCGCCGTCATCGTGCTGCACATGGCGCGCGAAACCGGCTCGGCACTGCTCGAAGCGCGCGGCTGGTATGCGCGCGGCCGGCCGCGCTCGCGATCGGTGCGATCGTGATCCGGACGGGCGTCGGATGCATCCGGCGCGGCTGCGTGCAATGGCCGGCATTGCCAGCGTGGACGACGTGCCGCTCCGATCAACCGAGCGGCACCACGCTCCCGAGCAGGATCCGCACGAGCGTCGCCTGGCGCGTCACGCCCGTCTTCGAAAAGATCGCGCGCAGGTGCGTGCGTGCCGTGTTCTTGCTGATCCCCGACTCCTCCGCCGCCTCCTCGAGCGTCAGCCCGTTCGTCAGCAGCAGCGCGAGCGACGTCTCGGCCGGCGTCAGGTCGAACAGCTTGCGGATGATTTCCTGCGCGCCTTGCGGCTTGCGGTCGGGGTCGCGCAGGAACAGCGTGACCGCCGGCCGGCGCTTGTTGTCCTCCGACCAGTCGGACAGCAGCACGGTGCGCACCAGCAGCCCGAGACGCGGCTTGTCGAAACTGCGCGTGATCGGCATCGCCTCGACGGTCGCCGCCGCCGTGCCGTGATGTCCCATCACCGCGTGGCGGATCAGCCGCTTGAGCGTGCGGTTCTCCTGCGCATCGGTCGCCTCGATCGTGCCGCGCGCAATCGTCAGACCGTTGTTCTGCTTCAGGATCTCGTCGGCGACGCTGTTCATGTCGATGATCGTGCCGTTCTCGTCGAGCGTGATCGTGCCGATCTGCATCCGGTTGATCGCGTTCGCGTAGATCGACCGCTCGACCTCGGCCGTGTCGAGCCGCGAATGGAGCTCGACCGCGCGCTTCAGATGCGGCAGCAGCAGCGCGCAGATCGCCTTGTCGCGCGCGGAGAACTGCTTCGACGCATGGTTGCGGCACACGCGGAACCGGCACTCGACGCCCGACGGCGTGCGCAGGTCCGCGCCGAGGATGTAGCGCACGTCCTGCGGCTTCAGGAACTGCTTGTACAACTCGCTCGACAGCCAGCCCGTGTCGCCGAACACGTCGTCGACCGTGACCACGCGATCGGCCGGCAGGCCGACGAACGGATCGAGCGAATAGTAGTAGTTGTTGTACGACGCCTCGCCGTCACCCGGCACGACCGGGCCGTATTCCGAAGCGTGCACGGACAGCGGCGCGCGGCGGTCGCTCGCGGCCGCGCGCAGGATCAGCGTCACGTAGTTGGCCTGCAGCAACCGGCGAACCAGCTCGAGCGCCCCCGCCCACGGCGGCGTTTCCAACGGTCCCTGGTAGATGCGCGCCATCAGCTCGCTGAAATCCGCGACGCCGATGTCGGCCTCCTCGCTTGTTGACTGGCTCTCTTGCGGAGCCCATCTCGTCTCCATCAGCACGCTCCATCCTCCATGCAACTTGTGGTCGGTGCGATTCATCCGCGCCGCCATGATTAAGACGCGTCTTAATTCCGGCGTCATCGGGACATTCACTGAATGGTGAGCTTTGGCCAATCGGACGCGCGAACCATCGTCCGATCGGATGATGTGGCGCCCTGCCCGCTGCGCTGGAATGCCCGTCAGGCCGTGCCGACAAGCGTCCGGCGCGGGCTCAGGGAAAACCGCGATGCGGGTTTACCTGATTCAGACCGCATCCGATTCAGACAGGAGTTCCAATGCCGCTCGACCCTCAGGCGCAGGCGCTGCTCGCCGCGCTCGCCCAAGCGCCCGCGATCGATTTCGATCAACTGACCGTGCCCGCGTACCGCGCGAGCCTCGCTGGCGGCAGCGCGTTCGCGCCCGGCGATGCGATTGCCGCCGAAGAGGACTGGCAGATCCCGGCACCGGGTCGTCAGTTGTCCGCTCGGCTGTATCGGCCCGATGCCGACGGGCCGTTGCCGCTGACCGTGTTTTTCCACGGCGGCGGCTTCGTCGCGTGCGGTATCGACTCGCACGCGAACCTGTGCCGCAGTCTTGCCGGACGGGCGCGCACGCTCGTGCTGTCGGTCGATTACCGGCTCGCGCCCGAAGCGCGCTTCCCGGCGGCCGCGCAGGACGCATGCGATGCCGTGCGCTGGGCCGCCGCCAGTGCGCGCGATCTCGGTGCGCGCGCCGGTGCGATCGCCGTGGCCGGCGATAGCGCCGGCGGCAACCTGGCCGCGGTCGCCGCATTGCAGCTGCGCGGCTCGGGCATCGCGATCGCGCACCAGTTGCTGCTGTATCCGGTCGTCGATTGCGCGACCGAGCATCCGTCATACGAATCGCTCGGAGAAGGCTATTTCCTGACGGCAGACGCGATGCGCTGGTTCAAGCAACAGTATTTCGACGACGACGCCGACCGCGCATCGCCGCTCGCGAGTCCGCTCGCCGTGGCGGACCTGTCGGGCGCGGCGCCGGCCACGATCGTGAGCGCGGAATTCGATCCGTTGCGCGACGAGGCCGAAGCGTATGCACTGCGTCTCGCGCAGGCCGGCACGCCGGTCTCGCTCGTGCGCTGGCCGGGCCAGCTGCACGGCTTCGCGAGCATGCTCGGCGCGGTCGACGCGGCCGATCGCGCGCTGACCTTCGGCGCCGATGCGCTGCGCCGCGCATTCGACGCGACGGAGGTGCAATGACGCTCGCCAGCACGTTGGAAATCGTCGACGAGCTGCGCGCGGGACGGATGGTCCTGCTCGTCGACGAAGAGGATCGCGAAAACGAAGGCGACCTCGTGATCGCGGCCGATCACGTGACGCCCGACGCGATCAACTTCATGGCGCGCTTCGGGCGCGGGCTGATCTGCCTGACGCTGACCGCCGAGCGCTGCGAGCAACTGCGCCTGCCGCCGATGGCCGATCGCAACGGCACGCCGTTCGGCACCGCGTTCACCGTCAGCATCGAGGCGGCCGAAGGCGTGACGACCGGCATTTCCGCGGCCGATCGCGCGCGGACGATCCGCGCGGCGGTCCGCGCAGGCGCGCGCCCCGACGATCTCGTACAGCCCGGCCACGTGTTTCCGATCGCCGCGCGCCCGGGCGGCGTGCTGGTGCGCGCGGGGCATACCGAGGCCGGCTGCGATCTCGCGGCGCTTGCCGGGCTCACGCCCGCGTCGGTGATCTGCGAGGTGATGAACGACGACGGCACGATGGCGCGGCTGCCCGAGCTGAAGACGTTTGCCGCGCATCACGGGCTGAAGATCGGCACGATCGCGGACCTGATCCATTACCGCCGCGAGCACGAGTCGCTCGTCGAACGTGTCGGCGAACGGCCGCTGCATACGCCGTGGGGCCGATTCCGCGCGATCGAATATCGCGACACCGTGCATGGCGCGCCGCATCTCGCGCTGGTGCGAGGCGAGCCCGATCCGTCGACGCCCGTGCTGACGCGCGTGCACGAATGCCACTCGTTGCTCGACCTGCTCGACGCGGAGCCGTCCGCGCATTCGTGGCCGCTGCACGCGGCGCTGCAGCGGATCGATGCGGCTGGCTGCGGCGTCGCGGTGCTGCTCGACTGCGACATGCGCGGCGACGCGATGCGAACGCCCGCCGGCCACGCACGCCGCGACGGCCGCGTGACGGGGATCGGATCGCAGATCCTGCGCGACCTCGGCGTACGGCGGCTGAACGTGCTGTCGAGCCCGTTCCGGCTGCCGGCGCTGTCGGGGCACGACCTGGAAATCATGGCGTTCATCCCGCTCGGCGACGACGATCCGGAAAGCGCGCGCGCCGCCCACGCCAGCCCGCTGCAGGTGGCGTGATGGCGGGCTGACGAGCGCACGCCGCAGGCCCTTTCACCGATCCACGGGTTTCCGCGTGACAGGCTATCGTTTGTTTTTATGAATTACAGTCTTGGGTTTGTATTTTGACGATACATACCATAGACTGTATTTTTCGATTACAAGCGATCGCCTGTCATTTCGCGGAGAGCCCATGGCATTCCCAGTCCAGACCTTGAGCCAGTTGCGCCCGATCCTCGTCGGCTTCCGGAAGTCGGCGGGGCTCACGCAGGCGCAACTCGCCGCCCGCCTCGGCGTGACGCAACAGTCGTATGCGCAGCTCGAAGCCAATCCGTCCGCGGTCAGCATCGAACGGCTTTTCAAGGTGCTGAACGTGCTCGGCGTTCGCCTGACGCTCGTGCCGGGCACCCCGGACGACACAACGGCGCCCGACGACACCGCGCCGGCGCTCAAGCGCGCACCGGCCGCGCGCGGCCGGTCGTCCGGCTCCTCCGGTTCGTCGGATGTGCCGGCCCGCCCGCCGGCCGCCGCGAAGGCTCCATCCGCCGCCGCGCGGAAACGGCCTGCCGCGGCGACGCCCGGCAAGTCCCGGAACCCCACGCGGGAGGACTGGTGACGATGGCCCGCCGCCCCCGCCACGACCGCCTCGACCTCTGGATGAACGGCATCCCGGTCGGATACTGGGAAGTCCGGCGCGGCGTCGAGCGCCTCGTCTATCTGCCGGCGTGGGTCGACGATCCGCAAGGCCGTCCGCTGTCGCTGTCGTTGCCGTTCACGCCGGGCAACCAGCCGCATCAGGGCGCGATCGTCGCCGATTACTTCGACAACCTGCTGCCGGACAGCCAGCCGATCCGCCGCCGCATCGCGCAGCGCTACCGGCTCGGGTCGACGGCGCCGTTCGAACTGCTCGCGTCGATCGGCCGCGATTGCGTCGGGGCGCTGCAGTTGCTGCCGCCCGACGAAACCCCGGTCGACCTCGAATCGATCGACGGCACCGCGCTCGACGACGCGGCCGTGGCCGACGTGCTGCGCCACGCGACCGCCGCGCCGCTGCCCGGCCACGCGGAGCCGGACGGCGAGCTGCGCCTGTCGATCGCCGGCGCGCAGGAAAAGACCGCGCTGCTGCGCGACGGCAAGCGCTGGCTGCTGCCGGCGGGCAGCACGCCGACCACGCATATCTTCAAGCTGCCGCTGGGGCGTGTCGGAAACATGCAGGCCGACATGCGCACGTCGGTCGAGAACGAATGGCTGTGCTCGAAGATCGTCGCCGCGTACGGCCTGCCCGTCGCCGCGTGCGACATCGGCCGGTTCGACGACCAGAAGGCGCTGATCGTCGAGCGCTTCGACCGCCGCCCGTCCCGCGACGGCACGTGGATCCTGCGGCTGCCGCAGGAGGACATGTGCCAGGCGACCGGCACGCCGTCGGGCGCCAAATACGAATCCGACGGCGGCCCGGGCATCGCGACGATCATGGGCATCCTCGCGAATTCCGCCGATGCCGCGCAGGACCGGAGGAATTTCTTCATCACGCAGCTCGTGTTCTGGGTACTCGCGGCCATCGACGGCCACGCGAAGAATTTCAGCATCGCGCACCTGCCGGGCAACACGTATCGCAGCACGCCGCTGTACGACGTGCTGTCCGCGCATCCGATCATCGGCACGCGACGCAACCAGTTGCCGCCGCGACGCGCACGGCTCGCGATGGCCGTGTGCGGGAAGAATCGCCATTACGTGATCGGCGACATCCAGCCGCGTCACTGGATCGCGCAAGGCGCGCGCGTCGGTCTGACCGAACACGACGTGCGCGCGGCCATGGCCGATGTGGCCGCGCGCACCGAGCCGGCGATCGCCGCCGTCGCGTCGCGGATTCCGGCGGATTTCCCGGCGGACGTCGCCGATGCGATCTTCGACGGGATGCGTCGTCAGGCGAGCAAGCTGAGGACGGCCGAGTAGGCGGTGCGGGCACGGCCCCGGCGGCGGGTCGTCCACGTGGACGATGCAGCCTCGCACCGACTCAGCACAATGGTCGCCGAGCCCATTCCCGATGCCCGCCCGACATGGAACCCGCCACGCTCGATACCGCATTCAGCCCGCTGCAGATCGGCCCCCTGACGCTGCGCAACCGGCTGATCAAATCCGCGACCAACGAAGGGATGACGCCGAACGGCGTGCCGTCGCGCGCGCTCGTCGGGTTTCACGAGCGCATCGCCGCAGGCGGCGCCGCGCTGACGACCGTCGCGTACTGTGCGGTCAGCGACGACGGCCGCACGTTCGTCGACCAGGCGCGGCTCGATGCGCCGACGGTCCGGCAATTCCGCGCGCTGACCGACGCGGTGCATCGTCACGGCGCGGCGGCGTCCGCGCAGATCACGCATGGCGGCTGCTTCACGTTCCTGCCGTCGCTGTCGACGAAACGGCCGTTGAGCGCATCGGGCGGCTTCAACAAGGTCGGCGTGATGAGCGGCCGTTTCCTGAAGCAGGCGATGACGCGCGACCAGATGACCGCGATCGCCGACGAATTCGCCCGGGCGGCGCGACATGCGCGCGACGCGGGCTTTGACGCGGTCGAGATCCACATGGGGCACGGTTATCTGCTGAGCCAGTTTTTGTCGCCGCTGTACAACCGTCGTCGCGACGCGTACGGCGGCGATGCGGCGCGCCGCGCGGCGTTTCCCGTCGAGGTGCTGGGCCGCGTGCTCGACGCGGTCGGCCGCGATCTCGCCGTGGTCTGCAAGATCGGCGTGACCGAAGGCGTGCGCGGCGGCGGAACCGCCGACGACGCGTGCGAGATCGCGCGGCGGCTCGAGGCCGAAGGCGCGCATCTGCTCGTGCTGAGCGGCGGGATGAACGTCGAGTCGGTGTGGCAACTGTTCGGCAACCCGCTGCCCGGCGATGCGCGCGCGAACGCCGACAACGCGATCGTGCGCGCCGCGATGGCGCTGCAGAAGCTCACCGAGCCGAAGATGGGCGCATTTCGGGAGATGTATTTCCTCGAGCATTCGAAGCAGGTGCGTGCGGCCGTCCGGATGCCGCTCGCGTATCTCGGCGGCGTGCGTTCCCGCGAGAACGTCGCGCTGGCGATGCGCGAAGGATTCGACGCGGTGGCGCTTGCCCGCGCGCTCGTGTTCGAACCGGATTTCGTGAACGGCCTGCATGACGGCCGGCTCGCGCAGTCGGGCTGCACGTCATGCAACCGCTGCGTCGTGTCGATGTACACGCCGGGCGGCACCGCGTGCGTGCTCAAGGCGCCGAACGACCCGGCGCCGAACCGCATGCCGGCCGTGGGCGCCTAAGCTTACGCGCCGGCTGATTCCGCGGTCACGATCGTGCGCCTGCCGCTCAGCCGGCGTCGCGGGCGCGGGCCAACGCCGCGAGGTTCCCTTCCCCGAATCCGTGGTGCCCCTGCCGCTGCACGATCTCGAAGAAGATCTCGCCGGGCCGGCGCTTCACGAAGGTCTGGAAGAACAGGCGCGGCACGCCGTCGCTGCCGATCTCGCCGTCGACCAGCACCGCGCGGCGGCGCAGCGCATCGAGATCGACGCCGTGCCCCGGCAGCCGCGCATCGACTTCGTCGTAATAGCGCGCAGGCGGCTCGATGAATTCGACACCGTTCGCACGCAGCGCATCGACGCTCGCCAGGATGTCGTCGGTCGCGAGCGCAACGTGCTGGACGCCTTCGCCCGGGTGGTCGGGCAGATATGCGTGCATCAGCTCGGTGCGCCGCGTGCCTTCCTCGTAGACCGGAATCCGCACCGCGCCGCACGGCGACACCATCACGCGCGATTCTTCCGACACATGCCAGTGCGCGTCGATTTCATGGATTTCGCGGAAGTGCAGCAGGTCGTGATAGAAGTCCAGCCACTCGCGCATGCGCCCCGCGCCGACCGTCTGCGTGAAGTGGTCGACCTGCTGCAGGCCCGTGCCGACGCACTCGACATCGGTATGGGCAGTCGCGATGTCGATCGGCCGGAAATCGATGTCGAAGATCGAGATGTCGCCGACGCCGCCGCGCTGGCCGTCCCGCCCGCGCCAGCGGTCGACGAAATAGAGGTGCGAATCGCCGATCCCCTGAATCGCGGGAATCTTCAGCTCGCCGACCCCGATCCGCTCGCCCTCGAACGCCCACGCGCCGAGCTCGATCGCACGCTCGAACGCGCGGCGCGCGCTCGCCACGCGCAGCCCGATCGCGCAGACGCCCATCCCGTATTCCTCCGCATAGCGCGCGGCGAACGAATCGGGCTCGGCATTGATCAGGAACTGCATCTGTCCCTGCCGGTACAGCGTGACGTTCTTGCTCACATGGCGCGCGATCGCCTTGAACCCGAGTTGCTCGAAACGTTGCGCGAGCGCGTCCGGCACCGGCGCCGCGAACTCGACGAATTCGAGTCCGGCCATCCCGAGCGGATTGGCGGCCGGATCGGCAACGGGCGGCGTATCGCTGGACAGGGGGTGGGAATTGCCGGGCATTCCAGTCTCCGGAGGCATGCGGTCGATGGGGATGACGCCCGGCTCGCGCGGCACGCCCGGCCGATGTGACGGCCGGACATCCGCCCGATTCGGGCGAGGTTTTGATGGTCCCGATTTTAACCAGATCGTTCACGGCGGCACACCCTGGCTGAACGGGATATGGGTGCCGCGCCTAGTGCAAACCCGGAAAGCGTTCGATAATCGCACACAACTGAACGATAATCGCGCATTTTGGCCGATCGGCCAATTGCCGCCGTGCGGCGTGCGCCCTATTCTCCGTTCACTCATCGACTTCAATGCAGCATCGGACGCGGCGCCGCCACGATTCCACGATGCGCCGTGCCAGGAGACATCGCCATGACCCCAACCTTCGACACCCTCGACGCCGCTGCCGGCGCCCGCGCGCGCAGCCAGGCGCGCAAGGCCGCGATCGGCAGCTTTGTCGGCGCCGTCGTCGACTGGTACGACTTCCTGCTGTACGGGATCGTCGCCGCACTCGTCTTCAATTCCGAATTCTTTCCGAAGGTCAGCCCGACCATGGGCACCCTCGCGGCGTTCGCGACTTTCGGCGTCGGTTTCCTGTTCCGCCCGCTAGGGGGCGTCGTGTTCGGCCATTACGGCGACCGGCTCGGCCGCAAGCGGATGCTCGTGCTGACCGTCATGCTGATGGGGCTGTCGACCGTCGCGATCGGTCTGCTGCCGAGCTTCGCGACGATCGGCTGGTGGGCGCCCGTGTTGCTGGTGCTGATGCGTGCGATCCAGGGCTTTGCCGTCGGCGGCGAATGGGGCGGCGCGGCGCTGATGGCCGTCGAGAGCGCGCCGAAGCAGAAGAAGGCGTTCTACAGCAGCGGCGTGCAGGTCGGCTACGGCGTCGGCCTCGTGCTGGCGACGGGGATCGTGTCGATCCTGAGCCATACGCTCGGCGAGGCCGCGTTCAAGTCGTGGGGCTGGCGCCTGCCGTTCGTGTTCAGCATCGTGCTGGTGCTGATCGGGCTGTGGGTCCGCAAGAGCATGGACGAGTCGCAGGAGTTCGTCGAGAAGGTCGAACACGGCAACCGTAAGCTGCGCCTGCCGGTGCTGGAGGCGCTGACGCGTCATCCGAAGGCGTTCCTGCTGATCGTCGCGCTGCGGCTCGCCGAGCTGTTCACGATGTATATCGTCACCGCATTCGCGCTCAGCTATTCGACGTCGAACCTCGGGATGTCACGCGACCTGTTCCTGAACATCGGCCTGCTGGTCGGCGCGGTGAGCTGCGTGACGATCCCGTGCTTCGCGTGGCTCGCCGACCGCTTCGGCCTGCGCCGCATCTACCTGATCGGCGCGCTGATCGGTCTCGCGTCGGCGGTGCCGTTCTTCGTCGCGCTGGAATCGCGCTCGATCGCGTGGATCGTGGTCTTCTCGATCCTGCTGGCGAACGCCGCGCACGACATGGTCGTGAGCGTCCAGCAGCCGCTCTTCACCGAACTGTTCGGTGCGGAATACCGCTACAGCGGCGCGGGCGTCGGCTATCAGTTCGCGAGCGTCGTCGGCGGCGGGTTCACGCCGTTCATCGCGGTGGCGCTGGTCAGCATGGCCGGCGGTTCGTGGCACTTCGTCGCCGGCTATCTCGCGGTGGGCTGCCTGATCTCGCTGGTGGTCGCCGCGCGGATGCGGGCGACGCAGTGATGCCATGACCGGATGGCCGGCCGCGATACGCGCCGGCCGTTTCCGCACCGGCTGCCGTCGCCGGCCGAGCAAGGGGATCGCGCCTCGCCCAACGTCAAACACGGTCAATCCCGCGGGCAGAAGCCCCTTTTCCCCTCTGAACATTCCACGCCACCCGCCGACCAATGGCATCATATGGGCCTACGTCAGTCACAGATACGCCCCCATATCATGTCGAATCTCATCGTCCACGGCGGCACTCCGCTGCGCGGGGACATCAAGCCTTCCGCGAACAAGAACGCCGTCCTGCCGATTCTGTGCGCCACCCTGTTGACCGATCAGCCGCTGCGCCTCGTCGGCGTGCCTGACATCACCGACGTGCGCAAGATCCTCGACATCTTCCGCACGCTCGGCAGCGACGTGTCGGTCGACTTCACGACAGGCATTCTCGATCTCCACCATCGCAACACGACGTTCGACCCGGCCGTGCACCGCCTGCCCGAGGCGATGCGCTCGTCGATCATGCTGATTCCGCCGCTGCTCGCGCGCTTCGGCGTCGCGCGCCTCGAGAACGACGTGAAGGGCTGCACGCTCGGCGTGCGCGAAATCGATCCGCACGTCGAAGTGTTCGAGCGCTTCGGCGCGCACATCCAGCGCACGCCCGATTCGCTGATCGTCCGTGCCGACGGCCCGCTGACCGCCAACGATCACTGGCTCGACTACGCATCGGTGACCACCACCGAAAACTTCGCGCTGTGCGCGACGGCGGCAGGCGGCACGTCCACGCTGATGAATGCGGCGTCCGAGCCGCACGTGCAGGAGTTCTGCCAGTTCCTCGCGATGATCGGCGTCGCGATCGAAGGCATCGGCACGTCGCGCCTGTGCGTGACGGGCGGCGGCAAGCTCGGCGGCGGCGAATTCCGCTTCGCCGAGGATTTCCACGAAATCGCGACGTTCCTCGCGCTCGGCGCGATCACGGGTGGCGACATCACCGTGCGCAACTCGTCGCCGGAGCATTTCCCGCTGATCGACCGCACATTCGCGAAGTTCGGCGTGACCGTCACGCACCGCGACGGCTGGTCGCGCGCGGAACGCGACGGTCCGCTGCGCGTGCGGCGGCCGTTCACACAGAACATCCTGACCAAGGTCGAAGCCGCGCCGTGGCCGTACCTGCCGGTCGACCTGCTGCCGATCTTCATCGCGCTCGGCGTGCGCGCGGAAGGCAGCGCGATGTTCTGGAACAAGGTCTACGACGGCGCGCTCGGCTGGTCCGGCGAACTGTCGAAGTTCGGCGCGCACGTGCTGCTGTCCGATCCGCACCGGCTGATCACGTTCGGCGGGCTGCAGTTGACGCCGGCGCGCGTCGAGAGCCCGTACATCATCCGCGTCGCGATCGCGCTGCTGATGGTGGCCGCGAGCATCGAAGGACGCTCCGAAATCATGAACGCGCTGCCGATCCGCCGCGCGCACCCGCATTTCGTCGAAAACCTGCGTTCGGTCGGGGCGAACGTCGAGTGGACGAGCAGCGAGTAACGTCGATCCGGATGCGGCGTGGACAATGTCCGCGCCGCGTATCCTGCCTCCCCCGCATTCACCGGACGCCCCGGCAATCCGCCGCGCACCCCTGACGAACAAGGACAGCGGCCACCGGTTCCAACCGGCCGTACCGTCGCCGCCCGGCACATTCCCCCTCTTCGTCGCCCATCGCACGTCCGTCGATCGCTTTCGCGCGATTTCGGACTGCGCGATAATCGCGCAGTCCCGCGCGAACACCGCGCGCCCACCCGTGCGCCACCGACGATGAAAAAGCCCGACCTCGACCGACGCGACTGGATTGCCGGCCTCGAAAAGGGCCTGATGATCCTCGAAGCATTCGACAGCCAGCACGCGCGGATGACGCCCACCCAGGCGGCCGCCCGCACCGGTCTCACGCGCACGGCCGCACGACGCTACCTGCTGACACTCGAATCGCTCGGCTACGTGTACACCGACGGCAAGCTGTACGGCCTCACGCCGCGCGTGCTGCGGGTCGGCTGGTCGTACTTCGACTCGGCGCGCCTGCCGCGCACGGTCCAGCCCTATCTGCAGCAGCTGAGCGCGTCGCTGAACGAATCGGCGTACGTGAGCGTGCTCGATGGCTGGGAACTCGTGTTCATCGCCCGCAACGGCGTGTCGCGCGTAATGACGACCGGCTTCGTGCTCGGCGCGCGCGTGCCCGCCCCGCTGACGTCGCCGGGCGTCGTGCTGCTCGCGCATCATCCGGATCGCGAGGCCGTCCGCGCGTGGCTCGACGCCACCGAACTCGCGCCCTTCACGCCGCACACCATCACCAACAAGGCACGCCTGCTCGAACAGGTCGACCACGCGCGCGACGCGGGCTTCGCGGTGATCGAGCAGCAACTGCAGGTCGGCGTGCGCGGCATCGCGGTGCCGCTGAAGAACCGTCAAGGCGAAGTCGTCGCCGCGCTGAGCACGAACATGCCGATCGGTGCGGAGTCGACCGACGCGGCCGTGCGGCGCGTGCTGCCGCATCTGCAGGAAGCCGCGCTCGCGATGCTGAACGTGCTTTAGGAATTCGCGCAAGCGGGCGCACGACGCCCGTCCGGCAGGTCACCCGATCCGCCACCACCTCGGCAACAGATCGCGCACCTCGCGCCGCCGGTAACGATCGTCGATCAGATGCACGACGCCCTCGTCGTGTTCGGTGCGGATGACGCGCCCGGCCGCCTGCACGACCTTCTGCAGGCCGGGGTACAGATACATGTAGTCGTATCCGTTGCCGAAACGCGCCTCCATCGCGCGCCGCATCTGTTCGTTGACGTCGTTGACCTGCGGCAGCCCGAGCGTCGCGATGAACGCGCCGATCAGCCGCTCGCCGACGAGATCCACGCCCTCCGAGAACGCCCCGCCCAGCACCGCGAAGCCGACCCCGCGCCCGCCCGCGTCGAAGCGCGCGAGAAACGCGTCGCGCTCGCTTTCGGCCATGCCGGGCGCCTGGGCCCATACGGGCACGTCCGGGTGGCGCGTCTGCATCAGCGCGACGACGCGCCCGAGATAGTCGAAGCTGCTGAGAAAACCGAGGTAGTTGCCGGGCCGCGTCGCATACTGCGCGGCGATCAGGTCCACGATCGGTTCGAGCGAACGGTCGCGGTCGCGCCAGCGCGTCGACACGTGGCTCGCGACGCGCACGGTCAGTTGCTCGGCACGGAACGGTCCGTCGACGTCGAGCCAGCCCGTGTCGGCCGGCAGTCCGAGCGTGTCGCGATAGAAATGAAACGGGCTCAGCGTGCCGGAAAACAGCACGGTTGCGCGCGCGGCTTCGTAGCGCGACGCGAGAAACCCGGCCGGAATCACGTTGCGCACGCACAGCGTCGACTGGATACGGCGTCGGCGCGCGGCCGGCGCGACGCCGTCGAGCCCGGACTGACGCGGCAGCGGCTCGCCGTGCAGCGTCGCGTCGAAGATCGACGCGCTGTCGAACGCGTCGGCGAGCACACCGAACTGGATCGCCTCGAAATGAAAGCGCAACAGCGCATCGCCGTTCGCACGCGGCGCATCGGTCAGGTGTTCGCCGATCGCCGCGACGAGGTTCTGCACGGCCGTCACGATCGGCCCCGGAATCTCCGGATACGCCGCGTAGCGCTCGGCCTGTGCGCGATTGAGCGTGCCCCACGCGCGCGCGAGCCGGTCGAACGCCTTGCGCAGTGCCGCGGGCGCAGCCTCGCGCGCGGCCGCGAACGCGAACGGGTCGAGCGATGCGCTGTACATCTTGCGGGCGCGATCGAGCAGGTTGTGCGCCTCGTCGACGAGCACGCCGACGCGCCACTGGTTCTGCAGCGCGAGCGTATGCAGCATCGCGCTGCCGTCGTAGTAGTAGTTGTAGTCGCCGATCATCATGTCCGACCAGCGCGCAAGCTCCTGCGCGAGGTAGTACGGACAGACGTCATGCGCGAGGGCCGCCTCGCGCACGGTGTCGCGATCGAGCAGCCCGGCGCCGATCGCCGCGTCGCGCGCCGCCGGCAACCGATCGTAGAAGCCTTGCGCGAGCGGGCACGATTCTCCGTGACACGCGCGATCCGGATGCTCGCACGCCTTGTCGCGCGCGACCAGCTCCAGCACGCGCAGCGGCAGCGCCGGCGTGCCGGCGCCGAGCGTGGTCGCCGCTTCGAGCGCGAGCGCCCGGCCGGGCGTCTTCGCGGTCAGGAAGAACACGTGATCGAGCTCGCCCTCGCCGCATGCCTTCAGCAGCGGGAACACCGTGCCGAGCGTCTTGCCGATGCCGGTCGGCGCCTGCGCCATCAGGCAGCGTTCGTCGCGCGCCGCGCGATAGACGGACACGGCCAGCTCGCGCTGACCGCTGCGGAATTGCCCGTGCGGGAACGTCAACGCGCGCAGCGCCGTATCGCGCGCCGCGCGATGCGCGGTCTCGCGCTCGGCCCAGCCGACGAAGCACGCGCACTGCTCGGCGAAGAACGCGGCGAGCGCACTTGCGCCGAGCGTCTCCGTCAGCACGGTCTCGCGCTCCGACACGATGTCGAAATACACGAGCGCGACGTCGATTTCCGCGAGGCCGCGTGCGGCGCACATCAGGTGCGCATAGACCTTTGCCTGCGCCCAGTGCAGCGCGCGATGATTGGCCGGCATCGCGTCAAGGCTGCCGCGATAGGTCTTGATCTCCTCGAGCCGGTTCGCGACGGGATCGTAGCCGTCCGCGCGCCCGCGCACGGTGAGCGTGCCCCACGTGCCGGTCAGCGGAATCTCGGTTTCGTAGCGTGCGCCGCGCTTCGACGTGACGGCGCCGTGACCCGCGATGCCTTCGAGCGCGGTCGGCGCGGGCGTGAAGCGCAAGTCGAGATCGCCGCGCCGCGCGGTGAACTCGCACATCGCCCGCACCGCGACGACATAGCTCATGCGGACAACCCCGCCGCCTCGTCCTGCCGGACGCCCGCGCTCGCCCATTCGACATCGACGACGCGCACCGGCATGCCGTGCGCGATGCAGTACGCGAGCCAGCGCGTCTGGTTGTCCTGTAGCCGGTCGCCGGGCCCCTTCACCTCGATCAGTTCATAGCGCCGCTCGCCGGGCCAGAAACGGACGAGGTCGGGCAGCCCCGAGCGATTGCCGCGGATATCCGCGAGCAGGCGCGTGAACCACAGCCGCAGGTGCTCGGCCGGCAGGCATGCCAGCGCCTCGTCGAGCAGTTCGTCGGTCAGCACGCCCCAGAACACGAACGGCGATTGCAGCCCCATCTTCGTCGCGTAGTGCCGACGGATCGTGTCGCGGTACGCACCCGAATCGAGTTGCGCGAAACACGCGGCGAATGCGGCGGTGCGGCGTACCGCGAAATCGGGCGCGTGCAGGTCGGCCGGGCCGCGCTGAAACGGGTGAAAGAACGCGCCGGGCACGGCCGCGAACACGGGCTCCCAGCACAGCAACCCGAACAACGAATTGATCAGCGTGTTCTCGACGTAGTGAACCGGCGCGTCGGGCCGTGCAAGGTGGTCGCGCACCGCGTATTCGACGCTGACGAATGCGTCGGGGCGCGCAAGCACGAGCGTCTCGCGCGGCACGTCCGGCGCGCTGCCCGCGCGTTCGACCCGCTGCCCGAGACGGCGCTGCAGGCGCGGCAGCATCCGCTCGACGCGCTGACGCTCCTCGTCGCTTTCGAAGGCGTTGCGCACGTCGAGCGCCAGCGCGAGCGCATCGTCGTCGCGTCCGCAGCGTTCGAGCACGCGAATGCGCCGGTGCCGGCTGCCCGGCCACGCGCTGCGCGCATACGCGTCGAGCGCGGTAGTCCAGTCGGCGCGGCGCTCGCAGGTCTGCCCGAGCGCGAACAGCAGCTTCGCGCGGCGCGTCGCGAGCCACGGCTGCACGCAGCCGACCGCGTCGATCGCCTGCAGCAGCGCGTCGAACGGCAGGTCGTCGGGCCACGCATCGAGTGCTTCGCGGCAGGTCTGCAGCGCAAGATACGTCTCGATGTCGTCGCGCTGCTGGAACGCGCGCGACGACGGCGCGAACGGCACGCTTTCGTACTGGAACACGCCGAGATCGGCGAGCACGAATTCGCTCCAGTCCTGATGAAGATTGCCGAAGAACATCAACCGCAGCCGGTCGCACAGCGCGCCGACCGTCACGCGCAGCACGCGATCGTCGGCCTGCGCGCACCAAACGTCGAGCGGCTGTGCTATGTCATGCGCGGGCCGCAGCCGCTCGAGCCAGTCGGGTTTGCGCTCGCCCGCGTGCTCGGCGAGCGACGGGAACACCTTCAGGAGGTCGGCCTTGGTCGACAGCGCGAACAGCTCGTCGAGCGTGAGCGCGGGCGCCGGATCGACCCAGCCGAGCTCGACGAGCGGCGCGGCCGCGTCGAGCGTGCTGCCGATCTCGTCGTACACGAGCTTGCTCGCGCGGAAGTCGGACCCGCTGCGCATCAGCATCCGCACGAGCAACGCGCGCGACGTTTTTGGCAACTGCGCGAAATCCCGAAGGAACGCGTGTTCGCGCGCATCGAGCAGGTCGTCGTAACGCTCGCCGAGCCAGGCCAGCGCGCGTTCGAAATTGGTCAGGTAGTAAAACGCCGGGGGCGTCGGCGATGCAGGCGTCACGGGGATCGATCACTGTACGTTTGTACAGGTCGGAATCATATCAAATGTGACGAAAAATACCGCATGCCGCGCCGCGCACGGCTGCCCCCGCCGGTCCCGCTCAGAACTGGTAATTCACCGACATGTCGAACACGCCGTTCGTCGACTGCTGCGTGACCGGGCTGCGCCGCGCGCGGCCGACGAGCTGTTCGATCGCGCCGTCCATCGTCACGAACCAGTGCTTGTCGATGAACCAGACCATCGTCACGCCCGCGCCGAACGACTTCATCCCCGCGCCCGACGAATAGGTCGGCAGCCCCGAACGGGCGGACGCCCCCGCATTCACGCCGAACCAGCTGTTCATGTAGCGCGAATCGGCGAACGACACCGTCGGCCCGGCGAACCAGAAGAAGTGTTCGTTGCTGCCCGGCATCGGCATGTACGCGGAGAAATCGCCGACCCAACCGCTCGAGCCGCCGATGCTGCGCCGGACATCCGCGCGCAGCACGAGCGGAAATTCCTTCGAGATCACGTAATCGGCCGCGAGCTTCATCACCGGCGCCGCGTTGATGTTGTCGAGCCCGTTCAGGTGGTCGAGGTCGTCGGCCGAGCGGCGCCCGAGGTCATAGCCGACCGACAGGCTCACTCGCCAGTTGGGCCCGCGCAGCACGTTCGCGCCGAGCCCCTCGCCCGTGGACAGGAAGAACAGGTCGCGATAGCGCACGTCGACATTCGGGCCGCCCATTACGCGGTAGCGGTCGGAACCCGCGTAGCGCGGCTGGAGCGTCATCGCCGCGCCGACGCTGACCTGCCACGTCGGGACCGTCGGACTGAACAGTTTCTGCAGCGGAACGCCCGCCGAGTATTGCCATTCGCCGAGCGGCGAAGGCGTCTGCGCCGACGCGTCGCGCGCACCCGCCGCTGCGAGCGCGGCGAAGGCCGACAGGCCGGACACGAACCGGCGAGCGCCGGGCGACAACAACGGGCGGGCAACGGTCATCAAGGCGGTCTCCGTCGGTTGCATGAAACGAACCTGAGGGAAAGCGCGTCGCATCCCGATCGGCTGCAGCGGCAGGCAGCCGACGGCGCGAACGTAGCGTGCGCTGAATAGTGAACATCCTACGCGACGCGCGCGTAGCCGCAAAGCGCCCGTTGAGCACGGGCACTTTGCCGGTTTCCGGTACGAACGGGCGCAGGATTGCGGAATCAGAAACGCTCGACGTGATAGTCGCCGGCCAGCGCGGCCGGACTGCGCTTCGCCATCATGCGCGAGAAGCCGTCGGCGAGACGCCCGAGCGCGAGCTGCTTCTGGCTCGCGTCCCAGTGCGTGTAGGTGTCGTAGGCCGTGTCGTCGAACGACACGGTGACGGCAACCGGGCGCCCGCTCGCGCGAAAACCGATATGCAGCACGCCGCCCGGCAACTCCTCGATGTGATAGCGCAGCGAACGCGACTCGAAATAGCGGCCCAGAACCTGGGCGATCGCGCGCTTGTCGGGCGATTGCACGTGAATGTCCATGATGGTCCTCCTTTCAGTGATCGCGCGGCCGGCCGTGGTTGGCTGCGCCCGCCCGGCATTCGCATCGGCGGCGGCTGCGACGGCGGATCGCCTTGCGGCAGCCCCGGGGGCACGGGCGGATCGAACGGATCGTCGTGCTCGGGCAGCGCCGGGTCGGGATCGACGTCGGGCGTCGGCTCGGGTCGGTGCAGCGTGGATCGCATGCTCATGTCACTCCTGCGCGGCGGCTCGCGCATGTCGATTGGCGCGGCGAGCGCGCGCAACCGGTGTGCCTGCCCGGCGGCGCAACCGCGCACGCCGTCATGCGTCGTATGCCGCCATCACCAGCCACAAGGTGCGCCCTTCGGCGGCGAGCCGCACCGCGAGCGCGAACGGATCGGATGGCGCGCATCGCGCGACCAGCGCCCGCTGCGCGCTTTCCGGCCCCGCGTAGACGGTATGGTTCAGCTCGCGGACTTCATCCTTCCCGTCGAACACGCGCCGCTCGGGCCGATGGATCCGCGACTCACGCTTCCACGTGTCGAACCGTTCGCGCACATCGCGGAAATCGCCGCCGCACACGTTCGCGTCGTAACGTATCCTTTTCCTGGGTTCAATCATCACGATGTCCTCTCGTCCACACAGGCGGCGGGCCGCCCGCATCTGCGCCCGTCCGGCCGCCTCGACGACTGCAAGCGTCATGCCGCCCCTGCCGCACGGGCACGCCGCTTGCGGCCGTCGTACCCGTAAGGAGGTTCGATCATGACCGCATCCGCCCCCGGCAGCCGCAGCGCCGTGTCACCGGCTGCCGGCTCGCTCTCTCTGGCCGCATCGCGCAAGCCGTCCGAAGACAAGACGGAGAAACGCATCGACGAAGGGCTCGAGGAGACATTCCCGGCCAGCGATCCGCCCGCCGTCGGCGGCGCGACCCGCATCGACCCCGGCAAGCCGTCCGGCGAACGCGACCGTCGCGCGCCCGACGCCCCGCCACCGCCCCGCGATCACGGCTGACGGCGGCACCCCGGCCCGCGATGCGCGGCAGCGTGGCGACGGGCCGGCACAACCGGAGTGAAATGATGAAACGCATTGAACGTGCATGGCACGAAGTCAGCGGCGCCGCGGGCGTCGCAGCGCTGGCCGCGATCGAGAGTGCGCTGGTCCTCGCCATCGTCGTGATGACGGGGGTCGGCCACTGAGCGCGGCACGCGGCCCGGCCACGGCTGCCGCCGTGGAAGATGTACAACCCGGCTGGCAAATTTCTCCGTGGCACGGCCGCGCAGGTCCCGCGCCTGTCGATTGAACGCGGCACGCGTCCTGCTTCCGCATCGTCTCCCTCACGAAGGAGGCGTTCATGTATCGCGTCAATGAAATCATGTCACGCGACGTAGTGTGCGTCGCGCCCACCGACACGATTCGCCATGCAGCTGAATTGATGCAGCGCTTCGACATCGGCGTGCTGCCGGTGTGCGACGGCAGCGGGCTCGTCGCGATCGTGACGGACCGCGACCTCGCGATACGCGCGCTGTCGCACGGGCATCCGCCCGATACCCCCGTGAAAGTGGTCGCATCGGCGCCGGTGCAGTGGTGCGTCGAGGATGACGGCGTCGGCGACGTGCAGCAGCGGATGGCCGACATACAGCTGCATCGGATGCCGGTGCTCGACGCCAACCACCAGATCGTCGGGATGGTGTCGCTCGGCGACATCGCGACGCGCGCGGGCGGCCCGGCACGCGACGAGCTGGCGAATACGCTCGAGGATGTGTCCCTGCCGCGCCGCCGCTGAGCGGCCACCCCAACCGCGCTGCCCGCGCGCCGTGTGCGCCGCGCCGCTTCGAACAGGAGAAAAGCGATGACAACGGACAGACCGTCGCGCACGCAGGCGCGCATTGTCGGCGACCGCGGCCGTTCGGCCGGCGGGCCGGGGCCGGACGTAATGGCCGCCGGCACGCTGGAAAACGATCGCGTGCTGACGATGGACGGCGACGACATCGGCAAGGTCACGAACATCATGCTCGACATCCGCTCGGGCCGGATCGCGTACGCGGTCGTGTCGTCGGGCGGATTTGCCGGGATCGGCGACAAGCTGCTCGCGGTGCCGTGGAGCGTGCTGACGCTCGACGTCGAGCGCCGCTGCTTCGTGCTGCCCGTGCCGACCGAGCGGGTGCGCGACGCACCGGGCTTCGAGAAGGACCGCTGGCCGACGATGGCCGATCCCGCGTGGGCCGAGGCGCTGCATGCGCACTACGGCGCGTCGCCTTACTGGCTGATCGAGGAAGGCGAAACGGCGCTCGACTCGCCGCCGTACGAGGCCTCGCCGGGCGGCCCCGAGAACGACACGCGGCGGCACTGATCGCGGATCAGTGCGCGGCCGCGATCGAACGCTCGAGCGCGCGCGCGGCGCCCAGATGCGCCTTCAGCGTCGGCAGCGTGTCGGCCGCGAACGCGCGAAGCTGCGGGTCGTGGCCGTTGCGCGCTTCGGCTTCGTAGAGCCTGAGCGCCGCCTCGTGCGCGTTCGGTCCCGCCAGCGCGATGTACCCCTTGTCGAATGCGTCGCCATTCATGGTTCGCAGGGCCGTCAGCGCCGGATCGACCAGCATGCGCGTCTGCACGGGCAAGCCTTTTTGCGCGCCGAGCCGGCGCAATTCCGCGGCGACACGACCGTGATCGTCGATCATTCGGCGCGCGAACGCCTTCACGTCCGGATTCGACGACCGATCGAGCGCGAGCTGGCTCGCCTGCAGTTCCGTCTTGCCGACGATGCCTGCCTTGTCGACGAATTCCGCGTCGATGCCGTTCGGCCGCCGCGTCATGTCCGCCTCGTCGGCGGTCTCGCCGGGACGGACGACGCCCGGCGCGACATGAACGGACGATGCAGGCGGCGCCTGCGCATGCGCCGGCGTGAATGCCGACGCGCAGAACGCCGCGAGCACGCCCGATACCAGCAAGCAGGCGTTGCCGGCGAACGAGATCCGCACGATCAACGGCATGCGCCCGGCGCGCGCCGGCTTGCCGCCGGTGTCGTCGCGCCGCGTGTTGTTCGATCGCTTCATCGTGCCTCCCGGTGGGTGTTGCGGAGGCCGCCGTGCGTCAGCGGTGCCGTCCGGCGCCCGCCACGTCGACGATCACGCGGGCCAGCGTCGGCATGTCGACCGGCTTGCACAGATACGCGTCGAAGCCGGCGGCCATCACGCGGTTCCGGTCCGCCGTGCCCGCGTGCGCGGTCACCGCGACGACGGGCAGACGCCCGCTGCCGTTCTGCAAATGGCGGATGTGGTCGAGCAGCCAGAAGCCGTCGCCGTCCGGCATCGCGAGATCGGACAGCACGACGCTCGGGGGCTGCCGCACCACCACGTCGAGCGCGTCGCGCCCCGATTGTGCGGTCGACACGTGGGCGCCCAGCGTTTCGAGCGCCGCCGCGAGACTCGCGCGCGACGTCGCGTCGTCGTCGACCACCAGCACGCGCTGGCCGTCGAGCGCGACCGCCGTCGACGCGCCGCTTGGCCGTAACGGCTGGCCGGTCAGATTGTCCGCGCCCCATTCCACCGGCAGCATGACGGTCACGGTCGTGCCGCGCCCGGCGCCTTCGCTCGTGGCCGCAACCTCGCCGCCATGCAGCCGCGCGATGTTGCGCACGATCGACAGGCCGAGCCCGAGGCCGCGTTTCGGCGACGCGGACGCGCCTTCCGGCCGGTTGAACGTATCGAACAGATGCGGCAGGCGTTCCGCGGAAATGCCCTGCCCCGAATCGGCGACCGACAGCCGCACGCGCGCGCCGGCCCGGGTCAGCGACACCTTGATGTGGCCGCCCGGCGGCGTGAACTTGATCGCGTTCGACAGCAGGTTCGACAGCACCTGACGAATGCGCTCGCCGTCCGCATAGATCACGCAGTTGGACATCGCGCACGCGGTCGACAGTTCGAGTCCGTTCGCCTCCGCAGTCGCGCCGAGCTCGCGCACCGCCTCGTTCACGACGCGCACCAGATCGACGGGCGTGCGTTCGAGCCGCATCCGGCCCGTCGCGAGCGACGACGCGTCGAGCAGGTCGCCGACCATCCGCGACAGCGACCGCGCGCTTCGATCGATCGCGTCGATCGCCTGGTGCGCGAAGCTCTGGTCGTCGGCGTTGCGCAGCACCTCGACCCAGCCGTAGATCACATTGAGCGGCGTGCGCAATTCATGCGACACGGTGGCCAGCAGTTCGTCCTTCAACCGGTTCGATTCGTCGGCCTGCACGCGCGCGTCGCGCGCGCCGCGCAGCGAGCGCAGATAGCGCCGCTCGTCGCGGCGGCGTTCGCGCGCCTCGCGCAGCGTCATGGACAGGCCGGTGCAGTTGCCTTGCGCGTCGACGATCGGCGCTGCCGCGAAAGTCGCGCGAAACCGGCCGCCGTCGTGCCGCACGCACAGAACGTCGAGCGGGCCGGCGGGCGCGCGCGCGTTCGCGAACGAAGCGGGAACGGGATGCAGCCGCAGCCAGCGCGGCGCGATCAGCGTGGTGACGTCGTGTCCGATCACCGCCGCGACCTCCATGCCGAAGAGGCGCCGCGCCGCCGGGTTCCAGCTCGTGATCCGCCGTGCGGCATCGACGCCGACGATCGCGTCGGGCGATGCTTCGACCACGCGGCGCAGCAGGATGTCGTCGAGTGCACGCGGCGCGGGCGCCGGTTCGCGGCTCGGCGTGCGCGCGTCATCCCCGTCGGCATCGTCGGCCCCGCGCAGCCGGTCGCTCGCGAGCAGCGGCTTGACGGCCAGCACGAGCATGCACTCGACGAAGCCGATCGCAACGAAGACGCCGGCCCGCATGAGCAGCGCGGGCAGCGGCATGTCGCGCCACCACAACGCGCCGATCACGACCGCGCTGGCGGCGGTCGCCGCCAGACCGCCGCCGAACGAAGTCAGCCAGGCCGCAGCCGCGACACCGACGTACAAAGGCAGCGGTGCAAACGGTTCGCGCATGCCGACGACTTGAATCGCCCACGCCTGCAGCGCGGACGCCAGCCCGACGGCCAGCGCGACCCATGCGCCTTGCCGAAACAGCTCGCGGGTAAAAGTTCTCATCGTTTCCCTGCATCGCCTGCGACCGTCGCTCGAAGGCATGCCGCCGAGCGGACCGGGCGAGCCTATGAACGCCGCAATGCGCGTACCCGCCGCATCGCGCCCGGCGACTTCGCGGCAAAGTCCGGTGTGCGTGCCGTCGCGTTGCGTCGCTCAGCGGCCTGCCGGGCTTGCGGGGAACGCGATGGCAGATATCTTTCAATTTCTCATTCGTCGGCTGTAAAAAAGCACCGGCGGCGGCATCGTGCCCCAGCGATCGCATATTTCTTCCGTCATCGCGCCGGGCATTGGAAATTTCTAAATCGCGGCACCTTCCGTGCGGTTTCGCTGTCGATGATAGATATTGCAAAGAAGGGGATGCGCGGTGCCGATTTTCAAAACGGCCCGCTGACGCCTATGGCCGAATCCGCAAACCGTCCGAAGCAACGCGCCGACGCGCGCCGGCTATCCGGCCGCTCCGCGGCGATGCGCACGCTGCTCGGCCGTATCGAGAAAATCGCTCCGACCCGCGCCAGCGTGATGATTGCCGGCGAAAGCGGGGTCGGCAAGGATATCGTCGCGCGGCGGCTGCACGACCTGAGCGCGCAATGCAACGGGCCGTTCGTCCCCGTCAACTGCGGCGCGATTCCGGCGGACATCGCCGAAGCGCAATTGTTCGGCCACGAGAAAGGCAGCTTCACCGGCGCGATCGCGCAACGCGAAGGATTCTTCGAAGCCGCGTTCGGCGGCACGCTGCTGCTCGACGAGATCGCGGAGATGCCCGCGTCGCTGCAGGTGAAGCTGCTGCGGGCGCTGGAATCGAACACGATCGTGCGGGTCGGCGGCACCGAGTCGATTCCGCTCGACGTGCGCATCGTGTCGGCGACCCGCCACAATCCCGCCGAAGCCGTGCGCGACGGCCGGCTGCGCGAGGATCTGTTCTACCGTCTCGCCGCGTTCGCGCTGTACGTGCCGCCGCTGCGCCAGCGCAACGGCGACGTCGAGGCGATCGCGCACGAGTTCGTCGATGTGCTCAACGTGCGGCACCGCTCGCACAAGCGTCTGACCGACGCGGCGATCGCCGCGCTGCGCGCGTATTCGTGGCCCGGCAACGTGCGCGAATTGCACAACACGATCGAGCGCGCGTACATCCTCGCGGACGATGGCATCGATGTCGCGCTGCCGAAGCCGACGACGTTGCCCGACCATACGTCGGACGATGCGATGGCGCTGCCGCTCGGCGCGACGCTGCACCACGCGCAGCAGCGTTTCATCGCGGCGACGCTGCAGCACTTCGACGGCAACAAGCCGCAAGCGGCGAAAGCGCTCGGCATCAGCCTCAAAACGCTCTACAACCGGCTGGCGCTGATGCGCGACGGCGGCAACGGCTGAGCATCGCCGAGGGCGTCGCGCGTGGCGCGCTCGACCTGCATCAACCGATGCAGGTCACGCGACCTTGAACTGCCCGACCGTCGTCGCGAGCGCGTTCGCCTGCGTCTGCAGCGCGGTCGCGGCCGCGGTCGACTGTTCGACGAGCGCCGCGTTCTGCTGCACCATTTCGTCGAGCTGCGTGACCGCGCGGTTCACTTCCTGGATGCCGCGCGTCTGCTCGTTCGCCGCGTGCGTGATCTCGGAGATGATCGTCGTCACGTTGGCGACGTTCGACACGATTTCGCGCATCGTGTCGCCGGCCTGGCGCACCTGCCCCGACCCGGCCGACACGCTCGCCACCGTCGACTCGACCAGCACCTTCACCTCGCGTGCGGCCTGCGCGCTGCGTTGCGCGAGACTGCGCACTTCCTGCGCGACGACCGCGAAACCGCGCCCTTGCTCGCCGGCACGCGCGGCTTCCACGGCCGCGTTCAGCGCGAGGATGTTGGTCTGGAACGCGATCCCGTCGATCACGCCGATGATGTCGCCGATCCGGCCCGACGCTTCCTCGATCTTCCCCATCGTCGACACGACGTCCGATACGACCACGCCGCCGTGCGACGCGATCCGCGACGCCGCGGCCGCCCGTTCGTCGGCCTGGCCGGCGGCGGCGGCCGACTGGCCGACCGTCGCGGTGATCTCTTCCATCGATGCGGCCGTTTGCTCGAGGCTCGCCGCCGCCGATTCGGTCCGCGACGACAGGTCCTGGTTGCCCGCGGCGATTTCGTTCGCGGCCGTGCGCACCGATTCGCTCGCATCGCGAATCTGCCGCATCACGTCGTTCAGCTTGTCGACGAAGCTGTTGAACGAGCGCGCGATGTCGGCCACCTCGTCGCGGCCGTCGGCCGGCAGGCGCTGCGTCAGGTCGCCGGTGCCCGAGCCGATCGACGCCATCGCCTGACGCACCTGCGACAGCCGGCGGAACGCGGTTGCCGTGATCGCGCCGACGATCAGCGACGCGACGCCGACGATCACCACCAGCGTGATCAGCGACGCGGTCAGCAGCGAGCGCATCCCCGCCGTCGCTTCCGATTTGTCGAGCAGGACCAGCGCGTACCAGTCGGTACCGGGCACGGCCTGCGCGCGCACCAGCTTCGCGTCGCCGCCCACCTGCACCTCGACCGGCGCGACGGCTGCGGCCAGCGACGCGGCGCTCACGGCGCCGAGGTCGGGCGACACGTCGGCGACCGGCTTCAGCGTGAGCTTCGCATCCGGATGCGCAACGACGTGGCCGCTGCTGTCGATCAACATCCCGAAGCTCGCGGGCGTCGGGCGGATCGACTTCACGTTCGCGATCACGCTGTCCATCGCGACGTCGGCCGCGACGACGCCCTTCAGCGCGCCGTCGCGCAGGATCGGCACCGCGAACGTGACGACCAGGTTGCCGGTGCCGGCATCGACGTACGGCGGCGTGACGACCGGCTTGCCGGCCTGTGCGGCCTGCTTGTACCACGGGCGGCCGGTCGGGTCGTAGTCGGGCGGGATGCCGGTCGGGTCGGAGAAACGAAACACCTTGTCCGCATAGCCCGCGTAGACGTTCGTGAAGCCGCCGGCCGCGGCCATCTGCTTGAACACCGGCAGCGGATCGGGCGACAGCGCGGCGTCCTGCAGCGACGCGATCATCCGGCTCCGGGTCGCAACCCAGTCGCCGATGCCGACCACATGGCCGCTGGCGACGGATTTCAGGTTGCGGTCGATCGCATCGTCGTTGTACGCATGCGCGATGAAGTAATTGATCAGCGTGGTGGCGACGAGCGCGAATACGACGATGGCGACGCACGCTGCAAGAATGCGGGTGCGGATGGACGAGAACATGGCAACGACTCGGTAAGGGAGCGCGAACGCCCGGTGGACGGATTCACCGGGTAAACGGCATTCGCGCCGCTTACTTGAGGCCGTTGTGTCGATTCGATGAAACGTATGACGAAAAACGCCGACGGCCACAGGGGCGTTGTCCGCAAGCTTGCGCGCGGCGGTTGCCTATGCGGCATGGCGCGTCGGCCGCGGCCGGCCCCCCTTCACAGACGGCGACTGGTATTCGTGTCCGGCTCCCGGTTCGGCGTACTGGCTGGCGTGTCGCGCTCGAGGTCGTCCTGTCTGCGCATGCGTTCGCGCAAGTGGCGGATCGCGAACACGTGAATGTAGTCGTGCACGCGCGCATCGGACGACAACGCACGCACTTCGTCGTCGAGCATCGTGCGCAACTGGTCGGCGCCGATCGCGCGCGCTTCGGCGACGGCCTTCAAAGCATCAAGCAGATTGTCCTGTGACATCGACGGGCTCCTGGCGGTCGAGGAACGAAAGGCAAAGATGACTTACCGGAAGATTAGAGACTGGATAGCCGCTCGGCGTGCGATGCGCCGAAGCGTGTTTGCGCGCGATCAACGGCACGTTGCGTGCCGCCGCGCCGATCCGTCGCTGGATCGGCCCGCGCGCAGGATTCGCGGCGCGCGTGGCCCGCGAACGACTGGAAGGATTGCCCACGCCCCCCGAGGCGCGGCATCGCCGATTGCGCGGAAGACGACCGTCGCGCGACGGCGATGCACTCAGAAACTTAGACCGGCCGAAATCCTGCGTCAAGCGACGCTCGCCGGCGGCGATTCGTCTGTTCGAATGCACCGGATCGGGGCGCCGCACATCGCGTGCCGGCCGTTCTTGTCAGCGGATTCCGATACCTCGCACGCAATGTCTGACAGTGACTTCAGCGCGAGCCGATTGGCAGCGCGGCCTGTGCGGCGGATACTGACGTCATGAACAAAGCGTTCATACCCGGTCATCGCTCAGCCGGCCATCGAGCCGGCACGCGGGGTCGGGCGCAGGAGACCATCATGGCCCATCGCAACTTCCCGGCGCGGGACGGACAGCGGCGCACGCGCATGCTGTCCGCGCCTGCCGTGCCGGTCGCAATCCGCCCGCCCGACGATCTCGACGCGTTACTCGCGCTCGCGCGCGAATCGGGCTTGCTCGTCACGCTCGACGGGCAGATCGGCCGCGAGAAATACCAGAGCGTCATGGGATCGGTGCTCGCGCTGCAGCGCTTCGCCGCCGCCCTTTGCGCGCGGGCCCGTGCCGACGCACCGGTCGTCGTCAGGCCGCGCCGCAAGGCGCGCCCCGGCTGGCCACGGCTGCGCAATCGCACGCCGGGCGGACGAGGACGGCTGCATGGCGCGCGTCGGCGCGCACGCGGATGCCGCGGCGGCCGCAGTCGGCACGACCTGCGAGCGCCTCGCCTCGCGTAAAAGCCGAACGCAGCCGACGCGGCACGAGGCCGCGCGATGGTTGCGAAGGCTGTCACCTCAATCGGCGGCGACCGCCGCGCGCCGACCGCGCGCCGGCACATCGCGTGCCGCCACACGCCGTTCCGCACGGCGACATCGACCCAAAAATACCTGCGAGGAAAGTAGTCTGCACGGGGCCAGGAAGCGGACGGGGTGAAAATCACCCCGTCCGTCATTCCAAGGCAGCCGTCGGCTGCCTACCCTCGCGCCAGAGAGTTCGTGATCGGCGATGCGCCACGCGCTGCGTGGCACGGCGCCGGAAATCGGTTGAAGCGGGCGGAACCGCGTCAGATATGCGCCCGTTCGCGCGGTTCTGGACCCGACGTATCGAATCGTCGCGCCCCCAAACAGGACGACGGACGTTCTGTCACTATCTCATGCGAGGTGCACGGCGATTCTGATGCAGGTCAATGAAAGGCCGCTTCGCCACCATCGCGTCGCGACATTCACTCCGCGCCGCGCACGAGCAGCACCGGCACCTGCGCGAGATGTGCGATCCGGCGCGCCACGCTGCCGATCAGCCAGGCCGCGATGCCGCGCCGGCCATGCGTGCCGACCACCAGCAGTTCCGCATGCCAGTGCACCGCGTCGCGCATCAATGCATGGGCGACGTCGTCGCTGGTCGGACGGGTTTCGACGATGCCGCGCTTGGTCGGATTCCCCATTGCATGGAACAGCGGGCCGACGCGCGCCAGTGCATCCTCGCCCTCCGCGCGATACGCATCCTCGAGCGCGCGCACCGGCACGAGATCCGTCAGACGAACCGCCCGATCGACGACATAGGCCGCGTACAGCAGCGTCGTCGGCGCCGCGAAGCCGAGCCCGACGCGCACCGCATGCAGCGACGGCTCGCTGCCGTCCACGGCGAACATCAGGCGCTGCAGCGGTCCCTCCGACGGCCGCGCATAGTCGGCGGGTACGATCAGCAGCGCGCAGCGTGCGCGCGAGGCCAGCGTGTCGGACACCGCGCCCTCGACGAGCCGCAACAGCCCATGGTGCGGATTGGCGCCGACCACGAGCACGTCGGCGCGCGACGCCGACGTGTCGTTCGCGAGTGCATCGGCCACCGTGCCGCCCGTGACCGATGTATCGATGATCACCTGCTCGATCTCCGCGCCGCTCCCGGCGAACAGCGCCGCGATGCGCTCGAGCGTCGCCTGCGCCTCGCGCGTCATCTCCTCGCGCGCCGAGGTCAGCAGGGCGTCGACGCGCGGAATGTCGGGCAGCACGAGACGCGGATTGTCGATCGCGCAGACGATGCGCACCTGCATGCCGGGACGCAGCAGCGTGCGCATGTAGCGCGCGGCGGCCAGCGACTCCGGCGTCAGGTCGACGGCCAGCGAAATTCGGGCGAGCGGCGGGATGGTCGGGCTGGATGGCATGGCGAAGATCTCCTGGCGGACGCGTCGTCGCGGACGACGACCGGAGCTTCGCGCGGGCAGCGGCGCGCTGCGGACGAACGGCCGACGCGGTCGCAGAGATCGGCGGACGGCCACGCGAAGCGCGGACAAGCGATTCAGACAGCATATGTCGTCCGGCCCGCACGTGCATGATCGTAATCAATGCCCGTGCGGGCCGCGACGCGCGGCGCGGCGACTTTTGCCCTGCCCGCTTACGACTTCGTCGACGCGGGCGCGCCCGCGCGGTTCGCGTAGAACACCGCGTATGCGATGCCGAGCAGCACGATCCACGCCGGGCCGATCACGAGCGCGACACGCGTGTCCGGCGTGAATGCCATCAGCACGACGACGAGCGCGAGAAACCCGAGCGCGACGAACGAGCCGAGCGGATAGAACGGTACGCGGATCGGCAGGCGCGCGATCCTGTCGGCCGACAGCGTGCGGCGAAAGCGCATCTGCGCGATCAGGATCACGCACCACGTCCAGATCGCGCCGAACGTCGACACCGACGTCAGCCACGTGAACACCTGCTGCGGCGCCAGATAGTTGAGCAGCACGCCGATCAGCAGCAGCGCGACCGACACGGCGACGCCGTACACCGGCACGCCGTTGCGGTTCACGCGACCGAGGCTGGCCGGCGCCTGGCCCTGCTGCGCGAGGTTGTAGAGCATCCGCGCGGTGCTGAACAGGCCGCTGTTGCACGACGACAGCGCCGCGGTCAGCACGACGAAGTTGATGATGCCGGCGGCGGCCGGGATCCCGAGCCGCGAGAACGTCATCACGAACGGGCTGCCCTGCGTGCCGATCTGGTCCCACGGATAGAGCGACATGATCACGAACAGCGCGCCGATATAGAAGATCAGCACGCGCCAGAATACCGAGTTCACCGCCTTCGTCAGCGACTTCTCCGGATTGCGCGCCTCGCCGGCCGTGAGGCCGAGCATCTCGACGCCGAGATACGCGAACATCACGATCGGCAGCGCGCCGATGACGCCGTCGATGCCGTTCGGCATGAAGCCGCCATGGGCCCACAGGTTCGAGATGCCCGTCGCGACGCCGCCGTTACCGATGCCGAATGCGATCATGAGGCCGCCGCCGACGATCATCAGCACGATCGTGACGATCTTGATCAGCGCGAACCAGAATTCGAATTCGCCGTACAGCTTGACCGCGATGAAGTTCACCGCGCCCATCGCCGTGAGCGCCGCGAGCGCCCAGATCCAGTTCGGCACGCCTGGGAACCACATGTGCATGTAGACGCCGACCGCGGTGATCTCCGCCATGCAGGTGACGATCCACACGAACCAGTAGGTCCAGCCGGTCAGGTAGCCCGCGAGCGGGCCGAGGTAGTCGCGCGCATAGCGGCTGAACGCGCCGGCGACCGGATTGGAGATCGCCATTTCGCCGAGCGCGCGCATGATCAGGAAAATGGCGATGCCGCCCAGCAGGTAGGTCAGCAGGATGGCCGGGCCGGCCGTGCGGATCGCGGTGGCCGAGCCGAGGAACAGGCCGACGCCGATCGTCGCGCCGAGCGCCATCAGGTTGATGTGTCGCTCCTCCAGCCCGCGGTGCAGCTGGTCTTCTGGTTGTTTCAAGTCCGTCTCCTGGCAGCCGCGAACGGGCTGCCGTCATTGTGGATGTCAATGCGCGGCCGTTCATGCCGATACCGGCAAACCGAAAACGAAAAATCCCGCCAGCGTTTTCCGGCTGAAAAACGTTGCGGATACTGCGTCACTCCGATTGGAATCGCCGCTGATTATCGGCATTTTCCGGAACAATCCGGAAAATGGATCGAGCCTTTCACGGAATACGCCCGTCTAGCCCGTGCGACGCGGCTGTGCGCGTGACGGGCAGCAACGGGATCAATCGCTTTCGATGCGAACGAACGCGCGTCGAATGTGCGCAATCAAGCGCACGCAATATGCAGGCGGGATTATAAGAATAATCGGTGGTTTCTCGCCAGCCGATTTTAGCGGGAATGCGAAGCGTGAAAGCGGAGGTGAAATCGGGATGTGCGCGGAATCCCGCGCACGATTTATTTCGACAACGTCGCCCGCACCGTATATTCGCCTGCGAGCGCCGCATGTTCCGGCCGCACGAAATACCGCGATGAATCGAGATCGGCCGGAAGCGGCTCGACCGGATAGCCGTGCTTTTCCCACGCATCGAGGCCGCCCTTCAGCGCGCGGATGTTGTGGATCATCTTCTTGCGTTGCATCTTCGCGATCAGACGCTTGGCCGTGGCCTCGTTCGGGCACACGCAATACACGACGATCGGCCGCTTCAGCAGCTCTGGATCCAGCAGGTCCGGCGAATCGAGATCGACCGGCACCGCGCCGGCGATCCGGTACGGCTCGCGTTCGCGAATCGCGCGCGGTCGCGCATCGAAGATCAGCGGCGGCTCGCTCGACGTCATCATTTCGACGAGTTGCGGCGGGGAGATGCGCACCTGCGCGAGATAGCGGCGGAACTGCACGCGGCGCACCCAGCGGTACAGCAGGAACGTGATGAAGATCGCGAGGAACGCATCGAGGATCGTGCCGCCGCTCGCGCGCACCCACAGCACGAACTGCACGATCTGGTCGTGCACGGCCGCGCCGCCGACGAGCCAGAACGCAGCCCACAGCGACGCGCCGGCCAGATCCCAGAACAGGAACACGCCGATGCCGATCGCGGTCGTGCCGAGCAGCGGCGCCGACACGAGGCCGAGACCCGGCAGGAATTTGGAAAGGACGAGCAGCGGCGCGCCGTATCTTTCGAATACGTTACGTGCGAAGCGCAGCGTCGTGTCGAGCGACAGCGAGAATCGCACGAGCCCGTTCAGCAAGCGCCGGCCGCGCGTGCGGCCCATGAAGAACCACAGCGAATCGGCAAGCATCGTCGCCCCGATCGCCGCCGCGAACATGCTCGTCCAGGACGCCTGCCCCATCGCCGCCATCGTACCGCCGAGGATCAGCATCGGCACGGCCGGCACCGGCACGCCGAGCTGCGTGATCAGTACGCTCGCGAACACGGCCCACGGGCCGAGCGACGAGGGAATCGCAATGGGAAAGTGCCACACGGCGGCGCTCCTGGAAGACATGCTGACCGTGCGACGGAGGCGGCCGTCGATACGGCTGGCAGCGATCGCCGCGGTACGTCCGCGGCCGATCCCGCACCATCGTGCATTCTAAACGGGTTTGGCCGGGACCGCGCGCAACGGCTACCGTTGGAGGCGGCCGCCGCGCTCACGCGTCGGGGCGCTGCGCGAGCGCCGCGACGTATTCCGCGTACTCGGGGAACGCGGCGGCCAGCGCCGTCGCGTCCGCAAGCTCGAATTCCGCGAACTCGAACCCCGGCGCGACCGTGCAGCCGACGAGCGCGACATGCTCCGGCGACGCGCAGCGCGCACCGAACCAGCGCCCGGCCGGCACGACCGCCTGAAATACGGTGCCGGGGTGCGTGAGCGGGTTGCCGAGCCGGTGGATCGTCAGGCCGTCGTGCTCGTCGAGCACCCACACTTCGAGCGGATCGCCCGCGTAGAAATGCCAGACTTCGTCGGAACGGATCCGGTGCCACGACGAATACGCGCCGTCGCACAACAGGTAGTAGATCGCGGTCGACGCCGCGCGCGGCGCGCCGTCGGCCGGACGCACGACCGTGTCGGCCGCGCGGTAGGTTTCCCGGAAATAGCCGCCCTCGGGGTGCGGTTGCAGATCGAACTGGTGAATCAGGTCGGCGGCGGAGATCGGCATGGCGGATGACGTCGGTGAAGGAATGAACCGGGCACGCGGCACACGCCCCGGCCGTTCGGGAATCCCGTCGGCCGACGTCGCGTGCCGCTGCGTCGATCGCCGCGACCATGCACGCGGCGACTGAATCGCGCGCGAAACGCGGCGCGCGACGATGAAGCGAACACCGGCCGATGCTGCCAGAAGTGCGGGCCGCGATGCAACCGGCGCTGCGCGATCACACCATAGCGACGCCCGATATCGGCTGCGCGTCGATCAATGCCGCGGACGCACCGCCGCACCCGCCATCACACCGGCATCTGCGCGGCAACCACCTGCCCGCTTCTCACGGCTCGACGCCGCACCGCCTCGTCACGCCGATGCCGCCGCGGTCGGCTCGTCGTGGCGCACCAGCAGCACGGGCCTATCGGCCGCGCGCAGCAGCGATTCCGCGACACTGCCGAGCAACAGCCGGCGCAGGCCGTGCCGCCCGCTCGTGCCCATCACGATCAGATCGGCGCCGGCCTCGGCCGCCGTGCGCATCAGCACCGCGGCGATGTCCTCGCCGTACGCGTCGAGCGCGCGCACGGTGCCCGGCACGTTCCGCTGCGCGAGCGCCGCCTTCGCATCGTCGAGCACGGGCGTCGCCGCATCGGTTGCCGCCGCGTCGCCGTCGTGTTCGGCTGCGAAGCCCGCATCGACGTCGACGAGCTGCGGCCGGTGCTCGACGACATACGCGCACGTCACCTCGCCGCCGGACGCCGCCGCGATCCTGATCGCTTCGTTCAGCGCGAGACGCGCACTGGGGCTGCCATCGAGCCCGACGAAAATCCGCTTGTACATGGTCCACCCTCCGACCGGGCGCGCGTCGCGCATCGCGCGCACGACGCCCCCGTCATCGCAAGCCGGCCCGATGCCGGCTCGCCTGCCGAACAGTCTGCCCCACGTGCCGACACGCCGGTTGACGCGTGTCAATCGCGGCCGGGACGCCCGCTGCACCGCCCGGCTATCTCATTTTTAGCTGACCCTATTACAAAAAACGCATAAAACGCGCACAATTTCATCTTGAAAATAGACGCCGTACGCGGCCGGTGCGATTTTTCCCGGTTATGCCGCGCCGCCCGAGTGCCACGGGCGGCCCCGACACCAGAATGGCCATCGAATGACCGCCAGTGGAACCCCGCCGCGTGACGCCCGAGGGCCCACGCGCTTCCAGATCATGTTACGCCAGCCGCTCGCGGCTGGCGTCGTTACGCTGTTCGCCGGCGCGGCGCTGTCGCTCGGCGTCGCGCTGCTCGTTCGCGAGCAGTGGCAAGGCGCCGTCCATACGCGCTTCGAGCGACGCACGACACACGTGACGGCGATGCTGCGCCACGAGCTGCAAGCCGGCGTCGCCGTGCTCGAAAGCACGCGCGGCGCGTTCGCGCTCGCGCCGCAGATGACGCCCGAGCAATGGCGCCGCTACGCCGACACGCTCGAGCTCGACAGCGGGCGTTCGCCGATCCGGCAGTTCGGCTATGCGCCGCTGTCGCCCGCAGCGCGCAGCGCCCTCGCCGGTCACGCGCCGATGCCGGCCGGCCCGCTCGCGGTGGCGACGCTCGGCGCGCCCGCGTCGAGCTCGGCCGGCGTGCGCTTCGGCGCGCCGGATCGGGCCCCGCTCGCGCGCGCGCTGCGGACCGGCGATGTCGCACTCGGCATCCATTCGGCCGACGACGACACCTCCCGCGATGCGCGCACCCTCACGCTGTTCCTGCCCGCGACGGCGTCACAGCGCACGACCGCCGCACCGGCCGGCGCCCATGAAACCGGCGCCGACGGCGTGCTGTTCGCGCAAGTGAGCCCGAATCGCCTGATCGAGCGCGCGCTCGACGCGGAACGCGGGCTCGACCTGCGGATCAGCGCCGGCGACGATCCTCGGCCGATCGCGAGCGCCGAGACGACGACCGACGAGGCCTCCGCGTCGCCCGACCTGATGCGGCGCACCGACCAGCTGATTTTCGGCGGGACCGTGCTGACGCTCGCCTATTCCGCGGACGGCCGCCCGAGCGCAACCGGCGCGCAGCGCGCGGCGGGCACGGTGCTCGCGGCGGGGCTGATCGCATCGTTCGCGTTCGCGGCACTCGTCCATGCGCTGCTGCGCGGCCGCGCCGGCACCGCCGATACGGGCGCCAGCAGCCGCGGCATCCTGAACGAGGCGCGGATGATGGGCATCATCCGTTCGTCGATGGAAGCGATCATCACGATCGACGAGAAGCAGACGGTCGTGATCTTCAACCCGATGGCCGAGCAGGTATTCGGCGTGTCGGCGATGGAGGCGATCGGCGCGCCGCTGTCGCGCTTCATCCCCGAGCGGTTTCGTGCCGCGCATGCGAAGCACGTCGACCAGTTCGGCGTGACGGGCGTGTCCGAGCGGCAGATGGGCCGTCAGCGCGTGCTGTTCGGGCTGCGCGGCAACGGCGAGGAATTCCCGATCGAGGCGTCGATCTCGCAGATCCGCGACGCGTCGGGCAAGCTCTATACGGTGATGTTGCGCGACATCACCGAGCGGCAGCGCGCCGAGAATGCGCTGAAGCAGTCGCGCGAGGAACTGCGCGAACTGTCGGCGAACCTGCAGAACGTGCGCGAGGAGGAAAAGACCCGCATCGCGCGCGAACTGCACGACGACCTCGGGCAGCAGCTGACCGCGCTGAAGATGGATCTGTCGGTCATCGAGCAGCAACTGCGCACGCCGAATCGTGCGCAACCCGACGACGACGTGCTGTCGCAACTGCAGGGCATGCGTCGGCTGATCGACGCGACCGTCGCGTCGGTGCGGCGCATCGCAGCCGACCTGCGCCCCGTGATGCTCGACGATCTCGGCCTCGTGCCCGCGATCGAGTGGCTGGCGAACGACTTCACGAACCGCTACGGCATCGACGTCGAACGCCGCATCGAAACGGGCGGGCTCACGTTCACCAGCACCGGGGCGACCACGCTGTTCCGGATCGTCCAGGAAGCGCTGACGAACGTCGCGCGCCATGCGGATGCGACGCGCGTCGCGCTGCGGCTCGACATCGAGGAAGGCTTCTGCGTGCTGCGCGTCGCGGACAACGGCCGCGGCGCGGCACCCGGCGGCACCGCCCACGAGGACAAGTCGTTCGGCCTGATCGGCATTCGCGAACGCGCACACATGCTGGGCGGCAGCGTGACGATCGATACCGCGCTCGCGCGCGGCTTCTCGATCACGGTCGCGTTCCCGCTCGGCACCGTTCAACAGGAAACCACCCTCACATGATCAAGGTGCTCATCGCCGACGACCATACGCTCGTGCGCGACGGTCTGCGGCACATTCTCCAGAACGCTACCGCATTCGAAGTGGCCGGCGAAGCGTGCGACGGGCCGTCGACGATCGCGCTGATTCGTTCGACGCCCGCGCAGGTGCTGGTGCTCGACCTGTCGATGCCGGGCCGCAACGGCGTCGAACTGATCAAGCAGATCAAGGACGAGAAGCCCACGCTGCGCGTGCTCGTGCTGACCATGCATGCGGAGCAGCAATACGCGGTGCGCGCGTTCCGCGCCGGCGCGTCGGGCTACCTGACCAAGGAAAGCGCGAGCGCTGAACTGGTCGGCGCTGTGACCAAGGTTGCATCGGGCGGCGTCTACGTGAGTCTCGCGATGGCCGAGCAGTTCGCGCAGAGCCTGAACGAACCGGCCGAGACGCTGCCGCACCAGCGGCTGTCCGATCGCGAGTTCGACGTGTTCCGCCGGATCGCCGCCGGACAGACGCTGACCGAAATCGCACAGGCGCTGTGCGTGAGCGCGAAGACGGTCAGCACCTACAAGACCCGGATTCTGGAAAAGATGCAGATGCCGCACGAAGCGGCGCTGGTCCGCTACGCGATGCGGCACAAGCTGCTCGACGAAACGGACGACGTCTAGGCGCACCGTGCCGGCCGCGCGACTCGCGGGCCGGCTGGACGTTGCACGGCTTTACTTCCCCGGCACCGGACAGGCCAGGTCGCCTTCCTCGCAGGACAGATAACCCTTCAGCGTCTCGTTGCGCGTCTTGGTCAGATCGTCGAGGCAGGTCGACACGACCATCGGATACACGCTGCCGCCTTCGGCGTTCGCGCTGGAGAAGCTGCATTCGGCGTCGCGGTAGGCGATCCACGCGCGCTGCGCGTTCACGAGTTTCTCCGCGAGCGGCTTCGCATCGCGCAGCCGTGCGGTGACGGCCTGGTAAGTGCGGTTCAGGTCCGCGTCGGATTTCTTGTACGCGCGATCGGCGCACGCCGTCATCGCCGCCTGATCCGTCGCGTCCGCACAATTCGCCTGCGCATGGGCAACGTTCGCCGTCAGCGCGAGCGCGCACAGCAGACCGGTCAAGACACGCATGGATGCTCCTGTTTGTTTTCGTTGAAGTCGTGGAACGTGATGCCGGGCATGCCGCCGCGCCTCGGTGCGCGACTTCGTAAGCGACGGGCGCGACTTCCGTCGCGGCCGCCGCAGCGTGGCAATGCCGACCGCGATGCTAGCGCACGCGCAATCGATTGTCAGCCCGCGCCACACTTGCCGCGCATGCAAAAAAGCCCGCACTCGTCACGAGTGCAGGCTTTTCGGTACGGCTTTGCAGGCGGCCCGGCGGCCGCGCGGCGAACGGCTTGCTCAGTGGCCGAAGTACACCGACGAACGATCGGCTGCTGCCGGCACAGTCACGCGCTGGCCCGACTGCGACGTCGCGACCGGGTTCGAGCCGTAGCCCGTTACGTCAGCCTGCGCACCGGTGTTCTGTGCCGCGGCGATCTTCGCCTGTGCGGCCTGGATGTTTTCCGGATAGTTCATCCAGTCGTTCGGGTTGTAGCCGGCCTTTTCGAGCTGGACCAGCTCGGCACGCACTTGCGCACGCGTCAGCGGCTGCTGGTTCGATTGGGCGAACGAGACGACCGGTGCGGCCACCAGAGCGGCCAGTGCAACTGCCTTGATCAGCGATTTCATGATGCGTTACCTCCAGATTGTTTTGTCAGGCGCTTCCGACTCGGTAGTCGTTGCGCATGAATGGAAGTCTAGGAGGCCCGGCTATCAGGGTAAATACTTAAATCGCAAATTCACTGTTGACCGAATCCGTACAATTGCCGCGCATTCGGCCGAATCGTCAGAGGATTATGGCCGCATCGGAACCCAATATACGGCAGCATGCTGCCACGTTTGCCCCGTTCAACGCATCAGCGGACCTGATCCGCGTCCGTGGCGGCCATGGACAGGTCGAACAGCAACGCCTTGAGGCGAATCCGGTCGTCGGCAGCCGTTTCGTCGAACGCCGCGTGGTGAAGCGCCCAGCCCGGCACCGCCGGATCGGCATGCACCGCGCGCACCGTGCCGTCGAGCGTGAGCAACGCGACACGGTCTCCATCCGTATACGGCAACTGCACGTGCAGCGGATCGCCGGCCGCCGCGAGCGCCCGGTCGACCGCGATCGACAGCCCGTTCAGGCTGAGATCGCGAACGATCCCGATCCCCTCCGCCTGCACCGGCCCGCCCGTGCAGCGGGCCGCGATCCGTACCTGGACGCGCGGCTCGGCGCGTGTGCGCAGCCGGTCGACGAAGCCCGGCGGCGAAAGCACCATGAACGGCGCGGCCCCCGCTGCCTGCACCGCCTCGACCGTCGCACCGAAACGCGACACCGCCGACCGGCCGATCGCGACCGCCTCGACGTCGTCGCCGCGGGCAAAGTCGAGCACGACCGCCGGCTGCGGCTCGACGAACAGCGCGCCCGATGCGCCGATCCCGATCAACCGGCAGCGCTGCAGCACGCGGGTCGTGCCGACCCGTCGCCGGATACCGATCGCGGCGCCGGCCGACAGCCCCATGCGCGTGGCCGCCGGCACGGTGTCGGATGCCGGCACGGCGGGCTCGGCGTCATCGCGTCGGCGGACGGGCCGGAAATGATCGAACAGGAAAGCATGCTGCGAGGGATCGTGCAGCGTCGTGCCGGCGGGCAGCAGCGCGGCGCCGCCCGCATCGTAGAGATCGAAGCCGAGCGGAACGCCGGCGGAGACGTCATCGCGCGCAAGCGCGACGTGATCGGTGATGAGCCGCATCGGAAAGGCGCGGAGCGACCGCGCGAGCTGTCGTGACAACGGTATTACGGCAGCATCGCGCGAAATCTGAACGTCTCGTTACTCCGAACCGCTGGTCGCGCCGGGTGAAACCGGCGCCGGGGCCGGCGCCGCCGACGGAGCCGGTACGGCCGAAGGGGCGGCCGGGGCGGAGCCGAGGCCCCCGCCGCCCGTGTTGCCCGCAGGCGTCGCGCTGCCTCCCGTCGCCGGCGGCTGCGCGGCCTGCGGTTGCGACGCGCCCGCCGACAGCGCGGCGGCCGATGCCGCCACCTCGGACGCCGGAACCCACTCCTCGACGATGCCGCCGGATGCCGCCTCGGGCGCCGACGCGGCCGATGCGGCCGACGCCGCGGCGGCGTCCGCATCCGGCTGCCGCTCGATACGCTGCGTCCTGACGGGCGTCGGCGCCTGCTTCGGCTCGGGCCCGAACCAGCCGTCGAACAGATCCGTCACGCGTTCGCGCACCGACGCGAACCAGCCGGGCGACGGCTCGGTATCGAATTTCAGCTTCGTGTCGACGATCCGGGCACGTTGCGCGCGCTGGAAGAAATCGCCCACGATCGGCAGCGCGCTGTGCGCGCCTTGCCCCCAATAGTCGCTGCGCAGCGTCACGCGGCCGTCGTCGAAACCGACCCACGCGCCGGCCACCAGCCCGGGCTGCATCAGGATGAACCAGCCGTCCGCGTTGTCCTGCGTGGTCCCGGTCTTGCCTGCCACGTCGCCGCGAATGCCGAAGCGCGTGCGGATGCTGCTGCCGGTGCCGCGCGTCACGACGTCGCGCATCACGCCGAGCAGCGTCTTGTCGGTCTCGGCGTCGAGCGCGCGCTCGGGCGGCGCCGGCGCGTACTCGGCGAGCACGTCGCCCTGGCGGTTCTCGATGCGCGTCACCATCTGCGGCTCGACGTACAGGCCGCCGTTCGCGATCGTCGCGTACGACGCGACCATCTCCTTCAGCGTCACCGGGCTCGTGCCGAGCGCGAGCGACGGCACGCGCTCGAGCGGGCTTTCGCGCACGCCCATGTCGCGCGCGAGCCGCGCCACCGCCGCCGGTCCGACCTTCTCCATCACCTGCGCGGTGATCCGGTTGCGCGACAGCGCGACCGCGTCGCGCAGCGTCATCGGCTTGCCCGACGGCGGCGCGTCGTCGTTCGGCCGCCAGATCTCGCCGCCCTTCAGCGGAATCTCGACTGCCTGGTCGATGAAGGTGTCGTCCGGCTTCATCCCGTTCGCGAACGCGACGCCGTAGACGAACGGCTTGAAGGTCGAGCCCGGCTGACGCCGCGCCTGCGCGACGTGATCGAACGGCTCGTTCGTGAAGTCACGGCTGCCGACCCACGCGCGAATCTGCCCGTCGCGCGGATCGATCGCGACGAAGCCGGCCTGCACGTCGGTCTTCGCCTTGCACAGCGCGCGCATGAAACCGCGATCGGCGGCGAGCTGCTTCATCGCGACGGCATCGTTCTTGCCGGCATCCTGGGCGGCCTTGTACTCGGGCGACTCGCGCATGAAGGCGCGGAACACCTCGTTGTCGGTGCCGCAGCCGTCGCGGCCGCTCCACGCGTTGTTCGCGATGCCCTGCAACTGGTTCGCCTGCAGCGTCAGCGCCTGGGTCGCCATCTGCTGTAGCCGCGAATCGATCGTGGTGCGCACGATCAGCCCGTCGGAATAGATGTTGTAGTCGTTGCGGTCGGCCCAGCCGATCAGCCATTTGCGCAGTTGCTGCGCGAAGTGCGGCGCGGGCCCCGGCGGTTCCTTCTGGCGCTCGAAATCGATGCGCAGCGGCCGGCGCTGCAACTGCGCGAACTGCGCCGGCGACAGCTTGCCGTACTTGACCATCTGGCCGAGCACCGTGTTGCGCCGCTGCAGCGCGCGCTCGGGGTTCAGCACCGGGTTGTAGTAGCTGTTGCCCTTCAGCATCCCGACGAGCGTCGCGCTGTCGAGCACGTCGAGCTCGTCGGCCGACTTATCGAAATAGGTACGCGCGGCCATCTCGACGCCGTACGCGTTGTACAGGAACGGCACCGTGTTCAGGTAGGTCTCGAGGATCTGATCCTTGCTGTAGACGGCCTCGATCTTCAGCGCGGTGATCGCCTCCTTCACCTTGCGCGTGAGCGTCGGCGCGCGGCCGATCTCGTCCGGATACAGGTTGCGTGCGAGCTGCTGCGTGATCGTCGAGCCGCCTTGGCGGCTGCCCGAGAACGTATGGAGCGCGGCCGACGCCGTGCGCTTCCAGTCGAGGCCGTGGTGCTCGTAGAAGCGATGATCCTCGGTCGCGATCAGCGCGTCGACCATGTGCGGCGAGATCTGCTTGAGCGACACCCATTCGCGGTTCGACGGCTTGAATTCCGCCAGCACCTTGCCGTCGGCGGACAGCACCTGCGCGGGCTGGTCGACGCGCGCCTTGCGAATGTCGCCGATGCCGGGCGTGAACGGAATCAGCGCCAGCACGTACAGCACGAACAGCACCGGCACGGCGGCGGCCGCGCGCAGCACGCCGCGGCGTGTCGGATGACGGAGATGGTGCCAGGCACTGGCCAGGACACGCTTGACGGGCACGGCGGCAGCGGCCGCGACGGGTTGGGCGCGCGCGACCCATTTGGCACAGAGGTCACGCACTGACGACACGTTTCGGCGATTCACGCGGGTGGGGGATCTGCTGGAAAGGCTGCATCGTACCAAAACTCGCGCGGCCCACCGGCCGGCGGCCGTCCCGGGCCCGCGCGAACGGTGCCGGATCGCGCATTTTTACAACAAAAAAGGCGCGCGCCCCGCAACGGGACCGCGCGCCAAGCCTGGTACAACTTGGGGTCGTGCGCCGACGCTCAGCGCACGAGAAAACCGTAGGTCAGCGGATCGCGCTCGTCGACGATCCAGTTCGCGAACCCGCAGATGTGCGCGCTGCCCTCCACTTCCGGAATCACGGCCGGGATGTCGCCGACCGTCGTCTCGCGCAGCACGCGCCCCTTGAACACCGTGCCGACGATCGACTCGTTGACGAGCGTGTCGCCGGCCGCGAGCAGGCCGCGCTGGTATAGCTGCGCGACGCGCCCGCCGGTGCCGGAGCCGGTCGGCGAACGGTCGACCTCGCGATCCGCGAACACGCAGCAGTTCGCCTGCGTCGAGTCCGGATGGCGCGGCGCGTTCGCGATGATCGTGCCGTAGATATGGTTGATTTCGGGGATCTCCGGATGCACGACCGGATATTTCGCGTTCGCGGCGGCCTTCACCTCGGCACCGAAGCGGATCAGCTTTTCCACCGCCGCTTCGCGCACCGGCAGGTCGAACGGCGCGCCGTCGACGTAGAAATAGAACGCGCCGCCGTACGCGATGTCGCCGGTCACGGTGCCGAACGACGGCGTGTCGACCGACACGTCGCGCTGCCAGATGAACGACGGCACGTTGACGAAGCGCACCGGCCCCGCGTGTTCGCCGTCCCATTTCACGAACGCCTCGATGAAGCCGCACGGCGCGTCGATGCCGACGCGCGTCTCCGGCACGGTGCGCTGCACCCAGCCGAGCTCGACCGCGGCGGTCGACAGCGCGATGACGCCGTGTCCGCAATGGTCGCTGTAGCCTTCGTTGTGCACGAATATCACGCCGAAATCCGCGTTCGCCGATACCGGCTCGGTGAGGTAGCCGCCGTACATGTCGGCGTGGCCGCGCGGCTCGAACATCAGCGCCGTGCGGATCTCGTCGGCGTTCTCCTTGAGCCATGCGCGGCGCTGGACGATCGTGTCGCCGGGCAGGCGCGGCAGGCCGCTCGTGACGATGCGGAAGGCTTCGCCGCCGGTGTGGACCTCGACGGTGGAAAGGGATCGGGAAATTTTCATGGAGGATCGAAGACGTGAAGACGAAGGACGGCGCCGCGGCGCCGTCCGGTGACGGTTACTTCGCGTACGGTTCGGGCAGGCCGTTGCGGATCACGTAGACGGTGGTCGGCGCGCCCTTCAAGTCGCCGCGTTCGTCGAACGAATAGGTGCCCGCGACGCCCGCGTAGTTCGACTTCGCCAGCTGCGCGATCAGCTTCGCCTTGTCGGTGGTCGTGCCGGCCTTGACCATCGCGTCGGCGAGCAGCTTCATGCCGTCGTAGTAGTTGACGCCGTAAACCTGCGTGTCCGTGTGATAGGTGTCGTGGTATTTCTTCAGGAATTCGCGGCCGGCCGGCGTCTTCTCGAGCGCGACGCCACCCTGCGCGCAGTAGACGATCGACGCGGCCTCGCCCGCGACCTTGCCCATGTCGGCCGAGCAGATGCCGTCGCCGCCGAGCAGCTTCGCGCGCAACCCGCGCTGCTTCATTTGCTTCGCCATCGGCGCGCCCTGCGCCGCATAACCGCCGAGGAAGATCACGTCGGGATTGCTGGCCTTGATCTTGGTGAGAATGCCGAGGAAATCGGTCGCCGACGAGTTCGTGTATTCCTGGTCGACGATCTTGATCCCGTTCGCCTTCGCGACGTTCATGAACTGCTCCGCAACGCCCTGCCCGTACGCGGTGCGATCGTCGATGACCGCGGCGGTTTTCGCGTTCAGCGTCTTCGCGGCGAAGGTCGCCATCGTGCCGCCGAGCTGTTCGTCGCTCGCGCCGATCCGGAAGATGTTCTTGAAGCCCTGCCGCGTGAGCGCCGGGTTCGACGCGACCGGCAGGATCGGCACGCCCGCGTTGCTGTACACGCGCGACGCCGGAATTGCGACGCCCGAGTTGTACGGCCCGAGCACCGCGACGACGCCCTTGTCGACCAGGTTCTGCGCGACCTGCACGCCCGCCTTCGGGTCGGCCTGGTCGTCCTCGGACACCAGCTTGAACGTGACCGTCTTGCCGGCCACCTTCACGCCGGACTTGTTGAGCTCGTCGACGGCGAGGCGCGCGCCGTTTTCATTGTCCTTGCCGTTGGCGGCCTGCGGGCCGGTCAGCGGTGCCGAATGGCCGATCATCACGACTTCCTGCGCGTGTGCGGAAGTCAGCGCGCCGGCGGCAACGGCCACCGAGAGCGCGGTAACGAAGTGTCGCATGGTTGTCTCCTGATTGGTTTTGTGTGGAACCAATGTAGGACACAAGTGGTCAGTATGCAAGCAATTTCAAAATGATTTTTGCGCTTCTGGTCACTTTCAAGACCAGACTGGCGTGATACCCGTCATTTCGGCGTGATGTCGCGCCGAACACGAAGAATATGCTGTTCGACGTAGAAGGCGGCCGCATCGGCGTCGCCCGACACGATCGCCTCGTAGATCAGCCGGTGCTCGGACACGTAGAGTCGGATCCGGCCCGCGTCGTAGATGCCGTCGTCCTTCAGCCGCTTCCACAGCGGCTGGTCCATCGTCTTCGCGACTTCCTCCGCGATCTTCACGATCAGCGCGTCGCCGGTCATCAACGCGAGCTGCCGGTGGAACAGCCGGTCGCTCTCGTTCCACAGCGCCCGCTGCTGCGGATCGTCGATGTCGGCGATGGTTTCCATTTGCGCGAGATAGCCTTCGGCGACGGGATCGGCGCGCCCGTGCGCGGCGGCGAGGCGCGCGATCGCCGGCTCGAGGATGAGCCGCACGTCGAGCGTCGACGTCGGGCTGAAGTCGGCGTCGGGCACGCTGTGCATGTCGCCGCGCTGCGCGAGCACGTCGAGCGGCGCCGACACGACGTAGGTGCCCGAATTGCGCTTCGTGAACACCAGCCCCTCGTTCTGCAGCGCGCCGAGCGCCTCGCGCACGGCCGGCCGGCCGACCTGGAACAGCGCCGCGAGTTCGCGCTCCGACGGCAGCCTCGAATCGGCCGCATAGCGCCCCGCGCGGATCTCGTCGCGGATCTTCTCGGCGACCTGTTCGTAGATCTGCAACGGCCGGAAACCGGCTTCGAGCGATTCGGGACGTGCGGACATCATCTTGGGCTCCTGCCCGGTCGGGTGGTGGACGGGGAAACGGGTTCGCACTATACCGGAGCGATACCGGCGCCGGTGTATGCGACGCCCATCTGGACGGATATTAGAACCAAAATCGACCGTCTGCTGGCTTTTCCGGCTTGCCTGTCGGCGGGCAACTGGTATAGATTCGATCCAGAATGATTGCCATCTCGATATTCGGCAGCCTCCGGGGCGAGCGCGCCATGCGCACGTCGTCCCCGCCCACCGACACAACACCGACCGACACGATGACCGCTCTCTCCCGGATTCCCGCGTTCGACGCCGCCGAAACGGCCGCGCTGCTCGATTACCCCGCGCTGCTCGCCACGCTCGCACACACCGTCGCCGAATACGCGGCGGGCGAGATCGTCAGCCCCGAACGCCTGGTCGTGCCGCTGCAGGCGGGCGGCGTGATGCTGTCGATGCCGTCGAGCGCACGCGACCTCGCGAGCCACAAGCTCGTGAACGTGTGCCCCGGCAACGGCGCGCGCGGACTGCCGACGATCCTCGGCCAGGTGAGCGCGTACGACGCGACGACGGGCGCGCTGCGCTTCGTGCTCGACGGCCCGACGGTCACCGGGCGTCGCACGGCAGCCATTACCGCGCTCGGCATCCAGGCGCTGCACGGCGCCGCGCCGCGCGACATCCTGCTGATCGGCACCGGCAAGCAGGCGGCCAATCACGCGGAAGCGCTCGCGGCGATCTTCCCGGACGCGCGCCTGCACGTGCGTGGCTCGCGCGCCGACAGCGCGGCTGCGTTCTGCGCCGCGCACCGCGCGCAGGCGCCGCAGCTCGTGCCCCTCGACGGCGACGCGATTCCCGATGCGATCGACGTCGTCGTCACGCTGACGACGAGCCGCACGCCCGTCTATCGCGAAGCGGCGCGCGAAGGCCGTCTCGTGGTCGGCGTCGGCGCGTTCACCGCGGATGCCGCCGAGATCGACGCCGACACCGTGCGCCACAGCCGGCTCGTCGTCGACGACCCGGCCGGCGCGCGCCACGAGGCCGGCGACCTGATCGTCGCGCAAGTCGACTGGCGGCAGGTCGCGTCGCTCGCCGACGTGCTGCGCGGCGCGTTCGAGCGCAGCGGGCCGCTGCTGTTCAAAACGGTCGGCTGCGCCGCGTGGGATCTGGCCGCGTGCCGCACGGCCCGCGACGCGCTGGACGCGCGCGCGGCCGGCTGATTCCGCGGCAGCGGCCCACGATCCGCCCCCCCTGCGCGGGCCCCACCCGGTGTCGCTCGCACACGGACTCGCCTCTTTCCCGTACGCGTTGTAGGAAACGCCCTACAACGCGTCGCAGCGGCCTACACAAACTTCCAATTCGGCCGATTTCATTTTCGGCGGCGCAACACGATACTGCCGGCATGAATGCCAGCCTGTCGCCCGCCGTCGCACTCCGGGTGTTTCTCGTCGATCACGCCATTGCCGTCCGGCAACGGATCGCGCTGCTCGTCGGCGCGATCCGCGGCGTCGTGGTCGTCGGCGAGGCAGAAGACGGCGAGGACGCACTGACGCACATCCGCGGCAGCCACGCGGACGTCGTGATCGTCGACCTGCGGCTCGCTGACGGCAGCGGTCTCGACCTGATCGGGATGCTGTCGAAGGCTGCGCCGCGGATCGTCACGATCGTGCTGACGAACCATTCGGCGCCGGCATTCAGGGAGGCATGCGCGACGGCGGGCGCCGACTATTTCTTCGACAAGACCGCCGAATTCGACGCCGCATGCCACGTCATCGAATCCCTGGTGCGCGCTCGTGCGCACCGCCCCTGACCGAGCCGGAGTGACTCATGTCCACAGCCACCGCCTGCGCCGCCGACCCATCCGTCGCGCCTCGGCCAACGATTCCGCTTCCCGCGATCTCACGTAACGACGGCGCGAAGCATCCCGCCGCGCGCTGCTCGGCTTGCCTGATGCGCTCGCTGTGCCTGCCGCCGCACCTGACCGCCGCCGAATACGGCCGCCTGGACGCGATCATCTGTTCGACGCGCCAGGTTCGCCAGGGCGACGCGCTGTTCCGAACCGACGATCCGTTTCACAGCATCTACGCCGTGCGCGCGGGCTCGTTCAAGACGGTGATGATGCATCGCGACGGCCGCGAGCACGTGACCGGCTTCCAGATCGCCGGCGAAACGCTCGGCATGGACGGCATCGGCGGCGGCCAGCACTGCTGCGACGCGATCGCGCTCGAGGACAGCGTCGTGTGCGTCATCCCGTTCGGCGCACTCGAGGCGGCGTGCCGCGAAATGAAGCCGATGCAGCATTTCCTCTACCAGATGCTGAGCAGCGAGATCGTCCGCGAGTCGAGCCAGATGCTGCTGCTCGGCACGATGTCGGCCGAGCAGCGCGTCGCGCATTTCCTGCTGAACCTGTCGTCGCGCTTCGAGGCGCGCGGCTATTCGGCATCGGAATTCAACCTGCGGATGACGCGCGAGGAGATCGGCTGCTATCTCGGCATGAAGCTCGAGACCGTCAGCCGGATGTTCTCGCGATTCCATCGGGATTCCCTCGTCGAAACGCGCGGCAAGCGCGTGCGGATCATCGACGCACAGGCGCTCGCACAGGTGTGACGCACGGCGCGTCGCGCGTCATTGCGCGGTGGCGCCTGGCGTAGCCGCGTGCAGCGCGACCGCTTCGGATTCGCCCGCCTGCCATGCGGACAGTGCCTGCTCGGCCCGCGTGAACACGCGGCCAAGCACGTCGACCAGGTCGTCGCCGGTGCTGCACGGCAGCGATACCGGCGAGCGGCCGCGCATGCTCAGCTCGAGCCGCACGTCGTAGGCCAGGCCGCCGTCCATGCGCGGGCGCGATTCGATCACCAGACGGCAATCCTCCAGCCGTGCGCGGAATCGCTCCAGCCGCACCAACTGCACCCCCGCTTCTGCTTCCAGCGCGGCGGAACCCGCGAATCCGACGCAGACGATCTGCATGCCCACGCCCATGGCGCTCCTCCTGACGGGGTCGCCGCTCGTCGGCGGCGTTGCCTGTTCCTGTGTCTCCGTGCCTCGGTGTCCTGCGCGCGGCACGATCCTGCTTCACGCAGCGCGATGACGGCCGCGGCGATTACTGCCCTGGCAGCGTTGCATTCGCGCCGCCATCGGCACGATGCGGTTCATACGTTGAATGTCTGCGACGCCTTCATTTCGATCCATGTCATCCCGGCCCGCAACCCTTCGATCGCCGCCTCGTGCTCGGTCGGGTACGCATGACTGTGCTCGAACGTGTGGTGAAAGCGCGCCGGCCCGCTGCCGTGCTCGACCGTCACGCGGCACCGGAATTCGCCGGATTCGCACTGCCGCGTCTCGATCTCGACCGACCAGTCGCGCTCATGAATCGTGCCTTGCAGTGTCATGCATCCTCCTGCGGAATCAGTCATCCATCCGGAAGTGACCGCTGTGCAGCAACACCGGCCGGCCGCCGATTTCGTCGAGCATCCGTCGTGCCATCGCCTCGATCGCCGACCGGTGCGATTCGAACGCATGCAGCAAATCCCGTTCGAGCAGCGACGGCGCGCCGAAATGGTCTTCCAGCGCTTCAGCCGTGATCGCGCACTGCACGCAGCGGCCGTCGACCAGCGCCGAAAACGCCACGACCAGATCGCGTGCGCAATATTCGGGCGGTTCCGGTGGAAAGGCTATCTGCATCTGTCCGCCTGTCATCGTCGGGACGATTCATGACGTGAGCATAACGGCCCACGCCGCCGCACGCTTGACCCACGTCAACCGGCTCGCTGCGCCGCACGAGGCGGCTCACCGTCGCGCCGCCCGGCGGGGTTCAGCCGGCATCCGTGTCGAGCGCCGCGCCGCGCTCCGCGAGCAGTTCGCGCAGCACGCTGCGATGGCAGCGGCGCTCGTCCTCGCAGTAGCAGCCGATCGAAAACGAGCTCGTCGCCGACAGCGCGGCGAGCAGGTCCAGCACCTTCGGCGCGTCGCCATGCGCCATCTCCGCGCGGAAGTGGCGCGTGAACGCGCGCCATTCGGCGTCGGTTTCGGCGGCCTGCGCCTGCGCGACCAGCTCAGGGCTCGGCGACAGCGTCGGCAGCCACACATCATAGTAGTCGCGCGATGCGAATTCCGCCTTCGGTACGCCGCGCGGCGGTCGCCGCACCGTGCCGATCCTCAGGCCCTCGCCGGCCGCGCGCGGCATGCCGAGCCGTACGATTCGAATAGCCATGCCGCTCCTTCATCATGCGTTCGATCCGCCATCGTACCGCCGCACCGCGACCGCGCAAGAAAAAACCGGCTGTCTCCGCGAGGGAAACAGCCGGTTTCGGCGATGCGATCGTGCGCCCGCGGGCGCGCCGTCAGACGCCGCTCTTCAGCACCTTGCCGATCGCATCCGCGACGATGCCGACGTTCGAATCGTTCAGCCCCGCGACGCACATGCGCCCCGAGCGCAGGATGTACACGCCGTGCACTTCGCGCAGCGCTTCGACCTGCGATTCGGTCAGGCCCGTGTACGTGAACATCCCGCGCTGTTTCACGTAACGCGTCAGTGCTTCGCCGCTGACGTGGTCGCGCAGGCCGTCGTGGATCGACTGGCGCATCCGCGCGATGCGGCGGCACATCGCGGCGAGCTCTTCTTCCCACTGCTTGCGCAGCGCGGGCGTGTTGAGCACGGTCGCCACGACCTTCGCGCCGTAGGTTTGCGGATTGCTGTAGTTCGAGCGCACCGCGCCGGCCAGCTGGCCCAGCACGCGCTCGGCCGCGGCCGCATCCTCGCAGACGACGCTCAGGCCGCCGACGCGCTCGCCGTACAGCGAGAAGTTCTTCGAGAACGAGTTCGCGACGAGCGTCGGCACACCGCGGCGCGCCAGTTCGCGCACCGCGAACGCGTCCGCGTCGAGGCCCGCGCCGAAGCCCTGGTACGCCATGTCGACGAACGGCAGCAGCCCGCGCGCCTCGATCACGTCGATCAGCTTCTCCCACTGGCCTTCGTCGAGATCGACACCGGTCGGGTTATGGCAGCACGCGTGCAGCAGCACGATGCTGCGCGCCGGCAGCGCGTCGATCGCCGCGAGCATCGCGTCGAACTTCAGGCCGCCCGTCGCTTCGTCGTAGTACGGGTACGTGTTCACCGTGAAGCCCGCGCGCTCGAAGATGAAGCGGTGGTTTTCCCAGCTCGGATCGCTGAGCCACACCTGCGCGTCCGGGAAGTAGCGCTTCAGGAAATCGGCGCCCACCTTCAGCGCGCCCGAGCCGCCGAGCGTCTGCACGGTCGCGATGCGGCCGGCCGCACGCGCCGGGTGATCGGCGCCGAACACGAGCGCCTGCACGGCGTCGCGATACGCGGCAAGGCCGACCATCGGCAGATAGGGCTTCGGGCCGAGGTCGCGTTGCAGCGCGGTTTCGGCTTCGCGCACGGCACCCATCACGGGAATCCGGCCTTCGGCATCGAAATAAATGCCGATGCTCAGGTTGACCTTCTGATCGCGCGGATCTTTCTGGAAGTTCTCGTTGAGCGTCAGGATCGGATCGCCCGGGTACGCGTCGATGTGTTCGAACATGGCTATGTCGGTCTCGTTTGGAAGAATGGTCGTGATGCCCGTGTCAGCCGGCGGACGCGCCGTCGCGGATCGCGTAGCCCGCATTCTTCTGCCGGAAGCGATACCCGATCGCGAGCACCGCGAGCCATACGGGAATCAGGTACACCGACAGGCGGAGATCCGGCGTCAGGTACATCACGACGAGAATGCCGGCCATGAACGCCAGGCACAGGTAATTCGTGAAAGGATAGCCCAGACTGCGGAAGGAAGTCTGCTCTCCGGCGATGCGCTTGGCCTGGCGGAACTTCAGGTGGATCAGCGTGATCATCGCCCAGTTGATGATCAGCGCCGACACGACGAGGCCCATCAGCACCTCGAACGCCTTGCCCGGCATGAAGTAGTTGACCAGCACGCACGCGCCGGTCGCGAGCGCCGACGCGCCGAGCGCGGCGAGCGGAATGCCGCGCTTGTTCACCGAGCACAGCACCTTGGGCGCGTTGCCCTGCTTCGCCAGGCCGAACAGCATCCGGCTGTTGCTGTACACGCCGCTGTTGTAGACCGACAGCGCGGCCGTCAGCACGACCACGTTCAGCACGTTGGCGACCACGTTGCTGCTCAGCGCGTGGAAGATCAGCACGAACGGGCTGCCGCCGGTGACGACCTTTTCCCACGGATACAGCGACAGCAGCACCGCCAGCGCGCCGATGTAGAAAATCAGGATGCGGTAGATCACCTGGTTGGTCGCGCGCGGAATGCTGTGCTTCGGATCGTCGGCCTCGGCCGCGGTGATGCCGATCAGCTCCAGCCCGCCGAACGAGAACATGATCGCCGCCATCGACATCACGAGTCCCGACACGCCGTTCGGGAAGAAGCCGCCGTGCTGCCACAGGTTCGCGATGCTGGCTTCCGGCCCCGCATGGCCGCTCGCGAGCAGCCAGCCGCCGAAGCCGATCATCCCGACGATCGCGGCGACCTTGATGATCGAGAACCAGAATTCGGTCTCGCCGTACGATTTCACGCTCGCCAGGTTCAGGAGGTTGATCGCGACGAAGAACACCAGCGCCGACACCCAGGTCGGCACGCCGGGCCACCAGTACTGCACGTAGATCCCGACGGCCGACAGCTCGGCCATGCTGACAAGGATGTACAGCACCCAGTAGTTCCAGCCGGACAGGAAACCGGTGAAGTGGCCGACGTACTTGTCGGCGAAGTAGCTGAACGAGCCGGCGACCGGCTCGTCGACGACCATCTCGCCGAGCTGGCGCATGATGAAGAACGCGACGACGCCGGCCACCGCGTAGCCGAGCAGCACGGACGGGCCGGCCATCTTGATCGTCTGCGCGATGCCGAGGAACAGCCCCGTGCCGAGCGCGCCGCCGAGCGCGATCAGCTGGATGTGCCGGTTCTTCAGCCCCCGCTTCAGGCCGTCCTTCTCGTTTCCAGAAACCATGTCTTCTCCATTCTGCCCGCCTCCGCCGGAAGCGGTGCGGCGCGCCTCGGTGTGCCGGGCGCTGTTTTGCTGTGCCGGCGGCCGTTCGTGGAGCCGCCGGGTTGGGGGACTGCAATCTTCGCGCGGCGACACCCGTTTCCTGTCGGCAGGCCCGCCAGACCGGCCGCCGACCGTCGCCCTCGCCAGCATTGCTGCGGGCGCACACGAAAATCCGGCGTCAGTTTAGCGTCGCGGCGGCGAAATCGGGTTGCGTAACCCGCTCATGCAAACCCTACATTATGAGATAAGATTGCATCCGGGAGACAGATGAGGAAACAAAAATGCCTGAACCGGTTCTCGATCGCATCGATCGCCACTTGCTGTCGGTGCTGCAGGAGAACGGCCGCGCGTCGAACCTCGACCTGGCGAAGGCCGTCGGCCTGTCGCCCGCGCAGACGCTGCGACGCCACCGGAGGCTGGAGGAAATCGGCGCGATCCGCCGTTACGAAACCCGTCTGTGCCCCGACACGCTCGGGTTCGGCGTCACCGCGTTCGTGCACGTGACGATGGAGCGCGGGCATATCCGCGACCTGTCGAAGTTCCAGAAGCTCGTGTCGGATCTCGCGCAGATCCAGGAATGTTTCTCGGTGACGGGCGATATCGACTACGTGCTGAAGGTCGTCGCGCACGACCTGAAGGGGCTGTCCACGTTCCTGCTCGAAACGCTGATGCGGATTCCCGGCGTGAGCGGCGTGCATTCCAGCGTGTGCCTCGACGAGATCAAGTGCACGAGTGCGATGCCGGTGGAAAGCTGACACGGCGCCGCGCGACCGCCCGGGCGACGCAATGCCCGGCTGCCGCGCTCAACGCACCGCCTCGAACGCGCTGATCAGCAGCGCGCCGCCCGCGATCACCATGCATCCCGCCGCGCGACGCGGCGTCAGCCGCTCGCCGAGATACACGCGGGCGATCAACGCCGCGAACACCACGCTCGTTTCGCGCAGCGCCGACACCGGGCCCATCGGCGCGCGATCCATCGCCCAGATCACGATCGCGTACGCAAGCGCCGCGAAGACACCGCCGCATGCGGCCTTCGCCGTTTCGCCGACATCCTGCGCGAGCCGCAGCGGCCCCGCGCGCAGCCGGTAGTACGCGGCCATCAGCAACCCCGTCAGCACGAACATCCACGCCGTATAGCCGACCGTGCTGCCGCTTTCCCGCACGCCGATCCCGTCGACCACGCTGTACGCGGCGATCGATACGCCGGTGGCGAACGCGGTCGGCAACACCTGCGTCATCCGGTGCCGCGCGCCGCGGCCCCGCTCCAGCCCGATCGCCATGATGCCCGCGCAGATCAGCACGAGCCCGCATTGCGCGCCCGCGTTCAGGCGCTCGCCCGCGAACGCCGCCGCGCCGAGCGTGACGAGCAGCGGCGCGGTGCCGCGCGCGACCGGATACGCGACGGTCAGGTCGCCGTGCTCGTAAGCGCGCACCAGCAGCAGCGTATAGACGACGTGGATCACCGCCGACGCGACGACGCAAACCCAGCTCGCGGGCGTGATCGGCGCGGCGGCCGGCAGGAACAGCAGCGCGAACAGCCCGATCGCGATCTGCAGCACCGTGGCCGAGCGCAGCCGGTCGCCGCTGCTGCGCACGAGCGCATTCCACGCCGCATGCAGGAAGGCGGCGCACAGGACGGCAAACAGAACGGGGATCGGCACGCTGAACACTCGCTGACGGCCGGCAACGCGAAATCGTCGCCGCGAGCCAACCATCGTATGAATGCGTCACCCGATTGTCAAAAAGGAACGCGGCCCGGCATCCCGGACGAACCGGCCCGCCGTGCGCCATCGCCCGCCCCGCGCGACATCCGCGGCCATGGCCGTGCCGATCGCCGAATGTGTCGCCCGGGTTGCATCCGCTCCGTCCCTTTCCGCTTTCTTTCGCGCCGCGTCGCGCCGTAATGAAATCGATACCGCGGCGCAACCGTCGCGAAACCGCTCCGCCCCCATATCTTCATACCGGACTGTTTCAATGCCGGTGCTCTATCGCGAGCTTCGCGCCGAACCGACACGGCAACGGGGCCGCGCTCCACCGTCGAAAACCTACCTGGAGTTTCCCGATGTTCCGTCAAGCCTTGCTCGTCACCGCGTGCGCCGGCGCGGCGCTTGCGCTGTTCGCCTGCGGCGGCAGCGACGACCCCTCGTCGACGCCCGCCGTGTCGTCGCAGGATGCGCTGCAGACCGCCACGCCGATCAAGCACGTCGTCGTGATCTACGGCGAGAACGTGTCGTTCGACCACTACTTCGGCACCTACCCGAACGCGTCGAACCCGTCCGGCGAACCGGCGTTCACCGCGAAGCCCGGCACGCCGACGATCAACGGGCTGACGGGCACGCTGCTCACCGCGAACCCGAACTTCACGAACACGGCCAACGGCACCGACGCCGCGAACCCGTTCCGCCTGGACCGCACGCAAGCCGCGACCGCCGACCAGAACCACGCGTACACGGCCGAGCAGCAGGCCGAGGACAACGGCCTCGCCGACCTGTTCCCGAAATACACGGGCAAGGGCTCGTCCGGCGGCGCCGGCGCGTTCGGCACGAAGGGCCAGGTGATGGGCTATTTCGACGGCAACACCGTGACCGCGCTGTGGAATTACGCGCAGCGCTTCGCGATGAGCGACAACGCGTATACGACGGTCTACGGCCCGTCGACGCCGGGCGCGCTGAACGTCGTGTCGGGCCAGACCAACGGGATGCAGATCGTCAAGACGTCGAAGCAGCCGTCGACGCTCGCCGCCACGTCGTACTACATCAACGACGGCCAGGGCGGCTTCACGATGATCAACGACGTCGACCCGGGCTACGACGTGTGCTCGAGCACGACCGACCAGGCGATGATGAGCGGCAAGAACATCGGCGACCTGCTGAACGCCGCGAAGATCACGTGGGGCGGATTCATGGGCGGCTTCAACCTGTCGACGACCAACAGCAACGGCACGACCGGCTGTAGCCGCAGCACCGTCGCCACCGCCGTGAACGCCGCGACGGCCGACTACATCCCGCACCACAACTGGTTCCAGTACTACGCGTCGACTGCCAACCCGCAGCACACGCGGCCGAGCGCGGTCGCGGCGATCGGTTCGAGCTTCGAAGCCGACGGCAAGACGGCCGAACCGGCGAACCACCAGTACGACAGCGACGACTTCTTCGCGGCCGTGAAGGCCGGCAACTTCCCGTCGGTCAGCTTCCTGAAGGCACCGGCCGCGCAGGACGCGCACGCGGGCTATTCGGATCCGCTCGACGAGCAGGCGTTCGTGACGAAGGTCGTCAACTTCCTGCAGCAGCAGCCGGACTGGCAGAACACGGCCGTGATCGTCACCTACGACGACTCGGACGGCTGGTACGACCACGCATACACGGCGCCGACGCATTCGTCGTCCGACGCGGTCGACCAGTTGAACGGCAACGGCGTGTGCGGCTCGGGCGGCACCACCGGCGTGAACGGCGGCACGGTGAACGGCCGATGCGGTCCGGGTGTGCGCATCCCGCTCGTCGTGATCTCGCCGTATGCGAAGCAGAACTACGTCGACCACACGATGCTCGACCAGGCGTCCGTCGTGCGCTTCATCGAGGACAACTGGCTCGGCGGCCAGCGCATCGGCGGCGGTTCGTTCGATGCGACGGCGGGCGACCTGCGCGGGCTGTTCGACTTCTCGTCGAAGCCGAATACGGCGCCGCTGTATCTCGATCCGACGCAAGGCACCGTGCTGAGCGCGGCGCCGTCGATCTGACCGGCATCGCGTAACCGGCAGCAGCAGGCCGGCGCATCGTGCGCCGGCCGTTTCCGTTTGACGCGCCGCTTTCACGCGGCGCCCGACTTTCGACCGACAGCATGACAGCTCGTCCCGCGTTCCCGTCTCCCGACGCATCCGGCGCCGCCGCGCCGCGTTCCCCTGCCCGCGCGGTGCGCCGCGCGGCGTTCGCGCTCGGCGCGGCCGTACTCGGCTACGGCGCATTCGCGATCGCGTTTCCGGCCCGCACGCCGGCGGCGATCGGCGACGTCGTCGCCGACTGGACGGGCGCGAATCCGCATCCGGTCGTGCTGCAGCGCCCGGCCGCGCAGCCGCTGTCGGCCGTCGCGCAACTCGGGCGTGCGCTGTTCGCCGATCCGTCGCTGTCGGCATCCGGCAAGCAGTCGTGCGCGTCGTGCCACAGCCCCGACCATGCGTACGGGCCGCCGAACGGGCTCGACGTGCAGCCGGGCGGCCTCGCGATGACGCAACAGGGCTACCGCCCGCCGCCGTCGCTGATGTATCTGTATCGCCAGCCGAATTTCAGCATCGGCCCCGATGCGGGCGAAAACGACGCAGCGCCGAGCGTCGCGCAGCAGGCTGCATCGGCGGCCGGGGTCGTCAAGGCGCAAAAGGTGGCCGGCGCGTCGGCCGCGCCGCAGCTCGTGCCGCAGGGCGGGATGTTCTGGGACGGCCGCGCCGATACGCTGCAGCAGCAGGCGTTCGGGCCGCTGCTGAACCCGGTCGAGATGGCGAATGCGAGCATCGACGACGTCGCGCGCAAGCTCGCGCAGTCGTCGCATCGCGCGCAGTTCGAGCAGCTGTTCGGCGCGCGCGTGTTCTCCAGCCCGCGGCTTCTGGTGTCGGAGGCGATGTTCGCGATCGCGCGCTATCAGGTCGAGGATCCGTCGTTCCATCCGTACGACAGCAAGTACGACCGCTGGCTCGAAGGCCGTGCGCGCTTGACGCAGGCCGAATTGCGCGGGCTGCGGCTCTTCAACGATCCGGACAAGGCGAATTGCGCGGGTTGCCACCTGTCGAAGCCCGGCAAGGACGGCTTGCCGCCGATGTTTACCGACTACCAGTACGAGGCACTTGGTGCGCCGCGCAACATGGCGCTCGCGCAGAACCGCAACCCGGCGTTCCACGATCTCGGCGTGTGCGGGCCGTTCCGCGAGGATCTCAAGGACCAGACGCAGTACTGCGCGATGTTCCTGACGCCGACGCTGCGCAACGCGGCGACGCGCCACGTGTTCTTCCACAACGGCGTGTTCCACACGCTCGACCAGGTGATGGCGTTCTACAACGAGCGCAGCATCTCGCCGCAGAAGTTCTATTCGCGCGGCGCGGACGGCAAGGTCGACGAATATGACGACATTCCGCCGAAGTACCGCGCGAACGTCGATGTGACCGATGCGCCGTTCGACCGCAAACCCGGTGACAAGCCCGCGATGACCGCGCAGGACATCAAGGATATCGAAGCGTTTCTCGGCACGCTGACCGACGCGCCGGCACGCTGAGCATCGGCGGTCCGCCGCGCGTCGTCAGCGGCGCGCGCGGATGCAGAGGAACGCCGGAGCCAGCGACAGCTCCGCATGGAGCCGCTCCGACACGGCCTTCATCGCCGGCAGCGGCGTCGGTTCGACGAATCGCTCGAGCCGCCAGCCGGCGTCGGCGAGCGCGTTCAGGATGTCGGCAAGCGGCCGGCGCCATGCTTCGACATAGGGCTTCGGTTCGCCGAAACCCGACCAGTGGAAGCCGAAACGGCTCGTATCGAAGTACGTGGCGTCCCCGCGTGTGCGCTCGTCCATCCAGTCGCGCATCGGATGCGCCATCGAGAACACCAGCGGCGCGCCTGGCCGCGCGACACGCCTGAATTCGCGCAACGTCGGCGCGAGATCGCGCACGTAGTCGAGTGCGAGCGAACACAGGATCGCGTCGAACGCGTGGTCGGGCAGCCAGTCGAGCGGCGCCGCGAGATCGCCCTCGGCGACGTCGACCGCGAGCCCCGCGCAGCGCGCGCTCGCGAGCGCGACCATCTCGGGCGTGATGTCGAACGCGTGAACGGTCGCACCGTGGCGCGCGAGATGCTCGCTGCAGATGCCGGGCCCGCAGCCGGCGTCGAGGACCGTCAGGCCGTCGACGTCGCCGAGCAGTGCCATCGTTGTCGGACGCTCGTAGAGTGCGTTGTGCGCCTTGGTCGGCGCGATGTCCGCGTAGCGTTGCGCGAAGCTTGCATACACGCGGCGTGCGGATGGTTCGTTCGGATCGGTCATGCGGCATCCGTCGGCGGGAATCGGAGGCTCGATTCTGCACGATCGGCGTGCTGCTGGCGACGTTCGAGGTGCCGATCATTCATGAAAGGCTGCGAGCTAACCGCACCTTGCCACACCGGTGGCGAATTGGACACGCTGCGGCTCGTGCAGCGGCCGCGGCCGAGACCGGCGCCAGACGCTTGCGCGGAAGCCGGGAAACGGGAAACGGCAAGGATTGCGACGGCGCGCGCTGGCTACCGCGCCGCCGTCGCCGGCGTGCCGATGGTTGCGGCGGCATCCATCCGCCGCTCCGCCAGTTGCTGCGCAAATCGATACGCAACCAGCGAGCCGGCCACGGCCAGCAGCATCGGCACCAGGCTGTCGTGATTCACACGCGTGAACTCGAGCAGCAGCACGACGGCCGTGATCGGCATCTGCATCGACGCGGCAAGGAACGCGGTCGCGCCGATCAGCGCGCATCCGCCGATCGACGCGCCCGGCCACACGAGACTCCACATCCCGCCGAGCACGACACCCAGCAGCGCGCCGTTCGCGAGCCCCGGCGTCAGGAGCCCGCCCTCCGCCCCCGCGCGCAGGCTGCCCGCCTCGATCAGCACCTTCAGCACGAGCAGCGTCGCCGCGACGCCGATCGTCAGCGTGCCGTCGAAGCCCAGTGAAGCCGGCCCCTTGCCATTGCCGAGCAGCTCCGGAAACCGCATCGCGAGCACGCCGATGACCGCGAAGTTGACCAGCGCGAGCACGGGGAACAGGCGACCCTTCGGCGCATCCGCCCGCGCGCGAGTCGTGAGCCGCACGAAGCCGTAGGCGGCAAAACCGAACAGCGGCCCGCAGACGATCGACCACGCGACCAGCGGCGCGCTCAGCGCGAACGCGGGCACCGTGTACTGATGTTCGTTGCCGAGCCCGATCCATGCGACGGCCGCCGCGATCGCCGACGTGACGACGGCCGCCACCAGCGCCCGCAGTTCGAATGTGCCGAGCAGCACTTCGAGCACGAACACGGCACCGCCGAGCGGCACGTTGTAGACGGCCGCGAGGCCGGCGCCCGCGCCGCACGCGACCATCAGCCGGCAATCGGCGGGCGTGAGCCCCGCGCGATGCGCGAGCCGCCCAGCCAGCAGCGAGCCGATCTCGCGCGGCGCGACTTCGCGGCCGAGCGGCGAACCGAGCGCGACGGTGACGATCTGGAGCAGCGCGTGCACCATCGTGCTGACGAACGGCATCCGCGGATCGGCGGCACGAACGGCCCGGCGGATGCTGACGAGCGGTTGGCCGAACCGGTAAAGCGCCCACCAGCCGCCGCCCGCGACGAGCCCGCAGACGACGAGCACCGCGAGCCGGCGCAGCGGCTCGGCGCCGGTCACGCCCGCGAGGAAGCTCTCGGTCCCGACGACGTGCGCCAGGCTGTAGCCGTAGGCCACATGCTGGATCGCGTGCAGCAGCAACGCGAGCAGCATCCCGCCGACGCCTGCGCCGACGCCGGTCAGGACCGTGACGGCAGCCATCCGCGCGAACGGGCTGGCCGACGGCGAGGAAGAAGCGGGAGCGGACGGGAGATCGAGGCGCATGAGGTCGGCGAACGAGAATCGACAAGACGGCGCGCACCATGCACGCCGCCGTCAGGACCGCATCGTAGGCGCCGGCCTCTCATGAGACAAACGTATTTTTCTGATCAACTCATGCATTTTCCGAATGCGCGAGTGGCGGCGACCCGTGGCGGTGTGCGCCGCCGCCACCCCGATCGCACTACTGCGGATACGTGATGCGCTCCGGCTCCCGCCGCATGATCACCTTCCCGTGACGCACCGACAGCGTGGCCTTCGCCTGCCGGCGCACCGCTTCGTAGTCGCTGTCCGCGTCGAGCACGACCAGATTCGCCGGTCGTCCGACCGCGATCCCGTAGCCGTCGCCGAGATGCATCGTCGTCGCGCTGTGATCGGTCACGAAGTCGAGGCAGCGCTGCAGGTCCTGGTAGCCCATCATGTGGCAGATGTGCAGCCCGGCGTCGAGCACGCGCAGGATGTTGCCGTTGCCGAGCGGATACCACGGATCCTTGATCGAATCCTGTCCGAAACACACGTTCAGGCCCGCGCGGTCGAGTTCCGCGACGCGCGTGACGCCGCGCCGCTTCGGAAACGTGTCGAAGCGCCCCTGCAAATGGATGCTCTCGGTCGGGCACGACACGAAGTTCAGGCCCGCTCGCTTCAGCAGCCGGAACAGCTTCGAGCAATACGCGTTGTCGTACGAACCCATCGCGGTCGTATGGCTCGCCGTCACGCGCGCGCCCATCCCGCGCACGCGCGCTTCTTCCGCGAGCACTTCCAGAAAGCGCGACTGCGGATCGTCGGTCTCGTCGCAATGCACGTCGACGAGGCAGCCGGTGCGCTCGGCCAGTTCCATCAGGAAGCGGATCGAGCTGACGCCCTGCTCGCGCGTGTTCTCGAAATGCGGAATGCCGCCGACGACGTCCGCGCCAAGCTCGATCGCCTGCTCCATCAGCGCGCGGCCGCCGTCGAACGACTCGATGCCTTCCTGCGGAAACGCGACGATCTGCAGGTCGATCAGCCCGCGCACCTCGTCCTTCACTTCGAGCATCGCCTTCAGCGCGGCCAGCGTCGGATCGGTGACGTCGACATGGGTGCGCACGTGCTGGATGCCGTGATCGCGCAGCATGCCGATCGCCGCATGCGCGCGCGTCTTCGTGTCCGCGTGCGTGATCGTCGCCTTGCGCTCGGACCAGCGCTCGATTCCCTCGAACAGCGTGCCGCTCATGTTCCAGGCCGGCTCGCCGGCCGTGAGCACCGCGTCGAGATGGATGTGCGGTTCGACGAGCGGAGCAATCGCGAGCCGGCCGCCCGCATCGACATCGCCGGCGCCGACGACAGCCACCGGCGCGGCTTGCGCGTCGATCCGCGCGATCCTGTCGCCGTCGATGCCGATCGTGAACAGCCCGTCGCGACCGCGCAGGCGTGCATTGAAGAGGTTCATGTGGGTCCAGGCGTCATGCGGCGCCAGCGCGCCGCGTGGTGGGGAAAACCGGCTCCGGCGATGCGTGCCGCGCTTAGTTGAAATCCTCGATCGTCAGGCCGGTGGCCGCGCGCATCTCGTCGTTCGTCACGTCGCGCACGTGCTTGCCGAACGTCCACACATGCCGGCCGGGGTCGCGCGCGCGATACATGCGATCGCCGTAGAACTGGTCGGCCGGCGCCTGCAGGATCTCCGCGCCGGCCGCACGTGCGCGCTCGCAGTGCGCGTCGATGTCCGCGTCGTCGGGAAGGTGCACGTGGACGTGCTGCGTGTTGCGATCGCCGATGTCTTCCGGCGACGCGATGAAGTCGGCCCATGCGCCGCCGATCATGACGAGGCCGTCGCCGAACTTCATTTCCGCATGCGCGATGTCGCCTTCCGGCGTAGTGACGACGATCGAGCGCTCGAAGCCGAATGCCCGTTCGAGCCATGCCAGCGCGGCTTTCGGGTTGCGGTAGCACAGCGCGGAACTGAACGACGGACGGCGAGGCGTGGTCATCGGATGTCTCCGGATCTCGGCATGGGTCCGCTCATTCTCCACGCGCGCGGCGCGGCAATCAACTCCCGCACCGGTGACGCCCGTGTTGTCAATGCGCGACACGGCGAACGCCGCTGGCCTGCATCTCGCGTCGCGCCGTCGACGAAAACTCACGCCATCCGGCCTCCGCATCGATTTGTGAACGCCATGTGACGCACTCTTGCGCAACTCGCAACGGTGCACTCGCGCGCCGGCGGCCGCAATCGCGCGACCCCGCCCCTACACTTGCGCCGAACTTTGGTCACTCGTCCCACACGCAGGAGCAGTTACATGAACAAAACCCTGATTGCCGCCGCATCCGCCACCGCGCTGTTCGCCCCGCTCGCGCATGCACAGAGCTCGGTCACGCTGTATGGCCTGATCGATGCCGGCATCGCGTACACGAACAACGCGGGCGGCGCATCGCTGTGGCGCATGACCAGCGGCACCGTCAACGGCAGCCGCTTCGGCCTGCGCGGCACGGAAGATCTCGGCGGCGGCGTGAAGGCGCTGTTCGTCCTCGAGAACGGCTTCAACGTCAACAACGGCGCGCTCGGCCAGGACGGCAAGCTGTTCGGCCGCCACGCGTACGTCGGCCTGACCAGCAGCGGCTACGGCACGCTGACGCTCGGCCGCCAGTACGACACGATGGTCGACTTCGTCGCGCCGCTGTCCGCAACGTCCGGCGACTTCGGCGATACCGGCTTCGCGCACCCGTTCGACAACGACAACCTGAACCACTCGGTGCGCATCAACAACGCGGTGAAGTACACGAGCGACACGATCGCGGGCTTCAAGATCGGCGCGCTGTACGGCTTCTCGAACTCGACGAACTTCGCCGGCAACCGTGCGTACAGCGTCGCGGCGAGCTACACGAACGGCCCGCTGAAGCTGGCCGGCGCTTACCTGCAGATGAACGGCACGAAGGGCTCGACGAGCGCGAGCCCGGGCGCGACCGACGTAGCCGAAGCGAAGAGCGTGAGCCAGGGCGGCTGGTCGGTGGGCGCGGACCGCATGCGCAGCTACGGCGGCGGCGTCAGCTACGTGTTCGGTCCGGCGACGGTCGGCTTCGTCTACACGCGTTCGCAGTACGACAACTCGGGCTCGTTCGGTTCCACGGGCCAGGTCGCGTTCAACAACTACGACGTGAACGTGCGCTACGCGGTGACGCCGGCCGTCAGCCTCGGCGCCGCATACGTGTACACGGACGCCAGCGTGTCGAACCCGGACAGCAAGCACGGCACCGATCCGAAGTGGCACCAGGTCGACCTGCAGGCGGTGTACAAGCTGTCGCGCCGCACCGATCTGTACGCGGAAGCGATGTATCAGCACGCGTCGGGCCGCGGCTACCAGGCGTTCATCAACACGTCGGGCGGCGCATCGAGCACCGCGAACCAGATCGTCGGCACGATCGGCATGCGCACGCGCTTCTGAGTTCGGCGCCGCAGGACCGCATGTCGCCCGCCTGCCGCGAACCTGTCTTGACGGACAGGTTCGTGCAACGCGGGCGACGTGCATCAATGTTGTTCCATCTGGAAATCTGCTTGCCTGGAATCGGGGTTTTTGCGCCCGCGTGCGCTGCATAGACTGGCATCGATGGTTCGGATCACACATCGATCGCCGGACCGGCCTCACACCCCGTCTACAGGAGAACATCGTGAAATCGCTCGTCGTTACCGCCGCCGCTGCCGTCCTGCTTGCCGCACCGGCCCTGTCGTTCGCTCAGTCCGCCAAGTCGCCCGTCACGCGCGCGCAGGTGCTGCAGGAGCTCTACGACCTCGAATCGGTCGGCTACAACCCGTCGCTCGGCGATGCCGGCAACTATCCGGACGACATCATGGCCGCGCAGGAACGCCTGGCGGCAAAACGGCTCGCCGAGCACAAGGCCGCGCATGCCGCATATGGCCCGGCCGGTGCGGGCGCAACCGAATCGGGCGTGGCCGTCAAGCCCGCGCTGTGAATGCATGACGCTACGCCGCGCCCGCATGACACGTGTCCTGCGGGCGCGGCGTAGTTCGCGCGAACCGGTCCGTGACGACGGATGCGGCCGGACCGCGTGCCGTCGGGCACGCGGCCGTCTTTTTACGTAGTCGCATATTCGGCGTATTCGCCCTCAGGCGGCCTGCGGTTCCCGCTCGATCGCGTTCAGCATCTCGACGTCGTGCGCGATCATCCCCGGCACCTGCGCACGCAGCATCTCGACCCAGGTGCGCACCTTCGCGTCGACGAAGCGGCGCGACGGATACAGCGCATACACGTTCATCTTCTGCAGGATGTGACCGGGCAGCACACGCACGAGCGTGCCCTCCTGCAACGCGTCGATCGCCGCGTACAGCGGCAGCATGCCGATCCCGATGCCGTCGCGAATCGCGAGCGCGAGCGATTCCGCCGTGTTGGTCTGCACCGGCCCCGCGACATGGATCTGCTCGACGCCCTCGGCGCCTTCGAGCACCCATTCGTGGGTCGGAAACGCCGGCGTGCAGAGCGTCAGGCACGCATGCGCGCCGAGATCCTGCGGCCGCGCCGGCGTGCCATGGCGCTTCACATACTCCGGCGACGCGCACAGGATGCTGAAGGTCGAACCGAGCAGATGCGACACGAGCTCCGAATCGGGCAGCGACGACGCGGTCACGACCGCCATGTCGCTCGTGCCGTCGAACAGGTCGGGCATGCGCTGCGACAGCGACAGCTCGATCGATACGTCCGGATATTGCGTGTGATAGCGCGTGAGCGCGGGCATCACGTAGTGATGGCCGACGCTCGCGAAGCTGTGCATGCGCAGCACGCCGGCCGGCCGCTCGTGCGCGCAGCTCGCCTCTTCCTCGGCGCGATCGACGTCGGCGAGGATCTGGCGGCAGCGCCGCAGATAACTTTCGCCGGCCGACGTCAGCGCGAGGCGGCGCGTCGAGCGATTCATCAGACGGGTGCGCAGGCGCGCCTCGAGTTCCGACACCGCGCGCGACATCGCGCCCGTCGTCGAATTCAGCGATTGTGCGGCCGCGGTGAAACTGCCTGTCTCGACGACGCGCGTAAACACCCGCATGTTTTGTAGGGTATCCATTCCTGTGAGCCACCTGTAGCGGAGCCGCTATTTTCCTCCAGCGGATGCGACAGATTGTTACGCGCCCTGCAACTATCGTTTCCCTGCAGCTGCGTTAATGCCCGCGCGCCGCACTCCTACAATCGGCGCCTCATCAGTCGAATGGACCCGTCCGGACGCGCCGCGACACCGCACGCGCCCCCCTCTTTCTTCATGAAGCCAGAACCTGCGATCGAGCGACCTTCCATCGAACCGGCACGATGGAGAACCTGGCTCGATCCACTCGGCGGCGCCGCGCGCGACTGGGCCGCGAGCGACGGCCTGATCTGGCTGCATCTCGCCAAAACGGTGCTCGCCGCGCTGCTCGCGATGGGGATCGCGATGCGGCTCGAGATGTCTCAGCCGCGCACGGCGATGACGACCGTGTTCGTGCTGATGCAGCCGCTGTCGGGGATGGTGTTCGCGAAGAGCTTCTACCGCGTGCTCGGCACCGCGGCCGGCCTCGTCGGCGCGCTCGCGCTCGGCGGGCTGTTCGCGCAGCAGCCGGAGCTGTACATGGCCGGCATCACGCTGTGGATCGGCGGCTGCATCGCGCTCGCGGTCCGCAACCGCCATTTCCGCTGGTACGGGTTCGTGCTCGCCGGCTACACGGCCGCGCTGATCGGCCTGCCCGCGGTGATGACGCCGCAGACGCTGTTCCAGTCCGCGCTCACGCGCGCCGCGGAAGTCGCGCTCGGCATCGCGTGCTCCGGCGCGGTCAGCGCGCTGATTCTGCCGCTCAGTTCCGCGAAGGCGCTGATGCGCTCGCTGACCGCCCGTCATGTGAAGTTCGCGGCATTCGCGGCCGGCGCGCTGTCGGGCGATCTCGCACGCGGCGATTTCGAGCGGCGCTTCGCCGATTTCGTCGACGAGATCGTCGGCTTCGAGGCCAACCGCGCGTTCGCGTCGTTCGAGGATCCGCACATACGCGCGCGCAGCCGCCGGCTCGCGCGCCTGAACAGCGAGTTCATGAATGCCTGCACGCGCCTGCATGCGCTGCACCAGCTCGTCAAACGCTTGCGCGCGAACCGGTCCGACGCGGTGCTCGACGCGCTCGCGCCGCACATCGATGCGCTCGCGCAGCGGGTGACCGCGTTGCGCGACGAGCGGCAGCGCGGGATCGCGTCGACCACCGGCGCGCTGCTCGAACTGCGCCGCTTTCACGGCGCGCTGCCGAAGGCCGCGCGCGCGTCGCGCCGCGAGATCGAGGATCACGCGGCCGGCGGCCTGCTCGACTTCGACACGGCGATCGAACTGATGTATCGCTTCATCGGCGAGTATCTCGGCTATGCCGACACCAACGCGTCGCTCGACCGCGACGATCACGCGTTCGAACGCTCGGTCACGCACTACGCGGTGAAAACCAATGCGTTCTTCGTCGGCTTCACGTTCCTGCGCACGCTCGTCGCCGTCGGCGCGATGAGCGCGTTCTGGATCGCGTCCGAATGGCCGAGCGGCTCGCTCGCCGTCATCGCCACCGCGATCGCGTGCGCGCTGAGCTCGACGTCGCCGCGTGCGCCGAAGTTCGTCGCGCAGATGGGCGTCGGCGCGGCGTTCGCGACGGCCGTCGGCTATGTGTTCCTGTGCTACGTCTATCCGAACATCGACGGCTTTCCGCTGCTGTGCGCGGCGCTCGCGCCGGTGCTCGGCCTCGGCGCGTTTCTCGCGATGCGTCCGGGCCTGTCCGGCTACGGGATTGGCTTCGCGGTGTTCTTCTGCCTGCTCGCCGGCCCCGACAACGCGATCGCGTATACGCCCGAGGTGCTGATCAACAACGGTTTCGCCATCGTCGTCGCGATGCTCGCGTGCTCGATCGTGTTCGCCGTGGTGTTTCCGACCCACATGCCGTGGCTCACGTCGCGCATCGCGCACGACCTGCGCCGCCAGGTCACGCTCGCATGCGAAGGCACGCGCGACGGCCTCGCCGCACGCTTCCAGTCAAGCACGCACGACCTGATGGCGCAGTTGCGCACGCTGCTCGTCAAGCGCACGCGGCAGCATCGCGACGCGCTGCGCTGGATGCTGTCGACGCTCGAGGTCGGCCATGCGGTGATCGACCTGCGCGACGAGTTGCACGGGTTCTGCGAATCGAAACCGCCGCAGACGCAGCACTGGACCGCATCGATCGATGCGGTGCTGCGCGAGCTGCCGCGCTTCTTCGACGATCCGACGACGGGCCACCATGCGCGCACGCTGAAATCGGTGAATCTGGCGATCCGCGCCGCCCAGCACACGCTGCACGCGTGGTACGCGGTGCCCGAAGAACGCCGCCGCATGCAACGCATCGTCGGCTGCCTGCACTTCATCCGCAGCGCACTGCTGGACAAGGACGCACCGTTCAATCGCCATCGTCACTGACCGTCGACGGCGGTCGGCGGCGATCGATGCGCGCGCAACGTCATCCTTGTTCCGATTGGAAATAAGCTCTGCACCCGCGATGATTAATCTCTAAGCAGTGCGAGCCTATAGTTTCCTCACTGCCAGCGAGACTGGCACTGACCCAGGAGAAACCCAAATGAAGCCGCTGCACCTCGCCCTCGTTGCCCTGTCGCTCACCGCCGCCGTCGCGCATGCCCAGCCCGCGCCGGTCGACGCCGCGCAGCAACCGGCGAACCGCGCCGAAGCCGTCCAGGCCGCGGGCCGCGTCGATCGGGCGCAATCGAAGCAGGAAGACCCGAACGCATGCGTCGGCCCCGTCAGCTTCTGCAACGTCTATTTCGGCAGCTGAGCATGACGCCGCGTCGCCACGGCCAGGCCCGCCGCGCACGCATCGCACGCATTACATGCGCGCGCGCACGACGCGCCGGCCGATCGCCGCTACGACACTGTCCGCCACGCCGCTTCGATTGAAGCGGCGCATGCCGTTTCAGGCGCCGCGCCCCGGCCGCCACCCCACTTCGCGCAACGCATCCAGCAAACGCGCCTGCCCCAGCCCTTCGACCCGCGCGCCGCGCGATTCGACGTCGTTCCCCGCGACGAGCGCATTCACGATCGCTTCCTCCACCGCTTCCGCCGCCGCGACGAACAGCGCGGAGATGTGGTCGTTGTTCACCATCTTCACGGCCGTCGTCGGCACGCCCTTGCTGCCGTAGTTCGCGGCCGGAAGCCCGTCGTTGCCCGTCGCGAACGCCAGGAAGATGTCGCCGCTCGAATCCTCGGTGCCGCCGCCGACGCGGGCCAGCCCGACGCTCGCCCGCTGCGCGAGGCGCGTGCACTGATGCGGCAGCAGCGGCGCGTCGGTCGCGATCGTGACGACGATCGAACCCATCCCGGCCTCGCCTTGTGCATCGGGCGCGCGAAATGGCGAATGCACGTGCCGCAACACCTCGCCGACCGGATAACCGGCCACGCGCAGCATCTCGCGCACGCCGTAGTTTGCCTGCACGAGCGCGCCGACGGTCCAGCCGCCCGCGTCGGCCGCGACCACGCGCGACGCGGTGCCGATGCCGCCCTTGAACTCGTGGCAGATCATCCCGGTGCCGCCGCCCACGCCGCCTTCGGCGACCGGCCCCGACTGTGCGGCGGCCAGCGCGCGCAGCACGTGCGCGGCGCTCACGTGTTGCCCCCAGATGTCGTTGAGCAGGCCGTCGTAGGTTTCCATCACGACCGGCATGCACCAGTACACGCGGCCGGCCGCCGCTTCGCGCTCGTTCGCGACCAGCGCATCGCGCACCGCGCCGACGCTGTGCGTGTTCGTATAGGCGATCGGGGTCGTCAGCAGGCCGGCTTCGCGGATCCATTCGAGCCCGGTCGCGTCGCCGTTGCCGTTCAGCACATGGACGCCCGCGAAGCACGGCGAATCGTGCACGGCGCCCGCGCGCGGCTCGATGACGGTGACGCCGGTGCGGATCGACGCATCGCCGTTCTCGACGTTCAGCGTGCAATGTCCGACCCGCACGCCCGGTACGTCCGTGATCGCGTTGAAGCGGCCCGGCGTGCCGAGTCCGATGCGGATGCCGAGATCCCTCGTGCGCATGATGCAATTCCTCCGTCTTTCGATGGTTCGATAGTTCGATGTGTCGATATGGTCAGAGCGAGCGGAACGCATCGCTGTGGCGCGCCCAGACCGCATACATGACGAGCGCGGCCACCAGCAGCCCGCCGATGATGATCAGGTCGGTCGGCTTGGTCGCCGTCGCCAATGTCGTGTAGAGCGTGTACGCGGCGCCCGCGACCGCGACGAGCGGCGTCACGGGCCACAGCGGCATCCGGTAATGATGCTCGACGTCGCGCCGCACGAGCCGGCTCGCCAGCGCGGCCAGCCCGACGACGAGGTAGATCAGCAGCAGCAGGTCGACCGTGAACGCGGTCAGCTCGTCGAGGCTCGACACGAACACCAGCCCCGACGACGGCACCGCCAGCGCGAGCGTCGCGAGCCACGGCGACTCGAAGCGCGGATGGATCGTCGAGAACGCGCGGTTGCAGGTGCGCGACCAGAGCGCATGCCGGCCGCTGCTGTACAGCAGGCGCCCCATCGTGATCACGATCGCGATGATCGCGTTGAACACCGACAGGAAGATCCCGCCGCTGACGACGCGCGACACCGCCGGGCTGCTCAGCGAACGCACGACATAGCCGATCGGGTCCGCGCTCTTCGTCAGCTCCGTCAGCGACGGCGCGCCGAGCACGATCGCGGTGAGCGGAATCAGCTCGACGACGAGGATCACCAGCAGCGAATAGATCACCGCCTTCGCGACGTTGCGGTTGCCGCCGCGCAGGTCTTCCGCGAGATAGGCGGCGGAGCCGAAGCCGTTGTAGCAGAAGATCGCCGTGCCGATCGCGGGCACGATGGCCGCGAGCGTGGCCGGCACCAGCGCATTGCCGCTCGCGACGACCGGCGCGATCAGCGCGTCGGCGCCGCGATGCGGGGAGCCGAAGCCGAGCCCCGCGATCAGCATCAGCACGCCGATCTCGACGACGAGGAACGCGCCCGTGATCCACGCATTCGTCTTGATGTTCAGCATCCCGAGCACGTAACTGAGCAGGACGATCGTGAGCGCGACCGACTGGTTGCCGAAGTGCGTGCCGAGCGCGTTGTTCAGGTACGGCGCGGCGCCGCTCGCGAGCACGGCCGGGATGAACACGCTGACGGACAGCACCGTGATGAACGTCAGGTAGCCGGGCAGCGTGCCGAACACGCGCTTGGCCATCACGTATTCGCCGCCTGCGCTGCGATGCGCGGCACTGAGCTCCGCGTAGCAAAGCGCGAACGCGAGCGCGAGCACGCCGCCGAGCAGGAACGACAGCACCGCGCCGCTGCCGGCCTGCTGGATCGCGAACGGCGCGATCACGAAGATCGAGCTTGCGGGCGTCACGCCCGACACGGTGATCATCACCGCGTCGCGCACGCTGAGCGTCTGCGACAGCGCGCGCGGCGCGTCTTCCGTGGCAGGCGTCGCTTGCAGCGTGCCCGTCGATTCCGACATCATCGCCATTTCGTTCTCCTGTTGCTCCTACCCTGCACTTTTTTGAACACCCATACTCGGGCCCGATTGATTGCGTGGCAGTCTAGGAAGCCAAATTCAGGACCGCTATTCCCCCTTCGTGTTACACCCTTCGGTGGTGGTATGGATCGACTCTTCTCCGAAATCGCGATGCACCAGGCGCTTGGCCGCGCGATCGATCATCTGGGCCAGCCGCGCTTCTGGCGCTTCCTGGTGCTGCTGCTCAACGAAATGGTGCCGTTCGACAACGCGCTCGCGACGGCGATCGGCCGCGACGGCGTGCCGCTCGTGCTCGACGAATACGACACGGGCGGCTCCGACAGCGCGTCGCCGGTGCCGCTTTACCTCAATGGGTTATATCTGCTCGACCCGTTCCTGCAGGCCGCGCACGACGGGCTTGCCGACGGCTGCTACCGGCTCGAGGAAGTCGCGCCCGACCTGTTCCGGCAGAGCGAGTATTTCCTGAGCTACTTCCGCGATGCGGTCGGCGACGACGAAATCCAGATCCTGCTGCGGCCGAACCCCGACTTGCTGCTGTCGTTGTCGCTCGGCGCGTCGGCGCGCTTCGACGTCGAGCCGCTCGGCAAGCTGACGGCCGCGATGCCGTGGGTGCTCGCGACGATCCGGCAGCACTGGCGGCTGGTGGGCGATGCCGCGCGCGCGACGCCCGACGACGATCTCGGCGCGCGCGTCGAGCAGGCGCTCGCGCGCTTCGGCGCGGGCGTGCTGACCGATCGCGAGATGTCGATCGCAAGAATGGTGCTGCGCGGCAATTCGTCGAAGGCGATCGCGGAGCGGCTGGCGATTTCGCCGGAGACGGTGAAGGTGCATCGGCGCCATCTTTACGCGAAGCTCGGGATTTCGTCGCAGCCGGAGCTGTTTTCGCGGTTCATTCAGGCGTTGGGGGAGGATGCGGCGGGCTGAGCGCGACGCCGACGCGTCACGACGGTTCGGCCTCCGCGGCCCGACGTGTCGGCGCGATCGCCAGGTGCAGCGCGCGCTCGGGCCGCAGCGTCACGTTCAGCGTCGCGCGCGGCGCCGTCATGCCGGGCGGCACGGACAATTCATGACGCTGCAGGATCATGGCCGCCACCACCGTCATTTCCGTCATCGCCAGATGCTGCCCGAGGCATACGCGCGGCCCCGTGCCGAACGGCAGGTACGCGCCGCGCGGAATCGCCGGCGCGTCGTCGGCGAAGCGCTCGGGCCGGAATGCCTGCGGTTCCGGAAACCACCGCGCGTCGTGATGCATCAGCTGAATCGGCAGCATGAACAGCGTTCGCGCCGGAAACTGCCATGCGCCCAGCGCGACCGGCCGCGATGCGCGACGGCTGATCAGGATCGGTGCCGCCGGATACAGGCGCATCGTTTCCTCGAGCGTCTGCGTCAGATAGCGCAATGCGGCGCGCGTGTCGGCGGTCGGCGCGCGGCCGCCCAGCACGCGCACGACTTCGTCGCGCGCGGCGGCCTGCGCGGCCGGATTCGCGGCCATGTTCCACGCCCACCAGGTCAGCGTGGCCGCGGCCGTCTCGTGACCGGCCAGGAACGCCGTCATGCACTCGTCGTGCACGGCTTGCAGCGGCCAGGCGCGCACGTCGGCGCGGTGCAGCCGCAGCAGGCGCGACAGCAGATCGTCCGGCCAGCCATGCTCCGGCATGTCCAGACGCGCATGCAGTTGGCGGTCGATCAATCCGTTCAGCACCGCCAGCGCCCTCGCCTTGCCGCGCTTCCACGGCATCCAGTCCGGCGCGCTGGCCGGCTGATAGAACTCGGCGTTCGCGGCCGCGCTGACCGTGCGCACGGCGGCCTCGGCCACGCGCGCGTCCGCGCCGATCGCATCCGAGAACATCGTGCGCATGATCACGTCCATCGCAAGCGACGTCAGTGCACTTTCGATCGGCCAGTGCGCATCGTGCGCGGGCCACTGCGCGAGCGCATGACCGGCCGTCGCGGCAATCGACGGCACGAACGCCTGCACCGGTTTCGGCATGAAGTTCGGCTGCAGCGCGTGCCGCTTGTCGCGCCACGCGTCGCCCTCGGCAATCAGCACGCTGTGCCCGTGAACCTGCGAGAACACGCGGATGCCGCGCTCCCAGCGCACGAACGCATCGTGATGCGTGACCAGCAATGCGCGCACGAGCGCCGGATCGGTCAGGACCACCGCATGTTCGGGCCACATGCGCAGGTGCACGACGTCGCCATGCGCGCGCTGCCAGCCCGCGAGTGCGCCGGTCAGGTCGCGCGACATCGCGCGCAGGAGCCGCCACCCCGTCAGGCCGGCACGCGGCCCCGGCGGCCATACGCCGGGCGGGTGAAGCGCGGGCGCCGCATCGGTGGCGTCCGCATCAAACGGGCATCGGGAAGAGGATCGTGTGTTCATGCGCCGGATTGTCCGGATCGACACGCTGCCGGTCTTGAACGCAAACGACATCGACACGTGCGGCGCCGGTCCCTATACTCCGGCGTCATGCCCTTCGGTCCGTCTCCGACATTGCCGCCGTGTCCCGATCCGCTCGCGCGTGCGCCGCGCGTGCTGTGCGACGGCCGGTCGCCGCCCACGCGGCTGTATCAGCCGCCGGCTGCGCTGCAAGGCGCGGTCGTCGCGATCATTACCCGCGACACGCGCGGCTTCATGTTGAGCGACGCGCAGCGGCTCACGCATTTCCCCGCGTCGCCGATCGTCTGCCTGTCGTGGTATCGCGGCCTCGACGTCGGGCTCGTCCGGCTCACCGGCGACGGGCCCGTATGGCGGCCGTTCGGCGCATCGGCGACGTTGTCGGGCAGCCAGTCGATGCCGGTCGCGAGCTGGGCGCCGACGAGCGGACAAGGCGGCATCGTCTGCCTGCATGCCGATGCGGCACGCGCGCTGTTCGGCGTCGCGTTGCCGGCGATCCACGACACCTTCGTCGACGCGCATGCATGTCTCGACGACAGCTGGCGGCCACTGCTCGATGCGCTCGCCGATGCCGAACACGACGACGACGCGCTGGCCGCGCTCGACCGCCACCTCGCGCCGCGCTGGCATGCGCTGCGCGGCAGCGTGTCGCCGCTGTCGTCGCTGCGCGATGCGGGGCGCAGTTGGGTCGGGCGTCTCGCATCGAAAGCGCGCGAATGGCGGTACACCCACAGCCCGCGTCAAGTCGAACGGCGCATCAAGTCGTACAGCGGTCGCTCGATGCGCGACTGGCAAACGCTGGTGCGCACCGAAGGCGTGTTCTTCGCCGCGCGCGACCGTCAGGACGCCGGGCAGCCGGTCGACTGGGCCGCGCTCGCACTGGACGAGGGATTCGCCGACCAGGCACACCTGAGCCGCGCGACGCGGCGCATCACGGGCTTCTCGCCGACCGAGTTCGTACGACGCTTCGCCGAGGACGAATCGTTCTGGATGTACCGGCTCTGGGTGTGACGGGGCGCGGCTCGTCACGCGTCAGCCGCCCGATTCGATGAACCCGCCCTCGGGCGCCTGGTGCGGCACGTACCAGCCGAAATACACCTCGGCCTCGACGATCCGGCCATCGCGGACACGCAACCGCTCCGCATTCCGGAACCGCCTGCCGGCTGTCGTGTCGGCCTCGTACACCACGAACACGTATTCGCCATGCACGGCGACGTCGACGAACTCGAAACCGGCGAGCATCGCGCTGTTCGGCCAGCAGCGCGCCAGATACGCGTCGCGGTCGAGCCGGTTGTCGAGCGGGCTCGTGAAATGGAAGTCCGGTGCGATCAGCGCTTCGATCGCGTCGCGGTCCTTGTCGACATACGCGCGATAGCTGGCACGCGCAACGTCACCGGGGTCGTCTGTCATCGTCGTTACCTCCGCGAAGGACGGGGCCGACGCGACAGCCCGCGTCGCCCCGAGGCATCGATCAAACGCTTGCGGGCGGCACGACCGACCACGACCGCCCCCGCAGGCACCTACGCGCGCACGCCCGGCCCGATGCTATTCACGAAAACCCGCACCGGGCGATCGCCGCGACCGCCTGCGCGCGCCGATGCCGCGGTTGCCCGTTTCCGCACGCACGGGCATGATGTCCGCCAGCGTGCCGGCCGCGGCCGCCGGCTTCGGCGGTCGTCGGCGCCGCGATCGGCTTGCCGCCCATGCGCCGCCTCCGGCATCACCGAGCAATCCGCGTGCCGGCCCCGGCCGCTCACCTCACCGAGTCCATGTCACTACGCGCATTCCGAACGCTGGTCGCGATCGCCCGATACCGCACCTTCGCGCGCGCCGGCGAAGCGATCGGGCTCACGCAATCGGCCGTGAGCCTGCAGATCAAGACGCTCGAAAGCGAATACAACGTCCGGCTGTTCGACCGTTCGCGCCGCCAGCCGGTACTCACCGAAGCCGGCAACATCCTCGTCGCGCAGGCCGAGCAGGTGCTCGCGATCGTCGACCGGATTCCCGATGCGCTCAGCGACGAGAAGAAGCTCGTCGGCCGCCTGCGGATCGGCGCGATCCAGACCGCGCTGTCCGGCCCGCTGCCCGACGCGCTGCTCGCGCTGCGCGCCGCGCACCCGTCGTTGCGCGTGCACGTATCGGCCGGCATGTCGGCCGAACTGGCGAATCGCGTCGCGGCCGGCGAACTCGACGCCGCGATCACGACCCGCCCCGTGCGCCCGCACCCGGCGGAGCTGACGTGGACCACGCTGTACGAAGACCGCTTCTGGCTGCTCGCGCCGCCGCAGCATGCGGAGCGCGACGCGGGCACGCTGCTCGAGGCGTTGCCGTTCATCCGCTTCGACGCGCAGGCGTGGGCCGGCCGGATGATCGCCGCCGAGTTGCGCCGCATCGGCGTGCGCGTACGCGAGGAGATGGTGCTCGACAGCGCGGAGACGATCGCGCGGATGGTCGCGCGCGGGCTTGGCGCGGCGATCGTCGCGCTCCCCGACTCGACGCTCGCGCGGCTGCCGCCCGTCACGCGCTTGCCGTTCGGCCAGCCGCAGATGGGCCGCGAGGTCGTGCTGCTCGAACATCAGTCACGGCCGGCCGAGCGTTTCGCGCGTGCGCTGGCCGCCGAAGTCACCGCGTCATCGATGAGAATTTCTCATTGAACGCCTGATAATTAACCGTTATTCCTGCTGCATCTGCGTGTTAACTTGGGGGCATCGTCACTCTTTCGATTGCGTGCCGCCATGTTGCCCGCCGGATGGATTCCCGCTTCGTTCCGCCGCTTCTCGCGCCTGCCGTCCGGCCCGTGTCGCCTGAAGGCGCGTCGATGATCGGCCCGATCCTGCTCGCGCTCGCGCCGGTCGCGCTGCTGGTCGCGCTCGGCCACGGCCTCCGGCGCACAGGCTTCATCGGCGATGCGTTCTGGCCGCACGCCGAGCGGCTCTGCTACTACGTGCTGCTGCCCGCGCTGTTCGCGAACAGCCTCGCGAATGCGCGGCTGCAGGCACTGCCCGTCTTGCCGCTCGCGGCGGCGCTGGTCGGTTCGACCGTGCTCGTCGCGGCGCTTCTGCTGCTGGTCCGCCGCTTCGTTTCTGTGGACGGCGCCGGGTTCACGTCGGTGTTCCAGGGCGCGGTGCGCTTCAACAACTATGTTGGCACGGCACTCGCCGCCGGACTCTTCGGCGCGCACGGAATCGCGCTCGCGGCCGTGTGCGTCGCGGCGATCGTGCCGACCGTGAACCTGATGTGCGTGCTGGTGTTCGCGCGCTACGGCGACACGCGGCTCGGCGCGTGGGCGCTCGTGCGCCAGATCCTGTCGAATCCGCTGGTCGTCGGGTGCGCGCTTGGGATCGCGATGCAGGTCGCCGGCATCGCGTTTCCGGCCGCCGTCGAACCGGCCGTGCGCGCGCTCGGCGCCGCCTCGATGCCGCTCGGCCTGCTGTGCGTGGGCGCGGCGCTGAAGTTCGACACGGCGCGCGAATGGATGCAGCCGATGTGCGTCGCGTCGGCGTTCAAGTTCATGGCAATGCCGCTCGCCACGCTCGCGGCCGGCCGCCTGTTCGGGCTCGGCGATGCCGCGCTGACCATCGCGCTGCTGTTCCAGGCGCTGCCGACATCGTCCTCGTCGTACATCATGGCGCGCCAGCTCGGCGGCGACGCGCCGCTGATGGCCGGCATCACCGCGTTCCAGACGATCGCCGCCGCGCTCGCGATGCCGGCCGTGCTGACGGCGCTCGCGTCGGCGCCGGTGTTTCGCTGACGGCCCGGCATCGCGGCGCGTCGCTGACCCGTCGAGGGAGCGCGGCCGCAGGAGGCCCGTTCGACTCACGAAGGTTCGGGGACGGATGGCAAATCCCGCCGCACGGGTGCAACCGCCGCGTCGTTGCGCGAGATACACGCATCGCCGATGCGCCCCCCGTTCTTCTCGCAGCCCCGCCAAAAACCGCCTATGGTGAATGAAGCGGGTCCGTGCCTCCGCCATTCGACTTCACGTCGCTCGCACCGGCGGCCACGGCGCCGCGTTCCGGCACCATTCCCCGCAGTCGCGCGCACGCCCGGCCATGCGTGCGGCTGCGCCGCCCACCGGACCACAAGGAGGTAATCATGAAAGCCGTGCTGCTCGTCAGCTCCGCCGTGCTCGCCATGGCGTCCGTTTCGGCCTTGGCTCAAGGCGCGATCACCAAGGTCGAAAACGGCGCGCTCGTCGCCGCGAACGGCATGACCGTTTACGCATTCGACAAGGACAAGCCCAACGCCGGCACCAGCGCCTGCACGGGCCAATGCGAATCGATCTGGCCGCCTTACAAGGCCAGCGCGACCGATGTCCCGGTCGGCCCCTACACGATCGTCAAGCGCGACGACGGCAGCCCGCAATGGGCCTACAAGGGCAAGCCGCTGTATTTCTTCGCGAAGGACATGAAACAGGGCGACCGCAACGGCGACAACTTCAAGAACATGTGGCACGTGGTCGCGCCGTAAGCGTGCCTTCCCCGACTTGAGTGTCGGCACGGCCGCCGCACGTGTGAAAAGGCCCGCCCCGGTCGTCGACCGGGGCGGGCCTGTGCGTCTTTACGCCGGCCGCATTGCGTCACGTCGCGGCCGGATCGCGCGTCAGCGGTTCGACGGGAAGCTGAACACCGTCCCTTCGCGCACGCCGGCCGACGGCCAGCGCTGCGTGATCGTCTTGCGCTTCGTGTAGAAGCGCACCGCATCCGGGCCGTACGCGTGCAGATCGCCGAACAGCGAGCGCTTCCAGCCGCCGAACGAGTGATACGCGACGGGCACCGGCAGCGGCACGTTGATGCCGACCATGCCGATCTGGATGTTGTCGCTGAAGTAGCGCGCCGCTTCGCCGTCGCGCGTGAACAGGCACGTGCCGTTGCCGTATTCGTGCGCGTCGATCAGCGCCATCGCCTCGTCGAGCGACTTCAGGCGGATCACGCCGAGCACCGGCCCGAAGATCTCGTGCTGATAGACCGGCATGCCGGGCTTCACGTTGTCGAACAGGCACGGGCCGAGGTAGTAGCCGCCGTCGTGGCCGTCGACCTTCACGCCGCGGCCATCGACGACGAGCGTCGCGCCCGCTTCCACGCCCGCGTCGACGAAGCCCGTCACCTTCTCGAAATGCTGCTTCGTGACGAGCGGCCCCATGTCGACGCCCGCACCGTTGCCCGGGCCGACCTTCATCTTCGCGATCTCGGCCTTCAGGCCGTCGATCACCTTGTCGCCCGTTTCATCGCCGATCGCGACGACCAGCGGAATCGCCATGCAGCGCTCGCCGCACGAGCCGTACGCGGCGCCCATCAGCGCGTTCACCGCGTTGCCGATGTCGGCGTCGGGCATCACGACCGCGAAGTTCTTCGCGCCGCCGAGCGCCTGCACGCGCTTGCCGTGCGCGCAGCCGGTCGCGTAGATGTATTCGGCGATCGGCGTCGAGCCGACGAAGCTCACCGCCTTCACGCGCGGGTCGGTCAGGATCGCGTCGACCGCTTCCTTGTCGCCGTTCACGACATTCAGCACGCCCGGCGGCAGGCCGGCCTCGAGCGCCAGCTCGGCCATGCGCAGCGTCGACGACGGCGTGCGCTCCGACGGCTTCAGCACGAACGTGTTGCCGCACGCGACGGCCATCGGCCACATCCACAGCGGCACCATCACCGGGAAGTTGAACGGCGTGATGCCGGCCGCGACGCCGAGCGCCTGGAATTCGCTCCACGAATCGATCGCGGGGCCGACGTTCTTGCTGTGCTCGCCCTTCAACAACTCGGGCACGTAGGTCGCGTATTCGACGTTCTCGATGCCGCGCTGCAATTCGCCCATCGCGTCGGCGAGCACCTTGCCGTGCTCGGCGGTGATCAGCGCGCACAGCTCGTCCGCATGCTCCTCGAGCAGCGTCTTGAAGCGGCTCATCACGCGCGCGCGCTTCAGCGGCGGCGTGTTGCGCCATGCCGGGAACGCGGCCTGCGCGGACGCGATCGCGGCTTCGACGGTCAGCTTGTCGGCGAGCGCGACGCTCTTGTGCGATTCGCCGGTGGCCGGGTCGAACACCGGCTGGACGCGGCTGCCGCCGTCGACGCGCTTGCCGTCGATCAGATGGCCGACGGTGGAGGTCACATTGCTGTCGTGTTTCATGTTTCTGGCTCTGTCTCGTGAATTCGGTTGTCGCGCAGCACGGGCCGCGCTCAGTTCACTTCGTTCAGCGCGTCGGACAGCGCGTTCACGAGGTTGTCGATCTCGCGCTTTTCCGAGATGAACGGCGGCGCGAGCTGGATCGTGTCGCCGCCGTAGCGCACGTAGAAACCCTTCGCCCAGCAGCGCATCGCGATCTCGTACGGGCGCCGTGCCGGCTCGCCCGGCAGCACCGCGATCGTCAGGCCGGCCGCCAGCCCATAGTTGCGGATGTCCGTGATATGGCGCTGGCCCTTCAGCCCGTGCACGGCCGCCTCGAAATGCGGCGCGAGATCGCGCACGCGGGCCACCGCGTCTTCCTTCACCAGCAGGTCGAGCGCCGCGACGCCGGCCGCGCACGCGACCGGGTGCGCCGAATACGTGTAGCCGTGCGGGAACTCGAGCATGTATTCGGGGCCGCCCGCGGCCATGAACGTGTCGTAGATTTCCTTCGTCGCGATCACGCCGCCGAGCGGCTGCACGCCGTTGGTCACCTGTTTCGCGAAGTTCATGATGTCCGGCACCACGCCGAACGCGTCGGCGCCCGTCATCGCGCCGGCACGGCCGAAGCCCGTGATGACTTCGTCGAAGATCAGCAGGATGTCGTGCGCGGTGCAGATGTCGCGCAGGCGCTTCAGATAGCCCTTCGGCGGCACGACCACGCCCGCCGAACCCGAGAACGGCTCGACGATCACGGCCGCGATGTTCGATGCGTCGTGCAGCGCGATCAGGTCGAGCAGGCGGTCGGCCAGATCGGCGCCGTGCTCGGGCATGCCGCGCGAGAACCGGTTTTCGGCGAGCTGCGTGTGCGGCAGGAAGTCGGCGTCGATCCCCTGGCCGAACAGCTTGCGGTTCGGCCCGATCCCGCCGACCGAGATGCCGCCGAAGTTCACGCCGTGATAGCCCTTCTCGCGGCCGATCAGGCGCGTCTTCGTGCCCTTGCCCTTGGCGCGCCAGTACGCGCGGGCCATCTTCAGCGACGTGTCGGCCGCTTCCGAGCCCGAGCCCGTGAAGAATACGTAGTCGAGGCCGGCCGGCGTCAGGTCCTTGATCTTGTTCGCAAGCTCGAACGACTTCGGATGACCGAACTGGAACGCCGGCGCGTAGTCGAGCTGCGCGACCTGGCGGCTCACGGCTTCCGTGATTTCCGTGCGGCCGTGACCGAGACCCGTGCACCACAGGCCCGACAGGCCGTCGAAGATCTTGCGGCCTTCGCCATCCGTGAAATACGCGTCCTTGGCCGACACGATCATGCGCGGATCGGACTTGAACTGGCGATTCGCCGTGAACGGCATCCAGTGGGCGTCGAGCCAGGCGGCGTCGGTGCGGAGGTTCGTCTCGTCCTGCTGGCTGGCGGTGATCGTGTCGGTCATGTCGGTCGGCGCGGCGCGCCCCTCCTTCTTGTGATGATGTTGCGCATTGTCGGGAGGCCAATTAGTCTCTTCAATATCGCAATATCAATGTTCACTTGCGCAACTATGCAAGCAAAGAAACCGAAGAGCCGCGCGCTGCTCGGGCAGCTCAGCGACATGGATCTGCGGCTGCTGCGGGTCTTCAAGGGCGTCGTGCAGTGCGGCGGGATGGCGGCGGCCGAACTCGAGCTGAATATCGGCATCTCGACGATCAGCCGGCACGTGAAGGATCTGGAAACGCGCCTCGGGCTCGTGCTGTGCCGGCGCGGCCGCGCGGGCTTCACGCTGACCGCCGAGGGGCAGACCGTGTACGAGGAAACCTTGCGACTGCTCGCGTCGATGGAGGCATTTCGCAGCAGGATCGACGGCATTCACGACAAAATGGGCGGAGAACTGCACGTCGCCGTATTCGACAAGACCGCCACCAACCCGAACGCGCGGCTCGGCGACGCGATCCGCCAGTTCACGGACGAAGCGCCCGACGTCGCGCTGAACCTGCATGTCGCGTCGATCAACGAGGTCGAGCGCGGGATCATCGACGGCAGCTATCAGGTCGGGATCATCCCCGCGCACCGCAGCTCGGGCAGCCTCGTGTATTCGGAATTGTTCGACGAACGGATGCTGCTGTACTGCGGCCGCCAGCATCCGCTCTTTGATGCGCCGCACGGCAGGCTCACGTGGACGACGATCCGCAACCACGCATTCGCCGGCCTCGGCTTCCATTCGCCGAACATGGAGCTGAGCCATCGCGCGAAGCTCACGCGCAGCGCGACGGCATCGGACCAGGAATCGATCGCGACGCTGATCCTGTCCGGCCGCTATCTCGGCTTCCTGCCCGACCATTACGCGGAGAGCTTCGAAAACAAGGGGCTGATGCAGCCGATCGCGCCGCACCGCTTCAACTACCGGTGCCGGTTCGTGAGCCTGCTGCGGCGCTCGCCGCGACCGACGCGCGCGGCGCTGCTGTTCCAGTCGTGCCTCGACGCGGCGCATGCGGCGGCGCGGCCGAGCAGCGACAGCAGCGACGCGTAGCCGCGTTCAGGTTTCGCGGGCGGCGCCGTCCGATCAGAGGCTGCGGCCCGATCCGGCTCTGCGATAATGCGCACTTCTCGTTTCCGCTCGCCTCCCGCCATGACGCAGCCGTCCGCCCCGCTCCCGACCGACCTGCCGCCGATTTCGTGCCTGCCCGGCGACGCGCTGCCATGGCTGCCGATGAGCGCCGACCTGCCGGGGCTCGCGATCAAGTATCTGCATATCAATGCGGCGGAAGACACGCTGACCGCGCTGCTGAAGATGCCGGCCGGCGGCACGCTGCCGCGCCATCGCCACGACGGCGAGGTCTTCGTCCATACGCTGCAGGGTGCGTGGCGCTACCGCGAATACGAGTGGATCGCGCAGGCCGGCTCGACGGTGCTCGAACCGGCCGGATCGGTGCATACGCCGGAAACGCTCGGCGCGCCCGGCGACGACGTGATTACGCTCAACGTGATGCGCGGCGATCTGGTGCTGCTCGACGACGACGGCCGCGAGACCGCGCGCGAGAATTGCCGCGTCGCGCTGCTGCGCCAGCGCAAGCATGCGCGCACCGCGCCGCACGATGCGGCGCCGTTTGTCACGCGGTAATCACGCGGCAAGACGGGCGACATCGTCGCGTCACGATCCACACGGCGCATGCAGTCGCCAACACGCGCATGAATGACCGCCGGCGCACTTCGTCACCCAAGCCGCCCCCGGCCGCATTACCGAAAGCGCCGGAAAAATCGGCGAATATCGTCGGCCAGCAGTTCCGGCTCCTCCATCGCGGCGAAATGGCCGCCGCTCGGCATGTCGGTCCACTGCACGACGTCGAACACCCGTTCGACCCAACTGCGCGGCGGACGACTGATTTCCTTCGGAAAGCGCGCAAATGCGACGGGCACCGCCACGCGCTGCCCGGCCGCGAAGCGCATCGGCTGCAGCCGGTTTTCCCAATACATCTGCATTGACGAGCCGATGCAGCCGGTAAACCAGTAGAGTGAGATTCCGGTCAGCAGCGTGTCGTGCGAAAACCGCTTTGCGACGTCGCCATCGCAATCGCTCCACGTGCGGAATTTCTCGGCGATCCACGCCGCCAGCCCCGCCGGCGAATCGTTGAGCGCGACGGCCAGCGTCTGCGGCTTCGTCATGTGCACGTGCGCGTATCCACCCTCCAGCGCAACCCATTCTCCACGCTGCGTCACGAAGGCGCGTTCGTCTTCGGTCAACGGCGAAGCCGCGTCGGTCGGAGGCTCGTAGTTGCCGGGCAGGTAGTTCAGATGGATGCCGTTCACCAAGTCGGCATGTCGCGCGCCGAGCGCAATCGACACGCCTGCGCCGAGATCGCCGCCTTGCGCGCCGAAGCGACGATAGCCGAGCCCGGACATCAACGTCGCCCAGCGGTCGGCGACCTGAAATGCCGACATGCCCGGTGCCGCGGGCGCGGGCGAGAACGCAAAGCCGGGAAGCGACGGCGCGACCACGTCGAACGCGTCGTGCGGATCGCCGCCGAACGCGGCCGGATCGCACAGGCGATCGATCAGCGCGTCGAATTCGAGTACGGAGCCCGGCCAGCCGTGCGTGATGACGAGCGGATACGGCTTCGGCCCCGCCCCACGCCGATGGATGAAATGCACGCGTTGCCCGTCTGCGTCCGCGACGAACTGCGGCTGCCGGTTCAGCGCACGCTCCGCCGCCCGCCAGTCAAAGCCCTCGCGCCAGTACGCAACCAGTTCATGCAGCCACGCGCCATCCACACCCTGCTGCCACGGCGCGGCGGGTGTCAGCACCGGTGCGCGCGTGTCGCGCAGGCGCCGATGCAAGTCATCGAGCGCGTGATCGGGAATCGCAATGCTGAACGGGGCGGCGCGCATGGTGTCTCCTTGCGAGGAATGCCGGAGATTCTGCGCGATTTTTCCGACCCGCGCTGGCGGCGCGCCCGCGAGCGTCAGCCCGTTTCGCGCTCGTCCGCCCGCGCGTCGCGCCGCACGGCCTGCGGCGGCACGCCGAAGCCGCGCACGAACGCGTCGCGCAGGTGGCGCCGGTCGCGGAAACCGTTCTCCTTCGCGATCACATCGAGCGAATGCCGGCTCTGCTCGATCATCAGCCGCGCGGCTTCGAGCCGCAGCCGCTCGATCGCCTTCGCCGGCGACTGCCCGGTTTCGAGCGTAAACACGCGGCTGAACTGGCGCGGACTCAGGTGGACGGCGTCGGCCAGTTCCTCGACGGTCAGCGCGCGGCCGAGATTCCGCCGCGCATAGTTGAGCGCGTTCTGGATCCGGTCCGATTTCGGCGCGAGGTCCAGCATTTCCGAATGCTGCGACTGTCCGCCCGCACGGCGCTGGTGCATCACGAGCTTGTGCGCGACCGAGCGCGCGGTGTCCGCGCCGAGATCCTTCTCCACCATCGCGAGCGCCAGGTCGAGGCCGGCCGTCATCCCGGCGGACGTCCAGATCGGGCCGTCGACGATGTAGATCCGGTCCTCCTCGACACGAATGTCCGGAAACTGCTGCTGCATGCCGCGTCCGTACGCCCAGTGCGTCGTCGCGCGGCGCTGCGCGAGCAGCCCGGCCTCGGCGAGCACGAACGCGCCCGTGCAGATGCCGGCGATGCGCCGCGCGCGGGCGTTCGCGCGTCGCAGGAACGCGACGACGCCGGCCGGCGCCGGCGACGCGAGCGGATCGTTGACGCCCGCGACGATCCACGTATCGACGTCGATCCGCCCGCGCAGCGCGCGCGTCGCGACCGGCAATCCGAGCGACGAACGCACGTCGCCGCCGTCGACCGAATAGTTGTCCATCACGTAGAACGGCTCGCCCGCGACCATGTTCGCGTACTCGAACACCGATTGCGCGGCGAGCGCCATGATCTGGAAGCCGTCGCTGATCAGAAAACCGATGCGGTGCATGCGTATCTCCAGTAGCGGGGCATGATCGTGACGACCCGCCCGATGTCCGAAATCATACCCATCTACGTCATTTGTGTCGCCGCGATTCGAGGCCAGAATGCCTTCACGCACTCACCTTTTCCTCGACACGGAGCGACATCATGACTGAAGCACATCGCGGTACCGCCGTCATTACCGGCGCATCGTCCGGCATCGGCGCGATCTATGCGGATCGACTCGCGCGCCGCGGCTACGACCTGATCCTGGTCGCGCGCAACCGCGACCGGCTGGCCACGCTCGCCGAGCGCGTCACGAACGACACGCAGCGCAGCGTCGAGATCGTCGGCGCGGACCTCAACGACCGCGCGGCGCTCGCCGCCGTCGAGGCGAAGCTGAAGCAGGACGCGAGCATCACGCTGCTCGTCAACAACGCGGGCGTCGGCACGCACGCGCCGCTGCTCGACAGCGATGTCGACGCGATGACGCGGATGATCGACCTGAACGTGACCGCGCTCACGCGCCTGACCTATGCCGCCGTGCCCGGCTTCGTCGCACGCGGCCGCGGCGCCGTGATCAACATCTCGTCGATCGTCGCGCTGTCGCCGGAAACGCTCAACGGCGTCTACGGCGGCAGCAAGGCATTCGTGCTCGCGTTCAGCCAGTCGCTGCACCACGAACTCGCGGAACAAGGCGTGCAGGTGCAGGCCGTGCTGCCCGGCGCGACGGCGACCGAGTTCTGGCAAACCGGCGGCCTGCCGCTCGAACACCTGCCGAAGGAGATCGTGATGTCGGCGTCCGACCTCGTCGACGCGGCGCTGGTCGGCTTCGATCGCGGCGAACTCGTGACGATTCCGTCGCTGCACGCGGCCGGCGAATGGGATGCGTACGAGGCCGCGCGCCGCACGATGGCGCCGCACCTGTCGACGGATTCGCCGGCACCGCGCTATACGGTTGCGCGCTAGTCGCGCAGTACCCGGGTCGCGCCCGTGCTGTCCGGGCGCGACGCTTCCGAATCGAAGCGCGTCGATGGCGCTTGCGCCACCGCAGCCGTCGACGCCGCGACGCATTCCGGACCCTGCGTTGCGTTCCCGCCAAAGCCGGTTTCACCCCGCTTGCCACGCATTTTCCGCGACGATAGGCTTCGCGATTGCAACTCCCGAAGCAGCGCCACGCGACATTCGTCCGATGATCGGCGCAATCGACCGTCGCGGAATTCGACCATGCGGTTCCGAATGTTCACCTCCGGGGCCGGCGACACACCCGGCTCCTCTCGCGTCCCCGCCGACGATCGCCCGGCGCTCGCGCCGTTGCCCGAACTCGAGACCGTGTGCCGGCTCGCCCGCGCGCATGTCGGCACGGTCGGCGCGTTCGTCACTTTCGCCGAAGCCAGCACGCAGCGCGTGGCAGCGTCCGACGGAACGCTGCCCGCCACGCTGCCTGCCGCGCACTTCCCGCCGCGTGTCGAGCGCGTCTCGGCGTCCGACCGCCGATTCATCACACCCGAGGCGAGTGGGCTCCCGCTCGACGCGCCGCACGTCGTCGCGGCCTGCGAACTAATTGCGGCCGACGGCACCACGCCTGGCGCACTGTGTATCGTCGGCGACACGGGCCTGATGCTCGACGCCGCGCAACGCGCTTTCCTGCATGACCTGGCCACGCTCGCGGAACGCGCGATCGCCCGCGCGAATGCACAGGCCGCGCTGCACGAACGGCTCGGCGGCATAGAAGAACGCAGCGCGCTGACCACGCTCGCGCTGACCGAAAGCGGCACCGGCATGTGGGACCGCAACGTGGAAACCGGCGAGATCCATTATTCGGCGGCCTGGAAGGCGCTGCTCGGCTACGCGCCCCACGAACTGACGAGCCGGATCGAGGATGCGTACGAACGGCTGCACCCGGACGATGTCGCCGACGTGAAGGCCGCGATGCTCGCACATTTCGAAAGCCGCACCGACAGCTATGCGGTCGAGCACCGCATCCGCTGCAAGAACGGCACGTACAAATGGATCTGCAGCCGCGGCAAGGTCATCGCCCGCGACAACAACGGGCGTGCGTTGCGCATGGTCGGCACGACCACGGACATCACCGCGCTGCGCGAACTCGCCGGCCGGCTGAGCGACTCCGTCACACTCGTGACGAACCTGACCGACCAGGTCCCCGGTCTCGTGTTCCAGCTGCGGCAGACCGCCGACGGTCGCCGGTTCTTTTCGTACGCGAGCGCGGGCGTGCGCGACATCTACGAACTGACGCCCGAGCAGATCGCCCGCGACGCGGACGCGGTCGAGACCCGGATTCATCCGGCCGACCTGGTCGCGTACCGCCAGTCGCTGCTGGCGTCGGCGGAGCGACTGACGCCGTGGCGGCTCGAATACCGCGTGCTGCTGCCGGATCAGGGGATGCGCTGGCGCGAAGGCGACGCGCGCCCGCAACGCACGCCGGACGGGGGCACGGTCTGGCACGGCTTCATCACGGATGCGACCGAGCGCAAGCACATCGAGACCGAGCTGCACCGGATGGCGACGACCGATCACCTGACCCAGCTGTCGAACCGCCACGCGTTCATGCGGCAAGGCGAAGCCGCGTTGCGCCGCGTGCGCGCCACCGGCCAGGACGCCGCGGTGCTGATGCTCGATCTCGACCACTTCAAGGCGCTGAACGACCGCTGGGGACATCCGTTCGGCGATCGCGCGCTCCGGCATTTCGCGCGGCTGCTGCTCGCGGAAATCGGGCCGGACGGCATCGTCGGGCGCATCGGCGGCGAGGAATTCGCGATCGTGCTGCCGCACGCCGGGATCGATGCGGCGTGCGCGCTCGCGCTGCGCGTGCAGCAGCGCGCGGTCGACGCGCGGCTCGTGCACGAGGACCAAGTGCTGGCGCTGACCGTCAGCATCGGCATCGACGCGATGCGGACGTCCGACTTCGGCGCGTACCAGGCGCTGTCGCGCGCGGACAAGGCGCTGTATGTCGCGAAGGAACGCGGCCGCAACCGGGTCGAGGTGTATCGCCCCTAGCCGCGCACCGCGCCGGCGCGTCCCCCGATCAACGCGACGCGAGCGCGACCGCGCCGCCGAAGGCGCACGCGCGACGTGCCAACGACGCTCGCGCTTGCGGTCCGGGCGCCGCCGCGATCACGATCAGCGCCCGGCCGTGGTTCAGGCCCGCCGCGCGGGGTCGCCCTTCACGCCGAGCATCAGCGCGGCGCCGCTCAGCACGAGCAGCGCGGCCAGCAAATACACGGCGAGATCCATGCTGCCGGTGCGCGTGCGGATCAGCCCGATCACCCACGGGCTGACGATGCCGCTCGTGATCCCGATGCTGCTGATCAGCGCGATCCCGGCCGCCGCCGCGTTGCCCGACAGATAGCGGGTCGGCACGGCCCAGAAGATCGGCAGCGCGGCGAAGATCAGCGTCGCCGCAATCGACAGGCACGCGAGCATCGCCGCGAAGCTGTGCAGGTGCAGCGTCAGCGCCGCGAGTGCGAGCCCGCCGCCGATCGTGCAGCACGCGAAATGCTTGCGGCGCTCGCCGGTGCGGTCCGAGCGGCGCGCGATCAGGATCAGCCCCACCGCGCCGACCGCGTTCGGCACGACCGTGTAGAGGCTCACGGCCACGACGTCGGTCACGCCGAAATCGCGGATCATCAGCGGCATCCAGAAATTGAGCGTCAGCGACGCGCAGGTCAGCGAGAAATAGATGAACGCGAACAGATAGACGCGCGGGTTCGCGAGCGCGGCCGCCAGGCTGCGCGTGTCGTGCGCGCCATGCGCACGGCCGTCGCCGCACAGCGCGGCGACGCGCGCCTTTTCGTCGGACGTGAGCCACGCGGCGTCCTGCGGCCGGTCGACCAGATACGTGAACGCGAAGCACGCGAGCACGATCGCCGGCGCACCTTCGATCGCGAACATCCATTGCCAGCCGTGCAATCCGAGCACGCCGCTCATGTCGCGCATGATCCAGCCCGACATCAGGCCGCCGAGCACGCCGGCCACCGCGACGCCCGCGAAGAACACCGAGATCGCCGCCGCGCGGCGGTTCGCCGGAAACCAGTAGGTCAGGAACAGCACGATGCCGGGAAAGAAGCCGGCCTCGAACACGCCGAGCAGGAAGCGCAGCACGTAGAAATGCGACGGCTGCGACACGAACATCATCCCGGTCGACGCGATGCCCCACAACAGCATGATCCGCGTGAACGTGCGGCGCGCGCCGAAGCGCGCGAGCAGGAGGTTGCTCGGCACCTCGCAGAACACGTAGCCGACGTAGAACACCGCGGCGCCGAGGCCGTACATCGCATCGCTGAAGCCGAGGTCGTGCTTCATCTGCAGTTGCGCGAAGCCGATGTTGATGCGGTCGAGAAACGACACGACGTAGCAGAGGAACAGGAACGGCACGATCCGCCATGCGATCTTGCGGAACAGCAGCGCGTCGCCGGCGTCCGACGCCGGTGTGGATTCATATGCGGAAGCCGACGCCGCAACACTCGCGTGCGCGATCGTCGCTTCGGCGGGAAGCGATTGGGGCATGTCTCTCTCCAAACGGGCCGCGCGATTCGAGCGCGCAGCAGTCTCCGCGGGCGTACGTGCGCCCTGCTTTCTTGTGAGACCGGAAGCCGGCGCCCCGAACCGCGGCCCAATGCCGCCGTCGTTCAGGCGCCGTCAGAAAAACGGCGGGGCGCCCGCCTGGACGCCGCGCCGCGGTGAGCCGCTCAGTCCTGCAGCGCGTCCCACATTTCCTTGTCGCGCTGCGCGGTCCAGATGCGCGGATGCGTGATGCCGCTCGCCTCGTCGAACGCGCGCGACACGTCGAACGGCAGACAGTGCTCGTAGATGAACACGTGGCCGAACTTCGGATCCATCGCTTCGCGCGTGAGCGCCATCGACGCCTTCAGGTCGAGCTTGCGCTCGACGGCCTTGCGGCCCTGCGCGAGCAGCGTCGTCACGAAATCCTTCGTGTAGTCGAGGCCCTTGTCGACCTCGGCCGGATTCAGCAACGCGGGACCGCGGCCCGGCACGAGCTTTTCCGCGCCGAGCGCGCGCAGCGCCTCGAGCGTGGCCGGCCACTGTTCGAGCTGCGCGTCGCCGCAATAGCAGGCCGCGTCGTATTCGACCAGGTCGCCGGAGAACAGCACCTTCTGCGACGGCAGCCAGACGATCGTGTCGCCCTTCGTGTGCCCCGAGCCGACGTGCATGATCTTCACTTCGAGCTTGCCGAGGAACAGCGTGATCTCGCGCTCGAACACGAGCGTCGGCCAGGTCAGGCCCGGCACCGTCTCGACGCCCGCGAACAGGCGCGGAAAGCGCTCGATCTCCGACTTCATGTCGGCCTCGCCGCGCTCGACGATCATCTCGTACGTGCCGCGGCTCGCGATCACGTGCTGCGCGCCTTCGGCGAAATACGCGGACGCGCCGAGCACGCGCACCGCGTGGTAATGCGACAGCACGACGTGCTTGATCGGCTTGTCGGTCACACTGCGGATCTTCGCGATCAGGTCCTGCGCCATCGCGGGCGTCGCGGTCGTGTCGACGATCAGCACGCTGTCGTCGCCGATGATCACGCCCGAGTTCGGGTCGCCTTCGGCGGTGTACGCGTACGCGTTCTCGGACAGCTGCGTCCAGGTGACTTTCTTCTCTTCCAGATCGGCTTGGGAGGCGAATGCTTTGGCCATGTTGCGTTCCGTGGCTGCGAGCCATGTGTTGAGGGGAGTGAGCGGATCATCTGCCCGCGTCGATTATTTGTCAATGACAAATGCGCTTGCTATTGTCCAATACGGGTAAACCTGCGGGCTGGCGCGTCAAATGGCGTCGGATACCATGCGGGGTTTCGTCAACGGAAGAATCATCGCGTGCAGAACCACGAAGTCAGCGCGGACGACGCGCCGCCCAAGGCGCAGCGCGGAATCCAGAGCGTCGAGGTCGGCGGCCGGCTGCTCGACGCGCTCGCGCGCCGGCGCAAGCCGCTCGGGCTGTCGGAGCTGGCGGCCGCGGCCGAGCTGTCGACCGCGCAGGCGCACACCTATCTCGTCAGCCTGACGCGGCTCGCGCTCGTGAAACGCGACGCGCTCACGGGCAACTACGAGCCGGGGCCGCTGTCGCTGCGGCTCGGGCTGATGTCGATCGAACGCCAGCCGGCCTATCGCGCGGCGCTGCCGCACGCGGCGCGGCTCGCGGAAGCGGTCGGCCTGAGCGTGGCGCTGTCGGTGCCGGGCGTGCTCGGGCCCACGATCGTGCGCATCGAGCACGGCGGCTATCCGCTGCACGTGAACCTGCACGTCGGATCGGTGATGTCGCTCGACACGACGGCGACCGGCCGCGTGTTCCGCGCGTTCGGCGACCCCGCCCAGCTCGACGCTATGGCGGCCAGTCAGGCCGGCGCCGGCGACACGCTCGCCGGCGCAGAAGGCGTGCAGCCCACGTCCGACGCCGGCGCGTGGCAGGCCGAACTCGACGCGATCCGCGCGCGCGGGATCGAGCGCGGCGTGGACCGGCCGAGCCCCGGCGTCAGCGCGATGTGCGTGCCGGTGCTGGACGCGGACGGACGCCTGCAACTCGCGTTGACAGTGATCGGCTCGACCGGATCGATCGATGTCGGGTGGGACGGCCCGATCGCGGCGGCGCTGCGCGATGCGGCGCGGCAAGCCACCGCGTCGCTCGGCGCGGGACGCGATGCCCCGCCGGTCGGGGCGGGCATGCCGCCGGCCACGCAGCGCATGCCGCCCGCGCTCGCCGACGATACGAAAGCGCAGCGTGGCATCAACGCACTCGACAGCACGGGGGAACTGCTGCTGGCGCTCGTGTCGGCGGGCCGTGCGCTGCCGCTGCGCGATCTCGCGGCGGCGGCCGGCATGCCGGCCGCGAAGGCGTTTCCGCATCTGGTGAGCCTGCAGAAGATCGGCCTGCTGAGCCGCGACGACGCGAGCTGCTTCGGCGGCGGGCCGCTCGCCCAGGCGCTCGGCCTGATCGCGATGCAGCGCGTGTCGCCGACGCGCGATGCAGAAGCCGAGATCGTCGCGCTGGCGGCCGCGACCGACATGAGCGTGGCGGCCGCGACGCTCGGGCCGCTCGGGCCGACGGTGATTCGTCTCGAGGAATCCGCGCGGCCGCAGCACGTGAGCCTGCAGGTCGGCACGGTGATGTCGCTCGTGAATACCGCGATCGGGCGGATCTTCGCGGCCGGCATGTCGGACGACGTGCTGGCCGGCCTGCTGGCCGACGAGCCGGTGCGCCTCGCCGGCCGCGCGACGCAGATCGACGACGCATTCCGCGCGCGGCTCGCGACGATCCGCGCGGACGCGCTCGATTTCGCGTTCGATGCGCCGGTGCCGGGCATCGGGACGATCGCCGCGCCCGTGTTCGATCACACCGGCAGCATCCGGCTCGTGATCGCGATCATCGGCTCGTCGCGCGGCTTCCCGCGCGGGCCGGACAGCGAACTCGCGCATGCGCTGCGCGCCGCGACGCGCCGCCTGTCGTGGCGCTTCGGATGGATCGGCGGGTAAGCGCCGCCCCGCCGCCGCGCCCTTTCTCCGCGCCTGACTTCCCCTTCCGTCCGTCAATGCAAGGCCGTGCTCGCCACGGCCTCGTCACGCGCGTCCGCCACGCGGAAGCACATGAAATTGATGTTGCGCAGCAGCAACAAAAATTGTCAGTGATTCTCATATAACGAAATCGCATTTCACAGCACGGTGACGTTCCTCTATGATTAGGGTTATCCCTAACTCGCCACCTACATGGGGCTTCGTCATGCAAACGTCTAATGTCTCCGATCGTTCCACCCAATCCGCTGGCTGGCTCGCACGTGTTGGCGAGCTGCTTGCAGAAGCATGGGCACTGCACCTCGAGAACTGCGAAGTCATCGCTGAAGCGCACGCACGCCTGCCGCGCTGAGCGCAGCGTCACATCATCCGTCTGACCCGCCTGCCGGGACGCGCGCCGTAAGGCCGCCGCGCCCGGCATCGGCGTGGTGGATGAGCGCCGCAAAAGCCGACGGAAGATTCATCCGTTTTCCGGCCCCGCAGGCATTTCCCGCCTGTTTCCGGCTCCGGGCCGCGCCCATTCGACGCGACAGCCCGATTGCCGCTCCTCTCCGGCACATCCGCGAATCTCGTCGTCACGACGATGCGCGTGCCGTCTCCGCCTGTCGTCACACCTGAATCGACGGCACGTCTTTCATGCACCGCAGCGCGAACATCGAGCGGCTGTGGCGAATGCTCGAAATCCTGTACAGCTTCTCGCGCAAGAAGCGCTCGTAGCCGGCCGTGCCGTCCACCGCGACCTTGATCCAGTAGTCGTATTCGCCCGACACGAGGTAGGCCTCGAGCACTTCGGGCAACGCCGCGAGTTCGGCGCCGAAACGCGCGAGCGCGTCGTCCTCGTGGCGATCGAGCGTGACTTCGAGGATCACGATGTCCGCGTAGCCGAGCATGCGCTGGTTGACCAGCGCGACGTAGCCGTCGATGTAACCATCGAGCTCAAGCTGCCGCGTGCGGTTCCAGCATGCGGTGGTCGACATGCCGATCTGTTCGGCCAGTTCTGCGTTCGACAGACGCGCATTTTTTTGCAGTGCACCGAGGATCTTGCGGTCCTGGTTGTCGAGGGTTTTCGGCGTGCGTTCGCGGGTAGCCATGATGGAAAGAATCTTCTACTTAAAATCGGCATTCTATCTGAACAGGATTCCTGTTTCGGGTGCGTTTTGCTGGAAAACAGGAAGCCTTTTAACCGGCTCGCTTGATACATTTTCTCCATGCCTGTTGTCCGGCACGCTCCCCGCGACAACCCCCTCGCACCGGGACGCCCGGCCGCAATCACGAGTTGCGGCGCCGGACACGCAGGCATGCAGTGTCCCGCCTCCCGCGCGCCTATCCGGCTGCACGGGCCGGCGCCTGATCCATCGTTTTTCGCACATCCCGTCATGTCGTTCAGGCTTTATCTGTCGTTCCTCGCTGCGTCCGCCGTCCTCATCTATGCCCCCGGCCCCGTCAACCTCCTCACGATGAACCAGGCATTGCGCACCGGCTGGCGCCGCGCGCTGCCGTGCGTATGGGGCGGCACGCTCGCCGTGCTGCTGCAGCTCGCGCTGACCGCGCTGTGCCTGAATTCGCTGGTCCGTCTCGACGAGCACGCGCTGAACGTGCTGCGCTGGGCCGGCGCGGCCTACCTCGTGTGGCTCGGCTGCAAGCAATGGCTCGGCCGCACGCCGATCGCCGCATCCACCACGTCGGCCCAACCCGGCAGCACCACATCCGATGACAGCGAACGCGCGCTGTTCTGGCGCGGCGTCGCCACCTCCGGCCTGAATCCGAAGACGCTGCTGTTCTTTCCGTCGTTCTTTCCGCAGTTCATCGTTCCGAACGCGGACTGGAGCCTGAACGCGCAGTTCCTGCTGCTCGCGACGTCCTTCGCGCTGCTGTTCGCCGGCGGCGTCGCGTCGATGGCGCTCTTCTCGCACCGGCTGAGCCGTGCGCTGCAGCGTCCGGCGCGGATGCGCGCGATGAATCGCGTGACGGGCGGGCTGCTGGTCGGCATGGGCGCGATCATGGCCGGCTGGAACTGAGACCGGGCGGCCTCACGCGCGGGTGCCGGGTCAGCCCCGTGCCCCGCGAAAAAGCAGCCGATCGCCGAATGCTTTAGGGTAGCGGCTGGTTCGTTGGACATGCCCGGCTCGCCCGGGCGATTGCATGAAGCACGTCACTACCCGCCTGCGGCGCCTGTTCGCGCCGATCGGCCTGCACTGGTATCTCGCTCTCCTCCTCGCGCTCGATGCACTGATGGTGCTGCGCCCCGTCGTCGCCCATGCGAAGCTCGGCGCGCATCATGCGTGGCTCACCGATGCGCTGAACCTCGTCGACAATGCCGGCCTCGTCGTGCTGCCGCAGGTCGTCGTCGCGGCCGGCCTCGCGACGATGGCCATCGGCATCGTGCTGCGTGCCCGCGTCGCGTGGGTGCTGTCGATCCTGCTGCTGGTCGCGGCCGCCGCGATCAGCATCCTCGGCGGCTATCGCAGCAACGCGGTATTCGTGTACACGGCCGTCCTCGCCGTCACGCTGATCTACTACTGGCGCCATTTCGACCGCGCGAGCGTCGCCGCGAGCAGCCTGTTCGCGCTGCTCAGCATCGTGTCGCTGCTGATCTACGCGACCTTCGGCGTGCTGTATCTCGGCGACGAATTCACGCCGCCGGTCCACGACCTCGCCACGGCCGTCTACTTCTCGATCGTGTCGATGTCGACGGTCGGCTACGGCGACATCGTGCCGCACGCACCCACCGCGCGCCTGTTCACCGCGTCGGTGATCGTGCTAGGCATCACGGTGTTCGCGACGTCGATCAGCGCGGTCATCGGGCCGGTGATCGGCGGCAGCCTGAAACGGATCGTCAAGGGAGGCATTTCGAACGTGATCCGCAAGCATCATTTCCTGATCGTCGGCGCGACGCCCGTCGCGCATGCAGTGCACGACGGGCTGCGCACGCGCGGCTACGCCGTGACCGTCATCGTGCCGGCCGGCGTCGAGCACAACTATGCGGGCGCGACCGACCTGATCGTCGGCGACGCCACCGACCACGCGGTGCTGGAAAGCGCCGGCGCGGCCACGGCCCGCGCGGTGCTCGCGCTGCGCTCCGACGATGCCGAGAATGCGTTCATCATCCTCGCGATCCGCGAGATCGCGTCGACGGTGCGTACCGTCGCGCTCGTGAACCAGCAACGCAACCTCGAGCGGCTGCGCCTGCTGAAGCCGGACATGGTGTTCTCGCCGCAGCAGCTCGCGGGCGAACTGCTCGCCAGCACGCTCAACGACGAACCGGTCGACAAGTCGGTGATCTCGCACCTGCTGTTCGGCACCGACGCCGCCGCGTGACCGGTGCCGGCCGGCGTGCGGCCGGTACAATCACGCGATGTCCGAATTGCTCACTTACGGCGGCCTGTTCGCCGTGTCGATGGTCGCCGCGACCCTGCTGCCGCTCCAGTCCGAAGCCGTGCTCGCCGGCCTGCTGCTCGCCGGGCGCGAGCCCGTGTGGGCGCTGGTGCTGGTCGCGAGCGTCGGCAACGTCGCGGGCTCGGCGGTCAACTGGGCGCTCGGCCGCGGCATCGAACACTTCCGCGACCGCCGCTGGTTCCTGGTCAAGCCGGCCGCGCTCGCGCGCGCCGAGCGCTGGTATGCGCGCCACGGCCGCTGGTCGCTGCTGCTGAGCTGGGCGCCGGTGGTCGGCGATCCGCTGACGATGATCGCCGGCGTGCTGCGCGAGCCGCTGCCGACCTTCCTCGCGATCGTGATGATCGCGAAGGTCGGGCGGTATCTGGCCGTCGCGTGGCTCGTGACGCACTGACGCCGCCCGCCTGCATCGGGCCAACCTGCTCGCCCCTTGCGGCTTCGCACCGCTAAAGAATTCGCCGAACCTGCCGTATTCCTTACGGTATGCGGTGGCGCGTGCGTTCCGCCTCTCTCCCTCTCCACTCAGGATTCGTATGAGATTGACCCAACTGGGCCGGGCGAGCGTCGGCGCGCGCCTGGCCGCGCTGGCATGCGTGCTGGTCGCGCTGCTGTTTACCGCCTTCGCATGGGCGCTCGCCCATTTCGCCGGCCAGCAACTCGCCGACGAGGCCCATGCGCGCATCGCGGACAAGGAGCAGTCGATCCGCGCGATGGTCGAGATGTTCGACAAGGCGCTGTCCGCCGAAGCCACGCGCTCGATGGCGCTGTTCGCCAGTTTCCTGCCGGCCGATTTCGCGCTCGACCCGGCCCGCACCGTTGACATCGGCGGCGTCGCCGCGCCGACACTCTCCGCGGGCGGCCAGCCGCTCGACCTCGATTACGCGATTCCCGACCAGTTCCTGAAGAAAAGCGGCGCGATCGCGACGATCTTCGCGCGCGACGGCGACGATTTCGTCCGCATCACGACGTCGCTGAAGAAGCAGGACGGCACGCGTGCGGTCGGCACGCGCCTCGATCGCGCGGGCCCCGCCTACGCGCCGCTCGTCGCCGGACGCAGCTATACGGGCCTCGCGAAACTGTTCGGCCGGCCGTACATCACGCAGTACAAGCCGGTCACGGACGCGACGGGCCGCGTGATCGGCGCGCTGTTCGTCGGCCTCGACGTCGGTGCCGAGCTGCAAGTCGTGCAGGACGGCATCCGGGCGCTGAAGATCGGTGAAAACGGCTATTACTTCGTGCTCGACGCGTCGCCGGGTGCATCGCGCGGCACCTTCGTCGTCCATCCCGACGCGGCCGGCCAGCGCGCGGACGACGCGCGCGCGCCGTACGCGCAAATGCTCGCCGCCGGCCAGGGCCGGCTCGCTTACGCGTCGGCCGATCCGGCCGCGCACGATACCGGGCCCACCGCCAAATTCGTGTCGTTCACGACGATTCCGCAGTGGCAATGGCTGGTCGGCGGCATCGCGCTCGACGACGAACTGCTCGCGAGCATGCGCACCGTCCGCAACCGTTTCCTGATGATCGGGGCCGTGCTCGTCGCGGCGTTCGCGGCGTTGTTCCTCGTCGTCGTGCGACGCGTGGTGAGCCGGCCGCTCGATGCGGCGGCGCGTGCGTCGGAACGCTTCGCGGCCGGCGACCTCAGCATCCGCATCCGCGACGGCGCCGCCGCGCGCGGCGCGGCGGGCAACGACGAGATCGGCCGGCTCGTGCAGGCGGTCGACGGAATCGGCGACGGCCTCGCGCGGATCGTCGCGCAGGTGCGCAGCGGCTCGTCCGACATCGCGCGCGGCACGGTCGGCATCGCGGCCGGCAGCGGCGACATCGCCGCGCGGATCGCGACGCAGGCGAGCAGCGTCGAACAGACTGCAGCCAGCATGGAGCAGATCACGGCCGCCGTGCAGCAGAACGCCGAACATGCGGCTCAGGCGAACGCGCTGGTCGCCGACGCATCGGCCGCCGCGACCGACGGCGACACGGCGGTGCAACGCGTGGTCGCGACGATGGACGACATCGGCCGTGCGACGCGCCGGATCGCCGAAATCACCGGCACGATCGAAGGCATCGCGTTCCAGACCAATATCCTGGCGCTGAACGCTGCCGTCGAGGCCGCGCGCGCGGGCGAGCACGGCAGGGGCTTCGCGGTGGTCGCGGCAGAAGTGCGCGCGCTCGCGCAGCGCAGCGCGGCCGCGGTCAAGGAAATCGACGCGCTGAGCGCTGAATCGTCGACGACCGTCGAACAGGGCTATCGGATCGCGGACGCCGCGCGCGGCACGATGCGCGACATCGTCCAGCGCGTCGATCAGGTCAGCACGCTGATCGGCGAGATCAGCGCCGCGTCGCGCGAGCAATCGACCGGCATCGAGCAGGTGAATCAGGCCATCACGCAGATCGGCGAGGCGACGCAGCAGAACGCGACGCTGATCTCGGATGCCGAACGCGCGGCCGTCGCGTTGCGCGACCAGGCCGCGCAATTGTCGGAAGCCGTCAGCGTGTTCCGGCTGGCCCGCGACGCGTGACGCACGACGAACGACCGGGCAGCCGCCCGGTCGCGTCGATCACTTCTTGTCCCCCGCCAGGTCGATCGCCTTGTCCGACCCGACCGCGTTGCGCAGCTGGAATTTCTGGATCTTGCCGGTCGACGTCTTCGGCAGCTCGCCGAAGCGCACGACCTTCGGCACCTTGAAACCCGCGAGCAACTGCCGGCAGTGCGCGATGATTTCCTCCTCGGTCGCGCTCATGCCGTTGCGCAGCTCGACGAACGCGCACGGCACCTCGCCCCATTTCGGGTCGGGCATCGCGACCACCGCGGCGACCTCGACGGCCGGATGCCGGTACAGCGCATCCTCGACCTCGATGCTCGAGATGTTCTCGCCGCCGGAAATGATGATGTCCTTGCGGCGATCCTTGATGCGGATATAGCCGTCCGGCGTCAGCACGCCGAGATCGCCCGTGTGGAACCAGCCGCCGTGGAATGCCTCGTCCGTCGCGTGCGGGTTCTTCAGGTAGCCCTTCATGCAGATGTTGCCGCGGAACATGATCTCGCCGAGCGTCTCGCCGTCGGCCGGCACCGGCGCCATCGTGTCCGGGTCGAGCACCGTCGCACCCGCTTCCAGGTGATAGCGCACGCCCTGCCGCGCATTGAGCCGCGCGCGCTCGTCGTCGGGCAGTTCGTCCCAGTGCGCCTGCTTCGCGCATACGGTCGCCGGGCCGTAGACCTCGGTCAGTCCGTACACGTGCAGCAGGTCGAAGCCGATCTCCTTCATCTTCGCGATCACGGCCGGCGCGGGCGCGGCACCGGCGACCATCGCGTGCACCGTGTGATCGATGCCCGCGCGGAACTCGGCCGGCGCATTCGCGATCGCGCTCTGCACGATCGGCGCGCCGCAGTAATGCGTGATGCGTTCGCGACGGATCAGGTCGAACACCGTCTTCGCGTCGAACTTGCGCAGGCAGACGTTCACGCCCGCGCGCGCCGCGACGGCCCACGGGAAGCACCAGCCGTTGCAGTGGAACATCGGCAGCGTCCACAGATACACGGCGTGCTTCGGCATGTCCCATTCGAGGATGTTGCTGATCGCCGCGAGATACGCGCCGCGATGGTGATAGACGACGCCCTTCGGGTCGCCGGTCGTGCCGGACGTGTAGTTCAGCGCGATCGCCTCCCACTCGTCGGCGGGCAGTGTCCACGCGTAGTCCGGGTCGCCGCCCGCGACGAACGCCTCGTAGTCGGTCGCGCCCGCGAAGCGCGCGGGGTCGGCCGGCATCGCGTCGGCGACGCTGACGATCTTCAGGCCCGGCACTTCGAGCGCCGCGCGATGCGCGAGCTCCGCGTATTCGGTATCGACGATCAGCACCTTCGCTTCGCCGTGACGCAGCATGAACAGCACCGACGAAATATCGAGCCGCGTGTTGATCGTGTTGAGCACGGCGCCGGCCATGGGCACGCCGAAGTGCGCCTCGACCATCGCCGGGATGTTCGGCAGCAGCGCCGCGACCGTCTCGCCACGCGCGACGCCGGCCCGCGCGAGCGCACTCGCGAGCTGCTTCGACCGCTTGTAGGTCTCGCCCCACGTGCGCCGCACGTCGCCGTGCACGATCGCGAGGCGCTCGCCGTAGACTTCGGCCGCGCGGACCAGAAAGTCGATCGGCGTGAGCGGCACGTAGTTGGCGTCGCGGCGGCCGAGTCCGGCCTCGAACATCTGCGTCATGATCCTGTCTCCCGTTTTCTGCCGGCCGGCGCGCATGCACCCCGATCGGTTTTGATGTGGTTCAATTGCCGATAGCCTAACGGGCGCTATTGTGAGCCGTCTGTCATCGAAACGACAGAGTGCCCGATGAACGCTGCGCGTTATCCCTATCCTCGCAAACCCGCACCCATGCACGACCACTCCGTTGCTCCGCCCGACGCGGCCGCTACGCCGGACCACTCGCCGGCCAACCCGCCGCTCGAACCGGGCCCGTTGCCGGCCCTGTCCGTGCTGTTCGGCCAGTGCGCGTGGTTCCGCGCGCTGGCGCCGGAACACCAGGCGCTCGTGCTCGCGCAGTCCCACGCGGAACGGCACGAAGCCGGCGACGTGATCGCGCAGCGGCTCGCGCCGTCCGAATACTGGATCGGCGTGCATCGCGGATTGCTGAAGCTGGCGATCTTCAACGCGTCGGGGCGCGGCTGCACGTTTTCCGGCGTGCCGTCGGGCGGCTGGTTCGGTGAAGGCAGCGTGATCAAGCGCGAACTGCGCAAGTACGAAGTCGTCGCCGTCCAGCGCTCGATCGTGCTGTTCGTCCCGGTCGACACGTTCCATGCGCTGCTCGACACGAGCCTGCCGTTCACGCGCTTCGTGATCCATCAGTTGAACAACCGGATGGGCGAATTCATCGCGTCGATCCAGAACAGCCGGCTGCTCGATGTCGACGCGCGCGTCGCGCAGGCGCTCGCGCAGCTGTTCAACCCCGCGCTGTACCCGGACACCGGCCCGTCACTCGCGATCTCGCAGGAGGAACTGGGGATGCTCGTCGGCGTGTCGCGGCAGCGGATCAACCAGGCGTTGCAGCAGCTCGAGAAACTCGGCGTGCTGAGGCTCGCGTACAACCAGATCGAGGTCGTCGATCTGGCCGCGCTCGCGCGGGTCGGGATGGAACAGATCTGAGCGGCGTCCGATGCGCGGAACCGCCGCCGATGCGGCATGCGCGTGCGGTCCGGCGGCGGTTTCCGCGCACCTGCGTCCGCGCACCTTTCATCCGATGAATCGACCTTGCGCCGCCCCGCCCCAACCTGACAATTCCGCCAGTTTCGCGCCAGTGACCCGTTCCGCCCCGACGCCTATCATTCGGGTTCCCTTCACCGACGCCTGATCACCGCCTGTCCCGCTGCCTCCATGTGGATCGTCAATCTCGCGCTCAGGCGCCCCTACACGTTCATCGTGATGGCCATCATGATCGTGCTGGCCACCCCGCTTGCGCTGATGCGCACGCCTGTCGACGTCCTGCCGGCGGTCAACATTCCCGTCATCAGCGTGATCTGGAATTACACCGGCTTCTCCGCGAAGGAGATGACCAACCGGATCACGGCCGTTCATGAACGGATCCTGACGACGACCGTCAACAACATCCAGCACATCGAGTCGACCTCGCTGCCCGGCATCGCGGTCGTGAAGGTGTTCCTGCAGCCCGGCGCGAACGTGCAGACCGCGATCGCGCAGACGGTTTCGTCCGCGCAGGCGATCGTGCGGCAGATGCCGCAGGGCGCGACGCCGCCGCTCGTGATCACCTATTCCGCGTCGAGCATCCCGGTGATCCAGCTCGGGCTGTCCAGCAAGACGCTCAGCGAACAGTCGCTCGCCGACATCGCGCTCAACTTCCTGCGCCCGCAACTGATCACGATCCCGGGCGCGCAGATCCCGTTTCCGTACGGCGGCCGCACGCGCGTGGTCGCGATCGACCTCGACCCGCAGGCGCTGCTCGCGAAGGGCCTCACGCCCGCCGACATCGTCAACGCGGTCAACGCGCAGAACCTCGTGCTGCCGACCGGCACCGCGAAGATGGGCCAGACCGAATACCGGATCGACACGAACGCGTCGGCCGACACGGTCGCCGATATCAACGGCCTGCCGGTGCAGACCGTCAACGGTGCGACGACCTACCTGCGCGAAGTCGCGTCGGTGCGCGACGGCTTCGCGCCGCAGACCAACGTCGTGCGCCAGAACGGCCAGCGCGGCGTGCTGATGTCGATCCTGAAGACCGGCGACGCGTCGACGCTGAAGGTCGTGTCGGACCTGAAGGCGCTGCTGCCGAAGGTGATCCCGACGCTACCCGAAGGGCTCACGATCACGCCGCTGTTCGACCAGTCGGTGTTCGTCAACGCCGCCGTGCAGGGCGTGATCCACGAGGCGCTGATCGCCGCCGTGCTGACCGCGATGATGATCCTGCTGTTCCTCGGCAACTGGCGCAGCACGCTGATCATCGCGATCTCGATTCCGCTGTCGATCTTCACATCGCTGATCGCGCTGGCCGCGCTCGGCGAGACCATCAACATCATGACGCTCGGCGGGCTCGCGCTCGCGGTGGGGATCCTGGTCGACGACGCAACCGTCACCATCGAGAACATCGAGCGGCACCTGCATCTCGGCACCAACCTGCACGACGCGATTCTCGAAGGCGCGGGCGAGATCGCGGTGCCCGCGTTCGTGTCGACGCTGTGCATCTGCATCGTGTTCGTGCCGATGTTCTTCCTGACGGGCGTCGCGCGCTTCCTGTTCGTGCCGCTCGCCGAAGCGGTGGTGTTCGCGATGCTCGCGTCGTACGTGCTGTCGCGCACGCTCGTGCCGACGCTGGCGATGCTGCTGTTCCGCCCGCAGCAGGCCGGCACCGGCCCCGAGCACGCGACGTCGCGTTTCGCGCGGCTCCATCACGCGTTCAACGCCGCGTTCGAGCGGCTGCGCGCGTGGTACATCGTGCTGCTCAGCATCCTGCTGGTGCGCCGCCGCTTCTACGCGACGTGCTTCCTCGGCTTCTGCCTGCTGTCGACCGGCCTCGTGTTCGTGCTCGGCCGCGACTTCTTCCCGAACGCCGATTCCGGCAACATCCGGCTGCACATGCGCGCACCGACCGGCTACCGGATCGAGGAAACCGCGCGCCTCGCCGACCAGGTCGAGCGCGCGATCCGCGAAGTCGTGCCGCCTGACGAACTCGGCGCGATCGTCGACAACCTCGGGCTGCCGGTGAGCGGCATCAACCTGTCGTACAGCAACAGCGGCACGATCGGCACGCTCGACGGCGAACTGATGATCGCGCTGAAGGCGGGCCACCGCTCGACCCAGCACTATGTGCAGACGCTGCGCACGCTGCTGCCGCAGCGCTTCCCCGGCGTCGAGTTCTTCTTCCAGCCGTCGGACATCATCACGCAGATCCTCAACTTCGGTCAGCCGGCCGCAATCGACGTGCAGGTGCTCGGCAACGATCTCGCGAGTAACATGGCTATCGCGAGCAGCCTGATGAAAAAGATCAGGCAAATCCCCGGCACCGTCGACGTGCACGTACTGCAGCGCAACGACGAACCGACCCTGGTGGCCGATATGGACCGTACGCGCATGCAGCAGCTCAGCCTTTCCGCGCAGAACGTCGCGCAGAACATGCTGATCTCGCTGTCCGGCAGTTCCCAGACGACCCCGTCGTTCTGGATCAACCCGCGCACCGGCGTCCAGTACCCGCTGCAGATCCAGACCCCGCAATACAACATCGCGTCGATCGACGACCTCCTCGGCACGCCGATTTCCGCGAGCGGGCGCACGGGCATGCCGCTGCAGCTGCTCGGCAACCTCGTGCAGATCCACCCCGTCTCGAACCCGGCCGTGATCACGCATTACAACATCCGCCCGGCGATCGACCTGTACGTGAGCGTCGAGGGCCGCGACCTCGGCTCGGTCGCGGGCGCGATCGACCGGATCGTGTCCGACGCGCGCGCGACGCTGCCGCGCGGCACCGACCTCACGGTGCGCGGCCAGGTCGAGACGATGCGCACGTCGTACATCGGTCTCGGCGCGGGCGTCGCGATGGCGATCGTGCTCGTCTACCTGCTGATCGTCGTGAACTTCCAGTCGTGGCTCGATCCGCTGATCATCATCAGCGCGATGCCGGCCGCGCTCGCCGGCATCGCATGGATGCTGTTCATCACCGGCACGCACCTGAGCGTGCCCGCGCTGACGGGCGCGATCATGACGGTGGGTGTCGCGACCGCGAACAGCATCCTGGTTGTGTCGTTCGCGCGCCAGCGCCTCGCCGCCGGCGCGCCGCCGCTCACGGCCGCGCTCGAGGCCGGCGCGACGCGGATCCGCCCGGTGCTGATGACGGCGCTCGCGATGATCATCGGGATGGTGCCGATGGCGCTCGGTCTCGGCGAAGGCGCCGAGCAGAACGCGCCGCTCGGCCGCGCGGTGATCGGCGGCCTGCTGTTCGCCACCGTTTCGACGCTGCTGTTCGTGCCGCTCGTGTTCGGCGGCGTGCATTCGCGGCTGGCCCGCCGGCGCGCGCGCCAGGCCGGACACTGACTTTCGCCCCTAGCCTTTAGACCCGGTCAATTCATGGAAGAGAAACATCACAGCTCCGTCGGCATCCAGGTGGACGAACACGGCATGCACCTGCCGACGCGCACGTCGGTGTCGCGGCGCGGGCGGGTCGTGCTGATCGTGGTCGGCGTGCTGCTGGCCGCGGGCGCCGCGCGCACGATCGTCGTCAACGTGCTGAACCGCAACCGGCTCGACGCGGTGGCCGAGCAGAACACGCGGCAGTACGTGAACGTCGTGCATCCGGTCGATGCGGCCACCGGCGGCAAGCTGACGTTGCCCGGCACGCTGCGCGGCTTCGTCGAGGCGCCGATCTATGCGCGCGCGAGCGGCTACGTGCTGCGCTGGCAGGCCGACATCGGCGCGCACGTGAAGCAGGGGCAACTGCTCGCCGAGCTCGATACGCCCGAGCTCAACCAGGAACTCGCGCAGGCCACCGCGCAGCGTCAGCAGGCGCAGGCCGCGCTCGCGCTCGCGAAGACGTCGTTCGACCGCGCGCAGCAGCTGCGCCAGCGCGATGCGGTGTCGCAGCAGGAACTCGACGACCGGCAAGGCGCGTTCAACCAGGGCAGCGCGAATCTCGCAGCGGCCGATGCGAACATGCGCCGGCTCACCGAACTGAAGGGCTTCCAGCGCATCGTCGCGCCGATCGACGGAATCGTCACGCAGCGCAACGTCGACGTCGGCGACCTCGTCAATTCCGGCAACGCGGGCCGCTCGCTGTTCACGGTCGTGCAGGCCGACCAGTTGCGCCTGTACGTGCAAGTGCCGCAGGCGTACGCGCAGCAGGTGAAGGTTGGCCAGCACGTGAGCGTCGCGCAGGCCGAGCTGCCCGGCCAGACCTTCGACGGCACGATCACGCGCACGTCCCAGGCGATCGACGTCGCGACGCGCTCGCTGCAGATCGAGATCACGCTGCCGAACCCGGACGGACGGCTGCTCCCCGGCTCGTATGTGCAGGCCACGCTGCCGATGACACCGGTCGGCCGCCTGCAGATTCCGGCCAACACGCTGCTGTTCCGCGCCGAAGGACCGACGGTCGCAGCCGTCGACGCGAACGGCCAGGTGCACCTGAAGGCGGTGACGATCGCGCGCACGATCGGCCAGACGCTCGAAGTCGACGGCCCGCTCACGCCGAACGACCGCCTCGTCGCGAACCCGAGCGATGCGCTCGCGAACGGCGACACCGTCATCGTGCAGGCGCCGCCGGCCGTGAAACCGGCGTCCGCCGCCGCGGGAGCGAAGTCGTGAGCGCGATGCGCGCCCGCCTGCGCCCCGCCGCGGTCCTGGCCGTCGTCGCGGTCGCGGCGCTTGCCGGCTGCACGGTCGGCCCCGACTACCGGCGCCCCGCCGTCGAGACGCCGGCCGCGTGGCGGCTCGACCCGGCCGACGCGTACTGGCACCCGGCCGCGCCCGCCCGCGCGCCGCTCGATCCGGCCTGGTGGACCGCCTTCGGCGACGCGCAGCTGGACATGCTCGAAGCCGACGCGTTGCACAACAACCAGAACCTGAAGGCCGTTGCCGCACGCTACGACCAGGCGAAGGCGACGCTCGCGTCGGTCGCGTCCGCGCAGTATCCGGCCGTCGGCCTGAACGCGAGCGGCCAGCGCTTCAAGATCTCCGCCGACCGGCCGCAGACCAACTACGCGACGCGCAGCATGTCGACCGTGCAGAACGACATCCAGGTCGGCGCAAGCGTCAGCTACGAACTCGACCTGTTCGGCCGCGTGCGGCGCAGCGTCGAATCCGCGCAGGCCAGCTCCGAGCAGGCGCGCGACGATTTCGCGAACGCGCGCCTCGTGCTGACCGCCGATCTCGCGTCGAGCTACTTCGCGCTGCGCGAACTCGACAGCGAAATCGACGTCGTCAAGCGCTCGATCGACCTGCAGCAGAAGGCGCTCGACTACGTGAGCGCGCGCCACGACCTCGGCGCGGTGTCCGGCCTCGACCTGCTGCAGCAACGCGCGCAGCTCGACGCGACGCGCACGCAGGCACAGCTGCTGATCCAGCAGCGCGCGCAGGTCGAGACCGCGATCGCGACGCTGGTCGGCACGCCGGCCCCCGAGTTCTCGCTGCCGCCGCGCGTGGTGCCGATCAACGCGCCCGCGCTGCCGACCGGGATGCCGAGCGACCTGCTGCAGCGGCGCCCGGACGTCGCGTCGGCCGAGCGCGCGATGGCCGCCGCGAACGCGCAGATCGGCATCGCGCGCGCCGCGTACTTCCCGCGCATCGCGCTGTCGCCGGACATCGGCTGGGACGCGACGCGCTTCTCCGGGCTGTTCACCGTGCCGGCGCTGCTGTGGTCGATCGGCGCGTCGGTCAGCCAGCCGCTGTTCGAAGGCGGCAAGCTGAAGGCCGGCGTCGATTTCGCGCAGGCCGGCTACGTGGCCGCGCAGGCCAGTTACCGGCAAACCGTGCTCACCGCGTTCCAGGAGGTGCAGAATGCGGTGACGGGCCTGGCGGTGCTGGCCGAAGCCGCGCAGCAGGCGTCGGCGGCCGTCGACGACGCGCGCAAGCTCGTGTCGCTCGCGCAGGACCGTTATGCCGGCGGCCTCACGCCGTTCATCGACGTGCTGACGGCCCAGCAGCAGTTGCTGACGAGCGAGCGCCAGGCCGTGCAGATCCAGGGCCAGCGTGCGGCGCTCGTCGTGTTTCTCGCGAAGGCGCTCGGCGGCGGCTGGGACGGCGGCGCGACAGGCGGCGCCACGCCGACCGACGTCGCGGCGGCAACCCTCCAGCCCGCCGCGAGCGTCGGCCCCTAACCCGGTTACAAGGACACACCCATGAAAGTCCTGATCGTCGAAGACGAACCGAAAGTCGTCGAATACCTGAAAAGCGGCCTGACCGAGGAAGGCTGGGTCGTCGATACCGCGCTGGACGGCGAGGACGGCGCGTGGAAGGCCGTCGAATTCGAATACGACGTGGTCGTGCTCGACGTGATGCTGCCGAAGCTCGACGGCTTCGGCGTGCTGCGCGCGTTGCGCGCGCAGAAGCAGACGCCCGTGATCATGCTGACCGCGCGCGACCGCGTCGACGATCGCGTGCGCGGGCTGCGCGGCGGCGCCGACGACTATCTGACCAAGCCCTTCTCGTTCCTGGAACTGATCGAGCGGCTGCGCGCGCTCACGCGCCGCGCGCGCGTGCAGGAATCGACGCTGATCTCGATCGGCGACCTGCGCGTCGACCTGATCGGCCGGCGCGCGTCCCGCGACGGCACGCGCCTCGACCTGACCGCGCAGGAATTCCAGCTGCTCGGCGTGCTCGCGCGGCGCAGCGGCGAGGTACTGTCGAAGACGACGATCGCCGAACTCGTGTGGGACGTGAACTTCGACAGCAACGCGAACGTCGTCGAGACGGCGATCAAGCGCCTGCGCGCGAAGCTCGACGGCCCGTTCGCGGAGAAGCTGCTGCACACGATCCGCGGAATGGGTTACGTGCTCGAGGCGCGCGAGGACGCCGACAGCGAGAGGCACGCATGAAACGCTCGATCACCCTGCGTCTGTCGGCGATGTTCGGCATCGTGTCGCTGCTCGTGTTCACGCTGGTCGGCTGCGGGCTGTTCGTGATGATTGAGCGCCAGCTGTTTGCCGAATTGCGCGCGACGATCGACACGCGCGCGAAGGTCGCGCAGATGATCGTGTCGCACGCGACCACCGCCGCGCGCGGCCGCCTGATGCAGGAAAAGCTCGCCGATCTCGAACCGCCCGACGGGTCGACGCGTTACCAGATCGACAGCCCCGACGCCAACTTCCGCTTCGGTCATCCGGTCGACGGCGTGCCCGTCGGCAAGCCGTTCGGTGCGTTCCAGCAATACGCGCTCAACCACAGCAGCTACGACGTGATGACGAAGACCGTCCCGATCGCGGGCAGCGGCGAGCGCCCCGATCTGAAGCTGATCGTCGCGTCGTCGTGCGAGCGCACGCAGCGGATGCTGCGCCGTTTCGTGTGGACGCTCGCCGCGCTGATCGCGATCGCCACCGTCGTCACGCTGTTGCTGAGCCGCGCGGTCGCGCGCTTCGGGCTCGCGCCGCTCGAACGGCTGTCGCAGGACGCGGCGGCGATCAACGCCACCGACCGCCGCCAGCGGCTGCACACGGACGCGTTGCCGACCGAGCTGCGCGATCTGGCCGCGTCGTTCAACGGCGCGCTCGAGCGCATCCAGCAGACCTACGCGCGGCTCGAGGCCTTCAACGCGGACGTCGCGCACGAGCTGCGCACGCCGATCAGCATTTTGATCGGCCAGACCCAGGTCGCGCTGACGAGCCGCGACCGCTCCGTCGACCGGATGCGCCAGACGCTGCAGTCGAACCTCGAGGAGTTCGAGCGTCTGCGCGTGATCATCAACGACATGCTGTTCCTGTCGCGCAGCGATCGCGGCGAGCGCGCGACCGACCTGAAGCACGTGTCGCTCGCCGACGAAGTGCGGCGCATGCTCGACTTCCTCGAGATTCCGCTGGACGAGGCGCAGTTGCGCGCCGAACTGCACGGCGATGCGCGCGCGGCCGTCGACCCGTCGCTGTTCCGCCGCGCGATGACCAACCTGCTGATCAACGCGATCCAGCATTCCGTGCCCGGCGCGACGCTGAACGTGACGATCACGCCGCGCGACACGCTCGTCGACGTGTCGGTCGCCAACCCCGGCGAGCCGATCGACCCCGTGCAGCGCTCGCACGTGTTCGAGCGCTTCTACCGGCTCGAGGAAGCGCGCGCGAACAGCAAGGAGAACCACGGGCTCGGGCTGTCGATCGTCAAGGCCGTCGCGGAGATGCACGGCGGCAGCGTGTTCGTCGCGTGCTCGGGCGGCGTCAATACGTTCGGCTTCTCGGTGTCGACGCAGGCGTGCAGCGTCGGCCCGATACGCTCAGCCGAGGCGGGCGACCCGCAGGTGCTGCGGCCGACGCACGCGCCGCGCGCGATGCACTGACGGCACCGCACCGCCCAGGGCAGTTTTCTTCAATACGGATACGCGCGGCTTCTTTAGTCTCGATGCGACTTTCACATTCGCATGGAGACACATGATGAGCATGCTGGTTTCGATGGCCGCGTTCGCGCTGGCATCGTCGATTACGCCCGGTCCCGTCAATATCGTCGCGCTCGGTGCGGGCGCGCGCCACGGTCTCGGCGCGAGCCTGCGCTATGCGGCCGGCGCGACGCTCGGCTTCGTCGCGCTGTTTCTGCTGATCGGCCTCGGGCTGCACGCGGCGCTCGCCCGCTGGCCGATGCTCACCACGGCCACCCAATGGTCGGGGATCGCGTTCCTGCTTTACCTCGCGCTGCGGCTGGCGCTCGACGACGGCCGGCTGTCGACCGATCCGGCCGATCCGGACGCGCCAAACGTCGCCGGCCCGTCGGCGGCGGCCGGCGCGGCGATGCAATGGCTGAACCCGAAAGCTTGGCTTGCATGCGTGGCCGCGATGGGCGCGTATGCGGCCGATGGCGGTCGCGCGCAGGTGTGGCAATTCGCGGCGCTGTATCTGGTGATCTGCTTCGCGTCGATCTCGTGCTGGGGGTATGCAGGTGCGTCGCTGCGGCACTGGCTCGCGAACGCGCGGCGGATGCGGCTGTTCAACCGCGCGATGGCGCTGCTGCTCGCGGGCAGCGCGCTTTATCTGCTCGACGTCTAGCGTCGTCGCTTCGAACGGGTGTTGCTGCGGGCGGCGGCGGTGCGAGCCGTCGCCCGCCCGCAGCGGCGCCGGCATGGGCCGGCCCTTCCCCGCTCAGTTCGCGGCGCTTCGATATTGGCCCGGCGTGGCGGCCGCGATGCGTCGGAACGCGCGCTGGAAATGCGCCTGGTCCGCAAAGCCCGCATCGAGCGCGACCTCGGCGATCGGCCGGCCGCGGCGCAGTTCCGTGCGGCCGTACTGCACGCGACGGTCGACCAGGAACGCATGCGGCGTCATCCCGTAGCGGGCGTTGAACGCGCGGATCAGGTAGGACGGCGACAGGTCGGCGGCCGCGCAGATCGCATCGAGCGTGACGGCCTGACGGCAATGCGCGGCGATGTAGTCGGCCGCGCGGGCGAGCTTCGCGTTGTCGGTCCCGCGCCGCGTGTCGACGGGCATCTCGCGATCGAGCGCGCCGTGCAGCCGCGTGAAGAATTCGACCGCCGCGCTTTCCTTGCCGAGCGGATCGACGCCGGGTGCCACGAGCGTGCGGTAAAAGCCGCCGAACTGCGCGAACAGGTCGCGCCGCTCCGTCAACTTCGGCGAAAAGCCGTGAAAATCGCTGTTCGGGTCGCGTCCGAGCGCATGCTGCAGCCGCGCGAGCCAAGGCACGTCGACATAGACCATCCGGTACGCCCACGCGTCGGGGCCATACGGATTGCACGCATGCACCTGCTCCGGATCGATGATCACGAGCACGCCGCGCCCGACGTGTTCCTTCGTCGCGCCGTTCAGGTAAGTGCTCGTGCCGCCGACGATCGCGCCGAGCGAAAACGTGTCGTGCGTGTGCTTCGCGTAGCAGATCGTCCGACCGTCGTCGACGGTGCGCGCCTCGATGAACGGCAGCGCGGCGTCGCGCCAGAACGGCGACGGCACGGCGAGGGGGGTGGCGGAACGGCTCACGCGACGGGCTCCCGGATCGGATGGCGAACGCACACCGTACAAGACTGCGCGGCGCGATGCAACCGCGAACCGACGCTTCGCGGCCGGATCGCCTAAGCTTTGATTTCGGCCGCCACGGCAGGTGCGGCGGGTTCCGTTTCCCTCTTCCAACCGGTACATTCATGCACATCGATCTGACAGGCAAAACCGCAGTCGTCACCGCTTCCACCGCCGGCATCGGGCTGGCGATCGCCGAAGGGCTCGCGCAGGCGGGCGCACGTGTCGTCGTCAACGGACGCAGCGACAAGTCGGTCGATGCCGCGCTCGCGCAGCTGCGCAGCGCGGTACCGGGCGCGGACGTCGACGGCGTCGCCGCCGACCTGTCCGACGCCGCCGGCGTCGCGCGTGTCACGCAGCACACGCCGGAGGCCGACATCCTCGTGAACAATGCGGGCATCTACGGGCTGAAGGCGTTCTTCGACATCGACGACGACGAATGGGCCCATTACTTCCAGATGAACGTGATGTCCGGCGTGCGTCTCGCGCGGCACTACCTGAAGGGGATGCTCGCGCGCAACACGGGCCGCGTCGTGTTCATTTCGTCGGAATCGGGTCTGAACATCCCGGTCGACATGATTCACTACGGGTTCACGAAAACCGCGCAGCTCGCGATCGCGCGCGGCCTCGCGAAACTCGCGGCCGGAACCAACGTGACCGTCAATTCGGTGCTGCCGGGGCCGACGATGTCGGAGGGCGTGCGCGCGCTGCTGAAGGAAACGGCCGATGCGACGGGCCGCAGCATCGACGACGTCGCGGTGGATTTCGTGCGCAGCGAGCGCGCGAGCTCGATCATCCAGCGGCCGGCAACGACGGAGGAAGTCGCGAATCTGGTCGTGTATGTCTGCTCGCCGCAGGCCTCGGCGACTACCGGCGCGGCGTTGCGCGTCGACGGCGGCGTGGTCGACACGATCGCGTGACGACTGCGTGACACGCGTGCGCGGCGCATGGCGGCCGCGCTATCGCGAAGCCGCCTTGTCGGACTGAAGCGTGCCCTTGCGGTCGGCGTCCATGCAGGTATCGAAGCCGTATTGCGTGACGGCACCGGCCTTGTCGAACACGACGAAGTACGCCCGGTGATCGTTGCCGTGCTCGATGAAGTAGTTGTAGCAGACGCCGCTTCCGTTACGGACCATCCACACGCTGCGCGGGTTGCCGCCCGCGCGTACAACGTCGGCGCGCGTCGCGCCGTGCCGCGACGCGGCCCGCGCCAGCGGCGTGCGCGAATACGAGAACGGCAGCCACGAGTCGAACCACGCGCAACCGTGCAGCATCAGGCAGCTGGCGGCCAGCGACAGCGTCGCTGCAGGACGGTACATCGGAATCAATCGCATGCTTGGAAGAATCTGCCGCGCCATGCCGGCGTGATCGAAAGCCCCATGCTACTAGACCTTTGGGTCCGGATCGAAAAGAAATGTAGAGACTTGTGTCCGACGCCGCGCTCGGCGCGGCCCGGCTCGCGCCCGATCGTCGCGAACCATGAAGGCGCCGCGCGGGCTCGCTCACGCGTCAATGCCGTTGCGCCGATGGCCCGGATCGGCGCAACGAGCCTCGCCGTCAGGCGACCCACTCGGCCCACAGCATCGTCAGCACCGTCATCAGCGCCGGGCCGACGAACAGTCCGATCAGGCCGAACGTCTCGGCGCCGCCGAGGATGCCGAACAGCACGAGCAGGAATGGCAGGCGGGTCGAGCTGCCGATCAACACCGGCCGCACGAAATGCTCGGCGACGAACACGACCACGAAGCCGACCGCCAGCACCACGACGGCCCACGCGGTCGCACCCTGCACGAACAGCCAGAGCGCCGCGCCGCAGAACACGATCGGCGCGCAGAACGGCAGCATCGCGGCGACGGCCGTGACAAGGCCGAGCAGCGCCGCGTGCGGGACCCCCGCGAGCGCATACGCGACGCCGAGAATGGCGCCCTCGCCCAGCCCGACGACGACCAGCCCCGTCACCGTGCCGTACACGGCCGCGACCATCCGTTCGATCAGGTGCGCGCCGCCGCGGCCGAACGCACTCCGCGCGCCCTGCAGCAACGCGCCCGACAACTTGTGGCCGGCCCGCATGATCACGAACAGCGTGACCAGCATGAAGCCGAACTCGAACAGCGCATGCGCGAGCTTCGTGCCGAACTGCCGGCCGAACGCGATGAACTTCTCGCCGCTCGCGCCATGCATCGCGGTGCCCGCGTGCAGCGGATGACCGAGATTGGCCTGCCACCACTCGGTGACCTGCGCGGCACCGTACGGCAACCGGCCGACGACGTCCGGCAGCGGAATGCCGTTGTCCTGGATCGAGTGCAGCCAGATGCGCAGGTCATGCGCCTGCGAGATCGCCTGGCCCAGCGCGATGGCGACCGGCAGCACGACCAGCAGCGACACGCCCGCGGTGATCGCGGTCGCGATCAGGGTTGGCCGGTCGCGAAACCAGCTGTCCGATTCGAAGCGTTTCAGCAACGGCCACAACGCGATCGCGATCACGCAGGCCCACGCGATGGCGGGAAGAAAATCGCGGATCACCCACAGCGCGAGCACCAGCAGCGCCGCATACAGCACGGCGCGGGCGATCTGCTGGGCACGCGGCCGCGCGGCGGATTCCTGGGAAGGCGAGACATGTGCGCGCATGGCACCTCTGTCGAAATGAAAAAATGGCGGTTCGCGCGGGCCGAGGGCCGGTGCGAACCGCCATTCTATCCATCGATACCGCCACGGCACGCGGACGCGATGCCAAGCATTGTCAAATGCATGGCGCGAACGTCGCGCCCGCCGCGCGGTGCGACGCGCGCTCAGGCCACCTTGTCGGCGACACGATAGCGTTCGAGCCAGTGCGCGTACGGCGCAGGCAGCGTCCACGACGGACGCTCGACGCCGAGCTGCTTGGCCGCGTAGTACGGCCAGTGCGGATCGGCCAGATGCGCGCGGCCGACCATCACGAGGTCGAGCTGCTGTTCGGCGACGACGCGCTCGGCCAGTTGCGGCGTGTCGATCCCCCATGCGGACGACACCGGCAGGCCGGCCTCGCGACGCACGCGTTCCGCGATCGGCGCGAGGAACGCCGGGCCCCACGGAATGCGCGCGTCGGGCGTCGAGAAGCCGACCGACACGCTCAGCATGTCGAGGCCTTCCTGCTTCATCCGCTGCGCGAGCGCGATGGATTCGGCGAGCGTTTCCTCATCGCGGCCGTCGTATTCGATCACGCCGAGACGCGCGGTCAGTGGCAGATGCTCCGGCCAGACCTGGCGGACGGCCTTCAGCGTGTCGACGAGGAAACGGCCGCGGTTTTCGGCGGAACCGCCGTATTCGTCGTCGCGCCGGTTCGAATGCACGGAGAAGAAGCTCTGGCCGAGATAGCCGTGCGCGAAGTGCAGTTCGAGCCATTCGAAGCCGAGGTCGCGGGCACGCTTCGCCGACGCGACGAAGTCGGCCTGCACGCGTGCGATGTCGTCGTGCGTCATCGCGCGCGGCATCTTCGGCAAATGCGCGCCGAACGGCACGGCCGACGGAGCGATGGTCTGCCAGCCACGCGGATCGCCGTCGGCGATGTGGTCGTCGCCTTCCCACGGACGGTTCGCGCTCGCCTTGCGGCCCGCATGCGCGATCTGGATGCCCGGCACCGCGCCGGCCGCCTTGATCGCCGCGACCGACGGCGCGAACGCCTCGGCCTGCGCATCGGTCCACAACCCGGCGCAGCCCGGCGTGATGCGGCCTTCCGGCGACACGGCCGTCGCCTCCGCGATCACGAGGCCCGCGCCGCCGCGCGCGATGCCGGCCAGATGCACGTGATGCCAGTCGTTGACGACGCCGTCTTCGGCGACGTACTGGCACATCGGCGGCACCGCGATGCGGTTGCGCAGCGTGACATCCTTCAGTTTGAACGGTTCGAACAGGGCAGACATCCACCACTCCTTTGCTTGGTTCTACGAAACGACTGGATGAGCCGCCGTGCGGTGCGCACGACGGAACGGTTCGGGCCGTCGCCGGGCCGGATGCGCCCGACGACGGAAACGGCCAGGTGCCGGTCATGCCGGCACCGCGCGGGCTTACTGACGGCCGAGCTTCGCGAGCAGCGCCTCGGCAGCGCGTTCCGACGACGCGGGGTTCTGCCCCGTGATCAGCAACCCGTCGGTGACGACATGCGGCGCCCAGTCGGCGCTGCGCTCGAACTGCGCGCCGTTGGTCTTCAGCATGTCCTCGACGAGGAACGGCACCACTTCCGTCAACTCGACGGCCGCTTCCTCGCTGTTGGTGAAGCCCGTCGCACGCTTGCCGCGCACGACCGATTCGCCGGTCTTCGGATCCTTCACGTGGCGCAGCACGCCCGGCGCGTGGCACACGGCCGCGACCGGCTTGCCCGCCGCCAGCGCACGCTCGATCAGGCCGATCGAGTGCAGGTCCTCGGCGAGATCCCACAGCGGGCCGTGCCCGCCCGGATAGAACACCGCGTCGTAATCGTCGACCGACACGTCGGCCAGCTTGCGCGTGGCCGCGAGCGCGGCCTTGGCCGCCGGATCGGCGCCGAAGCGGCGCGTGGCGTCGGTCTGCGCGGCCGGATCGCTGCTTTTCGGGTCGAGCGGCGGCTGGCCGCCCTTCGGCGATGCGAGCGTCAGCTCGATACCCGCATCCGTGAACGCGTAGTACGGCGCGGCCAGTTCCTCGAGCCAGAAGCCGGTCTTCTTGCCGGTGTCGCCGAGCGTGTCGTGTGAGGTCAGGACAACCAGAATCTTCATGATCAGACACTCCTTCGAAATGGGGGAACGGGGCCGCGTCGCGGCGGCAGCCCACGCGACGCACGCCGCGTGCCGGCGACGACGGCGCGCCTGCCGGTTAGGCCGCCGGCACGCGTCAACGTGCCGGCTCCGCGCCAAAAATATTGTTCAAGTCTATTAGACCAGTCGTCTAGAATCAGCTCGAAAAAAACGACGGCATCTCCTGCACCACCAGCATCGCAGCGCGATATGGCATCTTCGCGTCCGTTGGAAGGAATGACGTCGCATTCATGAGGCTGGATGATAGCCCCGAATTAGACCGGTCGTCTAGAAACCTGACATTCAGCCCTGCCGCCGTCATGGCTTTTGCACCGGAGCGCGCCCCGCAACGTGCGTTGCCGATCGCGCCCCACGGGGGCGCGCCGCCGAAACGGCTAGCCGTGCACCGGCCCGTCCGTATCGCCTGCCTCGATGATCGGCATCTCGAGCCGATGGCCGCGCACGCCGTCGGCGAGCAGGCCCAGCATCAGGTCCGCCAGCGCACGTCCGGTCGCATGCCCGGTCGGCTGCACCACGGCCGTTACCCGATGCGGATACGCGACCTCCGGCGGCACCCCGTCATAGACGATGAGCGAAATGTCCCGCCCGAGCCGCAAGCCGCTGTCCACCAGCGCCCGAAACGCGCCGCCCCCCGAAATGTTGTTGTCGACGAGCAGCGCAGTCGGCCGCTCGGCCTGTGCGAGCAGCGCCTGCGCGCCCTGCTGGCCGCCGTCGCGCGTAAACGGACACTCGACGAGCAGCGCCGGATCGGGTTCGATGCCGGCCTCGCGCAGCGCCGCGAGATAGCCGGCGCGGCGCTGCATCGCGAAATTCAGCGACAGCGGCGCGCTGATCATCGCGATCCGCCGATGACCGAAGCCGATCAGACGCCGCACCGCATCGCGCGCGCCCGCTTCGTTGTCGAAATCGAACCAGGCGTAAGGCTCGGCGGCTTGCGTACGGCCATACGCGACATACGGAAACGCATTCGAGCGCAGGTACGCGAGGCGCGGGTCGTCGACCAGCGTGCGCGCGACGATCAGCCCATCGACGAGCCGGCCGTCGACGAGCCGGCGATACGAGTCGAGTTCGGCGTTCGGCCGTGCGGCCGCGATGATGAAGTCGAGATTGCGCTCGCCAAGCCGCTCGGTGATGCCCGCAACGACCTCACCGAAGCGCGGGTCGCCCAGATCGCCGGCTCCGAACGGATACACGATGCCGATCGCATCGGCACGCCCCGTCGCCAGCCGCCGTGCGGTCGGATCCGCGACATAACCGAGTTCGCGCGCAGCCTTCATCACGCGTTCGCGGGTCGCCTCGCTCACATCGTCGTAGCCGTTCAGCGCCCGACTGACCGTCGTGCGCGACAGTCCGAGCGCATCCGACAGCGCCTTCAGATTCACCTTCACGTCGCTCCTCGCGTTGTGCATGCCATTCGTTCAATCCGCGTGCGGCGGCAATTATTTCCGAATGGTAGTTATTACCGTCAAATATTTATCTTTTGACGTCCAAACCGGTTTGAAATAGCATCCAAACCGGTTTGGATATCAACGCCACCTCAGCAGTTCCTTTTCACCGTCAACGGAAACAACGCCGACATGACTTACTTTCCTTTTTGCCGCGCGACCGCGGCCAAACGTTTGCTGTTCGCTGGCGCGGCACTGGCCGCCTTCGCGTCCGCGTCATCCGTCGCGCACGCGCAAAGCACCGGCGCCCCCGCGCCCACGCCTCATACGCAGCAGGCCTACGATCCCGAAGGCAACTTCACGATGCGCTGGACCCGCGCGGACATCCGCCAGATCGTCGCGCAGTCGCACACGGCCGGCGCGGACAAGAACTCGCTGCCGCAGTCGCTGACGATGCCGGACATCCCGCAGGATTTCCCGCTGATCAACTCGAACGTGTGGGTCTGGGATACCTGGCCGCTGGCCGACCTGCGCGCGAATCAGCTCAGCTACAAGGGCTGGGAAGTGATCTTCTCGCTCACGGCCGATCCGCACGCCGGCTACACGTTCGACGATCGTCACGTCCATGCGCGCATCGGCTTCTTCTATCGCCGTGCCGGGATTCCCGCGTCGCAGCGTCCCGCGAACGGCGGCTGGACCTGGGGCGGCCACCTGTTCCCGGACGGCGCGAGCGCCAAGGTGTTCGGCACGTCGCCGATGACCAACAACGCCGAATGGTCGGGCTCCGCACGCCTCACGCAAGGTGACAACGTCAGCCTGTACTACACCGCGACCTCGTTCAACCGCTCGGCCCCCGGCGGCGCCGACATCACGCCGCCGCAGGCGATCATCACGCGCACCGACGGCCACATCCATGCCGACGACAAGCACGTGTGGTTCAGCGGCTTCGACGATCACAAGGCGCTGCTGCAACCGGACGGCAACTACTACCAGAGCGGCCAGCAGAACACCTATTTCTCGTTCCGCGATCCGTTCGTGTTCACCGACCCCGCGCATCCGGGCAAGACCTACATGGTGTTCGAAGGCAACACCGGCGGCCAGCGCGGCGCCCGGACCTGCACCGAGGCCGACCTCGGCTATGCGCCGAACGATCCGCACCGGGAAGACCTCAACGCCGTCATGAACTCGGGCGCAGTGTATCAAAAGGCCAACGTCGGCCTGGCGGTCGCGACGAACCCGCAACTGACCGAATGGAAGTTCCTGCCGCCGATCCTGTCGGCGAACTGCGTCGACGACCAGACCGAGCGCCCGCAGATCTATCTGAAGGACGGCAAGTACTACCTGTTCACGATCAGCCACCGCACGACGATGGCCGCGGGCGTCGACGGGCCGGACGGCGTCTACGGCTTCGTCGGCAACGGCATCCGCAGCGACTTCCTGCCGCTGAACGGCGGCAGCGGCCTCGTGCTCGGCAACCCGACCGACTTCTCCGCACCGGCCGGCGCGCCGTATTCGCAGGACCCGAACCAGAACCCGCGCGAATTCCAGTCGTATTCGCACTACGTGATGCCGGGCGGGCTCGTCGAGTCGTTCATCGATGCGATCGGCCCGCGTCGCGGCGGCACGCTCGCGCCGACGGTGAAGGTGAACATCAACGGCACGTCGACGGCCGTCGACCGCGCGTATGGACGTAGCGGCCTCGGCGGTTACGGCGACATCCCGGCAAACCTGCCGGCGACGGGCGCCGACCACAACGGCGGCCCCGGCACCCGTCCGTAACGGGTCCGCTACGGACGCAGCGGGCATCGCCCGCCGGCGTCGAGGCGGCGCACATCGCGCGTGTCGCGTGTGTGCCGCTTCCCTCCTTCGCAGAATCGCGCATGCTGTCTTCGCAAGCGGCATGCGCGTCCTTTCCCGCTTCGCGCGTCGAAGCACGGAACCCCGCATGAGATCGACGTTTCTTCGCTTTCCCCTCCTGATTACCCGGCTGCTGCTCGCGTGTGCGGCAAGCGCGGCCTGCACGCACGCCGCCGCTGCGCCCTGCGACGCACCGCTCGAGCACGGCACGCCGCAATGGCGGCCGGCCGTGCACTACACGCCGCAACGCAACTGGATGAACGATCCGAACGGCCTTGTCTACGAGAACGGCCTCTATCACCTGTTCTATCAGTACAACCCGCTCGGCCACGACTGGGGCAACATGTCGTGGGGCCATGCGACCAGCACCGACCTCGTCCACTGGCGCGAACAGCCGGTCGCGATGCGCGCGAACGCGACGGAGGAAATCTTCTCCGGCTCGATCGTCGCCGACACGCACAACACGTCCGGCCTCGGCGCGCCGGGCGAAACGCCGCTGGTTGCGCTTTACACGAGCGTCTACAAGGACGGCTCGGGTCACGCACCGGGCACGCAGGCGCAATCGCTCGCGTACAGCCTCGACCACGGCGCAACCTGGCGGCCCTACGCGCACAACCCCGTGCTCACGCTCGATCCCGAGTCGAAGCAGTTCCGTGACCCGAAAGTGTCGTGGTACGCGCCGGGAGGCTACTGGCTGATGACGACCGTCGTCGCGGACGCGCAGGTCGTGAAGCTTTATCGATCCGACGACCTGATTCACTGGTCGTTCCTGAGCGACTTCACGCTGCCGGACGTGCCGCATGCGGGCGTGCTGTGGGAAATGCCCGACCTCGTGCCGCTGCCCGTCGACGACGATCCGCGACACATCAAGTGGGTGATGATCGTCAACGTCAACCCGTGGTCGATCGCCGGCGGCTCCGGCGCGATGTATTTCGTCGGCGACTTCGACGGTCGCACGTTCACGCCCGACCATGTCGCGCCGGCCGGTTCCGATCCCGCGCGATTCCGCTGGGTCGATCACGGCGCCGATTTTTACGCCGCCGGCACGTTCTCCGGCGCACCGGGCGCGCGGCCTGTCGCGATCGCATGGATGAGCAACTGGGATTACGCGGCGAAAGTGCCGACGGCGCCCTGGCGCGGCGCGACGACGCTGCCGCGCGAGTTCGCGCTGAAGACGATCGACGGCGAACCGACGCTCGTCGTGACGCCGGCCACCGCGTTCGATGCGTGGGCCGACGGGCGGCCCGCCGTGCACGAAGGCAACCTGAATGTCGAGTCCGCGACCCGCGCGCTGTCGGACGCGACGCGCGGTGTCGTCCAGCGCATCACGGTGACGATCGCGCCGCGGCATGCGGCCCGCGCGGGTTTGATCGTGCGAGGATCGGCGGATGGCTCGATCGGCACCCGGATCGTGTACGACACGGCGAAGCGCACGCTGACGCTCGACCGCTCGCGCGCCGGCTCGACGGATTTCGCGGGCACGTTCAGCCGCGAGCACATCGTCGATCTGCCGCTCGATCATGGGCAACTGCGGCTCGAAATCGTCGTCGATCGCGGGTCGGTCGAGGTGTTCGCGAACGGCGGCCGCGTCGCGCTGACGGATCTGATCTTTCCGCCGCTCGATGCGGACCGCGTCGCCGTGTTCGCCGAGCACGGCAGCGCGACGTTCTCGGGGCTGACGGTGACGCAGCTCCACGGACGCGATCGGGCCGACGAGGTTCGCGACACCTGCACATTGCGCTAGCGATGCGATCGCCCGGCGGGGCTGCGCCGCCCGACGTCGCGTCGGGTCGTGCGGCCCCGCCGGTCATCCGCTCAAAGCAAGCCCATCCCGCCCGACGCGATGATTTCCGCGCCGACGATGAACGCGGATTCCGGCGCGCTCAGATGCAGCACCGTCGACGCGATTTCGTCCGGCGTGCCGAACCGGCCGATCGGGACGAGCCCCTTGATCTTCTCGGCCGTCTCGTCGAGCGTCGCCGCGTCGAGCCCGAGCTTGCCGTACAGCGGCGTCTGGACCGGGCCGGGGCTCACCACGTTCACCCGCACGCCGTGCGGCAGCAGCTCCGTCGACAACGTCTTCGCGAACGAATTGACGGCCGCCTTGCTCGCCGCGTACAAGGACGAGCCCGGCATCCCGATATGCGCGTTGATCGAGCCGTTGATCACGATCGACGCGCCGCGGTTCAGCAGCGGCACGAGCGACTGGATCTGGAAATACGCGCCCTTCACATTCGTGTCGAACACGAGATCCCACAACGCTTCGTCGATATCCGCGAACGGCGCGAGTTTCGCGACGCCCGCGTTGACGAACACGGCGTCGAGCCGCGCGCCGGAGGCCGCGATCGCATCCGCCAGCGCCCGCGCCGACGCGACGCTGCCGGCCTCGTTGCGGATCGCGAGCGCGCCGTCGCCGAGCGACGCGCGTGCGGCGGCGAGCGTCTGCTCGTCGCGACCGGTGATGATGACCCGCGCGCCTTCGGCCGCGAATGCCCGTGCGGCCGCCAGGCCGATGCCGCTGTTGCCGCCCGTGACGAGGACCGTTTTTCCTTCGAAGCGTTGCATGATGTTCTCCTGTGAACCGGTGAGTTGACCGTGAACACAGGATGCGCGCGGCGCCCGCCCTTGCCGTACGATCGGCGCGGCGGACATGTTCGAAATCTTCGAACGTGTTTGTCGGGACCTGTCCGTGCGTTGCACGGCTGACGCGCTCAGCCCAACATGTCGATCCCGTCGAGCAGGCGCTGCGCGAGCCGCGGTTCGCGCAGTTGCTCCAGCCACCATTGCAGCGCGCGGCCGTCGCGGTCGCCGCGCCAGGCGACGTACAGCACGTTCGGCTCGCGCGGATCGGCCGTTTCCTTCTCGACGAGCTCGCCGCGCGCGAGCAGCGATGCAACCCGCCGGCGCGGCACCCAGCCGACGCCGAGCCCGTCGCGCTGCGCGAGGATCTTGGCGCGCATCGACGGCACCGCGAGCGCCGCCTGCCCGCCGAGCAGCCCGTACGCGCGGCCGACGGCCCGCCGCGACGAATCGGCGACGACGACCGCGCGATGCGCGCAGATCGCGTCGCGGGTCAGCCGCTCGCTTGCCGCGGCGAGCGGATGGCGCGGCGATATGGCGAACACCCATTCCATCGCGCCGAGCTCGAACCATTTGAAACCCGGAATCGCCGGCGGCTCGTTGGTCGCGCCGACGACCAGATCCGCGCGGCCGTCGCGCAGCGCTTCCCAGGTGCCGCCGAGCACTTCGTGCGTGAAGCGCAGCGACACGCCCGAATCGAGCCCATCGAATGCGCGGACGACCGGCAGCAGCGTATCGAACTCCAGCACCTCGTCGCTGACGATCCACAGCCGGTCCTCCCAGCCGCTCGCGACCTGCCGTACGCGCTGCGTGAGCCGCGCGACGTCCAGCGCGAGGCGTGACGCCTCGTCGGTCAGCAACTGGCCGGCCGGCGTGAGCTGCAGCCGGTAGCCGCGCCGGTCGAACAGCAGCGCGTCGAAGCGCGTTTCGAGCTGCCGCGCCGCGTGCGAGATGGTCGACGGCGCCTTGCCGAGCCGCGCAGCCGCCCGCGACAGGCTGCCGGTGGCGCGGATCGCATCGAGCAGCGCGAGTTCGTCTTCGGACAGCATGAGGGCACTCCGATCGGGGATTGTGATGGATCGTAAGGCACCGGCGGGCGGCGGTCCAATCGAATGGCGCCGTGCGGCTACGTTCGGCGGATGCCGGGCCGCCCACGAACTTCCGGTATGCTCATCGGCATCAAATTACCCTATTCGAGGTAACCACTGCGATGGACATCGCGATCCGCATCGAAGGCCGTCACGACCTCACCGGGCAAATCTTTCGGCAACTGCGCACCGCGATCGTCGACGGGCGGCTCGAAGGCGGCGCCCGGCTGCCGTCGACGCGCGACCTCGCCAGGCAGCTCGGCGTGTCGCGCAAGACGACGCTCGACGCGTTCGAGCGTCTCGTCGCCGAGGGCTTCCTGAACACGCGCGCGGGCGACGGCACGTTCGTCGCCGACGGCCTCGCGCGGGTGCCGCACGCGGCGGACTCGACGCCATCGCTCGTCGAGGCCACACGGCCCGTCCATGCCGTCGACGCACGCGCGCTGTGGGACGAACTGCCCGACGCGCTCGCGATGCCCGCGCCGCAGGACACGCCCGCGTTCGACTTCCGCGGCGGCGTGACCGACAAGACGCTGTTCCCGTTCGACGCGTGGCGCCGCTGCCTGCATCACGCGTTGCGCCAGCAGGCGCGCGGCCCCGGCCAGTACCACGATCCGGCCGGCGATCCGCAGTTGCGCGGCGCGATCGCGCGCTACGTCGCGTTCAGCCGCGCGGTCGCGTGCGGCTGGGACGACGTGCTCGTCACGCAAGGCGCGCAACAGGCGCTCGACCTGATCGCGCGCGTGGTCGTACGGCCGGGCGATGTCGTCGCGGTCGAGAATCCCGGCTATCCGCCGGCGCGCGCGGCGTTCGCGTCGCTCGGCGCGACGGTGATCGGCGTGCCGGTCGATGCGCACGGCCTCATCATCGACCGGCTGCCCGACGACGCGCGCCTCGTCTACGTGACGCCGTCGCACCAGTTCCCGCTCGGAATGCCGATGACGCTGGACCGGCGCGTCGCGCTGCTCGAATGGGCGCAGCGACGCCGCGCGGTGATCATCGAGGACGATTACGACGGCGAATTCCGCTTCGAAGGCCGGCCGGTGGAGTCGCTGAAGAGCCTCGACCGCACGGGCCTCGTCGCGTACGTCGGCACGTTCTCGAAGACGATCTTTCCCGAACTGCGGATCGGCTACGCGATTCCGCCGCGCGCGCTGCGCGGCGCGCTCGCCAAGGCGAAGCAGATCGTCGACTGGCATACCTGCACGCTCACGCAGGCGGCGCTCGCGCGCTTCATGCACGAAGGCGATTTCGCGCGGCATCTGCGGCGCGTGCAGAAGCATTACGACGCGCGCCGCAAGATGCTGCTCGCGCATTTGCGCGGCAACCTCGCGCCGTGGTTCGACCCGATCGTGCCGACCGCCGGCATCCACCTCGCCGCGCACCTGAAACCGGGGCTCGACGAAGCCGCGCTGGTCCGCGCCGCCCGCGAGCACGACATCGGCCTGTACGGAATCTCGGCGTTCCACGTCGGCTCGGCGGCGCGCGCGGGACTGCTGTTCGGATATGGCGGGATCGACGCGCTGCGCATCGACGCCGCGCTCGCGAAACTGGCCGCGCTGCTGGACTCGGGCAACATCGGCGGTGCGCCACTGGTTACCTGAATTTTCCCGGAATTGGCCATTCAAGCAGGCCAGTGCCACGCTTAAAGTGGGTCCTGTCGCGCCACCGTGCGCATCAACCGGAAAAAGGACCTGCCATGCAACCGCGCCTGAACTTCTATACCGCCAGCCCGAATGCCATCAAGGTGATGCGCAACGCCGAGGAATTCATCGCGAAAAGCTCGATCGAGAAGCCGCTCGCCGAACTGGTCCGGCTGCGCGCGTCGCAAATCAACGGCTGTGCGTTCTGCGTCGACATGCACACCACCGATGCGCGCAAGGGCGGCGAGACTGATCGCCGTCTCGCGACCGTCGTCACGTGGCGCGAAACGCCGTTCTTCACCGAGCGTGAACGCGCGGCGCTGGAATGGACCGAGGCGCTGACGCTGATCGCCGACAACCACGTGCCGGATGCCGTCTGGGAAGCCGTGAAGCCGCACTTCAACGACACGGAGCTGTTCGAGCTGTCGATGCTGATCGCGACGATCAACACGTGGAACCGCTTCGCGATCGCATTCCGCAAGATGCCCGAGTAAGGAGACGACGATCATGCGCTCCCGCTTCACGCTCCGCCGCGCGATGCTGTGCACGCCGCTCGCGCTCGTCGTCGCGCTGCCGGCCGCCGCCATTGCGCACGACGCCGGCGACAACGTGCACGCGATCATGCAACAGGCCGTGCCCGAAGCGCCCGGCAAGCTCGCCGTCGTCGCGACGGTCGACTATGCGCCTGGTCAGGCATCCGAAGCACACAAACACCTCGGCTCGGTGTTCGCGGTCGTGTCGAAAGGCGAAGTGCTGTCGCAGGTGAACGACGGCCCGGTGCGCCGCTATCGCGCCGGCGAAGGCTGGTACGAGCCGCCCGGTTCGCGCCACCAGGTGTCGCGCAATGCGAGCGCGACCGAGCCCGCGCAACTCGTCGTGTTCGGGCTGACGGGCGAGCACCGGCCGCTGAAGTCGCCGATCGATCAGTGATGACGTTCGGGGTGCGTGCCGTGTCGGGCACGCACCCGCGACGCACGGCTTCCTCGCCGGCCTCGGGCGCTTCTTCCCCCGGTTCCCCGTGGTTTCCCCATTAGCCGCTTCCTACATTCCGCCACTGGCATACGCCCGGTCGTCACGCCGCCACCCCGCTCGTCCGCACCGCCGTTCGACGTACGCCTGATCTCGATCAACGCGGGCGAAAACCCTTCCTTGAAATTAACTAACCCGTCAATTAGCGTCGTCTGCATGAACGCGAGATCCACCGTCGCCAGGCCGCGCGGGCGCCGCCCGTCGGTGGACGACTTCGACCTGCGCGACCACATGCTCGACGTCGCGATGCAGCTGTTCGCCGAGCGCGGCATCGCGGCGACGACCGTCGCGCAAATTGCCGCGGCCGCCGGCGTCACGTCGGCGATGGTCCATTACTACTTCACGAATCGCGAGCAGCTGCTCGACGCGATCGTCGAGGAGCGGCTCGCGCAGGTCATCGCGTTCGTGTGGCGGCCGACCGCCCCGCAGATCGAAAACGATCCGTTCGCGCTCGTCGCCGAACTCGTCGACCGGTTCTTCGACGTCACGCATCGCATGCCCTGGCTGCCGTCGATCTGGCTGCGCGAGATCGTCCACGAAGGCGGCCTGCTGCGCGAGCGGATGATCCGGCGCATTCCGCTCGAGCACGTCGGCCGCTTTGCCGAGCGCATCCGCGCCGCGCAGCAGGCCGGCACGCTGAACCCCGCGCTCGAACCCGCATTCCTGTTCCATTCGATCATTGCGCTCGTGATGCTGCCGCTCGCCACCGCGAAGCTGTGGCAAAGCGCGCGCGGCCTGCCGCCGGTCGATCGCGACGTGCTGCATCGCCACGTCCGCGCGCTGCTCGATTCCGGCTTGCAGCCGCCCGCCGCCGTGCCGGATGCCGGCGCACATTCGCCCCGGAGGCCGTCGTGAACGTGTCCCGCCCGCCGCCGCTCGCGCTGGCCGCAGCCGTCGCGCTGCTCGCCGGCTGCGGACGGCCGGCGAACGACGTGGCAACTTATCAAGGCTATGTCGAAGGCGAATTCGTGTACCTGTCGTCGTCGCAAGCGGGCACGCTGACGCAGTTGTCGGTCGAACGCGGCCAGGCCGTCGCGGCCGGCATGTCGGTGTTCTCGCTCGAAGCCGTCAACGAAACGGCCGCATTGCTGCAGGCGCAGCATCAGCTCGCGGCCGCACGCGCGCAACTCGCCGACCTGCAGACCGGCAAGCGTCCGCCGGAAGTCGCGGTCACGCGGGCCCAGCTCGCGCAGGCCACCGCACAGGCCGCGCGTGCCGCCGCGCAACGCGCGCGCGACGAGCGCCAGTACGCGGCCGGCGGTCTGTCGAAGCAGCAGCTCGACGATTCGCGCACGTCCGCGCAGACCACCGCCGCGCAGGTGCGCGAGTTGCAGAACCAGGTCGACGTCGCGCGCCTGCCCGGACGCACGCAGCAGGTGGCCGCCCAGGCCGCGCAAGTCGATGCCGCGCAGGCGGCCGTCACCGAAGCGCAATGGAAGCTCGACCAGAAGCGCGTCGCCGCGCCCGCCGCCGGGCGTGTGTACGACACGCTGTACCGCGTCGGCGAATGGGTGCAGGCCGGCAATCCGGTCGTGCAGATGCTGCCGCCGCAAAACCTGAAGGTGCGGTTCTTCGTGCCGGAAGCCGCCCTCGCATCGATCGCCCCGGGGCGCGCCGTCGCGATCCGCTGCGACGGCTGCCCCGCCGACGTCCCCGCGCACGTCACCTACGTGTCGCGCGAGGCCGAATACACGCCGCCCGTGATCTACAGCAACGAGAGCCGGACCAAGCTCGTGTTCATGGTCGAAGCGCGCCCCGCCGTCGCCGACGCGCCGAAGCTGCACCCGGGCCAGCCCGTCGCCGTGAGGATGCGATGAACGCGCCGCCCGCTCCGTACGCGATCGACGTCGACCGCCTGAACAAGCGCTTCGGCGACAAGCATGTCGTGAAGGACGTATCACTGCGCGTCGCGCGCGGCGAGATTTTCGGCTTTCTCGGGCCGAACGGCAGCGGCAAGACGACGTCGATCCGCATGATGTGCGGCCTGCTCACGCCCGACTCGGGCAGCGGCACCTGCCTCGGCTACGACATCGTGCGCGACAGCGCGCAGATCAAGCGGCGTGTCGGCTACATGACGCAGCGCTTCTCGTACTGGGAAGACCTGTCGATCCGCGAGAACCTGGATTTCGTCGCACGCGTGTACGGGATGCCCGATCGCCGGGCGGCCGTCTCGCGCGCGCTCGACGGGCTCGGCCTCGCGAGCCGCGCGGACCAGCTCACGGGCGCGCTGTCGGGCGGCTGGAAGCAGCGTCTCGCGCTCGCCGCGTGCATGCTGCACGAGCCGGAACTGCTGCTGCTCGACGAGCCGACGGCCGGCGTCGATCCGGCCGCGCGCCGCGACTTCTGGGAAGAACTGCACCGGCTGGCCGCGCAAGGCATCTCGGTGCTCGTCAGCACGCACTACATGGATGAAGCCGAACGCTGCCACAAGCTCGCGTACATCGCGTCCGGCGAACTGCTCGCGCAGGGCACGTCCGAGGAAATCGTCGCGTCGCAGCACCTGTCGACACGCTCGGTCACCGGCGGGCATCTGGCCGAACTGTCCGCGCGCCTGCGCACGATGCCGGGCGTCGACCAGACGGTCGTGTTCGGTTCGACGCTGCACGTGAGCGGCCGCGATCGCGCGCTGCTCGATGCAACGCTCGCGCAGATCGCATCGCAAGCCGACGCGCAGACGGACGGTCGCGCACCGCTGCAGGTCGCACCGATCGAGACCGGGCTCGAAGACGTCTTCATCTACATGATGGGCCGCGCGTCCGGGCCGCCTGGCGGAGCGGCGACATGAACGCGTGGACAGGCCTGCGCGAATCGTTCTCGGTCGCGCGCTGGTGGAGCATCGTGCTGAAGGAATTCCTGCAGCTGCGCCGCGACCGCGTGACGTTCGCGATGATCGTCGGCGTGCCGATCATCCAGCTCGCGCTGTTCGGCTTCGCGATCAACACCGACCCGAAGCATCTGCCGACCGCGGTGATCGTCGCCGACTCGAGCCCGTTCGCGCGCAGCTTCATCGCCGCGATGCGCAATTCCGCGTACTTCGACATCGTCGCGACGCTGCCCGACGAATCGGCCGGCCGGCATGCGCTTGCCCGTGGCGACGTGCAGTTCGTGCTGAGCGTGCCGGCCGATTTCTCGAAGCGGCTGCTGCGCGGCGAGCGCCCGGCGCTCCTCGTCGAGGCGGACGCGACCGATCCCGTCGCGACCGCGTCGGCGATCGGCGCGCTACCGGGCCTCGTGCAACCCGTCGCCGACAAGGACCTGACCGGCCCGCTCGCGCACCTGAACGGCCGTCCGGCCGCGTTCGACGTGGTGCTGCACCGCCTGTACAACCCCGAAGGCATCACGCAGTACAACGTCGTGCCGGGGCTGATGGGCGTGATCCTGACGATGACGATGGTGATGATGACGGGCCTCGCGATCACGCGCGAACGCGAGCGCGGCACGATGGAGAATCTGCTGGCGACGCCCGCGCGGCCGCTGGAGGTGATGACCGGCAAGATCGTCCCGTACGTGTTCATCGGGCTGATCCAGGTGTCGATCATCCTCGCCGCCGCGCGCTACGTGTTCGACGTGCCGTTCGTCGGCGGCGTGTTCGCGATCTACCTGTCCGCGCTGCTGTTCATCGCGGCGAACCTCACGGTCGGCATCACGCTGTCGTCGCTCGCGCAGAACCAGCTCCAGGCGATGCAGCTCGCGGTGTTCTACTTCCTGCCGAACATCCTGCTGTCGGGCTTCATGTTTCCGTTCGCCGGGATGCCGCGGTGGGCGCAATTCATCGGCAACCTGCTGCCGCTCACCTACTTCAACCGCCTCGTGCGCGGCATCCTGCTCAAAGGCAACGGCTGGGCCGACCTGTGGCCGTCCGTGTGGCCGGTCGCGCTCTTCACGCTCGTCGTGATGGGCATCGCGCTGCGCTTCTACCGGCGCACGCTCGACTAGGGGCCGCGCGATGAAACCGGCTTCGCGTCACGCCTCCCACACCGCCCGCGGCAGCGCATTGGCGGCCGTTGCGCTGCTCGTCGCCGGATGCGCGGTCGGGCCGGATTTCCGCACGCCGGACGCGCCGTCCACGCAGCGTTACACACGCGACGAAGCGCCCGCGGCAACGGCGGTGGCCGGCGACGCGCAGACGTTCGCGCCGGCCGCACACACGCTGCAACGCTGGTGGACGCGGTTCGATTCGGCGCCGCTTAACCGGCTCGTCGATACCGCGTGGCAAAACAGCCCGACGCTCGCCGAGGCCCGCGCGCGGCTCGACGAAGCGCGACAGAACCATGCGGCGCAATCCGGCGCGACGATGCTGCCGCGCGTCGACGCGAACCTGTCCGCCACACGCCAGAAGGTCGACGTCGCCGCGTTCGGGCTGCCCGCCAACGTGCCGAATCCGGGGCCATTCACGCTGTACGACGCGTCGGTGAGCGTGTCGTACGTCCTCGACGTGTTCGGCGGCAACCGGCGCGCGCTCGAAGCGCTGCGCGCCCAGATCGACTATCAGGCATACACGCTCGACGCCGCGCGCCTGACGCTCGCGGGCAACGTCGTCGCGACCGCGATCCTGCGCGCGTCGCTCGCGCAGCAGATCGCGCTCACACGCCAGCTCGTCGACGCGCAGGCGCGGCAGTTGCGCATCGTCGAAGCGCGCTTCGCGGCGGGCGGCGTATCGCAGGCCGACGTGCATGCGCAGCGCACGCTGCTCGCGCAGACGCAGGCCTCGCTGCCGCCGCTCGCGGCCCGCTTCGCGCAGGCCGGCCACCGGCTCGCGATCTTGCTGGGCGCGCCGCCGTCCGACGCCGCACTGCCTGATCTCACGCTCGATGCGCTCGCGCTGCCTCGCACGCTGCCGGTCGCGCTGCCGTCGACGCTTGCGCGCGAACGACCCGACATCCGCGCGGCGGAGGCCGTGCTGCACCAGGCGAGCGCGAACGTCGGCGTGGCGACCGCGAACCTGTATCCGCGTTTTTCGATTTCGGCGGGGATCGGTTCGGAACGCACGCGCATCGCGGATATCGTGAGCGGGCTCAATGTCTGGAATGTCGGTCTCGGCCTGACGCAGCCGCTCTTTCACGGTGGCGAACTGCGCGCGAGAAAGCGCGCGGCCGAAGCCGCATACGACGCCGCGTTCGCAAGCTATCGAGAAACCGTGCTGCTGGCGCTCCAGCAGGTCGCCGACGCGATGCGCGCGGTCGAGCACGATGCGGCGGAGCTGGAGGCACGAGACACGGCTGCACGGGAAGCGGCGGCAGGCAACGCGATTGCCGTCGACCGTTACGCGGCAGGCGGGATCAGCACGTTCGCGCTGCTCGACGCGCAGCGGCAGGCACTGCAAACCGCGCTCGATCGCACACGTGCACAGGCAGACCGGCTTGCCGATACGGCGGCGCTGTTTCAGTCGCTGGCGGGGAACTGGTCGGACGATTCGAGCCGGTGACGATCGGGACGGCTTGCGCACACGTCGTCGGACACTGCTCGGCCGACGACGGCACCCGCGCCACGCGTGCGGCGCGCACCCACGAAAAAAAACCGGCCCGAAGGCCGGTTTTTTCATACCGCATGCCGTGAGCGGCGCTCGCGCGCCGCGCGACATCAGAAGCGGTGGATCAGGCCAACGCCTGCAGCGATCTGGTTCTGCTTCGAACCTGCGCCCACGCCGTCGCCGATCGACGTCGTTGCGTTGACGATGCCGCCGGTCAGGCCGCTGATCGTGTTGCCGCTGGCGTGCTGGTACGCTTCGACCGCGTACAGGCCCGTGCGCTTCGACAGGCTGTAGTACTGCGACAGCGTGACTTGGTGGTACTTGGCCGCGCTCGAGACGCCGTTCGATTGGGTCGCACGCGTGTACGAGTAGCCTGCCGCGAAGTCCCACTGCGGCGCTGCCTTCCAGTGCAGCACTGCGCCCGCCGTGTTGAAGATCGCCGTATTGTGGAATGCCGACAGGTTGCCCGGGATGTACTGGACGTTCGAGTACGACACCGAGATGTCCCACGCCGGCGTGAACTGGTAACCGGCCGTCACGGCGACACGTTGCTGCGACTGTGCCGTCTTGTAGCCGCCGTTGATCGACGACACGGCCTGCTCGGCACCGTTGCCGTTCGAATCCAGACCGTTTTGCGCGGTCGAGTTCGCGCCCCACACGCCGCCGCCGAGCGTCGCGTTGTTGATGCGCTGATAGCCGACCGCGATGCCTGCCGGGCCGTTCAGGTACTGGATCGCCGCGCTCCAGGTCGAGCCGCGGTTGAAGCTGCCTGCCACGCCGCCGAGCGAGTACGAACCGCCGACCGTGAAGCCGTAGAACTTCGGCGACATGTAGACGAGCGAGTTGTTCGCGCGGTAGCTGGTGTCCAGCGAGTCGATATCGCCCGGGTGCGCGCCGTAGTAACCGGTCAGCCAGGTCGTCGGGCTATACGGCGACAGCAGCGTGTAGTACGCGGTGTACTGGCGGCCGGCCGTCAGCGTACCGTACGTCGGGTTGGTCAGACCTACCCACGCCTGACGCGTGAAGATGCCGTTCGTCCATTGCGACGAGCCGTTGTTCGCGTTGAAGCCGGCTTCCAACTGGAAAATCGCCTTCGTGCCGCCGCCGAGATCTTCGCTGCCCTTCAGGCCGAAGCGGCTGCCTGCCCAAATGCCGGTGGCCATCTGGACCTTCGAGTGACCGCCCGAAACCGCGCTGGTCGCCGACGAGTTGTTCTGCCAGGCGATGGCGTTATCGACGATACCGTACAGGGTCACGCTGCTCTGGGCGTGGGCGGCGGTAGCGGCTGCGAGACCCACTGCCGTCATGGCGAAAGCGACGCGCTTTTTCATTGATTCTCCGTCCTCAAAGAATGATTTCTTTTCTGGTGTGGTTTTATGACTGACACATGTGCGAGTACATGCCGGTGCGATTCTGACGGATTACCAATCGTTTCCCAACATGTGCAGTCGGTCATCGTATGATCGACGCAACGCAGGGGTTCACCAAACGGTTACATAACACCTGAAAACGCTTACGCGGTGGGCCTTTCCGGCATTTCCCGGTGAAAACCCTAGCTTTACATTTTTACTGGTGCATCGCGACCGTCCAATGTCGTCAGACGCCTTCGGCAACAACCTTCTTACAAATGCGCGACCGCGGCGGCTGCCACGATTCAACGCCGCCGCGCAGGATCGCTGACATTCATGACACCCACGTTTCGGAAAGCGAAATCGTGAAAACGTTTCAGTGCGTGTGGGGAGAATCGGACGGAAGCGGCCCGGCGAATGCGGGCCGAGGGGCGATGCCCGCGCCTGTCGCGCCGGCATCGTTCAGCGAGAATCAGCGCGCGGCCGGCTGCTCGATCCGCGCGTTCACCGCGTCGACGAGCGCGTTCATGCGCGCACGGATCGCCGCGTTCGAGCCGACGAGCGCGAGCGACGACGCCATGATCCGGTAGATCCGCTTGCGCGGCACCTTCGCCGGCCTCGCCGGATCGAGCCATGCATCGTGACCGGCCAGCAATTCGAGCGTTTCGAGGCCGATCATGATCGGCCACAGACACGCGAGCCGCAGACGCACGAAACGGCGCGGAATCGCCAGCGTGTACCGGCACGCGTCTCGATACTGATCGAGCGCCACGCGCAGCAGGTCGACCAGCACGCCGCGCGCGCGCGCCGACGCATCGGGCGACATCAGGTCGGCGACGCTCACGCGGTGCGCGGCCAGCACGTCGTCCGGCAGATAGCAGCGGCCGATCCGCAGGTCCTTCGCGCAGTCGCGCAGGATGTTGGTCATCTGCAGCGCCTTGCCGAAACGAATGCCCTTCTCGCGCATGTCCGCCAGGTCCCAGCCGCGCGCGGCCCGCGTGTGCGCGCCGGTCATGTCGGTCCAGAATTCGCCGACGCAGCCGGCGACCAGATACGTGTAGCGATCGAGCATGTCGCGGTCCGGCAGCGACGCGACCTCTCCCGACTGTTCGTCGGGGAACGTGCGCAGGTCGAACTCCATCCCCGACGTCAGCGTCGCGACGACCTTACGGATCGATGCGCGATCCGCCTCCGGCTGCGCGCGCAGCAGCGCGAGCATCGGCTGCATCGAGCCGAGCAGCACGTGCTCGTGCGAATCCGTCTGCATTCGCGTCACGTCCTCCAGCGCGTGCGACAGCGCCGCGCCGTCGCCGAGCCGCTCGACCTCGTCGCGCAGGTCGGTCAGCAACGCCGCGCGGAGATCGGGTGCGACGAGCGCCGTGTCGGCGATCGTGTCGGCCGCGCGCGCGAGCAGGTAGGCCAGGCCGACCGGGTCGCGCATGCCGTCGGGCAGCACGCGCAGCGTCAGGTAGAAGGAGCGGGAAACGTTCTTCAGCAGGTCGCCGAGCAGGTAGGCGGGATCGGTATGGGTCGTCATGGGTCGGTAAAAATCGGCCGGCGCGGGCCCCGGACGCACACGGGCGCCGGACGCCCGCGCCGGCCCGCGAGTCGCCGCATCGTCGCGCGGGCGGGCGTCGGCCCGGCGCGGCGATGCAAAAGTCCCGCAAGTTTAGTGCATCCGGCGCGCCGGCTCCCGGCGACGGCCGGATCGCGCCGCTCGCACGGTCGCGCAATCCGCCCGTCCCGTGCGTCTTACGCGGCAACACAAAAGAAAGGCGCGAGTAATACATATGTAATTATTCGATGCGACGATCGCGTCCCGTTCGATCCCGCGCGGCCCGCCGAGACAGGCCGCGCCGCCGGAACGACGCCCCTTTCACCGACTTCCGTTTCGAAGGTTCACCGACATGCTCTTCACGCGCCCGACCGCCCTGCGCTGCATCCCGTTCGCCTGTGCCGCCGCCCTCCTGCTCGCCGCCTGCGGCGGCGACGACGTGTCGGCATCCGATCCGACGCAGCCGATCTCCGCGAAGGTCCAGGTGGTCGGCCATCGCGGCGCGAGCGCGCTGCGCCCCGAACACACACTCGCGTCGTACCGCAAGGCGATCGAGGACGGCGCGGACGTGATCGAGCCCGACCTCGTCTCGACGCGCGACGGCGTGCTTGTCGCGCGCCACGAGAATGAAATCTCCGGCACGACGAACGTGTCGACGCTGCCGCAGTTCGCGAGCCGCAAGGCGACCAAGACGATCGACGGCGCGCAGCTGACCGGCTGGTTCACCGAGGATTTCACGCTCGCCGAGTTGAAGACGCTGCGTGCCCGCGAGCGCATTCCGCAGGTCCGCCCGGCGAACACCGCGTACAACGACCAGTTCGAGATTCCGACCTTCGACGAGATCGTCGCGCTCGCGAAACAGATGTCCGCGCAGACCGGCCGCACGATCCACCTGTATCCGGAAACCAAGCACCCGACCTACTTCCAGTCGGTCGGCCTGCCGCTCGAGGACCGCCTCGTCGATGCGCTGCTGAAGGATCCGTACACGGCACGCACGGCGACCGTCTACATCCAGTCGTTCGAGGTCGCGAACCTGAAGGCGATCCGCAACCGGATCAAGTCGAGCCAGCCGAACTGGAAGCTCGTGCAGTTGATGGACGAAGCCGGCCAGCGACCGTACGACTTCGTGAAGGCGAACGACAAGCGCACCTACGGTGACCTGTCGACGCGCGACGGAATGCGCGAGATCGCGTCCTATGCGAACGGTGTCGGCCCGTACAAGACGTCGATCATCGCCGTGGCCGCGGACGGCACGCTGCAGCAGCCGACGCCGTACGTGCGCTACGCGCACGAAGCCGGCCTCGTCGTGCATCCGTACACGTTCCGTCCGGAGAACAACTTCCTGCCCGCGTCGCTGAAGGACGGCGGCACGCCGGCCACGCGCAACACCGCGGGCTCGGTGCGCGAGATCCAGGCGTACCTGCGCGCGGGCATCGACGGCTTCTTCACCGACGATCCGGCCGTCGGCCGCACGGCCGTCGATACGTTCAAGCGGTGAGCGTACCGAACGCGTCGCATGCGGCATGCGATGCGCCGCTGAACGCGCGGCAACCGGGCGCGGCGCATGTCGTGCCGCACACCGGATGCCGCGCCGCGCTCAGATCACGCGGAAGTGGTGCGTACCGTCCCGCTTCAGCTGGTCGACCAGCCCGTATTCCCAGTCGAGATACGCCTGCATCGCGGCGGCCGCGTTGTCCGTGCCTTCATACGGGCGCCGGTAGCGGTCGACGCGCGGCGACGCCAGATGCGTCTCGCCGTGCTCCAGCGGCAGCCCCGCGTCGATCCACGCGGCCGTGCCCCCGGTCAGCACCGAGATCGCCGCGGAAGCCGGCAGCAACGCGCGCGCGTCGTCTGCCGCGAACCGCGCGAGCAGGCTCGATCCGCACGTGAACACATAGCGCTTCGCCGGCGGAATCGCGGCGAGCGCGTCGCGCAACCGCGCGCGCACGACGAACCACGCGCCGGGAATATGCCGCTTCACGTAGTTCGCGCTGGTCGTCACGTCGACGATCGCGACCTCGCCCGGCCCCGCCTCCTTCAGCCAGCCCGCGAGCGTCGCGGGCAACACCTCGGCCACCTGCGGCGTCGCCGGCACGTCGCGCGGCGGCTGGCCGCGCTCGGTGAAGGCCGCCGTGCCGGCCGGCTCGATCACGCGCACGTCCCAACCCATCTGCGCGAGCCACGACGCGGTCATGTCCGCGCGCACGCCGTCGTCGTCGGCGAGCACGATGCGCGCGCCGCGCACGGCCGCGTGATGGTCGGTCTCCTGGACGAGCTGGCCACCCGGCGTGCCCAGGAAGCCTGGCAGATGGCCGGCCTCGTATTCCTCCGGCGTGCGCACGTCGAAGCGATACAGCGTGCGGCCCGGCTCGTCGAGCGCGGCGACGTCCGCAAGCGCGATGCGCGGCACGCCGGCGCGCTCGGCCACCGCGCGCGCGGCGCGCCGGGCTTCCTCGCGCTGCGCGGGTTCGACGTCGTCGGGAAAGCGTCGCGCGGCGCCGTGCTCGAGCGTCTGGCCCGCGAGCGTCCAGCCGATCGTGCCGTTGCGCAGTGCCGCGACCGGGTTCGGCAGCCCCGCGTTCACGAGCGACTGCGTGCCGATGATGCTGCGCGTGCGGCCCGCGCAGTTCACCACCACCCGGGTCGCGGGGTTCGGCGCGAGCGCGCGCACGCGCAACACGAGTTCCGCCCCCGGCACGCTCGTCGACGTCGGGATGTTCATCGTCTGATACTCGTCGAAGCGGCGCGCGTCGACGATCACGACGTCGGCCTTCTCGTCGATCAGCGCCTGCACTTCCTGCGCCGACAGCGACGGCGTATGGCGCTCGGCCTCGACCCATTCGCCGAACGACTTGCTCGGCACGTTCACGTCGATGAACAGCTCGCCGCCCGCGGCGAGCCAGCCCGCGAGACCGCCGTCGAGCAGCCGCACGTCGGTATAGCCGAGCTGCGCGAGCTTCGCGGCCGCGCGCGGCGCGAGATCCTCGCCGTCGGCCTCGCCGAACACGACGATCGGCGTGTCGCGGCGCGGAATGCGCGTCCACGCGTCGAGTTCGAGCTTCGACAGCGGAAAGTTGGCGGCCCAAAGCGGATGGCCCTGCGCGTATGGATCTTCCTCGCGCACGTCGATCAGCGCGAGCTCGTCGCGGGCCAGGAGGCGTGCGCGTACGTCCTGGTACGACGCGACGGGGAAACGGGAAGTGGAATCAACGGATTGCGTCACGATGTCTCTGTCGGATTCTGTTGAAGTCGGTGAAGAAAGCAAAGAAGCTCGGGGCTGCGGGTGTGTGTGCTCGCAACGGGATGTCCGCGCGTTGCGGCGTCACACGTTCGATCACACGTTCGAATAGCCGGACACGAACGGCTTCACGGTGCCGTCGTCCAGGAACACCGCGCGCTCGACCTTGCCGATGTTCGCGCCGTACACGTGGATGCTGATCGACACCTGGTCGGCGAACGCGTTGGTCACGCGATGCACGTCGCCGATATGCGGCGACACGGCCTCGACGTCGCCCGGCTTCAGCCGCACCGCATCGCCCGACGGCACCGGCTTGCCGGTCGCGTCGAACCGGTACGGCTGCGAAAACTCGCCGCCGCGCAGCATGCCGATCAGCCCCCACACCGTGTGATTGTGGATCGGCGTCGTCTGGCCAGGCCCCCACACGAAGCTGACGACGGAGAACCGCTCGTCGGGATCGAGATGCAGCAGGTACTGGCGGTAGCGCTCGGGATCGGGCTGCGCGAATGCGTCGGGCAGCCAGTCGTCGTGCGCGACGAGCGCGGCAAGCAGCGCGCCGCCCTCGTCGAGAATGCGCGCCTCGTTCGCGCCGGACGCGAGCAGCGCGCCCAGCCCGTCGACGAACGGACGCAGCGGCGTCTGATGCAACGAAAGCGTACTCATCGGCTGCCTCCTCGAATATGATGCCGAATATGATGGATCGTCATGATGCACCCGAAATACCATGCAGAACAAACATGAAAATTAGCGATATCGACGCTTTTGCAGCGGTCGTCCGCTGCCAGACGCTGAGCCAGGCCGCGGCCGAGCTCGGGATGACGCAGCCGGCGATCACGCGGCGCGTGCAGAATCTCGAGGAAGCGCTCGGCGCGACGCTGCTCGACCGCAACACGAAACCGCCGCGTCCGACCGACATCGGCCTGCAGGTGTTCGAGCAGTGCCGCGCGATCCTGCGCGAGGTCGATGCGCTGCGCGAACTGACGGCCGGCCAGCGGCCGCCCGCCGGCGAATTCCGCGTCGGCCTCACGCAGGGCCTCGGCGAACTGATGCTGCCCGGGCTGATCGCGCGGATCGCCGGGCAATGGCCCGCACTCGCCACGCAGGTCACGACCGCCTGGGGCGGCATGCTCGTCGAGCGCGTCGCGCGCCGCGAACTCGATGCGGCGCTGGTGTTTCTGGCCCGCGAAATGGTGCTGCCGCCGCACGTCGAGGGCGAACGGCTGCTGGTCACCCGGCTCGTCGCGGTCGGCCGCAAGGGCGACTGGCCGCGCCGCAGCTACCGGCTCGCCGACTGCCAAGCGCGCGGCTGGGTGCTCAATCCCGACGGCTGCGGCTTTCGCGCGGGCCTGCGCCGCGCGCTCGACGCGCAAGGGCTGCCGATGCCCGTCACGCTCGACGTGTATGGTCGCGACCTGCAATTGCAGAGCGTCGCGAACGGCTTCGGCATCGGGCTGATGCCGCTGCCGCTCGTCGAAGGCAGCCCGCTGCGCGACGCGGTCGAGATCGTGCCGCTCGCCGATTTCAAGCCGCAGATCGATCTGTGGCTGCTGCACCGGCAGGACGCCGCGCGCATCAAGGCGCCGCTCGCGGCCGTGGGCGCGCATGCGCGCGCGGCATTGGCGCTGCCCGCGGATGCCGCCGCGCACGACGAGGCCGCTTGACCAAGGCCGGCGACGCCAGCACCGCGCTGTCCCGTTTGCGCCGACCGTCCTGCGGTCCCGCTCACGCATCGCGTCGACCGGATGCCGGTGCGTCGCGCGACGTCCCGCCAGTCTCCGCGTTCGCGGTTGCGCTTCGCGCCGCGGCGTCGAGCGCCGCACGCCCGGCGGCGACCGCGATCGCATCGTCCTGCGGCGTATGCACGCGGCTGCACAGCACGTCGCGATAATGACGTTCGAGCGGATTGTGGCGGCTCAGCCCGTGATTGCCCGACAGCTTCAACGCGTGCTCGACCGTGCGGATCGCCTGCTCCGTCACGGTTCGCTTGACGAGGCCGCTCGTCGTCACCGTCGGCGCGTCACCCGCATCGGTGCGCGCGATGTGCTCGTCGAGCAGCACGCGGTTCGTGTGCAACCACCCTTCGATCTCGCCGACGGCCTCCTGAATGCGCGGCAGCGTCGCGAGCGGGGCCCCGAGCCCGCTCGGCGCGCGCGTCATCGCGAACGCGAGCAGCCAGTCGCGTGACGCGCGCGCCACCGCATCGTAGAGGCTGCCGAGCAGCGCGACCATCCACGCCTGCTGGTCGGCCTGCGCGTCGACATCCGCATGGCTCGCGGCCGATACGGCCCACGCATCGGGCGCGCGCACGTCCACCGCATGATCGGCGGGCAGCCGCACGTCGTCGAACACGACCTCGTGGCTGCCCGAGGCGCGCAGGCCCAGGTGATTCCAGCTTTCGATCACGCGGATGCCTGCGTCGTCTTCCACATCGCGCTCGCGCCGCACGAGGAATACGCCGACACGCGGCTCGGGTTCGTCGGTGCGCGCCCACACGGCGAGCCAGCGCAGCGCCGGAATGCCGGTGCTGTACAGCTTGTGGCCGGACAGCCGCCAGCCGTCGCCGTCGCGACGCGCGATCGTTTCGGGCAGGCCGCCGCGCGACGGCGACCCGAGCGCCGGTTCGACGCGCAACGCGTTGATCAGCGCGCCTTCGGCGACCGCACTGTCGAACACCGCACGCCGCACGCGCGCGGGCCAGCGGTTGTCCGCACGGCCGAGCGCGCGATGCTGCAGATACGTCATCGTCAGCACCAGCGCGGTCGCGGGATCGGCGCGGGCGACGGCGGCCACGATCCGGCTCGCCTGCGCGAGCGTCGCGCCCGCGCCGCCATGCTCGCGCGGCACGACCTGCGCGATCAGCCCGGCGCGATGCAGCCGCGCAAAGTTCTCGTGCGGGAAGCGGCCGTCGACGTCGTTACGGGCGGCGTCGGCGGCGAGTTCGGGTGCGAGGCGCTCGAGCAGCGCCGCGACGCGCGCATCGTCGGCAGGCAGGTGGCGCAGCGACGACTGCGGCGGTAGCGGCGAGGAAGCGGCAAGGCTGGCGGACATCGGTACGGATTCCCTCGGTGACTGGGTAGCTGGCTAACGGATCGGCGCTCATGGCAGAGATCAATCGGCGGATGGCGCAGCGGCGCGTGAAGCCGGCGGCGACCGGTTGCGCACTCGCGCGCCGTGCCGGTTCGCGGACGTTTGCCGCGAATGCGTGCGCACGCATCGGCATTCGCACCGGGCCGCATGCCGAGCCGGTTCCCGCCCGGCGCGAAAGCCCCGCCCGACACGCCCCGACGCCCTTTCGACGCCATCGCGAGCCCACAGCGTATGCGCAACGCACACGCGGCCAAACCATGCAAATCTGATATTCAAATCGGGATTGATTATTTCCGTTCCGCATGATCCCGGCGGTAATCTGCGCTCCATTCCCGCCCCCGCCGGCCGTTGCCGGCCGCGTGGGGCTGTCCTTGTATCGGAGACCCAGATGAGCGTCGAATTCATCGGCATGATCCAGAGCCAGAAGCAGTCGGAAATCCATCCACCTGCCGGCCCCGTCGTCGACCCCGACTACGTGCGCGACTTCGCCCGCGCACACGAAACGGCCGGCTTCGACCGGATCCTCGTCCCGCACCATTCGACCGGCCCGTCCGCGACGCTGACGATCGCGTTCGCCGCCGCCGCGACCGAGCGCATTCACTTCATGCTCGCGCATCGGCCGGGCTTCACCGCGCCGACGCTCGCCGCGCGGCAGATCGCGACACTCGATCAGTTCAGCCGCGGCCGGCTCGCCGTGCATTTCATCTCCGGCGGCTCGGACAGCGAGCAGCAACGCGACGGCGACTTCCTCGACCACGACGCACGCTACGCACGCACCGACGAATATCTCGGCATCCTGCGCCGCATCTGGACCGAAACGCAGCCGTTCGATCACGACGGCGCGCACTACCGCTTCACGCAGGGCTTTTCGGAAGTGAAGCCGTTCCAGCAGCCGCACGTGCCGATCTACTTCGGCGGCGCCTCGGAAGCGGCGCTGGAAGTCGCCGGCAAGCACGCGGACGTCTATGCGCTGTGGGGCGAATCGCTCGACCAGGTGCGCGACCTGACGACCCGCGTGCGCGCCGAAGCCGCGAAGCACGGCCGGCAGGTGCGCTTCTCCGTGTCGTTCCGGCCAATCCTCGCGGCGACCGAAGACGAAGCATGGGCGCGCGCGCACCGGATCCTCGACGAAACGCGCCGGCTGCGCGAAGCGGCCGGCCTCGGCAGCGGCGGCCCGCAGCAGAGCGAAGGCGCGCGACGCCTGCTCGCCGCGGCCGAACGCGGCTCGCGCGTCGACAAGCGGCTGTGGACCGAGATCGCAAAGCTCACCGGCGCACGCTCGAATTCGACCGCGCTGGTCGGCACGCCCGAACAGGTCGCCGACGCGCTGCTCGACTACTACGACCTCGGCGTGACGACGTTCCTGATCCGCGGCTTCGATCCGCTCGAAGACGCGATCGACTACGGTCGCGAATTGATTCCGCGCGTGCGCAGCGCCGTCACCGCACGCGACGCGGCACGCCGCGCGGCCTGACGCAAAGGGAGACGCCGATCATGTCCGCCGTCCTGGCTTCGTCATCGCCCGTGCGCACCGCATCGGGCCTCGTCCTCGCCGACACGCCGCGCCAGCATTTCTGGTTCGATCCGCCCGCGCCGCGCGTCGACGTCGCCGCCGAGCGCCGCCACCGGCAGGAGCGACTCGCGGCCGCGTTCCGCCTGTTCGCGCGCTTCGGCTTCGCGTCGGGCCTCGCCGGCCACATCACCGCGCGCGACCCCGAACTGCCCGACCACTTCTGGGTGAATCCGCTCGGCGTGCATTTCTCGCGGATCAAGGTATCGGACCTGCTGCTCGTCAACGCACGCGGCGAAACCGCGATCGGCAACCGGCCGCTGAACAAGGCCGCGTTCGCGATCCACGCGGCGATTCACGACGCGCATCCGCACATCGTCGCCGCCGCGCACACGCATTCGACCTACGGCAAGGCGTGGTCGACGCTCGGCCGCCCGCTCGATCCGCTGACGCAGGACGCGTGCGTGTTCTACGAGGATCACGCGCTGTTCGACGACTTCACGGGGATGGTCGTCGACACGAGCGAAGGCGCACGGATCGCGGACGCGCTCGCGAAGCCCGACGGCACCACGCACAAGGGCGTGATCCTGAAGAACCACGGCATCCTGACGGCCGGCCCGACGGTCGAGGCCGCCGCGTGGTGGTACATCGCGCTCGACAACGCCGCGCACACGCAGTTGCTGGCCGAAGCGGCCGGCACGCCGCAACCGATCGATCACGCGACCGCGCGACACACGCATGGCCAGATCGGCGGCCCCGACGGCGCATTGCATGCGTTCGACAGCCTGTTCGCACGCGTCGTCGCCGACGAACCCGACCTGCTCGACTGAGCGCCCTGCCGCACGACCGGAACCAGAGACCACACGATGACCGAAACCACCGCACCCGCGCCGACCGGCGCCCATGACGACAAGCGCCGCCGGCTGCTGCGCGCGGCCGGCGCCGCCGCGCTCGCCGCGCCGGCGATCACGCTCGGCCGCAAAGCATGGTCCGCGCCGCCGCTGAAGAAGCTCACGTTCGCGTGGAACCAGAACGCGTTCTGCCTGACGCCGATCGTCGTCGCGCAGGAAAACGGCTTCTTCGAGAAGAACGGGCTGAAGGTCGAGCTGATCAACTACAGCGGATCGACCGACCAGTTGCTCGAATCGATCGCGACCGGCAAGGCCGACGCGGCGGTCGGGATGATTCACCGCTGGCTGAAACCGCTCGAAGCCGGCTTCGACGTGAAGATCATCGGCAGCTCGCACGGCGGGTGCGTGCGGCTGCTCGGCGCGAAGACGGCCGGCGTGACGACGCTGCAGGCGCTGAAGGGCAAGACGGTCGGCGTCAGCGATCTCGCGGCGCCCGGCAAGCACTTCTTCTCGATCCTGCTCGCGAAGAACGGCATCGATCCCGAACGCGACATCACGTGGCGGCAGTATCCGGCCGATCTGCTCGGCGTCGCGGTCGACAAGGGCGAGATCCAGGCGATCGCCGACGGCGACCCGAATCTCTATCTGCTCGAAAAGCGCAGCAACGGCGCATATACGGAACTCGCGACGAACCTGTCCGGCGAATACGCGCGCAAGGTGTGCTGCGTGATCGGCGCGCGCGGCGACCTCGTGCGCAACGACCGGCCGGCGGCCGCCGCGCTCGCGCGCTCGATCGTGCAGGCAACCGAATACACGCACGACAACCCGAACGAAGCCGCGAAGGCGTTCGCGAAGTATTCGCCGAAGATCAATCCGGAAGATCTGCGCAAGCTGTATGCAACGCTGACCTACACGCACCACCCGACCAACGTCGATCTGCAGCAGGAAATCGCGTTCTACGCGGACGATTTCCGCCGGATCAGCGTGCTGAAGAAGAGCACCGACCCGCAGCGCTTCGCGCAGCAGGTCTATGCGAACGTGCTGGGGTGACGCGATGTCGACGATCGAACACGCGTCCGCGGCGCGCACCGCATCCGCAACTGCAACCGGCGGTACCGCCGCCGCGCCTGCCACGTCCCGCGCAGCATGCACGGCCTGCGACGCGACGCTCGCGGCCGAAGCCCGCCGTGCGCGCACCTGGCCGACCGGCGTCGTCGCGGCGCTCGCGTGGGCCGCGCTCGGCGCGGTGACTGCCGTGTGGCCGAACCGCGTCGTCGGTTTCACCGACTGGGCATACACCGACACGTTCGGCATCGCCGCGTGGGCGATCGCCGCGCTGCTGCTGGTCGCCGCGACGCTCGGCCATCGCGTGCCGGCCACGCGCGCGCGGCTTGCCCGCGTGCGCCCGGCCGGCCCGTGGCTCGTCGCACTGCCGCTCGTGCTTGCCGCGTGGGAAATCGTCACGGCCAAAACCGGTTGGCTGCCGACGCCGTTCTTCGCGCCGCCGCAAGCATTGATCGAGGTCTACGTCGACGACTGGCCGCGCCTCGCCGGCAGCGCCGGCAATACGCTGAAGCTGCTTTCGCTCGGGTTCGCGTACGGCGTCGCGGTCGGGTTCGCGGTCGGCGTATCGATCGGCTGGTCGCGCCGCATCGGCTACTGGGTGCATCCGGTGCTGCGCGTGCTCGGCCCGGTGCCGGCCACCGCGCTCCTGCCGCTCACGTTCTACTTCTTCCCGACGAGCTATTCGGCCGCCGCGTTCCTGATCGCGCTGTCGACCGGCTTCCCGGTCGCGGTGCTGACGTGGTCGGGCGTCGCGAGCGTGAACCGGCAGTACTACGACGTCGCGCGCACGCTCGGCGCGAACGCGCGCTTCCTGGTGCTGCGCGTCGCGATTCCCGCCGCGCTGCCGCACGTATTCGTCGGCATCTTCATGGGGCTGAGCGCATCGTTCACGGTGCTCGTCGTCGCCGAGATGATGGGCGTCAAGTCGGGGCTCGGCTGGTACCTGAGCTGGGCGCAGGGCTGGGCATCGTACGTGAACATGTATGCGGCGCTGATCGTGATGGCGCTGCTGTTTTCCGGGCTGATCGCGCTGCTGTTCGCGGTGCGCGACCGCGTGCTCGCGTGGCAGAAAGGAACTGTCAAATGGTAAGCGCCGCCGTTCCCGAATCGTCCGTCCCCACGGCGCCCGCCACGCCCGATGCCACGGCGCCGCGCGGCGCGCGCATCGACATTCGCCGCGTGAGCCATGCGTTCGACGGCCCCGGCGGCCCGCTGCCGGTGCTCGACGACGTCACGCTGTCGGTCGCGGCCGGCGAATTCGTCGCGCTGCTCGGCCCGAGCGGCTGCGGAAAATCGACGCTGCTGCGGCTCGTCGCGGGCCTCGACGCCGCACGACAAGGCCGAATCGCGCAGGACGGCGTGCGGATCGAGCGGCCCGATCCGTCGCGTATCGTCGTGTTCCAGGATCCGACGCTCTACCCGTGGCGCCGCGTGCGCGCGAACGTCGCGCTCGGCCTCGAGGCGCGCGGCGTGGCTCGCACCGCGCAACATCGCGTCGACGACGCGCTCGCGCGCGTCGGGCTGCAGGAATTCTCGAACGTGTTTCCGCATCAGTTGTCGGGCGGGATGGCGCAGCGTGTCGCGTTGGCACGCGCGCTCGTCAACGATCCGCGCCTGCTGATTCTCGACGAGCCGCTCGGCAAGCTCGATTCGCTGACGCGGTTGACGATGCAGGCCGAGTTGACCGCGCTGTGGCAACGCGACGGCTTTTCCGCGCTGCTCGTCACGCACGATGTCGAGGAAGCGCTGTTTCTCGCGCAGCGCGTGATCGTGTTCGGCCCGCGTCCCGCGCGGATCGTCGCGGAACTGCGCGTCGACCTGCCCTATCCACGCCATCGCGGCGATCCGCGTCTCGCGGAACTGCGCCACGAAGCGCTGCGGCATCTCGGACTCGATGCGAGCTGGTAGATGCCGAGTGCCGCTAGCAGGATGGCCCGCGCACGGCAAAGGCCGCGCCGATGAATGCACCGCCGTTCGCCGACTGGGCGCTGCTGTTCCTGCAACTGCTGTATCGCGCGCAGATCGCGTTCGTCCGGGCGCTGCATGCGGCGGGCCTGACCGGGGACGCCGACGGACAGGCCGCGTGGCCCTGGGCACACCGGATCGCGCTCGAAACGCTGCGCATCGATGCCGGGCTCACGCGACAGCTTGCGGTCGCTTGCGCGGCAACCGCGTTCGCCGTGGCGCTGGGCTGCATCGCGCTCGTTTCGCGCAAGTGGCGGGCGGCATCGGCGATCGCCGCACTCGCCGTCGCGTGGTTCGCGCCGTGGCCGCCGGCATCGCTGTGGCTCGCACCCGCGGTGCCGACCAGTTTCCAGCGCAATCCCGCGCCGCTTTCCGTCACGAACGTGATGCACGGTGCGCACCTGTATGCGCGGCATTGCGCGGCATGTCACGGCGCGGACGGTCGCGGCGAAGGGCCGCTCGCGGCAACGCTCGCGCATTGGCCGCCGACCTTCGCGGGCGCGCTGCTCGCCCGCCGGCTCGACGGCGAACTGTACTGGCGCGTGCGGCACGGTATGCACGACGCGCGCGGTGCGTCGTCGATGCCGGGCTTCGCCGCGACGCTCGGTCCGGCCGACACGTGGGCCGTGCTCGCTTACCTGAAGACGCTGTCGGCCGGCAGCGGCGCACGGGCCGAAGGTGCGTGGCCCGTGCCGGTTCCGCTGCCTGCGCTCGACGTTCGCTGCGGCAGCGCCGCGCCGCAACCGCTCGAGCGCTGGCGCGAAGGCCAGCGCGTGCGCGTCGTTGCGCTCGCGCCGGGCAGCGCGCAGCCGACGGAGGATCCGCGCTGGCAGACGCTGCTCGTCACCGCCGACGATACGCCCGCGCCCACCGCAACCGGCCCGCGCGCGAACTGCGTCGCGTCGACGCCGGGTGCCTGGCAAGCGTTCGCGACGATCGCCGGCGTGCCGCCCGAGACGTTCGGCGGCACGCAACTGCTTGCCGACCGGCGCGGCTGGCTGCGGGCGCGCGCGTTGCCGGGCAGCGCGGGCTGGTCGGCCGACGATTTGTTGTGCCGCTCGGATGCGACCGCCCGGCCGTCCGCCGCCCCCGCGAACGTCGATCCGCTGACCGCGCTGCTGCTGCGTGCGGACGCTGAACCCGTGCGCGACGTGCAGGCCGGGCTCCCGCATTGAATCCCTGAACCGTTTCCTCCGATCGACCGAACTTCACGATGAATCCGACCCGACGTCACTTTCTCGCGCAAGCGAGCGCCCTCGCCGCCGCCACCCTCGCCGTCGCGCCGACCGCGTTGCACGCGCAATCGGGCACGCGACCGCTGCTGCGTGCCGGCGACCAGAAAGGCGGACTGCGCGCGCTGCTCGAAGCGGCCGGCGAACTGAACGGCCTCGCATACGACATCGCATGGACCGAATTCCCGGCCGCCGCGCCGCTGGCCGAAGCGCTGAACGCGGCGGCCGTCGACTGCGGACCGATCGGCGACGCACCGGTGATCTTCGCGCTCGCATCGGGCGCGCGCATCAAGGTGATCGGCGCGAACCGCTCCGACCCGTACGGCACCGCCGTGCTCGTGCGGCCCGACGCGGCGCTGAAGGAAGCCGCCGACCTGAAAGGCAAGCGCATCGGCACCACGCGAGGCTCGATCGGCCATTTCGTCACGCTGAAGGCGCTCGACGCCGCAGGCCTGCCGCCCGACGCCGTATCGTTCCGCTTCCTGCCGCCGGCCGACACGATGCTTGCGCTCGCAACCGGTTCGATCGACGCGTGGGCGACGTGGGAGCCCTATACCGCGCTCGCCGAAACGAGCGGCCGCGCGCGCGTGCTCGTCAACGGCCGCGGCCTGTGGTCGGGCCTCAGCTACGTCGCGGCGACCGACGCGGCGATCGCATCGAAGCGCGACGTGCTGCGCGACTTCCTGCAACGCGTCGTGCGCGCGCAGGCCTGGTCGTACCGGCACGTCGACGCGTATTCGGCGGCGCTCGCGCGCATCGTCGGCATCCCGCCGGCGGCCGCGAAGCTGCAGTTCGAGCGCCGCAACACACGCTGGCAGCCGATCGACGCGACGGTGATCGTGGGCCAGCAACGCACGGCCGACTTCTACCTGAAGGCCGGGCTGCTGCGCCAGCCGCTCGACGTGCGCACGACCTTCGACCTCGGCTTTCCGCTGGCGTGACCCGACGCGCGGCTCGGCGCGACGGCCTGCAACCGCCCAAACGGCTTTCGTATGATCTGGCACAATCGCGATTCGACCATCCCGCCTTCAGCCAGCGTCATGCCAGCCATCTCCGAACTCTTCGTCTATCCGATCAAATCCTGCGCCGGCATCGCGCTGTCGCGTGCGCAGCTGCTCGAAACGGGCCTCGCGTACGACCGCCACTGGCTGATCACCACCCCGGACGGGATGATGATCACGCAGCGCACGCACCCGCGCCTCGCGCTGATCCGCACCGCGCTCGAGCACGATGCGCTCGTGCTGAACGCGCCGGGCATGCCCGAGATCCGCACGCCGCTCGACGGCGATGCGACGCCCGCCACACCGAAGATGGCCGCGACCGTCTGGCGCGACACCGTCGACGCGATCGACACGGGCGCCGAAACGGCCGCGTGGCTCACCGAATTCCTCGGCGTGCCGTTGAAGCTTGCGCGCTTCGGGGCTGAGTCGCGCCGCGGCTGCAACCGCAAATGGACCGGCGACATCGACACGCACACGCAGTTCGCGGACGGCTATCCGCTGCTCGTGATCGGCCAGTCGTCGCTCGACGACCTGAACGCGAAGCTCGTCGCGAAAGGCGCGCCGGCGATTCCGATGAACCGCTTCCGCCCGAACATCGTCGTGTCGGATCTCGATGCATACGAAGAAGATTTCGTCGAGCATCTCGACGCCGAAGGCGACACGCCCGTGCGGCTGCGCCTCGTGAAGCTGTGCACGCGCTGCCCGATGCCGACGATCGACCAGGTGACCGGCGCGCCGAACCCGGAATGGCCGCACGAGCCGACCGACACGATGCAGACCTATCGCGCGCATCCGAACTACGACGACGCGCTGACGTTCGGCATCAACGCGATCGTCGTCGAAGGCGCGGGCGCGTGGCTCGAGGTCGGGCAGTCGCTCGAAGCGGAGATCGGGTTCGGCGACTGAGCGGATCGGTCGAAACGGCGCGACGGCGTATCGCTTTCGCCGTCGCCATTCACCGCGGTTGCGTCGAGCGCGGCCCGCCTTCTATTGCGCCGCCGGAACCGTCGGCAGCATCACCGTCACGACCAACCCGCCGCCCGCCGCATCGGTCAGCGTCACGCTGCCCTGATGCACACGCGCGATCTCCCGCACGATCGACAGCCCGAGCCCCGTGCCTTCGACCGTCTGCGTCTTGCTGCCGCGATGGAAGCGCTCGAACACCGCGTCGCGCTCGGCTGCCGGAATGCCCGGCCCGTTGTCGATCACGTCGAGCCGCGCATGTTCGCCGTCGCGCGACACGCGCACCGTGATCACCGCACGGTCGCCCGAATAACGGATCGCGTTGTCGATCAGGTTGCCGATCATTTCGCCGAGCAGATCCGGCTGACCATGTACGTCGACGTCGGCCTCGTGCTCGAAGCCGAGATCGATGTCGCGCGCCCGCGCCACCGGCGACCAGTCGAGCGTCACGCTGCGCGCCAGCCGATGCAACGCGACCGGCTGGTGCGCGACCGCATGGCCGCTGTCCGAATCGAGCCGCGACAGCGACAGCAGCTGCTGGACGATCTTCGCGGCCTGGCGCACCGCACCGTTCACACGCCGCAAATGCACGTTCACGCGCGGCTGCTCGTCCGGCCGCAAGGCCAGTTCGACGCCGGCCTGCACGGCGGCGAGCGGCGTCTTCAGCTGATGCGCCGCGTCCGCGAAGAAGCGCCGCCGCGCGACCTGCATCCGCTGCGTGCGGCCGATGTACTGGTTGATCGACTCGACGAGCGGCGCGAGCTCGCTCGGCATGCCGCCGGTGTCGAGCGGCGTCGGATCGCCGTCGGTACGCGCGGCGACCTTCGCGGACAGCCGGTTCAGCGGCCGCAGCCCGCGCCCGACGCCGAGCCATACGATCCCGAGCGCGAGCACGACGAGCAAGCCTTCCTGCAGCAGCGAGCCCATCAGGATTTCGCGCGCGAGCGCCTGGCGCCCCTCGATCGTTTCGCCGACCATCACCCATACGATGCGCGTCTGCGCAGTCGGCACGTCGTGCACCGGCACGCGCAACGCGGCCATGCGCAACTGTTCGCCGCGATAGACGACGTTGTAGTAGCGCGTGACGAACAGCGCGCCGTCGCCCGGCGGCAGCGGCAGGTCCGGATAGCCGGTGATCGTGTGGCCGTTGTCCTCGCGGATCAGGTAATAGATCTTGCCGCCGTCGCCCGACTCGAACATCTCGAGCGCGAGATACGGCAGGTCGACCTCGATCTCACCGTCGTTGAGCCGCACGCCTTCGCGGATCGACTTCAGCGACGACGACAGCGTGCGGTCGAACGCGACGTGCGCGGCGCTCATCGCGCGCTGGTACGTGAGCCACGAGTCGAGCGCGAGCAGCCCGAGCAGCGGCAGCAGCAGCCACAGCGCGACTTGCGTGCGCAGGTTCGGACGGCGGATCATCATGTCCGCCACCGGGCCGCCCCAAGCGCGGCATGCGCCCCCTCGGCGGGCAGCGGACGTGTCGATCCGGAATAGCGCTTCAGCGCATACGCCGGTCCCGTGCAAGGCCGGTGAGCGTGCGGTTGGTTCATCCGGCGGCCTTCGCTTCGAGCAGATACCCGAGCCCCCGCAGCGTGACGATCGCGACGCCGGTGTTTTCCAGCTTCTTGCGCAGCCGGTACACGTAGATCTCGATCGCGTCCGCGTTGACCGACTCGTCGAGCCCGAAGATCTTCTCCGACAGCGTCTCCTTGTTGATTGCGCGCCCGTTGCGCAGGATCAGCACCTCCAGCACCGAGCGCTCGCGCGGCGTGAGCGGCAACGCTTCGCCAGCGAGGTGGAAGCTGCGATCGATACTGTCATACGAAAGCGGCCCGCATACGACCCGCGAATGCTCGTGACCGAGGCTGCGCCGGATCAGCGCGCGGGCGCGCGCCTCCAGCTCGGTCAGTTCGAACGGTTTCGCGAGATAGTCGTCGGCCCCGAGATCGAGCCCCTTCACGCGGTCCTCGACCGAGCCGTGCGCGGTCAGGATCAGCACCGGCACCGGATTGCGGCGCGCGCGCAACCGTCGCAGCACCTCGAGCCCGTCGAGCTTCGGCAGCCCGAGATCGAGGATCACCAGCGCGTAGTCCTGGGTGCGCAGCACGTGATCCGCCGCCTCCCCGTCCGCCATGTGATCGACCGCGAAACGCGCGGCGCTCAGCGCGTCGTTCAGCGACTGCGCCAGGTTCGGGTTGTCTTCGACGAGCAGCACACGCATGGGGACCTCGGGAAATCCATGACACAAAGGACGCTATTGTGAACCGAAATGAAAGCAGGCTGAAAGTGCCTCGCAATTAACATCCGCGTCACTCGAACAACACACACGCATCACTGGAGGAAGACATGCCGTTTGCACCGAAGCAGCTCGCCGCCGCGCTGGCGATCGTCCTGGGCACCACCGCCGGCGCCGCCGTCGCGCAGGTTCCGGCCGGATATCCGGGTAACTACCAAGGCGTCGTCGACGCCGCGAAGAAGGAAGGCAAGCTGATCGTCTACTCGACGACCGACACGGGCCTCGTGCGCCCGCTGATCAAGGACTTCGAAAGCCTGTACGGCGTGAAGGTCGAGTACAACGACATGAACAGCACCGAGCTGTACAACCGCTACATCAGCGAGAACGCGGCGAGCAGCACGAGCGCCGACGTGCTGTGGAGCTCGGCGATGGACCTGCAGGTCAAGCTCGTCAACGACGGCCTGATGACGTCGTACGATTCGCCCGAAAGCGCGAACGTGCCGCAATGGGCGCAATACCAGAAGCAGGCGTACGGCACGACGTTCGAGCCGCTCGCGATCGTCTATAACAAGCGGCTGATTCCCGAGAACGAGGTGCCGAAGACGCGCGCCGACCTGATCAAGCTGCTCACGTCGCAACCCGACAAATTCAAAGGCAAGCTGACGACGTACGACGTCGAGAAATCCGGCGTCGGCTTCAACGCGCTGACGCAGGACGCGCACCTGAACGAGAAGGTCACGTGGGAGCTCGTGAAGGCGATCGGCGCGACCGGTCCGAAGCTGCAGTCGAGCACCGGCGCGATGATGGAGCGCATCTCGTCGGGCGAGAACCTGATCGGCTACAACATCATCGGCTCGTATGCGTACGCGAAGGCGAAGAAGGACAAGTCGATCGGCTACGTATTCCCGAAGGACTACACACAAGTCGTGAGCCGCCTGGCCACGATCTCGAAGAAGGCGAAGAACCCGAACGCTGCGAAGCTGTGGGTCGACTACCTGCTGTCGAAGCGCGGCCAGACGCTGATCGCGAACCAGGCGAACCTGTACGCGATTCGCACGGACGTGACCGGCGAAACGTCGGTCGCGAGCCTCACGAAGGAACTCGGCGATTCGCTGAAGCCGATCCCGATCGGCACCGGCCTGCTCGTCTATCTGGACCAGTCGAAGCGGCTCGCATTCCTCAAACAATGGCAGCAGGCGATCAAGAGCTGATCCGCTGATCGGCTTCGGCCGACCGACGGCCGCCCGCCGCACGCCGCGCGGGCGGCCCCTTCCCCTTACCGACTTCCTAGAGGCGGCCATCCGGATGGCCGCAGGGGCGAACTCATGCTTTCAACCAGCACACGCGGGGCGGCGCCGGCCGTTCCGCCCACCACCGGCCCGGGCGGCGCGATCCCCGCGCTTCCGGCCAACGGCCTGCAGCCGCTCGCCGGCATGCTGCGCTGGCTCGTCGTCGCGGTGCTCACCGTCGCGGTCGCGCTGCCGCTCGGCTTCATCCTGTTCCAGAGCCTGCTGTCCGCGCCGTTCTTCGATGCGAACAAGACGCTCGGCATCGAAGGCTTCCGTTTCATCTTCACCGACCCGGACTTCTGGTCGGCCGTGAAGAACTCGTTCATCATCGCCGGCGGGATGCTGTTCATCTCGATCCCGCTCGGCGGCATTCTCGCGTTCCTGATGGTTCGCACCAACCTGCCCGGCCGCCGCTGGCTCGAACCGCTCCTGCTCACGCCCGTGTTCGTGTCGCCGATGGTGCTCGCGTTCGGCTACGTGGTCGCGGCCGGCCCGGTCGGCTTCTACTCGGTGTGGTTCAAGGAACTGTTCGGGGTGCAGAACGTACCCTGGAACGTCTACTCGATCTTCGCGATCACGGTGATCGTCGGCCTCACGCACGTGCCGCACGTGTACCTGTACTCGTCGGCCGCGCTGCGCAACCTCGGTTCGGACGTCGAGGAAGCCGCGCGCGTGACGGGCGCGCGCCCGTTCCGCGTCGCGCTCGACGTGAGCCTGCCGATGACCATGCCCGCACTGCTGTTCGCCGGCGTGCTCGTGTTCTTCCTCGGCTTCGAGGTGTTCGGGCTGCCGCTCGTGCTCGGCGATCCGGAAGGCCACCTCGTGCTCGCGACCTACCTGTACAAACTGACCAACAAGCTCGGCGTGCCGTCGTATCACCTGATGGCCGCGGTCGCCGTGTGCATCGTCGCGATCACGTTCCCGCTCGTGCTGCTGCAGCGCCGTTTGCTGAAGACCGCGAACCGCTTCGTCACCGTGAAGGGCAAGGCCGGCCGCGCGACGGTGCTGCCGCTCGGCGTATGGCGCTGGGTCGCGCTCGCGATCGTCGCGCTGTGGCTGATGCTGACGGTGATCGTGCCGATTTCCGGCATCGTGCTGCGTGCATTCGTGACCAACTGGGGCGAAGGTGTCGCGCTCGCCGAAGTGCTGACGCTGTCGAACTTCATCGAGCTGTTCGAGCAGGACAACCTCGTGCGCGCGATCGTCAACACGCTCGGCATCGGCGTGATTGGCGGCGCGCTCGCGATCGGCTTCTACTCGCTCGTCGCGTTCGCCGGCCACCGCCGGCACGACTGGGCGACGAAACTGCTCGATTACCTCGTGCTGCTGCCGCGCGCGGTGCCCGGCCTGCTTGCCGGTCTCGCGTTTCTGTGGATCTTCCTGTTCGTCCCGGGCCTGCGCGAGCTGAAGAACTCGATGTGGAGCATCTGGATCGCGTACACGGTCGTGTGGCTCGCATACGGGATGCGGCTCATTCAAAGCGCGCTGCTGCAGGTCGGCCCCGAACTCGAGGAAGCCGGCCGCAGCGTCGGCGCGACGCGCAGCCGCGTGTCGCTCGACGTGACGCTGCCGCTCGTGCGTTTCGGCCTGCTCGCCGCGTGGCTCCTGATCTTCATGATCTTCGAGCGCGAATACTCGACCGCCGTCTACCTGCTGTCGCCCGGCACCGAAGTGATCGGCGCGCTGCTCGTGTCGCTGTGGGCGACCGGCGCCGTCGACCAGGTGGCCGCGCTCTCTGTCATCAACATCGCGATGGTCGGCGCCGGTCTCGGCGTGGCCCTGCGCTTCGGAGTGAAACTTCATGGATAAGCTCATCGTCGACGACCTGCATCTCAGCTACGGCGCCAACCCGATCCTCAAGGGCGTGTCGTTCGAACTGAAGGCCGGCGAAGTCGTGTGCCTGCTCGGCGCATCGGGCAGCGGCAAGACCACGCTGCTGCGCGCGGTGGCCGGCCTCGAACAGCCGTCCGACGGGCGCATCCAGCTCGACGACCGCGTGTTCTTCGACGGCGCGCGGCATGTCGACCTGCCGGTCGAACAGCGTTCGCTCGGCCTCGTGTTCCAGTCGTACGCGCTGTGGCCGCACCGCACCGTGGCCGACAACGTCGGCTACGGGCTCAAGCTGCGCCGCGTCGCGCCGGCCGAACAGAAGCTCCGCGTGCAGACCGCGCTCGATCAGCTCGGCCTCGGCCATCTCGCCGAACGCTTTCCGCATCAGTTGTCGGGCGGCCAGCAGCAGCGTGTCGCAATCGCACGCGCGCTCGTCTACAACCCGCCCGTGATCCTGCTCGACGAGCCGCTGTCGAACCTCGACGCGAAGCTGCGCGAGGAAGCGCGTGCGTGGCTGCGCGAGCTGATCGTGTCGCTCGGGCTATCGGCGCTCTGCGTGACGCACGACCAGACCGAAGCGATGGCGATGTCCGACCGCATCCTGCTGCTGCGCAACGGCCGCATCGAACAGGAAGGCACGCCGGCCGAGCTGTATGGCGCGCCGCGCTCGCTGTACACGGCCGAGTTCATGGGCAGCAACAACCGCATCGACGCACGCGTCGCGGCCGTCGACGGCGAACGCGTGACGCTCGCCGGCGACGGCTGGGAACTGCAGGCGCTGGCCCGCGACACGTTCGCACCGGGCCAGGACGCACAGGCCGTGATCCGTCTCGAACGCGTGCAGGTCGCCGACGGCCCTGGGGCGAACCGGCTGCAGGCCGATCTCGTCACGTCGATGTATCTCGGCGATCGCTGGGAATACCTGTTCCATTGCGGCGAGATGCGCCTGCGCGCGTTCGGCCACGTGCCGCGCGCGGCCGGCAAGCACTGGATCGAATTCCCGACCAACGACTGCTGGGCGTTCGCGAAAGCGGGCTGACCCGGGCGCGGCGTGCTCTGTGCGCCGCGCACGTCGAGCAAGGCAATGACAGACCGTCCGGCGAACGCTTTCCGGCGTTGGCCTCGACCGCGTCACACCCGTTTTACCCAACCCACAATAAATCAGGAGACACCGTCAATGAAATTTCGCGCAGCAGTCCTCACCAGCTCGGCCGCCGCGGCCTGCATCGCCGCCCCCGTCGTGCACGCGCAGTCGTCGGTCACGATGTACGGGATCATGGATGCCGGCATCGAATACACTAACCATGCGGCGCCGGAGGGCGGCAGTTCCGTCAAGCTGAAGTCGGGCAACAAGAATACGTCGCGCTGGGGCCTGCGCGGCGTCGAGGATCTCGGTGGCGGGCTGAAGGCCGTGTTCCGCCTCGAAAGCGGAATCGATCTCGCGAACGGTGCGTTCGACGATGGCCCCGACTCGATCTTCGCGCGTCGCGCGACGGTCGGCCTGAAAGGCAAATGGGGCGAGCTGACGCTCGGCCGCAACTACACCGTCACGTACGACTACATGCTGCCGTTCGATCCGATGGGTTACGCGCAGAACTACTCGTGGGCAACATCGTCGATGGCGACGGGCGGCCGCAAGGACGGCATGTTCACGCGCTCGTCGAACGCGGTGCGCTACGACGGCGAATTCAGCGGCGTGAAGTTCGGCGCGATGTACGGCTTCGGCAACGTGCCGGGCAGCGTGAAGACCAGCTCGAAATACGACTTCGCGCTCGGCTACGAGACCGGCCCGTTCGCGGCGGTGCTCACGTTCGACCGACAGAACGGCGCGGCCGACAGCGTCACGCCGGCCGATACCGTCAACTACATCCAGGGCATTCACGCGGGCTTGAGCTACGACTTCGGCGACCTGAAGACGATGGCCGGCTATCGCAACTACAAGCGCACGTTTCGCACTGCGGCGGCGAACCAGCTGAGCGACACGTACTGGGTCGGCGGATCGTACCAGTTCACGCCGACGTTCTCGCTGATCGCGGCCGTCTATCACCAGAACGTCAAGGGTGGCAGCGATGCCGATCCGACGTTGGTGTCGGTGCGCGCGAATTACGCGCTGTCGAAGCGCACGGTGCTGTACGCGGCCGGTGCGTTCGCGATCGCGAAGCATGACCAGAAGGTCGGCGTGTCGCGCGATTTCGCCGGGTATGGCACCACGCAGGTCGGCGTGACGGCGGGGATTCAGCAGCGGTTCTGAGTCCTGTTCTGAGTCCTGGCTTGACGACAGGCGGCGGCACGCGCCGCCTGCCCGCCTCCATGCGATGCGGTCATTGGCACTCGCTCGCCATCGTGCGCCGAGCCTAATGCGCAGCACGACGTCGTACACGCACGGATCACTGTCTGCTACGGCAACATGGCCTTGAATCGATCAAACCGAGTAGGCGGCAGCCTGATCTCTCCCTCACTATCAACGGCGGTATCAAAGATCAGGGATTTCTTGGTCCATACCAAACGAACAGAATCGGGGGCCGCCTCGTTCAATACGTCCCATCCCCCTTCTTCGCCGCCTCCCCACCGTTCCCCTTGAACCGCGCCGCCAGTCGCTCCGCACTCCGCGCCAGCAGCGTCGTATCGACTCCCACCGCGACAAACAGCGCACCCGCTTCGAGATACCGCCGCGCCGCCGCCTCGTCCGCGCTGAGAATGCCCGGCGCCTTCCCTGCCGCCTTGATCGCCCCGATCGCGCCGTCGATCGCCGTCTGCACGTCCGGATGCCCGGGATTGCCGAGATGTCCGAGGTCGGCCGCCAGATCCGCCGGCCCGATGAACACGCCATCGACGCCATCGACCCGCGCAATCGCGTCGATCGCATCGAGCCCGGCGCGCGTCTCGACCTGCACGAGCACGGCCATCTCGTCGTTCGCGCGATGCAGGTAGTCGCCAACGCGATTCCAGCGCGACGCGCGCGCGAGCGCACTGCCGACCCCGCGAATCCCATGCGGCGGATAACGCGTCGCGGCCACCGCCGCGCGTGCTTCACCGGCGCTCTGCACCATCGGCACGAGCAGCGTCTGCGCGCCGAGATCGAGCACCTGCTTGACGATCACGGGATCGTTCCACGGCACGCGCACGACCGGATGCGTCGGATACGGCGCGATCGCCTGCAACTGCGCGAGGATCGTCGGCACCGTGTTCGGCGCATGTTCACCGTCGATCAGCAGCCAGTCGAAACCGGCGCCCGCGACGACTTCGGCGCTGTACGGATTCGCGAGCCCGAGCCACAGTCCGACCTGCGCATCGCCGCGCGCGAGCGCGGCCTTGAAGACATTCGACGGAATCTGCATCGTTCGCTCACCTCACTCGAAATGACACTGGATCGTCCCGAGCGGACCGTAGTCGACGCTGAACGTATCGCCCGAACGTGCCGCGCACGGCCGCGTAAATGAACCGCCGAGCACGATCTGCCCCGGTTCCAGCGCGACGTCGAAGCGCGACAGCCGGTTGGCGAGCCACGCGACGCCATTGGCCGGATGGTTCAACACGCCAGCCGCGACGCCCGTTTCCTCGACCACGCCGTTGCGCGACATGATCGCCGCGACCCAGCGCAGGTCGACGTCCTGCGGCCGCACCGGCCGCCCGCCGATCACGACGCCCGCGTTCGCTGCGTTGTCGGCGATCGTGTCGAACACCTTGCGCGGCCGCTTCGTATCGGGGTCGATCGACTGGCTGCGCGCATCGATGATCTCGAGCGCGGGCACCACATAGTCGACCGCGTCGTACACGTCGAAGATCGTGCAGCTCGGGCCCGTGAGCCGCTTGCCGAGCACGAACGCGAGTTCGACTTCCACGCGCGGCACGATGAAGCGGCCGGTCGGAATCGTGCCGCCGTCGTCGAAGAACATGTCGTCGAGCAGCGCACCGTAATCGGGTTCGTCGATTTGCGACGTGTTCTGCATCGCCTTCGACGTGAGGCCGATCTTGTGCCCTTTCAGCGTGCGGCCTTCCGCGAGCTTGAGGGTCACCCACGCGCGCTGGATCGCGTACGCGTCGTCGATCGTGATGTCCGGATGGTCGAGCGAGATCTGGCGGATCTGCTTGCGCTCTCGCTCGGCGTCGTGCAGACGCCGCGCGAGCTGGTCGATGATGGCGGGTTCGAGCATGGTCGGATCGGGAATGGTGTTCAGCCGGCCCGCTTGTAGCGGGCGTGAATGTTGTTGTGCTTGTACGAACCGCTTTCGCTGAACTCGGTCAGCTCCATCGACAACGCAAGATAGCGTTTCGCGTACAGCTCGGCGAAATGTGCCTTGATCGCGTCGAACAACGCGTCGCACGCAGCTTTTTTGGTTTCGTCGCTGCGGCCCGAACCGATCTTCAGCGTCACGTGGACGAACGCGTCGTCCCCGGTGCCGTCGGCGATGCAGTAGTCCTGCAGCTCGATCGCGCGCGAGCGGATGCCGCCCGTCGGAAACACGCCGTCCTGCGCGATCAGCGTCGCGTTGATCGTGCGCAGCAGCGCGGGAATGCGCGCGTCGTCACGAATGTTCGCGGTGTACTCGACGACGATGTGTGGCATGGCAACGCTCCGGATAGGTGATGCGACGCTCAGGCGAGCGGGAAGATCGCGTTGATCTGCCCGGTGCCCGAGCTCGCGAAATAGTCGGTGACGATCTCGACGGGCTTGTCGTAGCGATCCCAGCCGAGCAGGCCGAGCAGCATCGCCGTGTCGTGCATGCCGCCTTCGCCGTGGCAATGCGTGTTGTACTCCGGCAGCATCGCGCAGAAGGTCTTGAAGTCGCCCTGCTTCCACAGCTCGACCACGCGCAGGTCGACCTGCCTGAAGAATTCGCGGCTGATCTGGTGAATCGATTCCTCGGGACTGCCGTTGTCGTTGAAGCGGTGCGACAGCGAACCGCTCGCGAGGAACGCGACGTTCGAATCGCTCTTTTCAATGGCCTCCAGCAGCGCCTCGCCGAAACGCCGGCTTTCGTCGAGCGTGTGCCACATGCACCAGCCCGCGATCGACACGACCTTGAAGTGCTGGTCGCCGTTCATGTAGCGCATCGGCACGAGCGTGCCGTATTCGAGTTCGAGGCTGTCGATCTCGTGCGCGCGCGTCGCGATGCCGCGCGCACTGGCCGCCCCGGCGATCAGGCGGCCGAGCACCGGGTTGCCCGGATACGCGTACGCCATGTCGCGGATGAAATGCGGCAGTTCGTTGCTGGTATATGTGCCTGCGAACCGCGCATTGCAGTTCACGTGATAGCCGGCGTTGACGAGCCAGTGCACGTCCGACACGACGATCGTGTCGACGCCGAGCGCGCGGCAGCGCTCGCCGATCAACTGATGGCCGCGGATCGCCGCTTCGCGGCAGCCATGATGCCTGCCGGGCAACTCCGACAGGTACATCGACGGCACGTGCGTGATCTTCGCGGCGAGGGACAGTTTTCCCATCGTTAAGTCTCCGTATCGTTCTGGCGTTCTGACGGCGTTCTTGCGGCGAAACAATCCGCGCCCGTTACACGCCCCAACGGGGAATGTGATGCGAACCCATCGAGATGCATACGTTCTTGATTTCCGCGAACACCTCGAAGCTGTATTCGCCGCCCTCGCGCCCGGTGCCCGACTCCTTCACGCCGCCGAACGGCTGGCGCAAGTCGCGCACGTTCTGGCTGTTCACGAACACCATCCCGGCCTCGATGCCGCGCGCGAGGCGATGCACCTTGCCGACGTCCTGCGTCCAGATATACGACGCGAGCCCGTAGGACGTGTCGTTCGCGAGCCGCAGCCCTTCTTCCTCGTCCTCGAACGGGATCAGGCACGCGACCGGCCCGAAGATTTCCTCTTGTGCGATGCGCATCCGGTTGTCGACGTCCGCGAACACGGTCGGGCGCACGAAGTTGCCGTTGCGCAGATGGTCGGCGAGACCGGCCGGCTTGTCCGCGCCGCCTGCCACCACGCGCGCGCCTTCCTGCTCACCGATCCGGATATAGCCCGTCACCTTCTCCCAGTGCTGGCGCGTGATCATTGCGCCGAGCTGCGTCGCGGGATCGGTCGGGTCGCCGACCACCAGGTTGTTCGCGCGGCGCGCGAATTCCTGCACGAAGCGATCGTAGATCGTGCGCTGCACGAAGATCCGCGAGCCCGCGGTACACCGCTCGCCGTTGATCGAGAAGATCGTGAACAGCGACGCGTCGAGCGCGCGGTCGAAATCGGCATCGTCGAAAATCAGCACCGGCGACTTGCCGCCCAGCTCCATTGAATACTTCTTCAGGCCCGCGCGCTCCATGATCCGCTTGCCCGTGACCGTGCCGCCCGTAAACGACACCGCGCGCACATCCGGATGGCGCACCAGCGCGTCGCCGGCGGTCGCGCCGTAGCCCTGCACGACGTTCAGCACACCCGGCGGAATGCCGGCCTCGAGCGCGAGCCGGCCGAGCTGGTCGGCCGTCAGCGGCGACAGCTCCGACATCTTCAGCACGGCCGTGTTGCCGAGCGCGAGACACGGCGCCGTCTTCCACGTCGCGGTCATGAACGGCACGTTCCACGGCGACACCAGCGCGCACACGCCGACCGGCTGGTACAGCGTGTAGTTCAGCATCTGGTCGTCGACCGGATACGTGCGGCCGTTCATCTGCACGCACACTTCAGCGAAGAAGTTGAAGTTCTCGGACGCGCGCGGAATCAGCTGCTTGCTCGTCTGTGCGATCGGCAGGCCGGTGTCCTGCGTCTCGAGCGCGGCGAGCATCGGCACGTTCTTCTCGATCAGTTCGCCGAGCTTGCGCATCAGCTTCGCGCGCTCCTTGGCCGGTGTGTTCGCCCATTTCGGGAACGCTTCCTTCGCCGCGCGCACGGCCGCGTCGACTTCGGCCTCGCCGGCGGACGCGACGTCGGTGATCACGTCGCCCGTCGCGGGGTTCAGCGTCGTGAACGTCTCTCGGCTTTCGACTTCGCGGCCGTCGATCCAGTGCTTGATGGTCATGTGCTCTCCTTGGGCGACGGGCTCAGCCGGCGCGATAGTAGTCTGCTTCGCCGACGATCGTGTTCACGAGCCGGCCGATCCCTTCGATTTCGGTCACCACCTCGTCGCCCGGCTTCGTGTCGGCCAGCCCTTCCGGCGTGCCGGTCAGGATCAGGTCGCCCGGCGAGAGCGTCATGAAACTGCTGATGTGCTCGATCAGCGCGGGTACGTCGAAGATCATGTCGCGCGTGCTGCCGCGCTGCGTCTCCCGGCCGTTCACCGTCGTGCGCAGCATGAGGCCGCCCGCATCGCCGATCTCCTCGCGGCTGACGAACCACGGCCCGAGCGGCGTGCAGGTGTCGCGGTTCTTCACGCGCAGGTTCGGGCGGTAGTAGTTTTCGAGGTAATCGCGGATCGCATAGTCGTTTGCGACCGTGTAGCCGGCAACGTAGTCGATTGCCCGCGCCCGGCTCACGTTGCGCGCCGGGCGGCCGATCACGACGGCCAGCTCGCACTCGTAATGCATGTGCGTCGCGTCCGCCGGGCGCACGGTGTGCGACCGATGGCCGATGAACGTGTTCGGCCCCTTCAGGAAAATCAGCGGCTCGCTCGGTGCCTTGAACGCGAGTTCCTTCGCGTGGTCCGCGTAGTTGAGGCCGAGTGCGAAAGTCGTGCGCGGTGCGACGGGCGGCAGCCACGTCACCGCGTCCTCGGCAAGCACGCGCCCCGTGTCGAGACGGATCGCGCCGTCGCCGGCCGGTTCGGCCGCGTGCAGTGCGCCGTTGTAGATCACGCGCGCCGTCTTCATCGTGCTTCCTCCGCAATCAGCGTATGCCGCAACGTGCCGATGCCGGCGGCGTCAATCTCGACCGTGCTGCCCGCGCGGGCACGCGGTGCGCCACCCGCGACGCCGAGCAGCAGCACGTCACCCGCGTCGAACGACATGAACGCCGTCACGTCGGCGATCAGCTCGCGCACCGGGCGGATCAGCGTGGCGGTCGATGCGGACACCGCGGTGCGGCCGTCGATCCGTACCGTCAGGCCGATCGCGTCGATGTCACCAAGCGCAGTAGCCGGCACGATCGCCGGGCCGAGCGGGCAGAAGCCGTCGCGACATTTGAAGCGCACGGCCGGACGGTAGTAATCGGGATGCGGAACCGACACGTCGCTCGCGAGCGTGAAGCCATGCACGTAGTCGAGCGCCTGCGCGGCCGGCACGCGCGTCGCGCGCCGCGAGAACACGACGGCCACCGATGCGCCGATCTCCAGCGCATCGACGCCCGCCGGCACCACGACGGCCGCGCCGTCGGCTGCGTGCGTGTTGGCCGGTTTGATGTAAAGGATCGGTGCCTGCGGCGGACGGCCGTAAGGCGGCGCGTGCACGGCGTCGCCGAGCGCGTCGAGTGCGGCGCGCTCGTTGAGCAGCGCACCGTAGACGGTACCGATGGCGACCGGCAGCGGCGGCGCCGCGGCGGTCATGCAGGACAGCTCCATGCGTCATTCCCCTGCCGCGCATCGCGGCGCATCATCAATACTTAACATCTTAAGTAAACAATCGAATGCTCGCAACCTCGATTACCCTGATACGCGAAATTCATCACCATCGGCTGTTAAGATTGATGCGTCCCCGTCCTCTGCACCTCTACCCACCCCGATGAACCGTACGCTCGACCATCGCAACCTGGCCATGCTGCTGCTCGAGGCCCGCGAAACGCTGATGGGCCTGTTCCGCCCCATTCTCAAGGAATTCGCGCTGACCGAACAGCAATGGCGGATCATCCGCGTGCTCGACGGCGAGCCTGCGCACGCGCTCGAAGCGGGACAGATCGCGCGCCGCTGCTGCATCCTGAGCCCGAGTCTCACGGGCGTGCTGGAACGGATGGAGCGCGACGGCCTGATTACGCGCACGCGCGCGCAGGAAGATCAGCGCCGGCTGCTGGTGGGCCTGACGCCGCAAAGCAGGAAGTTGGTCACGGAAATCGGTCCGCGCATCGACGAGCAGTATCGTCAGCTTGAAGCGCGTTTCGGCCAGGACGGCCTGGACGACATCTACCGAGCGCTCGACCGGCTGATCGAACTCGGCAGCGCGTCGTAGGGCCTGCGGTCGCCGGACCGCCGCGAGCGGCGGCAAACCGGCCGCCGGGAATTGGCAGGCCCCGAATCGCGCGGGCTCTCAGTGCAGCGCGCCACGCATCAGTTCTGTCACCGCGACGCCGCGCGACGTGCGCATGCACTCCTCGACGTAATCGATGAACGGTAGCGGCTCGAAATCGATTTCGTCGCGCACGCGGCGGTTGTCGAACACGCGATCGACCATCGCGAACTCCGCGCAACGCTGCAACGCGCGGCCGATCACGCGTTCGAGCGCCGGATCGGACCGCCCGAGCACGTCGCGCACCACGAGCGGCAGTTCGGCCGGCGCACAGGCCACGTAGCGCGGCGCGCCCGTCATGCCGGCCGCCTCGTCCATCGCGCGCACGATCTGCGCGACCTGCGGCGCCTCTTCGCCGGCCGACACGTGGTACACGTCGTGCATCAGCGTCGGTTTCACGGCCAGCAGCATGGTCGCGCGCGCGACGTCGTCGACCGACACGATGTCGATGCGCGTCATCGGCCGCGCGGTAAAGCGCCGCGCCGCGTGCGCGACGCGGAACATCCAGAATGAATTCGGTGCGGGCCGCGTGCCGAGCACCGTGTGACCGACGACGTGCGACGGACGCACGACGACGAGCGGCAGCCCGAGCGCGCGCAGGCGCTGCTCCGTTTCCGCCTTCGCTTGCAGGTAGTCCGCCGCGAGCACCGCGCCGTGCAACCCGTCGCCGCCCTGCGCCGCGTCGCTCGCCGTCGCGCCCGCCGTCGCCTCGTACACGATCCCGCCGCGGCCCGCGTGCGCATAGGCGGTGCCGACGTACACGAAACGCTGCAATTGCGGCGCGTGCGCGAACCGTTCGGCAAAGCGCAGCGAATCGGCGATGTCGGCCTGCAGGTGCGAACCGTCGGCCGGCGACGCATGGCCCGCGCAATGGATCACGTGCGTCGCGCCGGCGAGACGCGACGCGTCGGTGCCCTGCCACACGTCGCCGAGCGCACCGACGACCACGTTCGCGTCGCCGAGACGCGATGCCCAGTACGGCGCGAGCCCCGCGCGCAACGCCGCTTCACGCAAACGCGCGACCGCGTGGCCGCGATTCTCCGCACGCACGACACACACGATGCGCTCGAGCAACCCGGCGTTGACGAGCGCCGTCAGCACGGTACTGCCGATGAAGCCGGTGGCGCCGGTAAGCACCAGCCGTCCGACGTTGGCCGCCGCGACCGGTGCGCTGGCCGGCGACACGAGGCTCGTGCGCCAGTTGAGCGACAACGCGGTTTTCCAGATCAGCACGATAGTCTCCTTCGAAGAATCGGCCGGACGGCGCGGCCGCCCCGGATCGCGGAGCGGCGCACGGCTGTCGGCCGGGGCCGGGGCCGACGCTCGCCCCGGCAATCCCGATCGGGCTGCGGCCCGCGATCGCGTCTCTGGCACGAGGCGGCGGCGGCCCGCCGCAAACAGGCGTCCACGGCGCAGGATCGGAATATCCAAGTGTGGGGCCTGATCGCCCGCAAGTCTGTCCTGAAAGTTTCGTGAAAGTGTGAGGATTTGTACGCGAATGTCGGAGTGTGTCGCGCCGGCCGGGCGATCAAATCGTCGAAACGTCCGGGCGGGCAGCATTCGGGATGCGTCAGCGGCCAGCCCGGCGATACGCGCGGAGCCCTCGTTTCGGCGCGACACTTCGACGCGGCCTCTCACGGGGTCATCGCATGTCCGGGACACGCCAGGGTCCGATCGCGGTGCGCGGATCACGCTGCGCTTGCGTTTGCACGCTCCGTCACGATCGCGGCGGATCGTCAGACATCGTTTCATCGGGAAACGCCTATAGGCGCAATTCGGATTTATTGCGGATTATCACTTGCGTTTCACGGCAGTCTATCTAGACTGGTCAAACCAAAACGGTCGAATGTGTCATTTTCTTCAGGAGACGATCCAATGCGCCTCACTATTCGGATTAATGGCAGCGAGTCGGCAACCCGTCACTCCTTCGCGGTGCTCTGGGTCGATACCGACGAGGGGCTGTGGTCACGCGAGGCTCACCAGGGGATCGATCTTCCGAGCTGGGGCAAGGTTCGGGACGTGGAAGGCGCAATGGCACTCTGCGCGGCCGACAGCGGGAAGGCCGTGTGCCAGTTGAAGGGGCTGTCGTTCAGTGCGACGCAGCGCGAACAAGGTCCCGCGGTGCTCGCCGGCGAGCACCCCGACGGTGCATGGCGTCTGCAAGCGGTCGATCGTTCCACTGCGGAGCCGGAATACCATGAATTTATTTCCGTCGCGCGATAGGTATTTTTGACGGCAATCCTCTGCGGTTTTCGGGTTTATTCCAGTTTCCGCGATATTCATTTCGATATTCACCAATAAGGCGCCTCTCTTCAAGGCGCCTTTTTATTTTCCGGTCCCTGAATTAATCGGGGCCGGGTTAATCGAACCGCGGCGACGGTAACGATCCGCCCCCTCCAATCCGGCTCCGTTGCGCCAGCACGTCAGGCGGCGCCGCCATTTCGCCCCGCCCCCACCTTTTCCCGACCGTCCCGGGCGGAAACGCCAATCTTTTACGGGGCCGAAACACACTTTCCCCACATGATGTTTACTCATTTATTACAATCGCATTATTCCGACTGACTTGCCGCCGCCCGGCGGCCCGACCCGGCCCTTGCATGAGCGTGAAAAAGAAGACCCACCCCGCCGATCCATACGCCGCCGCGACCAAGCATCCGATGCTCGCGTCACGCCTGCCGATGTGGCGCTCGAAGCTGGTCGTGATCATGGTGTCCCTCGGTTTCGCCGCGCTGATCGGACGCGCCTTCTGGGTGCAGGTCGCGAACCAGGATTTCTACGTCGGGCAAGGCCAGAAGCGCTACCAGCGCACGATCGAGCTCGATGCGATGCGCGGGCGCATCGTCGACCGCAACGGCGCGATGCTCGCGGTCAGCCTGTCGACCTATGAAATCTGGGCAAATCCGAAACAGGTCGCCGAAATCGACTATCCGCAGATCGCGAAGCTGCTCGACATGCCGCTCGTGGAAGTGAAGCGCCGCCTGCGCAACGACCGGACGTTCGTGCTGCTCAAGCGGCAGATCGACGCCGACACCGCGAGCCGGCTCGACAAGCTCGAGATCGACGGCATCACGCAGATCGCCGACTCGAAGCGTTTCTATCCGGAGGGCGAATCGGCCGCGCACGTGGTCGGCTTCACCAACGTCGAGGACAAGGGCCAGGAAGGCGTCGAGCTCGCGGCGAACGGGCGGCTGTCGGGCACCGCCGGGCAGCGCGAGGTGATCCGCGATCGACTGGGCCGCATTGTGTCCGACACGCGTCCGCTCGTGCCCGCGCAGCACGGCGCGACGATCGAACTGACGATCGACCGGCGGATCCAGCAGCTCGCGTTCAGCCAGCTCAAGGCCGCAGTGCTCGAGAACAACGCGGTAGCCGGCAGCGTGGTCGTGCTCGACGCGCAGAACGGGGAAATCCTCGCGCTCGCGAACTACCCGACCTTCGACCCGAACGACCGCGCCCGGCTGACGGGCCAGCAGCTGCGCAACCGCGCGGTGATCGACACGTTCGAGCCGGGTTCGACGATCAAGCCGCTCGTCGTCGCGCTGTCGATCGACGAGCGCAAGGTCACACCGAACACGATCATCAACACGTCGCCCGGCACCTACAAGATCGGCCCGGCCGTGATCCACGACACGTCGAACCACGGCTCGCTGACCGTCTCGCAGGCGCTGCAGAAGTCGAGCAACGTCGCGCTCGCGAAGCTGGCGCTGAACCTGCCCGCCGAAACGATCTGGAACAAGTACCAGGAATACGGGATCGGCCGCGCGCCGGAGCTGACGTTCCCGGGCGTCGCGTCGGGCCGCCTGCGCGGCTACAAGCGCTGGCGGCCGATCGAGCAGGCGACGATGGCGTACGGCTACGGGCTGTCGATGTCGCTGCTGCAGATCGCGCAGACCTACACCGCCTACGCGGGAGACGGCACGCTGCACCCGGTGTCGCTGCTGAAGAACGGCTCCGACCCGCAGACGATCAATGCCCATCGCGGCCACCGCGTGACGTCGCCGCAAACCGCGGCGGCGATCCGTGCGATGCTCGAGTCGGCCGTCGGCGAAGGCGGCACCGGGCGCCGCGCGCGGGTCGACGGCTACCGGATCGGCGGCAAGACGGGCACGGCGCGCAAGCAGGTCGGCGCGACCTATGCGAAGGGCAAGTACCGCGCATTGTTCGCCGGGATGGCGCCGATGAGCAACCCGCGCCTGATCGTCGCGGTGATGATCGACGAGCCGCGCGGCAAGGGCTATTACGGCGGCACGGTGGCCGGCCCGGTGTTCTCGTCGGTCACGAGCGGCTCGCTGCAGTTGCTCGGCGTGCCGCCCGACGCACCGGTCGAACCAACGCCGAATGCGCCGGTCAAGGCCGCACCGCAGAAGACCGTCGCGGCGCAGAAGGCCGCGGCGCAACCGAAGACGGCGGCCGAGCAGAAGGCATCGGCGCCCGTGAAAACGGCCGCGCAATCCGGCGCGGCCGTACAGGCGAAGGCGGCGGCAGGCTGAAGCCGCCGGGGCGCACTGGGCGCCGCGCGCGGCGAACAGGTCGATCGTTCGCGGTGTCGAATGCCCGGCACGCCCGCTTTCCGCTGGCCGACACGCCCCTCTATCCGCGCGAATCCGGCCGCACGACCGTCAGTGCGCGTGCGCGGCCGCCACCGGCTTCACCATCCTGCCGAGTACGTGCTCGGTCATTCCACGCGCGAGTTCGCTCTCGCCCATGAACACGGTGCCGACGCCCTCGCTCGACAGCAACGCGGCTTCGTCGCTGCTGTTCGTGCACAGCACGACCTCCAGCGTCGGATTCAGCGTGCGCGAGATCTCGACGATCTGCCGCACGTCGAATACGTCCGGCAGCGTGACGACCAGCATCCCGGCGCGCGCGATATGCGCCTGGACGAGCACGATCGGCTCGATCGCATCGCCCGACACGGCGGCGACGCCGTCCGCGCGCAGCTTCTCGACGAGCTCGCGATTCTGCTCGACGACGACATACGCGATTCCGCGCTCGTCCAGCGCATGCGCGATCCGCGTGCCGACCTTGCCGTAGCCGACGATCACGACCTGCCCGGTCAGATGCGTCTGCGGCGTCGACATCGGCAGCGCGGCGAGCGGATCGTCGCGTGCCTCGAGCTTGCGCGCGAACGCCGAATGCTTGCGGATCCACGCGAGCGCCGGATCGATCATCGCGAACAGCAGCGTGTTCATTGCGATCGAGATCAGCGCGACCGCGAGGATCAGGCTCTGCCCTTCGGCCGACAGCAGCCCGAGCGCACGACCGAGCCCCGCGAGAATGAACGAGAATTCGCCGATCTGCGCGAGGCCCGCGCCAACCGTCAGCGCGGTGTTCAGCGGATAGCGGAACGCGATCACGAGCGCGACCGCCGCGAGCGTCTTGCCGACCAGCACGATCGCCGCGACCTCGATCACGTGCAGCGGCTCGGTGAGCAGCACCGTCGGGTCGAACAGCATCCCGACCGAAATGAAGAACAGCACCGAGAATGCGTCGCGCAGCGGCAGCGTCTCGTCGGCCGCGCGCCGGCTGAACTCCGACTCGCGCATCATCATCCCGGCGAAGAACGCGCCGAGCGCGAACGACACGTCGAACAGCTTCGCCGCGCCGAACGCGATGCCGACCGCCGCGGCAATCATGCACAGCGTGAACAGCTCGCGCGAACCGGTGCGCGCGACGAGCCACAGGATGCGCGGAAACACGCGCTTGCCGACCACGAGCATCAGCGCGATGAACGCGGCCACTTTCAGCATCGTGACGCCGAGCGTGCCCCATACGCTGCCGCCGGCCGCGTGCGCGTCGCCGGGCGGCGTGCCGCCGAGCAGCCCCGCGACGGGCGGCAGCAGCACGAGCACGAGCACCATCACGAGATCCTCGACGACGAGCCAGCCGACCGCGATGCGCCCGTTCACCGTCTCGACGAGCCCGCGCCCCTCGAGCGCCCGCAGCAGCACGACCGTGCTCGCGACCGACAGCGCGAGCCCGAACACGAGCGCCGCGCCGAGGCTCCAGCCCCACGTGAGCGCGAGCCCGCCGCCGAGCAACGTCGCGACGGTGATCTGGACGACGGCCCCCGGCAGCGCGATCTTGCGCACCGCGAGCAGGTCGCCGAGCGAGAAATGCAGGCCGACGCCGAACATCAGCAGCATCACGCCGACTTCCGCGAGCTGCTGCGCGAGCGACAGGTCGCCGACGAAACCGGGCGTGCCGGGGCCGATCACGATCCCGGCAAGCAGATAGCCGACGAGCGGCGGCATTTTCAGCAGTGACGCGAGGTAACCGAAGATCATCGCGAGACCGAAACCGGCCGCGAGCAACGCAATCAGGCTGACGTCATGAGGCATCCCCCCTCCCGAGTTCTTGTAACTATTTAGTAAGGTTCAAGAATGGAAGGATAAGGGATGAGATGGAAAAATGGCGGGCCACCGCGAAAAATTCACGCGATGGCCGCCATTGCGGGGTACTACCCCGGGCGGTCGGAACGCACCGCACGAGCCGGCCGGCAGCGCGAGGCGGATCGATCGGGCGCGGCCCGGCGCCCCGCCGCGTGCGTCAGCGCGACGCCTGCGGGAACCGCGCGCCCGGCGGCGGCTCCGGCCGCGTCGACGGCGTGCTCTCGCGCACCTTCGCGACCTGCGCGGCCGTGATCGCCGCGCCCGTATTGCCCCAGCTCGTGCGCACGAAGTTCGACACGTCCGCGACTTCCTGGTCCGACAGGCGCCAGCCGAACGGCGGCATCGTGAAGGTCGACGGTGCGGTGTGCGTACCCTGCAGCGCACTGCCTTCCAGCACGACGTGAATCAGCGACGTCGGGTCCTCGCTTTGCACGACCGGGTTGCCCGCAAGCGCCGGGAACACGCGCGTGTAGCCGTGGCCGTCGCTGCGGTGACACGCCATGCAGTTGTCGCGATAGACGGCGGCGCCCGGCTTGCTCGCGTCGCCGGTCTGCAGCGCCTTCGCCGCGGCCGCGTCGTACACGTGCGGCTGCTCGCCCTGCACGCGCGGCGGCAGCGTCTTCAGGTAGCGCGCGATCGCGGTCAGGTCGTCGTCGGTCATGTGCTGCATACTGTGGCCGACCACGTCCGTCATCCCGCCGAACGCGGCCGTGCGCAGCGTGCGGCCGGTCTTCAGGAACTGCACGATCTCGGTTTCGTTCCACGTGCCGAGCCCGGTGCGCGGCTCGCCGCGCAGGCTCGTCGGCACCCAGCCGTCGATCGCCGCGCCGCCGGCCAGGAAGTCGAGGCCGCCTGCATCGGTCAGCGCGCGCTCCTGCATCGTCGCCGCGCGCGGCGTGTGGCACGCGCCGCAATGGCCGAGACCCTGCACGAGATACGCGCCGCGCGCGACTACCGGATCGGTGTACGACGCCGCATCGAACGGCTTCGGCGCCGGCGCGAACATCTTGCGCCAGAACGTCAGCGGCCAGCGCATCGACAGCGGCCATACGATGTCGACCGCGCGGTTCTCGCGTTCGACCGGCGCGACGCCGTGCATGAAGTACGTATACAGCGCCTTCATGTCGTCGTCGCTCAGGCGCGCGTAGGACGGATACGGCATCGCCGGATACATCGTGTCGCCGTTCTTGCGGACGCCCTCGCGCACCGCGCGGGTGAAGTCGTCGAGCGTCCAGCCGCCGAGGCCCGTCTTCGGGTCCGGCGTGATGTTGGTCGAATAGATCGCACCGATCGGCGTGTCGAACTTCAGCCCGCCCGCGAACGGCTTGCCGCCGCTCGCGGTGTGGCACGCGATGCAGTCGCCCGCGCGGGCGAGGTATTCACCGCGCTTGACGAGGTTCGCGTCGGCGGATTGTGCCGCCGGCGCCGCCGGTTGCGCGAAGGCCGATCCGCCCGCGAGACCGAATGCCGCCCATGCCGTGCCGATCGCCAGTGCGCGCCGCAGCGGGGAAATTCGGCGCGCGGCGTTGTGATGGTTCACTGTCCTCTTCATGCGGTCACCAGCGGGGCGGGATTTTTCAGGTATTGCTCGCGGATCGCACGTGCCGACCAGTAGGCCAGCGCCGCGATGATCCCGGTCGGGTTGTAGCCGATGCCCTGCGGCAACGCAGACGCGCCCATCACGAACACGTTGTGCACGTCCCAGCACTGCAGGTAGCGGTTCAGCACGCTCGTCTTCGGATCGGTGCCCATGATCGCGCCGCCGACCAGGTGCGTCGTCTGGTACGCGCGCGAATCGAAGTGCTTGCCGAACTCGCGCGTCGACACGCCGATCGCCTTCGGCCCCATCGCCTCCGCGATCTTCTTCATCTGCCCGGTCACGTACTGCGCCATCTTGATGTCGTTGTCCTTCCAGTCGAAGGTCATCCGCAAGAGCGGCTGGCCGTACGAATCGCGATAGGTCGGATCGAGGTCGAGGTAGACATCTCGGTACGACATGTTCGTGCCGTGCGCGTCCATCGAGATCGTATGCGCGTAGTTGTCCTTCACGGCCTTCTTCCACGCGGCGCCCCATTGCGGCGTGCCCGGCGGTGTCGCGATGCCGCTGATCGGCTTCACACCGGCCTGGTTCACCCACAGCGGCGAACCGCCGACGAAGCCGAGCGGGCCATGGTCGAAGTTGTCCGCGTTGAAGTCGTCCACCGCGACGCCGTTGCCGCCCGCGCCGATGAACGGGTTCGTGAAGGTGTCCTTGTCGAAGAACGCCTTGATCGTCGACAGGTTCTGGTACGCGAAATTGCGGCCCACGACGCCTTCGCCCGAGATCGGGTCGTACGGCTTGCCGATGCCCGAGAGCAACAGCAGGTGCACGTTGTGATACTGGAACGCCGCGACGATCACGAGATCGGCCGGCTGGTGCACTTCACGGCCTGCCGGGTCGACGTAGGTGACGCCCGTCGCGCGCTTCTTCGTGTCGTCGAGGTCCACGCGCAGCACGTGGCACTTCGAGCGCAACTCGAAGTTCGGCACCTGCTTCAGCGCGGGCAGGATGTTCAGGTTCGGCGACGCCTTCGAGTACATGTAGCACGCATAGCCGCTGCAGTAGCCGCAGAAGTTGCACGGCCCCATCTGCACGCCGTACGGGTTCGTGTACGGACCCGACGTGTTCGCCGACGGCAGCCGGTACGGATGCAGCCCGAGCGACTTTGCCGCATCGAAGAAGCGTTGCGCCGAATACGTGTTGAGCTGCGCGGGCAGCGGGAAGTTGTCGCTGCGGTTCGCCTCGAACACATTGCCGTCGCCGACTACCTTGCCGCCGACCTTGTATGCCTGCCCCGACGTGCCGAACACCTTCTCGGCGAAGTCGAAATACGGCTCGAGCTCGTCGTAGCTGACGCCCGTGTCCTGGATCGTCATCCCTTCCGGGATGAACTTCTTGCCGTAGCGCTCCTCGTAGTGGCTGCGCAGGCGCAGCTCTTCCGGCGTGATCCGGAAATGCACGCCCGACCAGTGCAGCCCCGCGCCGCCGACGCCCTCGCCCGGCAGGAACGCGGCGAGCTGCCGGTAAGGCAGCGCGGTGTCCTGCACGCCGTGGCGGATCGACACGGTCGTTTTCGACAGGTCGAGGAACAGCTTCTTGCGGACGTTGTAGGTCAGCTCGTCGATCGTGTTCGGATACGCGCCGTCCGGATAGGTGTCGCGATACTCGCCGCGCTCCAGCGCGACGACGTTCAGGCCCGCTTCGGTGAGTTCCTTCGCGAGAATCGCGCCGGTCCAGCCGAAACCGACGATCACCGCATCGACGTGCGGCTTCTTTTCCGCTGCCATCAGGTGCGCTCCCCGTTGATCGAGACCGGGCCGTACGGATACGGCTTGCCGTTCTGGTTGACGAAATCCATGAAGTCGGCGCGCGCGCCCGGAAAACCGATCATCTTCCACGCGGCCATGTCGTGATTGCCGCCATGCACCGGATCGCAGAAGTAGCCTTCGCGCGTGTTCTGCAGCAACTGGCCGAAGAACACGACGGACGGCACGTCGTCGATCTGCGCGCCGCCTTTCTCCAGTGCGCCGAGCACGGTATCGCGAGTCGGCGCGTCGAGATCGGTGAACACCTTGCCGTGGGCCTTTTCGCAGTAGCGGTTGACGGCCGCAATGCCGAGCCGGTAGATGTCGCGCGGCACGAGCTTGAGCTGGTAGCCGAGTTCGGGCACGCCCTGCTGGAACGGCCCCTGCATGTACCACGTCGCGCCGTGCGCGTACGGGGTTTCCATCTGCCGGTCGATGAATTCGGGCACGCCGGATTCGAGCGCGCCGGGGCCTTCGGCGTCGGCCGGAATCAGGCGGTCGACGGCGGCCTGGACGAACGCCCACTCCTTCGCATCGAAAAAGGTCGGCTTGTACGGCGCGCGTTCGACACTGGCCGATGCGGTGGACGCATTGCCGGCCGCGGTCGAGGACGACGACGAGCGCAGGTCGCAACCGGCGACCGACGCGATCGGCACGAGCGCGACCGACGTGCGCAGGAAACGGCGACGCGAATTGGGTTTGTCGGGTGGCGTGGACATGGTCGGATGGTGATCGTTGGGGAACGTGGTTCGGGGCGCGCATTCCGCATGCGGCATGCCCGGCACGGCAGCCATGCCGCGCGCGGCTGGCCGTCCTGTTCTTGCGGTGTTGCGAACAACCTCGATGCGGGCGCGCCGCGCGTTGCGCGGTGGCGCCGTCATGCAGCCGTGCAGCGCGCCGGTTGTCGGCGCGCTGCATGGAGTCGACCTCTTCGCGGGTCTCATCGTCGGACAAATACCGGCTTAGCGCCCGCATCTACCCTGCATCGCCATGGCCCTATCCAACTTAGACGCCGCGCTGGCCGGCGGCAAGCGCATCGTGCACGACCCTCATTCCGGGCCCGGCGATAAACGTCGCGAATTATAGATGGAACCGGTTCCATTTCCAAAGGGTTCAATGCAATTCATTACATCGAAAATCGCAATAATGGGGAAATCGTTTTCCGGATTGCGCAAGAGCCGTGGTGCGGTCGTGTCATCGCTCACCCCGCCGGCGCGATGCGCGCGCGGGCTTCTCCCGCCCCTCCCCGGTCTGCGCGTTCCATCTCGACGCCGCGACGAGCGTCAGGGCTCCCGTCGCTGCACACGGCCTGCCGCGCCGGGCGCGACGCTCACCACGGCCACAGCATCGACGCGATCGACAACGAGAGCGCCACGCACAGCGGCGAGTAACACACGCTGTCCATCCGCGCGAAACGCGACCCGCGAACCCGCTTGAAGAAGCCGACGTAGCGGAAATCTCCGACCGCGCGCACCGCGAAGATCAATGCGAGCGCAACGATCGCGAACGCGACCGCGCCGGGATACAGGTTCGGCCACAGCCAGCCCGCGCGCGACGCCACCACGCATGCGCCGGCCAGCAATGCCGTCGCGACGGCGAGCGTGCCGAGCATGGTCGGCCGCAGCAGCGGTACCCCGTCCTGTTCGGGAATGGCCGCGCGCTTGCCGAGCCGTCCGCCGAACGCCCAGTAGACGTGAACGAGTGCGATCGCACAAAGCGTCGGCACGCTGAAATACGCGCCGGTCATCTCGGTAAGGTTCCTTGTCTCATCGTGTCGTCGTGTCGTGATCCGGCCGGAACGGCTCCGGCCGCGCGCGGCCCCGTTCCGCGCAACACGAGACGATACCCAAACCACGTGCCGCATGCATTGCGACGTCCGGTCGCAATGCGCCATGCCGCGTGCTGCGGTGCAGTGCGCGCGCGCCGTCTCACCGGCCGCCGCTTGACTTCCCTCCGGGCACCACTACCCTTTTATTCCAGTACGGCACTCGAACCGTGCATGCGCGACCGTCGCACACGTGCCGTTCGCCGGCACGCTCGATCGGACGATCGCTGCGCACCCGGGCACGACGACAACGATGAATACCCATGGAGACGACTCATGCTGATCGGTGTGCCGAAGGAGATCAAGAACCACGAATACCGCGTCGGCCTCACGCCAGCCGGTGCACGCGAACTCACGCGGCATGGCCACGGCGTGCTCGTGCAGCGCGGCGCGGGCACCGCGATCGGCCTGCTCGACGACGACTACACGGCCGCCGGCGCGGCATTGTGCGACGACGCGCGCGACGTCTTCGCGCGCGCCGACATGATCATCAAGGTCAAGGAACCACAGGCGGCCGAGTGCGCGATGCTGCGGCGCGGACAGATTCTTTATACGTATCTGCATCTCGCGCCCGATCCCGAGCAGGCGGCCGCGCTGGTGAAGTCCGGCGCGGTGTGCATCGCGTACGAGACCGTGACGGGCCCCGGCGGCGGACTGCCGCTGCTCGCGCCGATGAGCGAGGTCGCGGGACGCATGTCGATCCAGGTGGCGGCGACGCACCTCGAAAGCCCGCGCGGCGGCCGCGGCGTGCTGATGGCCGGCGTGCCCGGCGTGCCGGCCGCGCACGTCGTGGTGCTCGGCGCGGGCGTGGTGGGGACCGGTGCGCTGCAGATGGCGGTCGGCCTCGGCGCACGCGTCACCGTGCTCGACACGAACGTGGGCCGGCTGCGCCAGCTCGATCTGGTCTTCGCGAACCGGATCGCCACCGTCTGCTCGAACGCGCACACCATCGACGAAGCCGTGCGCGACGCCGACGTCGTGATCGGCGCGGTGCTCGTGCCGGGCGCGTCGGCGCCGCGGCTCGTCACGCGCGACATGATCGCGACGATGCGCACGGGGGCGGTAGTCGTAGACGTCGCGATCGACCAGGGCGGCTGTTTCGAGACATCGCATGCAACGACCCATGCGCAGCCGACTTTCGTCGTCGACGGCGTCGTGCACTACTGCGTCGCGAACATGCCCGGCGCGGTCGCGCGCACGTCGACGTTCGCGTTGAACAACGCGACGCTCGGCCATGCGCTCGCGCTCGCCGACAAGGGCTGGAAGCGCGCGATGGCAGACGATCCGCATCTGCGCGCGGGCCTGAACGTATGCGACGGCCGCATCACGTACGAGGCCGTTGCGCTGGCGCTCGGCCTGCCGTACGTCCCGGCGGAAGACGTGCTTGCCTGACTTCGGCGCGCGCCGTCACGCACCCTTCGGGCGGCCGCGCTGCGACGCGCCGCTCGCGCGCATCGTGCGCGCCAGCAGCGGCCGCAGTTGCGCGAGCGTGCGCGTGTTGAGCACGTCCTGCCGCGTGAGCCAACCACGCCGCGCCTGGCCGATACCGTATCCGAGGTTGTCCAGATCGTTCGCGCACAGTGCGTCCGAGCCGATCGCCACGGCGACGCCGGCTTTCGCGGCCTCGCGGCACCAGACGTCCGGCAGATCGAGCCGCCGCGGATCGCCGTCGAGTTCGACGAAGCAGTGGCGCGCGGCGGCCGCGGCGAGCACGCGCGGCACGTCGAGTTCGCATGCGTCGCGTTCGCCGAGCAGCCGGCCGGTCGGATGCGCGAGGATCGTGAAATACGGTTGATCCATCGCACGCAGGATCCGCGCGGTCTGCGCGTCGCCCGACAGGTCGAAGCCGTCGCGCACCGCGCCGACGACGAGGTCGAGGCGGCCAAGCACGTCGTCGGGCACGTCGAGGCTGCCGTCCTCGCGAATGCCGGCCTCGACGCCCTTCAACAGCACGAAGTCGTCGAATGACGCGTTGAGGCGGTCGATCTCGTCGATCTGCCGCACGAGCCAGTCGCCATCGGCGCGGTGACCTTTCGTATCCGGTGCGCGATCGGTGACGGCCAGATAAGCGAGCCCGCGGGCCCGGGCCGCATCCGCCATCGCGCGCAGGCTGTCGCGCCCGGCCGACGCCGCGGTATGCGCGTGCAGATCGCCATGAACGTGCCTGCGCTCGACCAGCGCTGGCAGCATGCCAGCACGCGCCGCGTCGATCTCGCCGCGGTCCTCGCGCAACTCGGGCGGCACCCAGTGAAGACCGATCGCCTCGTAGACGGATGCCTCCGTCGCGCCCGCGATCCGCTCGTCGCCGCGGAATACGCCGTATTCGTTGATCTTCAGCCCGCCGGCCTGCGCGATCCTTCGCAGTGCGATGTTGTGCGCCTTCGATCCCGTGAAATAGACGAGCGCCGCGCCGAACGCGTCGGCCTCGACGACGCGCAGGTCCACCTGCAGCCCGTTGCCGAGCATGACGCTCGAACGCGTCTTGCCGTTCGCGAGCACGCGCGCGACTTCACCGTAGCCGACGAACGCGTCGGCCACCGCGGCGGGATCGCGGGCCGTCACGAGGATGTCGAGATCGCCGACCGTTTCGCGGCTGCGGCGAAAGCTGCCGGCCGGCACCGCTTCGCCGACGCCGGCCACCTTGCGCAGACGCTCGAGCAACGGCATCAGCGATTGCGCGGCATCCGGCAGCAGGAAGCGTTGCGGCTCGCGCTTCAGGCGATCGTCGATCGCGTCGAGCAGATGGGCTTCGGTATTCGCGCCGAAACCCGGCAGCGCACGGATGTGCCCACTCTTCGCTTCGGCGCGCAGCTGTTCGAGCGAGTCGACGTGCAGTGCGTCATGCAGCGCCTTGACGCGTTTCGCGCCGAGCCCCGGCACGTCGAGCAGTTCGACGATCGCGCCCGGCAGCGCATGGCGCAGCGTTTGCTGCAGTTCGCAGGTGCCGGTCGACGCGATCTCGCGCAGCTTCGCCGCGAGATCGGCACCGATCGATGGAATCCGGCCGAGATCGCCGCCGCTCGCGATGATCGCGGGAATGTCGCGCCCGTAGTCGGCAATCGTCCGGGCCGCGTTGCGATAGGCGCGCACCCTGAATGGATTGGCGCCCTGGATCTCGAGCATGTCGGCGATTTCGGCAAAGACGGCCGCACACTCGGCATTGTGGATCGGCATGGTCGGCGTGGCTCCCTTCCACGTGGATGGCGCCGTGCGCCGGCGCGCCGGCCTCTGCCCGCCCGGCGCCGCATGTCGACGACGGCGGGCGCCCGTTGGTCATCCTGCACCGATTGCCCGTGTCATGTCGCGCGGGACATGCGGCTTGCGCGGCGCCTGCGCCGATACCTCAGAGCGATGCGCGCGGTGTCGTCGCGTAGCGGCGCTCGTACAGGGACTGGCAATGCGTGCAACGCTCGGCAGTCGGGCGTGCGAGCAGCCGCTCGTAGCCGACCGGCGCATTGCAATCGATGCATTCGCCGTAGCTGCCGTCGCGCATGTGCTGCTGCGCGCGCCCGATCGCACGCAACTCGGCCAGCTTCATCCCGATCAGCGCGTGATCCATGTCGACGAACAGATCGGCGTTCGCCTCGTCGCCCTCGTCCGGCGCCGCGCCGGCAAGCTCCGCGTAGGACTCCGACGCGCGCTGATCCTCGCTCGTGCGGATATCCGCCCGCAACGCCTGCTCGCTCTCGGTCAGTCGCTGCTGCAGCGTTCGCCGTTGTTCTTGATCGAGCGCCATCGCCGTCTCTCCTTTTCCGGGTTCCGCGCAACGAGCATACGGCGCGCGGTTGTCGTGCCGGTGCGCGGCGGGCCGGAACGCCCCGGCTCGCCGCGCCCGGATGCACGCCCGGCCGCACGAAGCGCCGGACGCCTTCGACGCAGCATAAACCCAATGCACACGCATGTGTTGACCGGCGTCAGCGCCCACCTCGTGCGCGCGAAAACGGGGGACCGACGCGATAATCCCGCATACCCGCATTCGTCTGACGCAGCCGCCGTTGAGGTCGATCAATCCCCTGTAAAAAGTTGCGACATAGATTGAAAACATGCGCGGCGAATCCGCTGCTTTGAGGGAGAACGTCATGTTGTTCGGCGTCGTCATCTGGGTGGCCCTTGCGGCCCTGTTCCCGACGATGGTCGTGCCGACGATCCAGCACGCCATCCAGCCGTCGAGTGCGCAAGCCGCGCCCGACGCCAGCCCCGCCGCCACGCCCGCTGCGTTGCCGGCGGCCGCTCAGCCGCCGTCGGACGGTTGACACGCGGTTTCACGTGCGCCGTTGCGAGGCGCATCGCATCGACGACGAAAACGCCGCGCAGAATACTTCGCAATCCTCTTCGTCAGAAGGCATTGCGCCCGACGAAGCCACGCACGACCGTCATCAGGATGATCTTCATGTCGAACCAGAAGCTCCAGTTCTGCATGTAGAACAGATCGAACTTCACGCGCGCGGCCATCGCCTCGACCTTGCGCGTCTCGCCGCGATAGCCGTTTACCTGCGCCCATCCCGTGATCCCCGGCCGTACGCGATAGCGATACATGTAGCAGTCGACCAGTTGCCGGTAGAAGTCGTCGTGTTCGATCGCATGCGGACGCGGACCGACCACCGACATCTGGCCGAACAACACGTTGAAGAACTGCGGCAACTCGTCGAGCGACGTGCGCCGCAGAAACGCACCGACAGGCGTGATGCGCGCATCGTTGCGCGAGGCCTGCCGCACGACACCGGGCTGTGCGCGATGCACGCGCATCGTCCTGAACTTGAGGATGTGAAACTCGCGGCCGTCGGCGCCCTTGCGGCGCTGTCTGAACAAGACGGGCCCCGGCGACGACAGCTTCACCGCGATCGCCAGCACCGCAAGCAGCGGCAGCAGCGGGATCAGCACGGCGACCGCGAACAGCCGGTCGAACGCGAACTTCGCCCACAGTTCCGGCGCGGAACGCGGCGTAGTCGCGAGGTTGATTGCCGGCATGCCGAGTACATCGGTCGCAGATCGCTCGACGACCGCCATCTGCCGCACGTCCGGCAACAGTCTCAACTCGACGAACTCGTCGCGCAGTTCGCGCACGATGCGCTGAATGCGCGACTCATGCGACATCGGCAGCGTGAGCCACACTTCGTCGATCTCGCCGCCGCGGATCATGCGCCGAAGCGCGACCCAGTCGCCGATCACCGGCACGCCGCCGATCCCGGCGGTGGCTGCAGCGGCCGGCGCGTCGTCGTCGAACACGCAGGCCGCCGCAAATGGGCCGGTCGGCTCGAGCTGCATGCGCTCGATCGCCACCCGTCCGTAAGCGGTCGCGCCGACGATTGCGACCCGCCGCTGCCGTGTGCGCGGATCGCCGCGCTTCATCGCCAGCGCGCCCAGTGCCAGCCTGCCGAGCAGCAGTGCCGCGTCGCCGGACAGCACCGTCCGCGCAATCCAGCGTGTCGTGACTGTGCCGCCGCGGTTCATGATCCACATCGTGCCGGCCACCGTCAGCGTGCCCGCGCACACGACGGCCACCACCGTGCGCGTCAGCACGGTTCCGCTGTCATGCGACGACGACGCCCCGCGCGACACGCGCACACTGCGCGGCAACAACGCGACCGTCAGCGCACACAGCAATGCAATCGCGCCGCGCTGCGCATCCGACAGATCGCGCCACGCGAGCCCCATCGCAACCTGCGCGGCGAGCGCGCCTGTCAGCACGAGCGCGGCATCGGCCGCGGCAATCGCGGCGCGCCGCATCGTATTCGTTCCACCCGCCGTCGCGTGCATCGTCACGCACCATGCACCGGGAATCCGCCGTGCACGTCGTGCATGCGCGGTCGCACCGGCATCGATCGCGCGCCGTTCCGCGTGCCGAGCAGCCGGCGATAGTCCGCACGAATCAGCTCGTAGCATTCGCACGCCTGGCGCTCGAGGCCGTCGCGGTCGAGCACCGTGATGCGGCCGCGACGCTGACGGATCAGTCCGGCTTCCTGCAGGTGGCCGGCTGCTTCCGTCACGCCTTCGCGACGCACGCCGAGCATGTTCGCGATCGTCTGCTGCGTGACGGCCAGTTCGTCGCCGTCGATCCGGTCATGCGCGAGCAGCAGCCAGCGGCTCAACTGCTCGCTGACCGAGTGATGCCGGTTGCACAACGCGCTGCGCGAGATCTGCGCCATCGTCGCCTGGCAGTAGTTCAGCAGCAGCCGATACGTCGCCGGGGAACGCTCGAATTCCGAGCGCATCACGCAGGTCGGCACGCGATAGGCCATGCCGCCGATACGGACTTCGACGCGGTTCGATATCGCGGTACCGCCGACGAGCGTCGCCAGACCGACCACGCCTTCGCGGCCGACCACGGCGACCTCGACCATCGCACCGTCCTCCATCAGGTGCTGCACCGACATCATGGCGGTCGTCGGGAAATGCAGGTGGCGCATCGGTTCCCCGACACGGTCGAGCATGCCGGCCTTGATTCTGACCAGTTCGAGGTGCGGTGCGATGGCACGGATGCTGTCCTCCGGGAGGGCATCGAGGATGGCGTTCGCCGAGTAGCTCGAGTGAAGATGAAGCATGTCTGTATCCCATTTTGTCGTCCGCGCCGCATGCAGCCGCGTCAGCGGAACTCGTTATCGCGATGCGCGTCCCGACGGCGACGCGGGTTGCGGCCCACAACCCTCCTTCCAATCGACCGTCGGCTTCGCGCCGCCGGATCGAATCGGCAGTCCCGTTTCGATGCGCCCATCTCAATAAGCGATTTACGTGCCAATACCCGCCTCATCCTTAATATATAAATGACCCGCGATTTTGCGCCCCCGAATTGCCGACTGAAAACCGCAAAAAGCGTCTCATTTTCGGACACCCTCTGCCGCAGCGGACACCGCCGGCGATTCGACTGATCAATGGCCACCGAGTATGCGGCGGCTCCGACAGCCGGGCCACGAAGCTTATCGTTCAACTACTTACGGCCCGTTTTCAATTGTTTCCGTGATGTCCCGCGCGTCACCCGAGCGGCGTACGACACCTCGAATGAACGTTTGAAACTGTCTCAAATATGAATCGGCATATTAATTTACGACTCTGTAAGCAAACGCACAGAACCACCGTAACTATATGATTCAATTGACCAATTCACGACAGAAATCCAAATTGTCAAATAATGTTCAATGCATTCTTAATGTTTTACCTGTACGATATGCATCGACTCCCGATTGATTCCAGATCATCATCGAATTCCAGACTTAACCGTCCATCCATATCACGGCAATTAACTCGCGAAAACATGATCTTCAAATCCGTATAACGTTTTCATTTATCCCGAATCGTCAAACTTTGTGAAGTTACGCAGTGCGCAATTTATCGAATTCAATTGCGTGCTAGCCTTTTCCCGCCATCGGCATTCGAATTCCGACGAACTCAAATCCGCACGCGCGTGCTAAATCCCCGTGGATGCCGCCGCGCGACGTGCGACCGCCCCCTACGAGGATGCGCCGTGACCCACCAGGCCAATGAAGCCGTCGCCCACGCGAGCGGCATGATCGAGCTCTCCCACAGCTTCGACGCCAACCGGTTCCTCGCGGCCCTCGACCGCGAGGAACGCGCCACGCTGATTGCCAATCTTCAGCTCGTTCACCTGAAATCGGGCCAGGTGCTGTGCGAACCCGGCGAAATGCTCACCGCGGTTTATCTGCCCGTCACGACGGCGATTTCGCTGCAGTACGTATCGTCCGGCGGCATGACGCTGGAAGTGGCCGAGATCGGCAGCGAGAGCGTCGTGTGCGACGACGTGATCGGCGGCAGCGGCCGGATGCCCTGCCGTGCCGTCGCATGCCGCGACGGCTTCGTCTACCGGCTGGACCGACGCGTCTTCGCCGCCGCGTTCGATGCGTCACCGGTGATTCGCCACCTGGTGTTCGTCTGCGTGCGGCTGCTGATGGCCCAGGTATCGCAGATCACGTTCTGCAGCCGCCATCATGTGCTCAAACATCAGTTATGCAGATGGTTCCTGCTCGCCTACGACCGGTCCCGCAGCATCGAGATTCAGGTGACTCACAGCATGCTCGCGCAGATGCTCGGCGTGCGGCGCGAGACGGTCACGGACGCAGCCGGCGAGATCCAGAAACTCGGCCTGATCCGCCAGTACCGGAGCTCGATCGAGCTTGCCGACCTTGCGGGCCTCGAGAAAATGTCGTGCGGCTGCCGCGCGATCGTGCGCGACGAGATGAAGCGCATCCTGTCGGCCGACTCGAGCGTGACCGCTGCGGCACGCGCGTGATACGCACGTCGTTTCGGCGCACGCGTGCGATCCGAGTCAGCCGATTGTAGGGTGGCGAACAGAACGCCGTGCTTGCGAATGGTCTACTGATGCCGGACTGCCGGGGGGATGTCAGCGCGCTGCGCGCGTCCGCCCGTGCGGACGACACCACACACGCCGGAGCAGCACGTGAAAAACGAAATCAGAACCATCCTCAAGCACGTCGCCCACCTCGAAGCCGCGATCGACTCGATCGGTGACGGGGACGACCTCTACGAAGCGGGCCTCTCCTCGCTCGACACGATCCAGTTGATGCTCGCGATTGAGAAGCAGTTCAACATCGAGATTCCCGACGAGATGCTGAACCGCAATCTGTTCCGCAGCATCGACGCGCTCGCGGATACGATCGCGACCCTGCAACGCTCCGAGCATTCCGCATGAGCGCGCTGCTTCCCGAACTCGCGGCCGACGACGAAGCACGCCGGCTCGACGAGGCCGCGCATGCCGTTGCGCATATCGCCGCCCAGCATGCGGATGCGGTCGATCGCGACGCGCGCTGCCCCGTTGAAGCGATCGAGGCCATGCGCGCGCGCCGCCTGCTGAGCGCAATGGTCCCGGCCCGGCTCGGCGGTGCCGGCGCGTCGCTGGCCGACATCGCGTCGGCATGCTCGATCCTCGGGCAAGCGTGCGCATCGTCGGCGATGGTGTTCGCGATGCACCAGATCCAGGTCGCCTGCATCGTCAATCACGCCGCCGACCAGGGCTGGCACAAGCTGTTCCTGCAGCAGCTCGTGCGCCATCAGTGGCTGCTCGCGTCGGCGACATCCGAAGACGGCGTCGGCGGCAACCTGCGCGCGAGCCAGTGCGCGCTCGAGACCAACGGCGGCGCATTCCGGCTGCACAAATCCGCACCGACGATCTCGTACGGCGACTATGCCGACGGCATCCTCGCGACCGCGCGGCGCGACGCAGACGCGCCGGCGTCCGAGCAGGTGCTCGTCACGCTGCTGCGCGACGGCTATACGCTCACGCGCCGCGGCGAATGGGACACGCTCGGCATGCGCGGAACGTGCAGCAACGGCTTCGTGCTCGACGCACGGGGCGCGACCGAACAATGCCTGCCCGTGCCGTTCGCGCAGATCGCCGAACAGACGATGGTGCCGGTTTCGCACATCCTGTGGGCGGCGGTGTGGATCGGCGTGGCCGGCGATGCGTTCCATCGCGCGCATCAGTTTTTCCGCGCGCAGGCGCGCCAGACCGACGGCGCGCCGTCGCCCGCGTCGCGGCGCATCGCCGAATCGCTTGCGCTGATGCAGGCGATGCAGGCCCGCGTCGACAACGTACTGCGCCTCTATGCCAGCGCGTCGCCCCGCTCGTGGTCGGCCGGCATGGCCTGGGCCGCCGAGATCAACACGCTGAAAACCTATGTGTCGTCGACCGCGCTCGAAGTCGCACAGCAGGCGATGATGATCTGCGGGATGGCCGGCTACAAGCACGGCACGCCGTTCAGCATCGGCCGCCACCTGCGCGACCTGCACGCGGCGCCGCTGATGATCAGCAACGACCGCATTGCCGCCAATACCGCGAGCCTGCTGCTCGCATTGCGTCCCGCGACGCTGGAGAAACATTCGTGAACGACCGCCTGTCCGTGCCCTCTGCCGCCACCCCGTCCGACGCACCGCTCGACCACGCGGGCGTCAATCCGCTGCGCGACGCGCTGATCGATGCGGGCCTGCTCGTGTCGACCGGCATCCAGGGCCTGTTCGGTCGCAGCGAACGGTTCGAGCGCGTCGTCGAAGCGCTCGACGCCTTCGTCACGCGCCTCGGCGCCGACCAGCAGGCCGAAGTGCTGCGCTTCCCGCCGGCGATGAGCCGCACCGAGTTCGAGCGCAGCGAATACATGAAGAGCTTCCCGCAGCTCGCGGGCAGCGTGCATGCGTTCTGCGGCGACGAGCAGCGCCACCAGCGCGTGCTGCAGTGCCTCGACCGCGGCGAGGACTGGACCGAAAGCCAGAAGCCGACTTACGTCGTGCTGACGCCGGCCGCCTGCTACCCGGTCTATCCGGTCGTCGCGCGCGCGGGTGCGCTGCCCGACGACGGCCGCATCGTCGACGTGTTCTCGTATTGCTTCCGCCACGAGCCGTCGCTCGACCCGACCCGCATGCAGCTGTTCCGGATGCGTGAATACGTGCGGATCGGCACGCCCGAGCAGATCGTCGCGTTCCGCGCGACGTGGATGGAGCGAGGCACGCGCATGATCGAGGCGCTGCGCCTGCCGAACGCGATCGATCTCGCGAACGATCCGTTCTTCGGGCGCGGCGGCAAGATCGTCGCGAACAGCCAGCGCGAGCAGAACCTGAAGTTCGAGCTTCTGATCCCCATCGAGCACGACGATCGCCAGACCGCGTGCCTGAGCTTCAACTACCACATGGATCACTTCGGATTGCTGTGGGACATCCGCACCGCGACGGGCGACGTCGCGCACACGGGCTGTGTCGGCTTCGGCCTCGAGCGGCTGACGCTCGCGCTGTTCCGTCATCACGGTTTCGACATCGACGCATGGCCGGCCGACGTTCGCGACGTGCTGTGGGGTACGCGATGAAATTCGTGTCCCGCGACGGCGAGGACGCGTCGTTCGAGGACGTGCGCCATCGCGCACGCCACTATCGGCCGCACCCGCTGCACAGTCAGGAGATGGTCTGGAAGCAGACCAACTGCTACGTCGACATGTGGCTCGAGGTGCTCCGCTGGTGGGGCCTCAATCCGTACGCGGCACTGCCGTTTACGATCGCGCTCGATTTCGAGGGCGACCAGTTCACGTTCTTCAAGTTTCCGCACGACGAACTGGAGCGGCTTTACGGAATCGTCGTGCAAGAGCATTCGATCTACGAGCCGCTCGACCAGCACATCGAGACGCAGGTCGCGCGCGGTCACCTGATGATCGTCGAGGTCGACGCGTGGTTCCTGCCGGACACGCGCGGCAGCAGCTACCGCGCGCAGCATACGAAGACGACGATCGGCATCGACTCGATCGATCGCACGCACCGCCAGATCGGCTACTTCCACAACAGCGGCTATTACGTGGCCGAGGATGTGGACTACGACGGCCTCGTCGGCGGCGGTTCGCCGATGCCGCTGCCGCCGTACGTCGAGTGCGCGAAGCGGCGTTTCGCGCCGCTCGACGAGCGCGCGCTGTGCGAAGCCTCGCTCGCGGCGCTGCAGCGCCATCTGCGCCGCCTGCCGGTCGTCAATCCGGTCGCGGCGTTCCGGCGCCAGTTGCAGATCGATGCGAAGTCGCTCGCCGATTCGCCGCTCGAACGGTTCCACGCGTACTCGTTCAATTCGGTGCGGCAACTCGGTGCAAACTTCGAACTGTTCGGCCATTACGCGCGCTGGTTGCAGGCAAGCGGCTGCGTCGGACCGTTCGCCGAGATTCGCACCGCCTGCGACCGCATCGCGTCCGAGGCGATGGTGCTGGAGTTCCGGCTGGCGCGGGCCTGCGCGCGCGGCAAGGAAGAGCGCGGCGACGCGACGCTCGAAGCGATCGAAGCGGCATACGCCGACCTGATCGACTGCGCGCGGCAGATCACCCCGCCGCTTCAGCGCGCGGTGCCCGTTCGCGTCGACGCGGCCCCCGTGCCGTCGATGCGGTGAGACGCGCGCCCGCCGCGCTCGCGTGGTCGATGCTCGCCACGGCAGCGGGCGCCACGCGCGGGCCGCTCGATCTTCCCGCCGACGGCTGGATCGCCGCCCCCGTCCCCGGCACGGTCGCGCAAGCGCTCGTGCAGGCCGGACGACCCGACGATACGGCGTCGCTCGACGAGCGCGACCACTGGTATCGCGTCGAACTGCACGGGCACGGGCCGCGCGTGCTGCGCTTTCACGGCCTCGCGACACTCGCCGAAGCCTGGCTCGACAACACGCCGATCCTGCGCTCCGACAGCATGTTCGTCGCGCACGACGTGCCCGTGTCGCTCAATGGCACACACCGCCTGACCGTCTGCTTCCGCGCCCTCGCGCCGCACCTGCGCGACGTGCGCGCACCGCGCCGTGCACGCTGGCGCACGCGACTGGCCGAACCAGCGACGCTGCGCACCGTTCGCACGTCGCTGCTCGGGCACATGCCCGGCTGGTTTCCGCGCTGCGTGCCGACCGGACCGTGGCGGCCCGTCGACGTGCTCGATCCGGCCGACGGGCCCGTTCTCGTTCATTGCGACCTGCATGCGCGCATCGATGGCGACACCGGCTGGCTCGACGCGGAACTCGCGTTCGCCGGGCCGCTGCCCGATGCGTTCACGGCCCGGCTGTCGTGCGGCGAGCACCACGCGACGCTCGAGCGCAGCGGCGCCGACCGGCTGCACGCGACCGTCGCGGTGCCGAACGTGCGCCGCTGGTGGCCGCACACGCACGGCGAACCGGTGCTCTATGAAGTCGCATTGCACATCGGCGCCGATCGACGACCGCTCGGCGCGACGGGGTTTCGCACGATCGAGCAGGACGCGGGCGACGACGGCAAGGGCTTCGGCCTGCGCGTGAACGGCGTGCGCGTGTTCGCGCGCGGCGCCTGCTGGAGCAGCGCCGCACCGCTCGCGCTGCACGCCGACGACGCAACCTATGGCCGGCTGCTCGGACTCGCGCGCGACGCCGGCTTCAACATGATTCGCGTCGGCGGCACGATGGCGTATGAGGCCGACGCATTCCACGCATGGTGCGACCGGCTCGGACTGCTGGTCTGGCAGGACTTCATGTTCGCGAATTTCGATTACGCGCTCGACGATCGCGCGTTCGCGGACGCCGTCGATCGCGAAGCCGAACAGTTCCTCACGCGCCACCGCGCATCGCCATCGCTCGCAGTTCTGTGCGGCGGCAGCGAGATCGCGCAGCAGGCCGCGATGTCGGGGCTCGGGCCGAAGCAGCGCTTCCTCGAACTGACCGCCGAGCGCCTCGCCGGCCATGCGGCGGCGCGACGGCCCGACACGGTTTACGTCCCCGACTCGCCCGACGGCGGCGTGCTGCCGTTCATGCCGCGCGAACGTGTGTCGCACTACTACGGCGTCGGCGCGTACCTTCGCCCGCTCGACGACGCACGTCGCGCCGACGTGCGCTTCGCAAGCGAATGCCTCGCGTTCGCGAACGTGCCGTGCGATGCGATGCTCGCAAGCCTCGGCTGGCCGGGCGTTCATGAGCCGCGCTGGAAAGCGGCCGTACCGCGCGATCCCGGCACGTCGTGGGATTTCGACGATATTCGCGATCACTATCTGCAGACGTTGTACGACGTGGCACCCGACCGCCTGCGGCGCGAGGACCCGTCGCGTTACTTCGAGCTGTCGCGCGCGGTGATCGCGGACCTGATGCGCGACACGTTCTCGGAATGGCGGCGCACCGGCTCACGCTGCGCGGGTGCGCTCGTCTGGCAGTTCCAGGACGTGATGGCGGGCGCCGGATGGGGCTTGCTCGATGCGACGCATCGGCCGAAATCGGCATGGTATGCGCTGCGCCAGGTACTTCAACCGGTGCAGGTCCTGCTCGTCGACGAAGGACTGAACGGGCTCGACGTGCATGTGATCAATGAGCGGCCGGCGCCGCTGTCGGCAGCGGTCGAGCTGGTCGCGCTGCGCGACGGCCGTACGCCGGTCGCGCGGGCCGGCGGGGCCCTCCGGATCGCCGCGCACGACACGGTGCGGCTCGAGTCGGCCGAATTGCTCGGCCGCTTTTTCGACTGGACCTATGCGTATCGCTTCGGCCCGTGCGAGCACGATACCGTCGTCGCGACGCTGCGCGCCGAGGACGGCACGCTGCTGTCGCAGGCCTTCTACTTCCCGTCCCGCACGCATCCGGCCGTGTTCGCCCGCCGCGAACCCGGCATCGAGGCATGCGTGTCGCGCACCGGCGACACGTGGCACGTCGACATCGATACGCGCCACGTCGCGCGCCACGTGCAGATCGACGCACCGGGCTTCGTGCCGCGCGCCGACTGGTTCGATCTCGCGCCCGGCACGCCGGCACGCGTCGCGCTCGTGCCGCTGGATAACGCCGGCGACCATCCGGCCGCCGGCGCGCCACCGACCGTCGAGATCCGCGCGGTCAACGCCGCACGAACCGTGCGCGCCGCGTTGGCCGGCTGACGCGGGCGGGACCGCTCACACGGTCGCACGGCCGCGCCGCGCACGTCAGTCCGACGAGCCCGTGCCGCGCGGCCGCTCGATTCCGTACGCTTCCATCCAGCGATAGAGCGTGGCACGCGACACGCCGAGCTCGCGCGCGGAAGCGGCGACGCGTCCGCGCGTGCGCAGCAGCGCGGTTTCGATCGCTTCGCGTTCGATCGACTTGCGGATATCGGCAACGGACGGCGACGCCGCGTCGAGACAATATTCGAGCTCGAGATCCTGCGCGGTGATCAGGCGCCCTTCCGTCATCACGACCGCGCGCCGCACGCGGTTGATCAGCTCGCGGACATTGCCCGGCCAGTCGTGCTTGTAGAGCGCCGTGATCGCATCCGTGGAGAAGCCGCGCACGCGATGGCGCGCGTCGCCACGAAAGCGTTCCAGCATGTGATGCGCGAGCAGCTCGATATCCTTGCCGCGCGCACGCAGCGGCGGCTGATCGATGCGCATCACGCAAAGACGGTGGAACAAGTCCGCGCGGAAACGCCCTTCTTCCATCGCTTCGCGCAGGTCGACGTGCGTCGCGGAGACGATCCGCACGTCGACCGGCACCGGATCGCTGCCGCCGAGGCGATGAATCGCACGCTCCTGCAGGAAGCGCAGCAGGCTCGCCTGGCTCTCGTGCGGCAGGTCGCCGATTTCGTCGAGCAGCAGCGTGCCGCCGTTCGCGGCTTCGACGTAGCCGATCTTGCGTGCGTTCGCGCCGGTAAACGCGCCGCGCTCGTAGCCGAACAGCTCCGATTGCAGCAGGTGGGGCGGGATCGCACCGCAATTGACCGCGACGAACGGGCCGTTGCGCCGTTCGGAATGACGATGGATCGCGACGGCCGTCAGTTCCTTGCCGGTGCCTGTCTCGCCGAACACGAACACCGGTGCGTCGGTGCGCGCGAAGCGCCGCACCGTATCGAACAGCCGCAGCATCGCGCTGCAGGTGCCGACGATGCCGTGCTCCCGCGATTCGAGCGCTTCGCGATCGCGCGCGAACAGGCATTCCATTCCGTACGCGTGGCCGACCGTATCGGCGATTCGTTGGTGCGACGCGGGCAACGTGATGTAGTCGAAGCAATAGTCGCGCAACAGTGCGCGCACGTTCGGCGAAGCGGTCTGACCGGTTTCGACGAGCGCGACCCATACGACATCGCGCATCGACGCGCAGGTCGACGCGATGCTGCCGATCGCGTCGGCGTGGCCGCCGCTCAGGTCGAGGATGCCGCAGGTGATTTCGCCGGAGGTGTCGCGCAATTCGTTTGCGTGCGCAACGACCGTCACTTTCCAGTCACGCCGGGCAAGTTCCTTGCGCAGCATGACGGACGGCGACCGGGTCCAGTAAATCAGAGGACGCTGCCCGGTAGTCCTCCCCCCGCCGGCGCTCTTATCGCGCGTTATTGGCATATTCATAACGAACCATCACTTTCTCCACTCCGCGAACCGTTCGCGTGCGCTGCGGACGGCGGCGCATGGCCGCCTGTCCGCGCTGCGTTTCCGCAGCTTTGGCGAAGATCGAAACTGCACACGGCGAGAGCCCCCGGAGGTCGAGCCGGATGTCATCCGGCCTCGTTGTCATCGAACTCGAAGGGAACGCACGGCCGCGGGAGCCGCGGCGTTCCGGCTTTCATGCGACGCGCCGTCAGGTGGAGCACGTCGGCAAACGGGAATTCCGTCCGCATTTGCGTCGCGTCGTACACGACAGTCGCGCCCGATGCTGAACCGGATGGCCGCCAACCCGCTTTCGGAATGGTGACCTCATTTCATCCGCTCCTGAATTTACACCCCGTATCGAGATGGCCTTGTTACCAAAAGCTAAACATCGATTCAGCCGATTACGGTGCCGCTCCGCCTGCGCGGCGCGCGTTTAGCGACTCAGATTTGATTATCTACGACCATTCCCGTCAATCAGTGGCAAATCCCACTTTTCTGCAAGATCGGCCCCTCCCATTGCCCGCGATTCTCGCCTGAATCGAACAAAAAGTCCGGACAGCATGTTTCGTCCGTCGGTAATCACGCGTCGCGCGCGACGCAGCATGACGCATCGAATGCGGGCAAACCGGGCGTGTTCGTTACAACATCGTAACGAAGCGGCCGGCCGGACCATCCGCCTACTGCCGCGATGCAGCATGACCTCCATGCCTGTCGCACCCCCTGTCGCTGCCGACGTGCCGATGCGACAGGCACCGCACTGGTGCAAGCCCGCATGCAGCCCGAAAAGGGCCGGGCAGCGCTAAATGGCAAGTATGCGCGTGTTGGCCGGCGCGGCGAAACGATCGCGGCCCGATGAAGGATGTGCGCACCGCGAGGAAACCGGCGATGCGATGGATGTTGGCTTGCGAGCGACAGCCGATCGCGAGGCGCGACCTGCCTGCCGTGAACGATCGCAATCTTCAAGTACGGCCCCGGTTTTTCAATCGCGTTCGATGCGGACGACCTCGCTGTGAATTTCGCAGCGGGCGTCGCGACGATTCAATTATGGGAAAGCCGCCATACGGCCACCGTGTGCTACCGCACATTGCCCCGTTCGCGGCACGCGGTCCGTGTCGCGCAGCCGGCATCGACCGCGCGAAACAGGAATAACGGGAGCGTGAGTACGCTTTCGAACAGACCGCTGCTCGCCGCATCCGCATCATGGATATCGTCCGGCCGCACGGAACGAAGGCGTTCATGCGGCCCGGCGTGCTGAAGGCTTCACACGAGGACCGCATCATGGAATGGCATTGTTGTGAATTCGAACATCTGAGCCCGATCGATCTCTACGCAATCCTGCGTTCGCGAAACGCGGTGCTGGTGGTCGAGGACGCGCACACGCATCTCGACATCGACGGCAAGGATGCGCACGCATTGCACGTGTTCGCGTGCATGCACAGGGGCGACACGACGGAAGTCGTCGCCTACGCGCGCGTCCTCCCCGGCGACGACGCCGATCCGGACGTCGTGATCGACAAGGTGCTGACAAGCGAGGCATGTCGCGACGACCGCACCCTCGAACAGCTGATGCAGCGCGCGCTCACGGCCGCGCAAGCCGCATGGCCCGACGTGGCTGTGCGCACGCACGTGCCCGCACAGCGTCAGTCCTTCTACAAGCGTTTCGGATTCCGCAAGGCCTACGGTCCCTATCTCGAACAGGGCGCGCCGTTCGTCGGTCTCGTCCGGCCGGCAGACCGCGCCGCCGGCGCGCTGCGTCAGCTCCTGTCACGGGCCATCTCCGCACCGCGATCGCGAAACGAGGACGCACGCGTCGACGGCCGCGCGCACAACCGGCTGCCCGCCGACACCGGAGCCAATCGATGAGCGCCACCCTTCGCCCGGTTCCCGACCCGGAGCTGCCCTGCATCCTGCCCGTCATTCTCGCCGGCGGTTCGGGCACGCGCCTCTGGCCGTTGTCGCGAGAGCAGTATCCGAAACAGTTGATCGAGCTGACCTCGAACGAATCGCCGCTGTCGTCGACCGCGCGCCGCCTGAACGGCATCGCGAACGCGGCACTCGGCGACACGCTGCTGCTGGTATGCGGCGAACAGCATCGCATCATGAGCGCCGCTCAGGTGGTCGGGCGCGCGGCGCCTCCCCGTATCCTGCTCGAACCGGCCGCGCGCAATACGGCACCCGCGCTGACGCTCGCGGCACTCGACGCCAGTGCGCTTGCGGACGATCCCATCCTCGTCGTCATGCCGGCCGATCACGTGATCGGCGACGTCGCCGCATTCCAGGAAGCGATCGGACGTGCGGCGCGCTACGCACAGGAAGGCGCGATCGTCACCCTCGGCGTGCTGCCGCGCCGCGCGGAAACCGGCTACGGGTACATCCAGGTCGGCGAACCGCGTGCCGGTCGCCTCGGCGGACAAGGCGGCTATGCAATCGGGCGGTTCGTCGAGAAGCCGAACGCCGCACTCGCCGAACGCTACCTGCATTCGGGCGATTATTGGTGGAACAGCGGGATTTTCATCACGCGCGCATCGATCTGGCTGAAGGCCATCGGCGCGCTCGCACCCGACATCCATGCGGCCTGCGACGCGGCATGGCGCGCGGGCACCGCCGAGGATCCGTTCTTCCGCATCGACGCGGCGGCTTTCGACGCGTGTCCGTCCGACTCAATCGACTACGCGGTCATGGAACGTCTCGCGGAGAGCCCCGAACTTGGCATCGAAGGCATCGTGGTCCCGCTTTCCGCAGGCTGGTCGGACGTCGGCACCTGGGATGCGATCTGGGAAATCATGCCGAAGGACGATCACGGCAACGTCGCGCGTGGCCCGATCGTGTTCGAGGACACGCAGGACAGTCTCGTGCGCTCGGAAGGCCGCCTGATCGCGTGCGTCGGGATGAAGGACGTCGTCGTGATCGAGACACCCGATGCGGTGCTGGTCGCGAACAAGCACGACGTCCAGCGCGTGAAGAACATCGTCACGCGCCTGAAGACCGAGCAGCGCCCGCAGGCAAGCGAACACCGCAAGGTGCAGCGGCCGTGGGGACACTACGATTCGATCGATCTCGGCGAGCGGTTCCAGGTGAAGCGGATCGTCGTCGAGCCCGGCAAGCGGCTGTCGCTGCAGATGCACTATCACCGTGCCGAGCACTGGATCGTCGTGCGCGGCACTGCGAAGGTCACGCGCGGCGACGAAACCTTTCTGCTCAGCGAGAACGAATCGACCTACATCGCCGTCGGCGAGGTTCACCGTCTCGAGAATCCCGGCCGGATTCCGCTCGAGATCATCGAGGTGCAGTCGGGTGACTATCTCGGCGAAGACGATATCGTGCGATTCGACGATCAGTATGGGCGGCCGGTCGTCGAGACCGCGCGGCAGCGACCGTCGCTCGCCTCGCGCGAACCGGACGAGGAAGCCGCGGAACGCGACGTCATCCGGTAGGCGCATGCGAATCGCGGCGGCGCGCGCGACGATGACGGGCGCCGCCGCGCGAACAAGCGGCGGCGGACCGCTCACCGTATGTCGCTTCGGACCGGCGGCCCATGCGACGCATCATCAGTCGATTCCGCCTTGCGACCAGCGCGCCTGCCTGACGGACTCGCGCACGCGCGGCAACAATGACGTATCCGCGCCGACGGCGTCACCCGCCGCCGACGGCGATTGATGCCCGGCCGCACACGGCGTGCCCTTCGCCCGCCCTCCCGATGCCATCGCCGGCCGGCTGGTCGCGCAATCGTGCGCCGGGTCGATCCGGACCGGCATTCCGCCGATCTCCGATAATTTGTTGTCCGCAAGACGCACGCCCGACACGTTTCCCCACAGACGAATGCCGTCGAATCGCGCATGCGATACGCGGTTGCCGATCACGGTCACGCGCGACACCGAACCCGACCACGTGCTGACCTCGATTGCCGCCTGCTGTGTGATCGGGCGATGATCGGGCCGGCCCGCCGCGGTCTGGATATCCGCGATCGAGTTGCTCTCGATGCGGATGTCGGACGAGCCGGCGGTGCGGTTGCTGTCTTCCTGCGCGACGAGAATCCCCGAGCTCACCTCCACGTTGCGCACGATGTTGTTCGAGATGGTGACGTTCGCGCCGCCGACCACCGTGATGCCCCGGCCCCACGGATTGCCCTCCAGCGAGTTGCCGGTAATCAGCACGTTGCGCGTCAGCACGCCTTCCGCCTGGTAACTCACCACGGCGATCATGTCGTCGCCGGTGCCGCGCACGACGTTGCCTTGCACGAGCAAGTTGTGCGAGCCGTGCGTCATGTGAATGCCGTCCGCCAGCGTCGACAGCACCTCGTTGCCGACGATCGCGACATCCGCGCCGCCGAACACGAAAATGCCGGCGCCGGCGCCGCCGTCGATCACGTTGTCGAGCACCTGCACGCCGCGCCCCGTGACCTCGACCTTCGTCGATGCGGGCGTCGTGAGCCGAGTCGTGCCGGTTCCCGCGAGCCGAAAGCCGACGAGTGTCGTACCGTCGCCGCGCATCTCGATCGTCTGGTCGTCGGGGGTTGTCGCGATCAACGTCGCGCCGTAGCCCGACAACACCACGTTCGGCTGCCGCACGACCAGCGAACGGCCGATCACGTACCGCCCCGGCGCGAATATCAGTCGCTGGCCCGGCTGCAATGCGTCCAGCGCACGTTGCAGCATGTCGGCCTGATCTGCACCGTCCGCGGCGGGACGCACGTATGCATCCGGTACGCTCGCATGAAGTGCGCCGGGTGCGGGCGTGCCGGATGCCGCCACGGCACTACCCGGCCACGCCAGCCCGCCTGCAATGCACATGCCGGCGATCGCCGCGCGTGCGAGGAACGGGCTTGGTGATCTACACATATCGAATCGACTCCCTCGAATGACTTCATGCGCGTCGGCTGGCGCAGCCGAACGCGGGATCCCAGCCGGATTGCCTGCCCGTGATACCGCCGAAGCGGGCGACGCGATATGTTCGATTAGATCATTCGAACCAGCCGCGTTTCGGTGCGTCAACAGACCAATGCATCCCTCCTGCGCGGCGCGCGCTCACGTACCGTTGATCATTCGTCGCGCCTCCCGTGACGCGAATCGCCGAACGGTAGGCTCGCGAACCGAGTGCAGATCGGCGACGCGTATCATGGTCATCGTGCGACGCGACCGTGGTACGGCATCACCCAAAGACACCGGCCGCCGCCGATCCGGCGTCGTGGTCCCGACGGGGTCCCATGCGCGCCCCACCCACATCGTCCGCTCTTCGCTCGTCCAGAACCCGTTCATGACCGACCTGACCATCGCAATCTGCAACTACAACCATGGCGCTTACTTGCGCGACGCGATCGATTCGGCGCTCGCACAGACCGCGCACGGTGTACGCGTGCTGGTCGTCGACGACGGTTCCACCGACGATTCGCGCGACATCATTCGCTCGTACGGCGAGCGGGTGACGGCGGTGTTTCAGGAAAATCGCGGTCAGGTCGCCGCATACAATCGCGCGCTCGAGCACGTCACGACGCGCTACGTCATCCTGCTCGACGCGGACGACCTGCTCTATGACGACGCCGCGGTCCGCGTGCTGGCCGCGTTCGCGTCCGGCGACTTCGTGAAGGTGCATTTCCGGCTCGACGTGATCGCGCGGGACGGTGCGGTGACCGGGGCGAGCGTGCCGCAGTCGGCCGTTGACACCGATTGCGGCCGACTGTTGCGCGCGGGCTGGCTGTACCCGTCGCCGCCGGCATCCGGCAACGCGTATCGGGTCGATGCACTCAAGCGCATCTTTCCGGTGCCCGTCACGCCGGACAACCTGCATGGCGCCGATTTCTACGCGATCTACGGTATCGCGTTGCTTGGCGCCGTGCACATGATCGATGCAACGCTCGGCGGCTATCGCGTGCATCAGCAGTCGGATACGCGGCCGGCCGAGGACACGCCGTCACTTGCCCTCACCAATTCGGAAGACGCCGCGACCGGCGCGCTGAAAGCTCAACGCCGTTGGTCGACGCTGCGCATGATCGCCGGCACGCGGCTGCACGAAACATTGCCGATCGCGCCGCTCGACTTCGCGATCGAGAAGGCGCGCTTCGCAAGCACGCTGTATCACGCGCCGCTCGTGAGGCGCTGGCGCTGGTTCCTGTGCGAATCCGGGCGCTACTGGCAAACCGTGCTGCGCAACCCGTTCTGGGGTCCTGCCAAGAAGGTGGCCGTCGCCGGACTTTCACTCGCATGCTTGCTGCCGTCGGCAACGCTCAGCAATCGCGCGATTCACTACATCTCCAACCCTCTCGCACGCGTGCGCAAGTCATCCGGGCATCGCGCCGACGCTCGATAGCAGCGTCGGGCCAGCGCATCCCGCGCCAAATCGCTCCTTCGGTAAGCCATCGCACCCAGTGGGCCGCGCATGCGCTGCACAATGATCCGGACCAGTGGATTCACGCGCGCTGACCGGATCTCGCCGTGTTCTCTCTCCAGTCGTCGTAGTCGAACACCGGCATCCGATGTTCGGAGAAATCTGGCCGACGCGTAGCGCGCGGCATGGATGCTTCGTGCCGGATCGTTTTCGGTGCTCTCCGGCAACGTCTACCCGATATTGCATCGGCTGAAATCACCCGGCCGCCTCGCCAGCTCACACATGCGACCGCGACTGCAGGATCCAATGGTCAAGACCACCATGCATTTATCAATCAGGAATGCATAGTTTAACGAACCGGACACCTAGACCGCACGATTTGCAGGCGACTCATCGTCACGATGGGCGATGAGTGTGCGATCGGATCGCCAGACCCAAAGATGACCAAAGAAAAGATCGTTCATATTGCCGAGGCATTTGGCGGCGGCGTGCTTTCGATGCTGACCCATCTCGCGAACCATGCGGCGGCATCCGGTGTCGACGTGACGGTTCTGCATTCGATCCGACCGGAAACTCCGGCCGATTTCTCGACGCTGTTCCTGCCCGACGTGAAGCTCGTATACGTCGAGATGGCGCGCGAGGTGAGCATCAAACAGGATTTGCGGAGCTTGCGTGCGCTGGTCCGGAACCTGCGCGACTGCAAGCCGACCGCGATTCATCTGCACTCGTCGAAGGCCGGCGTGCTGGGGCGAGTCGCCGCCCGGATCGCCGCCCCGGACGCAAGGGTCCTCTACTCGCCGCACGGACTCTCGTTCCTGCGCCGCGACGTATCGCGCATGAAGCAATACGCTTATCTGAGCTTCGAACGCATCGCGGCGCATATCGGCGGAACCATCGTCGCGTGCTCGGGCAGCGAACTCGCCGAGATCAGGGGAAAGGTTCGTGCGAAGTCGGCCGTCCTGGTGGAAAACGGTGTGAATGCGGCAGAGATTCCGCTGCGTCGAACGCGCGACGATCGCAAGGTCGTCATCGGGATGAGCGGTCGGGCGTCGTTCCAGAAGAATCACGAAGCATTCGTGCGTCTGGCCGACGCGCTGCACGGCGCGGACGTCGAGTTTCTCTGGATCGGCGGCGACGCCGCCGAAATTCCGGACCCCGGCCAGCGCCGCGCCGTCGTCTGCAGCGGCTGGGTAACCCGCGCACGCGCGCTCGCGCTGACGTCGGAACTGGACATCTATGTCCAGACTTCCCGCTGGGAAGGCATGCCGGTCGCGCTGATCGAAGCGCAGGTCGCCGGCATACCGGCCGTGGTGACGGACGTCGTGGGCAATCGCGACGTGGTGATTCACGGCGTGACCGGCTACGTCGCGTCGAACGCCGACGAGATGACCGCATATCTGAGCCTGCTCCGCGACGACCGGCAGCTTCGCGAGGATATGGGTGCGGCTGCCCGGCAACGGGCGATTCAGCGATTTTCGATGAACGCGATCTTCCGTCAGTGGCACGCCCTTTACGGACTCGACACCGACGAGCCGCGTGTCGACACGCGCGACTTCAAGCCGGTTGTTCCGGATCACGTCAAAGCCTGATTCCGAATTCGACATTCCCTTATCGACATGACCGCTTTCAAGAAATCGAAGCAACTCGTCTACAACGGCCGATTCACGACGCAGAAAACAACCGGCGTGCAACGCGTCGCGCGCGAACTGATCGCCGCACTGATCAAGTTTCAGCCGCAGGATCCGGTGACCGTACTGGTGCCGCCGCAGCCGGGCGTCGAGGTAAGCGGCGCGAAGACGGTCAAGGTGGGGTTTTACAAGGGCGTGGTCTGGGAGCAGCTGGTTCTCCCGTTATTCGCGCGCCGCGGCCGCATCGTCAATCTCAGCAATTCGGCATCCATTTTCATCGGCAACCAGATCATCTACATGCACGACGCGGCTGTGTTCGACACGCCCGCGCATTTCTCCAGGGCGTTTCGCGCGTGGTACCGGATCATGTTCTGGATCCTCGCGCGAACCTCCGTTTGCGTGCTGACCAACTCCTCTTTCTCGCGGGATCGCCTCGCGCATCACTGCGGCGTTTCCGCGGAGAAGATCAGCGTCGTACCGCTCGGTGCGGATCACCTCGACGCCCTGGAACCGGACACGAGCGTGCTCGACAAGCATGCGCTGACGCCGGACCGGTTCGTGCTCGCGGTCAGCAGCATGAATCCCACCAAGAACTTCGGCCGGCTGATCGCGGCGTTCCGGCAGATCAACGATCCGTCGGTCGATCTCGTCATCGTCGGCATGCAGAACGCCACCGTGTTCGGCAAGCAGGATCACCTCTCGGCAGCCGAGCCGAACATCAAGTACGTGGGCTACATCAGCGACGAGCAACTGAAGGCGCTGTACCAGAATGCGGCGTGCTTCCTTTACCCGTCGATCTACGAAGGCTTCGGCATACCGCCGCTCGAGGCGATGCGATACGGCTGTCCGGTGGTTGTCGGTAAATCGGCCGCACTGCCGGAAGTCTGCGCCGATGCGGCGTTGTACTGCGATCCGTATTCGCAGGACGACATCGCGCAGAAGTTGCGGAGCCTGCTCGATTCCGCCGAACTCAGGGCCGAGCTCAAACGCAAGGGAAGCCTGCACGCGGAGAAATATCGCTGGAGCCGAAGTGCCGAGATGATGAAGGAGATCTTCGAGTCGCTGTAGGTCGATCGCGGCGTGTCGTCATCGGGAAGCGATCGATCGACACGCCCTTCTCTCATGCGCCTCCCCGCGCCCCGATCGAGACTCGCAGTTTCATGTAGTCGCGCCGCCACCGGCCGGCATGCTCGGCAAATCGACGCAATTACACGACGTTGACCGTGCTACCGGCCGCGGCCCGTCGATTTCCGAACAGGCGTTTGCCGAGATACGACCTGATCGGCTCCTCGACGAATTTCGCGAGGACGGCAGCGGAGACGATCGAAACGCACGCCGCAAGCATCGCCGTTCTGACGACGTGGATGTCGCCATGCGGTGCATACGCGAACACCAGCCTTCCGATCGGGTAATGCACACAATAGAGCGGGTAAGAGATCCAGCCGAGGAATGCACTGATACGGGCAATGACCCTGCCGCTCGGAGCCAGCATGGCACCCCGATAAACCAGCGCAGGCGCGACGAACCACAGCACGGCCAGCGCGTAAATCCCCTTGATCGACGTCGGAAACACGACAACCAGCAGGAAAGCGAAAAACAGCATGTAATCGCTCTTGATGAGCCCGGCGACAAACCAGTGCGGCCTGGCCAAGAGACTGGCGTCGTGCATCTTCCCGATCGCCACTCCCAGCAGGAACCCGTAGCCGACTCTGAAGAACCCGCCGATGAAGTTATCGGCCGACCAACCCTGATTCAGGATGACGGTCAGTTTGTCGTTGTCGAGGCCTACGAGCCATCCATACACGACGAAAGCGCCGAGACATGCATACGCCAGTCGCAGCAGATTCCGCGCATTCGTCCTGATCGCCGCGATCAGGACGACACTCGCGAACAGCTCGAAGAACAGCGACCATGCAGGCGGATTGAGAGGAAACACTCCCGGGTCATCGACTGCCGGCAGGCCGTGACTTGCAGCGCCGACGAAGCCCGACACCGAGAAACGACCGAGATACGGAACGAGGAAATAGTTCTGGCCGGTGGCTGCCGCCAGGTTACCCAACGAAAACGCCGCCGACGCGTGGATACGCATGACGACAAGGCTCACGAACCCGATCGTGAGCCCGATGCATATCATCGGATACAGGCGTATCACGCGTCGCTTCAGATACTCGCCCCACCACGACTCCTGACGCAATCTTTCGCCATAAGAGTGCGTCAGGATGAATCCACTCAGCATGAAAAAAACGTCCACCGAAAGATACGCGCTCTGCAGTATCGGAATCGGCAGATCCTGAAGGAAATGCATGAACATCACGCTGATTGCCGCAATACCGCGCAATCCGTCCAGAATTTCAAACTTCTGCTTGTGAGTAGCCATGAAAAGTAGCGGCTCGGGGAAATATTGGTTTTGGGACCCGGCAATCTATGAAGCGGTCGCATGCCCCGTACCGCGCGACCCTTGCTGTTATCGCGACAACACTGGATCGATGTCCGCGGCGCGATTCCCGCGCGCGATGGCGCGCCTGCTTCCGTCTCCATCTGGTCCGGCGCCGACGGCCTCGGGCGCCGCGCGCGCCCGAGGCTTGGCGAACCGGTGAAATACGGCGATGAGCAGTACGACCGGAACGAAATTCCGCCCGCTGAACAGGTTCGGGGTCCGCATAACTTCCATGACCGACACGAACAGCACCGCGTGTACACAGCACCAGAAGCCGTTCCCGCTCCGCCAGCCCGCATAACTGCGGCCGACCGCCCAGCCGAGCACGAGCGCGTCGAACAAGCCGAACCAGCCCCACTCGTAGAAGTGAACGAAAATCCCTGACGGATTGTTGAACTCCGGATCGGCGTAGCCATTCAGGAACAGGTTGATGCTGTCTCCCGAGTCGAGCCACGGCTGCAACGTCGCTCCGATGATCGGAAAACGCAGCAGCCAGTCGAACGTAAACATCGGGTGGCCCTGGTCCCAGCCCAGCACACTCAGTATTCCCGCGCCGTTGTTCAACGACGTCGAGTAGTACAGGCCGAGACGTTCGAGCGCGAAATCGAACAGGTTGTCGTAGATGTTGACGTAATAGGCTTCCCACGACCGGTTGTACTCGTTCGCGATGAACAGCCCGAACAGCAACGGGATCGCCGCATACGGGCCGAACGTCAACAACCGCGAATACCTGCCGCCGAGGCGGAATCGCACGACCATGAGCGCAAGCGGCATCACCATTTCGATCAGCGCGAGCCGCTCGGCGAAGATGAAGCTGCGCAGCAGTGTCAGCACCGCGAGCACGGCGAAGTAGATCTTGTAACGATTCAAGCCCTTTACCGGTGTCCTGAACACATAGAAATACAGGACAACGTATGGTGCGGTCGCCTGCGTGAACGTGCTGAGACCCGTGATGCGCCCTTTCAGATCGAGCATGTCGTATGCGTTCGCTTCACCGCGGACGAACGCGACCAGCAGTGCAGGATGCGTGACGATGCCGCTCAGCAACAAGGCGTAGCCGAACAGAGCAAGCGCGAACACGAAATCGAGCACGCGAGGCGACAGTTCGACCTCGGCTGGCGGCGGGCCGCGTCGCGTCCGCACTTCGGTCGTTGCGAGCCATGACGCCGCCATCACCACCATCAGGAACAGCGCGCCGACGAACGCGTAGTAGCCGTCGAAGTAGATCCGCGCAATCGACTTCTGGTCACCCAGCAGGCTGAGCGACAGCAATCCGTACAACGGCAGGATGAACATCAGCACGAGGCGCGCCGGATCCTCCCACCAATAGCCCGTATAACCGCCCACGCCACCGCGCACGCGCGCCATCCTGCGCATCGTCGCCGGGCGCTGTCGTGGCTCGCCCCGTGCGCCGCCTGCTCGCCGGTTCATGACACCCGTTCCACCCGTTGCCGCGGCGCGATCACCCCGGCATATCCGGACGCGGCCTGATGCGTGTTCGTATCCGTATAGCCGTAGTCGTAACGTCCCGGCGCGCCCTTGTAATCGTTCAGGACCACACCGCGCACGTCGATATGCGCGTGTTCGAGCCGTCTCGCGCTTTCGTCGAGTTCCGCGAGCGTCGTCACGCCGCTGCGCGCGACGAGGAATACGGTTCCCGCGAGGCGGCCGAGCACCAGCGCATCGGCCACCGGCAGCAACGGCGGCCCGTCGATCACGACCATGTCGTAGCGCGATGCGACCTGCTCGATCAGTTCGGCGAGTGCCGGCTGCAGCAGCAGTTCGCCAGGATCGGGTACGACGTTGCCCATCGCGATGAAATCGAGACCCGGCACGACGCCGCGCTTGATCGCCTCGTCGAGCCTGTGGGTGCCTGCCACCACGTCCGACAGGCCCGGTGCGCGGCTATAGCGGAACCGCTCGTGCAGCGATCCCTTGCGCAGATCGGCATCGATCAACAGGACTCGTCGCTTCGCCGCGCCGACGAGCGATGCGATATTCGCGGCGACGAACGACTTGCCGACGCCCGTGGTCGGCCCGGAGATCAGCACGACGGGATTCGACGCGCCCGGCATCGACAGTTGCAGCGCCGCGCGGAAATTGCGCAGGCTTTCGAGCGCCGCGTCCTGCACGGCCACCGGCGGAACCGGCGCGCGCGCGCCGCGCCGTCCGGCCTTCGAGCGCAATTCCGCTTGCGCCGCGGCCGGGCTGTGCGGCACGGTCGCGAACACGGGCAGCCCGGTCGTCCATTCGATTTCCTCGGCATCGCCGATCGTGCCGACGATGCGCTGCCGGACGATCACGATCGCCGCGCCTGCCAGCAGGCCCACCATCAACAGGGCGATCACGGCGACCCCGCGATGCGGACCGATCGGCTGCTCGGCGACCTTCGCCGTATCGACGATCCGCACGGTGCCGGTCGTGCTGGCCCGCGCGAGGATCATCTGCTGACGCGTATTGAGCAGGTTCGTGTACAGCGCCGTATCGACGGCCACATCGCGCTGCAGCTGCAGCACGCCCTGCTCGACGGTGGGCAGTTGCTGAATCTGCTTGCGTGTCGTATCGAGCGAACGCTGCGCGTCGGAGAGCTGGGCATCGACGGCCACCACGGCCGGATGCTTCGGCATGAAGCGCGTCAGCAATTCCTCGCGCCGCTGCTGAAGCGTCTGCACACGCGTCTCGATGTCGACCGACTGCTGGCGCAACGCCAGCGCCTCGTCGCTCGTATTGACCGTCCCGTGCGAGGCCCGGAATGCATTGAAGCGGCTTTCCGCCTTTTCGAGCTGCGCCTTGAGCTGCGGCAACTGGGCGTCCATGAAGCGGATCAGCTTGTCGGCCGCCTCGGACTTGCGCTGCGTGTTCTGCGCCAGGTACGCGTCGCCGATCGCGTTCAGCACACGGCTGTCGTGAACGGGATCGGTGCCGTCGAGCGTCACGCCGACCATGTTCGACTGCTTGCCGCGTTCCGAGATCAGCGCGTTCTTCTGCAGCCAGGCCGTCGCCTCCTCGTCGCTGTAGCGCGTCAGGTCGAAGCGTGCGCCGGGCTTGCCGGCTACGCCGCGCACGAAGATGTCGAGCGGCCCCTGCGGCGTCTCGACATGCAGCGGCTGCCCGATGCGCCCCTGCCATGCCGGGCCGCTTCGGCCGAACCAGCCGGTACGCTGCAGCGTGTAGGCGCCGTCGTCGCCGACAGTCAGTGCGAACCGCTTGCCGAGCAGGCGCTTGGGCACGTCGAAGGTCGGCACGTCGATGCGCTCGGTGCCGTACACATAGCCGCCCGGCAACGGCGACGACACCCTGTCGGCCGCGTTCACGAGCCGCCAGCCGATCAGCGGCAGGTAGTGCGGCCGTGCGTCGACGGCCAGATTGGTGCTGTCGATCGCGCGATCGAGCACCGCGCGGGATTTCAGCACTTCGATCTCGGTCGACGCGTCCGTCTTCAGGTCGAACACCGACGACGGATCGCCTGTGGGCGACGTCGATTTCGAGTCGGTCGGGCTCTGCTCGACCTGGAACAGGATGTCGGTCCGGTAGACGGGGGCCGCACACAGCGCATACACGGCGCCGATGAGCGCGCCCGCGAGCGCCGTGCAAAGGATCAGGCGCCGGCCGCCGTACAGCATGCTCCAGTAGCGGCGCACCGGATAGGACGGCCGCAGGGCGGGTCCGCCGTGCGGGTCGGGCAGGGTCGAAGAAGTCATACGGCATCAGTCCCGTAGGCGCGACGCGCGGTCGCGATGACGAAATGGGTCACGAGGGTCACGGCGAAATCGCCTTGGCCGTCAGCGCGCCCTGCGCGGACGACGGAATCAACAGGTTGACGACGCGGCTCCAGCGCACCAGCGACGACGCATCGACGAACACGACGTCGCGACGCTCGAGCGGAAACTGGTCGGCCAGCGCGAACGACGCGGGCGAACTGCCGTCGAGGTGGTACACCCGCGGACGGTTGTCCGGGCCGCGCCGCACGACGAACACCTGGCGCGCGTCCGACGTGTACTGGCTCGCGCCGCCGGTGTCGCCGAGCGCTTCGCCGAGGCTCATCCGGCCGTCGGTCAGCGTCAGCGTCGCGGGCCGCGACACCTCGCCGAGCACGAACACCTTCGCATCGCTCGCCGCGCGCACGCGCACGAGATCGCCATCGCGCAGCAGGATGTTCGACGGGTTCACGCCCGCGGCGATCAGCGCGGGCAGGCTCACGTTCACGGTCCTGTCGCCGCGCGTGACCGAGACCTGCGAGCGGTCGGCCGTCGGCGTGAAGCCGCCCGCGCGGTCGATCGCTTCGGGCAGCGTCATCGGCATGTCGTTAACGATCTGCAGACCCGGCGTGCGCACCTCGCCATCGAGATAGACACGCTTGCTGCGATAGGTCTGCACGCGAAGCGCGATCTGCGGCTTGCGCACGTATTCGCCGAGCCGCTTCGTCAGCAGCGCGCGCGCCTGCGCCTCGGTCAACCCCGCCACGTGCACGAGGCCCGCGTACGCGAACTGCACGTTGCCGTTGGCGTCGACCGTGTAACCGGTCGCAACCGAACTGGCGCCGACACCGTCGCCGCTCCCCGTCGTCTGCGTCGTCGGCAGATTCAACTCGGGGTGATCCCACACGACGATGCCGAGCACGTCGCCGGGGCCGATCGCGTACGGCTTCGGCTTGCCGAACAGTTGACGGATTTCCGCGTCGACATCGGCCGGCCGGCCCGCGTGCTGCTGCGCGACGAATGCCGGCGTGATTTCGATCAGTTCCTCGCTCGACACGTTCTGCACGCCGTCGAAGCCGCCCGAGCCCGACGCATCGGCGCTCACGCGCGCGTTCGCGTCACGGTCGGCGGGCGCCCTGTACGTCATGCCCGGCGACAGCACGCATGCGCTCAGCGCGCACGCGGCCGCCACGATCGCCATGCGCGACAGCCACGGTGCGCGACCGGTGCCGCCCATGCATGGCCGCGGCGTCCCTGGCGTCGATTCGGGTTGCGTGGTGATTGACATCGTGCCCTTCCAAAACTGTGTGGTAACCCGCCGAACGCGGCGAATTCCGGCATTACGCTTGCCGGCGCGGCTCGCATCGCGGTGCCGCACCTCCCTCTACACCGCACGTCATTCCGTACGATTCGTCATGAACTGCTCTTCGTCGCTTTCGTCACTCGTCTGCATCGTCTCGGTCGGCTTTGCCTGCGCCGTCAATGCGCAGACGTTGCCCGCCGTCCCGGCCGACGCGCCGGCGCTCGCATCGTCGGCGGTACTTCCGCCGGCACCGCTGCAACGTTCGGCGCAAGCCGCCGCGACAAACGATGCCGCCGATCCCGCGGCAACCGCTTCCGGGGTCGCGACGCCCGCCTTCGCGCGTCCCGCCGCCAGCGCCGCCGTCCAGCCCGACACGCGCGCCCGTGGCATGCTGCGCCGGCCGCTCGTGCCGGGGCGGCCGCATCGCTCGCACGTGGCCGTTGCACCCGCCGACGACGTATGGCGCAGCGACAGGTTGTACGAGTCGCCCTACGCGAAGTCGCCCTATGAGCAACCGGGTGTTCCGGACTGACGCATCCCGGCCGGTCATGTCGCGACGTGACCAGTGATGCGCCGATACGGGATTGGACACCACGGCGAACGGCGCGTCTGTGAGGGACCCCACCGAACGCCGATCTTCATATGTAACGGGGACCGCACCCCAACGCGCACGACGCGGCACGCATCACGACCGGCCGACCGACACGCTCGCGTACGATCGCGCGGCCGCTTCGGGTATGGCCGGATCGGCGATGCGCGCGACCGGTCGGGCCGCGTCGCGGCCCAGCGCCTGCATGCATAGATCGATCACGATGTCCGTGCCGACCGCGCCGTACACCGCATGGTCGACCTGCGGCTCGAGGTGCAGACGCACGTGACGCGAGCGCCGGAACGCACACTCGATTGCACCGAAGTGACGCCGGACATCGTCGATGCCGGGATCGAGCGCGCCGTACACAAGCGTCGTCCATACGTCGCGCCGCGCAAGCTCGTGCATCACGCCGCGTGGCGTGCCGATGCCCGGCTTCCAGCCGACTCGCGCGGCGAGTTCCTTCACCGGCACGCTGACCCGCGCGATCGCATTCGCGGCCACGGCCCGCACGATGGGCCGCAGGTCGCGCCGTTCGCGCACGAGACGCTTCCACTTCTGCCAGTCGCGCACCGACAGCCAGTAGCCGCGCACCGAGTTGTTCCGCTGCTTCTGCACCACCTCGAGCGAGAGCCCGGCCGGCCACACGAAGCGAGCGAGATTGATCGCGATCACGCCGCCGAGCGACGGCGTCTTCACGGCCGCATGCAACGCGGCATAGGCGCCGGAACAAATGCCGGCCGCGGCGACCTCCGGGTGACCGAGCGCGCGCAGCCAGTCCGCGGCAGCGGCCACGTCGTCGCTCGACTGCGCCGAATACACGACGCCCGACTGATCGTCCAGCGCAGCGGGCCCGCTATCGCCGACGCCCTGCACGTCGATCCGCAACGTCGTCACGCCGGCGCGTGCCAGCGTGCGCGCGAGGCGCACGCTGAAGCGCCCTTCGCCGCTGCGCGGATTCGTCGACGTGTTCGCGATCACGACCGCCGGCCCCGCCGGATTCGTCGGCCGCGTGTCGGCGGGACGGCACAGCACGCCGACCAGCCGGTCCGGACCGACCGCGACGACCTGCTCGGTCATGTCGTGCAAGTCGAGCGCGACGGCCGATTCGCCATTCCACGTCGGATCCGCTCGCGACGGTGTCTCGACGCCAGTCGCCATACCCGGCGCGCGTGCGACGATCCAGTTCGCGAGTGTGTCGATCGCCGCGAGCGGCAGGCGCGAGCGCGTGCCGTCCAGCATCGTCGTCGGCCATTCGCGGAACGGATCGCTCGCCACGTCCACGCCGCGCTCGAGCAACGCTTCACGCAATGCGGGCCCGTCGCCCTGATCGGGCTGGATCAGCAACATCGCGCCGGGTAACGTCGGCGCATCGCGCACGACGTCGCACAGATCGACCGCCTTCAGCGCGTCGACGAAATCGGCGGGAAAGCGGTGCCCCAGCACGTTCATGCACGGTTCGTCGCGATGCGCGACGCGGATGGCGGGCGACGTGGTATCGAGCCACTGGCGATGCACGAACGACAGCTCGCGCAGGTAGGCGCGGCCGCGCACCACGGGCGCCAGCGCCACCAGTGCGTCGACACGCGGCGCCGGGCGCGGGCCGAAACCCGCGGCGGCCAGCATCGCGAACAGCGCGCCCGCGCGGATCCCGACAAGCGTCAGCGCGGTGACGCCGGCCTGATCGCGCAGCAGGTCGATCGCGTCGTGAATGCTGGCGATGCTCGCGGCATGTCGACCGGCATCGCGATCGTCGCCCGCCGAGTCGCCGGTGCACGGATAGCTGAATCGCAATACCGTGACGCCCTCGCGGGCCAACCGCTCAGCGATCGCCCGCATGAGCTTGTGCGTCCATGAAGCTTCGTGACCCAGCGATTCGCACAGGATCACGCCTTGTGTCGTCTGTCCTTCGTGCAGCCACCCCACGCAGCTGCCGAACGTTATCGGCTTCAATCGGTACTCCTCGGATCGGTATTTGTTATCGGATGCGAACACGCGTTCCGGCGGCTCCACCGGAATCGGCCACTCCACGATCATGTGACTGCGCGACAACGCACGGCCTTCAGGCAACGGACCTTCGCCGCGCCCCTGCGCGACTCGTTCGACCTCCGCCATGCGTTGTCCCGGTCCCGCTGCGGCAGGTTGCCGGCCTGAGTCGTCGTCAAGCCTTTCCGCCGCGAACCCAAACAGTCGTTCGATTAGAGCACTCGGCCCGAGCGTTCTTCGGTGCGCCAGCTTACAAATGCATTCATCACTGCAGCGATACAACGAGGCGCGCGCTGTCGCGATTCGCGCCGCACATGCGCACCGAATCCCCGAAAGGTAGGCTCGCGAACACTGCCGTCCCGCTCGGCCCGTATCATGACCGCCATACGATGTGGCCGTGTCCGGCATCGCCGGATGAAACCGGCGCCAGCCGGAACGGGCCGCGAACCCACGCAGCCGGGTCAGCGCCGACCGGCCGCGCGAGCGCACGGCGGCACGCGCGCCGCTGCCCAGCGACACCCACGGCGCCGACCAAGCGAATGTCAAACATCAAGAAGAATTTCCTGCTGCTGCTGACGCTGCAGATTTCGATGTATGCGGTGCCGCTGCTGATCGCACCGTTGCTCACGCATGCGCTGGGCCCGGAAGGCTACGGGCAGCTCGCGTTTTCGCTCGCGGTCATCGCGTATCTCACCAACTGCACGAGCTACAGCTTCGACCTGACCGCCACGCCGCGCATCGCGCTCGCCCGCGACGACCGCGCCGAACGCTCCCGCATCTTCTGGGCGACGCTGTATGCGCAGATCGGCATCGCGGTGATCTGTTTCGTCGTGCTGATCGGGCTGATCGTCCTCGTCGGCCGCTTCGGCGAGGACCGCGACCTGCTGCTGATCGGCTTCGGAATGGTGGCCGGCGTGGCGTTCACGCCAGGCTGGTATTTCCAGGGCATGGAGAAGTTGCGCGCGCTGAGCGTGATCCTGTTCGTCGGCCGCATCCTGAGCCTGCCCGCGATGTTCGCGCTCGTGCACAGCCCGGCGGACATCGATCGCGCGATGATCGTCAACGCCGCCGTCCCGACGCTGTCCGCGCTCGTGCTGGCCGTCTATCTGTATGCTCAGCGCGAAATCGACTTCGTTCGCGTCGGTTTCGCCGACATCGCCGAATCGCTGAAAGGCGGCTGGCAGGTGTTCCTCGCATCGACGTCGATCGCGTTCTATGCGTCGACCAACACCGTGCTGCTCGGCTTCGTGTCGGGCAACGTCGCGGCCGGCTATTTCGCCGCCGGCGACAAGCTGATCCGCGCGGCGCTCAGCATGCTCCAGCCGCTGAAGGCCGCCACCTATCCACGTATCAGTTATCTGATGCGGCATGCGCGAAACGACGCGTTTTCTTTCCTGCGCAAGCTGTTCGTCGTGCAGGTCGCGATGGTGCTCGGCATCTCGCTCGCGATCTTCTTCGGCGCGCCGCTCGCCGTGCGCATCCTGTACGGGCCTTCGTACGAACCCACGGTCCAGGTTCTGCGGTGGATGGCCTTCATTCCCTTCATGGCCGGGATGACTGACCTCTTCGGTGTGCAGACGATGCTGCCGCTCGGGATGAAGTCCGAATTCACGCGCGTGCTCATGTCATCGGGCATTCTGAACATCGTGCTCGTGCCGGTGCTCGCGAAGTACTTCGCCGAACTGGGCGCCGCCGCCGCCGTGCTGACGGCCGAGGCTGCCGTCGCCGCGGCGCTTGCAACCGTCGTCTATCGCGCTGGGATACCGCTGCCCGGCAGTCCCGTCGCGCGACGCGGCTAGCGAGTCCGGACGGGCCGCCTCGATTTCGCCGAAGCGGCCGGATCCCCGCGGTGCCGCGTTCGATGCGCACGCAACGAGCGGCGTCGCACGGGCACACGCCTCTCCGCCTCCCCCCTTCGAAACGCTCGCGCGCAGGTACTTCTTACCCTGCTGCATACGCACAATCAGGAACGCTTACTGCCTTTTCCCCACACCGCGCGACCATCTCGAAAAAAGATCATACGTATCGGTAGAAATACCGATGCTGTAGTCAAACTACATTCGTACGATTGGTCGCTGCAGAGAATCGCTACATCCGATTCGGCAGCGTCGGACGGTCCGCGTCGCCGTCCGCGTTATTCGATCGGGCCCAACCGGCCGTAACGATTCCCCGCCAGGCCTGGCATGCCGACGCGCAATCACCCTGCATCGCCAGCCGAATGCGTCCGGTGCGAATCCACCGGGCGTGCGCAGCTCCAGACATCATTCGAACAACCGGCAATACGATCATGGAGAGCAACATGCGGGACACACTCTGGCCGGCCGCCGTGCTGGCAGCGACCCTCTGCACCACCGCTTACGCGGGCAACGCCGATTTCAATGCACCGGGCGACGCCGCCGACGCGTTCGCATCTTCCGCCGTGCAACGACGCGCCGACCTCCTCGTGCGCAAGATGACGCTCGACGAGAAACTCCAGTTTATCCATTCGCAATACGAAATGTCGAAGGTGCCGGGCGGCGGGGCCGGCTACATCCAGGGTGTGCCGCGGCTCGGCATTCCGGATCTCAACATGGTCGACTCGGCGACCGGTTCCGGCAGCACGTCGCAGGCCAGTACGACGTTTCCCGCGACGATCGCCGTCGCCGCGAGCTGGGATCGCCGCCTGTCGTACGACTTCGGCAAGCAGGTCGCGATCCAGTTGCGCGCGCAAGGGTTCGGCATGGGCCTCGCCGGCGGCACCAATCTCGCTCGCGAACCGCGCGGCGGCCGCCTGTTCGAGTATCTCGGCGAGGATCCGTTGCTCGCCGGCGACCTGCTCGCGGAGCGCACACTCGCCACGCAGCGGCAGAAGGTCATCGCGACCATCAAGCACTATGCCGGCAACGAACAGGAGCATGGCCGGATGGGCGGCAACACGCAGATCGACGAGCGCACGCTGCGCGAGCTCTACCTGCTGCCGTTCGAGATCGCCGCGAAACGCGGGCAGCCTGGCAGCGTGATGTGCAGCTACAACCGCCTGAACGGCACGTATGCGTGCGAGAACAATCACCTGCTCAACGACGTGCTGAAGAACGAATGGGGCTTCCAGGGTCAGGTGCAATCCGACTGGGGCGCGACGCACAGCACGGCTGCCGCGATCAACGCCGGGCTCGACGAGGAAGAGGACGTCGGGCCGTCGGTCTACCTGACGCCGGTCGCCGTCAAGCAGGCGATCGCGAACGGCTCGGTGTCGACCGCGCGCCTCGACGACATGGTGCGCCGCAAGCTGGCCGTGATGATTCGCGTCGGCGTGATGGACGATCCGGCCAAGGGCGGCGGCACGATCGATTTCGCGGCGGCGAATCGGTTCGCACAGGGGGTCGCCGAGCAGTCGATCGTACTGCTGAAGAACGATGGAAACCAGTTGCCGCTGGCGGCCGCGGCATTGTCGCGTATCGCCGTGATCGGCGGCCACGCCGACGCCGCCGTGCTGTCGGGCGGCGGCTCGGGCAACACGCGCGATCCGGTCACGGGTTCGTTCGCGGGCTGCGGCGGGCTGACGTTCGGGTCGTCGACGGGCTGCAGCTGGTGGCGCAATCCGTGGCTCAAGGTCGACGTGCCGATCGTCGCGGCGATCCGCGCGCTCGCGCCGGCGGCACAGGTCACGTTCGCGGGCAACAGCGATCAGCAGTCGCCGTTCCGCGCGTACACGCAGCAGGAAATCGACCAGGCCGCGGCACTCGCGGGCCGCTCGGATGTCGCGATCGTCGTGGTCGCGCAGCCGGCCGGCGAGGATTTCGGTGACCTGCAAAGCCTGAGCCTCGCGAATCCGTCGAACCAGGATGCACTCGTCGAAGCGGTCGCGCGTGCGAATCCGCATACGATCGTCGTCGTCCAGAGCGGCAATCCGGTGCTGATGCCGTGGAAGGACAACGTGTCGGCGATCGTCGAGGCGTGGTATCCCGGCGAAGGCGGCGGCAAGGCCATCGCAAACGTGCTGTTCGGCGCGGTCAATCCGTCCGGCAAGCTGCCCGTCACGTTCCCGGCGCGCGACCAGGATTCGCCGGCTTGGGGGCAAAACGGCGCGTTCGAGAACGATCCGGTCTATGCGGAGAAGCTGAACATGGGCTACCGCTGGTACGACGCGCGCAACATCAAGCCGATGTTCGAATTCGGCTACGGGCTGTCGTACACGCACTTCGCGTATTCGGGCCTGTCGGTGTCGCGACAACGGGACGGTTCGCTGAGCGTCGCGTTTACCGTGCGCAATGACGGCCGCGTCGCCGGTGCTGAAACGCCGCAGGTCTATCTCGGCGTGCCGTACAAGGACGAACCGCCGAAGCGGCTGGTCGGCTGGGAAAAGATCCGGCTGAACCCGGGTGAGGCACGGCATGTCCGCGTGACCGTCTCACCGCGGATGCAGAGCGTGTGGGACACGTCGCGCAACGGATGGAAGGTCGTGCCGGGCGGGACGGTGTATGTGGGCGCGTCGTCGCGCGATATCCGGCTGCAGGGGAGCTGATCGGACAGCCAGGCGGCCAGCGCGCCCCCGCCCGCTCGGCTGACAGGTGATACGGGAAGCCCGGACGTCGTGAGACGTCCGGGCTTCCCGTATCGCACATGCGGCTCAGGTGAATCAGCCGAGGCCGCCGGAACGGCAGAATTCGGCGAGCACGTCGAGGCCGCGCGCCGGTTCCCGCACAAACGGATTCGACTCGTCCCATGCGTAGCCGGCCAGGATCGAGCAGACCATGCGCTTCACGTCAGATGCCTTGTCTTCATGAAACACGATGTCTTGCAGCGTCCCTGAATACCAACGCTCGACGAAGGCGCGGAAGGTGTCGATGCCCTTGCGCAACGCGACGTCGTAATCGCGCGTCCAGTCGACGGTCTCACCGCGCAACTGCCGTTCGAGCACGGCAACCGCCAGATGGGCGGACCGCAGCGCGATCGTCACGCCCGACGAGAAGATCGGATCGAGAAATTCGCCCGCGTTACCGAGCAATGCATAGCCGCGGCCGTGCAGAGAATCGACATTCGACGCATAGCCCGAAATGCGACGCACCGGCATCACGAAGGGCTTGCTGCCGACCAGCCGCGACAGTGTCGGCTCGCTCTGCAGCAATTCGCGCAACAGCGATTCCTGCTGCGCTTCCGGCACGTCCAGAAATCCGGCATCGGCCACACACCCGACCGACGAACGTCCGTTCGTCAGCGGAATCATCCAGAACCACACATCGCGTCGCGCCGGATGGACAGCAATGCAGATCTTGTCTCGATCGGTCGATCCGGCAGGCAAGCCATCTTCGACGTGCGAAAAGAGGGCCGCGCGTGTCGGCAGGCCGGTGGGCGCCTCGAGCCCCAGCAAGCGCGGCAACACACGACCGAACCCGCTCGCATCGAGTACGAACGACGCTTGAACGGAATATTCTTGGCCTGCCTCGTCGACGACGTCGAGCCGCGGCGTATCGCCGGGCTCGAAAGCGCGTACGGTATGGCCAAATCGCACGTCCGCGCCCTGTTCGGCCGCACACCGAATCAGCAGATCGTCGAACGTTGCGCGTTCGACCTGATACGCCGTTCCCCAGCCCTCGGAAAACTTCTCGCGGAAATCGAATGACGACATCCTGTCGCGATAAACGAAATACGCGCCGTTCTTGAACTGGAAGCCGGCCTCTACCACTGCCTGCAACATGCCCGCTTCTTCGAGATACCGCATGCTCTGGGGCAACAGGCTTTCCCCGATCGAAAAGCGCGGAAAATGCTGACGTTCGAGCACCAGCACCGAGTGGCCGGCCTTGCGCAGCAGCGCGGCTGCGACTGCACCGGACGGCCCTGCCCCGATGATCGCGACGTCGATCGAATTCGATTTCATTTCACTCATGCTTGCCAATTCACTTCGATTGATTGGGTATCTTACGTTTCTCACGCCACGATTTGACGTTGCAAATTACAATAGGCGCTCAACAAATCCAAGATTCCGACGAGAGGCCCATGACGTCCTACCGCACGCACGCTCCCGCCTATGTTCCCGAAACCCGATTCGGCATCTGGTTTCTTCGCACGCATACCTGGGAACATCACGTGCTCAGGGTGGCCATCGACGATCTGAAGCGGCTTGTCGCGGCGCCGCTGCCGACGGCGCCCGTCATCCTCGATGCGGGCTGCGGTCAGGGTAAATCGTTCCGCCTGCTGAGTGAAGCGTTCTCGCCCGGCAAGATCATCGGTATCGATTGCCACGATGACTCGCTCGAGCATGCGTCGGAAGAGGCGCATCGCTGCGCAACGCCCGTCGAACTGCATCACGCCGACTGCACGCAGATTCCGCTTGCCGATTCGAGTGTCGACATCGTGTTCTGCCATCAGACCTTTCACCATCTCGTCGACCAGGAACATGCACTGGCCGACTTTCGCCGCGTGCTGAAACCCGGCGGGCTGCTGCTGTTCGCCGAATCGACCGATGCGTACATCAAGTCATGGGTGATCCGTCTGCTGTTCCGTCACCCGATGCAGGTTCAGAAAAGCGCCGACGGCTACCTTGCGATGCTCCGCCACGCCGGGTTTGCGTTCGAACCGTGCAACGTGTCGTTTCCCTACCTGTGGTGGAGCCGCGCGAAAGACTTCGGTCTGCTCGAGCGCATCGGCCTGTATGCACCGAAGCCCGGCAAGCGTCGCGAGACGCTCGTCAACGTCGCTGCACGCAAACCTGCCTGAGCGAACAAGGCCGCCGTCTGGCGGCCCCTTCCCGACGCGTGGCGATTACGGCTTCAACGTCACGACCTCGCCGGTCAGTGCTGCCCCGGCCACGATCGCACCGGCACCGCACGTGAACTCGGTCGCGCTGGATCGCAACACGTTGCGGTAATTGCTCTTGATGCCGATGACGGCATTGCCGCCCTCCTTTCGCGCGCGCGCCTGAAGTTCGATCACGGCCGACAGGAATACATGCTGGCACGCGGCCTCGTCGCTCTTGCCGACCGAATTGGTCTTCTTGTTGGTCGCGAACGAACCGTACGACTTGATGACGCGCGGATGCGCCTGATCGCCGAAATAGAGCGCGATGCCATTGTCGAGCTTGCCTTCCTCGCTCTTCAATGCGCTTTCGATCGGATAATCGTTGATCGTGTCCCGTGCGTGTGCAACCGAGACCGCGAACATCGCGCCAAACAGCGCCAGTGCAATGCGATATTTCACGTGCGCTCCCGTTATTGCGCGTTCAGCTGCACGACGTCGCCCGACACGGCGATCGCACCGGCACTGCCGCTCACGCCGCACGTATATTCGCTCGTCGAATTTGAGCGCTTGTCATGGAAACGTGTCGTCACGTTGATGACCGCATTCCCGCCATGATTCTTCGCATAGACGCGCAGACGGTTCAGCGCTTCGGCCAACGCCTGGTCGCACGTCGGCTGTTCAGCTTGCGTCCCGCGCGACACACGGACCGATTCCGAACGCGGACCGATGCTGGTCTTGACGTCCGGGTGCGGCTGCGCACCGAAATAGATCGCGACGCCGCTCGTGTCCGATGCCGTCGCCGCTGCCGGCAGAGGCAGCGAACGGACCACGGTGCCGCACCCCGTCAGCAACGATGCCGCGACCAACATGCCGGCCAGATGTCGTTTGTGCTTCATTGTTATCGTCCTCTCAGCTCAGTAAGTTCACATCAATCGCCCTTCCAGGCGTCCAACAACACACTTGCACAGCTCCCGCCGAATCCGAACGAAACCGACAGCGCCCGCTCGATCGTCCATTCGCGTGCGTCGCGAACGAGCGGCATGCCGGCGATTGCCGGATCGGGCTCGTGGCCGACGGCCGTGCCCGCGACAAAACCGTCGCGCATCATCAGGATCGTATAGATCGCTTCATGCGCCCCGCTCGCGCCGAGCGGATGCCCCGTCATGCCTTTCGTCGACGAGAACGCCGGAACGTCGCCCCGAAATACGTCGATGAGCGCCTTCAGTTCCTCGATGTCTCCGAGCGGCGTCGATGGCGCGTGCGTATTGACGTAGTCCACACGCCGTCCGCCGCTGTCCAGCGCGCCGCGCATCGCCCGCGCGATCCCCGCCGCGTGAGGCGTCGCCATGCCGGCGCTGTCCGTGCATTGGCCGAACCCGGCGACCTCCGCGTAAATTCGCGCACCACGCGCACGCGCGTGCTCGAGCGATTCGAGCACGAGAATGCCTGCGCCGGATGCGATCACGAAGCCGTCGCGACCAAGCGCATACGGACGCGACGCGCGATCCGGCGTACTGTTGAAACTGCCGGACAACACACCCATCGCGTCGAACATCAACGTCATGTTGTCGTGCAGCGCCTCGCTCCCGCCTGCAAGCACGATGTCCTGGCAACCGGACCGGATCAATTGCGTCGCTTGCCCAATCGCGAGCGCCGCGCTCGTGCACGCGGACGACGGCGAGTACGACACGCCCTCGATGCCGAACAACTGCGCAACGCATGCCGATGCCGTGCTGCCCATCGCCTTCGGAACGACATAAGGTGGCGTCTTGTCGATACCGCGATGCTGCGCAATCGTCATCGCATCGTCGTAATCGGCCATCGATCCGATGCCCGACCCCACGATCGCGCCCGCGCGCGGCGAACGAAGCATCCCGGCATCGATGCCCGCATCGTCGAGCGCCGACGCGGCCGCATGCGCCGCAAAGCGCGCCGTGTCGCCCATGAACCGTTCGTGCTTGCGCGAAAACCGCGCCGCCGATGCGACCGACGCCACCCCTGCGACCTGGCTGCGAAAACCGCGTTCACGCCATGCGCTCACGTGACTCACGCCCGAGCGACCGGCTCGCAGCGCGGCCGATACTTCGTCCAGCGAATTACCGAGGCACGACACGATGCCGAGCCCGGTGACGACGACGCGCGCCGTCATCGGCCGACCCGCCGGAAAATCAACGACGTGTTGATTCCGCCGAATGCGAAGTTGTTGCTCATCGCGAATTCCACATCGATCCGTCGCGCGTCGCCGACGATGTAGTCGAGCGGTGCACAGGCTGGATCGACTGTCTCGAGATTGAGCGTCGGTGCGTACCAGTTGCGCTTCATCATCTCGATCGTCCACCACGCCTCGAGCGCGCCGCATGCGCCCAATGTATGACCCACATAGCTTTTCAGCGAGCTGATCGGCATACGCTCCCCGAACACGGACGCCGTCGCGTGACTCTCCGCCACATCGCCTCGATCGGTCGACGTACCGTGCGCGTTGACGTAGCCGATCGCATCGGCATCGAGCCCCGCGTCACCCAGCGCGAGATGCATGGCGACCGCCATCGTCTCGGCCGTCGGCTGGGTGATATGTGCACCGTCGGAATTGCAGCCGAAGCCGACGATCTCCGCATGGATCGTCGCGCCGCGTGCGATCGCGTGCTCGTACTCCTCGAGCACCAGCGTCGCCGCACCTTCGCCGACAACCAGGCCGTCACGATCGGCGTCGAACGGGCGCGGCGTCAGGTTCGCGTTATCGTTGCGCGTGCTGGTCGCGTACAACGTGTCGAACACCGCCACCGCCGGGCCCGACAATTCTTCTGCGCCGCCCGCCAGCATCAGCGTCTGCTTGCCCGTCGCGATCGCCTCGTAGGCATAGCCGATCGCCTGGCTGCCGGACGCGCAGGCGGACGACGTCGGCACGATCCGGCCTTTCAGGTCCCAGAACAGACTGACGTTGACCGCCGTCGTGTGCGGCATCATCTGCACGTAACTGTTCGATGTGACGTCCCGCATCGAACCCGTCTCGATCATCGTGCCGAACGCCCGGATCGGTTCGACCGATCCCGACGACGACCCATACGCGACGCCCATCCGGCCGTCCCGGATCGACGGATCGTCGGTCAGCCCCGCATCCGCCAGTGCGAGTTCGCTCGCTCGCACCGCGTACATCGAAACCGGCCCCATCGAACGCGTCTTCTTGCGCGGATACGTGCCCGGCAACTCGAAGGCCGGCAACGGACACGCGAGCCGCGTATGCAGCGCTTCGTAGCAATCCCATTCCGGCATGCGCCGTACCGCATTGCGTCCGTCGCGCAAGCGCGCCTCGATTTCCGGCCAGCTTTGGCCGAAGGCGGTCACGCCACCCATCCCCGTCACGACCACTCGCTTCATCACACCATCCCGCCGTTGACGCCGATCACTTGCCGGGTGACGTAGGTCGCCGCATCCGACATCAGGAAGCCGACTACCGCCGCGACTTCGTCGGGTTGACCGACGCGGCCCATCGGGACCGTCTTCAATGCGTGCTCGAGCGGCACGTCGTCGAGCATGCCGGTGTCAACCAGCCCCGGAGCAACGCAATTGACCGTGATCTTGCGCGATGCCAGTTCGACCGCCAGCGCCTTGGTCGCGCCGATCAGGCCCGCCTTCGCGGCGCTGTAGTTGACCTGGCCGCGATTGCCCATCACGCCCGACACGGACGCAATCGTCACGATGCGTCCGCCGCTACGCAGGCGCACCATCGGCATGGTCAGCGGATGAACGATGTTGTAGAACCCGTCCAGCCCAGTTTCGATCACGACGTCCCAGTCCTCTTCGGACAACGCCGGAAATGCACCGTCCCGCGTCACGCCTGCGTTGCAGACGATCCCGTAGTACGCGCCGTTCGCTTCGACGTCGGCCTCCAGCTCACGCCGGCACGCCGCACGATCGCGCACGTCGAACTGCAACACGCTGGCCGTGCCGCCCTGCGCGCGAATCGTCGCGGCGACCGCTTCCGCTGCCTCGCGCCCGGTGCGGCAATGAACCGTCACGGCGAAGCCGTCGGACGCCACGCGCAGTGCCACGGCGCGGCCGATGCCGCGGCTCGCCCCTGTCACGAGAACTCGCCGAGTCATGAATTGAAGCTCCCTTCGATAAAAGATTGGAAATCGTTCGGTTGGTACACCTTGACGACGGCTTCCGCGCAACACTGACCTTCGGCATGAATCGCGCATTCGTATGCGCCATGCCCCTCGTCGCCGCGCAGCAGTTCCCGCGCGACGATGCGCAGCACCGTGTCCGCGCCGAACGTCGTGCGATGCGCGACATAGCGGTTGGCCCCGAGCAGCACGCCCGGCTTCGCGCGGCCGCCCGCATGTGCCGCGAGCAGGCCGACGTGCGCGGCGATCGCCTGCGCCATCAGCTCGATGCCGATCCACGCCGGCATCGCCCCGCTGCCGTCGGCATACCACGCATCGCGGCGCACGGTCGCGCTCACTTCGATGCCGGTTTCCGAGCAGCGCTCGATCGCATCGAGCAGCAGCATCGTGCCGCGATGCGGCAATACGTCCGGCACGTTCCCGACCGGGATATCTGCACCGCCGTGCAACGCGTCGATCAAAGGTTCGGCATGCATGTCAGGCTCCCAGAATCAGGCTGGCATTGCTGCCGCCGAAAGCGAACGAATTGCTCATTACATAGCGCCCTGTTGCATCGCCCGCGAGGCGGCGCTCGCCGTGGACAAGATCGAGTTTCGGCAGCGCCGGATCGTGCTCGCCGTCCCAGACGTGCGTCGGCAGCGGGATCCCGCGGGCCAGCGTCAGCCAGCCGAATCCGAGTTCGGTCGCGCCAGCCGCGCCAAGCATGTGCCCCGTCAGCGGCTTGGTCCCGCTCGCCGGCACGCCGTGCGGAAACACCCGCGCCGTCACGTTCGCTTCCATTTCGTCGTTCAGGCGCGTCGCCGTCGCGTGCAGGTTCACATAGCCGATCGCGGACGAAGTCACGCCGGCGTCCGCGAGCGCGGCGCGCAGCGCGTCCTCCGCGCCATATCCCGCCGGGTCCGGCGCCGAGATGTGATGCGCATCGCTCGACTCGCCAACGCCGGCCAGCCGGACCGCGGCTTCATCGCGGCACATCACGAACAGCGCGGCACCTTCACCGATATTGATGCCGTTCCGGTTCCGGCTCATCGGATTGGTCCGTCCCGGGCTGACCGATTCGAGCGAGGCGAAGCCCTGCAACGTCAGCTCGCACAGCGAATCCGCTCCGCCGACGACCACCGCGTCGCACAGCCTCAACTGCAACAGGCGGCGCGCGGCCGCAAATGCCTTCGCGCTCGACGTGCAGGCTGTCGACAGCGTGTAGGCCGGCCCGGCCACACCCAGCGCCGCACGCACGAACGGCGCCGCCGTGCCGATTTCCATCTGCCGATAATCGAATCCGGCCGGCATCGCGCCCGTTGCGGCACGCTGTGCGAGTGCCTGCTCTGCCGCCTGGATCCCGGACGTACTCGTGCCGATCACGACGCCAACCCGGCGCGGGCCGTAACGCGCGATCGCCGCGTCGACGCAGGATCCGATCTGCGCCAGCGCCGCAAGCAGCAGGCGATTGTTCCTGCAATCGAAATGCGCGAGGGATTCGGGCGGCGCGACATCGAGTGCCGACCGCACGCGCCCGATCCAGCCGCCGGCGGGAACATCGGTGCGCGGCGCCATGCCCGGTGCGATGCCGGCGCACAATGCGTCGACGATTTCGTCCGTGGTTGCGCCAAGCGCGTTGATCATGCCGGGTGCCGACAGATAAACCGGCGCCTGTTTCGAATTCATGCGCGACACTCCTTCGTGGACGGCGTGGCAAGCGGCGCGAACAGCACCGAAAACACGATGCCCATCGCGAGGGTCGTGCCAAAGCTGCGCAGCGCGGGCATCGCGCTCGCTCCGAGCATCCCGAACGACAGCAACGTCGTGGCCGCCGACAGCAGCACGCCGGTCCACACTGCGCCGATGCCGGCACTGTCTCGCATGCAGCCTTCGCGGAGGAACACCGCGTAGTTGGCGCCCACGCCGAGTACCAGCATCAGCGCGAGCCAATTGAACAGCGTAAGCGGCATCCGTGCATAGCCGAACGCCGCAAGCGTCAACGCAATGGCGAACACGACCGGCAACGTCGTTGCGATGCCGCCGCGCACGCCGTAGCGCCACATCAGCAGTCCGGTGACCACGACGAGCGCGCCAGCCAGCCACAAGCCGCTGTCGACCCGATAGGCACCGAACAGGCTCGACACACTCGATGCCTTGTCTACCCACGATACGCCCGGCAGCGTGCGCGCGACGGCGGCGAAAGTTTCGGCATTCGCCGCATCGACCCGCTCGGGAATCGCTAGCGCCGCATCGACGGGACCGGCGCCGCCCTCGATTCGTCCGAGCCACAAATAGCGGAACGGCGCCGACCAGCGTGCCGCCAGCCAGGTGTCGATGGAGAGCGTCTCCGGGGCATTGCGGGAATACGCGTTGATCCACGCGTCGACCGCCTCGTCGCGGAAGCCCGCGCGCGCCAGCGTCCCGCGCAGTGCGGCGGTATCGGCAAACACGTGCGTGTCCAGCACCGCACGGTCATGCGCCTGCTGCTTGGCCGACGGCACGAACGTCGTGATCGACTGGACACGGCCGACCCGCTGCTGATCGAGCGACCCGATCAGTGCCTCGGAACGCTCGAGCACCTCCTCCGGCGTCGCGCCCTGAACGACAAAGAACTGTGCCGTGTTCGCCAGCCCGACCGCCGCGCGGATATTGTTCTCCTGCCGCGCGAGGTCCGCATCGCGCTGGATCAGCAGATGAATGTCGTCGTCGCTCTTCAAGAGGGACCAACCCGGGATCGCAACCAGCGCAACCAGCATGGCAGCGATCAGGGCGCGCCGACCGGCCAGCAGCGATTGCCATCCGCGCAGCAGGCGGGCCGCGCACGCGAAAACACCGGACGGCACGCGCCGTGGCTCCTTCGTCAGCATGAGCGGCAAAAAGCCGGTGACGGCCGCGAACGCGCTGAGGATTCCGACGATTGCAAAGCACGCGATCTGCTTGAGCGCGGGGAACGGCACCCACATCAGGATCGCGTAACCCAGCAGACTGGTCGCCAGCGCCACCATGAGTGCCGGCCTGACCGCCGCCGCACCGCGACGCGCGTCCCATTGCCACCCCGCGGAGAGGTACGCGACGAAATACTGGATCGAATAATCGACGGCTTCGCCGATCAGACTCACACCGAACACCAGCGTCAACAGGTGCAGCTTGCCGAATACGAGCAGCGTTGCCGCCAGCGCGCACACGATGCCGAATGCCGTCGACGCGAACGCGAGCACCAGCAGGCGCGGCGAACGGAATACGCTCATGAGCAGCAGCGCGATGCCGCCCAGCGATACCGCGCCGATCACGTGTACGTCACGCTCGGCGCTGGCACGCGCTGCTTCCGCATGAAAGACCGCGCCAGCGCGGTCGATGCGAACGCCCCGAAACTCGGCCGCGAGCGCATGTTCCGCATCGTCCGTCGCGACGCGCACGGCGTGCTGGATCTTCGATTCGTAAGCCGAGCCCGGCAACGACGTCATCACGAGGACGCCAGTTGCGCCATCGCGATGCGACACCAGCATGCCATCCTCGAGAGACAGATTGGACGCCGCGAGCGGCAGCTCGCCGAGCCAGTGCTGTAACCAGCCGAACGGGTCGTCCGCCACGGCGGTCTGCAAGCCGTCCACGGGCGGTGCATAGAGACGCCGGACCAATCGTTCGTCGAGCGTGGCCCCGCCTTGCTCGAGCGACCGGCGATCCTCATCCGTCAGCAGACCGAAACGGGCTGGCATGTAGGTAGACGAGATATCCGACAGATTGAATGGCGGCACCTCGACCGTCACCGAACGAAATGCTCCGCTGGCACCGAGCCGTGCACCGAACTGCTTCGCGGCGGCCTTGGCGCGGGCGGCGTCCGGGTTGGTCACCAGGTAGACGGTGCGGTTGCCGAGCGCATCTCCGAGCATGTCGACCGCTCGCTCGGCAACCGGGTTTGCCTCGGTAGCCGGCAGCAACGCGAGCAGGTTCGTCTGCAGCGGCGCGGCCCCGCTCGAGAAGCGCCATAGAATGTACGCAGCCGCCACGAGCGCAACGAGCAGCCATGCAGCACACAGTCCGCGCCGCCGTGCGCGTTCGCCCGATGCGTCGACGACATCACGCGCCGCATCCATCACCGGGCCTCCAGCCACGTGCGCTCGACCGGCGCGGGTGCGTCGACCGGCGTCGGCCGAGTGAACTCCAGCGATGTCACATTGCCGTTCGCAAAAGTCAAGTCGAGCCGGCCGAGATAGGTGCCTCCGCTCATTTCGAGCACACGAATCGCCTGGGCGAGCTGCGGCTGATTCGGCCGCAGCACCATCCGCCACCGTTCCGGCGTTCCGCTCGCATCGACGTCGAATTGCGCGTACAGCGCCGACAGGTCACCCCCGAGCATGTCGCGCATCATGCGCGACACTTGCGCGACGCCGCGGCCGCCGCCGGGCGCGACGAGGTGCCCGTCCGCGCCGACCTCGCGCACGCCGCTATCGGTGATCACGTAAGTAGCCTTGTAAGGCGTCTCGATTCGCCAGACGACGCCCGACCTGCGATCGAACAACATCGATCCAGTGCTGACGAGCGGCTGCTTCATCGCCGACAGCGTCTGAGTTTGCCGAAAATCCGTGCGAATCGCGCCAACGCGCGCGAGCCGCGCCGCAACGTCGGACACGAGCGCGGCATTCGACGGCCGCGACACCGCAACCGGCGCCGGGGCGGCCAGCACAGTGCCGCCGGAGAGCGTCATGCATACGGTCAGCGTCACCGCCGCAAACCGTCGGTAGTGCGAATTCAGGCCCATTGTGCGTGCACCTTTTCGATCAGGGTCGGCGGCGACACGAACTGCAGTTCGCGCGTCGCCGCATCGACCGCCAGTTGCACCGTATACCCCTTCGTCAAGCGCTCGCCGGACGCCGCGTCGACGATTTCGTACCCGATCTTCAGCCGGTTCTCGAATTCGAGCAGCGTCGCGCGCACGTCGAGCTGCTGACTGTAATGGGCCGGACGAACGTACTTCAGATGCGCCTCCACCACCGGCCACATATAGCCCGACGCCAGCATCGCGGGATAGTCGTAGTCGATCATGCGCAGCAACGCAGCACGGCTGCTCTCGAAGTACTTCAGGTAATGACCGTGCCAGCAGACGTTCATGGCATCGACGTCGTGAAACAGGACCTCGACACGGGCTGTCGCGGTCAGCGGCGGACGCGACGCGTTCATGCCGCCTCCCCGTGCCGGATTCCGGCGTACGCGCCGCCGATCGCCTCGCACGCGGCAAGGCGCGCGGTCAGCGCGCGCAACTCGGCTTCGAGCGGCCGGTCCTCGACCACCAGCGGCGATTGACGATCCACATCGTCGACGAACGCGCGAAGCGCGGGCGAAAGTTGCGTCTGCTGAGTATCGCGAAGTCGCAGCCGGGTAGCCTGCACGGTCGCGAGCACATGCGCCGCGGCAACCTGTTCGGTCAAGGTCAGAACGCGCAGGCAATCGCGCGCAGCAATCGTCCCCATGCTGACCTTGTCCTGATTGTGCGACTCCGTCGAGCGGGAGAACACGCTCGCCGGCATCGTGAGCTTCAGCGCCTCCGCCGTCCACGCGGAAGACGAGATCTGCACGGCCTTGAATCCATGGTTGATCGCCGCGCGTTCCGGCCCGGCGCCCGTCAGGTTGCGCGGGAGTCCGTTGCTGAACTTGTCGTCGACCAGCAGCGCAAGCTGGCGATCCATCAGGTCCGCGAGGTTGGCCACCGCGGTCTTCAGCGCATCCATTGCGAAAGCGATATGACCGCCGTAGAAATTGCCGCCATGCAGTACGCACCCTTCGTCCGGGTCGATCAGCGGATTGTCGTTCGCACTGTTCAGCTCGTTCTCGATATCGCGGCGCATCCACGACAGTGCGTCGCGCGCCACGCCGATCACGTGCGGTGCGCAACGTACCGAATAGCGATCCTGCAACCGGCGTCCGGGCAACTCGTCGCGCCCGACCAGGTCGGCGCGAATCCACGCTGCCGCCTCCGCCTGCCCCGCGTGGGGTTTCGCGTCGAACAGCCGCGCATCGAAGTGCCCGGCCCGGCCGTCGAGCGCGACGGTGGTCAATGCCGTCAGGCGAGCCGCCACACGTGTCAGGTAGTCGGCGCGCGCAAACGCGAGACAGGCCAGCCCGGTCATGACCGCCGTGCCGTTCATCAACGCCAGTCCTTCCTTCGGCGCGAGCGTCAGCGGCATGCGATCGATCGTATGCCATACCTCCCGCGCGTCCCGCTCGGCGCCGTCGAACACGACGGTGCGCTCGCCGACCAGCGCCGCGGCTACGTAGGACAGCGGTGTCAAGTCGCCGCTCGCGCCGACCGAGCCTTCCGATGGAATACGTGGCAGGATGCGGTGATTCACCATGTCGGCCAGCCGTTCCAGCAACGTGAACCGCACGCCCGAGTAGCCGAAGGCGAGCGAGTTGAGCCGGGCGACGATGATGGACAACGTTTGCGTCGCATCGAACCGGTCACCCATGCCGCACCCGTGATAGCGGGTCAGTTGCAGCGGCAGCGCTTCGACGAGCGACGGCGGCACCTCTACCACGCAGGCGTCGCCATATCCGGTGGTCACGCCATACAGCGTGCCGCCATTCGCGAGATAGGCGCGCAGCCAGGTCGCACCGCGCTCGATCCGCGCGCGCCATTCGGGTCCCGCGTTCAGTGCGACGGGCGCACCGTCGCGGGCGATCGCGACGACGTCCTCGATCGTCAGATGCCGGCCTCCGACCACGACGGCCGGCCGATTCGGATCCGCGGCGGTGCATGCCGCGACGTCGTTCATGTCATGCTCCGCCACGCGGACCTCCATCGGGCCGCGCCCAGAAATCGAAGAAGTTGAACCATTGGTAGGGAGCCTTGCGGCAATAATGTTCGAGCCGCGCGGCGTAGCGCTGCGCCCATGCCGCGACGTGTTCGGCGCGCTCACGGCGCGGTAGCTCGATCCGGTCGGCGAACGGCTCGAAATAGAGGCGGTAGCCGTGCGCCTCCTTCAGGCAGAAGAACAGGTAGACAGGACAACCAAGGGCGTGGGCGAGGATATACGGGCCCTGCGCGAACGGGGCGGTCGCATCGAGAAAACGGGCGTCGACCGTTTTACCGGAATCACGCGGCGGCACGCGGTCGCCGACGATCACGAGCAACTCTCCCGCGTCGATGCGCGACTGCATCATCATCGCCGTATCCGGTCCGAAGTTCGACACCTCGACGAGCTGTTTGCCAAATTCCCGGTTCGCGCCGGCAAGCACGCCGGTAAAACGCTTCGCATGCTCGGTGTAGACGATCGCCGTCACCTTCGTGTGTGCGTCGCGCAGCGCAAGCGCCCGTGTCATTTCCAGGTTGCCCAGATGCGCGCCGATCACGAGTGCGCCGCGCCCGCTCGCCGCGAGCGCATCGAACGCGGACGAATCGTCGAAACGCACGTCGAGCTCGTCGAGACGGCCGGACCATGCGACGAACTTGTCGAATCCTGCCTGTGCAAAGGCAAGCATGTGCCGGTAAGCACTGCGCCATCCCGGCTTCGGCACGGCCGCCGCCTCCGCATCGCGCAGGCGCGCGATATACGCATGCGACGCGGTGCGCGCCGTACGATTCGTCAGCACGAAATAGCCGACGATGGGATGCAGCCAGAACGACGTGAAGCCCTTGCCGAACCAGCGGCAGCTGAGCGCCAGCAACGCCATGCCGATCCGGCTGCCGCGCTCCGGCATGCGCCACCATGCGCGCGTGCGGCTCGTCGGCGCCGCGCCGCGCCGCCCGACCAGACGGCGTGTCAGGAGCATCGGCGCGCGGGCGAGCATCCCCGCGACGAGCCGTGCGTGGCTCAGGCTGATGCGCACGTTGTCGCGCCAGACATCGAAATGGGACACACCGTCGACCGGGTAGATGACTCGCGTCGGAACCGTCCTGAACGCGAGGCCGCGCCAGTGGAGACGGACCAGGATTTCGCTGTCGAAAGCCATCCGCGTCGGCATCGATACCGCGTCGATCAGTTCGCAGACGACGTCGACCGGATAAAGACGAAACCCGCACATCGCATCGGGAATGTCCAGCGACAACGTTTCGATCCACACCCATGCATGGGTGAGGTAGCGGCCGTACAGGCGCGCCTTCGGAACGCTGTCGTCGAAACGCGGCCGGCCGAGAATCACGGCGTCCGGCTCGGCCTGCGCCGCCGCCACGAACTTCGGCACATCGGCCGCGTCGTGCTGGCCATCGGCATCGATCTGAATCGCGTGCCGATAGCCCCGGGCGCGCGCGGCGCGCAATCCTTCCATGACCGCCGCACCCTTTCCGCCGTTGACCGGCAACCGCAGCAGCGTCACGAGGCCCGCGTAGCGCGTCGCCAGCGTGGCCAGCACCTGTTGCGTCGGCTCGTCGCTGCCGTCGTCGATCACCAGGATCGGCAGGCCGTGCACGGCGAGGCGCGCCAGCGTGCCGCCGATCGCGGCGCGATGGTTGTAGATCGGAATGACGATGCAGGTGTCGCTCATCGGGCCGCCGTGCCATAGACCAGAACGCCCGATGTGCATTCGCGGTCGCCGCAACGGAACGCGAAGCGCGTGGATCCGCGTACACGGTCATGCGCGATGCGCAGCGACAGCACAGCGCCCGGCGGCACCGGTGCCTTGAACTTCAGGTGTTCGACGGAATGGATTTCGCGCACGGTCGGCATCTCGCGGCCAGCCAGGCGCGCAGCCCAGTCGATTTGCACGACTCCGGGCAGGATCGGCAGCCCCGGAAAATGACCATCGAAATGCGCGAGCGTGGGCGGCACGCGCAACTCGTAATGCAACGCGTCGTCGCTGCGCCATGACGCGAGCAGTTCAAAGCCCTCCGGCGTAGCTGTGAATGCGGCCGCCAGCGCGGCGGCGGGCAACTTGCCGCGTGCATCGAACGGCATCGCGTGCAGGAACCGCCAGTAGCGCGGTAATGCGGCCGCGTCGAAATATGCACCGAGCGCGTGCCGCAAGGTCGTGGCAACGGCAACCCGTCCATCCGCCGCCAGCGCATCGCGCCCCGCCGCGGTCAATACCGCCACGACGCCGACGTGCGCGCGCGTCGTACCGTCGACCACCACGGCCGCCGCTTGCTCGACGTATGCATGCGCAAGTATCTGCGCCTCGAGCTCCGGCAGCGACACGCGCTTGCCGTCCAGCTTGACGACGCGATCGCGTCGTCCGGCGAGCGCAAAGCGACCGTTCGTGTCGAATCGTGCGGTGTCGTCGGTGCGGTGCCAGCGATCGTGGCCGAGATGGGCAGAGCGAACGCACAGCACGCCATCGTCATCGCAGCGCACGTCGACGCCGGTCAGCGGCTGCCACGCGTGTGCGACGTCCTGGCGACGCCATGCAATGCCACCGGTTTCGGTGCTGCCAAATATCTCGAACGGCGCAGCGCCGAATGCGTTCGAATAGGCCGTAGCCGCATCGGCCGGCAACGGGCCGCCCGACGAGAAGAACGCGCACGGCATGGGCGCCCGCATCGGAAAACCGGGCAACGCCGGCCAGCGCATCAGTTGCGACGGCGTGGAGACCACGACACCGCCACCGTATTCGGCCAGCCGCTGCTGCAGTTGCAGCGGTTCAAGCACCGTCATCCGGTCAAACGCACGGCCGGCCGCCAGCGGCCAAAGGATCCTGAAGAGCAGTCCGTAGATGTGGTGATGCGGTACGCTCGACAGTGTCACTGCCGCGCCTGTCCGGTCGCCCCATTCGCGCTGCAACGTGTGCACTTCGGCATCGAGCTGCGCGAGCGACTTTCGCACCGGCTTCGCGGTGCCGCTGCTGCCCGACGTGTAAAGCGTCACCGCTGCGACAGCATCGATCGGACGAGTGAAGCGTGCAGATCCGGCATCCGTGTCGTGCCCGCACGCGGCCAGTGCCGGCGCATCCAGCACGAGGTCGTATGCATGCGCCAGTGCATCAAGATAGCCGGGTGCGCTGCTGGCTGGAATCACGACTTCCCCGTGCGCCGCCGCAACCGCAAACAATGCACACGCGAACTCGTACGGATCATCCGTGCAGATCGCGACGCGTCGCGCGCCGCTCGCTTCCACCACCCTCGCAATCGCGCCGGCGCGAGTGCGCAGATCACCCAGCGTCAGCACCTCGGCGCCATCGCGACAAACCGCCACTCCGCTATCCGCTTCGGCACACAGGATCTCGTGCAGCGCAATCATGCGACACCCGTTCGCTTTCGCGCGACGGCGATGAAGCGCCTGCGCCACAGCCACTCGCCTGCTATCAACGCACCGATCAGCACATACGCGATCAGCCCGTTGTAAAGCGCCCATCCCGCGCGGCTCCAGTACAGCGCCGTATAAACTGAAAAGCTGCCGTTTACGATAAAGAACGCGCACCACACCTGTGTGACGCGCCGCGTGTACCGGACGATTTCCACACTCGGCTCGGGATAAGTCAGTCGTGCGAATTTTTCGATCATGGTCGGACCGTGCCGCAGCGTCGCGCCGAACGCGACCAACAAGCCGACACTCACGCATGCCGGGTAGAGATGAAGAAGTCGTTCGCTATCGGTCACGGCAATCGCGGCCGACAACACGGTCAATGCACCGGCCACGCCCCAGTCGAGTAGCGTGAGGCGTTTGAGCGCCTTCGCCAGCGTGCCTTTGCCGACCGTGCGCTGCAACCACAGCAATGCGATCAACAGGCAACCGACGTAACGCGGCGACATGCTCTGCCACGCAAACAGGATGACGAGCGGATAGGCAAGGACCAGTGCAGCCCTGGTCGCGACACCTGCCCAGCGCGGCAGGACCGTGCCCGTAGTAGCCCGCATGCCCGTCACCACCATCGTCAAGCGCGCGTGAGCAATACGTGAACGGCGGCGATAACGTCACCGACGGTCCGTACCGATTTGAACTCTTCCGGTTTGATGCGCCTGCCTGTCATTTCCTGAAGCTTGATGGCCAGATCGACCGCGTCGATGCTGTCCAGATCAAGCTCTTCGAACAGGTGCGTATCGGGCGTCACCCGCTCCGGCTCGATCGCGAAATTCTCATGAAAGATGGCGCGGATGCGCTCCAGGATTTCTGCGTCGGTCACGAGTGACTCCCTTTTTCCAGCGCGGCTTCTTGCGATGCCTGGTGAGACTGCTGGTCGGCAATGAACGCCGCCAGCGTGTTGATCGAACGGAAATGCGCTTTCGTGCGTTCGTCGTTCGCCGCGATCGTCAGGTGAAATTTCTTGCGCAGCATGATGCCGACTTCGAGTGCATCGACGGAATCGAGTCCGATTCCGTCCGTCGAGAACAGTGGCGCATCGTCGTCGATGTCGTCGACCGCCATGTCGCTGAGATCGAGCATCTCGATCAGAAGCTGCTTAATTTGCAGTTTTAAAGTATCCATGCTGAAACAGGCTTTGAGTAATGTGCACTTCCACCTCGCGGGCGATGCTGCGAGCGGCAATCGACGGTGATGTCACGTTCGGCGCCAGCCGGTTCAGGTCCATCGGCTCGAGGACGTCGATGCGCATACGAAATGCTCGAGCCGGCACGTGATACCAGCGCAGCGCCTTGGTAAATACCGGTGGGTCGCAATCGATCAGCACCGGCTGGATCCGGGTGCGGGATTGCAGCGCCATATGTGCGAAACCGCGTGAGAACGAATGCAGGCGATTGCCGCCCGGACTGCGCGTCCCCTCCGGGAAGATGATCATCGTGTAGCCCGCTGCCAGTTGTCGCGCGCCGGCCTCGACGAGATGGACGGCATCGGCATTGCTCACGTACTCGGCCGCGCGGACGATACCCCAGAAACAGGGGTTGCCCCAATGACCACGCTTTACGACGCAGCACGCCTTCGGCGTCAGCGACAGCAGCACCATGACGTCGAGCCAGGTCGGGTGGTTCGCGACGACGATTGCAGGGCCGTCCTTTGCGAGGCGCTCCGCGCCGCTCAGCTCGAGCCTCATCACGCCGATGTGTTGCAGCATCGCGACCAGCGCGCGGAAGAAATAATGGATGACAAGCGTCACCCCGCGCTGGCGCGAGCGCCGATGCGGCCATAATCCGCCGACGACGATCGCCAACAACGAGAACGCCGATCCGCACAGCGCGAAAAACGCCAGGCTCGCACCGGTCGCGAACAGACGCCAGCCGTAGTCAAGCCGCGCGATCATGCAAGCTCCATCTCCAGGATGCCTGCTGACAGCGCCACGACGCCGTGGTGCGCGTGGACAGGCAACGCAGCACCGCCTCGCTTTGCGTACCGGCCGCATCGTCGGCATCGCCCGCGTCGTCCGCGTCGCCCGCCGCCATCTCACAGGTCAGATAGTCGTCCGATTCATCGGCGCCAATCAGAATGGCCAGCCCGACGCTCTCAGGATCGTCATCGACATCGCCATAAACGGGATCGGCTGGCTCGTGCGCATAGACGAGCAGCACCGGCGAGCCCGGCGACGTTGCGTACTGGGAAAAGGCTTCGAGCAGGGCGTAGCCCAGGGTTTCATGGCCGGCGGCGATCGCCGTGGCTGCCGTTCGGTCGCGACGGGCAATCCCGAAAATACCCGTAACGGCATTGAGAACCGAGAGACTGAAGGCCGTCGGCGAGACAGGTTCCGAGGCGCCGATATCGGCAAGAATGCCAGTGGTGCGCACCAGTTCACCGTGACGCGATGCGAACACCATGCGCAACGGATTTTCCGTTCCGGCGCAATCGTAGGCCGCCTGGAGCGCGAGCCGCGACAGCCGGCTCAAGCGGCGTCGCACCATCGGATCGAGGGCTTCGACGCCCGGCACCCCCGCGGTCGAAATCGACGTCCATCTGGCGATTGGCATGGTCCAATGCAAATCGGCCATTGTTGTTCTCGTTAGGATTGCTTCTCTTGGGTGTTTTTATATCGCGCCACCCAGCATCAGGCGGTTGCGCTCCGCTTTCGATGAAAGCCGCCCATCGCGTATTGACCACCGGACTCGCGCCATCGACTCCCCCTTCCGGTACTACCTGGAAAAATCGGAAATCGTAATGTTTGCGAAGCCGGCACCCGGATTGTCAATCGCTGCGATTGAATGAGCGGCATATCAGTGCGCCGGAACTGTAACAGGGCCGTTACAAAAGATCAACGCCACTGCGCGAGGCGCCTTCCAGATTTAACCATTTATCAATTTCTCGAGAAAATCGCGCATCGTCGGTTATCGAGCCGATCCACGACCCGGCGTGCCTTGCGTCGATCCTGCACCGGAATGGCTCATAATGCGCTCGATGCCGCCCCCACACGACCTGCTTTCCGTTCAATGAGTTATTCACTCGCTACTGTTTACACGCGCGAACTCGAAATCCGCAAGAGCCGCTTCATCGCGTTCGCGATCCCCGTCGAGGACCGCGATGCCGCCATGCAGGCGTTGCAGCGCCTGCGCGACGAGCACCCGACGGCTACCCACGTGTGCTGGGCGCTGCTTGCGGGCGGCCAGTCGGGCATGTCCGACGACGGCGAACCGTCGGGCACCGCCGGCCGGCCGATCCTCGAAGTGCTGCGTCATCACGATCTCGACGGCGTGCTCGGTGCGGTCGTCCGCTACTACGGCGGCGTAAAGCTCGGTGCGGGCGGCCTGGTGCGCGCCTATACGGATGCGATCGCCTCGGCGCTGCTCGACGCCGAGCGGGTCGAACGCATTCGCCACACGCGGTTCGCGATCGAAATCGGCTACCCGGACGAGGCGCGCGTGCGCCGCTGGATCGAGCAGGCGGGTTATGAGCTGGTGGACAGCGCGTACGGGATGACGGTGAAGCTCGTGATCAAGCTGCCGGAAACGGCCGAGGCGGCAGCCAAGACCGAGCTGTTCGATTTGACGCAAGGGCGCTCAGGCTTCCCCGACCTGTGAGGAGGGCAGCCTTCCCGGCATCGCCATCACGGTTTCACACAGATGCCCGTGAAAATTCAGATACGTCCGATAGAAAATCCGCGCGCCGAAACTTAATCTCTCCCGTGTTCCTCGCGATGCGCCCTGCAAACGTCTGGCCGAATATACAGACACGCGGCGCATCGCGCGACAGCCAACAATCAGAATTCAGCTACGGGGATATCGGACGCATGCAACTGCAGCAATTACAAGCCCAACTCACGGAACTCGATCGACGCATCCGGGCGGCGCGCCGCCGCGAACGCCACGCGGCGCTGGTGCAGGTACGCGAACTCGTGAAGAACCATGCGCTGACCGCTCGCGAAGTCTTCGGGCAGGGTTACAGCAATCGCGCAAAGCTGTTCACCATCGGGGCGAAATATCACGATCCGGTGACCGGCGCCACCTGGAGCGGACGCGGTCGTGCGCCCGCGTGGATCGCCGGCCGCGACCGCAGCGCGTTCCTGATCCGGGAGTAACGCGCGCCGCGTTGCACGGCGCGCCTCAGTGGTCGGTCCGGCCGGCCCGGGCCGCTCAGTAAACGTCCGGGACGATCATGCTGTCCGGCGTCGGACGGCGAATGTAGTCCTCGTGGTGCTCACGCTGCGGCAGATCGATCGTCGGGCGCGGCACGTCGTGATACGGCACCTGGGTCAGCAGATGATGGATGCAGTTCAGGCGCGCGCGTTTCTTGTCGACCGCCTGCACGACCCACCACGGCGCCTCGGGAATATGCGTGCGCTGCATCATCTCTTCCTTCGCGGCCGTGTACGCTTCCCAGCGGCGGCGGCTCTCGAGGTCCATCGGGCTCAGCTTCCACTGCTTCAGCGGATCCTCGATCCGGCTCTGGAAGCGCAGCTCCTGCTCGTGGTCGGTGATCGAGAACCAGTATTTGACGATCTGGATCCCGCTGCGCACGAGCATTTTCTCGAACTCGGGCACCGAGCGGAAAAACTCCTCGTATTCGTCTTCGGTGCAGAAATTCATCACGCGCTCGACACCCGCGCGGTTGTACCAGCTGCGATCGAACAGCACGATCTCGCCGCCGGCCGGCAGATGCGCGACATAGCGCTGGAAGTACCATTGCGTGCGTTCGCGGTTGCTCGGCGCCGGCAGCGCCGCCACGCGGCACACGCGCGGGTTCAGGCGCTGCGTGATGCGCTTGATCGCGCCGCCCTTGCCCGCCGCGTCGCGCCCCTCGAAAATCACGACGAGCCGGTGCCCCGTGTTCACGACCCAGTCCTGCAGCTTCACGAGCTCGCCCTGCAGCCGGAACAGCTCGCGGAAATACTGCTTGCGCGCTTCGCGGCGCTCCGGCGAGAACAGCAGATCCTCGTTGTCATCGAAGCGGCGGTCGTCGAGCTCCATCTCGAGTTCTTCGTCGTACGCGTCGACGAGGTCTTCCTCGAAACGGCGCTGGCGCGACTCGAGCGATGCCGAATCGGTGAAGTTGTCGGTCTCGGTGCGGGAATCGTTATCGCCCATGGGGGCCTCCTTCCTTCAATTGACGCAGCCAAACTCCACCATTATCCCAGCGTCTCGCGTCAAATTGATGAAAAAGGGGCCGATCCGCCCCTCACAAGCGGAATCCGAGCCGCACCGGGTTCGCGGAAATATCGAAGGTATTGGACGCCAGCCTCCGGTTCGGCGGGCTGACGTCGGGCCCGATCCTCGTGCGCAACGGGAAAAGCCGGGCACGTGATCGAGCAGTACCCCAACCCGCCTCCGTCACTGAATGATCCGCGTGACCCCGCGTCCGCGCGGATCGGCCATCGCCTCCGGCGTCTTGCCGTCGATCTTGATCACCTGGATGTCGCCGCTGAAGTCCTGCCCCTTCAGCGTATAGCCGCGCGCCTCGATCTGCTTCGCGAGTTCGCCTTCGATCGGGTGGTACGGCTCCCAGAAGATCGTGTTCGGCGGCAGCAGTTGATGGTGGAAACGCATCGCGCCAACAGCCTCCTTCAACGGCATCCCGAAATCGTAGATGTTGTTGATCACCTGGAAGATCGACGTGAAGATCCGCGAGCCGCCCGGCGTGCCGATCACGAGCGACACCTTGCCGTCCTTCGTCATGATCGTCGGCGACATCGACGACAGCGGGCGCTTCTTCGGCTCGATTGCATTCGCATCGCTGCCGACCACGCCGAACATGTTCGCGACGCCCGGCTTCGCGGAGAAGTCGTCCATCTCGTCGTTCAGCACGATGCCGGTGCCGTCGGCGATCACGCCCGAGCCGAAGTAGCCGTTGATCGTGTACGTGTTCGACACCGCGTTGCCCCATTTGTCGACGACCGAGAAGTGCGTCGTCTCGGCCTTCTCCGGCATCGACGTGCCGAGGCCCGGCTGCACGCTCTTCGTGTCGGCGATCTGCGTCGGGCTCACTTCGGCCGCGCGCCTCGCGATATACGCATCGTCGGTCAGTTGCGCGACCGGTACCTTGTAGAAGTCGGGGTCGCCGAGATACTGCGCGCGATCGGCGAACACGCGCTTCTCGATTTCCGCGACCAGGTGGACATATTGCGGCGAGTTGAGCTTCACGCCCTCGAAGTCCTGCTTGAGGTCGGCCTTCATCTTCAGCAGTTGCACGAGGCCGATGCCGCCCGAGCTCGGCGGCGGCGCGGTGACCACGTCATAGCCGTTCCACTTCGCCTGCACCGGCTGGCGCCACACCGCACGGTATTGCGCGAGATCCTCGGTCGTGATCAGCCCGTTGCCGTCGCCGGTCTTCATCGACGCGGCGATCAACCGGGCCGTCTTGCCCTTGTAGAAGCCGTTCGCGCCGTCGTTCGCGATCCGCGCGAGCACGTCGGCGAGATCGGGTTGCTTGAAGTTCGTGCCGGCCTTCATCGTGGAGAAGTACTTGTCGAAGTTGGTCTTGCCGCTGAACTCCTTCGACGCGTCGACGCCGCGCTGCGCAAGCTGTTCGTCGACGACGAAGCCGTCGCGCGCATAGTGGATCGCCGGCGCGAGCACCTGCTTCCACTTCAGCTTGCCGAAGCGTTTCTGCGCCTCCCACATGCCCGACACCGTGCCCGGCACGCCGGCCGCGCGCGGCCCGTACAGGCTCATGCCCTTGACGACATTGCCGTCCTTGTCGAGATACATGTCCTTTGTCGCGGCGAGCGGCGCGCGCTCGCGATAGTCGATGAAGTACGGCTTGCCGTCCTTGTAGATCGTCATGAAGCCGCCGCCGCCGATGTTGCCGGCCTCCGGATACGTGACGGCGAGCGTGAACGCGATCGCGACGGCCGCGTCGATCGCGTTGCCGCCTTCCTTGAAGATCTGCTCCGCGGCGTCCGCGCTGTACTTGTCGGCCACCGCGACCGCCGCGCTCGTCAGGACCGCTGGCTGCGGCCCCTTCGCATAGGCCGGCGCATTCGGCAGGAAGCCGATGCCGGCCACCGTCGCGAGCACGACGGCGGATGACTTGAAACGATTCAGCGTAGTCATTAAATGTCCCCCATGGATCTCCGGCGAGCTGGAATAAGCCCCTGATCCGCTTATAGCCGCTGGCACGCGGTCGGTCCCATGCCGTTTTCGTAGTAAATAAATGCGCCGGGACGGAAAACCCGCCGCTCACTACGAATCATCGCGAATCCTGTGCGCTCGACCACACGGCGGAGCAAAAAGCGAGCCGGCGGATCGGTCGAAATTACATGCGGCGAATTCGACGCACATCGCGCAATCGGAAAATCACGGCACGCGGCGCTTGCGCGGTGCCGTGCATGCAAAAAAACCGCGATCGGAGCGCCCGCTGGGCGGGCCGATCTGAGAAGATAGCGCCCCGCTTTCGGGGCCGATCGTTCCCGTTCGTCTGCCGTTGCTTCACGCTTTTTCGTCTCGTTTCCTATGGCATCACACAATGCGCATCACGCGTCCGGCTTCGCGGCCGGCGTCGCCGCCGCCGTCCTCGTCGCGCAAACCGGCGCGACCGGCCCCTGGCACGCGGGCCTGCTCGCCGCGTTCGCGGCCGGCGTCGCGGGCGGCACCGCGCCCGACTGGCTCGAAGTCGCGTGGTGGACCCGCAAGCGCCGCTTGTGGATCACGCACCGCACCGTCACGCACTGGGGCATCGGCTGGATCGCGCTGCTCGCGCTCGGATGGCACGGGCTCACGCATCATCCGCATCCGCTGTGGGCCGCGCCGCTGTTCGGCTTCGCGTGCGGCGGCGTGATGCACCTGCTCGCCGACTGGCCGAATCCGCTCGGCGTGCCGTGGATCTGGCGGCGCCATTCGCTGAACCTGTGGAACAGCGGACATTGCGACCTCATCGTCGTGGCCGCCGCATGGGGCGGCACGCTGTGGCTCGCGCAGTCGCTGTGGACCCGCGCCCCGTTCCTCGAACACTGGCTCGGCTGGCTGCATCGCGTGTAGTTGCGTTTAGTCGCGTGCAGTTTCGCGTAGCCGCGGATCGAGCCGCGCAACCGCCCGACGCACGTCTAACGCGACGTCCCCCTCTCGACGATCCGGCACCCGCGACCCAACGGGTGCCGTTCCGCGCGCCCAGCCGTTGAAATGCCGGCATCGCACCTCATCTGAATCTCCGACGCGCGCGTTCTCTCGCCCGCGGTGTCCGGCACGCGCACGCGACGTCTGGCACACTGACGATTCGCGCGCCGCCCACGCGCTCGCACCCCAATTCAACGCTCCGATGGACGTCACAGCCACCCGCCCCGCCAACGCGCTCGACGTGTTCCACCCGGCCGTCGCCGCGTGGTTCCGCCGTGCGTTTGCCGCGCCGACCGGCGCGCAGGCGCTCGCGTGGCCGCACATCAAGGCCGGGCGGTCGACGCTCGTCGCCGCGCCGACCGGCTCCGGCAAGACGCTCACCGGGTTTCTGTGCGCGCTCGACGATCTTGTACGCGATGCGCTCGCGCACGACGGCGCGCTGCCCGACGCGACGCTCGTCGTCTATGTGTCGCCATTGAAGGCGCTGTCGAACGACATCCACGTGAACCTCGACGCGCCGCTCGCCGGCATCGCCGAATCGCTCGCGCAACTGGGCCTGCCGGTGCCGGCGATCCGCACCGCCGTGCGCACCGGCGACACCACGCAGGCCGAACGCGCCGCGCTGCGCAAACGCGCACCGCACATTCTCGTGACGACGCCGGAGTCGCTATACGTGCTGCTGTCATCCACGTCGGGGCGGCAAATGCTGTCCAACGTGCGCTCGGTGATCGTCGACGAGATCCACGCACTGGCATCGTCCAAGCGCGGCAGCCACCTCGCGCTGTCGCTCGAACGCCTCGACGCGTTGACGGGTCGTGCGCTGCCGCGCATCGGGTTGTCGGCCACGCAGAAACCGATCGACGCGGTCGCGCGCTTCCTGGTCGGCGGCCCGGCCGACGCGCCGCGCGACTGCACGATCGTCGACACGGGTCACACGCGCGAACGCGACCTCGCGCTCGAGTTGCCGAACGTGCCGCTCGAACCGGTGATGGCAACCGACGTGTGGGAGCAGGTGTACGACCGGATCGCCGCACTCGCCGCCGCGCACCGCACGACGCTCGTGTTCGTGAACACGCGGCGCACCGCGGAGCGCATGGCGCGCCATCTCGCCGACCGTCTCGGCAAGGACGCGATCGCGGCGCATCACGGCAGTCTTGCGAAGGAGCATCGCTTCGACGCCGAACAGCGGCTCAAGCGCGGCGAATTGAAACTGCTCGTCGCGACCGCGTCGCTCGAACTCGGCATCGACATCGGCGACGTCGATCTCGTGTGCCAGGTCGGTTCGCCGCGCGGGATCGCGCCGTTCCTGCAGCGCGTTGGCCGCTCGGGGCACCATGTCGGCGGCGTGCCGAAGGGCCGCCTGTTCCCGCTGTCGCGCGACGAGCTGGTCGAATGCGCGGCGCTGCTCGACTGCGTGCAACGCGGCGAGCTCGATGCGTTGCGGATTCCCGAAGCGCCGCTCGACGTGCTCGCCCAGCAGATCGTCGCCGAAGTCGCCTGCGCGGAATGGGAGGAGGACGCGCTGTACGCGAGCTTCACGCGCGCGGCGCCGTACGCGAGCCTGTCGCGCGAACGCTTCGACGACGTGATGAAGATGCTCGCCGAAGGCTTCACGAGCCGCCGCGGCGTGCGCGGTGCGTACCTGCATCGCGACGTGGTCGGCGGCACGGTGCGCGGACGCCGCAACGCGATGATGACCGCGACGACATCGGGCGGCACCATTCCCGACATGGCCGATTACGCGGTGCTGCTGGAGCCCCAGGGCATCCAGGTCGGCACCGTCAACGAGGATTTCGCGATCGAGAGCCTCGCGGGCGACGTGTTCCAGCTCGGCAACCAGTCGTATCGGATCATTCGCGTGGAAACGGGCCGCGTGCGTGTCGAGGACGCGCAAGGCCAGTCGCCGAGCATTCCGTTCTGGCTCGGCGAGGCGCCCGGGCGCAGCGACGAGCTGTCGGCGGCGGTCGGCCGGCTGCGCGCGCGGCTCGACGGGCTGTTCGCCGAAGGCGATCGGCACACGGAGGCCGGCGGACGCAAGCACGCGAGCGGCGCCCCATCCGGCAACAAAGGCACGCGCGGCAACGCCGGGCAGGCGGCGGAAGCCCGTGCCGCCACCGATTCGCGCGACGACGCCGTCGGCACCGCGATCGGCCCGGCCGAAAGCCGCCTCGCGCCGGCGCTGCGCTGGCTCGTCGACGATCTTCATTTGTCGCCCGATGCGGCCCGCCAGATCGCCGACTATCTCGCCCGCACGCGCGCCGCGCTCGGCGCACTGCCGACCCAGGACACGCTCGTGATGGAGCGCTTCTTCGACGAATCGGGCGGCACGCAACTGGTGATCCATTCACCGTTCGGCAGCCGCATCAACCGTGCGTGGGGGCTCGCGCTGCGCAAGCGTTTCTGCCGCAGTTTCAACTTCGAGCTGCAGGCCGCCGCGACCGACGACGCGATCATTCTGTCGCTGTCGCTCGCGCACAGCTTCGCGCTCGACGAAGTGTGGCGCTACCTGCGCTCGGCCAGCGCGGAGCACGTGCTGGTCCAGGCACTGCTCGACGCGCCGATGTTCGGCGTGCGCTGGCGCTGGAACGCGACGACCGCGCTCGCGCTGCCGCGCTTCACCGGCGGCCGGCGCACCGCGCCGCAGTTGCAGCGGATGAAGAGCGAGGACCTGCTCGCGACCGTGTTCCCCGATCAGGTCGCGTGCCTCGAGAACATCGTCGGCGAACGCGAGATCCCACATCATCCGCTCGTCGACCAGACGCTCGACGATTGTCTGCATGACGCGATGGATACCGACGGCTGGCTCGCGCTGTTGCGCCGGATCGAAAGCGGCGCGATCGAGCTGATCGCGCGCGACCTGCCCGCGCCGTCGCCGCTGGCGGCCGAGATCCTGAACGCGAAGCCCTATGCGTTCCTCGACGACGCGCCGCTCGAGGAGCGCCGCACGCAGGCCGTGCAGTCGCGCCGCTGGAGCGATCCCGAATCGGCCGACGATCTCGGCGCGCTCGACGCCGACGCGATCGACGCGGTGCGCGACGAGGCATGGCCGCTCGTGCGCGATGCCGACGAAATGCACGATGCACTGCTGACGCTCGCCTGCGTCGCCGACAGCGAAGCGCATGCGCACGAAGGCTGGCCAGAACGGCTCGCGGAACTGACCGAACGCCGCCGCGCGACGAAGCTCGTCACGTCGGACGGCGCCGCGCTGTGGGTGCCGGTCGAACGGCTGGTCTGCATGCGCGCACTGCACCCCGACGCACGCGTCGCGCCGGCGCTGAAGGTGCCCGCCGCCTGCGCACAACCTTGGGAAGTCGATGCCGCGCTCGTCGACGTGATCCGTGCGCGGCTCACCGGCTTCGGGCCGCTGACGCTCGACGCGATCGCGCAGCCGCTCGGCCTGCCGTCCGCGACGATCGCGACCGCGCTCGCGGAACTGGAGCGCGAAGGCTACGTGATGCGCGGCCGCTTCACGCCGGGCGCGACGACCGACGAATGGTGCGAACGTCACCTGCTCGCGCGCATTCATCGCTACACCGTCAAGCGGCTGCGCCGCGAGATCGAACCGGTCGAGCGCGCCGATTTCATGCGCTTCCTGTTCCACTGGCAGCACCTGACGCCCGACACGCGCGGCACGGGCCGCGACGCGCTCGCAGCCGTCGTCGAGCAGCTCGAAGGCTACGAAGCCGCGGCGAGCGCATGGGAAGACGCGTTGCTGCCCGCGCGCCTGACCGACTACACGGCAGGCGGCCTCGACGAGCTGTGCCGCTCGGGCAAGCTCGTGTGGACCCGCATCGGCGCGCCGGCCCGCGCGGCCGGCACCCCCGTGAAAACGACGCCGGTCGTGCTGCTGCCGCGCCGCCACCTCGGCGCATGGCAGGCGCTGCGCGACCCGGACGCGCAACCGGCGCTGTCCGCACGCGCAACCCAGGTGCGTGACGCACTCGCCGCGCATGGTGCGATGTTCTTCGACGCGTTGCTCGACGAACTGCACATGCTGCCCGTCGAACTCGAACAGGCGCTCGGCGAACTCGTGTCGGCCGGCCTCGTGAATGCGGACAGCTTCGCCGGACTGCGCGCGCTGCTGAAGCCCGCAGTCAAGCGCAGCGCGACATATGCGCCGCGCACGCGGCGCGGCGGCGCGCTGATCGGCGGAATGGACGACGCCGGTCGCTGGGCGCTCGTGCAACGCGCTTCGGCACCGGACGATGCGCCCGCACCGAAGCGCGGCCCGGCCGCGACCGATCCCGACGCACTCGAACATATCGTCTGGACGCTGCTGCGCCGCTATGGCGTGGTGTTCTGGCGGCTGCTCGAACGCGAGGCCGACTGGCTGCCGAGCTGGCGCGAACTTGTGCGCGTGCTGCAACGTCTCGAAGCGCGCGGCGAGATTCGCGGCGGACGCTTCGTCGCGGGGCTCGCGGGTGAGCAGTTCGCGCTGCCGGAAGCCATCCCGATCCTGCGCGAACTGCGTCGCCAACCGGGCGACGGCCAGTACGTGTGCGTGACGGGCGCCGATCCGCTGAACCTTGCCGGCACGTTGTTGCCCGGCGACAAGGTGCCGGCGCTGGCCGGCAATCGCGTGCTGTTCCGCGACGGCGTGCCGGTCGCGTCGCTCGTATCGGGCACGTTCCACTACGTGCCCGAGCTGCCGCCCTCTGCACGCGAGGATGCGCGGCTGCGGCTCGCACGCCGCTACTGACATCGGCTGACACGCGGCACGTCGCGGACTACTGAACGCCGCGCCGCATCGCCGCGCCCGTTCGGGTAGCATCGAGCGATTCACCGCGCGGCCGTCCGCGCGCAGAACAAGCCTTCCGGAGACTGCCCTTCATGTCCTCGCATGCCGATTCGCCCGCCGCTCATCACTCGGGCTCGCTGACGATTTTCCAGGGCGCCGCGCTGTATATCGGCGCGGTGCTCGGCACCGGCGTCATCGCGTTGCCCGCGCTCGCCGCCGAGGTCGCTGGCCCGGCGTCGCTGCTTGCGTGGGCCGCGCTCGTCGTGCTGTCGGGGCCGCTTGCGGCCACCTTCGCCGCACTCGGCGCGCGCTATCCGGACGCGGGCGGCGTATCGACCTACGCGCGACGCGCGTTCGGGCCGAAGGCCGCGGCGATCGTCGGCTGGTGTTTCTATTTCGCGGTGCCGGCCGGTGCGCCCGCCGCCGCGATGTTCGGTGGCGCGTACGTCGCAGCCGTCACGGGCGGCGGGCATACGACGGTCATCGTCACGGCTGCCGCGCTGATCGCGACGGTGTCGGCCGCGAATGCATTCGGCGTCACGGTGTCGGGCCGCATGCAGCTCGTGCTGTCGGCGCTGCTCGTCGCGCTGCTGCTGGCCGCCGTGCTCGCCTCCGCGCCACATGCGCGCCCGGCGAACCTGCATCCGTTCGCGCCGCACGGGTGGCTCGCGGTCGGCCAGGCTGCCGCACTGCTCGTGTGGAGCTTCGCGGGCTGGGAAGCGATCACGCACCTCGCGGCCGAATTTCGCCGGCCCGCGCACGACATGCCGCGCTCGGCCGGCATCGCCGTCGTGGTCGTCGGCTTCCTGTACCTGTCGGTCGCGGCCGCGAGCGTGACGGTGCTCGGGCCGTCGGCCGGCGCGTCCGGTGCACCGCTTGCGGAACTGATCGCCGGTGGTATCGGCGGTCATGCACAGGTGCTGGCGGCCGCGGCCGCGCTGCTGCTCACGCTCGGCACGATGAATGCGTATTTCGCGGGCGCGGCCAAGCTCGGCGCGGCGCTCGGGCGCGATGGCGCACTGCCTGCATGGCTCGCGCAAGGCAGCCAGGTCGGCGGCGTGCCGCGCCGCAGCCTCGGCGTGATCGCGATGCTGGCGGCCGTCGCGCTGGCCGCGACGACGCTCTCGGACGTCGGGCCGAAGCCGCTCGTGCTCGTCACGTCCGGATGCTTCGTGATGGTGTACGGCCTCGGCGCGGCCGCCGCGCTGAAACTGCTGCCGCGCGGTGGCATTGCATATCGCTGCGCGTGGATTTCGCTGGTCGCCGTCGCCGGGCTGTTCCTGACGACCGGATGGTATTTCCTGTGTCCGCTGCTGCTCGCGGGCGGTGCGCTGCTGTATCTGCGGATAGCCGGGCAGCGCGCGTAATCGCTTGCCGGTGCCCGTGTGCGGACGAGCGCGCGCCCGTTCGCCGCGATGCACCGGCACGCCCCGCACCGGCCACACACCGCTTCGCCCGGTGCGTCAGGCCGGCACGAGCTCGAAGCTGAGCCGCTTGCCGAGCGCGGTGGCGGCGCTCGCGAGCGTCGCGAGCGTGAGGCTCGTATCGGTTTCGTCGAGCAGCCGGTTGAGTGCGGCGCGGCTGGTCTTCATCCGCGCGGCCATCGCGGTTTTCGTGATGTGCTGCGCCTTCATTTCCTGCCCGATCTGCCACGCGATCACGCGCTTGATCGCGGTGGCGGTGGCCGCTTCGAGGTGCCCTTCCTCCTCGAGGAATGTGTCGAAGTCGCTGCCGATATGCGGATTGTTCGTGGTCGTCATGGGTACTCCAGTGCATGGCGTTGCCGGCCGGCACATCGCCGATCGCATGTGGCGGCGCAGCCGGGGGAATTCAGATGGCGCGCGTCAGCGCTTTCAGCCGCGCGACGGTCACATCGAGATCGTCGGACGGCGTGGCCTGCGACTGCTTGAAGAACGCATGCAGCAGCACCATCGTGTCGCCGACGATCGTGAACAGCACGCGCGCGCTTCGCCGCGGCAGCATCACGCGGATTTCCCAAAGATCCGCAGACATCTTCCGGACCAGCGGCATGCCGAGCGGCCAGCCGAGCTGAACGGTCTTGATCTCTTCGCCGATCACCCTGCGCTCGACCTGCCCGAGCGCCTGCAGCCATTCGCGCACCGGCTCGTTACCACGCGCGGTGCGGAAGAACCGCACGCCGAGCGTGATCTGAATCTGCTGTCTCGCCATCGTCGTGTCATCGAGCGTATCAAAAACGATACGATATGCCAAGCATGACGAGGCTCGCTACTGACCGAACGGCTAACGAATGGAGGTGAAAGAACGGCGGCCGGACACCGCCCGCCCAACGCCCTGCCCGGCGTCTCAACGCGCGCGGCGAGCCGGCTTGCGCGCGCCGCCGGGCGTGCGACGGGTGGGCGCGTCGCCGAACCGCGCCTGCGCGATCTCGCGCACGGCGTCGATCAACGTCCGGGCGACGGGTGACGGTTGCGCATCGGTGCGCAGCACGAGCCCGACCGGCTCGTCGGTGCCCGCGGACGGCAGCGGGAGCCGCGCGAGTGCACCGGCCGACAGGTCGGATTCGGCCGCATAGAGCGGCACGAACCACACGGCGTCGTTCTCGAGCGCAAGCGCACGCGCGACCGACACCGACAGCACCTCGATGAACGAATCCAGCGGCGGCGCGCCGCACGCGCCGAGCAGTTGCTCGGCCGACTGGCGGATCAGCGTGCCGAACGGCGGCAGCACGACCGGGTAGCGCGCGAGTTCGACAGCCGGCGTGGCGCTCGTCAGCAGCGGATGGCCCGCGCGCACGACTGCGACGAGCGGTTCGTTGTACAGCTGCTCGAACGCGAGGCCGATCATCCGCTCCGGCTCCGACAGGCGCCCGATCGCGCATTCGATCGTCCCGGCCTTCAGGCGCTCCAGCAGCTCGGCGTTCGCGGCCGTCGCGATCCGCACCACGATGCGCGGCCAGCGTGCGGTCAGCGCCTTCATCAGCGCGGGCGCGAGCGATGCCGCAACCGTCGGCAGCATGCCGATTTCGAGCGTCGCCGCCGCCGCGCCGCCCTCGCGCGCGAGCAGCCCGACGCCCTGCCGCAGCGCCAGCACGCACGCGTTCGCATGCGGGATGAACAGTTGCGCTTCGCGGGTCGGCTGCGCGCCGTGACGCCCCCGTTCGAACAACTTCACGCCGAGGATCGACTCCAGTTCGGCGATCGTCTTCGACACGGCCGGCTGCGTGATCGACAGGCTTTCGGCCGCCTTCTGCACGCCGCCCAGTTGCGCGACCGCGAGAAAACACTGCAGATGCCGGAACTTGACGCGGCCGTCGGCGATACGGTTATTCATAACGGACAGTTATGCGAGTAACAATGAATTGCCATTTTGCATAACTTTCCGGAAAGGCCCAAGCATTCGGCGCGGTGTCATGCATGACGCCGCAGCGCGTGGAATCCGGTCGGCTCCCAGATCCGTTTCGCGATCAGCAGCGCCGTGCCGCGCTTCTGCCCGAGCGGCGCCGACGACGACTCCGCATGCAGCGCCGCCGCCTTGCTGCCGAGCCGCCGCAGTTCCTGCTCGAGTTCCGCGGCGGCCGCGTCCGTCAGCATCCCTTGCGAGAACGTCATCGTCTCGCCCGGGCCGTCGAAGCGGCTGCCGAGAAAGTCGTCGAGCACGTGCGCATGGAAATAGCGGCGGATCGGCCCGCCCGGCAGCCAGTCGAAATCGCGCGCGACGCGCACGCGAATCCGGTCGCCCGGGAGCAGCGCGATCACGTTCATCCGGTCGAGCATCAGCAGGTATTTGACGCACTCGGCCTGCGTCACGCGATAGGCGGACACGATGTCCTGCACGGTCCAGTAGTTGATCGCGCAGACGGCGACGAGCAGCAGCTTCTCGTCCGACACGAGCAGCGCCTCCTGCTGCTCGGTCAGCACGCGCAATCGCGGCGCGGACGCCGACGCCTCCTGCACGAGCTCGGCGAGCGTGTAGCCGAGCAGTTGCGCGATTTCGGCGACACGCTCCAGCGTGAAGCGGCCGCTCGCGAACAGCCGCTTCACGCTCGTCTCGGACACGTCGAGCGCACGCGCGACGTCGCGATAGGTCATCCCCTGCGCCTTCAACTGGCGCTTCAGCGTTTCGATGAGTTGGGCGGTCTCGGTCATGTTGGTATCGAAAAATGATGCTAATGGTCGGATATTAGGCTACTCGCGCATCCGAACAAGCACTTTTGGATACTTGTCTGCATAATCCGCTCCGTCCTGTCATGCACCGACGGAGCCGCGATGAACCCCCGAACCGACACCCATTCCTTCGATCCGCAGCACGCTGCTCGGCGCAATGCCCGCGACACCGATCGCACGCTGCCGCTCGCCACGATGCGCACGCTGGCTGCCGGCGCGCACGTCGGGGATCTCGTGTTCATCCGCGTACCGGCCGGCGCGTCCCGCGCCGTCGCAGGCAGCGCGGACGCGTGGGCCGGTCGCTTCGGCATCGTCGTTGATACGTCGGGCGACGAGCCGCTGATCGCCGAGCCCGCGTTTGCGCGGACGAAGCTCACGCCGCTGTCGCGCTTCGTCGCCCGCGCCGACGGCGGCCGCATCGCGCTGGCCCGCCGCGTCGCGGCATCGAACGCCGACGCGCAACGCAACGTGCACGCGCTGGCCGAACAGCGGATCGACGCGCTGCTCGGCAGCCGCGTCAAGCTGCTGGCGCAGCGCGGGTTCTGCGCGAACTACGTGACCGACGTGCTCGGCTCCCACCGCGCCGTGACACCGGCCGCGCTGCTGCGCAGCGGCACGCTGTCGCTCGAATTCGACGGGATCGTCTTCGATCCCGCCCGACCGTAACGACGAAGGACGAACGACGGGCATGCTCGGGGAGACCGGATAACAACAACAACGAAACACAATAAAGCAGCGACGGGCTGGCTGGAGGGCCGTGCACGGAGTCGTCGCCGACGACGCGAAGCCCGATCGCTTTTTCCGCCGGACAGGCCGCCTGTCCGGCGGATTTTCATTGGCGCCGCAAAACATAACGAACGGTTATGCAATTCGCGAAAAAAGGTCATTTTTCATAACTTTCCGGCTTGGCTAAAGTCTTGCCATCCACTTCGCGAAATACCTATCAGGAGACGCCCGATGGATTCCCCCACGATCCTCACGCCGCGCGACTGGCCGTCGCATCCCGCGTATGTCCACCCCGAGTACCGTTCGTCGGTGAAGCGCGGCCCGACGCGCCCGATGATCCCGTTGAAGGAAAAGCTGCGCGACCAGTTCGCACCCGTCTACGGCGCCGAGGATCTCGGTGCGCTCGACCACGACCTGACGAAGAACGCCGTGAAGAACGGCGAGCCGCTCGGCGAGCGCATCGTCGTCACCGGCCGCGTGCTCGACGAAGGCGGCAAGCCGGTGCGCAACACGCTCGTCGAGGTATGGCAGGCGAACGCGGCCGGCCGCTACGTGCACAAGGTCGACCAGCACGACGCGCCGCTCGACCCGAACTTCCTCGGCGCCGGCCGCTGCATGACCGACGCCGAAGGCCGCTACCGCTTCCTGACGATCAAGCCCGGCGCCTATCCGTGGGGCAACCATCCGAACGCGTGGCGCCCGAATCACATCCACTTCTCGCTGTTCGGCGACTACTTCGGCTCGCGCCTCGTCACGCAGATGTACTTCCCCGGCGACCCGCTGCTCGCGTACGACCCGATCTTCCAGGGCACGCCGGAAGCGGCGCGCGACCGCCTGATCTCGCGCTTCTCGATGGACATCACCGAAGAAGGCTATGCGCTCGGCTACGAATTCGACATCGTGCTGCGCGGCCGCGACGCTACCCCGATGGAGCGCTGAACCATGACGACGCTGAAGCAAACCCCTTCGCAGACGGTCGGCCCGTACTTCGCATACGGCCTGTGCCCGCAGCAATACAACTACGATCTGAAGAGTCTGTTCACGCCGACGATCGCCACGCCGGACGCCGACGGTGAGCACGTGCTGCTGGTCGGACAGGTGTTCGACGGCGACGGCAACGTCGTCAGCGACGCGGTGCTCGAATTCACGCAGGTGGACGCGGCGGGCCGCTTTCCCGCGTCGCGTGACGACATCGCGAAGTCCGGTTTCACGGGCTTCGCCCGCGTCGGCACGGGCACCGATGCGCAGCACCGCTTCGTCGTATCGACGGTGAAGCCGGGCCGCATCGCCGCCGACGAAGCACCGCACGTCAACGTGACCGTGATGATGCGCGGGATCCTGACCCACGCGTTCACCCGCGTGTATTTCGACGACGAAGCTGCCGCGAACGCGGCCGATCCGGTGCTGAACCTGGTGCCGGCCGAACGCCGCGCGACGCTCGTAGCGAAGCGCGACGCACAACCGGGCCGGCCCGTCGTGTATCGCTTCGACATCCGCATGCAGGGGCCGGACGAAACCGTGTTCTTCGACGCGTGACGCGCGAGCCGGCGTCGGCCGGCTGCTCACACCGAACCGCCGCGTGGCGCGATACCAACAGGTATCGCGTTGCGCGGCGGTTCTCATTTTCGCGCACAAACATTCGATGCCGTGCCGCAGCACGCCCGGTCGGGATCGCCGACGCCCGTCGCTGGCTCCTTCAGACCCCGAAATCGAACGCGCGATTAAAACGCATGCTGCGACTGCACATAAATCGTGGGGGCCGCGCAATATCGTTTGCGCGTTATGCGGCGTATGCTTTGCTATCCGCAGCCCGCCGAGGTGATTAATTCGGAGCAAGCAACAATTGCACGATTCGATGCACGAACACGTCCCGCTGGCTGTCGCGCATTTTTTCTGACCGAGTGCCTTTAAGCGCGTCTGACCGAAACCTGGCAGGCGCGTTTTTTTCGTCCGTGACCGAAGCGTGGCACCGCGCCCGCCAGCGTATCCGTTCCGACTAGCGGCGTGCCTCCAGATACCGGCTCGGCGTTTCGCCGAGGATGCGGCGAAACGCCGACGTAAAGGCGCTCGCACTCGCATATCCGAGCTCGAGCGCGACGCGCGTCACCGGCTGCCCGTCGCTCAGCCGTGTGATCGCCGCCAGCATGCAGACCTGCTGACGCCACGCGGCGAAACTCACGCCGGTCTGTGCGCGGAACAGCCGCGTAAACGTGCGCCGGCTCACGCCCGCATCGGTCGCCGCCTGGTCGAGATCGGCCGCGATCGACGGCGACGCGAACAGATGCCGGCAGATCTTCGCGAGGCGCGCATCGCTCGGCAGCGGCGCGTGCAGCGACAGCCGCGGCATCGTCGCGATTTCCGCGATCAGCAGTGCCATCAGCTTGCCTGCCCGGCTGTCGACGTCGTACATCGCCGGCAGGTCGATCGCATCGTCGATCAGTTGCCGCAACAGCGGCGACACGCCGTATACGCCACACTGGTCCGACAGCCCCGCGGCCCGGGCCGCGTCGTCGGACACGAACGCGTTGAGCATCGTGACCGGCCCCGTCATCGTCATTTCGTGCCGCACGCCGGCCGGCACCCAGCACGCGCGCTGCGGCGGCACCAGCCAGCGGCCGTGCGGCGTCGACACGCCGATCGTGCCGCGCGACACGAACGCGAACTTCCCGCGCCCGTGCGCGTGCTCCGGAAACGTCGTGCCCGCCGCGTAGTCGTTGGCGGTCGCCACGACGCTACGCGGAATATGTTCGTAGGGATCCAGCAGCGTATTTCTCAAGGCCCGAATTCCATCATGAAGGCACCGATAGCGAAGGCGGGTCACCTTCGATCGGTCTACGATCCGCTCCACGCTTGCGCGACCGGACGGCCGCACGACCCGACGGCCGAAACGGCCGGATAGCGACTTCATCGGAACGGAGATGTCCAATACGTTTCATCTCGCGGTGCGTGGGCCGACACGGATTTCAGCGATGAGATCGCGGTCCGGCATCCGGTCGGCACGCATCACCGCAGCATGAACGACATGGCCGACAGGCTGTTCAGCGTGCGCACCACGTGCTCCACCGACGGCCCGTCGAAGCGCAGCGTCACCGCATCGACCCGCTCGAGCGACGGCAGCACGCAAAACAGATCGGCGAGCGCGGCCGTCTGCACGCGCAGCGTGCAAGCAGCCGGCGCGGGCCGATGCGCACCCGCGCGCCAGCCGGACGACAGCGCGTGCGCGACCGTTTCGCGTGCGGCGGTCGCGATGCGCGCGCAGGACGCTGCCGGCGTGAGCGTGTCGCCGCTCGATGCGCCGCCGGCCGTCTTGACCGTCTCGAAACGCGCGTCCGGAAACAGCGGCCGGGTTTCCTCGGCGAACACGTCGTCGCCCGACGCCAGCGCAACGTGCGCACCGTATTCGCGCGCCAGCGCGCCGTACAGCCCGGCTTCGCCGAGCTCGACGCCATTCAGCCACACCTGCGTGAACGCGAAGCCGTTGATGGTGTGCGCAAGCACGCCGCGTGTCTGCGATTTCGCGTGAAAGCCGATCATGAACACGAGGTCGGGCTGCTGTTCGAGGCCCGCCATCATCCCCAGCGTACGCGGCTTGCCGAGCACGACGCGGGCACGGGCATCGAGCCCGTCGGGCAGCAGATTGCGGAAGCCGCCATGCGAATCGTTGACCCAGACGGCCTGCGCGCCGCCGGCGAACGCGCCTTCGATCGCCGCGTTCGCCTCGGCCGTCATCCAGCGGCGCGCGCGTTCGTATTCCGGATTGCCGGCACGCGTCTGCTCGACGGCGAACACGCCGGCCACACCCTCGATGTCGGTCGAGATCAGAATCTTCATGAATGGATCGGACGTCCTTCGTTGTCTTCGTTGAATAACCGATCGAGATCGGGCACCGCGTCGCGCAGCGATTGCCGCACATGGCCGTCGCGCCCGGTCACGGTCACGGCCTGCAGCAGCGCGTCGGCGATCGCGTGTTCGACGCTCTCGGCCGCGGCCATGAACAGCGGATCGAGCGCCGCATCGGCCACGAGGGCCGGCAGCGCGACGGTCGATGCATCGTGCGCGATCGTGTATGCAGTCGAAAAAGCGAGCGCGATGTCGCCGCTGCCGTGCCCGTAGACCGAGCCGGTGCGAGCAAGCCCGGCGCCCGCGCGACGGGCGAGCCGCGACAGTTGCCGCGCGTCGAGCGGCGCATCGGTCGCCAGCAGCAGGATGATCGACCCTTGCTCCGGCGCCGCCTGCGCGTTCGCGACAGCACGCCGCTGCGCGACGACGCGCCCGAGCGGCACGCCGCCGAGCGTCAGCATCGGCAGACGGCCGAAATTCGCGAGCACCAGCACGCCGACCGTGTACGGCCTGCCGGCCGCGACGGCCACGCGCGACGCGGAGCCGATCCCGCCCTTCAGGTCGAAACACGACATCCCGCGCCCGGCGCCCACCGCGCCACGCGCGAAGTCTCGCGACGCGGTGTTGCAGGCTTCGTCGTAATGCGCGGCCGTCACCGCGAACGCCTGGATGTCGTTCAGATAGCCGTCGTTGCATTCGAACACGAGCGGGTTGACGGTCGACCAGTCGCGACCGATGTGCGGATTCTTCGCGATCGCCGCGCGGATCTGCGCCTGCGCGACCGCGCCGACGCCGAACGTGTTGGTCAATGCGATCGGCGTGTCGAGCGTGCCGAGTTCGTCGACCTGCACGAGCCCGACGCTCTTGCCGAAGCCGTTGATCACGGCCGCGCCGGCCGGCACCTTGCTGCGGTAAAGATCGCCCGGATGCGGCTTGACGACGGTGACGCCCGTCTGCACGTCACCGGCATCGAGCGTCGCGTGGCCGACCGTCACGCCCGGCACGTCGGCGATCGTGCCGCGCGGCCCGGCGGGCAGCGTCGTGCTCCACATCGGAACCGCTCGCATCAGCGCCGCTCCAGCTTCGGGTCGAGCGCGTCGCGCAGTCCGTCGCCGAGCAGGTTGAACGCGAGCACCGTCAGGAAGATCGCGAGGCTCGGGAAGATCGCGACGTGCGGCGCGGTCACCATGTCCGCGCGCGCCTCGTTGAGCATCGCGCCCCACTCCGGCGTCGGCGGCTGCGCGCCGAGCCCGAGGAACGACAGGCTCGCGGCCGTGATGATCGACGTGCCGATCCGCATCGTGAAGTACACGACGACCGACGACACGGTGCCCGGCAGGATGTGCCGCATGATGATCGTCCAGTCGGACGCGCCGATGCTGCGCGCGGCTTCCACGTAGGTCATGTGCTTGAGCATCAGCGTGTTGCCGCGCACGAGCCGCGCGAACGCCGGAATGCTGAAGATCGCGACCGCGCAGATCACGTTGACCATCCCGTTGCCGAGGATCGCGACCACGCCGATCGCGAGCAGGATCCCCGGGAACGCGAACAGCACGTCGGCCACGCGCATCGTGATGCGGTCCCACCAGCCTTCGTAGTAGCCCGCGAGCAGCCCGAAGAACGTGCCGATGAGCGCGCCGAGCGCGACCGAGAAGAAGCCGGCGGCGAGCGAGATGCGCGTGCCGGTGACGATCCGGCTGAAGATGTCGCGGCCGAGCGAGTCGACGCCGAACCAGTGCACGGCAGACGGCCCCGCGTTCAGCGCGTCGTAGTCGAAATAGTTTTCCGGATCGAACGGCACGATGTGCGGGCCGACGAATGCGAGCACGACGAGCGCCAGCACGAAACCGCCGGCGACCAGCGCGACGGTCTGCTTGCGGAACTTGCGCCAGAATTCGCGCCACGGCGTGCGGATCGCGCTCGATGCGGCCGACGCCGCGGGCTGGACAGTCGCGTTCATGCGCGCCTCACTCTCACTTGAACCGGATGGTCGGGTTGATGACCGCGTACAGCACGTCGACGGTCAGATTGATCAGGATGAATTCGAGCGAGAACAGCAGCACGATCGCCTGGATCACCGGGTAGTCGCGCATCGTCACCGCGTCGACCAGCAGGCGCCCGAGCCCCGGCCAGTTGAACACGGCCTCGACGACGATCGAGCCGCCGAGCAGGAAGCCGAACTGCAGCCCCATCATCGTGACGACCGGGATCATCGCGTTGCGCAGGCAATGCTTGAGCACGACCATCGGCTCGTGCACGCCCTTGGCGCGCGCGGTGCGCACGTAGTCCTCGTTGAGCACCTCGACGAACGACGCACGCGTGAAGCGCGCCATCACGGCCGCGACCGCGGCGCCGAGCGTCAGCGACGGCAGCACGTAGCTCTTCCACGTGCCGTCCGGCACGACGGGTAGCCAGCCGAGCTTCACCGAGAAGATCTCCATCAGCAGCATGCCGAGCGCGAATGCCGGAAACGAGATGCCCGACACCGCGATCGTCATCCCGAGGCGGTCGGGCCAGCGGTTGCGCCAAACCGCCGACGCGATCCCGATCGCCATTCCGAACGCCGTCGCCCAGACCATGCTGACGAGCGTCAGCAGCAGCGTCGGCATGAAGCGCTCGCCGATCTCGGTCGACACCGGACGCTTGCTGCGCGTCGACATGCCGAAATCGCCGTGCGCGATCTTCACGAAGAAGTTCGCGAACTGCGTCGGCAGCGGGCGGTCGAGCCCGAGATCGGCGCGCACGAGCGCGACCGTCGCGTCGTCGGCTTCCGGGCCGGCCGCGAGCCTCGCCGGATCGCCCGGCAGCAGGTGCACGAACAGGAACACCAGCACCGCGACGATCGCGAGCGTGGGCAGCAGGCCGAACAGGCGTTTGACGAGAAAATTCAGCATGGGGCACCGATCGAATCAGCGCGCCGGCAGCTTGCGCCGCCGGCGCCGCACAACGGGCGAATCGCCGTCATTTCACCGAGATTTCGTCGAAGTTGAACGAGCCGTCCGGCATCACGTACATGCCGTGCAGGCGCTTGCTGCGCGCATAGACGATCTTCTCCTGCACCAGGAAGATCCACGGCGCGTCGGCCCACACCTGCTTCTGCGCGTCGGCGTACAGCGCGGCCTTCTTCGCGTTGTCGGTCGTCTCGAGCGCCTTCGCGAGATCGTCGTCGACGGCGCCGTTCTTGTAGTACGCGGTGTTGTAGAGCTTCGGCGGCGCGGATGCGGACGCGAGCAGCGGCGACAGCGCCCAGTTCGCCTCGCCCGTCGAAGCCGACCAGCCGCTGTAGTACATCCGCACCGGCGCCGTCGCCGGGTCCTGCGCGCTCTCGACCTTCGCGACCCGCTCGCCGGCCTCGAGCGCCTGCACCTGCACCTTCACGCCAACCTGCGCGAGCTGCTGCTGGACGAACTGGATCAGCTTCTGCGCCGTCGAATGGTTGTACGCGGACCAGAGCGTCGACTCGAAGCCGTTCGGATAACCGGCCTCCTTCAGCAGCGCGCGCGCCTTCGCCGGATCGTACGGCCAGGGCCCGAGCTTGGTCGCGTATTCGACGCCCACCGGGGCGACACCCGTCTGCGGGGTTGCGTAGCCGGCGAACACGACCTTCGCGAGCGCTTCCTTGTTGACCGCGTAGTTCAGCGCTTCACGCACCTTCGGATTGTCGAACGGCTTCTTCTGCGTATTCAGCGAGATGTAGCGCTGGATGATCGACGGCCGCTCGATCAGCTCGACCTTCGGATTGCTCTTCAGGTCGGCAGCCTGCTCGAACGGGATCGTGAACGCGAAATCGGCTTCGCCGGTCTTGAGCAGCGCGGCGCGCGTGTTGTTGTCGACCACCGGCTTCCAGTCGATCGAATCGACCTTCGGATAACCCTTCTTCCAGTAGCCGGCGAACTTCTTCACCTTCATGTCGTCGGTCTGCTTCCATTCGACGAACTCGAACGGGCCCGTGCCGACCGGATGCAGCGACACGTCACGCCCCCACTTTTTCAGCGCGGCCGGCGAAATCATCACCGCCGAGGGGTGCGCGAGCGTGTTGACGAACGCGGAGAACGGCTCGCGCAGCGTGAAGCGCACCGTCATCGGATCGACCACCTCGGTCTTCTCGATCACGCGGAACAGCCCGTAACGCTTCAGCTTGTTCGCCGGATCGGTCACGCGGTCGAAGTTCGCCTTCACCGCGTCGGCGTTGAAGTCCGTGCCGTCGTGGAACTTCACGCCCGGGCGCAGCTTGACCGTGTAGACCTTCGCATCGGGCGACGCCTGGTAGCTCGTCGCGAGCACGTTGACGAGCTTCATGTCCTTGTCGAAGCCGAACAACCCTTCGTAGAACGACTTGACGACAGCTTGCGACACCGTGTCGTTCGCGTCGTATGGATCCATCGTCGTGAACGTCGAGTACACGGCGACCACGACGTTCTGCTGCGCGAACGCGGGCACGGCGACCGACAGCGCGAGCGCGCCTGCCCCCGCGGCGAACAACGCGCGCGGACGGAACATCGGGAACGAATGCGACTTGTTCATTTTGTCTGGCTCCTGTGGATGATTCGGTAACGCGTGGTGGAAATCGCGGCGTGACTGCATCCGCTCGGGAAAATGGCGCCGTTGCCTGGCGCGTGCGCAGCTGCGGTCCATGTGCGACTCGCCGTGCAATCAATACGCGCCGCCGACGCGATGCGTCGCGACGTAATGATCGGGGCCGACCGCGACGAGCGGCGCGACGAGCGGCTCGTCGCCGACCGCGCGGATCGGACTCGGAATCTCGTCCGCCGCGAGCTGGCGCAGCGCATGCCGGCGCGCGGGGTCGGCCACCGGCACCGCGCTCATCAGCTTCTTCGTGTACGGATGCTGCGGCGCCTCGAACACCGCGCGGCGCGGGCCGATCTCGACGATCTGGCCGAGATACATCACCGCGACGCGATGGCTGACGCGCTCGACGACGGCCATGTCGTGCGAGATGAACAGATATGCGACGCCGAGCTCGCGCTGCAGGTCGAGCATCAGGTTCACGATCTGCGCCTGCACGGACACGTCGAGCGCCGACACCGATTCATCGGCGATCACGACCTTCGGATTCAGCGCGAGCGCGCGCGCGATGGCGATCCGCTGACGCTGGCCGCCCGAGAATTCGTGCGGATAGCGGCGCGCGGCATCCCGCGGCAGGCCGACCTTGTCGAGCAGCCAGTCGACGCGCGCCTGCGCTTCGCGACCGCTCGCGACGCCGTGCACGAGCAGCGGCTCCATGATCGAGAAACCGACCGTCAGGCGCGGGTTCAGCGACGCGAATGGATCCTGGAAGATGAACTGGATGTTTCGGCGCAGCGCCTGCAGGTCATGGCCCTTCATCGCACTGATGTCGCGGCCGTCGAATTCGATCGAGCCGCTCTGCGATTCGACGAGGCGCAGCAGCGAGCGGCCGGTGGTCGACTTGCCGCAGCCGGATTCGCCGACGAGCGCGAGCGTCTCGCCCGCGCGCAGCTCGAAGCTCACGCGCTCGACCGCGTGCACGTATTGCGACACGCGGCCGAACACGCCGCTCTTCACCGGAAACCGCGTGACGAGATCGCGCACGCGCAGGATCGGCGGCGCGGCCGGATCGACGTGCGGCTGCCCGGCGGCGTGGGCCGCGGCCGCGTTGCCCGCATCGTTCGCGGCAGGCGCCGGCGTGGCCGCGCTCGCGCCGTCCACCTTCAGCAGCGGGAATTTCTCGGGGATATCGGTGCCGTGCATCGAGCCGAGCCGCGGCACGGCCGCAAGCAGCGCACGCGTATAGCGATGCGCGGGCGTCGCGAAAATGCGTTCGGACTCGCCCTCCTCGACCTTCTCGCCGCGATACATCACGAGCACGCGATCGGCCACTTCGGCGACCACACCCATGTCGTGCGTGATGAAGATCACGCCCATGTTCATTTCGTCCTGCAGGCCGCGGATCAGCTGCAGGATCTGCGCCTGGATCGTCACGTCGAGCGCGGTCGTCGGTTCGTCGGCGATCAGGAGCGCCGGCCGGCACGACAGCGCCATCGCGATCATCACGCGCTGCCGCATCCCGCCGGACAATTGATGCGGATAGCGCGCGAACACGCGGCGCGCCTCCGGAATGCGCACGAGATCGAGCAGCCGCAACGCTTCCGCGCGGGCTTCGGTCGCGCTCTTCGACTGGTGCAGCGCGATCGCCTCGCTGATCTGGTCGCCGACCGTAAACACCGGGTTCAGCGACGTCATCGGTTCCTGGAAGATCATCGCGATGTCCGCGCCGCGGATTCCGCGCATCGTCGCCGCGCTCGCCTGCGCGAGGTCGACGAGCGCGCCGCCGCGACGCCGCAACACGATCCGGCCGCTCGTGATCTCGCCGCCGCCATGCTCGACGAGCCGCATCAGCGCGAGCGACGTGACCGACTTGCCGGAGCCCGACTCGCCGACGATCGCGAGCGTCTCGCCGCGATCGACGTGAAACGACACGTTGCGCACCGCATCGAACGTCGCGTTTTCGCGGCGAAACATGACCGACAGGTCGTCGACGGCGACGACGCGCTGTTCCGGCAGCACCAGCGCGGACGGGGTTCGGCTCGAAGTCATGCGGAGGTCTCCTCGTGCGGTCCGGAATCAGGCCGCATCGTCGCGATAGATGCCGACCACGGGCGTCTCGCCGACGCGTGCGTAGCCGCGATACATCCCTTCCGTGTTGAACGGCATCGCGACGTTGCCGTGCGCGTCGACCGCGACGATCCCGCCGCGCCCGGCCAGGCGCGACAGCTTGTTCATCACGGCATCGTGCGCGGCATCGGCGAGCGATGCGCCGCGATAGGCCATCTGCGCGGCCACGTCATGCGCGGTCGCGAGCCGGATGAACATCTCGCCGGTGCCCGTCGCGGATACCGCGCAGGTCGCGTCGTCCGCGTAGCAGCCGGCGCCGATGATCGGCGAATCGCCGACGCGGCCGGGCTGCTTGTTCGTGATGCCGCCGGTCGACGTCGCCGCCGCGATATGGCCGTGCACGTCGCACGCGACCGCGCCGACCGTGCCGTGCTTGCGGTCGGGATCGAGCGGCTCGGCCGGCTGCCCGGCGCCGAAGGCGAAGGTCGCGGCATCGTGATCGAGCATCATGCCGGCCGCCGCGCGCGCCTTGACCCACTGTGCATGACGCGCTTCCGTGTCGAAGTAGCCGGGCTCGGCGAGTTCGAGGCCCTGTGCGGCCGCGAACGCGTCGGCACCCGCGCCTGCCAGCAGCACGTGCTCGCTCGCCTCCATCACGCGTCGTGCGGCGAGCACCGGATTGCGCACGCGGGTCGCGCAGCAGATCGCCCCGGCCGCAAGCGTCGTGCCGTCCATCACCGCCGCGTCGAGTTCGTGCTTGCCTTCGGCCGTATAGACGGAGCCGCGCCCCGCGTTGAACAGCGGACAGTCCTCGAGCAGCCGCACCGCGACGGTGACGGCGTCGAGCGCGCTGCCGCCCTCGGCGAGCACGTGTTGCGCGGCTTGCAGGATCGCGGTGAGTTCGGCGCGGTATTGGCGTTCGGTGTCGGTGTCCATCGCATCGCGCAGGATCGTGCCTGCACCGCCATGAATCGCGACGATCGCGGGTGAAGTCATGATTTTTTCGGACCGGAGGAAGAAGGGTTGGCGGCCGGCGGCGTCGCTTGCGGTTGGATCAGCCACGGCAACAGGAATTCGGTCATTTCGGCGGCGGACTTCGCGGAGCGGTGCGTGCGCAGCGCGACCGCGTCGATCAGCGCCTCGATCATCGTCAGCACGGCCGCTTCCGACGTGGCCGCGAAACGCCGTTCGGCCTTGACGTACAGATTCAGCGACGCGATCGGTGCAAGCGGCGAACCGGGCCCGTCGGAGATGCCGAGCACGCGCGCGCCGCGCGCGGCCGCGCGGCGGGCCAGCTCGATCGTGTCCTTGACGTAGCGCGGAAACGCGAGCGCGATCACGAGATCGCGCGAGTCGGCCGTGTACAGGCGCCGCGCCGCATGCGACGGGCCGCCGAGCAGCGCGAGCGACTGCACGTTGTCGTGACACACCGACAATCCGTGTTCCATCAGCCCGGTCAGAAAGGCGCTCGAACCGGCGCCGAGAATCAGCACGCGCCGCGCGCCGACGATCGCCTCGACGGCCGCCTCGACGTCGGCCGCATCCAGTTGCGCACGCGTGTTCTCGATGTTCGCGACGGCCTGGTCGAACACCGCGTCGATCCACGCGGCGCCGCGCACGCCCTGCTCGTGCTCCTGTTCCTGCTCCTGCGCGGAACGCAGCCGCTCGACCGGGCCGAGCGTCGCCTCGAAGCCGCGCACGAGCGCCGCGCGCATCGCCGGATAGCCGTCGAAGCCGAGCGCCTTCGCGAAGCGGTTCGCGGTGGCGATCGACGCATTCACGGCCTGCGCCAGCTCGTCGATCCGCATCGTCGCCGCGCGAAACGGATTCGCGAGCACGAACTCGCCCATCCGGCGGTGGATCGGCGTCATTCGCGGCATGGCCGAGGCGATGCGCTCCGCGATCGCGGATTCGTCGTGACTGGCATCGTGCGGAACGAGAGGCGTCATGCGAATGGTTTTGCAAGGTGGATGAAAATCAATTTACACAATCTGCCGGCAGGAAAAAAATAAATTTTCATCAGGGTTGTCACGGCCCCCACCGGGCCCGCCTGATGCAGTCGGTCGTGCGACCGCCGCTCGGCCTCGTCGAGCAGACATTCGGCGCCACTCGTCGCGCAATGCACCGGGGGGCCCTGTCCGCGGACATATCGGGAATACCCCGAGGATGTTCGTTCGAATGCAGATTCACGTTGACCGGATTCGAATTCGAACATAGGATGCTCGAAAATGATCAGTCGTCAGATAACATTGGCCTTCAACAGCAGCGAAATGTTCGATCGAATGCGGTGATTCCGATAAAAATCAGGTGAATCGGTCGCCCATCAAGATCGGACATCGTACAAACATGACCCGCAAAAGACGCCCCCGCCGGGCGACTTGCATGGCTCAGGAGACAGCAGTGAAAACAGTCAAGGCGTTGCGCTGGTGGATCATCGTGCTGGTATGTCTCGGCACGATCCTCAACTACCTCGCACGAAATTCCCTCGCGGTCCTCGCACCGGAACTGAAGCAGGTGTTCGAGATCTCGACGCAGCAGTACTCGTATATCGTCGGGGCGTTCCAGATCGGCTACACGATCATGCAGCCGGTATGCGGGTTCATCGTCGACCTGATCGGCCTGCGGCTCGGGTTCGCGCTGTTCGCGATGCTGTGGTCGGTGGTCGGCGTCGCGCACGGCTTCGCGTCGGGCTGGCTGTCGCTCGGCATCCTGCGCGGCTTGCTCGGGCTGTTCGAGGCCGCCGCGATCCCGTCGGGGATGAAGGCCGTCGCCGAATGGTTTCCCGATCGCGAGAAATCCGTCGCGGTCGGCTACTTCAACGCGGGCACGTCGCTCGGCGCCGCGATTGCGCCGCCGCTCGTCGTGTTCCTGTCGATGCGGTTCGGCTGGCAATCCGCGTTCATGGTCACCGGCGCGCTCGGCTTCGTGTGGGCCGCGCTCTGGTACACGCAGTACCGGTCGCCGTCCGATCATCCGCGCATCACGTCGCAGGAGCGCACGCTGATCCGCGACGGCCAGGCCACGATGCCGGCCGCGTCGAAGCGCCGGATTCGCGACGTCGTCACCGCGCGGCGCTTCTGGGCGATCGCGCTGCCGCGCTTCTTCGCGGAACCCGCATGGCAGACTTTCAGCTTCTGGATTCCGCTGTACCTCGCCACCGAACGCCACATGCCGCTCACGCAGATCGCCGTGTTCGCGTGGATGCCGTTTCTCGCGGCCGACGCCGGCGGCATCGCGGGCGGCTACCTGTCGCCCTACCTCGCGAACCGGTTCAAACTGCCGCTCGTGTGGTCCCGCGTCGCCGGCGTCGCGCTCGGCGCGGTGCTGATGCTGGGGCCGGCGATGATCGGGCTCGTGTCGTCGCCGTACACGGCCATCGCCCTGTTCTGCGTCGGCGGCTTCGCGCACCAGATGATCTCCGCGCTCGTCAACACGCTGTCGGCCGACGTGTTCGATCCCGAGGAAGTCGGCACCGCCAGCGGCTTCGCGGGCATGGCCGCGTGGATCGGCGGGCTCGGCTTCTCGCTGCTGGTCGGCGCGCTCGCCGACAAGATCGGCTACGCACCGCTGTTCGCGTGCCTCGGCCTGTTCGACATCATCGGCGTGACGCTCCTCGCGGTGCTGATCCGCGGGCAGTCGAAGCAGGAACGCCTGCTCGCGCAGCACGCCTGACCTCCGTCTTCACCAGGAATCGCCTTCATGACTTCGCTTCTTTATCCGCCCGTGTTCCGCGTCGCCGACCGGCAGGCGAACCGTGTGCTGCTCGCGTCCGACGCGGGCGCGACCCTCGAGATCTTCGTGCTCGAGGATGACATCGTGCGCGTGCGCGTGCTGCCCGACGCGACGGCGCGCACCCCGCGCACCTGGACGATCGCACCGGGCCTCGACGACGTGCCGCTCGACGGGCGCGACCGCCTCGACCTGAGCGGCTTCGCGCTGCCGGCCTACGACTTCGTCGAAGACGACGGCGGCGTGCGCATCGAAACCGCGCAGATCCGCCTCGACGTGAAACTGCAGGGCGGCCATTGCACGTGGTCGATGCGCGGCGCGGACGACGCGTGGCGCGTCGTGCTCGCCGACCGCGCGACGCAGGCCTACAACTTCGGCTGGTGGGACGATCGCGCCTATCACTACGTCGCACGCGAGCGCGGCGACAAGGTGTTCGGTCTCGGCGAGCGCGCTGGCGACCTCGACCGCACCGGCGCGCGCTTCGAGATGCGCAACATCGATGCGATGGGTTACAGCGCGAAGCACACGGACCCGCTCTACAAGCACATTCCGTTCTACGTCACGTGGTCGCCCGGCGCGTGCCAGGGCTTCGGGCTGTTCTACGACACACTGTCGGATTGCGCGTTCGACATGGGCCGCGAACTCGACAACTACCACGGGCTCTACCGCTACTTCGTCGCCGAGCACGGCGATCTCGACTACTACTTCATCGCGTCGCCCGACACGCCGCTCGCGGCCGCCCGGCGCTTCACGTGGCTCACCGGACGCCCGGCGCGCACGCCGAAATGGGGGCTCGGCTATTCGGGCTCGACGATGAGCTACACCGACGCGCCGGACGCGCAGCGGCAGATGAACCAGTTCGTCGAGCAGTGCGAATCACACGACATCCTGTGCGATTCGTTCCACCTTTCGTCGGGCTATACGTCGATCGGCGCGAAGCGCTACGTGTTCAACTGGAACCGCGAAAAATTTCCCGACGCGAAGGGTTTCGTGAAGCACTATCGCGACCACGGCATCCGCCTGTGCGCGAACATCAAGCCGTGCCTGCTGCGCGACCACCCGGCGTTCGACGACGCCGCGCGGCGCGGGCTGCTGATCCGCTCGGCATCCGGCGAACCGGCATGGGTGCAGTTCTGGGACGAGGTCGGCGCGTATCTCGACTTCACGCAACCGGACGCGTACCGCTGGTGGCGCGAGCAGGTCACGTCGGCGCTGCTCGACTACGGAATCGAGTCGACGTGGAACGACAACAACGAATACGAGATCTGGTCGCCCGACGCGATCGCGCACGGCTTCGGCCAGCCGTTTCCCGCGCGCGAGGCGAAGGTGCTGCAGACGATGCTGATGATGCGCGCGTCGCGCGAAGCCCAGCGCGCGCATGCGCCGGCGCAGCGGCCGTTCCTCGTGTCGCGCTCCGGCGGCGCCGGCATGCAGCGTTACGTGCAGACCTGGTCCGGCGACAACTACACGTCGTGGGAAACGCTGCGCTACAACCTCAAGATGGGCCTCGGGCTCGCGTTGTCGGGCGTGTCGAACATCGGTCACGACATCGGCGGCTTCTCCGGCCCCGCGCCGTCGCCCGAGCTGCTGCTGCGCTGGGTGCAGTTCGGCATCTTCATGCCGCGCTTCAGCATCCATTCGTGGAATGACGACGGCACCGTCAACGAACCGTGGATGTATCCGGAGATCACCGCGCGTATCGCGTCGCTGATCAAGCAGCGCTACCGGCTGCTGCCTTACCTCTATCACCTGCTGTGGCTGTCGACCACGCGCTACGAGCCCGTGCTGCGGCCGACCTTCGGCGATTTCCCAGGCGACCCGCGCTGCTACGACGAATGCGACGACATGATGCTCGGCGACGCGCTGCTGGTCGCGCCGGTCGTCGAGCCGGGCCGCACGGAGCGCACGGTCTACCTGCCGTCCGGCGCGCGCTGGGTGTGCTGCGCGAGCGCGCAGTCGTTCGACGGCGGCGCGAACGTGACGCTGCCCGCGCCGCTCGACACGCCGGTGATGTTGTTGCGCGAAGGCCGCGTGCTGCCGCTGAACGTCGCCGAGCAACGGTTCGGCGCACGCGCGGACACGCGCGGCTTCCTCGTCGCGCCGCGCATCGAGGACGGCGTTGCGTACGGCGAATGCGTCGAGGACGACGGCGAAACGGAAGCGTGGCGCGACGGCGAATACGGGCTGTGGCGCATCGAGACCGGACGCACGGCGTCGGGCGAACTCGGCGTGTCGGTCCGCTGGGATGGCCGCATGAACCGCCCCGCCGAGCGCGTGGAGATCCTGCTGCCGGCATCGCTGCAAGGCGCGCTTGCCGTGCGCGGTGCGCGCGTCGAACACGATGCGCGGGATGGCGCATGGCGTCGCGTCGTCGTGGCACTCGACGACTGACCGCGCAAGCGCGGGAAAACGCCGAACCCTAAGATCGGGCGGGCCGCGCACACGGCCCGCCCTCCACCAAAGAGGAGGCCGATCAGCCTCCCGCCCCCTTGAAGAGACTTGGAGATCGTCAATGAAAGCATCGCATCACTACTCTGCAATCCTGATTTTATCGGCCGCGTCGCTCGGCGCTTCCGCCGCCCATGCGCAGAGCAGCGTGACGCTGTACGGCGTGGTCGACGATTCGCTCGCGTACGTGAACAACCAGCAAGGCCACTCGAACGTGTACATGCGCGACGGCAACCTGTATGCGTCGAAGTTCGGGTTGCGTGGCGACGAGGATCTCGGCGGCGGCACGCACGCGATCTTCGACCTGCAATCCGGCTTCAACCTGAACACCGGCGCGCAGGCCGCCGCCGGCACGATCTTCAACCGCCAGGCCTTCGTCGGGCTGCGCAACGATCATTACGGCACGGTGACGGCCGGCCGCCAGTACACGCCGTACTTCCTGCTGGTCGGCCCGTACGCGGCGAGCAGCTGGCTGACCGGCGCGACGGGCGCGCATCCGGGCGACATCGACGGGCTCGACACGACGATCCGCGTCAACAACTCCGTCACCTATACGTCGCCGACCTTGTCCGGGCTGACCGCGAGCGCGATGTATGCGTTCGGCGGCATCGCCGGCGCGACCGGCAAAGGCAACACGTTCAGCGCCGCGCTGCGCTATGCGAACGGGCCGATCGGGATCGCGGCCGGTTACCTGCGCATCAACAGCTCGGGTTCGTCGGCGGGCTTCCTGAATCCGGCGACTGCCGCGTCGGGCAGCTTCGCGGTGTCCGTGCTGAACCAGGGCTACCTGACCGCGAAGGCCGTCGAGCAGGTCGCGGCGGCCGGCAACTACACGCTCGGGAACCTGACGATGGGCCTCAACTACTCGAACGTGAAGTATCTGCCCGGCAACGGCTCCGCGTTCACGGACACGGCCGTGTTCAACACCTACGGCGCGCTCGCCGCATATCGCTTCACGCCGACGTTCTCGGTGGCCGGCGCGTTCGCGTACACGCTCGCGTCGAAGGCGAACGGCGTGTCGGACGCGGCCCGTTACCAGCAATATTCGCTGAAGGAGTCGTACAGCCTGTCGAAGCGCACGACGCTGTATGCGCTGCAGGCGTATACGCATTCGAGCGGACGGACGCTCGGCGCGCTGGGCGCCGGCCATATCGTCGACGCGGCGCCGATCGTCGGCGATTCGCAGCAGCTCACGCCGTCGACGACGCACGGCCAGTTCGTCGGCATGGCCGGGATCGCCGTGACGTTCTGAACCCGTACGGCCGCGCCTCCGTTGCTTGCGCCCCGGACGATCCGGCATCGTCCGGGGCGCCGGTTTGACGTTCGCCATCCGCCTCTTTCGCACGCAGCGCGCAGCGTGCGGGTTTTCGCGATCGCCCCGATACCTTACAATTCGTCAGGTTTTCCCTGCTGCATATCCCTTCTTGCAGTCCTGACACCGCGGTACACTCGACGCACGCCGTATCAGGGTCCGACGCGCGACACGCGCGCCGGGCGGCGTCGCGCCTCGTTGCGCCCACAACTGGATGCCAGCCATGCCAGATTCCCGTTCCTCGCCCCGCACGACATTCAAGCCGCAGGTCGTGCTGCCCGCGCTCGCGGTCATCGGTGCACTGCTCGTCGTGTGCGCGCTGCTCCCGACCGAAGCAGGCGCGCTCTTCTCCTCCGGCCAGCAATGGGTCGTCGCGCGCTTCGACTGGTTCTACGTGCTCGCCGTCACCACGTTCCTCGTGTTTCTCGTGCTGATCGCGGCGAGCGACTTCGGCAACATCCGGCTCGGCCCCGACGACGCCGAGCCCGAATTCAGCTTCCTGTCGTGGACGGCCATGCTGTTCGCGGCGGGCATGGGCATCGGCCTCATGTACTTCGGCGTCGGCGAGCCGATGCAGCACTTCCTGAAGCCGCCGACCGTGGACCCCGGCACGCCGGCCGCCGCGCGCGAGGCGATGCTGATGACTTTCTTCCACTGGGGCTTCCATGCGTGGGCGATCTACGGGCTGATGGGGCTCGTGCTCGCATACTTCGGATTCCGCTACAACCTGCCGCTGACGCTGCGCTCCGGGCTGTATCCGGTGCTGCGCGAACGCGTGAACGGCTGGATCGGCCACACCGTCGACGCGTTCGCGCTGGTCGGCACGGTCGCGGGCATCGCGACGACGCTCGGCTACGGCGTGATGCAGTTGAGCGCGGGCCTGCATACGGTCGCCGGCTGGGATACGAGCGGCAACGCGTTCCGCATCGGGCTCGTCGTGATCGTCGTGATCCTGGCCGGCGCATCGGCCGCGAGCGGTCTCGACAAGGGCGTGCGGCGGCTGTCCGAGCTGAACCTGCTGCTGGCGTTCCTGTTGCTCGCGTTCGTGGTCGTCGCGGGCCCGACGTCGTTCCTGCTGCGTGCGCTCGGCGACAACATCGGCCAGTACCTGTCGAATCTCGTCGACCTGTCGTTCCGCACCTATGCGTACGCGCCGCCGCGCGAGGAAGGCTGGTTCGGCGGCTGGACGATCCTCTACTGGGCATGGTGGGTGTCGTGGTCGCCGTTCGTCGGCATGTTCATCGCGCGCATCTCGCGCGGCCGCACGATCCGCCAGTTCGTGATCGGCGTGTTGCTCGTGCCGACCGCATTCAATCTCGTGTGGATGACCGTGTTCGGCAACAGCGCGATCTGGCTCGACACGCACGGCGCGGCCGGCGCGCTCGCGCAGACGGCCGGCAGCGTCGATGCGTTGCTGTTCCGTTTCTTCGATTTCCTGCCGCTGCCGCAGTTGCTGTCGATCGTCGCGATCGTGCTGATCGCGGTGTTCTTCGTCACGTCCGCCGATTCCGGCGCATTCGTGATCGACCAGATCGCAACGCGCGGCGCCGCGCATTCGCCGGTCTGGCAGCGGCTGTTCTGGGCTGCGCTGCTGGGCGTGACGGCGGCCGTGCTGCTGGTCGCGGGCGGGCTCGGCGCGCTGCAGGCGATGACGTTGATCGCCGCATTGCCGGTCGCCTTGATCATGCTCGCGCTGTGTTACGGGCTGTGGCGCGGGCTCGCGGCCGATCGCGCGCACTATTCGCAGGACGTCGCGCCCGCGACGAGCTTCTGGACCGGCCAGCACTGGCGCCATCGCCTGACGCATATCCTGCGGCAGACGACCGAGTCCGACGCGCGCCAGTTCGTCGCGGAAACCGTCGAGCCCGCGCTGCGCAAAGTCGCCGACGAGCTGCGTTCAGGCGGCGTCGACGCACACGTGCAGCGCGACAGCGACGATGCAGTGCGGCTGACCGTGCCGACCGCGGAACACCGCGATTTCGTCTACGGCGCGCGCGTGACGGCGAAATCCGCGGCGGCCTTCCTGGTACGCGAAGCGGCCGAGCCGGAAACCGAGCGTCCGCACGTGTACGGCATCGTCACGTTCTTCGAGGACGGCCGGCTCGGCTACGACGTCGAGTATCTGCGCGGCGACGAACTGATCGCCGATGTCCTGCGTCAATACGAACGCTACGTCTCGCTCGCGGCCGACCAGCGTACGCATCTGCTGAGCCGCGCGCCGGGACACGCAACGGAGGCCGAATGAACCCGACCGCTGCGTTCCTGTCGTCGAGCCGACGCGCGGCGCCCGACGGAGCCGTGCCATGAGCGGCCTCCTGAACGATCGCACCGGCGACTTCATCGCGCTCGCGACGCTCGCGGTGCTTTACCTCGGCGGCGTCGGCCTCGCGCTTTGGCGGATCCGCACCGCCGCCGCGCGCGGCAAGGTTTACTGGATCGTCTGCATCGCGCTGCTCGCCGGCGGCGCGATCGCGATCACCGCCAACCTGTCGCCCATGCCGAACAGCGGCGAGATGCCGCCCGGTTTCGCACTCGGCGTCGAGGCGGTGCTGCTGGGGCTCGCGCTCGTGGCGGCAGGCTGCGCCTGGCTGATGTTGCGGGCGAGGCGCGACTGACACCTGCCTTTTGCACGGCGCGGCGGCCCTTTCACGCATGAACGGCAGCACACATGCCGAACAACGGGCTGCCGCCATTTTCCTGATGCATCATGCAGACGGCGCCCGCGCGGTGACGAGCCAGCACGCCGCGTCGAAGCGCACGTCCGCGCCCTCCACGTAGCGCTCGAACGCAGCGCGAACCGTATCGATCACACGCCGGCGCGGCGCGTCGTCCACCTGACGAAGCGCGAGCCCGACCGGTCCGAGTCGCGCGATGTAGTCGTCCAGCGCGGACGCCGGCAACGCGCACGCGATATCGATCGGCTCGATCGCGATGTCGGCCCAGCCGCTGTCCGACAATACCGACGCGATCCGTTGCCGGTCGCCGAACGCAAATTGTCCCGGCGCCCCCGGCTGCCGCGCCGGCAAGGCCGGCAGCAATGGCGCCGCGACACGCTCAGCCGTCGTCATGAACGGATTGTCGGCGGCGCCGCGCCATGCAACGAATCGCAAACGCGCGTTCGGGCGCGCCGCGTGCCGCAGGTTCGCGAAGGCCTGCACCGGATCGTCGAAGAACATCACGCCGAAGCGCGACACGATCAGGTCGAACCTCCCCGGCGCGAACGCATGCGTCTGCGCATCGGCATGCACGAAGTCGGCGTCAACGCCCTCGCGTTCGGCACGAGCCCGTGCGGCGGCAAGCATCTGCGCCGAAATATCCAGGCCTGTACAGTGCGCGTGCGCGCCAAGGCGCCGTGCGATCGCGAGCGTCACCGCGCCGGTGCCGCAGCCGACGTCGAGCACGCTGCTCGCGGACGCCGCCACCGCCCCATCCGCGAGCAATGCCTCGAACGGCTCGAACATCCGGTCGAGCGAGCGCTGCGTGTCGACCCATGCCAGCCCCGACGGGCCGTTCCACAGCGCAGACTGCGCTTCGTTTGTCCGGTTTCCTTCCATCGTCGATTCTCCGTTTGTCCGCATCGTTGACCGTGATCCGGACTATGCTGCTTCAAGCCGGCTTGAGGTCAAGGCCGCGAACGCGGTACGACTCGCGCGCCGCATCGGCCGTCGCCTCCGTGCCTTCACATTTCTTACATTCGCGTTCCGTATCGTTGACGGCTTTCCTACGGTGCCTCCCATGCGACGACTCCTCTCCCGCGCGCTGTTCGTGCGCTGCGCTCCGCTTGTTGCCCTCGCGGCGCTGTCCGCGTGTTCGAATCACATCGATACGCCCGCCGACCCGGCCAGTGCCGCGATCAACGTTCAGGCCGCGTGGGTCGAGATCGGCGATGCGAACCAGGCGATCGCGCGCGTGGTCACGAACTACAACCCTGCGTCCGCGAGCGATCCACTGTGTCCGCAGCTGTCCGTCGACGGCAAGCTGTCGCGCATGACGCTGCGCGCCGGCGCCGCGACCGTCGCGCAACGGCCGACGGCGAGCGCGCCGGCCGACTCGAAACCGTCGAGCTTCCCGGTGTCGGTCTGCGAAGCGACACTGCCGGCCGATGCCCAGACGGCAAGCGTCGCGGGCCGCGCGCTGCCGCTGCCGAAGGCGCAGCCGCAGCGCATCGCGATCATCGCCGACACCGGCTGCCGAATGAAGAAGGCCGACAACGCATGGCAAGCGTGCAACGACGCGACGGTCTGGCCGTTCGACACGATCGCGGCGAGCGTCGCGAAGCTGTCGCCAGACCTCGTGCTGCACGTCGGCGACTATCACTATCGCGAAAACGCTTGCCCGCCCGACATCGCCGGCTGCAAGGACAGCCCGTGGGGCTACGGCTGGGATGCGTGGCAGGCCGACCTGTTCCGCCCGGCCGCGCCGCTGTTCGCGAAGGCGCCGTGGGTCGTCGTGCGCGGCAACCACGAGGAATGCGCGCGGGCCGGCCAGGGCTGGTACCGCTTCCTCGATCCGCACCCGTATTCGGCGGCCCGTGCGTGCGACGATCCGGCCAACGACGACGACGCGAACTACTCTGATCCCTATGCGGTGTCGCTCGGCGGCGGCACGCAAGTGATCGTGTTCGACACCGCGAAGGTCGGCCGCAATCCGCTGAAGACGACCGACGCGCAGTTCCGCATCTATCAGAAGCAGTTCCAGACGGTCGCGGCGCTCGCGTCGAAAGCCGGCATGTCGACGACGATCTTCACGAACCACCATCCGATCCTCGCGTTCGCGCCGATCGCCGGCAGCACGCCCGCGCCGGGCAACCTCGCGCTGCAGTCGGTGATGGCGAGCCTGAACGCGCAGGCGTACTACCCGCCCGGCATCCACGTCGCGCTGCACGGGCACGTGCACGACTTCCAGGCGATCAACTTCTCGTCCGGGCATCCGGCGACGATCGTGTCCGGCAACGGCGGTGACAACCTCGACGTCGCGCTGCCCGATCCATTCCCGGCCGGCCTGACGCCCGCGCCGGGCGCCGTGATCGAGCGGCTGTCGCACAACAACAGCTTCGGTTTCCTGATCATGGAGCGACGCGCGGCACCGGCGACGGGCTGGGTGTTCCATGCGTATTCGGCGGCAGGCAAGCTGCTCGCGTCGTGCGACCAGTCGGGCAACACGCTCGCATGCGACAAGACGGGGTTCATCGCGCCGTGAGTGACGCAGTTCGATTGAGTGACGATTTGATGGATTCGACCGGCCGCCGGCGACGGATGGCCGGCTCGCGGAGGCGGACGGTTTCGTCGGTGACCGCTGCCGAGCGTCGGGTTTCCGGTTCGGTTCCGGCCGCCGGCAGCGGCCGGACTGTGCGCGTACTTGCCACCGCCCTCCTCGCCGGTACGGCGTTCGCGGCCCATGCCGCGCCGTCCGAGGCGATGCTGCTCCCCGGCGCGCCGCCGTCGCGCGTCGTCGGCACGATCGGCAACGGCACGCCGCAGGTGACCGACAAGGTCGACGCGGCGGCCGCCCGTTTCGCTCCGGACCCGACGCTCGTCGCGCTGGGCCGCCGGATCTTCTTCGATCCGCGGCTATCCGAGCCGCGCGGTATGTCGTGCGCGGGCTGCCACGATCCGGGGCGCGCGTTCGCGCCGACATTGTCGGCCGCTTCGCTCGCGGGGCCGGGCGTGCCGGAAGGCAGCCGCCACGGACGCTTCAGCCTGCGCAACGCGCCGTCGCTGCTTTACGTGCGCTACGTGCCGCGCCGCCACTTCTATCAGGACGACGACGCCCCCGCGCCGTCGCCGTTCGGCGGCCTCTTCAGCGACGGCCGCGCGGACACGCTCGCCGAACAGATCCGCGGGCCGTTGTTCGATCCGAACGAGATGAACAACCGGTCGCCGGCCGCGCTGCTGCGCAAGGTCGACCGCACCGAACTGGCGGACGATCTCGCCGCGCGCTTCGGCGCATCGGTGCGGCGCGACCCCGAGCAACTGGTGCGCGCGCTGGGCTCGGCCGTCGAGGCCTATCTGCAGAGCGACGACATGGCGCCGTTCACGTCGCGCTTCGACGCGTACCTGCGCACGCGCAAGCCGCTCGCGGCGGCCGAGATGCGCGGCCTGACGCTGTTCCGCAATCCCGACAAGGGCAACTGCATGAGTTGCCATACGCTGTCGGAGACGTCGAGCCGGCCGGAGCGCTCGCTCTTCACCGATTTCGGCTACGACGCGATCGCGGTGCCGCGCAACCGCGCGCTGCCCGCGAACCGCGATCCGCGCCATTTCGACAACGGCCTGTGCGACACGGCCACACGGCTGCGCTGGCCCGAGCCGACGCAATGGTGCGGCTACCTGCGCACGCCGGGACTGCGCAACGTCGCGGTCAAGCAGACGTTCATGCACAACGGCGTGTTCACGACGCTGCGCGACGCGGTCGCGTTCTACAACACGCGCTCGACCGACCCGGCCCGCTGGTATCACGGCGCCAGGACCTTCGACGACGTGCCGGCCGCCTATCGCGGCAACATCAACGTCAATTCGACGCCGATGAACCGCCGGCCGGGCACGCCGCCCGCACTGACCGACGCGGAAATCGACGACATCGTCGCGTTTCTCGGCACGCTGACCGACGCGCGCTACGCGAACCTCGTCCCGCCCGCCGCGCCTGCCGCCCGGATGACCGGATCGCCAGCCGCCCGCCCACCTTCGCCGGTGCGCTGAACCCTGGCCGAACGGCCAGGCGCATGCGCGCCCGCTTGCGGCCTCCTCATATACTGGTTATATTTACAGTACTGTATTTATGAACAGTGAGGTGCGCGATGGAACATCTGGTCCGTATCGTCAACGACACCGATCGCCAAGTGCTGGCATGGCTGCGTGCGCAGGTCGGCGACGCCCGCGTCGAGCGCGCGGCGCGCCAGCTCGGGCATACACGCAAGCCCTTCCCGTCGGCGGTATGCCGGTATCTGGGCATGAGCGCGCCGGCCACGCTGCGCCAGGCCGAGCGGCCGCGTGCCGCACGCGACTTCTCGGTTGGCGATCGCTACCTGTCGCTGATCCGTCAGCATCTCGCCGCGCATGCGGTCAGCCGATGAAATCGCCGAAATCGTATCGTCGGCGCATCGCCGCGCAGCGGCCGTCCGGGGTAAACGCGGTGTGCCGGCCGGAAAATGGCGCGCGATCGCATCGATCGTCACATCGCGCTGCACGCGCAGTTGCTCGCGAAACCGGTGCAGGTGGCGATCGAACGCGCCCGACCCGACAACTTCGGCCGCAGCAACGTCACCCAGCTACCGCCCCTTCCGCGCGTGCTCGATCCACTCGAACAACGCCATCCCGATCAGCATCGCGACGACGAACGCGATGCCCTTGGCCGACCCGAGTCCGATCGACACGATCGCCGGCCCCGGGCAGAACCCGGCAAGCCCCCAGCCGATGCCGAATACGGCGCTCCCTGCGACGAGGCGTACGGTAATCGTCCGCACGGCCGGCCACTGGATCGGCAAGCCGAGCAACGACCGCGTCCGACGCTTCGCCCAGGCGAACGCGAACACGGCAACGCCGATCGCGCCGGCCATCACGAACGCGAGCGACGGGTCCCAGCGGCCTGCCAGGTCGAGAAAGCCGAGCACCTTCTGCGGGTTGGCCATCCCCGACACGATGAGGCCGGCGCCGAACAGCAGCCCCGCCAGAAACGCGAATCCTGCCTGCATGTCAGCCTCCGATCACGTGCCGTCGCACGAATACGGTCGCAAAACCCGCGACCATGAACACCGTCGTCGCGACGATCGATCGCGCCGCGCCACGCGACAGCCCGCAGACGCCGTGACCGCTCGTGCATCCGCCCGCATAGCGCGTACCGATCCCGACCAGGAGGCCGGCCGCCAGCAACTCGCCCCAGCCCGCATCGACCTGCGGCGCCGCGGCGACACCGGCGATATGCATCATCAGCGGCGCGGCAATCAGCCCGGCGACGAATGCGGCACGCCAGTCGCGCTCGGCGGCACCGGCCGTGAACAAGCCGCCGACGATGCCGCTAATCCCGGCGATCCGCCCGTTGAACGCAACGAGCCACGCGGCCGCCAGCCCGATCAGCACACCGCCGGCAAGCGACAGCCACGGCGTGAAATGAAGCACATCAAGCTGCATGGCGGGTCCCCTTTGCGGCCGTGCCGCAGAACTGTTCGTACAGCACGCCCATCACCGCGATCACGGCCGGGCTGTCGAGCGAATAGTGGATGTTCTTGCCTTCACGGCGCGTGCGGACCAATGCGTTGTCCCGCAACACGCCGAGCTGCTGCGACAGCGTCGGCTGGCGGATATCCAGCCGCGCCTCGAGATCGCTCACGCAGCGTTCGCCCTGCGACAGCTCGCAGAGCAGCAGCAACCGGTCGGGATTGGACAGCACCTTGAGCAGCGCGCATGCCGATTCGGCGGCGGCGCGCATCTGGTCGGGCTCGGGCAGCCCGGTGGAAGGGTCGGCGTTCATGAGGGGGACCGCAAACGATTAAAGAATCTACATTATATACATTCATATAATGTAGATTCCTGCTTTCGTTCGGTGCCATCGGAAGACGGCGCCATCGGCAATGGTCGCCTCCTGCCTCCGCTACGCCTGCTCGCCGGCAATCGCCTCGGCCGCCACCGCGCGCTTCGCGCCGGCCCGCACCGCGCCAAGCACCAGCACCGCGCCCCCGGCAATTACACACGGCACCGCGACGAATGCGAACGCGGTCGACAACGGCAACCCCATCGCGAGCATCGCGCCGCCCGCCATCGAGCCGACGACGGACCCGCCGCGGCCGATCCCGTTCGCCCAGCTCACACCCGTGGTTCGGCATTCGGTCGGATAGAACGCGGCCGACAGCGCGTTCGCGCCGACCTGCGAGCCGGACACGCAGAAGCCGGCCGCGAACACGGCCAGTGCCGCGCCCGCCGGCGACGCGGCCAGCACCCCGATCGCCGCGACGAACACGCCCGCCGCCGCATAGCTGCACGCGAGCACGCGATGCGGATCGAAGCGGTCCATCAGCCAGCCGAGCACGATCGCGCCGAGCGTGCCGCCGACCTGGAACATCGCGGTCACGCGCGCGGCCGTCTGCAGCGTCACGCCGGTCGTGCGCAACAACGTCGGCAGCCAGCTCGACAGCAGGTAGATGACGAGCAGGCTCATGAAGAACGTCAGCCACAGCAGCAGCGTGCCGCGCAGCAGGTCGGCAGCGAACAGGCGGCCGAGCGGCGACCCGGCCGGCTTGCCGCGCGGCGCGACGAACGACGCGTGCGCGAGATCCGGGTCCGGTGCAATGCGCGTGAGCATCGCCACGATCCGCTCGCGCGACGCGCCGGTGTTGACGAGATAGCGCACCGATTCCGGCAGTCGCCACGCCAGCACCGGCAGGAGCAGCAGCGGCGCGGCCCCGCCGACGACGAGCACCGCACGCCAGCCGTCGCGTTCGATCAGCGACGCGGCCGCGAGGCCACCGAGCGCCGAGCCGATCGTGAAGCCGCAGAACATCGTCGTGACGAGCAGCGAGCGCCGTCGCGCGGGGCAATACTCGGACGTCAGCGTGATCGCGTTCGGCATCGCGCCGCCGAGCCCGAGGCCCGTCACGAAGCGCCACGCGATCAGTTCGGTCAAGCCGCCCGCAGTCGCCGACGCCGCACTCGCGATGCCGAAGCACGCGACACAGGCGAGCAGCAGGCGCTTGCGGCCGAACCGGTCGCCGAACGGCCCGAACACGAGCGCGCCGGCCATCAGCCCGGCGAGCCCCGCGCCGAATACCGGCGCGAGCTGCGCGGGCGACAGCCCCCATTCCGCGCGAATGACGGGAGCGATGAATCCGATCGATGCCGTGTCGAAACCGTCGATCGCGACGATCAGGAAGCACAGTACGACGATCGCGGCCTGAAACGGCGCAACGCGATGCCGGTCGATCCATGCGCTGACGTCGATGGACAGCGTATTGGCCATGATGATGTCTCCTCCATGAAGGCGGTCGCGCGCGATGTCGTTGGAACGCGCGCAGCCGGATCCGGGCTGAAGCGCGTCAGTCGACGGTCTTCAGGCAATGCTCCGCGCGCCAGCCGTGCAGCCAGTCGAGCGCGTCATAGAACTGCGCCTGCGTGCGTCCGACCCACAGCGCGTTGCGCACCTGCCGCTCGACGCCCTTCGCGTGATAGATCCGCCCCATCTCGCGCGCCGAATACAGCACGCGCGCGGTGCGCGGAATCCGCACGCGTTCGTACAGCGCGAACGCGGCCTCGAAGTCGCCGTCGGTCCGCGCGACGGCCGCGCCGAGCGTCACCGCATCCTCGAGCGCCTGGCACGCGCCCTGCGCGATGTATTGCGTCATCGGATGGGCGGCGTCGCCGAGCACCGTCGCGCGGCCCGCGCTCCAGCGCTCGACCGGGTCGCGATCGGCGGTCGCCCAGCGCTTCCACGACGTCGGCCGGTCGAGCATCTGTTTCGGCAGCGGATGAATGCCGTCGAAGTACGACAGCACTTCCTCCTTGCTGCCGTCGCGCACGCCCCAGGTTTCCTGCTCGCGGCTGTGAAACGTGACGACGAGGTTGTATTGCCGTCCGCCGCGCAGCGGATAGTGGACGAGATGGCAATGCGGGCCGGCCCACACGACCGGCGCATTGATCTGCAGGTTCTTCGGCATGTTGTCGACGTCGACGACCGCGCGGTACACGACGTGCCCCGTCACGCGATGCGCATCGCCGATCAGCGCCTGCCGGATCGCGGACTTCACGCCGTCGCAGCCGATTACCGCGTCGGCGCGATAACGTTCGCCGTGCTGATCGATCACGGTCACGCCGTTGCCATCCTGCTCGAACCCGCACACTTGCGTGCTGGTCCGGAATTCGATCAGCGGATGATCCTTGACCGCCTCGTAGATCGACAGATGGATGTCCGCGCGATGGATCACCGCATACGGGTTGCCGAAGCGTTCGCGATACGCGGCGCCCGTATCGATGCACGCGACTTCCCGCGCATCGACCGCATCCATCAGTTGCAGCCGGTCGGTGAACACCGCGCGGCCGCGCGCGGCCTCGCCGACACCCAGCGCGTCGAGCGCATTGAACGCGTTCGCGGCGAGCTGGATGCCCGCGCCGATCTCGCCGATTTGCGCGGCCTGTTCGAGCAGCTTCACGCGAATGCCCTGGCGCGCGAGCGCCAGCGCCGTCGCGAGCCCGCCGATGCCGCCGCCGATCACGAGTACGCGTCGGCCTGTATTGTTTGTCTCGTCCATGTCCGTCTCCTCCTTCGTGTTACGCGACGTAGTCCGGTTGCCGCTGCGGCTGCGCCGCCTCGAACGCCGGCTCGCGTCGCGCGTGTTCATGCACCGCGAGGCTGCGCGGATATGCGCTCAGGTCGCAATCCATCCGCAGCGCGTTCGCGACCTGCGGCACGAGGCACACGTCGGCGAGCGTCGGCGCCTCGCCGAAACACCACGGGCCCGTATCCGCGCGCGCGAGCAGGCGCTCGACGCCGGCCATACCTTCCGCGATCCAGTGCCGGTACCACGCATTCTTCTGCAGCGGCGTGACCTGCAGTTCGCTGTCGAGGTAGCGCAGCACGCGCAGGTTGTTGACCGGATGGATGTCGCACGCGATCAGCGTCGCGAGTTCCAGCACACGTGCGCGCTGCCGCGGTTCCAGCGGAATCAGCCGCGGCGCCGGATGAATCTGGTCGAGGTAATCGATGATCGCGAGCGACTGGCCGAGACGGAAATCGCCATCGACCAGCGCCGGCACCGACGCCGACGGATTCACCCGCGCGACGTAGCCGGCCTCGCGGTGCTCGCCCGTGCGGATGTTCACGGGCAGCGTGTCGAACGGCAACCCTTTCAGCGCGAGCGCAATGCGCACCCGATAGGATGTCGAACTGTTGAAGAAGCTATGCAGTTGCACGATGTGACCTTTCGAGGAAATCGAAGAACGCGCGTCAGACCACGCGCACGGCCAGTTCGCCGAGACGCTCGACGCCGACCTTCATCACGTCGCCCTTGACCACCGCGCCGACACCTTCCGGCGTGCCGGTGAAGATCACGTCGCCCGGTTCGAGGCGAAAGAACTTCGACAGGTCGGCCACCGTTTCCGCGACCGACCAGATCAGGTGCGACACGTCGCTCTTCTGCTTCGTCGCGCCGTTGACGGTCAGCCACAGGCCGGCCTGCTCGACATGACCGACCTCGCTCGCCGGATGCACGGGGCCGATCGGCGCGGAACGGTCGAACGCCTTGCCGATTTCCCACGGCCGGCCCATCTCGCGCATCTTCATCTGCAGGTCGCGGCGTGTCATGTCGAGGCCGACCGCATAACCCCACACGTGCTCGAGCGCGCGCTCGAGCGGAATGTCGGAACCGCCCTTGCCGATCACCGCGACGAGTTCAGCTTCGTAGTGGTAGTTCTGCGTCTGTGACGGATACGCCAAATCGAGCGTTTCGCCGTAGGCGACCGGCACGATCGAGTCGGCCGGCTTGCAGAAGAAGAACGGCGGTTCGCGATCGGGATCGAAGCCCATCTCGCGCGCATGGGCCGCGTAGTTGCGGCCGACGCAGTACACGCGACGAACCGCGAAGCGGGCGTCGCTGCCGGCGACGGGAAGCGCCACCGGCGCTTCGGGCGGGAAAACGTAAGTCATGAACGGCTCCAGCGTAGGCATGAAGGAAGGAACGCGCGCCGCCTCGACGGCGCACTGGACGAATCGGGGAAATCGGGAAAATCGGGCCAACCGGCGGCGTCAGTCGCGCGCTTCGCGCAGCAGGTTCAGCGCGGACAGCACCGGCCGGTCGGAATAGCTGAACAGCACGCTGTCGGACGACGCCGACAGCCGGACCGGCGCCCACGACGGCGCGACGAAGATGTCGTGCGGCTCGAATGCGAACGTGTCGCCGCCGATGTGCGCGGTGCCGCTGCCTTCGACGACGCAGTAGATCGTCGCGTCGGTGCTTCGGTAAGTGCGGCCGTCGAAGCCGGCTGGCAGGAACTGCATGAAGGTCGCGATCGTCGGCATCGGCCAGCCGCCCGTCGCGGGATTCACGTAGCGCAGCTTCACGCCGTCCCACGCGTCGAGCTCGCCGTTGCGGTACAGCGCGTCGAGGGCCTCGCGGGTGCGCGCGTACGGATAGCTGAACACCGGCGACGTCGGATCGCTTGCGCGGTGGCGCACCGGCACCATGTTGTGGCCGAAGCGCGCGAAGCTATCGCCTTCCGCGCGGCTGACGGGCTGCTCGGCTTCCGGATAGTTCTCCGCGAAGCCCGCGTCGAGGTACCCGACCAGCGGGATGTCGAGCCCGTCGAGCCATACGACCGGCTCGCCGCCGTCTTCCGCCGACGGGTTGCCGTGGTCGTGCCACGCCCACGACGGCGTGATGATGAAGTCGCCCGGATGCATCGTCGTGCGCTCGCCGTTCACCGCGGTCCACGCGCCCTTGCCCTCGACGATGAAACGCAATGCCGACTGCGTATGCCGGTGGCTCGGCGCGATCTCGCCCGGCAGGATCAGCTGCAGGCCCGCATACAGGCTCGGCGTCATGCTCGACTTGCCGGGCAGCCCCGGGTTCTCCAGCACCAGCACGCGGCGCACGGCTTCTTCCGCGCTGATCACGCCGCCGGCCTGCATCACCAGGTCACGCACCTGCGCGTACTTCCAGATCGCGGCCTGCGCGGCCGGCTGCGGCGCTTTCGGCACGAGGTTGTGCAGCGACTCCCACAACGGCGCGAGGCGCTGTTCGGCGATCCGTGCGTAGTAGTCGGCGCGCGACGTATCCGGGTGTCGGCTGGTCATGATGTCTCCTTGGGGCGGCCGATCGCGGTCGGCGCTGTGTCGGGTCGGGGACCGCGTGCTTCAGTCCGTTAGCGCATTTATATTCGACGCAGACATACCCGGTAAAATGGCGAAATCATCTAATCCATATTATTTCGGATATACCTTCCGACACGGAGCACGCGATGGACTGGACCTACCGGCTGCGATTGCGGCACCTCCAGGTGCTGCTGAGCCTGGCCAGCACGGGCAACCTGAGCCAGTCGGCGACGGCGCTGGCGACCACCCAGCCCGCGCTGTCGAAATGGCTGAAGGAACTGGAAGAGGATGTCGGGCTACCGCTGTTCGAGCGGCACGCGCGCGGCCTGCGGCCGACGGCTTACGGCGATGCGCTGATCGAGCACGCGCGCCGCGTGGAGGCGCAGCTCGACGTCGCGCGCGACGACATGGCCGCGCTGCGCGAAGGCGGCAGCGGCCTGGTCACGATCGGCACGTCGGGCGTCGCGGCGGCCGATACCGTGCCGCTCGCGGTGTCGCAGTTGCTGAAGCGGATGCCGCGCGCACAGGTGCGGCTCACCGAGAGCACGATGAACCAGCTGATGCCGCAACTCGCGCGCGGCGAACTCGACATCGTCGTCGGCCGCTCGGGCTCCGCGTCCGTCGATCCACACCTGCACGCCGAAGCGCTGTACGTCGATCCGGTGGTGTTCGTCGCGCGGCCCGATCATCCGCTCGTCGGCGCGGCCTCCGTCGGCTGGGACGAGGTGCTGGCCCACTCGTGGATCGTCTGGCCGTCCGGCACACCCGTGCACAACGCGCTGCAAGTCGCGCTGACGGCCGCCGGCCGCGTACAGCCGCCGCATTGCGTCGAATCGAATTCGTCGATCCTGAACCTCACGCTGCTGAACAACACCGACCTGCTCGGCGTCGCGTCACATCGTGCCGCGCGGCGCTTCGAGCAATTGAACGCGATCCGCATCCTGCCGATGCGGCTCGAGGGCCAGGGCGCGGTGTCGATGTACTGGCATCCGGACAGCGCGAATCGCGCGGCCGTGGCCGCCGCGATCGAGTGCCTGCGTGCCTGCGCGGCGCCGCAGGTGGGCGGATGGGAGAAAGTGAAGACGGAATGAACGGCGAGGCGGCCCGCTGCGAACCGGGCCGCCTCGCCTTGGCGCGTCAGGCGCCGTCGCAGGACGCCGTGTCGTCCAGCATCAGCGTGCCGACCCGCGCGGGCACGAGCGGCGTGCGCGGCACCGACGGCGTCCAGCCGAACAGCGCCTGCGCGGCCGCACCGCACACGCGGCCCTGGCATGCCCCCATCCCGCAGCGCGTCTGCAGCTTCGCGGCCGTCCAGCCGGGCGCCGGCGCGACCGCGTCGAAGCGCACATCCTCACAACGGCACAGCAGCGTATCGGGCCGCGCGAGCCGGCGGATCGGCTCGCGGATCGCGAAGCGTTCGCGCACCGCGTCCGCGAATGCCTGCCAGCGCGCGCGCTGCGCAATCAGCCCGGCCAGCGGCGCCGTCTGCCCGGTGGCCGCGCAGCCGGCAATCTCGCCTTCGACCATCGCCAGTTCGCTGCCGCCGACACCCGTGCACTCGCCCGCCGCGAAACAGCCGTCGCGGCTCGTGCGCTGGTGCGCGTCGACCACGACCGCGCCGTTCTCGATCCGGCAGCCGAGATGGCTCGGCAGCACGGTGTTCGGCACGAGGCCGAAGCCGCATGCGAGCCGGTCGCAGTCGACCTCGAATTCACGCTCGCCCTGCCGGATCCGCACGCGTTCGAGCCGCTTGTCGCCGAACGCTTCGACGACGTGTGCGCCGGGCCGATAAGCCGCCGTGACGAGTTTCGCGGCCTGCGCGAGTTTCGACGGCCAGCGCCACAGCCCCGCGCCGAAACCGGCGACATCGCCCCACGCAGCCTGTTCGAGCACGTGCGACACCTGCGCACCGGCCTGCCGGGCCGTCGCCGCGCTCGCGAGCAGCAGCGGGCCGCTGCCGGCGATCACGGTGCGCTGCCCGCGCACGTCGAGACCGTACTTGATCAGCGCCTGCAGGCCGCCCGCGCCGGTGACGCCCGGCAGCGTCCAGCCGGGAAACGGCAGCAGCAGCTCGCGCGCGCCGCAGCACACGATCAGCGTGCGGAATTCCAGCAGGAACCCGCGCTCGTCGTCCTCCAGCAGCAACGTGCCCGGCTGCGTCTCGGCGACGATGCGCGTGGCCGCCAGATGCGTGACGTTCGGCCGACGCAGCACGGCAAGGCGTTCCGCCGCGGCCGGCACCGGCGTCGCGGCCGCCGCCTGGCGCCAGATCTGCCCGCCCGCGCGCGGGTTGTCGTCGACGATCGCGATCGTCGCACCGCTTCGTGCGGCGGCCTGCGCGGCCGACAATCCGGCCGGGCCCGCGCCGACGATGGCGACGTCGACGCTGAGTCGTTCCTGTTTCATCGCGTGCGCTCCACCCGCATCCCGTCGCGGCACAGCGTCTGGCAAGCCAGACGACGGCGGCCGTCGATCGTCATCCTGCACTCCTGGCAGATACCCATACCGCAAAACGGCGCGCGCGCCGCACCCGTGCACGACACGCGCGTCGTGTCGTCGCCGCTCGCCGCGACGGCGGCCGCGACGGTCGCGCCGTCGGCCACCGTCAGCGCGCGGCCGTCCAGATGAATGATCATGTCAGCGCTCCGGCTACGGGGGACGTCGTCAGAAATCGTCCCGGCAAATACGGTTCGATGTCGATGGGCGGCCGTTCGCCGGTCATCAACGCGGCGACGAGCCGCGCGCTGCCCGGCGCGGTCGTCACGCCGAGCCCTTCGTGCCCGACCGCGAGCCATACGCCCGGCCGCGCCGGATGTTCGCCGAGCAGCGGCAGGCCGTCCGGGCTCGCGGAACGGAAGCCCGTCCATGCGCGAATTCCGTTCAGGTCGGCCAGATCCGGCAGGTAGCCGGCCGCGCGGCGCAGCATGCGCGCGAGAACCGGCGGCTCGACGCGCGCGTCCTCGGTGTCGAACTGGCGCGACGAGCCGATCAGCAGCTGGCCGGTGGGCCGCGGCTGCACGTTGAACGCGACCGACGTGCCGTCGCTTGCGTGCGCGCTCGCCGCATAGCCGAGTTCGACGAGCTGGTGCGACACCTGGCCCGGGTAACGATCGGTGATCAGCAGGTGGCCCTTCTTCGGGCGCAATGGCAATTCAGGCAACAGCGTGCGCGCGGCGACGCCGTTCGCGACGACCACGCGCTCCGCACGCAGCGTGTCGCCGCTCGCGAGCGTCACGCTCGGACCGTCGACCGCCACCGCACGATCGCGCCGCAACGTGATGCCCGGCGCGCGCTGCAACAGCCAGCTCGCGGCGACGGGCGCATAGAGAATCGCGTCGCCGGGGATCTTCAGCGCGCCGCCGAGGCCCGCGCGCAGCATCGGCTCCAGCCGCGCGAGCGTCGCCGCGTCGATCAGCTCGCCCGCCACGCCGTGCGCGGCGAGCGTCGCCTGCTTGGTGCGCGCGAGATCCATTTCGTGCGCGTCGGCCGCGAGCCACAGCGTGCCGCAGTTGCGGTACGCGCAGCCTTCCGGCATCTCGCCGGCGAGCGCGCGCCACAATTCGATCGAATAATGGCTCAGCGCGAGCTCCGCCGCGTTGTCGTCCATCGCGACGAGGTGCCCCATGCCGGCGCCGGTCGCGCCGCCGCTCGCGTCGTCGACGACGAGCACGCGCAGCCCGCGCTGCGCGAGTTCATGCGCGCACGCCGCGCCGACGATGCCGGCGCCGATCACGACGACGTCGGTCCGGGTCTCGCTCACGACACGATGCCCCAGCCGAACGGATCGTCTTCCTCGATCAGCAGCGTCGCTTCCGCGCTCAGGTGGGCGCTGCCGCGAATCGTCGGCACGATGCCGCCGTCGGCCTGCGCGTAGCTCGCCTGGAACACGCTGCCGATCACACTCGCCTGCCGCCACACGACGCCCGGTTCGAGCTTGCCGTCGGCCGCGAGGCACGCGAGCTTCGCGCTCGTGCCGGTGCCGCACGGGGAACGGTCGTACGCATGGCCCGGGCACAGCACGAAGCTGCGGCTGTCGTGCTCGGGATCGTCCGCGAACAGTTCGATATGGTCGATCTCGCCACCGTTCGCGCCGGTGATGCCCGCGCGTTCGAGCCCGGCACGCACCGCGGACGAATAGGCGGTCAGCGCCGCCACGTTGTCGCCGGCCACGCGCTGGCCGTGATCGCTGATCAGGAAGAACCAGTTGCCGCCCCACGCGATGTCGCCCTTCACGGGACCGTAACCGGGCACATCGACGTCGACGGCCTTCGCATGGCGGTACGCGAGCACGTTGCGCACGCTGACCGACAGGTCGTCGTGCAGCGTCGCCTCGACGGTGCCGACCGGCGTTTCGATCTGGTGCACGCCCGGCTCGATGCGGCCCATGTGATGCAGCGTGCGCACCACGCCAATCGTGCCGTGCCCGCACATGCCGAGGTAACCGCTGTTGTTGAAGAAGATCACGCCGGCCGCCGCCTCCGGCGACACGGGTTCGCACAGCAGCGCGCCGACCAGCACGTCGCTGCCGCGCGGCTCGAGAATGCACGCGGTGCGATAGCGATCGTGCTCGCGCGCGAGCACGTCGCGGCGCTCGGCCATCGTGCCGTTGCCGAGCGAGGGAAAACCGGACACGACGAGCCGCGTGGGTTCGCCGCCCGTGTGCGAATCGATGATCTGGATGCGCTTCATCATGAGCCGTTCGAAGTGGGGAAAGGAGCATAGCTTCCTCCGTCGCGCGTCCGTCCGCTTGTGGCTTTTCGATGAGGACGACGACGAAATCGGCATAGTGCGGAACGCGTGTCGCGGCCCTTGCGGCCACTGTGCCGATTTCGTCATTTTGCTCCGCGATACGGCTCAAGCGTGATGGGTGTTTGCACGGCGATACTGGTTGCACGTCGACGCGCCTGTCGTCGACCGATACGAAGCAGGAGATTGCAGTGAGCCGAAACGCCATCCAGCGGACCGGAGTTTTCCCCGCCCTCAGCCACCGGTTCGTACCGGACGCTTCCATCGCTTTCGACGCCGCGCACCGCGCCGAACGGAACCGCGCGAACCGCTGACCGATTTCCCCCGGCGGTGCGGCGGCCTCCCCCCGTCGCATCGCCACTTCCGTGTCCGGCATGGCCGGCACGGGCCCGTTCGCCGCAGCGCCTGCCCGTGCCGCACTCGAGCGGGCCCCGGCCCTCGCGGTCGTTCGAACCGGTCGCACGCCGGCCGGCAGGCGTTGCGCCTGCTGCGCCCCAGAGCGCGGCGCAGGCCGCACCTGCCCCGATATTTCCCAGGAGACAAACCCATGCCAGGTCAAGGCAACACACACCCGTCCGTCCCGCTTTCCCGTTCCGTGCCCGCCGACGGCGGTCACGGCAAGTTCAAGAAGCAGCTGTCGCTGACCGACCTGACGTTCATCGGCCTCGGTGCGATCTTCGGTTCGGGGTGGCTGTTCGCCGCGAGTCACGTGTCGACGATCGCCGGCCCGGCCGGCATCTTCTCGTGGCTGCTCGGCGGCTTCGCGGTGCTGCTGCTCGGGATCGTCTACTGCGAGCTCGGCGCCGCGCTGCCGCGCGCGGGCGGCGTGGTCCGCTACCCGGTGTTCTCGCACGGCCCGTTGCTCGGCTACCTGATGGGCTTCATCACGCTGATCGCGTTCTCGAGCCTGATCGCGATCGAAGTGGTCGCCGCGCGCCAGTATGCGGCCGCGTGGTTCCCCAGCCTCACCAAGGCCGGATCGAGCGACCCGACGACGATCGGCTGGCTCGTGCAGGCCGCGCTGCTGTGCTTCTTCTTTTACCTGAACTATTCGAGCGTGAAGACGTTCGCGAAGGCGAACAACATCATCAGCATCTTCAAGTTCATCGTGCCGCTGTCGGTGATCGCGGTGCTGTTCACGTTCTTCAAGCCCGCCAACCTCACCGCGCACGGTTTCGCGCCGTTCGGCATGCCGGGCATCGAGATGGCCGTGTCGGCCGGCGGCATCATCTTCGCGTATCTCGGCCTCACGCCGATCGTGTCGGTGGCGAGCGAAGTGCGCAACCCGCAGCGCACGATCCCGATCGCGCTGATCCTGTCGATCCTGCTGTCCACGCTGATCTACGTGCTGCTGCAGCTCGCGTTCATCGGCAGCATCCCGACCGACATGCTGGCCGCCGGCTGGCACGACGTGAGCAAGGCCTTCTCGCTGCCGTACCGCGACATCGCGCTCGCGCTCGGCGTGGGCTGGCTCGCGGTGATGGTGGTCGCCGACGCGATGATCTCGCCGAGCGGCTGCGGCAACATCTACATGAACGCGACGCCGCGCGTCGTCTACGGCTGGGCGAAGACGGGCACGTTCTTCAAGGTGTTCACGCGCGTCGACGAGGCATCGGGCATCCCGCGTGCGGGCCTGTGGCTCACGTTCGGCCTCGCGATCTTCTGGACCATGCCGTTCCCGTCGTGGGAAGCGCTGATCAACATCGTGTCGGCCGCGCTGGTGCTGAGCTACGCGGTCGCGCCCGTGTCGGTCGCCGCGCTGCGCCGCACCGCGCCCGGCCTGCCGCGGCCGTTCCGCGCGGTGGCGTTCGGCATCACCGGCCCCGCATCGTTCGTGATCGCCGCGCTGATCGTCTACTGGTCGGGCTGGGGCACGGTGTCCTGGCTGCTCGGCCTGCAGATCGTCATGTTCGTGATCTATCTCGCATGCCGCCGCTGGGTGCCGACCGCGCACCTGAGCCTCGCCGAGCAGGTGCGTTCGTCCGCGTGGCTGATCGCGTTCTACGCGGCCATGATCGTGCTGTCCTACTTCGGCGGCTTCGGCGGCACGGGCCAGCTCGCGCATCCGTACGACACGGTCGTCGTCGCGGCCGTCGCGCTCGTCATCTACTACTGGGGCGCCAATACCGGCATCCGTTCCGACAAGCTGCAACTCGACGACGACGAAGACTGACACACCGCTTTCCCCTTTTCACTCCGGCCGGGCGCCCACGCCCGGCCCCGCATTTTCCGAGGAAAACCCATGCAACTCACAGGTCAGCTCCTGATCGGCCAGTCGGCCATCGCCGGACAGAACGGCACCCTTCACGCGATCGCCGCCGCGACCGGCGAACCGCTCGAACCCGCATTCGGCGGCGCGAGCCTGCACGACCTGGAGACGGCCTGCGCGCTCGCCGACGAAGCCTTCGACACGTATCGCGAGACGAGCCCCGAGCAACGCGCGGCGTTTCTCGATGCGATCGGCCGCAACATCCTGGCGCTCGGCGACGACCTGATCGAGCGCTGCGTCACCGAAACGGGCCTGCCGCGCGCACGCATCGAAGGCGAACGCGGCCGCACGGTCGGGCAGCTCGCGCTGTTCGCGTCGCTCGTGCGCGACGGCGGTTACGTCGATGCGCGCATCGATCCGGCCCGCCCGGACCGCAAGCCGCTGCCGCGCGTCGACCTGCGCCTGCGCAACGTCGCGATCGGGCCGGTCGCCGTATTCGGCGCGTCGAATTTCCCGCTCGCGTTCTCGGTCGCGGGTGGCGACACCGCGTCGGCACTCGCCGCCGGCTGCCCGGTGATCGTCAAGGCGCACTCCGCGCATCCGGGCACGTCCGAGCTCGTCGGCCGTGCGATCCAGCAGGCCGTGCGCGAATGCGGGCTGCCGGCCGGCGTGTTCTCGCTGCTGTTCGACGCGTCGCGCGAAATCGGCCAGGCGCTCGTCGCCGATCCGCGCATCAAGGCCGTCGGCTTCACCGGCTCGCGCCGTGGCGGCGTGGCGCTGATGAACATCGCGGCCGCGCGCCACGAGCCGATTCCGGTCTATGCGGAAATGAGCTCGATCAACCCGGTGCTGCTGTTCCCGGCCGCGCTCGACGCGCGCCACGACGCGATCGCGCCGCAGTTCGTCGCATCGCTCGCCCTCGGCGCCGGCCAGTTCTGCACCAATCCGGGCCTCGTGCTCGCCGTCGACGGCCCCGCGCTGCGCGCGTTCGAAGCCGCGGCGGCCACCGCCGTGCAGGCGACCGTCGCGCAGACGATGCTGACGCCGCACATCCACGCGAGCTATGCGCAAGGCGTGGCCACCCTGCGCGCGCACGACGCGGTCGAACTGCTCGCGCAAGGCGTGGAAGGCGGTCGCTTCCAGGCGCGCGCGGCGCTGTTCGCGACCTCGGCGGACGCATTCATCGCCCATCCCGAACTGCGTGACGAAGTGTTCGGTCCGGCATCGCTGATCGTGCGCTGCCAGGATGCCGACACGCTGCATCGCGTGCTGAAGTCGCTCGAAGGGCAACTGACGATCGCCGCGCATCTCGCCGACGGCGACGCCGCGCTGTTCGCCGCGCTGCGCCCGACGCTCGAACGCAAGGCCGGCCGCATTCTCGTCAACGGCTTCGGCACGGGCGTCGAGGTCGGTCATGCGATGGTGCACGGCGGTCCGTTCCCGGCCACGTCCGACACGCGCACGACGTCGGTCGGCGCACGCGCGATCGAGCGTTTCCTGCGCCCCGTGTCGTACCAGGACGTGCCGGACGCGCTGCTGCCCGACGCCATCCGCAACCGCAACCCGCTGAACGTGCCGCAACGCATCGACGGCGTGCCGGCGCCCCGGGAAGCGCGCGATGTCTGAGCCGCTCGCCAAAGTCGTCCTGTCGCTCGATGAGGTCCATGCGCTCGCGCTGCGGGTGCTGACGCACCATGGGCTGTCCGATGCGCACGCGCGGGCGATCGCGGGCGTGATCACGCAGGGCCAGCGCGACGAGTGCCACTCGCACGGCGTGTATCGGCTGCTCGTGTGCGTGCGCTCGCTGAAGAAGGGCAAGGTCGACCCGCAAGCCGTGCCGACGCTGCGCCGGCTGTCGTCGTCGATCGTCGCGGTCGACGCGCATCGCGGCTTCTCGCTGCTGAGCTTCGAAACCGGCCTGCCGGCGCTCGTCGAGATGGCGAAGCAGCACGGGATCGCCGCGATGGCGATCAACCACTGCTACCACTTTTCGGCGCTGTGGCCCGAGGTCGAGGCGATCGCCGCCGAGGGGCTGGTCGGCATCGCGATGAACCCGAGCCACAGCTGGGTCGCGCCGGAAGGCGGCCGCGAGCCGGTGTTCGGCACGAACCCGATCGCGTTCGCGTGGCCGCGCCCGGACGGCGTGCCGTTCGTGTTCGACTTCGCGACGAGCGCGATCGCGCGCGGCGACATCGAGCTGCACGCGAAACAGGGCAAGGCGATCCCGCCGCACTGGGCGATCGACGCCGACGGCCAGCCGACCACCGATCCGAAGGCCGCGCTGCACGGCGCGATGCGCACGTTCGGCGGGCACAAGGGCTCGGCGCTCGCGGCGATGGTCGAACTGCTCGGCGGCGCGCTGATCGGCGACATGACGAGTCAGGAATCGATGGACTTCGACGAAGGCGTCGGCGCGACGCCGTGCCACGGCGAGCTCGTGATCGCATTCGACCCGAAAGTGTTCCTCGGCGACGATCTCGACGCGGGCCTCGCGCGCGGCGAGCGGATGTTCGCGTCGATCACCGGGCAAGGCGCGCGGCTGCCGTCGCAGCGGCGCTTCGACGCTCGCGCGCGCAGCATTGCGCACGGCGTGCGGATTCCGAAGGCGCTGTACGACGAAATCCTGACGCTGCTCGACTGACGCGCGATCGCCAGGCGCGGCTTCATCGCCGGCAGGACGGGCGATGAAGCCGCCGTCCGGTTCGACCGGCGTGTCCCGTGCCCGCATCCAGGCGTCCAATCCGGCGCCCGCTCGCCCGGCGCCCGCGGGCGGCCGCATGCCCGGCGGCTGTGGGATAATCGACGGGTTTGCCCAGGGCGCAGCTCAAGAGGTTGTTCGCACGGGCGCGCGAGAGGCCTCCATTCCCGTGCCTCCACCCTTTTTCGCGATAATTCTTCAGCCATCACCATGCCCACATACCGTTCCAAAACCTCCACCGCCGGCCGCAACATGGCAGGTGCGCGCTCGCTGTGGCGCGCCACCGGCATGAAAGACGACGATTTCTCGAAGCCGATCATCGCGGTCGTCAACTCGTTCACGCAGTTCGTGCCCGGGCACGTGCACCTGAAGGATCTCGGCCAGCTCGTCGCGCGCGAGATCGAGGCCGCTGGCGGCGTCGCGAAGGAATTCAACACGATCGCGGTCGACGACGGCATCGCGATGGGCCATGACGGCATGCTCTATTCGCTGCCGAGCCGCGACATCATCGCCGACTCGGTGGAGTACATGGTGAACGCGCACTGCGCGGACGCGATGGTGTGCATCTCGAACTGCGACAAGATCACGCCGGGGATGCTGATGGCCGCGATGCGCCTCAACATCCCGGTGATCTTCGTGTCGGGCGGCCCGATGGAAGCCGGCAAGACGCGCCTCGCGAACCCGGTCACCAAGACCGTCGAATTGAAGAAACTCGACCTCGTCGACGCGATGGTGATCGCGGCCGACCAGTCGTATTCGGATGCCGACGTCGCCGAAGTCGAGCGCTCGGCCTGCCCGACCTGCGGTTCGTGCTCGGGCATGTTCACCGCGAACTCGATGAACTGCCTGACCGAGGCGCTCGGCCTGTCGCTGCCCGGCAACGGCACGGTCGTCGCAACGCACGCGGATCGCGAGCAGCTGTTCAAGCGCGCCGGCCGCCGCATCGTCGAACTGACCCGCCAGCACTACGAGCAGGACGACATGCGCGTGCTGCCGCGCTCGGTCGGCTTCAAGGCGTTCGAGAACGCGATGACGCTCGACATCGCGATGGGCGGTTCGACCAACACGATCCTGCACCTGCTGGCGATCGCGCAGGAAGCCGGCATCGACTTCACGATGAAGGACATCGATCGCCTGTCGCGCATCGTGCCGCAGCTGTGCAAGGTCGCGCCGAACACGAACAAGTACCACATCGAGGACGTGCACCGCGCGGGCGGCATCATGGCGATCCTCGGCGAGCTCGACCGCGCCGGCAAGCTGCACACCGACGTGCCGACCGTGCACGCGCCGACGCTGAAGGATGCGCTCGACCAGTGGGACATCGTCCGTACGGAAGACGAAGCGGTCCGCACGTTCTACCTGGCCGGCCCGGCCGGGATCCCGACGCAGGTCGCGTTCAGCCAGGACACGCGCTGGCCGAGCCTCGACCTCGACCGCGCCGAAGGCTGCATCCGCTCGTACGAGCATGCATTCTCGAAGGAAGGCGGCCTGGCCGTGCTGACCGGCAACATCGCGCTCGACGGCTGCGTGGTGAAGACGGCCGGCGTCGACGAAAGCATCCTCGTGTTCGAGGGCTCGGCGCACGTGACCGAATCGCAGGACGAAGCGGTCGAGAACATCCTGAACGACAAGGTCAAGGCCGGCGACGTGGTGATCGTGCGCTACGAAGGCCCGAAGGGCGGCCCCGGCATGCAGGAAATGCTGTACCCGACGAGCTACATCAAGTCGAAGGGCCTCGGCAAGGCATGCGCGCTGCTGACGGACGGCCGCTTCTCGGGCGGCACGTCGGGCCTGTCGATCGGTCACTGCTCGCCGGAAGCGGCAGCGGGCGGCGCGATCGGCCTCGTGCGCGACGGCGACCGGATCCGCATCGACATCCCGAACCGTACGATCGACGTGCTGGTGTCGGATGAGGAACTCGCGCGTCGCCGCGAAGAGCAGAACGCGAAGGGCTGGAAGCCGGCGCAACCGCGCCCGCGCAAGGTGTCCGCGGCGCTGAAGGCCTATGCGAAGCTGGTGATGTCGGCCGACAAGGGCGCCGTGCGCGACCTGTCGCTGCTCGACGACTGACACCGGACGACGGGCCGCGCGAACGGCCGGCCTGCGTGATTCGGAAGCCGCTCCTCGGAGCGGCTTTTTTTCGTCCGGCGCCGGCCCGAAGCCGTGGCACCGGCGTCGTCAGTCGATCAATGACGGAACTCGTCGGTGCCCCATCCGCCTCCACCGCCGCCGTGGTTCCCACCGCCGCGGTTCCCGCCGCTGTTTCCACCGCCTTGCGGCCGTGCGCCGTAACCGCCGCCGCCCTGATACGTCGGCGGCGCCATCATCCGGGCCGCACCACCGTTGGGCGCGGGCTGCTGCGCCGGCTGCTGCGGCTGCGGCTGCGGCTGACGGGCGCCGGGCATCGGCGCAGGCGCGGGTGCGGCCTGTGGCGCCGGCGCGCGGTTCGGGCCGTTCCAGCCACCGCGCGTGGCCGACGGCCGTGCATCATGCCGCTCGGGCGCCCCACCGCCCGGCGCGCGCTGGTTCGGCCCGCCCGGCTGCGGGTGTCCGTAAGCGGGCGGCATCCCGCCGGGACCGACGCGCGGCTCGGCACGACGCTCCCAGCGGTCGCGATCGTGAAACCACGGCCGATGGCGGTAGTAGCGGTCCCAGTACGCGCCGATCGCGAAGCCGGTCACCGGCACGCCGATGATCGCGCCGTATTCGAGCAACGGCACGTAATTGCCTTGATACGGATAGTCGAGCTGCTCCGCGTCGATCCAGCCGCGCACGCCCGGCAGCGCGACGTCGCACCACGAGTAGTCGCTCAGGCAGCCGAACACGTCCAGCGCGGTGCCGGGCGGAACCTGCGCGACGACCGGATAATCGGGTGCCGGCCCCGCATAGATTTCGGCCGGCGAGTTCGTGTAGGCGCTGCTTTGGGCGTCGGCGATGCCCGGCACCGCGGCGATGCCGAACAGGACGACGCACAAACTTCGGATGATCGTGTTGCTCATGATGCTCTCCCGCGCGGTGCCACCGCGCGTCGGTCAGTGTCGATGGCCCCCGCCCCCATGCCCGCCTCCCCAGTGACCGCCGCCCCACGGACGGTGCCAGTATCCGCCCCGGTAGCCGCCGCCCCAATGCCCCCAGAAACCGAGGCCGATCGTGACGGGCGGCCCATACCAGCCCGGGTAGTACGCGGGATAGTAGGCCGGGTAAGGCACATAGGCCGGCGCGACATATACCGGGGCCGGTACGTAGGCGTAATCGTCTGCCGGCGGCGGCACCGCGGGCGTCGACGGCGCGACCGGTGCGGCGGTTGCCGGCGCCACCGGGATCTCTCGCTGCGACACCGTGGCAGGCACGGGTGCGTAATACGGTGCATAGCCGTATGGGCTGGTGTAATAACAGCCGCTCAGCGCGAACATGGCCAGCGCCATGACGGCAGGCCGCGCGGCGGGAATCGGGTTCATTCGAGGCTCCGCAGGGAATCGGTGCGTCGCCGCGTGGCGCGCGCCTGACTCTAGCTTACGTCCCCCGCATATTTCTGCGGGTTTGATCCGTTACTTTTTGTTTCGCGGCAACAAGAACGGGGCGCGACCGCGCGGGCATGCCGCATGCTCGCGCGTCAGCCACGCCGGCGTTGAAGTTGGCGCAAATGCCCTCAAGTTGAATATCGAATCAGGCTGGCCGGCGCGGACGGGTGTTCGCGGCCCCCGGGAGCCTGAAACCCGCGGACTTCGGCCCGCCCAGACAGGAGCGCGGCTCGCGCCGCCATCGACATGACTACGCCACGCCCCACGCTTCGGGCGGACACGCCCCTCGATCCGATCATCCAGCTGCTGGCGCTCGCCGGCGAACAGGGTTATCTGACGCACGCCGACCTCGTCGACGCGCTGCCGCCGGAAAGCGACAGCCCCGACGCGCTGGACGTCGTGCGCGCCGCGCTCGCGGACATCGGCATCGCCGTGCTCGACGAGCCCGCCGCGCCGGCGCCGTTCACGGGCGCGGCACCGGTCGACGTCGATCGCGACGCCCTCGACGAGGGCCGCGCGCTGCTTGGCGATCTCGCGCGCGGCACCGGTGCATCGACCGATCCGCTCGCCCTCTACATGCGGCGCATCCATGCGGTGCCGCTGCTCAAGCGCGAGGACGAAATCGTGCTTGCCCGCGAGATCGAGACGGGCCGCCATCAGATCCTGCACGCGCTCGCCGGCTGTCCGGCGGCCGTCGAGGCACTGCTCGCGCGCCATGCCGCAACGCGTGCAACCGCCGCGGCCACCGACGAAGGCGACGACGGCGGCAATGACGTGCAGGCGCCTGCGCGCTACGACACGCTTCAAGGCGCGGTTGCGACCGTGCGCGACGCATTGCATGCGCAGGGCTGCCGCTCGGCCGAGTACCGCGACGCGCGTAACCGCCTGGCCGCGCTGCTCGGTTCGCTCGCATGGGTTGCACCGGCCGTCGACGAAGCGAGCCGCGTCGTACGCGCGCTCGCTATCGCCCCGGTCGAAGCCGGAGCGGACGCCACCGCGGGCGCCGATGCCGCGTGCTTCGATCCGGTCGCGCGGCGCGCGCTCGGCGCCGCGCTGAGCGACGGCCAGCAAAAAGTGCGCGACGGTACGCGCGCGATGCTCGAGGCGAACCTGCGCCTCGTGCTGTCGATCGCGCGCAAGTACATGAACCGCGGCGTCGACCTGCCGGATCTCGTGCAGGACGGCTGCCTCGGCCTGATGCGCGCGATCGAGAAGTTCGAATACCGGCGCGGCTTCAAGTTCTCGACCTACGCGACCTGGTGGATCCGGCAGGCGGTCGCGCGCGCGGTGGCCGACCGCTCGCGCACGATCCGCGTGCCCGTGCACGTCGGCGACCAGTACCAGCGCGTGCAACGCCATGCGCTGCGCTTTCGCCAGCGCACGGGCCGCCGCGCGACGCCGGCCGAACTCGCGGCCGAGACCGGGCTCGCGGAGGACAAGCTGCGCGCCGTGCTCGCGCTGCCTGCCGAGCCGCTGTCGCTCGACACGCCGCTGCCCGACGCGGATACCGGCCTCGTCGACCTGCTCGAGGACCAGGCATCGGCGAGCCCGTTCGAGCGTCTGGCCGACACGCGCATGCGCGAATGCGTGACGTCGCTGCTGCGCTCGGTCACGCCGGCCGAGGCCGACGTGCTGCGCCGGCGATTCGGCCTCGGCGGCGCCGAGCCCGACACCTACGATGCGATCGCGCAGGACGCGGGGATGTCGCGCGAACGCGTGCGGCAGATCGAGAAGCGCGCGCTCGCCACGCTGCGCATGGCCGCGGAGGCCGAGGGCGCGCAGTCGTTCCTCGACGCGTAACGGGTCGCGCGCTCGTGCTGCACGCCGGCACGAACGCGCGCGGGACCGGTCCCGCCCGTGCAACGTTTGCCGTTGACGCACATCAATTTTTGCTCGTCGCTTGCCGTGACAATGTGCTGAAATAAGAGGTGGACCGGGGCGTTGCGCGCCGTGTCCATTCCGTTTGCACATCTCCGGGCTCCGCACATGCAAACGACTATCGGCCAAACACACGAGGAAAACCGGCAGATCGCGGCCTGCCTGCGCGAGGCCGCGCAGTTGCTTGCCGACCAGGGCGCGAATCCTTATCGGGTTGCCGCCTACCGCGCATCGGCCGATACGATCGAGTCGCTCGAAGACGGTATCCGCACGCGGTTCGACGCGGGCGGCGTCGATGCGCTCGACGCACTGCCCGAGGTCGGCACGGGCGTCGCGGAGGCGATCGCCGAACTGCTGGTGACCGGACGCTGGCGGCTGCTCGACCGGCTGCGCGGCGACGCGGAGCGCGCATCCGCATTCGAAGCCGTGCCGGGCATCGGCCACGCGCTCGCGCTGCGGATTCACGACCAATTGCACATCGATACGCTCGAGGATCTCGAACGCGCGGCCCGCAGCGGCCAGCTCGAGGCGATTCCGGGCGTCGGCCCGCGGCGCGCGGCCGGCATCCGCGCGGCGCTCGACGACGTGCTGAGCCGGCGCCGGCGCTGGCAAGGCCACGCACGCGACGCCAGCCTCGGCACCGAGCCGCCCGTCGAACTGCTGCTGTACATCGACCGCCTGTACCGCAACAAGGCCGCCGCCGGCATCCTGCCCACGCTCGTGTCACGCCGGCTGAACGCGGATGTGAGCATTCAGCCGCCCGTGATGCACATGACGAAAGGCGGCTGGCATTTCACCGCGCTGTGCCCGTATCCCGCGCGCCCGCAAGAGTCGGGGCGCACCGCGGACTGGGTCGCGCTCTACTTCTATGATGCGTTGCAATGCGAGAACCAGCGGACCGTCGTCACCGAAACGCTCGGCTCGCTCGTCGGCAAGCGCATCGTGCGCGGACGCGAGATGGAATGCCGCGTGTATTACGCGGGATGAGGCGCTCGTGGCGCCAGCCGTGGCGATGCGGCCGCCCCGTGTCACGCTCGAGCGTCCACGCTTCGGCAAACCGGACCGCCTGACCGCTTACGCGCCTTCCGTCTTCGTGCGGCGCGCCGGATGTCGGTGCGCCGCGATGCGCAGCAGCTTGCGGAACGACGGACACTCGAGATGACTCGGCGCCGGGCAGGCGGCCGCGTGCCGCAACGCGTCGCGCACCGCGCCGAGACGGCGGATCGTACGGTCGAGTTCGTCGGCCTTGTCGTCGAGCTTCGCGCGATCGATCGCGGGTCGGCCATCCGCGCCGAACATCGCGAGGATGTCGTCCAGCGAAAAGCCGGCCTCACGGCCGAGCGCGATCAGCGCAAGACGCTCCAGCACCGACTCGTCGTACTGGCGCCGCAGCCCGTGACGGCCGTTCGGCACGATCAATCCCTTTTCCTCGTAGTAGCGCAGCGTCGACGCGGGCAAGCCCGAGCGGCGCGCGACTTCGGCAATGTCCAGACGGCTCATGCTCGATCTCAAGTGAACTTGAAGTCGCAAGATAGCCGCTCGACTTCTTCGATACAAGCCTCGAACCCCATGAACCGCCGGCACCGGGTCGTTGGGCGCCGCGCACCGCGTTCATTCGCCGCCGCTGTCGATCAGGTTGTGGCGCACGCGCCCGAGCAGACGCACGAGCGTGTCGCGCTCGTCGCGCGTGAAGCCGCGCAACCCGTCGTCGGTGACCGTGTCGCCCACCTCCAGCATCTGCGGAAAGATGTCGCGTGACTTGTCGGTCAGCCGGATCACGAACGCGCGGCGATCGTCGTCGTTCGCGATGCGTTCGATCCATCCGCAAACTTCCATCCGGTCGAGCAGCCGCGTCAGCGAGATCGGCGTGATCTCGAGCCATTCCGCGAGCCGCGCCTGATTCATCTCGCCCTTCCACGTCAGGTACGCGAGCACGCGGCTCTGCGCGCGCGTCAGTCCGATGCGCTTCGCGCGCCGGTCGAACAGGCGTCCTTGCAGGCGGGCCACGTCGGAAATCAGGTAGCCGATCCGGTTCTCGTAAGTCTTGTCCATGCGGCGATTATAGGGGCAGGCCGCGAATCACCCGGGGCTCGGGCCAGGCGATGAGCACGAACATAATAAGCATGCTTATAATTCGAGCCATACCGGATCGCCGCCCACGGCGACCGCCCCACGGAGACACTCGCTTGAACCCCACCGCCGACGACGCCCCCGCCTCATTGCCCGCCCTCAACCGCCCGATGATGACCCTGTCGATCATGCTCGCGACGCTGATCCAGACCCTCGACAGCACGATCGCGAACGTCGCACTGCCCCACATGCAGGGCACGCTGTCCGCATCGCAGGACGAAATCACCTGGGTGCTGACCTCCTACATCGTCGCCGCGGCGATCGCGACGCCGCTGACCGGCTGGCTGTCCGACCGCCTCAGCATGAAGCGGCTGCTGACGATCTCGATCGCGGGCTTCACGATCGCGTCCGCGCTGTGCGGGCTGTCCGAGTCGCTCGTGCAGATCGTCGGCGCGCGGCTGCTGCAGGGCGTGTTCGGCGCCGCGCTGGTGCCGCTGTCGCAGTCGATCCTGCTCGACATCAATCCACGCGAGAAACAGGGCCAGGCGATGGCGATCTGGGGGATGGGCGTGATGGTCGGCCCGATCCTCGGCCCGACGCTCGGCGGCTGGCTCACCGACAGCTACAACTGGCGCTGGGTATTCTTCATCAACGTGCCGATCGGCGCGTTCGCGCTGGCCGGCGTGCTGACCTTCCTGCCCGCGCGCGCGCCGCGTCCGCACGTCAAATTCGACGCGTTCGGCTTCGCGACGCTCGCGCTCGCGATCGGCGCGTTCCAGGCAATGCTCGACCGCGGCGAACAGCTCGACTGGTTCGGCTCGTATGAAATCCGCATCGAGGCGCTCGTCGCGGCCCTGAGCTTCGCGTTCTTCCTCGTGCATACGGCAACCGTCGGCAAGGCGTCGTTCTTCAAGTCGGAGCTGCTGCGCGACCCGAACTTCGCGACCGGCACGCTGTTCATCTTCGTCGTCGGCGCGGTGCTGTACGCGACGCGCGCGCTGTTGCCGCCGATGCTGCAGAACCTGATGGGCTATCCGGTCGCGACGACGGGCCTCGTCACCGCGCCGAGCGGCGCCGGCACGATGATCGCGATGCTGTTCGTCGGGCGCTTGTTGAAATACGTGGATGCGCGGGCGCTGTTGTTCGCCGGGCTGGCGATTTCCGCGCTCGCGCTGTGGCAAATGATGCAGTACACGATCGTGCTGTCCGAGGCGGACATCGTGTGGCCCGGCGTGGTCCAGGGCTTCGGGCTGGGCCTCGTGTTCGTGCCGCTGAGCGCGCTGTCGTTCTCGACGCTGCAGCCGGAGCTGCGCGCGGACGGCACGGCCACCTACAGCCTGATGCGCAACATCGGCAGCAGTATCGGCATCTCGATCGTGCAGACGCTGATGACGCGCAACACGCAGGTCGCGCATGCCGACCTCGCGACCCACATCACGCCGTTCGACCCGGCCGTGCAGGCAATGGCCGGCAGCCACGTCGACATCGCGCTGCTCGACCGCACGATCAACCAGCAGGCCGCGATGATCGCCTACCTGAACGACTTCAAGCTGATGTTCGTCGCGACGCTGCTGATGATCCCGCTGTTGCTGCTCATCCGCCCGCCGCAGAAAACGGCGAGCGTCGACGTCGCGCACGCGGCGATGGATTGACGATGCGACGGGCGCATGCCCGCCGCGGGCCGCAACGTCAGGCCTTCATCGTCCCGGTGCGCACGTAACGCTCGTGCCACGACAACGCCTCGGCGAGCAGGTGCGGCGTGTGCTTGCCGAAGCTCTCGCGCGACGCGCGCTCGAAGTAGTCCTCAAGCATCGGCCGGTAGTCGGGATGCGCGCAGGTCGCGATGATCTTGCGCGCGCGCTGCTTCGGCGACAGGCCGCGCAGATCGGCGAGCCCCTGCTCGGTGACGACCACCGCGACGTCGTGCTCAGTATGGTCGACGTGGCTCGCCATCGGCACGATCCGCGAGATCGCGCCGCCCTTCGCGGTGCTGGCCGACATGAAGCACGACAGGTAGCCGTTGCGCGCGAAGTCGCCCGAGCCGCCGATGCCGTTCTGGATCTTCGTGCCCATCACGTGCGTCGAGTTCACGTTGCCGTAGATGTCGGCCTCGATCATCCCGTTCATCGCGATGCAGCCGAGGCGGCGCACGAGTTCCGGATGGTTGCTGATCTCCTGCGGGCGCAGCAGGATCTTTTCGCGGAACGTCGCGATCTCGTCGGCGAAGCGCTGCACGGCGGCCGGGCTCAGCGACAGCGCCGTGGCCGACGCGAAGCTCAGCGTGCCGTCGTCGAGCAGGTCGAGCATGCCGTCCTGGATCACTTCGGTATAAGCAGTCAGGTTCGAGAAGCCGGCCGAGCTCAGTTCCGCGAGCACCGCGTTCGTGATGTTGCCGACGCCCGACTGCAGCGGCAGCAGGTTTTCCGGCAGGCGGCCGCGCTTCACTTCATGGCGCAGGAAGTCGATCAGCTGCAGCGCGATCTGCTTCGACGTGGCGTCCGGCGCGGAGAACGCGTTGCTGCGATCCGGCGCGTCGGTCTCGACGATCGCGACGATCTTCTCCGCCGGGCAGCGCAGGTACGGCTCGCCGATCCGGTCGTCGCTTTTCGTCAGCGGAATCGGCTTGCGGTGCGGCGGCAGCGCGGTGCCGTAATAGACGTCGTGCATCCCGTCGAGACCGAGCGGCTGGCGCGCGTTGACTTCGAGGATCACGTGCTTGGCCTGCTCGAGCCACGTCTTGTTGTTGCCGATCGACGCGGACGGAATCAACAGCCCGTCCTCGCGGATGCCCGCGACTTCGACGATCGCGACGTCAAGCTCGCCGTACAGCCCGAACCATGCGTATTGCGCGACGTGGCTCAGGTGGACGTCCTGGTAGTCGACTTCACCGGCGTTGATCTTGTCGCGCAGCGTCGGGTCGGACTGGTACGGCAGGCGCATCGAGATGCCGTCGGTGCGGGCGAGCGCGCCGTCGAGTTCCGGCGCGGTCGATGCGCCCGTCAGCACGTTGATCCGGAAGTCCTCGCCGCGCGCGTGGGCCGCGTCGATGTGGGCGGCGAGCGCGGCGGGCACGGCCTTCGGATAGCCGGATCCGGTGAAGCCGCTCATGGCGACGGTCATGCCGGGGCGGATCAGCGCGGCGGCTTCGTCGGCGGTGCGGACGAGCGAACGCAGGGCGGGAGCGAGGATGCGTGAAGAAGACATGGCTGTATATCTGACGCTTTGGTCTGTCGTTGACGTCGCGGGGGGGTGTCTCCTGAGCGACGCGAAGCCCTTGGGGCCGCGATGGGCGGCCCGGCACCACGGGCACGGTCGGAGTATCGCAGAGGCCATTGCCGCGAAATGTCCGCTGGATGCAAAAGATTCTTGCTGAATGCACCGGGTATCGAACGACAGTTCTGTGACAGCCCGCGGTGGCCGCAAGCGCATGCATCCGAAAGGTGCGCGAAAGCGGACCGCCAGTTTTCCGCGCGAAAATTACGAACGGCTGAACATGAATCGACCGATACCTTTCCGGATTAGTCGCATCACCGCGAAGAATCCGCATGCGATGGCCAATCGGCGATCGCCGCGGCCGATTGTCGCCCGCCGCGGCGGTTGCGGGCCTGATGCACGTCAACGCATCGACGCGCGCGAATCGCCGCCAGGCCCGCTGTCAAGGCCCGTCCGCCCTTGACAGCGGCGTGAGGCGAACCACACTGGATCAGACAGGGTCCGCCTGCGCGAACGCCGTTTCGCGCATCCGGTTTGCAATCGGCCGATGCCCGGAATGCGCGGTAACACTCCCGTATGTCAGGACATTGGTCGAAGAAAAAGCAACAAATTACAATTCCGTATATATTTCGCCGATGGACCAAAGAAAAACCGCTACACGCTCCGAACCGCCCCTGCCGCGCACCTGGGATGCTCGGCTCGCGCGCTCGCTCGTCCGACCGCTGATCGACACGCCCGTTACCCCGAATCACCTCACCACTCTTCGTCTGCTGATCGGCCTCGCCGGCGCCTGGTGCCTTGCGCACGGCGGCTTCGGCTGGAGCAACGCGGGCGCATTCCTGATCGTGCTGTCGAACTTCGTCGATCACACCGACGGCGAACTCGCGCGCATCAGCGGCAAGTCCAGCAAGATCGGTCACTTTTACGACCTCGCGGCCGACGCGCTCGTGACGGTCGCGCTGTTCGTCAGCATGGGCGTCGGCATCGTCGCCCAGGGCGGCCAGATGGCCGCATCGCCGGTGCTGCTCGGCGCGGTGGCCGGCGCGGCCGTCGCGCTGATCTTCTTCCTGCGCATGCGGATCGAATCGATCGCCGGCAAGGCCGGCACCAAGCAGGCGTTCGCCGGCGGCTTCGAGACGGAAGACGTGCTCTACCTGCTGCCGATCGTGACGCTCGTCGACGGCGTCCAGCCGTTCCTGCTCGCGGCGTCGATCGGCGCCCCGCTGTTCGCCGCGTGGGTCGTGATCGACTGGTGGCGCATCGTTCGGCGAAGCGGCGCCCCACAGAATTCAACCGAAATCCAGGCTTCCAAATGACTCCTAGCACGCGCGACGACTCCGTGCTGAGCCCGGCACGCCCCGCGCCTGCGCGCGCGGCAGCGGCCGATCCCGATCGCACCGTGGCCAACTGCGTCGGCCGTCTCGATCTCGACCGCCTGCGCGGCGACTACACGCGCCAGGGGTCGTTCCTGTACCTCGACGCCTTCCTGCCGGCCGACGCGCACGCGAAGCTCGCGGCCGCCGCGCGCGCGATGCAGGCCGGCCTGAACCGCAATTACCTGCCCGGCCACAAGCAGGGCGGCAGCGTGAGCCGGCACACGATCGACGAACAGGCGCCGTACATCGCCGAGCTGTACCGGTCGAAGGCGCTGATCGGCTTCCTCGAGAAGATCACCGGCGACAAGCTGATGCTGTCGCCGGACGACGATCCGCACGCGTACGCGCTGTACTACTACACGAAGCCGGGCGACCACATCGGCTGGCATTACGACACGTCGTACTACGACGGCCGCCGCTACACGCTGCTGATCGGCGTGATCGACGATTCGTCGTGCCGGCTCGACTACGAACTGCATACGCGCAATCCGGACGTGCCCGACGCGCCGGGCTCCGTGCAGATCGCCGACGGCGGGATCGTGCTGTTCGACGGCGACAAGCTGCGGCATCGCGTCACGCCGCTCGGCCAGAACGAGACGCGCGTGTCGCTCACCTTCGAATACGTGACCAACCCCGGCATGCGGCCGTGGAAGCGCTTCATCTCGAACATGAAGGACGCAATCGCGTATTTCGGTTTCCGCCAGGTGTTCAAGCAGCTGGCCACGCGACGGTCGACCGGGTCATGACACGCGCCGGCCTGATCCTGCTGTCCCTCGGAACGGCACTCTTCGTCGCCCTGCTCGCGTGGCAGGGCGTCGGCGCGGTCGCGTCGACGTTTCTCGCGGCCGGCTGGGGCCTCGCGCTCGTCGCCGCATTCCACGTCGTACCGCTCGTGATCGACGCGCTGGCGATCTCGGCGATGTTCCGCCGCGGCCAGCCGGGCGCCGAGCTCGGCAACGCGCTGCGCGCGCGCTGGGTCGGCGAATCGGTGAACAGCCTGCTGCCCGCCGGGCAGATCGGCGGCCCGGTGCTGATGGTGCGCCACCTCGCGCAGCGCGGCACGCGGATGGCCGATGCAGCCGCCGCGGTCACCGTCAGCACGACCATGCAGGCGCTCGCGCAGATGGCGTTCGCGCTGATCGGCATCGCCGCGTTCAGCCTGTATGCGACGCACGAGTCCGTCGCTCACCTGCGCACGCCGGCGCTGATCGCCACCGGCGTGCTCGGCGCTCTCGCCGTCGCGTTCTACGTGGCGCAGCGGCGCGGGCTGTTCGGCCGCGGACTGCGTCTCGCGTCGAAGCTGCTCGGCCCGCGCGACTGGTCGTCGCTGGCGACGCGCGCGGACGCGATCGACGACGCCGTCGGCGCGCTGTACCGCGATCGCGCGAAGGTCGCGAAAACCTTCGCATTGAGCCTCGCCGGCTGGATCGTCGGCACCGCCGAAGTGTGGCTCGCGCTGCACTTCCTCGGGCACCCGGTCAGCTGGCTCGACGCGCTGCTGCTCGAGAGCGTCGGCCAGGCGATTCGCGGTGCGGCATTCGCGATCCCGGGCTCGCTCGGCGCACAGGAAGGCGGTTACCTGCTGCTCGCGCCGCTGGTCGGCCTGCCGCCCGACGCGGCGCTCGCGCTGTCGCTCGCGAAGCGCGCGCGCGAACTCGCGCTCGGCCTGCCCGGCCTGCTCTATCTGCATTTCAGTGAAAGAAACTGGCAGCGGCGCCGCGCGCCGCAGCCCATCGCCGACTGATCGTTCAGATCCGCCGGCTTTTTGGTTGGAGAACCCATGCGAGCCATCATTCTTGCGGCAGGCCTCGGCTTGCGCCTGCAACAACCGCCCGAGGCGCAATTCCCGAAGTGCCTACTGCGCTTCGACGACGTGTCGCTGCTCGAGCGCCATCTGCGCGTGCTCGACGCCGCCGGCGTCGATGAAATCGTGCTCGGGCTCGGCTTCCAGGCCGGGAAGGTCGAGCAGGAACTCGAGCGCCTCGGCCGCAGCGCCGAGATCGTGGTGAACGAGCGCTACGACCTCGGCAGCGTGCTGACCGTGCACACCGTCGCCGATGCGATGACGCGCGGCGGCGACGTGCTGCTGATGGACGCGGACGTGCTGTACGACGAGAACATCCTGCACGCGCTGGTCGCCGATCCGGACAAATCGGTGGACCGCCTGCTGATCGATCGCGACTTCGAGGCCGGCGACGAGCCCGTCAAGCTGTGCCTGAAGAACGGCGTGCCGGTCGAGCTGCGCAAGCAGCTCGCGGTCGACCTCGAATACGACACGATCGGCGAGTCGGTCGGCTTCTTCCGCTTCACCGAAGGCACCGCGCGCCGCCTCGCGACGATCGTCGCGGGCTACGTCGACAGCGGCCGCGCGAACATGCCGCACGAGGAAGCCGTGCGCGACCTGCTGCTCGAAGGCGGCCATTCGTTCGACGTCGCCGACGTCACGGGCTCGCCGTGGATCGAGATCGACTTCCCGAACGACGTCGCACGCGCCACGCAAGAAATTCTTCCCCTGATTCAACGCACGACTGCAGGAGCCGCACGATGAACGCACGCGAACCCAACTTCTCCGAATCGCGCAGCGCACGCCTGCGCCGCATGCTCGTCAGCAGCGACCTCGAATTCCTGATGGAAGCGCACAACGGCCTGTCGGCACGGATCGTCCGCGAAGCCGGCTTCAAGGGCATCTGGGCATCGGGCCTCGCGATCTCCGCGCAGTTCGGCGTGCGCGACAACAACGAAGCGAGCTGGACCCAGGTCGTCGACGTGCTCGAGTTCATGGCCGACGCGAGCGATCTGCCGATCCTGCTCGACGGCGACACCGGCTACGGCAACTTCAACAACGTGCGCCGCCTCGTGAAGAAGCTCGAGCAGCGCGGCATCGCCGGCGTGTGCATCGAGGACAAGCAGTTCCCGAAGACGAACAGCTTCATCGACGGCGAGCGCCAGCCGCTCGCCGAGATCGACGAGTTCTGCGGCAAGATCAAGGCCGGCAAGGATTCGCAGAGCGATCCCGACTTCTCGATCGTCGCGCGCGTCGAGGCGCTGATCGCGGGCTGGGGGATGGACGAGGCGCTGCGCCGCGCGAACGCGTATGCGGAAGCCGGTGCCGACGCGATCCTGATTCACAGCAAGCTGTCGCGCCCGGACGAGATCCTGCAGTTCGCGCGCGAATGGAGCGGCCGCGCGCCGCTCGTGATCGTGCCGACCAAGTACTACAGCACGCCGACCGACGTGTTCCGCCAGGCCGGCATCAGCACCGTGATCTGGGCGAACCATCTGATCCGTGCGTCGGCATCGGCGATGCAGTCCGTCGCACGCGAAATCCACGAAAACCAGACGCTGATCAACGTCGAGGATCGCGTCGCGTCGGTCAACGAAATCTTCCGCCTGCAGGACGCCGACGAATACTCGGCGGCCGAGCGTATCTACCTGTCGTCGTCGTCGCGCGCGTCGAACGCCGCGATCGTGCTCGCCGCGAGCCGCGGCAAGGGGCTCGAGGCCGTCACCGAAGACAAGCCCAAGGTCATGCTGCCGGTCGCCGGCAAGCCGCTCCTGCGCTGGCTCGTCGATGGCTTCAAGAAGCATGGCGTGAACGACATCACCGTGGTCGGCGGCTATCGCGCCGACGCGATCGACACGTCGGGCATCAAGCTCGTCGTCAACGAGCGCCATGCGCAGACGGGCGAACTCACGTCGCTCGCATGCGCGGCCGAACGCCTGACCGGCGACACCGTGATCTCGTACGGCGACCTGCTGTTCCGCAGCTACATCCTGCGCGACCTGGCGGAGAGCGAGGCCGAGTTCAGCGTCGTCGTCGATTCGTCGCTCACGGAGACCAACCAAAGCGTGCGCGACTTCGCGCTCTGCTCGGCCGCGGACGATCGCGGCCTGTTCGGCCAGAAGACGTATCTGCAACGTGTATCGAGCGACGTCGCCGCCGCCGGCACGCCGCACGGCCGCTGGATCGGTCTGCTGAACGTGCGCGGCGCCGGCGTCGATCGCCTGAAGGCGATGCTCGCGAGGCTGCAGGCGCGCCCCGATTTCGACACGCTCGACATCCCGTCCCTGCTCAACGAACTGATCGCCGCCGGCGAGAAGATCGAGGTGCAGTACGTGCACGGCCACTGGCGCGGCGTCAACGATCTCGAAGACTTCCGCCGCGCGGGCGACTTCGCGCACGGCCAGACGCCGCTGTCGGAGCCGGGCGCCGGCAACGGGGGCGCGCAATGATCGAAGCGGCCCAGTTCGTCGAGGCCGCGCGCGAACGCGGCTTCGACTGGTACGCGGGCGTGCCCTGCTCGTACCTGACGCCGTTCATCAACTACGTGCTGCAGGACCCGACGCTGCATTACCTGTCGGCGGCCAACGAAGGCGACGCGGTCGCGCTGATCGCGGGCGCCACGCTCGGCGGCAAGCGCGGGATCGCGATGATGCAGAACTCGGGGCTCGGCAACGCGGTGAGCCCGCTCACGTCGCTGACCTGGACGTTCCGGCTGCCGCAGCTGCTGATCGTCACGTGGCGCGGCCAGCCGGGCGTGGCCGACGAGCCGCAGCATGCGCTGATGGGGCCGATCACGCCCGCGATGCTCGACACGATGGAGATCCCGTGGGAGACGTTTCCGACCGACCCCGAACAGGTCGGCCCGGCACTCGATCGCGCGATCGCGCACATGGACGCAACGGGCCGCCCGTACGCGCTCGTGATGCAGAAAGGCAGCGTCGCGCCGTATGAACTGAAGGCGAACCCGGCGGCGGCGCCGCGCGCGCACGTCGCCGCGCAGTCGGCGGCACGCGCCGAAGCGCCCGCCGCGTGGCCGACCCGCCACGACGCGCTGCAGCGCGTGATCGCGCACACGCCGGTCGATTCGACCGTCGTGCTCGCGTCGACCGGCTTCTGCGGCCGCGAACTCTATGCCATCGACGACCGCCCGAACCAGCTGTACATGGTCGGCTCGATGGGCTGCGTGACGCCGCTCGCGCTGGGTCTCGCGCTCGCGCGCCCCGACCTGCGCGTGGTGGCCGTCGACGGCGACGGCGCCGCGCTGATGCGGATGGGCGTGTTCGCGACACTCGGCACCTACGGTCCGTCCAACCTCACGCACGTGCTGCTCGACAACGGCGCGCACGAATCGACCGGCGGTCAGGCGACCGTGTCGCGGCATGTGTCGTTCGCGGGCGTCGCGGCCGCATGCGGCTACGCATCGGCCGTCGAAGGCGATACGCTCGACGTGCTCGATGCGACGCTCGCGACGCAAGCCGACGGTGCGCAGTTCGTGCGCGTGGCGATCCGCACGGGCGTGCCCGACGGCCTGCCCCGCCCGACCGTCACGCCGGTCGAGGTCAAGACCCGCCTGATGCGGCATATCGGCGCCGCGCAGGCTGAAGCCCATGCCGAAGGAGCTCATTGATGCTGCTGCTGAATCCCGGCCCGGTAACGCTGACCGAACGCGTGCGCCGCAGCCTGCTGCAACCCGACCTGTGCCATCGCGAAAGCGAATTCTTCGATCTGCAGGATGAAGCGCGTGCGCGCCTCGTCGCCGCGTACGAGCTCGATCCGGCCGAATGGGCCGCCGTGCTGATGACCGGCTCGGGCACCGCCGCCGTCGAAAGCATGATCGCGGCGCTCGTGCCGCGGGACGGCAAGCTGCTCGTGATCGAGAACGGCGTGTACGGCGAGCGCATCACGCAGATCGCGACGCAGTACGGAATCGCACACGACGTGCTGAAGCACGAATGGATGCAGGCGCCCGATCTCGCGAAGATTGCCGAGCGTCTCGACGCGGGCGGTTATTCGCACGTCGCGGTGATTCATCACGAAACGACGACCGGCCGGCTGAACGACCTCGGCGCGATCGCCGACGTGTGCCGCGCGCGCGGCGTGAAAATGCTCGTCGACGGCGTCAGCAGCTTCGGCGCCGAAGCGATCGACTTCGCCGGCGGCACGATCGACGCGGTCGCCGCGACCGCGAACAAGTGCCTGCACGGCGTGCCGGGCGCGGCGTTCGTGATCGTGCGCCGTAGCGCGCTTGCGAAGGCCGCGAGCCGCACGTATTACCTCGATCTCGGTCGCCTCGCGAAGCTTCAGGACCAGCGCAATACGCCGTTCACGCCGTCCGTGCACGCGTATTACGCGCTCGTCGAAGCGCTGCGCGAGTTCGACGAAGCCGGTGGCTGGCGTGCGCGCCATGCGCACTACAAGGCGCTCGCGGATCAGGCGCAAGCCGGGCTCGCCGCGCGCGGGATGCCGCTCGTGCTGCCCGAAGGCGCATCGTCGGTCGTGCTGCGCGCGTACCGGCTGCCGCAGGGCGTCACGTACGAGACGCTGCACGATGGCCTGAAGGCGCGCGGCTTCGTCATCTACGCGGGGCAAGGCGGGTTGTCGAAGGAGTTGTTCCGCATCTCGACGATGGGCGCGATCGAAGCGGCTGATGTCGATCGACTGCTGGACGGTTTTACGGCATTGACGCAGTAACGCCGCCCTTAGTCGACGAAAGGCCCGCAAAGGGCCTTTTTCATTTGTGCCACGCGATGCCCGTCCTTCGCCGAACAACGGCGTGCGATCGGGCAGCACGGAAAGCGGGCTTCGGGCCGGCAGCGCCCTCCCCGGAAACCCGCGCAGCATTTTCGATCATGACCATGACGACACACCTTCGCCTTTTGCCGCTGCTCGCGCTCGCCGCCGCCCCGGCCGTTCATGCCGCCGACGACCAGGCCTGTGACGACGCCACCGTCGTCGCGGTCGCCCGCTGGGCCGGCATCGCGAGCGCACGCCTCGCCCCGCGCGACACGAGCCGGCTCGTCGTCGCATCGGCGTGCAAGGTCATGCCGAACGCGCCGAAGACGACAATCGCGGCCGCCGCATTCGATTCGCTGCCCAAGAGCCAGCACCCCGACGACAGCAGCAAGCTTCAGGTCGTCGCGCTCGTCGAGGGCGGCAAGGTCGTGGCAGCGGAGCGGTCGATCGTCGAGGAGGATGCCGGCACGGAAGTCGGCCCGAACAGCTATCGCATCGACACCGCGCCGTACCGGCTGTCGCCGGACGTGCGCGCGTTCGGCGTCGTGTTCACGAGCAGCGCGCGCGGGCCAAGCTGCCCCGATGCCGCCGCCAGCGAAGAGTTGACGCTGTGGATACGCGAAGGCAACCGCATCCGCCCGGTGTTCGGCACCAACCTGTACGGCTGGGTCAGCGTCGAAGGTGACGCGTGCGGCGCCGGCACGGGCAACGCGCAAAGCGAAGATGCGAAAATGACGATCGCCGTCGAGCCAGCGTCGAGCCACGGCTTCGCCGACCTGTCGATCACCGCACACGTCACGCAGACGAAGCGCGCAGACGGCAACTACTCGGAGACGGGCAAGCGAATCGCGCGCACGGTCGTCAAATACGACGGCAAGTCGTACGGGCTCGATATGTTCCGGACGTTCTGGTATTCGTCCGAGGCCCTGAAGCGTTTCAAGTGAGGCGGCAGCCAGGTCTCGCCCCGTCCGCCTACTCCACCACCTTCGGCCCGATCGCATCGGTCGGCACCGGCATCCGCAGCGCATCGTCGCGCATGCGTCGCGCCTCGCGCGCGGCGTAGCGATCCTTCAACCGCAGGAACGGCTTCTCGACGAGGAAATAGCTCGCCGTCGCGGCCAGCAGCGCCCACACGATCCCGAGCGGGAACGCGTGCGGAACCGCCAGCTCAGGATTCGCGAACGGCTGCTGCCACAGATACAGGCTGAACGAGATCGTGCCGACGAACACGACCGGCGCGGCGCGCAGCCACCGCGCGCACCAGAACTCGCTGCGGAAATTCAGCACGACGATCAGGATCGCGATCAACGCGGCCTCGAGCGTCACGCCGTAGGTTGCATTCCAGAAGCCACCGAGCCGATGTTCGGCAACGGGCATCCCGAACAGCACGATGAGGACGAGCGCCGTCACGATGCGCGTCTCGCCGCGCCACGAGCGGATCCATGCTTCGAGCCGTTCGCGGTTGAGCGCCGCGTAGCAGCCGATCAGGATCGGATCGACGCCCGTATGCAACATCATCCCGAGTTGCCCGCGCAGCGCCGGTGCGACGAAATACGTGAGCGCGCGCACCAGCGGCACGATGAGGATCAGCGCGGCCAGCCAGCGCGTGCCGCGACGGCGAGCGCCGTACACGAACAGCAGCGGCCAGAACCAGTAGAACTGCTCCTCGAGCGCGAGCGACCAGAAATGGCCGAGATACCACGCGCCGGCCGGATGCAGCGTGTTGTCGCCGGTCAGCCCGAACCACGCCGAGTAATTCCACAGATGCAGCGCCGCATACAGCCACTGCCGGCGATCGACGTCGAGCCAGCCGGCGATGGCGAGCACGCCGACGGTCGCGAGATACACGTAGCAGGCCGGCCAGATCCGCAACGCACGGCGCACGTAGAACGACGTCAGCGCGATCCCGCCAGTGCGCGCGAATTCCGCGCGCAGCACGTTGGTGATCAGGAAGCCGCTGAGGACGAAGAAGATCAGCACGCCGAGCCGGCCGTCGGCGATCAGCCGCAGCGGCGCGAACCAGCCCGTGTAGCCGCCTGGCAGCACGTGCTCCGCATGGCCGACGACGACCATCGTGACCGCGACGGCGCGCAACCCGGTCAGCTGCTTGACGCGATGGTTCATCGGCTCGTTTCCCGTTGGCACGGTGGAGGAACGGTATGAAGGCCGGCGCCCGCGACCGGCTCGCCGATATGTCGCCGGGATTTTGTCTGAAAAATATCGGAACGAAATTGCTTCAAAAAATTTCGGTGCGCCTGTCGGCCGAAATGGCCGCGCCGCACGCCCGGTGCCGACCGCCGCACGGCGGGCGGAATGAATGGGCATAATGACAAGCCTTGTCCGGCGGCGGCCGGTCCGATGCAGACACAACGAATTTTGCGGCGCCGCAATATCTGCGATACCGGCGCCGCGGTATTCCGATCGCACATCGGCCCGTGCCTCATCCGCCCTCCTGCCGACCCTCACCCGGAGCCTGCCCGTGTACCCACCGATCGAACCCTACGCCCATGGCCACCTCGACACCGGCGACGGCCACCGCATCTACTGGGAGCGCTGCGGCAACCCGTCCGGCAAGCCGGCGGTGTTCCTGCACGGCGGCCCGGGTGCGGGCTGCAGCCCCGACCATCGCCGCCTGTTCGATCCCGAGCGCTACGACATCCTGCTGTTCGACCAGCGCGGCTGCGGACGTTCGACGCCGCACGCGAGCCTCGACAACAACACGACCTGGGACCTGGTGGCCGACATCGAGCGGCTGCGCGAGATGGTGGGCGCGGAACAATGGCTCGTGTTCGGCGGCTCGTGGGGCAGCGCGCTCGGCCTCGCCTACGCGGAAACGCACCCGCGGCGCGTGAGCGCGCTCGTCGTGCGCGGCATCTTCACGATGCGCCGCGCGGAGTTGCTGTGGTACTACCAGGAAGGCGCGTCGTGGCTGTTCCCGGACCTGTGGGAGGAATTCCTCGCGCCGATCCCGGAAGCCGAGCGCGGCGACCTGATGGCCGCATACCATCGCCGGCTGACGGGCGACGACGAAGCCGCGAAGCTCGAAGCCGCGCGCGCATGGAGCATCTGGGAAGGCCGCACGATCACGCTGCTGCCCGATCCGGCGCTGGCCGCGCACTTTGCGGACGGCCACTACGCGCTCGCGTTCGCGCGAATCGAAAACCACTACTTCGTGAACCGCGGTTTCGTCGATGAAGGCCAGTTGCTGCGCGACGCGCATCGCCTCGCCGGCATTCCGGGTGTGATCGTGCAAGGCCGCTACGACATCGCGACGCCCGCGCGCACCGCGTGGGACCTCGCGAAGGCATGGCCCGACGCGACGTTCGAGATCGTGCCGGACGCCGGGCATGCGTACAACGAACCGGGCATCCTGAAGGCACTGCTCGCCGCGACGGACCGGTTCGCCGCGTAAGCCGCAACGCCAGGCGGCGCGTTGCAGCCGGCCATGCCGGCCTGCACGCGCCGCCCGCTCAAAGCGCGGCTTCGACGATCGTCCGGCCGCTGATCGCGCGCTCGACGAGCTGTTCGTCGCCGACCTTGCGGATCGCATCGTCGAGCAATCCTTCGGGCTGCTCGGTCGCGACCTTCAGCAGGCCCGACAGGCCGCGCGCATCGAGCACCACGAGCGTCTCCATCGAATCCGCGCGGCTCACGAGCACGCGACGGAATGCGGGGCCCGCGCCGAAGCTCGCGCAGAGCGCGATCGTCTCGTTACCGAGCGGGTAGTCGAAGTTCTTGATCATGTCTGCCGCCGTTGCAATGAAATGGCCACGCGCGACGGCGCGGCGCCGTGACGTCGACGCACCCGTGCGTGCCGCCGGCGCCGGACCCGGATCCGGTCCGTTCGTCGGCATCACCATGCTAGGCGGGCAGAATTAACGAAGACTTAAACGGCCGACGCGCGCGGCGCCGGCGCGACCATGCCGCGTGACTTACGGCGTATCGAGCGGCTCGACCGTCACGCCGACCTTCAGCTCCTGATCCGCGCCGCCGCCGCGGATCACGCCGCGCAGCGGCGTCACGTCCGCGTAGTCGCGGCCGATCGACAGCATCACGTAGTCGTCGCCCGGTGCGCGGTCGTTGGTCGGATCAAGCTGCAGCCAGCCGCCGTCTTCGGGCCACGCCGGGTCGTAGACGTCGACCCATGCATGCGACGCATCTGCGCCGATCAGCCGCGGCTGTCCAGGCGGCGGCTGCGTCAGCAGATAACCGCTCACGTAGCGCGCGGCGAGCCCGAGCGAGCGCAGCGCGCCGATCATCACGTGCGCGAAATCCTGGCAGACGCCCTTGCGCAATCGCAACGCATCGAGCGCCGTCGTCGTGATGTCGGTGCTGTTCGGCGTATACGCGAAGTCGGCGTGAATCCGCCGCATCAGGTCCCACGCGGCCTGCACGAGCGGCCGCCGCGGCGTGAAGCTGGCGGCCGCATACGCGGCCAGTTCGGGATCGCACGCGACGTGCGGCGACGCGAACACGAACTCGCTCGCCGCGTCGTACGGCTGCCCGGCACGAAACCGCAAGCGGTCGCGCACGGCTTCCCATGCCGTTGCATGTTCGGCGTCGGGATGCGCGATCGCGGGCGGCGGCGCGCCGCGTGCGCCCTGCGACCAGACGGGCGGGCTCACGCGCACCGTGCTGCGGCTGCGCACGAGCAGCGCGTCGTGAGGCTGGTTCAGCGCGAACGATGCGCGCGCATTGCCGAACGCGTCGATCTCGGTGCAGACCGCTTCCGGCGCGGGCTCGATGTCGAGCGCGAACGACAGCACCTGCTGGCGAGGTGTCGCGAGCGGCTGCAGCCGCGCCTGGTGCTGGGCGGATTCGACGCGGGCGGCGTAGCGGTATTCGGTGTCGTGCGTGACGCGCAGCACGCGGCCGGCCGCGACGGCCGCCGGCGTTGCGGGTGCGGTGGGCGTGGCCGCCTCCTTCGCGCTGCCGGAACCGGTCGCAGGCGGCGTCTTCGCCGCGTGTTTCGTCGTCACCATAGCGTCCTGCCCGCCTCGCGCACGTGGCTGAAATAGCGCTCGCCGATCCGGTTCGACAGCTCCCACACGGCCTTCACGGTCGCGTCGAGCGCATCGAGCAGCTTGTCGTGCCGGCCGTCGTCGCCGGTTTCGCACAGCTCGTGCAGCGACCACGCGGGCACGTCCGGAATCGTCTCGGCCAGTTCGGACAGCGCATAGCCCTCGCTGCGCTCGACCTTCGTCAGCCGGCCGCGCAGCGCCTGCACGACCCAGCCGAGCGAGCGCGGATTGTCGGTGTCGAGCACCACGAGCGACAGCAGCGGCGCGACGTCGAAACCGCGCTGGAACCGCGAGCGGAATGTGATCGTGCTGTCGAACAGTTCCAGCACGAGTTCGAAGCCGTCCTGCCGATGCACGGCGCCATCGTCGAACGCGAACTTCAGCACGCTGCACAGGAAGTCCAACCGGTCGATCTGCCGGCCGATCGACAGCAGTCGCCAGCCGTCGTCGCGCGTCATGTTGTCGGTCTGCGCGCCGGTGATCGCGCCGAGCAGCAGCCCCAGCCGCTCGAGCAGCTGCAGCGCCTCGTTGCCGATCTGCTCCTCGGCTTCCGGATGATCGGCGCTGTCGGCGAACAGTTGCGTCGCGTCGTCGATCAGCCGCCACTGATCGCTCGACAGCCGCTCGCGGATCGCGGCGGCGGCCGCGCGCATCCCGAACAGGCACGACGCGATGCCCGACGTACGGTCCGCGCCGCGCGTCAGCGACGTCGCGAGCGCGTGCTGGAACGCGCGCGGCGCATCGACGGCGTTCGGTGCGTCGGGCGCGATCAGCCCGGTGTCGCGGCATAGCGTGTCGATCAATTCCAGATGCGCGGGACTGTCGACGTCGTCCTCGCCGCGCAGCCGCTCCAGCGCGGCGCGCGCGAGACGCATCAGGTTGGTCGCGCGCTCGGTGTAGCGGCCGAGCCAGAACAGGTTCTCGGCCGCGCGGCTCGCGATCGCGCGCGGGCGCTCGACCAGATCGTCGGGGCCGAGACGGGTCTGCAGCAGCGTCGTCGAATCGACGATGCCTTCGGTCATCACCCACGTATCGACGGTGCTGCCGCCGCGCGGCATCGGCGCGTTGAACAGCGTATCGCGCGTGCCGACCCGCGACAGCCCGCCGGGCAGGAGCCGCCAGCGTTGCGCGCCATCGGCGAGCGCGAACACGCGCAGCAGCAGCGGCTTCGGCACGATGCGCGCGCCGCCGGAGCCGTCGGGCGCGTCGGGCCCCGGCCAGGTCGGCGCCTGCGACAGCGGCAGGTCGGCCTGCACCGTGTAATGCTCGGGCCGGGCCAGGATTCGCGCACGCCATTCGGCCAGCTGCGCCGGCGTGAGCCGCGCGCCGATCACCGGGTCGAACGCGCCGCCGGCCTGCGCGTCGGGCGGATACGACGGCTTCACGATGCAGCGCGCGAGCTGCGCCAGCGCGTCGTCGCATGCCGCCGCCTCGCCGCACCACCACGAATGCACGGCGGGCAACGTCAGCGTTTCGCCGAGCAGCCCTTCCGCGAGGCGCGGCATGAAACCGAGCATGCCCGGCGATTCGAGGAAGCCGGAGCCGGGCGCATTCGCGAGTAGCACGTTGCCGGCGCGCACGGCCTGCAACAGCCCCGGCACGCCGAGCAGCGAATCGGGCCGCAGTTCGAGCGGATCGAGCCACGCGTCGTCGACGCGCCGCAGGATGCCGTGCACGGGTTCGAGCCCGCGCAAAGTCTTCAGGAATACGCGGTTGTCACGCGCGGTCAGGTCGCCGCCCTCGACGAGCGTGAGGCCGAGGTAGCGCGCGAGATACGCGTGCTCGAAATACGTGGCGCTGTGCGGCCCCGGCGTCAACAGCACGATCCGCGAATTCCTGGCGGCCGGGCTGAGCGCCTGCATGCTCTGCAGCAGCGACCGGTACGCGGACGCGAGCCGCTGCACGCGCAGCCCGCGGAAGCCGCGCGGAAAGAGCCGCGACACGATCAGCCGGTTCTCGAGCAGATAGCCGAGCCCGGACGGGCCCTGCGTGTGCTGCGCGACGATCCGCCATTGCCCGTCGGGGCCGCGCGCGAGGTCGAACGCGACGACGTGCAGCCACGTATCGCCCGGCACGCGTGCGCCGCGCATCGCGCGCAGGTAGCCCGGATGCCCGGTCACGAGCGCGGGCGGCAGCAGCCCGCGCTGCAGGATCGTCTGCGGCCCGTACAGGTCGGCCATCGTCGCGTTGAGCAGCCGCACGCGTTGCAGCACGCCGCGCTCGATCGCGACCCAGTCCTCGGGCGTGACGATCAGCGGCAGCAGGTCGAGCGACCACGGGCCGGCCGCGCCGTCGCCCGCGCGTTGTTCGTGGAGCTGATAGAACAGGCCGTTCTCGCGCATGCGGCGCTGCAGCGCATCGGCGCGGCGGTCGAGGTCGGCCACGCCGTCGCTGCCGATCGACGTGAAGAAGCTGCGCCATGCAGGCGCGAGCAGCGGCGCGGTGAGGCCGGCGGCGCTGCCGCGCAGTTCGTCGTAGCGGCCGGCCGCGGCCGGCGCCGCGAGCGCGGCGGCCAGTTCCGCGGCATCCGGCTGCGCGCCGGTATCGAAGAGCGTGGGCATCGCGTCGGCGAGATCGTCGGGGTGAATGGGCGGCACGGTCGATATCGTTCCGTCGTCAGGGGGCGAGCGCACCCGCGCGCCGCCGCACCGGCGGCCGGGCACGGCGGACGCGGCGGGCGGCCGCGTTCTGCCCGCATCCTAGCACTCCGGCCGGCGCGCCGGGAGGTCGCGAACCGCGCATCGTCGTCCGTGCTTTCATCCGAGGATCAAGGCCGTCGCAGGTCGAGCGTGAACGGGAATTCGCGGCTCGGCGCAGCGGCCGACACGTCCATCCGCCCCGGCGTGTGGCCCATCGCGACGAAGCGCGCGAGCCGGCGGCTCTCGGCCTCGTACGCGTTGACCGGGAACGTCGCGTAGTTGCGCCCGCCCGGATGCGCGACGTGATACCGGCAGCCGCCGAGCGAGCGTTGCAGCCACGTATCGACGATGTCGAACGTGAGCGGCGCATGCACGCCGATGGTCGGATGCAGCGCCGACGGCGGCGCCCATGCCTTGTAGCGCACGCCCGCGACGTATTCGCCGACGGTGCCGGTCGGCTGCAGCGGCAGCGCGCGGCCGTTGACGGTCACGACGTGCCGGTTGTCGTTCAGCCCGGTCACGCGCACTTCGAGCCGTTCGACCGACGAATCGACGTAGCGCACCGTGCCGCCGGTCGCACCCTCCTCGCCCATCACGTGCCACGGCTCCAGCGCGCCGCGCAGCGACAGCTGCATCCCGTTCACCGCGATCTGGCCGAACAGCGGGAAGCGGAATTCGAAGTGCGGCGCGAACCACGCCGCATCGAACGCGAAACCGGCGTCGCGCAGCTCGGCCAGCACGTCGTCGAAATCCATCTTCAGGAACGCCGGCAGCATGAAGCGATCGTGCAGCGCGGTGCCCCAGCGCGTGAGCGGCGTCGTGTACGGCACGGCCCAGAAACGCGCGACCAGCGCGCGCAGCAGCAGTTGCTGCACGATGCTCATCCGCGCATGCGGCGGCATCTCGAACGCGCGCAGTTCGAGCAGGCCGAGCCGCCCGGTCGACGAATCGGGCGAATACAGCTTGTCGATGCAGAATTCGCTGCGGTGCGTGTTGCCGGTCACGTCGATCAGCAGGTTGCGCAGCACGCGGTCGACGAGCCACGGCGGCATGTCCTGCCCGTACAGCAGCTTGTTGCGCTGGATTTCTGCGAATGCGATGTCGAGCTCGTAGACCTGGTCGTTGCGCGCCTCGTCGACGCGCGGCGCCTGGCTCGTCGGACCGATGAACAGCCCCGAGAACAGGTACGACAGCGACGGATGGTTGTGCCAGTACGCGATCAGGCTCGCGAGCAGGTCCGGGCGGCGCAGGAACGGGCTGTCGGCCGGCGTCGCGCCGCCGAGCACGAAGTGGTTGCCGCCGCCCGTGCCGACGTGCCGGCCGTCGACCATGAACTTCTCGCTGGACAGGCGCGACTGCCAGGCCGCGTCGTACAGGAATTCGGTCTGGCCGACGAGTTCGTCGAAGCTCTTCGCCGGATGGATGTTCACCTCGATCACGCCGGGATCGGGCGTGACCTGCAACAGCTTGAGCCGTGCGTCGCGCGGCGGCGGATAGCCTTCGAGCACGAGCTTCACGTCGAGCGCGTGCGCGGTCAGCTCGATCGCGGCGAGCAGGTCGAGATAATCTTCGAGCGCGGCGAGCGGCGGCATGAACAGATACAGGATGCCGTTGCGCACTTCGGCGCACAGTGCGGTACGCGTGATCCACGCGGCCGATTCGAAGCGTTCGGGGCGGCGCTGCGCGTCCGGCGCGCCATGCGCATGCCGTCCGCCGGCGGCCGTGTCGTCGCTGCGCCATTGCATGACCGTTTGCACGGGTGCTTCGCGATGCGCGCCGGCCAGGTAGCGCGGCGCGTCGGCCGTGCCCGCGTGACGCGCACGGAACGCGGCCGCGTCCGGCAGCGCGTCGCGCGGCGCGAACGGATCGCGTTCGACGAGGTACGGATAGTCGGCGCCGGCGACCCACGGCAGCGAATCGAGCGGCAGTCGATAGCCCATCGGCGAATCGCCGGGCACGAGGTACATCCGCTCGTCGCGGAAGAACCACGGGCCCGTCTGCCAGCGCGGGCCGTCGAGGCCCGGCCGGCCCGGCACGTCGTCCGCGCGCTTGATCGGCAGCACGTAGCCGACCACGCTGTCGAGCTGCTGGTCGAACACCTTGCGCAGCCGCGCGCGTTCGAGCTCGTCGTCGAGGCGCGAATCGAACGGATCGACGTTGACGGGCAGCCGGCGCTCGCGCCACAGGTAGTACCAGACGTCCTCGTAGCCGGGCCGCACGAATTCGTCGGTCAGGCCGAGGCGCGCGGCCAGCGCGTCGATGAAGCGCTTCGCGTCGTCGGTCGTGCACGCGGACGGTTCGCGCTCGTCGGCGAACAGCGACGGATCGTGCCACACGGGCTGGCCGTCGGCGCGCCAGAAGATCGACAGCGCCCAGCGCGGCAACTGCTCGCCCGGATACCACTTGCCCTGCCCGAAATGCAGGAAGCCGCCTTCGCCGTATTCGGCGCGCAGCCGCTGCACGAGTTCGGTCGCGTAGCCGCGCTTGGTCGGGCCGAGCGCATCGGTGTTCCACTCGGCGCCGTCGCGATCGTCGATCGACACGAAGGTCGGCTCGCCGCCCTGGGTGAGCCGCACGTCGCCGGCCGTCAGCGCGCCGTCGACCTGCGCGCCGAGCGTGCGCACGGCGTCCCACTGCGACTCGGTATACGGCTTCGTCACGCGCGGCGATTCGTACACGCGCGTCACCGCCATCTCGTGTTCGAACGCGACTTCGCATTCGTCGATCAGCCCTTCGACCGGCGCGGCGCTGGTCGGCTGCGGCGTGCACGCGAGCGGGATATGCCCTTCGCCGGCAAGCAGGCCCGAGGTCGGATCGAAGCCGATCCAGCCCGCGCCCGGCAGATAGACTTCGCACCACGCGTGCAGGTCGGTGAAGTCGACCGACGTGCCGCTCGGGCCGTCGAGCGCCTTCACGTCGGGTGTGAGCTGGATCAGGTAGCCGGACACGAAGCGCGCGGCGATGCCGAGGTGCCGGCACAGCTGCACGAGCAGCCACGCGCTGTCGCGGCACGACCCGGACGCGAGCTCGAGCGTCTGCTCGGGCGTCTGCACGCCCGGCTCCATCCGCACGAGATAGCCGATGTCGTGCTGCAGTTGCTGATTCAGCGCGACGAGGAAGTTCACGGTGCCGGCCGGCGTGCGGTCGACGCCGTCGAGATACGCGCGGAACAGCGGCGCCGCGCTCGTCTGCGGATCGCACGCGAGGTACGGCGCGAGTTCCGTCTTCAGCGCATCGTCATAGTTGAATGGATATTGCTCCGCGCTCGCTTCCAGAAAGAAGTCGAACGGGTTGTACACCGACATCTCGGCAACCAGGTCGATCGTGATCTCGAAGTGTTCGGTGCGTTCCGGAAACACGAGCCGCGCGAGATAGTTCGAGAACGGGTCCTGCTGCCAGTTGATGAAGTGCTGCGCGGGCTCGACCGTCATCGAATACGCGACGATCGGCGTCCGGCAGTGCGGCGCGGGCCGCAGCCGCACGATCTGCGGGCCGAGGTTGACGGGCCGGTCGTAGCGGTAGCGGGTGGTGTGATGCAGCGCGACGTGGATGGGCATGGGAGAGCCGCTCGGTTCGGGTTGGGCCGGCCGCGCGCGCCGCGTCGCCGTCGCTGCGGCGGCACGGCACGGCGGATTCGGCGAAGGGGTGCGTCAGACCAGTTCCGGCGACTGCACGACGCTGATCTCGATGCCGACGATGCTCGCGCCGAGTCCCGTCACCGGCTGCGCGTCGCGAGCGTCGAGGCCGACGGCGATGCGCACGTAGCGCTCGTCCGGGCAGCGGTTCATGAACGGATCGAAGCCGACCCAGCCGAGCCCTTCGACGTAGGCCTCCGCCCATGCATGACCGGCCGGCTGCTGCATCAGCGCGGCGGCCTGCGGCTGCGCGCCGAGCGCCGCCTGCGGCAAGCCCTGCGACTGGGCCGCGTGCGATGCGCCGAGCGCCTGCTGCATGCCGTCGCCGCTCTGCAGCGCGAGCGCCTCCTCTTCCTCGTCGTCCGCCGCGCTCTGCTTCGCGTCGGCGATGCGCTGCATCGCGCTGTCGGCGAGCACGTAGCCGGAGATATAGCGCGCGGGCACCTTCAGCGCGCGCGCGGCCGCGATGAACGCATGCGCATGGTCGCGGCTCGTGCCCTCGCCGCTTTGCAGCGCGGTTTCGGCATCGACCGGCGCGTCGGCCAGGTTCGGCGCGTACGCGATGCGGCCATGCACTTCCGTCATCAGCCAGTGCAGCGCGTCGAGGCTGTGCGGCTCGATCGGCAGCGCCTGCGTGAGTTCGCGCACGGTGTCGCCGGCCTTCGTGAGCGCGGTCTCGCGCTCGAAGATCCACGGCGGCGCATAGCCCTCGGAGTTGCCGAGAATGCCGGCGCGGTCCTGCGTCTCGACGACGCCGGCCGCGACCACGACGATCTCGCTCTTCGCGCCGCGGTCGTGGCGCACGAGGTCGATCCGGTTGCCGAGCCCGTCCGTGTAGGACAGCGCCGGCTCGACGCCTTCGATCGTGACCTGCCACGCGCGCACCGTCTGCCCGGGCCCCGATTGCGGGCGCAGCCGCAGCCGTTGCAACGCGTAGGTGGCTTGATCGTCGAACTGATAACGCGAGATGTGTCGGATGGCGAGTCGCATGGCAAGTCTCAGTCGAAGTTGTAGGCCTGGGCGATGTCGATCCCGAGGCTGTTGTTGCGGCCGATGAAGTCGGTCAGGAACTCGTGCAGGCCGCTCTTGAAGATGCGCTCGACCGAGGTGTCGGACAGCATCTGCAGAATCTTCGTGGCCGTGTCGTGACACGGGTGTGTCACGCCGTAATCCTTCGCGAGCATGTTCAGGCTCGACACCACGCGCCCGTAGCAATAGCGCAGCGAACGCGGCATGCGGCCATTCAGGATCAGGTAATCGGCGATGTTCATCGGCTTGTACTGCACGTCGTACACCCAGCGATACGAGCGGTGCGCGGCCACGCAGCGCAGGATCGTCTCCCACTGGTAGTTGTCGAGGATCGTGCCGACGTGCGACACCGACGGCAGCAGCAGGTGGTATTTCACGTCGATAATCCGCGCGGTGTTGTCGGCGCGCTCGACGAACGCACCGATCTGCGCGAAATCGAAGATCTCGTTGCGCAGCATCGTGCTGTAGAAGCTGCCGAGGATCAGCGCGGTTTCACGCTTCACTTCGTCGAGCACCGCCGGCAGCCCGCTCTCCGGCACCGGCTGCGCGAGCGCGTGGCGCAGCGCGAGCCATGCGCCGTTTACACTCTCCCACGCCTCGCGGGTGAGCGCCGTGCGCACCATCCGCGCGTTCGAGCGCGCGTTCTCGATGCATGACAGCACGCTCGACGGGTTGTCGCGATCGCGCAGCAGATAGTCGGTCACGGTATCGGCGGCATATGCGTCGTACTTCTGACGATAGCCTTCGTCCGCGCCCGAGCTGACCAGCACCGACGACCATTCGGCCGGCGCGTCGGACGTGCGCGTGAGCGCCATCCGCAGCCCGGCATCCACGATGCGCGCGATGTTCTCCGCGCGCTCGATATAGCGGTACATCCAGTAGAGACCGCTCGCAGTTCGTCCCAGAAGCATCTCGTGTCCACTCCGTCTTCGTTCGGTTCGCGCGCCGGCTGCGGCGCGCGCGGTCGTGCCCGGCTCAGTCGGCCAGCACCCAGGTGTCCTTGGTGCCGCCGCCCTGGCTCGAGTTGACGACGAGCGATCCCTCCTGCAGCGCGACGCGCGTGAGCCCGCCCGGCGTGATGCGGATCCGGTCCGACACCAGCACGAACGGCCGAAGGTCGACGTGGCGCGGCGCGAGGCCGGCTTCGGTCAGGATCGGCGTCGTGGACAACGCCAGCGTGGGTTGCGCGATGTAGTTCGCGGGACGCGCGCGCAGCTTCGCGGCGAACGCCTCGAGTTCGGCCTTCGATGCGCACGGGCCGACCAGCATCCCGTAGCCGCCGGAGCCGTGCACTTCCTTCACGACCAGTTCGTCGAGATGGTCGAGCACGTATTTCAGGCTGTCGGCCTCACCGCAGCGCCAGGTCGGCACGTTCTCCAGCAGCGCCTTACGGCCCGTGTAGAACTCGACGATCTCCGGCATGTACGAGTAGATCGCCTTGTCGTCGGCGATGCCGGTGCCGGGCGCGTTCGCGATCGTGATGTTGCCGGCGCGGTAGACGTCCATGATCCCGGCCACGCCGAGCACCGAATCGGGGCGGAACGTGAGCGGATCGAGGAACGCGTCGTCGACGCGGCGGTACAGCACGTCGATCGGCCGGAAGCCTTCGGTGGTGCGCATCGCGACGCGGCCGTCGACCACCTGCAGGTCGCTGCCCTCGACGAGGTGCACGCCCATCTGGTCGGCGAGGAACGAATGTTCGTAGTACGCGGAATTGTGGATGCCGGGCGTGAGCACGGCGATGGTCGGGTTGTCGGCGTTGCCGCCCGGCGGGCACACGGCCGCGAGCGACTGCCGCAGCATCTGCGGATAGGTCTCGACCGGGCGCACCTTGACCTGCTGGAACAGCTCGGGGAAGAGCTGCATCATCGTCTCGCGGTTTTCCAGCATGTACGACACGCCCGACGGCGTGCGCGCGTTGTCCTCCAGCACGTAGAACTCGTTCTCGCCGGTGCGCACGATGTCGACGCCGATGATGTGCGTGTAAACGTTCCCGGGCGGCCGGAAATCGATCATCTCCGGGATGAACGCCTCGTTGTGCGCGATCAGATGCTTCGGCACGATGCCGGCGCGCACGATCTCCTGGCGGTGGTAGATGTCGTCGAGGAACGCGTTGAGCGCCATCACGCGCTGCTCGATGCCGAGCGACAGCCGGCTCCATTCCGCGCCCGAGATGATCCGCGGCACGATATCGAACGGAATCAGCCGCTCGGCGGCCTGCGCGTCGCCGTATACGGCGAACGTGATGCCCGTCCTGCGGAACACGCCTTCCGCGTCGTGGGCCTTCTGGGCGAGGCTCGCGGGGTTCTGCGTGTCGAGCCACTGCTTGAGGCGCGCGTAAGGCGCCCTCACCATGTCGCCGGATTGCAGCATTTCATCGAATGGCTTCATCGATCTTTTCTCCATCGATCGTTTTCCCCGGCATTGCGCATGCCGGACCGGCGTACTGACTGCCTTGCAAGGAACGTGCCTTGCGATATTCCCTCAGGTTCCCCCTTTTTGTCGCACGGCCGGCACGCCCCCGCGGCACGCCGCACCACGATGGTGCGATGCGCACGACGCAGGACGCGCCGGAGGCGTGCCGTGCCCGCGCACGGCCTCTGCTGCACCGCGCCTGTCGAACATAGTTCCCCTGCGTGTCACGACTGTGCAATCTGCACTGCACCAATCCTTCCCCTGCCGGCGCGCCTCGGCGAATCTCCGCGCCACCGGCCGGCAGCGGTGCCGCGCCTGCGTCGGCGCGGCTTCCCCCGTCGCCGTGCGATCGCCCGCGCCCCGCCACCTTCCCGCCCGATCTTGCCGCATCGCAGCGAACCGCGACGCGGCATCGGCGAGCCATTGCGGCGACCCGCCCTGCACCGCGACGGGGATTGCGCCACATCTTTCGGTTGCCCGGGCGGAATAGCGGAAAGGCGAGCCGGCGCGCGCAGGTGCGCGGCCGGCCCTGGGGGGAAGTACCGTCTGCGGCAAGTCGGGGAGTTCGACGCAGTGAACTAACCGGTTAGCCGGGTCCGGCACCTCAACCGTATGTAGCCGTAATCCCGCCGACAACGCCCATGCATATTTCGACTAACACCGATCGAAAAAAAACATCGGCTCCGATGCGCGAGGCGCGGTACGCTACCAAACCGGTTCAGTGAAACGGCGCCGCCGCCTTCCGGCGCCGACTATAAAAAGCGAAGATCAACATGGAAGCAAAGTGGCTGGAAGATTTCCTGAGCCTTGCGGATACCAAGAGTTTTTCCCGGGCCGCGCGTCATCGGCACCTCACGCAGTCGGCATTCAGCAGACGAATCGCCGCGCTCGAAACATGGATGGACGCGAAGCTGGTCGACCGCAGCATCAACCCGATCGCGCTAACGCCGGCCGGGCAGATGTTCCGCGGGCTGGCCGCGGACATCCTGCGCAGCATGTATGCGGCACGCAACCTCGTGAACGGCTACGACCAGTTCGCCGCAAGCGACCAAGTGGTGCGCTTCGCGGTCGCGCATACGCTCGTATTCACGCTGTTCCCCGAATGGCTCAAGCAGTTGAACGGCGAAGTCGGCCACGTGACCGCGCGCGTGAACGCGGTGAACGTGCCCGAAGGCGTGCAACAACTCGTCGAAGGTGAATGCGATCTGCTGCTCGGCTATCACCATCCGCAATTGCCGATCGTGCTCGATCCGAACCACTTCCCGTTCGTCACGCTCGGCGTCGAGCGGATCCTGCCGGTGTCGACGCCCGACGCGCGCGGCAAGCCGGTATTCGAACTGCCCGGCACGCCGGACGCGCCGCTGCCGCTCCTCGCGTATTCGTCGGGCGCGTTCCTCGGGAATGTCGTCGAGATGCTGCTGCTGAACGCGTCCGAATCGTATGCGCTGCATCGGTGCTTCGAGACGCACATGTCCGAGGCGTTGAAAGGAATGGTCGTGGCCGGGCACGGCATCGGCTGGCTGCCCGAAAGCTGCGTGGCGAAAGAACTCGCGGATGGTTCGCTCGTTCGTGCGGGCTCGGCGGACTGGATCACCGAGCTCGAGATTCGCCTGTACCGGTCGGCCCGCAAGCGCGGGCTCGCGGCCGAGCAGTTGTGGACCTACATCATGAACCGCCCGCGCGTCGCGGCCGACGGCACGCGTGCGGCCGAGCCGTCGATCGAGCCGGCCGTGCGCATCGCGCGCCGCAGCGCCGGCGGCAGCCGGTAACACCCTCCACCGCCCCTCATCGCCCGATTTACCGGAGCGCTACGCGGATGCAATCCGCGCGGCGCTCCGGTATTTCATGTTCGCCGTCGCGAAGCATTTTTCGATCCCGCTTTGTCTTCAATATGCGTTCCGCACGCTCGATCAATTCCACGATACCGCCAAACGTTTGCGAATCCGAATGAATTGTCGACTTGGATGACGGAAATACCCTGTTACACAACATATCAAAAGTTTCGATTTTCATGTAACGACAATCTCGCCAAAAACGTCATACCAGCCCTTTCGATTTAGCTGACCTGTGCTTCAGGATTCATCATGATGCGCCGATGACAGAGGCAAGTCTTCCTTTTATCAGTCGTTATTTTTCGGCACAAAATTCGGTACCACTTACGTCGGAAAATTTCGAAATGGTCATCGCTACCGGCGAGCAAATTTCATGTTCGGCAATATCGACTTTGTTCAGTGCTGATCCATTTCGTCGAATGAGTACCAATCCTATTTAAATAAGACATTTAAAGCATGTCCCATTCGGGCCACACGCGATTGTTTGTTCAAAACCCATCGTGTATCAATAGCATGTCGCAAAAAGAACGTCGCCCATTTCAAATCGGAATAAATGCGCTGTCAGCGATTTCGGATGGAGGTTGCAATGTCTTCCTCGTTTGAACAGCATGCTCGCCCGCTCCTCGGCATCGTCGTATCCGCACTCTGCATCAACGCCGCGGCACAGACCCAGCCCCCGGCACCCTCGTCCGACGCCGAGGCCGGGCGATACATGATTTCGTACATCTGCGGTGATGCGCGAATCGACGGTACGGCACCGCTCCCCCCCGATGGCCGCCCTTACAACCTCGGCGTGTCGTTCGTATCAGGCGCGAACGGGCAACCGCTGTCCAACGTGCAGGTGCGGCTGCGACGGCATGGCCGCGTGCTCGTCGAATTCAAGGCAACGGGGCCGCGCTGTCTGTTCAGCGTGCCCGATGCAAGTTACCGGGTCGAGGGCACCTATCAGGGCTCGACCCAATTCGCGGTCGTCGAAACGGGCGCACTCACCACGCAGTTGCGGTGGTGAGCGTCGGTTGAATCCGCATGGCGATGGCATGTGCGCGCGTCGTGCGTTGCGATCCGTCGAATCGAGGAGGACTGAATGACTCGTGCAGAACGACCGGACGGCTCGCCCGTCCGTCAGTCGAAGCCCGCCTGGGGCCCCGGAAAGAGTGCGGCACTCAGCATCATTGCGTTTGCCGCGATCTTCGGCGGTTTCGCGTACGTCCAGCGGGACGCGGGAGTCGGCCATGCAACCGTGACGCACGACATCGCCGGCATGATCGGCAGCGCCGTCGGAAAGTATCGCGACGCCATTGCGGCCGCGACGGCCGACGCCTCCCGCGCGGCATCGACCGTCGCGCAGGCCGAGCCGGTTACGCCTTCCGTACCGGGAACGCCGTTTGCGTCGGCAACATCTGCCGTGTCGGCCACGGCGGCGCCGGCCGCGCCGCCACGCACGACTGCCCGCGCCGCCGCGAAACACCCGCACCCCGCGCATGTGCCGCCCACAACGCTCGCGGCCAACGCGCACGCCGCATCGGCCGGCGGTCGCGCGGCGCGGCCCGGCGACACGCACCGTACGTCACGTTCGCAGGCGCTCGCAAGCACGAAAAAACACACCGACCCCGCGCCGCGTCGTCAACCGCAATCGTATCTCGCCGACTCGCCGCACATGGAGGCCACCAGCGTCACGCGCGACGAACTGGAAGGCGCGCGCGCACTGGCCCGGGCGCGCTGGTGCGCCCGGATCGACGAATGGAATTGCGTGGAGCAGAACGCGAGCCGCGCGCTCGCCATCGACCCGAAAAACAGCGAATCGCGCGCGCTGCTTGGACAAGCGATCCGCAACCGCCTGTGAAGCGGCCGGATGCCGCCGGGCCTCGCTGCCGGCGGCACGACGACCGGCGACGCGCGTCGTCGGGCGTGCAACCGATGTGATCGTTTCAGAGTGAGGAGACATCGTGGCTAACAATCGTAGGCAACAATGCACCACCGCCGCTCCGCCCAACCGGCGGATCCTCCTGCATGCGCCATTGCTGTTGCTGCTCATCGCGTCCGGCTCCTGTCTTGCCGCCGAAGGCGACGCGGCCCCGGGCGGCGCGAGCGAAATCGCCGGGACGCGCGGCGCGGCGGATGCGCTGCCGCCCGACATGCAACCGACGGCGGCGTCGCTGGGAATCGCCCAGGGTCGGAAGGCCCTGCCCCCGCAGGCGCCGACGCCGATCGCGCAGGCATCGGATGCGTCGATGCAGCTCGCGCAGGCGTCGGACCCGCCACCGCAGGTGATGCCGACCACGGTCGTGGTGGATCCCGACGTCGCCCAGCCGAGCGAACCGGCGCCGGGCGCGCCGATCCAGATCGCCCAGGCGACCGATACCGCGCCGCCGAGTACGCCGCCACCGATCGAGCCGACGTCGAGCGCCCCGATGCAGCCGGCCCAGGCATCCGACACCGCGCCGTCAAATATGCCGGCACCCGTCGCGCAGGCATCGGACGCGCCGATCGGCGTCGCCCAGGCCGCGAACCCGCAGCCGCCCGACACGTCGGCGCAAACTACCGCGACAACGTCCGACACACCTGCGTCCAGTCCGCCCGCGCCCGTCGCGCACACACCGGAGCCGCCGCCGCAACCCGCGCAGGCCGTAACCCCCGCGCCCTCGAATTCCGCGACGCAAACCGCGCAGGCCTCCGGCACCCCGATGCCTGGCTCGCCCGCGCCCGTCACCCAGACACCGGGCTCGCCACCCCCGTCCTCCGTGACGCCGAATTCACAGACGCCCGGCGCCCAGCTGCCCGGCGAGCAGACGCAACGGTCGCAAGGCCCCGACGTCGAAGCGCCGAATGCCCAGATGCCGAATCTGCGTACCGCCGACGTCGCGACGGTGCGCAACGACGTGTTCGGCCTCGCGGCGAGCGGCGGCGCGATCCAGGCGCTCGAGGAAGCGAAGGCACGGCCCGATGCGTTCTCCGCCGTCGACGTCGCGCAGCTGGAGGAACTGGCGATTCGCCAGCAGGTGCGCGGCGGACGCGACAAGTCGCGCTCGATGACGAGTTCCGACCGCTTCGACGGCCTCGACAGCGCGCTGCACGCCGCGGACGACCTCGACAAGCGGATGCCGGCCACGCCCGAATATTCGCCGGTCAGGACGGCGCTCGCGGGGGACCGCACCGTCGCCTACGCGGCGCGCGGCGACATGACGAAGGCCGTCGCGACGTTCGAGACGATTCCGTCCGACGCGGAGATCTCGATCGACGCGCTGGCGGCCGTCGGCGACGCCTACCTCTACCTGAGCGAACCGGCCAAGGCGAACGGCGTGTACCAGCGCGCGCTGAAGCAGGCGACCGCCGCGCCGACGGACCGCGCGACCCGCGGCTTCCAGTACGGTGCACGCACGCGTGCGATCGAACTGCGCGAAGGGCTGTTCTGGTCGTACGTCGACCAGGGACGCGCGGCGGACGCGAAGCAGGTGCTCGACGACATCGGCAACTCGCTGCCGCCGGCCAAGGAGGTGCGCAACTACGGTCCGGAAGAAAGCGACTTTCTGCGCTACTACCGGCTACGCGCGCAATACCTGATTTATACGGGCCGCGTCGACGAAGGGATCGCCGCGCTCGAGCAGCTCGAGCAACAGGTGCCGTTCAATGCGGAGGTCCGTGCCGCGCATGCCGACGCGGTGTCGGGCCAGGCGCATCCGCGCCAGGCGATCGCGATGTATCGCGCTTCGCTGACCGACCACCCGGACAGCGTCGAGATGCTCGCGGGCCTCGGCCGCGCGGCGCTCGTGGCGGACGATTACGCGACCGCGAAGTACGTCGACCAGACCGTGGACAACGTGTTTCCGGACAGCGGCGCCGTGCGCGGTTTCAAGCGCGACTACAAGGCATACCGCAGCCCCGTGTTCACGACCGACCTGAGTTTCGAGCACGGCAACAGCGCGCTGGCCGACAACAGCTTCACGTCGGACAGTTATGTGTATTCCCAACCATTCGGCGACAACTGGCGCGTCTTCTCGCACACGTTCTTCGGCCATGCGCAGACCGACTCCGGCAGCGTCAGCCGCACGCGCACCGGCGTCGGCGGCGACTACCGGCACGGGCCGCTCACCGTGCAGGGCGAAGTCACGCGCTCGTTCGGCGCAGACGGCCGAACCGGCGGCCGCGGATCGATCGCGTACGCGCTGAACGACTACTGGACGGTCAACGCCGGGCTCGATACCAACGACAACTCGCTGCCGTGGAAGGCGTATGCCGCGCACATCTGGGGCCGCTCGGCGAACGTCTCGGTCGTGTATCGGCAGAACGATCGTCGCGAGGTCAAGCTGAACTACGGCGTGAGCCGGTACAGCGATTCGAACCTGCACCAGGAAATCACGGCAATCGCCACGCAGCGCGTGTACACGTCCGCCAATCAGCTCGTCAACGTATCGCTGGATCTCGGCACCGACAGCAACACGCGCCACGACGCGCCCTACTTCAGCCCGAGCCGCGACTACGCGGCCGCGGCGACCGTCATGCACCAGCTGACGCTGTGGAAGAAGGGCGACATGTCGCTGCAGCAGCGCGTATCGGTGTCGGGCGGCGTGTACAACGAGCGCGGCTTCGGCACCAGCCCGCTGTGGAGCGCACGCCTCGAGCACGCGTGGACGTTCAAGCACGACATCACGCTGAGCTACGGCGTCGAGGTCAGCAGCCACGCGTACGACGGCCAGCGCGAGCGCTCCGAAACCGGCTTCCTGTCGGTCAACCTGCCGTTCTAGCAAGGAGATCGCTCAATGCAAACCAGACGGACCTTCATGTGCGGATGCCTCGGCACGTTCACCGCCTGTTCGCTGTTCCCGGGCGTGACGAACGCCCGGATGATCGACCTGCTGCCGCCGTCCGATCCGGCCGACGGCAAGACGTTCCGCGTGATCTGCCTGCACGACGTGCGCGACAACCTGATGGCGTCGTTCTCCTCCCCGTCTGCGATGGTCGACCCGTTCGCGGTCGATACCGGCACGCTGACCGCGATCTTCTCGTGGCTGCAGACCAACAACTACCACACCATCACGGTCAAGCAGATCGAGGAATCGCGGCACGGCGGCAAGCCGCTGCCGCCGCGCGCGGTGCTCCTCACGTTCGACGACGGCTACCGCAGCCACTACACGAAGGTGCTGCCGCTGCTCGAGCGCTTCAAGTATCCGGCCGTGATGGGCATCGTCACGGCGTGGATCGATGCGCCGCCGAATGCGCCGATCCGCATCAGCGACAAGATCCAGGTGCCGCGCGACTACTTCATGTCGTGGGAGGAGGTGCAGAAGGTCGGTCAATCTCACCTCGTCGAGCTCGGCTGCCATACCCACAACCTCCATCACGGCGCGGTCGCGAATCCGCAAGGCAACGAATTGCCGGCGACCACGTCGCACCTCTACCTGCAGAACGAGAAGCGCTATGAAACCGACGCCGAATTCGAAGCGCGCGTGCACGACGACCTTCAGACATGCGTGCGGCAGATCCGCGAACGCACCGGCATCGTCGCACGCTCGATGGTGTGGCCATACGGTGCGGAAAACCAGCCCGTGCGCAAGATATCGACGTCGCTCGGCATGGACATCCAGTTCAGCCTCGATGCCGGCCCGAATACGCCGGACGTGCCGCTGGACCGGCTGAGGCGGATCCTGATGATGTACGACGTCGACATCGGCGGGTTCGAGCGCTCGATGCGCGAGCCGGCGTCCAACCGCGGCGACGTCGACGTGCCCGAGCGCATCGTGCAGGTCGATCTCGATCAGGTCTACGATCCCGATCCCGCGCGGCAGGAAGCGAATCTCGGCAAGCTGATCGAGCGCATCTACCGGATGCAGCCGAAATCGGTGTACCTGCAGGCCTACGCCGACCCGAAAGGCACGGGCGTGGCCGAAGCCGTGTATTTCCCGAACCGGCACCTGCCGATGCGCGCCGACCTGTTCTCGCGCGCCGCGTGGCAGCTCAACACGCGCTCCAACGTGCAGGTCTACGCATGGATGCCGGTGCTCGCGTTCCGGCCGCCGCCGGACAAGCATCAGGGGCTCGAGGCCGTCAGTGCATACGGCGGCGCGCCGGCCCGCGAGAACGGCACGCGCGTGTTCCGGCTGAGCCCGTTCGATCCGGAAGCGCGGCTGATGATCCAGCAGATCTACGAGGATCTCAGCAAGCACGCGTCGTTCAGCGGCATCCTGTTCAGCGACGACGCCGTGCTCGACGACTACGAGGATGCGGGCCGGCATGCGCTACGAACCTATTCGCAGTGGGGGCTGCCGGCCGACGTCGGCAAGATCCGCGAGAGCCCCGACCTGATGAAGCGCTGGACGCGCCAGAAGTCGCGCTACCTGATCGACCTGACCCGCCAGCTCGAGCAGATCGTGCTCGCGCACCAGAACGTGGGCGACGTGCTGACCGCGCGCAACATCTTCGCGATGCCGGTGCTCAAGCCCGAGTCGGAAGCGTGGTACGCGCAGAACTACGACGATTTCCTTGCCACCTACGACTACGTCGCGCTGATGGCGATGCCGTACATGGAACAGGCGAAGGACCCCGAGGGCTGGCTCGACCAGCTCGTGCGCACCGTCCGTACGAAGCAGCGCGGGCTGCAGCGCACCGTGTTCGAACTGCAGTCGTACGACTGGCACGCGCACAAGGACGTGCCGGCCCGCACGCTGCTCGCTCAGATGCGGCGACTGCGCAGCGAGGGCGCGGTGAATTTCGGCTACTACCCCGACAACTTCCTGAACGGCCAGCCGGAGCTCGACGCGATGCGCGACGTGATGTCGCTGAAGTCGCGCCTCGATCCGACCTCGATCAACGCGCTGATGCAGATGCAGCATGCGCAGGGAACCAAGACGCCATGACCACCCACAGCATCATCCAGCGCCTGCAGGATTTCGTCTTCTACTATCCGTTCTTCATGTCGTATCTGTGGATGATCGGTGGCGTCGTCCATTACTTCCTGCTCGAGGAAGGCCGCGAGCTGTCGACGCGCACGATCGCGGCGAGCGGAATCCCGAAGATCTCGATCGTCGTGCCGTGCTTCAACGAAGCGGCGAACGCGCGCGGCGTGATCCGCCACCTGAACGCGATGGACTACCCGAACTACGACATCATCGCGGTCAACGACGGCAGCAAGGACCGCACCGGCGAGATCCTCAACGAGCTGGCCGTCGAGATCCCGCGGCTGCTCGTGATCCATCACGCGCGCAACGAAGGCAAGGCGGTCGGGCTCACCACCGCGGCCGCGGTATCGAACGCGGAATACCTGCTCTGCATCGACGGCGACGCACTGCTCGCGCACGACGCGATCGGCTGGATGCTCGAGCATTTCCTGACCGATCCGGGCGTCGGCGCGGTCACGGGCAACCCGCGCATCCGCACGCGCACGTCGCTGCTGGGGCGCATGCAGGTCGGCGAATTCTCGTCGATCGTCGGGCTGATCAAGCGCACGCAGCAGGTGTACGGCCGCATCTTCACGGTATCGGGCGTGATCACGATGTTCCGCAAGACCGCGCTCGCCGATGTCGGCTACTGGAGCTCGGACATGCTGACCGAGGACATCGACATCAGCTGGAAGCTGCAGTGCCGCGACTGGCGCGTCGTGTACGAGCCGCACGCGCTCAGCTGGATCCTGATGCCCGAGACGCTGAAGGGGCTCTACCGGCAGCGGCTGCGCTGGGCGAAGGGCGGCATCCAGGTGCTGCTCAAGTACGCGGGCACGCTCGCGCGACCGACGCAGATGATGATGTGGCCACTGTTCGTCGAGTATCTGATCGGCATCGCGTGGGCCTATTCGATGTCGTTCATCCTGCTGCTCGCGCTGATCGACGTCGTCTATCCGCTTCCGCAGACCTGGCATGTATCCGTGGTGCCGCACTGGCACGGGATGCTGCTGGTCGCGACCTGCATCCTGCAGCTGATCATCGGCAGCATGATCGATCGTCGTTACGACGAAAAACTCCTGATGTATTTCCTTGACACCGTCTGGTACCCCGTCGCGTTCTGGTTGATCAGCATGGTCACCACCGTCGTCGCCCTGCCCGCCGTCGTATTGCGGGGCCGCGGCAAGCGCGCCGTTTGGGTCAGTCCCGACCGAGGCATTCAACATGAAGAACGCGCCGATTATTGATCTTTCCCTGCGCGCCCCGCGCGAACTGATCGCCGAACGCGGCGGCATCGTCGGGCCCGTGCTCGTCGCGTGGTTCCGCCTCGTGCGGCCCGCGCTGGTCGGAGGTGTGTGGGCGTCGATCTGCATCTATACGTACCGCTACCTGCTGCCGTTCAACGAGGCCGAGATGCCGATCGAGCAGATCGTGTTCTACGTGACGAGCATCGCGCTGATCGCCGGCACGATCGTCATGTGGCTGATCGCGGGACGTGTCGTGCATCCGCTCGCGTACCGGTTGCGCGTCTCGAAGATGCTGCGGCGCTCGGCCAGCGTGAAGATGCGCTCGCTGCCGCCGACCGCGCTCGCGGGCGCCCGCCGGCGCGGCGCGCGGCGCACGTCGCGCATTCTCGTCGCGTCGCACGATGCGAACGGCTCGATCTCGGGCATCGAATGGATCACGCACGCGGGACCGCAGCCCCGCGAATAGGTCACCGGAGACGTGCCGCGCCGGACGCGACGCATGCCGCGCGACGCGACACCGCTCCTGGATTCGCGCCGTCGCGTGTCGTGCGCCTGCCTGCAACTTCCTGTAAACGAGGTGAATCATGTGCGGAATCGTCGGAGCAAGCGGCCTGAACAATCAGGTGCCGCAACTGGTCAATGCACTGAGCCGGCTCGAGTATCGCGGTTACGACTCGTGCGGCATCGCCGTGCTGCGTGACGGCCGCCTGCGCAGCGAACGCACGCTGCGACGCGTGGCGGACCTGCAGGACCGCGTGGTGACGCTCGGCCTAGAAGCGCAGACGTGCATTGCGCACACGCGCTGGGCGACGCACGGCGCGCCGTCGGAAATGAACGCGCACCCGATCATGTCGGGCGACACGATCGCGGTCGTGCACAACGGGATCATCGAAAACCACGATGCGTTGCGTGCCGAACTGCGGGAGCGCGGCTACACGTTTCGCGGCGAGACCGACACCGAGGTGATCGCGCATCTGATCCACAGCATGTATCGCGACGACCTGTTCGATGCCGTCACCCGCGCGGTCAAGCGGCTGCACGGCGCGTACGCGATCGCCGTGCTGAGCGCGCGCGAGCCGCAGCGGCTCGTCGCCGCGCGCGCGGGCTCGCCGCTCGTGATCGGCATCGGCGCGGACCAGAACTACCTCGCGTCCGACTGCGCGGCGCTCGGCGACCTGACCGACCGCTTCGTCTACCTGGAAGACGGCGACGTCGCGCTGATCACGCCGGAACGGATCGACGTGGTGGACGCGATCGGGAGCGAGGCCCAGCGTCCGCTATGCCTGGTCAAGGCGCGCGACGACGACGCCGCGCTCGGCCCGTATCAGCACTTCATGCAGAAGGAAATCTTCGAACAGCCGAAGGCGATCGCCGCCACGATCGACGGTGTCGACACGATTTCGCCAGCGCTGTTCGGCGGCAGCGACAGCACGCGCGCGCTGCTGTCGAAGACCCGGAGCGTGCTGCTGCTCGGCTGCGGCACCAGCTACTACGCGGGCCTCACTGCGAAATACTGGCTCGAGAGCATCGCAGGCATTCCGGCGCAGGTCGAGATCGCGAGCGAATACCGCTACCGCGACACCGTGCCCGATCCGCGCACGCTGGTCGTCGGTATTTCGCAGTCCGGCGAAACTGCCGACACCATCGGCGCGATCGAGCGCGCGCGCGCGATGGGCCAGGATATGTCGATGGCGATCTGCAACGTGGCGACCAGCTCGATCGCGCGCGGCGCGCCACTCAGCTTCCTGACGCGAGCCGGCATCGAGCTCGGCGTCGCATCGACCAAGGCGTTCACGACGCAGCTCGTCGCGCTGTTCGTGCTGACGCTGACGCTCGCGCAGCAACGCGGCCGGCTCGATGCGGCGCATGTCGCGATGCACCTGAAGAAACTGCACGAACTGCCGGATCGCATCGCTCACGCACTCGCGCTGGAAACGCAGATCATGGGCTGGGCCGCGAAGTTCGCGCGCACCGAGAACGCGCTGTTCCTCGGGCGCGGCATTCACTATCCGATCGCGCTGGAAGGTGCGCTGAAGCTCAAGGAAGTGTCGTACATCCATGCGGAAGGCTATCCGGCCGGCGAACTGAAGCATGGCCCGCTCGCACTCGTCACGAGCGCGATGCCGGTCGTCACGATCGCGCCGGACGACCGCCTGTTCCAGAAGCTCAAGTCCAACATGGCCGAGGTGCGCGCGCGCGGCGGTCGGCTGTACGTGCTTGCGGGCCATCATCTCGAGATCGACGCCGATCGCGACACGCACCTGATCCGCGTGCGCGAATCGGGGGACGCGCTGTCGCCGATCGTCAACGTGATCCCGCTGCAGCTGCTCGCGTATCACGTCGGGTGCGCGCGCGGCGCCGATGTCGACAAGCCGCGCAACCTCGCGAAATCAGTCACCGTCGAATGATGCGACGGCCGGTCGCGACGCCGATCGCCACCGTGCGTGCCCGTGCGGGCGCGCGCGCCGCCGCGTGGCGTGTCGCGACCGTGCTCTGCGGCGCGTATTGCGCCGTCGCCGCACCGTCGCACACATTCGCCGGCGCACCGGTCGTGCACACCGTCACCGTGCAGGCGCCCGCGTCGCCGCAGGACAGCGGCGACCCGCGGCGCTTCATGCACGGAATCGGCGTGGCCGACGCCGGCGACGGCCGGCGCTGGGTGTTCTTCAGCAGCTCGGGTATCGCGCCGCGCGGCGCGCTGCGCAACGGCAACTGGCCGCACGACGTGTACGTCGGCGAATGGCTGCCGGGCAAGCCGCGTCTGCTGCGCGTCCGTACGTTCATCAGCCGCCCGGAAGCGCAGGAGCCCGTATCGATCGCGCAGAATCAGCGCGGCGACATCTTCGTCACGTTCGAGGACGGCTGGAACACGCCGCAGGAGGTCAGCCAGCGCTACGGCGTCTATCGGCGCGACCTGAAGCCGATCAAGCCCTACCCGAACGACGTCGAGGCGGGCGGTCACTCCGGGCATGTCGCCGCGGTCGGCGAACGCTTCGTCGTGTTCTATTCCGCCGACTGGATCGACGGCGGCGGCGTCGACAACCTCGGCACCGGCAACGGCGTCTACGTGAAAACCTACGATGCCGACGGACGCGTGCTGAATCACGTGCCGGTCGCGCCGCACCGCCGCGAATGGTGGCCCGTGGTCGCCGGCTCGCCGCACCGCGCGCTGCTCGTCTGGCAGAAATTCATCGAAGGCAGCACGGATGCGACGCTCGAATACGCGATGTTCGATCCGGTCACGGCGAAGCTCGACAAGCTCGGGCCGCTGAGCGACGCGATCCAGTACTACGTGTATTCGTCCGCGTACGTGCCGGCGATCGACCGCTTCGTCGTCGTCACGACGACGGCGGACAATCGCGGCGTCGCAATGCTGATCGACCCGGACGGCCGCCGCCTCGCGACACTCGACTGCCTGCCGGCGTCGGTGCGGGAATCCGGAATCGGCGTCGACGGCACGCATGCGTATGTGCCAACGCGCGACGGGCGGCTGCTGACGCTGGCGCTAACGCCGACGGGCATGTCGGTGAGCGGCGCGCAGCGCTCGCCGATTCCGTGGGGTTCGACCGGCATCGCCGGGTTCGCGGCACGCGGCGGGACGATGCATTTCGTATCGCTGACGTCGTCCGGGACGCGCGAAGCCGATTTCGACACGGCAAGGGAAACGCCTTTGCCGAAGACCGACGCGCAGTGTCCGACACATTGACGGCGATGCGAACGGGACCGGACCGACACCGTCGCCCCGTGTAATTGCGCAGCCGGCCGACTTGCGCAATGCGATCCCGCCCGCTGCCGCCGGCCGGCGCGATCGCCGCCACTGCTCCGATCCCGCATCGAATTCGCCAGCGACGCCCGTACCGGCTAGACTGTCGCCCGATTCCATCCACCGGCCGCGCGCTCGCCTCCCCGCCGCCGCCGGAACGCCCCCCACGGAGAACGAATGCTGAAGCGCCGGTGGTTTTCGCTGTTGCTGGTGACGGTGTGTCTGATCGCGACGCGCGCGTCCGCGCAGGGCTCGCTCGAACTCGAGACCGACAGCACGCCTCGCGTGCTGACGCGCCAGGCGCTGCTCGCGCGCGCCGACGCGACGGACATCCACGTGCCGCGCGACATCGCGTACGGCCGGCCGATGACGTTCCGCGCGGTGCCGTTCGCCGCCCTGCTCGGCGACACGCCGCTGCCGGCGGACGGCGTGCTCGAAACACGCGCGGCCGACGGTTTCGCCGCGCAACTGCCGCTGGATCTCGCGCGCCGCCGTGCGCCGGCCGGCGCCGTCGCGTGGCTCGCGATCGAGGACCCCGCGCATCCGTGGCCGAAGCTGCCGGGCAAGCAAGTCAGCGCCGGGCCGTTCTATCTCGTGTGGCTCGGGCCGGACGCATCGTCGGTGCGCGGCGAGCAATGGCCGTATCAGATCGTTCGCATCACGATCGAATCGTCGCCGCTCGCGCGCTGGCCATCGCTCGCCGTCGATCCCGCGCTGCCGACGAACGATCCGGCCCGCGCGGGCCAGCGACTGTTCGTCACGCAATGCCTCGCGTGCCATCGCCTCGACGGCGCGGGCAGCAGCCAGGCCGGCCCCGACCTGAACGCGCCGATGAATCCGGTCGACTACTTCCAGCCCGCCGCGCTGCGCCGCTACATCCGCAACCCGGCATCGGTGCGCGACTGGCCGGGCCGCGTAATGCCGGCGTTCCCGCCCGATCAGCTGAGCGACCGGGAGCTCGACCAGATCGTCGCCTACCTCGCGTTCATGGCGCGGCACAAGGCGGGCAAGTAAGCCGCGCCCGTCACGCGCGCATCACGCGCCCGGTTCCTGCGCGCTTTGCAGCACCGCGCGCAACAGCACGTCGGCGCCCGCCGCCGACCATTCCGGCGTGATCGCCTCGGCCTCGTTGTGGCTCAGCCCATCGACGCACGGCACGAAGATCATGCCCGTCGCCGCGACGCGCGCGATGTAGCACGCGTCGTGACCCGCACCGGAAACGATGTCCATGTGCGGCAGCCCGAGCGCCTGCGCCGCATCGCGCACCGCGTCGATGCAGTGCGGCGCGAACGGCACCGGCGGATACGTGAAGATCTGCTCGATCCGCGCACCGAGGCCGGCGTCGGCCGCGACGCGCGCTAGTTCCGCACGCAGCGCCGCGTCGAGCTCGTCGAGCACCGCATCGTCGGGATGGCGAAACTCGACCGTGAAGAAGCAGCCGCCCGGCACCGTGTTACGCGAATTCGGCCGCGCCTCGATCATCCCGACCGTCGCGCGCGCATGCGGCGCATGGCGACGGCCGAGCGCATCGACGAATTCGATCATCCGCGCGGCACCCACCAGCGTGTCGCGCCGGAATTCCATCGGCGTGGTGCCCGCGTGCGCGTCGACGCCCGTCAGCGTTACCTCGTACCAGCGCTGCCCCTGCCCGGCGGTCACGACGCCGATCGTCTTGCCGGCGCGTTCGAGAATCGCGCCCTGCTCGATATGCAGTTCGTAGGCGGCATGCACCGGATAGCCGCCGACAGGCTCGGCGCCCGCGTAGCCGATCCGCGCGAGTTCCTCCCCGATCGTCCTGCCCGCGCCGTCGGTGCGCGACAGCCCGTATTCGAGCGGATAGACGCCCGCGAACACGCCGGCCGAGATCATCGCCGGCGCAAAGCGCGAACCTTCCTCGTTGGTCCAGATCACGACGTCGATCGGCCGCTCGGTCTCAATCCCCGCATCGTTCAGCGCACGCACGACCTCGAGGCCGCCGAGCACGCCGTAGATGCCGTCGTAGCGGCCGCCGGTCGGCTGCGAATCGGCGTGCGAGCCCGTCATCACCGGCGCGGCATCGGGATTGCGGCCCGCGCGGCGCGCGAACACGTTGCCCATCCGGTCCACCCGCACCGTGCAGCCGGCATCGCGCGCCCACTGCACGAACAGGTCGCGCGACTCGCGGTCGAGGTCGGTCAGCGCGAGACGGCAGACGCCGCCTTTCGGCGTCGCGCCGATTTGCGCCATCCGTTCGAGCGACGCCCACAGCCGCGCGCCGTCGACGCGCGGTGCATCCGCGAAATCGTCACGCATTGCCGGCCTCCGGGGCGTCGACCTGCGGCGCCGCCTGCAGCGCATAGCGGAAATCGCAGCGCTTGCCGCCCTGCATGATCGTGCTCGTGCGCGTCAGCGCGATGCGCGGGTCGTAACCCTCGATGAAATAGCTGTCGCGCGCGCAGCTCAACAGGTGGCCGATCTCGCCAAGCCCCATCGCGTGATACATCTCCGCGTAGCTGCAGCGATGCACGTCGTAGTCGTAGTGCGCGTCGTCCGCTCGATGCACCTCGACGTCGAGCGCGTCGTCCTTCTCCCACAGCACCTGCAGCGCGATGAACGATTGAACGCTCGTGCCGTCGGGCTCCTGCGCGGCGAACGTGCGGCCCGCGTCGACGGCCGCGCCGCGCACGGCTTCCGCGATCACGGCCTGCGCGCGCTCGGTGCCGAATTCCCGCTTCATGATCTCGTAGATCGGCTTGATGATTTCCGCTTCGATGCGGCGCCGCGCGAGAATGCCGAGGCGCGAGTCCTCGGGTACGGCCGTGGATGCATGTGTCGTGTCGGTCATGGGATTCGTCTCGGTCGTCATTTCGTTGCAGGGTGCGCGCCGCCGAGCACGTCGACGACGGTCCACTTGCCGCCGCGCACCTGATAGATCGTGAATGCCGGGTCCTTCAGATTGCCTTCGGCGTCGAATGCGACCCGGCCGGTCACGCCGGGCCGGTCGATCGCGCGCACGGCCGCGACCAGCTTCGCCGGCTGCGTCGTGCCGGCCTTCTGCGCGGCCGCGATCAGCGTGGCCGCCGCGTCGTACGCGAACGGCGCGTGCAGCTCGATCGGCGCGTGAAAGCGCGTGCGGTACTGCGTGTCGAACGCCTTGCCGCCCGGCATCCGGTCGAGCGGCAGGCCCGGTTCGAGCGCCGTCACGCCGTCGCCGTCCTTGCCCGCGAGCGACAGGAAGGTCTGGCTCACAAAGCCGCCGGCGCCGAGCAGCGGCGCGTTCACGCCGAGCTGGCGCATCCGGCGTGCGATCGGCGCGGCCTGCGCGTCGAGCCCGCCGAAGAACACGAGATCCGCGCGCTTGCCCTTGATCGCGGTCAGCACGCCGCTGAAGTCGGTCGTCTTGTCGTTCACGTACTGGCGATCGACGATCGTGCCACCGTTCGCCTGCACGCCCTTGATGAACTGGTCGGCCAGCCCCGCGCCGAACGACGTGCGATCGTCGATCACCGCGATGCGCGTGGCCTTCAGCGTCTTCACCGCATAGGCGCCGGTGAAGTTGCCGCCCGCATCGTCGTGACCCATGATGCGGAACGCCGTCGCGTAGCCCTGCTGCGTGTACGGGTGGCCGGTGGACGCCGGCGCGATCTGCGGAATGCCCGCATCGCGGTAGACGCGCGACGCCGGCACGCTGCAGCCCGTGTTCCAGTGACCGACGACGCCGATCACGTGCTGGTCGACGAGCTGCTGCGCGACCGCGACGGCCGTGCGCGGATCGGATTGATCGTCGGCCGCGACGAGCTTGTAGACGACCGGCTTGCCGCCGATGCTCGGATGCGTCGCGTTCGCGTCGTCGATCGCGAGCTGCGCGCCGTTCTGCAGGTCCTTGCCGATCCGCGCGGACGGGCCGGTGAGCGGCGCGGCGAGACCGATCAGGATCGTCTGCGGCGCGGACTGCGCGAAGGCGGGAACGGCGGCGATCAGCGTGGCCGCGGAGAATGCGAGGCTGGCGGGAAGAAAAGCGATTTTCATGTGCGGGGATCGGGGACTCGAATCAAAACATGAAAAATATTAAATATTTGGCTCCCACACCCAAAATACTCAATTGTTGGATGCTTATGCCATTTCCGACACAATAACGTAATAGCCTGTAAATACGAGATATTTTCGTGTTGTCGCTTACCCTGATTTTTCGATAAAATTCGACACATGAAAAATATCGAACAATTGCCGCACGATCCGCCGCTGCGCGCCGTCCGCGCGTTCGAGGCATTCGCGCGTCTCGGCTCGGTCACCGCGGCGGCGCACGAGCTCGACATCACGCCCTCCGCGGTCAGCCACCAGTTGCAGCTGCTCGAAGCGTTCATCCAGACGCCGCTGACCGTGCGCGAAGGCCGGCTGCTCGCGCTTACCGACGAGGGGCGCGACTACTACCGCTCGATCAGCACCGCGTTCTCGGTGCTGCGCAGCGCGACGCGCTTCGTGCGCGACCGGTCGTCGTTGCGGCAGATCACGATCAGCCTGATTCCGCTGCTCGGCATCGGCTGGTTCATTCCGCGGCTGCACGCGTTCCTCGCCGACAACACCGATGTCGACGTGACCGTGCTGTATGCGCATCACCGCAACTATCGAAGCGACGCGTCCGACCTGTCGATCCGCTTCGGCACCGGCGACTGGCCCGGCTACCGCTGCGAGCGGCTGCTGCCGGGCGCGATGGTGCCGATGTGCAGCCCGTCGTTCCTGAAGCGCCACGGGCCGTTCCGCACGCCGGCCGATCTCGCGCGGGCGCCGCTCGTGCACGACGAGGATCGCAGCACCTGGGTCAACTGGCTGCAGGGCGCCGGCGTGCGGCACGTGTCGCACGCGGTGGGGCCGATGTTCGAGGACGGGCAACTGACGCTAAGCGCGGCGCGCGCGGATCTCGGCGCGGCGCTGCTGCGCGCGCCGCTGGTCGAGCGCGAACTGGCGAACGGCGAACTCGTGAAGCTGTTCGACCATGCGCTCGACGACGGGCGCGACTACTACCTGTGCACGCGCGAGGATACGGACATGCCGGACGGCGCGAGACGGCTGGCGGATTGGCTCCGGCGGATGGCTGCATAAGCGCGCCCGACCGCACGCGTACCGTCCCGCCGATGCGTCATACCGCCCGCCCCCATCCGCGCGCGACCGCATGTGCGACCGTCGCGCGCGCCAGCTCCTGCGTGCTGTCGATCAACGCGAACGGTGCATCGCGCAACGCGCGCGCCGCGATCGGAATTTCCGTGCAGCCCATCACCGCTACGCCCACGTCCCGTCGTGCCAGCGTCGCGAGCGCGCGCGTCAGGCACCGCACCGACGCATCGAGCTTCCCCGCCTTGACCGCCGCGATGCACGCGGCGATATCGCGCTGCGCGACCACGCCCGGCATCACCGGCTCGAAACCGCGTGCACGCAGCGCCGCCTGGTAGAAGCCCGACACCAGCGTGCCGCCCGTGGCGAGCACTGCGACGCGCCGCACGCCCGCCGGCAACGCGGCCACCGACGCATCGACGATATGCAGGATCGGCGCCGCGCTACGTTCGCGCAGCGGCGCATACCAGTGATGCGCCGAATTGCACGGCATCGCGATCACGTCCACGCCGCAGCGGTTCAGCAGCGCGATGCCATCGAGCAGCGCCGGCAGCGGATCGGTCCCGCCGTCGATGATCGCGCGCGAACGATCGGGCGTTCGCGTCAGGTTCGCGACGATCATCGGCAGGTGCTCCTGATCGCAACGCGCGCGTGTCAGGCGAATCACACGATGCATGAAGTCGACCGTGGCCAGCGGCCCCATTCCGCCCAGTACGCCGACAAGTGCCATGACGCCTCCCCTCCTTCACGCACGCGGCGGCCGCGCGCAGATCGCGGATACGACGGCCGAGTTGCCGATCACCAGCAACAGTGTCCGCAATATTTCGCAAAACGGATCGATTGCCGCGAACAGCACGAACGCAGCCTCGAACGGCAGGTGCAGTGCCGCGCACACCATGCCGGCGAGAGACACCGTCACGACGCCCGACGTGCCGGTCGACGCGAATCCGGCCAGCACCGATGCGACCAGCACGACGCAAAGCTCGCCGGGGCCGAGCGACCGTTCGTAGAGTTGCGCGACGAACAGCGTCGCGCTTGCGTAATAGACCATCGGCCCGACGCGCAGCAGCGACACGGCAAGCGGCACGACCAACTCGACGCGCGCACGGGCAAAGCCGAAGCCGTCGGCCAGGCACTCGATCATGCTCGGCATGCAGGCCACGCTGCTGCGCGTGGCAAGCGCCATCGCGAACGGCGTGCGCAACCCGGCGAGCGTCTCGGCCAGCGTCGCGCCCGAGCGTTTCCAGATCACGACGATCGCGGCCGCGATCAGCACGAGCGCGACGACGGCGAACGCGGCGACGAAGCGGACCATCGCCTCGAGCGGCCCGAACCCCGACGTGCCGATCTGCGCGGCGCCGCCGCAGAACAGCACGATCGGCGTCGGATACGCGAGCCAGTGCATGATTTTCTGACACGTGAAATAGACGGTCTCCAGCGTCTGGCTCAGCGCCGCCGAAATGCTCGCCGGCACGCGTCCCGACGCGAAGCCGAAGAACAGCGAGAACACCAGCGCCTTCAGCGTGTCGCCGCTCGCGAGCGCCGCGAAGAAGTTGCCGGGCACCAGTGCGATCAGCATGTCGGCAAGGCCCGACGACTTCTCCGCGGGATCGGTGCCGTACAGCGTCATCACGGTGTCGCTCGCCGCGCCGTCGCTGCCGACCAGCGCACCGAACGCCTTCAGCGTCGCGTTCGACAGATGCTCGCCCGGCCGCATCGCGACCAGCACGACCGCGCCGACCGCCACGACGAACACCGATGCGCAGCCGAAGATCGCGATCACGCGCATCACGAGGTCCGACGCGCTGCCGTCGCGCAGCAGCCGCTGCAGGCTGAAGATCACGGCGGCCGTCATGAACGGCAGCGCCGTCATCTTCAGCAGGCCGACGTACACCTGGCCCACATAGTCGAACTTCGGCGCGGCGGCCGGCCACAGCACGCCCGCCACGATCCCGAGCGCGAGGCTGCCGAAGACCGTCAACGGATGGATCGCGAACGCATGCAGCCGCTCGATGCGGGGCATGATCCTGATGTTCTCGTTCATGTTCATGTCAGCGACCCATCGCATCGAGCAAGGATTTCACGTCGAGCCGCTTGTTGCGCTCGGCCAGGAACTGATTGACGAACGCGAGCAGCGTCGGCGTGGACACCGGCACGCCGACGGCAAGCGCGTCGGTGAGGTCGTCGAAGGTCGCGACGCGCAAGCGGATCGGCGCGGTCGGGTCGTCCTGCATCACCAGCTTGATCGCGAGTTCGTCGCGATACACAGCCGTGACCGCGCCGGCGTTCAGCGCGTCGAGCGTCGCCGGCCAGCTCGGATACGTGCGCACCCGCGCGGCCGGGAAGTCGCTGCGCACGTATTCCGCATAGGCCGACCCCGCGACGACGCCGATCGTGCCGCGGTAATCGCGCACGACTTCCGGCAGCGCGCGCCCTTTCGCGAGTTCCGCGAAGCTGACGCGGTTGATCAGCAGCGCGCGTCGCAGGTTGATGTACGGCGTGCTGAAGCGGACCACCTGCGCACGCGGCAACGTGCGCGACAGCTTGCTGATCGCGACGTCGGCCTGCCCGGTCGCGAGCAGGTGAACGACCTCGTCGAACGTGCGCGCATCGCGGTCGAACTGCACGGCCACGCCGAGCTTTTTCGCCAGTTCGTCGGCGAGATCGATGTCGACGCCCGCCATTGCACCGTTGCGCGACATGAAGAACGGCGGCTGATCGACGCCGAGCACCGCGACGACGAGCGCGCCGCGCGAGACGATGCGGGCGAACTCGGGCGCGAGCAGCCGGCCGTCGGGCATCTGCACGAGGCCGGTCGATGTGGTGGCGGGTGTCGCCGTCGCGGCCGGCGCGGATGCATCGACGGCGAGCGCCGGCGCGGCACACAAGAGGGTCACGAATACGCAGGCCGCACCGCGCAGAAGCCGATGCAGGCATCGCCGCGTGGGGACGATCTCGCGGAACCACGCGAGCGGCGCACGCTGGGCGCGTCCGGAAAAAAGGTTCATGGCGGCAGTGGGACGAAGAGTGTCTGACGACCGCGCAGCCGTTCGTGCCGAACGGGCGCCGGGCCCTTGCGCGGGGCGCATCGCCGTCGCCCGGCGCCGCGCCCTCCCGCACGCCCAATGTGTCAGAAGCGCCGGCTGGCCGAAATCCGCCGAAAGGCCCGGCCCGGATGGCACGGGCCGACCGGACGGCCCGTCGCGACGGGGGCCGGAAGCAGATAGAAATTCCCGATGCCGCGGATTGAAACAAGCAATTTCACAAACCTGGGGTGAACCCGGATACTGGCAACACTTCATCAACACCCAAGCAAAGGAACTCGCAAGATGCCGATCATCAACACCCAAATCAAACCGTTCAAGGCAACCGCATACCACAACGGCGATTTCGTGCCCGTGTCCGAAGAGAACTTCAAGGGCAAGTGGTCCGTCGTCGTGTTCTACCCGGCCGACTTCACGTTCGTCTGCCCGACCGAGCTGGGCGACCTCGCCGACCGCTACGCGGAATTCCAGAAGCTGGGTGTCGAGATCTACGGCGTGTCGACCGATACGCACTTCACGCACAAGGCATGGCACGACACGTCGGACACGATCGGCAAGATCAAGTACCCGATGATCGGCGACCCGACGCTCACGCTGTCGCGCAACTTCGACGTGCTGATCGAGGAAGAAGGGATGGCGCTGCGCGGCACGTTCGTGATCAACCCGGAAGGCGAGATCAAGCTGTGCGAAATCCACGACAACGGCATCGGCCGCGACGCGGGCGAACTGCTGCGCAAGGTGCAGGCCGCGCAATACATCGCGGCGCACCCGGGTGAAGTGTGCCCGGCCAAGTGGACGCCGGGTGCGGAAACGCTGACCCCGTCGCTCGACCTAATCGGCAAGATCTGACGATCGCGCCGCGCGCCTCGCACGAGGCGCGCGCGTCACGCGAACACGGGCCGCCTCGTGCGGCCCGCGCCCTTCTCCGGCACGACGTGCCCGACCATAATTATCAATACGGAATCCGAAACGCCATGCTCGACGCCAATCTCAAGAACCAACTGAAAGCGTACCTCGAAAAGATCACGCGCCCGATCGAACTCGTCGCGTCGCTCGACGACAGCGCGAAATCGCAGGAACTGCTTGCGCTGCTGAACGAGATTGCGTCGCTGACGTCGCGCGTGACCGTGACCGAACGCCGCGACGATGCCGAGCGCAAGCCGTCGTTCTCGATCGGCGAACCCGGCAAGCCGGCCGGCATCCGCTTCGCCGGCATCCCGATGGGCCATGAATTCACGTCGCTCGTGCTCGCGTTGCTGCAGACGGGCGGCCATCCGCTCAAGCTCGACGACGACGTGATCGAACAGATCCGCGCGCTCGACGGCGATTACGCGTTCGATACGTATTTCTCGCTGTCGTGCCAGAACTGCCCGGAAGTCGTGCAGGCGCTGAACGTGATGTCGCTGATCAACCCGCGCATCCGCCACGTCGCGATCGACGGCGCATTGTTCCAGAACGAAGTCGAAGCACGCCAGATCATGGCCGTGCCGACGATGTTCCTGAATGGCGAATCGTTCGGCCAGGGCCGCAGCAGCGTGAAGGAAATTCTCGCGAAGCTCGACACGGGCGCCAGCGCCCGCGCCGCGAAGTCGCTTGAGAACAAGCCGGTGTTCGACACGCTGATCGTCGGCGGCGGCCCGGCCGGTGCGGCCGCCGCGATCTATTCGGCGCGCAAGGGCATCGCGACGGGCGTCGTCGCCGAGCGTTTCGGCGGCCAGGTGCTCGACACGATGGCGATCGAGAACTTCGTGTCGGTGCAGGAAACGGAAGGACCGAAGTTTGCCGCGGCGCTCGAGCAGCACGTGAAGCAGTACGACGTCGACATCATGGACGTGCAGCGCGCCGACGCGCTGATTCCGGGTGACGTGCACCAGATCCGCCTCGCGAATGGCGCAGTGTTGAAGGCGAAGACGATCATCCTCGCGACCGGCGCGCGCTGGCGCGAAATCAACGTGCCGGGCGAGCGCGAATACCGCAACCGCGGTGTCGCATACTGCCCGCACTGCGACGGCCCGCTGTTCAAGGGCAAGCGGGTCGCGGTGGTCGGCGGCGGCAACTCGGGCGTCGAGGCCGCGATCGACCTGGCCGGCATCGTGAAGGAAGTCACGCTGATCGAATACGGCGCGCAACTGCGCGCGGACGAAGTGTTGCAACGCAAGCTGCGCAGCCTGCCGAACGTGACGATCGTCACGCAGGCGCAGACGACCGAGCTGACCGGCGACGGCAGCAAGCTGAACGGGATCGTCTACAAGGATCTGCGCTCCGGTGAAACGAAGCGTGTCGATCTCGAAGGCGTGTTCGTGCAGATCGGCCTCGTGCCGAACACCGAATGGCTGAAGGGCACGATCGAACTGTCGAAGCACGGCGAGATCGTCGTCGATGCGCGCGGTGCGACGTCGGTGCCGGGCGTGTTTGCCGCCGGCGACGTGACGACGGTGCCGTTCAAGCAGATCGTGATCGCGGTGGGCGAAGGCGCGAAGGCATCGCTCGGCGCGTTCGATCACCTGATCCGGCAAGACGCGACGCCGGCGACCGCCGACGCGCCGCAGGTCGAAGAAGCGATCGCCGCGTAACGCGCGACGCATCAAACAGGTTCGTGTCTCTTGGCCCCGCATGCCCTGGTCGGCGTGCGGGGCCCTTTTTCATCCGGCGTCGAGCGGCGTTGCGCGAGCGCGGCCGCTCCGTTCTCACTGCGCCACGCCGGGCCCGGCGTTCGCCGGTGTGGCTGCCTTGAAGCTGCTCGACTGCTTGACGAGCTGGTCGGTCATCGCGGCGGCGACCGGATTCGCACCCGTCGACGCATGCTGCGGATCGACGCTCGGCGCCGCCACGTATCGCGGTGGCGGCAACGACGGATCGAGCTTTGCCGATTCCCGCACGAGTGCCGCGGTTTCAGGCGTTTCGGATTTCATCGCGGGGGTCGCGGCCGCGTGCCGCTCGAGCCCGTCGCGCTTGCGCGCCGCGCGCTGGGTCGGCTGCTCCGCCTGCTGACTCGGCCGAGCCGCCTGCGTCGCCTGGGCCGGCGGCGTCGGTTGCACGGGTTGCGCTGCTTGTACCGGCGCTTTTACCTGCGGAGCGGGCTGGGCTTTCGGCGGGGTCGCAACCTCCGGCTCGATCGTCACGACATGGACGGTCGGCGGCGGCGCACTCGGTTTCGCCGGTGGCGCCGCCGCGGCGACGACCGGCGCGACGGCAGCGGATGCCGGCGCCGCGCTCGTACGCGCAGGAGCCGCGGACGGCGGCCGTGCGGCCGCTGGTTGCGGCACGACCTCATCGACATGCTTGGAAGGGACGGCGACCGCCGCAGGCGGCGCGATCGTGCCTTGTGCGGTGTGTCCATCGTTCGCTGCCGTTACGGCGGCGGCAGGCGCCGCGGAGTCGCCGATACCGGCCTCCGCGATCGCGCGGTGGTCCGCACGCAGGAGCATCACGTAGCCGGTGCCGGCCGCGGCGACCAGCAGGCCGCCGGCGATCATCAATGTCTTACGGGTACTAGTCATGCTTGCTCACCGATCTTATCGACGTGAACAAGCCATCATACGCGTGCGATCGCGGCCGATCCCGCACGAATACAATTGGTTTCATTGATGTCGACCCCAGAGCGGCGCGGCCTTGCCGCACCGCGTCGCCCTATCGTCAGACGGTTCGACATCGCCCCCAGCGATATTGCATCGGACGATCGAAGTCGCGGAAGGTCGGCCATTCGCGCTGCACCACCGCGAGCCAGGGAACGCACCGCGTGTCGAGAAACGGCGCCACACCTTGCCGCGCCGGTGTATGAACGACATACGCAATGAACGCGATCGACACAATCCGGCATGCGGCAGTTATTCGGGAAACGGCAAATCGGTCTGTCCGTCCGCGCGCATGCCGAACGTGTTGAGCGTCATCGCCACGAGCGCGTAATAGCCCAGCAGCGCGACGAGGTTCACGACGGTCTCGTGGCCGAAACGCGCCTGCGCGCGCGCGAACGTCGCATCGCTCACGCGCCGCGTGTCGTACAGCTCGCTCGCGAACGCATGGATCAGCGCATCGTCGTCCGACTCGAACACCGGCTCGACGCCGCGGCGGATCGCGTCGGCCGTCGCGGCCGGCACACCCGCATCGAGCGCGATCGGATGATGGATGTGCCACTCGGCCTGCGAGCGCCAGCGTGCGGCCGTCACGAGAATCGCGAGCTCCGACAGTCGCAGCGGCAGACCCGTGCGATAGCGGCAGAACGCGCCGAGCCGCTGCGCGTGCTGCGCGAGCTCGGGACTCGCGATCCAGCCGAGGAACGGCCCGTTCAGGTTGCCGCGCGGGCCGCTGAGAATGTCGGCGAGCACGGCCTTCTGCTCGTCGGTGGCCGATGCGGGATCGAAGGGAGGCAGTCTGTCCGTCATGGTGAGGATTCGATAAGCTAAAGGTTTACGCGCCGGCCGATGCGAGCGCCGCATCGATCGCGCCGGACAGCCGTTCGACGATCGTGTCGATCTGCTGCGCGGTGCAGACGAACGGCGGTGCGATCAGGATGTGATCGCCGTGCACGCCGTCGATCGTACCGCCCATCGGATACACCATCAGCCCGCGCTGCATCGCCTCGCGCTTGACCGCCGCATGCAGCTTCAGCGCGGGATCGAACGTCGCCTTGCTGTCGCGATCGCGCACGAGCTCGACGCCGACGAACAGCCCGCGGCCGCGCACGTCGCCGACATGCGGACGCGCACCGTAATGCTCGCGCAGCGACGCGCGCAGTTGCTCGCCGCGCGCCTTCACGTTGTCGAGCAGCTTCTCTTCGGCGATCACGCGCTGCACTTCGAGCGCGGCCGCGCAGGCCGTTGCATGACCGAGATACGTGTGGCCGTGCTGGAAAAAACCCGAACCGTCGACGATCGTCCGGTAGATGCGATCGCTCACCAGCGTCGCGCCGATCGGCTGGTACCCCGCGCCGAGCCCTTTCGCGATCGTCAACAGGTCGGGCGCGACGCCATCTTCGTCGCACGCGAACAGGTAACCGGTGCGCCCCATCCCCGACATGATTTCGTCGAGAATCAACAGCACGCCGTATTTGTCGCACACCGCGCGAATCTTCTTCAGATAGGTACGCACCGGCGGCACCGCGCCGGCCGTCGCGCCGACCACCGTTTCCGCGACGAATGCGGCGACGTTTTCCGCGCCGAGTTCGACGATCTTCTGCTCCAGCTCATCAGCCAGGCGCTGCGCATAGGCTTCGTCGGTTTCACCGGCCTGCTGGTCGCGATACGCATAGCACGGGCTCACATGATGCGCTTCGATCAGCAGCGGCAGGAACGGCTCGCGTCGCCATGCGTTGCCGCCGATCGCGAGTGCGCCGAGCGTGTTGCCGTGATAGCTCTGGCGACGTGCGATGAAATGGCGGCGCTGCGGCTCGCCCTTCTCGACGAAATACTGGCGCGCGAGCTTCAATGCGGCTTCGATCGCCTCGGATCCGCCCGACACGAAATACACGTGTTCGAGACCGGCCGGCGCGGCCTCGACGAGCCGGTCGGCCAATTCTTCCGCCACGTCCGTCGTGAAGAACGACGTATGCGCGTACGGCAGTTGCTGCACCTGCCGCTTGATCGCATCGATCACGCGCTGGTTGCTGTGGCCGAGGCACGATACGGCCGCGCCGCCGCACGCGTCGATGTAGCGTTTGCCGGTCGAGTCGATGATCTCGATGCCGTCGCCCGCGACGGCGACGGGCAAGGTGGCGCGTGGAGCGCGATGAAAAACGGTCGTCATGCGTTGCCTCATGGATCAGGACGCGCTGCGCGCGTGCGCGGACGGCACGATGCGCGTCGCGAAGCGCTGCGTGCCGTGCTGGTGAATGGTGAAGTCGATCGCGGTGTCGCGAATCGCGAACACGGCGGTCGCCAGCGTGTTTTCGTCGTCGGGGTCGGCCGGATCGTCGCGATAGATCGGGAGTCCTTCCGGTGCGCGGTCACCGAGCACGCGCAGCAGTGCGGCTTCGTCGATCGCGTCGATGCCCGGCGTCAGCGCATCGACACGCCGCTGACGATCACCGGACGATTGCGTGACGATCTGCGCTTCCCCCTCGCATCCCGGATGCACGAGATGATTCGCGTGACCGGCAAGACGCGCGACTTCGACGACCGAGCAGCGCGCGACGCTCGCCTCGATGCTCAGGAGCCGCGGATCGCCGGTCGCGCCGAGCGTGTGGTGAAAGCCGCTCGCGCGCGCATGCGTGCGCAGCACGTCGGCGGCCGCATCGAGCGATGTGGCGTCGAGCACGGCGCGCGCGAGGATCATCCGCGGCACGCCGAGCGCCGGCGTGCGGATCCGCAGGTTGTTGATCGCCTGCGCGATGCCCGCGCGGTTCGCGGCGAACGTATGCCCGGGCAGCGAGCCCGGGTAGTAGAAACTGATGAAGCCCGGCTTGCCTTGCGGCTGCACGTCGACCAGCAGACAGCGCTCGCGCAGGTACGGATCGCCGTCCTCGTTGTGCGCGATCCAGCGCGTGTCGTGCGCATCGCGCCCGGCGAGCGTCGTGCAGCCGTCCGGCGCGTGATGGATCAGTTCGCCGCGGCAGTTCCACAGAAAGATGTCCTCGGCCGGCCAGCCGACGCCTGCCGCGATCCCGTCCAGTTCCGCAACGAGATCGGGGTACGCGGCCAGCGCGGCCTGTCGCAGCGCGGCGACGAACGGGTGGCCGCGCCAGCGGCGCACGGCCTGCCATGCGCTGCTCTGCTGCATGTACGCATCGAACACGGGGCGGGCAAGCTCGCCGAGGCGCACGCCGATGTCGAACGGCGTGCCGGCGATGACGGGAGATGGGGAAAGCGGCATGTCGGATGATTCGGTTTCGTTCAGGACACGTGTTTCAGGAATTCCTTCAGGCGCGGTGTCGGCGGGCGGTCGATCAGGTCGACCGGATGGCCGTCCTCGGCGATGCCGCCCTGATCCATGAACAGCAACCGCGTGCCGACCCGCTTCGCGAAGCCGATCTCGTGCGTGACGACGATCATCGTCATCCCTTCGGTCGCGAGATCCTGCATCACTTTCAGCACCTCGTGGCGCAATTCCGGATCGAGCGCCGACGTCGGCTCGTCGAACAGCATCAGCCGCGGCCGGATCGCGAGCGCGCGTGCGATCGCGACGCGCTGCTGCTGGCCGCCCGACAGCTCAGACGGATAATGATTCGCGCGCGATTCGAGGCCGACCTTGTCGAGCAGCGCCATCGCCTGGTCGCGCGCGTCGGCGCGCGACGCGCCGCGTACCTGGGTCGGCCCGAACATCACGTTCTCGAGCGCGGTCATTTGCGGAAACAGGTTGAACTGCTGGAACACCATGCCCGCTTCGAGCCGGATGTTGCGGATCGTCGATGCGTTGCCACGCACGCTCTGGCCGTCGACCAGCAGTTCGCCGCCGGTGATCTTCTCGAGCGCGTTGATACAGCGCAACATCGTCGACTTGCCCGAGCCCGACGGACCGATCACGACGACCACCTCGCCCGCGTCGATCTTCAGGTCGATATGCTTCAGCACCGGCACATGGCCGAAGCTCTTCGACACGTTCTGGAATTCGATCATGCTCATAAGATGCGCATCCTCTTTTCGACGAGCCGAAGCGTCAGCGTCATCGCGCCGGTCAGCATCAGGTAGATGACGGCCACCGCGGTCCAGATCTCGACCGCCTGGAAATTGCCGGCAATGATTTCCTGCCCCTTTCGCGTCAATTCGCCGACGCCGATCACGATGAACAGCGACGTGTCCTTGAGGCTCACGATGCACTGGTTGCCGAGCGGCGGAATCAGGCGCCGGAATGCGAGCGGCCCGACCACCTTCAGCAGCACGCGCGGCATCGACAGGCCCATCGCGAGCCCCGCTTCCGTCAGCCCCTTCGGAATCGACAGCAGCGCGCCGCGCACCACTTCCGCGAGATACGCGCCCGAATTCACCGTGATCGCGATGATCGCGGCCGTCAGGCCGTCGATCCGGATATGCGCGAGCAGCGGCAACGCGAAATACAGGAACATCACCTGCACGACGATCGGCGTGCCGCGGATCAGTTCAATATAAACCTGTGCGAGCACGTTCATCGCCTTCGGTCCGTATGCGCGGAACATGCCCGCGATCATCCCGACGACGAATCCGCCCACCAGCCCGAAAAATGCGATGAACACCGTCAACCGGACCCCGTCCATCAGGTCCGGCAACGCCGCCCAGATCGCCGACCAATCGAAATTCACCTGTCGCTCCCCGTCCGATTCAAGACCGGCGCGGCCGCCCGGCCGCGCCATGCTGTGCCGTCACGCTCACATCTTCGGCGGCTCGGCGCCGAACCACTTCTTGTAGATCTGCGCGTAGCGGCCGTCGGCCTTGATCTTCACGAGCGACGCGTTGACCTTCGGCACGAGCGCGCTTCCCTTCGGGAAGCCGATCCCGTACTTGTCACCGCTGACCGGCTGGCCCGCGACCTTCACCTTGCCCTTGCCTTCGTTGTTCACGAAGAACAGCACGTTCGGCGTGTCGTGCATCGCCGCGTCGACGCGGCCGGCCTCGAGCGCGAGATATGCCTGGTCAATGTTCGGGAACTGGCGGATCTCCTTCGGCTTCAGGTGCGCCTTGATCCAGTCGATCGTCGCGGTGCCCGTCTTCGCGGCGATCACCTTGCCGTTCAGGTCGTCGATCGACTTGATCGTCGTGTTGTCCGTCTGCACCATCGCCGCGAGGCCGCTGTCGTAGTACGGCGCGGAGAAGTCGATCGCCTTCTTCCGCTCTTCCTTGATGGTCATCCCCGACAGCGCGACGTCGATGTTCTGCGTCTGCAGCGCCGGGATCAGGCCCGCGAAATCCATCGGCTGGATCGTGTATTTCCAGCCCTGGTCCTTCGCGATCTCCGCCCACAGGTCGAGATCGAAGCCGACGTACTTGTCGCCCTGCTTGAACTCGAACGGCATGAACGACGTATCGGTCCCGACGACGAGCGTCTTGGTATCCGCGTGCGCGATGCTGGCGCCGAGCGCGGCGACCACCGCGACGGCTTTCAGGAAGGAACGGCGACTCATGACTTTTCTCCGCATGGTTGAGCGATGTAACCGGCCGGCTGGCCGGGGAACGACGACATCAAGCCGCACCGCAACATGCGATGTTGAATTAGACCTTAGTGCAACAAGTGTTGTCAACACGGATACTACGACAACAAAAAAATGCTCAACAGGAAAATGAATCGAGACAAACCCGAGCCGCACGGGCGGGATTGATCGGAGGAAAGGCGTGCGCGGACGGGCATCCGCCCGGCAATTCGTCGCGACCGGAGGGCCCCATGCGCGCCGACGCCGGAGCGATCGACTTCGAAACGAAGATCGTCCGCTACAGCAGTTTCAGTCAGGTGATCGGCGCGGCGCTGGGCGGCGCGGGCATCGCGCTCGGGCGCGTGCCGCTGATCGAGCCCGAACTGCGCAGCGGCCGCCTGGTGCCGCTGGTGCCGGGCCTCGCACGCGATGCGTCATGGCGCTTCGTGCTGCGCCGCAATCCGTCGGCGCGGCATCGGCTGCTCGATCCGTTGATCGCGTTCCTGCGCCGCGAAGCCGATGCACCGCCGTTCCAGCTCGCGAAGATCGTTGCGCCCGCATCCAACGACAGTCACGCGCGCGGCGCAGGCGGTGCGTAGCGAACCCGCGCGCCGAGGCCACGCGGGGGCCTCCCGTTCATCCTCTCGTCACGGCGCGGCAAAGAACAACGCGACGACGCAGGCCATCCCCGCGAACCACACGAGCGAGCGCAGCGACGCCCAGTTCAGCAGGTACGTCAGCACATAGACGACGCGAATCGCGACGAACCCAATCGCGAGCTGATCGACGTGATGCGCGTTCGCGCCGTTGTGCCATGCGACGACCAGTGCGGCCGTAAACAGCGCCAGCGCCTCCCACGCGTTCTGGTGCGCGGCCTGCGCCCGCGCGCGCCAGCCTTCGAGCCTTGCCAGGTACTCGCGCGGCGCGTGGTTGTCGTAGCCCTTGCGGGCCTTGGCCAGGAACGTCATCGGGAACGGCAACAGCGCCACGATGAACAGGCAGATCTGGGACGTCGTCATCAAAGTCTCCTCCTTTATGATTACATTGATCAATGACACGGTCGCGCAGAGCTTAGCATTGCGCCGGGCTGTTCGCGCACCGGTTTTCTAGACGGGAGACTCGGCAAAACCGCCTGCCGAAGGCAGTGACGGCATGGATCAGGCACAAAAAATTCCACCAAATCGCCGACAAATACGTTAATTAAAACTGGTCGAACACCAATAAGATAGCGCTCAACACTGGCTTGGTGTGTTGCCGCGCCAGCCTGCTCACCCGCGCCGCGCCGCCGCGTGCGCCGAACGACTTTCGACCCGAGCCCGCCCATGCCCCGTCCCATCGTCGCCCATATCCGTCCCGACGCCGTCCGCCATAACCTCGACTTCATCCGTCGCACCGCCGCGCAATCGCGCGTATGGGCCGTGGTCAAGGCCAACGCATACGGTCACGGGATCGAGCGGATCTATCCGGGCCTCGCGGCCGCCGACGGCATCGCGCTGCTCGATCTCGACGAAGCCGTGCGCGTGCGGGAGCTCGGCTGGAACAAGCCGGTGCTGCTGCTCGAAGGGATCTTCGAGCCGGCCGACGTCGAACTGGCCGACCGCCACCGGCTGACGGTGGCCGTGCACTGCGACGCGCAACTCGACCTGCTGATCGCCGCGAAGCCCCGGCAGCCGATCGACATCCAGCTGAAGATGAACTCCGGGATGAACCGGCTCGGCTACCGGCCCGACGCATTCCGCGCCGCGTGGGAACGCGCGGCGGCCGCGCCGTCGATCGGCAAGATCACGCTGATGATGCATTTCGCGAACGCCGACGAAGGCGAAGTCGACTGGCAGCTCGATCAATTCGATGCGGCCACGGCCGGGATTCCGGGCGAGCGCTCGGCATCGAATTCGGCGGCCGTGCTGTGGCATCCGCGCGCGCATCGCGACTGGGTGCGGCCGGGCACGATCCTGTATGGCGCGTCGCCGACCGGCGCGTCGCGGCACATCGCCGACACGCCGCTGATGGCCGCCATGACGCTGACGAGCAAGATCATCGGCGTGCAGACGCTCGCGCCGGAGGAAACGGTCGGTTATGGCCGTCGCTTCACGGCAGACCGGCCGATGCGGATCGGCGTCGTCGCGTGCGGCTATGCGGACGGCTATCCGCGCCACGCGCCGACCGGCACGCCGATCGCGGTGGACGGCGTGATGACGCGCGTCGTCGGCCGCGTGTCGATGGACATGCTCACCGTTGACCTGACGCCGTGCCCGAACGCGGGCATCGGCTCGAGCGTCGAGCTGTGGGGCGATCAGGTGAAGGTCGACGACGTCGCGGAAGCGAGCGGCACGATCGGCTACGAGCTGATGTGCGCACTCGCGCGCCGCGTGCCGGTCGTGACCGTGCCGCCCGGCGCGTCGACGGTGCAGCCGGCGCTGCGCACGGGCAGCTACGGGCGCTGATGCCCGGCGCGGATGCGGCGGCACGCTCGCTGTCGCCGCACATCCGGATCAGCGCGCGGGCCGCTTTACCAGCGGCCCGTCTGCTTTTGCAACGTGTAAAGCGCGCTGGCGAGGGCAATGCGCACGCGCGGCCCCCGCGCTACGAACGCCACACCGGCTTGCGTTTCTCCAGGAACGCATCGATCCCCTCGCCGGCGTCCTCTTCCATCATGTTGCGCGCCATCATGTCGCCCGCAAACGCGTACGCGTCGTCGAGCGGCAGTTCGCGCTGCCGGTAGAACATCTGCTTGCCGTAGCGCACCGCCGCCGGGCTCTTCGCGACGATCTCCGCGACCTTGCGCGCGATGGCCGCGTCGAGCGCATCCTCGGGCACGGCCTCGTTGACGAGCCCCCAGGCGGCCGCCGTCGCCGCATCGACGAAACGCCCGGTGACGAGCATGTCGAACGCGCGCTTCGCCGACACGTTGCGGCTCAATGCGACGGCCGGCGTCGAGCAGAACAGCCCGACGTTGATTCCGGATACCGCGAAGCGCGCGGTGTCCGCTGCGACGGCGAGATCGCACGCGGCGACGAGCTGGCAGCCGGCCGCCGTCGCGATGCCGTGCACGCGTGCGATCACCGGCACCGGCAACGCGCGCATCGCGAGCATCACGCGGCTGCATTGCGCGAACAGCGTGCGGTAGTAATCGAGTTCGGGTTTGGCGCGCATCTGCCGCAGGTCGTGGCCCGCGCAGAACGCCTTGCCCTCGGCGGCGAGCACGACGCAGCGCACGTGCGGATCGGCGGCCAGCGAATCGAACGCGTCCTGCAGGCTCGCCAGCATCGCCTCCGACAACGCGTTGAACTGTTGCGGCCGGTTCAGCCGCAGCGTGACGACCCCGTCGCGCACGTCGCGCAGCAGGATCGGCTCGGGTGTTTCGTGACGGGATTCCATGATGCTCCGCTCGACGGGGTTCGATCGGGCGCGAATCCGCAGCACGGGCAGCACGGGCGACACGCGCCCGGATTCGCGATCGACATGATCACGAATCGTCCTCCACATTGCGCGCGGCGTCCAGCGGGGTCGACCAGCCGGCCGCGAAGCCGGCTTGAACGTCACCGCACCGTGACGCGAAGGCCACCCAGGCTGCCCATCGATCGCCGGCCGACGGCGATGCATCACCCGCGTGCGCGCTCAGCCCGCGAGCTTCTTCAGCGCGTCGAGCACCGCGTCGCCCTTGAACGGCTTCACGATCCAGCCCTTCACGCCGGCGGCCTTGCCGCGCTCCTTCATCGCCGGGCTGCTCTCGGTCGTCAGCATCACGACGTTGACCGACGTATTCGCCAGCTCGCCGCGGATCTTCTCGACCATCGTCAGGCCGTCCATGTTCGGCATGTTCACGTCGCTGATCACGAGGCGCACGCCGGGCGTCGCCTTGAGCTTCGCGAGCCCGTCCTTGCCGTCCACCGCCGTCGCGACGTCGAGCCCGTGATTGCGCAGGAACCCCGCGACCTCGTCACGCACCGTGCCCGAATCGTCGACCACCAGAATCTTTGCCATGCCGTATTCCCCTTTCCTTGTTGCTGACTTCAACATTCAAAACAGTTCGAGTTCGCCCGACTCGACCATCGGCCCCACGTCCTGCACGGATTCGCGGAAATCCTCCGGCGACCAGCTCAGGCTAAACACGAAACGCTGGTCGAGCCGCACCGATCGTCCCGACTCGGGGTCGGTCATCCGATACTTGAAACACAGCTGCGGACAGTCGCCGCCGAACGAAATGAATTTCTGCTTGTGATTGACGACGAGCGGCACCTGCACGGGATGCCGCGCGAGTGCCTCCGCGTCGCCGAGATAGCGGTTCTTGAACGCGCCCCACACGAGGTTGGTCAACTCGCCGAGCACGTTGTTCACGTCCCGGAAATCGGGTGCGCGGCCGTCGTCGCGCGTGCCGCCGATCATGTCGAGCAGCGGCTGCTCGCTCGTCTGCAGCAGCATGTAGCCGCGGCACCACGCGCTTTCCAGCGCGATCAGGCTGAACACCTCGCCGAAGATGATCTGGTCGCGCACGATGCACGGCGTGTCGCGCTCGATCGCGAGGCCCGGAAACAGGCTGTCGAGCCGCGCCTCGGTGATCTCCGCGATGCCGCGCACGAGCGCGTTCGGGTAATCGCGGCCGAACAGGTATTCGTCGATCGCGCGCTTGAGCGGCGTCAGGTCGTCGGCGACGTAGGCCGCGCACGCGACGCGCGCGAGCGCATCGGGCAGCCCGTCGCGCGACGCATTCGACGCGCGGCGCAGGATGATCGGCAGCTCGGGCCGCAGCGCATCGATCTGCGTCGCGATGATCGCGCTTTCGTCCGGCGAGCCGCCGTAGTCCTCGGCGAGCAGGATCGCGCCGAGATCGATGTTCGAGCGCAGCACCTTCAGCAGCCGGTTGCGCCGCACGGTCAGGCCGACCAGGTTGTGCTCGTCGCAGAAGCGCTTGAGCGTCGCCGCATGCGCGCGGCTGTCGTCGAGCACGAGCACCTTGCTGACGGGTTGGTCTACGGTCATCTCGCGGAGTCCTTCCTCACAATCGGTCAAAACAGTTCGAGCTCGCCGCCCGTGTCCACGCTCGCCGCTTCCGGCACGTGGAAATCGACCGGCGCGTTCGCGCACACGCACAGCGTCGCGCCGATCCGCACGTCGCCGTCGAGCGTCACGTCGTACGCGGCCACGTGGTCGGGATGCAGCGCCGGCAGGTAGTCGACGCTCGCGCCGCTCAACAGGTAAGGCGTCGACATCCCGAGATCGGGGAACGGCGCGGTCAGCGCCTGGTTGATCGCGCCGCAGCACAGGTTCGCGACTTCCATGAACGCCTCGGGCAGCGGCCGCTGCGCGCTCGCGCCGGGCGTCGCGGCGGCGAAATGACGACGCGTCGGTTCGTCGTCGCGAAAGCGCAGCGCGAGCAGCAGCCGGAAATGCAGTGCCGAGATCGTCAGCACTGCGACGTGCTCGGGCACCTTCGGCGTCGCGCGCGATTTCGCGCGTGATGGATCGTGCGACGCGTCGTGCGCATCGCCGGCGGCCGGCCTGATTTCGCACGCGCCGCCGGACGCGAGCCGCGTGCGCGCCGCATCGAAGAAGATCCGCTCGAAACCGGCCCGGGCCTGCGCGGTGATCACGCCGCCGCTCCCTCGAGCCGCGCATGCAGCTGCCCGGCCAGCGTCTCGACCGTCGCGAGCGCGGCCGTGATCATCTTGCCGCCGGCCTGGATGTCCTGGAACGTCGCGGCCGTCACGAGATCGTTGCGATTCAGGCTGTCGCGATAGCTGTTCGACAGCTGCTGCGAGCGCGCGGCGAGCCCGCGCACCTCGCTCGCGACGATCGAGAAGCCCCGCCCGGCCGTGCCCGCGCGCGCGGCCTCGATCGACGCGTTCAGCGACACGATCGACACGTGCGCGACGATCGCCGACAGCTCCTGGTTCTTCGTGCGCATGTCCTGGTTCTGCGTGGTCAGCGAGATCATCTGCTCGTGCCAGCGTTCGAACGTGCCGGCCAGCCCGCGCAGCCGCGCGGCTTCGTCGGCGAGCTTCGTCGCATGCTGCGACAGCGCGGCGCGCTCGGCCGCGAGCGCCTGCAGCGCGTCGCGCTGCTCGCCGGTGCCGGCCGCCTCGCGCGCCAGCGCCTCCTCGAGCGCCGCTTCGCGGCGCGCCCACACCTGCGCCGCTTCGGCATGTGCGGCAACGGCTTCATCGGCCCGTGCATCGGCCGCGCCGAGCGCGGCGCGCAACGCCCCGGCTTCGCGCGTCAGCGCGGCAACGAGCCGCGCTCGCGCGATGCGACACACGATCGCGGCCACCGCCGCGACCACCAGGCCGCCCGCCAGCGCGGCGCCGATCGGGATCATCCACGCTTGCACGATCACTCCGCCACGTCGACGATCGCGATGCCGGCGCCGGCCGGCTGCCCGGCGTCACGGGCGGCGCCGTCCGCCGCGAATCGCGCGGGCAGCGACACGATCGTCTCGAACGCGCGATACGACGCGCCGACGCGATCGTCGGTGAAGCGCAGCGCGATGTCGCCGCCGTCGCGCTTCAGGAAGTTGCGCACCGCGTCCATCCCGACGCCGCGCCCCGATACTTCGGTCACCGCGCGCGCGGTCGAAAAGCCCGGGCGAAAGATCAGTTCGGCCACCGCTTCGTCGGTCAGCGCGGCTTCGTTGCCGGCGTCGATCCAGCCGCGCTCGCGCGCGATCCCGCGAATCCGGTCGAGCGCGAGGCCGCGGCCGTCGTCGCCGAGCACGAAGCGCAACGCATCGTCCTCGATGTCGACCGCGATGTCGATCTTGCCGGCCGGCGCCTTGCCGGCCGCGCGACGCTCTTCCGACGTTTCGATCCCGTGGTCGATCGCGTTGCGCAACAGGTGCATGAACACGTTCTTCAGCGTCGCGCCGATCTCGCTGCGCACGCGATGGCCGTTGCTGTCGATATGCACGACGGGCGCCGGCTTGCCGAGTTCGGCCGCGAGCGACGGCAGCGATTCGATCACGCCGCCCAGCGCATCGCCGATGCCCTGCGTGCCGAACTGGCTCAGCAGGCGGCGCACCGAATCGCGCGCCGCGCGCCAGTCGCTTGCGTTCGCCGGATCGGCGCCGTCGAGCATGCGCAGGCTCTCGCTGATATGCGCGCGCTCGACCATCAGGTAGTCGGTGCCGCCGTGCTGCGCCGCCTCGCCATGCCGGCCGAGCGTGACCGCGTTGATCGTCGCGTAGTGGTCGACGGCTTCGCGCACGCGCGCCAGATCGTCCATCAGCGCATCGCGATTCCACTCGGGGCCGCCGTCCGCGCGGCGCAGCGATTCGTACGCCTGCTCCGCTTCGTGCACGATGTTGGTCAGATGCTGCAGGCTGTACGTGCGCGCGTTGCCCTTGATCGTGTGCATGTTGCGGAACAGCGCCGCGACGATCGAATGATCGGCGCGTTCGTGCTGGCGGATCATCCGCTCGTTCTCGCTGAGGAAGCCCTTCGCGCTGTGCACGAAGTCGTGGAACTTGTCCTGGCTGATCGACAGGATCTCGCCGATCATCTCGAGACGGCGCTGCTGCTCGCCGGCCTGCGCGGTCAGCTCGCGGATCTCGGTCACGTCGCGCACGCACAGCATCAGGCGCGCGACCGTGTCGGTCTCGTCGGTGATCGCCGACCAGCTCAGGTCGAGCCATTTCTCGCGGCCGTCCGGCATCCGCTTCGCGACTTCGTTGACGAGCAGGTGCTCGTTGAACGCGAAGTTCATGCTGTCCTCGCCGAGGCACGCATGCACGGCCGCGTCGACCTGCGAGCGCGCGTCGGAGCCGATGCTCGAATCGTCGAATACGAGCGCCATCAGGTCGCGTCCGGCGATGTCGCCGGTCTCGAAGATGGTCTCGAGGTAAGCCGAATACTCCGCGTGCACGACGCCGCCTTCGACGACCGTCAGGATCCCTTGCTGCATGTTCTGCAGCATTGCCTGGATGTCGGCCGTCTTCTGCTTCAGTTGCGCGGCGTTCTCCTGGATCTTCTCGATCATCCCGTTGAACGCGACGATCGAATGACCGATCTCGTCCATCCGGCCCACCGGCACGCGGCGCGTGAAGTCCTGGCTCGTGGCGATCTCGCTCATCGCCGTTTGCATCCCGATCAGCGGACGCGTGATCTGGCGATACAGCACGAAGCCGAGCGCGGTCAGCAGCACGACCACCGTGCCCGCCACGCCCGCGATCGCGGTGGCCGTCGTCGCGAGCATGCCGTTCAGCGCGCGGATCGCATCGTCCTTCTGGCGGTTCTTCTCGACGCGCAGCGTGTCGACGATGCCCTCGAGTTCGTCGCGATACTGCGCGACGTTCGCGAACAGATACGCCTGCGCCATCTCGGGCTTGCCGTCGGTCTTCATCTTCACGGTGTCGTCGATCGCGGCGAAGTAGTTCGCGGCGCTGTCCTTCGCCTGCTCGACGAGGCCTTCCTGCGCGCGGCCGACCGCCGATTTCGCCTGGGCGTCGAGCGCCGCGCGCAGCGCGCCCTGCTTCGCCTTCAGCTCGTCGCGCGCCTGCGCGGCGGTGTTCGCGTCGGGCGCGTACACCAGCGTCATCGTCGCGATCTGGATGTTCTTCACGTCGGCGACGAGATCCGCCGACGCGAGCGCGCTCGGCACGATTCCCTGGGTAACCTGACGCACCTCGGACGCGCTCTTGCGCGTCTGGTACACGGCGTACACGCCGATCGCGGACAACGCGAAAAACGTCAGGACGACTAGCAGCGTAATGCGATGACGAATGGTCATGAGTACAGCTCCCCGCAGCGATCCGGCTTCGATCGCCCTTTTGTCTATTGAAAGAATGTGAGCGCCGAATTATCGGGGATGGTGTATGACTGTCCGATGACCGAAAATCAATCGGTCGTTGAGAAAATCGCAATGATCAATTGCGGCGAGAAAATCCTAAAGTTTTTCTCGAATCGGCCGTTAACCTCTGGCCTGAAAGGCCCGACGGGCGTTCCCGGCGGCCTCGATAAATCGAATCCGGATATTCATTCTTTTATTTGCGATCCGATAATTCAATCCGGCCGAATACCGGTAAAACGTTTGCGCATTATCCGCGAATCGAATCGGGTATGCACCTTCTGCCGCGCGGCCGGAATCGCTGCGCCGGCCGACATGGCGAATGGCCGTCTATTCATTCTCATCAGGAAACAATCAATCGCCGTCCGGCGATTCACCTTCGCTCCCGCGCGTTCTAGACTGTCGGATCACTTCCCCACCGGACCCTTGCAATGACCGACGTCCTGCCGCTGACCACCGACTCCGAATCCGGCCTCCACTATCGGCTGCGCCCGGCCGCGGGCCGCCCCGTGGGCCGCCTGTTGCTGCTGCACGGCGTCGGCGGCAACGAAACCAATCTGCTGAATCTGGCCGGCACGATCGACCCGCGCATCGAAATTGCGTTCGTGCGCGGCCCGCTGACGTTCGGCCCCGGCCAGCACGCGTGGTTTCCGGTGCGCTTCGGCCCGAACGGCCCGGAAATCGACGCGGCCCGCGCGGAGGCGAGCCGTGTGCAGCTGATCGCGCTGCTGCGCGCGTTGCGCGCCCGGGGCACCGACAACGAACACGCCGCCCCGCCCACCGTGATCGCCGGCTTCAGCCAGGGCGGCATCATGAGCGCGAGCGTCGCGCTCACGTCACCGGCCGATGTCGTCGCGTTCGCGGTGCTGTGCGGGCGCATCCTGCCGGAGATCGATCCGCTGATCGCGCCGCGCGACACATTGAGCGCGCTGCACGCGCTGGTGATGCACGGCCGCTTCGACGACAAGCTGCCGGTCGCGTGGACCGAAACCGCCGACGCGAAGCTGACGGCGCTCGGCGTCGCGCACGACACGCGCCTCTACGACGCCGGCCACGAACTCACGGCGGAGATGGCCGGCGACTTCGGCCGCTGGGTCGGCGCGCGCACCGGATCGAACTGAGCGCACGGGCGGTCGACCCGCCCGTGCGTATCGTCAGACGTTGCTCGCCGGATCGGCGCCGATCGGCGCGGCGGCCGCAGCGGACGCCTCTCGCGCGGCACCGCGCTTCGCGAGCTTCCAGCCCACCACGAGCGCGAGCACGACGACCGGGATCATCCCGACGGTCCACGTGCCGCCCGGGTAATCGAACGCCATCATCACCAGCACGCTGACCAGGAACCCGAGCGTGAGCCACGACGTGAACGGCGCGCCGGGCATCCGGAACGAGACAGGGCTCAGCTCGCCGCGATTGACCGCGCGGCGGAACAGGATCTGGCACATCACGATGAAGCCCCAGGTCGTGATGATCCCGAGCGACGCCATGTTCAGCACGATCTCGAACGCCTGCGCCGGAACGATGTAGTTCAGCGGCACGCCGATCGCATTGACCGCGACCGTGACGAGGATCCCGCCGTACGGCACGCCGCGCGCGTTCATCCGCGACACGAAGCGCGGCGCCGAGCCGCCCATCGCTAGCGAACGCAGCACGCGCCCGGTCGAATAGAGGCCGGAATTCAGGCTCGACAGCGCGGCGGTCAGCACCACGACGTTCATCACCGTGCCGACGTACGGCACGCCGAGCTTGCCGAAGAACGTGACGAACGGGCTTTCGTGCGCGCTGTACGCGGTCCACGGCAGCAGCATCGTCAGCAACACGACCGAGCCGACGTAGAACAGCGCGATGCGCCACATCACGCTGTTGATCGCCTTCGGCAGCACCTTGCGCGCATCGGCGGTCTCGCCCGCGGCGACGCCGACGAGCTCGATGCTCGCATACGCGAACACGACGCCCTGCACGATCAGCACGGCCGGCAGGATCCCGTGCGGGAAGATTCCGCCGTGATCCGCGATCAGGTGCAGCCCCGGCATCTGCCCGGCGACCGGATGACCGCTCGCGAGAAACACGGCGCCGACGGCGAGGAACAGCGCGAGCGTTCCGACCTTGACGATCGAGAACCAGAACTCCATCTCGCCGAACACCTTCACGCCGATCATGTTCATCACCGACACGATCCCCAGCGCGCCGAGCGCGAACACCCACTGCGGCACGTCCGTGAACACCGCCCAGTACTTCATGTAGATCGCGACCGCGGTGATGTCGACGATGCCGGTGGTGGCCCAGTTCAGGTAGTACATCCAGCCCGCGACGAACGACGCGCGTTCGCCCATGAACTCCCGTGCGTACGACACGAACGAGCCGCTGGTCGGCCGATGCATCACGAGCTCGCCGAGCGCGCGCATGATCAGGAATGCGAATACACCGCACACGAGATACACGACCGCCAGCGCGGGGCCCGCGCTCTGCAGGCGGCCGCCCGCGCCGAGAAAGAGGCCGGTGCCGATCGCTCCGCCCATCGCGATCATCTGCACGTGGCGCGGCTTCAATTGTTTCTCATAGCCGGATTCGTGCGACGCGAACATCGCGTCTCGGTCGGCATGACGGGGATCCGCGCCGCCGGCCGTGTCGGCCGCGCGCTCGCTGGCGTGCTTCATGGTGTGTCTCCGTTTCTTGATGTGTCGCGCCCGTCGACGGGGCGCTGCGGGAACGGCCGCGCACGGGCGTCCGGCGGCATGCGCCGGCGCCGCGCGGCCGGAATCAGTACGCGCGCGGGCGGATCAGCGCTTCGGGCTGCAGCGCTTCGTCCAGTTGCGCGGCGGTCATCAACTGGCGATCGAGCACGACTTCGCGGATCGACTTGCCACTCGCGTGGGCCTCGGCGGCCACGGCCGTCGCGCGCTTGTAGCCGATGTACGGGTTTAGCGCGGTCGCGAGCGCGACCGACCGCTCCATCGTTTCGCGCAACCGCTCGGGGTTCGCGGTGATTCCGCTCACGCAGCGGTCCGCGAGCGTCGTGCAGGCGGCCGTCAGGTGGCCGAAGCTGCGGAACAGCGCGCTCGCGATCACCGGCTCGAACGCGTTGAGCTGAAGCTGGCCGGCCTCGGCGGCGAACGTCACCGTGAGGTCGTTGCCGAATACTTCGAATGCGACCTGGTTCACGACTTCCGGAATCACCGGGTTCACCTTGCCCGGCATGATCGACGAGCCGGCCTGCACCGGCGGCAGGTTGATCTCGCCGAAGCCGGCGCGCGGGCCGCTCGACAGCAGCCGCAGGTCGTTGCAGATCTTCGACAGCTTGACCGCGATCCGCTTCAGCACGCCGGAAACCTGCACGAACGCGCCGCAGTCCTGCGTCGCTTCGATCAGGTTCGGCGCGGTGCTCAGGTCCAGGCCGGTGATGCGTCGCAGCGCGGCCAGCGCCTTCTGCGCGTACTCCGGATGCGCGGTGATGCCGGTGCCGATCGCGGTCGCGCCGAGATTGATCTCGCGCATCAGCAAGCCGGCTTCCTGCAGGCGCGCGATGTCTTCCGTCACCATCACCGCGTAGGTCGAAAATTCCTGGCCGAGCGTCATCGGCACGGCGTCCTGCAGCTGCGTGCGGCCGAGCTTCAACAGATCAGAAAACGCGTCGGCCTTCTCCGCGAATGCATCGCGCAGGCGCGCCATCGCGTCGAGCAGATGCTCGACCGCGAAGCAGGTCGCGATCCGGATCGCGGTCGGATAGACGTCGTTCGTGCTCTGCGCGAGATTGACGTGCTCGTTGGGATGGAGGTATTCGTACTGCCCGCGCGCATGCCCCATGATTTCGAGCGCGCGGTTGCAGATCACCTTGTTGGCGTTCATGTTGGTCGATGTGCCGGCCCCGCCCTGGATGATGTCGACCACGAATTGATCGTGCAGCCGGCCCTCGCGGATCTCGACACAGGCGGCGGCGATCGCGTCGCGATACGCGTCCGGCAGCAGCCCGAGCTCGCAGTTCGCATCGGCAGCGGCTTCCTTCACCGCCGCGAGCGCCATGACGAGGTACGGCAGCGACGCGATCGTGCGCCCCGAAATGTCGAAGTTCTCCTTCGCGCGCAGCGTATGGACGCCGTAGTACGCAGAATCCGGAATGCTTCGTTTCCCTAAAAGATCCGCCTCGACGCGGAAGCCGCTTTCCGTCATGGTGCCCCTCCTGAATTGTCTCTGCCGACGTGGGAAACCGGCTGCGTTCACCGCTTCCCCGTACGACGGGATCGCATTCTATGCCTTTGCATAAAGAACCTCGCTTCTGTATTATCGAAAGCGGTTTTGCGTGGGATGCAACAGCGAGAGACGAATGAAAACAACGGCGAGAGACACCGGCATCGATCACCTCGGCGCGATGCGCGCGTTCGTGCGGGTCGTCGAAATGGGAAGTTTTTCCGCGGTCGCGAAGGAGATGCGCGTGTCGACATCAACGGTCGCGCGCAAGATCACGGCGATCGAGGACGCCCTCGGCGTCGCGCTGTTGCATCGCTCGACGCACAGCGTGACGCTGACCGAGGCCGGCCACATCTACCTGGAACGCGCGGTCACGCTGATCGCCGATCTCGACGACACGCTGCGCGTCGTTGCCGAGCTCAATTCACAGCCGAGCGGCCCGCTGAAGCTCACCGCGCCGGTCGCGTTCGGCCGCCGCCATCTCGCGCCGCTGATCGCGCCGTTTCTCGCGCGCTATCCGACGATCCAGCTCGACGTGCGGCTCACCGACAACCACAACGACCTCGTCGCCGGCGGCTTCGACCTCGACATTCACGAAGGCGAGAACTACCTGGACAACCTGGTCGTGCACCGGCTGTCGCGCAACGACAGCATCCTGTGCGCGACGCCCGGCTACCTCGACCGCTGCGGGCGCCCCGCGACGCCGGACGACCTGCGGCATCACAACTGCCTGCGCTACGTGCATCCCGAGGGCGATCCGCGCTGGGAGCTCGTGCGCGGCGATGCACGGCACAGCGTGCTGCCGGCCGGCAACCTCGTCACCGACCATTCGGAACTTCTGCTGGACGCGACCTGCGCGGGCCTCGGCATCGCCGAATTCGAGATCTGGCTGGTGCGCGACCTGCTCGCGAGCGGCCGGCTCGAAGCCGTGCTGCCGCGCTACCGGCTGCAGAACAAGCTCACGGGCGACTACATCTACATCGCGTATCTGGCGAACCGGCGCAGCTCGGCGAAGCTGCGCGTGCTGAAGGACTTCCTCGCGGAGCATCTCGCGCACATCGGCGAGCTGTCGGAAGTCGAGCTGACGAAGATTCGCGACGCGGGCGCGTAGCAGCGGCCGTCGCGCCGGCCGGCAAGCCAGCGCCGACGACGCATGCACCTTCGGCACGCGGCATCGGCACCACAGCCGCCGTCAGGCCGGCTGCAATTCGAACGGGAACGTCGCGTGCCCGATCTCGACGCCCTGCGTGTTCAGCATCCGCGGCCGGTGGAACGCGGCGAGCCGCGCGCGCTGCGCGTCCGTGCCGATCCGCAGCCGTTCGAGCAGTTCGCTGACCATCATGTACAGCACGTCGATGTTGCCGTCCTCGATCTTCACCGAGAGGCCGAGCGCGCCGTCGGCGCCGAGTTCCCGCGTGCGCGCCGATGCGCGGACGCCGATCCCGTAGCACGCATCCGCGCCGAGCTTGCCGACGACCTGCCCGTCGAAGGCCTCCATCAGCACCGTGCAGTAGCGCCCTTCTCCGGCGACCAGCTCGGGATGGGCCGTCATCGCATGATGAATGCGCGCCAGCGCGCGCACGCGATCGGTCGCCGCCGCGCCGCCGGCTTCAACCGTATCCGCACCGTCTGCCAGCGATGCATAAAGACGCGCGAGGCGGTCGAGCGGGAACGCCGGCGTCGGCAGGTTGCAGCCGTCGATCGCCCAGTCGACCTCGTCGTCGGGCAGGCCGCACGCATCGGCGACCACGTGCTTCACGCGCATCTGCATCGGATGCGCCGGCAGATGGTAGTCGGCGATCGCGGCGCCGATCGCCCGCGCGCCGGCCAGCATCCCGACGTGCTTGCCCGAGCAGTTGCTGCACACGCCGGTCGGCGTGTAGTCGCGCTTGATCCAGGACCGGTACACCGCGTCCGACAGCGGCGCATGGCCGCCGCACCGCAAATCCGACTCCTGCGCGTCGACCTTCGCCAGCATCGCCCGCGTGCGCGCGATGTGCCGCTCCTCGCTGCTGTGCGATGCGCACATCAGCGCGATGTCCGCTTCGTCGAAACCGAAACGCTCCGGCGCGCCCGTCTCGATCACGGACAGCGCCTGGGCCGGCTTCGCCGCCGAGCGCGCGAGCGTCATCCGGAACGGATCGCCGAGCCGGAACAGCAGCTTGCCGCCGGCATCCACCACCGCCACATCGGCGACGTGCGTGTTCTCGATCGCATTGCCGCGGTACGTCACGACCGCTGCGCGTTGGGTGTCCATCTGTGCTGTCTCCTTCGTCGGGGCCTGATATGCCGGGGCCCGTGCAACCGGTACGGCAGTGTATCGACTCTGCCGCCGGGTCGAGCCGGGCGCCCCGTGGAAAGCGGTATTGCGCCGGATGCAAAGCCATCGAACCCGCCGGGCTCGAACGCGGGCCTCGGCGGCGGCGCCGACCCTATCGCCGCGACGAACCAGGATCTCGCGCCCGAGCGCTAGCGCACATCGAGATCGGCTTCGCGGGCAACCGACGCCGCAACTACGCGTCCAGCGCCAGCAGCGCGAACGTCGCGAGCCAGTGCTCGCCCATGTAGTCGCCGGCCACGTGCGCGAGCGCGCTCGCGAGGTGCCGGTCGGCCGCATCGCGCAGCTTCGCGCGCCGCGCATCGCCTTCCGGCAGCGCGCCGGCGAGCGAGCGCTGGCACCACGCGCGGCTCAGATTCAATCCGTCCAGATGCGCGATCTTGCCGTCGCTGCGATCGCTGACCGTCGCCGGCTCGAACAGCGTCGCCGGCTCGCCGCGCGCGAGATCGGGCAGGAAACGCGCGAACCAGCCGTCGAATTCGGCGGCCGGCAGCACGCGCCGCATCAGCTCCGCCTCCATCAGCGCGGGCGACAGGAACTCGTCGCCCGACGGCTCCCACGCCTGGCACGCGACATCGTTCAGATGCCAGCGTTTCGCCGTATCGGCGATCAGCGCCGCGAGCCCGTCGCGCTGCGTCGCGCGCGCGAAGTCGAGCGCGAGCGCCAGCGCGAACGCGGTGTTGAAGTGCGTGCCGACCCGCAGCGGATAGGTGGCCTTCGGCAGGAAGGTCTCGAAGCGCGCGACGAACAGGTCGGCGAGCGGCGCGAGCGTCTTCGCCCAGCGCGCTGCCTGCGGCACCACGCCCTTCAGCGCGAGCCGCTCCAGCTGCGCGGACAGCGCCAGCAGCCACGCCCATCCGTAAGGCCGCTCGAAGCCGCTGTTGTGCGGCAGCGCCAGATACGCGCGTTCGCCGGCGACGTTCGCGTCGGTGAAGTGCGCGTCGACGACGGCGATGATCCGCTCGGACTCCGGCAGCGCCGGATAGCGTTCGAGCACGCTCAGCACCAGCCAGTAGCCGTGCACGCACGAATGCCAGTCGTAGCTGCCGTAGAAGATCGGGTGCAGCGCGCGCGGCCCCTGCACGTCGTGCGGGCCTTCGAGCGAATGCGTGAGCTTGTTCGGATATTCGCGGGTCAGGTGCGCGAGCGCGAGCGACGCGAATTTCGATGCGAGTTCGGGGGTCAGTCGATCGGTCATGGGCACCTCGTCAGAAGCGGAATACGAACGCGTACATCAGCAGCGTGTTGACGGCCAGCAGCAGCACGGCGGTCGGCCACTGCGCCTTGATCACGCCGTTCTTGTCCTTCAGTTCGAGCAGCGCGGCCGGCACGATGTTGAAGTTCGCGGCCATCGGCGTCATCAGCGTACCGCAGAAGCCGCTCAGCATCCCGATCGCGCCGAGGATCGCCGGGTTGCCGTGAAATTGATGGACGATCAGCGGCAGGCCGATGCCGGCCGTCATCACGGGGAACGCGGCGAACCCGTTGCCCATGATCATCGTGAACAGCGCCATGCCGACCGTATAGGCGGCGACGACCGCGAACGGCGAATCGATCGGCACCCACTCCCTCACGAGCCCCGACACCACGCCGCCGACGCCCGCGACCGCGAACAGCGCGCCGAGCGCCGCGAGCATCTGCGGCAGGATCGCGGCCCAGCCGACCGCGTCCATCGTGTGACGTGCCTCCTTCAGCGCGTGAACGGGCGAATCGCGCAGCATCGCGAGCGCGACGGCGAACGCGACGAGCGTGCCGAGCACGAGCGAGATCAGCGTCACGCTCTTCGGATCGACGAACGGCACCCGTTTCAGCGCGAACGTGCCGATCAGCGTGACGACGGGAATCAGCAACGCCGGCAGGAACAGCCGATTGCCGAAGCGCAGCGCCTTCGCGTCGCGCCGCGCACCCGCCGCTTCGCTGGATTCGTCCGACTTGCCGCGTCCGAGCTTGCCCGAGCCCGCGATCAGCGCGAGCGCGATCGCGAGGCAGCCCGTCACGAAGTGCGGCAGCAGCGCGCCGAACAGGAACGTGAGCGCGTAGATCGCCCAGAACGCGAAGTTGACGACGCGGCGCGGGTTCGTGCGGTCCGTCAGGTTGAAGCATGCGAACGCGCCGAACATCAGGCCGGCGAGCGTGTACAGCGGTTCGAGGCCGATCATCGCGCGCCCTCCCGCCCGAATGCGCCGAAGCTGCGCGACAGCCGGTGATCGAGCAGCGCCAGCCGCGTGCAGTGGATCAGCAGCGCGGCGATCGCCGTCGGGATCGCCCAGACCGACAGGTGCAGCGGCTCGACCACGATCCCGTTCTGTTCGAGAAAGCCCTTGATCAGCAGGATCGACTGGATCGCGATGAAGATGTCCTCGCCGAAGAACACGGCGACATTGTCGGCGGCCGACGCATGCGCGCGGATCTGCTGGCGCACGGATTCAGGCAGGTCGCCGAGCCGGCTGACGGCCGCGGCCTCGGCCATCGGCGCGATCAGCGGCCGCACCATCTGCGCGTGGCCGCCGAGCGACGTGAGGCCGAGCGCGGCCGTCACCTGGCGCAGCACGAAATACAGCATCAGCACGCGGCCGGTGGTCGCCGCGTGCACACGCGAGATCATCCGCTTCGCCTGCTCCTTGAGCCCGTTGCGTTCGAGCAGCGCGATCACCGGCAGCGTCAGCCAGATCAACCCCATGTAGCGGTTGTCGGTGAACGCCTTGCCGAATGCGCTGACGATGTCGACGAGATTCATCCCGCCCGCCAGCCCCGTCGCGAGGCCCGCGATCGTCACCACCAGCAGCGCGTTGAAGCGCAGCGCGAAACCGATCACGACGATCGGCACCCCAATCAGCACCAGCATTGCCCCTCCTTGCGATGGATTCGCGGCGCCGCAAAGGCGCGCCGCCCGCCCGGTTTCGACCGGGTTCAGGCGGCAAAATCTAACACGAGACTTTATCGATAAAAAGTCGACAATTTGAAGCTTCGGGTAAACGTTGAAACCGATGCCACGTTGCGCCGGTCGTGTGTCCGCTGTGTTTCGGCGGAACGAATCGCGGCTGGCGGCGGCAACGCGCGCGCGGCAACGCACGATCCCGGCCGGCGTGCCGTGGACGGCCCGCGCCCCGCCGCGCATGGCGGAGCGCCGGTGCGCCGACTACACTGGAAGGCATCGCAACGTTCGGGAGAGCCGCCATGATCGACGTATTCCAGACCATCGGCAGCCGCGCGTTCTCCGCTCATCTGGCGAAGGACGGGATGGTGACGCTGATGGAACAACGCCACGAAGTCGACCGCGTGACGCTCGCGACCGCCTATGCCGCGCTCGTCGAGGAATCGGAGCAGGAAGCCGATCTGCTCGACGCAACCGTCGAAGGGATGATGCGCGCGCTGATCCAGGGGTACGCCCGCAGCCATTGAACGACTGGACGCGCACCGCGCGCGGTGTGCCGGCCTGCGCGGCCGGCTCGCCGGTGCCTGCGCGTGCGCCCGTGCCGGGCGCCGCGCTTCGCGCCGTCACGAACGCGTCGACGACGGATTGCCGCGCTGCCGCATAATCCTGCACATCGCTGTCGGTCTTCCCGGGCGGCAAAAAATGCCGTCTGCCCATAGAGGAAGGGGTCGGAATCGACGCAATGCGCAATTTTTTCGATTGCCGCCGCTCGCGCCGCATGACAGCATTCGAGGCGTCGCCAGTCGAAAAGAATTTCGTGCCATCCGCCCGCCGATGCCGTTCGGCGGCGCCGGCCCGGCACTGCCTTTCATGAACCCGGCCCATATCCAACACTACGAACCGACCGGAGTATCCCGCTTGTGAACATCGGCATCGTCAACGACCTCCCGCTTGCCGTCGAGGCGATGCGCCGCGCGCTCGCGCACCGGCCCGAGCATCGCGTGCTGTGGGTCGCGACCGACGGCGCGCAAGCCGTCGAAATGTGCGCCGCGCAACCGCCCGACGTCGTGCTGATGGACCTGATCATGCCGAAGTTCGACGGCATCGAGGCGACGCGGCGGATCATGCGTTCCAGCCGCCCGTGCGCGATCCTGATCGTGACGAGCTGCATCGGCGCGAACGCGTGGCGCGTGTTCGAAGCGATGGGCGCCGGCGCGCTCGACGCGGTCGACACGCCACGCCTCGGCGAAGGCGCGGGCGGCGATACCGCGCGGCTGCTGCTCGCGAAGATCGACCAGATCGGCCGGCTGCTCGACGCGCCCGGCGGCGTCCGCGCGGCCGGCACGACCTCGCGCGCGAGCGGCGGCCCGCTGATCGCGATCGGCGCGTCCGCCGGCGGCCCCGGCGCGCTCGCGTCGATCCTCGGCAGCCTGCCGGCCGACTTCAGCGCGCCGATCGTGATCGTCCAGCACGTCGATCGCGCGTTCGCCGAAGGGATGGCGCAATGGCTCGACGGCCAGACGCCGCTGACCGTACGCGTCGCGCACGAAGGCGACCGCCCTCAGCCCGGCGTCGCGTTGCTCGCGGCGACCGACGATCACCTGCGCGTCACGCGCACCGGCACGCTCGAATACACGCGCGAACCGGCCGCCACGCCGTACCGGCCGTCGGTCGACGTATTCTTCAACAGCCTGACCGAGCACTGGCCGGGACGCGTGATCGGCGTGCTGCTGACCGGCATGGGACGCGACGGCGCGATCGGCCTGAAGGCACTGCGGATGAAGGGCTGTCATACGATCGCGCAGGACGAGGCGACCAGCGCCGTCTATGGCATGCCGAAGGCGGCCGCGACGCTCGGCGCCGCGCGCGCGATCCTGCCGCTCGAGCGCATCGCGGGCGAGCTGGTGGCGCTCGCGCGAATCTGAACCCGATGAAACCCTGTCACACCCATCGCTACCATGGCGCAACCCTGCATCAATCATGACTAGCGACCTCACCCGCCCGCCCGGCGGGCTGCATGCGGCGTTCGACGCCGCGCACGCGGCGCCCACGCCGCACGCCGACGCGCCCGCGATGGTCCTGCTGGTCGACGACCAGACGATCGTCGCGGAAGCCATCCGCCGCGCGCTCGTCGACGAGGACGGCATCGACTTCCACTACTGCCCGCGCTCGGACGACGCGCTGGCGACCGCGATCGAGACGCGGCCGACCGTGATCCTGCAGGATCTCGTGATGCCCGGCACCGACGGCCTGAGCCTCGTGAAGGCGTACCGTGCGAATCCGGCGACGCGCGACGTGCCGATCATCGTGCTGTCGACGCAGGAAGAGCCGGTGATCAAGAGCGCCGCCTTCGCGGCCGGCGCGAACGACTACCTCGTGAAATTGCCGGACCGCATCGAGCTGATCGCGCGGATCCGCTATCACTCGCGCTCGTACATGAATCTGCTGCAGCGGGACGAAGCCTATCGCGCGCTGCGGCAATCGCAGCAGCAACTGCTGGAGGCCAATCTCGAACTGCGGCGCCTCACGCATTCGGATGGCCTGACCGGGCTGTCGAACCGCCGCTATCTCGACGAATATCTGGCCGCCGAATGGCGGCGCGGCACGCGCGAGCGCAGCGAGCTGTCGCTGCTGATGATCGACGTCGACAACTTCAAGCTGTACAACGACACGTACGGCCACGTGTCGGGCGACGGCGTGCTCAAGCAGGTCGCGGCCACCATCGAACGCTGTCTCGGGCAATCCGGCGATCTCGCCGCGCGTTTCGGCGGCGAGGAGTTCGCGGTCGTGATGCCGGCCACGTCGCCGGGCGCCGCGCGGCTGCTCGGCGAGAAGATCCGCCTCGCGGTCGAGTCGCTGCGGCTCGAACACGCGCACTCGTCGACGGGGCGCTACGTGACGATCAGCATCGGCGGCGCGAGCATCGTGCCGGCCGCCGGCCTGCCGACGACGTCGCTGATCGAGGCCGCCGATCGCGCGCTGTACCGCGCGAAGCACGACGGCAAGAATCGCGTCGAGATCGATGCGCCGCCCGCACCGCCGGCACCCAGTACCCCGCCTGCGTCGCCGGACGGCGGCGGTTTCGCGTGAACGCCTAGACAGTGACGAGCCGGCGCGCGTAGTCGGCCGGATCGAGCGGCCGGCCGAACAGGTAACCCTGCTGCATGTCGCAGCCGATCTGCTGCAGGAACCACGACTGCGCCTCGGTCTCGACACCTTCCGCGGTGACTTTCATCCCGAGCGAATGCGCCATCGCGACGACGGCCTGCGTGATCGCGACCGAGTCGCGATGATCGGGCACGCCCGACACGAACGAACGGTCGACCTTCAGGTTGTGCAGCGGAAAACGCTTCAGGTACGCGAGCGACGAATAACCGGTGCCGAAGTCGTCGACCGAGATCCGCACGTTCATGTCCGTGAGCGCCTCGAGCATCGGCAGCACGGTGTCCGTGTCGTTCATCAGCAGTCCCTCGGTAATTTCCAGTTCGAGCGCGCCCGGATCGAGCCGCGTCTGTTCGAGACAGCGGTCGACCGACTCGACGAGCCCCTCGTGGAACTGCCGCGGCGACAGGTTGACCGCCAGCATCAGGTCGGGGGCGATCGTGCGGCGCCATTCGGCGGCTTGCCGGCAGGCCGTTTCGAGCACCCACTGGCCGATCGCGACGATGAGGCCGGTATCTTCCGCGACCGGGATGAATTCCGCCGGCGACATCGGCCCGAGCTCGGGGCTCGTCCAGCGCAGCAGCGCTTCGGCGCCGACCGTGCGGCCGCTGCGCGCGTCGACGACCGGCTGGTAGGCGAGCCGCAGCGCATCCGAGGCGATCGCGCGCCGCAGCGACTGCTCGATCGCGAAGCGGCGCTGCAGGCGCAGGTTCAACTGCGCGGTGAAGAACGTGAAGTGGTTGCGGCCGCGCTGCTTCGCGTCGTACATCGCGGAGTCGGCGTTGCGCATCAGCGTGGCCGCATCGTCGCCGTCGCGCGGCGCGACGCTGATCCCGATCGACACGCCGAGCCAGTATTCGTTGTTCGCGATCGCGAACGGCTTCGCGATCGTGTCGATGACCTCGCGCGCGAGCACGGCGAGCGCGTCGGGATCGTCGCAGTCGTCGACGAGGATCACGAACTCGTCGCCGCCGACGCGCGTGAGCGCGTGGCGCCCGCCCGCGCACGCCGCGAGGCGCGCCGCGACGCTGCGCAGCAGCGCGTCGCCGGCGTCGTGCCCGGCCGTGTCGTTGACCTTCTTGAAGCCAACGAGATCGATGAACAGGATCGCGACACGCGCGGGCCCGGCCGCCGCATCGCGCGCACCGAACAGCTCGCGCATCCGGTCGGAGAGCCAGCGCCGGTTGTAGAGGCCCGTCAGCGCGTCGCGCGTCGCCAGGTAGCGCAGCTGCTGCTGCGCCTCGCGCACGGGGCCGATGTCGTGAAACGACACCAGCACCGATTCGGGTTGCGACTCGCCCGGCTTCACGATCGGCACCGCGTTGCCGCGCACCCAGATGACGTCGCCGTCGGCGAGCCCGAAGCCGACCGAGTAGTCGAGCTGCGGCGTGGCCGTGGTGAACGCGCGCCGGCTCGGCCAGTCGTCGGGCGCGATCGGCGTGCCGTCCTCGTACAGCTTGTACAGGATCACCGTCGACAGCCGGCGGCCGACGAGATCGCCCTTCGCGCGCATCATCCGGTTCGCGCTCGGATTGCTCGCGACCACCACGCCGTCGGGCGACACGACGAGAATCCCTTCGTTCAGGCTGTTGACGACCAGGCGGTGATGTTCCTCGCTACGCACGAGCTGCCGCGCGATCCAGTCCTGGTGCACCGCGAGGCCGACGCTGTTGCCGATGTCGCGCAACAGGTCGGTTTCCGTGTCGGTGGGCCGGCGCGGCGTCCGGTGATAGACGGCGAACGCGCCGAGCACGGTGCCCGCTTCGTCCAGAAACGGCACCGACCAGCACGCGCGCAGGCCGAACGGCAACGCGAACGAACGAAAGTCGGCCCACAGCGGATCGGTTTCGATGTCGTCGACGGCGACCATCCGGCGCTCGTACATCGCCGTGCCGCACGAGCCCGCGGCGGGCCCGATCGACGCTCCGTCGATCGCCGCGCTGTACTGCGCGGGAAGCGACGGCGCGGCGCCGACGCGCACGTGCACGCCGTCCGCGTCGAGCAGCAGGATCGTGCACGAGGCGCCGTCGCCGAGCAGCGCCTCGGCGCGCCGGCAAACCTCGACGAGCAGTTCCGGCAGCGGTGTGTTGCGCGTGATCAGCCTCAGCACGCTCTGCTCGGATGCGAGCACTTCCGCTGCGAGGCCGAGGCTGTAGCGAGAACTTTGCGGTTCGGTATTCGACATGAATCCTGCCGTCAGTTCGACCGGGTCTGATGCGCCCGATTCGTTAGCGATGCTTCGTGCCGTTTTCCGCACCGGGATTACGTCGTGCCCCCGGTGCGTCCCCATTCGGGTGCGCCCCTGATGCGCACCAAAGTACATTTAATACCAATCCGTGCAACCCTGCGCGTCCCTGCGCATCAGGGCTTACGCGCGGTCGCGGCCGGCCTGTCGCCGGAACCCGATTCGTCTGATTATTACGCCGCCGTCAGTCCTTGCGAATGTTCGGCGAGGAAGTCGATCAGCAGCCGCACGCGCGCGTTGCGTGACTTGACCCGCCCGCGCCGGTCGGCCCGGGCGGGCGACGACACGGCCAGCCACGTTCACGGATACGTGCTTCAATGTCGTTCGAACCGGCGTCGCGCGTTGTCACCACGCCGCGCATCGCGCCTCCCTCGACCGACCTTCACGGAATCCCATGACGAACCCTGCCGACATCAAGGCGCTCGTTTTCGACGTGTTCGGAACGATCGTCGACTGGAGAAACGGCGTCGCGCGCGAAGCCGCCACGTTCCTGGCGCGCCATGCGCCGGATCGCGATCCGTTCGAATTCGCCGATACATGGCGCCGCGAATATGCGCCGTCGATGGAGGAAATCCGCAGCGGGCGCAGGCGCTACGTGCGGCTCGACGTGCTGCATCGCGAGAACCTCGTGCGCACGCTCGACCGCTACGGGATCGACGGCGTGCCCGACGCGGAGATCGACGCGCTCAACCTCGCGTGGCACCGGCTCGATCCATGGCCCGATTCCGTCGCGGCGCTGCAGCGGCTGAAACAGCGCTACATCATCGCGCCGCTGTCGAACGGCAACATCCGGCTGATGGTCGACGTCGCGAAACACGGCGGCCTACCGTGGGACGCGATTCTCGGCGCCGAAGTCGCGCACGCGTACAAGCCGTCGCCGAAGGTCTACACCGAAGCGGTCGAGATTCTCGGCGTCGAGCCGGCCGAGGTTTGCCTGGTCGCCGCGCACAACGGCGATCTGGCCGCCGCGCGGCAACTCGGGCTCGCGACCGCGTTCGTGCTGCGGCCGACCGAACACGGGCCGAACCAGACGACGGATCTGAAAGCCGACGGCGCGTGGGATTTCGACGTCAAGAACCTGCACGAACTCGCCGATCGGCTCGGCTGTCCGGGTTGACGCACAGCCGCGTGCCCGGAAGGCGATGACGACATGAACGTCCGGGTCGTCAACGCGGCGCGGTTGCGTTCGTCGTCGCAACCGATCGACACGGGACGCACCGCCGCGCTCAATCGGCGACGAATCGCACCTGCTCCGACTCCCCCATCAGCAATGCCCGGTTCGCGTCCGCCGCCGCGCGCAGGTAATCCCATAGCGCCGTCACGCGGCGCAGCTTGCGCAGGTCCTCGCGACACGTCAGCCAGAAGCACCGCGTGACGACCACGTCGTCCGGCAGCACCGGCACCAGCGCCGGCTGCGTGGCCGCCATGAAGCACGGCAGGATCGCGAGCGCGCCGCCCTGCAGCGCCGCGAACACCTGCGCGATCACGCTCGTCGTGCGCAATCCGGCGGTCGCGCCGGGCACCGCGCGCTCCAGATACAGCAGCTCGCTGCTGAACGCGAGATCGTCGACGTAGCTGATGAACGCATGCCGCGCGAGATCGTCGGTGCACGTGATCGGCGCGTGGTTCGCCAGATAGTCGCGCGTCGCATAGAGCCGCAACTGGTAGTCGCACAGCTTCGTGACCACGTAAGGCCCGCGTTCGGGCCGCTCGAGCGTGATCGCCAGGTCGGCCTCGCGCTTCGGCAGGTTGACGAAATGCGGGACCGGCAGCAGATCGACCGTCACGTGCGGATGCGCGACGCGAAACCGCGCCAGCTGCGGCGCGAGGAAAAAGCAGCCGAACCCTTCGGTCGACCCGATCCGCACGTGGCCCGACAGCGCCTCGCCGGTATTGGCGACCTGGTCGCACGCGGACTGCACGGTCGTCTCCATCGCGTCCGCATACGCGACGAGCCGCTGCCCCTCGGCCGTCAGCGTAAAGCCGCCGGAGCGCGACTTGTCGAACAGCAGCGTGCCCATCGCGGCCTCGAGCGCGCGAATGCGCCGCGCGACCGTCGTGTAGTCGACGCCGAGACGCTTCGCCGCCCCGCTCGCGCGCTGCGTGCGGGCGACTTCGAGGAAGAAGCGCAGGTCGTCCCAGTTCAGGTTGCCGGAAACCGGCTCGGTGGCGTGTCGCATCGGCGGGAAAAAGGGCAGGAGTCTCCGGGCCGGCCGTCGATATGCATAAATGCACATCCAACCGGTTTTCTTGTCGGTACATCGTGGATCCGCGCATAACTATACTCGACCGTGACCTGCGGACCATGAGCCGCGGGCAATAAATACGGAGACACCATGCAGACGCAATCCACCCTCGATGAGCATGCCGCCGTCGCGACGCCGGCCCCCGCCCGCACCGCGAGGCACTACCTGCTGGCCGGCTGGGCCAGCATGGCCGGCACCACGATCGAGTGGTACGACTTCTTCCTCTACGGCACCGCCGCCGCGCTCGTGTTCAACCGCATCTTCTTCCCGTCGCTGGACCCCGTCGTCGGCACGCTCGCCGCGTTCGGCACGTTCGCGGTCGGCTTCATCGGGCGGCCGATGGGCGGCATCGTGTTCGGCCACTTCGGCGACCGCATCGGCCGCAAGTCGATGCTGATGATCACGCTGCTGCTGATGGGCGTGCCGAGCATGATCATCGGGCTGATCCCGTCGTACGACCGCATTGGCTACTGGGCTGCTGCCCTGCTGATCGCGATGCGCTTCCTGCAGGGGATGGCGGTCGGCGGCGAATGGGGCGGCGCGGTGCTGATGGCCGTCGAGCACGCGCCGAAGGGCCGCAAGGGGCTGTTCGGCAGCCTGCCGCAGACGGGCGTCGGGCTCGGGCTGATCCTGTCGTCGGTCGCGATGGCCGCGGTGGCCGCGCTACCGGAAGCCGACATGCTGTCGTGGGGCTGGCGCGTGCCGTTCCTCGCGAGCATCGCGCTGGTCGGCCTCGGCTGGTTCATCCGCGCGAAGGTGCCGGAGTCGCCGGACTTCGAGAAGATGCAGCGCCAGGGCAAGGCCGAGAAGTCGCCGGTGACGGCCGCGCTGCGCCGCCATCCGCGCGAGGTGCTGACGATCGTCGGCGCGCGTGCCGCCGAGAACACGTGGTTCTACATGGTCGTCACGTTCGCGCTCGCCTATGCGACGCAGCAGTTGCACCTGCCGAAGGCCGACATGCTGCACGCGATCACGGCCGGGGCGGCGCTGTCGCTCGTCACGATGCCGCTGTGCGGGCATCTGAGCGACCGCATCGGCCAGCGCCGGATGTTCGCGATCGGCCTCGTGCTGATGTGCGCGTTCGCCGCGCCGTTCTTCATGATGCTCGGCACGCAGCAGACGTCGTACGCATGGTGGGCGATCGTGCTCGGCCTCGGCGTCGTGTTCCCGATTCTTTACGCACCGGAGTCGCTGCTGTTCGCGCAGCAGTTCCCGGCGGAAATCCGCTACAGCGGCATCTCGCTGTCGGTGCAGCTCGCCGGCGTGATCGGCGGCGGCTTCGCGCCGATGATCGCGACGTCGCTGCTCAAAGCGGGCGGCGGCCAGCCGCACTACGTGATCGCGTACCTCGTCGGCTTCGGCGTGTTCGCGCTCGCGTGCACCGCACTGATGCGTCCGGCACGGACGTAACGCATCGACGCCAGCCGGCCCGTCCTTACCCGGTTTCCATTCGACCTGCCGTCCGCCGTGGCCGAACGCGCGACGGACGCAGGGCACCCATTTTCTTCGCACCACCGTTTCCGGAGAGTTCCATGAACGCCGCAGTTCCCCAGACCACCCTCGCCCTGCCCACCGCCAAGCTGCTGATCGACGGCGCGTTCGTCGATTCGCAAAGCGCCGAATGGGGCGACATCGTCAACCCCGCGACGCAGGAAGTGATCGGCCGCGTGCCGTACGCGACGCTCGACGAGGTCGATGCCGCGATCGCGTCCGCGCAGCGCGCGTTCCAGACCTGGAAGACGACGCCGATCGGCGCGCGGCTGCGCATCATGCTGAAGTTCCAGGATCTGGTGCGCCGCAATCTCGAACGGATCGCGCACACGCTGACGGCCGAGCAAGGCAAGACGCTGCCCGACGCGCAGGGCGACATCTTCCGCGGCCTCGAAGTGGTCGAGCACGCATGCTCGATCGGCACGCTGCAGCAAGGCGAGTTCGCGGAGAACGTCGCGGGCGGCGTCGACACCTACACGCTGCGCCAGCCGATCGGCGTGTGCGCGGGCATCACGCCGTTCAACTTCCCCGGCATGATCCCGCTGTGGATGTTCCCGATGGCGATCGTGTGCGGCAACACGTTCGTGCTGAAACCGTCCGAGCAGGATCCGCTGTCGACGATGCAGCTCGTCGAGCTCGCGATCGAGGCCGGCGTGCCGAAGGGCGTGCTGAACGTCGTGCACGGCGGCAAGACGGTGGTCGACCGCCTCTGCACGCACCCGGACATCAAGGCGATCTCGTTCGTCGGCTCGACGCGCGTCGGCACGCACGTGTACAACCTCGGCAGCCAGCACGGCAAGCGCGTGCAGTCGATGATGGGCGCGAAGAATCACGCGGTCGTGCTGCCGGATGCACATCGCGAGCAGTCGATCAACGCGCTGGTCGGCGCGGGCTTCGGCGCGGCCGGCCAGCGCTGCATGGCGACGTCGGTCGTGGTGCTGGTCGGCAAGGCGCGCGACTGGCTGCCCGATCTGGTCGAAAAGGCGAAGGCGCTGAAGGTCAACGCCGGTGCGGAAGCCGGCACGGACGTCGGCCCGGTCGTGTCGAAGGCGGCGAAGGCGCGCATCCTGTCGCTGATCGACGCGGGCGTGAAGGAAGGCGCGACGCTGCTGCTCGACGGCCGCGACGTGACGGTGCCCGGCTACGAGCACGGCAACTTCGTCGGCCCGACGATCTTCTCGGGCGTGACGACCGACATGTCGATCTACACGGAAGAAATCTTCGGGCCGGTGGTGGTCGTGCTCGAAGCCGACACGCTCGACGACGCGATCGCGCTCGTCAACGCGAACCCGATGGGCAACGGCGTCGGCCTGTTCACGCAGAGCGGCGCGGCCGCGCGCAAGTTCCAGAGCGAGATCGACGTCGGTCAGGTCGGCATCAACATCCCGATTCCGGTGCCGGTCCCCTACTTCAGCTTCACCGGCTCGCGCGGCTCGAAGCTCGGCGATCTCGGCCCGTACGGCAAGCAGGTCGTGCAGTTCTACACGCAGACGAAGACGGTCACCGCGCGCTGGTTCGACGACGACGCGACGGCCGGCGGCGTGAACACGACGATCGCGTTGAGCTGAGCGCGAAGCGTGGGACCGGACCAAGCGCTAAAGCGCCAAGTCCGGTCGACCGCAAAGCATGGGACCGGACTAAGCGCTAAAGCGCCAAGTCCGGTCGACACAGGAGCCTGTACATGGAAATTGCATTCATCGGACTCGGCAACATGGGCGGCCCCATGGCCGCCAACCTGCTCAAGGCCGGTCACACGCTGACGGTATTCGACCTCGATGCGAACGCGGTCGACACCGCCGTGCGGGCGGGCGCGACGGCGGCCGCGTCGCCGCGTGACGCGGCCGCCCGCGCATCGCTGGTGATCACGATGCTGCCGGCCGCGCAGCACGTGCGCGCGGTTTATCTCGGCGACGACGGCGTGCTGGCCGGCGCGCGCGCCGGCGCGACGTTCGTCGACTGCAGCACGATCGATCCGGACACCGTGCGCGCGCTGGCCGACGCCGCCGCGCAGCGCGACTTCCCGCTCGCCGATGCGCCGGTGTCGGGCGGCACCGGCGGCGCGCAGGCCGGCACGCTGACCTTCATGGTCGGCGCGGAAAGCGCGCTGTTCGAGCGCATCCGCCCGGTGCTGCTCGACATGGGGAAGAACGTCGTGCATTGCGGCGGCACGGGCACCGGGCAGATCGCGAAGATCTGCAACAACCTGCTGCTCGGGATCTCGATGATGGGCGTGTCGGAAGCGATGGCGCTCGGCGCCGCGCTCGGCATCGATCCGGCCGTGCTGGCCGGCATCATCAACACGTCGACCGGCCGCTGCTGGAGCTCGGACGCGTATAACCCGTACCCGGGCGTGAACGACGCGGCGCCCGCCGCGCGCGGCTACTCGGGCGGTTTCGCCGCGAACCTGATGCTGAAGGATCTCGGGCTCACGACCGAAGCCGCGCGCAGCGCACGGCAGCCGGTGTGGATGGGTGCGCTCGCGCAGCAGCTTTATCAGTCGATGAGCCAGCAAGGGCTCGGCACGCTGGACTTCTCCGCGTGCGTGAAGCTGTACGAGGCGCAACCCGCGTAACGCGACCGACGGACGTGCGTCGGCCCGCGATGCCCGTCAACGGCATCGCGGGTCGATTCGCTTCCGGAGCAGCACGGACGTGGAGGCCACGGCCGCGCGGGCGACGCGGCGCTTATCCGCGCGGGTTCGACGCCGTCTCGAAGGTCGGATGGCACTCGAACGCGAGTTCCGAGCGCGCGTCGACGCGGCGGCCGCCGGTCACCGACTCCTGCTTCAGGCTCGCGCGCATGCCGCGCTGCGTGCAGTAGTTGGTCGCTTCGTTGACGGCTTTTTCATGGGCGTCGGCCCACGTCGTCGACATGCCGAGCGTGCGCGTCGTCACGGTGAAGACGTTCGGGTTCGACGTCGTGGTCACGTCGGAGGCGGTCGAACACGCGGCGAGCAAGCATGCAGCGGCCGCGATGGTCAACCCTCGCAGGGATCGAAAAGGTACAGGGATGGACATGGGGGCAAGCGCACGTCGATTCGACGGCATTGAGCAACATAGGCGACAGTATGCCTGCCCGATTGCCGGAGATCATGCCCTTTTCGATGAACACATTGTTTCGAATGGTTAAACGATGGGTGCTCCCGGCAAGATTTACGAGGCCGCGGCGCGCCCGGCGTTGCCCCGTGTGTCGCTTTTTCTCCGGCCGCCGTACTGCTTCTTCACGTGCGCCGGTCAGTGCGAGCGTGCTGCCTGATTCTCGCCGAGGCTTCCTCCAGGTTTCGCCACGCCGGTTGACCGGGCGCGTAGCGCGCGCGGATGTACGCGGCAAGCTCGGCCATCTGCCGGTCGTCGAACGCGTCGCGGAAACCCGGCATGTAGCCGAGCGCGTCGGTGGCCGGATGGTCGATCCCGTCGTGCAGCACACGCAGCAGGTTGTCGGGCGCGGCCTGGCTGACGCTCGTGTTGAGCCCCATCAGCGGACGCACGCCGAAATGCCCGACCCCGCCCGATTCCGAGTGACACACCGCGCACGCGGCATCGAACGCGCGCCGACCGCTCTCGAGGCCGAGCGTCGCGACGGCTTCCGCACCGTGCGCACGGCGGGTCGCCGTGTCGGCCGCCACGGCCGCATCGACGGGCGGCGACAGCGACGTCAGATAATGCGCGATCGCCCGAACGTCCGATTCGGGCAGCGCCGCGAGCCCCGCGACCACCGGTGCCATCGGCCCAGCCGCGACGCCGTGCTGCGCGGAGAAACCGGTGCGCAGGTAGTCGAACAGCGCGTCTTCGGTCCACGGCACCGGTGACGCCGGCGACGCGACGAGTGGCGGAGCGACCCATCCCTCGGCCTCGCCGCCGGCCAGGTACGCGCGCCCGCCCTGTTCCGCGCCGAATGCGTTGCGCGGCGTATGGCAAGCGCCGCAGTGCGCGGCGCCGTCGACCAGATACTTGCCGCGATTCCATGTCGCGGAGCGCGCCGGGTCCGGCGCGAACGGCCGCGCGTCGTGAAACAGCCAGTTCCATCCGGCGACGAGGCGCCGCTGGTCGAGCGGGAACGGCAGCTTCGTCTTCGGCGGTGCATGCGTCACCGGCGGCCGCGACATCAGATAGGCATAGAGCGCGAGCAGGTCGGGCTCGCTCAGCTTCGCGAACGCGGTGTACGGAAACGCCGGATACAGATGCGAGCCGTCGCGGCCGATGCCTTCGCGCATCGCACGCGCAAACGCCGGATACGACCATGCGCCGATGCCGGTTTCCGGATCGGGCGTGATGTTGGTCGTGTAGATCGTGCCGAACGGTGTGTCGAGCGCGAGACCGCCCGCGTTGGGCGCACCGCCGGGCGCGGTATGACAGACCGCGCAATCGCCGGCGAGCGCGATCAGGCGACCGCGTTCGAGCGTCGCCGCGCTCCACATCGCGCCGTCCGCACCGCCCGATGCGATCGGCGCGATCGGTGCCGGGCCCGGCAGAATCGCGCACGCGAGCCCGATCAGCCCGCCGATCACCCCGCCCGCGCCACCGCCAGCGAGCCAGCGGCGCCAGCGCGACGACGCACGGCGCGACGTGCCGGAATGGCTCTCGCCTGAATCCACCGGTGCCGGCCGAGCCAGCGCCTCGCGAATGCGCGCGGCATCGAACGGCGGCGCGCGAAAACGCACGCCCGTCGCGTCATGCAGCGCGTTCGCGATTGCGGCCGCGGCCGGCGCGGCCGCCTGCTCGATCCGTTGCGCATCGTACGCCGACAGCGAGCGGGCGCGATCCGCGCCCGGCGCGGCGTCGTCGAACGCGACGAGTTCATGCGCGATCGCATCCGGCGCGACATCGCCGCCGGTCTCGTCATGCGCCGGCCGCGCGGACAGCCGCGCGCCCATCACGCGCGAAATCGTCGCCTCGATCTGCCATGCGGGCAAGCCCGCCATCGACGCCCGCCCGGGATTGCCGGCGCCCTGTCCGGCGACGACGCGGCGCACCGCGACCTCGCCCGTCGCACGATCGACGTCGAGATCGACGACCCACGCAGACCAGTGCGGGGCGTTGTCGCGACCCGCATCGGCTTGCACGTTTTCGTCCCCGGACGACGCGTCGGGCGCACCGGCCCCGTCGAATGCAAAGCCGCGTCCGTTCAAGCGGTCGGGTACGTGCGCCGTCGCCGGTTCGCCCCACGCGGCGCGTTCGCTGACCATCCGGATAATCTCGCGCGGCCCTGCATCGCGCGACGCATCAAGATGCTGCAGACGCAATGCGACCGGATCGCGCTTCAGCGCACCGGCCAGCTCGTCGACGAACGATTCGCGCGCGAACGCGTGCGCATGGCCGGGAATCGCGTTGTGGATGTCGGCCATCTCGATCGACGTCTGCGCATGTCGATAGACGAACGGCGAAGATGGCGTCAACGCCCTGCCCTCCGCCATCGCGCGCCGCGCATCCGCCGTCGCACCGGCCTGCGCGCGATAGCGCCACGTCGTCATCCGGCCATCGGCGGTGGTCCTTGTTTCGACATCGAACGACGCCTGCGCGCGCGTATCGCCGATCGGCCACTCGTAGCGCCCGCGATGCGTGCACGCCGTGTCATCCGCACGCCGCGCCGAACCGGCCGCCACTTCATCGCATCGCACATCGTCCGCATCGGTTTCGGGCTGCGCGGGCACGCTCGGGTCACGCTTCATCGCCGTCATCCCGCAGATAGCGCGCGGCCCGATGCACCGCGCGGATGATCTCCAGGTGCGTGCCGCAGCGGCAAAGATTGAAGCGCAACGCGTCGCGAATCGTCGCATCGTCCGGCAACGGATTGCGGTCGAGCAGCGCTTTCGTGCTCATGATCATCCCGTTCAGGCAATAGCCGCACTGCGCGGCCTGCTCGTCGATGAACGCGCGCTGGATCGGATGCGGCGCGGCGCGCGAGCCGAGCCCTTCGAGCGTCGTCACGTCGCGCCCATGTGCGGCGGCAGCCGGCACGACGCACGCGCGCGTCGCCTGCCCGTCGACCAGCACCGTGCATGCACCGCACTGGCCGAACCCGCAGCCGTACTTCGGGCCGTTGAGCGCGCAGTCGTTGCGCAGGATCAGCAGCAGCGGCGCGTCGGGCGCGGCTGCGTCGAACGTGAGCGGCGTGCCGTTCACGCGAAACGCGAGCGGCCGCGACGGAGAAGCGGGATGGGACATGAATGGATCCGGAATGCGGGGCGCGGGCCGGAAGACCGGCGGGCCGAGGCCTGGGGCCGGCGGCGGGCACGGCCGCCGACTCGCGACGGCCGGCATCGCGCGCAACGCCGACGTATAACACGCCGAAATGCGCGCGTGCCGCCGCGTCGATCGACGATATGGCGGCGCGGCATCCGGCGCGGACACCGCGCGCGCGTCAGGCAACGGCCGCCACGTTGCCGCGCGACGGTGACGGTGACACGAGCGGCACGTCGAACACGTCGTAGCCGAACACCCACGACGGATCCTCGTTGGTGCGCAGCCACGTGTTGTTGTGCGACACGAGCTGCACCTTCGACGCACGCGCCGCGCGATTCGTCTCATACAGCGCGAACGCACCCGCGTGATCGCCGATGCCGACTTCGTCGAGACAGCGCGTGAGCATCGCCGCATCCTCGATCGCCATCGCCGCGCCCTGCGCCATGTGCGGCTTCATCGGATGGCACGCATCGCCGAGCAGCACGAGACGGCCGCGGCTCCACAACGGCAGCGGGTCGCGTTCGAGCAGCGGCCACTTGGTGATCGACGGCGACACGTCGATCAGATGCTGGATGTCGGCATGGAAACCCGCGAACGCCTCGCGCATTTCATCGCGGCTGCTGTCGACCATCGACACGCCTTCCGGCCACTCGGCCTGCGGCACGCCGGTCACGTAGTAGTACTCGTCGCGCTTCTCGGTCACGTAGTAGACCATCATGTGACGATCCTCCGACCACCACTTCACGCACATGTCGTACGGCTTGTTGCCGAGCAGCGATGCCGGGAACACCGCGCGATGCGCGACGTAGCCCGTATAGCGCGGCGGCTCCGCACCGAGCAGATGCTCGCGGATCCGCGAATTCACGCCGTCCGCGCCGATCACGATGTCGGCCGTCTCGGCGCTGCCGTCGGCGAACGTCAGACGCACCGCGTCGCCGGTGTCCTCCACCGACGCGAGCCGCTTGCCGAAGCGGATCGTGCCGGGCGTCACCGCCTGCGTCATCAGCGCATGGAAATCGCCGCGATGCACGGTCAGGTAGCTCGCGCCGTAGGTCTTGCGCGCGTAGTCGCCGAGCGGAATCTGCGACAACACGTCGGCCGTCCGCCAGTCGCGGCTGTACCAGTAATCCGGATGCGAGCCCATCGTCTCCAGCGCGTCCTCGCACCCGATGCGCCGCATGATCTTCATCACGTTCGGGCCGAGATGAATGCCCGCGCCGAGGCGCGAGAACGCCGGCGCCTGCTCGTACAGCGCGACGTCGTAGCCGCGGCGCTGCAGAAGCGCCGCGGCGGCCGTGCCGCCGAGACCGGCGCCGATGATTGCGATACGTGGTTTGCTCATGCGGATCTCCTGATCGTGAGCCCGTCGCCGAACGCGGCACGGAGAACGGGCGAATTGAATGGCGTCTATATAGCGTACACACTCAATTTATTCAGAACAAGCGGATTGTTGTCGGCGATTCAATCATCCGGGAAAACACCAATACACCCTCAAGTTTACGCACTCACAAATGATCATTGCCGAACGGCGATCATTTTGATCCATTGCCATTTTCAAATGTACACACTAGACTTTGCTCGAAATCAGGCGATCTCGCGCCAGCGTGCCGCCCCACCCTTACCGACACGGAGCCTCCCGTCATGAGCAAGACCTACCGCATCGGCCAGATCGTGCCGAGTTCCAACACGACGATGGAAACCGAGATTCCCGCGATGCTGCGGTTGCGCGAGGCGATCCGGCCCGAGCGCTTCACGTATCACTCGAGCCGGATGCGGATGAAGAAGGTCGTCAAGGAAGAACTCGCGGCGATGGATGCCGAATCCGACCGCTGCGCGGTGGAGCTGAGCGATGCGTGCGTCGACGTGCTCGGCTACGCGTGCCTCGTCGCGATCATGGCGATGGGCCGCGGCTATCACCGCGTGTCGCAGGCGCGCCTCACGAAACACACGGCCGACAACGGCGCGCAGGCGCCGGTGCTGACGAGCGCGGGCGCGCTCGTCGACGCCTTGAAGGTGATCGGCGCGAAGCGCATCGTGGTGGTCGCGCCGTACATGCTGCCGCTGACCGAACTCGTGGTCGATTACATCCGCAACGAAGGCTATGAAGTGATCGCGTATCGCGCGCTCGAGATTCCCGACAACCTCGACGTCGGCCGCCACGACCCGGCACGCCTGCCCGACATCGTGAAGACGCTGCCGTACCAGGACGCCGATGCGATCGTGCTGTCGGCGTGCGTGCAGATGCCGTCGCTGCCGGCTGTTGCGAAAGTCGAGGCGATGACGGGCAAGCCCGTGATCACGGCTGCGATCGCGACGACCTACGCGATGCTGCGCGAACTCGATCTCGAACCGGTCGTGCCGGGCGCCGGCGCGCTGCTGTCCGGCGCGTACTGAGCCCCCCGCTACTTCGGAGCCTCTCCATGTCCTCGACTTTCCTGTACGGCGCAAACGTCCGCGCGAACGGCATCCGCCAGCACTACCTGCGCTACGGCGGCGCGACAGGCGCGCGCGCGTCGCGACCCGCCATCGTGCTGATTCCCGGCATCACGAGCCCCGCGATCACGTGGGGTTTCGTCGGCGAAGTGTTCGGCGCGGCGTTCGACACCTATGTGCTCGACGTGCGCGGTCGCGGGCTGTCCGACGCGTCGCCGTCGCTCGACTACGGCCTCGACGCGCAGGCCGACGACGTCGCGGCGCTCATCGCCGCGCTCGGCCTGCCGCGCACGAGCCTCGTCGGCCATTCGATGGGCGCGCGGATCGCCGCGCGCGCGGCGCGGCGCGACATCGGCGGTCTCGAGTCGGTCGTGCTCGTCGATCCGCCGGTGTCGGGCCCGAACCGCCGCGACTATCCGGGCAAGCTGCCGTGGTACATCGACTCGATGACGCTCGCGCGCGCCGGCACCGACGCCGAAGGGATGCGCGCGTTCTGTCCGACCTGGACCGACGCCGAACTGCAATTGCGCGCCGAATGGCTGCACACGTGCGACGAGCGAGCGGTGCGCGCGTCGTACGAAGGCTTCCACACCGACGACTTCCACGCGGATGCCGCACGACTGACCGTGCCGTCCCTGCTGATCACGGCCGAGCGCGGCGACGTGGTGCGCGACGACGACGTCGCTGAATTGCAGCACGCGACACCGTCGATGCGGCACGTGCGCGTGCCCGACGCCGGCCACATGATCCCGTGGGACAACGCGGCGGGCTTCTACGCGGCCTTCGGCGACTTCCTCGGCGCGCCGCTCGCGGCCTGATTCCACGTCGCCCCCCCTTTTCCCTTCACGCTTTTACCGGAGCCGACGATGCCAGTCAGCGACTATCAACTGATCGACGCGTGGAAGCAGGTGCTCACGCTGTCGCGCCTCGAACCGGGCCAGACCGTCACGATCCTGACGAGCGCGGCCACTCACCCGCAGACGCTGTCGTGCGCGCTGATCGCGACGCAATCGATGGGCGCGATCGTCAACCGGCTCGACCTGCCGCCGGTGAACGGCGAGAAGGCGTTCAGCCGCGACCCGCTCGCGTATCTCGGCACGACGCCGCTGACCGGCAACCGAGCCGCAATCGCCGCGCTGCGCGAGAGCGACCTCGTGCTCGACCTGATGACGCTGCTGTTCTCGCCCGAGCAGCACGACATCCTGAAGTCCGGCACGAAGATCCTGCTCGCGGTCGAGCCGCCCGAGGTGCTGGTGCGCATGGTGCCAACGCTGGCCGATCGCACGCGCGTGCTCGGTGCCGCGAAAAAAATCGCCGCCGCGCGCGAGATGCGCGTGACCTCCGCGGCCGGCACCGCCCTCGTGTGCCCGCTCGGCGATTTCCCGCCGACCGCCGAATACGGCTTCGTCGACGCGCCGGGCCGCTGGGACCACTGGCCGAGCGGTTTCGCGCTGACCTACCCGAACGATCGCACCGCGCGCGGCACGATCGTGATCGATCGCGGCGACATCCTGCTGCCGCAGAAGCACTACGTGAGCGAGCCGATCGCGCTGACCGTCGAAGGCGGTTACGCGACGCACATCGAAGGCGGCATCGACGCCGATCTGCTGCGGGACTACATGGAAACCTTCGCCGACCCGGAAGGCTACGCGATCTCGCACATCGGCTGGGGGCTGCAGCCGCGTGCGCGCTGGTCGACGCTCGGCCTGTACGACCGCGAGGCGACGATCGGGATGGATGCGCGAGCGTTCGAAGGCAACTTCCTGTTCTCGCTCGGCCCGAACAACGAAGGCGGCGGCAATCGAACGACCACCTGCCACATCGACATCCCGCTGCGCCGCTGCACGGTCGAGCTCGACGGCGAGACCGTCGTGCGCGACGGCCGCGTGACCGACCAACCCGCCTGACAGACGAGTGCCCGACACCATGACCGACCTTTCCCATCATGCCGAAGCGAACGTCTATCGCCAGCAGGGTTTCGGCACGCCGCTGCCGCCGCACGGCAACATCGGACTGCTGATCGTCGACTTCGTGGTCGGCTTCGCCGATCCCGCGACGTTCGGCGGCGGCAACATCGCGCCGGCGATCGCGCGCACGACGCGGGCGCTCGCGCTCGCGCGCGAACGCGGCTGGCCGGTCGCGCACAGCCGCATCGTGTACGCGGACGACGGCAGCGACGACAACGTGTTCTCGCTGAAGGTGCCCGGCATGGCGACGCTGACCGAGCACCATCCGAACAGCGCGATCGTGCCCGAACTCACGCCTGCCGCCGGCGAACTCGTCGTGCGCAAGACCGTGCCGTCGGCGTTTTTCGGCACGCAGCTTGCACCGTGGCTCGCGCAGCGCGCGGTGCAGACGCTGCTCGTTGCCGGCGCGGTGACGAGCGGCTGCGTGCGCGCGAGCGTGGTCGACGCGATGTCGCACGGGTTCCGTCCGCTCGTGCTTGCCGATTGCGTCGGCGATCGCGCGATCGCGCCGCACGACGCGAACCTGTTCGACATGCAGCAGAAATATGCGGCCGTGATGCCGCTCGATGATGCGATCGCGGCGATCGATACCGTGCACGCGCGCTGAGCCGCCACGCCACTCCGTGCTGCGCGGGCGGCGGCCTGGCCGTCGCCCGCGCCCTCACCCTTCACCCGCGTGCGATTGACGCTGCGGTTTTGGCGACCTAGATTGACCGCGTGCGCCGTCGCGCAAGCCCAGGCCGTCACCTCGTGCGCGGCACGCAGCGTCTGCACGCCGAAGCCCGTGCGCCCGCCAGCCGCGCCCTCTCCGACAGGACACCTCGATCGTGAACCGCTCCGAACTGCTTGCGCGCGACGGCTGCCTGACCGTGATCCGGCCGCCCGCGCCGCCGCCCAGGCCGGCGCCCGGCCAGCCGGGCAGCCTGTCGTCGTACGTGCCGGTGCTACCCGAGGTGTTCGTCGCGATTCTCGACGACGGACGCATCCTCGCGTTCAACGGCCATGTCGACCTCGGCACCGGCATTCGCACGTCGCTCGCGCAAATCGTGGCCGAGGAACTCGACGTGCCGCCCGCGCGCGTGACGATGGTGCTAGGCGATACGGCTGCGACGCCGAACCAGGGTCCGACCATCGCGAGCGCGACGATCCAGATTTCCGCGACGCCCTTGCGCTGCGCGGCCGCGCAGGCACGCCACGCATTGCTGATGCGGGCCGCCGAGCGTTTCGGTGTCGATCTCGCGCAGTTGAGCATCGACGACGGAACGATCTCCGCGCCGGCACACGGGCACGCTGCGACGTTCGCCGCGCTCGTCGCGGAGCACCGCATCGCACTGACGCTCGACCTGAATGCCCGCACGAAGGATCCCGCTGACTACCGGATCGTCGGCCGATCGTCGCCGCGCGTCGACCTGCCCGCGAAAGCAACGGGCCAGCTCACGTTCGTGCACGACATGCGCGTGCCGGGCATGCTGCATGGCCGCGTCGTGCGGCCGCCGTATGCAGGCCACGACAGCGGCGCGTTCGTCGGCACGTCGCTGGTCGACGTCGATCGCGCGTCGGTCGCCGACGTGCCGGGGCCCGTGGCGATCGTCGCGATCGGCGATTTCGTCGGCGTCGTGGCCGAGCGCGAGGAACACGCGATCCGCGCGGCGCGCCAGCTGCGCGTCACGTGGCGGCCGCATCCCGCGCTGCCGCCGCTCGATACGCCCGCGGCCGCGATCGCCGCCGCGCCCGCGCAACGCCGTTTGTTGCTCGACGAAGGCGACGTCGACGCGGCACGCACGCAACCCGACACGATCACGCTGTCGCGCACCTATGCATGGCCGTTCCAGATGCATGGCTCGATCGGCCCGTCGTGCGCGCTCGCCGACTATCGCGCGCCCGGCGACGGCCGGATCACCGTATGGTCCGGCACGCAGAACCCCGTATCGCTGCGCTACGACCTCGCGACGCTCGTGGCGCGAGACGAAGCCGATTTCGACATCGTACGAATGGAAGCAGCCGGCTGCTACGGCCGCAACGGCGCGGACGACGTATGCGGCGACGCGCTGCTGCTGTCGCGCGCGGTCGGCCGTCCGGTGCGCGTGCAACTGTCACGCGCGGACGAACATCTGTGGGAACCGAAGGGCGCCGGGCAACTAATGCAGGTGACGGGCACCGTGACGCGCGACGGCCGCCTGCTGAGCTACGACTTCACGACGCGCTATCCATCGAACGACGCGCCGCTGCTCGCAACGCTCCTGACCGGCGCGATCGCACCCGAGCCGCGCGTGTTCGAGATGGGCGACCGCACGGCCGTGTCGCCGTATGAAAGCCCGAACCGCCGCTTCGTCTGCGAGGATCTCGCGCCGCTCGTGCGCGCATCGTGGCTGCGCGGCGTGTCGGCGTTACCGAACTCGTTCGCGCACGACGCGTTCGTCGACGAATGCGCGGTGCTGGCCGGCATCGATCCGCTCGCGTTCCGGCTTCGGCATCTCAAGGACACGCGCGCGCGCGAACTGCTGCAGGCCGTGGCTGATCGCGCGGGCTGGACCCCGCGCGCGGGCCGCAACCATGAACACGAAGGATCGCGCGTCGTGCGCGGGCGCGGCGTCGCGTATGCGCGCTACGTGCACAGTCGCTTCCCCGGTTTCGGCGCGGCATGGTCCGCATGGATCGTCGACCTGAGCGTCGATCGCGTGTCCGGCGAAATCCGCATCGAGCGCGTGACGGTCGGCCAGGACACCGGCACGATGATCAACCCGGACGGCGTGCGTCACCAGATCCACGGCAACGTGATCCAGGTATTGAGCCGCACGCTGAAGGAGCGTGTGCGGTTTGCCGATGGCAAGGTCGCTTCGCGGGAATGGGCAAGCTATCCGATCCTGACGTTCGACGAAGTGCCGGATGTCGACGTGGTGCTGATGCCGCGGCAAGGCGAGCCGCCGCTCGGCGCGGGCGAATCGGCGTCGGTACCGGGGCCCGCCGCCGTCGCGAATGCCCTGTTCGACGCGACCGGCGTGCGCTTCTACGCGCCGCCGTTCACGCCCGAGACGGTGCGTACAGCGCTGCGCGAGGCCGGCCGGCTTCCTGGTGCGGAAGCGCCCGCCGCAGCACACGCGGTGTAAGGGTGGTTCGCGTCGAGGGCCGGACGGCGCCGCGCGTCACGCGTCGCCATCGGCCTCCATCATCTTGCGCAGCAGATACTGCAATGCGACGCGTTCGCCCGGATTGAGCGGCCCGTACGTGCGCTCGGTCACCTGCCGCGCGAACGGCACCGTGCGGTCGATCAGCGCGAGGCCCGCCGCGGTCGCGCGCACGATCAGCTTGCGGCCGTCGTTCGGGTCGGGCAGCACCTCGATCAGCTCGCGCGCCTTCAACCGATCGACGACGCCGCGGATCGTCGCCTGGTCGATCGCGGTCGCCTTGACGATGTCGTTCAGCGAACACGCCTGCTTTTCCTTGACCGCGCACAGCGCGACGAACTGCGCGGCCGTCAGGTCCGAATCGGGGATCGCTTCCTGGAAGATCGCGACGTGCCGCTGATAGGCGCGGCGCAGCAGGTGCCCGACCTGGTCGTGAAAGTCGTAGGAATCCTTGGAAGACGCCATGAAGATGAAGGCCCGCGCGGCATGAATGAGAAAGGCAAGCAGTGTACACCCTCGAATCGGCACGATCGTTCGCGCGGTGGTCGCTTCATTGCGGTACGTCAGGGTTCGTCGCGTCCGCTCCGCCTTTGACCTGACGATTGCCCGACTGTGCCGACCCGCTCACGACACCGCGCCCCAAGGGGGCCGTTCGCACCATCCTGCGGACTACCGAACGCACGCTATCGCACCACCGAGGCACTTGCATGCACACACTCCACTTTTGAGCGCACACGCACGAATTTTGTGCATCTCGATCCGCTCGTGATGTTCGCGAAAATATGTGCTTTTCCCCGAATAATTCCTCGAAAAACATAGGCCTTATACGGCACATCGATCGATCCTAAAACGGATGTTTTCATGCCAGTGCGATTCCGTATTTTCTAGTGTGTACGCTATGTAATTGGCGTGCTATACAGACTCCAGCGCGCGGCGAACCTTCGCTCGCGTCGAACGGCCACCCACTTCATCCGTCACATTCGAACAGGGGCAATCCCATGTCTACCGCACACCCGAGCGCCGCCGTCTCCGCCGACGACACGCTGCACGGCGCGCTATACCGCAAGGTCACGCTGCGCCTGATCACGCTGTTCTGCCTGTGCTATTTCGCGGCCTATCTCGACCGCATCAACATCGGGCTCGCGAAGCTGCAGATGCTCGACGCGCTGAAGTTCAGCGACACCGTGTACGGGCTCGGCGCCGGCCTGTTCTTCGGCGGCTACATCCTGTTCGAAGTCCCGAGCAACCTGGTGCTGCAACGCGTCGGCGCGAAGCTGTGGATCGCGCGGATCATGATCACGTGGGGTCTGCTGTCGGGCGCGACGATGTTCGTGCAGACGCCGATGCAGTTCTACATCGTGCGCTTCCTGCTCGGTGCCGCCGAAGCCGGCTTCCTGCCCGGCGTGCTGTTGTACCTGACGCAGTGGTATCCCGATGCGCGCCGCGCGCGGATCGTCGCGCTGTTCATGGTCGGCCTGCCGCTGTCGAGCATGATCGGCAGCCCGATTTCCGGCTGGATCATGCGGGCGTTCGACGGCGCGCACGGGCTCGGCGGCTGGCAGTGGCTGTTCCTGCTGGAGGCATTGCCGTCCGTGCTGCTCGGCTTCGCGGTACTGCGCTGGCTGCCCAACGGCATCGAAACCGCGCGCTGGCTGAACGCCGATGAGAAGCGCACGCTGCGCGCCAACCTCGACGCCGATCCGTCCGGGAACAAGAGTCATGCGCTCGGCCGTGCGTTCACCGACCCGAAGGTGTGGGCCCTCGGTCTCATTGACCTCTGCGTGCTGCTCGGGCTGTATGCGGTGAGCTTCTGGCTGCCGACGATCCTGCGCGACACCGGCGTGAAGGACGCGTATCACATCGGCTGGCTGATGGTGATCCCCAATGCCGCGGCCGTGCTCGCGACGCTGTATTGCGGCGCGAGCTCCGACCGTGCACGCGAGCGCCGCTGGCATATCGTCGTGCCGTTCCTGGTGTCGGCCGTCGCGCTCGCATTTGCCGCCGCGTCGTCGCACGGCACGCTCGCAACCGTGTTGCTGTTCTCGCTAATCAACGCGGGCGCGGCCGCCGCGATGCCGGTCGTCTGGGCGTTGCCGTCCACGTTCCTGAAAGGCTCGGCCGCGGCGGGCGGGATCGCTTTCGCATGTTCGATCGCGAACCTCGGCGGCTTCGGTAGCACTTACTTCATCGGCTGGCTGCGCGACACGTTCCATTCGCAAAGCGCGGGGCTATACGGCTTTGCCGCATGCATGCTGGTCGGTTGCGCACTCGCGCTCGCGTATCCGGCGAAGCTCGTGAATCGGTGATGCACATCACGCGCGCGGCGCCGCCAGGTCGCCGCGCGACCGCATGATCTTCCTCATATCGATGCGCACGCAACGATATGCGCGAAAATCACCGCCCCCTGTCCCGCGTCGGCCGCAGCGCACAACGGTCGACGTTTGAAACGCCTTTTCGGCACACGTCGCGCGCTCCCTGGTTGCATCGCCTTTTTACAAGCATGCAACCCCGACTCTCACGATCCGGCGCGGCACGCAACTGCCCTGCATGCCGCACCTCCGCCACACGGGCGCCCGTGCCGATTCCGTCGCCTGGGCACATCGCTTGCGACATCCATGCGCCCGCCGCCCCGGCGGACGGCAATTCCTTCCTTCAATCCGGCGCTGCGTACCGCGCGATGCCTCGCGCGGCGACACCGCATCGCAATCAGGTTCCCTGAATGAGAGGACGACAATGAAATCCATTCGAACAATAGCAGCCCTGTGCTCGGTCGTTTCCATGCTCGCGGCATGCGGCGGAGACGGCAACGACGTCGGCACCGAACTCGGCATCTCGAAACCGCAGGCGCGCTTCATCAACGCGGTGCCGGCCGGCCCGAATCTCGATTACTACCTGAATGCGAAGGTCGACGCGTCGGGCGTCGCGTACAAGGGCGTCACCCGCTATCACGACATCGACTCGGGCACGCAGACCGTCAGCTACGACGTATCGGGAACGACCACGACCGTCGCGTCGCAGTCGTTCGGCGCGGCGAACGGCCATCACTACACCACGATCGCGTTGCCGAGCACGTCGTCGGCGATTTCGGTGATCGACGACCCGTTCGACAAGAAGCTGCTGTCCGACAAGGCGCGCGTGCGCAGCTTCAACGCCTCGCCGAACGCGCAGAACGTCGACGTGTACGTCGTGCCTCCCGGCACCGACATCAACGCGCAAAGCCCGACGCTGGCGGGCGCCGCGTATCAGAACGCCGTGCCGGCATCCGGGCAGGATTCGGTCTACCTGAACGGCGGCAGCTACCAGGTGATCGTCACGACGGCCGGCAGCAAGTCGCCTATCCTGAAGACCGCACCCGTGAGCATCAACAACAACGCCGACTGGCTGCTGGTGACGATTCCGTCGGGCGGCATCGGCGACGTGACGCCAAACGACGTCCACGTGCTCGTCGCGCAAGGCAACGATGCGGACACGTCCGCGCAGGAACTCGGCCCGCAGTAACGGCCATCGGCGGACCGCCGGCCGGCGGTCCGCCCCGCGTCCATCGATGCGTCAGTCGGTCCGCTCGAGGCGGATCACGTGCTCGGCCCGCGTGCCGTCGCCGTGCTCGACATCGACGTCGCCGACATAGCGGACGCGCCAGCCCGGTCGCGTCGCGATTTGCGGCATGTTGCCGCCCGGGCGGCTCTCGATCCCGCCGAGCCCTTCGTCGGGCGTGTCGACCGCGTCGTCGAGCGACGCGTTCGAGTAAATCACGTTGTCGTGCCATTCGGTCGCGCCTGCACGCGCCTCCAGGCCCTTGCCGTCGACGTCGACCGTGTTGTCCGTCATCGCCATGTTGGCGTTGTCGAGCGTGACGATCCGGCCGGCCGCACGACGCACGGGGTCGCCGCTGTCGACCGCATTCGCGTCGACGTCGATCGGCGGCAGGCCGGTCGGCGTTTTCGCCGCGACCGCCTCCGGCGTCAGCGGCTGCTTCGCGACTTCGGCAGCCTGGGTCGCCGCATCCGGCATGTCGCCGGCCGCCGGCGTCTTCACCGGGCTCTTCTGGATCTGTTCCCGCTGCTGTTCCGGGGTTGGGTTCGATTCCGCGTTCTGCATCGCACCTCCTGTTCCCGACGGCGCGCGCCGACATGACGCGGCCGGCGCCGCTCCGGGAATCGCTACAACGGTCCTTGCAAATCTTTCACGCGCAGCGCGCTGCCCGCGCACGTCCTGCGACGCACGTGCCGAGCGGAACGCCGTTACGGCGGCGCACGGGCAATCTGCCCGCGCACGCCGCCCGCTCCCGCGATCAACCGCCGCTTGCGCCCGTCGGCGCGGATGCCGCGCCCGGCATGCTCGCCGCGCCGCCGGCCGTGCCGCTGCCCGGCATGCCCGAGGGTGCGGTGGACGGCGCCGGCGCCATGCCGCCGGTGGCGCTCGTGTCCGAACTCGCGCCGGTGCCGGTGTCGCTCTTTTTCTGACAACCCGCACCCGCCGCCAGACCGGCGATCAGGATGCCGGCGAAGACGGCCCGCGATACGTGACGAATGGAATATCGCTGCATGACACCTCCGCTGATGTCGATGTGGATGGAGCCCTTCAATACGCAATTCGCGTGCCGCGCAGCCGATCCATCCCCATTCATTTTTCAAATGACGCCCAGCCGAATATTTAATTTCCCATCGCCGCGCCCGCCGCCCATACTCGCGAACAAATCCGAGACATAACGTCCACGGCGGCCGGCCCGCGCTGCGTGCACACGCTGCCGGTTCGCGCCCCGCACATGGAAGGAGACAAGGCGTGCAACTGGAAGCCATCCACCGCGCGGGCATCGTGCCCGGCGCGCACGACGCACTGCATCGAACCGATACGGCCGCGCGCGATCCCGCGTTGAGCCCGCGGCTGCACAACGCCGACCTCGCGCCGACCAAGGCCGAGGGCCGCACCTGGGGCCGCTACAGCATCTTTGCGCTCTGGACCAACGACGTGCACAACATCGCGAACTACTCGTTCGCGATCGGCCTGTTCGCGCTCGGCCTGTCGGGCTGGCAGATGCTCGCGTCGCTCGCGATCGGCGCCGTGCTCGTGTATTGCTTCATGAACCTCACCGGCTACATGGGCCAGAAGACCGGCGTGCCGTTCCCGGTGATCAGCCGGATGAGCTTCGGCATCTACGGCGCGCTCTTGCCCGCGATGATCCGCGCGGTGATCGCGATCGCATGGTTCGGAATCCAGACCTATCTCGCATCGGTCGTGCTGCGCGTGCTGCTCACCGCGATCTGGCAGGGCCTCGCCGCCTTCGACCACGATGCGATCTTCGGACTGTCGACGCTCGGCTGGATCACGTTCGTCGCGATCTGGCTGGTTCAGATCGGCATCCTGACTTACGGCATGGAGATGGTCCGCAAGTACGAGGGGCTCGCCGGCCCGGTCATTCTCGTCACGACGCTGTCGCTCGCCGCATGGATGTTCAGCCGCACCGGTGGCCATCTCGCGATGTCGATCGGCAAGCCGATGACCGGCCTGAAGATGTGGACCGAGGTGTTCGCGGGCGGCTCGCTGTGGCTCGCGATCTACGGCACGCTGGTGCTCAACTTCTGCGATTTCGCGCGCTCGTCGCCGAGTGCGAAGACGGTGCGGGTCGGCAACTTCTGGGGCCTGCCGGTGAACATCGTGGTGTTCGCGGCGATCAGCTTCGTGCTCGCGGGCGCGCAGTTCAAGCTGAACGGCCAGATCATCCACAGCCCGACGGAAATCATCGCGACCGTGCCGAACAAGCTGTTCCTCGTGCTCGGCTGTCTTGCATTCCTGATCGTGACGGTCGCGGTGAACATCATGGCGAACTTCGTCGCACCGGCCTTCGTGCTGACGAGCCTCGCGCCGCACCGCCTGACGTTCCGCCGCGCGGGCCTGATCAGCGCGACGGTCGCCGTGTTGATCCTGCCGTGGAACCTGTACAACAGCCCGATCGTGATCGTCTACTTCCTGTCCGGCCTCGGCGCGCTGCTCGGCCCGCTGTACGGGATCATCACGGTCGACTACTGGCTGGTGCGCAAGCAGCGCGTGAACGTGCCGGATCTCTATACCGAAGCGCCGACCGGCGCCTATTTCCATACGCGCGGCGTGAACCGCAAGGCGCTCGCGGCCCTGGTGCCGTCCGCGCTGATCTCGATCACGCTCGCCGTCGTGCCGGCCTTCAGCGCGATGACGCCGTTCTCCTGGCTGCTCGGCGCGGCCATCGCGGGCAGCGTTTACTGGCTGACGGCCGATCGCAAACGGCAATACGAGGAGCGCTCGGGCGAACACATCGCGGTCGCCTGCGCCCGACACTGAACGCAGCATACGGAGTGCACCGATGAGAATCCTGGTAGTCAACGTCAACACGACCGAATCGATCACCGACGCCATCGCCGCGCAGGCGCGCGCCGCCGCGTCGCCCGGCACGGAGATCGTCGGGCTGACGCCGCGCTTCGGCGCGGAGTCGGTCGAGGGCAACTTCGAGAGCTACCTCGCGGCGATCGCCGTGATGGACCGCGTGTTGAGCTACGACGAGCCTTACGACGCGGTGATCCAGGCCGGCTACGGCGAACACGGCCGCGAAGGGCTGCAGGAACTGCTGACGGTGCCCGTCGTCGACATCACCGAAGCGGCCGCGAGCGTCGCGATGCTGCTCGGCCACCGCTATTCCGTGGTCACGACACTCGACCGCACGGTGCCGCTGATCGAGGATCGCCTGAAGCTCGCCGGACTCGATGCGCGCTGCGCATCGGTGCGCGCAAGCGGCCTCGCGGTGCTCGAACTCGAGGAGAACCCGGCCCGCGCGATCGAGTCGATCGTCGACCAGGCCGCGCGCGCGGTGAAGGACGATCACGCGGAAGTGATCTGCCTCGGCTGCGGCGGGATGGCCGGCCTCGACCGGCAGATCGAGGAATGCACGGGCGTGCCGGTCGTCGACGGCGTGTCGGCCGCGGTCGCTCTTGCCGAATCGCTGGTGCGCCTGAAGCTGAAGACGTCGAAGGTCCGCACGTATGCGCCGCCGCGTCCGAAGCGGATCGTCGGCTGGCCGGGCACCTTCGCCAAATGACGGGCCGCGCGAACGCGTAGCGCCATGCGGGACGCACCGAAGCCGAACGGCCTTGCCCTCGACGCGTCCGACGCAACGGGCGCGCTCGACGTGCTGGACGCGCGGCTGATGCGCATCCTGCTCGTGCTGCTCACCGAGCGCACCGTGTCGCGCGCGGCCGTGCGGCTGAACATGTCGCAGCCGGCGACGAGCGCCGCGCTCAAGCGCCTGCGCACGCTGCTCGGCGATCCGCTGCTGGTGCGCAGCCGCTACGGAATGGTGCCGACTGAGTTCGGCGCGCGGCTGATCGAGCCGCTGCGCAACGCGCTGCGCGTGATCGACTTCATCCGCATCCAGCAGCCGACCTTCGACGCGCGCACGTCGGTGCGCACTTACCGGATCGGCTGTCCCGACTACCTGAACGTGCTGTTCGTGCCGAAGCTCGTCGCGCTGTTCCGCGAACGCGCACCGAACGCGCAGCTCGTGTTTCATCCGCTCGGCGACGGCTTCGACGACGAACGGGCACTCGCCGACGGCGAGCTCGACGTCGTGATCGACAACCGCCCTGCCCGCTCGTCGCGGTTCCGGCAGGACGACCTGTTCGACGATCGCGTCGTGTGCCTGATGCGCGCGACGCATCCGCTCGCGCGGCGCGGCACGATGACGGCCGCCGAGTTCGCGCAGGCGCCGCAACTGTGCCCGACACCGTCGTGGCTCGAAGCGTCCGGTGCGATCGACCGGCAGCTTGAACGCGTCGGCCTGCAACGGCGGATCGTCGTCACGCTGCCGCACTTCGAACTCGCCGCGCATGCGCTGGTGCGCTCCGATCTGATCCTGACCACCACGTACCGGCTCGCGCGCCACTACGCGAAGCTGCTGCCGCTCGGCACGGTCGCGCTGCCGGCCGAGCCGCCCGACATCGTGTACCGGATGACGTGGAACGAATCGGGACCGTGCGTCGACGGTGTGCGCTGGCTGCGCGGGCTGATCGCCGAAGCGACGCGCGGCTGGCTCGATGCGGAAGCGGCACGGCCGGCCGTTGCGGCGGTCGCCGCGAATGCGAACGCGGATGCGGACGCGCGAACGAACGCGCCGATCATCGATGCCCCGCCCGAGCCGACGCGGCGCACACGCCGCCGGCAGGCGACGCATTGCGGTGCATCGCAGCGACCGCACGTCGCGCGCGCGGCGCGCATCCATCGCCTCGCGATGAGATCGCGCTGAACCGCGGGCACGACGACGCCGCGTCGTCGCGTGCAACGGGAAGCGCGTCGCTCGCGGCACGCGTCACCCATCGCGCATCGGTTGCGCAAGCAACGTGTATGCAACGACGGCGACAGCCAGCGCGAGCACGCCGCTCAACGTCAGCGCGGCGGCGAATCCGCTCGCGAAGGCCGCGGGCGCCGCGTCGGCGAGCGTGCGCGCGGCCGACGGCGGCACGTGCGCCAGCGCCTGCCCGAGATCGCCGGCCAGCAGGCTCGACATGAACGGCGCATCGACGAACGCGCGCACGTCCGCCACGGCGGACAACATCCGGTCGAGTCGCGCGTGCGTGCTGGCGGCCAGCACCGCGCCGAGCACGCCGACGGCCGTCACGATCGCCGAGAAGCGGGTGGTCGTGCTGATGCCCGACGCCATTCCGGTCCGGTTCGGCGGCACGCACGCCATGATGGCCTTCTGCGTGTCGCCGTTCATGATGCCGGCACCGCAGCCCGTCACGAACATCCCGAGCGCGACGAGCCGGTAGTCGCCGCAGGCGGTCAGCGCCGCGGTCACGAGATTGCCCGCGCCGATCAGCGCGAGCCCGCCCGCCAGCACGCCGCCGGACGACACGCGCGCCGCGAGCATGCTGCCGAGCGACGGCCCGGCGATCATCGCGAACGCGAACGGCAACATCCCGAGCCCCGCGTCGATCGCCGACATCCCGAACGCGTTCTGCAGGTACAGCGGCAGGAACGTCATCATCACCTGCGCGCACGCCGCGTAGCCGAACATCGCGAGCACGGCGCCGACGAAGCGCGGCTGGCGAAACAGCGCGAGATCGATCATCGGCCGCGCCTGCCAGCGCTCCGCGCCAATGAACGCGGCCAGCAGCGCGGCGGCGAGCGCGAACCGGCCGAGCGTCGCGGCCGACAGCCAACCGTGCGACGGCGCGCCGATCAGCGCCGCGATCGCGCACGCGAGCGCCGTGCCGAACAGCAGGCTGCCCGCGGCGTCGACCCGCTTCGCATGCGGGTCGCGCGACTCGTCGATCGCGACGCGCGCGCCGACCGCGAGCAGCGCGCACACCGGCAGGTTCAGCAGGAATACCCAGCGCCAGCCGATCCACTGCGTGATCGCGCCGCCGACCAGCGGCGCGACGGCCGTCGCGATCCCCATGCACATTCCCCAGATCGCCCACGCGCGGGCGCGTTCGCGCCCGTCCGGAAAGCGGTTCGCGATCACCGCGAGCGCGGCCGTCAGCAAGAGCGCGGCCCCGCCGCCCTTCACCGCGCGCGCGGCGATCAGCCAGCCGGCCGACGGCGCGATCCCGCACCCGAGCGACGCGAGCGCAAAGAGCGCGAGCCCCGTGCCGAGCATGCGTTTGCGCCCGAAGCGATCCGCGAGCCCGCCGGCCGGCAGCAGGCATGCGGCGAACGCGGTCATGTAGGCGCTCACGACCCACTCGATGTCGGCGAAACTCGCATGGAAGCTGCGCGCGACACTCGGCAGCGACACGGCGACGACGTTCGTGTCGAGCACGATCAGCGAGCACGTCGCGGAGGCGACCGCGAGCGTCGCGGCGGCCGGCAGGCGGGCACGCGCATGCGCGGCGGCGGGCGCGCCGGCACGCGGGGCGGGAGAAGACTGGGACATCGACGGGCTCCGGAGCAAGAGGGACGAGCCGTATGCTAGGCTGGCCCGTATTGCCTGTCATTGACATACCCATGCAGTTTCATTGACGAAAATCGCAATCATGAATCCGCTTGAATTCCGTCACGTGCGCGCGTTCCTGGCCGTCGCGCAGCACCTGCATTTCGCCCGCGCGGCCGACGCGCTCGACATGGCGCCGCCCGCGCTCACGCGGCAGATCCAGGAAGCCGAGCGGGTGCTCGGCGTGCGGCTGTTCCAGCGCTCGCGCCGCGCGGTCACGCTGACGGCGGCCGGCGAGGCGTTTCTCGCCGAGGCGAGCGCCGCGTTCGAGCATCTGCAGCGCGGGCGCGAACTCGCGACGCTCGCCGAGCGCGGCGAGCTCGGCCGCCTCGAGATCGGCTATGTGTCGTCGGCCGTCTATTCGGGCACGCTGCAGCGCACGGTCGGCGCGTTCCGCGCCGCGCATCCGCGTATCGAGCTGAACCTGCGTGAGGTGCCGATGGACGACGTCGCGAAGCAGCTCGACACGGGCCGGCTCGACCTCGCATACGTGCGCCCGCCGTTGCCGCTGCCGGGCGGGCTGCGGATCGTCACGCTGCAACGCGACGTGTTCGTCGCGGCGGTGCCGGCCGATTCGCGTTACGCGGCGATGACCGCCGTGCGCGCCGCCGATCTCGCCGACGCACGCTTCGCGGTGCCCGAACAGGAACGCGGCACGCTCGAAGTCGCACGCCGCGGCCGCTTCGCGCCGGTGATCGCCGCGCGGCCGGGCGGGTTGCTCGCGGTGCTCGCGTGCGTGTCGGTGAACGGCTGGGTCGCCGTGATCCCGGACGCGCTCGCCGGCTGCGTGTCGTTGCCGGGCGTCGTGTACCGGCCGATCGCCGGCAAGCCGATCATGTCCGAACTCGCGCTCGCGCATCGGCGCTTCGAAAAGGCGCCCGCGGTGCGCGCCTTCCTGCGCACCGTTCCGGCCGCTGGCTAGGGCCTGTTCGCGCCAACAACGGACTGGCGCCGCCCCGCCGCCGCCGAGCATGCGTCGAGGGCGGCCGCGGCCTTGGCTTCTCCACACCGCCACTCACCAGCCTCGCGTGAATAAGCATTTCGCGATTCGATGTTTGCCGGCGCGAAACCGATTCCGTAATCTGCCCGGCAACCGCGCGACCTGCGCGCGGATCACCGAGGACCCGCCGCCGATGACTTCGCCCCCCGCCCCGGCCCGCCGCCGCGCCCTGCTGCGCGTCGCCGCCCTGGCCGCCGCACCGCTGGCCGGCGCCGCCGCATTGCCCGTGCGCGCGGCCGGTCCCGACCTGTCGAACGTCACGCTGGTGCTCGGCGACCAGGCCGGCGGCCTGCGCGCGCTGGCCGAAGCCGCGCGCGTGCTCGACGGCGTGCCGTACCGGTTTCGCTGGGCGAATTTCCAGGGCGCGGCACCGTTGTTCGAAGCGCAGCGCGCGGGCGCGATCGATCTCGCACCGGCCGGCGACCTGCCGGTGTTGACGGCCGCGCTCGGCGATCCGGCGTTGCGGATCGTCGCGACGCGCGTCGGCTCGCCGACGTCGCTCGGCATCGTCGTGCAGCCCGATTCGCCGGTGCGCACCGTCGCCGACCTGAAGGGGCGCACCGTCGTCGTGTCGTCGGCGCGCGGCAGCATCTCGCAATACCAGCTGTACGGCGCGCTGCGCGAACACGGCCTCGCACCGGGCGACGTCGAGGTGCGCTTCGTGCTGCCGGTCGATGCGTTCGCCGCATTCGAGGCGAAGCAGATCGGCATCTGGGCGACCTTCGATCCGTATTACGGACACGTGGTTCGGCGCGGTGCGCGCATCGTGCGCGACGGCAGCGGGATCAATTCGGGGCTCGCGTTCCTCACGTCGCCGGTCGACACGCTCGACGATCGATCCAAGCGCGCGGCGCTGTCGGACGTGCTCGCGCGCCTGACCCGCGCCGGCCAGTGGGCCTTGTCGCACCCTGTCGATTACGCGGCCGTCTATGCGTCGCTCACGCGCCTGCCGCGCGATGCAGCCGCCGACATCGTCCGCCGGGCGGCGCTCGCGCAGCGCGGCGTCACCGGCGCGGACATCGACGTGCTGCAACGGGTCGCCGACCGTGCTGCCGCGGACGCGATCCTGCCGAAGCGCGTCGACGTCGCGTCGATCGCGATACGCAACCTGTCGGCCGCCTAATCGGTTTCGCGCGCGCTCAGCGCGGTTTCGACATGTCGAGATCCGGGACGTCGTCGCCGAACGTCGACGCGACCAGCGTGCGCATCGCGGCGACCAGCAGCGTCGGCCCCGACTGGTTGAACGTGCAGCGCTCGCCTGCCGCCGGCACGGCCCGATGCAGCACCGCGCGCCACGCGCCGTGCCCGCCGCCGCGCTCGAACGCGCCGAACGGCAAGCGTTCGACCAGCGGGCCGCCGTCCGCCCATGACGACGACGGCGCGTACAGCACCGGCGTGCCGCCCGATTCGCGAATGACCGTGCACTCTGCGGCATCGACGCGCGGCGCGCCGAGGTCTTCCGCCATCGCCACCCAGAAGTCGAGCGGCGCACCGGCCAGATCCTGAACCTGCATCGCGCCCTCCAGCGGTCTTGAAAACGCCATCCTAGCGCCGCCGCGCGCAGTTCGCCGACGCGCCGCCGTCCGATGTTTCCCCCGGCAAACCTGTCCGGCGTGCAAATCCATCGATACGTGTTACGAATCGGCGATTCCTGCCTACAATGAACGCAATGCCTGTCGTCCGGTATGCGGTGGACGAACAGGCCGGAACCGACTTCACGCCGAACCGGGCCGGGCCCGTTCGGCAAACGACAACCGGAACCATACGGTGCAGCGCAGGCCGGATCTCTCGGGGGAACCGCAGCATGTCCACGCACGCCAGGAAGCCGCTGATATCGCTCGTCGTGCCGTTTCACGACGAAGAGGAAACGATCGACGCATTCTTTGCAGAAACGCTGCCCGTTCTCGAGTCGGTCGCCGGGGTGCGCTTCGAGATCGTCTGCATCAACGACGGCAGCCGCGACCGCACGCTCGACCGGCTGGTCGCGGTCGCCGCCCGCGACCCGCGCGTGCACGTCGTGGATCTCACGCGCCGCTTCGGCAAGGAAGCGGCGCTCACCGCGGGCCTCGACGAGGCCGCCGGCGCCGCGGTGATCCTGATCGACGCCGACCTGCAGGACCCGCCCGCGCTGATTCCCGCGATGATCGAACACTGGCGCGGCGGCGCCGAAGTCGTCGCCGCGAAACGCACCGACCGGATGTGCGATCCGTACCTTCAGCGCGCGGCGGCGGCACTTTACTATCGCGTGCACAATGCGCTGTCCGAAGTCGAAATGCCGGAAAACGTCGGCGATTTCCGCCTGATGGATCGCGAGGTCGTCGATGCGCTGCGCGCGCTGCCGGAGCGGCGGCGGTTCATGAAGGGGCTGTTCGCGTGGGTCGGCTTTCGCACCGCGATCGTCGAATACACGCGCGCGCCGCGCAGCGGCGGCCGCTCGAAGTTCTCCGGATGGCGCCGCTGGAACTTCGCGCTCGAGGGCATCACAAGCTTCAGCACCGTGCCGCTGCGCGTGTGGACCTACGTCGGCCTCACGTTCGCGATGCTGTCGCTCGTGTACGGCGCGTTCATCGTGGTGCGAACGCTGCTGTTCGGCAACCCGGTGCATGGCTACCCGTCGCTGATTTCCGTCGTGCTGTTCGTCGGCGGCATCCAGCTGATCGGCATCGGCGTGATCGGCGAATACCTCGGCCGGATCTATCACGAGTCCAAGCAGCGCCCCGTCTATCTCGTGAGGCGACGCTATCGTGCCGAGCGCGATGCCGCCGGGCAGCCGGCATCGAAGCTGCTGCAGTTCCCGCTGAAGCGCGCGAACGCCGCGCGCCGCCGGACGGCGCTGCCGGCGGCAACCGGCGTCGCCGCTCGCAAGGCGTCGTTCAAGTAGAACCGGGCGGCCGCAATTGGACATTCCCCGGCAATCGCTGCGCTCGGCGGAGCGCCCGGTCGTCGCGTGGCTCACACCGCGACGCGTCATCCTGTACAGCATGCTGATGCTGGCGTTGTCCGCGCTGTTCGTCGCGATCTGGATATCCGTCGTGCGTCATGCGCACGGCAGCGTCCTATCGCGCGCCGGCGCCGACTTCTCGGTGTTCTGGTCCGCGTCGCACGTCATGCTGCACGGCTCGCCCTCGCAGGCATACGATTTCTCCGTATTCTCGCGGCTGACGGCCGAACTGTTCCCGAATCTTCGTCGCGACGCCTTCGCTCCGTGGCTGTACCCGCCCACGTATCTGCTGCTCGTGACGCCGCTGGCGCTGCTTCCCTTCGCGCTCGGTTATCCGCTGTTCGTCGCGTTCGGCGTGGCCGTGCTCGGCCTCGCCGCGTGGCGCGTGGCGCGTCTCGGCGTGATTCCCGGCGCATGGCGCGCCGGCATCGTTGCGCTGCCCGTCGCGCCGTGCGTGTTCGTCACCGGGGCGCTCGGGCAAAACGCGTTCCTGACCGCATCGTGCGCGGCGCTGGCCGTCTACTGGGCCGAGCGGCGGCCGATGTGGGCGGGCCTTTGCATCGGACTGCTGTCCGTCAAGCCGCAAATGGCGCTACTGTTCCCGTTCGTTCTGGTGGCGACACGCGCATGGCGCACGATCGCGTGGGCTGCGCTCGCCACCGGCACGTTCGTCGCGCTGAGCGTCCTGGTCTGCGGCATCGAGTCGTTGCGCCTGTTCGCCGCCGGCACGGACCTCGTACGCTCGATCGTCCTCGAACACGGCGTCGTGTTCTGGCTCGCGTCGCCGACGCCGTTCGCGGCGTTCCGCCTCTCGGGCGTGCCGCTCGGCGCCGCGTATGCGGCACATGCAGGTATTGCCGCGATCGCGATCGCGGCCGCCTGCATTGCATGGACGCAGTCGCGCGATACCCGCGTGCGCGCCGCCGTGCTGACGGTGGCGACGCTCGTGGCCACCCCGTACCTGTGGCACTACGAACTCACATGGCTCGCCATCGCGATCGCCTGCATGCTGTCGATCGGCTGGCGCGACGGCTGGCTGCGCGGCGAACAGACCGCGATCGCGCTGATGTGGGCACTGCCGATCGTCGAATACCTGAACCCGTGGCTCCAGTGGCCGCAGATCGGCCCGGCCGTGACGCTCTTCGCGCTGCTCGTGCTGCTGCGCCGCGCGCGCCACGACGCTCACAGCGCGAGCCGCGGCGGCACGTATACGCCGTAGTACGGCCCGACGCCCGTCGCGACGCCGGTCATCTTCACGCCGGCGACGAAGTGCCCCTGGATGTACTTGTACGTCCCGCCGAGCGACACGTCGATGTGGAACGCCGCGAACGCGACGATCGGCACGTAGGTGCTGCTCGCCGTCTGCGTGACGACCGGCAGCACGACCGTCGTGCCGACCGGCACCGACGTGTAGAGCGTCGCCTTCACGCCGGTCGCGAGATAGATGCTGTCGCCGATGTTGAGCGTCGTCGGGTTGCCGGTCACCATCAGGCCGCCCATCGTCGTCGTGTCGGTCGCGGTCGACTGGAACGACGTCCACTGGCCGCCCATGCACAGCGCGCCGTAGGTCTGGCCGTTCGTGATCGAGAATTCGTACGGCAGGCCGGTCAACGGATTGATCAGCGGCTGGTTGGTCGCCGCATTCCAGTACTGGTTGTACACGCACTGGTCGATCGCGATCGGAAAGAGCCCGCCGGCCGCGACCCCGCCGGGCGCGGCGAGCACCGCGATCGCGGTCGCGCTGCCGGACGCGCCGGGGATGCCGAGCAGCCCGCCGAGCAGCAGCGGAATCGACCCGCCGTTCACGCCCGGCGCGCGCGACACGGTCACCTGCACCGCGGGCACATCGTACGAGCCGGGCGTGATGGTGTTCGGCTGCATCGACGCGGGGCTGCGCGTCACGTTCCAGTAGCCGGTCGTCACCGTGCCGGTCGCCAGCGGTGCGCCTGCCGCCGCGTTCTGCGCGATCACGCCGTTCGCCGCGGGCGCGGCCTGCGACCAGTTCAGCGCGCCGCCGGTCGGCGACATCATCGCGTCGGCCCCCGCGAGCACAGCCGCGTCGGCGGCGTTCTGCAGCTGGTTGCGTACCGTGGCCACCCACGCGATGTCGATCGCCAGCGCGCCGAACGACAGCAGCGGAATCAGGAACATCAGGAAGAACAGCGCGACGGAACCGCGCTCGCGCGCGGCGCCGATCCCTGGCGCGTCGGCGGCGTCATTCATAGAGCATCACCGAGCTGGCCGAGATCGTCACCGGGCCGGTCAGCGCGCTGAATGCCGAACCCAGCACCAGCCCCGAATACGTGTAGGTCACCGTGACCGTCAGCGCGGTGCCCGACGTCGTGCCGTTCGCCTGCGTCACGGTCACGGTCGGCGTCGTCGCGGTGCCGCCGGTGATCAGGCTGTTCTGCGTGTAGCTCGATGCGACGCTGGCGATCTGCGTCGTGGTCAGCATCGGCACGCGCAGCATGACGCCGGCGCGCGCGGCTTCGCGGCTCGCGTTCGTGATGACGGCCTTGTCGCACAGCAGCAGGCTGGTGTCGATGATGCCGATCAGCACCATCAACAGGAACGGCAGCATCAGCACGAATTCGAGCGACACGACGCCGCGCGCGCGGCGCGCGCCCATCGCCCCGCGTGTCATTTTTCGGCCTCCGCGGCGGGCCGCAATGCGCGCGGCTCGAGCGCGGCGCCCGTCGACGGTCGTGCCGCGGCGGACGCCGGGCGCGACGCGAGCTGCGCGCGCACCGCCTGGTAGACGCGCAGATTGTCAGCCACCGCCGACGCGGGCAGATCCGCGGACAGCAGCTTCTTCGCCGAATCGGTGTTGCCGAGCACGCCATACGCGAACGCGAGATTCTGGCGCGCCTGCCACGGCGCGTCGGGCAGCCCGGCCACGTCGAGCAATACGTTCACGCCCTCGCGTGGCCGGTTGCCCAGCACGAGCGACAGCCCGAGGTCGACACGCAGCCCCTGCGCATCCGGATGCGCGCGCAGCGCATCCCGGTACACGGCCTGCGCGTCCTCGTGACGGCCCTGCAGATCGAGCACCGTGCCGAGCCCTTCGGCCGCGAGCGGAAGGTTCGGCTGCGCGGCCAGCAGGTCGCGGTAGCGCCGTGCGGCCTCGTCGAGCCGACGCTGCCGCAACGCGACCCGCGCAAGCCCGATCTGCGGCCCGAGTTCGGCGGGCGCCTGCTGCCGCGCCTGCTCGTAGAGAATACGCGCGCGCTCCAGATCGCCCGCGCGGTAGTTGACGTCGCCGAGCCCCAGACGCGCCGGGAGCGAATCGGGATGCCGGGCAAGCACCTTCTCGTACAGCGTCGATGCGAGATCGACGTTGCCGCCGGCCAGCGCGCTGTCGGCAATGCGCAATTCGGCCTGCGGGTCGTCGCTCTTGTGCGACAACGCCGGCCGCGTCTGGATACCCGGCGCGCAGCCGCCGGCCAGCACCGGCAACACGGCCGCGAACGCGAGCGCACGGAGGACGGATCGTGTCATTTGAATACCTCGAGCAGGCGGATCGCCGCCGGGCCCGCCGCGATCAGGCCGACCGTCGGCAGGATGAACAGCATCATCGGCAGCGTGATCTTCGGCGCGAGCTTCGCGGCCTGTTCCTCGAGCGCGACGATCTGCTCGGTCCGCTCGCTGCGCGACAGCGTCCGCAGCGCCTGCGTGATCGGCGTGCCGAATCGCTGCGATTGCGTGAGCGTCGTGGCAAGCGAACGCGCCGACGCGAAGTCGACGCGTATCGAAAAGTGCGCAAGCGCTTCGGCCACGTTGCCGCTCAGCGTCAGCTCGTCCGCGCACACCTTCAGCTCGTCGGCGAGCGGCGGGCAGATCCGCTCGAGTTCGCGCGCGACGCGCCGCACGCCCGATGCGAGGCTGTTGCCGGCCATCGTGCAGATCACGAGCAGGTCGAGCGCATCCGGAAAGCACGCGGAGATGATGCGTCGACGCCGCCGGATCATCGCGCCGAGCACGTATTCGGGCACGATCACGCCGATCACGAACGCGGCGACCATCGCCAGCGCCCGGATCACGAAGTATTCGCCGAAGCGCGGAATGTACGGGCTGAACACGATCGCGACGCCCGCGAACAGCACGCCGCAACTCAGCTTGATGCCGATCATCGACGACACCGCACGCCGCTCGCGAAAACCCGCACGCGTGAGCTGCAGCCCGAGCTTCGCGCGCTGCATCGGGTCGAGCACGGGCAGCCGCTCGCCGAGCTGCGCGAGCCGCCGCGTCAGGTCCTGACGCACCTCGCCCGGCTGCAGCCGCCCCGACGCCAGCGACAGCGAGCGTTGCCCGGCCGCCTGCTGCACTCGCTCCGCGATCCGTCGGCGCGTGCCACCGCCGGGCGGCGCGAGCGCCGCCGCGACGCACGCGAGCAACAACAACAGTTCGAGGCCGCGGGCGGCCAGCATCGACATCGTCATCGCGCGGTATCCAGTTTCGAGATCTTGCGGATCGTCAGTAATCCGATCGTCAGCAGCGCCGCGGCGATCGTCAGCATCACGCGTCCGGAATGCGTGTCGAACAGCAGCATCACGTACGCACGGTTCACGAGGAACAGCGCACCGATCATCACGAACGGCACCGCCGAAATGATCTTCGTCGTGATCCGCCCCTCGGCGGTCAACGCGCGCGTCTTCAGACGGATGTCGCGTCGCGTGCGAATGATGCTCGACAGCTCGTCGAGCGTCTCGCCGAGGCTGCCGCCCGTCTCGCGCTGCAGCAGCAGGTAGACGGTGAAGAACGAGAAGTCCGCGATCATCAGCCGGTCCGCCGCGAGCGTCAGCACGTCCTTCAGATCCGCGCCGACGCGCAGGCTGTCGCCCATCGTGCGAAAGGTCGAGCGCACCGGCTCCGCCGCGCTGTCGCCCACCGTGCTGATCGCCTGCGTGACCGGAATGCCCGCGCGCACCGCGCGCACGATCAGGTCGATCGCATCCGGGAACGCTTCGAGAAAGCGCAGCCGGAACCGCTCGACCAGCGCGCGGTAACTGGCGCGCATCGCTACCAGCGGCAGCCCGACGTAGATCAGCGGATGAAGTACGCTCGGCAGCGCGACGAGTTCCACCACGGCGATCGCGGCGATCGCGCCGGCGAGCGTACCGGCGACGACGATCCGCATCCCGCGTTCGCCACCGACCGCCCGCACGCGCGTCACGTAACGCTGTAGCCACGCACGCGCGCGGCTTTGCCGGCGCGGCAGGTTGAACAGCGCGATGCCGGGCGCCGCGGCCGCACCGGCCTCCCGGCCCGCCAGCGATGGCGCAAGGTGCCGCATCCGCGCGCGAATGCGCTGCTCCGGCGTGTGGCGCGCGCGATCGAGCAGCGCGGACAGCGCGAGGCCCACCGCGAGGATCACGACGAATGCGCCGAGCGCGAATAGGTCCGCGGCGCTCATTGCCGGAATACCTCGGAAAGTGCGTCCTCGACGCCGTAATACGCGGCGCGCGGTGCGAACGCAGGCCGCAGCGACGACGCCTCGAACACGCCCTTCACCACGTCCCGCGTCGTGTCGCCTTCCTGACGGAAGGCGAAGAGATCCTGCGTGATCACCACCTCGCCCTCCATCCCGACGATCTCGGTGATGCGGGTCACGCGGCGCACGCCGTCGCGCATCCGCTCGACCTGCACGAAAAGGTGCACGGCGCTCGCGATCTGGCGCCGGATCGACAGCAGTTGCAGGTTCGCGTTCGCCATCATGACCATGCTTTCGAGCCGGCTGATCGCGTCGCGCGGCGAGTTCGCGTGGATCGTCGTCATCGAGCCGTCGTGCCCCGTATTCATCGCCTGCAGCACGTCGAACGCCTCCGCGCCTCGGATTTCGCCGAGGATGATGCGGTCGGGCCGCATCCGCAGCGCATTGCGCACGAGGTCGCGCTGAGAAATCCCGCCGAGCCCTTCCGTATTCTCCGGCCGCGTCTCGAGACTGACGACGTGCGGCTGCAGCAGTTGCAGCTCGGCGGCGTCCTCGATCGTCACGATCCGTTCGTGCTCCTCGATATGTTGCGACATCGCGTTGAGCAGCGTCGTCTTGCCCGAACCGGTACCGCCCGAGATCACGATGTTCAGCCGGCATGCGCACGCGATCTTCAGCACCTGAAGCATCCCGTGCGAGATATTGCCCTGATGCGCCATGCGCGCGAGCGTGATGTCGCGCTTCGCGAACTTGCGGATGGAGATCGACGCGCCGCGCATCGCGATCGGCGGCAGGACCACGTTCACGCGGCTGCCGTCGGCGAGACGCGCGTCGACCATCGGGCTGCTTTCGTCGACGCGACGCCCGACCGCCGCCGCGATCCGCTGCGCGACGCTCGTCACGTGCGCGTTGTCGCGAAACTTCAGCGGCGTGAGTTCGAGCCGGCCCGCGCGCTCGACGTACACCTGATCGGGGCCATTCACGAGAATGTCGGAGACGGTGTCGTCGGCGAGCAGCGGCTCGATCGGCCCGACGCCGAACATGTCGTTCAGGATCGCATCGACGATCAGCACCTGCTCGCCCGTCGTGATCTTCAGGCGTTCGCGCTCGACGGTGTGCGCGGCCACCTGCTCGATGCCCGCACGCACTTCGTCGCGCGTCTTCATCAGCGCCGCCGACATGTTCATCGACGAAAACACCGCGGTGCGAATCGCATCGAACTTGCCGGAGCGAATGAGCGCCTCCTGGGTATCGGCCGACGCCATGGCACGCGCGGACGCGGGCGCCGGGCTCGCGGCCGGGCTCGCGGCCGGACCCGCGCCTGGGCCCGGCCCGGGCGCGCCGTCGGGCGGCGCGGCGGGCGCCCCTGCCGGCGCCGGGTCCGGCGTCGACTGCTTGCGGGTGCCGAACGTCACGATCCCTTCCTCCATTTGACGAAGCGCGCGTACCACGGCTCGGCGACGGCCATCGATTCGCCGGTGATGCCGTTCGCGAGCAGCCGGATCTCGTCCAGGAAGCCGTGACGTTTCGCGCGCTCGATCGGCTCGCCGAGGTTCTCGGCGACCGCGAGCGGCTGCGGCTCGTGCGGAAGCTCGCGCAGCCTCACGCCGCCGAATGCGTCCTCGAAGTCGGTCTGCGCGACGCGCCCCTTGACCGGCTCGAGCGGGTTGTTCAGCATCATCGACAGCAGCCGCTCGCCGGGCAGCTCCTTCACGAAGCGCGCAAGCCGCGCGGCTTCGTACGCGGCGTGCACCGAACGGTCGGCGACGATATAGACGAGATCGGACACCGCCAGCGCATCCTCGAACAGCTTGCCGACGCGGGTGCCCACGTCGAACAGCACGTAGTGGAAGCGGTCCTTCAGCATGTCGACGAGCAACGCGACCGCATCGTCGCGCAGCGGCGCGTCCTCGCCATACGCCAGCTCGGCCGACAGCACGTGCAAGCGGTCGCCCTTCGTGACGAACATGCGGTCGAACAACGCGTCGTCGGGGCGCTGCTCCATGTTCAGCAATTCGATCAGCCCGTTGTTGCTCGACAGCCCGAACATCGAGTTCGCGCCGCCGCCATGCAGGTTGAGGTCGACGTACGCGACGCGGCGGCGCTTCTCGCCCGCCAGGCAGCGCGCGAGACTCACCGCGATCGTGGTCGTGCCCACCCCGCCGCGCGCGCCGACGAAAGCGACGATCTTGCCGGTGCGCGCCTGCACGACCGATTCCGTCGCGGTCAGCGCGCGCCGCATCAACTCGACGGTCAGCGGCTTCACGATGTAGTCCTGCACGCCGATGCCGAGCAGGTTGCGGAACAGCCCGACGTCGTTCTGCGTGCCGATTGCGATGACCCTCACCGACGGATCGCACACGTCGGCGAGCCGCATCAGGTCCGATACCGGCAGCACCGAATTCGATACGTCGACGATCAGCTGGCGCGGCGAGCGTTCATGCTGCTGCAACAGCCGGATCGCGTCGTCGCAATTGCCCGGCTGCACATGAGCGCGCGTGATCGACAGATCCTGCGCGACGCGCCGGATCACGTCCTCGCTGCCGGCATCGGACACGACCGCGACGAGGTCCGCCGCTCCGGCTGCGGCGGCGTGCTTGGCATTCTGGCGGTCGAGGACGTTCATGGGCGGCATCGCGCTTCGCATCGGGAGTGGGTCAATGGCCGGGCGAGCCGGTCGTCGTCAACGTCTTGCCGGGCGCGGGCTGCTTCACGCGATCCTCGACGTAGCGGCGCACGGCGTCGGCCGCGACTTGCGCGTCCGCGCCGCCATACGGCACGGGCGCGACGAGATCCTCCGGGCGCGCGAGCATCGTCGCGAGATTCGTGTAGGTCGCGCAGCCGAACGGCACGCCGGGCCGCCCGAACCCGGCATCGACGAGATGCGACGGCTGCATCAGCTTCGCGCAGTCGGGCGGCACCGCGTGCACGCCGTCGAAGCCGATCGCGCGCGCATCGGGCAGGTTGATCGGCGGCGGCGCCGACAGGCAACCCGCCAACGCCGACGGCAACAGGACGGAGACGATGGTTCGAATTCGCATGCGCTCCTCCGGTCAGTACACGAAGCCCGCGGCGCCGACGAGGCGCGGCGTGTCGCCCGACAGCATGTCGATCCCGAGATTGCGCTGGATCGCGAACTCGAGGTCGCTGCTCGGCCGCGCGACGGTGTCGAGCGCCTGCTCGAGCTGGCCGGGGCCGGTCGGCTGCACGATGTACGGCGTCACGATCACGACAACCTCGGTCTTGTTGTCCTGAAAGTTCTTCGACGAAAACAGCCGGCCGATGATCGGCAGCCGGCCGAGCCCCGGGATCTGCGACACGGTATCGGCCGTCTGGCTCTGCAGCAGCCCGCCGATCGCGAAGCTCTGCCCGCTCGACAGCTCGACCGTCGTCTCGACGCGTCGCACGGAGAGTCCCGGCACCGTCACGCCGCCGGTCGTCACGCTGTTGCTCGAGTCGACCTCGCTCACCTCCGGCCGCACCTTCAGGCTGATCCGGTTGTCGGCGAGCACGGTCGGCGTGAAGTCGAGCGACACGCCGAACGGCTTGAACTCGACCGTGATCGCGCCGGTCGTGGTGCCGGCCTGAGCGACCGGAATCGGAATCTCGCCGCCTGCGAGGAAGCTCGCGGTCTGCCCGGACATCGCGGTGAGATTGGGTTCCGCGAGCATCGTGATCAGGCCTTCCTGGTCGAGCGCATCGAGCACGACGTCGATCGACCAGCGCCCCGCGTGGAAACCGCCGAGTATCGAATACGCGCCGGTCGGCGACAGGTTGAACAGCTTGGTGGTCGGATCGATCAGCGTACGTCCGTTGAACAACCCGCCGACGAAGTTGCCGGCCGCGCCGAGCGAGCTCCAGTTGATGCCGAGCTGCTGCGTGACGTTGCGGCTCACCTCCGTCACGCGCACGCGCAAGTTCACCTGGATCGGGCGCGACAGCGTGAGCCGGTTGACGATCTTTTCCTTGTCGTTGAGATACGGCGTGAGCGACTGCATCACGGCGTCCGCGTCGGCTGCGCTCGGCACCTTGCCCGACACCATCAGCGAGCCCGGCGCGCCGGACACCGACAGCTTCAATTGCGGAAAGCGGCTGTCGAGCACCGCCTGCAGCGACACGGTATCGACCTGCACGATCACCGTCCGGCGCAGGATCGGCCGATGGTTCGCGCCGAGCGCGATCAGCGTGGTGGTGCCGGCCTTCTTCCCGAACACGAACACCGTGCGCGGCGACGGCACCTGGATGTCCGCGATGCTCGGGTCCGCGACGAACATCGCGGTCGCGGGTTCGGACAGCGACAGCATCTCGCCCTTGCCGGTCGCGATCGACAACGCCGCGCCGGCGTCCGCCGCCTGCGCGCGCGGCGCGAGCACGACGCCCGGCGCGACGATGCAGGCCAGGCACCAGAAAGCGATCCAACGAACCATGCGCACCATGCGTCTTCCCGTCAAATGCCGGCCGCCGGGCGGCCGGCCCGAATCGTCATGCCGTCACTGCGGCACGGCCGCGCGCGGCGCTTGCGCCGTCGCGTCCGCGGCAGCATTCCCGCCCGCGGGCGCAGCCGGCGCAACCGGCATGCCTGGCGTGCCTGACATAGCCGGCCACCCGGACGGCAGCGGCGGCAAGCCCGGCGTGCCGATGCCGCCGCCGCGCGATCCGTCGTCGACCGACGAGCCGCGATAGATCACGACAGTGTTGCCCTGCACCGCCGGCCGCGTGCCGCCGTCCGTTCTCCCGGACGGCGCCCGCGCCGCGTCACGGGCCGCGCGCGACACGTCGCCGGCCCACACCGGCGGCGTATCGGGCTCCTGTTCGTCGCCGCCCGCCGCCTGGCGGCGATCGCTCGTCGCGAAGCTGCGCAACGCCAGCGACAGCGAGCCGAGGCGCGTCGCGACCAGCACGACCTGGGCGGTGCGCGGCGCCACCTCGAGCGTGACCGTGCGCGCGCGGACCGGCGCGTCCGGTGCGCTCGCGGGTGCCTTCGCACGCTGGAATTCCGAGCCGACCGCGAGCACGCGCGCGCGCCGCACGACCGTCTCCGCTTCGAACGTGCCGGGCGTCGTCGCGGACCCGCCGATCTCCTGCGTGAGCACCACGTCGACGAAGTCGCCCGGCTGGATCAGCCCCGCGTTGCCCGACACGTCGTCGACCGGCACCGAGATCGCGCGCATGCCGGGCTGCAGCGCGGCCGCGAGAAAATCCGGCGCGCCGGCCGCAATCACGTTGTCCGCACGGATCGGCGCACCGGCGTCGACACGGTTGCGCAGCAGCGCGCCCTTCAGGTCCGCGCCCGGTTGCGACTCGACGAACGCACCGGCCGGCACCTGCGTGCGCGGCATGCGCTTCCACGCGAGATCGTTATCGCGCAGCAGCAGCCCTTCGGGCAGGTCCGCCGCCGCGACGCGCACGCTCACCTCGGCGGCTTCGCTGGGCGCGGAAGGCGTCGACGCGGAGACATACAGCTGACGCAGGATGAACGCGCCGATCGCGGCAGCGATGATCAGCACGGCCATTCTCAGGGGTTTGGGCATGGCGGCGTGCGTCCCCCGGCTAGGCAAGCGAAACCGCGTGAGGAAACGGCGCCCAGACGGCCAGCATGCCGCCGAGCGCGAGCGCGATGCCGTACGGCACGCCGCGCGGCGCGATCGCACGTGCCGGCGCGGTGTGACGCCGCCATGCAACGGCCGCGAGCGCGGCGACGCCATACAGGGCGCCGCTCGCGGCGACGAGCGTCAGCACCGGGAAAGCGAGCGTCGGGCCGGCCCACAGGAACACCGCCGCCGCCAGCTTCACGTCGCCGCCGCCCATCCAGCCCGCGTGACGCAAGCCGGCGAACAGCAGCAGCATCGCCGCGGCGGTCGCCACGTGACCGGCGAGTTGCGCGAGCCCGTCGCGCGCGAGTGCCGCCGCGATCAAATACAGCATCGCGAACGCCAGCACGGCGCGATTGGACAAGCGCCGCTCGCGCAGGTCCTGCGTCGCGAGCGACACCAGCACGAGCGTCGCCGCCGACTGTACGAGAAAGAGCATCGGAGAGCCGTCCGTCGGCGCGCCCCGGCTGGATACGTCGTACCGCTGCGGATCCGTGTGTCCGCCGACGGCGCGCGGGTTCAGGAGATCAGATCAACGCCGTGACCTTGTTGATCAGTGCGGTGAACACGGCCGGCAAGCCGCCGGACGTGCTGCTGAGAATCACCCCGACCGCCGCCAGCGCGACCACGACGATACCGGCCAGAACCGCATATTCGAGCGAGCTGACACCACGTTCATCGCGCAGCAAGGTCTTGACGTATTGCAGCATGACAACCTCCGTGTGGCGGGGTCGGTGATCGACCGTTGAATGTAATGACGCGGTGTTGCACGGGGTGGTGCGCACGGCGTTCGCCCATTCGTGACTCATGCGGCGGCCCCGGCATCGGACCGTGCGCATTCCCCGGAATCCATTCGATCGCTGCAACGCGTGGTGTGCGGCGGCGGCATTGGCCGCTACATTCGCGCGTTTGTGGCGAGCCGCATTGACACGATGCGGAACACGCCAATTCGTCTAGGGTATAGACAATTTTTTGGGCGAATTCAAATAATTTGGCGTCGGAATGCATTTATGGGCGGAGCGCTTCAGTGATGAAATACACGCACGTCATTTACCGCTTTTCCAGCGTGGCGCGGCAGGCCGGTCATGGCTCGGAGTAAGAATGTTAATGCCCGGCCGCATCATTGCCGCCAGCGTTCAATTCGATGGTTTTTTATTCAGTTTTTCGATATGCCGCGCGCTTCGCATTGACGAATTCAGAACAAACTCCCGCGTGCGTTGCCCGGCAATCCTTTCGTCCATTCCAGCGCGATCCGGAAAATATTGCACGCGCCGATCGGCTGCGGGATCGGCGCTCGGCGTTGGCGCGATTCGACATTTCCAATTGGCGCCACGCGTGATTTGCCAACCGGAAACGCGGCGATAAGCATAGTTCAAATCGTTGCTTGTCCCGCGCCGGCGGCGTCCTCCAGAATGGTTCGACATCCTCCGGCCCGATTTCCACTCCTCGCCATCCGACGCGCCATGATCGACCGATTCCCGTCTCCCCTGCGCCTGCTGCGATCGTTGCTGATCGCGTCCCTCGTCGCGTTCCCCGCTGTCGCCGCGCACGCCGACAAGCCCGCCACCATCCGCATCGGCGTCGCCCAGCAGGGCGCCGGCGATCCGCCGACCTTCGGCGGGTCGAGCGCGGCCACCGCGCAATTGCAGCAACTGGTCGAAAAGGAGTTCGCGACCGACGGCATCAAGGTGCAGTGGCTGTTCTTCAAGGGCGCCGGCCCGGCCGTCAACGAGGCGATCGCCAACAAGGCGCTCGACTTTGCCTACCAGGGCGACCTGCCGGCGGTGCTCGCACGCTCGAACGGAATCAGGACGCGCCTGCTGCTCGCCGCGAGCGTGCGCTCGGGCGTGAAGATCGCGGTGCCGCCGGACTCCACCATCCGCTCGATCGCCGACCTGAAGGACCGCCGCGTGTCGATCTTCCGCGGCACGAACCTGCAGCTCGTCGCCGACAATGCGCTCGCGAAGAACGGCCTCGGCGAGCGCGACCTGCGCGTGATCAACCTCGACTCGGCGAGTTCGCTTGCCGCGCTCGCGTCGAAGGGCATCGACGCATCGGTCGGCGACTATCAGTTGTACAAACTGCGCGACGCGGGCCTTGCGAAGATCATCTACGAATCGCAGAACGACGGCCCGCAGTTCACGCGTCAGACCCACCTGCTCGTGCTCGACGACTTCGAGCGCGCGCATCCGGACATCGTGCAGCGTGTCGTCGACGCGCTGGTCAAGGGCGCGCAATGGTCGTCCGATGAAGCGAATCGCGACGCGCTGTTCAAGCTCTGGGCGAAAAGCGGCGTGCCGTATGCGTCGTGGCAGGCCGACTTTGCGAACCAGCGCCTGAAGGACCGCCTGTCGCCGCTGATCGATCCATTCCTCGTCGCGCGCTACAAGGCCGTCGCGCAGGACGCGCTGAAGCTGAAACTGATCCGCCAGCCGGTCGACGTCGACGGCTGGTTCGAACCGAAGTATCTCGACAACGCGTTGCGCGCGCAGCACCTCGAGCACTACTGGCCGCGCTACGACGCGTCCGGCAAGCCCCTCTCCTGACCCGGACCGGCCCCGATGAGCGACACCGCGATCCCGATTCCGTCGTCCGACCCGCCTGCGCTCGCGGCGCAGTCCCGCGCGGCGGCCGTGAAGCGCGTGGCGTGGCGGCTCGCGCCGTGGGCGCTGCCCGCACTGCTGTTCGCGCTGTGGACCGTCGGCAGCGCGCGCGGCTGGATCGCGCCGCAGATCCTGCCTCCGCCCGAACAGGTCGCCGACTCGCTCGCGGAACTCGCCGCCAGCGGCGACCTCGCGCGCCATACGCTGATCAGCCTGCAGCGCGTGCTGGTCGGCTTCGCGGCCGGCACGCTGCTCGGTTTCGCGACCGGTGCGGCGCTCGGCCTGGCACGCACGCTGGAAGCCTACGTGCTGCCCGGCTTCAACGCGCTCGTGCAGATTCCCGTGCTCGGCTGGCTGCCGTTCCTGCTGCTGCTCGTCGGCGTCGGCGAGCCGCTGAAGTACCTGCTGATCGCACATGCGGCACTCGTCCCCGTGACGATGTGCACGCTGCAGGGTTTCCGCCAGACGCCGCCTGCGCTCGATGAAGTCGCGCGCGTGTTCGGCTATACGCGCCGCCAGCGCATCGCCCACGTCGTGCTGCCCGCCGCGATCCCGACGCTCGCGACCGGTGTACGACTCGCCTTCACGAAATCCTGGCTCGCGCTCGTCGTCGTCGAACTCGTCGCATCGTCCGAAGGGCTCGGCTACCTGATCGTGTACGGGCGCCAGCTGTTCCAGCTCGATCTCGTGATGGCGGCGGTGATCGTCGTCGGCGCGGTCGGCCTCGCAATCAACCGGCTGCTCGACGCGCTCGAAGCACGGCTGCGCCGTGGCGTGCCGTCCGCGTTCCGCGGCTGAACCCGATTCAAGGATGCCGCTCATGCCGCCTGCCGCCACGTCGATACCCGACGCCTCGTCGCCCGCCGTCTCGACCGCCCGGCGCTTTCCCGTGCCCGACTGGCGCGGTTTCGTCCTGCCACTCGGCGCGTTCGCGCTCTGGTGGGCCGTCTCGTCCGCGCATCTCGTCAAAAGCGGGCTGCTGGTCGGCCCCACCGACGTGCTGCACACGGCGTGGACCCAGACGACCAGCGGTGCGCTGGCGCGCGCGCTGTCGGCTTCGCTCGCGCGCGAAGCGTGCGGCTTCGCGATCGGCGCGACCGGCGGCCTGCTGCTCGGCGCCGCGCTCGGCCTGTCGCGCATCGCTGCGCGGGTGGTCGGCCCGAGCTTCGACACGTTCAAGCAGATCTCGCTGTTCGCGTGGATTCCGCTGATTTCCGTCTGGTTCGGCCTCGGCGACGCCGCCAAGGTCGTATTCCTCTCACTCGCCGCGCTTCTGCCGGTCGCCACGCATACGTGCGACGGCATTCATGCGGTGCCGCGCGCGTATGTCGACGTGGCCCGCGCGCTGCGCTATTCGCGGCTTCAGCTGGTGCGTTACGTGCTCCTGCCCGCCGCGCTGCCATCGATCTTCACCGGGCTGTATCTCGGCCTCATCTACTCGTGGCTCGCGACGCTCGGCGCCGAGTACCTGCTCGTCGCGGGCAGCGGGATCGGCAACACGCTGATCGACGGCAGCGAGCAGTTCCGGATGGACCTCGTGCTGTTCGGAATCATCGTCGTCGGCGTGACCGGCTGGGCGCTGAACGCGATCGCGCGTGCGGTCGAACGCAAGGTGCTGGCCCGGCGCGGCGACCTGCGCCGCTGATCGCCCTCCTTCTTCCTGTCGCTTCCTTCTCCGCCATGACGAACCTCGCTTCCGATTCGCTCGATATCCTCCACGTGAGCAAGCGCTATGCGCAACGCGGCGCGACGCTTGCCGTGCTCGACGACGTGTCGCTGCACGTGCGTGCCGGCGAATTCGTCACGATCGTCGGCGCGAGCGGCTGCGGCAAGTCGACGTTGCTGCGGCTGATCGCCGGGCTCGACACCGACTACGCGGGCGAAATCCGCGCCGGGGACGAACCGGTGCGCGACACGTCGCTGCAGCGCGGGATCGTGTTCCAGGATCACCGGCTGTTCCCGTGGCTGACGGTCGCGCAGAACGTCGAGGCCGCGCTGCGCAATGCGCCGCTCGACGCCGCGAGCAAGCGACGCGCAGTGGCCGAGCACATCGCGCTCGTCGGGCTGAACGGTTTCGAGCATGCGTACCCGAACCAGTTGTCGGGCGGGATGGCGCAGCGCGTCGCGATCGCACGCGGCCTCGTCAACCGGCCGCGCGTGCTGCTGCTCGACGAGCCGTTCGGCGCACTCGATGCACAGACGCGCGCGCGAATGCAGAACGAACTGCTGCGCATCTGGGAGCAGGAGCGCATCACGATGGTGCTCGTCACGCACGACGTCGACGAAGCCGTCTATCTCGGCGATCGCGTCGTCACGATGGCGCCGCGCCCCGGGCGCATCGAGCGCATCGTCGACGTCGCGCTGCCGCGACCGCGCCGACGCGATTCGCCGGAATTCGCTCGGCTGCGCGACACGGTGCTCGCCGATTTCGACGATCGTGCACCGCCGGGTGGCGGCGATGGCGGCGATGGTGGTCGGGCAAAACGCGTCGATGCGCCCGATGCGCACCGGATCGGCGAATGGCGGCTCGCGTGGTGACACTGTCGCGCCGCATGACCCGACACCGTGCCCGAATTGCTCAGCATGACGACACATATCGATCATCGCGGCGCGCGCTAAGGATGTGACGATTCATCGGTTCCGGTTCCGCGCGATCCCTGCTTGAATGGAGACTCGACCGATCCGATCCAGGAGACTCCCGATGTCCGAAGTCCAGCACGCCGCTCACCCGTCATCGCATGCTTCGCACGCCGCCGCACCGCGCACGGCCGCCGTCCCGCTTCAGGTTCGCCAGGTCGCCGGCCGGATCGGCGCCGAGATCGCCGGGGTCCGGCTGTCGGGCACGCTCGACGACGCGACGTTCGACGCAATCCAGGCCGCGCTGCTGCGCCACAAGGTGCTGTTCTTCCGCAACCAGGGCCATCTCGACGACACGGCGCAGGAAGCCTTCGCGCGCCGCTTCGGCGATATCGTCGCGCACCCGACCGTGCCGTCCGTCGACGGCAGCGCGCACCTGCTCGAACTCGATTCCGCGCACGGCGCGCGCGCCAATTCGTGGCACACCGACGTGACCTTCGTCGACGCGTATCCGAAGGTGTCGATCCTGCGCGCGGTCGTGATCCCGCCGTTCGGCGGCGACACGGTGTGGGCCAACACGGCCGCCGCGTACACGCATCTGCCCGAATCGCTGCGCGCACTCGCCGACACGCTGTCGGCAGTGCATACGAACGCTTACGACTACGCGTCGACGCACGTGCATGCCGACGACACGCAACTGAAGCGCTACCGCGAAGTGTTCACGTCGACCGTCTACGAAACCGAACACCCGGTCGTGCGCGTGCATCCGGAGACCGGCGAACGCACGCTCGTGCTCGGGCACTTCGTGCAGAAGATCAAGGGGCTGTCGTCGCAGGATTCCGCGCATCTGCTGCAGGTGCTGCACGAACACGTGACGCGCCTCGAGAACACCGTGCGCTGGAACTGGCAGCAAGGCGACGTCGCGATCTGGGACAACCGCGCGACGCAGCACTATGCGATCAACGATTACGGCGATGCGCACCGCGTCGTCCGTCGCGCGACCGTTCACGGCGACGTGCCGGTCGGCGTCGACGGCCGCCGCAGCGTCGTGCTGAAGGGGCCCGGCGCGACGCTGCAATGACGTTCGCCGCGCGCGGCGGCGACTTCGGCCGCCGCCGTGCCGACCCCTTCCCGCACTCCCGCATTGCCGACCGGAGGATCCGACCATGACGTTTCCGCCACCGGGCCGACGCTTGCATGCGCAACGATGTCGCCGGCCGTCCACCCCGTTCACTTCCGCCAGGAGCGTCGCATGAGCGCCCTACCCGAACCCGCCGCCCAGCCGGTCGACGTGATCCCGCTGTCCGCCCACATCGGCGCGGAGATTCGCGGCATCGACCTCACCCAGCCGTTGACCACGCCGCAGATCGCCGCGATTCGCGCCGCGCTGCTGAAATGGCGCGTGATCTTCTTCCGCGAGCAATTCCTCACGCACGAGCAGCATGTCGCGTTCTCCGCGCAGTTCGGCGAGCCGACCGTCGGTCATCCGGTGTTCGGACACGTCGACGGTCACCCGGCCGTCTATTCGATCGCGAAGCATCGAAAGGCGACGCGCTTCGAAGGCGAGCCGGTGCGCCGGCCGTGGACGGGCTGGCACACCGACGTGACGGCCGCGGTCAATCCGCCATGGGCGTCGATCCTGCGCGGCGTGACGATTCCGCCGTACGGCGGCGACACGCACTGGACCAACCTCGTGCGTGCGTACGAGACGCTGTCGGCGCCGCTGCGCGGCTTCGTCGACGGCTTGCGCGGCATCCACCGCTTCACGCCGCCGGCCGGTGCGCGCGCGACCGGCGCATTCGATGAAGCCGTCGAGCGCCGCCCGCTCGTGACCGAGCATCCGCTGGTGCGCGTGCATCCGGAGACCGGCGAACGTGCGCTGTACGTGAGCCCGAGTTTCCTGAAGTCGATCGTCGGGCTGACGCCGCGCGAAAGCCAGGCGTTGCTCGAACTGCTGTGGGAGCACGTGACGCGGCCGGAATTCACGATCCGCTTCAAGTGGGAGCCACGCAGCATCGCGTTCTGGGACAACCGCGCGACCGCGCATCTCGCGCCGGTCGACATCTTCGATCTCGACTTCGATCGCCAGCTCTATCGCACGACGCTCGTCGGCGACGTGCCGGTCGGCCCCGACGGCCGGCCATCCGTCGCGCTCGAAGGCTCGCCGGTCGAAGCAGCGGCCGCGGTCGCACTGAACTGATTGTCGCGTCGACAGCCGGCGCACGCGCGCCGGCCTGCCTTCCTCAATCCAGCCAGACGCCGTCGAACCGGTGCCCGCCGAGCGGCGAGAACGTCACCCCGTGCACGCGCTTCGAGAGCGGCAGCGACACGATCGATGTCGCGATCGGCGTGAACGGCACCTGACTCTTGAATACGACCTGGGCCTGCTCGTAAAGCGACGTGCGTTTCGCGACGTCCGCGTTCGTGCGCGCCGCATCGACGAGCCGCTCGAAATCCGCGTTGCACCACTTCGCGAGGTTGCTGCCGTGCACGGCGTCGCAGCCGAGCAACGTGCCGAGCCAGTTGTCGGGATCGCCGTTGTCGCCCGACCAGCCGTACAGGATCGCGTCGTGCTGCCCGTCGCGTTTCGCGCGGCGGTTGTACTCGCCCCACTCGTAGCTGACGATCTTCGCGCGCACGCCGATCCTCGCCCAGTCCTGCTGGATCAGTTGCGCCATCAGCTGCGCGTTCGGGTTGTACGGGCGCTGCACCGGCATCGCCCACAGCGTCAGGTCGAAACCGTTCGGGAATCCTGCTTGCGCGAGCAGCGCCTTCGCCGCGGCCGGATCGCGCGGCGCGTCCTTCAGGCGCGGGTTGTACGACCATTGCGCGGGCGGCATCGGGTTCGTCGCGATCGTCGCGTCGCCGTTGAACACGGTCTTGATGATCGCCGTCTTGTCGATCGCGATGTCGAGCGCGCGCCGCACGTCGACGCGATCGAGCGGCGGATGCTGCGTGTTGTACGCGACGAAGCCGACGTTGAAGCCCGTCCCCGAAAACAGCGTCAGCTTCGGATCGCGCCGCACCGTCTCGAGATCAGCCGGCCGCGGAAACACCGACACCTGGCACTCGCCCGCCGTGAGCTTCTGCAGGCGCACGGCCGGATCGGGCGTGATCGCGAACACGAGATGCGCGAGCTTCACGTCGTCCGGCTTCCAGTAGTCGGGGTTCGCGTCGTAACGGATCGTCGCGTCCTTCTGGTACGCGCGCAGCTGGAACGGCCCCGTGCCGACCGGGAACTGGTTGATGTCGGCCTCGCGATGGCTCGCCGTCAACTGCGCCGCGTATTCGGCCGACAGGATCGACGCGAACGCCATCGCGAGATTGCGCACGAACACGACGTCGGGCGACTTCAGCACGAAGCGCACCGTGTCGTCATCGATTTTCTCGATACGCTCGATGTTGCGGTCGAATCCGAGATCGCTGAAGTACGGGAAGCTGACCGGATAGGCCTTGCGGAACGGATCGTCGGGGTCGAGCATCCGGCGGAACGTGAACACGACGTCGTCCGCCTGGAATGGCCGCGTCGGCTTGAACCACGCGGTCGTCTGGAACTTCACGCCGCGCCGCAGGTGAAACGTGTAGACGCGCTGGTCGGACGACACGTCCCAGCTCGTCGCGAGCGACGGCGCGAGATCGAGCGTGCCGCGTTTGAACTGCACGAGCCCGTTGTAGATCGTGTACGTGCTCGCGTCGAAATCGGTGCTGGTCGTGTGCTGGCCGGGGTCGAAGCCGGCCGGGCTGCCTTCGCTGCAGAACACGAGCGTCTTGCCGGCCGGCGCCGCGAACGCGTGCGTGACCGCGCCGGCGAGGAGCAGCGACGCGGCCATGCCGCGCAGCGCTGCAACGGCAACGGATGCGGGCCGCGCGCGATGCGCTGAGAACGAAACGAATGGAATCTTCATGGTGGCGGTCGAGAAAGGACTGTCATGCGAATGACGACCGCCGATCTTCGCGCGACGCCCGCCGATCGCTTACCAATTAATTCCGCGTTGCTTATCGCGGCGGATGCATCGCGCTGCCGCTGCATGAAAATGTCCGCACGAGCGTCGGGGCATGCCGGCGAATTCCGGCTGCCAAGCGCCACCGCTCCGCGTCATGCAGCGACGCCGTTCGCGGTCCGCCTTCCGGCCCCCTGCAGATTCTCCGGAATTGGCGCATCGTATCGGTTGGTCAACGGCGGCACCGGCGCGCGAGCATTCGCCCGCGCGCGCGTTGCGGCGCGCTGCCCCTTCCTGGAGGACCCACGATGTCGATCAGCCCCGATACGCCCTCTCGTCCCGTGAAGTCGCCGGGCCCCGATCATCCGATCACGATCGAACCGCATCCGTCCCGCGTGGTGGTCAAGGTGGCCGGCAAGGTCGTCGCCGATACGCGCCACGCGCTGGCGCTGCGCGAGGCCAGCTATCCGGCCGTGCTGTACGTTCCGCGCGAGGACGCCGACATGGCGCTGCTGCAACGCACCGACCATGCGACGTACTGCCCGTACAAGGGCGATTGCGCGTATTACTCGATTCCCGCCGGCGGCGAACGCGCGACCAACGCGGTGTGGACGTACGAGCATCCGAACCCGGCCGTCGAATCGATTCGCGCGCACCTCGCGTTTTACCCGGATCGCGTCGACTCGATCGAGGAAAGCCCGCTCGGCACCGATTGAGTGCGGCGACGCCTGCCGGCCCGTCGTTCACGTATCGTCCGGCCGGTGATTTGCATATGCGGATTCATTGGTTGGCCGCCGATTCGTGCGGCCGTATCGTCGTGCATCCGGCGCGGGCCGGCCGCGCGCAGCTTGCGCATCCGGCTGCGTCCCGTGCCGATCGCGCCGCAAGCGCGCGCGACCCGTGAACCCGCCAGCAGGACGCCTCGATGAACGACGAATCACACGCAGACCTTGAAACGACCCCGGCAAATCCGCGCCGCCGCCAGTGGCTGCACGGCGCGGCCGCCGGACTGGCCGGGCTCGCACTCGGCCCGCTCGCGGGCATGCCCGCACTGGCGCAGGGCAGCGAGAAGCGGCTGCGCGTCGGTTTCCAGAAATACGGCAACTTCGTCGTGCTCAAGGCGCGCGGCACGCTCGAGAAGCGGCTCGCGAGCCAGGGCGTGACGGTCCAGTGGCTCGAGTTTCCGGCCGGCCCGCAATTGCTCGAGGGACTGAACGCAGGCGCGATCGACGTCGGCACGGTCGGCGAGACGCCGCCGATCTTCGCGCAGGCCGCGGGCGTCGATTTCGTCTATCTCGGCAACGAACCGCCCGCGCCGCACGGCGAGGCGATCGTCGTGCTGCCCGATTCGCCGATCCGCACCGTCGCGCAGTTGCGCGGCAAGAAGGTCGCGTTCAACAAGGGTTCGAACGTCCACTATCTGCTCGTGAAGGCGCTGGAACATGCGGGCCTCACGTATGCCGACATCCAGCCGATCTATTTGACGCCCGCCGACGCGCGCGCCGCGTTCGTGCAGCGCAGCGTCGACGCGTGGGTGATCTGGGATCCGTATCTGGCGGCCGCCGAACGACAGCTCGGCGCACGCGTGATCGCGAACGGCGACGGGCTCGTGCGCAACACGCAGTACTACCTCGCCGCGCGCAAATATGCCGCCGCGCAGCCGCAGGTGCTGCGCACGCTGCTCGACGAAGTCGACGCGGTCGATCGCTGGGGACGCGACCACGTTCCGGAAGTCGCCGCGCAACTGTCGCCGCTCGTCGGCCTCGACGCGCCGACGCTCGAAGTCGCGCTCAAGCGCGCCGGCTACGGCGTGCAGCCCGTCACCGATGCGACGCTCGCGTATCAGCAGAGCATCGCCGACGCGTTCAGCGCGCTGAAGCTGATTCCCGGCAAGGTGACGGTCGCCAACGCGCGCTGACGCGCCGTCGCTGCGCCGCGTTACGGCGAACGCGTCGCGCCGATGCGCCGCCACTCGTCGTAATCGGTGACGAGGCCCGCATCGTCGACCGCGATATCGGCCGCATACGTGCCGCTCTCGTAGCGGTAAACGTGCTCCGCCGTGCGCGCATAGCGCTGCTCGCCGCGCACGATCTCGAACGCCGGAAAACGCAGCCAGGCCGTGTGAATGACGGCCGACGCGCCGACCGCCAGCCCGAGACGCCGGATCGGCAGCGTATTGGTCGACGGACTGAAGCCGAGATCGATGTCGGTCGCGCCCGCGAGGGCCGCCGCGTCGACGCCGTCGATCGTCCAGCGCGACGCGTTGCGTTCGATTGCGAGCTGCCGTGGCGGCGCTGCGCCGAGCCAGTACATCACGTGCGCCGATCGCGTCAGCCAGTCGGCGCCGCACGCGATCGCATAGTCGACGCGAAACGGCGTGCCGTCGATCGCGCCCGCGACCGCGCCCGACAGGTCGATGCCCGCATGCGTCTCGACGAGCCGGCACCATTCGGCCGCCTGCCAGGTCTGCGTGTTCTGCCACGCGACGCACCGCGTGCGCGCTGCTTCGTCCCGTTGCGTCATGTCGTCTCCCGTCGGTTGCATGAGCCTTTGATCCAGACGGTGACGGCGACGCGCCACCGACGCCCGATGTTCGACACGATCCTGGCCGGCGGCGGCATCGGCGTCGTGCAGGCGCCGGCCTGCGGCAATGCGCTCGCGCACGGCACGCGCGTCGCGATCACCACGCCTGCTGATAGATCGCCAGCGCGTCGGCTTCCGTGACTTCGCGCGGATTGTTCACGAGCAGGCGCGTCTGCAGCATCGCGTCCGACGCCATCCTCGGCAGGTCGCCCTCGCCGACGCCGACCTCGCGCAGCGTGCGCGGAATGCCCGTCGCGACGATCAGGCGATCGATCTCGTCGATCAACGCCTGCGTTCTCGCTTCGTCGCTACCCGTCGCCGACGGCGCGACGATCGCCGCGAGTTCGGCATACAGCGGCGCGGCAGCCGGCGCGTTGAAGCGCAGCACATGCGGCAGCACGAGCGCGTTCGACAACCCGTGCGGCACGTGGAAAATGCCGCCGACCGGATAGGCCAGCGCATGCACGGCCGCGACCGGCGCGTTCGCGAATGCCTGGCCGGCGAACATCGCGCCGACCAGCATCGCTTCGCGCGCGTGGCGACCGCCGCCGTCGTCGCATGCCTTCAGCAGGTTGCGCGACAGCAGCGTCAGTGCCTGCACGGCCAGCATGTCGGACACCGGATTCTTGAGCCGCGACGACGTATACGCCTCGATCGCATGCACCATCGCGTCGATGCCGGTCGCGGCCGTGGCCGCGCGCGGCAGCCCGAGTGTCAGCTCGGCGTCGAGGATCGCGACGTCCGCGAACAAGTGCGGCGACACGACACCCATCTTGCGCGCCTCGCCGACCGTGACGATCGACACGGCCGTCACTTCGGAGCCGGTGCCGGCCGTCGTCGGCATCTGCACGAGCGGCAGCCGCGACGTCGCAACCTTGTCGACGCCGTACATGTCGGCCAGCGCCTGCCGCCCCGGCGCGAGCACCGCGATCAGCTTCGCGACGTCCATCGACGAACCGCCGCCGAGGCCGAGCACGATTTCCGCATCGGCCGCCACCGCCCGCGCGGTCGCTTCGAGCACGACGTGCTCGGGCGGATCGGCGATCACGTCGTCGATCACGGTCACCTGCCAGCCGTGCGCGGCGAGGCTCGCCAGCGCGGGCGCGAGCACGCCGCTGCGATGCAGGAACGCATCGGTGACGACGCACAGCCGCGCGAGCGCCGGAAAGCGTTCGCGCAACAGCGCGCCGAGCCGGCGAGCAGCGCCGAATTCGACGATCTGCGTCGGAACGGTACGGAATTGAAACGGGTTCATCGGGTGCCTCCCGGCGGCGTCGCCGTGCCGGTGTCCGGCTGCACCATGTAGCGCGTCACGTCGCGGCGATCGAGCAACGGAAAGATCGCACCGACACCGATCCGCTGGAAATGCGGCGTTTCCCGATGCACGTCGAGGCCGTCTGCCTCGCGATAGCGCTCGAGGATCACGATGTGGTCGGGATCGACCGGCGACCGGAAGTATTCATAGTCGAGGTTTTTCGGCTCGGTGCGCGTGGCCGGCGCGAGTTCGGCCAGCAGTTCGATCACGCGGTCGCCGTTGCCGGGTTTCGCGAAGAAATGCGCGATGACCTGCAGGTAAGGTTCGTTCATGCTGCGCTCCGTATTCGCCAGCGGCCCGTCATGACGGGCCGTCATTCCACCATGCGCGATTGCGCGCCGAAAGTGGCGGTCGGCGGCCCGACGCGGCGCCGACGCCCCGACGTCGCATTGTATTGAATCGGCGCCGCGCGCGCAGCGCATCGTCACGCGCGCCGCTGCGCCGGCCGCTACCACGGCACGGTGCGCCCCTGGTAATCGAGGTATTCGAGCCCAGCGCGCCGTTGCTTCCCGATCAACACGTTCACGAGGCTCGGCACGCTTTCGTCGATCGTCAATCGCGCATCGGGTCCGCCGAGTTCCGTGCGGACCCAGCCCGGCGCCATCAGCACCATCGCGCGCGGCGTGCCGGCCTGGCGCGCCGCGAAACTGCGCATGAACTGGTTCAGCGCGGCCTTGCTGCCGCGGTAGACCTCGCGCATGCCGCTCACGTTGTTCGCGACGCTTCCCTGCCCCGACGACATCGCGCCGATCAGGCCATCCGGGGTCACGAGATCCTGCAGCGTGTCGATCACGCGCATCGGCGCCAGCGCATTCGTGATCATCACGCGCACGAATTCGTCGGTCGTGACGTCGCCGATCGTTTCGTTCGGATCGTTGGTCGTGCCGGCGTTCACGAACAGCATGTCGAAGCGCCGGCCCGACAAACGCGCGCGCAGTGCGGCCAGTTGTTCCGGCGCGCAAATGTCGAGCCGTCCGTCGAAGCGGTCGGCGAGCGCGTGCAGCTGCGTGCGCGCCGATGCCGCGCGCACGGTACCGGTGACGTGCCAGCCCTTGTTCAGGAATTGTTCCGCCATCGCGAGCCCGAGGCCGCGCGAGGCCGCGACGAGCAGGATCGAAGGTGTCCTGGGGGTCGATACGGTCGATTGCATGGATTTCACCTTTGCCGGAGTTCGTCATCCGGCCACTATAGGCGCGCACCATCGCATGCACCAGACGCACCGGACTCAATCGATAGTTGCATCGAACGCCCTGTCACGCCGTGCGATGTCGTATGCTGCCCGGATGGAAGACATCGACCTGAACCTCGTCGCCGCGCTCGACGTGCTGCTGACCGAAGGGAGCGTGACCGGCGCCGCGCGCCGGCTCGGACTGAGCACTTCCGCGATGAGCCGCACGCTCACGCGGCTGCGCACCGCCACGGGCGATCCACTGCTCGTGCGTGCCGGACGCCGGCTCGTGCCGACGCCGCACGCATCGGCATTGCGCGATCGCGTGCACGCCATCGCGAGCGATGCGCGTGCCGTGCTTCGTCCGGCCTCGGCCGACGTCGACATGGCCACGCTGTCGTCCACGTTCACCATCCGGGCGGCCGCGTCGTTCATGGACATGCTCGCCGGCCCGGTGGTCGCCGCGATCGGCGACATCGCACCCGGCGTGCGCGTGCGTTTCGTCGCCAGGCTCGACCGCGATCCGGGGCCGCTGCGCGACGGCACGGTCGACCTGGAAATCGGCAAGCGCGGCGACGACGCGCCCGAGCTGCACACGCGCGAGCTCTTTCACGACGGACACGTCGCGGTGGCGCGCGCCGGGCATCCGCTGTTCGCGGCGGCCAGGATCACGCCTGCGCGCTACGCGGCCTGCCGTCACGTGATCGCATCGCAGCTCGGCGACTTCGGCGGGCCGGCGAACGATCCGGCAGACACGCTCGCGCCCGCTCACATCGTGCAGGTCGTGGTGCCCGGCTACCCCGATGCAATGCGCGTCGCGACCGGCACCGACCTGATTGCGCTCGTGCCGCGCTCGAGCCTCGGCAACGCATTCACGCCGGGGCTCGTGGACGCACTGGGGCTGCGCAGCTTCGCGATACCGGTCCGGCTGCCCGAGATCCTGATCTCCGCGCTCTGGCATCCGCGGATGCAGCGCGATCCCGTGCATCGCCGTCTGCGCGAGGCCGTCATCGACGTGTGCAAACGCGCGTATCCGGCGGCCCGCGCACCGCGCGCACCGAAGCGCGGCCATTGCGACGCGCCCGGCGGCGCCGGCGGGCCCTTCGGCTAAAATGCCGCACTTTCCATCCTGTCCGGCCCGCTCGCCATGCAACCCGCCTCCCCCGCCCGATCCGCCTCCCACGGCGCCGACGACGCAGATTCGTCGCGCGACCTCGTCTATGGCCCCAATGACCGGCCCGCGCCGATGGTCGCCTTCGTCGCGGCGCTCCAGCACCTGCTGGCGATCATCGTGCCGATCGTCACGCCCGGCCTGCTGATCTGCCAGGCGCTCGGCGTATCGAGCCGCGATACGACCCTTATCGTGTCGATGTCGCTGGTGATTTCCGGTATCGCGACCTTCGTGCAGTGCAAGCGCTTCGGTCCGCTCGGCGCCGGCCTCCTGATCGTGCAGGGCACCAGCTTCAACTTCGTCGGCCCGCTGATCGCCGGCGGCAGCGTGATGGTCAAGCAGGGCACGCCGGTCGAGACCGTGATGGCCGCGATCTTCGGCGTCGTGATCGCCGGTTCGTTCGTGGAGATGGGCGTGTCGCGCATCCTGCCGTTCGTGAAGCGCCTGATCACGCCGCTCGTCACCGGCATCGTCGTGCTGCTGATCGGCCTCACGCTGATCAAGGTCGGCCTCATCAGCATGGGCGGCGGCTACGGCGCGATGGCCAACGGCACGTTCGCGAGCGCCCAGAACCTGACGCTGTCGTGCCTCGTGCTCGGCACGATCATCCTGCTGAACCGCGTGCCGATCGTGTGGGTGCGCAGCACCGCGCTCGTGATCGCGCTCGCGATCGGCTATGCCGCGGCCGCGGTGCTCGGCCGCCTCGACTTCACGGGCGTGCATCAGGCCGCGGTGTTCCAGGTCCCGACGCCGCTGCACTTCGGCATCGGTTTCTCGTGGTCGCTGTTCGTGCCGATGCTGATCATCTACCTCGTCACGTCGCTCGAGGCGATCGGCGACGTCACCGCCACCAGCAAGATCTCCAAGGAGCCGGTCGAGGGGCCGGTGTGGATGCAGCGGATCAAGGGCGGCGTGCTCGTGAACGGCGCGAACTCGCTGCTGGCCGGCGTGTTCAACACGTTCCCGAGCTCCGTGTTCGCGCAGAACAACGGCGTGATCCAGATTACCGGCGTCGCGAGCCGCTACGTCGGCATCTGGATCGCGGGCATGCTCGTGGTGCTCGGCCTGTTCCCGGTCGTCGCGGGCGCGCTGCAGGCCGTGCCGGAGCCCGTGCTCGGCGGTGCGGCGATGGTGATGTTCGGCGCGGTGGCCGCATCGGGCATCAACATCCTGTCCGGCATCCAGCTCGATCGCCGCGCGCTGCTGATCATCGCGGTGTCGCTCGCGCTCGGCCTCGGCGTGTCGCAAGTGCCGGACATCCTGAACAGCCTGCCGCATGCGTTGAAGAACGTGCTGGAATCGGGCGTCGCGACGGGCGGCATCTGCGCGCTCGTGATGAACTGGTTCTTGCCGGAACAGAAGTAACGCTACGCACTCCATGACGACGCGGCCCGACCGACGGGCCGCGTCGCGCTCGGCGGCTCCGGCTTGGCCGGGCGCCCGAGTCTCGCTAGAATCGGGGCATGCCTCAAGCCCCCGTCTCCACCAATGCGCCGGAAGCCAGTGCGGTCCTCGTCAAGGAACGCGCGACCGTCGTCTGCTACCGCGAACAACAGGTCTTGCTCGTTGCGCGCGTTTCGTCGCGCTGGGCGCTGCCCGGCGGCACGATCAAGCGCAGCGAAACGCCGCTCGAGGCCGCACATCGGGAACTGCTGGAAGAAACCGGCATCGTCGGCCAGAACCTCGTCTACTCGATGCAGTTCACCGGGCTCGCGAAGGTGCACCACGTGTTCTTCGCGGAAGTCGGCCCGGAGCACCAGGCCCAGGCGAGCAACGAGATCGAGAAGTGCAAGTGGTTTCGCATCGACAACGTCGATGCGCTGCGCGCGAGCATCCCGACGAAGCGCATCGTCGAGCTCGTCTACCGGCACGAAATCCTCAAGTAGGTAGACACCCCACCCCCACCGGCTCGCGCGAGCCGATATCATGCGCCCACGGTCCGTCGTCGCGTTCCCTTTCGAGCGAGCTGCAGATGAACAGTGCGTACACCTACCGCGGATACACCATCGATGTCCGCTGCGAATTCCGGCTCGACGAACCACGCGACCACGCGCCGCCACCCGCCACGCTTCGGTTCGGGTTCGTGGCGGTCGTGCAGGTTCGCGCGGCCGGCAGTGCGCCGCGCCTGCTGGCGCCGGTCCGGCTCGGCGACGACGGCGGCCGCCTGTTCGACGACACCCTCAACGCGCTGCGCGCCGGCCGGGCGGCCGGCGAAATCATCGTCGACGACCTGTTGGTCGATTCCGGCTCCGCCGACGGGCGCGCGCATTCCTGAACCGGCGGTCAGCCGGGAGCGTTCTGCGCGGAGACGGTGCCCCGACGCTCAGTTCAGGCGTTTTCGTCGTAGTTCGTGTGTGGAATAGACGACGAGGAAGATCCCCAGCATCGCGACGCCAGATGCCATGAAGTCGTTTGCGGTTCCCATGCTGTTCAGCGATTTCGGGAAAATGCCGAGACTCAGTCCCGCGGCGGCCAGGAGCACGCCTGCCGCCACACCCCATACCGGTCCGGTGGTCTTTTCGATTGTGTTTTTCATACAGCACCCGTCTTCAGTCGTTACCTGAACGGGGGCGGCGCATGTCGCTCGCGACCACCGTTCGTGCTTCGACTATAGCGGCGAAATAATCGGGGCGGATTCAGTGCTTTCACCGATCAAGTTTTCGCCGATCGCGAATTGGGCCGTGTTCCGGCGACACGCGTTCTCGCCGATCGGTTCGGAGCATGATTCATTCCCCGCGCGCCGCAATACGTGCCACCGGGTCGCGAATACCGGTCGAGAAGCGCCTCCCCTTACGCTCCGACGCAGAATTTACGGTTCGTTTCAAAGCTGTCCACACTGTGGGCATTCCCCGACACTATGCTTCGTTGCATCCACAATAATTTCTCGGAGGGGGCAAAACAATGAACCATTCATTCTGGAAGGCCGCACTATGTGCGGCAGCTGTGCCGTTCGCGCTTGCAGCGTGCGGCGGCGGCGACGATGGCGGCAGCCCGCAAACCGGCACGCTGCATGTCGCGATGACCGATGCGCCTTCGTGCGGCTTCGATCATGTCTTCATCACCGTCTCGCAGGTTCGCGTCAATGCGAACGGGAATGCTTCCGACAACGACGCCGGCTGGTCGACGATCACGCTGGCCACACCGCAGAGGATCGACCTGCTGTCGCTGACCAACGGCGTGCTCGCCGATATCGGTCAGACGGCGTTGCCGGCAGGTCAGTATCAGCAGGTCCGTCTGGTTCTCGCGCAGAACCAGGGCAACACCCTCGCGAACTCGGTCGTCCCGACCGGCGGCACGGAACAGGCACTCGCGACGCCAAGCGCGACGCAAAGCGGCTACAAGATCATCCAGCCTTTCACGGTTCAACCGAACACGCTCGTCGACCTCGTGCTCGACTTCAACGCGTGCAAGTCGATCGTCCAACGGGGCAACGGCACGTATGCGCTGAAGCCGGTCGTCACCGCGATCCCGACCGTCGTGAGCGGTGCGATCTCCGGTTACGTCGCATCGGCCGAAGCCGGCGCGACCGTGTATGCGGAGCAAGGCGGCAAGGTGGTCCGCGGCACGGTTGCCGATGGTACCGGGAAGTTCGTGCTGTCGCCGCTGATCCAGAGCTCGACGCAAGGCAACTACGATGTGGTGGTCGTGCAGAACAACTTCGCGTCTGGCATCGTGCGCTCGGTTCCGGTCGTCGTGAATACGACCACGGCGGTGTCGACGTCGAACGCGCCGATCGCGCTGCCGGCATCGACGATGAGCACGGTCAGCGGCACGGTGACGGCAAGCGCCGACGCGTTCGTGCGTGCACTGCAGACCGTCGATGCAAAAGCGTACGAGATCACGTCGATCAACGCGAACATGGATACGGGCGCGTACGCGCTCAATGTACCCACGGCCGCGCCGATCGTCGGCACTTACTCGGGATCGCTGCCGGTCGCGCTGGCTGCGTCGCCGGGCGCCGCGGCACAATATACGATCGAGGCGGACGCAGCGTCGGGCGCAACGCAATCGACGAACGTCAACGCAACGACCAGCCAGTCGAACGTCAATTTCAGTTTCTGACGCATCGACAGCATCATCGAAAGGGCCGCACGGCCCTTTCATCAATAAACGGGAGAACGAAGTGAAGAAAGGGGTGATCGCATTGCTCGCGGCGGCGAGCGTGGTCGGCGCGCTCAGCGGGTGCGTCGCATATGTTCCGGGTCCGCCGGTGGTCGTCGCACCGCAAGGCGGGCCGGGGAACGGGTTCTGCCCGCCCGGACAGGCAAAGAAAGGCAATTGCTGATTGAACGAGGCCCGCGTACGCGGGCCTTTGATTTTCAACGGTGCAGCAACGGGTATGCGGCGAGCCCCATCGACGCCGCGCCCGCCACGATCGCCGGTTCAGGCAGACGTATGTGCTCGCCCGGAACACGACCGGTTCTGTCCATCGCGAATCACCCTTCGCGTTGGACATCCGAGATATCGCGGACATGCTTCGCGTCGATCTCGCGCTCGAGCCCGGAAGAAAACATTTCGGTACCCCGACGTTCCGGTGCGCCGATACCTCGAGCTACACCCTCGCTACCGCTTCTCGAAGTCGGCACGCACTACCCACTCTCGCACATCAAGGCGGCATCGCGACAAGCCCCCCCTTGCTCTTCGCACCGCTTACCGTGCTGCCGTTGAAACTGCTCTTCCAAAACCACGGTCCGGCGCGGCTGCGGCGAATCGTCTGCTCCGCTGCTTACATTTCGTCCGAAGTTTCATTCAGTACGTCATGTTTAGCAAAACAAACAAAAAATCAGGGAGACATCTGATAGTTGATAAACCGGCGACTCCGTAATATTCCGTAACACCAAGGAGGTGGACAACAATTTCCAACAAGGAGACCGAAGGTGACAAATAGCACACGCTGGATCGTGGCCGCAGTCGCGGCCGCAATGTTGAGCACCGGTTGCGGCGGTGATACGGCTGACAGCCCGCCTGCAGATCATTCACCGATGTATCCCGGCAGGCCATCGAATCCCGGCTCTCCGTCGAATCCATCCAATCCCGGTACGCCGTCCAATCCGACACCGTCCGTCAAGGATTTGCAGTTGACGCGCTATGTCGACCCGATGATCGGCACCGATCAAGTGCCGCCGATCGATCCGGACATTGCGAAAGCCGAAGCTCACCCTGAAGATCTGCTCGGTGGATTTACGACGCCTGCCGCTACGTTGCCGTCCGGCATGGTTCAGTGGGGGCCGGATACTCCGCCTGTTCCCAACGTGTGGAGTCCGCCCGGCTACCATTACAGTCAGACGCAAATCACGGGTTTCAGTCTCACGCACCTGAGTGGTGTCGGCTGTAGCGCAGGTGGGGCGTTGCCGGTATTTCCGACCGTTGCCGGCGAGGATGGTCCTTCTTCGTTCAGGCATTCGAACGAAACCGCGAAGCCCGGCTATTACGGCGTGACCTTTGACAACGGCATCCGTACCGAACTGACGGCAACGTTGCGTTCCGGCGCCGCACGTTTCGCGTGGCCGGAAGGCAAGATCGGACAACTCAATATTTCGGCAGAAAGTATTGCAGCCGCAGGTGACGGTTCGATTGCCATCGATCCAGAAGACTCGCAAGCGTTGCAAGGTACGTTGACAGGCGGCGGTTTCTGCAGCAATGGCCAGACTTACACGATCAATTTTTACATCAAATTCGATCAGGACTTCAAATCGAACATAAGTGGCGACAGTGCAAAACTGACATTTTCGCCGTCGAAGCCGGTTAACATGAAGGTCGGAATTTCGTACGTCAGCATCAAGAATGCCAAGGAGAATCTGCAGCAAGAGAGCGGATCACAAACGTTCGACCAACTTGCGTCGCAGGCCGATGCAATTTGGAACAAGGAACTGAACGCAATCCAGGTGACAGGTGGCAGCGACGAAAATCTGAAGAAGTTCTATTCGGCCTTATATCACGCGCTCCTTGCGCCGAGCATTTTCAATGACGCGAACGGCGAATATCTGGCGATGGATGGCGCAACAGCCAAAGTTCAAACGGGTCACAGCCACTACACCACGTTTTCCACCTGGGATATTTACCGGTCGCTGATGCCGATGATTGCGTGGCTGAAACCGGCTGCAGCAAGCGACATGATGCAGTCGCTTGTCGACGATGCCAACGTGTGCGGCGGCAGCTTTCCGAAATGGGTTGAAGCCAGCACGAACAGCGACGTCATGCCGGGGGACGGCACGTCAATTCTTGTTGCGCAGAGCTACATGTACGGCGCAACCGGCTTCGATACGAAAAAGGCGTTGTCGATCATGCTCGATACGGCAAACGGTGTCGCCACCTCGTGTAACGGAATTACTGCGCTCCCCGGACTTTCCGATTACATCAAATATGGCTACCTGCCCCCGGAAACCGTCAGCAACGGCCCCGCATCGACGACGCTGGAATATGCGGCAACGGATTATGCAATTTCCCGTTTCGCGCAAGCGCTCGGCGACAGCAGTAACGCGGCGAAACTGCTCAAGCGTTCGGCAAACTGGAAAAATCTGATCAATCCGTCTGCCCCCGGTTATAACGGCACTACGTTGGCGCGCCTGTCGGATCGAAAAGGCGATGGTAGCTGGGTGGCGGACTCCTACAAGGAAGTCGAAGGAAACGTCGAACAATACACGTGGATGGTGCCGTTCGACATTCCGGGATTGATCAATGTCCTCGGTGGTGACAGCGCAGTCGTGCCCCGGCTCGATATGTTCAATCGCTTCCTGAATGCGGGTGAAGGCAGTCAGCACATGTGGATCGGCAACGAACCGTCGTTTGCAACGCCGTGGATTTACAACTGGACGAGCCGCCCGGACCGGACGCAAAAAGTCGTGCGCCGGATCGTCAACCAACAGTACACGACGGCCGCATCCGGTCTGCCGGGCAACGACGACGAGGGTGCAATGTCCGGTTGGTTTGTCTGGGCGGCGCTTGGCCTTTACCCGGAAGTTCCGGCTGTTCCCGGCTTTACGCTGACGAGCCCGTTGTTCCAGCATGCGCTGATTAAACTCGGCAACGGCAACATGCTCGCGATTGACGCCGACAATCCGGACTTCACCTACGTGAAAAACGCCACACTGAACGGCGCGGCATTGAACAGTACGTGGCTCGACCTGGATCAGCTCAAGAACGGCGGCGCACTCGCTTTCGGCCTGAGCGATGCACCTACGACGTGGGGGCGTTCCGCTGTCGCACGGTAACTTTTCAGCGCAAAGCAAACTGCGCGAAACCTGTTTGGCGTAGATCCATATCCGCTGGATAACGCTGATGTTGTTGATATGAGTATCTGACCGACCTCCATTGCCCCTCTTTCCTCGATCCCGAGGGGCAATTTCATGGCGGGTGTCTGTATTTCGGGCACCCGCTCTTTTTCGTACCGCGGAAGAAGTAAATCCCAATCGGGAAAAGCGCTCAGGACCATCGAGACATTTCCTCGACCTGGCGTTATTGCAATCGCTTGAAGCAGCAGCGGTTCATAGCGACGAGTTGCAGCCGAATGTCCAGCCATTGATCTGATCCACTGGAGATACACCATGACCACTGCAGAGACCCTCCATTTGTCTGCCGATCGGCTCGAAGGCGCGCAGAACAAAATTACCGATATATTTCACGCGATCGGAACAGTCTTGACCCTCATAAAGGAAGGACCCGACATTCAACTCGAGCTTGCGACTGACTGTGTCAAAGTGGCCGAGTTCAGTCTCGCAGGGCTATGCAGCATAATCGGCGTCGACACCTTCACCTCCCGGGAGCGCGAGCAGCGTTACCTACACCTTCGAGCAGCCAACAAGCGCATCCGTGATCTCGAGACGCAGCTTGGCAACACGGCGTCCCCGGAGAGCACTCAATACGCCATCAAAAACATTGCACTTCACCTCAAGAAGTGGTGGAACCGCGGCGGGTTCGGCTATGTGCACGACCTCGAATTCGGCGCCTACGGTACCTGTCATGGCAAATTCTCGTTTCGGCTCAACGCTGGAGTCCCGATCCTCGACTCGGACACGCCTGCCTTCGACAAGCGGAACGATGCTGCCCGGATAGAAAGCCTACGCAATCTGGGCTTCGTGATCGTTCGGGACGACCGGCAATGGGCGATCGCCGACTGCGATGCCAGCCGCGCTGCACTGATCGATCTTTTCGCGAAGAACATTCCGTCGGCCAAGGTTTTCAGGATCGAGAACGTAAATCGCTGGCGTGCGAATGACTTCGTCCTGACCACCGCCGAAGTCTACATTCATAAGTTGACCGAAATCCTCGCGCTCCCGATCCTTCCTGTTTGACGACCAAGGCCATGGTCACCCTAAACCTTCTCCAGCCGATTCCCGTCACGCGGGATGAGAACGGCTATTTCATGCATCCGGACCTTCGCCACTTCTGCGACGTCACGATGAACGGCGCCAGACAATGCGGCGCATTCGAGTGGAAAGCGCTCAAGGCCCGGGCCGGCATCAAGACGTCGGTTCACCTTCTGGAATCCGAGCCACAAGATCATCCAGCGGTCGATGCATATTTCGTACGCGGCATCCGCGAAGCATTACGTGCATCTGGTAACCGCCCAGCTTGCATAGCGCCCGTGTCCGCTTTTTACGGAATTCCAATCCCAAGCCATCGGCGGAAATCGTAGATCAAATCCCAAAGAAGGCAAAACCCGCGATCACGATGCCAATCGCGGCCACGCCGATCGACAGACCCTGCATCCATGACCGTCGCGTGAGGATCGTGATCGCCGCCAGTGCAATCGAGATCTGGATGATGGTCGTCGCCTGCGACCATCGATGGTGTCGGTGCATCCGCTCCTCACTCGCCACGTTGTTCTTCTCGACTTCCTTTTCCAGTGCCTCGGCACGTGCCCGGATCGGCTCCTTGTCGGCGCGGTATCTCGCGGCATCCGTCTCGAACCGCTTTCGCTGCGGCGACGTCTCCGGGCTCAACGCCGCACCGAGTTCGGCGAGGTTCTGCTTGTTGCCCTTCGCCTGATAGTAGGCCCACTGGTTCGCAGCCTCGGTTTTCCGGATCGCGGCGTCATTCTTGTAGAGCAACGCAAGGCTTTCGTCGGCACCGCTCTGATAGGCAGATATCGCGCCGAAGCAGGCAAGCACGGCCGTCAGCACCGCGATGCGCGACGTACCGTGATCGCCATCGTGAGCCGCGTGATGTTCCACGGCATGGTCGTGAGGACCATGAACTTCGTATTCTTCAGACATCCTTGGCACCCGCGTGATACGCGTTCTGTCGGGATAATGCGGCGATTATCGGGCACGAGGGCGATTTCGAGCAACGCCCCAGGCACCGAACGCGCGTGCGTCATAGCAGTGGCCCGGCAGCGCTTCACGCCGATACAGACCTGCCCGCAGAACAACACGTAGACGTAGGTCGGGAGATGGTCTAAGCGCATGGATCATGCGTTGCTCGGTCGAAGCCAAGAATCCAACGTTGCAGCCTCGTTCGACACTCGCGCGATTCACTCGCCGGATAACCGCCCGGCTCGCGGAAGCCGTCAAGAAGATCGGCCAGTCGTAGAGCGCCGACACGATACGGGCAGAAAAACCCGCCCCCCTTACGAAAAAAGCGCTCCCGATGGAGCGCCTGGATCGCCGAAAAACCCTTGTGGCGGAAGGCACCCAGAGTCGGACTGACCCGGGAGTGTCTGACATCCCCCACCGGATTTGAAGTCGGATTCCATTGTCTGCAAGATCAGTTGAAAGGCGCGAAACCGGTGCCGTTATTGCTTCTTTGCCAAAGGAGCTGTAAAGGCAAGTACGGCCTGTAGAAATTTCTCTCGATCCGGTCCTGGTTGAAGGTTGGCATAGTGGGAAGCACCCGCGAGTTCGACAAATTGCGCTGACGCCGCGCTCGTTAGATCGGCAAGAAGTGTTTGAGCATCGACGGAACGCGACCAAAAATCGTTACCCGATCTCAAGATCAAGACGTGAGAACGGATAAATGAAGCATCGAAAATTCGTCGGCCATTAACCATCAATAAAGTGTCGAAAAATGGTCCGCTCGGATGCCGAAAGCTCGGGGGCGTACGGGTATCCGCGGTTCGATCCCCTTCCATGGCTAGCGCAACATAGCGCGAGAGAAAAGCCGAATCGATACCGTCATCGCGCCAGTGGCCGACGAGCGCATCGGCCGTCGACAACTGGTAAGCACCGTATCGCTTGTGATCCAGTTCCGCTGGATGCTTTGGATCGCCAAATTCCGTCTGCAGGCGCCACCCTCCGGACGGGCCACCATATGCCCCGTTGTAATAAACCAGGTAAGTGATCTTTTCAGGGTAAAGCGATGCGTAATGTCCAAGCCATTGAGAACCAGTCGCCCAACCCATCGCGGCCAGGCGCGTTTCGCCTGGATTTCGGCGTTTAATGTCCTCTACTACGGCGGCAATGTCGCGCACCGCTTCGTTGGATCGAACAGCAGGCGGGGCCGCGAACTGTCCACCTTTCATTTCGGCAGGAAAACTGGATCTCCCGAACCCTCGCACATCCATCAGATACACGTGATGTCCGGCTTTTGCGAGTTCCTCCGCCGTCGACGTGCTGGGTGCATTAACGTCCCAACTTGCTAACACGCCGGGCCGTCCACCGTTGACCAGGAGCATCGGGCCGCGATCGGAACAGCTCTGGGTGTCCCGAATTTCCCGCACGAAAATTTGCAGACCGTCTTCGTCCAGGACCGTATAGTCTCGACGAACGATCTCGGCACACGTCTGTCGTGCCGACAGGGCAGACAGACCGAGCAGCGCAGCGAGGACAATTTGAGTAGGGCGCACGGCGGTTCCAGGTAGCAAAAATTGCCACCATTGTCTGACTGGATTAATAACCAATCCATGCCGTCGTTGAGGTTTTTTGATATCGTAGCGATATGGAGCTTCGCCATCTGCGCCACTTTCTTGCTGTTGCGGCAGAGTTACATATGGGGCGTGCCGCCCAGAGCCTCGGGATGGCCCAACCACCGCTCAGCCAGTCAATCGCACGTCTCGAAAAGGACGTCGGCGTTCCGCTATTCACCCGTGCTCATCGGCGTTTGAGCCTGACCGCAGCCGGTATGGCTTTTCTTGAAGAAGCTCAAGCGTCTGTTCGTCATGCAGAACGTGCGGCTGCCTTTGCAAGATCGGCCTCGCTCGGAGAGGCAGGGGTAATCCGGATCGGCTTCGATTCGGCCGCGCTCTATCAGCATTTACCGCAGCGATTGCTAGCCTTGAAAGCGCAATATCCAGCGATCCAGCCGGACCTGAAGGAGCTCTCGACCAACGATCAGCTCAAGGCCTTGGCGGACGGCGCGATTGATATCGGATTCGCCCATCCTCCATTCAGTACCGACAGCCCCATAGCCGTTCACGATTTCCCTGCCGAGATCAGCCTGGCCGTTCTGTTCGACGACGGGACGAGCGGCGATACATCGTTAGCAGAACTTGCCGATCAAGGACTGATACTCTTCCCCGCTCAGCAGGGGCCCGTACTTCACGCCCAGATACTAGGTGTATTTGCAGCGGCGGGACTCGAAGCCAGAATCGTTGCCGAAGCCAATCGCGCTTTAACCATGTTGTCGCTCGTCTCGGCGCAACTCGGCGCGACGATTCTGCCCGCTTCGACAAAGCGGCTTCACTTCACTGGCGTGCGGTTCGCCAGTATCTGCGACGCAACGATGCCGACGTGGCCACTGTCCATGGTAACTAGACGTGAACGGACTTCTCGACTTGTCAGAAAAGTTTGGCAACTCTTCCTGGACGTACCAACTGAATAGGATTACCGCATTCGTGGATCACTCGACAACGGCTCAATGATCCGCTGAAGTTTCCGGACCGGATCCAGGGCGAGTTTTGCGACGTCTACAAGAGCCGCCGCGAAATGCCGGAAATCGCAAATGCGTGCACGCATCGACAAATCCGCACGGCGATTCGCACCGCCCAAGCGGACATCCCAAGGCTGATTCCGATCAAGGATGAGTGGATCAAGGCGAGAAGGAAATCAGATCGCCGAAAACCAATGTGGCGGAAGGCAGCCAGAGTCGAACTGACCCGGGAGTGTCTGACACCCCCAACCGGGTTTGAAGCCCGGCCGTACCACCGGATACGAATGCCTTCCGTGGGAAAAAACCAAAAGAACGACGAGCGCCTACGCCTGTATACCCACCCAACCGCTGTCAGGCCGCAGGAAGTGAAGATCGCGGTGGAAGCGAGTATACCCAACCCGATCGAAGAATTCGAGAATCTGGATCGCCCGCTTGCGGCCGAGCCCGGTCGCGTCGCGAAACGTCGCCGCATCGAGCCCGCCGCCGCGCGTCGGCGCGAGATTGGCGACCAGCCCGGCCAGTTCGCGCACGATATCCGCGTGATAGAACAGGTCGCGCACGACCTGATGCACGTCGCCGCGCCGCGCGAGCTTGCGCAGCAGCGTGCGCACGGCATCCTCGGCCGCACCGGTGTCGCGCGCCAGATCGCGGACCCACGGCGGATCGAAGCGCCCCGCATGAATCAGCGGCAGCAGTTGCTGCGCCAGCGCTTCCTCGCGCGCATCGAAACTCACCGCATGCGACGGCAGATGCAACCACGGCCCGCTTCGCGCGACCTCCCCGCCATCCACCAGCGCATCGACCAACGCGCGCCACAGCACATCGCCGACGAGCGGCGCCGCCATCCGTCGCAGGCGTGCCGCATCGAGTCCCTGCTCGTCCGGCACGCGCTCGTGATACGCGCGCAGCGTGTCGATCGCCCGCGCTTGCAGCGCATGCCAGTGCGCTCGCGCGATCACCGTGCCGTCGTTCGACGCACGCTCGCGCTGGCCGATCGCCAGGGCGTCGTCCGGCAACGCGAGCGCGTCGGGCGCGAAGCCCGTCAGGTGCGTGAGCATCGTGCGTGCGATACCGAGCGGCGCCTGCGCAAGCAGCGCATCGAGCCGCCCTTCGTCGAGCCATGCCGCGAGTGCGTCGAGCCATGCGCGACGCGCGGGCGTGCGGCGCTTGCGCGCGGGACCGAACGGGTCGAGCACGCGGCCGCCGCCGACGGTGCGCGTCGCCTGCGGATTGCGGACGATGAAGCGATCGCCCGGCAGCGCGAACACGGGTTCGTCGAACACCAGTTGCACACGCATCTTTTGGCCGGCCGCGAGCGTATCGCCGTCGAGCAGTGCGACGTGCGCGACGCGATGCAGCGTGCCGAGATGCACGTGCAGCGGCGCCCAGTGCGTCAGCGTGAGCCCCGCATCGGCCAGCAGCGTCAGGTCGACGTCGAGACGCGGCGACGTCGCGACGAGCCGCGCGTCCGCGACGGTATCGCCACGCTCGACGTCCGCCTTGTCGACGCCGGCCAGGTTCAGCGCGCAGCGCTCGCCCGCGCGGCCCGCGCCGACCGGCCGGTTCTGCGCATGGATGCTGCGCACGCGCGCGGCGGCGCCGGTGCGCACGACCGCGAGCGTGTCGCCGGTCGCCACGCGTCCCGCGAACGCGGTACCCGTCACGACGGTGCCCTGCCCGGCGAGCGTGAACACGCGATCGACCGCGAGCCGGAACAGGCCGTCGTCGCGACGTGCGCGCCACGCGAGCGCCGCATCGGCGAGATGACGCTTCAATGCGGCGACGCCCGGATCGTCCTCGCGCGTCGCGCAGGTTTCGAAGATCGGCGCGCCATCGAGCGTCGTGCCGTGCAGCCACGCGGCGATCTCGTCGCGCACCGCCGACAGGCGTGCGGTGTCGACGCGATCGCACTTCGTCAGCGCGACCGCGCCATGCGTGACGCCGAGCAGTTGCAGGATCGCGAGATGCTCACGGGTCTGCGGCATCACGCCGTCGTCGGCGGCGATCACGAGCAGCGCGAAGTCGATTCCGCACGCGCCGGCCGCCATCGTATGAATCAGCTTCTCGTGGCCCGGCACGTCGATCAGGCCGAGCACGTCGCCGTTCTCGAGCGGCGTATATGCATAGCCGAGTTCGATCGAAATGCCGCGCGCCTTCTCTTCCTTCAAGCGGTCGGTATCGACGCCCGTCAGCGCGCGCACCAGCGTGGTCTTGCCGTGGTCGATGTGCCCCGCGGTACCGACGATCATGCAGCCGGCCCCGCGACCTGCACGCATTGCGCGACGAATGCCGCTTCGTCTGCCGCTTCGAGGCAACGCAGGTCGAGCCGCAGCGCGTTGTCGGCGATGCGGCCGATCACCGGACGCGGCCATTCGCGCAGTTTCTTCTCGAGTTGCGCGAGCGCGCGGCCGCCGCGCTTGCCGTCCGGGTTGCGCACGACGAGCCCGGCGCTCGGCAACTGATCGATCGGCAGCGCACCGCTGCCGATCTGGCTGAACATCGGCTCGACCGTCACGTCGAAACCGCTGCCGAGCGCGGCCTGCAACGCGGGGCGCACGCGCTCGGCGGCCTCGGCGATATCGCGCTGCGGCCGCGTCAGCAAGCGCAACGTGGTGAGCCGCTCGCGCAGGAATTCCGGCGCGCGGTAGAGCCGCAGCACGGGTTCGAGCGCGGCGAGCGTCAGCTTGCCGACGCGCAGCGCGCGCTTGAGCGGATGTTTCTTGATCTTCGTGACGAGCGCGCGATCGCCGACGATCAGGCCGGCCTGCGGCCCACCGAGCAGCTTGTCGCCACTGAACGTGACCACGTTCGCGCCGGCGGCGACGGTTTCCTGCACGGTCGTTTCGTGCGGCAGGCCCCATTGCGTCAGGTCGGCGAGCGTGCCGCTGCCGAGATCGACGGCGACCGGCAGCCCGTGCTCGCGTGCGAGCGGCGCGAGTTCGACCAGCGTCACTTCCTTCGTGAAGCCGCTGATCGCATAGTTGCTGCAGTGCACCTTCATCAGAATCGCCGTGCGCGGGCCGATCGCATCCGCGTAGTCGCGCAGATGGGTGCGGTTGGTCGTGCCGACCTCGCGCAACTTCGCGCCCGCGCGGCTCATGATGTCGGGAATGCGAAATGCACCGCCGATCTCGACCAGCTCGCCGCGCGACACGATCACTTCGCGTTTCGGCGCAAGCGCGGACAGCGTCAGCAACACGGCCGCGGCATTGTTGTTGACGACGGTAGCGGCTTCCGCGCCGGTCAGTTCGCACAGCAGATCGTCGATCAGGTCGTCGCGATCGCCGCGGCGGCCGGTGGCGAGATCGAATTCGAGGTTGACGGGCTGGGTGAGCGCGTCGACCACCGCACGCACCGCGTCGTCGGGCAACAACGCGCGCCCGAGATTGGTGTGCAGCACGGTGCCCGTCAGGTTGAACACAGGGCGGACGGCGCCCGCGTTCTGTGCGGCCAGCGTGCGGGCGACGGCCGCGGCGATGCGCGGCTCGTCGAGCGGCTCGGCCGCCGGCGGATCCTGCTGAGCGGCGGTGCGCCAGCGTTCGAGTTCGGCGCGCACCGCGTTCAGCACGCGGGTGCGGCCATAGTCGGCGAGCAGCGGTTGCAGCGGCGCCGACGACAGCACGCGCTCTACCGACGGCACGCGCGCGAGGACGGCATTCAATTTATTCAAACCCGGTTCGGTCACGTAATAGTGGCTCCATTTCCATGCGCGGCAGGGCAGCCGGCACCGGCGCTCGCGCGCCCGCCCCGGCTGCCTGCCGTCACTCCGCTTCGCGCGACATGTCCGGCCACAGCAGCGGGTTCGGCGAACTGCGCTGGTAGCCGGCCTCATTCATCAGCAGATCGAGCGTGAGGCTCGCGAGATCGTCCGCCAGCGGCTCGAACTCGTAGTCCTTCTCCTGGTAGCCGATCTTGCGATAGGTCTTGCATTCGTCGCACGACTCGGCCTTGACGGCTTCGCTGCCGCCCTCGATCCCGTGGTAGGCGATGCCCTTGGTCGAGTCGCAGTGCGAACATTTCGTGCGCACCATGTGCCACTCGGTCGTGCACAGCCCACACTGGAGGAAACGGTAGCCCTGGAACTGGCCGCCGACGCGCACGACGCTCGCGACCGGATGCGAGCCGCACACGGGGCACAGCCCCGGCTGGTCGAGATATGGGATGTCGGCCGGTGCGACGCGGCTCGCGAGATCGGTCCAGACGACCTGCAACGCGGCCATCAGGAACGGCGCGGTGGCCGGATCGACTTCGGCGAAGCGCAGCGCGAGGATCGCGTCGGCCTGTGCGTCGAGTTCGGCGGGCGCCATCAGGCGCAGCCGGTCGAGCAGCTTCGCGAGCGACGGATTGACGAGCCCGGCGCTTTCGACGCGGTCGAGCAGTTCGTACAGCACGGCCCGCCACTGCGGGTTGCGCTCGCCGTCGAGCGCCGGCACGAGCGGCATCGAATGCTGCTGCGCACGCGCGATCGCTTCGGGCGACGGCATCGGCAGGTTCAGCGCCTGCAGCGTCGCGTGCTGCGCATCGGCGACGGTCGCCATCAGCCGCAGGTAGCCGCTGATCGGGTTCAGGTCGGCGAGCTTGCGCAGCCGTGCGGCACGCGCGGCAAACACGGTGTCGCGCTCCGGCAGGCGAAAGCGCGGAATGGCCGAATGATCGAGCGTCGAGATCTCGGTCGGTTCGAGAATGCGTTGTGTCACGAAAATGTCATCCAAAAAAACAAGCGCCGACGGATCGGCGCTCTTCAGGCAGTCCCGGCGGCAGGCGGGACGGCACACCGCAATCGGCGTACCGCCCCGCTCCGGTGCGTTATTTCACGCTTTCACGGAACCACTTCGGGTGATGCTTGCGGGCCCAGCCCAGCGTGACGGTGCCGCGCACCATCGCCCCGATCGAGCCCTTCACCCACAACGCCGCGTAAATGTGCACGATGATGCTCGCGATCAGCACGAAGGCCGCCACGGCATGCACGACGGCCGCCGCGCGGATCATCCCGATCGGGAAGTAGAACGAGAAGTAGCGTCGCCAGATCACGATCCCCGACAGCAGGAGCAACAGCAGGCACGCCACCAACGTGAAGAATAGCAGCTTCTGCCCGGCGTTATAGCGCCCGACGGGCGGCAGCTTGTCTTCCTGGTTGGTCAGCACGTCGTCGATCTGCTTCAGCCATTGCCGGTCATCCGCGTCGAGCACGTTGTGGTGCCAGAAGCGCACCACGAGAATCGCGAACGACACGAACATCACGAGACCGACGAACGGATGCAGGATCCGAGTCCACTGGCCGCCGCCGAACAGCGCGGTGAGCCAGAACATCGACGGATGGAACAGCGCGAGCCCGGACAGCGCGAGCAGCACGAACGTGATCGCGGTGATCCAGTGGTTCGTGCGCTCGTTCGGCGTGTAGCGGACGATCAGGTTGGGGTCGTCGTGCTTCATTTTGCGTCCTCCTTGATGCGTCGCGCCTCGTCGCGGGCGGCGGCTTCCTCGTCCTCGCTGACCTCGTTCGGACCGACCCGGGTGTAGTGGAAGAACCCGGCCAGCGCGGTTAGCGCGAGCCCGGCGACCGCGAGCGGCTTCGCGATGCCCTTCCACAGCTTCACCATCGGGCTGATCGACGGATTGTCGGGCAGCCCGTGGTACAGCGACGGCTTGTCCGCGTGATGCAGCACGTACATCACGTGCGTGCCGCCGACGCCCTGCGGGTCGTACAGCCCCGCATGCTCGAAGCCGCGCTCCTTCAGGTCCTCGATCCGCTCGGCCGCGTGCTGCTTCATGTCCTCCTTGGTGCCGAACACGATCGCGCCCGTCGGGCAGGTCTTCACGCAGGCCGGTTCCTGGCCGACCGCGACACGGTCGGAACAGAGCGTGCATTTGTATGCGCGATGATCCTTCTTCGAGATCCGCGGAACGTTGAACGGGCAGCCGGTCACGCAATAGCCGCAACCGATGCAGTTCTCCTCGTGGAAATCGACGATCCCGTTGTTGTACTGCACGATCGCGCCCGGCGACGGGCACGCCTTCAGGCAGCCCGGATCCTCGCAATGCATGCAGCCGTCCTTGCGGATCAGCCACTCGAGGTCGCCTGCCGGGTTCTCGTATTCGGAGAACCGCATCACCGTCCACGAATGCTCGGACAGGTCGGACGGGTTGTCGTACACGCCGACGTTGGTGCCGACTTCGTCGCGCAGGTCGTTCCACTCCATGCATGCCGTCTGGCATGCCTTGCAGCCGATGCACTTCGATACGTCGATCAGCTTCGCGACGCTCCCGGTCACCGGTTCGCGCACCGTGGGCGGTGGCGTCGTGGTGGCCGAGACGCGCTTGATATCCAGCGATTGCAATGCCATCTCTTCCCCCTTACGCCTTTTCGACCTTCACCAGGAACGACTTGAATTCCGGTGTGTACGAGTTGCCGTCGCCTACGGACGGAGTCAGGGTATTGGCGAGATAGCCGGGCTTCGTCAGACCCTTGAAGCCCCAGTGCAACGGGACGCCGACCGTCTGGACCTTCTTGCCCTCGATCGTCAGCGGCTTGATCCGCTTCGTGACGAGCGCCACCGCGACGATGTAGCCGCGCTTGGACGACACCTTCACGCGATCGCCATGCGCGACGCCGACTTCCTTCGCGAGATCTTCGCCGATCTCGACGAATTGCTCGGGCTGGATGATCGCGTTCAGCCGTGCATGCTTGGTCCAGTAGTGGAAATGCTCGGTCAGCCGGTAAGTCGTCGCGACGTGCGGGAACTCCGACACCTTGCCGAACGACGCGCGGTCGTCCGGGAACACGCGGGCCGCCGGGTTATTCAGCGCCTGCGGGTTGTCGGGGTGCAGCGGATTCGCCGCGAGCGGCGTCTCGAACGGCTCGTAGTGCTCGGGGAACGGACCTTCGTTCATCCCCGCGCGGGCGAAGAAGCGCGCGACGCCTTCCGGGTTCATGATGAACGGCCCCATCCCGTTCTCGGGCGATTCGTCGGCCTTGAAGTCCGGCACGTCGGCGCCCTTCCACGCGCTGCCGTTCCAGCCGATCAGCTTGCGGGTCGGGTCGAACGGCTTGCCGCTCACGTCGCACGACGCGCGGTTGTACAGGATCCGCCGGTTGGCCGGCCAGGCCCACGCCCAGTTCAGCGTCTGGCCGATGCCGGTCGGGTCCGAGTTGTCGCGCCGCCCCATCTGGTTGCCGGCCTGCGTCCAGGCACCGCAGAAGATCCAGCAGCCGCTCGCGGTCGTGCCGTCGTCCTTCAGCTGCGCGAACGCGGCGAGCTGCTCGCCCTTCTTCACGAGCGTCTTGGCCGGATCCTTCGGGTCGGGCAAGTCGGCGAGCGCACGGCCGTTGAACTCCATCGCGAGCTCTTCGGGCGTCGGGCTTTCCGGGTTCGCGTACGGCCAGGTCAGGTTCACGATCGGATCCGGATACTTGCCGCCGTCCGCCTGGTACATCTTGCGCATGCGCAGGAACAGCCCCGACATGATCTCGAGGTCGCTGCGCGCCTGGCCCGGCGGCTCCGCGCCCTTCCAGTGCCATTGCAGCACGCGGCTCGAACTGACGAGCGAACCGTTTTCCTCCGCGAAGCACGTGGTCGGCAGACGGAACACCTCGGTCTGGATCTTCGACGCATCGACGTCGTTGTAGTCGCCGTGATGCTTCCAGAACTCGGACGTCTCGGTTGCGAGCGGATCCATGATCACGAGCCACTTCAGCTTCGCGAGGCCTGCCGCCGTCTTCACCTTCGACGGCGCCGCCGCGAGCGGGTTGAAGCCCTGGCAGATGTAGCCGTTCATCTTGCCGGCATTCATCAGCTCGATCGCCTGCAGCAGGTCGTACTGCTTGTCCAGCTTCGGCAGGTAGTCGTAGGCCCAGTTGTTCTCGGCGGTCGCCGCATCGCCCCACCACGACTTCATGAAGCTGACGTGGAAGGCCTTGTAGTTCTTCCAGTAACTCAGCTGGTTCGGTCGCAGCGGCAGCTGCGTGCGCTTCTTGATGTAGCCGTCGAAATCCTGCTCGGCCTGCATCGGCAGCGTCATGTAGCCGGGCAGCAGGTTCGACATCAGCCCGAGGTCGGTCAACCCCTGGATGTTCGAGTGGCCGCGCAGCGCATTCATGCCGCCGCCGGCGATGCCGATGTTGCCGAGCAGCAGCTGCACCATCGCGCCGGTGCGGATGATCTGCGCGCCGATCGAATGGTGGGTCCAGCCGAGCGCGTACAGCACCGTGCCGGCGCGGCCGGGAACGGCCGTCGTCGCGAGCATTTCGCACACCTTCAGGAATTTCTCCTTCGGCGTGCCGCACGTCTGCTGCACCATGTCCGGCGTATAGCGTGCGTAGTGCTGCTTCAGCAGGTTGTACACGCAGCGCGGATGTTGCAGCGTCGGGTCGACCTTCACGAAGCCGTCGTCGCCTCGTTCGTAGTCCCAGCTCGATTTGTCCGGGTACGCGTGTTTCTCCGCGTCGTAGCCGGAATAGATGCCGTCGTTGAACGCGAAATCCTCGCGCACGATGAACGAGAAGTCCGTGTAGTTCTTCACGTACTCATGCTGGATCTTGTCGTTCGTCAGCAGATAGTTGATCACACCGCCCAGGAAGACGATGTCGGTGCCGGTGCGGATCGGCGCGTAGTAATCGGCCACCGAGGCCGTACGCGTGAAGCGCGGGTCGACGACGATCAGCCGCGCCTTGCGGTGCGCCTTCGCCTCCGTTACCCACTTGAAACCGCACGGATGGGCCTCGGCTGCATTGCCGCCCATCACGAGAATCACGTCCGCGTTCTTGATGTCGACCCAATGGTTCGTCATCGCTCCACGGCCAAACGTCGGGGCAAGACCTGCCACCGTCGGGCCATGTCAGACACGCGCCTGATTGTCGAATGCGAGCATCCCCAGACTACGGATAGTCTTGTGGGTCAGGTAGCCGACTTCGTTGCTGCCCGCCGACGCGGCCAGCATGCCGGTGGTCAGCCAGCGGTTGACCTTCGCGCCGTCTTCGGCCGTCTCGACGAAGTTCGCGTCGCGGTCCGCTTTCATCAGCTTCGCGATCCGGTCGAGCGCGTCGTTCCAAGAGATCGGCTCCCACTTGTCCGAGCCGGGCGCGCGGTATTCGGGATGCGTCAGGCGGTTCGGGCTGTGGATGAAATCGATCAGGCTCGCGCCCTTCGGGCACAGCGTGCCGCGATTGACCGGATGGTCGGGATCGCCTTCGATATGGATGATGCTCGGCTGTGCGTTCTTCGCGCCGTCACCGAGGCTATACATCAGGATGCCGCAACCCACCGAGCAATAAGGGCAGGTGTTGCGCGTTTCGACTGTGCGCGCCAGCTTGTACTGTCGGACCTCGGCGAGCGCTTCCGTCGGAGAAAAGCCCATCAGGGCAAGACTCGATCCGGCAAGCGACGTGGCCGTCACCTTCAGGAACTGGCGCCGGGACATTTGTAGCATGATGGTCTCGGCGTTTTTGTGGGGTGAGGTGAAACTGAAAGGAATTATAGACAGTTCAGGCAACTATGATCGAATCCTCGGATCAATACCGATTTGTCTGATCCGCCGATGTCCTTGCGTACAACGCCCAACCGAACCGTCATGAAACGACCGATCACGTCCGAAGCCACCCGTCTCGCGCAACAGCAGGCCAACTGGGCACTCAATGCGTTCAAGCGCTTCTCGTCCGACCGCTGCTCGGCGATGGCCGCGAGCATCGCATTCTTCTCCGCGTTCTCGCTCGCGCCGACGCTCGTGATGGTGATCGCCGTGGCCGGCTGGTTCTACGGCGACGACGCCGCACGCGGCCAGGTGTTCGAGCAGGCGCATCAGTTGATCGGCGACGACGCGGCGGCCAGCATCCAGACGATCGTGCAGAACGCGCATCGCGCGGGCGAGCGCGGCGGAATCGCGACGCTGATCTCGTTCGCCGCGCTCGCGGTCGGCGCGTCGGCGACGTTCGCGTCGCTGAACACCGCACTGAGCGTGATCTGGCCCAGCACGGAAAGCCGCTGGTCGAGCATGCTCGGGCTCGTGCGCGTGCGGCTGGTTTCGTTCGGGCTCGTGCTCGGCGTCGCGTTCCTGTTGATCGTGTCGCTGGTGCTCGATACCGCGATCACGTTCGTCGGCACCTGGCTGCTCGGTGATTCGCCGTACGTCGTGATCACCAATCTGCTGCAGTTCTTCGTCGGCATCGCGGTGCTCGCGGGCGCGTTCGCCGCGCTGATGAAGTTCCTGCCCGATGCGCGCGTCGCATGGCGCGACGCGACGATCGGCGGAATCGTGTCCGCGATTCTGTTCTCGGGCGGCAAGAAGCTGTTCGCGCTGTACCTCGCGCGTGCGGGCACGGCCAGCGCGTTCGGCGCGGCCGGATCGTTCGCGGTCCTGCTGATGTGGCTGTACTTCTCGGCGGCCGTGCTGCTGCTCGGCGCGGAATTCGCGGCCGCGCGCGGCGATGCGCATCGCCGCACCGGCAACGCCGCGGCCGCGGCCGCGGCCGCGCCGACCGATCGCGCAAGCGGCGACTGATTCCCCACGTATTGCTTCCCGCGGTCGCGCCGCGCGCGTCGTATCGCCGCCCTACGCGACCGCCTCCCTTTCCGCAACCACCCCGCCCGCCGCGCATTCGCGCACGTTGACGCGTTCTTTGCGTCGGCAGGCGATGCGTGCTGCAACAGCAAACGTTTGCATGCCTCGATTTCCGCGCACGAACCGGCGAAATCCGCCCTTCTCCTGCCGAACGCATCAACAGTTGCAACAATCGCAGCGCACCAAATGTCAACTATTTCAAAAAGAGGAACAGTCGTTGATGTCCTTGATATATATGGATTTTTTTCCGCTGTTACCTTTTCGAGACACTTTATTTTTTAAGCTTTCTTGCACGTATGGCACTGAGCTATTCTCCAATCCGCAACAAATAACGAATGACGATTCATTTGCGTGGAGATACTCAACGATGAAGAAACTCGCACTCTCGACCCTCTCGCTCGCCCTGCTGGGCGCCGCTGGCGCTGCTCACGCTCAGTCGAGCGTCACGCTGTACGGCGTGATCGATACGTCGATCGCATGGGTTCACGGCAACAACGGCCAAGCCAACAACTCGTGGCAAATGCTGTCGGGCAACCTGCAAGGCAGCCGTTGGGGCCTGAAAGGCGCTGAAGACCTCGGCGGTGGCCTGAAGGCGATCTTCCAGTTGGAAAACGGTTTTGATCCGGGCACCGGCCACCTGAACCAGGGCGGTCGCATGTTCGGTCGTCAGGCATACGTCGGCCTCGAGAGCGCCCAGTACGGTACGCTGACGCTCGGCCGCCAGTACGACCCGCTGGTCGATCTGGTCCAGGCAGTCACGGCTGACAACTACTTCGGCAGCGTGATGGCAACGCCGGGCGACGTCGACAACAACGACAACTCGCTGCGCGTCAGCAACGCAATCAAGTACACGTCGCCGGTCTGGGCAGGCTTCCAGGTCGAAGGCATGTACGCTCTCGGCGGCGTTGCAGGCAAGACGGGTTCGGGCCAGACGTGGTCGGTCGCGGCTGCCTACAACAACGGCCCGGTCGGCGTTGCAGCAGGCTACTTCTACGCAGCCAACCCGTCGCCGACGACGGCTGTCGGCCGCGCAGGCTGGGGTTCGACGACGTCCGACGCGATCTTCGACGGCCCGATCAACTCGGGTTACGCAACGGCGAAGTCGATCGCCATCGCGCAAGTCGCAGGCCAGTATGCCCTCGGCCCGGTGACGTTCGGCGTCGGCTACAGCAACGCACAGTACAAGCCGGATGCGTTCTCGGGCTTCGGCTCGACCGAGAAGTACAACACGATCCGCGGCTTCGCAACGTACCAAGTCACGCCGCCGCTGCTGCTGGGCCTCGGCTACTCGTACACGAAGGCTAGCGGCGACACGTCGGCTAAGTACCACCAAGTCGGTGTCGGCGCGGACTACTCGCTGTCGAAGCGCACGGACGTCTACCTGGTTGGCGCATACCAGCACGCAAGCGGCACGCAGCTCGTCGACGGCGTGCAGCAAAGCGCGCAAGCGTCGATCGCTTCGTACGGCTTCGCTGGCAAGAGCTCGGCCGAGCTGGTCGCGGTCGGCATTCGCCACAAGTTCTAAGAAGTACGTTTCCGGTGTGCATGGCGTCTCCGACGCCATGTCGCCGAACTGCAAAACCAGTCACCGGTTTCGGCCGTGGCTGGTTTTTTTTCGTCCGTTGCCGGCGGCGCCGTGGCGGGCGATGGCCGTGGTCGACACTTGGGTACGGCAACCGGCCGGGAGCGGCTCCTGGGCCGCCTGTCGCGCGCTGGAAGCCTGTCCTGAGGCATCCGGACACCCCTTGCTGTCCGACGGCCGCATACGGCCGGTCAGGCGCACGCCGCCGCGCGAACCTCGCCATATCCCCCTGACGCGCGACGACGGAACCGCCATCGCAACGGACGCTTGCGCGCCCACCCTGCCGATTTCGATACAGCGACGCGAAGCACTATGCTTCGACTTGTCGATTTCGACGGCCTTCATCCGTCGTATCGATGGCGGCACGCAGATTGCCCCATCCTTCACCGACATCCGACAGGAGACGCTCCATGACGATTCAGAAGATCACGCCGTTCCTCTGGTATGCGACGGAAGCCGAAGAAGCCGCGGCCTTCTACGCGGGCATTTTCCCGAACTCGCGCGTCGTGCGCGTCACGGCGATACCCGGCACCAGCGGCACCCGGATGGTCGAATTCGAGCTGTTCGGCCAGCCGTTCATCGCGATGAGCCACCCGCGCACCGAGACATTCAACCACGCGATCTCGCTGATGATCAGTTGCGCCGACCAGGCGGAACTCGACCGCTACTGGAGCGCGTTGCTCGACAACGGCGGCACGGCCGACGGCTGCGGCTGGCTGCGTGACCGCTTCGGCGTCTCATGGCAGATCGTGCCCGACGCGCTGATCCCGATGATGGCCGACCGTGACGAGGTCAAGGCGGCGCGCGTGGCCGCGGCCATGATGCAGATGACGAAGTTCGACGTCGCCGCGCTGAAGGCCGCCTACGCCGGCACGGCGGGCTGACGAAGCACGGGCGCCGCGGCCTCCTTCGCGCGGGCATCGGCACGCCCGCGGCACGCGCGATACGCGCCTGACCGCGGCCGTCGACGGGATTGCATCGTGCCGCGACGCAATCGCGGCCAGCGACCGTTCGCGCGCGACTACGCCGACAACGTGGCTTCGACGATCCGTCGCACGTAACGCACGAATGCGGCGACCGGTTGGCCCGACAACAGCGCGTCGGCACCGTCGCCGTCACCGCGCAGATAGACGATACGCGCGGCCGACAGAACGGGGCGGTACGTGTCGGGCAGGCGCTCCAGCGCCCACGCCGCGGCGACATCCTTCGGCGCGATCCTGCCGGTCGCGGCGCTGTACCAGATGCGCGCGAGCGCGAGCACGACGTTGCATTCGTCGCCGCGCCAGTCGGGCTCGGCATTCCACTGCGCAACCGTGGCGAGGAGCGCGGCGACGAAATCGCGTGCGGGCACCGCGTCGAACCACGCGGCCGCGCGCGGCCCGCGCAGCGCAACGTCGTGCTGCCGCACCTTCGTCAACAGAATCGCCAGATCGTGATCGACGCATGCCGGCTCGACGATACCCGCGCGCAGATCGCGGCGCAGCCACTCGCCGAACTGCAGTTCGCGCCGGGCGGGATGACGCCACGGCACCACGTCGCCGCGCACGACCACGGTTACTTCCAGCGCGCGCCTGAGCGACTCGCTCCGTGGCGGCGCAGACACGTCGAGCAAGTCGAGCAGCAGCGCGCGCCGCACCGCTTCGCCCGGCGATGCGGCAACCGTCACCAGCAGGTCGATGTCGCTGCGCGGTTTCAGCCCGCCGTCGAGCGCCGAACCGAACAGATGCATCGCCTGCAGCGTCGCGCCGAGATGCCGTTCGATCGCGGCGCACGCGACCGTCACCTGCTCGGCGATCTCGGCGGGAACGATCGTCGCGTTCATCGCGCAAGCCCCGCGCGACGCACGCGCAACGCGCGGCGATGCACAGCCGCGCGCCGGCACGAACACGACGATCCGGCCATCCGCGCAAGCGGCCCGCCACACCGGATGCGCGTCACGTCATGCCGTATCCGCGCCGTGCGATACCGACGCGGCCGTTCGATTTGCGCGGCGCAATAAAAATCCCCGTACGCTTTCGCGTACGGGGATCGTCGGACATCGCAACGGCCGCCGACATGCATTCGGCGACCGTTACGCGGCATTACGCAGCCGCGTCCTTCAGCTTCTTCAGCGCACGTGCCTTCACGCGCACGCTGGCCGGCTTTGCCGGGAACCAGCGCTCTTCGCCCGTGAACGGATCCTTGCCGAAGCGCTTCTTCTTCGCCGGCACGACTTGCGCCGTGATCTTCAGCAGACCCGGCAGCGTGAACTCGCCTGCGCCCTTCTTGTGAACCGAGCCCAGCACGACGTTCTCGAGTGCGACGAGCACTGCCTTGACCGCCTTCACTTCGACAGCTGCGCGCTCAGCGATGTGCGTTGCGAGCGATGCCTTCGTGAACTTGTCCTTCAGCGGCGTCGGAGCAGCCGGTGCTGCCTTCGCGACAGCCTTCTTGGCCACTACTTTCTTCGCGGGCGCAGCCTTTTTGGCAGCCACTTTCTTGGTGGCCGGTGCGGCAGCCTTCTTGGCCACCTTTTTTGCGGAAGTCGCCATGTTTCTCCTACCAGGTGTGGTCGTTGGATACACGAAGCGTGCAACGCGCGCGCTTCAACGCCGGATTCTACAAGCGCCTTGACGCTTCGTGGAGTACTTTTATGCGTTTTCGCGGGGTTTCCCGCAGGTTTTGTTGCGCGCGACCGACTTCGACGGCGCTCCAGCATCGAAAAACGCCTTCACGTATACGTCCAAACGCGTCCGATCGCGAATTACGTTCGATATTTGCGCACCTATACTGACCTCGCTCAGTGCCCCGGATGCCTTCATGCGCGAAGTCAGATACGTCAAAGGACTCGACGGCCTGCGAGCCATCGCCGTCATCCTCGTTTTCCTGTCCCACAAGGGCCACGTCCTCGCTGTCGACGTGGGCAAGCTCGGTGTGTGGACGTTCTTCTTCATCAGCGGATTCCTGATCGTCGGCGAACTGCATCGCAATCGTCAGGCGATCGAGTGCGGCGCGATGACGCGCCGCCATGCGCTGGCGCTGTTTCTCGCGAAGCGCGCGCTGCGGATCTTTCCCGTCTACTACCTGCTGCTCGCCGCGCTCGCGATCGCGCACGCGCTGTTCTACCAGCGCGGCGTCGATCTCGGGCTCGCTTGGCACGCCACGTTCCTGTCGAATTACTGGATCGGCGTCGTCAAGGACGGCTGGCCGGGCTCCACGTCGCACTTCTGGAGCCTCGCGGTTGAGCAGCAGTTCTATCTGATTGCGCCGCTCACGCTGCTCGCGGTGCCGGCCGCGCGCCATGTCGTGCTCGGCGTCGCGGCCATCGCGCTGTGCGCGGCCGCGCATCTCGCGCTCTACGCGGTCGACGCATCGCCGGTGCTGATCTACGCGTTTTCCCCGTGGAATTTCGCGCTGATCGCGCTGGGCGGCGTCGGTGCGATGGCGCTCGCCGATCGCGGCCAGGACGTCGTCCGCCGCATTCCGCCCGGCTGGCTCGCCGCCGCCGGCGTCGTGTTCTTCCTCGCGCTGCCCGCGTTCACGATGCTGCCGGACGTCGTCACGGGGCTCGCGGATCTCGGCCTGTCCGCGTCGCTTGGCGCGCTGATGCTGTGGATCGTCACCGAACCCGACCATCCGGCCGTGGCACTGCTCGACTGGGCGCCGCTCGTCTATCTCGGCACGATCAGCTACGGCTTCTACCTGTTCCACAACCTGATCCCGGCACGTTTCGGGGAGATGCCCGCGCTGTTCGCGCGCGTGCCGATGCCCGGAATCGTCCGGGACGTGCTGCCCGAACTGCTGCAGTTCGCGCTTGCCGTGCTGCTCGCACATCTGTCGTGGCGCTATCTGGAACGGCGCCTGCTCGACTTCAAGAAGCCGATCGCCGCGATGCTGGCCCGGTACTTCGTCGCGCGGCCGAGCACGTCGCCGCGCTGAGCGCGAGACCGGCGCGGACGCGACGCAGCCTGTACGCAACCCTCGTTCATCAGCGCGCAAGCGGCCGGCGCGCCGGCACCGGTTTCAACGCCGCGGTGTCCGGCGCACCGCGCAACGCGCAACGCGCGCTCGAACCGGCATCACCGTCCGGCGGCATACCAAAATCGTCGCGTACGCACCCGCTCGAATCCGCCCGAAATCCGCATCGCCGGTCACCCGCCGCCGCACGCGCGCACTTCGTCCACACGCAAAAAAGCCCCGACGCACGAGGCAGCCGGGGCCAACGGAACAACCACCACCTGAAACAACGGAGCAGCGCAGCTGCTTATGCGACAGCAGCCAGCGCGGGCAGACAGGTACGCAGGTACGCCTCGAATTCGCGGCTCACTTCCGGATGCTGGAGCGCGAGCTCGACGGTCGCCTTGAGGTAGCCGATCTTGCTGCCGCAATCGAAACGCGTGCCGTAGTAGCGATACGCGAGCACCTGCTCGTTCGCGAGCAGCGTCTGGACCGCGTCGGTCAGCTGCAACTCGCCGCCTGCGCCCGGCTTGAGCTTGCGCAGGTGATCGAAGATCGTCGGCATGAACACGTAGCGGCCGACCACGCCGAGGTTCGACGGCGCGTCTTCCGGCGCCGGCTTCTCGATGATGCCCGACAGCTTGATGATGTCCTCTTCCCACTCGCGGCCCTCGACGACGCCGTACGAGCGGCTGTCCTCGCGCGGAATCGTCTCGACGCCGATCACCGAGCTGTGATAGTGGTCGAACACGTCGACGAGCTGCTTGAGCACCGGCTGTTCGCCATGCAGCAGGTCGTCGGCGAGAATCACCGCGAACGGCTCGCCGTGCACGAGCTTTTCCGCGCACAGCACCGCATGGCCGAGACCGAGCGCTTCCGGCTGGCGCACGTAGAAGCAGTTCACGTGGCTCGGCTTGATGCCGCGCACGAGTTCGAGCAGCTTTTCCTTGCCGCGCGCCTCGAGTTCGGCCTCGATCTCGTACGACTTGTCGAAGTGATCCTCGATCGCGCGCTTGCTGCGCCCGGTCACGAAGATCATCTCGGTGATACCGGCGTTGATCGCTTCCTCGACCGCGTACTGGATCAGCGGCTTGTCGACGACGGGCAGCATTTCCTTCGGGCTCGCCTTCGTTGCCGGGAGGAACCGCGTGCCGAGACCGGCGACGGGGAACACGGCCTTGGTGACTTTCAACATGTTCGCATCCTGATTGCGTTGACAGCGCCGCGTCGCTGGGCGACCCGGCGCAATTGTTTTTCGAACGGCATATCGAGAACCGGCGGCACGGCCAATTCCACTCCGCTCATTTTCGATATGGACCTATTGCCCACGTTTCAAGAAAATAGATAATCCGCGAATCCGGTCGATATTGCCGAACCCGGCGCCGACACATAAACAAATTACCGATTTTCCGGATACAAATTCTTACGATTCGAATTCCTCGATATACGGGACGCCGCCCCGTTCGAGGCCCGGGCGAATCGGCTCGTTCTTCAGCGCCTCGCGGTACGCCGACAGCACGGCCATGACCAGCAGTACTGCCGCGCTCGCGATCCAATGCATGTCCATCTTGCCGCTCCTTGCATCAATCAACTGGAGCTTCAAGCTATCAGAAAAAAATCGGCAAATAATTGTGGCAGTGGCGAAACCGCTTTCAGACCGGAATAAAACCACCATCTGAAACATCATCATTTCCCGGCGAGATTTTTTTATTCATTCGGATCGAATTCTTGCGCATTACGATTGGACCATCCCCTTCATCCGTCGCAAGGAATCGAATCGCATGCAAGCTTTCAGCGGATCGTCTTTGACCGCGCCGCCCGTCGCCGACCACAAGGAACACGTGATCGACGCGATGCGCGGGTTCGCGGCGCTGCTCGTCGCCTATTTCCACTGCCGCCAGGTCGTCTGGGTCGGCATGCAGAGCTTCCATCACGCTTACGGTCATGCGCTGAACCCGAGCGTGATCGCCGGCTACCTGACCTTCCCGTTCGCGTGGGGCTCCGCCGGCGTGCCGATCTTCTTCGTGATCAGCGGCTACTGCATCCACCGCAACGCGGCGCTCAAGCTCGCGGCCAACCCCGCATACCGGCTCGACGCGCCGAACTTCTGGGCGCGCCGCTTCGCGCGCATCTACCCGGTGCTGCTCGCCGCGCTGCTGTTCACGCTCGCGATGGACGCGGTCAGCCTGCAGATCGCGCCGGTCAGCCACAAGATCCGCGACGTCGGCCTCACCGCGTTCCTCGTGAACCTGTTCTCGCTGCAGGGCGTCGCCGGCTACACGTACGGGTCGAACGGCGCGCTGTGGACGCTGTCGCTCGAAGTGCAGTTCTATGCGATCTACCCGCTGCTGTTCGCGCTGCGCCGGCGCATCGGCATGCCGGCCATCGTGGCGGCCGTCGCGCTCGTCAACGTCGCGTCGGCGTGGCTGCTCGAACGGCACGACCTGCAGTTCTTCACGTCGTACTGGCTGTCCTGGACGGTCGGCGCGTGGATCGCCGACGTGCGCGCTCAGCCGTCGCGCGGCACGGCCGCCGTGCCGTCGCGCACGTGGTATCTCGCGGCCGCCGCGCTGCTGGCCGCGGGCTGCGGCGCGTTCCATTTCGGCCAGTACGGCGCGTTCCAGCTGTGGGCGGCCGGCTTCGCGTGCTTCCTGTACCGCGCGCTCGCCTGCCCGCCGCGCCCGACGCCGCTCTTGCGCGTGCTCGGCTGGTTCGGCGACTTCAGCTACTCGCTGTACCTGATCCATCTGCCGCTGTTCGTCTGCCTCGGCTCGGTGCTGTTCCACTCGGAACTGCAACTGTCGATCTGGCCGTCGATCGCGTTCATGGCCGCCGCGATTCCGGTCGCCTACGTGTTCTACCGGCTGTTCGAACGCCCCGCGATGATGTGGTCGGCCAGCCTGAAGCCGACGCGCGCCGCCCGCGTCGTCGCACCGGCGCCCGAACGGGCTGTCTGATTGCGCCGTTACGGCGCTCCCGGCCCCCGCGCGACCTCAAGTCGTGCGGGGGCATTTTCATGGGCGTGACGCGGCGTCACGTGCCGCCTGGGCGGCTGCACTACCGTCGCATCGCCCGCCCAAAAAGCAGAACCCTCATGCAGCACACCGCCGCATGAGGGCCCGTTTCCCGGCGCATGGCGTCGATTCGCGCCGGCGCGCCGCACCTACCGCTTCTTCGCCTTCGCGGCCTTCGCCGTATCCGCGAGGATCTTCTCGACCCGTTCCACATAGGTCGCGGTGCCGAACCGGCGCACCGCGGTCGCCCGCCCGCTCGCGACGAGCCGCTCGCGCAGCGCGGCGTCGTGCTGCAGCCTGCCCAGCGCATCGGCCAGCGCGGTCGCATTGCCCGGCTCGCACAGCAGCCCGTTTTCGCCGTCCTCGATGATCTCGACGACTCCGCCCGCGCGGGCCGCGACAACCGGTCGCCGTGCGAGCATGCCCTCGACGATCACGCGTCCGAACGGCTCCGGCGTGATCGACGTATGCGCGACCACGTCGACCGCCTTCATGCACGCGGCCACGTCGCGCTGGAAGCCGAGGAAGTGCACGCGATCGTCCATCCCGTGACGCGCGACGATCTCGTGCAGCTGCGCCGCGTATTCGTCCTCGCCGAACAGCGGCGCGCCGACCAGCACCACGTGCATGTCCGGATGGCGAGCCGCGGCCTCCAGCAGCAGGTGCTGCCCCTTCCAGTGCGCGAGGCGGCTGAACGAGCCGACCAGCCATGCATGCTCGGGCAGCCCGAAGCGCGCGCGCAGCGCGGCCTGGCTGGCCGTGTCCAGCGCGTCGAACGGTTCCGCCGAAATGCCGTTGAACACGACGTCGACGTGCTGCGGCGTGAAGCCCGTCAGCGCACGGAACGCCTGCGCGGACGCGTCGGAGTTCGCGATCACGCGCGTGACGCCGAACCGCGCGCAGTACTTGATCGCCATCAGTTGCTTGCTGCCGAAATGGTCGCCGCTGACGATGTCGCGCAGGTGCCAGACCACCGGCTTGCGCGCGAGCCGCCCGGCCAGCGCCGCGACCACCATCGCGCGCTGCGTGTTCGCGTAGATCACCTCGGCGCGGCGTGCGCGCCGCACGACGTCCCGCACGAGCGTGTAAAGCTGCTTCAACGCGCCGGCCGACACGCCGCCCTGCTTGCGCACCCCGGCGAGCGCGCCCTGGTCGAGCACGTCGACGCGCGCGCCGATCTCGTCGAGCGCCGCGCGGAACGGGCCATCGTCGAACAGCACCACGTCGGCGTTCGCGCGCATGTGCTTCATGATCTCCAGCAGCGACAGCTCCGCGCCGCCGAGCACGCCGCTCTGGTCCAGCACGAGCGTCGCCGGGCCGCGCGCGGGCGGCATCGGCGCGACGGCCGTGCCGCGCTGCGCGGTCGAGCCGGGCAGCGCCGCCTCCACGTAGTCGAGGAAGCGCCGCCGGAACGTGTCGGCGGAGAAGCGCTCTGCATTCGCGCGGCACGCGTGCGGCGTGAAGCGCTGCGGCGCGCGCTCGAAATCGTCGACCGCCGCGACGATTGCGTGCGGCGTCTGTTCGTCGAAGAACAGCCCGGTCGGATTCGCGTGCGTGCGCGGTTCGAGCACCGTCTCGAGCGCACCGCCCTTGCCGTAAGCGATCACGGGCGTGCCGCACGCCTGCGCCTCGACCACCGAGATCCCGAAATCCTCCTCGGCCGCGAACACGAACGCCTTCGCGCGCCGCATCCGGTCGTGCAGCACCGCGAACGGTTGATAACCCATGATCTCGACGTTCGGGCCGGCCTTCGCGCGGATCTTCTGCATCTCGGGGCCGTCGCCGATCACCACGAGCTTGCGCTCCGGCGTGCGCGAGAACGCTTCGACGATCAGGTCGATCTTCTTGTACGGCACCATCCGCGACGCGGTCAGGTAGAAATCGTCCTTCGCCTCGTTCAGCGAGAAGCCGTCGACGTCGACCGGTGGGAAGATCACCGCCGCGTCGCGGTGATACACCTTGCGGATGCGTCGCGCGATGAACGCGGAGTTCGCGACGAAGCCGTCGACCGCATTCGCGGTGCGCGTGTCCCAGTTGCGGATGTAATGCAGGATCATCCGCGCGAGCAGCGACTTCGGCCCGTGCGTGAGGTTCGACTGTTCCAGATACTGGTGCTGCAGGTCCCACGCGTAGCGGATCGGCGAATGCACGTAGCTGATGTGCATCTGGTCCGGCCCGGTCAGCACGCCCTTCGCGACCGCATGGCTGCTGGAGATCACGAGATCGTAGTCCGACACGTCGAGCTGCTCGATCGCGAGCGGCATCAGCGGCAGGTAGCTGCGGTACTTGGTGCGCGCGAACGGCAGTTTCTGGATGAACGAGGTCGTCACCCGCTTGCCGCGCACGAACGCGCGATCGTCGAGAAAATCGACGAGGCTGAACAGGTCGGCATCGGGGAAGCACGCGACGATCTGTTCGAGCACGCGCTCGGCGCCGGCGTATGTGACGAGCCAGTCGTGGACGATCGCCACGCGCAGCGGGCGCGACGCATCGCGTGCGCCCGCCTGCCCGGCCGGTTCGGTCCGGCGCAGCGCGGCGGTGTCGCCGGCTTCGGCCACGGCGGCATCGGCCGTGGCGAGGTTCAGGATGGCGTGTTCCGCCAGATCGCGATTCATACGGTTTTCCTCGCATTGAGACGGACGAACAGGTCGCGCACCAGCGCGCGCAGGGCCGGCGTCATCGTGAGCGACCACGCAAGGTTCAGCACCAGCACGACCGCGCAGAGGCCGATCGACTCGCCGAGCCCCGACCACGCCTGCGCGAGAAACAGGCTCGCGAGCAGGAAGGCGAGATGCGCGAGCATATCGAGCACGATTGCGCGCATCCGGATCGCCGACAGGTAAAGCAGCACGCCGTAATCGACCAGCGCGCGGGTCGCGACGACCACCGCCGCGCCGATCAGCCCGAAGTGATGAATGCCGAACCACAGGCCGCCGACGAAGAACGGCATCTCGACGAGCCCGGCGAACGCCGCCCGGGCCGGATTGACCTGCGACTGGATCAGGATTCGCGTGACGCTCGCCTGGCCGACGAGCCAGACGCTGATCACCAGCACGCGCCCGACCGGCGCCGAATGCGCGGCGAGATCGGCGCCGACCCACAATGTGAGGAACGGTGCGAGCGCGAAGATCGCGACGATGCCGACCGGCGTGAACACGCCGTTCAGGAATTCGAGCGACTGGCGCGCGAGCGTGTCGGCATGCTCACGGCCGACCGCGGACAGGCGCGGAAACAGCGTGCGCACCAGCGCGTTCGGCAGCATGTTCAGCCGCGTGACGAGGTTCTGCGGAACCGTGTAATAGGTGACGAACTTCGCGCCCATGCCGGCGCCGAGCATCACGCGGTCGAGCGTGTCGGCGATCATGCTCGTCGTGCTCGCGATCAGCATCCAGCCGCCGAAGTTGAACAGCCCTTTCGCGGTGCCCCACTGCGGCGGGTCGATGCGCCGGATGCCGAGCACCTTGATGCTTGCGTGACCGAGCATCACCGCCGCGATCAGCCGCGCGAGGACGGCCGCGGCCAGCACCGTCTGCAGGTTCGGCGCGATCCACCATGCGGCGCCGAGCGGCAGCAGCTGGAACAGGAACGTGCCGATCGTCTGGTTCGTGTTGAACACGCCGAACCGTTCGGCCCCGTTGATCGCGCCGGCGAACACCCACGACACGTTCGCGAGCGGAATCGCGAGCGCGAGCCACGGCAACGCGAGATACACCTCGTGCTGCATCGCCGCCGACACCTTCGTGAAATACGCGGTATAGACGAACGCGCCGAAATAGATCAGCAGGCCGCCGACGATGCCGGTGCCGAGGTTCAGCCAGAACGCGCTCCAGAAGACCCGCGCGCTTTCGTCCGCGTTGCCGCTCGCGAGCGCCTTCGAGATGTGGTTCTGCGCGGCCATGCTCATCCCGAGATCGAGGATCCCGAAATAACCGATCAGCGTCCACACGAGGCTGACGACGCCGTAGCGTTCGACGCCCAGCGCGTGGATGTACGCGGGCACCGTCACCAGCGACACGAAGGTCGGCAGGATCAGCCCGATGAAGTTGATCGAAACGTTCTTGAGTATGCCTTTGTCCATGCTTCTGCCTTGTGTGACGCCAACGACGACGGCGCGCCGCCCGTCACGGTTTCCAGCGATACATCAGCACCTTGCCGCGCGCGTCTTCCTCGACGAACACCAGGTATTCGCCGTTCTCGCGCCGGAACGCGCTGATGCCGAACGGCACGTCGACCCAGCCCGACGCCTTGCCGACCTCCGCGCCCGGGCTCATCACGCCGACTTCCTTGCCGGTTTCCTTGTCGTACACGTGGATCTTGCCGACCGGCTCCACCGTGAAGATGTAGCGGCCTTCGACCGTGATGCCGATCAGGTCGAGGATCGGCTTCGCGTCGAGCTGCCACGGCAGCGCGACCGTATAGCGCACCACCGGCGAGCCGGTCGACCACTTGTCGAAGCGCACCAGCACGCGGCCGACTTCCTTGTTGATGCCCGGCTGCGGCGGCGCGTCGGCCGTGTAGCCCGTCACGTACAGCGTGTCCGTCTGCGGCTCGTAGATCGCGCGGCGCAGCTGCGTGAACGGCTGCGGCATCGGATAGGTCGTGACCTTGTCGTACGAGTAGATCGGGTTGCCGGCCTTGTCGACGCCGCCATAGGCGAAGCGATGAATTCCGCGCACGTCGCTCGTGCGCCAGATGTCGCCCTTCGTGTCGACCCACCAGCCCCAGCCGCCCGCCTTTGCCTTGCCGGTCGTGTTGGTCGTGAATTCGTCCTCGTCGAGCCGGCCGTTGCCGTTCGCGTCGCGCCAGATCCAGTCGCCGCCCGGCGGCTTGTTCGGTACCTTGTCGACCGGCCGCGCGCGGCCCGCGATCAGGCCCGACGGAATCGCGACCTCGCCGTCGCGCTTCGCGTCGAAGCGGTAGATCTTCAGGTGGTCGGCGTACATGTCGGTCAGGTACAGGAACGTGCGGCCGTCGACGCGCCGCGCGAACGGCATGCCGGGATACTGGTCCGTGTGGAACACGGGATCGTCCGGATACTTGAAGCGGTTCGACAGGAAGCCGGCGTATTTCCAGTCCTGGCCAGGCGGCTTCGACAAATCGAGCTCGAAGCGTTTGTTGCCCGTATACACACTGTTCGGCCGCGCCGGATCGAGCCACGCGCCGTCGACGAACAGCAGCCCCTGCACCTGCCAGCGCAGCTTGCCGTCCGGCGTATAGCTCTCGAGCACCGCGCCGAGCCCCGCGCCGATCGTGTCGTGACGCGGCCCGATGCCGTTCATCGACACGTACACGTTGCCCGCGCGATCGACGCCCACGCCCGTCAGCCCGTTGAAGCGCTGCGGCCCCGGACGGCCGGGCACCGGGCCCGCGAAGATTCCGCCTCGCTCGCCGAGCGTGCCCGACGGCGCATAGCCCTTGCCGCCTTTCGAGAAGATCAGCACCTGCTGGCGCGGCCCGTTGTCCGCGACCAGCACGCGCCCTTTCGCGTCGACCGCCACGTCCACCGCCTCGGTGCCGTCGGGCAGCGCAGGCGCGTCGTCGAGCTTGCGGCCGTCCGCGCGCACGTGCACGAGGCGCGCGGGCCCGCCGATCGTATCGGTGAGCAGCCACAGCGTGCCGTCGCCGGCGAGCGCGATGCGGCCCGGCTCATGCGCGCTCCAGGTGGCCTTCTTCTGCATCGTCTCGGCGTCGTACACGTCCACCGCGTCATGCGACGGATTCGTCGAGAACAGCGTCTTGTCGTCGGCCGCGAGGCCGCCGACTTCCGCCTTCGCCTCGCCCACTTCCGACCGGGCCGGGGCCGGCACCTCGTTGACCATCATGAAGCTGGCGGCCATGCGCGCGCGGCCGGCATCGGCGCGCCCGCCCGGCGCGACCTGCGGCGCGGCGCGGAACGGCGCCGGCTGCTTCATGTCGCCGATCGTGCGGCGCGAAATGCCGAACCACTGCTTGCCCTTGTCCGGCCAGATGCCGGGCGACTGCAGATGGCCGCGCTCGTTGCCGACGCCGATCGCGACGTACGCATACTTGCCGTTCACTGCGACCGCGTTGCCGCCGAGGTTGCCCCAGCCGTGCGTGCCGCCGGCGAAGCCGAGCATCTTCCCGTCCTGGTAGACGCTCGCCTCGGCGCCGCTCTCGTCCCACGGCGCGTTCGTATACACCTTGCCGTCGGGCGTTACCGCGATCGCGCGAATGTCGATCTGCGTCCAGCTGCCGTCGCCATAGCCGAACGTGTTGCCGATCCACGACGTGGTCGCGGGCAACACGGTTTCAGCCGATGCGGCGCTCGCGGACAGCGCCGCGCATACCGTCATGCCAACCAGAATCAGACGTCGCAATGCGCTCTCCAGACTCGATGCGGAAGCGACCGGCGGCGCGGCATGCTGCCTGCACTCGATGCCCTGTCGCTAAATAGGTTTCAAACGTCGCGATGCAGGTTACAAGCAAAAATAATCACAAGAAATTTGGAAATATTTGGGGATGTTTCCACCTGAAATATCGATCCGGAACAACGAGAAATTGGCCCGGCAAAGCGGAAATATCGACCGCCTTTCACGCGGCAATCCGTAGAAAATGCCGTTCCAGCCCGCCCGCCGGGGCGCGTAGCCTGCAAACCTTTCATGTCGCGATTGAAACGACCGGCATTCGAATCTTTTCAGCCGGATAAATGACATGCGTTTTTTTGCCGATTTCTTTTCCCTAGAATCGATTTCGATTCAATATTTCATTTAAACGCATGCATTACGTTCACGCATCGGATGCGCGGCGCGCCACGGCATCGGCCGCGCGTCGCGAAGGAGCGGCGCGATGACGGGCATCTCGCGCACCGCCGACCTCGCCCCGCCGCAACACGGCCGCATCGTGCAGCTCGACGGGCTGCGCGCGATCGCCGTCGGCGCCGTGTTCCTGCAACATGCGCTGAAGGCGCCGCTGTGGATGGGCGTCGACCTGTTCTTCGTGCTGAGCGGCCTGCTGATCACCGGCATCCTGCTCGATCGCAAGGCGCGCGGACAGTCGTACTTCAGCCACTTCTACGCGCGCCGCGTACGCCGGATCCTGCCGCCGTACGTGCTGCTGCTGGTCGTGTCGACGCTGCTGTTCGGCGCAAGCTGGCTGCCGCACTGGCCGTGGTTCGCGTTCTTCTCGACCAACATCGGGCTGTCGCTCGGCAGCATCGGTCACGACAGCCTGAACGTGCTGTGGTCGCTCGCCGTCGAGGAGCAGTTCTACATCTTCTGGCCGTTCGTCGTGCTGTGGTGTTCGGAACGCGCGCTGCTGTGGATCGCCGCCGCGCTGATCGTCGCGGCGCCCGTGCTGCGCGCGATCGCGACGCCGTGGTTCGATTCGTTCTGGCCGATCTACTACCTGACGCCGTTCCGGATGGACCTGCTCGCCGCCGGTGCGCTGCTCGCGATCGTGCTGCGCCGCGACCGGCGCGCGCTGGAGCCGTTCTATCCGCTCGCGATCGTCGGCGCGCTCGTGGCGCTCGCGATCCTCGGCTGGCTGCACCTGTCGTTCCCGCGTTTCCGCGCGGCGAACACGCCGCTGTCGAACGCCGCGCTCTACAGCGTCTCGCTGCTGCTGTGCACGTCGATCGTCGTGATCGCGCTGCGCGGACGCGGCTTCGTCCAGCGCGCGCTGACGAACCCGCTGCTCGTGTACGTCGGCACCGTCAGCTACACCGTCTACCTGATTCACCTGAGCGTGCTGTACGCGCTGTGGCCGCTGCACCTGAACCGCTTCGTCACGGCCGCGCTCGCCCTCGCCATCACGCTCGCGTACGCCACCGTGAGCTGGTACGGCTTCGAGCGGCGCCTGACGCGCGGCCCCGCACGCGCCACGGTGCCCGCCGCCGCGCGCACGACCGCCTGAATTTCTCAATCCATCGATTCGACCAGGACATTGCCATGAGCCAAACTCGCAAGAAGGCCATCATCACGGGGATCACCGGGCAGGACGGCGCCTACCTGACCAAGCTGCTGCTCGACAAGGGCTACGAGGTCACGGGCACCTACCGCCGCACCAGCTCGGTGAACTTCTGGCGCATCGCCGAGCTCGGCGTCGACACGCACCCGAACCTGTCGCTCGTCGAGCACGACCTGACGGATGCCGGCTCCAGCCTGCGGCTGCTCGAACGCACGCAGCCCGACGAGCTGTACAACCTGGCTGCGCAGAGCTTCGTCGGCGTGTCGTTCGATCAGCCGGCCACGACCGCCGAGGTCACCGGCATCGGCCCGCTGAACCTGCTCGAGGCGATCCGCGTGGTGAGCCCGAAGACGCGCTTCTACCAGGCATCGACGTCCGAGATGTTCGGCAAGGTGCAGGCGATTCCGCAGACTGAAACGACCGCCTTCTACCCGCGCAGCCCGTACGGCGTCGCGAAGCTGTACGCGCACTGGATGACCGTGAACTACCGCGAGTCCTACGACCTGTTCGGCTGCAGCGGCATCCTGTTCAACCACGAATCGCCGCTGCGCGGCCGCGAGTTCGTCACGCGCAAGATCACCGACACCGTCGCGAAGATCAAGCTCGGCAAGGCGACCAAACTCGAACTCGGCAACCTCGACGCCAAGCGCGACTGGGGCTTCGCGCTCGAATACGTCGAAGGGATGTGGCGGATGCTGCAGGTCGACGAGCCCGACACCTACGTGCTCGCGACCAACCGCACCGAGACCGTGCGCGACTTCGTGCAGATGGCGTTCGCGGCCGCCGGCTATCAGATCGAATGGACCGGCAAGGGCGAACAGGAACGCGGCCTCGACGCATCGAACGGCAACGTGCTCGTCGAAGTGAATCCGAAGTTCTACCGCCCTGCCGAAGTCGACCTGCTGATCGGCTGCGCGGACAAGGCAAAATCCAAGCTCGGCTGGGCGCCGGAAACGACGCTCGAGCAGCTTTGCCAGATGATGGTGGAAGCGGACCTGACGCGGAATCGTCACCATGACACGTACTGATGCCGGACGCTCGTCGCGCCGTGCGTTCGTCACGGGCCTGACGGGCTTCACCGGCCGCTACATGGCGCAGCGCCTCAAGGCGGCCGGCTACGACGTGTGGGGCACCGTGGCGCCCGGCGCGGCGCGGCCGGACGATCCGGCATTCGCGAACTGCACGCTGCTGCCGGTCGACCTGCTCGACGCGCACGCGATGCGCGCCGCGGCCGCCGATGCGCGACCCGATGCGGTCGTGCATCTGGCTGCGCGTGCGCACGTCGCGCAGGACGAGCCGTCGCAGACTTACGCGGTCAACATCGTCGGCACGCGCAACCTGCTGGCCGCGCTCGCGGGCCTCGACCGTCGTCCGTCGGCGGTGCTGCTCGCCAGCAGCGCGAACATCTATGGCAATTCGACGGCCGGCGTGCTCGACGAAACCGTCGCACCCGCCCCTGCAAACGACTATGCGGTCAGCAAGCTCGCGATGGAATACGCGGCGAAGCTATGGGCCGACCGCCTGCCGATCGTGATCGCGCGGCCGTTCAACTACACCGGCGTCGGCCAGGACGATGCGTATCTGCTGCCGAAACTCGTGTCGCACTATGCGCGCAATGCGCCGCGCATCTCGCTCGGCAATCTCGACGTGAGCCGCGATTTCTCCGACGTGCGCGACGTGACGGCCGCCTATCTGAAGCTGCTCGAAGCCGCGCCGGCCGGCGAGACGTTCAACGTCTGCTCGGAGCGCGCGTATTCGCTGAAGGAAGTGCTGGCGATGCTGTCGCGGATCGCCGGTTACGTGATCGACGTGACGATCGATCCGCGTTTCGTGCGGCACAACGAGGTGAAGCGACTGAGCGGGTCGCGCGACAAGCTGCGGCGCGCGGTGGGCGAGCTGCCGGTGACGCCGCTCGACGACACCCTGCGCTGGATGATGGAAGCGATGCGCGACGTGCCGCAGTCCGCGCAGGCCGGCTGATTCCGTCAACGCGCGCGACGCAGGCCAAAAGAAAACGGGCCGCTCGATCTGATCGAGCGGCCCGTCTCATGTCGGCCTTGAAACCTGCCGCCGCGCTCAGCCTTCGAGGCCGCGCGCGAGATCGTTGCGCAGGTCGCCCGCGTTTTCCAGACCGACCGCGAGGCGGATCAGCCCTTCGGTGATCCCCGCGGCCGCACGCGCTTCAGGCGTGACGCGAGCATGCGTCGTCGTCGCCGGGTGCGTGATCGTCGTGCGCGTGTCGCCGAGGTTGCCGGTGATCGAGATCAGCTTCGTGCCGTCGATCACGCGCCACGCATTCGCGCGCTGCTGCTCGGGCGTGTCACCCTTCAGCTCGAACGACACGATCGCGCCGCCCGCCTTCTGCTGGCGCTTCGCGAGTTCGTGCTGCGGATGCGATTCGAGCCCCGGATAGAACACGCGCGCGACGGCCGGATGCGAATCGAGCCAGCGCGCGATTTCGAGCGCGTTCGCCGACTGCTTCTCGACGCGCAGCGACAGCGTCTCCATCCCCTTCAGCAGCACCCACGCGTTGAACGCCGACAGCGTCGGCCCCGCGCTGCGCACGAACGGGAACACCTTGCCCATGATGAATTCCTTCGAGCCGACCAGCGCGCCGCCGAGCACGCGGCCCTGCCCGTCGAGGAACTTCGTCGCCGAGTGCATCACGACGTCCGCGCCGAGCTTCAGCGGCTGCTGCAGCACCGGGCTGCAGAAACAGTTGTCGACGACGAACAGCGCGTTCGCGGCCTTCGCGATCTTGCCGATCGCCTCGATGTCGGCGAGTTCGGTCAGCGGGTTCGACGGCGTTTCGAGGAAGAACATCTTCGTCTCGGGCCGCACCGCTTCCTGCCATGCATTCAGGTCGGTCGGATCGACGAAGGTCGTCGTGATGCCGAACTTGCTGAAGATCTGCGAGAACATCCCGAGCGTCGAGCCGAACAGGCTGCGCGAGCTGACGAGGTGATCGCCCGCCTGCAGCGCGGACATCACGACCGACATGATCGCGGCCATGCCCGACGCCGTCGCGATGCAGGCCTCGCCGCCTTCGAGCGCGGCGAGACGATCCTGGAACATGGTGACGGTCGGGTTCGTGAAGCGCGAATAAGTGAAATAGTCTTCCGAATTCGCGAAGCGCTCGGCCGCCTCGGCCGCGCTCGTGAAGCAGAAGCTCGACGTGAGGAACAGCGCTTCCGAATGCTCGTTGAAGTTGCTGCGCAGCGTGCCCGCGCGCACGGCGAGCGTGTCGAAGTTGAGGGAGTCGTCCATGTTCCGTTTTCCGTATTCGAGGGTCGCGCCGCGGGTCATGCATCGGGCGCGCACCCAGCCACAAAATCAGGCCAAAACAAAAAGCCCGCTATGCGTCGGCATCAGCGGGCTTCGGTGCGGTACGACAGCGATCGACTCGGGCCGGCTGCCGCCGGCCTTCGCTTTAGCTGTTTTGGGAAGTCGCCCCGCGTCCGCAAGCTGAATCAAATCGACGCAAGGCGCCATCCTATCACGCTTCGTCGGAAGCGTGCGCCGGCATCACTCGACCGACAGTTGCAGGTTCATCTGCGAACGCGCGGCATCGCCGGCCGTGTCGCGATCGGCCTGCGACGCCGGTGCGAGACGCGCGCGCTCGATCGCATCGAGGTACTCGGGCGTCACGGCGCCGGTGATGTAGTTGCCGTCGAAGCACGACGCCTCGAAGCGCTCAAGCTTCGGGTTGATGTCGCGCACCGCGCGGCGCAGGTCGTCGACGTCCTGATAGATCAGGTAGTCGGCGCCGATGATCTTCGCGACTTCATCGTCGGTGCGGCCGTGGGCGACCAGCTCACCGCGCGTCGGCATGTCGATGCCGTACACGTTCGGGAACTTCACGGGCGGTGCCGCCGACGCGAAGATCACCGACTTCGCGCCCGCATCGCGCGCCATCTGCACGATCTCGTGCGAGGTCGTGCCGCGCACGATCGAGTCGTCGACGATCAGCACGTTCTTGTCCTTGAACTCGATGCTCATCGCATTGAGCTTCTGGCGCACCGACTTCTTGCGCACGGCCTGGCCCGGCATGATGAAGGTGCGGCCGACGTAGCGGTTCTTGAAGAAGCCTTCGCGATACTCGACGCCGAGCTTCGCGGCGACCTGCATCGCGGCCGGACGCGACGAATCGGGAATCGGCATCACGACGTCGATCGGCACGTTCGGCAGCTCGCGCTTGATCTTCTCGGCGAGGTAATCGCCCATGCGCAGGCGCACGTTGTAGACGGGCACGCCGTCGAGGCACGAATCCGGACGCGCGAGATACACGTATTCGAACATGCACGGATTCAGCGTCGGGTGCTCCGCGCACTGCTGGCTGTGGAAGTTGCCGGCCTTGTCGATGAAGATCGCTTCACCCGGCTGCACGTCGCGCACGAATTCGAACCCGATGCCTTCGACCGCCACCGACTCCGACGCAACCATCCACTCGGTGCCGTGTTCGGTCTCGAGCTTGCCGATGCAGAGCGGGCGGATGCCGAATGGATCGCGGAACGCGAGCAGGCCGTAGCCGGCGATCAGCGACACGATCGCGTACGAGCCCTGCAGGCGGCGATGCACGCCCGCGACCGCCTTGAACACCGCGGCCGGATCGAGCTCGAGGCCCGTCGTCGACAGCTGCAGCTCGTGCGCGAACACGTTGAGCAGCACTTCGCTGTCGGAATTGGTGTTGATGTGCCGGCGGTCGATCCGGAACATCTCGTCCTTCAGCTGTTCCCAGTTCGTCAGGTTGCCGTTGTGCGCGAGGATGATCCCGAACGGCGCGTTCACGTAGAACGGCTGCGCCTCGGCTTCGCTCGACGCCGAGCCGGCCGTCGGATAACGGACCTGGCCGATGCCGAAGGTGCCGGGCAGGCTGCGCATGTTGCGCGTGCGGAACACGTCGCGCACCATGCCGTTCGCCTTGTACATGTGGAAATTGCTGCCGTCCGCCGTCGCGATGCCCGCTGCGTCCTGACCGCGATGCTGCAGCAGCAGCAGGCTGTCATAGATCAGCTGATTGACCGGGGATTGGGAGATAACACCTACGATGCCGCACATGGCATGTCCTTCAAGATGACAAAATCGGTTCCGTCCTGCCCGGCCGCGTCGTCACACGCGCACATACTGGGCCATGCCGTCGGGCAGGAGCTGCTTCAGCTCGTGCACGCCCTGTTCGGCGAAAGGACGCAATAGCGCATTGCGCCAGAAATCCTGTTTGGGCAATTCGGTCAGCCCGGCCGCCGCGACCAGCAGCACCACCAGCACGCAGCCGCGGACGAGCCCGAACATCATGCCCAGCGAGCGATCGACTCCGCCGAGGCCCGTCGCCTGCGCGATTCGCGACAACAGCGCGTTCGCGACACCCGCGACGAACACCACGCCGATCACGATCAGCGCGAACGCCAGCACCCACTGTGTCAGCGCACCGCCCGGCCAGTTCGCCGGGATATACGGCACGACCAGTCCGACATAGCGGGCCGCGATCGCAATCGCCGCGATCCAGCCGATCAACCCGAAAATCTCCGAGACGAAACCGCGCCATGCGCCACGCAGCGCAGACAACGCGATCACCGCCAATACAGCGTAGTCGAAAGCCGTCAGCATCGCACGTTACTGCGTGAGTCCGGCTTCGCGCACCTTCGCGATCGCGGCGGACGCCGCCGCGCGATCCGCGAACGGGCCGGCACGCAGCAGTGTAGCCGTGCTGCCATCCGCCTGCTTGCGATGTTCGACATATGCGGGCACACCCGCCGATTTCAACTTGGTGGCCCACGAACGGGCCGTTGCGTCGTCCTTGAACGAACCGAGCTGCACCGCGAAGCGCGCACCGGCCGGCGACGCCGGCGACGATGCGTCGCCGCTGTCGGCCGCGGCATCGGCGTTCGCGACCGTCGCGGGCGCCGGTTTCGGCGCGGCCGGCTTCGGTGCGGGTGCGGCCGTGGCCGGCTTCGCAGCGGGCTTCGGCGGCGTCACGCTCGCCGTGGTCGTCGGGGTCGTGGTATCGGGCTTCGCGGCCGGCTTGGCTGCATCCTTGGCCGCGGGCGCGGGCACGGCCGCCACGGCGACATCGGATGCCGGCGGTTCGTCGTGCGCGACGCCCGCCTGCACGTCGGACGCATCGTCGTCGCGCGGTGCCACCGCCTGATGCGCGGGCCGGTTCGGGATGTCGATCGCGATGTCGTCCGTCACCGGCTTCGGGTGCGAATCGAGCACCATCGGCAGCACGATCACCGCGGCGACGACGAGCGCGATCGCGCCGACGAGACGCCGGCGGGCGCGTTGCTTTTCTGGAAGGGTCGGATCGAGGAGCAGTGCGTCCGATTCCGGACGCTCGGTGCGGCGCGTGCGTCGCTCGACGCGTTCAGTGCGCTCCGTGCGCACGTTCCGGGAGGCCCCGGTACGACCGCCGCGCCGCGGGGGCGCGTCGTCGTCTTTCTTGCCGAACGAGAAAATTCCCATGAATGGCTGAGTCCGAAACTGCCCGTCAGTCAGTGTTGCTGCGATTTCCGGTAGGCCATCACACCTGCCACCGTATGGAAACTGCCGAAAACCACGATTCTATCATTCTCGGATGCTCTTTTTAGTGCATCGCGAAACGCTTCGGCGGGCGACGCGAACCGCGTCACGCTCGAATCGGCCCCCTCCTCCACGCCGGCCTTGCGCAGCGCGGCTTCAAGCTGCTCCGCGCTCGCCGCGCGCGGCAGCGGCAGGTCGGTCACGCACCAGTGGTCGATCTCGCCCTTCAGATGCTGCAACACGCCATCGATGTCCTTGTCGTGCATCGCGCCGAACACCGCGTACGTGTACGGGAAGAAGCCCATGTTGCCGAGATTCTGCTCGAGCACGGCCGCCGCATGCGGGTTGTGCGCGACGTCCAGCACGATCGCCGGCTTGCCGGGCAGCACCTGGAAGCGCCCCGGCAGTTCGACGTTGGCGAGCCCGAGCCGGATGTCCTGCGCGGACACCGGCAGCACCGGGCGCAGCGCCTCGAGCGCGGCCAGCGCGGCCGATGCATTGATCAGCTGATTCGCACCGCGCAGCGCCGGATACGCGAGCGCCGGATAGCGCTTCTCGCGGCCGAGGTAGCTCCATTGCTGGCGTTCGGCGCCCGGCTGCGCTTCGTAGCGGAAATCGCGACCGACCAGCCACAGGTCGGCGCCGATCGCTTCGGCATGCTCGACCAGCGTGTTCGGCACCGCGGGATCGCCGCAGATCGCCGGCTTGCCCGCGCGGAAGATCCCTGCCTTCTCGAATGCGATCTTCTCGCGCGTGTCGCCGAGGTATTCGGTGTGATCGATGTCGATGCTCGTGACGATCGCGCAATCGGTATCGATGATGTTGACCGCATCGAGCCGGCCGCCGAGGCCGACTTCGAGGATCACCGCGTCGAGCCCGCGCGACGCGAACAGGTGCAGGATCGCGAGCGTCGTGAATTCGAAGTACGTGAGCGACACCGGCTCGGGCAGCGACGTGCGCGCCGCCTCGACGGCTTCGAAGTGCGGCAGCAGCTCGGCGTCGGTCACCTGCTGGCCGTTCACGCGCGCGCGCTCGCCGAATTCGAGCAGGTGCGGCGACGTGTGGCAACCGACCTTGTAGCCCGCATGAACGAGGATCGCCTCGAGGAACGCGCAGGTCGAACCCTTGCCGTTCGTGCCGCCGACCGTGATCACGGGGCACGCGAATTCGAGCTGCAACGCCGCCTTGACCTGCCCGATGCGGGTGAGGCCCATGTCGATGCCGACCGGGTGCGCGCGTTCGAGATGCGAAAGCCACGCGTCGAGAGTGGGAAAAGTGCTCATCGGATCAAATCTGAATCGGTACCGCCACTACGCCAAAAAACGAAACGCGCCGCCCGGCGGTTCAGCCGGGCGACGCGCGCAGTTCACAACGCCGCGCCAATCAGGCCAGCGCGTCGGCCGGCTGTCGCTGCAGCAGCGCGAGCAATTGCGCGATCTCGTCGCGCATCTTGCGGCGGTCGACGATCATGTCGATCGCGCCCGTCTTCAGCAGAAATTCCGCGCGCTGGAAGCCTTCCGGGAGTTTCTCGCGAACCGTTTGCTCGATCACGCGCGGGCCGGCGAAGCCGATCAGCGCCTTCGGCTCGGCGATCACGACGTCGCCGAGGAACGCGAAGCTCGCCGACACGCCGCCCATCGTCGGGTCGGTCAGCACCGAGATGAACGGCAGCTTGGCTTCGGCCAGCTTGGTCAGCATCGCGGTGGTCTTGGCCATCTGCATCAGCGACAGCAGGCTTTCCTGCATCCGCGCACCGCCCGACGCCGTGAAGCAGATGAACGGCACCTGCTGCTCCAGCGCATTCTGCGCGCCGCGCGCGAAGCGCTCGCCCACGACCGAGCCCATCGAGCCACCCATGAACGAGAATTCGAAGCAGGCCGCGACGACGGGCAGCGTGTGGATCGCGCCGCCCATCACGACCATCGCGTCGGTCTCGCCGGTTTCGTCCATCGCTTCCTTCAGACGATCGGGATACTTGCGGCTGTCCTTGAACTTCAGCGAGTCGACCGGCACGATTTCCTGGCCGATTTCATAGCGGCCTTCCGGATCGAGCAGCCCGTCGAGACGCTCGCGCGCACCGATGCGCATGTGGTGATCGCACTTCGGGCATACGTGCAGGTTCGCGTCCACGTCGTTGCGGTACAGCACAGCCTCGCAGGACGGGCACTTGACCCACAGGCCTTCCGGAATGCCCTTGCGGCTTTTCGGGTCGGTCTGCTTGATCTTCGGCGGCAACAGTTTGTCGAGCCAGCTCATCGTATGGTTTCCTGTTCCGTGGCGGGGCGGGCCGACCGGCCCGTTCCCGCTTCCTGTGTTGTGTTTATCGCGCCGTCTTGCCGGCGCCGTCCAGGGCGGCGCGCAGCTCGGCGATGAAAGTCTTCAGCGCGGCGGCGGCGCTTTCCGGCGCGGCGCTCTCGAGCAACTGCACCAGGCGGCTGCCGATCACGACGGCGTCCGACACTTCGGCCACCGCGCGCGCCGTTTCGGCGTCGCGGATGCCGAAGCCGACGCCCACCGGAACCGGCACGCGCGACTTGATGGCCGGGATTTTACCCGCAATGCTCGAAACATCCAGATTTCCGGCGCCGGTCACACCCTTGAGCGACACGTAGTACACGTAGCCGCTCGCGATCTTGCCCACGTCGGCGATGCGTGCGTCGGTCGACGTCGGCGCGAGCAGGAAGATCGGATCGATCTGCACGGCACGCATTTTCTCGGCGAACACGCCCGCTTCCTCGGGCGGATAGTCGACGACGAGCACGCCGTCGACGCCCGCCGCCTGCGCTTCGGTCGCGAACGTGTCGACGCCCATCCGCTCGATCGGGTTCGCATAACCCATCAGCACGACGGGGGTTTTCCGGTCGGTCTCGCGGAAGCGCTTCACGTCGGCGAGCACGCTCTTCAGCGTGACGCCGCGCGCGAGCGCACGCTCCGACGAGCGCTGGATCACCGGGCCGTCGGCCATCGGGTCCGAGAACGGCACGCCGAGCTCGATGACATCGGCGCCGCCTTCGGCGAGCGCGTGCATGAATTCGACGGTCTTCGCGGGATCGGGATCGCCGGCCGTAATGAACGGGATCAGGCCCTTGTGGCCTTGTTCGGCGAGTGCGGCGAAGGTCTGCTGGATACGGGAGGACATGGCAATTTTCCTTGATGCGATCGGCACTGCGGCGGCGCGACTCACGCGCACGCCGGCGTGGCGAGCGCGTTCACGCGCTCGTGCGCGATCGCGCAATAACTTTCGTTGATCTCGTAGCCGACGAAGTCGCGCCCCTGCCGTGCGCAGGCCACCGCGGTCGTGCCGCTGCCCATGAACGGATCGAGCACGCGGCCGCCCGGCGGGCAGCTTGCGAGCACCATCCGCTCGATGATTTCCAGCGGCTTCTGGGTCGGATGATCGACGCGCTCCGCGTGCTGCCGGTGCAGGCGCGAGACCGACCAGACGTCCTTCGGGTTGTAGCCCATCTCCAGCCACTTGCTGCCTTCGAACAGCTTGCGCGAGCGGGCCTTCTTCGTGTCGGCGTCGTACGGGATGCGGACCGGATCGAGATCGAAGTAATACGCCTTGGAAACCGCGAAAAAGCCGATGTTGTCGTGCACCGACGTGAAACGGCGCGTCGTGCCGCCCATGCTCGGCACGCGCCGGTCCCAGATGATCTCGTTGACCATCGTGAGCTTCGTCTTCAGGAAACTGAAGATTTCCGGCGCGTACTGCCACGTGCAGAAGATGTACATCGACCCGCTCGGCTTGAGCTTCGGGATCGCGAGTTCGAGCCACTCGCGCGTCCACGCGAGAAAGTCGTCGCCCGAGCGCTTGTCCGAGTCGTTGCCGTAGTCCTTGCCGAGCCCGTACGGCGGATCGGCGACGATCAGGTCGATCGACGCATCCGGCAGGCGCGCGGCTTCGGACATGAAATCGCGGTTGTGCAGCTCGATCCCGGACGGCAGCGCGCACGGCACGGCGACGGCGGACTGCACCGCCTCCGCTTCGCTCGCGGCACCGCCGCCCGGTTGTTCGATCAGGTCACGCATCGGTCGGGGTCAGAGCGCGATGCCCGATCGCTCGGCGACCGTGTGCATGTCCTTGTCGCCACGGCCCGACAGGTTGACGAGCAGGATCTTGTCCTTCGGCAACGTCGGCGCGAGCTTCACGCCATACGCGATCGCGTGGCTCGACTCGAGCGCGGGAATGATCCCCTCGATCCGGCAGCAGTCGTGGAACGCCTTCAGCGCCTCTTCGTCGGTGATCGGCACGTACTGCGCGCGGCCGCTGTCCTTCAGCCATGCGTGCTCCGGACCGACGCCCGGATAGTCGAGCCCGGCCGACACCGAATGCGTCTCGATGATCTGACCGTTGTCGTCCTGCAGCAGGTACGTGCGGTTGCCGTGCAGCACGCCGGGGCTGCCGGCGATCAGCGACGCCGCGTGACGGCCGGTGTCGAGGCCGTCGCCAGCCGCTTCGACGCCGATCAGCTGCACCGACGTGTCGTCGATGTACGGATAGAAGATGCCCATCGCGTTCGAGCCGCCGCCGACGCACGCAATCACCGCGTCCGGCTGCCGGCCGGCGAGTTCCGGCATCTGCACCTTGCACTCGTCGCCGATCACGCGCTGGAAGTCGCGCACCATCGCCGGATACGGGTGCGGGCCCGCGACCGTGCCGATGATGTAGAACGTGCTTTCGATGTTCGTGACCCAGTCGCGCATCGCTTCGTTCAGCGCGTCCTTCAACGTCCGCGAACCCGATTCGACCGGCACGACCGTCGCGCCGAGCAACTTCATCCGGTAGACGTTCGCGGCCTGGCGGCGCACGTCCTCGGCGCCCATGTAGACGATGCACTCCATCCCGAAGCGCGCGCAGATCGTCGCGGTCGCGACGCCGTGCTGGCCGGCGCCGGTTTCGGCGATCACGCGCTTCTTGCCCATCCGCTTCGCGAGCAGCGCCTGGCCGATGACGTTGTTGATCTTGTGCGCGCCGGTGTGGTTCAGGTCCTCGCGCTTCAGGTAGATCTGCGCGCCGCCGAGCATCTCGCTCCAGCGCTGCGCGTGATAGATCGGCGACGGACGACCGACGAAATACTTGAGTTCGCGCTCGTACTCGGCGACGAAATCGGGGTCATTGCGGAATTTTTCGTACGCCGTGCGCAGTTCGTCCAGCGCGTGAATCAGCGTTTCGGCGACGAACACGCCGCCATACGGGCCGAAGTGGCCGTGATCATCAGGAAGGTTGTACATGGTGTCACTCTCGATCGGTCGGCGCGCCCCGCTGTCGGGGCCGCACCGGCTTGCATCACCCGGCGTCCGCTTCGCGCACCGCGCGTACGAACGCCGCCATCCGGGCGTGATCCTTCACGCCCTTCGCGCCGTCCACTTCGATGCCGCTCGAGACATCGACAGCAAACGGGCGCAACTGGCGGATCGCATCACCGACGTTTTGCGCGTTCAAGCCACCACTCAAAACGGCCCGATGCGCGAGCTCTGCGGGAATAAGTGACCAATCGAAGACCTTGCCGCTACCGCCGTAATCCGGCACCAGGGTGTCGAACAGGAGGCCGCGCGCTTTCGAATAATGAAGAGCCGATTCTACCAAATCGGCTGGCTGCGTCGAGGGGCCGACGCGCACCGCGCGCAACCACGGCAGACGTGCCGTGCGGCCGAGGGCGTCGCACTGCTCGGGCGTCTCGTCTCCGTGGAATTGCAGCACCGTGAGCGGCACGTCGCGCACGACCGCCTCGATCTCGGCTTCGGTCGCGTTCACGAACAGCCCGACCACCGACATGAACGGCGGCGCGAGGCGTGCAAGCTCGGCCGCCTGCGCGATCGACACCGCACGCGGGCTCTTCGGATAGAACACGAGGCCGATCGCGTCGGCGCCGAGCGCGGCGGCGTGCAGCACGTCCTCGGGGCGCGACAGGCCGCACAGCTTGATGCGCGTGCGCGGCGCGAGGCCGGCCGCGGCGGGAGTCGGAGAAGACACGGCGTGATCCGTCATGGTTGTGGGTCCAGGTCGGCCCAGACGCTGCTCCACGGCACGCTGCCGAGCTGCGCGGGCGGGACGGCGAATTCCGCCGGGTAGCCGACATGGGCGAGGTACAGCCCGTCGGCCATGAACGTGGGCGCGGCGAGATTACGGTCGCGCCCGGCCAGCACATCGGCGAGCCACTCCGCCGGGTAGCGGCCGCGTCCGACCGCGACGAGACAGCCCATCAGGTTGCGCACCATGTGGTGAAGGAACGCGTTCGCGCGGAAGCGGAAATGAATGAAGTGGCCCGCACGCCGCACGTCGATCTGGTATAGGTGTTTGACCGGCGTCTTCGACTGGCATTCCGACGACCGGAACGACGAGAAGTCGTGCTCGCCGATCAGGTGCGCGGCGGCGACGCGCATTGCGTCGTCGTCGAGCGGCGTGTGGATCCAGCCGGCCCGGCCGGCCAGCATCGGCGAGCGCACGGGATGCACGTACAGCGCGTAGTAGTAGGTGCGTTCGAACGCCGAGAAACGCGCATGGAACGTGTCCGGCATCGGCTTCGCCCACTGCACGGAAACGGTCGGCGGCAGGAACGCGTTGGTGCCGCGCACCCACGAGAAATCCGCGCGGTCGAGGTCCGTGTCGAAGTGCACGACCTGCCCGAGCCCGTGCACGCCCGTGTCGGTCCGTCCCGCGACCGTCGTGTGCAGCGGCACGCACGCGAATTCGCCGAGCGCACGCTCGAGCGCATCCTGCACGGTCTTGCCGTGCGGCTGCGCCTGCCAGCCGCAGAACGCGGCGCCGTCGTACTGAATCCCCAGCGCGATCCGCATCACGCCTCTTCCGCCAGTTTCGCGAGCAGCGCGCGCGCATCGTCGCGCGTCGCGGCGTCGTTCGCATCGACGACTTCCTGCAGCAGCGTGCGCGCGCCGGACAGGTCGCCCAGCTCGACGTACTCGGACGCGAGATCCAGCTTGTTGCGTGCGATGCGCGCGAGCTCTTCCGGTGTCAGCGCGGGCAGCACGGCGCCCGGCGCGGACGGCAGGTCGAGATCGAAATCCAGCTTCAACGCGCCGAACTGCGCGCCGCCGAGCGGCGGCAGCGACGACGGCGCAGGCGCACCGCCCGCGTGCGGCGCGGGCGTTGCCGCATCCGGATCCCAGTCGAACTCGTCGTCCTGATCGGCCGGGTGCTCCGGCAACGGATCGTTCGCACCAACGGGCGGGTGCGACGCGGACTGACCGTTAGTTGCGATTTTCTCGCTTTCGGCTTGCCCTTCCCGAACGGCCGGCTCTTCCGCCGTACGCGGCGGCAGCGGCATATCGAGGCTGTTCAGCGCGCTGATCGCGTTCTGCATCAGTGCCGCGTGCTGATCGTCGTTCGTCGCCGGCGCGGCGGGTGCTTCGATCGACTGACCGGGCGTTGCCTCCGCGACGGGCTTCGCGTCGTGCGGTGCCGGCTCTGCGGCGGGCGTCAACGCGGCGGGCGCGGCCGGCGCTTCCTTTTGATCGTCTCGCGGCGTTGCCGCTTCCGGCGACGAAGGTACGTCGAGATCGCGCGTTTCGGCCACCTCTGCCGCTACCGCAGCGGCCGAAACAAGATTCACATCGGCGGCTGCGTCGCGTGCGACCGGTGTCTCGGGAAGAATCGGCGGCACGGGTTCGACCGGCGACGATGATGCGCCGGCATCCGAAGCAGCCGCCCCGCCGGATTCCGAGGCGACGGCCTCGGCGCGCCGCGCTTTCCGGCGCTTGCGCCATGCGAAGCCGGCTGCGAGAACGACCACCGCCGCGCCAGCCGCCGCGGCCGGGCGCCAGTCGATCTGTTCGGAAACACGCGCGGACGGCGTCGCCGTCACGGGCACGGCCGGCTGCACGGGGGCCGATGCCGGCTGCGCCGCACTGGCGGCCACGCCGGACGCCGCCTCGCTCGCGGCGGGCGACGACGCGGCAGCAGATGCGCCGTCATTCGCGGCGGGACGCGGGGCAGCAGGCGCCGGCGCGGGTGCAACGTTGTTCGTCGCGGCCGGCTTGCCGATTCCGTGTTTCTGCAGCTCCATCAGCACGCGATTCTTCAGCGCGAGCAGTTGCTGCAGGCTCGACGGCCGCGGCTGCGACGCGCCCGCGACGGGTACCGCCGCGGATGGTTCGTGCATGCCTTGAGCCTGGCCGCCTTGCGCGGGCTGGATGGCGGCTTCGCTCGCGGACGACGGAGTCGCGGACTGAATCGCGCCGCTCCACACGTGCGGCCCGCTTGCGCCGGCCGCAGGCGCGGCCGGCTGAACGGGCTCGACCGTCGACGCGCCATGCGTGGCGGACGCGCCGGTCGAAGCCGATGCCCCTGCCACGACTGCCGCCGCAGCGACACTTGCGCCGCTGACGGGTGCCGCATGAGCAGCCGGCGCCGTTTGCACGGCCGACCCCGGATGCGGCGCGGACGCGCCATGCTGCGTAGCCACAGCCGAAGCCGCGGCCGTACCCGACGCGGCGGCCACCGCGGACGCGACCGATGCACCTGACGCACCGGCCGCCGCGCCCGTCGCGTCGAGCGCCGGCACCGTCAGCGTCGCGCCGACTTTCAGGCGGCTCGGATCGCGCTTCATGAATGCCTGCGGGTTGGCGTCGAAAAGCGCGCGTCCGGCGCGCGCGAGCACGCCTGGATCGTGCGACTGCGTGGCCGCCTTCGCGAGATCGTTCAGCGACTGGCCGGGCTGGACCGTCACGGTGAGCGGCGCGGGGCCACCTGCGGCGGAAGCCGGCAGTTCGACGGTGCCGGCCGCCCAGGCCGACGCGGCCGCGCCGAGTGCCAGGATCGCCAGCGCGCCGCGCACGGCGCGCGACAGACGGGACTGACGCGGAAACAAGGAAATTCGGGACATCGTAGGCTCTATCGCCGCGCGCGGGCGCGGCTCGGATTCGCGTAGGGAAGCGTCAATAAAGTCGCCGCAGAAATGCAAAAGCGTCGCGCAGAACGCGACGCTTTCGGCGACTCTGCGCGTCGTAACCGCATAGTTTACTTCACGCGATCAGGTTCCGGCCGAATTCGTCGCCGGCGGATGCGGCCGTCCATGCCGATACATCGGCGCAACCGCTATTCGCGCCGCGCCGCCGGCGCGCGGATCGCGCGACTGCCGTGCTGATCCTCACCATCAATCGCGCACGGCAGTTTTATCAAAAAGGGATCATCAATCGACGACAATTGTTGCGGCCGCATCGCCCCGGGAATGAATTCATGCCCGTATCGTTCGCGTCGCGCCCCTCTCGCAAGCGTCTCGGGGTTTTCGCGCGTATGCCGCCGCGCCAACCAATAAAAAAACGCCTGCCGCCCCGCGAAGGGCAGACAGGCGTTTCGCGTCGCGCGCCGACGGGGCGCGCAGCGCAGCCCGATCCTTACTTGTCGAGCAGGATGCGCAGCATGCGGCGCAGCGGCTCGGCCGCGCCCCACAGCAACTGATCGCCGACCGTGAACGCCGACAGGTATTCGCCGCCCATCGCGAGCTTGCGCAGGCGACCGACCGGCACCGTCAGCGTGCCGGTGATCTTCGCCGGCGACAGGTCACGCATCGACGCTTCGCGCTCGTTCGGCACGACCTTCACCCAGTCGTTCGCCGACGCGAGGATGCCGTTGATTTCGTCCAGCGGGACGTCCTTCTTCAGCTTGATCGTCAGCGCCTGCGAATGGCAGCGCATCGCGCCGATCCGCACGCACAGCCCGTCGACCGGGATCGAACCCGGCTCGCCCATGGCCGGCTTGCCGAGGATCTTGTTGGTTTCCGCGCCGCCCTTCCACTCTTCCTTCGACATCCCGTTGCCGAGATCCTTGTCGATCCACGGAATCAGCGAACCCGCGAGCGGCACGCCGAACTGGCTCGTCGGCATTGCATCGCTGTTCATCGTCGCGAGCACGCGGCGGTCGATGTCGAGAATCGCGGAAGCCGGATCGGCGAGCTGTTCCTGCACCGAACCGTGCAGCGCGCCCATCTGCGACAGCAGTTCACGCATGTTCTGCGCGCCCGCGCCCGATGCGGCCTGGTAGGTCATCGCCGTCATCCAGTCGACGAGGTTCTCGCGGAACAGGCCGCCGAGCGCCATCAGCATCAGGCTGACCGTGCAGTTGCCGCCGACGAAGTTCTTCGTGCCCTTGACGAGCGCGTCCTTGATCACGTCGAGGTTGACCGGATCGAGGATGATGACCGCGTCGTCCTGCATCCGCAGCGACGAGGCCGCGTCGATCCAGTAGCCGTTCCAGCCGGCCGCGCGCAGCTTCGGAAACACGTCGTTCGTGTAGTCGCCGCCCTGGCACGTGATGATCACGTCGCACTTCTTCAGCTCGTCGACGTTGGTCGCGTCCTTGAGCGTAGTCTCGTTTTTCGCGAACGACGGCGCCTTGCCGCCCGTGTTGCTGGTGCTGAAAAACACCGGTTCGATCAGGTCGAAATCACCTTCTTCCTGCATGCGTTGCATCAGCACGCTGCCGACCATGCCGCGCCAACCTACGAGACCTACGTTCATGACTAACCCTTTGAATGGAGCTTCCCCGCCATTTCCGCCCCCGGCGTGACCGCGCGGGGAAACAGGCGGGCACGACGGACGATCAGCGTTTAATGATCGTTTTCGTGGTAATGGTTTTCGTGATGACGATGGCGCGCGTACCCGCACGGGCAGTGTTGCCGTGGAGTTTCAGGACCGGGGAGATCAGGGAAATCAGCGCCATCGTTCGAGTCTACACAAAGCCGGTTGGCCGCACAACGGCCAACCACGCGCGAACCGGCCGATTTCGCGGCCCGTTCGCGCCCTTTCTACAATTCACTGCATTACCGCATTACAGCGCGGCGACCACCGCGTCGCCCATCGCCGCCGTACCGACCTGCTTGCAACCCGGCGTCGCGATGTCGCCCGTGCGATAGCCTTGTTCGAGCACCGTTTTCACCGCGCGCTCGATGCGATCGGCCTGCTCCGCGCGATTCAGCGAGTAGCGCAGCAGCATCGCGGCCGACAGGATCGTCGCCAGCGGGTTCGCGATGCCCTTGCCCGCGATGTCCGGCGCCGAACCGTGCGACGGCTCGTACAGGCCCTTGTTGTTCTTGTCGAGCGACGCCGACGGCAGCATGCCGATCGAGCCCGTCAGCATCGACGCTTCATCCGACAGGATGTCGCCGAACATGTTGCCGGTCACGATCACGTCGAACTGCTTCGGCGCCTTCGCGAGCTGCATCGCCGCGTTGTCGACGTACATGTGCGACAACTCGACGTCCGCGTATTCCTTCGACACGTCGATCATGATGTCGCGCCAGAATTGCGACGTTTCGAGCACGTTCGACTTGTCGACCGACAGCAGCTTCTTCGCACGCTTGCGCGCGGCCTGGAACGCGACGTGCGCGATGCGGCGCACTTCCGGTTCCGAATAGCGCATCGTGTCGAAACCTTCGCGCTCGCCGGCGAACGGGCCGTCGGGAGCGGCACGCACGCCGCGCGGCTGGCCGAAGTAGATGTCGCCGTTCAGCTCGCGCACGATCAGGATGTCGAGGCCCGCGACCAGCTCCGGCTTCAGCGGCGACGCGTCGACGAGTTGCGGATAGCAGATCGCCGGGCGGAAGTTCGCGAACAGCTCGAGATGCTTGCGCAGCCCGAGGATCGCCTGCTCGGGGCGCAGCGCGCGCTCGAGCGAGTCGTACTTCCAGTCACCGACCGCGCCGAACAGGATCGCGTCGGCTTCCTTCGCGAGTTTCAGCGTCGCGTCCGGCAGCGGATGACCGCTCGCCTCGTAGCCCGCGCCGCCGACCGGCGCCTGTTCGAGTTCGAACTTCTCGTCGAGGGCGTTCAGCACCTTGACCGCTTCGTTGACGATTTCCGGACCGATGCCGTCGCCGGGCAGCACTGCAATCTTCATGCGTTATTCCTGACTGGGTAGGTATGAGTGGCAGGTCGGCGAGCGCGCGTCATGCGCGCCCGCCCGGAGGCAATCTCAGCCGACCAGCTTGTTGTTGAGCCACGGCTGCTTCGCGAGCCGCTCGGCTTCGAACTGGCGGATCTTGTCCGCGTGACGCAGCGTCAGGCCGATGTCGTCGAAACCGTTCAGCAGGCAGTACTTGCGGAACGCGGTGATGTCGAACGCATACTCGCGGCCGTCGCCCGTGCGCACGACCTGCGCGTCGAGGTCGATCGTCAGCTGATAGCCGTTGAACGCGTACGTGTCATTGAACAGGTGATCGACCTGCTGCTCGGTCAGCACGATCGGCAGCAGCCCGTTCTTGTAGCAGTTGTTGAAGAAGATGTCGGCGAAGCTCGGCGCGATGATCGCGCGGAAGCCGTACTGCTGCAGCGCCCACGGCGCGTGCTCGCGCGAGCTGCCGCAGCCGAAGTTCTTGCGTGCGAGCAGCACCGATGCGCCCTGGTAGCGCGGCTGGTTCAGCACGAAGTCCGGGTTCAGCGGGCGCTTCGAGTTGTCCTGGCCCGGCTCGCCGTGATCGAGGTAACGCCATTCGTCGAACGCGTTCGGACCGAAGCCCGTGCGCTTGATCGACTTCAGGAACTGCTTCGGGATGATCGCGTCGGTGTCGACGTTCTCGCGATCGAGCGGCGCCACGACGCCGGTATGCACATTGAATTTTTCCATGATCCGTCTATCCGGTTGAAGGGCCGGCATTCAGCCGGCGCACATCGACAAATTCTCGGCGGATGTCACTCCGCGGCGCGCTGCAGCGCGTTGCCGGCGGCATTGACGTCCTGGCCGAAGCCTCGGACGGTATTGCAGCCCGCAAGGCCGAAGCCCAGCCCCGCGAGCGCCAGCGCGGCAACCAGCCGCGCGATGAGCTTCGATGCCGTCACGCGTTACCCCAGCTTGCGAATGTCGACGAAATGGCCTTCGATCGCCGCCGCCGCCGCCATCGCGGGGCTCACCAGGTGCGTGCGACCGCCCGCGCCCTGCCGGCCTTCGAAGTTGCGGTTCGACGTCGATGCGCAGCGCTCGCCCGGATCGAGCCGGTCGGCGTTCATCGCGAGGCACATCGAGCAGCCCGGCTCGCGCCATTCGAAGCCCGCGTCCGTGAATACCTTGTCGAGGCCTTCGCGCTCGGCCTGTGCCTTCACGAGGCCCGAGCCGGGCACGACCATCGCGAGGCGCACGTTCGATGCGATGCGGCGATTCAGCTTCTTCACGACGTACGCGGCCGCGCGGATGTCCTCGATGCGCGCGTTCGTGCACGAACCGATGAAGATCTTGTCGACCTTGATCGACTCGATCGGCGTGTTCGGCTCGAGCGCCATGTAGGCCAGCGCGCGTTCCATCGCGTCGCGCTTGACCGGATCCTTCTCGCGCTCGGGATCGGGCACGCGACCGTCGATCGACGTGACCATTTCCGGCGACGTGCCCCACGTGACCTGCGGGACGATCTCGGCCGCGTTCAGCTCGACGACGCGGTCGAACTGCGCGCCTTCGTCGGACTTGAATTCGCGCCAGTACTCGACGGCCTGGTCCCATTCCGCGCCGGTCGGCACGAACGGACGGCCCTTCAGGTAATCGATCGTGGTGTCGTCGACGGCGACCATGCCCGCGCGCGCGCCGGCTTCGATCGCCATGTTGCAGACGGTCATCCGGCCTTCCATCGTCAGCGCGCGGATCGTCGAGCCGCCGAATTCGATCGCGTAGCCCGTGCCGCCGGCCGTGCCGATCTTGCCGATGATCGCGAGCACGATGTCCTTCGCGGTACAGCCGCGCGGCAGGGCACCCTCGACCTTCACGAGCATGTTCTTGCTCTTCTTCTGCAGCAAGGTCTGCGTCGCGAGCACGTGCTCGACTTCCGACGTGCCGATGCCGTGCGCGAGCGCGCCGAACGCGCCGTGCGTCGACGTGTGCGAATCGCCGCAGACGATCGTCATGCCCGGCAGCGTCGCGCCCTGCTCCGGCCCGATGATGTGCACGATGCCCTGGCGCACGTCGTTCATCTTGAACTGCGTGATGCCGAACGCGTCGCAGTTCGCGTCGAGCGTGTCGACCTGCAGCTTCGAGACCGGATCGGCAATGCCGTGGCTGCGATCCGTGGTCGGGACGTTGTGGTCCGACACGGCCAGGTTCGCGCTGATGCGCCACACCGGGCGGTGCGCGACGTTCAGCCCTTCGAATGCCTGCGGGCTCGTGACTTCGTGCAGCAGCTGACGGTCGATGTAGAGCAATGCCGTGCCGTCGTCCTCGGTGTGGACGACGTGGGTATTCCACAGTTTGTCGTAGAGAGTCTGTGCCATGGGTATGCGGGGTCGTTGTGACTACAAGCCTTGCGGATGCGGTCGATTATGCCACGCAGAACGCGCCACGGCGCAGGCCCGGCGCGAAAAAACCCATTAAAAACAGTGGTTTGGCTGGTAGTGCCAATACCTGTATCGGCATTACCAGCCAAACGGCAGCATCGGACACCGCGACGCCCCGTGCTCGCGATGTTCGCCTCGAGGCGGATTCCGGCATACGATGGGACGACGTACGTCTGCCTGTCCCCACGGTCCGGAACCGGAGCCCACGACGATGAAGCTCGGCATCAACGAATCGCTCGCCCGCCTCGACGATGAAGGCACGCCGTTCACGACACTGTTTCGCCACGGCACGCTCGACGTCGAGCTGTACCGGCCGCGCGGCGAGGACCGGCAGACGCCGCATACGCGCGACGAGGTCTACGTGATCGCCACCGGCACGTCCCGTTTCGTCGTCGACGGACGCGAATGCGGCGTCGCGGCGGGCGACGTGGTGTTCGTCCCCGCATTCGCGTCGCACCGTTTCGTCGGCTTCTCCGACGACTTCTCGACCTGGGTGTTCTTCTACGGCCCCGAAGGCGGCGAGCGCGACGCGCGCGGTGCATGACGCGCGCCAAGCACCGCGCTTCCCGCACGATCTCCTAGACTGTCTATTCGCTACGGGCGGCGCGGCCGCCCTCCCCGCCATCGCGATGCGCCCATCGCCCGGCGCATCGACCGGACAGGAGCACGGCATGCGTTACGAACTCTATTACTGGCCCGAGATCCAGGGCCGCGGCGAATACGTGCGGCTCGCGCTCGAGGCGGCCGAGGCCGACTATGTCGACGTCGCGCGCGAATCGGGGCGCGGCATGGGCGTATCGGCAATGATGCGGCTGATGGACAGCACGAAGACCGAATGCGTGCCGTTCGCACCGCCGTTCCTGAAGGCCGGCGACGTGCTCGTCGGACAGACCGCGAACATCCTGCTGTTTCTCGGCGCGCGGCTCGGTCTCGCGCCCGCCGACGAAGCCGGACGGCTGTGGGTGCATCAGCTCCAGCTGACCGTCGCCGATTTCGTCACCGAGATCCACGACACGCATCATCCGATCGGCAGCGGCCTGTACTACGAGGACCAGAAGGCCGAGGCCGCCGAGCGCGCGGCCGATTTCCTCGCGCACCGCCTGCCGAAGTTCCTCGGCTACTTCGATCGCGTGCTGGAGCAGAATCCGCACAAAGGCGGCTATATCGCCGGCGGCGCGCTCAGTTATGCGGACCTGTCGATGTTTCAGCTGATCGAAGGGCTGCGCTACGCGTTCCCGAAGGCGATGAAGCGCGCGGAGCGCAAGGTCGCGGGGCTCGTCGGCCTGCACGACCGCGTTGCACGGCATCCGCCCGTCGCGCGCTATCTGGAGTCGGCGCGCCGCATCCCGTTCAACGACATGGGGATCTTCCGGCACTATCCGGAGCTGGACAAGTAGCGCCGCACGCCGCGTCAGTCGCCGTAGCGATAGCGGCTGCGCATCGCGTCGAGCGGATTGCCGTCGGCGAGCGTCCCGCCGAGACTGCGGATCACCGCGCTCGCTGCGTTAATCGCCGTCTGCACCGCGCCCTCGATCCAGCCGCCCGTGAACGAACAGCAGCAGCCGGCCAGGTAGATGCCACGGTCCGACGACGGATCGGCGGCCGTCTGGAACTGATAGAACAACGCCTGCGAGTGAATGTCCTCGCCCGGATAGTTCAGTTTGAATGCGCCGAGCGCGTAGCGGTCCGACAACCAGTCGTGGCTCGTGACGTTGCGCGCGTAATCGTCGTCGAGCGGACGCAGGTGCGCGGCGAACGCCGGCGACACGATGCCGATCTCGGCCACGAGACGCTTGAACCGCTCGACCTTGTCGGTGAGCGACAGGATCTTGTGCGAATCGTCCTCCCACGTGTAGCTGATCAGCACGACGCCGTGTGCGTCGGGATCGTCGGGCGCGTAGTCGAGGCAGTAGATGCCGCGCGCCAGCGTATCCGTCTGGATGTTGTGCGGCAGCCCGTGCTTGAGCCAGAACTTGTCGCGGGTCAGCACGAACAGCTTCGACGAGCTGACCATGTGCGTCTCGTTGATCGCGCGAACGACGTTCGGCGCGAACAGGTTCGCGATGCCGGTGATGCCCATGCCGACCTGCATCGCGCGCGTCGTGGTCGCGACGATCACGCGGTCGAATATCTGCGTCGATCCGTCGTCGAGCGTGAGCGCAAAGGTCTCGTCCGGCTGCTTCGCCACGTGCCGCACGGCCGCGTGGACGATGCAATCGCGCACTCGCGCGTCGTCCCCGCCATCGTCGAGCAGCCCCTGCGCGAGCGCGAAGATGCCGGCCGGGATCAACCGCTGGTCGACTTCGAGCTCGTTGACCACGATCCGCAGGATTTCGAGGAACGATGCGCGATAGACCGGCTGGAAGCCGCCCGAGCCGATGCCGAGCGTGCCGAACAGGCGCAGGTCCTCGCCCTTGCGCCAGCGCGCGCCGCCCGGCGGCGTCGCGCCCGTGAAGATCTTGACGATCGCCGAGTAGAACGACTCGTCGCCGAAGCGGTCGATGTACTGCTGCCAGCCATGCCGCGCATCGTCGTAGCGGTGCGCGCGCAGCAGCGCCGTCAGTTCGGCCGGTGCGGGCAGCTGCGTGCCGTCGTCGAGCCGCACGCCGTCGCGAATGAACGCGCGCCAGCCGCGGTCGACGCGGTCGAACAGCGCGGGTGGCGCATCGCCCGCGGGCCAGTGGTACGCATGGCCCTGGTAGTGGATCTCGGTGTCGACGATGCCCGGATCGGGAAACGCGGATGCGCTGTCGACGCCGAACCGCTCGAGATAGTGGTAAAGCGCGGCCTGCGACGGCGGGAAACGCATCGCGCCCATTTCGGCGAGCAGGTGCGGATGGTCCGGATTGATCGACTGCGACAGCAGGCGCCCGCCCACGCGCGCGCGGTTCGCCTCGAACACGACGACCTGCCGTGCCCCCGCGCGCAGCAGCTCGCAGGCGGCGACCAGGCCGCTGACGCCCGCGCCGACGATCGCGATCCGCGCGTCGCGTGCGCGCTGCGCCGGCAGCGTGCCGAGATGCCCACCGGTGCGGGACAGGAAGGCGCCGTAGTCGTACAGCGTGTCGATGTACGGCAACGTGCGCGGCAGGAATTCAGGAGCGTTCATGTGGTCGGGAACGAAAAGGGACGTGCTGGCCGCACGCAATCAGACAGGCAGATGGATGCTGCCGAGCGGCGCGTCGGCATTGACGAGATCGACACGCTTCACGCGGATGCGCAACGTGTCGTCGCATACCGCGAGTTCATGCGTGTACCAGCCGGCGAACAGCGTCTGCTCGTCGCGTCGCGTTTCGACGTAATGAAACGGCGTGCGCAGCACATAGGCGCCGCGTTCGTGGTCGGCCCGATCGACGTGCGGCTGCTGGAGCAGATGATGACCGCGACTCGCCGGCTGCTGCGAGAACGTCCGGCGCCCGGCCAGCCGCTCGATGCGGATGCGCAGCAGGAGCCGGTCCTCGTCCATCAGCGCGCCGTGCAGCCCGGTGTCGGGCTGGTCCGGCGACAGCGGCATCCAGTAGCGCGCGTCGTCCGCATAAAGCGCGAGCCATTCCTCGTAGCGCCGCTCGTCAAGCAGGCGTGCCTCGCGATACACGAACGCGACGAGCTCATCGTGCGGAAATACGCGCATCGGCGGCCTCCTGCGTCGATACCGGCGCGATGAACTGCAGCCATGCCCGGAACTGGTTGCGGATCTGCTGTTCGCTGGTGCCGTTCGTCTCCGACGTCGGCTGCGCGAACTCCTCGGGCTCGAACAGCCGCCCGACATGCACCCAGTCGCGCGCCTGCGTGGCGAGGCCGCGCTGGGCGCGTTCGTACATTTCGAGATCGTCGTGCGCGACGATCGACGTCGGCGCGTTGATGAGGCGGTTGTAGGCGAGCGTGCGCTCGAACAGCGAATCGGGCGCACCGACGAGACGAAACGACCACGACTCCACCAGCGTGCGGTCGACCGCCAGCGGCTTGAACACGCGCAGGATCTGGATCGGCCCTTTCACCATCGCATTCGGAAACAGCACCGTGTTGTGACGCACCTCGCCGAGAATCCGCGCGGCGCGCGCTTCGCCGTAGGCCGCGGTCATCTTCTCGTGATAGCCGGGAATCGGCGTGTAGCGCGCGTGAATCGAATCAGCGGTGCCAGTATGACCATGTCCGTTGGGCCACACGCGCAACCCCATCTGCTCGAAGAACGCGTGTGGCTGGATGAACGGCTCCAGCAGCTCGACCGCCATCGGCTTCGCCTGCTGCGTGCCGTCGCGCTCCCACACGCGCACGGCCGTGCCGGCCGACGACTCGTGCGCGACCATCGGATGGCAGGTGTCGGTCTGATTCTCGACCAACATCTTCCAGTTGCAGCCGTGCACGTAGCGGAACACGCCGCCCGCGACTTCCACGCGCCCTTCCGGCGAACGATCGACGAGGTTGTCGAGCGACGACAGCGCATCGCCGAAGTACGCATGGAAATCGACACCGGACTGACTCAGGCGGCAGAACACGAAACCGCGATGCTCATGGATCGCGCCGACCGCCTGCATGCCCTTGCTCGCCTCGCACGTCTCGAAGCCCGTGTTTTCGTAGCCGCGCCGCAGCGGAATCGCGTAGAGGCTGCCGTCGGTCCGGTACGACCAGGCGTGGTACGGGCAGCGGAAGAATGTGCCCGTGTTGCCGGAGGCATCCGTCACCAGCTGCGTGCCCTTGTGCGAACAGCGGTTGTGCAGCACCCGCACCGAACCGTCGACGTGGCGCACCATCACGACCGGCTCGGCGCCGATCGTCGTCGTCACGTAGTCGCCCGTGGCCGGAATCTGGCTGACATGGCCGACATAGACCCACGTGTTCCAGAACAGATGACGCATCTCCAGCTCGAAGATGCGCCGCGACAGATAGAGGTCCTTGTGCACCTCGGTATCGCGCACGAGCGAAGCCACCGCATCGGTGAACGATGGCGCCGTCATGCGCGCCCCCGACTGCGGACGCGATGCGGCCGCGCGTCCTCGCGACGCGCAATGTCGATTGCTTTTATTGTCATCTCTCAGGTTTCTGGTTGGTATGCCGCTCGGAGGAGCATGTGCCTGCCGCCGCGCGGCGGCGTCAGGCGTTGCGGGTAACGGTCAGCCCGTCACCGGCGTCTCGTGCAAGCGCAGCCAGCCGATGCGGCCATCCGCGTCGCGCTCGAACACGACGGTCGAACGGCGCACCGTTCGCCGCCCTGCCGCGTCGGTTTGCGTCTCGCGATAGGCGATCGTCGAGCCGCCCTGCCACGTGCTCACTTCGTGCAGTTCGTCGATCGCGATCCGCAGGCCGGGCCGCGCGCCGAAGCCGCGCGAGAACAGGACGTCGATATCCGCGTAGTCGAGCGCATGCCCATGCAGCGAGATCATCGAGAAGTCCCGCGAAAAGCGCGCGAGCAGCGGCGCGAGCCCGTCGCGCGCCGCGCTGCCGGACAACCATTGCTCGATGTCGACGTGTGCGTCGACCACTTCCTGGAAAAACGGGTTTGACGAATTCATCTCGAAACTCACGAACGTTGAGAAGCCGCACGCCCGGCGGGCGCACGGTGCGCGGCGAGGCGCGCGACGAACGGCAGCGGCAGCAGCGTCGCCAGCGCAGCCAGGCCGAAACATTGCTGGTACGGCAGCCGCCCGTCGTCCCCTTGCATCGACAGCAGGAAGTTCAACGCGCTGCCCAGCACCGCGACGCCGAGACAGAAGCTCAGTTGCCGGTTGATGTTCCACAGCGCGCTCGCGTCGCCCATTCGCGCGGCGGGGACATCGAGAAACGCCGCGCTTTGCGACGTGCTCGTGCACATGCTGGCGCCGAGCCCCATCGCGACGAACGCGAGCACGCGCCCGGCCTCGAAACCTGCAAGCGGGGTCGCGAGCAACACGATCCCGATCGCGTCGATCGCAATCCCGCACATGAACAGCGGCTTCGGCCCCCACTTCGGGAAACAACGGCGCGTCGTCGCGATCGCGGCGAACGACGCGATCGCCCACGGCACCATCAGCGCGCCCGTATGCGTCGCGCTGAGCCCGAGCGCGTTCTGCAGATACAGCGCGGCGACGAGGTTCACGCCGGTGAACACGCCCGGCACGCACAGGTAGACGATCAGCCCGATCCGCAGCAGCGGCTGCGCAACCAGGCGCAGGTCGAGCAGCGGCGCGGCAGCCCGGCGCGCGTGCGCGACATACGCACCACCGGCGACGAGCGCGATCGCGAGCGGAACGAACGCGTCGCGGCCCGCGCCCGGCTGTCCCGCGAACGTCAGGCCGAGCAGCAGCGCAACGAGCGCCGCGGCGCTCAGCCCGAGGCCGCGCGCGTCGAGCGCCGGCGGGCTGCCGTCCGGTTCGTCGGCCGGCAGCCACGCGAACGCGAGCACGCTCGTGACCGCGGCGAGCGGCAGCATTCCGAAGAAGATCGCCCGCCACGACGCGCGATCCACGACCACGCCGCCCAGCGCCGGCGACAGCGCCGGCACGAGCAGCGCGACCATCATCACGATCGACGTCAGATGCGCCCGCGCATCGGGCGGATACGCACGATAGGCCATCGTCTGCCCGACCGGGATCAGCAATCCGCCGCCGAGCCCCTGGATCAGCCGCCATGCCAGCAGTGCGCCGATCGACGCTGACAGGCCGACGCCGAGGCTGCCGAGCGCGAACAGCAGCAGCGACGCGATCAGCAGCCGGCGCTCGCCGAAGCGGCGCGCGAGCCACGTACCGAGCGGGATCACGACCGTCAGCCCGAGCACGTACGCGTTGCCGATCCACGCCAGCTGCGCGACCGACGCGTGCAGCTCGCGCTGGATCGTCGGATAGGCGGCGTTGATGACGAACATGTTGGCGAGGTCGATCGCGAACCCGAGCAGATAGACGGCGGCGATTTTCGAGCGATCGGTCATGGCGGCGGAAGACGAACGAAACGCCGCAGTGTAAGGTTCGCCGCGCACGTCGATAAGCCCGGCCGGACGGCAAGACTGGTCGAAAAATTTTGACAATCAGGGCACCATGTCGGTTTTCCGCCTCACATCCGACACGCCATGGTGAGTCTCGATCGTTTCGCCGTCTTCCGCGCCGTCGTGGAAGCAGGGTCGTTTACGGCCGCCGCCGCCCAGCTGAACCAGGCCCGGGCCGCGGTGAGCTTCAACATCAAGCAGCTGGAAGCCGAGCTCGGCGTCACCCTGCTCACGCGCACCACGCGGCGCGTCGAGCTGACCGACGCGGGCGAGCGCTTCCATGCGCGCTGCCTGCGCGTGCTGGAGGAAGCCGAAAGCGCGATCGAGGACGCGCGCAGCGAGCATGGCGGGATGCACGGCGTGCTGCGCGTGACGTCAACCGTCGAGTACGGGACGATGGTCGTCGCCCCCGCGCTGCACACGTTCATGCAGCGGCATCCCGCGCTGCGCGTGCGGCTCGAAACGCATGCGTCGCAGGTCGATCTGGTGCGCGAGCGCGTCGACGTGGCGATCCGGCTCGGCCGCCTCGAACAGTTCCAGGATCTGCCGTACCGCGGCGCGTGCCTCGCGACGTACGAAGTGCGGCCCGTGATCGCGCCGTCACTGCTCGCCGCGGCCGGCCTGTCGCACATCGATTCGCCGGACACGCTCGCCCGGCTGCCGCAGCTCGGCCATACGCGGCTCGAGCGCATCGCCACGTGGCCGCTCGCCGATCGCGACGGCAACCCGCACGCGTTCCGGCCCGGCGCCAAGCCGCGCGTCGTGGTCGACAATGCGTCGGTCCTGCGCGTGCTCGCGCGGCAAGGCAGCGGCGTCGCGCTGCTGCCCGAATGGCTCGTGCGCGACGATCTCGCGAGCGGCGCGCTGGTCGATGCGCTCCCCGGCTACCGGTTCCCGCCGCAGGCCGTCTATGCGCTGTACCCGTCGACCCCGCACGTGCCGCAGAAAGTACGTGCATGGGTCGACTTCATGAAGGCATATCTCGCCTGAACTCGGCGTGAACGTGGCAGGCGCGCGGCGACTCACGCGCGCGCCGCATCGTCCCGCAGCAGCGCGTCGATCCGCCGGGCGATCGCGAGCAGACGGCGGTCGCCGCCCCATGGCCCTTCCAGCATCAGCCCGACCGGCAGCGCCGTTTGCGGGGAGCGTCCGGCCGGGATCGAGACGGACGGCACGCCGGCGAGCGTCGCCGGCGAAGTCTGGCGTGCGACGCGCGCGAACAGCGCCGCATCCTGCGCGGCGGTCATCGCGGCCGTGTCGTCGAGCGACGGCGGCTCGCCCGGCACAGTCGGCATCGCGATGCAGTCGACCGGCGTACCGAACGCGTCGTCGTACCAGCGCACGAGACGCCGACGGCACGCGATCGCGTCCGCATACGCCTGCGCATCGACTGGCGTAGACACGAACGACCGGAAGATCGCGCGCACGTCGTCGCTCGCGATCCGCTCGACGAACGTGTCGAACGGGATGCCGAGCCGTTCCGCCGCGAAGCGGCGCCAGTATTGGTTCGCCTCGTATCCGACGAGCGGAAAGCCGCATGCTTCGCTGGCCTCGTGCAGCGGCATCGCCGGCAACGGCACGAGCGTCGCGCCGGCCGCCGCGAACGACGCGAGCGCACGCTCGATGCAGGTCGCGACGCCCGGATCGAGCGCGTCGAAGTACGGTGCGCCCGGCACGCCGATGCGCAACTGCGGCCACTCGGGCGCGGTCGCGATGCTGTCGTCGCGCGTCAGCACCGCGTCGAGCAGCAGCAGATCGTCGATGCCATGTCCGATCGGCCCCACCGTGTCGCGCGTGGGCGACAGCGACAGCACGCCGTGCGCCGAATAGCGCTGCGCGGACGGCCGCAATCCGTAGACACCGCAGAATGCGGCCGGAATCCGCACCGAGCCGCCTGTGTCGGTACCGAGACCGAACGGGATACCGGCCGCGACGGCCGCCGCCGTGCCGCCGCTCGACCCGCCGGCGATACGCCGCGGATCCTGCGGATTGCCGACCGCGCCGAAGTGCCGGTTGCCGCTCGTGATGCCGAATGCAAGCTCGTGCATGTTCGCCTTGCCGAGCGGCACCGCGCCGGCGTCAAGCAGGCGCCGCACGGTCAGCGCGTCCGAGGCCGCCCGATAGCCGTTCACCGCCGGGCTCGCGCCGAGCGTCGGCATCCCGGCGGTATCGAGGTTGTCCTTGATCACGAACGGCACGCCGGCAAGCGGTAACACGTCGCCCTGGGCGACGCGCGCATCGACGTGCTCGGCCGTGCGGCGCGCGAGTTCGCCATCGACGTGCACCATCGCATTGAGCGGCGCGATCGCCGCGAGACGCGCGAGCGCGTCGTCGGCCAGATCGACAGCGCGGCGTTCGGCCGTGCGCACGGCATCGGCAAGCTCGCGCACGCTGGCGGCGGAAACGAATGAAGAGGAAGAAACGCGGTTCGGCTGTATTGTCATGTTGTGTGCTGGACGCGGAATCGATCGGGAAACGCGCGACGTGCCGGAGGCCCTGTCCGGCACGCTACGCGAAGGCGATGGTATCCCGGCCCGCGGCCGCATGCACGCTACGCGCCGCGCGACGACCGCTCGCGCGTTTCCCCCGCGTCGCCGACCGGGCGCGTCAGCCACGGCCCGATCTCCATCTCCTCGTACCGCACGAGCCGACTCTTGCGCGCGCGGCGATACACCCACCAGATCGCGACGAACAGCGGAATCCACACGTAGATCGACAGCACTTCCATCCAGTCGATGCGAGCGGCGAAGAACGCCTGGTAATCCTGCCCGAGCGAGATCACGATGCAGATCGCGATCGCGAACAACGGCCCGAACGGGAACCACTTCGCGCGATACGGCAACTGATCGAGCCTGTAGCCCTGCTTCAGAAAGCCCTTGCGGAACCGGTAGTGGCAGACCGCGATGCCGAGCCACGCGATGAAGCCGGTGATGCCGACCGTATTGAGCAGCCACAGATAGATGCGCTGGTTGTTGGTCAGTGACGTGAGGAAGCACAGCCCGCCCACCGCCATCGTCGCGTAAAGCGCGTTGCGCGGCACGCCGCCCGGCGACAGCGTCGCGAACATCGCGGGCGCACGGCCTTCCGCCGCGAGGTTGTACAGCATCCGCGTGGCCGCATACGTGCCGGAGTTGCCGGCCGACAGCACGGCCGTCAGGATCACGAGGTTCATCGCGCCCGCGGCGAGCGGAAAGCCCGCATGGCTGAACACGAGCGTAAACGGGCTCACGCCGATGTCGGTCACGTCGCTCTTCAGCAGGTTCGGGTCGGTGTACGGCACCAGCAGGCCGATCACGAAGATCGCGAGCACGTAGAACAGCATGATCCGCCAGAAGATCTGCTTCACCGCGCGCGGGATCGTCTTGCGCGGGTTTTCCGATTCGCCGGCCGTGATCCCGACCAACTCGGTGCCGAGAAACGAGAAGCCCGCGATCAGCGCGACGCTCATCATCGCGTGCACGCCGCCGACGAACGGCGCATCGCCGGTCCTGAAGTTGCGCCAGCCGACGGGATGCCCGTTGCCGAGCAGGCCAGCCGCGATCAACAACCCCGCCGCGATGAACGCGATCACGGTGACGACCTTGATCAGCGAGAACCAGTATTCGGATTCGCCAAAGCCGCGCACCGACAGCGTGTTCAGCAGGAAGATCAGCACCAGGAAGCCCGCGCCCCACCACACGCCCGGCACGGCTGGAAACCAGTAGCGCATCACGATCTGCCCGGCGACGAGTTCGATCGCGATCGTCACCGCCCAGCTGTACCAGTAGGTCCAGCCGAGCGCGACGCCGAAGCCTTCGTCGACGTACTTCTCGCCGTAGATCGCGAACGAGCCCGACACCGGCATCAGCGCGGCCATCTCGCCGAGCCCGGTGACGACGAAGTAGACCATCAGCCCGATCGCGACATACGCGGCGATCGCGCCGCCCGGCCCCGCCTGCGCGACCGATGCGCCCGACGCGACGAACAGCCCCGTGCCGATCGAGCCGCCGATCGCGATCATCGCGATGTGGCGGCTCTGCAGCCGGCGCTTCAGCGCCGTTCCGGACGGCGCGGCCGTCTCCACTGCCGCTTGCAAAGCATCCATAGTGTTCACCCTGATTGGATTCGGGCCGCTCCAATTGATTCGGAATACCAACCGATTGGCCCGGTTATTCGCGTCGAAGAACGGTCCTGTTCGCCGGGCCGCGCGTCCGATGCCGGCGGCCCGGACGCACACGACCGCGTCAGACGACGCTGCGCTTGATCGCCTGCAGCTCGGCCGTCGTCACGATCTTCTCGATCCGGAACCGCTGACTTTCCAGCCACATGTTCGCGATCCGCCGGTATTCGTCGAGATCCTCGCACGCGAGCCGCACGAGAAAATCGAACGTGCCGCTGACGAGCCAGCAGTCGAGCACCGCCGGGTTGTTCCGCATCTCGTCCTCGAACGGCGCCTGCGAACGCCCGTGGTCGGCCAGCACGATCTGCGCGATCACGACGATCGGCTTGGTCGCGCGCGGCGCCTTGATCACCGCGCGATAGCCTTCGATCACGCCGAGCGCCTCGAGCCGCTCCACGCGCGCCTGACATGGGCGCGGCGTGAGGTTCACGAGCTCCGACAGCTTCCGGTACGAAATCCGTCCGTCGGTGCGCAGGATGTCGAGGATCCGGAGGTCGATCTTGTCGAGCTGCATCTTCTTGTCGGTCATCCGCGTTCGCTCCGGTCGGGTGGTGGCTGGCGCGTGGAGAGTCTGCTCCAGTTCCGCGCGGGGGCCACATTATCCGGCCGAAGCGGCCGCGCGCCAATCGGCTAGAAGCGCAGCGACAGGCAGGTCAGGCCGCCGTCCATCTTGCGGAACTCGCTCGTGTCGATCACGTGCAGCGGCAGCCCGAGCGAGCCGATCGCGTCGTGCACGCGCGGATAGCCGGCCGGTGTGATCAGCGTGCCGTTCACGCGCAGCGTGTTGCCCGCGTATTCATCGGCGGCCGAGATGGCGATCCGGCGATAGTCGGCGAACGCCGGATGCTCGGCCAGCGCCTCGGTCACGAGCAGCGTGTCGTCGCCGAGCGCGTTGACCACCGATTTCAGATGCAGGCCGGCGCCGACCGGCACCGCGACGACCGAGTAGCCGTAGCGCGACACCAGCGATTCGAACGCGGCGATGCCCTCGGCATCGGTGCGGCTCGTCAGGCCGATGTAGAAGCGCTTGCCGACGAGCATCACGTCGCCGCCGTCGAGGCGGCCCGCCTGCATCGGCAGCAGGTCGCGATGCGCACCGAGCGCCGCTTCGATGTGCGCCGTCTCGCCGCGCCGCGCGGGTGCGCCGGGGCGCGTGATCACCGCGAATTCGGGCGTGACGACAGCGACGTCCTCGACGAAGTGCGAATCGGGAAACGCGTCCAGCGGCGGCAGTTCGGTCAGTTCGACACTGAGGCCGCGCAGCGCGTCGCAGTATGCGTGGAACTGCGTGAGCGTCTTGTCGTAGTCGGGCGCGCCGAGCGCGGCGGTGGTGAGACCCGCGCCGCAGGACGGCGCGGGACGGCGAACGATCGCTTGCGTGAATTGCATCGACTCCTCCATGGTCACGCTGCCCCGTGCGGCGCGCGGGGCAGCTGCGTTGTGTCCGGACCATTATCGGAAGCCAAATTGCGCAATTCGCGTCGAATTCGGGCGTGCCCGCAGCCGATCGCGTCGAATTGCGTGCGTGACGCAGCGGATTCGGCAGACGGCTGGCGTGCGCGGCGCAAACGCGCCGTACGCGGGTGCCGGAGCGACCGATGCGTCCATGCGCTGCATCCGTTATGCGGCGACAGGCGCGAACCCCATTTGCGCACGCCCCAGCACCGTCAGATCGCCCTCGCCGCCGCGTCCGTCGAAATCGACCTCGAAATGATCGGCCGGGAAATCGGGCGGGCTGTCGCCGCGCAGGAACGCGAGCCGCTGGCGCTGCAGGTACGCATCGTTCTTCGCGCAACCGGGCGCGGCCGCGATGTACATCACGTTGCTGTCGCCGCTGCCGCGATGGGCATCCTCGACCGCATGCACGACGTCGCCATGCCAGAACACCGCATCGCCCGGCTCCATGTGCGGGATCGGCACCAGCGCGTCGAGCAGCAGCGCATGCCATTCGGGCAGGATCGACAGCGCGCGCCCCGGACGCGCGCCGCACAGGTCGTCGTCCGCGACGTCGTCCTGCAGCGCACGCAGCACGACGTACGCCATCGCGTTCGCAACCGGGATCAGCTGCAGCGTGCCGTCTCCGGGCCCTTGCGGCGTCAGCGCGGTCCAACCCTGGAACGTGCGGAACATCGAGCACACGGCCGGCGACGGAATCTCCTCGACGTCGGGGCGGAACGCGGCGTCGAACGGATCGTAATCGCGCCAGTGGCCGGCCAGCACGTGGCGGTAGACCTGCCGGAAATTCGCGCCGAGCCAGCGTTCGACCGAGCCGCCGTCGACGTGCGGCGACAGCCCGAGCGACGTCGAGCCCGGTGGCCGGCGGCGGATCCGGTCCGCATAGGCCGGCACCTGGTCGGGATCGAAATGCGTGCGCGCGCCGTCCGCATGACGCCACAGCCGGTTCAGGAACACGCGTGCCCGCGTGAGGGCCGGCGACTGGCGCGCGGCCACCTGCGGCTTCGACCAGTAGACGCCGTAGATCTGCGGCTTGCCCGACGCGAGGTTGCCGAAGTAACGGTCCTCGGCGCGCGCATGCAGCCGCTCGGCGAAGCGATTCGCGTCCAGATAGGCGCCGATCTCGTCGTTCCAGTCGCGCGCCTGCTGCACGTCGAACACACCGCGGATCACCGCCGCGCCATGCGCACGGATCGCGGCGATCGCCCGCGGATCGACGGTGTCGTTCGCGATATCCGCGAATCGCAGCACCGGAATCACGTCGCGGCCTTGCGCATGCGCGCGGCGGATCGCGTCGACCTGCCGCGCGATATCGCCCTCCAGCTCGCGGAACGTGGCCGCGTACCCGGGCAGATCGGCGCGCAGCGCCCGTTTCGCCGTGCGGATCGCGGCCGGCAGATCGTCAATCATCAGGTGCATCGTCGTCTCCTCGCTGAATCGTGTGTCGTGTCGAGCATTCAGCGTACGGCCGACGCGGCGCCGTCATCGACACTATCCGGTCAACTATCGATACAATCCTGACAACCACTCGCTACTCGGGGCGATGGCAGACCACGCACAGCTTGTTGCCGTCCGGGTCGCGGAAATACGCGCCGTAGTAGTCGGCGTGATAGTGCGGCCGCAGCCCCGGCGGGCCGTCGCAGGTGCCGCCCTGCTGCAGCGCGAGCGCATGACAGCGGTCGACCCGCGCGCGCGTCGCCACGTCGAACGCGATCGTATGGCCGTTGCCCGGTTCGGGCGCGCGGCCGTCGAGGGGCCGGCCGAAGAAGAACAGCGGCCGGTCGGCATCGGCCGGCATCCAGCCCGACCAGCCGTCCGGCTCGCTGAACTTCAGACGCAGCCCGAGTTCCGCGAACAGCGGCGCGTAGAAGTCGTACGCGCGCGCGGTATCGCTGACGCCTACGCAAACATGTGAAAACATGGCATCGCTCCGTCGTGACGATCGATCACGATCATGCCACGGCGCGCTGCCCCGCTCGACCGGAGGTCGCGATGAAGCCGCAATACGAGCATGTGACGTTCGCCCCCGGCTGTTCGATTCGCGTGTATCACCGTCAACTCGCGCACATTCCGTTCGAATGGCATCGACATCCCGAATACGAACTGACGCTGACGCTGAACAGCCGAGGTCGGCGCTTCGTCGGCGATCATGTTGCCCGTTACGGGGACGACGACCTGGTGCTCGTCCCGCCCAACCTGCCGCACACGTGGTCGTCGAATGCGCGCATCGATCGTGATGCGCCTGAAGTCGCGCTCGTCGTCTGGTTCGACGGCGACTGGGTACGGCGCATGGCCGACTGCTGCCCCGAATACGCGCCGCTGCGCTCGCTGCTGCGTCGCGCGGCGCCCGGTCTCGCGTTCGACGCCGAGACGGCCCGCGCGATGCGCGCGCGGTTGCCGCAGTTGCTCGACTCATCGCCGCGCGTCCGCCTCGCGGCCGCACTCGACACGCTCGCCGATCTCGCTGAAGCCGGCGGCGAACCGCTCGCCACCGCCCAGGCCTACGGCCGGCCCGACGCCGCCGCGTCATCGGCTGACTCGGCCGCGCCCGAAGCCGAACGCCTCGACCGCGTGCTCGACGCGATCGACCGGCGCTTCCACGAGCCGCTGCGCATCGACGCGCTCGCCGCCGTCGCGCACATGTCCGAACGCACGCTGCAGCGGCTGTTCGTGCGGCACCTCGGCGAAAGCGTCGGTCGCTACGTGCAGCGGCTGCGGCTCGCGCATGCGTGCCGTCACCTGGTCGGCACCGACTGGCCGATCGCGACGGTCGCCGCGCGCTGCGGCATTCCGAATGCCGCGAACTTCAACCGCCAGTTCCTCGCCGCGCGCGGGATGACGCCCGGCGCATACCGGCAGTTCTTCGCGCGGCATGGCCACGCCCCCGACGCCGGCGCGCCGCCACCGCTCGACACGCGGCCGCCGTCGCTGGAACGCCATGCCGTTCGGCCGCGCAAATGAAAACACCCCGGCGGGATGACCCACCGGGGTGTCGGGGCGTTGCGATTGCCGGACGCGAGCGGCCTTGCGGCCGTTCGCGCCGCGCACGACTTAACGTGCGTTGAGCGGCTTCGCTTCGCGCGGCGTGTCGCCGATGAACAGCTGACGCGGACGGCCGATCTTCTGTTCCGGATCCGCGATCATTTCGTTCCACTGTGCGATCCAGCCGACCGTACGTGCCATCGCGAAGATACACGTGAACATCGACGTCGGGATGCCCAGCGCGCGCTGAACGATACCCGAGTAGAAGTCGACGTTCGGGTACAGCTTGCGCGACACGAAGTATTCGTCTTCCAGCGCGATCTTCTCGAGCTGCATCGCGAGCTTGAACAGCGGGTCGTCGTGCAGGCCGAGTTCGTTCAGCACTTCGTAGCACGTTTCGCGCATCAGCTTCGCACGCGGGTCGTAGTTCTTGTACACGCGGTGACCGAAGCCCATCAGCTTCACGCCCGAATTCTTGTCCTTCACCTGCTTGATGAATTCGGGGATGTTGTCCGGCGAACCGATCTGCTCGAGCATGTTCAGCGCGGCTTCGTTCGCACCGCCGTGCGCCGGGCCCCACAGACATGCGATACCGGCTGCGATACACGCGAACGGGTTCGCGCCCGACGAGCCGGCCAGACGGACCGTCGACGTCGAAGCGTTCTGCTCGTGGTCGGCGTGCAGGATCAGGATACGGTCGAGTGCGCGGACGAGCACGTCGTTGACCTTGTACTCTTCGCACGGGTTCGAGAACATCATGTGCATGAAGTTCGCGCTGTACGACAGTTCGTTCTTCGGATAAACGAACGGCTGGCCGATGCTGAACTTGTACGCCATCGCGACGAGCGTCGGCAGCTTCGCGATCATGCGGATCGCCGACACTTCGCGGTGACGCGGATCGTTGATGTCGAGCGAGTCGTGATAGAACGCCGACAGCGCGCCGACGGCAGCCACCAGCACTGCCATCGGGTGCGCGTCGCGGCGGAAGCCACGGAAGAAGAAGTGCATCTGCTCGTGCACCATCGTGTGCTTCGTGACGGTGTCGACGAATTCCTTCTTCTGTGCTGCGTTCGGCAGTTCACCCTTCAGCAGCAGGTAGCAGCTTTCGAGGAAGTCCGCGTTTTGCGCGAGATTGTCGATCGGGTAGCCGCGGTACAGCAGTTCGCCCTTGTCGCCGTCGATGTACGTGATCGCCGAATTACAAGCTGCCGTCGACATGAAGCCCGGGTCGTAAGTGAACTTGCCGGTTTGGCCGTACAGCTTGCGGATGTCGATCACGTCCGGGCCCATCGTCCCCTTGTAGATCGGCATTTCGACGCTCGGCGAATTGTCGCTGAACGATAGCGTGGCTTTAACATCAGACGGAGTCATGGCACATCCTCAATCGAAATAAAGAAACGGGATTCGATAACGGGCGTAACGCGTTACACGTTGCGCAGCATCTCCAACAGCCGGTGAACGTCCGGGCTGTCTAGGTCGCCCTCTGGTTCCTTGCGCGCGAGGAGCAAGTCCATCAGGTCGTTGTCGCTCAGATCGAGCAGGCGCGACAACGCGCCTACGTCTGCATCGGTGAGGTCATGCTCGTATCTGCTGAAGAAACGCTCGAATACGATGTCGTTTTCCAGCAGACCCCGCCGCGCGCGCCAGCGGAGGCGCGCGCGACGGTGCGGGTCGGATTGATGCGAATCGTCGCTCATCACAAACTTTAAACCGCGCGACGGACCATCAGTTCCTTGATCTTGCCGATCGCCTTCGTCGGGTTCAGGCCCTTCGGGCAAACGTCGACGCAGTTCATGATCGTGTGGCAACGGAACAGACGGTACGGGTCTTCCAGGTTGTCGAGACGCTCGCCGGTGGCGGTGTCGCGGCTATCGGCGATGAAGCGGTAAGCCTGCAGCAGGCCGGCCGGGCCGACGAACTTGTCCGGGTTCCACCAGAAGCTCGGGCACGACGTCGAGCAGCTCGCGCACAGAATGCACTCATACACGCCGTCGAGCTCGTCACGTTCTTCCGGCGACTGGAGACGTTCCTTCTCCGGCGGCGGCGCGTCGTTGATCAGGTACGGCTTGATCGAGTGGTACTGGTTGAAGAAGTGCGTCATGTCGACGATCAGGTCGCGCACGACGGGCAGGCCCGGCAGCGGGCGCAGCACGATCTTCTGCGGCAGGTCGTTCAGGTTCGTCAGGCACGCCAGACCGTTCTTGCCGTTGATGTTCATCGCGTCGGAACCGCACACGCCTTCACGGCACGAGCGGCGGAACGACAGCGTCTCATCCACGGCCTTCAGCTTGACCAGTGCGTCGAGCAGCATGCGCTCATGCTGGATCTCGAGCTCGTACGTCTGCATGCGCGGCGCCGCGTCCTTGTCCGGATCGTAGCGGTAGACTTCAAAAATGCGTTTTGCCATTTCGGATTCCTTTGACTCGGCTTAGAACGTGCGCGGCTTCGGCGGCACGGAGTCGACCGTCAGCGGCTTCATTTGAACCGGCTTGTAGTCGAGGCGATCGCCTTCGCTGTACCACAGCGTGTGGCGCAGCCAGTTGTCGTCGTCGCGATGTTCGTAATCGCTGTGTGCGTGCGCGCCGCGGCTTTCCTTGCGCGCTTCCGCGGACACCATCGTCGCGCGGGCGACTTCGATCAGGTTCTCCAGCTCGAGCGCTTCGACGCGCGCGGTGTTGAACACCTTCGACTTGTCCTTCAGGTGGATGTTTTCCACGCGTGCCTTCAGGCCGGCCATCTGGTCGACGCCTTCCTTCAGCAGTGCCGACGTGCGGAACACGCCTGCGTGCTTCTGCATCGTCGCGCGGATGTCGTTGGCGACGTCCTGCGTGTACTCGCCCGAGGTCGACTTGTCGAGCTTGTTCAGACGCGCCAGCGAGAATTCGCCTGCATCGGCCGGCAGCGGCTTGTGTTCCTTCTGGTTCTTCACGTGCTCGACGATGTGGTTGCCGGCCGCACGGCCGAACACCACGAGGTCCAGCAGCGAGTTCGTGCCGAGGCGGTTCGCGCCGTGCACGGACACGCACGAGCACTCGCCCACTGCGTAGAAGCCGTTGACCGGATCCTTGTGGCCGCGCGACGTGCCGACGACCTGACCATGGATGTTGGTCGGGATGCCGCCCATCTGGTAGTGAATCGTCGGGACGACCGGGATCGGTTCCTTGATCGCATCGACGTTCGCGAACTTCAGCGCGATTTCGCGGATCGACGGCAGACGCTTCATGATCGTCTCGGCGCCGATGTGCGACAGGTCGAGCAGCACGTGGTCCTTGTTCGGACCGACGCCGCGGCCTTCCTTGATTTCCTGGTCCATCGAACGCGACACGAAGTCACGCGGCGCCAGATCCTTCAGCGTCGGTGCGTAGCGTTCCATGAAGCGCTCGCCGTTCGCGTTGCGCAGGATGCCGCCTTCGCCGCGCACGCCTTCGGTGATCAGCACGCCCGCGCCGGCCACGCCGGTCGGGTGGAACTGCCAGAACTCCATGTCCTGCAGCGCGATGCCCGAGCGAGCGGCCATGCCGAGGCCGTCGCCGGTGTTGATGAACGCGTTGGTCGACGCCGCGAAGATCCGGCCTGCGCCGCCCGTCGCGAACAGCGTCGTCTTGCCTTCCATGATGTAGACGTCGCCCGTCTCCATCTCGAGGGCCGTCACGCCGAGCACGTCGCCGTCCGCGTCGCGGATCAGGTCGAGCGCCATCCATTCGACGAAGAATTGCGTCTTCGCTTCGACGTTCTGCTGGTACAGCGTGTGCAGCAGCGCGTGACCGGTACGGTCGGCGGCCGCGCAAGCGCGCTGGACCGGCTTCTCGCCGTAGTTCGCGGTATGGCCGCCGAACGGACGCTGGTAGATCGTGCCGTCCGCGTTACGGTCGAACGGCATGCCGAAGTGTTCCAGCTCGTACACGACGTTCGGTGCTTCGCGGCACATGAACTCGATCGCGTCCTGGTCGCCGAGCCAGTCGGAACCCTTGATCGTGTCGTAGAAGTGGAAGTGCCAGTTGTCTTCGCTCATGTTGCCGAGCGACGCGCCGATGCCGCCCTGTGCGGCCACCGTGTGCGAACGGGTCGGGAACACCTTCGACAGCACGCCGACCGACAGGCCCGCGCGCGACAGTTGCAGCGCTGCGCGCAAGCCCGAGCCGCCCGCGCCGACGATCACCACGTCGAACTTGCGGCGCGGCAGGGAAGTTTTGATTGCAGCCATTCTTTACACTCTCCAGAGAATCTGCGCGGCGTAGCCCGCACATGCGAGCAGCCAGACGATGGTCAGCGATTGCAGCAGCAGGCGCACACCGACGGGCTTCACGTAGTCCATCCAGATGTCGCGCACGCCGACCCATGCGTGGTAGAAGAGGGAAAGCAGCGTCACGAAGGTCGCGAGCTTCATCCATTGCGCGGAGAAGATCGATGCCCAGCCTTCGTACGAGAAGTCATGCGCGCCGAAGAACAGGACGAGCAGAATGACCGTGTAGACCGCCATGATCGTGGCGGTGACGCGCTGCGCGAGCCAGTCGCGCAGGCCGTAGTGAGCGCCGACGACGAGGCGCTTCGAGCCGATTCGGTTATTGGCTGCCATTTTCTTAGAATGCTCCGAACAGTTTGAGTGCCATGGCGATCGTCAGGGCGATCGAGACGACAAAGACGACGACGGCCGTCCGCTTGCCGCCTTCCTTCGAGACGGCGTCGTGATTGACGTCCATCAGCAGGTGGCGAATGCCGGCGCAGAAATGGTGGAGGAACGCCCAGGACAACGCGAGGACGATCAGCTTGACGACGATGTTGGAGAGGAAAGCCTTGAAGACTTCGAAGCTGAGCTCGGAGGTGAGGCTCTGATCGAAGAGGAACAGCAGGAACGGCAGGAACAGGAACAGCAGCGCGCCGCTGACTCGATGGAGGATCGACAATATCGCCGCCAAGGGCATGCGATATTTCATCGTGATATCGCCGAATCCGATGTTCCGGTATTCCGGCCTCGGCTTTCTTACTGCGTCAGTCATGCTAGACCCCTACTATGTTGTCACACTAATCCGCGATTTTAGCGCCTTTTTATATCGCGCTGCAGCGAAAGTCTGCTCTGGATCATTACGCGAACGGGAATAAAGGCGGCCCGAAACGTGCTACGCGAACATGGGGAGCGCGCGCACGCTGCTTGTGCCGATACGTCGTCAGCTCAAGTCATTCTGATAGTAATACCCGGTTGTGACATACCAGCCGCGTCGCACTTCCACCGGCCGGTCTCCGTATGTATAGGACACACGCTCCACAGACAGCAAAGGAAAACCCGCCGGCACGTGCAGCAGGTCGGCCACCGCCGGCTCCGCCGCCACCGCGCGGATCTTCTCCGTCGCGCGGATCATCCGCGTGCCGAATTCCGTCTCGAACATCGCGTAGAGCGGCCCCTTGTACTCGCTCAGCCGCTCGAACGTGAGCCCGCGGAACATCGCGCCCGGCAGCCAGATCTCGTCCAGCACGGTCACTTCGTTCTCGAACTCCAGCAGGCGGCGCACCTGCACGACCGGGTCGGCCGGCTTCAGGTCGAGCTGCCGCGCGATCTCGGCCGGCGCGCGCAGGCGCCGGCATTCGAGCAGGCGACTCACGTGCGGATGCTCGGCACCGTCGTCGGCCAGCAGACGCAGAAAGCGGAACTGCGCGCGATCTTCGTTGTGCGTTGCAACAAAAGTGCCCTTGCCCTGCCGCCGGACCACCAGGTTTTCGGCGGCCAGTTCGTCGATCGCCTTGCGAACGGTGCCCTGGCTGACCTTGTAACGGGCCGCGAGCTCCACTTCGCTCGGAATGATCTCGCCCGGCTTCCACTCGCCGGATTCCAGGCTTTGCGTGATCAATGACTTGATCTGCTGGTATAACGGACTGAAGGTCGGCGACGGTGAAGCGGCAGGCGCAGGCGCCGGCACGGAATCGCCCGCGCCCGGCTGCCCTGGGCCGCCTGCGCCGGTCGGATTCGCGTTGTTCGCCTGGTTCGATGTCATGGCGCGCATTTCATCACAAACCGCGCTTTTCCGTCCACTCAAATTCCGCAAAACATCTGTCTTATATAAGACATATGATACCGTTTGACTTTGGGTCCATCGGCTCCTACACTCCGGGGCGAGCAAGGGTTCGCGGGTGCAAAATGCGTCCCCGGCTACGTGCCACGGCCGTCTCCAGGTTCACCGCGTCTGCCTTTCGCGAGTCCTCCGCCCTGCTTCAATGCAACGCTACGCGTAACGCGCATAGAATGGCGTTTTGCCTAGCGTCCACCGCTTCACCCGTCCTGGAGATTTTCAATGGCTAAGCCCGCAAAGCGCGTTGCCGTCACCGGCGCCGCAGGTCAAATCGCTTACTCCCTGCTGTTCCGCATCGCGAACGGCGACCTGCTCGGCAAGGACCAGCCGGTCATCCTGCAACTGCTCGACCTCCCGCAAGCCCAAGCCGCCGTCAAAGGCGTCGTGATGGAACTCGACGATTGCGCGTTCCCGCTGCTCGCGGGCGTCGTGATCACCGACGATCCGAAGGTTGCATTCAAGGATGCGGACGTCGCGCTGCTGGTCGGTGCACGTCCGCGCTCGAAGGGCATGGAGCGCAAGGACCTGCTGTCGGCAAACGCCGAGATCTTCACGGTCCAGGGCGCCGCGCTGAACGAAGTCGCGAGCCGCGACGTGAAGGTGCTGGTCGTCGGCAACCCGGCGAACACCAACGCGTACATCGCGATGAAGTCGGCGCCGGATCTGCCGAAGAAGAACTTCACGGCAATGCTGCGCCTCGACCACAACCGCGCGCTGTCGCAGCTCGCGGCGAAGTCGGGCAAGCCGGTCGCATCGATCGAAAAGCTCGCCGTGTGGGGCAACCACTCGCCGACGATGTACCCCGACTTCCGCTTCGCGACCGTCGAAGGCGAGTCGCTGCTGAAGCTGATCAACGACGACGTGTGGAACCGCGACACGTTCATCCCGACCGTCGGCAAGCGCGGCGCGGCGATCATCGAAGCGCGCGGCCTGTCGTCGGCAGCGTCGGCGGCGAACGCGGCGATCGACCACGTGCGTGACTGGGTCCTCGGCACGAACGGCAAGTGGGTCACGATGGGCATCCCGTCGGACGGCTCGTACGGCATCCCCGAAGACATCATCTACGGCGTGCCCGTCACGTGTGAAAACGGCGAGTACAAGCGCGTCGAAGGCCTCGAAATCGACGCATTCTCGCGCGAGAAGATGGACGGCACGCTGGCCGAACTGCTCGAAGAGCGCGACGGCGTCGCTCATCTGCTGAAGAACTAAGCAGACTGCATGGCCGGGCCGCCTCCGGGCGGTCCGGTCACGGCACGGGCGGCGGGCCGGCAGCCGGCCCCGCCGCCCGATCCGATCCGGGCACGTTTTGCCGCTCCAGGCGCCCCGCGCGCCGGCCCAGAACGCGCCCGAATCCGATTTTCTCCACGTTGCCCGCCTCCTTGACGTAGAAGAGATGTCCGCGCTCACTCCTGCACAAGTGCTGTACGACGGGGCGTCCCCGCCCGCGATCCTGCCCTGCTGCGATCACTACGCGGGCAGCGAGAAGCTGATGCGCAAGTCGCTCGCGCTCCAGGCCGAACTCGGCCCCGTGTTCGACATCACGCTCGACTGCGAGGACGGCGCAGCCGTCGGCCAGGAAGCCGCGCACGCGCAGCTCGTCGCCGAACTTCTCGGCAGCGCCGAAAACCGCTTCGGGCGTGTCGGCGTCCGCATCCACGACTTTTCCCATCCCCACTGGCGCGACGACGTGCGCATCGTGCTGCGCGCCGCGCGCGCGCCGGCCTACGTCACGCTGCCGAAGATCGCGAGCGCCGCGGACGCGGCCGAGATGGTCGCGTTCATCGAAGGCACGCGCCGCGAACTGGGCCTCGCGCAGCCGATCCCGGTCGACGTGCTGGTCGAGACGCACGGCGCGCTCGCGCAGGCGGCCGCGCTCGCCGCGCTGCCGCTGGTCGGCACGCTCAGCTTCGGGCTGATGGACTTCGTGTCCGCGCATCACGGCGCGATTCCCGATGCGGCGATGCGCTCGCCCGGCCAGTTCGACCACCCGCTCGTGCGCCGTGCAAAGCTCGAAATCGCCGCCGCCTGCCACGCGCACGGCAAGACGCCGTCGCATAACGTGACGACGGAGGTGCGCGACATGGCCGTCGTCGCCGGCGACGCGCGTCGCGCGCGTGACGAATTCGCGTTCACGCGGATGTGGAGCATCCATCCCGCGCAGATCCGCCCGATCGTCGACGCATTCGCGCCGCGCACCGATGAAGTCGCGCTGGCCGCCGAGATCCTGCTGGCCGCGCAGGCCGCCGACTGGGGCCCGACGCGCCACGGCGATACACTGCACGACCGCGCGAGCTACCGCTATTACTGGTCGGTGCTGCGCCGCGCACGGGCGACCGGCCAGCCGGTGCCGGCCGAGGCCGCGCCGCTGTTCGGCCCGGCCGCCGGAGACGCGCGGTGAGCGCGCGCCGACACACGCATTTCATCGAATCACCGGAGCGTGAACCCGCGACAGGTTTGCGAAACGACAAAAAACGTAACGGAGCCCGAAAACCTGAAATATGCGCGGCCAAATAGGTGAAAATAGCGGCCGCTGCGCGCTTCCGGGGCGCGTGCAGTTTCAAACCGGTCGACGGTGTCTGCCGCCGGCCCTTGTCAACTGATTATCGAAAGGTTCTGACTCCATGAAGAAACTCCTGATCGCTACCGCCATCGGCGCGTTGTCCGCCACGATGCTGGTGTCGGCTCCGAGCGCGTTCGCCCAGGATACGGCGACGACCGCGAAGAAGACGGCCAAGCGCCCGGCGCCGGCCAAGCGCATCGTTCCGCGCAGCAAGAAGGCGCAGGCGCGTGCCGCGGCCAAGGTCGATCCGGTACCGGACGGCGCAGCCAAGTGGGCGTGCAAGGACGGCCTGTCGTTCGACCTCGCCGGCGACATGAAGCGTGACCAGGTCGTCACGGTTCACTGGGCGAAGAAGAACTACAAGCTGCCGCGTCAAGCCACGACGACGGGCGCCGACACGTTCTACGATCCGGCCGCGGGCTTCAAGCTGGTCGTGATCCCGAGCAAGGCGATGCTGTTCAGCGACGCCAACGGCGGCGAGCGTCTCGCCGACGAATGCGTGACGCCGGAAATGGCGCAAGGCACGCCGGCTCCGACGCAATCGAACGAACTGAAGCCGGCAACGAACTAAGCGCCCGCGTCTTCACGCTCCCAGGCCCCTCGATGTCCGCCTCGGTCTCCAACGTCCGCCCCGCTCCGGATACGGTACTCGTCGATATCGTCGACTACGTGCTGAACACCGGAATCGACAGCGCGCTCGCGCTGGAGACGGCGCGTCATTGCCTGATCGACACGCTCGGATGCGGACTCGAGGCGCTGTCCTACCCGGCCTGCACCAAGCTGCTCGGCCCCGTCGTGCCCGGCACGATCGTGCCGAACGGCGCGAAGGTGCCCGGCACGTCCTTCCAGCTCGATCCCGTCCAGGCCGCTTTCGACATCGGCGCGATGATCCGCTGGCTGGATTTCAACGACACCTGGCTCGCCGCCGAATGGGGTCATCCGTCCGACAATCTCGGCGGAATCCTGGCGACGGCCGACTGGCTGTCCCGCACGGCCGTCGCGGCCGGCAGGAAGCCGCTTTCCATGCGCGACGTGCTCGTCGCGATGATCCAGGCCCACGAGATCCAGGGCTGCCTCGCACTCGAGAATTCGTTCAACGCGGTCGGGCTCGACCACGTGCTGCTCGTCAAGGTCGCGTCGACGGCCGTCGTCGGCCGCCTGCTCGGCCTCACGCGCGACGAGCTGATCAACGCGGTATCCAACGCATTCGTCGACGGCCAGGCGCTGCGCACGTACCGCCACGCGCCGAACACCGGTTCGCGCAAGTCGTGGGCGGCCGGCGACGCGACATCGCGCGCGGTGCGCCTTGCGCTGATCGCGAAAACGGGTGAAATGGGCTACCCGTCGGCGCTCACCGCGAAAACCTGGGGCTTCTACGACGTGCTGTTCGGCGGGCAGCCGTTCCGCTTCCAGCGCCCGTACGGCACGTACGTGATGGAGAACGTGCTGTTCAAGATCGCGTTCCCCGCCGAATTCCACGCGCAGACGGCCGCCGAGGCCGCGCTGCAACTGCACGCGCAGCTCGCCGCTGCGGGCCGCACGACCGACGAGATCAGCCGGATCACGATCCGCACGCACGCGGCCGCGATCCGCATCATCGACAAGCAGGGGCCGCTCGCCAATCCGGCCGACCGCGACCACTGCATCCAGTATATGGTGGCCGTGCCGCTGCTGTTCGGCCGGCTGACCGCGGCCGATTACGAAGACGCGGTCGCCGCCGATCCGCGCATCGACGCGCTGCGCGCGAAAACCGTGTGCGTCGAGGATCCGCAGTTCACGAAGGATTACCATGACCCGGCCAAACGATCGATCGCGAATGCGCTGACGATCGAATTCGCGGACGGGTCGAAGCTTGCCGAAGTGGCGGTCGAATACCCGATCGGCCATCAGCGACGCCGTGCGGACGGCATCCCGCTCCTGGTCGAGAAGTTCAGGACCAACCTCGCCCGTCGCTTCCCGGCAAAGCAGCAACAAGCGATTCTCGACGTGTCGCTGGACCAGGCAAAGCTCGAAGCGATGCCGGTCGATGAGTACGTCGATCTGTACGTGATATAGCCGTCATTTACAGGACTCTTTGTTTCCTAGCCTTAAACCCAGGAAAATCACCATGGCCCACAATCTCCACAAGACCCTCAAGGAATTCGACAGCGGTTTCGGCAAAGGCAAGTTCTACTCGCTACCGCAGCTCGGCAAGGAACTGAAGACGAAGATCGAACGCCTCCCGGTGTCGATCCGTATCGTGCTCGAGTCCGTGCTGCGCAACTACGACGGCAAGAAGATCACCGAAGAACACATCGAGCAGCTCGCGAACTGGAAGCCGACCGCGAAGCGCGTCGACGAGATTCCGTTCGTGGTGTCGCGCGTCGTGCTGCAGGACTTCACGGGCGTGCCGCTGCTCGCCGACATCGCGGCCATGCGCGGTGTGGCAGAGCGTTCGGGCAAGAACCCGAAGAAGATCGAGCCGCTGGTCCCGGTCGATCTCGTCGTCGACCACTCGGTCCAGATCGACTACTTCCGCCAGAAGGACGCGCTCGACCTGAACATGAAGCTGGAATTCCAGCGCAACAACGAGCGCTACCAGTTCATGAAGTGGGGCATGCAGGCGTTCGACACGTTCAAGGTCGTGCCGCCGGGCGTCGGCATCGTCCACCAGGTGAACCTCGAATATCTCGCGCGCGGCGTCCACAAGAAGGCAGACGGCGGCGACACCGTGTACTACCCGGATACGCTCGTCGGCACGGACAGCCACACGACGATGATCAACGGCATCGGCGTGGTCGGCTGGGGCGTGGGCGGCATCGAGGCGGAAGCCGGCATGCTCGGCCAACCGGTGTACTTCCTGACGCCGGACGTCGTCGGCGTCGAGCTGAAGGGCAAGCTGCGCGAAGGCGTGACGGCCACCGACCTGGTGCTGACGATCACCGAAATGCTGCGCAAGGAGAAGGTCGTCGGCAAGTTCGTCGAGTTCTTCGGCGAAGGCACGAAGTCGCTGTCGCTGCCGGACCGCGCGACGATCGGCAACATGGCGCCGGAATACGGCGCGACGATGGGCTTCTTCCCGGTCGACGAAAAGACGATCGACTACTTCGAAGGCACGGGCCGCACGAAGGCGGAAATCGCCGCGTTCGAAAACTACTTCAAGGCCCAGAAGCTGTTCGGCATTCCGAAGGCCGGCGACATCGACTACACGAAGACGGTGACGCTCGACCTGGCAACGGTCGCCCCGTCGCTGGCCGGCCCGAAGCGCCCGCAGGACCGCATCGAGATCGGCAACGTCAAGTCGACGTTCACCGACCTGTTCTCGAAGCCGGTCGCGGAAAACGGCTTCGCGAAGAAGGCGGACGACCTGAACGCGCAATACACGACGAGCAACGGCGTCGACGTGAAGAACGGCGACGTGCTGATCGCCGCGATCACGTCGTGCACGAACACGTCGAACCCGAGCGTGCTGCTGGCCGCCGGCCTGCTCGCGAAGAAGGCCGTCGAAGCCGGCCTGACCGTCGCGCCGCACATCAAGACGTCGCTCGCGCCGGGATCGCGCATCGTCACCGAATACCTGACGAAGACGGGCCTGCTGCCCTACCTCGCGAAGCTCGGCTTCGAAGTCGCCGCCTACGGCTGCACGACCTGTATCGGCAACGCGGGCGACCTGACGCCGGAACTGAACGAAGCGATCACGAAGAACGACATCGTCGCGGCTGCGGTGCTGTCGGGCAACCGTAACTTCGAAGCGCGCATCCACCCGAACATCCGCGCGAACTTCCTCGCGTCGCCGCCGCTGGTCGTCGCCTACGCGATCGCCGGCAACATCACGCGCGACCTGATGACCGAGCCGGTCGGCAAGGGCAAGGACGGCTACGACATCTACCTCGGCGACATCTGGCCGACCAGCGATGAAATCCACGCGCTGCTCAAGTTCGCGCTCGACCCGAAGAAGTTCGAGGACAACTACTCGAAGCTGACCAAGAAGGGCGACCTCTGGAGCAAGATCGAGGGCGAAACGGGCCAGGTCTACGACTGGCCGAAGTCGACCTACATCGCCGAGCCGCCGTTCTTCGGCAACGACTTCTCGATGGAGCCGGCCGCGTCGATCCCGACGGTCAAGGGCGCGCGCGCACTGGGCATCTTCGGTGACTCGGTCACGACCGACCACATCAGCCCGGCAGGCTCGATCAAGGAAGACTCGCCGGCAGGCAAGTGGCTGAAGGAGAACGGCGTGCAGAAGGCCGACTTCAACAGCTACGGCTCGCGCCGCGGCAACCACGACGTGATGATGCGCGGCACGTTCGCGAACGTGCGGATCAAGAACCTGATGATCCCGGCGAAGGCGGACGGCACGCGCGTCGAAGGCGGCCTGACGATCCACCAGCCGAGCGGCGAACAGCAGTCGATCTACGACGCGGCCATGCAGTACGTCGCGGCCGACACGCCGACCGTCGTGTTCGCAGGCGAAGAGTACGGCACGGGCTCGTCGCGCGACTGGGCCGCGAAGGGCACGCAACTGCTCGGCGTGAAGGCCGTGATCGCACGCAGCTTCGAGCGGATCCACCGCTCGAACCTGGTCGGCATGGGCGTGCTGCCGCTGCAGTTCAAGGGCGCGGACAGCGTCCAGTCGCTCGGCATCACCGGTGAAGAGACGTACGACATCGAAGGCCTCGGCGACGACTTCAAGCCGCAGCAGGACGTCACGCTCGTGATCCACCGCAAGAACGGCGAAGCGACCCGCGTGCCGGTGCTGCTGCGCATCGATACGCCGATCGAAGTCGACTACTACAAGCACGGCGGTATCCTGCCGTTCGTGCTGCGCTCGCTGCTCGCAGCGTAAGCGTCCTGCTTTTGCAGGTGCCGCAGCCGCCTCGCGGCGGTTGCGGCCGATTTGGATGCCCGACCTCGTGTCGGGCTTTTTTTATGCGCGCGCGACTGGAGCGCAATGTCGGCGGTACGTCATGCGGCCTTGTTGCCGCGTGCCTTGGCCCCCGCCCGCACGTTCTTCTTCAGGTGCGCGCGGTTGTAGTCGATCGCCGCGCGAACGAGGCGCTTCAGCGCGCGCTTGTCGAGCGTGTCGCCTTCGAGGAAATCGATCGCGCGCCGCGCATTGCCGTCGAGGCCGGCATTGAACAGCCCGTCGGGATCGGGCAGGTGCGCGCCGTGCATGAACGTGAGCTTCACCTTGCCCTTGTGCGCGTTCGCGACCGCGATCATCCCGTCGCACGACCACACCGGGCTGCCCATCCATTTCCATTCCTCGACAATGCCGTCTTCGGCGGCAAGGATCGTCTCGCGCAGTTCGGCGAAGGTCTTGCCTCGCCAGTCGGCGATTCCCGCGATCAGCGCGTCGATGCGTGCCGACGGCTCCAGGTCTGGCGCGCTCATGCCCCGGCCTCCGGTTCTCCATCGGGACGCGCCAGCACCTGTTCGAGCGATTCGAAGAATCGCACCCACCCGTGCTGCGCCCCGCGATACGCCTGTTCCTGATCCGCGCGGAAGCCGGCCTGCTCCATGCGCAGCAGCGTGCCGCCCGGCGTCGGCGTGAGCGTCCACGTGACGACACTTTCCAGGCCATACGCGGCCCATGTATAGGACAGCACGCGCTGCGGCTCGATCGTCAGCACCGTGCAGTCGACCGAACCCCAGTCCGCGCGGAAGCTGAACGCACGCCCCGCCACGGGCTCGAAGTCGCTCTGCATCAACCACGCCTCGATCAGGTGCGGTTGCGTGAGCGCACGCCAGATCTTCTCCGGCGGATGCGACAGTTCCCGTTCGACGACGACGGTACGCGTTTCGGTAGTGGCCTGGTTCATTGATCCATCCTTTTGAGCAGATCTTCGAGAGCGTCGAACCGGTTCTGCCAGAAGCCGGCCATCTGGCTGGTCCAGTCGATCAACGGCGTCAGCGCCTGCGGCTGCGCGCTGTAGTGCGTCTGCCGGCCTTCGTGACGGTCGCTCACGAGCCCGGCCTGCTTCAGTACGCCCAGATGCTTCGATACCGCCGGCTGCGACACGCCTGCATGGGCCGTGAGTGCGGCGACCGTCAACTCGCCCTCCTCGCACAGCCGCTCGAAGAGCGCGCGGCGCGTCGGATCGGCCAGTGTTCTGAAAAGCAGGTCGTGAGCGTCGTGCATGTTCGAATCAATAACCCGATGGTTATGGATTGAAGCATAGCCGGCGAACGATACGCGTCAAGGAGGAATTTCGCGCGTGACGTCGTTCGATCCGCAGTGTGCTCGTTCGCCGGCGCGGGCCGAGCGGCAACGGAACCGCTGGCGACGGACATCCGGCGCGCGCCGAATCGGCGCCATCGTTCGCATTCGAGCATTTCCTCTAATCCGCTCGCCCGACCCGCGAACCGAAAGCACGCTGCAAGACTCGGCATCGCGCTGTTCCACAGTTCGGGAAACGCTCGCGATCGACCGGCCCCGTTTCTGTGCATCCGCGCATCGCGGCGTCGTCGCGTTGGCGTCATGGCGACGCTTGACCACATAGTGCAACGCGCGACGCACCGACGCCCCATCACACGCAATGCGCTTTCGCGGCGATTCGCTCCGCAATCGCGCGCATTCCGATACCGCAACGAACGAGTCGTGCGTGCAAACGTCGTCGACCGCAGCGCGATCGCGTCGCGAACCGGTTCCCTTCGGCGGCACCGATGCCGCGTGCGTCGACGCCGCCGCGCATGCGCGCGAACCCGCCGATGTCAGAACTGACAGCTATGGAAACTGGCAGCTACCTGAACGGCACCGACGCCCTACGCTCGTCACCGCTCGCGGCCCCACAAGGGCCGGGGGCTCCAGCAACGTCGTCTCTCCTAAAAAGGACTCCCGATGAAAAGGAACGCCTGGTTTGCCCTCCCCCTTCCGTCGCCCCGCCGCCTCGCGTGCGCGTGGCCGCTCGTGCTCGCCGCCGGCGCGGCGCATGCGACGACGGACTGGGTCGACACCCACACGAAGGCCTTTCTGACCGGCCCGCAACTGATGGCGCGCAGCGCGGCGCCGTCGCTTGAACTCGCGGCCGGCGAGACGACCGACGTCGTCGTCAGCCTGAAGCTGCGCAACGCCGCGCAGCTCAAGCAGCTCGCGCACGACGTGAACCGGCCCGGCAACGCGCATTACCGCCAGTACCTGACGCACGAGCAGTTCCTCGCCAGCTACGCACCGACCGACGCCCAGGTGAAGTCGGTCGTCGACTATCTGCGCAAGAGCGGCTTCGTGAACATCGAAGTGGCGCCGAACCGGCTGCTGGTGTCAGCGCGCGGCACGGCCGGCACGGTGAAGACCGCGTTCAACACGTCGCTCGTGCATTTCCAGTACGCGGGCCGCTCGGGCTTCGCGAACGCATCGACCGCGCAGGTGCCGCGCGCGCTCGGCGACGTCGTCGGCTCGGTGCTCGGGTTGCAGAACGTCGCGCGCGCACGGCCGATGCTGCGCATCGGCAACGTCGCGAAGCCGCAGGCACTCGCGGCCGGCACGGCCACCGGCCACTATCCGAAGGAATTCCCGGGCCTCTATAACGCGACCGGCGTGCCGACCGCGGCCGGCGTGACCGTCGGCATCATCACGATCGGCGGCGTGTCGCAGACGCTGCAGGACCTGAAGCAGTTCACGTCGAGCAACGGTTACGGCACGGTCACGACCCAGACCGTCAAGACCAACGGCACCGGCACGAGCGGCAGCTACAGCGACGACCAGGACGGCCAGGGCGAATGGGATCTCGACAGCCAGTCGATCGTCGGCTCGGCCGGCGGTCAAGTCGGCAAGCTGGTGTTCTACATGGCGGACCTGAACGCCGCCGGCAACACGGGGCTCACGCAGGCATTCAACCGCGCGGTGTCGGACAACACCGCGAAGGTGATCAACGTGTCGCTCGGCTGGTGCGAAACCGACGCGAACGCGGACGGCACGATCGACGCCGAGGAACAAATCTTCACGACGGCTGCCGCGCAGGGCCAGACGTTCTCGGTATCGTCGGGCGACGAAGGCGTCTACGAGTGCAACAACCGCGGCTATCCGGACGGCGCGAACTACACGGTGTCGTGGCCGGCCGCGTCGCCGCACGTGCTCGCGATCGGCGGCACGACGTTGTACACGACGTCGGCGGGCGCATTCTCGAACGAAACGGTGTGGAACGAAGGCCTCGACGGGAACGGCAAGCTGTGGGCCACGGGCGGCGGCGTCAGCACGGTCCTGCCGGCGCCGGCGTGGCAGTCGGGCAGCAATCGTCAGTTGCCCGATGTATCGTTCGACGCCGCGCAAAGCACGGGCGCGTACATCTACAACTACGGCCAGCTGCAGCAGATCGGCGGCACGAGCCTCGCCGCGCCGATCTTCACCGGTTTCTGGGCGCGTCTGCTCGCGGCGAACGGCACGGGTCTCGGCTTCCCGGCCGGCAAGTTCTATGCGGACGTTCCGTCGAACCCGTCGCTCGTGCGCTATGACGTCGTGTCGGGGAACAACGGCTATCAGGGGTACGGCTACAAAGCAGGCACCGGCTGGGATCTGACGACCGGCTTCGGCAGCCTGAACATCGCGAACCTCAACAAGCTGATCCAGACGGGCGGCTTCTGAGCGTGATGCGAAGGCCGGCGCGCGGCGGTCGTTCGCCGCGCGCCGGCCGGGAAACTCGCGGGCAGCGGGCGCGTACGGAACGCTACTCCGTCGCCGGCTCCTTCGCCGGCGTCGCCGCGACCGATGCGACCGGCGCACCGGCCCGATGCGACGGTGCGAAGAGCCGCAGCCCGCTCGCGACGCTCGCGGCACCGGCAAAGCCCGCACCGAGCATCAGCGCGAGCGTCGGCCCATGACGCCCGGCGATCCCGAACGACAGCGCGACGAGCGCCGCGCCGGTCGCCTGCCCGATCAGCCGCGCGGTCGCGATGATGCCGCTCGCGCCGCCGCTGCGCTCGGGAGGCGCGCTCGACATCAATGCCTTCAGGTTCGGCGACTGGAAGAAACCGAAGCCCGCGCCGCACAGCATCATCCGCCAGCCGATGTCGACGACGTTCGGCGCCGCCGGCAGCGCGGCGAGCGACACCATCCCCGCGCTCAGCAGCGCGAGCCCGATCGCGCCGAGCAATCCGGGCGGATAGCGATCCGAAAGCCGGCCCGCGATCGGCGCGGCGAGCGCGACGATCGCCGACCATGGCGTCATCAGGAAGCCGGTCTCCACCGCGTCGCGATGCAGGACGGTTTCGAAGTAGAACGGCAGCGACACGAACGCGAGCCCCTGCGCGGCGAATGCACACACGGCCGTCAGCGCGGACAGCGTGAACACCGGCCGGCGGAACAGGTCGACCGGCAGCATCGGCGCCGGGTGCCCGGCCTGGCGGCGGATCAACAGCGCCCCGAACGCGAGCGCGACCGCGGCAGCCGCGAACACGACGGACAGCGGCCCGCGCTGCGCGAATTCGCCGAGCGCGAAGATCAGCGATGCGAACGTGATCACGTTGAACAGCGCGGCGAGCGGATCGAACGCATGCTTGCCGCGCGCCGTCTGCGGCAGCGACGGAATCGCCACGGCAAGCGCGAGCACGCCGAGCGGCACGTTCACCGCGAACAGCCACGGCCAGGCGGCCACCGACAGGATCAGCGACGCGATCGTCGGCCCCACGGCGAACGACACGCCGACGACCAGTGCGTTGAAGCCGACGCCGCGCCCGAGCCGGTGCGCGGGAAACAGGTTGCGGATCAGCGCGACGTTCACGCTCATGATCGCGCTCGCGCCGAAGCCCTGCACGATCCGCGCCGCCGTCAGCTGCGGCAGCGTCGCCGCGAGCGAGCAGCCGAGCGACGCGAGCGTGAACACCGCGAGGCCCGCGACATACACGCGCTTGTGACCGACGATGTCGCCGAGCGACGCGAACGGCAGCAGCGTCGCGACCATCGCGAGCTGGTAGGCGTTGATGATCCACACCGACGCGGCCGGCGACGCGTGCAGGTCGGTGGCGATCGCGGGCAGCGCGGTGTTCGCGATTGCCGTGTCGAGCGTCGCGAGCGCGACGGCCAGCAGCACGGCGGACATCGCGCGCCAGTTGACGGCCGGCTCGCGGGCGCCGGCAGGGGATGCGAATTCGGACAAGATGAGGCTCGGCTGACGAGCGACGCGCGGCGTCGCGGATTGAGCGGCGCGGCACCGGGCGCCCCTGCTGCAAGAACGGAACGCGCGGCACTGCGAGCCGTATTGTTGCAGAGCCGCGTCGAACGTGCAGGCGACCGCGTCGTCAGTCAGCGAAACGAAAGCTTCGGTGCGCCGCGTCGAGTGCGCGGCATCGTTGAAAACGCAACGATCGACGGCACACCGGACGCTGCGCTTCCGGCCGTCACGACACCGCGCGCCGCGCGTTGCGCCCGCGCAGCCATTCGAGCGCGAGCAGCAGGCTCGTCGAGAAGATGATCAGGATCGTCGCGAGCGCGGCGATCGTCGGGCTGATGTTCTCGCGAATGCCGGTGAACATCTGGCGCGGCAGCGTCGTCTGGTCCGCACCCGCGAGGAACAGCGTGACGACGACTTCGTCGAACGACGTCGCGAACGCGAACAGCGCACCCGACATCACGCCCGGCGCGATCACCGGCAGCGTCACGCGGAAGAACGTCGTGACGGGATTCGCGCCGAGCGACAGGCTCGCGCGCACCAGGTTCTGGTTGAAGCCCTGCAGCGTCGCAGCCACCGTCGTCACGACGAACGGCACGCCGAGCGCCGCATGCGCGGCGATCAGCCCCGTATAGGTGTTCGCGAGCCCGAGCGGCGCGAAGAACAGGTACATGCCGACGCCGACCACGACCACGGGCACGATCATCGGCGAAAGCAGCACGGCCATCAGGAGCCCCTTGCCGCGGAAGTCCGCCTTCGTGAGGCCGATCGCGGCGAGCGTGCCGAGCACGGTCGCGACGACGGTCGCCGACGGCGCGACGATGAAGCTGTTCTTCGCGGCCATCCGCCACTCGTCCGACGCGATCAGGTTCTCGTACCAGCGCATCGAGAAGCCCGGGATCGGATAGACGAGGAACGTGCTCGACGAAAACGACAGCGGCACGATGGCGAGCACCGGCAGGATCAGGTACAGCAGCGTCAGCACGACGAGCACGCGCAGCGCGACGTACCACGCGCGCTCGACGAACGACATGTGCGGCGCGAACAGCGGCCTGGCGAGTTTCATGGTCGGCATCCCCTTCCCGTTTCGTTGTGCGCGGCGCTCAGCCGAGGCTCACGTTGGTGCGCGTGAAGCGCCCATATACCGCATACAGCACCAGCGTCGCCGCGAGCAGCAGCCCGCCGAGCGCGCACGCCATGCCCCAGTTGATCGTCACGTTCGTGAAGTACGCGACGTAGTAGCTGACCATCTGGTCGTTCGGCCCGCCGAGCAGCGCAGGCGTGATGTAGTAGCCGATCGCGAGGATGAACACGAGCAGCGCGCCGGCGCCGACGCCCGGATAGGTCTGCGGCACGTACACGCGCCAGAACGCGGCGAACGGATGGCTGCCGAGCGACACGGCCGCGCGCTGGTAGGTCGGCGGGATCGACTTCATCACGCTGTAGAGCGGCAGGATCATGAACGGCAGCAGGATGTGCGTCATCGAGATGTACACGCCGACGCGGTTGAACAGCAGCGTCAGCGGATGCGAGATCAGCCCGCTGCCGATCAGCGCCGTGTTGATGAGCCCTTCGCTCTGCAGCAGCACGATCCACGCGGCGACGCGCACCAGCACCGAGGTCCAGAACGGAATCAGCACGAGGATCATCACGAGGTTCGCGCGCCGCTCCGACAGCGTCGAGATCCAGTACGCGAGCGGATAGCCGAGCAGCAGCGCGAACAGCGTGACCGCGACGCCGATCACGAACGTGCGGCCGAAGATCGCGAGATAGATCGACTGATCGGGATCGGCCTGCACGATCCGGCCGAAGCCGTCCTGCTTGTGGTCGAGCGCGGCGAGCAGGTAGAACGGCGACATCTGGCTGCCGTTCTTCGCGATCGACTGCCAGTACGCAACGTCGCCCCAGCGCGAATCGAGATCGATCAGTTTCGCGCGCGTTTGCGCGGGCGTCAGCGCCGCGTCGTTGTCGCCTTTCAGCGGCATCGCGCGCGCCGTCTTCGCGACGAGCGAGCGGTAGCCGGGAATCTCGGTGTTCAGGCGCCGCGCGAGTGCGCCCATCGCCTCGCTGTCGGCGACCTTCGTCATGTCGACCGCGAGCGCGGCATACGCGGCGTCTGCCGGTGGCGCCTTGCGGTCCCAGCCCGACAGCGCGGCGATCGTGTTCGGCAGCGCGGTCGCGATCTCGGGGTTCTGCACCGCGCGCGTGAGCAGCGTGCCGATCGGCACGACGAAGATGAGCAGCAGGAAGATCGCGAGCGGCGCGATCAGCAGCAGCGCCATCGTGCGCTTGCGGGCCTCGGCGGCCTTCAGCTCGCGCTTGAGCGCGGCTGTCGACGGCGAGGAAGGAGCGATCGTCATCGTGTTCAACGGTTCTCTCCGGCCGGGCTCGATCCGGCGGAATGCCGCGCGACGCAGTCGATGCGCCGCGCGGCAGGTTGCATCAGGACACCTGAGTAGCGGTTACTTCGTCGCCCACGCGGCGAAACGCTGCTCGAGCTCGTCGCTGTGGTCGGTCCAGAAGCCGATGTCCTCCAGCACCGCGTTCTTGCCGTTGGCCGGCGAGTTCGGCAGGTTCGCGAGCGTCTTCGCGTCGAGCGACTTGATCGCCGCGATGTTCGTGGGGCCGTACGCGATGTGCTGCGCATACCCTTGCTGCGGCTTCGGCGTCAGCGTGTACGCGATGTACTGCTCGGCCAGCGCCTTGTTCGGCGAGCCCTTCGGAATCGCCCAGTAGTCGAGGTCGTAGATGCTGCCGTTCCACACGACCTTCAGGTTCTTGCCTTCCTTCTGCGCGGCATCGATACGGCCGTTGTACGCGGTCGACATCACGACGTCGCCGGCCACCAGGAACTGCGGCGGCTGCGCGCCCGCTTCCCACCACTGGATGTACGGCTTCAGCTCGTCGAGCTTCTTGAACGCGCGGTCCTGGCCGGCCTTCGTGCCGAGCACCTTGTACACGTCCTTCGTCGCGACGCCGTCGGCCATCAGCGCGAACTCGAGGTTGTAGCGCGCGCCCTTGCGCATGCCGCGCTTGCCGGGGAATTTCTTCACGTTCCAGAAATCGGCCCAGCCGGTCGGCGCGGTCTTCAGCTTGTCCGCGTTGTACGACAGCGCGGTCGACCACACGAAGAAGCCGACGCCGCACACCTGCGGCGATTCGGGAATCAGATCGGACTTCTTCGCGATCTTCGACCAGTCGAGCTTTTCGTACAGCCCTTCGTCGCAGCCGCGGTTCAGGTCGCCCGATTCGACTTCGACCACGTCCCAGTTGACGTGCTTCGCCTCGACCATCGCCTTCACTTTCGCCTGCTCGCCGTTGTACTCGACGGCCGTGACCTTGTTGCCGGTCGCCTTCTCGAACGGCTGGTTGAATGCGGCCTTTTGCGCGTCGCCATTCGCGCCGCCGAAGTTGACGACCGTGAGTTCGGTCGCCGAGGCCGATGCGCCGACGACGGCGAGCGCCAGTGCGAGCGCGGTGCGACGCGCGGTAGAGCTTGCTCCGTTCATGATGGTTCCTCTCCTCTCGTGGTGGAAGTGGGCAGTTGTTGTTGACGACGTGCTGCGATAAAAGCGGGAAAACCCTGCGTCAGGCGAATACGCGCAGATGCTCGGGCGCGAATGCGAGCGATACCGGCGCGCCGGGCGAGAACGCGTCGAGCGCGCCCGTGCCGAGCGGCACCTTCACGAAGCATTCGTCCTGGCCCGGCAGCGCGCAGCGCATGCGCACGTGATCGCCGAAATAGATGAGACTGCGCGCCTCGCCGTTCACGCGGTTGGCGGTGCCGTTCGCGTGGCCGTTCGCGAGGCTCATGCGTTCGGGCCGGATGCATGCGACGGCCGGCGCGCCTTCGGCCGCGTCGCCGATGCGGCGACCGACGAGCTGCGTGCCGTCGTCGAGGCGGAATTCGCAGAATTCGCCGTCGACGCGCGCGATGGTGCCGCGCAGCCGGTTGCTGTCGCCGATGAAGTTCGCGACGAATTCGTTGCACGGCGATTCGTACAGGCGGTCGACGGTATCGAGCTGCTGCACGATGCCCTTGTCGAACACCGCGACGCGATCGGACATCGTCAGCGCCTCGCCCTGGTCGTGCGTCACGTAGACGAAGGTCACGCCGAGCTTCTCGTGCAGCGCCTTCAATTCGTACTGCATGTGTTCGCGCAACTGCTTGTCGAGCGCGCCGAGCGGCTCGTCCATCAGCACGAGCTTGGGCTCGAACACGAGCGCCCGCGCGAGCGCGATGCGCTGCTGCTGGCCGCCCGACAACTGCGCCGGATAGCGTTTCGCGAAACGCTCCATCTGCACCATCTTCAACGCATGCGCGACGCGCTCCGCGCGCTCGGCCGGCGGCAGCTTGCGCACCGACAGCGGATACGCGACGTTCTGCTCGACCGTCAGGTGCGGAAACAGCGCGTAGTTCTGGAACACCATGCCGATGTTGCGCTTGTGCGGCGGCACGGTGTTCAGCAGTTCGCCGTCGAGGCGGATCTCGCCGCCCGTCGGAAACTCGAAGCCCGCCAGCATCATCAGGCAGGTGGTCTTGCCCGAGCCGGACGGCCCGAGCAGCGTCAGGAATTCCCCTCGGTGGATGTCGAGGTCGAGCGATTTGACGACCAGCGTCTCGCCGTCATAGGTCTTCCGCACGCCGCGAAAGCTGACGATCACATCATCGGACTTCATCGTGGCTGTCCCCTTGCTGCGCGACAAACGTTTTTGAGATGGGCCCACTATACGGTGCGTACGGTTCTACAATAGGGAACCATTTCAATATTCCTAGTAGGACCACTTTGGATACCGTGATCCTGGCCGACTGGCTCTCCGCCCGTCTCGACCGCAGCTCGTCCGAGCCGATGTATCGGCAGTTGCTGCAACTGATGCAGCAAGCCATTCTTACCGGGGAATTAGGGCCAGGGACGAAGCTACCCAGTTCGCGCACCCTCGCGGCAGATCTGTCGATCGCGCGCAATACCGTGCTGCACGTGTACGACCAGTTGACGGCCGAAGGCTATGTGCTGACGACGACCGGCAGCGGCACCTATGTGGCTGACACGCGCCCGGACGCGGCCGCGATCCGCGTGCCGGGCGCCGCGCCGCCGCCGTCCGACGCCGGTGCGGCGGCGCAGCAGGACGCACAAGGCGACCTGTCGATGCGTGGCCGGCAGTTGATCGAGCACGCGGGCGTGTCGCGGCGCCAGTGGGGCGCGTTCATGCCGGGCGTGCCGGATGTGTCGGAATTCCCGAGCCGGACATGGAGCCGCCTGCAGGCGCGCCTCTGGAAAGAGGCGAATCCCGAGTTGCTGACCTATTCGCCGGGTGGTGGCTACCGGCCGCTGCGCCGTGCGCTCGCCGACTATCTGCGCGTCGCGCGCTCGGTCAAATGCTCGCCGGACCAGGTGATAATCACGACCGGCATCCACCAGTCGATCGACCTCGCGGTGCGGCTGCTGTCCGACATCGGCGATCGCGCGTGGGTCGAGGAGCCGTGCTACTGGGGCGTGCGCAGCGTGCTGCAGGCAACCGGCCTCGCGCTCACACCGGTGCCGGTCGATCAGGAAGGCATCGATCCGAGCGCGAACGACATGCAGCATCCGCCGCGACTCGTGCTCGTCACGCCGTCGCACCAATATCCGCTCGGAATGGTGATGAGCCTTGCACGGCGCCGGATGCTGCTCGAGTACGCGCGCCAGCACCGCTGCTGGATCATCGAGGACGACTACGACAGCGAATTCCGCTACGGCAGCCGCCCGCTTGCGTCGCTGCAGGGGCTCGACGACGGCGGCCGCGTGATCTACGTCGGCAGCCTCGGCAAGATGCTGTTCCCGGGCCTGCGGATGGGCTACATGGTCGTGCCGGAGCATCTTGTCGACACGTTCCGCACCGGGTTGTCGGAACTGTATCGCGAGGGCCAGCTGATGCAGCAGGCCGTGCTCGCCGAATTCATCATGGACGGGCACCTGACTTCACACGTCAGGCGAATGCGCACGCTGTACGGCGAGCGCCGGCAATTGCTGATCGATGCGATCCATGCGCGCTTCGGCGACGCGCTGCCCGTGATGGGCGACGAGGCCGGCCTGCATCTGGTGCTCGGCCTGCCCGACACGTGCGACGATCGCGCGGTCACGCAAAGCGCATTCGACGCGGGGGTGATCGTGCGTCCGCTGACCAGCTACTACAGCAACCTCGACACCGCGCGGCGCGGGCTGCTGCTCGGCTATGCGTGCGTCGCGCACGAAGGCATCGGCCCCGCGTTCGACACGCTCGCGGCCACCATCGAACAGCATCTGCCGCGGCACGTCACGCGCGCGGCATGACCGTGTGCGTCACTGCGCGGCAGCCGTGCCGCGGTCGAGCGACGCCGCGCGCATCGCTTCGCCGGGCCTCGTGAACATCCGCTGCCGCAGCGCAGCGATCTGCGCGTCGCGATCCTGCGGCGACAATCCGGCCGCGCCGATCTGCGCACGCTGCGCCGCATAGTCGGCGTAGCGGCTCTGCCACGATGCGTCGTCCTGCTGCATCTGCGCGACGCGCGCGGCGGCTTCCGGGCCAAGTGTCTGCGTCAATTGCGCGCGCATGGCGTCCGACGTCGCCCCGCTCTTCTGCAACTGTGCGATCAGGTCGATCGCGGCCTGCTGCCGGTCGGCCTTCTGCCGTGCCGCGCGTTCGTCGGCGGGCATCTGCTGCGCGAGCGCTGCGAGCCGCTCCGCCTTCTGTGCATCCGTCAGCGTGCGGTCCTGCGCAATCTTCAGCCGCGCGAGATCGTAGCGCTGCCGCCACTGCTCCGAGCCGAAGAACGGCTGGCTCCAGTCGCCGAGCGTGCGCGACGCGATCGACGCGCGCCGATCGAGCGCGAGCTGCAGCGCACCGAGATCGGACTTGTCGACCGCGCCCGCCTCAGGCAGCTTCGCCAGCGCGTCGAGATACGCGCGATATCGATGCCAGACGTCGAGCGCCTCGGGTTGCGCGACCGTGCCGTCGAGCTGTGCGGCGATCTCGCGTACGACGAGTGCGTCGAGCGCGGCCGCGTTCAGGTCGCTGCGCGCGGTCAGGCAGTAGTCGAAGAAATCGCGCACCGCGCGCGACTTCGCGAGATGGCCGCCGGCATCGAGCGGCAGCCTCGGCGCACTGGAACCGGCGAGCGGCGGCGGCAGGTCCGCGCTCGCGGGCAATGCGGCCTGCGGCGGGGCGGCGCTCGCCCCGCCGAGCATTGCCGCGTCGGCCGACGCATGCGTCGCGTCCGCGCCGCGATGCGATGCCGTGCCGCTCCAGATCGCGACGCCGGCAATCGCCGCCAGCCCCACCGCGCCATAGACCGCTACGCGCCGCGCCAGCGGCGCGCGTCCTTCACGTGCCGTCATCGATCACGCGCCCGCGAGCTTCAGCCGGTTCGCATGCGTGCGGATCACCGCGACCGGATCTTCCGCATTCGCGCCGCGCACGCCGAGCAACTGGTTGATCTCGTCGAGATGGTTCCACTTGTAGCTCGTGCTCAGCACCTTCCCGTACAGCGCACTGCACTTCGACACAAGCCCGTCGTTCTGGCCCGAGGCGCGATTGATCATCACCGTGCCCGTGCCGAACAACGCAAGCGTCGACAGGTCCAGCGCGTTTGCCGGGTCGATCAACGGAATCGTGCTGGTGTCCGTCGCGCCCGTCACGCCGAACGCGGAGACGGTCGGCTGGATCGCCGTGCCGGCCCACGAATACAGCAGGTGCGTATTGCCACCGACGGTTTCCGTCGGCGCACCCGTCTGGCAGCTGCCCGGCGCGCCGAGGCCCGCGCTCGGGTAATTCTGGTTGTACGTGGCGGCCTGGGAAGTCGTCAGCGTCTTCAGTGCGGCGAGCGCGTCCTGGTTGGTGTTGTTGCTGCTGCTCGTCAGGATACCGAACACATTGGCGAACGCCGCGATCACCGACGACGACAATCCGGTCGGATCGTAGGCAAGCACGCTCTGCACGAAGTCGGCGAACTCCGAGCCGCGATGCGGCGTGCCGATCGTCGTCACCGACGCGACAAGATCGGGCGCGACGGCCGCGACATAGCGCGACGTGAGGCCGCCCTGGCTGTGACCAACCAGGTTCACCTTGGTCGCACCGGTCGCTGCGAGCACCGTCTTTACGTAAGCGAGCAGTTGTTCGCCGCGCCCGTTCGGCCCGTCGTCGCTCTGGAACCCCGACAGGTTCGCGACGTAGACGGTCGCGCCATGCTGCTGCAGGTCCTCCTGGATGCCGTACCAGTACTCGAGCACGCCCGCGTACTTGTCGGTGCCGGTGAGCCCGTGCACGAGGATGATCGGATAACGCGTCGCCGCGTAGTCGTCCGCCGGCGCGGTTGCCGCCATCGCCGCGTGCGTCGTTGCGAGCGTCATCAGCGCGGTCGTCCCCGCGAACGGCGCGACGCTCATCGCGCAAGCCACTGGCCCTGCCACCACCCTGGAACGCATCGATCTGGCCATGTATGTTCTCCTGATTATTGTGCTGCCGGTGCGAATGAGATCGGATCGACGCGCACGGCGGGTCGCGAACGGGACGGTCGCGGGCAACGTGTGCGTCGAGTACAGGAGTGAATCACGAGTCGCGAACGTTTGCGCCCTGACTAGATACGGTTCTCTAATCGGTTGACGCGCCCCGCCCATTCGGGCGGGGCTGCGTTCACGCGTACGCATGCTGCATCGCACACGCGCGCCGCGCGTTACAGCTTCGCACTCACACGCACCCATGCCGTGCGCCCCGGCTCCATCACCGGCGCGTTCGCCGGATAGCCGAAGCCCGCATTGCCGGCGAGGTTCAGATGCTCGGTGTAGGCCTTGTTCAGTACGTTGTCGATGCCGACCGAGATCTGCACCTTCTTGCTGACGTTGTACTGCGCATGCAACGACAGCACGCCGAATCCAGCGCTCGGACCGAAGTCCTTGCCGACCACGTTGCCTTCGTTCAGGGCATAGCGATGCTGCGGTGCAACGACCCGCCACAGGCCGCCGGCCGACCATGCGCCGTGCGTGTATTCGAGCCCGAAGCGCGCCTCGAGCGGCGGCATCTGCGGCAGCGGATCGCCGCTCGTCGCGTTGCGCCCCCACGCATACGCGAGCGACGTCTCGACGCGCAGCGGTGCGACCGGCCGCCACGACACGCCGGCTTCGCCGCCCATGATCTGCGCGTTGACGTTGGTCGCCTGCGTGGTCGGACCCATCATCCCGGCCGCGTAGTTGAACAGGATGTAGTCCTGCACAGATCCCGCGTAGGCCGACACCCACGCATCGAACCGGTCGCTCTTGTACTGCGCGCCGATGTCGAGCTGCGTGGTCTTCTCCGGCTGCATCGCCGAGAACGCGTTGATCGAGCCGGCCGGCCCGCGCTTCGCGGAGAACAGCTCCCAGTAGTCCGGATAGCGTTCCGCGTGACCGATCCCCGCGTACCATGTGACCGGCAGCGCGGCGAGATCGCGCTCGTACCGCACGAAGCCGCTCGGCAGCACGCGCGCGCGATCGTCGTCGAAGGTCGGGTTCGGCTTGCTCGACATCATCCCGCGCGTCGTCGCACGCTTGTCGCGCGCGCTCGCGTAGTCGACCCGCGCGCCGCCGATCACGCGCGACGCATCGCTCGCATACCACGTCAGCTCGCCGAACGCGCCGGCGTTCCACATCGTCGCCTGCGCATCCCACGGCTGGTCGCCGTAGTTCTGTCGCCCCATCGCCGAGCGGGCATCGAGCCGGTTCGACTGCGCATCGACGCCGGTCACGAGCTTGAAATCGTCGCCGAATCGGAACGTCGCGGCCGCCCGCGCACCAAGCGTGCGGCGCCGCACCTCGGATGCCATTCGCATCGGCATGCTGCTGGTCGGGTCGGGTTGCCGCAGCGTGTAGTTGTCCATCACGTGGTCGGCTTCGTTGTAGTACACGCGCGCTTCGATCCGGTCGAGCACGTCGCCGAGATGCCGCTTGTCGAACGACAGGCCGAACGTCTCGCGGCGGAAATGCGCGCCGTCCATCCCGCGCCCCGCGTAGCGCGCATAACCGTCACCGGTGCCCGCCGTCAGTTCGACGCGCGTGTGATCGTCGGGCGTCCAGCCCAGCGCCGCGTCAGCGTTCCACTTGTCCCATTGCGACGGCACGGTGTTGCCGTTGCCGTCCTCGTAGTCCTGCGCATGCGCATGGTTCGCGGTCACGCGGCCGTAGACGTCCGGCGTACCGGCCGTCACGTCGACGTTCTGATCGTTGCGGCCGAACGATCCGCCGACCACGCTGCCGTCGAAGCGCATGCCGGGCCGCTCGAAGCGCGGCGTCACGCGTTCGAACAGCACGGTGCCGGCCGACGCGCCGGGGCCGTACAGCACCGTCTGCGGGCCCTTCACGACGGTAACCTTGTCGTAGCTTTCCGGCGCGATGTACGAAGTCGGCGCATCCATCCGGTTCGGGCACGCGCCGAGCGTCGGCATCCCGTTCGCGAGGATGTTCAGCCGCGACCCGAACATCCCGCGCAGCACGGGGTCGCCGTTGGTCCCGCCGCTGCGGATCGACGTGAAGCCGGGAATCGTCTTCAGGTAGTCGGCACCGTCGCTCGCCGGCAGCGGCTGGCGCGGCGTCTTCGGATCCGTGACGACGACGAGCGGCGTCGTCAGCGGCGACGCTACGACTTCGACGGGCGGCAGCAGCACGGCCGCGTCGTCCGTCGGCGCACCGGCGGCCTGCGCGGATTCGGTCGCGGCCGCGGCGGCGGCCATCGCGCCGACGGCCAGCGCGGGAACGGTGAGTTTCAACATGCGCGGCACGCGCCGCGCACGGGAATGGCGCGCCGCCCTCGGCGCGCGCAAGGAAAGAATGGTCATGATCGACAGCCCGAGTGACGCCCTCCACGCGGCCTCGACGGACCGCACGGATATCGGCGATGAATGGAACGGAAGACAGCGCGTCAGGCGCGCTCGGGCGGTGCGCGTGGGTACGCGCGCGGATAGCGGTCGGCGCGTGCCGCGACCGCATGCGGCGCGGCGGCGGAAACGGCATCAGGGGGGACGAAGACGAACGATGCGGCGGCCGCGCCGCCGATCGCGGGACTGTGCGCGAAGAAGCCGCAATAGCCGCACGCATCGAGATGCAGTGCATGGTCGTGCGCGCGGCCCGCATCGGGCGCGCGGTGTGCGCCATGCTCTGCACTACAGACGATTGAGTCGGGGGTGGCCGCCTGCGCGATGCGCCACTGCGACACCAGCGGCGCCGCGATCGCGAGCCAGATCGCGAACACGCCGAGCCAGGCGGTCAGGTGACGATGTCGGTGCAGCATGCGCGGCGATGCGTAAGCGGAATGTAAAAGCAGCCGAGATGTTACAGAATGTTCGCCGAGATGGCCAGTCGCGCATCGCGGTAAACGAACCGGGGCGCATGGTTGTCGATACAACCATGCGCCCCCGGCTACTGCGCGGCTTCAGCGCGCTGCCATCACGGTGCCATGCGTCGCAGCACGTCGTCGCGCCGGATGAAGTGATGGTAAAGCGCGGCCAGCGCATGCAGGCCAATCACGAAGTAGAACGCGTTACCGATCAGTTCGTGCGCTTCCTTGATCGTCGGCCGCAGCGCCTTGTCCGGGCCGAACAGCGTGAACGAAACGCCGATCCAGTCGAGCGACACGGGCTTGCCGCCCATGTTGACGAGCATGATCCCAAGCAGCGGCTGCGCGATGATGAATACATACAGCGCGAAATGCGCGAGCTTCGACAGCCACTTGAGCAGCGTCGTCTGCGGAATGGCGTCCGGCACGCGGCTGATCATGCGCCACAGCACGCGCAGCACCGACAGCACGAGCACGAAGGTACCTGCCAGCAAGTGCACGTTCATCCAGAACACGCGACTGTCGCTGCCTTTCGGGCCGCGAATCTCGATGGCCAGGTAGGCCAGCGCCACCAGCAGGAAGATGGCCCAGTGGAAGAAGATCGCGGGTGAGCTGTAACGCGTCTGTTTCGCGAGGATGTTTTTCATGCTGCGTCTCGTAATTTCTCGTGTGGTATGCGGGGCCGCCACATGCCGCGGCTGACGGCGCCCCGGCGGTTGCCCCGATTGTAGCCTCACGCGCGGCCGGCGTTGTCCGGCCGGATCAAATATCCGAGGAATCCGTGCGGCCCGTCCACTGGTCCGCCATATGGAAAGTCCGAATCGCGCGTGCCCGCCGCTGTGGCAGGATGAAGCTTTGGTGCGACGTTGCGCGGGCATCATGAGCAAAGCGTTCTTCGTTGCGGCCTACCGGCTGATCGCCGCGTTGCTCGCGGTGTCGACCACGCTGCACAGCGTCGCCGGCTACTGGGGCATGCCTGCCTTCCATCTCGGCAACTACTTCAGCTACTTCACGCAACTGAGCAGCCTCTATGCCGCGGCCATGCTGGTCGTGGGGCTGTCGCGTGTCACGCGTCCCGGCTCGGCGCGCTACGAATCGATGCGCGGCGCCGCCGTGCTCTACGTGCTGATCACCGCGATCGTCTACGAACTGCTGCTCGCGCGGCTCGATGCGTTGCGCCACGTCACGCCGGCCCTCAACAACTGGGTCCTGCACCGGATCGTGCCGCTCGTGGTGCTGTGCGACTGGCTATACGTGGAACCGCGCTCGCCGATCGCGTGGCGCAGCGCGCTCGCGTGGCTCGGCTTTCCGGTCGTCTATCTTGGCTATACGCTCGTGCGCGGCGCGCTGGAGAACTGGTATCCCTATCCGTTCGTCGATCCGCGGCCGCACGGGTACGTGCCGGTCGCGATCCAGTGTTCGCTCATCGCGCTCGGCGCGGCGGGACTCGCGCTGGGCATTCGCTGGCTCGGCAATCATGCGAGGCAGTCCGGCACCGCGGAGCTCAAGGAAGGGTGAAGACGGGAACGTGTGCGCCGCGCGGCGCACACGCCGTGACGCAGCGCGTCAGCCGCCGTTGCGCGGCAGGAAGTTCATCGGATCGACGACCTTGCCGTTCTGCCGGACTTCGAAGTCGAACGTCGCGCGACCGCTCGCGTCGGTGCCCATTTCGGCGACCGGCTGGCCCGCGCGCACCGCATCGCCTTCGTTGACGAGCAGCTTGCCGTTGTGCCCGTAGGCCGTGATGAGCCCGTTGTCGTGCTTCAGGATCACCAGCGGGCCGTATGCCTTGACGCCGGACCCGGCGTAGACCACTCGCCCGTTTGCCGCGGCCCGCACCGAACGGTCGGGCCCGGTCGCGGCGATCACGATGCCGCGCGTCTTGCCGGCCAGGAATGGCGCGGCGACCATGCCCGTGGCCGGCCAGGCCAGCGAGCCCGGTTGCGCGGCCGCGGCGGGCGCCTGCCCGAGCGAGGTCGCGGCAGGCGGCGGCGCGACGCGCAGCACCTGGCCGGGCGACACGGCGTCATTCGGCGACATGTGGTTCCAGCTGGCCACGTCCTGCACGCGCTGCCCGTAGGCGGCGGCGACGCCGGCAAGCGTGTCGCCCGGATTCACGCGGTAATAGCCGGCGATCACGCCCGGCGTGGCGACCGACGCCGGCGTCGACGGTCGTGCCGGCTGCCAGCTGTCGGTCCACGGCGTCATCGTACAGCCCGTCAGCGCGGCGGCCGCGACGACGAGCGCCGCCTGAGGCAACCAGCGCGCAAGCGCATCGTGGATCGGAATCGTTTTTCTCAAGGGTCCTCCCGGATTTGCGTCGTTGCGCCGCCCACCGCCCTCCGGCGTGCGACGCACGATGTCCGGCCAGAGGCCGGACCAACCAGTATCCGACCGCTCTCGCGGCCGTCAGTTTCCACAGCGGGACGTCGGCGCGAACGGGCTCACCGGCCCCTTTTTCGCGCCATTTTCGCGTCGTCCCGGCCGTCAAAGATACCATCTGTCGTGGTCAGGACCGCGACAGGCGCCCGATCCGGCAACAATCTTGCGGTCTCGCAGATGCGTGTCGGCGGGCCGCGAGCCGCATCGCGCGGGGCGTCCGGAGCGGCGTCAGGCCGCCGTTCCGCAGTCGCCAGCCGTGTCGGACCGACAACCTCCACCGCGCCTCCGGCTGCCTCCTATACTCGGAGGTGCACCGCACGACCCAGCGATAACGAGGAGAAAAACCATGAACAATGCGACGTTTCTGTCCGTGCAGCTCAACGCCGAGGATTTTGCAGGTTCCAGCGGCCTCGTCGAATTGCTCAACCGGCACCTGCTGTTCGCGACGGACGTCGCCGAAGCGGCGGACGCACTCGTCCAGCTGGCGAGCGTCGCACACCTGAGCGGCGCCACGCGGCACAGCGTCGAGCTGCCGGTACTCGCGATCGAGCGGCTGCGCGACGCGCTCGACACGCTGAGCGGCTACGACGAGGCCTGGCTCCAGGCGCTGGAACCGGCCGACGCGCTGTTCCGGGACATCGGCCGCGGGCCGCGGCCGCTGCATTGACGCGGCGGCCGCCGCCAATGAAAACAGCCCGTCGTTCCGTGATGCGGAACGACGGGCTGCGGGTACTGCGTGGGGTCACATCAGGCCGCACGTGCGGCCCGGTCATCGATGCCGATTAACGACCCTTGTAGACCGGTGCGCCATCCGACACGCGCTTGACCTGCCAGCCGGTCTTGGCGGCCGCCGGAGCGCCCGATTCCTGCTGGGCGACCGGTTGCGCACCGTAGCCGCTCGTATCGGCAGCGGCCACGTTTTGTTGCGGGTTCACGCGGGCTTCGGCTGCCTGGATGCCTGCCGGGTAGTCGGTACGGTCGCTGCCCAGTTTGTAGCCGGCCTGTTGCAGCTGGGCCAGTTCGGCCTTCACCTGCGCGCGGGTGACGGGGGCGTTCTGTTGGGCGAACGAGACGGCGGGAACGGCGAGGACAGCAGCAGCAGCGAACGTTGCGATCAGCGATTTCATGATTACCTCCGGGATTTTTTTGCTCCGCCGCACACACCATGTCTGCAGCGATGGAACAAAGTTTAGTCCCGAGATCACCTAGGGAAAACCATGAAAGAACGAAAACACTGTTTCCTCGAAGCCAACAATTCCGGCATCCGGGAACGAAAAACCCTACTCAAAGAATAGAATTTCGCAACAATGCCATCCTCGCCCGCCGGTTACGACCAGTTCGCGTGGAAGCTGCCCGGCTTGTCGGTACGCTCGAACGTATGCGCGCCGAAGAAGTCGCGCTGCGCCTGCACAAGGTTCGCCGGCAGCCGCTCGGAACGGTAGCTGTCGAAGTACGCGACCGCCGACGCGAACGCCGGCACCGGCACGCCTGCCTTCACCGCGGCCACCACGACGTCGCGCAGCGCCGTCTGGTAATTCGCGGCGATGTCCTTGAAGTACGGGTCGAGCAGCAGGTTCGCGAGCGCGGGATCCTTCGCGTACGCGTCCGTGATCTTCTGCAGGAAGCGCGCGCGGATGATGCAGCCCGCGCGGAAGATCTTCGCGATCGTTCCGAGATCGAGGTTCCAGCCATACTCTTCGGACGCCGTGCGCAGTTGCGCGAAGCCCTGCGCGTACGAGATCACCTTGCTCAGGTACAGCGCGCGGCGCACCGCTTCGACGAACGCGGCGCGATCGCCGTCGAACGGCGCGGCGGCCGGGCCCGACAGGATCTTGCTGGCCGCGACGCGCTCGGTCTTCAGCGACGACAGCACGCGTGCGAACACCGACTCGGTGATCAGCGGCAGCGGCACACCCAGATCCAGCGCGTTCTGGCTCGTCCACTTGCCGGTGCCCTTCTGCGCGGCGCGATCGAGGATCACGTCGACGAGGTGCTTGCCGGTTTCTTCGTCTTTCTTGCCGAAGATCTTCGACGTGATCTCGATCAGGTAGCTGTCGAGCTCGCCCTGGTTCCACTCGGTGTACACCGCACCGAGTTCGTCGTTGGTCAGGCCCGCGACGTCCTTCAGCACGGCGTAGCTTTCGGCGATCAGCTGCATGTCGCCGTATTCGATGCCGTTGTGGACCATCTTCACGTAATGGCCCGCACCGTCCGGCCCCATGTATGCGACACACGGCTCGCCGTCCGACGGCGCCTTCGCGGCGATCTGCTTGAGGATCGGCTCGACCAGGTCGTACGCGTCGCGCTGGCCGCCGGGCATGATCGACGGGCCGCGCAGCGCGCCCTCTTCGCCGCCCGACACGCCGGTGCCGATGAAATGCAGGCCCGATTGCGCGAGTTCCTGGTTGCGGCGGATCGTGTCCGTGAAATGCGTATTCCCGCCGTCGATCAGCACGTCGCCCTTCTCGAGCAGCGGCTTGAGCGATGCGATCGTCGCATCGGTCGCTTCGCCGGCCTTCACCATCATCAGGATCCGGCGCGGCGTTTCGAGCGACGCGACGAACTCTTCGAGCGTATAGGTCGGTACCAGATTACGGCCGGGGAATTCGGCGATCAGTTCGTCGGTTTTCTCGCGGCTGCGGTTGTACACCGACACCGCGTAACCGCGGCTCTCGATATTGAGTGCGAGATTGCGGCCCATCACCGCGAGCCCGATCACACCGATTGCTTGTTTGCCCATTAGTCAATTCTCCGGAAAAAACAGGGCGCGACCCGAACCGGGCCGCGCGCACAGGCGAAAGGATAGTGGAAACCCGGCTGCGATGCGCAGTTGCGTGTCATTGCTCCGCGTGCGGCAGGCGCCGGAACACGACGCTCAGGTTGTTCGCCGGCATCTCGACGACCTCGATGCAGTCGAGCCCGCGGTCGAGGCCGAGCGCGACGACCGCCTCGAGATCGCGCACGCCCCACGACGAGTCGCGGCTGCGCAACTGCTGGTCGAACGCTTCGTTGGACGGCGCGGTGTGCCGGCCTTCGCGACGATACGGGCCGTACAGAAACAGCACGCCGCCCGGACGCAGCACGCGCGACGCGCCGGCGAACAGTGCGTCGGTGCAGGCCCACGGCGAGATGTGGACCATGTTGATGCAGACGATCGCGTCGAATGCCGCGGCCGGCCACGACGCGTCGCGCACGTCGAACGCCAGCGGCTCGGCCAGGTTCGCGAGGCCGGCATGCGCGACCCACGCGGCGATCGAGCGGCGCGCGTGCGCGTCGGGATCGCTCGGCTGCCAGCGCAGCGCCGGCAGCGCCCGCGCGAAATGGACCGCATGCTGCCCGGTGCCGCTCGCGATCTCGAGCACGTCGCCGCTGGCCGGCAGCACGCGACGCAGCACCTCGAGGATCGGCTCGCGATTACGCTCGGCCGCCGGCGCCGACAGCCGCGCGGACGGATCGGGCGAGGACGTCGGCCCGGTCACGATGCGTGCTCCGGCGCGTCGCCGGCGACGCCCAGCCGCGCGTTCAGCGCGTCGAGCGCGGGCGCGCAACGCGCCTCGACCTTCAGCGTCAGCATCGGATCGGCGCGCGTATGGCCGAGGTTCAGCGCGGCAACGGGCTTGTTCTGCGCCTGGGCCCACACGCAGAACCGGTAGCCGGAATACACCATCAGCGACGAGCCGACGACGAGCAGCGCATCGGCCGCATCGAGCGCCTGCGACGCCAGCGCGACGCGTTCGCGCGGCACGTTCTCGCCAAAGAACACCACCGCCGGCTTCAGCAACCCGCCGCAGGCCGGGCAGGCCGGAATACGGAACGTGTCGAGCGCGGCCCATTCGAGGTGCGCGTCACCGTCGGCGGCGGGTTCCGCCTGCGCACCGAGCAGCTCGGGGTTGTCCGTTTCGAGCAAGGTCTGGATCGTCGCGCGCGCGTGATGCGCGCCGCAATCGAGGCATGTGACGCCGTTGATGCCGCCGTGCAGTTCGATCACGTCGCCGCTGCCGGCACGCTGGTGCAGCCCGTCGACGTTCTGCGTGACGAGGCGCTCGATCCGGCCGCTGCCGCCGAGCCGCGCGAGCGCGACGTGCGAGCGGTTCGGCTGCGCACGGCCCACCACGGGCCAGCCGATCATGCTGCGCGCCCAGTAGCGGCGGCGCGCGGTGTCGGAACCGAGGAATTCGTGGAGCTGGATCGGCGGCGAGCGCATCCATTGACCGTTGCGGTCGCGATAGCCGGGAATGCCGGAATCCGTGCTGATGCCCGCACCGGTCAGCACGAGCAGCCGCGGATGGCGCTCGACGAACGCGTGCAGCGCATCGAGCGCGGCCGGATCGATGCTGGCGGATGAGGGGGTGGGCAAGGCGATGTCGTTCATGTTGGCGGCGCGTGATCGGGCGCGGTGGCAAACCGTGCTGCCAGCGCGCCAGCACATGATACAGAACGCCGCGCGATCGGGCCGGCGATCCGCACGACACCGGCGCGGCAAAAAAAGACGCCCATCGACCACATGGCGATGGGCGCTCCAACAATTGATCCATCGGGGTAGTGGATCAACTGACAGCACAATGTCGTCAGATCCACCGCGGCGCTGCCGGCGGACCTTTCCCCTGGACTACACCTTCGATTTCCTGATGTCGGGCGGATCGCCACGCGGCACCGCGTGCGGCAGGCACACGCATGCGTCGCGCTCGGCACGCGTGCATTTCGCGCGCCGGCATGACGATCCGGAACTCATGATTGCCCATCTGCGTGCACGGGCGGTTCATCCCCGACGGCCGACCGGCACCGGTCGGCCTCGTGCGTCATGCATGCACGTCGTCGTTCGGAACGAACCCGAATTGTTCGGATGGAACGAAAGGCCGCACGCTCATGTCACCGCGATTAGCGGCGAAGCGAATTCACGGGCAGGTCGGCGATTCAAGTTTGCAACACGACACGTTGCGATTCGGTCTGTTCTCATTCTCTTGTCCCCGTCTTCGATGCGTCCGACCCACTGAAGCGATGGCCGGCCCTCTACCGCGCCGGCGATCGCGCTCACGGCGCACACAGACATGCAAGGAGCGCACCATGCTTCGCGGCGCAAGGCCGCGCGGCCGGTGAAGTGACCCCGATGCAGATCGTGCGGCGACAGAAATACGTGAACGTTTCGAAAGTGAAACGACGGGAAGCGGCGTGCGCGACCGGCGGATGGACACGACGCCGATGTTGCAGGAATGTGACGTGTGCGCCGGCGAGGCGTTTGCACGTGAACGACGCCGACGATCTGCTTACAATCGCCTGCTCCCGACCACGCATGCGGGATCGAACGCGCAGATCGAACATGCGTGCGTTCCGGCTGCCGACGCGCCCCGGGCGTCGTCCGCAGTGCGTTCGTGCAGATTGACTGCCCGATGACCGAAGGCGCCGATCATGCCGGAACCGCCGATGCCGCCGTGCATCGCTCGCGGCGCGTCGCAAGCGTCGCGCAAACACGTTAGCATGCGAACACCGTACGGTGCGCCCGCTTCGCCCCGTCTTCAAGGAATGGACATGCCCCTGCCCGCCTCCGGCCGCGCCGACGTCGCGCAACGCGTCTTCTCGCCCGAGCGGCTGTCGATCGGCCTGACGCTGCCGCTGCTGCGTGGCGGCCGGACCGTCGCCGATTTCAACGAGCAGCTCGAACTCGCGGCGCTGGCCGATTCGCTCGGCTTTCGCGCACTGTGGATTCGCGACGTACCGCTGAACAGCGCCGACTATCCCGACCCGGTCGGGCACCTCGATCCGTGGGTGCTGCTCGGCGCGCTCGCGTCGCGCACGCGCCGGATCGTGCTCGCCAGCGGCGCGATCGTGCTGCCGCTGCGTCATCCGCTGCATATCGCGAAGGGCGCGCTGTCGGTCGCGACGCTGTCCGGCGGACGCTTCGTCCTCGGCCTCGGTTCCGGCGACCGGCCGCCCGAATATGCGGCGTTCGGCGTCGATGCGGAAACGCGGCGCGACCGGTATCGCCGGCATTGGGACATCGTCGCGGCCGCGCTCGGCGTGCCGTCCCGCGTGCTGCCCGACGAAACACCGCCCGACGCGCCCGACTTCACGCTGCTGCCGCGCGGCGACGCCGCGGTGCCGATGCTCGCGGTCGGCTCGGGCGGACAGAGCGTCGACTGGATCGCACGGAATGCGATCGGCTGGATGACGTACCACCGCGATCCGGACACGCAGCGTTCTCGTTATTCGATGTGGCGCGCGGCCGTCGACAGGCTCGCGCAACCGGGCTTCCGCGCGTTCGGCGTGTCGATGCGGCTCGATCTCGATGCGAATCGCGATGCGCCGGCCCGCGCGCTGTCGCTCGGCTACGCGACCGGACGGAACGCGTTGATCGGCATCTTGCGGGACATGCGCGCAGCCGGCACGCACCACGTCACGCTGAATCCCGGCTCCGACCGGCCCGTGCGCGAGGTCATCGAGGAAATCGCCGAGCACGTGCTGCCGATCTTTCACGACGAGCAGGGTTGATTCATCAGGAATCCGGAGTTCGCTGCAGGTAGCCGCAGTCGTGGTTTGCACCGAATCGATGTGCCCGGGAGCACGTTTCGTTCCTGGCCTGACCGTCACAAGAGTCGACGTGCGCGAACAAGGGCTCGCGAACACTGCCTGCACGCGAAAACAAGCCGCGCCGCCTGCCGCATGCCCGATTCGAATATTCGTCGACGGAACTATTCGGGTCCGTTCGCGATCATGTTAACTTCCGTCCATCGTCCAGACCGGCGGGCCACATTTCGATGTGCGCCCGCATGCCAACCCATGCGACATTTCCTGCTCGGCTGGCTGCTCGCCGCCGTCGTATCGATCGCTCACGCGACTACCCCTGCACCAGCCGCCGCGTCGGCCGCCTCCGGCGCGGCGCCGACACTGACGCCGCAACAGGCGCAGCGCGCCCTCTCCGTCCTGCAAAATCCGCGCGAGCGCGAACAGGTCGAAACGACGTTGCGCGCGATCGCGGCCGTCGGCGTGCTGAGCACGCCCGTGCTTCCGGCGAGCGCCGCGGCACCGGCCAGCGCGGCATCGGCCGCCACCGCCGCGCTCACGACGAACGGCCTCGCGTCGATGCTCGTCCGGCAGGGAGCACGCTGGGCCGGCGAAATCGGCGGCGCGCTGAACGAATCGCTGCACTCGCTGCTCGATGTCGGCTCCGTCGGCAGCTGGTGGCACGAGCGGCTGGTGCGCGCCGACGAACGTGCGGACCTCACGCGCGCGCTCCTGGTCATCCTCGCCGTGCTCGTGCCCGCGTTCGTCGTCGAATGGTTCGCGAAGCGGCTGCTGCGGCGCGCGCTGGCCGCCCTGGGCACGCGTCGGGCCGAATCGTCGCGTCGAGCCGAGCCCGAACCCGCCGAGGCGGACGATTCCAGGGCGTCAGCGCCGGCCGACGCCGACGCCAGCGCCAGCGCCGAAGGCACCACCGCGCCCGATACGTCGTCGCAAGGCCGCGGCCATGCACGGCGCCACACCACGCTGCTGCGCCGGATGCCGCGCGCGCTGGTCAGCCTCGCGCTGCGCGTGGTGCCGCTGCTGGTGTTCGTCGGCGTCGCGAGCCTGACGATGTCGGTGCTCGACGGCGCCGGCACGCCAACCGAAACCGCACTCGAATCGTTGATTGACATCTATGTGATCTGCCGCCTCGTGACGATCGTCAGCCGGCTGTTCTTCCAGCCCGATGCGCGGCAATTGCGGCTGCTGCACGTCAGCGATGCATGGGCCGCGATCGCGCAGCGCTCGATCGCGCGGATCGTGATCGTCGTCGGCGTCTGCACGGCCGCGGTCGAGATCGCCGCGAGCTTCGGCCTCAGCGACGCCGGTCACGTCGCGCTGCTGAAAGCCGTCGCGCTCGTCGGCCACTTGATGATCTCGGCGCTGATTCTCCGGTGCCGACAGCCGGTCGCCGCCCGCATCCGCGCGGCCGGCGACGATCGGCCGGCCTTCGCGATGATCGGCAACGCGCTCGCCGACGCGTGGGCGCCCGTGTCGGTGTTCGTCGTGATGGCGCTGTGGTTCGTGTGGGCGCTCGACGTCCACAACGGCTACCGCGTGCTGATCGCGCTCGGCGGCCGCTCGATCGCCGCGATGATCGGCATGCGGATCGTATCGATCGTCGTGTTCGGCGCGCTCGCGCGACTGTTCCAGCGCCGCGATGACGATCGCACGCTGGTCCACGTGCACGCCTACCGCTACTACCCGCTGGTGCGCCAGATCGTGTCGGCGGCGATCGCCATCGTGACCGTCGTGCTGCTGCTGCAGATCTGGGGCGTGCCGATCTTCCACGCGTTCCAGACCGGCACGATCGGCCATCGGCTCGCGTCGGCGCTGATCACGATCGCGATCGCGGCCGTCATCGCGCTGATCGTGTGGGAAGCCGCGAACATCGCGATCGAGCGCCGCCTGCAGCAGTGGACGCGCGAGAACAACCTCGTGCGCGCGGCGCGGTTGCGCACGCTGCTGCCGATGCTGCGTTCGCTGCTGTTCATCATGATCGCGCTCGTCGTCGTGCTGACGGGCCTCAGCGAAATCGGCGTGAACATCGGGCCGCTGCTCGCCGGCGCCAGCATCTTCGGCGTCGCGCTCGGCTTCGGCTCGCAGAAGCTCGTGCAGGATTTCATCACCGGGATCTTCCTGCTGATGGAGAACGCGATGCAGGTGGGCGACTGGGTCACGCTTGCCGGCGTGTCCGGCACGGTCGAATACCTGTCGATCCGCACGGTGCGACTGCGCGCGGGCGACGGGTCGCTGTATACGATCCCGTTCAGCTCGGTGACGACCGTCAACAACACGAATCGCGGGCTCGGCAACGCAGCCGTCAAGGTCAGCATCGCATACGGCCAGGACATCGATCGGGCGATCGCGACACTGAAGGAGATCGGCGCCGCGTTGCGCGACGATCCGAATTACAAGGACGGCATCCTGTCGGATTTCAGCTACTGGGGTATCGACCAGGTCGACGGCGCGACGATTGCGCTGGCCGGACAGATCCAGTGCAAGGACTCGGCACGCTGGGGCGTGCAGCGCGAATTCAACCGGCGTATCGCGGTGCTGTTCCACGAACGCGGAATCCGGATCGCGAATCCGCAGCGCAGCCTCGTCGCGTATGACGACGGTTCGCGGCCCGTGGCGCCCGAGAACGATGCAAACGGCGCCCCTACCGCCGGCACGCCGGCCGCGGAGCAACCGCCGCCGCCCGCTTCATCAGACCGCAAGCCGGACTGATCGTGCGGATGCCGCAGGCCCGGCCACCGCGTGTCGTGCCTGCGCAATTGAACTACCTATAGCCGCGCGCTGAACGCGCTTCGCCGCGTTCGCCAGCGCTGCCCAGTTCGCGTCGGCCACCCGCTCGCCAACTTCACGGTCACAACTATCCCAATCGAAGACGACCGCGGGAGATTCGAATGATTTCTCGAATACCGTTCGTTCATTACGAATCGAATCGCGAATTATTCGGCCGACAGATCTGAAATTGCATCCGGTTTCGGGTTTGAAAATTACAAAACACCCCCTGACTTTTCAAAAACATTTCAACTTATTCCATTTAACTTTGTTTCATATAATCAGAAAAAGTTTGACATCGAACTTTCGTTCTTGATACCGTCCGATTCAAGCAATCCGACGAATTGCAAACCACGCAATCGTTCCCGCTCGACGCATCTCGTTTCCGCCGCACCGAAGTTCTCGCCGCCGACCGTCGCTTCTTCCGTTGGCGCATGCAACATCCCGATGCACTCATTGGGCAGCCGCCATCCGGCAGCAGTCCGAAGGACCGAACCAGATGAGCAGGACACCGAAACTGTTGCTCTAGCCATCCCGCCTGCATCAGGCCTGCTGGCGCGGCCGGTCCTCATCGCGGCCCAGCGCCTTCGTTACCAAGCTTTCAAGCATTTCGCCCCCGGAGGATCACCACCCGTCCGGGTCGGGCGAAAGGCCCCGTCGCGTCCGCGCTATCCGCGCGAGCGCGACGGATATCGGCGGCGCACGATCCGCGCCGCTGTCGACCGTTGTTGTTCGTGCAGTTCGATGTTCAACCGGAGGGGTAATTCAAAATGAACCAGGTTGCAAACAAGAAACAAAAGCACATCCGCATCGTCAAGCTCGCCTTCGCCGCCGCAGCAGCCGCTTCGTTCGGCATGACGGCCGTCCATGCCGCACCGGCCGCCGGCTGGACGGAAACGCGCACCAAGGGATTCCTGCCGCTCGTCCAGCAAGGTGAAAGCAGCAGTACCGCCGGTGCGCCGGCGGCCAGCACCGCCGCCGCTGCCGCGGCTGCCACCGAGATGGCGCCCGGCGAATCCGTCGACATCGTGCTCGGACTGAACCTGCGCAACGAGGCGCAACTCGATCAATACCTGCACGACCTGCATACGCCCGGCTCACCGCACTACAAGCAGTTCCTCACGTCGGCACAGTTCGCCGCGCAATACGCGCCGACCGACCAGCAGGTCGCCTCCGTCGTCGCGCACCTGCGCCAGGCCGGCTTCGTCAACATCGTGGTCGCGCCGAACCGCCTGCTCGTGTCCGCATCGGGCACCGCGGCAACGGTCAAATCAGCGTTCCGCACGACACTCAAGCGCTTCACGCGCAACGGCCGCAACGTCTACGCGAACACCGATGCCGCACAGGTGCCGAATGCAATCTCCGGCATCGTCGGTGCCGTGCTGGGCCTGCAGAACGTTGAGCTCATGCATACCGGCGCGGGCAGCAAGCCGCAAGGCAACACCAGCAACCTGACGATTCCGGCAGGCGCATCCGCGGTGCCGCACTACCCGACGGAATTCTCGTCGCTCTACGGCGGCGACGGCACGCCGACGGCCTCGCAAACCACCGTCGGCATCATCTCCGAAGGCGATCTGTCGCAGACGGTCAGCGACCTCAATACGTTCGCCGCCAACAACGGCCTCGGCACGATCAGCAGCAGTGTCGTGCCGACGGGCCCGTCAGGCAGTTCGTACACCGATACATCCGGCACCGTCGAATGGAACCTCGACAGCCAGTCGATCGTCGGCGCAGCCGGCGGCAGCGTGAAGCAGGTCGTGTTCTACGTGGCGCCGTCGATGACGCTCACCGCGATCACCGCCGCGTACAACAAGGCGGTGAGCGACAACGTCGCGAAGGTCATCAACGTGTCGCTCGGCGTGTGCGAATCGTCCGCGTACAGCACCGGCTCGCAGGCGACCGACGACACCATCTTCAAGCAGGCCGTCGCGCAAGGTCAGACCTTCTCCGTATCGGCCGGCGACCACGGTGCGTACGAATGCGCGAGCGGCACGCCGTCGCGCTCGACCTACACGGTGAGCGAGCCCGCGACGTCGCCGTACGTGATCGCTGTGGGCGGCACGACGCTGTTCACCAACACGTCGACCAACGCATACAACAGTGAAATCGTGTGGAACGATCCGAGCTGGCAGCCGGGCACCGTATGGTCCACGGGCGGTGGCTACAGCAAGTACGAAGCCGCGCCGTCGTGGCAATCGTCGAGCCTCACCGGGTCGACCAAGCGCGCACTGCCGGACGTCGGCTTCGACGCCGACCTGCGCACCGGCGCGATCCTCGTGGTGAACGGCCAGACGTCCGACACGCTGTGGGGCTCGGGCTACCTGAACAACGAAGGCGGCACGAGCCTCGCCGCGCCGATCTTCACCGGCATCTGGGCGCGGCTGCAATCGGCCAACAACAACGCGCTCGGCTTCCCGGCGTCGAGCATCTACAAATACTTCCCGAGCAATGCGGCGCTGGTGCACGACGTGACGTCCGGCAACAACGGCAGCGGCACGTACGGCTACAAGGCGAAGGCTGGCTGGGACGCGACGACGGGCTTCGGCAGCGTGAACATCTCGAAGCTGAACACGTTCATCCAGAGCACGTCGGATTTCGCGCGCTGATCGATCGTGCAATGAGCGGTGCGGTTCCGGGCGCGGGTCGTTTCGCGCGCCCGGAGCCGTATCTGCACCGCTGCGCGCGGCGCCTCCAGATTGACGCTGCGCGTCGGCACACACCGCCCGCGGTCGTCGCGGGCCAGCGAAATCACAGCTGCGATTCGATCGGAAACAAGCCGAGAAACCACACTTCCATGCGCCGCGCCGCCGACACTTCCGGTTCGTGATCGAGCTCGGTCACCGTCCCGTCCGCGTCGGTCTGAATCCACTTGAGCCGCCCCTTCCCGGCCGGATCGGTCCGCGATTCGACTCGCCACGCGATTCGATCGAGCCGCGGCTCCAGGTCCGTCGCGACCTCCGACGCAATTGCCGGGCTCTCGCAGTAAACGCCGATCTCGGTATTGAGGTTCAGCGAGCGCGGATCAAGATTCATCGAACCGATGAAGATGCTCTTGCGATCGAACACATAGGTCTTCGCATGCAGCGAAGCACGCGACGAGCCGATGATGACCTGCTTCGCGATGCTCTTGTCGCCGGACGGCCGCCGTTCGTAAAGCCGCACGCCGGCTTCCAGCAACGCACTCCGATAGCGCCGATAGCCGGCATGCACGGCCGCGACGTCGGTCGATGCGAGCGAGTTGGTCAGGATCGTCACGCGCACGCCGCGTGCCGTGAGCGCGCGCAGCCGTTCGATCATGTCCTTGCCCGGCACGAAATACGGCGACACGATCAGCAGTTCCTGCTCCGGCCGCAACGCAAGTGCGCGCAGTTGCGGCATCAGGTGGCCGTCGCTGTCCTTCGGCGAGCGTGAAATCTTCGCCGGATCGTCGTACAGGACCGTCGCCTGCCCCCAGGACAACTCGGTACCCTGCCCGTGCACGATCTGGTCGAGCCTGTGTCGCGCCTCGAGCACGTACGGATTGTCCTCCATCGCGCGCAAGTAATCGCGCAACCGTTCGCGCTCCCGGTCGAGACCTCCCGGCGCTGCATCGTGCCCGACCAGCGCATCGATCGGATACGCATACGGCGAATTCCAGAACGTATCGAATTCGGTCGAGATGTCGTTCACGACGGGGCCGTGCACGACCACATCGAGATCGCCGAACTCCAGCATCGACGACGCGCCGAAATACTCGTCGCCGATGTTGCGGCCGCCGACGATCGCCGCCTGGTTGTCCGCGATCATCGCCTTGTTGTGCATGCGCCGGTTGACGCGCGAGAACTCGAGCACCGTGCCGATCTTCTTGAAGTGGCGCGTGGCGACCGGGTTGAAGAGCCGGATCTCGATGTTCGGATGCGAACTGATCTCGAGCAGCTTGCGATCGTCCGCGTTCGTCCCGAGATCGTCGAGCAGCGCACGCACGCGAACCCCGCGATCGGCCGCACGGATGATCGCATCCGCGAGTTCGTGTCCGGTCAGGTCGTCGTGCCAGATGTAGTACTGAAGGTCCAGCGAGCGGTCCGCGCGATCGGCGAGCAGCACGCGCGCATCGAGTGCATCGACGGGATCGCGCAGCAGGTGAAACGCGTCCTGCCCCGGATGGGTGGCGGCCTGCTGGCGGAACGCGATGCCGAGGCGCGTGGTTTCGGTATCGGTGAATGCGTGCGCTGGCGCGCGACCGGCCTGCGGCGGCAGGCTGGCGCACGCGGCAAGCATCAGCAACGACAGAATCGCACTCCACGAACGCAACATGATCATGATGGCCGCCCCCACTGTCGGGCGAAGTCTGTTTGTGTTTGTTCTGGCCGCCGGGCGGAACACGGCGCTGGCCTGCGGTTCGCGCGCGCGGCGATTCTCGATCGTGCGCGCCGACCGCGCTACAGCATACTTCGATTGATATCGGGACGGCACGCTCCGCGCGTTTCCCCGGTGGCGGCGATGCGACACGCGACGCCGGCGTGAACGCATTCAACACGCTCGACACATTCAGGCAGCGCGCAAAAGAAAAACCCGCGAGGCCTTGCGGCGTCGCGGGTTTCGAGACTTCCCCGGATAACCTGGGAAGCGAATCTGGTGGGCCCCCCGGGAGTCGAACCCGGCACCAACGAATTATGAGTTCGCTGCTCTAACCAAGCATGAGCTAGGGGCCCAGACGAGAAGCAACGTGTGCTACACGCCACGCCGGCAACGAAGCCGGGCCGGCATTGTAACAACAAAGACACCAAAGAGGACAAACGCCACCGGCATCACGCGGATGCCGGCGGCGTTCGCAAGTAAGACGCTGGAAATCAGTTCCCTTCGAGGAACGACTTCAGCTTGTCGGAACGGCTCGGGTGACGCAGCTTGCGCAGCGCCTTGGCCTCGATCTGACGGATCCGCTCGCGGGTAACGTCGAACTGCTTGCCGACTTCCTCGAGCGTGTGATCGGTGCTCATCTCGATACCGAAACGCATCCGCAACACCTTCGCCTCACGCGGCGTCAGCGAATCGAGCACGTCCTTCACGACGTCGCGCATGCTTGCATGCAGCGCGGCATCCGCCGGCGCGACCGTGTTGTTGTCCTCGATGAAGTCGCCGAGATGGGAATCGTCGTCGTCGCCGATCGGCGTTTCCATCGAGATCGGCTCCTTCGCGATCTTCATGATCTTGCGGATCTTGTCTTCCGGCATCTCCATCTTCTCGGCGAGCGTTGCCGGATCCGGCTCGAGACCGGTTTCCTGCAGGATCTGCCGCGAGATGCGGTTCATCTTGTTGATCGTTTCGATCATGTGAACCGGAATACGGATCGTGCGCGCCTGGTCCGCGATCGAACGCGTGATGGCCTGGCGGATCCACCACGTCGCGTAGGTCGAGAACTTGTAGCCGCGACGGTATTCGAACTTGTCCACCGCCTTCATCAGGCCGATGTTGCCTTCCTGGATCAGGTCGAGGAACTGCAGGCCGCGGTTCGTGTACTTCTTCGCGATCGAGATCACGAGACGCAGGTTCGCCTCGGTCATTTCACGCTTCGCCTGACGCGCCTTCAGTTCGCCGGCCGCCATCTGGCGGTTGGTTTCCTTCAGGTCCTTCAGCGGCAGCACGACGCGCGCCTGCAGGTCGATCAGACGCTGCTGCTGTTCGCGGATCGCCGGAACGTTACGCGACAGGACCGCACTGTACGGATGGCCTTCGGCCGTGATCTTCTCGGCCCAGTCGAGATCCGTCTCGCTGCCCGGGAAGCGCGCGATGAATTCCGAACGCGGCATGCCGCACTTGTCGACGACGATGTGCAGGATCTGACGCTCGACCTGACGCACTTCGTCCACTTGCGCACGCAGCGTGTCGCACAGACGCTCGACGGTACGCGCGGTGAAGCGGATCGTCATCAGCTCGGTCTGGATCGTTTCCTGCGCCTTCAGGTAGGACTTCGACTTGTAGCCTTCCTTCTCGAACGCGCGGCGCATCTTGTCGAACCACTCGCTGATCTGCGAGAACTTGTCGAGCGATGCACGCTTGAGGGCTTCGAGTTGAGCGGCGTTGGCCGACGCCTGAGCGGCACCGTCATCCTCCTCCTCTTCCTCTTCTTCCTCTTCCTCTTCGGCTTCCTCGTCCTCGTTCTCGATGGCTTCGGCTTCCTTCGCGGAGAAACCGTCCGTATCGGCGGAGTCCGAAGCATTCGGATCGAGCAGGCCGTCGACGAGTTCGTCGACGCGGATCTCTTCGTTCGCGACGCGCTCGGCCATCGCGAGGATGTCGGCGATCGTCGTCGGGCACGCGGAAATCGCCATCACCATGTGGCGCAGGCCGTCCTCGATCCGCTTCGCGATCTCGATTTCGCCTTCGCGCGTGAGCAGCTCGACCGTGCCCATCTCGCGCATGTACATCCGGACCGGATCGGTCGTGCGACCGAATTCCGAATCGACGGTCGACAGCGCGACTTCCGCTTCTTCCTCGACTTCATCGTCCGACGACGCGGCCGGCGCGTTGTCGTTCAGGAGCAGCGTTTCCGCGTCCGGAGCCTGCTCGTAAACCGCCACGCCCATGTCGTTGAACGTGCCGATGATGCCTTCGAGGGCTTCAGTTTCGGTGAAGTTGTCCGGCAGGTGGTCGTTGATTTCGGCATACGTGAGGAAGCCACGCTCCTTGCCGAGCTTGATCAGCGCGCGCAGCTTCACGCGGCGCTCTTCGAGCTCCTCGGCCGTGCCGGGCGTGCTCGTCGCGAACGCTTCCTTCAGCAGCGCCTTTTCCTTGGCGCGACGATCGCGCACCTTGGATTTGCCCGGGGCAGCCGCGGCTGCGGGCTGCTCGTCGCTCTGATTTGCGTCGTCATCGACGGATACTTCGTTCAGCTTTTTGGTCATGGAGTTCGCCGTACCGGCTATATCGACTCGCGGCTGCTGGACGACAGCCGGTTGAACCGTGGGTGCATGAGTAGTACGTACTGCCGTTTCGTCCGCGGCGGCAGTCGTGTCCCTTGCGCTTTTCGCACTTGCCCGCTTCGCCGCCGGCTTGGCCGGCCCGGAGTCGGGTCTGGCGGCAGCCCGTGTTCTGGCTGCCGGCGCCGGCGCAGCCTGAGCAGTGCCGGCCGCGGTTTTCTTTCCTGCAGGGGCTGACGTGGCTGAAGACGTTGTCCTGGTGGAAGAAGCAGACTTGGCCGCTGTGACCTTCGTGGTCGGCTCCGTCGAGCCCTTGCCTGTTGCTTTCTTTCCGCCTGTCGTCTTTGCCATCGCGATTCTCGCCTCTGCTTGGAAAACAAACCGCTGGAAACCTTATATTATAGCACGCTGGGGCGCCCTCTCTTGGCGCCCCGACCGCCTACAGCCCGAGCCGACGCTTCATGTCGGTTCGCTGCTGGTTCAATTCCGTCAATTCCGCCAGTTCCTCGGGTGTGAAGGTGGACTGCCGCGCAAGCCGGTCGAGCCGGTCGCAGCAGGCGTCATAGCGCATCTTGAGCACCGCGGCCTGCAGTTCCTCCCCCGCGATCCGTTCCTGTTCACGCTGCCGCTCGGGCACCGTCTCGTCTTCCGGATTCTGTAACAGCAAATCGCGGACGTTTTCATCATAGTCCAGAATTTCGCGGAAGATTTCCTCGTAAGTCGCCCCGTTCGAGGACGTCCGCAGGACATCCGACAGCAGCCGGAACTCCGCGCCGTCGCCCAGCGCACGCGCATGCTCGACGACTTCGGCGAACAGCTCGCCGATCCGCGGCAGCGCGCGCAGGGTCGCAAGCTGTTCGTCGTCGAGCTGCGACGCGATCCGCGGATGCATCACGAGCGTACGCAACGCGCGCTTTTCGCTGTCGGTCACACGCCGCCGTTCGCTGCGCGGGGGCGCCTGGCGCGCCGGCGCCGCGATGCGCGCATCGACGTCCGACAGCCCCGCGACTTCCTCGAACGGGATATCGAGCCGGTCGGCGAACATGTGCATGATCTGCGCGCGCAACGCGTTCGCCGGCAGCGCCTGCAGCAGCGGCTTCGCGTCGAACAGCGCCTTCGCTCGACCTTCCGGCTGGTCGAGCGCCTTGCCGGCAATTGCTTCGTTCAACAGAAATTGTGACAGCGGCATTGCGCGCTCGACCTGCTCGGAAAACGCTTCCGCGCCGAATTCGCGTACGTAGCTGTCCGGATCGTGCTCGGACGGCAGGAAAAGGAATCGGATCGTCCGGTTGTCCGCCGCATGCGGCAGGCACGCCTCGAGCGCGCGGCGCGCCGCACGCCGGCCGGCCGAGTCGCCGTCGAAGCTGAAAATAACCGTGTCGGTCTGACGCAGCAACTTCTGCACGTGAATCGGCGTGCACGCCGTGCCGAGCGTCGCGACCGCGTTCGGGAAGCCGAGCTGCGCGAGCGCGACGACGTCCATGTAGCCTTCGACAACCAGCACGTACTTGCGCTCGCGGATCGCGAGACGCGCCTCGAACAGCCCGTACAGCTCACTGCCCTTATTGAACAGTGGCGTTTCGGGCGAATTCAGATACTTCGGCTCGCCGCTGCCGAGCACGCGGCCGCCGAACCCGATCACCTGCCCCTTCACGTTGCGGATCGGGAACATGATTCGCTCGCGGAACCGGTCGTAGCGGCGCGCGACGCCCTGTGCATCGGTTTTCTCGCTGACGATCACGAGGCCCGATTCGACGAGCGAGTCGTCGCGGTAGTCCGGGAACGCTGTTTCGAGGTTTTGCCAGCCGTCCGGCGCATAACCGAGCCCGAAGCGCGCGGCGATCTCGCCGGTCAGGCCCCGGTTCTTCAGATACTGGATCGCGACCGTCGCGCCGCGCAACTGCTTGCGGTAGTAGTCGCACGCGGCGGACATCACGTCGGACAGCGCGGTCGCGACCGATTTCGACACGGGCGCCGGATAGTCGCCGCCACCCGCACCGCCCCCGCCACCCCCGCGCATCGACGGTTCGTGCGGCACGGTCAGCCCGACCGATTGCGCGAGCTCCTGCACGGCTTCCGGGAACGTGAGCCCCGCGTGTTCCATCAGGAAACCGATCGCCGTGCCGTGCGCGCCGCAGCCGAAGCAATGATAGAACTGCTTGGTCGGGCTGACGGTAAACGACGGGCTCTTCTCGTTGTGGAACGGGCACAACCCCATGAAGTTGGCGCCGCCCTTCTTGAGCTGCACGTACCGGCCCACCACGTCGACGATATCGACGCGGTTCAGCAAATCCTGCAGGAACGAATGCGGAATCACCGTGGGATCGAGCGAAAAAAAGACAATACGACGCCCCGGCGCACGCGAATGCGGCGCGCCGGGAAGCGGGTTTTACTTCGACAGCGCGGCCTTGACCTGCGCGGAAACGGCCGTCATGTCGGCGCGGCCGGCGAGCTTGCCCTTCAGCACGCCCATCACCTTGCCCATGTCCTGCGGGCCAGCCGCGCCCGTTGCCGCGACCGCGGCCTGGACTTCAGCAGCCACTTCGGCGTCCGACAGCTGCGCGGGCATGTATGCGCCCAGCACGGTCAGTTCGGCTTGTTCCTTCGCGACGAGATCGTCGCGGCCGGCGGCTTCGAACTGGCTGATCGAGTCCTTGCGCTGCTTGATCATCTTGTCGATCACCGCGGTGATGCCCGCGTCGTCGAGGGTGACCCGATCGTCGACCTCGCGCTGCTTGATCGCGGCCATCAGCAGGCGAATCGTCGCCAGACGCTCGCTTTCCTTCGCGCGCATCGCGGCCTTCATGTCTTCGCTGATCTGCTCTTTCAAACTCATCTTGCACCCGGGATGGAAACGTGACTTCGACGCCCGCGAACGGGCGTCAACACAAAAACCCGCTTGGGACTAAGTCTCAAGCGGGTTGCTCGAATCCGGCATCGGCGACTCGCGGCCCCGGATCGAGGCCGATCGCGCGGAGGTCGCCGGTGCGCCGCTCAGTGAATCGTGCGGCGCTCAATCGTTCAGTACAGCTTCTTCGGCAGCGTCTGGCTGCGGATCCGCTTGTAATGACGCTTCACCGCGGCAGCCTTCTTGCGCTTGCGCTCGGCGGTCGGCTTCTCGTAGAACTCCCGCGCACGAAGCTCGGTCAGCAGACCGTTCTTCTCGATCGTGCGCTTGAAGCGGCGCATGGCGACTTCGAACGGCTCGTTTTCTTTAACGCGAATGATCGTCATGATCCGACACGAATAAAGGTTTGCAGGGAAGATTTACGAGTATAGCAGAGCGCCAGGCAAAGACATAAGGGCCGGGTCCCGTCAATGGCGGGCCCGCGCAGCCGTGTCAGGCGCTCCGCGCAAACTCCGCCGCCGCCTGCCCGGCCGCCGTGCCGGATGCCCACGCCCACTGGAAGTTGTAGCCGCCGAGCCAGCCCGTCACGTCCACCGCCTCGCCGACGAAGAACAGCCCCGGCACCCGCGCGCTCATCATCGTCGCCGACGACAGTTCGCGCGTATCGACGCCGCCCTTCGTCACTTCGGCCTTCTTGTAGCCCTCGGTGCCGTTCGGCGTCAGCGTCCAGCCGGACAGCGCTTCGCCGATCTGTCGCAACGTCTTGTCGGGCAGGTCCGCGAGCCGCGCATCGGCCGCGACACGGTGCGTGTCGAGCCAGACGTGAGCGAGGCGCGACGGCACCCAGTCCGCGAGCAGCGAGCCGATCTGGCGCTTCGACGTGCGTTTCGCGTCGAGCAGGTCGGCCACCGCGTCGCGCTGCGGCAGCAGGTCGATGCGGATCGGATCGCCGGACTGCCAGTAGCTGGAGATCTGCAGGATGCCGGGGCCCGACAGGCCCCGATGGGTCAGCAGCAGGTCCTCGACGAATTCGCCGCCGCGCTTCTTGTCGCCGGTCGACACACGCACTTCGAGCGACACGCCTGACAGCGCCGCGAACGGCTCCCAGTCCTGCTGCGCGAAGGTGAGCGGCACGAGCGCGGGCCGCGTATCGACGAGCTTGTGGCCGAACTGCTTCGCGAGCCGGTAGCCGAAGTCGGTCGCACCGATCTTCGGGATCGACAGGCCGCCAGTGGCAACGATCAGCGCGCGTGCGCGGATCGGCCCCGCCTGCTGCGTGTCGAGCGTGAAGCCATCGGCCGACGCGTGGCGCACCGCGTCGACGACCACCGGCCGGCGCCAGGCAATGCCGCCCGCGTCGCATTCGTGCTTCAGCATGTCGATGACCGCGTCGCTGCCGTGATCGCAAAAGAGCTGCCCCTTGTGCTTTTCGTGCCAGGTGACGTGATGACGCTTGAGCAGTCCGAGAAAGTCGCGCGGCGTATAGCGCGCAAGCGCCGAGCGCGCGAAATGCGGATTCGACGACAGGTAGTTGTCGGGGCCCGCGTAGAGATTCGTGAAGTTGCAGCGGCCGCCGCCCGAGATGCGGATTTTCTCGGCAAGCCGCGGCGCGTGGTCGATCAGCACCACGCGGCGGCCGAGTTGCCCGGCGACCGCGGCGCTCATCATCCCGGCGGCGCCCGCGCCGATCACGGCGATGTCATATGTTTCCATGGCGCGGATTGTACCTGCCCGGCCGCGCACCCGGGCCGCGCCCCGGCGGCGGCAGGCCCTCGCCTGCTATAATTTGCGGTTACGTTTACCTTCCTGCGGCGCGCTCGACGCAGCTCGCCCCGCCTCTACCATGCTCGTTCTCGGCATCGAAAGCTCCTGCGACGAAACCGGCCTCGCGCTCTACGACACGCAGCGCGGCCTGCTCGCGCACGCGCTTCATTCGCAGATCGCGATGCACCGCGAATACGGCGGCGTCGTGCCCGAGCTCGCATCGCGCGACCACATCCGCCGCGCGCTGCCGCTGCTGGAGGAAGTCATGGCGCAAAGCGGCACGCGCCGCGAGGACATCGACGCGATCGCATTCACGCAAGGCCCCGGCCTCGCCGGCGCGCTGCTGGTCGGCGCGAGCATCGCGAACGCGCTCGCGCTGGCATGGAACAAGCCGACCGTCGGCATCCATCACCTCGAAGGCCATCTGCTGTCCCCATTGCTCGTCGACGAGCCGCCACCGTTCCCATTCATCGCGCTGCTGGTGTCGGGCGGCCACACGCAGCTGATGCGCGTGACCGATGTCGGCGTGTACGAGACGCTCGGCGAGACGCTCGACGACGCGGCCGGCGAAGCCTTCGACAAAACGGCGAAGCTGATCGGCCTCGGCTACCCGGGCGGCCCGGAAGTGTCGAAGCTCGCGGAAACGGGCACGCCGGGCGCCGTCGTGCTGCCGCGTCCGATGCTCCATTCGGGCGACCTCGACTTCAGCTTCAGCGGCCTGAAGACGGCCGTGCTCACGCAGATGAAGAAGTTCGAGGCGGCAAAACTCGAAGGCGAAGCGCTCGAACGCGCGAAGGCCGATCTCGCGCGCGGCTTCGTCGACGCGGCCGTCGACGTGCTCGTCGCGAAGTCGCTCGCCGCACTCAAGAAGACGAAGCTCAAGCGCCTCGTCGTCGCGGGCGGCGTCGGCGCGAACCGCCAGTTGCGCGCGGCGCTGTCGGCCGCCGCGGCCAAGCGCGGCTTCGACGTGCACTATCCGGATCTCGCGCTCTGCACCGACAACGGCGCGATGATCGCGCTCGCCGGCGCGTTGCGGCTCGGCCGCTGGCCCGAGCAGGCGAACGCCGACTACGCGTTCACGGTGAAACCGCGCTGGGATCTCGCGTCGCTCGCACGCTGATTCGCACGACGCACTGGCACGTTTCGGAATACGCCAGCCAAAACACAAAGGCCGCTCGATCGAGCGGCCTTCTCCGTTGCAGCGGCAAAACGCCGCAGCGACACAACGTTACGCGGCGTGCCGCTTGTCGCGCTCGATCAGCGCATACGCGCTGTGATTGTGGATCGACTCGAAGTTCTCGGCTTCGAGCACGTAGGCGACCACGCGCTCGTCCGCATCGAGACGCTGCGCGACGTCGCGCACCAGATCCTCGACGAACTTCGGGTTTTCGTACGCACGCTCCGTGACGAACTTCTCGTCCGGACGCTTCAGCAAGCCCCACAGCTCGCACGACGCCTCTTCTTCCGCGATGCGGATCAGCGCCTCGACCGGCAGGTCGGCCGCGAGCTCGGCGTCGATCGTCACGTGCGAGCGCTGGTTGTGCGCGCCGTACTGCGAAATTTTCTTCGAGCACGGGCACAGGCTCGTCACCGGCACGAGCACCTTCAGGAACAGGCGCGCTTCGCCGTTGCGGCTCTCGCCCGCGAGCGTCACTTCATAGTCGAGCAGGCTCTGCACGCCCGACACCGGCGCCGTCTTGTTCACGAAGTACGGGAACGTGACCTCGATGCGGCCGGCCTCAGCTTCCAGCTTCTCGAGCATCGACGCGAGCATCGCACGGAAGCGCTCGACCGTCAGCGGCGCACGATTCTCCTCGAGCAGCGCGACGAAGCGCGACATGTGCGTGCCCTTCTGATCGGCAGGCAGGCGCACGTCGAGATTCCAGACGCCGACGGTCGGCTGCACGTCGCCGCTCTCGGTGCACACCGTCAACGGATGCCGGACCGCCTTCACGCCCACGCGCTGAATCGGAATCTGGCGGGTATCCACCGTGCTCTGCACGTCGGGCATCACGAAGGCGGGATTCATCTGGTTCATCTTGTTCAATCCTTGTAAGCCGCGCGTCCGACGACGCGCACGCCGCGTCATGCGGCAGCCGGAAAAGCAACATGGGCCCGCAGGCCCATGTTTTCCGCATCAATGTAGACCGGTTGCACCAGTCGCACCGACGCCGCCCGCAGGCGGCGCCAGCTTATGCGACGCGCTTCGCCTGACCGGCGACATCGGCCGCCGGGCTCAGGAAGCGTTCGCGAATCGACTTCGCGATGCCCGCGCCGTCGAGGCCGCATTGCGACAGCAGCTTCGCCGGATCGCCGTGATCGATGAACTGGTCAGGGAGGCCCAATTGTATTACGGGTCGGATAACCCCACTGTCCATCAGGGCTTCGACGCAGGCCGAGCCCGCACCGCCCATCACGCAGCCTTCCTCGACCGTGACGAGGTAATCGTGCGTCTCGGCGAGTTCACGCACAAGCGCCGCATCGACCGGCTTCACGAAGCGCATGTTCGCGACCGTTGCATCGAGCTCCTCGCCCGCCACGAGCGACGGTGCGACCATCGTGCCGAACGCGAGAATCGCAACGCGCTTGCCTTCCGGCTGCGACGTGCGGCGACGCACTTCGCCCTTGCCGAGCGGGATTTCGGTGAACTCCTTCACCGTCGCCACGCCCGTGCCCGCGCCGCGCGGATAACGCACCGCGGTCGGGTTCGGTTGCTGAAGCGCCGTGTGCAGCATCTGGCGGCACTCGTTCTCGTCGGACGCTGCCATGATCGTCATGTTCGGAATGCAGCGCATGAATGCGAGATCGTACGCGCCCGCGTGCGTCGCACCGTCCGCGCCGACGAGGCCCGCGCGGTCGATCGCGAACACGACCGGCAGGTTCTGCAGCGCGACGTCGTGGATCAACTGGTCGTACGCACGCTGCAGGAACGTCGAGTAGATCGCGACGACGGGCTTCAGCCCTTCGGTCGCGAGGCCGCCCGCGAACGTCACCGCGTGCTGCTCGGCGATGCCGACGTCGTAATAGCGATCCTTGAAGCGCTTCTCGAACTCGACCATGCCCGAGCCTTCGCGCATCGCGGGCGTGATGCCGACGACGCGCGAATCGCGCTCGGCTTCATCGCACAGCCATTCGCCGAACACCTGCGTGTACGTCTTCTTCGCGGGCGTGGTCGACGGCTTGATGCCTTCTGCCGGGTTGAACTTGCCGGGGCCGTGGTAGAGCACGGGATCGGCTTCGGCGAGCTTGTAGCCCTGGCCTTTCTTCGTCACCACGTGCAGGAATTGCGGGCCGCGCAGTTCGCGGATGTTCTGCAGCGTCGGGATCAGCGAATCGAGATCGTGACCGTCGATCGGGCCGATGTAGTTGAAGCCGAACTCTTCGAACAACGTGGCCGGCACGACCATACCCTTCGCGTGCTCCTCGAGCTTGCGCGCGAGTTCGAGCACCGGCGGCGCGACGCTCAGCACGCGCTCGACGCCTGCGCGCGCGGCCGCGTAAAAGCGGCCCGACATCAGGCGTGCGAGATGGCGGTTCAGCGCGCCGACCGGCGGCGAAATCGACATGTCGTTGTCGTTGAGGATCACGAGCAGCTTCGCATCCTCCGACACGCCCGCGTTGTTCATCGCCTCGAACGCCATGCCGGCCGTCATCGCGCCGTCGCCGATCACCGCGATCGAGAAGCGGTCGTCGCCGTTCAGCTGGCTGCCGATCGCCATCCCGAGCGCCGCCGAGATCGACGTGCTCGAGTGCGCGGTGCCGAACGTGTCGTATTCGGACTCGCTGCGGCGCGGGAAACCCGAGATGCCGTCGTACTGGCGCAGCGAATGCATCTGGTCGCGGCGGCCCGTCAGGATCTTGTGCGGGTAGGTCTGATGACCCACGTCCCAGACGATCCGGTCGTTCGGCGTGTTGAACACGTAGTGCAACGCGATCGTCAGCTCGACCGTCCCGAGGTTGGACGACAGATGGCCGCCCGTCTTCGACACGCTGTCGAGCACGAACGCGCGCAGTTCATCCGCGAGCGGTTGGAGTTGGCGACGATCGAGGCGGCGCAGATCCGCCGGGTCGTCGATGGTTTTCAGCAAGTCGTACATCGTCGTTCCATTGTAGGAAATCAAACGCGCCCGCATTCTATTGCACGCACCGTAGCGTGTGCGCAGCGGCGGGCTTCGCGTCAGCTGACCCGGTTCACCACCAGGTCGGCAAGTTCGGCGAGACGCTGTGCGCGTGCGCCGAACGGTTTCAGCGCATCGTGCGCTTCGGCGCGCAGCTGGGCCGCGAGCTCACGCGATGCGTCGAGGCCGAGGATCGATACGTACGTCGGCTTGTCGTTCGCCGCATCCTTGCCGGCCGTCTTGCCGAGCGTCGCCGAATCGGTCGTGACGTCGAGAATGTCGTCGACGACCTGGAAGGCCAGGCCCACGGCACCCGCGTAAACGTCGAGCGCGGCCATCGCCTCCGCCGACGGCGTGTCGCCGGCCAGCGCGCCCATCCGCACGGCGGCACGCAGCAGCGCGCCCGTCTTCATCCGGTGCATCGTCTCGAGCTGTTCGCGCGTCAGCTTGAGGCCGACGCTCGCCAGGTCGATCGCTTGCCCGCCGGCCATGCCGATCGAGCCGCTCGCCAGCGCCAGCTCGCGCACGAGCGCAGCCTGCTGCACCGGAGTCAGTGCCGCGGCGTCGGTCAGCGCGACGAATGCCTGCGACTGCAGCGCATCGCCGACCAGCAGGGCCGTCGGCTCGTCGTACTGCACGTGCACGGTCGGCTTGCCGCGTCGCAGCGCGTCGTCGTCCATGCACGGCATGTCGTCGTGCACGAGCGAGTAAACGTGGATCATCTCCAGCGCCGCCGCCGCTGCGTTGCGTGCCGCTTCGGTCGCGCCGGTCAGTTCGCCTGCTGCATGGCACAGCAGCGGGCGAACGCGTTTGCCGCCGCCGAGGACCGCGTAGCGCATCGCCTCGTGAAGTTGCGTGGGCACTACATTATCAGCCGGCAAATAGTGGCCGAGTGCGTCCTCGACACGGTCGAGCACGGACCGCATCCATTGTTCGAATGTCATAGATCGTCGTCTTCGCCGTCCGTGGCGGCCGTTCCGGACGAAAGCGGCTTCAGCGTCGCGCCGTCGAGCACGCGAACCTGCTGCTCCACTTTCTCGAGCTGCTGTTGGCAAAACGCAACGAGGGTCGCACCGCGGCGATACGCCGCCAGTGAATCCTCGAGGCTCAACGCGCCGCCTTCCATCCGGGCAACCAGCGTCTCGAGTTCCGCGAGCGCCATCTCATAATTGTCCGGCAACGGTTCGGTGCCATTGCCGGGCGGCGTGGCGCCTGGGGATGCGGTTTTCGCCATGGACGAGGGTGTCAAATTTCAAAACAAGTCGGACATTCTACGGCAAAAGAGAATTCTCCGATCTGCCGACGTGGGCAGCCCGGCACATCTTCCGGCCCCATCTTCGACACACGGGGTGCGCACCCGGATTGCCTGCCGACAAAAAATTGACACAAATCAGGCACTTAATCCTAGCCTTGCGAGGCGAACCGGGTATAATTCCGCGTTTCCCTAAATCGATTTTTCGATGGTTGGGTTGTTCACTGCTTTCACGCTAACACCGGGAGTGGGAATGTCCAATCTGAGCGATGCGCTTCAGTTGAAGTCGGCTCACAGCCAGCTTCCAGTCACTGCATATTTCGATGAGGCGCTCCTTGAGCGCGAGATCGAAACCCTCTTCAAGAAAGGACCTCGTTACGTCGGGCACGAATTGATGGTGCCCGAGGCGGGGGATTATTTTGCGCTGCCGTCCGAAAAGGAAGGCCGCGTGCTGGTCCGCAACCCGGCGAACCAGATCGAACTGCTGTCGAACGTGTGCCGTCACCGGCAGGCGATCATGCTGAACGGGCGCGGCCATACGCAGAACATCGTGTGTCCGCTGCACCGCTGGACGTACGATCTGGAAGGCCAGCTGCTCGGCGCGCCGCACTTCCCCGACAAGCCGTGCCTGAACCTCGGCAAGAGCCCGCTGCAGAACTGGCAGGGGTTGCTGTTCGAGGCCGAAGGCCGCAACGTCGCGCGCGATCTCGCGAACCTCGGCACGAAGCATCACTTCGACTTCTCCGAGTATCACTTCGATCACGTCGAAGTGCACGAGTGCGACTACAACTGGAAGACGTTCATCGAGGTCTACCTCGAGGATTATCACGTCGTTCCGTTCCACCCGGGCCTCGGCAGCTTCGTGTCGTGCGACGATCTCAAATGGGAGTTCGGCGACTGGTACAGCGTGCAGACGGTCGGCGTGCACAACGCTCTCGCGAAACCGGGCAGCGCGACCTACCAGAAGTGGCACGAGCAGGTGCTCAAGTTCCGCAACGGCGTGCCGCCGGAGTTCGGCGCGATCTGGATGGTCTACTACCCGGGCCTGATGATCGAGTGGTATCCGCACGTGCTCGTCGTGTCGTGGCTGATTCCGCGCGGCCCGCAGAAGACGACCAACATCGTCGAGTTCTATTACCCCGAGGAAATCGCACTGTTCGAGCGCGAGTTCGTCGAGGCCGAGCGCGCCGCCTATATGGAGACGGCCGTCGAAGACGACGAAATCGCGATGCGGATGGACGCAGGCCGTCGCGCACTGATGGCGCGCGGCGAATCGCAGGTCGGCCCGTACCAGAGCCCGATGGAAGACGGCATGCAGCACTTCCACGAGTTCCTGCGCCGCCACCTCGGCGACATCTGACCGCGCGCGGCGCGCCGGCGCCGCATGGCATTCGGCATATGAAAAGACGGGTTTCGGCCCGTCTTTTTTTGTTTAGACTTGGAGTATCAGGCCGTTTGCACTCCAGGGAGCCGTCATGCCACATACCCACTACACCACGCTCATCTCCGCAGCCAATCTCGCCGAGCGGCTGGCCGCGGCGCCGGGCAGCGTCGCCGTGTTCGACTGCCGCTTCGATCTCGTCGATCCGGGCGCGGGCGAAGCCGCCTATGCGACCGGCCATATTCCCGGCGCGCAGTATCTCCATCTCGACCGCGACCTGTCCGGCCGCAAGACCGGCACCAACGGCCGCCATCCGCTGCCGACCCGCGACGCATTCGCGACGCTGATCGCCAGCCGCGGCGTCAAGCAGGGCCAGCAGGTCATCGCCTATGACGCACAAGGCGGCGCCTATGCGGCGCGGCTATGGTGGCTGCTGCGCTGGCTCGGGCACGATTCCGTCGCGGTGCTCGACGGCGACCTGCAGGCATGGGAAGCGGCCGGCCAGCCGCTGACCGCCGACGTGCCGCACCCGGCCGCCGGCGACTTCCGCGCGACGACCCCGCTCGAATCGACAGTCGACGCGGCGGCCGTGCTCGCGAACGTGACGTCGGCCAAGCGCGTCGTGATCGATGCGCGCGCACCGGATCGCTATCGCGGCGAAAACGAAACGATCGATCGTGTCGGCGGCCACATTCCCGGCGCACGCAACCGGTTCTTCAAGGACAACCTGGCCGCCGACGGCCGCTTCAAGACCGGTCATGAGCTGCGCGAGACGTTCACCACGCTGCTCGCCGGCACCGAACCGAACAGCGTGATTCTGCAATGCGGGTCCGGCGTGACCGCATGCCACAACGCGCTCGCGCTCGAAATCGCGGGGTTGCATGGCGCGTCGCTGTATCCGGGCTCGTGGAGCGAATGGAGCGCCGATCCGTCGCGACCGATCGCGACCGGCCCGAACCCATAAGCACCTGCGTGGCGCGACGACAAGGCGGCGGCATCTGCCGCCGCTGCTTCGTTTACATCACGCCGTACTTGTGGAACCACTCGATCGCGCGCTTCCAGCCGTCCTCGGCATCGCCCTTCACGTAACTCGGCCGATAATCGGCGAAGAACGCGTGACCCGCATCCGGATACACGACGATCTCCGATTGGCGCGCGAGCTTCGAGTCGCTCGTCTGGATCGCCTTGCGCATGTCCGCGAGCGATGCCTGCGTGATGTTCGTGTCCTTCTCGCCGTACAGCCCGAGCACGGGCACCTTCAGCAACGACGCATGATCGACCGGATTGAACGGCGTCATCTCGTCGGTCGTGCCCTCGACGAACCCGTACCATGCGACGGCCGCCCGCACGTGCGGATTGTGCTCCGCGTACAGCCACGCCTGGCGGCCGCCCCAGCAGAACCCCGTCACGCCGAGACGCGACAGGTCGCCGCCGTTCTTGCCGGCCCATGCGACGGTCGCATCGAGATCCTCGGTGACCTGCCGGTCGGGCACCTTGCTGATGATGTTGTCGAACAGTTCCTTCATCGTCGGATACTTCGATGCATTGCCCTGGCGCGCGAACAGGTCGGCCGCGATCGCCAGATAGCCGAGCTTCGCGAAGCGACGGCAGACGTCGGCGATATGCGCATGCACGCCGAAGATCTCGTGGATCACGATGACGACCGGCAGGTTCGTCTTGTCGACCGGCTGCGCGCGATACGCAGGGATGCTCGCGTCGCCCGAGCGGATCTCGATGGTGTCGACGTCCAGCCCGCTGCTGTCGGTCGTGATGGTCTGCGCCGACACGGGCAACACGGCCGCCGCGAAGGTGCCGCCCAGCGCGGCCTGCATGAACTTGCGGCGCGAGAACGGAACGTGGGGAACCAGGCTGTCGACTTCGGGTTTCAACATGAATGCACTCCTCGATTGGGCGCCGCCGTCACGGCCAGGGACTCGCCCCGGCACCACGCCGGCGGACGGCGCGGATGTCGCGGCGGTTGGCACCCCGCCGCAAGCGGAAACCCGGACAAGATGCCCAATAATCCGTTGTCGCGTCAACTGTCAGATGTGTAAGACTCGATTACGACGACGCAATGCCGTAGCACCCAACGGTATCGATAACCGCGGCAACCCGGCCCGGCAAGTCCATGCGCGGCACGATGCGGCGAGCGCCGGCGCGCGCGCGAATCTCCGTGGATTGAGTCGAAATGACGCGCAATGAACAGGCCCGGTGCGCAAATCCGCGGTCAACCGCACCTGAAACGACAACGGGCAGGAATCCCCGCCCGTCGGTGCACGAACCGTGCGGTCAGTGCAGCTTGACGCGCGGCAGCGTCGTGCGACGCAGCCAGTGCGCGAACGTATCGAGCACCATGCGCGGATAGCCGTGCAGCGCCGCGATGTGCAGGCGGTACAGCGACATATACATGAAGCGTGCGAACAGCCCTTCGATCAGCATGTTGCCGCCGATCAGCCCGCCCATCAGGTTGCCGACCGCGCTGAAATGGCCGAGCGACACGAGCGAACCGAAATCGCGATACGTGAACTCGGGCAGCTGACGTCCGTCGAGCCGGCAGCCGATCGCCTTCAGCAGAAAGCTCGCCTGCTGGTGCGCGGCCTGCGCGCGCGGCGGCACGTTGCGCTCGTTGCCGGGCCATACGCATGCCGCGCAATCGCCGAGTGCGAAGACGTTGTCGTCGGTGAAGGTCTGCAGTGTGCGGCGCACGTCGAGCTGGCCGAGCTTGTTGACCTGCAGGCCGTCAAGATTCGACAGCACGGACGGTGCCTTGATGCCGGCCGCCCAGACCGTGAGATCCGCGCGCACCGACTTGCCGCTCGCCGTATGCACGAAACCCGGCGCGACCTCGGTCACGCGCTCGGCAAGCATCAAGCGCACGCCGAGCTTTTCGAGCAGCTCGGCCGTTGCGGTCGAGACGCGCTCCTGCAGCGCAGGCAGAATCCGCGGCCCCGATTCGATCAGCACGATGCCGACGTCGTGCTGCGGGTCGAGCTTGTGCAGCCCATAGACGGACAGCACCTGCGCAGTGTTGCGCAGCTCGGCGGACAGCTCGACGCCCGTCGCGCCGCCGCCGACGATCACCACCTGGATGCGCGGCTCGTCCGCCGCTCCCGGCGCGGGCTGCGCCGGCGCCTGGTGCTCGGCGCGCATGCACGCGGCGATCAGGCGCTTGCGGAAGCGCTCGGCCTCGCCGACCGTATCGAGCGCAATCGCGTTTTCAGCCGCGCCCTGCACGCCGAAGAAATGCGTCGTGCTGCCGATCGCGATCACGAGCGTGTCATATTCCAGGTCGCGCGCAGGCAGCAGTTCCGCGCCGTCGCTGTCGTTGACGGGCGACAGCGTGATGCGCTTCGCCGCGCGATCGAGCGCGGTCAGTTCGCCCTGCTGAAACTCGAAGCCATGCCAGCGCGCCTGGGCCGCGTATTCGAGTTCCTGCGTGAACGGGTCCATACTGCCGGCCGCGACCTCGTGCAGTAATGGCTTCCAGATGTGGGTCGGATTGCGGTCGACGAGCGTGACGAGCGCACGCGCGGGACGATTGCCGCGCGCGCCGTAACGGTCGCCGAGCCGCGTCGCCAGTTCCAGGCCGCCCGCGCCTCCGCCTACGATGATGATCCGATGCATCCGATTCCCCCTTTGCGATTCGAAACTGCTGCCGCCGAACGATGCAGACGCGATACGTTCGCGCCGCCCGTTGGATTAACCGGTTCGGACATCATCGATGTGCAGTTCGAAACACTTCGACGCACCGATCCCGGAACGCGGGGCGCGCTGCCCCCGCGACAATGACCTGACTGACATGCATTGTCCGGGAGCTTGCGCGTTGACCACAAGCAAACCATCTCGATATTCAGCATCCCTGCAACAATATGCCGCGGGACGCGGGAATCACGCGGGGGTGCGTCAGTGTGCCTCTTCCCAGTTCGCGCCGGCACCCACTTCAGCGACCAGCGGCACCTTCAGCTTCGCCACACCGCACATCATTTCCGGCAGTTTCTCGCGCACGAGCGACAGTTCGTCGTCGGGCACCTCGAGCACCAGTTCGTCGTGCACCTGCATGATCATCCGCGATGCGAGCTGGTCGCGCGTGAGCCAGTCGTCCACCGCGATCATCGACAGCTTGATCAGGTCGGCCGCCGTGCCCTGCATCGGTGCATTGATGGCCGCACGTTCAGCGGCCTGGCGGCGCGGGCCGTTGCCGCCGTTGATCTCCGGCAGCCACAGGCGGCGGCCGAAAACGGTTTCGACGTAGCCCCTTTCCTTCGCCGCCGCGCGCGTGTCCTCCATGTACTGCGCGACGCCCGGGTAGCGCGCGAAATAGCGGTCGATATACAACTTCGCCGCATCGCGCGTGATGCCGAGGTTCGACGCGAGGCCGAACGCGCTCATCCCGTAGATCAGCCCGAAGTTGATCACCTTCGCGATCCGGCGCTGATCGGAGTTGACCTCCAGCGGCGTCACGCCGAACACCTCGGCGGCCGTTGCGCGGTGGATGTCCTCGCCCTGCGCGAACGCGCGCAGCAGCGACGCGTCGCCGGAAATGTGCGCCATGATCCGCAGTTCGATCTGCGAATAGTCGGCCGACACGATGCAGTGACCCGGCGACGCGATGAACGCTTCGCGGATCCGCCGGCCCTCGGCCGTGCGCACCGGAATGTTCTGAAGATTGGGATCGTTCGACGCGAGGCGGCCCGTGACCGCGACGGCCTGCGCATAGTTCGTGTGCACGCGGCCCGTTGCGGGATTCACCATGCGCGGCAGCTTGTCGGTGTAGGTCGACTTCAGCTTCGACAGCCCGCGATGCTCGAGCAGCAGCTTCGGCAGCGGGTAATCCTCGGCCAGCTTCTGCAGCACTTCTTCGTCGGTCGACGGGGCGCCGCTCGGCGTCTTCTTCACGACCGGCAACTGCAGCTTCTCGAAGAAGATCTGCCCGATCTGCTTCGGCGAGCCGAGATTGAATTCGCCGCCGGCCAGTTCGTACGCTTGGCCCTCGAGTTCGATGAGCCGCGTCGCGATCTCGCTGCTTTGCGCCTGCAGGCGTGCGTCGTCGATCAGCACGCCGGTGCGCTCCATCTTGCGCAGCACGAGCGACACCGGCATCTCGATCTCGCGATACACGCGCTCGAGGCCCGGTTCGCGCGCAACCTGCGGGTACAGCGCATGATGAAGCTGCAACGTGATGTCTGCATCTTCGGCGGCGTACGCCGCGGCCTGCTCGAGCGCCACTTCGTCGAAGCCGATCTGCTTCGCGCCCTTGCCGGCCACGTCTTCATACTTGATCGTCTTGACACCCAGATGGCGCAGCGCGAGGCTGTCCATGTCGTGCGTGCGGTGCGATTCGAGCACGTACGATTCGAGCAGCGTGTCGTGCTCGATGCCGTTCAGCGCGATGTCGTAGTTCGCGAGCACCTGCGCGTCGTACTTCAGATGCTGGCCCACCTTCTTGCGGTCGGCCGATTCGAGCCACGGCTTCAGGCGCGCGAGCACGTCGTCGATCGGCAACTGCTCGGGCAGGTCGGGGCCGCGGTGCGCGACCGGAAGATACGCGGCCTTGCCCGGCTCAACCGAGAACGACAGGCCGACGAGCCGCGCGGTCATCGGATCGAGCGAGGTGGTCTCGGTATCGAATGCGGTCAGTGCGGCCGCATCGATCTTCGCGAACCATGCGTCGAACTGTTCCCAGGTCTGGATCGTGTCGTATTCGCGGACGATGTCCGCCGCAACCACTTGCGCCGGCTCGCCTTCCGGCGCATCGGCGCCGCCGCCTTCGGCGGGCGCGCTGTCGACTTCGCGCAGCCACGTCTTGAAGCCGTATCGCGCGAAGATGTCGCGCAGCAGGTCGCGTGCTTCGCCGTCGCTCTTCAGCGACGCTTCGATCGATTCGAGATGCGGTGCGAGATCGCAGGCCGTGTCGACGGTCACGAGCTTGCGGCCGAGCGGCAGGAAGTCGAGCGCGCGGCGCAGGTTGTCGCCGACCACGCCCTTGATCTCGCCCGCGTGTTCGATCACGCCGTCGAGGCTGTCGTATTGCGACAGCCATTTCACGGCCGTCTTCGGCCCGCACTTCTCGACGCCGGGCACGTTGTCGACGGTGTCGCCGATCAGCGCGAGGTAGTCGATGATCCGCTCGGGCGGCACGCCGAACTTCTCGATCACGCCGCCGCGATCGAGCGTCTCGTTGGTCATCGTGTTGACGAGCGTGACGTGATCGGTGACGAGCTGTGCGAGGTCCTTGTCGCCGGTCGACACGATCACGTTCATCCCGTGCCGCTCGGCTTCGCGCGCGAGCGTGCCGATCACGTCGTCGGCCTCGACGCCCTCGACCATGAGCAGCGGCCAGCCGAGCGCACGGACCGCACCGTGAATCGGCTCGACCTGCAGTGCAAGATCGGGCGGCATCGACGGACGGTTTGCCTTATAGTCGGCATAAAGGTCGTCGCGGAACGTCTTGCCCTTTGCATCGAACACGCAAGCGCTATACTCTGCACTGACTTCCTTGCGCATACGGCGCAGCATGTTGATGATTCCGTAGAGCGCTCCGGTCGGCTCCCCGCCAGGGCCACGCAAATCAGGCATCGCATGGTAAGCCCGATACAGATAGCTCGAACCGTCAACCAATAGCAGGGTCTTACCTTCCAGATTTCGTTCTTCAGGCATTATGAACAAGAGAAAAGTGATTCCGAGTCTGCGTTCGCTCGCAGATCAAGAACGCGCGACGGCCAAGAAGGCGCGCGCATCGTGGCAGATGTTCACGATTATGGCAGAGTTTATCGAGGCGACCGAGTACCTGTCGGAGATCCGCCCGGCCGTCAGCATCTACGGTTCTGCCCGTCTCAAACCGGACACGCCGCACTACAAGCTGGCCGTGCAGATTGCGCGCAAGCTGTCCGACGCCGGCTTCGCGGTGATCTCAGGCGGCGGCCCCGGCATCATGGAAGCCGCGAACAAGGGTGCGCACGCCGGCAAGGCGCCGTCGGTCGGCCTGAACATCGAGTTGCCGCACGAGCAGGCGGGCAACCACTACCAGGACATCTCGCTGCGCTTCCGCCACTTCTTCACGCGCAAGGTCACGTTCGTGAAGAACTCCGACGCAGTGATCGTGATGCCGGGCGGCTTCGGCACGCTCGACGAGTTGTCCGAGGTGCTCACGCTGATCCAGACGAAGAAGTCGCGCCTCGTGCCGATCATTCTCGTCGGTAGCGCGTTCTGGCAGGGGCTGCTGCAATGGTTCCGCGACCAGCTGATTCCGATGGGCCTCATCAATCCGGAAGACATGAATCTGATGCAGGTGATCGACGATCCCGACCAGGTGCTCGACGCCGTGCTCGCGTTCTACGAGGACAGCGGCGAGGAAGAAGGTGCGGACGGCGAAGACCATCCGCCGCGGCCCGAAGAAGACCGCATGTTCTATCTGTAATTCGATCGGTGCGATGGCCTGCCTCACGGCCGGCATCCCGTCTCCCGCGCGGCAGGCACGGAAATTCCGCCACCTGCCGCGCGTCATTTTGTAACGCCGTATTAATCCCGCCGTGCGGCCGAGCGCCGCCGAATGTCAAATCCGGGCAGCCTGCATCGCGCAATGCCGTCGACGCTTCCCATGCCCGGCCCGTCATTGTCAAATCATGCAGCCTGTCGTCGATCCGGCCGGCGTGCCTGGCGTCAATCCACCGTAACAAACCCGTCTCGCCTTTTTCGCGCCGCGCCTGCACACTGCATCTCGTCGGCGTGGCGTCCCCCCGGTGGAACGATCCCCCTCGCGTCCATCGCGTCGCGCCGGCCTTTGACAACGACATCACGGAAAACAACATGAAACGCTCACTGATCGCCCTCGCCTTCGCCGGCCTCGGTCTTTCGCTGTCCGGCCTCGCCCATGCCGTCAACGTCGACGTCAACATCGGCACGCCCGCGCCTGTCGTCGTCGCGCCCGCGCCTGTCGTGGTCGCACCGGCGCCGGCGGTCGTGATCGGCTGGCACGGCGATCGTTACTGGGACGGCCGCCGCTACTGGGAGCGTCGTGAGTGGGAAGATCATGAGCGCCATCGCGGTCACGGCGGCTACCATTGCCCGCCGGGACACGCGAAGAAGGGCGAGTGCTGAGCGTCTAGGTGTGGGGTCGATCGGGCCCGCGCACTGCAGGACAAAAAACAAGGCCGCACGTGAACGAAAGTTCGCGTGCGGCCTTTGTCGTTACGCCCGCGGCTTGCGCGGCGTTCACCTCACTGAAACGCCACTTCCGCGAAGCTCCGAAGTTTCCGGCTATGAAGCTTGTCGAGCCCGTTCGTGCGCAGAATCTCCATCGCCTTCACGCCGATCTGCAGATGCTGGTCGACCTGGCCGCGATAGAACGTGTCGGCCATGCCCGGCAGCTTCAGCTCGCCGTGCAGCGGCTTGTCCGATACGCACAGCAGCGTTCCGTACGGTACGCGGAAACGGAAACCGTTAGCGGCGATCGTCGCGCTTTCCATGTCGAGCGCAATCGCGCGGCTCTGCGACAGCCGCTGCACGGGCTCGCGGTGATCGCGCAGTTCCCAGTTGCGGTTGTCGACGCTTGCGACCGTGCCCGTGCGCATCACGCGCTTCAGTTCGGCTCCCTCCAGACGCGTGACCTCGGCCACGCCGCGCTCGAGCGCGAGCTGCACTTCGGCGAGCGCCGGGATCGGCACCCACAGCGGCAGGTCCGCATCCAGCACGTGATCCTCGCGCACGTAACCGTGCGCGAGCACGTAGTCGCCGAGGCGCTGCGTGTTGCGCAGGCCCGCGCAGTGGCCGAGCATCACCCAGGCATGCGGACGCAGCACCGCGATGTGATCGGTGATCGTCTTCGCGTTCGACGGACCGACACCGATGTTGACCATCGTGATCCCGCTGCCGTCCGCGCGCTTCAGGTGATACGCGGGCATCTGCGGCAGCCGCGGCGGCGCGGCGCCCTCGGCCGGCTCGCTGCCGAGGTTCGCGTTGTACGTGATGACGTCGCCCGGCTCGACGAACGAACTGTACTGGCTGCGGTACGCGCGCACGTCCGGATCGGTGCTTTCCGTCATCATCGCGCGGCCGAGCTTCACGAACTCGTCGATGTAGAACTGATAGTTCGTGTAGAGCACGTAATTCTGGAAGTGCGTGGGCGACGTCGCCGTGTAGTGACGCAGCCGATGCAGCGAGAAGTCGACGCGCGCGGCGGTGAACAGCGCGAGCGGATGCGGCTCGCCGGGTGCCGGCTCGAACGTGCCGTTGACGATGCGGTCGTCGAGGTACGACAGGTCGGGCGTATCGAAGATGTCGCGCATCGCGAGCAGGCGGTCGCGATCGAGCTCGCCTTCGAGGTGGATGCCTTCGGGAAACGCGAAGTGAACCGGAATCGGCTGCGACGACACGCCGATCTCGATCTTCACATGGTGGTTCTTCGACAGCAGGCGCAGTTGCTCGCGATAGTAGTTCGCGAACAGGTCGGGACGCGTGACGGTCGTCTCGAACACGCCGGGGCCCGCGACGAAACCGTATGAACGGCGCGAATCGACGTGCGTGTTGACGTCGGTGCGAATCCGCACGAACGGATAGCACGCGCGCACGTGCTCGGTGATCGATTCATGGCGGCGATAACGCGCGAAGGCGTCGCGCAGGAAGCCCGTATTGGTGTCGTAGATGGCCGACAGCCGCGCGACGGCGGCAACGGAATCGTCGAATGCTTCGACGGGCGGGCTCTCGGGCGTCAGCACCCGATGCCGGCGGCTCAAATCGTTCTTCATTTTCATCACCTCGTCTGATCAAACGACATTACCACGGAACCCGGTCACGCTCATGGCCGCCCGCTTGCACGCGAGGGCCGGGCCGCGCGCAGTATTTGCTAAAATCGGAAGGTTCACTGGAGACTCATCATGAAGCCGCTCATTCTCGTCGCCGCTGCCGCCGTGCTCGCTGGCACGTTTGCCGCCGCCGGCGCCGCCTACGCCGCCGGCGGCACGCCCGACGCCGACGCGCAGGCCCGGGCCGAGGCCAACGAAGCCGCCGGCCTGCCCGATCTCCGCAAGATCAACCGGCCGGGCGCCGAAGTCACGTCGAAAGTCGACTTCGCCGACATTCGCCGCACGCCGAGCTTCCATGAAAAGAGCAAGAACGGCACCGAGGTCACCGAGTATCGCGATCGCGGCAAGCCGGTCGAGATCGACGTGAAGTCGAACTTCGGCACGCGCTACCAGATGAGCTCGACGCTCGACACGTCGCCGAAGCCGCACGACGCGGGCGTCCCGATCACGCGCCTGCCGTCGGTGAACCTCCGCTACTGATTTCCCCCCGCGCCGCGTCGATCCCGACGCGGCGCGCCGGCTTTCCCTTCACCTCCTGTCGCGCCGCACGCCGCGCGCGTGCCGACAACTGACCAGACGCATCTCGCATGGCCGTTTTCACCGCTGTTTCCGACTCCGATCTCGCGCAATGGATGCGCCACTACGAACTGGGCGACGTGCTGGCGTTCCGCGGCATTCCGTCCGGCATCGAAAACAGCAACTTCTTCCTGACGACGACGCGCGGCGAATACGTCCTGACGATCTTCGAAAAGCTGACGGCGGAACAGCTGCCGTTCTACCTCGATCTGATGCGCCATCTGGCCAGCCACGGCGTGCCGGTGCCGGATCCGGTCCCGCGCGACGACGGCGCGCTGTTCGGCGAACTGCACGGCAAGCCGGCCGCGATCGTCACGAAGCTCGACGGCGCGGCCGAACTCGCACCGGGGGTCGAACACTGCATCGAGGTCGGGCAGATGCTCGCGCGCCTGCACCTGGCGGGGCGCGACTATGCGCGCCACCAGCCGAACCTGCGCAGCCTGCCGTGGTGGCAGGAAAACGTGCCGGCGATCGTCCCGTTCATTTCCGACGCGCAGCGCACGCTGCTCGAAGACGAACTCGCGCATCAGGCCGCGTTCTTCTCGTCGGACGACTACGCGGCGCTGCCGAGCGGCCCGTGTCACTGCGACCTGTTCCGCGACAACGTGCTGTTCGCGCACGCGGCGCCCGGCACCGGTCATGACGTCCGGCTCGGCGGCTTCTTCGATTTCTATTTCGCGGGCTGCGACAAATGGCTGTTCGACGTCGCGGTGACCGTCAACGACTGGTGCGTCGACCTCGCGACGGGCGTGCTCGACGTCGCGCGCGCGGATGCGCTGCTGCGCGCGTACCAGACGGTCCGGCCGTTCACGGCCGAGGAGCGCCGCCACTGGAGCAACATGCTGCGCGCGGGCGCGTACCGCTTCTGGGTGTCGCGCCTGTACGATTTCTACCTGCCGCGCGCGGCTGAAATGCTCAAACCGCACGACCCCGGTCATTTCGAACGCATCCTGCGTGAGCGTATCGCCCACACGCCCGCGCTTCCTGAGACCCATACCGCATGCAACTGATCGAAGTGCCCGCGAAAGCGGGCTATGTCTGGTTCCGTCAAGGCATCTGGCTGTTCCGCCGGAACCCGCTCGCGTTCATCACGCTGTTTTTCACGTACCTGCTGGCGATCACGCTGGTGTCGATGGTGCCGGTCATCGGCGCGGCGCTGCCGCTGCTGTTCATCCCCGGCATCGCCGTCGGCTTCATGGCCGCGTGCCGCGACACGGTGGCCGGCAAGCCGGTGATGCCGACGATCCTCATCGACGGCTTCCGCTCGTACGGCACCGTGACGACGCAGCGGCTGCTCGTGCTCGGCGTGGTCTACGTCGCGCTGATGGTGCTGGTGTTCGCCGCATCGTCCGTCGTGGACGGCGGCGGGCTGCTCACCATGATGCTGGGCGCGACGAGCGAAACGAGTCCGACGCCGGAAGCGCTTGCCGCGCAAGGCACGCTCGGCGCGCTGCTGCTGGCGACGCTGCTCTACGCGCCGGTCGCGATGCTGTTCTGGTTCGCGCCGGTGCTCACCGCATGGCACGACATCCCGCCCGCCAAGGCGCTGTTCTTCAGCATCGTCAGTTGCTGGCGCAATCGCGGCGCATTCGTGGTGTACGGGCTGCTGTGGTTCGGCGTCGCGCTCGGCACGTCGTTCGGCCTGTCGCTGCTGCTGCAGGCGCTCGGCGCCGGCGCCTACGTGCTGACGATCATGATGCCGGTGACGATCATCATCGTCACGATGATGTACTGCTCGTTCTACGCGACCTATCGCGGCTGCTTCGGCGTGCAGGAACCGGGAGCCGCGACGCCCGCGTCGGGCCGTTGAGTCGGGCCGCTGACGCAGACTCGGCCGGCGCACGCCGCCGGCCGCCCATCTCCCCTCCCAGCCGACCCGGCGCCCCAACCTTCGCGCCGCCCCTGTTCAATCGAATCCGTTGCGCGCAAAATAATTTGCATGCAAATCGTTAGCGCGTCCGCCGCGCCCCCGAATCATGGACCGCCTGCCCCCGCTGCCCCAGACGCTCGACGAGCAACTGTGCTTCGCACTCTATTCGACTTCGCATGCGATGACGAAGGCGTACAAGCCGCTGCTCGACAAGCTGTCGCTGACCTATCCCCAATATCTTGCAATGCTCGTGTTGTGGGAGCGCGACGACATCGCCGTGAAGGACATCGCCGCCCGCCTCGACCTTGACCCGGCTACCGTCACGCCGCTGCTGAAGCGGCTCGAGGCGCTCGGCTACGTCGAACGCGTGCGCAGCGCGACCGACGAGCGTGTCGTCAACGTGCGCGTGACCGCGGAAGGCCGTGCGCTGAAGCTCAAGGCGCGCTCGGTGCCCGCCGATCTCTTCTGCGCGATGCAGCAAACGCCCGAGTTCCTGGTCAGGCTGCGCGCGGATCTCCAGCAATTGCGCAACGCGCTGTCGACCGCCAACGAAGGCTGACGGCACGTCGATCTCAAACAAGCCCGGCACCGCCGGGCTTTTTCTTCAAAATTTCATTTGCACACAAATCATTTGTGCTCTATATTTCGTTCGTGGCCGGCGACACCCCGTCCGACCGGACCGCTTCCTACCACTCTTCCGACAGGAGCTGCACCATGAACATTCTGTACAAGACCAGCGCCACGAGCACGGGCGGCCGCGACGGCCGCGCGGTATCCGCCGACAACAAGCTGGAAGTGAAGCTGGCCGCGCCGCGCGAGCTCGGCGGTACGGGCGCGGAAGGCACGAACCCGGAGCAGCTGTTTGCCGCAGGTTACTCGGCTTGTTTCCTGAGCGCGATGAAGTTCGTCGCCGGCCAGAACAAGCAGGCGCTGCCGGCCGACACGCAAGTGACCGCGGAAGTGGGCATCGGCCCGAACGATGCGGGTGGCTTCGGGCTCGACATCGAACTGCGCGTGTCGCTGCCGGGGCTCGACAAGGCCGACGCTCAAGCGCTGGTCGACAAGGCGCACCACGTGTGCCCGTATTCGAACGCGACCCGCAACAACGTGCCGGTGCGCCTGACGGTCGTCTGACGCAACGCGCGGCGCCGAATGCAAAAAGGGCGTGTGCGGCTGCTTGCCACACACGCCCTTTTGCGTGATTCGCCGGACCGGCTGGTAAGCCGGCCCGCGCTGCGCTGCTTAACGCGAGCCGAACGAGAACGGACGGTTCATCGCCGCTTCGCGATCGATCTTGCGCATGCGGAATTCGAGATCGTAGATGTCGGTTGCTTCGGACAGGTACGCATCGGCGCGCTCTTTCGCGGCCTTTTCAGCGTTCTTGGTCAGCATCAGGAAGAGGTGGCTCAGCAGGTACATGGTCGATCTCGCAATCCAAAGGTTCTTTGACTAGGGTTTTCCCGAATTATAGGGAAAACCCTAGCCTTTGGCCAGCGTCGATCAGACGGTGCGTCGTTCGGTCGCCACAGTGCGCCGATTCTCTTCGAAAAAGGACCAGATCATCGCGCTCGCATCGGGGCCGACCGCCGCATGAAACGGCACCGCTTCGTCGCCCCCCGCCCATGCATGATCGAGCCCTTTCACGTGACAGAGCCGCACGATCGACTCGCCGTCGCGACGCACATCGGTGATCTGCGCGCCTGCCTCGCGCGTTTCCACGCGCTCGCCGCCGCGCAGTGCGCCGCGGCTGTCCGCGAGCCCGTTCAGGCGCATGAACTGCACCATCAACTGGTCCGCATTCTTCGGCGCGACGACATGGTCCCGGTCGCCCTGCACGATCAGCACGGGCATGCCCGGATACGCGCCCGCATCGACCACCGTGTCGACCACCGCGGCCGGATTCTGCCGGAGGCCGCGCCGCATCACGTCCATCGCACTGATCCCGGAATTCGCCTCGCCGAGCGCGGGGCCGGAGTGCAGCGCCACCGCCGCGAAGCGATCCGGGTGGTGCAGCGCGAGCAGTGCCGCCAGGCCCGCGCCGGCCGACAGCCCGGCGACGTAGACGCGCGACGCGTCGAAGCCGTGCTCGTCGACGAGCGCGTCGACGAGCGATGCGACCGCATCCGCCTCGCCGCGGCCCGCGCGGTCGGTGTCTTCGTACCAGTGCCAGCAGCCGTGCGCATGCGCGCGGACCGACTGCTCCGGATACAGCACGGCGAAGCCGTACTTGTCGGCCAGCAGGTTCATCCGGGTGCCCTGCGCGAACTCGTCGACCGATTGCTGGCAACCGTGCAGCATCACAACGAGCGGTATCGCACCGCGCCGCCGGCCAGGCGGAACGTACAGCCCGTAGGCGAGCTGCTGGACCAGGCGGCCGAGCGCGGGCGCCATCGGGTGTTCGCCGCGCGTCCACTCGCCGGCCGCCCATGCAGCCGCGCGCGGCCGCACGCGCGACTCACGCGGTGGGGACAGATCGGTCACGGCGGGCGACGCCGCAGCCTCGAGCGTATCGCGCGCGATACGCTGTGCATCGCGCGCCGCACGTTTGGCGGCCGGAGACAGCATACGTTTCATGCCGCCCAGCCATACCTTCGTCAGACTTTTGGTCATCGATCGGGCTCGCAGTCAGGAAAAATAGGGGGACAACACCCGGTGCATCGTTTGACTTTGTGCAATGCACCATAACATTGTTTCTGGGATTTTTCCTGCACGCGGATAGTTCCGCCGCGGCGCAAAAAACGGGCCTCGAGCATACGCGGCGCTATACTGGGGTTTAGCCGCTTGTATCCGTTGTAGTCGTTCTTCCCGGCTCGCGCGTTGATTTAAGCATTCGTCCCGCCTCTGCTCGTTCCCCTCCCGATGTTCGACCTGCCCTCTCACCTGTGGATCATGATCACCGCGTTCGGTGGCGCCGGCCTGACCTTGCCGCTCGCGATCACGATCGCCGTGTGGCTCGCGCTCGGCTACTCGTGGCAGCGCGCGGCCGCGTGGCTCGGCGTGCTCGCCGTCGCGATCGGGGTCGTCGCGCTCACGAAGATCGCGTTCCTCGGCTGGGGCGTCGGCATCCGCGCATGGGACTTCACGGGATTCAGCGGCCACGCGATGCTGTCGACGTCGGTCTATCCCGTCGCGATCTTCCTCGCGCTGATCCGCACGCGCACGCCGGTGCGGATCGCCGGCATCGCGCTCGGGCTCGCGGCCGGCATCGCGGTCGGCGTGTCGCGCGTCGCGCTCGACGCGCATTCGCCGTCCGAATCGATCACCGGCTGCATCGTCGGCGCGATCGCCGCGCTGGCATTCATCGCCGGCTCGTGGCACGCGGTGCCGCACCGCTGGTCGGTGCCGGCGGTCGTCGTGAGCCTCGCGCTCGTCACCGTCGCGCTGCACGGCATCACGGTGCCATCGCACCGCTGGGTCACCCGGGTCGCGCTGGAACTGTCGGGGCACGAGCGGCCGTTCGTCCGTGCCCGCTGGAAAGCCAATCCCAACTACCGGCCGGCATCGCAGCCGTCGTCGCTGCACCGCACCGGCTCGCCGCCGCCGTCGATGCACGCGTGACGGGGCGCCCGCACATCCTTCCCGTCGCCTTCCAGATCTGAAGATTTCATGCGCGCCGGCGCATGAACGGTATGTCGAGCGTTATAACCCGCCCTATATTACGATTACGGTTTCAACCATTCCATTCGAACGACCAGACCATGCGCCCAACCGTCCGCCCGTTTCGCCGCACCCTGCTCCGCCTGCTGCCGCTCGCCGCGCTTGCCGCGGGCATCGCGTTCAGCGGGCCGGCTTCCGCTGCCGATGAGCTGGTCGTGTCGGCGGCCGCAAGCCTGACGAATGCGTTCAAGGCCGTCGGCGATGCTTATCAGAAGCAGCATCCGGACACCAAGGTGCTGTTCAACTTCGGCGCGTCGGACGTGCTGATGCAGCAGATCGCCAAGGGCGCGCCGGCCGACGTGTTCGCATCGGCCGACCAGAAGGCGATGGATCGTGCGATCAGCGAAAAAGTCATCGTGCCGGGCACACGCCGCGATTTCGCGGCGAACTCGCTGGTGCTGATCGTGCCGGCCGACAGCCACGCGGCCGCGCCGACGTCGCTGAAAGACCTGACGGCGCCCGGCGTGAAGCGCATCGCGTACGGCGACCCGGCGTCGGTGCCGGTCGGCCGCTACACGGAAGGCGCGCTGCGCGCGGCCGGCGTGTGGGACGCCGTCAGCGCGAAGGGCGTGCTGGCCGCCAACGTGCGCCAGAGCCTCGATTACGTCGCGCGCGGCGAAGTCGACGCGGGCTTCGTGTTCGGCACCGACGCGGCGATCATGCCGGGCCGCGTGAAGGTCGCGCTGACCGTGCCGACGCAGACGGCCATCACCTATCCGATCGCGGTGGTCAAGGACAGCCGCCATGCCGCACAGGCGCAGTCGTTCATCGACTTCGTCGCGTCGCCGCAGGGCCAGGCCGTGCTGGCGACGTTCGGCTTCAAGCCCGCGGGCAAGTGAGCGCAGCATGATGCAGGACGCCTGGGTGCCGCTGCTGTTGTCGCTGAAGGTCGCCGGCTGGGCGACCGCGCTCGACATCGTGCTCGGCGTCACCGCCGCCTTCATGCTCGCGCGCTGGCGCTCGCCGATGCGCGACGTGGTCGATTCGCTGCTGACGCTGCCGCTCGTGCTGCCGCCGACGGTGCTCGGCTATTACCTGCTCGTGCTGCTCGGCCGACGCGGCGTGTTCGGCGCGTGGCTCGACAAGCTCGGCATCGAACTCGTCTTCACGTGGCAGGGCGCGGTGATCGCATCGATGGTCGTCGCGTTTCCGCTGATCCTGAAATCGGCGCGCACGGCGTTCGAAAGCGTCGATCCGCATCTCGAGCGCGCGGCACGCACGCTCGGGCTCGGCGAAGCCGCGGTGTTCTTCCGCGTGACGCTGCCGCTCGCCACGCGCGGCATCCTGGCCGGCGCGCTGCTCGCCTTCGCGCGCGCACTCGGCGAATTCGGCGCGACGCTGATGATCGCCGGCAACCTGCCCGGCCGCACGCAGACGCTGTCGGTCGCGATCTATGCGGCGGTGCAGGCCGGCGACGACAGCACGGCCAACTTCCTCGTGCTGGTGACCTCGATCACCTGCGTGCTCGTGCTGCTCGCGACCGGCTGGCTCGTGCCGTCGCGCGCCGGGCGGAGCCAGCTGACATGACGCGCCGGCCGCCTCCGCATCGCCGCGCCTCACGGGTCGCGGCAGAACGCCTTCCCGTCGCGCAAGCGGCTTCCCGCACGCACGGCGCGGCACGACGGAGGCCCGCATGAGCGTTGCCGTCGACATCCGCAAGACCTACGTGAACGCGGAGCGCCGCTTCACGCTCGACGTGTCGTTTACGGCCGCCACGCAGCGCGTCGTGCTGTTCGGGCCGTCCGGCGCGGGCAAGAGCATGACGCTGCAGGCGATCGCCGGCCTGCTGTCGCCCGACGAAGGCACGATCGCGCTGAACGGCGAACCGCTGTTCGATTCCGCGCGCGGCATCGACGTGCCGACCCGTGCGCGCCGCGTCGCGTATCTGTTCCAGGACTATGCGCTGTTTCCGCACCTTAACGTGCGCCAGAACATCGCGTTCGGGCTCACGTCGGGCCTGCGCAACCCGCGTGCGAAGACGGTGCCGCCTGAAGTCGCGTACTGGCTGCAGGCGTTCGAACTCGACACGCTCGCCGGGCAATTCCCGTCGCAGTTGTCGGGCGGACAGAAGCAGCGCGTCGCGCTTGCCCGCGCGCTGGTCGCGCAGCCGCGCATCCTGCTGCTCGACGAGCCGTTCGCGGCGCTCGACGGCGCGATGCGCCAGCGCATGCGCCACGAGCTCGCCGAACTGCAGGCGCGGCTCGATATCCCAATGGTGCTCATCACGCACGATCCCGACGACGTCGCCGCGTTCGGCGACCAGGTCGTGCAATTGAGCGAAGGACGCGTGCAGGCCACCACGCCGCACGCCGAGTGGCCGACGCGCGTCACCTGATCGCGCGAAGGCGGTGGCCCGAGCGGCCACGTTCGACCTGAGAGAAGCCGCATTGGCGGCACAAGCTGAAAACGGGATCGAAGCCGGCGCGTCGCGTACGTTGGGCGGCGCCGGTTTCGCGTCCTCCGCCCAAGGTCATCGCCGGAAACGGCTCACACCGCCGTCGCGCGCGATCAGCCCGTCACCGCGAGAATCACGCTCGATGCCTTGAACAGCGCGATCGCACGCCGGCCGGCGTCGAGCTGCAACGCCCCGACGCTGTCGTTCGTGACCACGGCCGTGAGCGTCCCGCCGCCGTCGAGCGCCAGCGTCACCTCGCTGTTCACCGCGCCCGCCGCGACGGCGTCGACCGTCCCGCGCAACTGGTTGCGTGCGGATACCTTCAGAGACGCTTCGGCGCCGCCTTCGTCGTCAACCGCCAGCACGACCCACGACGCCTTCACGAGCGCGCACGCATCCGCGCCCGGCTGCAGGCCGAGCGCGTCGGCGCTTTCGTGCGTGAGCACCGCGACGATCACCTGCCCGCCGGGCAGCACGAGCGTCACCTCGTCGTTTACCGTGCCGCGCACGATCGATTCGACCTTCCCGAACAACTGGTTGCGCGCGCTCGTCTTCATCCCGATCCGGCCGATCAGCGCCCAGTCGACGTCGAAACCGGACACCGCCGCGCTCGCGGCGTCGATGAAGCGGCGATGCTCGCGCTCGATCGTGCGGAACGCGGCGATCAGCGAGGTCGCGCGCGGCGTCAGCGTCGTGCCGCCGCCGCCCTTGCCGCCCGTCGCGCGCGTCACGAGCGGCTCGCCGGCCAGGTTGTTCATCGTATCGATCGCATCCCACGCGGCCTTGTAGCTAAGCCCGACGGCCTTCGCCGCGCGCGTGATCGATCCGGTGTCGCCGATCGCCGCGAGCAGCGCGATGCGGGTGGCGCCGCCGAGCGTCTGCCCGCCCGCGCGCAGCCACAGTTCGCCGCCCAGTTCGAGCGGTCCGGCGGAAGAGGAAGGAGGCGACGCGTCGCTCATCGGTCTGTCTGAAGAAAACGGGTGGCCATTATAGTGAGCGCGCGAGGCTCAGCGCGGCTTGCCATCCAGCTTCGGCGGACGCAGGCTCGCGAGCAGCGTCTCGGCGTCCCTCGCCGCGCGTTGCTCGAGCGCGGCACCGTAGCCGCGCACGAAACCCAGCTGGTAAGCGGGCGCCGCCAGTTGCTCGAGATGATGCAGCGCGACGATCGTGTCGTTCGCCTCGCCGAGCACGCTTTGCACGCGCGCGAGCGTCTTGACCGTCTCGTTGCGCGTGCGGCGCGAGGCCAGCGACGCGAAGAATTCGAGCGCATAGCGCAGCCGCTTCGCGTCGATCCGCACCTGATGCCGCGCGGCCGTGTCGAGCGACGTGAGCGACGGCGACGCATACAGGTGACCGAACAGCCGCCGCACGCGCTTGGTTGCATGCCGCCGCAGCGACGGTGTGTCGTCCGCATCGGTCGGCGGCAGCGCGAGCCCGCACAGCCACTCGAGCCAGCCGAGCGTCAGTCGCGCATAGCGCGCCGAATGCAGCGCCTGGCGCAGTTCGACGCGCGCGGTCAGCGCCTGTACGCGCGCGGCGTCGAGCGTGCCGTCCCAGTCCGCGCTGCCGCCGTCGGCAGCGATCAGCGCGGGCAGGCTCTCGGTCGAGAACACGTCCCAGTCGCGCACTGTGCCGAGCAGGGCCGCAAGCCAGCGCAAGTCGACGCCGAACGTGTTCTGCCATTGATCGTCCGCGAAACGCGGGAAGAAGCGCATCAGCGTACGCAGCCGTCGCAGCGCGACGCGCATCTGGTGCACGAATTCGGGATCGTCGCGGTCGAGCACGCCGCGCTCGTTGCCGAGCCATTGCGCGGCGATGTCGCCCGACAGCGCGAACAGCGCGGCCCGCTGCGTGCGGATGCCGGTGAGGTCGACGAGTTGCGCCTTGACCGGCCCGGCGACGGCAGGCTCGCCCGCGCACGCGCGATCGATCACGCTGGTCAGCTGCACGAACGCGGGCCATGCGCCGCTGAGCTCGCGCGCGGCGGCAAACAGCGCGCGAAGCGCGGCCGTGCGTGCGGCGGCGGTTTCCCAGTCGGGCGCCGCGAGGCGCAACTCGACATGGCGGCGCGGCGGCTCGGCGCCGCCGTGCAGCGTGATGTCGTCGAGCGTCATCTCGACCACCACGCCGCTGTCGTCCGCCCAGCGCCCGCGCCGCCGCTCACTGACGAGCCGCGTCGGCGCCGGCGCCGACGATGCGGCGACCGCCGCTTCGTCGACGTGGCCGGGCACGACGCGGTCGCCCTCGCCCGCGGCCTCCGCCGATTCCGTATCGGCAACCGGCCCGGACGCCGGTGCGGCCACGACGACGCCCGCATGCTCGGCATCGAACAACTCCCGCTCCACAACGCCGGGCGCGAATGCCTTCGTGCGTGACGCAACGACCCGCCGCCCCTGCGCGTTCGACTCGATCCACGTCCACCAGCATTCGCCGGGGTTCGGTTCGGCCTCCTCGACCTGGCACGGCTCGATCGTCACGCGCTCCTGGCCGCGCCGCATCCGCACCTGCGGGCAGATCCGCCACGCGCGGACGAGTTCGGCACCGAAGTCGCGCTGCTCGCCACGGGCGCGGCTTCCCGTCTTGACCGGCCAACCTTCCAGCGACAGGCACAACACGATTTCCAGCACACGCGACATGGAGGCTCCTGCACATGAAGAATCGCCGGCGCATCCTTCGCACCGGCGTCGCCCGTGAAGCAGCTTCCATAGTACACGCCGCGAAAACGCGCGGGAAACGATCTGGCCCTGTCGCGCCTGTCGCGTGTCAAACGACGTATCAGACGACGTATTGCGCGATGCCGTTGCCGAACGACCAGTCCTCCTTCAGCACTTCGACGAGACTGATGAATACGTCCTGCGGCCGCACGCCGGGCTGCCGCGCGAGGTTTTCGGCGATGGTCCGGTACAGCGCCTGCTTCTGCTCGAGCGTGCGCGTATTGTTCGCCGTGATCTGGATCATCACGAGATCGTCGCTGCGTTCGATGTCGAGGTAATGGCGGCCGAACACGAAGTTATCGGCCGAATGCTCGGTCACGACCATGAAGATGTCGTCCTCGGGCACGTTGAACGTGTGCATCAGCGCGCGATGCACGCCGTCGACGAGCGCCGCGCGGTAGGCGGCGGGTTTGCCTTCGCGCACTGCGATACGGGTGAACGGCATGGTCTGCTCCTTTCGGTGACGTTGAAAAGTGGAAACGCCACGCCAGATTAGGCGCGCATAACTATAATGAACAGTCATCAATCAATATTTCATTCATTTTCATCTGAAATGAAAGTCCTCGACCTCGATGCGGTGCGCGCGTTCGTGCTGGTCGCCGATCTCGCGAGCTTCACGCGCGCCGCCGACGCGCTCGGCACCACGCAATCGGCCGTCAGCCTGAAGCTGAAACGGCTCGAAGCGCACCTCGGCAAGCCGCTGCTCGCGCGCACGCCGCGCGTCGTCAAGCTGGCCGCTGACGGCGAGAACTTCCTGCCGGCCGCCCGCGCGCTGCTCGACGCGCACGACCAGGCGCTCGGCGCGATTTCGGCCGGCACGCATCGCCTGTCGCTCGGCGTCAGCGAGCACGTTGCGGTGCCCGACCTGCCGGCCGTACTGACGAGCCTGCACCGGCAGGATCCCGGGCTGTCGCTGGAAATGCATCTGGGAATGTCGGCGAGCCTGCTCGCGCAATACGACGAAAGGCGGCTCGACGCGGCGATCGTGCGGCACGAACCGGGCGAGGATCCGCCGCGCGACGACGGCACGCTGCTGTTCACCGAGCCGCTCGCGTGGCTCGCCGCGCCCGACTGGACGCCGCGCGCCGGCGAGCCGCTGCCGCTCGCGGTGCTGGCCGGGCCGTGCGGCGTGCGGGCCGCCGCGCTGCGCGCGCTCGAGCATGCTGGACGCCCGTGGCGCGAGCGCTTTACGGGCGGCGGCGTCGCGGCGGTCACGGCGGCCGCCGCGGCCGGGCTCGCGGTCTGTCCGCTGGCCCGGCGCGTCGCGCCGCGCGCGCTGGTCGACGTCGGCGCGAAATTCGGCTTGCCGCCGCTGCCGCACTCGCAGGTCGTGCTGTATTCGCGCGTGCGCGACGCCCGCGCGGCGGCCGCACTCCGAAGGTTTTCCGACAGCCTTGCAATCTCGGCGTAAACTAGTCGGTTTCGCCGTTCGCAATCTCCCGAAGAATTCCGATGAAGCCCGAAGCCCGCAAGCACCTCCGCGCCAACCTGCTGATGCTCGCCGCCGCCGCGATCTGGGGCTCGGCGTTCGTCGCGCAACGACTGAGCCTCGACGTGATCGGGCCGTTCCTGTTTACGGGGCTGCGTTTCCTGCTCGGCGCACTGGTGCTGATCCCGCTGCTGACGTTCAACGCGGGCTCGCGCGCGCAGCTTGCGGCGATTCGGCGCGAACCGGCGCTCCTCGCGCCGGGCCTCGCGCTCGGCGGGCTGCTCGCCGTGTCGATCTCGCTTCAGCAGTTCGGCCTGCAGTACACACGGGTCGCGAACGCGGGCTTCATCAGCTCGCTGTACGTCGTGATCGTGCCGCTGATGGGCGTGTTCGTCCGCCACCGGATCGGCGCCGGCACGTGGTTCGGCGCGCTGCTCGCGGCGATCGGCCTGTATTTCCTCAGCATCGACGAGCATTTCTCGGTGCTCTACGGCGACTGGTTCCAGCTCGTGGGCGCGGTGATCATCGCCGCGCACGTGATGACCGTCGGCCATTTCGCGAAGCGGCACGATCCGCTCGTGCTCGCGTTCCTGCAGTTCGTCGCGTGCGGCGCGCTGTGCCTCGCGGTCGGCCTCGTGATCGAGCCGGTCAGCGTCGCGATGCTGCGCAGCGCGCTGCCGACGCTGCTGTACGGCGGGCTGCTGTCGGTCGGCGTCGGCTATACGTTGCAGGTCGTCGCGCAGCGCGATGCGGCGCCCGCGCACGCGGCCGTGATCTTCAGCATGGAAGGCGTGTTCGCGGCCATCGCGGGCTGGGCCGCGCTCGGCGAGACGCTGACGCTGCGCGCGCTGGTCGGCTGCGCGCTGATGCTCGCCGGCCTGCTCGCGTGCCAGTTGCTGCCGAACGGCGACGCCCGGAAAAAGGACGAGGACGCGCTGCCGGCGTGACACGCGCGATCCCTATAATGGCGGTTCGCGTGTTTTTCATGCCAACCGCTTCCGACAGGCCAGCTCCGTGACGTCCCATCCCGTCGATCCCGCCGCCGACCTCCTGCGCGAACGCGCAGCGCACTATGCCGCCGAGGCCGCGCTGTTCCTGCGCGACCAGGCGCTGTCCACCGCATCGCACGACCTGCGCAGCCCGTTGAACGCAATGCACAGCTGGGCGTACGTGCTCGAGCGCCAGCTCGCCAGCGCCGACCCGAACCTGCAACGCGCGCTCGCGGGCATCCGCGCGGGGATCGACCAGCAGGTCGCGCTGATCGACGACGTGCTCGACGCGCCGCGCGCGGCAACGCGCACGCTCGCGATCGCCGTGCAGCCGTTCGCGCTGCGCCCGTTGCTCGACGACACGCTCGCACTGGTGCGCTTCGCGCTCGCCGACGCGCGGCAGGTGACCATCGACGCGACGCTGCCCGACGGCGAACCGTCGCTGAGCGCCGATCGCGAACGCATCGCGCAGGCGCTCTGGACGATGCTGACGACGGCCGTCGAAACCAGTGCCGCCGGCAGTCGCGTGACCTTCACATGCACGCGCGACGGCGCGCTGTGCGTCGCGCACGTCACCTGCGACGTGAGCGCCGACGCCCTCGCCGATCCCGCGCTGCCGCACGCATTCGAACCGTTCGCCCGCAGCGAGATGCTGCGCGCGCGCGACGCGAAACGCGTCGCGTGGACGCTCGCGTTGTGCCAGCGTGTCGCGCTCGCGCACGGCGGCACCTTCACCCACACCCCGTTCGCCGACGGCTCCGCCGTCACCCTCTCGCTCTCCGTCCCCTGCGAGGCGCCGGTGTAACCGATCGGCGCCCGAATCATTACATTTCCCTTTCCGGCCCTATACTGATGGGCCTGTCATGACTGGAGCGATTCTTTGTTACAGATCTTCGCGCTCATCGGCGCGTTGTTCCTGGTGGCCCTGAACGGGTTTTTCGTCGCGGCCGAATTCGGCCTCGTCAAACTGCGCGCGACACGCGTCAAGACACTTGCCCGCAAGCACGGCCTGCGCGGCCGCATCCTCGCCGTCGTGCACGGCCGGCTCGACGCGTATCTGTCCGCCTGCCAGCTCGGCATCACGCTCGCGTCGCTCGGCCTCGGCTGGGTCGGCGAGCCGGCGTTCGCGGAACTGATCGGCCCGCTGCTCGACCTGATCGGCGTGCAGTCCGAACGCATCGTGCACCTGATCTCGCTGGTGTTCGCGTTTTCGCTGATCTCGTTCCTGCACATCGTGGTCGGCGAGCTCGCACCGAAATCGATGGCGATCCGCCAGTCGGAAAAGGTCGGCCTGTGGGTCGCGCTGCCGCTCTACGCGTTCTACTGGGCGATGTATCCGGCGATCTGGGTGCTCAACAGCAGCGCGAACGCGGTGCTGAGGCTCGCGGGCCTGTCGGCCGACCACGGCGGCGACGCGCACTACTCGACCGACGAACTGAAGCTGATCCTGCGCAGCCGCCGCAGCGCGGGCAACGCGGCCCAGCCGGCCCGCGGCACGTACACCAACGACGAGTGGAACACGCTCGCGCATTCGCTCGATTTCTCGTCGATGACGGTGTCGGACCTGATGCGGCCGGCACACGAAATGATCGGCCTGCGCCGCGACCTGCCGCTGCCCGACAACATGGAAATCGTTGCGCGGCACCGCTTCAGCCGCTATCCGCTGTTCGAGGATGCGTCGCGCGAACAGGTGAGCGGGCTGATCCACCTGAAGGACCTGCTGCTCGCGCGTCATGCCGGTGCGGCGCTCGAGGATCTGTCCGACTACGTGCGCCCGGTGCAGTACGTGAAGCCCGACATGCCCGCGCTGGAGCTGTTCCGCCGCTTCCGCAAGGGCGCGCCGCACTTCGCGCTGGTCGGCAACAAGGGCGAGAAGCCGATCGGCTTCCTGACGCTCGACAACCTGCTCGGCGCGCTGGTCGGTCAGATCCACGACGAGTTCCGCCAGGGCGATGCGGACTGGAGCCGCCTCGACGACGGCACGCTGATGGGCAAGGGCAGCCTGCCCGTCGTGTCGCTCGAGCAGGCGCTCGGCATCGACATCGACGAAGGGCGCGCGGAATCGGTCGGCGGCCTCGTGATCCAGGCGCTCAGCGATTTGCCGACCGAAGGGCAGCGCGTGTCGTTCGATCGCTTCGACGTCGTCGTGAAGAAGATGAACGGGCCGCGCATCGTGCTGGTGCGCGTCTATCCCAAGATCGCGAAGGAGGCCGACGAATGACGGCCGCCGCTCGCCGCACGCAATGACGCCGACGCTGCCGCGCTACTGCGTGATCACACCGGAGCCGGCGTCCGCGTCGGCCGCCGATTGCCGCGCATTCCTCGACAGGCTGTCGGCCGTGCTCGCACGCGGCGAGACGCTCGTGCAGTTGCGCGTGAAGTCGTTCGATGCGGACGCGTTCGCGCGGCTGGCCGCCGATGCGCTCGCGCGCTGCGACGCGGCCGGCGCGCAACTGATGCTCAACGGTCCGATCGATGCGGCCGGCGTGATGCAGCTCGACGGTGCGGGCTGGCACCTCGACGGCGCCGCCCTGCGCGCCGTCGCGCAACGGCCGCTGCCGGCCGCGCGCCGCATGTCGGCCGCATGCCACGCGGCCGACGATCTCGAGCTGGCCGCGCGCGCGGGCGTGGATTTCGTCACGCTGTCGCCCGTGTTGCCGACGCTCAGCCATCCCGGCGCGCCGACGCTGGGCTGGACGCGATTCGCTGCATTGGCCGCGCAGGCCGCGATGCCGGTCTATGCGCTCGGCGGCATGACACGCGCGCATCTCGACGACGCGCGCCGCCACGGCGCGTATGGCGTCGCGGGCATTCGCGGCTTCTGGTAAGTGTGCGGCCGGGCGCGCCAGCACCCGGCAATTCAAACATCATGCGCCAGGAACGGGACGCACTGCGCGCCGTGCGCTGTCGTCGATCCGGCGCACGTCGTGCGTCAGCGCGTAGCGGTTGACGTCACCCGTCAGCCACGCGACGAGCGAATACGGCGGCAACTCCCCTTCATCGACCCGGTCGCGTGCGCGTGCCGGCGTCTCGAACACGACCTGCCCACTCGGCGCATCGAACGGCACCGCGTCGGGCGACAGGTTCAATGCGATGGTCAGCGTCTCGTCATCGGCGAGCCACCATGATGCGAGCAGCGCATCGGCATCGCCGTCACCGCTCGCCTTCAGCGCATGCGCGTCCTGCGGCCGGCAATCGGTCAGCCGCGGCGCAATCAGCTTCGCGCGCACCGCGAGCGCCGACTGCACGAAATGCGCACGATCGACATCGCGCGCGGTTTCGTCGAAGATCAGCGGGATCTGCGGCGTGAGCAGCGACAGCGCAAGCGCCGCGAGGCCCGGCGTTTGCTCGTGGTCGCCATGCTCGCTCTCGTGCCATGCGCCATCGGACAGCACCAGCGACGTGAGCGACAACCCTTCCGCGCATGGACCGTCGCCCGCCGTGGCCGGCTGGAATGCCGCGCCTGCCGCGGTCAGCGCGCGCGCGAGCGTGTGGATCGACTGGTGAGGCGAAATCCCTTCGTGCGCCGACACGTCGCGCCCCGTCAGCCGATGCAGCGCACGTTCTCCGCAACCGTTCCACTGCGCATCGAAATGCGTATCGGCCAGATGCACCGGATGACGCTCGCTGCCGAGCACGAGATGGATCATCCGGTCGGCCGGCACGGCCGCACGCACGCGGTCAGCGATCTCGCGCAGCCACGACGTGCCGATCCGGTCAGCCTCGCGCAGCCGCAAGCCGTCGCAACGGTATTCGTCGATCCAGTACAGCGCGTTGTCGCAGAAGAAGTCGCACACCTCCGGATGGTCGAGCGCGAGCGGCGGCACCTGCAGCGGATCGTCGCCCGTGTGGAAGAACGGCGCCGCGTAATGACGCAGCGCGTCGGTGCCGCTGCCGAAGCGCGCGTAGTCGAGTTCCAGCAGCACCGCGAGACCGTAGCCGTGCGCATCGTCGATCAGCGCCTTCAGTGCGTCGGGGCCGCCTTCCGCCGCGAGCGGCGCGAACGGCAGGCTGTCGTGCGGCGACGCGAGCAACTCCAGCGCGGTCACGCCGAGACGGGCAAGCTGAGGCAACCGGCGCCGCACGCCGTCGAAGCCGCCCACCGCATGCGGACGAATTGCGTACAGCGCAATGTCTTCCCACGCACGTCCGCGCCAGAACGTGTTGCGCCACGTGAACGCGCGCGGATCGACGACCTCGCTCGGGCCGTTGAGCCCGTCGGGTTGCGAACGCGACGCGGGATCAGGAATCGACGTGACGTCGTCGAGCCGATAACGGTAACGCGCGCCCGCACCGCATTCGACGAACGCTTCGAACCAGTGCGGACCGGCCGCCGTCATCGGAACGAGCGTCGGGCCCATGCCGGTATCGAGTTCGAGCTGGATATGCGTGCTGCCCGGCGCCCACACGCGGAAATGCGTGCGCGGCGACGTGCCGAGCGCGCCGCAGGGCTGCGCGCCGGACGGCAGGCAGTGAATGTAGTGCTGCGCATACGGATCGTGCGGACAATCTGACATCATGCGCTCCTCGTGCGTGCCGAGCGGCATGGCCGCGCGGTCGGCGCGGCGCATCGTGGCCCGGCATGCGACGGCCAGGCAGAGGGGGAGAAAAGTATGCGCCGGTTTCACGGCCGCGATGCATCGAATCCTCACATTTTTAAATGCGAATCGACCCCGCCAATGTTTGCGCGTATCGCGCGCCGAATCGGGTAGTCCGCATACCGGAATGTCCGCTCGCCTTGTTGCGCGGCCGGCCCGCGCTTACGCTCCGTGCGATGCGCGTGGGCGCCCCGTCCGCGCCCGAACCCGAGGAATCCGCCATGTCGCTCCCCGCCAGCGCCGCGAAGTTCGATCCGGCACGCGCGCACGAATACGCCGAACAATCCCGCATCGCGCTCGCCGGCTACGACGCGTGCCACGAGCTCGCCGCTTGCATGCTCGCGTCGGCGATCGATGTGCCGGAGGCGCGGCTCCTCATCGTGGGTGCGGGCGGCACCGGGCAGGAAATCTGCGTACCCGCGACGCTGGAGCCCGGCTGGCAGTTCACGGCCGTCGATCCGTCCGCGCCGATGCTCGCGCTCGCGCGTGCCAACGTCGAAGCGGCGGGTTTCGCCGCCCGCACGCAATTCGTCGAGGCCGGCGTCGACGCGCTGCCCGATGCGCCCGCCTTCGACGGTGCGACGTTGATCGGCGTGCTGCATCACGTCCCCGGCGACGCGGCGAAGGCCGCGCTGCTGGACGCGATCGCGCGCCGTCTGAAGCCCGGGGCGCCGCTCGTGATCGCGGGCAACTATCGCCGCTACGCGGACCACCCTCGCCTGCTCGACGCGTGGCAGCAGCGCTGGCGGATGAAGGGCGCATCGCCCCACGCCGTGCGTGCGCAGCTTGCGAAAATCCTGCAGGGCGCCGACCCGCCGGTTGCCGAGGAAGCCGTGTTCGCGTTGCTGCACGATGCGGGCTTCGATGCGCCGCTGCGCTTTTTCTCGAGCCTGTTCTGGGGGGCGTGGATCGCGGTGCGGCGCGGCGCGTGACAACGCGAAACGCCGTGAAGCGGCGGTCTCCACGAGCCGCTCAAGTCACCCGCGTCAGCTCAACAACCCTGCCGCGACGTTGATCGACAGACCGAGCACGGCCATGTTGAAGTAGAACGACAGGATCGACTGCGCGAGCACCGCGCGCCGAGCGGAGCGGTTCGCGAGCGACACGTCGGCCGTCTGCGACGCGACCGCGAGCGTAAACGCGAAATAGAGGAAATCCCAGTAATCGGGCTCGGGGTTGCGGTCGGGGAACCGCAGTGCGCGATCGCTGCTCGGCGAGCCGTAATAGAGCCGCGCATAGTGCAGCGTGAAGATCGTCGGAATCAGGAACCATGCGCCGAACAGCGTCGCGCCCGTGACCGCGTAATGGCCGAGCCCGGCACGAAAGCCGACGTTCTTCGCGGTGGCGAGTTCGATCGCGATCGCGGCGACGCTCGCGACCGTCGCGATGCAGATGACCGTCAGCACGGTCGTCGCGTTCTCGTCCTCGCGGATCGCGATCTCGCGCACCTGATGATGATGCGCGGTGACCATGCGCACCCACATCAGCACGAGATACAGCCAGATCGTGCAATCCCAGCCGATCAGCGCGCGCGCGGTCGGCCTCAACTGCAACGGCAGCAACACCGCGCAGAGCACGCCCGCGGCGAGGGCGGCGACCATGCGCGGCCGATTGCGTAACACCTGCGGATAAAGCGTCATCGTACGATTCCGAAAGCGGATGGAAAGGATTCGGCCGGCGTGCGAACGGCCCGCTGCGCCGCGCCGGGCGGTACCGCCCCGATTATCGCCATTCCTGCATGACGTTGCGATGGGCGTGAGCGCCTAAGATATCGGGATGACTCCCGTCCTCTGCCATCATCCCGCGAACGCGGCCGGCCGCGACTTCGTCGTCGGCGATCTGCACGGTTGCGTGGATGTGCTGCGCGCGCTGCTGCACGACATCGGCTTCGACCCGGCTCGCGACCGGCTGTTTTCGGTCGGCGATCTCGTCGATCGCGGCCCCGCCTCCGAAACCGCGCTCGAGCTGCTCGACCGCCCGTGGTGCCACGTGGTGCGCGGCAATCACGAAGAAGTGCTGAGCCTCGTGTCGCGCGGCAAGCTGTCGCCCGACGCGTGGCGCGGAATCGGCGGCGACTGGGGCGCCGATCTCCCGCCGGAAAGGCTGCACGCGCATGCGGCACGCGTCGACGCGCTGCCGCTCGTGCGCGTGATCGGCGACGGCCCCGCGCGCTTCAACGTGCTGCATGCGGAATTCTTCGGCGCGGACGCTGAACTCGACACGGGCAGCTATTCACCCGACGTGCGCGAGCGGCTGATCTGGGGGCGCGACCTGGTGCAGGGGCTCGCCGACCCGGCCCGGCAGGCCGGCCTGTCGCTGACCTGCACCGGCCACACGCCCGTGCGCGCGCCGCAGCGCATCGGCGCGCAATGGTTCATCGACACCGGCGCGTTCGCACCATCCGGACGCCTGACGATCGTCGAGCCGCGCACGGGCGAGACGTGGTCGCTCACCCAGGCCGACGCGCGCGCACGTCACGCGGGCGACCTGCCGCTGCCTTGAGGTCTTCACGCCGATAACGGACCTGAGGCCCGCGGCGTTCATGGCGTGCCCCACCCGCACGCGTTTGCGTTCGCGAGCACCGCGCGGGCTAACCGACCTGATTCAATTCGAACACCGCGTCGATTGCGGAACCGTTCCAGTTGTATTCGAGGTACGCCGCGTGATGGCAGTCGCGCAGCACCGTCGTGCGGAACGCCGCGAGACACTCGCCGCGCGGGTCGCGCACCGACGGATAGACGATCCCCGCGCCGCCCGCGCTGCGCACTGCACGGCCGAACGCCTGCCCGGCGCTGTAGTCGAGCGGATCGAGCAGCCCCGGGCTGCGCTGCGGCCAAGTGCGCACGTCGGCGACGTCGCCCTGCGCGTACACCGTGTACAGCCGCATCTGCTGGCGCATCGGCGCCTCCTTCGTCGCGGCCAGGAATAGCCCGCTGTGATAGCGCGTCTCGGCGATCGCCGTATCGCGCGACCGCCCGCAGTAGAACACGCCGTAGCTGCCGTCGGAAAAGCGGCTGCCCTGCGGATTCAGGTGCGTGAACGCGGCCATGATCGGCCCCCAGCCCTGGCCGTAGCGGCGCTCGGCCGGCGGCACGAGTTCGAGCGTGCCGACTTCGTTGCGGATGCGGTCGTTGGTCAGCGATTCGAGCGCATAGAGCGCGTCGAAATCCTCGGCGGACGCGACGCGGTCGAACAGGTTGATGGCCGGAAAACGAGTGGGAATCACGCGATAGGCAGGTGCCCAGTCGACGACGGTCGTGGGCCAGTGTTGGACTGCTTCGATCGGCATCGTCACGCCCAGCCACCCCGCATCGCGTCGAGATATTGACGGACGGCAACCAGGTCGCCGACGTTGCCGGCGAGCATGCGGTCGAGCGCGCGCTTGCCGCCGAACGGCGCGGCGTCGTTGGGCCGCTTGACCCAGGTGTCGGCCGCGGCCGGCTGCGGCAGCAGGATCTGCAGCGCCTTGTAGATGCCGAGCAGCAGCGATAGCCGCTCGAGTGTATCGCGCGGCAGGCGCGCCGATTCCGGCGCGGCCTTCCACTTGAAGAACGTCGAGCGGCCGGGCGACCCGAGCAGCACGATCTGTTCGTCGATCGTCAGCTCCCAGTCGCGCGCGATGTTGAAGAATGCGCGCAGGCCGGCCGCCGACATCTGCGCGACCGAGGCCTGCCGCGGGGCGGAATGCGGATCGAAGGCGGGCTGTGACATGATCGTTAGTCTCGAAACGAATTTACTAACAAGATTAGTCCATTTTCGTATTTTTGCAAGGATCGTCCCCCACCGCGTCGGCATTCCGTCCGAAGGATCGATATTTTTTGTCCATTCTGGACTGCGATTTTATTTTCTGCGTTAATGACCGTGCGGACGGCGCAGCGGGACGCGGTGCGTCCCCGCAGCAACCGTGTCGCCCAGAACCGGATAGACCACGCCAAGGAACCACCATGAAGAGACTGATTGCCGCCGTTTCGATCGCCCTGCTCGCGGTATCGGCAGGCCCCGCCGCCGCGAAGGACTGGACCACGCTGCGCTTCGGCACCGATGCCAGCTACGCGCCGTTCGAATCGAAGGCGCCCGACGGCAAGCTCGTCGGCTTCGACATCGACCTCGGCAACGAGATCTGCACGCGGCTGAAGGCGAAGTGCGTGTGGCTCGAGAACGATTTCGACGGAATGATCCCGGCGCTGAAGGCGAAGAAGTTCGACGCGGTGCTGTCGTCGATGTCGATCACGCCGCAGCGCGCGGAACAGATCGGCTTCACGACGAAGATCTACAACCAGCCGACGCGGCTCGTCGTGAAGAAGGGTTCGCCGCTGTTGCCGACGGCCGAATCGCTGAAGGGCAAGTCGATCGGCGTCGAACAGGGCACGACGCAGGAAGCGTATGCGAAGGCCTACTGGGCCAAGCAGGGTGCGAACGTCGTGTCGTATCAGAACCAGGACGGCGTGTATGCCGACCTGACGTCGGGCCGCCTCGACGCCGCGCTGCAGGACGAGGTGCAGGCCGCGATCGGGTTCCTGAAGTCGCCGCGCGGCGCGGGCTACCAGTTCGTCGGGCCCGAACTCGTCGACGAGAAGGTGCTCGGCATCGGCGCCGGCATCGGGCTGCGCAAGGAAGACACCGACCTGAAGGCGAAGATCGATCGCGCGATCCTCGACATGGTCAAGGACGGCACGTACAAGCGGCTCGCGTCGAAGTACTTCGACTTCGACATCTACGGCGGCTGAAGCGGTGCCGCGCGCGCACGGGTGCGATGCCCGTCGCGCGCGGCCTGACCGCCCCTCCCCTGCTCGCCGGACGGCGACGCCTCCCTGACGTTCGCCGTCGCGCCGGTTCGTCGTCCGTATTGCGCATCCGGACGCGGCACGTCATTCGCATTGCAAACGGATCGCCTGCGCTGGCGACCGCAGGCGCTCGACGTCGTCAATAAGCGAAGATCGGGCGCCGGGGGACCGGTGCCCGCGTGCACATCCCCATGCGGATCGGGTTGGCGAGCGAGAAAGCGCCGGCCCGGCGCGGATGACCGGGTATCAGCCGGATCCGCCTCGCACCGGGCGCGGAGAGGTGGCCTGTCGACGCATGCCGGCCGGCAGCAAGATGCGCGGTCGACCGGCGATGGGTCGAATCACTGCGATCGCGGCCTGCCGGCCGCGGCGTGTGGCGATCGTTCGTCATTTTTCTACCCCGTATTCGATCCGTAGCTTGTACCGGCAACCGGACAACGCCGGCGCCCCGACGATCCGTCGACAACGGCCCATGCCGTTCGGAGCAGGGCTGTGCTGCCCGTCCGTCCGGTCATCCCCCGGACTGCGTCCTTGCCGGTCCTCGCATGGTTCGCTGCCGAACCGGCCGGACGCCACGTCGTCGACTTTCGCACCTCAAACTTCGCAAGGAGCGGGCCAGCTTCGTTCCGGGCCGGCCGCGCAAGGCTTTCGTCGGACAAGCCCGCGGCCGGAACGGTCGGGGCAGGCAGGACGTTGCGAAACTGAAACATGGCGGGCGCAGGCGCGCGCGCCCGTGTGACGGCGACGCCTTGTCAGACAAGGCGCGCGGACGATCCGGAAAATTTTCCCGGCGCGGGCGGCACGCCGCCGCGCGCGTTTGCATGGGCGATTCGGGCGGCCGCCGGCAGGAAACGTTTCACGCGCTTTACATGGCGCCGGCCGCCCGCGCACGGGACGACCGCGGACGCTTCCCGCCGCCGTTCAGCCGACTCGCTGATGGTCGGCGTCGTCCGGCGGCGCGCCGTCCTTTCCGCCGTTGTCGCCGTTGTTGTCGTGGTCGTTGAGCCCGTGCTCGATCATCATCCGGTAAAGCGTGACGCGCGAGATGCCGAGTTCGGCGGCGGCCTTGTTGATCCGGTGATCGTTGCGCAGCAACGCGTTTTCGATCGCGGTGCGCTCGGCGAGCGAACGCGCCTGCTCGAGCGTCACGGGCTCCGTTTCGCCCGGGACATCGAGCCCGAGATCGTGCGGCGTCAGGAGCCGGCTCTCGGCCATCACGATCGCGCGGCGCACCCGGTTGATCAGCTCGCGCACGTTGCCGGGCCACTCGTAGCGGCGCATCGCATCGAGCGCGGCCGACGTGAATCCGCTGATCTTGCGGCCGCTGTCGGCCTTGTATTTCTGCAGCACGTAATGCGCGAGGATGTCGATGTCCTTGCCGCGCGCGCGTAGCGGCGGCTCGTGAATGCGCAGCACGCAGAGCCGGTGATAGAGGTCCGCGCGGAAGCGTCCGGCTTCGACCGCGCCATCGAGATCCACGTGCGTCGCCGAGATGATCCGCACGTCGACCGGAATCGATTCTTGGCCGCCGAGCCGCTCGATCTTCCCTTCCTGCAGGAAGCGCAGCAGGCTCGCCTGGCTTTCGACCGGCATGTCGCCGATTTCGTCGAGAAACAGCGTGCCGCCGTTCGCGGATTCGATCCGACCCGCGCGCCGCTGGTTCGCCCCGGTGAATGCGCCGCGCTCGTAGCCGAACAGTTCCGACTGCAGCAGGTGATGCGGAATCGCGCCGCAGTTGATCGCGACGAACGGCCCCTTGCCGCGCGCCGAGCGCTCGTGGATCGCGAGTGCCGTCAGCTCCTTGCCGGTGCCCGACTCGCCGGAGATGAACACGCTCGCGTCCGTTTTCGCGACCTTGCGGATCGTGCTGAACAGCTGCTGCATCGCTTCGCAGTTGCCGATCATCCCGTGCTCGCCGATCGACGCCGCGTACGCCGCGCCGTCGACGCGATCGAGCGCGGCCATCCCGCGCGCGTGGCCGAGCACGTGCGAAATCCATTCGTACGGCAACGGCAGCGTCACGTAATCGAAACAGTAGCTGCGGATCAGCTCGCGCACGGCAACGCCGATTGTGATGCCGGCCTGCGCGACGGAAATCCAGCCGATCGCCGGCTGGCTCAGGCACGCCTTCAGCGCGGGATAGTCGCGCGACGTGAAGCCCGAGAAATCGACGAGCCCGGCGGCGACGTTCACGCCGGACGTCATGTTCTGCGCGGCGCCGGCCGTCTTCGCGACGGAGATGTCCCAGCCGAGCTCGCGCAGTTGCGCCAGCAACGGCTCGTCCGGCGAACGCATGATGACGAACAGCTTGCGTCCGGCCTCGGGAGCGGTAACGGACACGAACGGCATCTCGGACGCCGTCGTCCCGCTTGCGTCGGGTGACCTTGCAACCATCGTTGTTCCCCGCTTGGCGTTGGTATCGTGCGCCGGCTCGCCGCCGCATCCGAAGGACCTCGATCGAACCGACATATTGGCCGCATTTCCGTCCGAATAAAATCCCCCCGGGCAATAATCGCGCGCCGGGCGGATCCTTTCATGAACGGTATAACGGTGCCGCCGATGTGCGGCTAGATGGGTGATATCCCGGTGGCGCGGCGCGTGAGAAACCACGGCCGTACGGGTATCGGGCGCGCGAAGCCGCGCCGGTGCGGGGCGCGCCGGTGCGCCACGCGACGCCGGGCACGAGGAATCGGACCGGCGGCAGGCGCCGGCACGGCCGCGGCGGCCGTACCGGCGCCTGCTCGCGCAACCGTTTTCCGCTTGACGCCAGTCAATCGTCGGAAGAAGTGGGGTTGATGCACGAACGCAACACGTGCCGCGTGGCGCGGCGGCGTCAGCGCCCCGAGGCGAGCGGCGCGAGTGCGTTGGCGCGGCCGCGTCCGGCCGACGCGCCGTCGTGTTCGCCGTAGGCGGCGACGAGCGCGTCGACGCGCGCGAGATGGTGGCGGTTGTCGTGGTCCCACGGATGGAAGCCCGGCCGGAAGAAGCTCAGCCATTCACCCGCGATACGCGGGAACAGCCCGCGACGCGGCCCGTACAGGAATGCCATCATGCGCAGCATGCCGCGCACGCGATGCCTGATGTCGCGATCGCGCGACAGCAGCGTCACGTGCATCAGGAACACGGTCGGCCAGAACGTCAGCGTCGTCACCAGGTACACGCCGACGCGGATCAGGTAGCGGCGCGGGCCCGGTTTCATCACGGCGTTCCACACGTCGTAGGACACGGCCTTGTGCTCGGTTTCCTCGAGCGCATGCCACAGCCACATCTGCCGGTAACCTTCGACCGAGCCGTCGAGGCGCGTCGGGTCGCGCAGGAGCCAGTCCGCCAGCATCGCCGTGTAGTGTTCGGCGGCGACCGTGTGCGCGAGCTGCACCGAATGCGGCAGCGTGCGCTTCACGAAGCCGAGCACCGTCCACACGCGCTTGTCGAGCTTGCGCGCGGGCAGGCGGTTGGCCTGCATCAGCTCGTTGTATTCGACGTGCTCGCGCGTATGCATCGCCTCCTGGCCGATGAAGCCGAGCACCTGCCGCTTGAGCACCGGGTCGTCGATCCGGTCGCGATAATTGCGCACCGAATCCATGAAAAAGCGTTCGCCGGCCGGAAACAGCAGCGACAGCGCATTGAAGAAGTGGGTCACGTGCGGGCCGAGCCCATGCCAGTCCTTCGCGCGTTCGACCGGCAGGTCGAAGCGCAGGTCGCGGCGCACCGGCATCACCTCGGCGGCGGTGGCGGAAGCGGCTGACTTCATGTTCGTCGTTCTCCTGGTTTTCGGGCGGCCCGGCAGCCGTCGCGGCCTTGTCGGCGCGGGCCCGGGCAGCGCATCGCGCAACGCCGAAATCTTGACATCGATAGCTGTAAAGATAGGCGCCGGCCGGCGCCGCGCGCAAGCTACGCGGTAGACGCGCGCTTCCAAACAGGGCACGGTCGGCAGCGCGGAAAAAGCGACGTTCGAGCGGCGTTCGCGCATGCCACGATTCGAACGCGCATGCCGGTAAGGGACCGCCAGCCGGGCGGCGCGCGCACGCGCCGAAATCGGCACGAAAACGCCGCGTGACGGGCGTTTCACGGGATCGCGCGATGGCGCTCGACGTGACGCCGAGCAGCCGGGTGGCGCCGATTCATACGCGCGCCCCGTTCGCGCGGTGCAACCCCGTCGCTCCGGTTCGCGAAAAATTCAAACGCACGTTCCATTGGCGTATCGGGCGGGTTCTGCGAAGACCGCCGCGACCGACCCGCGATCGGCACGCGGACGGGCGCTCGCCGCGTACGGCGGCCCCCTGCCCGCTCGCCTACAATAGCGGTTTTACCCAACCCCCTTTTCAGGAGAAGTCATGTCTGTCACTACGACCGCATCGGGCCTCAAAATCGAAGACCTGACCGAAGGCACCGGCGCGCAGGCGCAAGCCGGCCAGACCGTCAGCGTCCATTACACGGGCTGGCTGACCGACGGTCAGAAATTCGACTCGAGCAAGGACCGCAACGACCCGTTCGCGTTCGTGCTCGGCGGCGGCATGGTCATCAAGGGCTGGGACGAAGGCGTGCAGGGCATGAAGGTCGGCGGCGTGCGTCGCCTGACGATCCCGCCGCAACTCGGCTACGGCCCGCGCGGCGCAGGCGGCGTGATCCCCCCGAACGCGACGCTCGTGTTCGAAGTCGAACTGCTCGCCATCTGACGACGCCACCGGCCGACGTCCTTCCGATGGAACGCATCCCGTCTCCCGCCATCGCGCTGCGCCGTTACGACACGAGCGAAGCATCCGACGTGCACGACTTTCACCAGGTCGTGATCGGCGTCGATGGCGCGATGGTGATGGCGGTGGACGGCGTCGGCCAGCGCATCGACCGGCACGCGGCGTGGCTGATTCCGGCCGGCGCGCGCCACGATTACGCGGGCCTCGGCGACAATCGCCAGCTCGTGCTCGACTTGCCCGCCGCGTCGCTCGCGGTGCCGCGGCGGCTGTTCGACAGCGCGCGTGCCGTGTCGATCGACCCGGCGCTGACGTCGCTCGTCGCGCAGGTCGCGGCAGCGGCCGCGCAACTCGACGGGACGGCCGGCGACACGCGGCGCGCGCATCGCTTCCAGTGGCAGGCCGCCGCGCGTCTGTGCGACGCGCTGCTCGACGATGCCGGCCTCACCGCGCCCGCTGTGGGCCTGGATTTCGCGCGCATCGACCGCTGGCTGCGCGCGCGGCTCGCGGAACCGCTGCGCATCGCCGATCTCGCCGCGCACTGCGGTTACGGGATGCGCCGCTTTCATCAACTGTTCGTCGACGCGTTCGGCGAAACCCCGCATCGCTACCTGCAGCGGCTGCGGCTCGACGCCGCCGTCGTGCTGCTCGCGGACGGCCGCCATCCGCTCGTCGACATCGCCGGCATGGTCGGCTTCGCCGACCAGAGCACCTTCACGCACGCTTTCAAGAAGCGCTTCGGCGTCGCGCCTGGGCGCTGGCGCGGCGAGCGACACTGAGCGCTCACGCACGCCGCTGCGGCCTGCCGGAAAGCCGTGTCACGGCTCGCCGAGCCTCCCGGCCCCCGTTCCCCGTTTACGCACCGGACGGCAAGCCGGTCGCATCGCGACGATATCGACGCTTCACGCCCCCCTGAAACATCACCCGCCCGTCGCACCCTACGATGGGCGCATGAATACGACCGCCACCTCCCCCGCGTTTCCGCCCGTGCTCGCACGCATCGTCGCGGCCGTCAGCATCGGCTTCGTCGTCACACAACTCGACGTGACGATCGTCAACATCGCGCTCGTGCATCTGGCCGGCGATCTGCGTCTGTCGGTGGCCGGCCTGCAGTGGGTCGTCGATGCGTATACGCTCGCATTCGCCGTGCTGATGCTGTCGGGCGGCGCACTTGGCGACCGCTTCGGCACGCGTCGCATGTACATCGCCGGCCTCGTGCTGTTCGCGCTCGCGTCGCTTGCGTGCGGCGCCGCCGTCGCCCCCGCGATGCTGATCGCGGCCCGCGCGCTGCAGGGCGTCGGCGCCGCGGCGATGCTGCCGAATTCGCTCGCGCTGCTCAACGATGCCTGCCGGCATGATCCGCATCTGCGCGCCCGTGCCGTCGGCTGGTGGACGGCCGCGGGCTCGATCTCGATCGCTGCCGGCCCGGTCGTGGGCGGCCTGCTGATCGCCGCATGGGGCTGGCGCGGCATCTTTCTCGTGAACCTGCCGCTGTGCGCGGCGGGGCTGGCGGCCACGTTCGCATGGGTGCCCGCGCACCACATCGGCGTTGCATCGAAGCAACCGACGACGCCCGTGCGTTCCGTGCATGCCCTCGACCTGCGCGGCCAGCTCATCGCGATCGCGATGCTGTCCGCGCTGACCGCCGCCGTGATCGAATGGCAACCGCTCGGCTTCACGCATCCGGTCGTCGCCGGCGGCTTCGCGCTCGCGGCAGTGGCCGGGCTCGCGTTCGTCGCGGTCGAGTCGCGCACCGCGATGCCGATGCTGCCGTTGTCGCTGTTCCGCCGGCGCACGTTCAGCGCGGCTGTCCTGTTCGGAATCTGCGTGAACCTCACGTACTACGGCACCGTGTTCGTCCTTGCGCTGTATCTGCAGCGCGTGCGCGGCGAATCGGCGTGGCAGGCGGGGCTCGCGTTCCTGCCGCTCACGGGCGGCTTCCTGCTGTCGAACCTCGCGAGCGGCCGCGCGGTCGCGCGTCACGGCCCGCGCGCGCCGATGCTCGCGGGCGCGCTGGTTGCCGCGCTCGGCTACGCCGCGCTGCATTTCATCGATGCGTCGACGCCGCTGCCGCTGCTACTCGTGCCGTTCCTGCTGATTCCGACCGGCATGGGCTTCGCGGTGCCGGCGATGACGACGGCCGTGCTCGCGTCGGTCGAGCATGAGCGCGTGGGTATCGCATCAGCGGTGCTGAACACCGCACGACAGGCCGGCGGCGCGATGGGCGTCGCCGCGTTCGGCGCGCTCGCGGGCGGCGGCGGCGCGTGGCAGACCGTCGAGGGCCTTCATGTCGAAACCGGTGTGTCGGTCGGGCTGCTGGTCGCGGCCGCGCTGCTCGCGACGCGGGTCAGGCCGGATGCGTATCGCGGCGCATCCGGTCCGCGTCGTGCGGTGTCGGCAGCCGATTGAACGGAACGGTCGGCCGTCATCGGGCGCGACCAGTGCGTCGGCGCAGCGAAGCGGAAACGACACGCTTCTTGCGTCGCGCGGCGATCGGACACTCACGCGCGCTTCCCGCCCCCCTCGTCGCCCACTTTCCGCACGACCGTCTCCGCCGCCTTCAGCGGCCGGCCGTCGTCGTGCCGGAGCGCGAGCTTGCGGATCGCGCGGCCGGTCTTGCGCTCGACCAGCACCGAATGCGGCTCGCCGCGCTCGAACAGGTTCGCCTCGCCCCACTGCCGCAACATCACGATCACCGGAAACAATCCCTCGCCCTTCTTCGTCAACGCGTATTCCTGATACGCGCTGCCGTCCGACGCGGGCACGACTTCGAATACGCCTGCGTCCACCAGCATCCTGAGCCGGTCCGACAGGATGTTGCTCGCGACGCCGAGGCTCGCACGGAAATCGCCGAACCGGCGCACGCCGTCGAACGCGTCGCGCACGATCAGCAACGCCCAGCGATCGCCGACGATATCGGTCGCCCGTGCCACCGGGCACGGCGAATCCGCAAGACTTTTCTGCCTGGCCATATTGCTCTCCGCTGTCGCGCCGGCGCCTTCGCGGGCCGCCGGCCGTCCGTGCGCGGGCCCGTCGCCCGCCGTCACACAGGTTGCATTTTAAAACCACTTTTCCTACACTCACACTGATTTCAAATTGCAACTACTTGAGCAAGCGTGAGGCCCACCATGGAATCGTCCTGTTCAGGAACGGTCGCGTCGAACGCGGCATCGCGCGCCGCGCGCCCGGTCGCCATCTCACGTGTGCCGACGGCGCTCGTCGCGCTGCTGGCCGTGTGCTGCGCGGCGAGCGTCGCGAACGTGTACTACGCACAGCCGCTGCTCGACTCGATCGCACATGACTTCGGCGTATCGCAGGCGGCGGTCGGCGGCGTCATTACCGCGACGCAGCTCGGCTGCGCGCTCGCGTTGCTGTTCGTCGTGCCGCTCGGCGACCTGCTGAACCGCAAACGCCTGATCGCCGTTCAACTTCTGCTGCTGACGGCGGCATGCATCGGCGTGGCCGCCTCGTCGACGCGCATCGCATTGCTGGCGGGCATGGTCGCGGTCGGGCTGCTCGGCACCGCGATGACGCAAGGGCTGATCGCCTGCTCGGCCGCGCTTGCGGACGCCGGTGAGCGCGGCCGCGTGGTCGGCGCGGCGCAGGGCGGCGTCGTGATCGGCCTGCTCGCCGCGCGCTCGCTTGCCGGTGTGGTCACGGATGTCGCCGGCTGGCGCGCGGTTTATCTGGTGTCGGGCGCGCTCGCGATCGCGATGCTGGTCGCGCTGGCGCGGCTGTTGCCCGATTCCCACGCGCCGCGCGAGCGCATCGGCTACGCGGCGCTGCTCGGTTCGATGGTCACGCTGCTGCGCAACGAGCGCGTGCTGCGTGTGCGCGGGGCAATCGCACTGCTGATGTTCGCGGCGTTCAGCATCTTCTGGAGCGCGCTCGTGCTGCCGCTGAGCGCGCCGCCGTATGCGATGTCGCATACGCAGATCGGCGCATTTGGTCTGGTCGGCGCGCTGGGTGCGGCCGCCGCCGCGCGCGCGGGCCGGCTCGCGGATCGCGGCCTCGGCGAAGCCACGACCGGCGCCGCCCTCGCGCTGCTCGCGCTCTCGTGGCTGCCGCTCGCGTTCGCCGGTACGTCGATCGCGCTGCTGGTTGTCGGCATCGTGCTGCTCGACGTCGGCGGGCAGGCCGTCCACGTCGTGAACCAGAGCCTGATCCTCGGCGCGCGGCCCGATGCGCATGCCCGCCTCGTCGGTTGCTACATGCTGTTCTATTCGGTCGGCAGCGGGCTCGGCGCGATTGCGTCGACGATGATGTATGCGCACGCCGGATGGATCGGCGTCTGCGCGCTCGGCGCGGCGGTCAGCGTGGTTGCATTCGCCGTCTGGGCCGTGACGCTCAGGCGTGCATGACGCGTGGCGACGTGTCGAAGTGTCGAACGCGGAGCGCTGAGCGCGAATCGCGGCGTGCCTCGTATAGAACGAAAAAACTGGCTCGCCCGGTTCGGGCGGCCGGCATGCGGACCGGACGCATGCGCATGCGCCGGCCCGACCGTCGCGGCGGCGTGCCGCGTTCGCTTACCCCGCCGCCTGGATCGCCTCTTCGTACACGCCGGCGACGCGCCGCGCGATCACCGCATTGTCGAAATGGTCGCGCGCGTAGCGCTTGCATGCGGCCTCGTCCGGCAGCGTGATCGCGCCCGACAGCGCGCCGCCGAGCCCTTCCGCGATCGCATCCGCGCCCGTCGACGGCAGCACGAGATCGCTGGACAACCCGGCCACCGCCTCCGGCAGCCCACCGACCGGCGTCACCAGCACCGGCGTGCCGGACGCCAGCGATTCGACCGTGATCAGCCCGAAGCCTTCGAGCGCGACCGTCGGCACCACGCTGACCGTCGCCGCGCGGTACAGCGCCGCGAGATGATTGTCGGGCACGAAGCCGAGCAGCTTCACGTTGTCCTGCAGCCCCGCGTCGTCGATGCGCTGCTGCAGTTCCTCGCCGATCTTGCCCTTGCCGGCGATCAGCAGCAGCACGTCCGGGTGACGGTGCTTGACGAGACCGATCGCGTCGATCAGGTCTTCCAGCCCCATGCGCCGCACGAGGCGGCGCACGGCCAGCACGATCGGCCGGTCCTGCGGCAGTTGCAGCTTGTGCCGCGCCTCGGCCGGCGTGAGCGGCGTATCGAACTGCGCGGTATCGACGCAGCCGGGAATCACGCGCACGCGCGACGGATCGATGCCGTAGCGGTTCGTCAGGATCTGGCCGAACGCCTGCGACAGCACGATCAGGCGCGACGAGCGCGTATAGACGGCCTGTTCGAGATAGCGCTTCGCGCGCTGCCCGAGCGACGCGGCGCCCTCGACCTGGCTTTCGTCGGCCCACGGCCCCTGGAAATGCGACACCTGCGGAATCCCGCGCGTCACGTCGAGGCCCGGAAACGTGTACAGCGCGAAGTGCGACGAAATCACGTCCGGCCGCTCGCTGCGAATCTCGTCGCGCAACGCGCGGCGCGCGGCGAGCATGCGGCGCGCGAGCGGCTGCGACGCGGGTCCGAAACCCTGGATCGCACCGCCCGTGTCGTCGGCGACCTTCGGCGAGCCGGCGACGAGCCCGCGCACCTCGACGCCCGCGCCGGGCAGCGCGCCGACGAGCGAGTAGTACATCCGGTCGAGGCCGCCCGCGCGTTCGGGGAACCAGTGCATGCCGATCTGCAACGATTTGATCGGCCGGGAAGATTGGGACATTACGACTGCTCCTGCGTAACCGCATGCTCGACCCGCTCGAACGCGGACGGCTGCGAGGGTTGGCCGATGCGCCGGTAGAGCGCGACATACTGGGCGCCCATGTGGGCCCAGCCGAAACGGGTCATCAGTTCGCGGGCCGCGTCGCCCATCGCGCGGCAGGTGTCGCGCGACGCCGCGAGCGAGCCGATCGCCTGCGCGAGCGCGGCCGGATCGTCGGGATCCTCCAGCACGATCCCGCAGTCGCGCGTGATGATTTCCGCACCGCCGGCGGTGCGCGCGGTGACGACCGGCAGCCCGGCCGCCATCGCCTCGAGCAGCGACAGGCTCATCGCTTCGTAGCGCGACGGAAACACGTATGCGTCGACCGAGCGCATCAGCGTCGGCATGTTCTTCACGAGACCGAGGAAATGCACGCGCGAATCGATGCCGAGCGCGCGCGCCTCGTCCGGATACGGGCTGCCGGGCAGATAACCGGCCACCGCGAGATGGACGTTCGCCGGCAGCTTCGTCAGCGCCTTCAGCACGGTGCCGAGGTTCTTGCGCGGCGTGCGCAGATCGCCGACGAACAGCAGCAGGAACGCCTCGTCCGGCAGCTTGAACGCCGCTCGATCGGCCTGCGCGCCCGCGAACGCGCTGCCGTCGACGCCGTTGTAGATCACGCTGATCTTGCCGCTGTCGATGCCAAGCCCGGCGATCTCGTCGGCCACCTTCTGCGACACGGCCGTGATCGCGCGCGAACGCCGGTACGCCCAGCGCTCGAGCGCCGTATTCACGCGCGTGTAGACGTACTGGTACGCCGACCACAACCCCTTCGTCAGCCCGAACGGGTAATACGGACTCTTGAACCAGCCGCCGTGCACGAAGTGCGCGGTATTCACGTCGGCCTTGATCCACGAAATGAAACCGTTCACGTGCAGCACGTCGTACTCGCCGCGATGCGCGCGCAGCCACCACGCGCTCTTCAGCGCGAACACCTGCTGCTTGACGAGATTCGACGGCCAGAAGCCGCCGACCTTCACCGGCACCCAGCGCACGCGCGGGTCGGCCAGCAACTCGGGCGCGACATGCGACGCGACCAGCGTGACCTCGTAGCCTTCGGCCAGCGCCGCGCGCGCGATTTCGTAATTGACGCGGCCCTGCCCGTCGTTATGTCGCACGACGTGCGTGACGATCGCGATTCTCAATGGTCGCCTCCCCGTGAACGCGCGGCGGCCAGCAGGCGCTGTGCCTTCTGCCAGTGCGCCGCGGATAGTATTGAAAAAATGGCCGTGAACAGCAGCAGGCCGCCTGTGCCGATCAGCGAGTTCGTGAACACGAGCATCGCGAACACCGACAGGCACAGGCTCAGGCATGCGCCGACGAACTTGTCCTTGCGCAGCTTGAACGCCGCGCGCAGTGTGCGGGCGAGCAGCATCACGACGCCCGACAGGTACAGCAGCGTGCCGGGCCAGCCGAGCACGAACGGCACGTTCATCACGCCGCTGTCGAAGCTGCCGTACTTGCCGAGCTCGCCGCTGTCGCTCGACAGCTTGGTGGACGCGCCGGTCGCGCCCATCCCCTCGCCGGCGACGTCGGTGAACGCCGTTTGCGCGAAGGTCGCGTAGAACTTGTTGCGGTCGTCGTAGCTGCGATCGTCCTTCAGGTTCGTGATCGACTGCAGGCGCGCGCCGAGCCGGTCGGCCACCGGCCCGACGGTCAGCAGCGGCACGCACAGCCCGACCAGCACGACACCGCTGATCAGGATCCGCATCCGCACACGGTTGCTCGACTGCACGAGCTGGATCGCGAGCGCGATCACCCAGCCGCCCCAGGTCGAGCGCACGAGACACAGCGCGAACGACACGAAGCCGGCGGCGCCCGCGAACCAGCGGACCTTCTGCGGCGCCGCGAACACGAACACCAGCGCGCCCATGATCGCGAACGCGAACGGGCCCGACGAGTTCATCGTGCTGAAGACGCGGACACCGTACGGCACCGGCTCGCCCTGCGAACCCATGTCCGAGCCGATCATCCACAGCACGTCCCACTGCGGCATCACGAAGTACTGCACGACCCCGTACACGCCCATCACGAGCATGCCCCACATGAACGTGGACAACAGCACGTCGCGGTACTCGGGATAGTCGCGCGAGTTGACCATGATGTGAAAGCCGATCAGCACCGGGTACACCCAGTTCGCGAGGTCGTAGGTCGCGGCCATCACGCCGCTCGACACGATCCCGACCAGATACGCATACGTGAGCCCGAACAGCATCAGCAGCACGGGAATCCCGCGCCGCTGCGCGAGCACGCGGTAATGCCTGAGCAGCCCGAACCCGGCGATCATCGTCACCGCGAGCGGCGCGACCTGGATCAGGCTCGTCGGCGTGAACGCGCCCTTCGACCAGTCGGCGAGACGCCGCACTTCGGGGCTCAGGAACCACACCCACCACATGAAGCCGACGTAGCGCGCCGGGCTCTTGAAATACAGCCAGATGCCGACCGCGATCGCCAGCACCGGAAACGCGAGCGTCAGCACCTTGCCCTGGTGAATGGCGATCAGCGCGGCGGTAAACGTCCACAGCCCGGCTTGCCCGACCCAGTGCTTCGGTTCGGGCAATCGGCTGCGGCTGCGCGACGGTGCGCGTTCGGCGGCAATCGTACTCATCGATCCGCTCTCACCGCGACGACGGGCGCGAATCCGCGAGCGGCATCGCGAGACCGGCCGCCGCCGGCGTGCGACGCCGGCGCAGCATGTCGCGCGTGATCCGCACGTGCTGTTCGGCGAACGCCTGCGTGGTCAGGTCGCGCTCGCGCAGGCACGCGGCCGCGGCACGCGCGCATTCGAGCGCGGCGACCGGATCGGCCGCGAAGCGATCGGCGGCCTGGCGCATCGCCGCCGCATCGAACGCCGGCACGTAGGCGGCCGTGTCGTGCGGGAAGTAGTCGCTGAGCCCGCCGACGTCGGACACGATCATCGGCTTGCCGACCGCCGCCGCCTCGAGCATCACGGTGATGCCCGATGCGTGGAAGTTCGGCCGCAGCGGCACGACGATCACGTCGGCCCACGCGTACAGCTCGTGCTGCTTCGCGAGGCCCGAGGCCGAGCCGATCTTCACGTTCGGCGCATGCCATTCGCGCGGCACGCGGCGCCGCGTCGCGAGCCGCACGTCGTAGCGCTCGTCGCCGCCGAACGCGGCGAGGAACGTGCGCCAGTCGCGATCTCGGTCGTTGCCGATCGCCGCGATCCGCAGCGGCCGGTTCGGCTGCCACTGCCGCGGCTCTGTCGGCGGGAAGTCCTGCGTGTTCAGCCCGTAGTAGACGAACTCGGCTTCGCGTCCGAGAAAGCGGCGGCACAGCTCGGCGTTGTCGCGGGCGAGCGTCGTCAGCGCGTCGGCGCGCGCGAGCAGCTTGCGGTACAGCCAGCGGCGCGGGCCGCCGAACGTGTTCCACTTGTCGAACAGCCACACGCTCTGCGCGAGCAGCAGCGGACGCTTGCCCTGTGCGCCGGCGAGCTTCAGGATCAGCGCGGCGGCGAGATGCTCCTGCTCGGTGTGCGTCCAGATCACGTCAGTGCCCAACAACGCGGCGCGATTGCGCCACGCATGTACGACGTCGAAGCCGAGCGCCGCCTTCAGCGCACGGCGCGCGAGGCTCGCGACGCGGTTCTCGCGCCGGTCCTGCGAATAGGTCAGCCGGAATTCGTCGGATTCCGCGTGGTGATAGCCGTACAGGCAGCCGATGTTCTCGCCTTTCCGGTAAGTACGCGGATCGGCGCCGTAGAACAGGTGAACGTGAACCTTCGTGGAATTCATGTCAGCCTCCGCCGGGCCGCCCCAAGGAGGCTGACCGTCCCCTCAGGAGACAGCGAACAAAGTGAGCGTTGGGGTCGTACCATTTCAAGCCCTCCGGGGATGGCCGCGCGTCGTGCGCGCAGCCCGTTCAAGACGTCACCGGCGGCATCGCCGCACGATGGGGGGCAAGGTCGGCGCGGCGCGCATCGCGTGCGCCGCGGCGCACCGCGCGCCAATGCTCGCGCACGCGCTCGCGCCGCGCGGTATGCAGCGACAGCAGCACATGTGCGAAGCCCGGATAGACGCGCGTGCCGATCAGCGTCCACCACCACCACGCGATCTCGCGCCGCACCGGCGGCAGATGCTCGCGGAGAATCAGATGCAGGTTGTACGCGCCGTTGCTGATCGCATTGAGCGATGCGGCATCGCGCCGGTCGTCGTCGAAACGCTCGGCCGGAAAATGATCGACCGCGATCGCCGGGTCGTAGACGAGCGTCCAGCCGTCACGCTGCACCTGCATGCTGAAACCCATGTCGTTGTGCACCTGCGCGCCGGCGCCGCGCAGCCGCGTGTCGAAGCGCAGACGTTCGATCGCGGCGCGGCGGTAGCTCATGTTCGCGCCCTTGAGCATGTCGACTTCGCGCGCGCCGCCGACGCCCAGATGATGGTTGCCGATGATCTTGCCCGACAGCGTGAGCTGACCGACGAGCTCGCGCGACTCGTCGAGCACGCGACCCTTCTCGTGCACCCAGTCGCGGCCGCCGACCGCACCGACGCGCGGGTCGGCCAGGAACACGGCCTCGATGCGCGCGAGCCAGTCGGCGCGCGGCGCCGCGTCGTCGTCGGTGATCGCGACGATGTCGCCGTTCGCCGAGTCGAGTCCCTTGTTCAGCGCGGCGACCTGCCCCGGCACGTCGACCGGCACGATCCGCAGCGGCAGCATGCCGCCGACCGACGGGTCGGCGAGGCGCTCGTGCGTGGCATCGTCCTCCGGGCGCGCGACGACGATCACCTCGTCGGGCAGCCGCTGCTGACGCTGCAGCGCCAGCAGGCAGCGCGCGAGGTCGGCGGGACGCCTGTAGGTCGGAACGAGCACGGAAATTTTCATCGAGGGTTCTCCAGTCGGCCGGGCCGGCGCTGCGCACGCCGGCCCGGTTTCGTGCAATGCCGTCAGGCGCTCAGGTATTCGTGGACGGCCGCATAGCCGCGGCCGTAGCCGCGCGCCTTCGGCGGCACGCCGTTGAAGATCCCGCCTTCCAGATCGACGCCCGCGGTACGCAGGCGCTTGATCGCGTCGGCGATCTCGCCTTCGGTATGCATGCCCGAGCGCAGCACCATGAAGGTCGCGCCGGCCATGCGGCCGATGATGGTCGCGTCGGTCACCGCCAGCACCGGCGGCGAGTCGATCAGCACGACGTCGTAGCGCTTGCCGAGGCCTTCGAGGTATTGCGGCAGGCGCGTCGACATCAGCAGCTCCGACGGGTTCGGCGGGCGCGTGCCGGCCGAGATGAAGGACAGGCCCTGCACCGGCGTCTCGCGGATCGCCTCCTCGAGCGGCGACTGATCGCTCAGCAGTTCCGACAGGCCCGGCTGCGCGGTGAGGCCGAAGTAGCGGTCGAGCATGCCGCGACGCATGTCGGCGTCGATCAGCAGCACGCGCTTGCCCGAATGCGCGAGCAGCACCGCGAGGTTGACCGTCAGGAAGCTCTTGCCGATGCCCGGCGTCGGACCGGTCAGCACGACCACGCGATTCTTCGCGTCCATCATCGCGAACTGCATCGCGGTGCGCAGGCTGCGCATGCTTTCGACGCTCAGGTCCTTCGGACGCAGGCTCGCGAGGATCGGCCGCGCGCGGCCGCCGCCCTTCTCGGCCATGGCGTCGAGCTTCACCTGCTCGGTGCTTTGCGGCACCAGCCCGTACAGCGGCAGGTTGAAGGTGCGCTCCACGCGATCCGGATCCTCGATGCCCTGGAACAGGTTGCGGCGCAGGAACACGACGCCGGTACCGAGGATCAGCCCGAGGAACACCGCGGCCGACAGGATCAGCACCTTCTTCGGCTTGACCGGATCGCCCGGGCGCAGCGCGGAATCGACGAGGTGGATGTTGCCGCCCGTGCCGGCCTTCTGCACCGACAGTTCCTGCACGCGGTTCAGCAGCAGCACGTAGATGTCCTCGGCGACCTTCGCGTCACGCTGGAGCTGGACGGCCTTCACTTCGGTCGCCGGCAGGCTGCGGAAGCGGTTGCTGAACTTGTCCTTCTCGCCCTGCAGCTCCGCGAGCTGCTGCTTCGCGGCGATCACCATCGGATGCGAATCGGTGAAGCGCTGCGCGAGCGACGCGAGTTGCAGGCGCTGAGCCGCGATCTGCTGCTCGTACTGCACGCTGCCTTCGAGGTAGACCTTCGCCTCGTCGCTCGCGTTGATCGAGCCGGACGTGCGCTGATACTGCGTCAGCGCGGCTTCCGCGCGCTCGAGATCGGACTTCAGGCGCGGCTCCTCGCCCTTCAGGAAGTCGAGCATCTTGGTCGCTTCGGCCTGCTTCGCGATCACGTGCTGGTTCAGGTACGACTGCGCGAGCGCGTTCGCGATCGCGGCGGTCTGGTCCGGGTCCTTGCCTTCGAGCGAGATCTGCACGACGCCCGTCTGCTTGCCCTGCTCGGACACCTGGATGCCCGACTGGAAACCGGTGATCGCATCGAGATCGTTGTAGCGGACCACGGTGAACTGCGTGCCCGGACGCGCGACCAGCTTCTGCACGAGCAGCGTCACGCCGCCGCCCTGCTCCGATTCGCCGACACGACCCGACAGCAGGCGGCTGCCGTTCGCGTCGACGAGCGTGTAGGTGCCGTTCGGGCCGGCCGTCAGCGTCATCTTCTTGCCTTCGAGCGCGGGCACGACGTTGATCGTGTCGATGTCGGCGACTTCGCCGCCCCAGGCGTACGACCGCAGGCCGAACCACGCGCGCGACGGCTCGCCCGGCGTCGCGACGCGCGCGGACAGGCTGCCGAGCAGCGGAATCGTCTTCGGCACGACCGAGAAGTTCAGCTTGAACTGCTCGACGACCGGCGTGACGACGCCGCGGCTCTTGATGATCTCGATTTCCGCGTCGGTCTGCGCCTGCTGCGGGCCGCTGTTGATCGTCGCCCCCGTCTGCGTCTGCGTGAGCGCCTGCGACGTGTTGTCGTTGCTCTCGACCCGCACGTGCACGTCGGCCTGGTACACCGGTTTCGCGATGTAGCAGTAGAGACCGGCGAGCGCGATGACGGTCACCGCGATGCCGAGCAGCAGCCAGATGTCGTCCATCAACACCTGGAGCAACTGGCCGAGGACGACGTCCTCTTCCTCGGTTTTCGCGGTCAGATCCGCGTAGGCGTGTTTTGCTTGCGTGTTCACCATTCGTTCCCGCTTGAGTGGTGCCGGGGCGGAGGCGCCGCCCCGGCGGGCTATCAGCGCGTGATTTGCCGCATGTAGAAGATCGTCTGGATCGTCGGCAGCACTTGCTGCAGCACACGGTTGAACTGCACCGAGCTGGCCGTGCTGACGTAGACGACGTCGAGCGGCTGGAGCGGGAAGCGGCTCGACAGCATCAGCGCGTCCGGCTGCGTCATGTCGAGACGGAACACTTCCGGCTTCGTCGGGTTGTCACGCATCCCGCGCATCACGTAGATCTTGCGCGGGTTCGCATCGGTGTCGAGGATGCCGCCGCCGGCCGTCAGCGCGTCGGCGATGGTCAGCCTGCCCTTGAGCATCGGCACCGTGACCGGTGTCTTGACCTCGCCCATGATGAACACGCGGCTGTCGCTGCGGTCCGGCACGTTGACGATGTCGCCCTGCTGCAGCATCACGTTCTGCTTCACTTCGCCGCGGTCGAGCACGCCGTTCGCGTCGAGCGTGTACAGCTTGCCGTCGCGCGTCAGGCGCACGCGCTGCAGGTCGGCCTCGGCGGTCGAGCCGCCCGAGCGCGAGATCGCGTCGACCAGCGTCAGCGGCACGTCGCTCATCGCGAGCGGGCCCGGCGTCTTCACCTCGCCCGTCACCTGCACCTTCTGGCTGCGGAACGACAGCACGCGCACGTCGAGCTGCGGATTCTTCACGTAGCGCGCGAGGCGCGTGGCCAGCTCGTCGCGCGTCTGCGCGATCGTCTTGCCCGCCACGTGGATGCGGCCGACGAACGGGAAGAAGATCGTGCCGTCGGCGGCCACGGTCTGGCCGTACGGATCGGCCTGGCCCGGCAGCGACGACGAATACGGCTGCTGCAGCGCGCCCGCGATCGTCTGCGTCGTGTTGCCGCCGCTCGAGAACGACTGGCCCTGCGGCGTCGTCAGCTCGGGGTGGTCCCACACGGTGACGCCGAGAATGTCCTGCGGGCCGATGCGGTAAACGTACTGCGACGGATCGGTGTAGCGGCCCGGCGGCAGCGGGTGTTCGACCTGCTGCTTCTGCAGCTGATCCATCACCAGCTTCGCGTCGATGTAATGAACCGGATAGGTTTCGGTCTGGCCTTGCCGGCCTTCGTCCTTCAGGTTCGACGAGTCGAGATAGTTGCCGGGCGCGGTCGCGCAGGCCGACAGGAATGTCGTCATCGCGACGGCGAGCGCCAGCGGGCGCATGGGACGTTTCAGCATAGTTTTTGCAGCCATCCTTGAACCAGACGTTCGATCAATGAGTAGCTCTCGCGATAGTCGGCCTCGGGGCCGCCATGCGGATCCGCGATCTCGGCGTCCTCCCACTTGCCCAGCAGGTGGACCTTGCCGCGCGCGAACGGATCGACCGATTCGACGGCCTTGATCTGTTCGCGCTCGCTGACGAGAATCAGGTCGGCGTCGCGCACGATCCGGCGCGACAGCCGCCGCGACCGGTGCGTCGTTGCATCGACGCCGCGCTCGGCGAGCAGTTGCCGCATCACCGGATCGATGCCGTCGCCGTCGTTCGCACGCACGCCGGCGGAGTGGAACGTCACGCGCGGGCCGCCACGCGACGCCGCGTGCGACTTGAACAGCAGTTCCGCCGCCGGACTGCGGCAGACGTTCGCGTGACAGACGATCAGGATGTTCCGGAACATGGCGTCTCGATTCGGGTTACGGGTAACGGCGACGCGCGGATTACGCGTTGGCGCGCGCGGCGCCCGGCACGCGGGCGGCGACGGCCTGGCGCGAGCCGGGGCGGCCGATCGGGTGGTATTCGATGCCCTGCTCGCTCATCGTCTCCGGCTCGTACAGGTTGCGGCCGTCGAAGATCACCGGCGATTTCCATTGACGGCCGAGCGCGACGAAATCCGGGCTCTTGAACGCCTTCCATTCGGTGACGATCACGAGCGCGTCGGCATCGCGCGCGGCCTGGGCTTCGTCGTCGACGAAGGTGAGGCGCTCGAGCCAGCTCGGGTGATCCGCGAGATCGAGCGCGAGCACGCGGCGCGCTTCCTGCTGCGCGACCGGGTCGTACGCCGCGATGCGCGCGCCGCGCGACAGCAGCTCGGCGATCAGCTCGCGGCTCGGCGCCTCGCGCATGTCGTCGGTGTTCGGCTTGAACGCGAGACCCCAGATCGCGAACGTGCGGCCCGTCAGGTCCTCGCCGAAACGCGCGACGATCTTGTCGGCGAGCACGCGCTTTTGCGTCGCGTTGACCGACGACACGGCCTTCAGGATCTGCAGCGACTGGCCGTGCTCGTCGGCGGTGCGGATCAGCGCCTCGACGTCCTTCGGGAAGCACGAGCCGCCGTAGCCGCAGCCCGCATACAGGAAGTGATAGCCGATGCGCGGATCGGAACCGATCCCGCGGCGCACGGCCTCGATGTCGGCGCCGAAGCGGTCGGCCAGGTTCGCGAGCTCGTTCATGAACGAGATGCGCGTCGCGAGCATCGCGTTCGCCGCGTATTTCGTGAATTCGGCCGAGCGCACGTCCATGTACAGCGTGCGTTCGTGGTTGCGGTTGAACGGCGCGTAGAGCTTCTTCATCAGCTCGCGCGCGCGCTCGCCCGGCACGTCGTCGTCGCAGCCGATCACGATGCGGTCCGGCCGCGTGAAATCGTCGACCGCCGCGCCCTCCTTCAGGAATTCCGGATTCGACACGACCGAGAACATCGGGGCGTCGCCGCCGCGCTTCGAGAGTTCCTCGGCCACCGCCGCGCGCACGCGCTCGGCCGTGCCGACCGGCACCGTCGACTTGTCGACGATCACCTTGAAGCCCTTCATGGTGCGGCCAATGTTGCGCGCCGCCGCGAGCACGTATTGCAGGTCGGCCGAACCGTCCTCGTCGGGCGGCGTGCCGACCGCGATGAACTGCACGTCGCCGTGCGCGACCGCGGCCTCGATGTCGGTCGAGAAGCGCAGGCGGCCGGCCGCGCGGTTGCGCGCGATGACTTCCTTGAGGCCCGGCTCGTGGATCGGCACGCCGCCGTTGTTCAGGACGTCGATCTTCGCCTGATCGACGTCGAGACAGAACACGTCGTGCCCGATGTCGGCGAGACAGGCGCCGGTGACAAGACCTACGTAACCGCTGCCGATGATAGTCAGATTCATGATGTGTCGGACCTCGTGACCAATGATTCGAAATTCGTGAAACCGGAGTGTCTGCGCGGGATGAAACCGCGTCAGTACGCGTTGCTGCCGGTGAAGCCTTTCCAGAGCGTCAGCACGACGATCTTGATGTCGAGCCAGAACGACCAGTTCTGCATGTAGTACAGATCGAGCTTCACGCGTCCCATCATCTTCTCGATCTGGTCGGTCTCGCCGCGAAAGCCGTTGATCTGCGCCCAGCCGGTGATGCCCGGCTTGATCCGGTAGCGGAACATGTAGCCCTTCACCAGATCCTTGTAGATGTCGTCGTGCGCGAGCGCATGCGGCCGCGGGCCGACGACCGACATCTCGCCCTTCAGCACGTTGATGAACTGCGGCAGTTCGTCGAGGCTCGTGCGGCGCAGGAAGCGGCCGACCGGCGTCACGCGCGTGTCGTTCTTGGTCGCCTGCGTGACCTGCCCCGCGACTTCCTGATGCACCTTCATCGAGCGGAACTTGTAGATCTCGAACTCGTGGCCGTCGATGCCCTTGCGCTTCTGGCGGAAGAACACCGGCCCGCGCGACGTGAGCTTGATCAGGCACGCGATCAGCACCATCGCCGGCGCGAGCGCCGTGAGCGCCGCCAGCGCGAACAGCCGGTCGAACACGAACTTCGGCAGGATCCGCACGTCGGTGATCGGCGACGCCGCGAGGTTGATCGCCGGCACGCCGAGCACCTCGACCACTTCCTGGTTGAAGAACGACAGCGTGCGCACGTCCGGAATGAAACGGATATTCACGAAGTCGTGGCGGAACACCGTCACGATCTGGTGAATCCGGCGCTCCTCCGTGATCGGCAGCGTGAGCCACAGCTCGCTGATCGCGCGGCTGCGCACCAGCCACACCAGCGATTCGAACTGCCGCTCGATGCGCACGTCGTCGAGCGCGACTTCGCCCGGCACTTCGCTTTCGTCGTACACGCACACCGGGTTGAAGCCCGCTTCCGGACGCGCCCGCATCTGTGCGATCAGCCGCCGCGCCGCCGGCGTGCCGCCGACGATCGCCACCGCCTTCAGGTTGTAGCCGCCGCGGCGCAGTTGCCGGAGCACCACGTGCACGCAAGCCTTGGAGCCGGCAAGCAGCGCCATCGTCACGAGCGCCCAGTAGCCGAGCCACAGTCGCGACAGGTCGCCCGACTGGTGGAAGCTGAAGCTCATCAGGATGCCCGCGAGCTCGACCACCAGCCACGCGAACGCGACGCGCCCCACCAGCCCGACGAGGCGCTTGCCGCGCCACGACTGGTAAATGCCGATGGCCGGAAAGAACACGACGACCAGCAGGCAGTCGAACAGCACCGTCGTGCGCTGCAGGTCGTTGAGCCAGATGCTGCCGCCGTGCAGCGCGGCGGCGATCAATGCCCCCAACACGACCATCGCAATATCGATGACTCTCGCCAGCACGCTCAACATGTCCGCTTCCTCTTTGAACAGGCGTTTGCCGAACAGCTCCTCGTGCAGCCCGTGCCGCACCTTCGATTCAAACGTTGCATGACGCTATTGAAGCGACAAGAAAATCGCGCCTCAAGCGCTCAAGTATTTCGAAAAATAATCGGAAATTCTTGCCGCGCAATTCTTGAATTAAATCGGCACGTTTTCCCGAATCGGTCGTGAATCGGGATTTTTTCGAGAACTTTACGGACCCCGCCAACCCTTTGCAGGATGGGGCCCCAGCCAGATTCAGCGAATTATTTTTTATTTTTTTATTTGCATCGCGTGCGATAGGGGAAAAATTTCCATGACGCATGCGCGCCGAATATCGCGCAAATCACCCGGTTTTATTGTCGATTTACTTCATGCTACAAAACAGGCACTGACTTCAATCGAGGAGAGTGTCATCATGAATGCTCCGGCCGTGGCAGCCGATACGCGCCCTTCTTCTTCCGCCGCAACCGACGCCGCGACGCGTGTCGCGGTGCAGCCGGTGATCCTTGCCGGCGGTTCGGGCACGCGTCTGTGGCCGATGTCGCGCGAACACTATCCGAAACAGCTGATCGGCCTGCTCGGCGATCATTCGCTGCTGCAATCCACCGCGCTGCGGCTCGACGGCCTCGCGACCGGTCATCCGCTGAACGACGACGTGCTGATCGTGTGCGGCGAGGATCACCGCTTCACGACCGCCGAACAACTGCGCCTGACCGGCAAGCGTGCATCGATCATGCTCGAGCCGCTCGGCCGCGACACCGCGCCCGCGCTGACCCTCGCCGCGCTGCGGATCGTCGCCGGCGGCGGCGATGCCGTGATGACCGTGATGCCGGCCGACCACGCGGTGGCCGACCAGCCGCGCTTTCATGCGGCCGTCGCGGCCGGCGTGCACTGCGCGGCCCAGGGCAAGATCGCGACGATGGGCATCGTGCCGGGCCGCGCCGAAACGGGCTACGGCTACATCCGCGTCGGCGCGCCGCTCGGCGACGCCGCCACCGGCAACCTCGACGTGCGCCGTCTCGACCGCTTCGTCGAGAAGCCGCATCTCGAACTCGCGCAGCAGTACGTCGCATCCGGCGAATACTGGTGGAACAGCGGGATCTTCATCGTGCGCGCGTCGGTGTGGCTGAACGCGATCCGCCAGCTCGAACCCGAGATCCTCGCGGCCTGCGAGCAGGCCGTCGCACGCGGCAAGGACGACGGCGACTTCTTCCGCGTCGATCGCGACGCGTTCGCCGCGTCGCCGTCGAACTCGATCGACTACGCGGTGATGGAGCGGCTCGTGAACCTGCCGCAGCTGTGCGAAAGCGTCGTCGTGCCGCTCGACGCGGGCTGGTCGGACGTCGGTTCGTGGGACGCGATCTGGCAGATCCTGCCGAAGGACGAAGCCGAGAACGTCGGCCGCGGCCACGTGCTGTTCGAAAACGCCGAATCGACCTTCGCGCATTCGGAAAGCCGGCTCGTCGCGTGTGTCGGCACACACAATCTCGTCGTCGTCGAAACGCCCGATGCCGTGCTCGTCGCCGACAAGTCCCGCGTGCAGGACGTAAAGAAGATCGTCGGGCGCATCAAGGCCGAACGCGGCGCGGAAGCGACCGATCACCGCAAGGTCCATCGCCCGTGGGGGCATTACGACTCGGTCGACACGGGCGAGCGCTTCCAGGTGAAACGCATCGTCGTGAAGCCGGGCGCGCGACTGTCGCTGCAGATGCACCACCACCGCGCCGAACACTGGATCGTCGTGCGCGGCACCGCGCGCATCACGCGCGGCGACGAAACCTTCCTGCTGTCCGAAAACGAATCGACGTACATCCCGCTCGGCGTGTCGCACCGTCTCGAGAACCCGGGCAAGATGCCGCTCGAACTGATCGAAGTGCAGTCGGGCGCGTATCTCGGCGAGGACGACATCGTCCGCTTCGACGATACCTACGGACGCCAGTGACGCAATGCCTGCCGGGCGCGCCGTCTCGACGGTGCGCCCGGCATCACGGAAATAACGAACACAAAAAAACGCGCGGGCGTCGTGACGGACGACGACCCGCGCGTTTTCGTTCGGATGACGATCAACCTACGCGATACGCGTATTCGCGACGGTCCGCTTGCACCGGGTCGTTGCGGCCCTCGGACAACGCGCCCGCACGACGCTCGGCGATGAAGCGCTTGATGTCCGACTCGGCACGCGCCAGCGCGGACAGGCCGGCCAGCACCTCGCTTTGCGGCGCACGCACCGGTTCGTCGCTCGCTCCATGGCGATCGATCCACTGACGCGCCCAGTCGAGCGCGTACTGCTCCGCTTCCTCCGCATCGGTGAAGCGCGGACCGATCAGGCCCGAGCGCTCGACGCGCCGGTCGTCCTGCATGATCTCGGCCCACGCGCGGTACATCAGGTTCTGCACCGGCTGCGCGCTGCCGCGGATCGTATAGCCGCGGTATTCGTCGACTTGCGGTTCGGCCGCGGCGAAGCTCGCGGCGGACGGACGCCCGTGACGCAGCCCCGCGGGCTGCGCACCCGGCACCGCGAACGACGTACCGGACGATGCTTCGGCGGCGCCGTTCGGCATCGCGGTCAGCGAAGCGCCCTCGCCATCCCAAACGTTTGCCTGCGCGACCGGCAGTTGCCACGACTCGGGGTTCTGCCAGAACACGCCGCGCAGACGGTCGTTGTCGGGCACGGGCTCCGCACGGCATGCCGGCGCGACCGGCACCGGCGGCGGCGGCACGTACGCGAACGTGCGCCCGCTGAACTGGGTCAGCACGTCGATCATCTGCAGCAGCGTGCCGTTCGCGAGCCACTCCTCGTAGCGGCGGCGGCACGTCGGCCCGGACGGATAGCGCCCGGGTAGTTTCGACCACGCTTCACCGGTCGTCAGGATCCAGAGAACCGCGTTGGCGACGACGCGCGGTTCGGCTCGCGGACGGCCTCGACGGTTCAGCCGAATGGGTTCATCGGCGATCAGCGCTGAAAGTCGAAACCACTCTTCATCGTTAAGCTCATCGAAGAACATAGTCGATTTCTCCACGCAGCCAGGCCGGGGCTGCGATTGTCGGCGCCGTCGTCACGCATCGCGTCACGGGGCGGCCCGGTTGCACATTATGGTTATCCGATTGTTGTGCATGCCGGTGCGACACCGCACTTTCACGGTGCCGCCATTCACGGCAATGGCGCACAAACTACGGTCTCACTCCAATGTGGGAATTTTTGTGCACGAAGCATACCATCCTCAGGGTTTATCTCAATATGACAATGACTTAATGTTACGCACTGAAACAACCTGCCATGGATGCGCAATCAATTTACGCTTGAATTTTTTTACGCGATCCTTATGCGAGATGCTGGGAAGCCCCGTCTGGCGGGGCTTTTCGAGGCCCGTCAGACGGGCCTCCGGCGTTGTTCCGACCCTTGCCCGCAACCCTCCCGGGAATCGCCGCCGAAAATCGGTAAATCAGGGAAAATTTCGTAACAAGATATTCACGGATCGGTAATTCGTTCAAATTGCATTCAACTGAATTTTCCCCGCGCACAATCTTGTTATTGTTTCTCCGCGAGTAATGAAAGCGGTCTGAGGCCGATGCACATCGTTTCGCGGCATGCAAGCGTCGACGGGTTTGTTACATCTCGGCGTAGCAGACAGCCAACGGCGGCGGGCGCGACGATCGGGCGCCGCGTTTCGGGTCGGAACGATGTGGGGAATCCGCGCGATACGGGAAGCGGCGCCGGGCCGCGCGCGTCAGCGCAAGTCGCCGGCCAGCGACGCGGCGACGTCCGCGTCCACGCGTTGCGGCGGCATCGTATAGGCCGGGTGATCGCAGCCGATCGACAGCATCGCGCCGCCCTTGAGCGCCGCGCGCATCGGCCCGTCCAGTTCGAAGCGCACGAAATGCACGGCCGAGGTCTTCTCCGCGTTGTCGCGATCGAGATCCTCGTCGGCGATCGCATAGACGTCGGGGTGCCCGTCGACGCGCAGGTACACGCGATCCTCGACGCCGATCAGCCGCGCGAGCGCCGCCCGCCGTTCGGCTTCGTGCTCGTATTCGATCTGCAGCGTCGCCTTCAGGTTGGTGCCGTCGGGCACGAGCGGCAGATAGGCCTCCAGTTCGCCTTCGATGCCGGCCTCGTCGAAGATCTTCTCGATGTGCAGCATTTCCTGGATCTGGTAGCGGATCGTGGTCTCGTCCTCGAACAGGAGGCGCAGATGGTTACCGAGCGCCACCGCGCGGCGGCGCTTGTACGCGACGAGCCTCGCGTGTTCGGCCTTGCGGATCTTCGCGTACGCTTCGAGCGTCAGCAGCGAGTCGCGGGTCAGCGTCATGGCGTGTCCTTGGATAGCGTCGATGTCTTCGTTGAGCGGCCGGTTCAGATGCCGTACGCGCGGCGCAGCAGCGTCAGCGGATGCGCGAGCGGCGCGGCGGGCAACCCATTCTCGTCGATGCCCTGCACGATGTGATGGCCGGCAAGCGCGCAGTCCGACGACACGACATCCGGCTTCGGCTCGGCCATCGCCTTGAACACCGGGGCGCCGATCCGCATCGCGTCCGCATGGAAGGCCTTCTTCACGCCGAACGTGCCCGCATGCCCCGAGCAGCGCTCGACGACGTTCACGCGCGTATCGGGCACGAGCGACAGCGTGTCGGCCGTCTTGCGGCCGATGTTCTGCACGCGCGCGTGGCACGGCACGTGATACGACACGGTGCCGAGGCCCTGCTTGAAATCGGTCTTTAGCAAACCGTCGCGATGCCGCGCGATCACGTATTCGAACGGATCCCAGAATGCGTCGGCCACCGCGCGCACGGCGTCGTCGCCGGGAAACATCAGCGGCAGTTCGCTCTTGTACATCAGCACGCAGCTCGGGATCGCGCCGATCAGCGCGTAACCTTCGCGCGCATAACGCTCCAGCACCGGAATGTTCACGGCCTTCTTCGCGGCGACGCCCGCAAGGTTGCCCTGCTCGAGGAGCGGCATCCCGCAGCACGCTTCGCGCGTGACGAGCTCGTACGGGATCTCGTTGTGCGCGAGGATCGCGAGCAGGTCGTGGCCGATGCCCGGCTCGTTGAAGTTCACGTAGCACGTCGCGTAGATCGCGACCTTGCCCGGCGTGCGTTCGCCGTCACGTACCGGCGGGCCGTCCGAGCGCTTCGCGGCACGCCGAAACTTGCGCGGCGCGAACTCCGGCAGCCATGCGTTGCGATCGACGCCCAGCGCCGCTTCGAGCGCGTGGCGCGCGGGCGGCGTGCGATTCACCGCGTTCACCGCCTGCGTGACGATCGGGATGCCCGCGAAATGGCCGAGCGCGTCGGTGTTCGACAGCACCTTGTCGCGCAGCGGCGCCTCCCCGCGCTTGTAGCGCGCCGCCTTGCCGCGCAGCATCAGGTGCGGGAAGTCGACGTTCCATGCGTGCGGCGGCACGTACGGGCATTTCGTCATGTAGCAGAGGTCGCACAGGTAGCACTGGTCGACGACCTTGCCGAACGCGTCCTTCGGCACTTCCTCGATGTCGCCCATCGGCGTGTCGTCGACGAGATCGAACAGCGCGGGAAACGCGCCGCACAACGACACGCAGCGCCGGCACCCGGCGCAGATGTCGAACACGCGCGTCATTTCCGCATCGATCGCGGCCTGGTCGTAGAACGCTTCGGACTGCCAGTCGAGCGGATGCCGCGTCGGGGCTTCGAGACTGCCTTCCTTGTGTGGCATGGGGCGCTCCAGCGTGGCGCGCATGCGCGCGGACGCGCCGCCCGCGTGATGCGGGCAGCGATCAACGCACGGCCGGCCGCAGGATGTCGGGCCGGGCCGTGCTGCCTTGCTGCCGGACTCGCGTCAGTCGACGAGTGCGTCGAGCGCCTTCGTATAGCGGTTGGCGTGGCTGCGCTCGGCCTTCGCGAGCGTCTCGAACCAGTTCGCGATTTCGTCGAAGCCTTCGTCGCGCGCCGTCTTCGCCATGCCCGGATACATGTCGGTGTATTCGTGCGTCTCGCCGGCGATCGCCGATTCGAGGTTCAGCCGCGACGAGCCGAACGGCAGCCCCGTCGCCGGATCACCGACTGCTTCGAGGTATTCGAGGTGGCCGTGCGCGTGGCCCGTTTCGCCTTCGGCAGTCGAGCGGAACAGCGCGGCGACGTCGTTCTGGCCTTCGACGTCGGCCTTCGAAGCGAAATACAGATAGCGCCGGTTCGCTTGCGATTCGCCCGCGAATGCGGCCTTCAGATTCTCTTCGGTCTTGCTGCCCTTGAGTTGAGCCATTTGCGCCTCCGTTCGAGTCGGCGCGGCCGCGTGCGAAGCCGGGCCGATGATGTATGTGGGGAACGAAGCGCAGGCCGGACGCGCACGCTTCGTGCCTTTTAATCTAGGCGCTGGCGTTCGCATCCCCCAATAGGCTTTTTCAATCCGCTCGATAGCGGAGAGCGGGAATGAGGGACAGATGACGGGTGGGACCGGGATGGGTCGCGTCGTCGGGTGGGTCGGCGTTATGCTCGGGATTCGGCTTCTTGCTTCTGGCGCGACGCCCGGTGCGCTCGCACCGGCGTCGCTCGTCACGCGTCACGCGTCACGCATCCGTCGCGCGCTTCAACAACAATTCCCTTTCACGCTCGTTGCGGGTCAACTCCGCCGCACGACGGAACTCGACCTTCGCTTCGTCGGCGCGGCCGAGCTTCGCGAGCAGGTCGCCGCGCACGCTCGGCAACCAGTGATAGCGGGCGAGCGCCGGATCGTCGCGCAGCACGTCGACGATTTCCAGTGCCGCGGCGGGCCCGAACGCCATCCCCACCGCCACCGCGCGATTCAGCTCGACCACCGGCGACGGCGCGACTTCGGCCAGCGCGTCGTAAAGCGCGACGATCTGTGCCCAGTCCGTTTCCGACGCGTGCCGCGCGCGCGCATGGCACGCCGCCAGCGCGGCCTGCAGCGCATACGGGCCGCGCACGCCGCCGAGCTTCGTCGCCCGCTCGAGCGCGGCGAGGCCGCGCCGGATCAGCAGCGGATCCCAGCGGGAGCGATCCTGGTCGAGCAGCAGCACGGGCCGCCCCTGCGCATCGGTCCGCGCGTGCATGCGCGACGCCTGCAGTTCCATCAGCGCGACCAGCCCGAGCACCTCGCTTTCGTCCGGCACGAGTCCGGCCAGCACGCGGCCGAGTCGCAGCGCCTCGTCGCACAGCGCCGGGCGCGTCCAGTCGTCGCCCGCGGTCGCCGCATGGCCTTCGTTGAACACCAGGTAGATCACTTCGAGCACCGACGCGAGCCGCGCGGGCCGCGCATCGGCGGCCGGCACCTCGAACGGCACGCGCGCCGCCGCGAGCGTGCGCTTCGCACGCACGATGCGCTGCGCGATCGTCGGCTCGGGCGACAGGAACGCGCGCGCGATCTCGCTCGTGGTCAGCCCGCCGAGCAGCCGCAACGTCAGCGCAACGCGTGCATCGGTCGACAGCACCGGATGGCACGACGTGAAGATCAGCCGCAGCAGGTCGTCGCCGATATCGTCGTCGCTCGCATCGGCGAGCGCATCCGCGATGTCGGGGACGACGTGCGCTTCGAGCGCGTCCATTTCATGCCCGAGCTGGTCACGCTTCGCTGCATGCAGCGACTCCTGCCGGACCCGGTCGAGCGCGCGCCGCTTCACGGCCGTCATCAACCATGCGGCCGGGTTGTCGGGAACGCCGTCGACGGGCCAGTGCTCGAGCGCCGCGACGAGCGTGTCCTGCGCGAGTTCCTCGGCCACGCCGACGTCGCGCACCACGCGCGCGGCGCGGGCAATGATCTTCGGCGCCTCGATCCGCCAGACCGCTTCGATCGCACGGTGAGTCGCCTCACGCGTCACGACGCCTGCCCCTGGGTGGCGGCATCCAGCGGCATGGCCATCAGCTCCCATGCGTGGCCGTCCGGATCGTCGAAACCGTGGCCGTACATGTTCGGATACTCGCGCGGCGCTTGCGGCGCGGACCCGCCGGCCGCGAGCGCCTTCGCGACGATCGCGTCGACCTCGGCGCGGCTGTCGCAAGACAGGCACGACAGCGCCTGCACCTGCGTCGCCGGATCGACGATGGTCTTGCCGGTGAAGGTCTGGAAAAACGGCCGCACGAGCAGCATCGCGAAAATCGTGTCGCTGATCTTGATGCAGGCGGCCTGATCGTTGGTATAGGCCGGTACGACTTCGAAGCCGAGTGCCTGGTAGAACGTCTTCGAGCGCGGCAGGTCGGCCACGGGCAGGTTGATGAAGACCATCTTGTGCATGACGGATGCTCCGGTGAGATTGGATTCAGGCAGACTCAGGCTTGGGTGCGGCCGACGTGGAGATCGCGGAACCGCTCGACCGCGTCGCTCGGTGTGAGGTCGTCGAGCTCGAACAGCGGCCGCACCTCGATCTCGCAGTCCATTTCGGCGCCGAACGGCGCGGGAAACCGGCGCGTCCATTCGAGCGCCTCGTCGCGCGAGCGCACCTGGATCAGCGTGTAGCCGGCAATCAGCTCCTTGGTCTCCGCGAACGGGCCGTCGACCACCGTGCCCTTGCCGCCGGTGTACCGCACGCGCCAGCCGCGCGCGCTCGGCCGCAAGCCGTTCGCGTCGAGCAGCACGCCGGCCCTAGCCAGTTCCTCGTGGTAGACCGTCATCGCCTCGACCAGCCGGTTGTCCGGCAACGCATCGGATTCGCTGACGGCGTTCGCCCGGATCATGATCATGAATCGCATCGCTCACTCCTTGTCATCGGTGAAAAGGGGCGTCCGTTCATCGGCGCCTTATCCGGACGACGGGCGGCAGACCGCCGGATCGACGTGCCGCGCGACGAATCAGGGTAAATACCGAGGCGCAGCCGTCACAGAAAGCACGGGCCGACCGCGCGCACTTCGACCGTGCACCATTGCGCGGCCGGGCACTGGCGCGCGATCTCGATCGCTTCCTCGCGCGTGTCGACGTCGACGATGAAGAAGCCGCCGACCATTTCCTTCGCCTCGGCGAACGGGCCGTCGACGAGGCGCGTCTCGCCTTCGCGCACCTGCACGCGCGTCGCGCGCTCGGAGCGCTCCAGCGACTCGACGCCGCGCAGCACGCCGCGCTCTTTCAGCGTCTCCGCGAAATCGACCATTCGCGCGTACAGCGCCTGCCCGTCTTCGAGCGTACGTTCGGCGCGCTGGCCGGTCGGTTCGACAATCAACAGCATGTAGGACATGGAAATCTCCTGTGGGGGCCGTGCGCGGACGCGTTCGGATCGCAGGCCGGAACGATGCGTCAGATGCGAAGCGTAGCAGCCCAGGCCGGCCCTGCCGTCATCGTTGGCCGTTCGGCACTGGCCTGATGGCCAATTCGATCACAACACGCGATTTTGCCGTCAGGATGCTTGCCCGGACCTTCGAATTTTCTTCCCGTGGAGCGCTCCATGTCACACCTGCCGCCGTTCATGCCGCCGCCTCGCTTCGCCGTTTTCGCCGCCCGCGTGAAGGCCGTGCATGCGTGACACACCAACGCCGCTGAGCCGATCGCGCTGCAATCCGTGCCCGATTACAAAACCCCGGCGCGACGGGCCGCCTGTTACGCATCCGATGCATATCGCTCGTCGGACCACGATCCCGTCGTCATGCGCCTCGGGCTGGACGGCGCCGCCGCCTGAGGCCATCGCGGGCACAAACCCTGCTCCACGAAGAAATGGACGATTAGTGCAATTGCATCGGTACGGCACGTGCAATGGCACTATTTACCTGACGCATCGGGCGACGCCATATTTACCGGACTTTCACGTCGCGCAACGGCTCGCTAGGTCGTTTCGCCCGAAGCGCGAAATTTTTTCAACCGCCGCCGCGCCCCGTCGCGCGGGGCTTCCCGGGAAACTTGCAGACGAATTGAAAATTTGTCTCGAAACTCAATTGGCTGATGTGAATCACATTGGTTGCTGGGATTCGTCTTATCTTCAAATGGGCCTGCAAATCCGGGCTGCAAACCAAATCCAAGGAGGATAAACATCATGGCGCTCACCGACTCGATCGAACACAAGCTGGACCGCGGCCTGTCCGATATCCGTCGCACCGGCCGGCGCGTGGGACGCTCGGCACGCTCGGCCGCCCGCGACCTGCATGCGGACGTGTCCGACGATCTGCGCGGGCTGGTCGATGAACTGGAAGACCTGCTGAAGAACGACGGCGACGGCGATATCGCCGCGCTGCGCAAGCGCGTGCAGTCGCGGCTCGACGAAGCGCGCAGCACGCTCGACTACGCGTCGGGCAGCGCGGCCGCCCGGCTGCGCGATTCGGCCGAGCGCGTGTCGCAAGCCGTGCACGACAACCCATGGCAGACCGCGGGCGTCGTCGCGGGTCTCGCGTTCGTCGCGGGCCTGCTGCTTGCCCGTCGTTGAACGGGGCTGCCCGCACCGCCGCCCGCCCCATCCGTTCTCAACCCGACAACGAAGGAGAAACGCCATGCAGAAGTCTCTCGCCCTGAAGGCCGCCGCCGCCGTCATGCTCGGCAGTCTCGCCCTTGCCGGTTGCACCACCACGCCCGACAAACCCGACAACGCATCGGCCAGCGCGTCGAAACGCGAATCGATCGACGCGAGCGTGAATGCGACGCTATCGCGCCTCTATTCGACGGTGCCAGGCTCGCGTGAACTCGTCGCGAAATCGCGCGGCGTGCTCGTGTTCCCGAACGTGCTGCAGGCCGGCTTCATCGTCGGCGGTCAATCCGGCAACGGCGCGCTGCGTGTCGGCGGCAGCACCGTCGGCTACTACAACACGTCGTCGCTGTCGGTCGGCCTGCAGGCCGGCGCGCAATCGAAGGCGATCGTGTTCCTGTTCATGACGCAGGATGCGCTCGACTCGTTCCGCAAGTCCGAAGGCTGGTCGGCCGGCGCCGACGCCTCCGTCGCGGTCGTGAAGGTCGGCGCGAACGGTGCGGTCGATTCCAACACGGCCACCGCTCCGGTCGAGGTGCTGGTCCTAACCAACGCGGGCCTGATGGGCGACCTGTCGGTCAACGGCACCAAGGTCACCCGCCTCCACATCTGACGAGCCGGCACGGCCCCAGGGCCGATTTGCTTTCCGGCAACGCCGCGACTCCGGTCGCGGCGTTTTCGCGTGCGCCGCGCGCAGCGGCTATGATGGCGGCACCTTTGCGGGCATACTGCCCGTCGGGCCGCCCTGCGCGCGCTTCGCCGCGAACCCGTGACGTTCGCGAGCCGATCGCGCCCGAGGCAACGAAATTCAATCAAACCAGGCATCAATCTGCGCGAACCATCCATGGATAGCGGACACGATCACCAAAAATTCTTCTATTTCCTGCTGTTCGCGGTCACCGTCGGACTGTGCTGGATTCTCGCGCCGTTCTCCGGCGCCGTCTTCTGGGGCACCATTCTCGCGATCCTGTTCCAGCCGGTGCAGCGCTGGCTCGCCGCGCGCTTCGGCAAGCGGCGCAACCTGGCCGCGCTCGTGACGATGTCGCTGATCATCCTGATCGTGATCCTGCCGCTCGTATTCGTCGCGGCGACGCTCGTGCAGGAAATCGCGTACGTGTACCAGGAACTCAAGAACGCGCAACCGAATTATTCGCAGTACTTCCATGACATCATTCACGCGCTGCCGACGTCGATCCAGAACCTGCTGCAGAAATACGGGCTGACCAACATCCCCGGCATCCAGAAGAAGCTGACCGACGGCGCCGCGCAGATCAGCCAGTTCGCGGCAACCCAGGCGCTCAGCATCGGACAGAACACGTTCCAGTTCGTCGTCAGCTTCGGCGTGATGCTGTACATGGTGTTCTTCCTGCTGCGCGACGGCGGCGAGATCGGCCGCCGCGTGCGCCGCGCGATGCCGCTCGACGAAGAGCACAAGAACCTGCTGCTCGCGAAGTTCACGACGGTGGTACGCGCAACCGTGAAGGGCAACATCGCGGTCGCACTCGTGCAGGGCGCGCTCGGCGGCCTGATCTTCTGGATCCTCGGGATCGAGGGCGTCGTGCTGTGGGGCGCGCTGATGGCGTTCCTGTCGCTGCTGCCGGCGATCGGCGCGAGCCTCGTGTGGGTGCCCGCCGCGCTCTACTTCCTCGCGATCGGCGCGATCTGGAAATGCGTGATCCTCGTCGCGTTCTGCGTCGGCGTGATCGGCCTCGTCGACAACCTGCTGCGACCGATCCTCGTCGGCAAGGACACGAAGATGCCCGACTGGGTCGTGCTGATCTCGACGCTCGGCGGGATGGCGCTGTTCGGCATCAACGGCTTCGTGATCGGACCGCTCGTCGCCGCGCTGTTCATGGCGAGCTGGGACATCTACGCGCGCGCCGAACAAGGGGAATGACGCAACGCGTCACGGATGTCGAATCCTGATCACGACGGGCGCCACGGCGCCCGTTTCCATGTCCGGCCCGGCGACCGTCAGCTCGCCGCCATACGGGCCGACACGATGCGCACGGCCCGCTTCCAGCGGCACGATCCGATCGTCGCGCGCATCGCGCCATGTCGCGCGAACCTGCGCTTCCGCGGGCCGCGAAAGCGGCTGGCCATCCAGTTCCACGAGCGTCACATGCGCGCCGGGCAGGCGCCGGCCATGCGCGTCGAACCGGAGTGCCGCCGCGGTCACGCTGCTTGACGCGCCGATCGACGGCGCGTCGAATCGCACGTCGTACAGATCGACGAGCGCGCCGGTGAATTGCACGATCCCATTCGCGTGAGCCTGCTCGGCCGCACCCGCGCCCGACATCGCGAACGCGATGCCGAACCCGGTTGCGACGATCCGCAACTTTGTGCCAATGCGCCGCTTCGTTCGATCACGCACCGCCGCCGGTGCCGCCTGCCCCGTCTTCGTTTGCATGTTTCGCCTCCCGTTTTGCCGTGCAAATGAAAAACGGCGGCGTGACGCGCATGTCACGCCGCCGTTTGCTGGCAATTACTTTAAGGAGAGCGGCCGGAACAATATATGGGACGAGTCTTAAATTGATGCCGGACGATGCAGACTCAACGCGCGCGCGTGCCGCGGCTCAAGCATCCGGGTCGACGCGCAGCACGAGCTTGCCGCGATGGTCGCCGTCGAACAGTCGATTCAGCACGTCGGGAGCGTTCTCGAGCCCGTCGGCGACGGTTTCCTCGGCCTTGAGTCGGCCGTCGCGCAGCCATCCGGCGAGCGTCTGCACCGCTTCGCGGCTCTTGCGGTAATCGAGGATCAGGAAGCCGCGCATCGTGAGCCGCTTCGAGATCAGCACGCCGACGTCGTCCGCCGCGCGGCCGCTGTTGTAGTTCGAGATCACGCCGCACAGCGCGACACGCCCGCCGATCACCATCCGCGACAGCACCGCGCGCATCACCTCGCCGCCGACGTTCTCGAAGTTCACGTGCACGCCGTCCGGTGTCGCTGCCTTCAGTTGCTCTCGGAAATCGTCGGCCTTGTAGTCGACGGCCGCGTCGAAGCCGAGCGTCTCGGTCAGGTAGCGGCACTTGTCCGCGCCGCCCGCGATCCCCACGACGCGCGCGCCGTGAATCTTGCCGATCTGGCCGGCGATCGAGCCGACCGACCCGGCCGCCGCCGACACGACGAGCGTCTCGCCGGGCTGCACCGGCGCGATGTCGGTCAGCCCGTAATAGGCGGTCAGGCCGCTCATCCCGCACGCGCCGAGCAGCGTCGGCAGCGGCAGACCCGACTGCGCGGGCAGCTTCACGAGCTGCGCGGCCTGCTCGGCCGGTACGACCGCATAGTCCTGCCAGCCGACCAGCCCCTGCACGAGATCGCCCTGCGCGCAACCCGCATGGCGCGACGCGACCACGCGCCCGATGCCGAGCGCGCGCATCACTTCGCCGATCGCGACCGGCGGCAGGTATTGCGGAACGTCGCTCATCCACACGCGGTTGGTCGGATCCATCGACAGATACAGCACGCGCACGAGCACTTCGCCGTCGGCGAGCGCCGGCACCGGCGTTTCGACGAGCGAAAAATGTTCACGGCCGACCCGCCCTTCCGGGCGCGTCTTCAGCAGCAGCTGGCGGTTCACGGGTGTCGACACGATGTTCTCCTCCGGTTGTTGTCGTCGATGCGCGTCAGACCGCGCACATGCCGCCGTCGATCACGAGTTCGGCGGCCGTCACGAAGCGGCTTTCGTCGGATGCGAGATAGACGGCCGCATGCGCGACGTCGTCCGGATCGCCGAGCCGGCGCAGCGGAATGCCGCGTGCGAGCTTGCGCGTCGCATCGCGTTCGCCGAGCGACTGGAACAGCGGCTCGACGATCCCCGTGCGAATGAACGCCGGGTGAATCGAGTTGCAGCGCACGTCGAGCTCGCGGCGCGCGCAGTCGATCGCGACCGACTTCGTCAGCGACGCGACCGCGGCCTTCGACGCGTTGTACGCGGTGAAATCCGGTTCGACCTTGAACGCGGCCACCGACGAGATGTTGATGATCGACGCCGGATGGCTCGCGCTCAGGTATGGCAGCGCGTGCTTGCAGCCGAGCACGATGCTCTCGACGTTGATCGCCATCACGCGCCGCCATTCGTCGAGCTCGATCTGCGCGGGCGCGCCGATCGACCCGACGCCGGCATTGTTGACGAGCACCGACAACCCGCCCATCGCTTCGTTCGCCTGCGCGAGCAGCGCCTGCCAGCGCGCCTCGTCGCGCACGTCCTGCGTGGCCGCAAACGCGACCGGCGCCGCGTGTCCCGCATTGAGTTCCTGCGCGAACGCGTCGAGCACCGCCGCGTCGGCGACGTCGGTCAGGAACACGCGCGCGCCCTGCTCGACCATCCGGCGCGCGATCGCGCGGCCGAGGCCGCCGGCGGCGCCCGTGATGTACGCGCACTTGCCTGCGAGGCGCGGGGAAACGACTGTCATGAGACCTGCTCCTATCGTGAATCGTCGTGGCGGACCGGTGCCGCGACGGCGGTTGCCGTGCGCGGGCCGACCGCCGCGCGGTTTGCGCGAGTATAGCGAGCCGGCCGCACCGCGTCGGACAAATCGGGCGGGCCGCCGCTGCCGGCCACGATCGAACGAACGCCAGCGTACGCGATTGCCGCCGATCGATGAAATGAATATTCGTAATGCCCGGTCATAGACCCGGCTCATGACCTTCGCCTCTCCGAGCGACGGGACGAGCGTGTCCCGCGCGCCGGATCACCGCGAATACCGATTCAATGAACGCGGAACGCCGGATTTTGACAATGAAGAGGAAAGAATTGGATGTGACTCGGCGGGGCCGCCGCCGCGGGCGACCACCTCACCTGACACCGGGACACCGACGCCCCGGGAAAAACGCCCTTCAGAACCCGTTGCCGGACGTGCGCATAAATGCGCAGAACTGCGGGGAATGCGTATCGATCATCTGCTGGAACGGCGCGCGATTCCCGTACGCGATGCCGGACACGAGCAGCAGGCAGACGGCCGCGATGCGCGGTGAGAACGAGCGCTTGTGCGCCCGTTCGTAGGTCCGCAGGAACACCAGCGCGACCAGCGCGCCGAGCAGCCAGCCGACAATGACTTCGGGAATCGTGTGCGAATGGTCGAACACGCGCGCGACGGCCGTCACCGCGCCGACGGCGAGGCCCGCCGCCACGCCCGGCACCTTGCCCGCACGGAAGGCCTGCCACAGCATCGACAGCGCGACGGTCCACACGGACGTCGACAGCATCGTATGGCCGCTGATCACGCGGAAGTCGAACTGCGGGATCTCGACACCGCAGCCCGCATAGAGAATCTTGGTCGCCCCGACCAGGCTCATGCCGGCCGCGAGCAGCACGATCCAGCGCACCGCGAGCCGCCAGTCGGACAGCGCGAGCCAGACCGCGCAGGTCAGCGCGACCGGCAGGGTCAGCGCGGCGTCGCCGATGTTGCTGATTTCACTCCACATAACGGACGTCGAACGGCTGGAAAACGCGCAGTTTAACGCACGCGCGCCACGCGCCTGTTTCAGCCTGTGACAGGCTGTATCAGCCCGCGACACCCGTAATCAGCAGCAGGTTCGTGCCGGTGATGACGGCGAACAGCGTCCATGCGGCGACCTGCATCCTGCGGCCGATCGCATGCTCGCCCATCACGTCGCGATCGCTGACCGACCGGATCAGCGGCCACATCGCGAACGGCAGTTGCAGGCTCAGCAGCACCTGGCTCCAGACGAGCAGTCGCCCGACCGAGTTCTCGCCGAGCCACAGCACGCCGATCAGCGCAGGCGCCAGCGCGAGCCCGCGCGTGATCAGCCGGCGCTGGTAGCACGGAATCTTCGTGTGCAGGAAGCCGTCCATGATCACTTGGCCGGCGATCGTGCCGGTCAGCGTCGAGCTTTGCCCCGACGCGAGCAGCGCGATGCCGAACAGCAGCGCGGCCGCGCCGCCCGCGATCGGCGTGATCAGCCGGTACGCCTGTTCGATGTCCGTCACGTCGTGCTGGCCGGTCGCATGGAACGCCGCGCCCGCGACGACCAGGATCGCCGCATTGACGAGCATCGCGACGAACAGCGACACGCAGGTGTCGATCCGCACCAGCGCGAGCGTGTCGCGGATCAGGCCGCGCGCGCCGCCGACGACATGGCGCGTCTGCACGACCGACGAATGCAGATACAGGTTGTGCGGCATGATCGTCGCGCCGACGATGCCGAGCGCGAGCACGATCGCGTCCTTGCGGTCATGGCCCGGATCGCCCGGCACGAGCCCCGAAGCGACCGCATGCCAGTCGGGCGGCGTGATCGCGACCTGCGCGACGAAGCAGAACGCCATCGTCGCGATCAACCCGAGCACGATCGCCTCGATCTGCCGGACGCCCTTGCCCTGCAGCCCGAGGACGATCACGGTGTCGAGTGCGGTGAGCACGATCCCCCACGCGAGCGGCACGCCGAGCAGCAGCTTGAACGCCAGCGCGCAGCCGAGCACTTCGGCGATGTCGCACGCGATGATCGACACTTCGGCGGTCACCCACTGCACGACGCGGCCGAAGCGGCCATAGCGGTCGTAGCTGGCCTGCGCGAGATCCTTGCCCGCGACGAGGCCGAGCCGCGCGGCGAGCATCTGCAGGAAGATCGCGGCGAGGCTCGAGAACGCGACGACCCACAGCAGCGAATAGCCGAACTGCGAGCCGGCCTGGATGTCGGTGGCCCAGTTGCCGGGATCCATGTAGCCGATCGCGACCAGCAGGCCCGGGCCGAAGAAGCGCTTGAGCTTCATCCAGCGCGACGCGCCGGCGTCGATCGTAATGCTGCCCTTTACTTCCGACGGGCAGAAGGGGGCTGTGGCGGTAGTGGGGAGCAAGGGCATGGAAACCGGGGATCGTGATCGCGACACGGTGATTTTACGGTTATCCGGCCCGTTTTCTCCCGCGCATCGGCGCGCGCGCCCCGGCTCGCCCGCTCGCCGCCGGATTTCGCGGGCCGCGGCACGAGTTGCGGATCGGCCGCGCCGGCGCCGTTCGTCAGGATCCGTTCGCGCTCGGCGACGCGAAATTCGGTCGGCGACACCCGCAGGCGCTGGCGAAACAGCTTCGCCAGACGCTCGCCGCTGCCGAAGCCCGTGCGCCGCGCGACCTTGTCGGCCGGCAGCGTCGTGTGGATCAGCATGTGGCACGCGCGCTCGAGCCGCACGTGCTGCACGAACTCGGTCGGCGTCACGCCGATTTCCTTCTTGAAGCGCCGCAGGAAATTGCGCTCGCTCATCGCGGCCGTCTGCGCGACTTCCGCGATCGAAATGCGGTTCGCGCTCTGCGCGCGCAGCCGTTGCGCCGACATCCTGATCGACGGGCTCGCGCTCAGCTCGCGAAACGCCCACATCGACTGTGCATAGCGCTGCTCGACCGGCCGCATCAGGTTGCTGGCGATCTCCTGCGCGGCGCTGTCGCCGAGATCGGCGCGGAACATGTCGAGCACGGCCGAGAACACGTCGGCCTCGCCGGCCTGCAGTTCGATCGTGGCCGCCGCCCGGCGCGTGCGATCGGTTCGCGCGTGACTTCCATCCGTCTGCCGCTGCGACGCGGCGAGCGTCGACAGGTCCATCGCGTCGACGATCCATCGCGCATGCCGGCGGATGTCGCTGAGCCGACGCCGCAATGCATCGTTCCAGTTGACCGACGCGCGGTCACCATGAAGATGAAAGAACGCGAGCGCACGATGGCCGTGCTCGTCACCGAGCGGATCGGCGGCGATCTGCACGCCCGACGACGACTGCAGCAATCCCCCGCTTTCCGATACGTACTTCAGCTGGTAATCCGCACTGAACGCGTGCAGGCGATTCGCCAGATTGAAGGCCTCGCCAAGGCGCGCGGCCTGCGCCAAGGAAAACCCCGTACTCAAATAGATTACGACCCACCTCTGATCTGCTGCTTCCACTGCCAAGCCCCCGGACTGTTTCGACTTCTTGTAATACCGTCGAACTGTCAGGCTTATATTTGGTTTGAACGCGTGCGACAGGGACGGCTATCTCGAAATATGAAGCGACGGCATCTTAGCCGAACGGGTCGTGTCTTTGGCATGAAATGGCTGACCGGGACAGTATGATGGCGGATTTCTACAGGCTGTCGCCGAACGCTGGTGCGACCGCGCGAAAATGCGCCTGCCGACGGGCAGGCTCGCATCGTGCGCACGATCCGCATCGCGCATCGGATGCGCACGCTCGCATATCGGGTCGATCGTCATCGACACGCATCGAACGGCATCGATCGTCTCTCTAACGCACGCACCCGCATGCCGTTGTTCGCGCATCCATTAGAATCGCTCCACCGTCCACCACGCCGACTTCGTCCGTGCCCGCCGATCATCGTCTCGACCTGAACCTGTTCCGCGTGCTCGACGCCGTCTACGTGCACGGCGGCATCGGCGCGGCCGCCCGTGCGCTGCACCTGACGCAGCCGGCCGTCACGCATGCGCTCAACCGGCTGCGCGCGCATTTCGACGACCCGCTGTTCGTTCGCCAGGGCAACCGCGTCGTGCCGACCGAACGCACGCGCACGATCATCGCGGACGTGCAGCTTCACCTCGCCGGCCTGCAACGCGCCGCGCGCGACCCGTCGGCATTCGACCCGGCGACGCTCGACCTGAGCATCGCGGTCGGCATTCGCGACGTGCTCGAATCGATCGCGCTGCCGCAGATCGTCGCCGCGTTCGCCGACGAAGCGCCGGGCCTGCGATTCGTGAGCCGCCGCATCGCGGTGCACGACATCGAACGCGAACTCGCGTCGGGCAATCTCGATCTGGTCGTCGATCGACGCGTGCAGACCGGCCCGCGCATCGCGACCGAACATCTGCTCGACGATTCGCTCGTCGTCGCGATGCGGCACGATCATCCGTTGACCGACGGTCCGCTGCGGCGCGGCGACTATTTCGCCGCACGGCATGTCGCGGTGTCGCCGCTCGGCGAGCCGCAATCGCTCGACGTGCTGCTCGGCAACGACGGGCGCTTCCGCCACATCCAGCTCGTTTGCCAGCATTACTTCGCCGCCTGCCAGATCGCCGCGGCGGGCGACCTGCTGCTGACGCTGCCGCGCACGTATGCGCTGCGCATGGCGGCGCTGCTGCCGATCGCCGTGCAGCCGCTGCCGCTGCGGCTCAAGCCGTTTCCGCTGCTCGCGTACTGGCACGAGTCGCGCGAGACCGACCGCGCGCACCAGTGGGTACGCGAACGCGTCGCCACGCTCGTGCGCCGGAGCGCCGGCGTCGCCGGCTGACTCTGGCGAGCCGCGTCGACGCACGCAGCGCCCGCGATTTTCGTCGAGACGGTATGCTGACGGCTCGCTCGCCGCGCATCGTCGCGGCCGCCTCTTTCCCCGCTTACCGGAGTCTTGCCATGCCGCTCATCCATGCTGCCGCCACCCTCGCCGCCGACGCGCCCGACTACGTCGTCCAGCTGCAGGCCGGCACGCACGCGCTGACCGGCGACGAAGCGCCGCGCGAAGGCGGACAGGGCCTCGGGCCGGCGCCGTTCGAGTTCGTGCTGGCCGGCCTCGCGCAATGCACGGCCGCGACGCTGCGCATGTACATGCAGCGCAAGACGTGGCCGGCCGTGCGCATCGACGTGCGCACCGAACTGCACGCCGATCGCGAAGGACAGCAATACGTGCGCCGCGTCGTGACGCTCGACGGCCCGCTCGACGATGCGCAGCGCCAGCGGCTCGCGGAAATCTGCGAGAAGACGCCGGTGACGCTGTTCATCAAGCGCGGCACGCGCATCGAAACGACGCTGAACTGACGGGCGGCGCAGCGCGCCGCACACGATCGCTACGCAACAAGCAAAACGGGCGGGCCGCGCACGATGCGCGACCCGCCCGTTTTCGGATGTCGTTCGGTGCTTACAGTCCGAGCGCGGACAGGTCCAGCTTGCCGTCCTTCACCGGCGGGCACCAGAAATACGCGCCCGTCAGCGGTCGCGTGAAACGGAACAGGCCGTCGACGATGCCGTCGTCCGCGCCGCTCATCCGGCGCATCTGCACGTCGAACGCGCGGAACGAACAGCCGAACGCGACGAAGTAGAGGCCCGCGCGACGCGCGTCGGACCACGGCGACGACCGGCGCAGCATGAACGCCTCCGGCTCGAAGCTCTCCTGCGCGGTGCGCTTCACGTGCGCGAACTCGGGCGCGTCGTCGAGCTCCTCGTTGTCCGAGCGGCGGCGGCCGACGATGTGATCCATGTCGCCGGACGCAATGCGCTCCATCTGGTCGAAGTCGTGCAGCCATTGCTGAACCGCGACGAAGCTCGAACCGTCGAGACCCGCGCCCTGCCCCGTGACGATCGCCGCGGCCAGCGCGTCGTCACCGGTCGGGTTCTCGGTGCCGTCCTCGTAACCCGACAGGTCGCGATCGTTCGAATAGCGGAATCCGTCGACCGCGTCCTGCAGCGCGAACGCCGGCGCAAGCGCCCGCTCGATCGCCCGCGCACGCAGCACGAGCTCGCCGCGATCGTCGCCGCGCAGCCAGACCCAGATGTCGGCCGGCGTGATCGGCAGCGTGCGATCGTTCACCGCGAACGCCGGATATTCGGTGAGGCCCGGGACCGGACGCCCGAGGTGTGCGGCCAGCGCGTGTCCGAAGCCCGCGACCGTGTCGCGCCCGTCAACGAGCTCGCGCAACGCCGTCAGCGCCGCTGCCACGTTGCCGTTGTTCGAAATCGTGAAAGTGAGGTATCGGGCCGCCGTGTCGATCGGAGCCAGGATGCCTTGCTGAACGTCGCTCATCGTTTCCTCAGGAATGTATCGGAGTGAATCCGCGCGGCCGCAGCGGCCGGCGCGCAACGGCAAAGTGTAATCGATGCGGCCCGCCGACCCGTGCGGCACCGCACCGCGGAACCCGCGCGAAAAAGGGCCGAAACCCCGAATACTAACCGTATCGACGCTGCAACGCCGCATTCGTCAGACGTTGCGGCGACTCCGGCAGTGCTGATAAAATCCCTTCACGTCTTTTCGGCGTCCTTTCAACCGTTCACTTCAGGGAGGTGCAGATGTTCCGAATGCCAGCAGCCTTCCCGAACGTGGTCCCACGGCGCGGCTGATCCAGCCCGTCGTCCGCGCCGGCTCCCGAGTGCTCCGCTAACTCGCCGGCCCGCGCATTTTCCCGACAGTCCGTTTCGTTTCGCCCGCGTCATCCGCGCGGCCGGGCTGTTGCGTTTTCGACGTTCTCCGAACCGGAAAGTCCCGTCGCGCGATGCGCCGGGCAACGATACATGACCAGAAAAACCACCCATCTGGGCGGCCAGGCATTCCAGGCCGTCTTCGGCTTCACGTTCCGCTACTGGCGCAAGCAGCCGGTGCGCATCGCAACGATCACGACCCTGGCGCTGCTCGGCGCGCTTGCCGACGTGCTCACGCCGCTGTTCGCCGGGCGCCTCGTCGATGCGCTGTCGACCGGCCTGACCGACCGCGCTGCCGCGTGGCATTCGGCCATCGTCGCGTTCGGCACGCTGGCCGCGCTCGGCGTCGGCGCGACGCTGTTGCGGCAGGGCGTCTACCTGAACATCATCACGCTCACGCTGAAGATGATGAGCGAGATCGCCGCCGCGTCGTTCCATCGCGTGCAGCGGTTCTCGACCGACTGGCACGCGAACAGCTTCGCGGGATCGACCGTGCGCAAGATCACACGCGGAATCTGGGCGCTCGACCTGTTGAACGACACCGTGCTGATCGCGCTGCTGCCGTCGGTCACGATGCTCGTCGGGGCGACGGTGCTGCTCGGCACGCACTGGCCTGTCATGGGGCTCGTCGTCGGCGTGGGTTCGCTGCTGTACATCTCGGTGACGGTCGCCGTGTCGCTCGGCATCGTCGCGCCGGCCGCGCGGCTCGGCAACATGTGGGACACGCGCATGGGCGGCGCACTCGCCGACGCGGTGAGCTGCAATGCGGTCGTCAAGGCGTTCGGCGCGGAAACGCGCGAGGAAGCGCGGCTCGCGCGCGTGATCGGCAAATGGCGCCAGCGCACGCGCCGCACGTGGGTACGCGGCACGCTCAACGGCGGGCTGCAGGGTGCGATGCTCGTCGCGATGCAGGCGGCGATGATCGGCGTCGCGCTGCGGCTGTGGGCGAACGACGAAGCGAGCGTCGGCGACATCGCGTTCTCGCTGACGATGTTCTTCATGCTGCAGGGCTACCTGCGCGACGTCGGCATGCACATCCGCAACCTGCAGCGTTCGGTCAACGACATGGAAGAGCTCGTCGCGCTCGAGCGCCAGCCGCTCGGCATCGACGATCGTCCCGGCGCGCCGGCGATCCGGATCGGGCAAGGCGAGATCCGCTTCGAGCACGTGACGTTCCGCTACGGCAACCATCCGGTGCCGCTGTACGACGACTTCTCGATGCGCATCGCGCCCGGCGAGCGTGTCGGCCTCGTCGGCCATTCCGGGTCGGGCAAGACGACGTTCATCAAGCTGATCCAGCGTCTGTACGACGTGTCGGGCGGCCGCGTCACGATCGACGGCCAGGATATCGCGCAGGTGCGGCAGGATTCGCTGCGCAACCAGATCGCGATCGTCCAGCAGGAACCCGTGCTGTTCCACCGCACGCTGGCGGAGAACATCGCGTATGCGCGTCCCGACGCGAGCCGTGCGGACATCGAGCGCGCCGCGCGTCTCGCCAGCGCGCACGACTTCATCGCCGCGCTGCCGGACGGCTATGACACGCTGGTCGGCGAGCGCGGGATCAAGCTGTCGGGCGGCGAACGCCAGCGCGTCGCGATCGCGCGCGCGTTCCTCGCGGATGCGCCGATCCTGATCCTCGACGAAGCGACGTCGAGCCTCGACAGCGAAAGCGAGGTGCTGATCCAGCAGGCGATGGAGCGGCTGATGGTCGGCCGCACGACGCTCGTCGTCGCGCACCGGCTGTCGACGGTGCGTTCGCTCGACCGACTGCTCGTGCTCGATCGCGGCAAGGTGATCGAGGAAGGCAACCACGACGCGCTGATCCGCATCGACGGCGGGATTTATCGCCGGCTGTTCGAGCGGCAGGCGCTGGAGCTGGCGAAGGGCCTGATCGATTCGCCGCGGCGCACGGTCAGCGGCGATGCCGGCCCGCGGGGGGAGCCGGCGGAGGCTTGACGGCAACCCGGTCGGGGCCGGACGTGCGGCAACTGCCGCCGCGCGCCCGGCCCCGACGCCGCCCGCCGCGATCACTTATCATACCGGCCAGGCAATTTGCGACGAAAGGCGGATCATGTTTACAGGCATTGTTCAGGGTGTTGGCGTCATCAAGGCCATCAAGGATCACGGCGAACTGAGAACGTTCAGCATCGAATTCCCCGAGCGGTTCACCACCGACATCGAGATCGGCGCGAGCGTCTCGGTCGACGGCGTCTGCCTGACGGTGACGACCATCCACTCACCGCTGCTGATCGACTTCGACGTGATGTTGCCGAGCCTGAGAATCACCACGCTGGCCGACCTCACGACCGGCGCCCGCGTCAACGTCGAACGGGCCGCGAAGGACGGCGCGGAAATCGGCGGGCATCCGCTGTCCGGTCACGTCGACTTCATGGGGACCATCCTGCAAATCGCGTCGTCCGAACACAACCGGATGATCCGCATCGGCGTGCCGGCCGATTTCAAACGTTACGTGTTCGCGAAAGGCTACATCGCGATCAACGGCTGCAGCCTCACCGTGTCGGACGTCGATCGCGACGCAGGCTGGTTCGACGTCTGGCTGATTCCCGAAACGCGACGCGCGACCACCTTCGACGCCAAAGGCGTCGACGACAAAGTCAACATCGAGATCGAGCGCAGCACCCAGGTCGTCGTGGATACGATCCGCGAGTCGGTCAAGGAAACGCTCGGGGAACTGACCGGCGTCGTGACGGCCTTGCTCGCGGAGAAAGGCGTCGACATCGAGGAACTGCTCGCGCGCAACGTCGCGAAACTGCCGAAGGCCTAACGGACGCCCCCCGCTCCCGGTGATCGGCGCGATCATCGGGTGTCGGTTTCGGTCGACGCACCGCGGTCGGCCGCCCCGCGCGCCGCCGTCACTCCGCCTCCACCTGCGCCCCCTTCCCCACCGCCACCCGCTGCGATCGATAAATTCCCGCGTGCCCGGAAAACAGATAGGCGACCACGCAGGCGACGATCGCATAGACGCCGACATCCGCGCCGAACAGTTCGATCGCCATGATCGTCGACGCGATCGGCGTGTTGGCCGCGCCCGCGAACACCGCGACGAAGCCGAGCCCCGCGAGCACCGGCACCGGCAGCGCGAGCACCTGGCCGAGCGCGTTGCCGAGCGTCGCGCCGATGTAGAACAGCGGCGTCACTTCGCCGCCCTTGAATCCCGACGCGAGCGTGACGACGGTAAACGCGAACTTGCCCGCGAAATCGTAAGCCGGCAGCGGCCCGTGAAACGCGGCCTCGATCGTCGGAATCCCGAGCCCGAGATACTGCGGTACGTTCAGCGCGGTGGCGGCGACCGCCACCAGCGCGCCGCCGAGCACCGGCTGCAGCGGCGCGTAGCGCACGACGCGGCGGAACCATGCGGTCAGCGCATGCGTCGCGAACGCGAACAGCCGGCCGACGACGCCGAACGCGACACCCGCGACGACCGTCGCGGCCAGCCCCGTCGCCGACACGGCCGGCACGAACGGAATCGCATACACGGTGTGATGCACGCCCCACGCGCGGCACACGACGTCCGCGACGATCGCCGACGCTACGCAGGTCAGCAGCGCGTCGTATCGTACGCGGCCGATCGCGAGCACCTCGAGCCCGAACACGGCGCCCGCGAGCGGCGTGCCGAACACCGACGAGAAGCCGGCCGCGATGCCGCCCATCAGCAGCACGCGCCGATGCTCGCGATCGAGCCGGAACAGGTGCGTGACGCGATCGGCGAGCGCGCCGCCCATCTGCACGGCCGTGCCTTCGCGGCCGGCCGACCCGCCGAACAGGTGCGTGACGACGGTCGCGACGAGCACGAGCGGCGCCATCCGCTTCGGCACGAGCGCCTTCGGGTCGTGAATTTCGTCGATCAGCAGGTTGTTGCCGCGCGCGACCGACTGGCCGAACCGGTGGTAGACCCAGCCGGTCGCGAAACCGGCGGCCGGCAGTCCCCACAACAGCCACGGATGCGCGACACGCGTGCCGGTCGCCCAGTCGAGCGCGATCAGGAACAACGCGGAAGCCGTGCCGGCCAGCGCGCCGAGCAGAGCGGAAAGCGCGAGCCAGCGGCACACGTAGCGCACGGTCGCGAAAAAATCGGCAGAAGTCGAGAAAAACATGATTTCCAGATTCGACAGGACATCAAAACCTGGGCGGCAGAATACCGCATGGACGGCCTGCGACCTCCTGACGACCCAGGAACACGCAGGCATCATCAGCCGGGCAACCGGCGGTTGAGGGCCGAACCGCGCGCGACGCGCGGGGATCGACCGCAGGGAGGCATGCCATCTCCGCAGGCGGCAATTGTACGCGACGCCGCGCGGCGCCTGCAACGCGGCCCCGCCGGGGTCGCGCGCCGTCAGTCGAGCGGCATGCGCGTCACGCGCGAGATCAGTTGCGGCGCGATCCGCTCGAGCGGCAGGATCGCCGACGCGGCGCCGATCGCGGCGGCCGCCTTCGGCATCCCGTAGACGGCGCTCGTCGCCTCGTCCTGCGCGATCGTGTAGCAACCCTTCGCGCGCATCGCCTTCAGCCCCAGCGCCCCGTCGCGCCCCATTCCGGTCAGCAGCACGCCGAGCGCGTCGCCCTGCCAGCCGTCGGCGACGCTGTTGAAGAACACGTCGATCGACGGCCGGTACGGCGTCTCGGCCGGATGCCGCGTATAGCCGAGCACGCCGCGCGGCGACATGTACAAATGATCGTTGGTCGCCGCGAGCAGCACCTCGCCCGCCTGCGGCACGCTGCCCTCCCGCGCGACGCGCACGGGCAGCCGCGTACAGCCGTCGAGCCACTCCGCCATGCCGACCGCGAACGCCTGGTCGACGTGCTGCACGATCACGAGCGCAGCCGGAAAATCCGCCGGCAGCGCGCGCAGCAGCGCGGTGAGCGCGGTCGGCCCGCCTGCCGACGCGCCGATCGCGATCAGCGTCGGCAGGCCGCGCGTGAGCGCCGGCCCGGGCGGCACGAGCGTCACGGTCCGGCTTTCGAGCAGCCGGCCGATCTGGTCGATCTTCGCGAGCAGCGGCTGCGGCCCCGCATCCGACGGCAGGCCGAGTGCGAGCGTCGGCGTGTCGACCGCGTCGAGCGCGCCGGCGCCCATCGCCTCGTAGACCGACGACGTGTTAGCGCTGACGCTCGCGGTCACGACCAGGATCGCGCACGGCGCGCGCGCCATGATCTGCCGCGTCGCGGCCACGCCGTCGAGCTTCGGCATCACGAGATCCATCAGCACGAGGTCGGGCGGATGCGCGACGCAGAAATCCACCGCCTCGTCGCCGTCGGTCGCCACCCACAGCACGCGATGATCGGTGCGCAGCGCGATCACGCGGCGCAGCGCCTCGACCGCGAGCGGCAGATCGTTGACGATGCCGATGTTCATCCGCGTGCATCCCCGATCAGGTCGTGCACCGCATCGAGCAGCGCCTCGTCGTGGAAACTGCTCTTCGCGAGGTAGTAGTCGGCGCCTGCGTCGAGCCCGCGCCGGCGATCCTCGTCGCGATCCTTGTACGACACGATCATCACCGGCACGCGCTTGAGCATCGGATCGCCCTTGATCAGCGTGACGAGTTCGATCCCGTCCATGCGCGGCATGTCGACGTCGGTGACGACCAGATCGAACGCGTCGCTGCGCACCGCGTTCCAGCCGTCCATCCCGTCGACCGCCACGGTCACGTCGTAGCCGCGCTTTTCCAGCAGCTTGCGTTCGAGCTCGCGCACCGTCAGCGAATCGTCGACGACGAGCACGCGGCGGCGCCGGTCGGCGAGTGCGAGCTGCGGATCGCGCTTGAGCTTCGCGAGCTGTCCGCCGCGCACGAGCTTGTCGACGGAGCGGATCAGGTCTTCGACATCGACGATCAGCACCGGGTCGCCGTTCTCGAGCAATGCACCGGCCGCGATGTTCTGGATCTTGTTCAGGCGGCTGTCGAGCGGCTGCACGACGAGCATTCGTTCGCCGAGAAAGCGGTCGACGGCGACACCGTAGAGTTCGGGCTCGCCGCCGACGACCACGACCGCCGTGCTCGCGCGCGCGACGTTGGGTTCGCCCGCATCGAGCAGCTGATGCGCGCCGACGAGGCCCGCGCGCCGGCCGTCGAACGGAAAATGCGGCTGCCCTTCGAGCACGTCGATGTCGTCGTGCGACAGTTCGAGCGTGCGGCGCACGTGCGCGAGCGGGAACGCGTACGGCTCGCCGCCGACCTCGACCAGCAGGCTGCGGATCACCGACAGCGTGAGCGGCAGCTGCAAGACGAAGCGCATGCCCGCGCCGGGCTCGTTGAAGATGCGCACCGCGCCGCGCACGCCGCGCACCATTTCCTGCACGGCGTCGAGGCCGACGCCGCGCCCCGACACGTCGGTCACCGCGTCGCGCATCGAGAAGCCCGGCAGCAGCAGGAATTCGAGCAGTTCGGGATCGGACAGCCGCGCGGCCGTCTCGTCGTCGGTCAGGCGCTGGCGCACGACCGCCGCGCGCAATGCGTCCATGTCCACGCCCGGCCCGTCGTCGATCACGCTGACGAGCAGCGAGCCGGCGCTGTGGCGCGCCTCCAGCGTGACGCTCGCCTCGGTCGGCTTGCCGCGGGCGCGCCGCGCGTCGGGCGCGTCGACGCCGTGATCGATCGCGTTGCGCAGCAGGTGGCCGAGCGGCGCGTCGAGCAGGTCGAGGATGTCGCGGTCGACCTGCGTGCCTTCGCCGACGATCGAGAAGCGCACCTGCTTGCCGAGCGAGCGCGCGAGATCGCGGACGATGCGCGGATACGCGCGCGTCGCGTCGCCGAACGGCCGCATCCGGCACTGCAGCGCCTCGTCGTACAGCTGCTCGGCGATGTGCGTGCTGCGCCGCTCGAAGCGGTCGAATTCGTCCATGCGCTCGGCGAGCGAGCGCTGCAGATCGTTGAGCATGTGCCGCACTTCGTTCACCGACGCGAGCACGCCCGCGTCGAGATCGTCGGCAAACTGTTCGTACAAGAGATCGAGCGAACGGGCCGCATCGCGCTGCGCACGCTTCACGCGCAGCATCGACTCCGCGAACGGCTTGAGCCAGCGCGATTCGACGAGCGACTCGCCGGACAGGCTCAGCAGCCGGTTCAGCGTATCGGCCCGCACGCGGCGCATCGCGCCCGCGCCGGCCGCGCGGCCGGCCTGGACCGGATCGGGCACGGCCGCCGACACGGCGAGCGGCGGCACTGCGGCGCCGGCCCCCACGGATTCGCTCGCGGCGCCGTCGTGCTCGCGAAGCGGCACGACGGACGGCGGCGCCGGCGGCGGCGCGAAGGCCGAGGCCGAGACCGGCATCGCGTGCGCGCCGTCGGCGCCCGTCAGCGCCAGCGCGAACGCCTCGATCTCCGTCGATGACACGGGCTGCGCCTGCGGATCGGCGACGCGCACCAGCAGGTCGACGCCGGCGAGCAGCACGTCGACGTGCGTGGCCGTCAGCGCGATCGTGCCGGCCTGCGCGGCGACGAAGCATTCTTCCATGCGCCCCGCGATGTCGACGCCGAGCGGCACGCCAACGATGCGTGCGGCGCCCTTCAGCGAATGCGCGGCACGCATGCACGCCTCGAGCGCGACGGAGTCGGGCTCGCCCGATTCGAGCGCGAGCAGGCGTTCGGACAGCGCCTGGGTCTGCGTGCGCGTCTCCTCGCGATACAGCTCGAGCAGCGACAGGTGGCTCAGATCGTCATCGCCGCTCATCGCATGCTCCGTGTCACGGCGTCGAACAGCCGATCGTCGTCGAGCAGGCCCACCGACTTGCCGCGCCACGACAGCACGCCGCGCGACAGGCCGGCACTCGCGCGCCCGACCGTCGCCGGCACGGGCACCCATTCGGATGCGCTGAAGCGCAACACGCCCTCGACTTCGTCGACCGGAAACACGACCGGCTCGCCCTGGTGCGCGGCGACCAGCAGTCGCGTGAAACGGCCGTCCGCGCCGCCGTTGCCACCCTTGCCCGCGTCGAGGCCGAGCAGCGCGCCGATCGAGATCGCGATGCGCAGCGTGCCGCGAATGTTGACCACGCCGCGCACGGCCGAATGACGGCGATACGGCAGCGAATGGATCGGACGCGTGCCGGCGATCTCGCGCAGCACGCCGATCGGCAGCGCGAGCCATTCGTCGGCGACGCGAAACGCCAGCGCCGCCTGGCGCGTATCGTCGTCGCCATACGCGCGGGTCGCGTCGAACGCGCTGATCCGCTGCGTGGCGTCGGCCATCTCGGCGACGCCGAGCGGGCGCTCGAGCAGCTTCGCCGCGTGATACGCGTAGACCGGACAGTTCAGGCAGCGCAGGCAGTCGGCCAGCCGCTCGCACGAGCGGTCGCCGTGCGTGCCGATCCGGTTCCAGCAATCGTCGACGCCGATCGTCGTGTCGTCAGTGGCAACGGCGTCGCGGTTCATTCTTTCCTCGGTCATCCCGATATCGGCTCCCAACCCGTATTCCCGTTATCCGGCCGAGCGTCGCGCACGCTCGAGCAGCCATCGTGCGCCGGCGCCGTCGCCGCCGACGTCGAGCAAGGTCGCGAGATGCGTCAGCGCTTCGTGGTGCGTCGGCCGCAGATACAGCGCCTTCCGGTAGAAGTCGCCCGCTTCCGCGACGCGCCCGCGCGCATCCGCGATCAGCCCGTTCAGGTAGAACGCGTCGGCGTGCGGCCCGGCGTGCGCGGAGAACTGCGCGAGCACGCGCTCTGCCTCGTCGAACGCGCCCGCGTTAGCCAGCGCCTGCGCTTCCTCGAGCGTCGGTGCGGCGCTGTCGGCGACCGGTGTCGCCGGCGCGGGCGTGTCGGCCACGTTGGCCACCTTGGCCACCCGGGTCGGCGAGTCAGCGTGCAGGTCGGCCCGCGGCTCGAGCGCCGTCGGGCGCTCGGCCGGCGCGAACGCGGCGCGCGACGGCGCGGCATCGCTCCATGTCGGCGGCACGACGGCCAGCAGCGGGCGCGTCGCGGCGGGCGGCGCCACCGTGAAGCGCTCGGCGCGACGGTACGGCGCGATCGCGGGCATCGGTGCCGCCTGGCCGTCCGCCACGGCGCCGCCGCGCACGCGATGAAACGCGAACGCCAGCGGCACGCGCGCCGAGCGCATCCCGTGCCGCATCGCGACGCCCGTTTCGGCGGGCCCGACGAACAGCATCCCGTCGTCGGCGAGCGAGTTTTCGAGCGAATCGATCACGCGATCCTGTGCGTCGCGGTCGAAATAGATCAGCACGTTGCGGCAGAACACGAAGTCGTAGCGGATGCCCGTGTCAGGGCCCGGTTCGACCAGGTTCTCCTGGCGAAACTGCACGCACGCGCGCACGCGCTCGTCGAGCATCCAGCCGTCGGCGACCGGCGTGAAGTAGCGGCCGCGAAACTCGGTCGCCGTGCCGCGAAACGCATTGCGCCCGTAGCAGCCGAGCCGCGCCTGTTCGATCGCGCGCGCGCTCAGGTCGATCGCGTCGATCGTGAAGCTGGCCGGATCGAGCCCGGCGTCGAGCAGCGCCATCGCCGCCGAATACGGTTCCTCGCCGGTCGAGCACGGCGCGCTCAGCACGCGGATCACGCGCCCGGGCATCGCGGCAAGCCGCTCGGCCGCGAGCCGCGCGAGCGTGGCGAACGCCTCGCGATCGCGGAAGAACCACGTCTCCGGCACGACGAACAGTTCGATCAGCGCGCGCCGCTCGTCGGCCGACGCGTTGAGCTGCTGCCAGTAGGCGTCGAGCGCTTCCGGCGTGACGGGCGGCCGCGCCGCCGACGGCAGCCGCTCGCCGTCGCCCTGCAGCGCCTGTACGCGCTCCGTCAGCGCGCGGCTCAGGAAATCGTTGCCGAGCGAATCGGGGTCGATGCCAGTCTCGCGCAGCAGCCAGCCACGAAATCGCGAATCGGGTTCTTTCATGCGGACTCCCCTCCGTGGCCCGGCAGGCCGTCGAACAGATACAGGCGCGCAACGTCGTCGATCAGGTCGGACACCGAGACCTGCTGCACGATCCCGTCCGGCGTGTTCGCGACGCGCCCGAGCCAGCGCGTGCGCGCGGTCGACACGCCGCTGGCGCGGAACGCGGTGCGGTCGATCCGCAGCGTCTGCGTCGCGCGCTCGACGATCAGGCCGACCACGCGATCGCGGTCAGGCTGCCCGACGCGATAGCGCGCCATCACCAGCCGCGTCGACCGCAGCGCATGCGCGCGCCGCCCGAGCGCCAGCATCGGCACGTCGATCACGGGCACGGGCTGACCGCCGCGCATCAGTAGCCCGGCAATCCATTCGGGCGCGCCGGGCACGGCCTTGGCGGTCGCAAGCGGCAGCACCTCGTCGATGTCGGCCGCGTCGAGCGCATAGCGCTCGCCGTCGAGCTCGAACATCAGGAACAGCGCGTGCGCGCCGCCGTGCGACTCGGCGCGCGTCACGCGTCGACCTTGAAGCGCGACACACTGGTGCGCAACTGGTTCGCGACGAGCGTCAGGTCGTCGATCGCCTGCGACGACTGGCGCAGCGATTCGGCCGTCTGCTGCGCGGCCTCCGATAGTTGCGACAGCGCCTGCGTGATCTGCTCGGCACCGTTCGCCTGGGTCTGCATCCCTTCGTTGACCATCTGGAAGCGCGGCGCGAGCGTCTGCACCTCGGCGATGATCTGCGACAGCTGCCCGCCGACCTGCTGCACGTCGAGCATCCCGCGGCGCACTTCCTCCGAGAACTTGTCCATCCCCATCACGCCCGCCGACACGGCCGACTGGATCTCCTTCACCGTCTGCTCGATGTCGTACGTCGCCACCGCCGTCTGGTCGGCGAGGCGGCGGATCTCGGTCGCGACGACCGCGAAGCCGCGGCCGTATTCGCCGGCCTTCTCGGCCTCGATCGCCGCGTTCAGCGACAGCAGGTTGGTCTGGTCGGCCACCTTGGTGATCGTCGCGACGACCTGGTTGATGTTCAGCGCCTTCTCGTTGAGGATCGCGAGCTTCGCGTTCACCGAACCGGCCGCGTCCATCACGCTGCGCATCGTCTCGCCCATCCGCGTGAGGCCGCTCTGGCTCACGCCGGCGAGCGTCGCCGACTGCTCGGCCACGCCGGCCACCTCGTTCATCGTGCGCAGCAGGTCGCGCGACGTCGCGAAGATCTCGCGCGAGGTCGCGCCGATCTCGGTCGTGGTCGCCGCGGTCTCGTTCGCGGTCGCCTGCTGCTCGCGCGACGTCGCCGCGATTTCGGCGACCGACGTCGTCACCTGCAGCGACGACTGCTGCGCGCGCGCGACCAGCTCGGTCAGCTCGTCGGCCATCCGGTTGAAGCCCGTCTCGAGCGTGCCGAATTCGTCGCGGCGGCGCAGGTCGAGGCGGCGCGTCAGGTTGCCGGTGCGCATCACGTCGTGCACCTCGACGAGCCGCGCCATCGGCACGGTGACGGAACGGTACAGCCCATAGCCCAGCCCCAGCGCGGACAGCAGCACGATCGCCAGCGCGGTCGCGAGGACGATCTCGGTGTCCTGCACGGATTCGCGGATCAATTTCGCGGACTGGTCGGCGAACTTGCGGTTTTCCTGCACCAGGATATTCGCGTTGCGCACGACCTCGGCCCACGCAGGCTGCACCTTCGCATAAGCGGCGACGGCCTCCTCGCGCGACGCGCGGCTCTTCTGCACCGCGTCGTTCAGCAACGGCAAGTAGCGGTCGAAGGCGCCGCGAAAGGCCGCGAAGCGCTGGCGGTCGTCATCGCGGAACGTCGTGTTCTGATAGTCGACCGACAACGACTCGATCTCCTTGAGCGTCTCGCCGATCTTCGCGAAATCACGCTGCACGAGTTCGGGATCGGTGTCGACGAACGTCGCCTGCTGCAGCGTCGCAAACGATTCGTTGACCGCCCCACGCAGCGACGCCGCCAGATACACGCCCGGCAGCGAATCGCGTTCGATGCTGACGGCCTCGGTGTTGATCGCACGCAGGCGCTCGTAGGACACGCCGGCCGTCACCAGCATCAGCACGAACAACACGCCGAAGCTGAACAAGATACGGTTGCCGAGCGTCAGCCGGGCGGCGCCGATCGTCGGGTGCAGGCTTTCATTGGTCGCGCGAGGCGTCACGGTGGCCATGTTCGTTATGGGCTTTCTAAAATCAGCGTTGAAAAAAACCGCGCCCGCCCGCGCGCCGGACGGCGCGCCACGAGCGCATCGGGGTCTGCGGGCGGCGCGGCACCGGCCGGCCGCGCCGCGAAATCATCGCTCCGCTTGCGCCGGCAGCCGAAGCGCGACCATGAAGCCGCGCGCCGTATTGCGCATCAGGATCTGGCCGCGATGCCGCGCGGCCGTCGCGCGGACGAACGCAAGCCCGAGGCCGAAGCCGCTGCGCGCCGCGCCATGCGCGGATTCGAGCCGCACGAACGACTCGGTCGCGGCCGTGCGCTGCTCGGGCGCGATGCCGGAGCCGGCGTCCTCGACGCCGATCAGCCACGCGCCGTCGTCGTCGCTCAGCGTGCAGTGCACGTCCGTGCCGGCCGGGCCATACTTCAGCGCGTTGTCGATCAGGTTCGCGACCGCGCGCGTGAGCATCATGCGGTCGCCCATCGTCACGCACTCGGTGCCGGGCACGTGGGCAAATACCCGGCTGCCGAATCCGGCCGCCTTCTCCCACAGCTGGTCGACGGCGTCGAGCACGATTTCGTTGAGACTCAGGACCTCGTGCGCGCGGCGTTCCGACTGCGCGCGGGTCAGGTGGATGAAGCCGTCGGCGAGCGCGAGCGCGCGCCGTGCGTGGCCGGCAATGCGCTCCATGATCGGCGGCATGTCGCCGTGCTCGGTCCGGTAGACCTCGAGCAGCGCGAGGATCGACGTCTGCGGCGAACGCATGTCGTGCGACAGGAAATCCAGCGCTTCGTCGCGCTGGCGCGACATCAGGTACGAATTCGAGTGATAGCGGATGCGCGCGGTCAGCTCCATCGCGTCCGGGAGCTTCACGAGGTAGTCGTTCGCGCCGGCGATGAACGCCTCGCGCTTGACGATCGGCTCCTCCTTCGCCGACAGCACGATGATCGGCACGCGTGCGGTGTCGGTGTCCGCGCGCCACGCGCGAACAAGGTCGAGGCCGTCGATTTCCGGCATCACGAGATCCTGCAGGATGACCGTCGGCTTCACGTCGCGCGCGACCGCCATCGCCCGATGTGCGTCCGTGCACACATGCAGGTCGATATCGTGCTCGCTGCGCAACGCGCGGCGGATCACCTCGCCGACGAACGGCTGATCGTCGACGAGCAGAACCGATAGCCCCGACTCCAGACAATCCGGCGCATTTTCACCGCTGGATTCTTTCATAAATACCGTTTCAAACGCCAAATCTCCAATTGATTCTTTCATAGGAGTTGTTTATCCGACTTGGACGCCATCTTAAAACTGGCGGCGGAGAAATCCGCCAATTGTTGCCGATCTGGCCTGTCGGCATTGCCTCGCGGGGATCCGAGCGCCGAATTCACCCCGACGACGGTCGCATTACCTCCGCGCGCTTTCTCTCAATAAAGATAACCGGCTGATTCTAAATGAAATTAGAACACAGCATCTATCTCCTTCCGGTTTAGTTTTGCCAAATATGGTGAAAGAGCGGGATTCAGATAAATCAGATCATTTCCGGATGCGAAAGACGATAACGTTTGCGAAGCCGGCACCGCGAGGTTTGCATGCGCTGCAAGGCCGTCGTGTCGAACGTTCTGGGGCCGGATTCCGAAGCGGCGGAATCGGGAGAGATGGAAGGGGGAAATCGTGCGCCGCGCCTGGACCGGCGCGACGCGAAGGCTCGCGGCACCGCGCGACGAACACGATCGGCGCGGCCACGCGGCCGCGCGGCCGCGCGTTCATGGCCCGCGCGCGCCGCCGGCTACCCGCGCGCGTGCTGCGCGGACACTTCCTGCAGGTCGAGATCGCGCTCGAGCATGTGCAGCATCTCGTCGTGGATGCGGCCCGAACGATGCAGACGCAACAATTCCGCACGCCCGGCCTTGATCGCGGCCAGCACGACGTCGTAGTGCGCGGTGCGTACCTCCGCCGGATAAGCAGGCTCGTTCTTCGCCCGCTCGGTCAGTTCCGCGCGATACGTGTATTGCTCCAGCAGGCGCGGGTGAATCACCTTGCCGCTCTCGTCGCGCACCAGCGGCTGGATCGCCGCGAGCTGCGCGGCCTCGATGTGCGCCCACGCCTGCGGCTCGGTCAGGTGATGCGCGGCGCGCTCCTCGCGCTGAGGCAGGCGCAGCAGCCGGATCAGCGGCCCGATCGTCGTGCCCTGCATGAGCACGGTGACGAGGATCACCGCGAACGACGCGACCAGGATCACGTCGCGGCCCGGCATCGCCTCCGGCAACGACAGCGCGATCGCCAGCGTCACGACCCCGCGCATCCCGGCCCAGCTCATGATCGTCGCGGCCTTCCAGTCGGGTGCGGCACCACGCCGAATGATCCCGCGCACCGGCACCTTCAGCGCCTCGACCGCGTAGATCCAGACGAAGCGCGACACGATCACCGCCACCAGCACCGCGAGCACCGGCGGGACCATCGTCGCGAGCACCTGCTCGAAACCGCCGAGCCGGTGGATCGCACCGCGCAGCGACAGCCCGATCAGCACGAACACCAGCGCTTCGAGCAGGAACACGATGACCTGCCAGAACGCGGTGCCGCGCGTGCGCACGGCCGCCGAGAACACCTCGTGCTGATGCCAGCCGACGATCATGCCGGCCGTGACCGTCGCGATCACGCCCGACACCTCGACCATCTCGCCCGCGATGTACGCGATCCAGCCGGCGATCACCGCGACGGTGATCACCAGATAGTCGTCATCGAGCAGCTTCAGGAACCACACGACGAGCTTGCCGACCAGGAAGCCGACCACGACACCGCCGAGCCCGAGTTCCGCGAAGCGCACGACCGCGTGCTCGAGGCTGAACGCGCCCGTCAGCGCGGCGGCGACCGCGAAGCGGAACAGCACCAGGCCCGCCGCGTCGTTCAACAGGCTTTCCCCTTCGAGCAACACCATCAGCCGGCGCGGCAGCGCGACGCGTTCGAGCACCGCTTTCGCGGCCACCGCGTCGGGCGGCGACACGATCGCGCCGAGCGCGAAGCACGCGGCCCACGGCAGCGACGGCACGACCCAGTGCACGGCGAAACCGACCGCGAACGTCGTGAACACCACCGCGCCGATCGCGAGCATCATGATGCCGCCGACGTTGCGCTTGAATTCCTCCCATACCGAGAAATACGCGCCGTCCATCAGCAGCGGCGGCAGGAACACGAGCAGCACGAGTTCCGGATCGAGGTTGATCGGCGGCAGACCAGGAATGAACGCGATGCCGATGCCGCCGATCAGCAGCGCGGCCGCGGGCGGCAATCGCAACCGCTTGGCGATGTATTCGAGCGCGACGATCGCGAGGAATGACAACAGAATCAGCTTGAATGCCGAGACGGGGGACATGAATCGACCTCGTGAGGAATGAATGCGCACGCCAGCCGGTGTCGTACCCCGGTCGGCCAATTCGCGCGATTACATCACGATGCGATGCAGGCAGTCGAGCGCGTTCGGCAAGCATGGCGCGCGGTGCCGCCACGATGACGCAATGGCGGGCATCTCCGCGCCCGTCGGCGTGCGCCGAGACGAAAACGGCACGCGGGCCGGCACGATCGCCCGCCCGCGTGCCGTCAGGCCGCCGCCCGTCGCGCTAGCGGCGCCGCACGACCATCAGGCGCGGCTCGGTCATGTCCTCGATCGCGTAGCGGATCCCTTCGCGGCCGAGCCCCGAATCCTTCACGCCGCCATACGGCATGTTGTCGACGCGGAACGACGGCACGTCGTTGATCACGACACCGCCCACCTCCAGCTCGTCCCACGCACGCTGCGCATGCGCGAGCGAATCGGTGAACACGCCGGCCTGCAGCCCGAAGTCGCTGTCGTTGACGCGCACGAGCGCATCGTCGAAACGCTCGAACTTCTCGAGGATCGCGACGGGACCGAATGCCTCCTTGCGGTACAGGTCCTGTTCGCGACCGACGTTTTCCAGCAGTGTCGCCTCGAACATCGCGCCGTCGACCTTGCCGCCCGCGACGATCTTCGCGCCCGCCGCGACGGCCGCATCCATCCAGCCGGACAGCCGGCGCGATTCGGATTCGGAAATCATCGGGCCGACGAACGTTGACGGATCTTTCGGATCGCCCATCTTCAGCGAACGCGTCTTCGCGATCAGCTTGTCGCGCAGCGCGTCGTACAGATCCGCATGCACGAGGATCCGCTGCACGCCGATACAGCTCTGGCCCGACTGGTAATACGCGCCGAACGCGAGACGCTCGACCACGTAGTCGAGCTGCTCGCGCTGGTCCGCGTCGACGATCGCCGCCGCGTTGCCGCCGAGCTCCAGCACGACCTTCTTCTTCCCGGCCTTCTCCTTGAGCGCCCAGCCCACGGCCGGCGAACCGGTGAACGACAGCAGCTTGAAGCGCTCGTCGATCGTGAACAGGTCGGCGCCGTCGCGATGCGCGGGCAGCACCGAGAATGCCCCCTTCGGCAGGTCGGTCTCGGCGAGCACCTCGCCGATGATCAGCGCGCCGATCGGCGTGCGGCTCGCCGGTTTCAGCACGAACGGACAGCCCGCGGCCAGCGCGGGTGCGACCTTGTGCGCGGCGAGGTTCAGCGGGAAGTTGAACGGCGAGATGAACGAGCACGGGCCGATCGGCACGCGCCGCGTATAGCCGGTGTAGCCTTGCGCGCGTGCCGAGATCTCGAGGTTGATCACCTCGCCGTCGATGCGCACCGACTCCTCGGACGCGACGCGGAACGTATCGATCAGCCGCGTCACTTCGCCCTTCGAATCGTTGATCGGCTTGCCGGCCTCGATGCACAGCGCCTCGGCCAGCTCGTCGAATCGCGCGCGAAAGCGCGCGACGCAGTGGTCGAGCACCGCCTGACGCTTGTAGGCCGGCAACTCGCGCATCGGCTTCGCGGCATCGACCGCCGCGCCGATGGCCGCATCGATCGCCTTCGCGTCGGCCAGCGCGACGCGGGTCGCGACCTTGCCGCTGAACTTGTCGGTCACTTCCAGATCGGTGTTCGCGTAGACGGCCTCGTTGGCCAGATAGTACGGATAGGTATCCTTCAGCATGGAACGCTCCTTCCGGTGAACTGCGGATTCAGAGTTGCGCAGACAGGCGCTTGATTTCGCGGTTGAGCACGCGTTCGTTTTCCGAATAGTCGATCGGCACGTCGATCACGTGCACGCCCGGCGTCGCGAAGCAGTCGCGCAGCAGCGGCTCGAGATCGTCCGCCGCTTCGACGCGATGCCCGTGCGCGCCGTAGCTCTGCGCATACGACACGAAATCGGGGTTCTTCAACGTCATCGCGAAATCGGGGAAGTTCATGTTCTCCTGCTTCCAGCGGATCATTCCGAACGCGTCGTCGCGCAGGATCATCACGACGATGTCGAGCTTCAGCCGCACGGCCGTTTCGAGTTCCTGCGAATTCATCATGAAGCCGCCGTCGCCGCACACGGCGATCACCTTGCGCTGCGGATGCACGATCTTCGTCGCGATTGCCGACGGCAGGCCCGCGCCCATCGATGCGAGCGCGTTGTCGAGCAGCAGAGAGTTCGGTTCATGCGCACGCCAGTAGCGCGCGAACCAGATCTTGTACATCCCGTTGTCGAGACAGACGATCCCATCGGTCGGCAGCGCGTTGTACAGGTCGTTCACGATCCGCACCGGATACATCGGGAAGCGCGGGTCGTGCTGGCCTTTCTGCAGGTGCGCGTCGAAGTGCTCCTTGATCATCGCGAAGCGCGCGAAATCCCAATGCGGCTGCGGCGCGATCGCCTCCTTCATCTGCCACACCGCGTTCGCGATGTCGCCGACCACCTCGATCTGCGGGAAGTAGACGGGATCGACCTGCGCGCCGAGGAAGTTCACGTGGATCACGGTCTTGTCGTCCGTGCGCATGAAGAACGGCGGCTTCTCGATCACGTCGTGGCCGACGTTGATGATGCAGTCCGCATGCTCGATCGCGCGGTGCACGAAGTCGCCGTCGGACAGCGTCGCGTTGCCGAGCCACAGCGGATGCGTTTCGTCGATCACACCCTTGCCCATCTGGGTCGTGAAGAACGGGATGCCCGTCTTGTCGACGAATTCGAGCAGCATCTTGCAGGTCGTCTTGCGATTGCCGCCCGCGCCGATCATCAACAGCGGGTGGCGCGCGGCCTGGATCGCGTCGACCGCGTGCGCGACCGCCTTCTCCTCGGCCACCGGCCGCCGGCTGTAGCTGCGCGGAATCGGCTTGCCGTCGCCCTCCTCGTGCGCGATGTCCTCCGGGAGTTCGAGGTGCGCAGCGCCCGGACGCTCCTCCTCCGCGCGACGGAACGCCTCGCGCACCGCCGACGGGATGTTGCCGATCGACACGATCTGTCGCGTGAACTTCGTGAGCGGCTGCATCATGCCGACGACGTCGACGATCTGGAAGTGCCCCTGCTTGCTGGACTTGATCGGCTTCTGCCCGGTGATCATCAGCATCGGCATGCCGCCGAGCTGCGCATACGCGGCAGCCGTCACGAAGTTGGTCGCGCCCGGCCCGAGCGTCGCGAGACACACGCCGGTGCGGCCCGTCAGCCGGCCGTAGGTGGCGGCCATGAACCCGGCCGCCTGCTCGTGCCGGGTCAGCACGAGCTTGATCTTCGATCGCCGCAGCGATTCGAGCAGATCGAGGTTTTCCTCGCCGGGGATGCCGAACACATACTCGACGCCTTCGGCTTCCAGCGCCTTCACGAACAGATCCGATGCTTTCATGGGGGACTCTCGGTTGATGCCGCCTGCCCGGCTTACGAGCGCGCGACGTTCAGAACGCGCGCCGGCCTACGGCACGCGGACGCTTTACCTACTGGTGACCACGGCACTGCCCGCCGCGCAACGCACGGCGGTGCCTCCCTGTGCAGGAGGACAAACGGATCCGCCCGCGCGCGGCAAGCACGCACGGGCGGCAAGGACGTTTTTGATTGTAGACGGATTCGCGGAATTCCGACTTCGGCCGAATGGCCGGGTCCGGCCGCGCGAAAGGATCGGCCTGACGGCCAATTCGACCTCAAACGGCACGCGCGGCCCTATTGTTGGACGCACCCCGATTCCACTCACCGAACATGTGAACCATGGTTGACATACCGCGATCCATGTCCTACAGTGCGCCTACATTCAGTATCCGGACTACCGACGTCTTCGACGCGTGGTTTGCCCGCCTGCAGGATCGCGTCGCCCGGCGGCGCATCCAGGCGCGCATCGACCGTCTGTCGATGGGCAACCCGGGCGACTGGAAATCCGCCGGCTCACCCGTCGTCGAAATGCGTGTCGACCACGGCCCCGGCTATCGCGTCTATTACGTCAGACGCGGAACGATATGGGTGATCCTGCTCTGCGGCGGCGACAAGTCGACGCAACAGGCGGACATCCGCGCCGCGCACGCGATGCTCGAGCGGCTCGACCTGGAGTGATCGATGGACAAGATCAAGACCCGGCCGTGGGATTCGGCCGAACACCTGAAAACCGACGACGACATGGCCGACTACTTCGAGGCCTGTCTGCAGGAAGCCGGCGACGACCCGGCCTTCATCGCGCATGCGCTCGGCGTGATCGCCCGCGCGCGCGGCATGTCGCAGGTCGCGCGCGATGCGGGCCTGTCGCGCGAAGGTCTGTACAAGGCGCTGTCGCACGACGGCAATCCGAGCTTCGGCACGATCCTGAAAGTGATCAAGGCCCTCGGCCTGCAACTGCACGGCGCGAAGGCACACGCTTGATTCAGCGGCGTACGGCGGCGCGCCACGTGCGCGACGGCCGCGCCCGCATCAATGCAACCACTCGGCCGCCCAGCGCGGCACCAGCGAGACCAGATACAGCCCGAGCCCGATCAGCCCGCCGACCAGCGTGCCGTTGATGCGGATGTACTGCAGATCCTTGCCGATGTTCAACTCGATTTGCCGCGACATCTCGCGCGCATCCCAGTTGCGCACCGTATCGCGGATGTGACGCATCAGGAAATCCGCGAAATCCGGCGCCATCTCGTGCACGGCCTTCTCGACGTGCTCGTTCAGCGACGCACGCAGCGCCGGGCTCTCCGCGAGCCGCGCGCCGAGCCAGCCGCCGAGCGTCGCGGCCTGCCGGTGCAGCGTCGAATCGGGCCGCGCAAGATCGGCCTTCAGCCATGCGCGCAACTGGTCCCACAGATCGCGTACATAGTCGTTGAACGCGTCGCCGTCGCGGATGTAGCGCTTGATCTCGTCGCCCTTCGCGATGAATACCGGGTCATGCTTCAGCCGCTCGGTGAGCCGCACGACCGTGCGGTCGAAGCGCTGCCGCAATTCGTGCTCCGGATCGGCCGCCACGCCCTCGAGCACACGGCTCACCGCGCTCGCCAGCATGCGCGCGCCGTTCTCGCCGAACCACTGCGTCGGCATGATCTTCTCGACCTTCGGGTATTGCGTCTTCAGCCATTCGACGATGAAGCCCGCGATCACCTCACGGTTCTCTTCCTTGTCGAGCACGTCGACCACCTGCCCGATCGCGTCGTCGAGCAACGCCTGGTGACGGCCGTCCTTCGTCAGCGTGTCGAGGATCGCGCCCACCGACTGCGACAGGTCGATCCGGTCGATCACCGCGCGGAACGCGTCGTGGACGAACGACTGGATCCGCGCATCGTCGGTCATGTCGAGCGCGAAGCTCATCAGCTTCGTCACGTAGCCGCCGAGCGCGTCGGTGTTCGCGGGCTCGCCGAGCCATGCGCCGAGTTTCCGTGCGGGATCGTGCTGGCGAATCTGCGCGACGAGTGCGTCGGGGCCGAGGAATTTCTCGCGCACGAACACCGCGAGGTTGTCGGCGATCTTGTCCTTGTTCTTCGGGATGATTTCGGTGTGGCGCGACACGAACGGGATCGGCACGCGGCGGAACAGCGCGACGACCGCGAACCAGTCGGCGAGCGCGCCGACCATCGCGGCCTCGGCCACCGCCTTGAAACCGTCGACCCACGGGCCGCGCGGCAGCAGGATCGTCGTGACGAATACCGCGACCGCGGCCAGCAGCAGCCATAGCGCGCGGCGCTTGCTGCGTTTCAGTTCGAGGGCTTTGTCTGGCGTCATGGGCGACCGGTGAAACGGCAATGCCGCTAATATGCACCGATCGCCGGCCCGCGACAAACCCGCACGCGAGGCGCGAGCCGGAAAGATAGCCCGGAACAGGTTTCCTTCGACGTTTCAGCGACCCGACGCGAACACGACCGCGCCTGCCGCGTTCGCGCACTGCCTCAGAGAAACGTCTTCAGGTTCACCGCCGGATCGGCGAGCTTCGCCGGATCGGGCACGGCGCCTGCCGCGATCAGGCGCCGCGATGCACCGATGTCGCGCCCCAGATTCGCCGCGGCCACCGCGGCGATCTTCCCGTCGTCGTCCAGCCCGAACACCGTGAACGGCCCGCTCACGGGATCGCCACGCACGACGGTCGTTCGCTCGTCGCCGAACAGCCCGAGCATCTGCAGGTTGCAGTCGTACTGATCAGACCACAGCCACGGCAGCTCGGCATAGATTTCATCCGCGCCCAGCAGGTTCGCGGCCGCGACCGCCGGCTGATTCTCCGCGACCTGCCACGACTCGATCCGCACGTGACGCCCGAGCAGCGGATTGAAGTGCATCGTCACCTCGCCCGCCGCGAAGATCGCGCGATCGGCCGTCCGGCACCCCGCATCGACACGGATGCCGTTGTCGACCGCGAGGCCGGCTGCCTGCGCGAGTTCGACGTTGGGCACGACGCCGATGCCGATCACGACGACATCGGCCGACACGTCGCCGCGATCGGTCTCGATGATCGCGCCGCCGCCCGGTGCGCGGCGAATCGCGCGCGGCAGCGTCGCCATCTGGAAGATCACGCCGCGTGCGTCATGCAGTTGCCGCGCATACGCGCCGACGACCTCCGGCAACGCACGCTGCAGCAAGCGTTGAGCCGGGTCGATCACCGTCACGTCGCAACCGAGCTGGCGTGCTGCGGCCGCCACTTCGAGGCCGATGAAGCCGCCGCCGAGCACCGCCACGCGACGCCCCGGCGCGAGCTGCGCGCGCAACGCACGCGCGTCGGCAACGGTGCGCACGTAATGCGGGACGACGCCTTCGTCGACCGGCCCGCCGAACGCACGCACGCGCGAACCCGTCGCGAGCACGAGCCGGGCGTACGGCAACGTCGCGCCGTCGTCGAGCCGCACGCGCTGCGCATCGCGCTCGATCGCGTCGACGCGCGTGCCGAGCCGCAGCTCGATGCGCTGCGCGTCATACCAGGCCGCATCGCGGATGAATGCACGCTGCTCGCCGCCGTCGCCCAGCAGCGCGTCCTTCGACAGCGCGGGCCGGTCGTACGGCAACTCGCGCTCCGCGCCGATCATCACGATGCGCGCGTCGGCGTCGCGCGCGCGCAGCGCCTCGGCCGTGCGCCGCGCCGCGTGGCCGGCGCCGACGATCACGAACGGGTCAGCCGACATTGACTTCCACCTGACCGTCGACGATCCGGATCGGATACGTCCGTACCGGCTCGGTGATCGGCGCGCATTTCGGCGCACCGGTGCGAATGTCGATCAGCCCCTGGTGCAGCGGGCATTCGACGCAGCCGTCTTCCACATAGCCTTCGGACAGCCGCGCGTGACCATGCGAACAGAGGTCGTGCATCGCGAACAGTTCGTCGCCGATCCGGAACACCGCGATCGGCTTCTGGCCGGCGACGCGCGCCGCCGGTTCGTCTTCGGAGAATTCGTCGAATGCGCCCAGCGGATGCCATTCGGCGAGCGTTGCTTCGGTCATGTCGTTTCCTTCGCAGTCAGATCGGGGTGGCGAGCAGCGTCTGCACGCGCGACGTGTCGTAGATCACGCGCTTGCTCTTGTAGCGCACCCCGTCGGGCGTGCGCACGACCGTGTCGTAGTACTTGCCGGCCTGGTACACGTTCGATTCGCCGTTGCTGCGCGTCTGCACGACCACGTAGTTGCTCTCGGTGTCGATCTCGCCGTCGCGCTCCGCGACGATCGTGAGGCCCGACGTCATGTGCCGGTACGTGTGCTCTTCGAAGATGTTCGCGTGCCGCAGCGACACCACGCGGTCGCGCAGCATCCGCTGGTTCGTGCAGTGGACGATCCCGACCGGCAGCCCGAGATCAGCATTCTCCTTCGGCACGATTTCGTACGTGCAGTCCTCGGTGAACATTTCCGGCCAGTGTTCGAGCCGGTCGTTGTCGAGGTGGCCGATGTAGCGGTTCTGGAGCATGTAAATCTCGAACCATGTCTTCATGTCTTCCGTCAGGTTTTCCATCGTTCCGCGCTCCCGCTTCAATAGCCCATCAGCTTCTGATAACCGACCCAGAACTTGCGGATCAGGCTTTCGGTGATCACCGTGTCCTGCTGGTCCGGGTTGCCGCGCGACATTTCGATCACCGACGTCGCATCCGCATCTCGCACCGTGCCGCGCTGCACCAGTTCGGTCGCCTCGGTGTCCTCCATCGAGATGTAGCCGGCCGGCCCGACCAGATTCGCCTGCTTGATGCGCAGCGCGCGCAGTTCGGGCGTGTCGTCCGCGTAGCCGAAGAAGTGGAAGATCAGCTCGAAGTTGTCCGGCCCCTTCGGCAGGATCTGGCGCGCGACCAGCGTGTTGTGGATCTGCTGGATCACGAGTTGCGGAAAGATCGGCTGGATATGGTTCGTGCAGTCCTCGTCGTATTCCGACACGAGATCGAGGATCGATTCGTCTTCCAGATGGAAGCCCTCGTCGAACGAGCGGATGTTCTGCTGCTTGTACGCGGCCGACGTGTCGTCGCCTGTCTTCGTCACGGTGATGATGCTGTGCAGCCCGTGGTTCGCATCCGGAATCGAGCGCGCCTTCATCCCGACGCGGAAGATGTTGAAGGTCGTATGGAACAGGTGCAGCATGCTCGCGTGATACGGATCCTTCACGTTCTCCATGTACAGCTTCCAGTTCGACTTCGAATACTGGCGCGTGCAGCCGAGATACTCGATCGGCTTGTGGAAGATGCGGTCGATCCACGGACGCATCTGCTCGCCGAGATAGTCGGGCAGCGGCGCCACGTCATCGCTGAAGGTCGCGAACACGAGCCCGCGATAGCTGTCGACACGCAGCTTGCGCAGCCCGTGCTGCTTCGGGTCGAAGTCGGCCGGCATCCCGGTCATCCCCTTCTGGCCGCGCCGGAACGGCACGCCGAGCAGGTTGCCCTGGTTGTCGAAGCTCCACTGGTGGTACACGCACGTGTGCGAGCTCGCGTTGCCGCGCGACTTGCGGCACACCTGCGCGCCGCGGTGCGCGCAGCGGTTCACCCATGCGGACAGCGTGCCGTCCTCGGTGCGCGTGACGACGACCGGCGTGTCGCCGACGAACGTGCTCTTGAAGTCCCCGGCGTTCGGGATTTCCGCTTCCAGCGCGACGAAGTTCCAGGTCGGGCCGCGGAAGATGCGTTCCTGCTCGCGATCGTAGACCGCGCGCGAGCTGAACACCTTGTACGGCACGCGCGAGCCGTCGTCGTGCGGAAAGCGCACGTCGGACGCGTCGTCGCGCGCGGCGAATACGACGGGCGATTCTGTCTGCTCCATGTCGGACTCCTTCTGGTTCCGTTTCGTTAATTGCATGGAGGCGATTTTTGAAAAGCTAATATTCGGCGTCTATCCGGAAAGTGCGATTGCGGCGGCGCAATATCCACTTTCGGCGGATTTCTGCGCTAGCATGGCGACACACGCGACCCGCGCACGATCGCGACCCATTCGTCGGATCGAAGCGCCCGTCGTTCATACCAAGGCCGATGCCCATGTCCCCAACGTCGTTCGAGCCGCTTGCGCTGCGTGCGCACCGGCTGTTCGAATCCCGCGATCTCGACGAGACGCGCGAGCGGATCTCGCGCGTGATGCAGCCGCATGCGCTGCTGCCGAGCGGCCGCGTGCAAAGCGCGTCGCATATGGATTTCGTGCGGCTCGGCGGGCTCGGGATCGGCACCATCGCGTTCGGCGACGCGATGCGCGTGCAGGTCGACGCCGTCGACGGCTATTACCTGCTGATGTTCTGCCTGTCCGGGCAGGCGGAAGTCCACGCGATGGGGCGCCGGCTCGGCGTCGACGGGCAGACCGGCGTGCTGTGCGCGCCCGGCGAGCGCTTCGACGCGGTGCTGTCCGCCGATTGCGAGCAGTTCGTGCTGCGCATCGATGCCGCGACCGTCGGCTCGCTGACCGGCGACCCGCGCGCGGTGCTCGACCCCGTGCTGCACATCAGCGATGCCGCGCTCACCGCGTGGCGCCAGCAGTTGATGCTCGTCGCCCGCTCGCCGGCGCTGCTCGAACGGGCGAACGCGAACCCGCGCGTCGCGTCGCAGCTCGAGCATCTGCTGATCGATTTGCTGATCGAAGGCCACCCGCCGTCGGCGCCGAGCGCGCGCCAGGATCCCGCGCCGGGCTTCGTGCGGCGCGCGCAGGAGTTCGTGAACGCGCACTACGCGCAACCGCTGCAGCTCGCCGATATCGTCCAGGCCGCCAACGTGCCGGAGCGGACGCTGCGCGACGCTTTCCTGCAGTTCCGCGGGATGAGCCCGATGCAATACCTGCGCGCGACGCGGCTCGAGCATGCGCGGGAGTTGCTGCGCGGGTCGGTGTCCGAGCGACGGATCGCCGATATCGCGCTCGATTGCGGGTTCACGCATCTCGGGCGATTCGCGATCGCGTACCGGGAGAAGTTCGGCGAATCGCCTTCGGAGACGCTCGACGGGAAGCGGTAGGCGGTAGGCGGGCTCCCCGCCTTGCCGATTGCCGGCCGAGGCAGCGTGCCGGCTTGCTGCCCGCCTGCATCAGCGGCATATGACATCTGCATCACAATACCGGCTCCGCATTCGGCCTGGCTCGCCGAAATTGACCGTTAGTTGCAGTCAATACGGAAACGACCGTCGCTACGCCGCCGGCGCGATCATCTCCCGCGCGATCGCGCAGAACGCGGTCGTCGCGGCGCTTTCGCCGTGCAGCCGGCGGCTCATGATGATCGGCGACGTCGCCGTGGGTTCCGGCAGCCGCCGATAGACGACGCCCTTCACGCGCACGCCTTCCACACTTTCCGGCACCAGCGACACGCCCACCTGCGCGGCGACGAGCCCGAGCGCCGTCTGCAGTTCGCGCACCTCGTGCACGGCCGCCGGCACGAGCGCGCCGTCGCGCAGCGCGGACAGTTGCTGGTCCGCGAAGCTCGGCCGCGGCGTGCTCGGATAGACGATCAGCGTCTCGTTCGCGATGTCCGCGAGCGTCAGCGGCCGGTCCGGATCGGCGAGCGGATGCCCGACCGGCAGCGCCGCGATCAACTTTTCCTCGATCAGGGCCTCGCGCACGAGCTGGTCGTCGTCGAAACGCAGGCGGCCGAACCCGACGTCGATCCGCCCGCCCTTCAGCGCGCCGAGCTGCTCGAGCGTGAACATTTCGATCAGCGACAGCTCGACGCCCGGATGCGCCTCGCGAAACGCGCGGATCACGTCCGGCAGCGCGCCGTAGAGCGTCGACGGCACGAAGCCGATCACGATCCGCTCCGACAACTGCGCGAGCCGCCGCGTCAGCGGGCCGAGCTCGTCGGCCTGTTCGACGACGCGCGTCGCCTGCGCATAGAACACGCGGCCCGCGTCGGTCAGTTTCAGCGGCCGCGCGCCGCGCTCGAACAGCGGCAGCCCGACCTCGTCCTCGATCGCCTGGAGCTGGCGGCTCAGCGGCGGCTGCGTCATGTGCAGCCGCTCCGCGGCCCGCGTGATGTTCATTTCCTCCGCGACGGCGATGAAGTACCGAAGCTGGCGCAATTCCATTTCATGCCTCGAAGGTATGGAAGTAGTCGGAAAGAGTGTTGGACGCCGCCGGGCGGGAATTCCTACCATGTGCACCAACAGGAGGAATCGCATGATAGCAACTACCGCCACCATCGAACGCATCGAGACGCTGCTCGTCGACGTGCCGACGATCAGGCCCCACAAGCTCTCGGTCGCCACGATGAATTGCCAGACCCTCGTGCTGGTCCGCGTTCGATGCACGGACGGTATCGAAGGTGTCGGCGAGGCGACCACGATCGGCGGTCTCGCGTATGGCGAGGAAAGCCCCGAGAGCATCAAGGTCAACATCGACACCTACTTCGCGCCGCTCCTGCAAGGCATGGACGCGACGCGCCCGGGCGCCGCGATGGCGCGTGCGCGCAAGCTGTTCCAGGGCAACCGGTTCGCGAAGTGCGCGATCGAGACCGCGCTGTTCGACGCGCAGGCGCGCCGCCTCGGCGTGCCGCTGTCCGAGCTGTTCGGCGGCCGCACCACCGATGCGGTCGATGTCGCGTGGACGCTCGCGAGCGGCGACACGCAGCGCGACATCGCGGAAGCCGAGGCGATGCTCGACGCGCGCCGCCATCGCGCATTCAAGCTGAAGATCGGATCGAACGCGGTCGACGACGACGTCGCGCACGTGATCGCGATCAAGCGCGCGCTCGGCGATCGCGGCGACGTCCGCGTCGACGTGAACCAGGCATGGACCGAAACCGACGCGATCCGGGCCGGCGCACGACTCGCGGAGGCTGGCGTGAGCCTCGTCGAGCAGCCGATCGCCGCGACCAATCGCGCAGGGCTCAAACGCCTCACGCAGCTCGCGCAGATTCCGATCATGGCCGACGAGGCGCTGCACGGGCCCGTCGATGCGTTCGCACTCGCGCAGGACCGCGCGGCCGACGTGTTCGCGGTGAAGATCGCGCAATCGGGCGGCCTGCTCGGTGCGGCGAGCGTCGCATCGATCGCGTCGGCCGCCGGCATCGACCTGTACGGCGGCACGATGCTCGAAGGCGCGGCCGGCACGATGGCGTCCGCGCAACTGTTCAGCACGTTCGGCTCGCTGAAATGGGGCACCGAGCTGTTCGGCCCGCTGCTGCTCACCGAGGAGATCCTCGTCGAGCCGCTGCGTTACCAGGATTTCAAGCTGCACCTGCCGGCGACGCCCGGCCTCGGCATCACCTTCGACTGGGCCCGCATCGAACGGATGCGACGCAACGCCCGCTGATCCCGCATGACACGACAACCGAAACCGGAGACACAGATGAACAAGCAAGCCATCGACGCCCTGCTGAAAACCTTCGACGACGCCGCGGAAAAGCCCGGCAACCCGCGCGTGCGCGCGATCGTCAACCGGATCGTGAAGGACATCTGCTACACGATCGAGGACTTCGACGTGCAGCCGAGCGAGTTCTGGACCGCGCTCAACTACCTGAACGAAGCCGGCCGTGAATTCGGGCTGATCGCCGCGGGCCTCGGCCTCGAGCGCTTCCTCGACGTGCGGATGGACGAGGCCGAGGAAAAGGCCGGCTTCCACGGCGGCACGCCGCGCACGATCGAAGGGCCGCTGTACGTCGCGGGCGCGCCGGAATCGGTCGGCCATGCGCGTCTCGACGACGGCACCGATCCGGGCCAGACGCTGATCATGCGCGGTCAGGTACTCGGTCAGGACGGCGCGCCGATCGCGAATGCGCTCGTCGAGGTGTGGCACGCGAACCATCTGGGCAACTATTCGTACTTCGACCAGTCGCAGCCGGCGTTCAACCTGCGCCGCTCGATCCGCACCGATGCCGAGGGCCGCTACAGCTTCCGCAGCGTGCTGCCGGTCGGCTACAGCGTGCCGCCGGGCAGCAAGACCGAGCAACTGCTCGACCAGCTCGGCCGTCACGGCCATCGTCCGGCGCACATCCACTTCTTCGTTTCCGCGGACGGATATCGTAAGCTGACGACGCAGATCAACATCGAAGGCGATCCGCACATCTGGGACGACTTCGCATTCGCGACCCGTGAGGGGCTGATCCCGAAGATCAAGCAGGCCGAGGGCGCGGAAGGCAAGCCGTATGGCATCGACGGGCAGTTCGCGCTGATCGACTTCGATTTCTCGCTGCTCAAGGACAAGCAGGACGTGCCGGCGAGCGAAGTCGAGCGGGCGCGTGCACAGGCCTGAGCGGTCCCGTTCGACGAATCGACAACGCAAGGAGCGCAGGATGCTGTTTCATGTGGAAATGACCGTCCGTCTGCCGGCGGACATGGATCCGGTCAAGGCGGCCACGCTGAAGGCCGAAGAGAAGGCGATGTGCCAGCGGCTGATGAACGAAGGGACCTGGCGGCATCTGTGGCGGATCGCGGGGCAGTATGCGAACGTCAGTATTTTCGACGTCGAAAGCGTGCAGCAACTGCATGACGTGTTGAGTCAGCTGCCGTTGTTTCCGTATATGGAGATGGAAGTGCGGGCGCTGTGCCGGCATCCGTCTTCGGTGCGGGAGGATGATCGGTAAGTGAACGCGACGCGCGGCGCGACTGAACGGCCGCGAAGAGTACGGCACGGGCGGCCGGCGATTTTCTCGCCGGTCGCCCGTGTCGTTTTGCAGCTGTCCCGTCCAGGTATCGACCCGCATCACGACGATGCGGCGACGATCACCGCTCCTGCGCCAGATGCGCCGCGAACCCCACCGTCCCCGGCGCGATCTCCGCCTTCAACGTCAGCGCCGGAATATCGTAGTCGCCCGCGTTCTGCCGCCGGAACGGAATCGGCTGCGCGGTCCACAGTTCGTCGAGACGTTCGCCGAGCGCAGCACGCGTTTCATCGAAGCGCGCGTCGTCCATCCGGTGCGTCTGGTAGATCACGAACGGCGGCAGCACGTCGAAGCCGGGGTAATAGAGAATCCCGTGCTGGATCGGAAACAGCACGTCGTCGATCGGCCCGTTGATGCCGCGTGCGCTGTAATGCGACTCCCAGCCGCCCGTCGTGACGACGATCATCGCGCGCTTGCCCGCAAGCGAACCTTCGCCGTAACGGTCGCCCCAGTGCAGGTCGGAATGTTCGCCGACGCCGTATGCAAAACCATACGCATACACGCGCTCGACCCAGCCCTTCATAATCGCCGGCATCGAAAACCACCACAGCGGAAACTGCAGGATCACCGCGTCGGCCCACTTCAATTTTTCCTGTTCGCGCGCGATGTCTTCGCTTTGCGTGCCCGTCGCGAACGCGTGCTTCGAGTCGAGCGACGGATTGAAACGCGCGTCGGGCGTGCGATCCGTCACGTCGTTCGCGTCGAACGCGGCCTTCCAGTTCATCGCATACAGGTCCGTCACCTGCACGCTATGCCCCGCCGCTTCGAGCCGCTCGACGGCAAAGTCGCGCAGCGCGCCGTTCAGCGAACGCGGTTCCGGATGGGCATAAACGATCAGCACATTCATGTTCGTCACTCCGTTGATTGAATGACTGCAGGATGCCGTCGCCAAAGGTATATTTGAAATGAATTCCTGATATTCCAGGTATAGCCATGAACAATCTCAGACGACTGGATCTGAACCTGCTGGTCACGCTCGACGTGCTGCTCGCCGAGCACAACGTCACGCGTGCGGCCGAAAAACTGAACATGTCGCAGCCGTCGGTCAGCGTGCAGTTGCAGAAACTGCGCGATTTCTTTGGCGATCCGCTGTTGCTGCCCGGACCGCGCGGCATGCGGCCGACCGCGCGGGCGGAAACGTTGCGCGAGGCGCTGCGTGACGCGCTCGACGCGGTCGAACGCGCGGTGCTGACGGCCACGCCGTTCGATCCGGCAACCGCGACGAACACGTGGCGCGTGGCCGCGACCGACTACGGCGAATCGACGATCGTCCTGCCCGCGCTGAACACGCTGCGGTCGGCCGCCCCCGCGACGCGCGTCGCCGTCGTCGAGCTCGTGCCACCGCGCATCGAGCAGGACGCGGAGCGAAACGGCATCGACCTGGCCTTCCACACGACGGAAGGTTCACCGGAAGGGATGCGGCGCCTGCCGCTGTTCATCGAGCGCTACGTGCTCGTCGGCCGCGCCGGTCATCCGAAGCTGAAGCGGCGCCCGACGCTCGCGCAGTTCGGCGCGCTGGAACACGTGATCGTGTCGCCCGACGGCGGCGGCTTCTTCGGCGTGACCGATGAAACCCTCGCGAAAGCGGGCGCCGCGCGGCGTGTCGTGCTGTCCGTTCCGCATTTCCTGTTCGTGATGTCGGCCGTCGCCAGCACGGATCTCGTCGCGATGCTGCCCGAGCGTCTGGTGCGCGACGTGCCCGCGCTGCGCGTGGTGGAAGCGCCCGTTCGCGTTCCCGGCTATGAAATGTCGATGTTGTGGCACGAGCGCGTGCACCGCGATCCCGCGCATCGGTGGTTGCGCGAGACGATCGCGGCGTCGGTGTAAGCCGTTCGCGAAAGCCGCTCGGTGCGCGCGTCGGCCACCGCCGCCGCCGCGCTCGACCCGGTGCCGGCAAACAGACATGCATTCAGGACTTGAAACCGCCTCTAACACTGTATATATTTACAGTACTTTTGCACCATTTGACCCGAATTCCGTCACCCATGACGGACGGACTTTTGTGAGGCGACCATGTTCCAGTCATCCGCATTCGATCCCGAGCAACCCGGCTTCAACCCCGCCCACTTCGAACGCGCCGCGCAGCGGGCGGTCGTCGACCTGCAGCGTGTCGTCGGCGGCCCCGCCCAACGCGCGCTCGGCCTGCGGCGCCGCACCCATCCGGCCGCCGTCCGCACGATGAGCTGGCAGGCGCTGCTGAACGTCGAGGAACTCGCGTTCTCGAATACCGGTTTCCTGAGCCGCAACGATCCGACGGTCGTCGACGCGTTCATCCGCCTGCGCGACAGCCGGCTGGTCGCGGCGGATGTCGAGGAACCGGTCGACTGGCGTCGCGACGACGACGACCTGCCGGCCGTCTACCTGATCGTCAAGGCGATGCTGGAAGCAGAAGAGGAAGAGCGCGCCGAAGCGGCCTGACGCATGCCGGCCGATCGCGAATGGCGTTCTGACGGAATCGCGTCGCCACGTTGCATGGCGACGCGGGAAGTCGCCAGCGCGTCGCGCGACGCACGCTGCCGTTTCGCAACCCGGAACGACGCCCCTTACAGCCGCGCCGCGAGTCGCGATCCCTGATCGATCGCACGCTTCGCATCGAGCTCGGCCGCCAGTTCCGCGCCGCCGATCAGATGCACCGAGCGTCCGGCCGCCTGCAACGGCGCGAGCAGCGCGCGCTGCGGTTCCTGCCCCGTGCACAGCACGATCGTGTCGGCTTCGATCAGTTCATGATCGGTCCGCTGCTCGCCGTACGACACGTGCAGCCCGCGCGCATCGATCCGTTCGTAGTTCACGCCGCCGATCATCTTCACCTGCTTCATCTTCAGCGTCGCGCGGTGAATCCAGCCGGTCGTCTTGCCGAGCCCCTTGCCGAGCGGCGCGGCCTTGCGCTGCAACAGCGTCACTTCGCGAGCCGGCGCCCCGACCTGCGCGCGCGTCACGCCGCCGCGCGTCGCGGCCGGATCGGTCACGCCCCACTCCGCTTTCCACTCTTCCAGATCGAGCGTCGGCGACTCGCCGCCCTGCACCAGATATTCGGCGACGTCGAAGCCGATGCCGCCGGCGCCGACCACCGCGACACGCCGGCCGACCGGCTGCCCGCCAGCCAGCACGTCGATGTAGCTGAGCACGTTCGGCCCGTCCTGGCCGGGAATCTTCGGGTCGCGCGGCGCCACGCCGGTCGCGAGCACGATTTCGTCGTAGCCGCCCGCGATCAGGTCGCTCGCATCGACGCGGCGGTTCAGGTGCAGGTTCACGCCGGTCAGCTCGACCTGACGGCCGAAATAACGCAGCGCTTCGTCGAACTCCTCCTTGCCCGGAATCCGCTTCGCCATGTTGAACTGGCCGCCGATCTCCGGCGCCGCGTCGAACAGATCGACGTGGTGGCCGCGCTGCGCGAGCACGGTCGAGCACGCGAGCCCGGCCGGCCCCGCGCCGACCACCGCGATGCGCTTCGGCTGCTGCACGCGCGTATAAATCAGCTCGGTCTCGTGGCATGCGCGCGGATTCAGCAGGCATGACGCGATCTGATTCTTGAACGCGTGGTCGAGACACGCCTGGTTGCAGCCGATGCAGGTGTTGATCTCGTCCGCACGGCCCTGCGCGGCCTTGACCACGAACTCGGCATCCGCGAGTAGCGGGCGCGCCATCGACACCATGTCCGCGCAGCCGTCCGCGAGAATCTGCTCGGCCACCTCGGGCCGGTTGATCCGGTTGGTCGTCACGAGCGGGATGCCGACCTCGCCCTTCATCTTCTTCGTGACCCATGCGAACGCGCCGCGCGGCACCGACGTCGCGATCGTCGGCACGCGCGCCTCGTGCCAGCCGATCCCCGTATTGATGATGGTCGCGCCCGCGCGCTCGACGGCCTTCGCGAGCTGCACGGTTTCGCTCCAGTCGCTGCCGTCCGGAATCAGGTCGAGCATCGACAGCCGGTAGATCAGGATGAAGTCGCGCCCGACCGCCTCACGCGTGCGCGCGACGATCTCGATCGGCAGGCGGATCCGGTTCTCGTACGAACCGCCCCATTGGTCGCCACGCTTGTTCGTATGCATCGAGATGAACTGGTTGATCAGATAGCCCTCGGAGCCCATGATCTCGACGCCGTCATAGCCGCCCTCGCGCGCAAGCTGCGCGCAGCGGACGAACGCGCGGATCTGCCGCTCGACGCCGCGCGCGCTGAGTTCGTGCGGCGCGAATGGCGAGATCGGCGACTTGATCTTCGACGGCGCGACCGCGAACGGGTGGTAGCCGTAGCGGCCGGTATGCAGGATCTGCAGCGCGATCTTGCCGTCGTCCGCATGCACGGCGTCGGTGATCACGCGATGGCGCCGCGCGCCGGCCGACGTCATCAGCGTGCCGCCGAACGGCTTGGTCCAGCCGGCCACGTTCGGCGCGAAGCCGCCGGTCACGATCAGGCCGACGCCGCCGCGCGCACGTTCGGCGAAATAGTCGGCGAGCCGCGGCAGCGTCTTGCGGCTGTCCTCGAGGCCCGTGTGCATCGAGCCCATCAGCACGCGATTCTTCAGCGTGGTGAAGCCGAGGTCGAGCGGCGCGAGCAGGTGGGGAAAGGAAGTCGTCATGGTGAGTCTGCCGATAAGCGATACGTGCCATCGTAGGCTGCGCGCCGCCTTGAACGTGAGGGGGCAAACAGCCATAATGCTTGTCATTTCCGGCCAAATCGACATGACCTCCCCGTCACGCAAGGACCACCTCGGGCTACGCCGGCCGACGATTCCGGTCGCCTACACGCGCCTGCTGCTGCAGGCGCTGGCCGCGCGCGGCGTCGATCCGGCCGCCGTGCGCGCGGGCACCGGGCTGCGCGATGCCGTATTGGCCGAACCGGACGCGCGCGTCGCGCCGTCGCAATGGGGCCGGCTCGTGCTCAACGCGATCGAGATCGGCGGCGATCCGGGCATCGGGCTCGCGTTCGGGCTGCTGCTGAAGCCGACCGTGCACGGCTTCCTCGGTTATGCGACGCTGACCGCGCGGGACATCCGCGAAGCACTGGTCGTCACGCAGCGCTACTTCCGGATGCGCAACCGCCAGTATCGGCTGACCTATGCGGAGGACGACGACGGCGCGACGCTCGAACTGCACGGCGTGCAGGCGAGCCCCGTGCTGCAGCATCACGTGATGTTCGAGTTCGTGCTGACGGGGCTCGCGCAGAACATCTCGCAGTGGTCCGGGCGCGCGTCGCCGCCGATCGCGCTGCGCTTCGCATGGCCGGAGCCCGATTACTTCGCACGCTATCGCGACCAGTTGCCACCGGTCGAATTCGGCTGCGCGGCGAACGCGCTGTGGATCGCGCACGACGTGCTCGACTGGCCGCTGCCGCTCGCCGACGAAGTCGCGCACCGGCAAGCGCTCGTGCAGGTCGAGCGCGAGTATGCGCAGGTGCGTCAGGAGGAAGGCGATCTGGTCGAGCGCGTGCGCGCGGAACTGGCGCGAACCGCCGGCAACTATTCCAGTCCGGAGGCGCTCGCCGACGCGCTGCTCGTGTCGACGCGCACGTTGCGGCGCCGGCTCGAGGAAGCGGGGTCGAGCTATCGGCAACTGCTCGACGAAGCGCGGTTTCGCGATGCGAAGCTATTGCTGTCGGCGTCGGATCTCGACCTGAAGACGATCGCCGAGCGGCTGCAGTTCACCGACCCGGCGAATTTCACGCGCGCATTCCGGCGCTGGGCCGGGCAGACGCCGAGCGCCTATCGGGAAGCGGCCGCCGGAGCCACGCACGAATGACCGGAGAACGCGGGCGGTGCCACGCGCCCCGTTGATATTTCATCGTTCGGTCAAACGACGATCGGCCTCTTCGTGCAAGTACGCGGCAAGCGCGAGATGGCCGGCACGAAACGCGCTGGCGCTCGTGCGGGAAGATACGCCGCACACCCGCTTCCTCCGAACCGGCGAGCGCGTGACGCGTCAGCCGCCGACGTCGATCCGCGCGCCGCCGTCGCCCTCGCCTGCGTCGATTCGCACGTCGCCCGTCGCGGCGACGATCGCGTCGTACACCGCATCGGTCACGCACACCACCGGCACCGCGATCGCATACAGCTCGGCAGCAACGATCGCGCCGATCGAGATGATCAGGTCGCGCTCCTTCAGCACGATCCCGACCGGCCCCGTGCCGTTGCGCACCGCTTCCGCGAGCACGCTGCTGCTCGAACTCGAGCCCTTCGCATGCGGCATCACCATGATCCGGCCGGCCAGGCTCGCGCCCGCCTGCGGGTGCCCGCGATCGACGATCCGCCCCGCGCCCGAGTCGTAGCCGCCCCAGAAGCTGAGCGGCTTGTCGAGCACGATCGTCGGCGCGCATGCGCTGCCCGGCACGAGCGTATCGCCCGTCAGTTTCCGAACGCTTGCTTCAGTCATCGAATCGCACCTTTCCTTCGAACGCGGAACGCACGCACTCGCGCATGCTGCCGTACGCGACCGTGACGCCGATGTTCGCGGGCGCATACGACGCCCATTTCCCCGAGTTCGTCATCACCAGGCCCGACAGCTGTTTCATCACCGGCGTGATGTACGTGCAGGTGTCGACGACGATCTGGATGCCGCGCGCGTCGAACTTGTCGGCAAGCCCGAGCTCGCCCAGTTCCCACAGGATGAAGCGGCTCGTGTTCACGTAGAAATCGCACTTCGGCTTGCCGTCGAACTGGTCGAGCAGCGCGTCGAGCGTGCGGAATTCGGCCAGCGAGAAGTGCGGCGTTCCGAGCGCGACCGCGACGAGCGCATCGCCGGCCGCGCCGTGATTCAGCGTGCGGCGGATCTCGTCGAGATCGGCCATTGCGACATCGACCGTTCGCTGCGCCGCCTGCCCGTGCAGTGCGGCGTCGAGCGTCGGCGCCTCGGGCGTGACGCCCACCGCATGGAACAGCGCGACCGCGCCGCTCGATGCGGCGGCCGCGCCGAGCGCCTTGAGTTCGTCCTCGGTGGTGTCCGCCGGCAGCCCGACGATCGCCGGCACGGTCGCGCCGGCAATCCGGCCGATCAGCAATCCGAGCGCGGCGAAATAGATGTCGCGCGACGGCCGGTGGCCGAAGTCCGGCGCGTTGAACACGATCCGCGCCGCGCGATTCGATTCGACGTGCAGCCCCGCATACGGCGCGCGTCCGGTGATCGCGGCGGCCAGATCGAGGAAGTCGCCGTAGCGGCTGGTGCGCGCGCCGAGCACCGAGTTGGCGAACACGATCGCATTGGATTCGGCCCACGCGATCTGCTCGCCCAAACGCGGGCGATTCTTCAGCTGATACGGCGCGCACGTGAAGCTCGACTCGCAGCCGAGCTGGAGATGCGCATCCATCAGGCGTTGCGCGTCGCGCTGGATCGTGCGGTCGCCGTGATACAGCTCGGGATGGATCAGGTCGAGCGACCCGACGTTCAGCGTGGTCGGCACCGCGACCTGCGCGCCGGTGTCGACGAAATACTCGACGAAGTCGAGGCTGGTCTGGCCGTGGTAAAGACAGCCGTCGATATGCGCGGACGTGATGTCGATCAGGCGCGGCGCCGACATGACCTCGGCCGTGCGCGAGACGATCCGCATCGCGCGCGCGACGCCGTCGCCGAATGCGCCGCGCAACATCGCGTCGTCGCGCTCGCTCAACTGCAGCATGGGGGTGCTCCTCGTGTCTCGTCCGGTGGATCCGGATCGCTTTTGTAATACTACCGCGCGCGTCGCGCCTATCGCTGCGCCGTCAGGCTGAACAGCTCGTCGCGCAGCGCCTTGGCGCGGCCGCGGCCGAACTGCGTCTCGAACTCGTCCTGCGCGGCTTGCCACGCGACTTTCGCCTGCGCGTAGGTACGCTCGCCGAGCTTCGTCAGGCTGAGCGCATGCGCGCGCGCGTCATGCTCGGACGCGGCCGCGGCGACGAAGCCGTCGCGCTGCAACGGCTTCAGCGCGCGCAACAGCGTCGTGCGATCCATCACCAGCGCATCGGCGAGTTCGCTCATCACCAGGCCGGGCCGGTGCGACAGGTTCACCATGATCGAGAACTGCGCGGGCGTGACACCGACCGGGGCCAGATGCCGTTCGTAAAGTTGCGTGACGAAGCGCGCTGCCTGACGCAGCGCGAGGCAATTGCAGGCCTGGGCCATCTGGAGATCGTTCATGACCGGCAATTTATATGTGCATATGCATAAAGTCAATGTACACTCCGCCGTAACATGGCCGGGCCGGCCGCGTGGATCAGGCGCCCCGCCATCGCCTCGAGGAGACGGACATGGACTACATCGACAAGCTGCGGATCTTCCGGTCGGTGGTGGAAATGCGCAGCTTCACGCGCGCCGCCGACATGCACGGCCTCGCGCGGCCGGTCGTGTCGCGGGCGGTCGCGGATCTGGAGGCGCGCTTCGGCAGCCGCCTGCTGCACCGGACCACGCGCCAGGTCTCGCTCACCGAAACCGCCGAGCGCATCTACGAACGCTGCGCGGCCGTGCTCGACGAACTCGACTCGCTGGAAGCGCAAGCGCAGTCGCACACGCGCGAGCCCGAGGGGCTGCTGCGCCTCGTCGCGCACACGACGGCCGCGCTGAACCGGCTCGTGCCGCTGATCGCCGGCTTCAAGGCCGCGCATCCGAAGGTGCGCCTCGACGTCACGCTGACCGAGCGCCCGGTCGACCTCGTCGGCGAAGGCTACGACATCGGCATCGTCGTGCCGTACATGCTGACGAGCGAGACGACCATCGTGCGGCTGGTCGAACGCATCCCGGTGGTGATCGTCGCGACGCCCGCGTATCTGCGCACGCATCCGCGTCCCGAAACGCCGGCCGACCTCGCCGGTCATGCGTTCGTGCCGCTGTCGCCGTCGCTGCGCCGGCCCGCGCTGTCGTTCCGCGTCGACGGCGACACGCTGACCGTGCCGTTGAGCTTCGACATCTCGTCGAACAGCCCCGTCTTCAACCGCGAAATGGTGATGCACGACTTCGGCATCGGCGTCGTGCCGAAAACGCTCGTCGAAGCCGAGCTCGCGTCGGGCGCGCTCGTGCAGTTGCTCGACGGCGCCGACCTCGTCGATGCGTTCGTCGAAATCAAGCTCGCGTACGCGAATCGCGCGCTGCTGCCGGCGAAGGTCAAGGCGTTCATCGACTACACGGCCGCGTACTGCGACCGCGAAGGCGGGATTGTTCCGGCCGCCGCCTGATCCGGCGCGAAAACGCGCCGTTGCACCGTCGATTGGTACAGCCACGGCACCAATCTGATCCTGCCTCGCCGCTCGCTTCAGGCCGCTGCGCCACCTAATATGTGCACATGCACAAGTCCACGCTTACCGATGACGATTGCTTCGCGGTCCGGCAAGCCGCCCGGCGGATCTCGCAGTTCTACGAGCGCTACCTGTCGCAGGCGGGCGTCACGCCGTCGCAATACAGCATTCTCGCGCTGCTGCGGGAGCGCCCGGGTCTGACGATGGCGACGCTGTCGGCGGTACTGGTGATCGAACGCACGGCGCTGCTGCGCGCGCTCAAGCCGCTGATCGGCGCGACGCTGGTCGCGGGCCGGATCGAGCCGCGCTGCCGCCGCCAGACGTTCGCGCTGACCGCGCACGGCGAAACGAAGATCGCCGACGCGCAGGTGCACTGGCTCGCCGCGCAGGAGGCGTTCGAGCAGCGGTTCGGGTCGGCGCAGGCCGCCCGCCTCAGAGACGAATTGTTCCGGATCACACACAACCTCCCGGAACGCTGACCCCTTCCCCGATCGGCGACGCGTCGTCGGTCGTTTCAATTAGTGCATATACATAGGTGAATCGATGGACACGACCCAAGCCGCTGCCTCCCGCGAGGCAGCCACAACCGACCGGCCGGCAAGGCAGCAACGCCGCGTGCCGTGGATGCGGATCGCGGTGGCCGCCGTCGTCGTCGCGATCGCGGCCGCGGCGCTCGACTGGCTGTTCGTGCTGCGCTTCCAGGAAAGCACCGACGATGCGTATGTCGGCGGCGACGTCACGGTGCTCGCGCCGAAGGTGAGCGGCTTCGTCGACAAAATACTCGTGACCGACAACCAGCGCGTGAAGGCCGGCGACGTGCTCGTGCGGCTCGACGCGCGCGACTACGATGCGAAGCTCGCACAGGCGACCGCCGAAGTCGACAGCGCGCGCGCCGCGGTGACCGAACTCGAGGCGAAGCAGCAGCTTCAATACGCGGTGATCGGCCAGCATGCGGCGGACAGGAATGCGTCGTCGGCCGAGCTCACGCGTGCGTCGTCCGATCGCGTGCGCTATCGCGAACTGGTGAAATCCGATGCGGTGTCGAACCAGATCGTCGAACGCGCGGACGCCGATTATTCGAAGGCGGATGCGGCCGTCGCGCGCAGCGACGCCGCGCTGCTCGCATCGAAGCGGCAGCTCGACGTGCTCGGCGCGCAGCTCGCCGATGCGCGGGCCCGCGTGAACACCGCGCTCGCCGCGCAACGCGTCGCGGCGCTCAACGTCGAGTACACGACGATCCGCTCGCCGGTCGACGGTTACATCGGCAACCGCACGGGCCGGGTCGGGATGCTCGCGAACGTCGGCGTGCCGCTGCTGACGGTCGTGCCCGTGTCCGGGCTGTGGATCGACGCGAACTTCAAGGAAGACCAGCTGCGCAAGATGCGCGCGGGCGATCGCGTCGACGTCGCGCTCGACGCGTCGAGCACGCGCCTGCACGGCCGCGTCGACAGCCTGGCCCCCGCGACCGGTGCGACCTTCAGCGTGCTGCCGCCCGAGAACGCGACCGGCAACTTCACGAAGATCGTCCAGCGCGTGCCGGTGCGCGTGCATCTCGATCCGCAGCCGGGCATCGAGCATGTGCTGCGTCCCGGCCTCTCCGCGGTCGTGACCGTGCACACCGACCACACGAACTGAACGGGAGCCTGCGATGACCACCGCGTTTTCCGGCGACCCCGCGTCGCAACCGACGAAGCAGCGCGTCTTCGCGTTCGCGCTGATGTGCGTCGGCTTCTTCATGGCGACGCTCGACATCCAGATCGTCGCGTCGTCGCTGCGCGACATCGGCGGCGGCCTGTCCGCGAGCCAGGACGAGTTGTCCTGGGTGCAGACGGCCTACCTGATCGCCGAAATCATCGTGATCCCGATGTCGGGCTGGCTGTCGAGGGTGATGTCGACGCGCTGGCTGTTCGTCGCGTCGGCCGTCGGCTTCACGATCACGAGCATGCTGTGCGGGCTCGCGTGGGACATCAACTCGATGATCCTGTTCCGCGGGCTGCAGGGCGCGCTCGGCGCCGCGATGATCCCGACCGTGTTCACGACCGCGTTCGTGCTGTTTCCGGGCAAGCAACGGCTGATCGCGTCGACGACGATCGGCGCGCTCGCGTCGCTCGCGCCGGCGATCGGGCCGGTGATCGGCGGCTGGATCACCGATCAATGGTCGTGGCACTGGCTGTTCTACCTGAACCTCCTGCCGGGCATCGCGGTGGCCGCGCTGGTGCCGCGCTACGTGCATATCGACGCACCCGATCTCAGCCTCATCAAGCGCGGCGACTATCGCGGCATCGCGCTGATGTCGGGCTTCCTCGGCTGCCTCGAATACGTGCTGGAAGAAGGCCCGCGCAAGAACTGGTTCAGCGACGATGCGATCGTCATCTGCGCGTGGATCTCCGGCATCTGCGGCTTCCTGTTCATCGTGCACGCATTGACTGCGGAAGACCCGATCGTCGATCTGCGCGCGCTCGCCGTGCGCAACTTCGGGATCGGCAGCCTGCTGTCGTTCGTGACGGGCATCGGGATCTTCGTGACGGTGTTTCTGACTCCGCTGTTTCTCGCGCAGGTGCGTGCGTTCAGTTCGCTGCAGATCGGCATCGCGCTGCTGTCGGTCGGTGTGTTCCAGCTGCTCGCGCTCTGCGCGTATGCGTTCGCCACGCGCTACTTCAGCATGCGCGCGCTGCTCGTGTTCGGGCTCGTCTGCTTCGGCCTCGGCTGCTACATGTATACGCCGATCACGCACGACTGGGGCTGGCGGGAACTGCTGCTGCCGCAGGCGCTGCGCGGCATCGGCCAGCAGTTCAGCGTGCCGCCGATCGTCACGATGGCACTGGGCTCGCTGCCGCAGTCGCGGCTGAAATCGGCGAGCGGCCTGTTCAACCTGATGCGCAACCTCGGCGGTGCGATCGGCATCGCGGTGAGCGCGACGATGCTCAACGACCGGCTCAACTTCCACTACCTGCGCCTGAACGAACACGTGAGCGCCGGCGAGCCGCAGGTCGCGTCGCTGCTCGATCGCCAGACCGCGTACTGGACCTCGGTGGCCGGCAACACGCTCGATACCGCGCAGGCCGGCCTCGCGAACCTGCACCGCCTGATCTATCGCGAAGCGCTGACGCTCACCTACGCGGATGCGTACTACGCGCTGTCGCTGTGCTTCGTGGTCGCGCTGCTTGCCGTCGCGTTTTCCCGTCCCATCACCCTGAACGCGCCGCCGCCGGACGCGCACTGAAGCCAAGGTCGTCATCATGAAAAAGCTACTCGTCGCGCTGGCCGTCAGCGCATTCGCCGCAGGGTGTGCGGTACAGCCCGCGCAGCACCCGGCGCTGCACGATTCCGTGCAATCGCTCGCGCCCGCCGCGTGGGACACCGACGTGCCGCGCGCGGACATCGACGCCGCCGCGTGGTGGGCGCAGTTCAACGACCCCGTGCTCGACCGGCTGATCGCGACCGTGCTCGACGGCAACCTCGATCTGCAGGCCGCCGCCGAACGCGTGAAGCAGGCGCAGGCGCTGACCGTGCAGAAGCGCGCGGCGCTGCTGCCCGAACTCGACGCGACCGCGCGTGCGTCCGACGCGCGCCAAAACACGCCGCCGCCGCTCGGCTACGTGCGGCAGGCCGGCGCGGGACTCGCGCTGAGCTGGTCGCCGGACGTGTTCGGCGGCGAACGGCTCGACCTGCTGGCCGCGCAGGCCGAGCTGGTCGGGCAAAAGCACGCCGAAGACGCGATGCGGCTCGCGCTCGCGGCCGATGCGGCCTCGGCCTATGTGGATCTGCGCTGGGCGCAGCAGGAACTGGTGATCCTGCAGGACAACGCGGCCATCCGCCGGCATGCGCTCGAACTCACGCGCAAGCGGCAAGCGTTCGGGTTGTCGACGGAGCTCGACGTCACACGCGCGCAGAACCAGCTCGATGCGCTCGAAGCGCGGATTCCGCCAACGCAGGCGCAGATCGCGCATCAGCTCAACCTGATCGCCGTATATTCGGGCCGCACGCCCGAGTCGATCGACCGGCTCGTGCTCGCGCAGGCCGGCGCGATTCCGGCGCCGCCTGCCGGGTCGCCCGCCACGCTGCCGTCGCAGGCGCTGCTGCGCCGGCCGGACGTGCTCACCGCGTACGCCCAGGTCGAGCGGCGCGCGGCGCAGGTCGGCGTCGCGAAGGCCGAGCGGTATCCGAAGTTTTCGCTGAACCTGACGGACGGGATTCTGGCCGCGTCGTATCTCGGGTTGCCGACGCTGACCGACAACCTGTTCAGCGCGGCGTTGAGCGCGACGAGCCCGATCTTCAACGCGGGGCGAATCACCGCCGACATCACGCAAAGCGAAAGCCGGATGCGCGAGTCGGAACTCGGGTTGCGGCAGACGATGCTGCAGGCGCTGCGGGAAGTCGAAGACGCGCGTGCGAACCTCGTCAGCAGCGATGAAGCGACGCGGCGCCTCGATAGCGCGCTGTCGGCGTCGGACAAGGCGCTCGGGCTGGCGAACCAGCTCTACAAGGGCGGCGCGACGGATTTTCTGGACGTGCTGTCGGCGCAGGAGGTGTATCTGCGGGATTCGGATGCGCTCAATCAGGTCAGGCGCGAGCATGCGCTGGCGGCGGTCGCGTTGTATCGGTCGCTCGGCGGTGGGTGGAGCAGGAACGATGCGGCGGGTGAAGCGCAGGCCGTCGCTGCCACCGCCGCGCGGGAGTGACCGCGGCCATGCGATGCCGGCGCCGTCGTCCGTGCACGGGAGGCCGGGCGTGCGGCGCGGTCAGCCCGCGTCCGGCCACCGGTACCCGATCACCTCGCTCACCGGATACGCAAGCTCGCGCACTTCCTCCAGCTGATTGCCGCCGAACAGGTGCACACGCTCGTCGTCGTGACGCAGATAGAACCCGACGTGGCCCTTCCAGCTCGCCGGGTCGTCGCGCGTCAGGATCGCGACGCAGCCGTACACCGGACGCTCCAGCGGTCGCCCCCATTCGAGCCACGAACGCGCGAGCGCCGACCCCGTGCCGCGAATGCCCGCATGCGTCATGCACCAGTTGACGAACGACGAGCACCACGAAATCTTGTCGTCGTAGCCGACGAGGTTCGTGTGGTTGTTGTATTCGACGATGCGCGGATTGATGCTGCCGGGCGGGAAGCGGCGAATGCCCAGCTCGGCCAGTGCGACGGCCATCCACGGCGGATGGCCGGCTGGCGGGTTGCCCTCGGGGTTCGATCGGATCACGACGGTCTCGATGGAATGCGGGTGGGATGTCGCTCGATCTTCGCACGAATGCGGCGGTATGGTGGTGTCGATTCGGGCCGCCTCGGGTGAACCGGTCGAGCATTGGGGCTCCGCCGTTACAACTGATGCCGTCGTCTTTCCGGATTCCCGATACAGAAGAAAACAATCGGCCGGATTCTTTTGCTTTCGTGCGGAGAACCCTGATTCCGGCGCGAGCCGTTCCACCAGATTACGCACCACCCGTGGTTCTGGTCGCGCCAGAGCCTTCCCGGCCGTCAATGACTCGTCTGGCCGGCCCGACGACGTCAAATCGTACGGACGTTTGCGTGCCGATCGCTGCTCAAATTCTGGCGTTACGCAACCTTAGCGCGTTCGAAATGACCGAAGCGGAGCTTAGACTCATTGCAAGTGCCGCAATCATCGGCGAGAGCAGCAAACCGGTGAATGGATAAAGTACCCCTGCCGCCAGCGGAACGCCAAGCGCGTTGTATATGAACGCGAAGCCGAGATTCTGCTTCATGTTCGCAACGGTCGCCTCGGACAGCACTCGAGCACGCGCGATACCGCGCAAGTCGCCCTTGACGAGCGTCACCTGAGCGCTACTCATTGCCACATCCGTGCCTGTTCCCATGGCCACGCCGACATCGGCCTTGGCAAGCGCGGGGGCGTCGTTTATGCCGTCTCCAGCCATCGCGACGACATGCCGGGCTTGCTGAAGCTGTGATACCAGATTGAGCTTATCGGCAGGCTTCACCTCGCCATGGAATTCGTCGATGGCGAGCTTCTCGGCCACCGCCTTCGCGGTGACCACGCCATCACCGGTCGCCATTACGACTCGAATACCGTTCTCCCTCAATGTCGAAAGCGCTTCCGGCGTCGTCGCCTTTATCGGGTCGGCGACCGCCAGCAGTCCGGCCAAACCGCCATCGACAGCCAGGTACATGACACTGGCGCCTTGCGCACGCAGGCCGTTCGCCTCCTTGGCCAGCGATTCGACGGATATGGCGTCAGCCTGCATCAGCGCGGTGTTGCCAAGCGCAAGTCTCCTGCCGGCGACCATTCCTCTCACGCCGATACCCGTCGCGGATTCGAAATTTTCCGTACGTTCCAAAGTCAACTTCTTCTCACGGGCTGCCGCAACGATGGCTGCTGCAAGCGGATGCTCGCTACCCTGGTCGAGGCTCGCCGCCAGACGAAGCACTTCGTCGGCCGTGTATCCGGTTGTGCCCACGGCTTGCTCGAACGCTGGACGCCCCTCGGTCAGCGTTCCGGTCTTGTCGACGATGAGCACATCGACCTTGCGAAAATTCTCAATCGCAGCCGCATCGCGAAAGAGGATCCCCGTTGTGGCGCCTTTTCCGCTCGCGACCATGATGGACATTGGCGTCGCGAGGCCTAGCGCGCAGGGACATGCAATGATGAGCACCGCCACTGCATTGATGAGACCGAACACCCAGCTGGGCTCGGGGCCGACGATGCCCCACACGACGAACGTCAAAAGAGCGACGCTGACGACCCCGACGACAAACACGCCAGCCACCTTGTCAGCCATACGTTGCATGGGGGCACGGGACCGCTGCGCCTGCGCGACCATCTGCACGATTTGCGACAGGAAGGTTTGGGAGCCGACCTTTTCCGAGCGGATGACGAGACTGCCCGTCGCGTTCATCGTTGCGCCAATGACGTGGTCGCCAACACGCTTCGTGACGGGAATGGGCTCGCCGGTAATCATGGACTCGTCAAGCGAACTCGTGCCGTCCGTCACTACGCCATCCACAGGAACTTTCTCGCCCGGCCGCACGCGAAGCAGGTCTCCCACATGTACATTGGACAACGGAATATCTTCTTCGGCGCCATCCGGGTTGATGCGTCGCGCAGTCTTGGGTGCGAGCCCGAGTAGTGCCTTGATGGCGGCGGACGTTTGCGAGCGCGCCTTCAGTTCGAGCATCTGCCCGAGGAGCGTCAGCGAAATGATGACTGCCGCCGCCTCGAAATACACGCTGACTCGGCCGTGCGCGCTGTACGTTTCCGGAAACACGCCGGGAAAGATGGTCGCGATGACACTGTAGATGTAAGCGGCACCTGTCCCAAGCCCAATAAGGGTCCACATGTTGGGGCTGCGGTTCATGAATGAGCGTACGCATCGCGCGAAAAACGGCAGGCCTGCCCACAGGACGACCGGCGTAGAGATAATGAACTCGACCCAGCTCTCGGTGTCGACGTCCATCGATCCGAAGCGATGGCCGAACATCGCAAGGACGAAGACTACGACGGTCAGTGGTAGCGTCCACCAGAATCTGCGTTGGAAATCGACCAGTTCCGGATTCTCGCCTTCGTCAACGCTGGGCAGAATCGGCTCCAGGGTCATGCCGCACTTTGGACATTGCCCCGGATGGTCCTGGCGAATTTCCGGGTGCATCGGGCACGTGTAGATGGTTCCGTCTGGCACTGCTTGCCGCTGCTCGATGGTCGAGGGCTCAACATACTTGGACGGCGCAGCCTGGAATTTCGTCAAGCACGCCTGGCTGCAGAACGCGTACCACTCGCCATTGTGTTCGCCGTGGAAGCGGGATTTATCGGACACCGTCATTCCGCAGACGGGGTCGCGAAGCGAATCCGTGGAACGAACGTGCTCGGCCCGGCCCTCATGCTGATGCGCACGCGCGCCGTGTCCGTGCGCGGCGGAAGGGGCGTGCTTGTCCGCCTCACGAGCGTGATGTTCGCCCGATGACACGCGGCCGGAAATCCGTTGATGATGAAGATTGTCTTCGCCGGGTCGGCCGCTCATTTGACGCTCCTATGTTCACCCGTTCCGCTTCCATTGAGGCCCGTCGCCCTGCGCATCAGAGGGCGCCACCGACGACGTGTCGGTATGTCGAGCGCTAGCACGGGAGCAACGATCATTCCGTGCTTTCCCGTTCAACCCGTTATCTCACTCTCCTGATTTCCGGAGACGGACACGGGCAACGTGTGGTCCGGGAGAGAGGTACGGGCGTACGGAATTGCGTCAGCCCGGTCCACTCAGGCGGTTGTGTAACCACGCGAAGAAGGCGCCAACTGCAAAGAACCAGACCGCGAACACACCGGCCGGGTAGACGACGAACCACCACGACAGTGGCTCGCCCGTCTGAAGGCGCCGAAAATCGAGTCCGTGAAAAAGCATGTTCATGAAGTTCATGAACGGTTCAGGAAGTGCCATCCATACGAGTGTGCACAGGACATAGAAGAGCACAACCGTGGCTGAAAGCGTCACGCCAGTCTTGACGGGCTTCATGGTAGCCTCCTCATCCCGGAAGATTGCGATTGAGTTCAGCAGCGGTGCCAGCTATCGGTGAGCCGCCTGAAATCAATGTATTTGGGCCGGGCGTTTTCCAAAAACGTTGGGTACAAATCGGGGCGTATGTGCCGCGTATTCACGCCACGCCGCGCCGAACTGCGCCTCCGAATCGCGTTCCTCTTGTATCGCTAGTCGAACGTACATGAAAACCAGAATGGGAAACATTGCCAAGGTCACCAGCGTGGGCCATTGGAGCAGGAAACCCAGCATGATGACGACGAACCCGACGTACTGAGGATGTCGGATTTTCGCGTAGGGGCCGGTGGTGGCCAACTCCTTGCTACGCTGAGCTTCATACAGTACGTGCCACGCCGTGGACAGCAAGTAGAAGCCGCCCAATATCAAGAAGAAGCTGAGAAGATGCGGAAGTCCGCCATGCGGGTCGCCGTGCCTGCCGGTCAAGGTCCACCACAGGTGTCCTGTATCGTGCGACAGTAGATTTGTTTGCGGAAAGCGCGTCTGCAACCAACCCGACAGCAAATAGATGGTGAGCGGAAACCCGTACATTTCCGCGAATAGCGCGACGATGAAGGCAGAGAATCCACCGAACGTTCGCCAGTCCCGCTTTGTCGCCGGCTTGAAGAAGCTGAACGCGAAGATGATGAAGACAAGTGAATTGATCGCTGCGAGGCTCCATAACCCGTAACCGTCATCGATGCTGGTCATGACCCTCTCCCGAATCAGGACGCCCCTCGGTCGATTTCGTTCCATGGTGCCCGTGCCCATGGTGCATAAACAGATGCATCAGCGGGCACGAGAGCAACAGCAGATAGGGCAACACCCCAAGGAAGTGGGCTCGGTGTTCGGAAAGCAGGAGAAACAGTGCTATTGCAGCGAACGCGACGAGTGCAATGGCCGACCGTGATTTCCAGAACGGCCGAGCACCATGTGAGTTGTCATTCACCGCTGCCTCCCATTTCGTACCGTCTCACTTCCCGGCCGGATGCTGCCGCGCAGTTTGCCTTGCTCGGCACTTTTGCGGTCGCCGTATTGGGATGATGGCGAAAGCGAGCTGCATTGTCGGTGCCGCCCGCGGACCGGCGATTGCAGCGCCATGACCATGCCGAGCGCCGCAACTGTGATTGCCGGTTTTTTCGGCAATGCCATCGCGTTCTACACGAGCATGGCTCCGGATAGCCGGTCGAGCCCTGAAATCACTCTATGCTGACACCCCTTCGATGGCTTGACGTGGCTCAACGAATCACGAATCGAACGCTTCATACGTAGCACATCCGCGGGGCGGACATGCGACCGGCAAGGGGTATCGCTGCGGGCACGCTCGACAATGCAGCATTGACATGAATCAACTCTGCGACCGCGCTGCCACTTACGATAAGCAGTGCACACGCGAGCGGCGGAATGCCGAGGCAAATATCGGACAGAGGCGCGTCCATGTCGACAAATCCTGCAGCAATCTCTGCGCGGCGCAGTCTGGCCCGCGCACTTCTGATAGCCGCATCGGCGGCGAGTCTGCTTGCTCTCTCCGGGTGCGGTTATAACGCCATCCAGAGCGAAGACGAGCAGGTAAAGGCCAGTTGGTCAGAAGTTCTAAATCAGTATCAACGGCGCGCCGACCTCGTTCCCAACCTCGTCAACACAGTGAAGGGGTACGCGAACCAGGAAAAGGAAGTGCTCGTCCGCGTGACAGAGGCCCGGGCACAAGTCGGCTCGATTCGCGCCACGCCCGAACTCATTGCCGACCCGCAGGCGTTCGCAAAGTTCGAAGCGGCGCAGGGACAGCTCACGTCGTCTCTGTCACGCCTGCTCGTGGTATCGGAGAACTATCCGCAATTGAAGTCGGACGCGAACTTCCGGGACCTGCAGGCGCAGCTCGAGGGTACGGAAAATCGCATTGCCGTAGCCCGCAACCGATACATTCGCTCCGTCCAGACGTACAACACGACGATACGTTCGTTCCCGAACAATTTGACTGCGAAGGCATTCGGCTATCTGGAGCGCCCCAACTTCTCGGTGAGCAACGAAGCCGAGATTTCCAAACCGCCTCGGGTCGACTTCGGCTCGACGCCGGCATCTGCAGGCAAGGCCTCCAATTGAACACGTTCCGACTGGCGATGGTCGTCGTCTTTGCCTTCTTTGTCCTGGGGGTAGCACACGCGCACGCGGACGCCGCTATCCCGCCACTGACATCCAGAGTGACCGATGAGACCGGAACCCTGACCAGCGGCCAGACGGCCAGCCTTGAGAAGACGTTGAGAGAGTTTGAGGCGAAACGAGGAACGCAGCTTTCAGTTCTCATTGTCCCGACCACGGAGCCCGAAACCATCGAACAGTATTCGATGCGAGTCGTCGAGCAATGGAAGCTTGGGCGCAAGAATGTCGACGACGGCGCGCTCCTGATCGTCGCCAAAAACGACCGGGCACTTCGAATCGAGGTCGGGTACGGCCTCGAAGGTGTGCTCACCGACGCAACGAGCAATCGCATCATCAACGAAGCGATAGTCCCGCGATTCCGAAACGGGGACTTCTACGGCGGCATCACCGCCGGCCTCGACGGCATCATGCGCGTCACCAGCGGCGAGCCGTTACCTCCGCCGCAGCGACCACCTCGGGCCAGCGACGGCGCCGGACGGTTACTTCCTGTTCTTTTCCTCCTGACGGTCATGGCCGGCGGGCTACTGCGCGCCATGTTCGGGCGTCTGCCAGGAGCCGTCGTTACCGGCGGCATCGTTGGGATACTCGCGTGGATTTTATCGCAGGCGCTTTTTGTCGCCATCGCGGCGGGAATGCTGGCGCTGCTCTTCACATTGCTGGGTGGCGGGATGCGAGCCGCTGGCGGGCGCTTCATTGGCGGTAGCGACGCACGTTTCGGTCGTGATTCGAATCGCGACATCTTTCGCGGAGGCGGTGGGGGCTTCGGCGGCGGTGGCGCATCGGGACGGTGGTGAGCATGGACCTGAAACGCCTCTTCCGGCATCTTTTCACGACCCACTGGCAGGTCAACCGCGCATTTTCACGGCGGGCGCTTGACGCTATCGACGAGGCTGTACGTACTAGTCATCGCGCGCACGTGGGTCAAGTCAGGTTTGCTGTGGAGGGGGCGCTGCACATTGGCGCCTTGCTGAAGGGCACAACTGCGAGGGATCGTGCCATCGAGGTGTTCTCGAACCTCAGGGTTTGGGACACGGAGCACAACAACGGCATTCTCATCTATCTTCTTCTTGCGGACCGCGACGTCGAAATTGTTGCGGACCGAGGCATACACGCCAAGGTGGATAGCCGCGAATGGGAGGCGATTTGCCAGGCCATGGAGGCTCATTTCCGGCAAGGCGATTATCGGTCCGGTGTTCTGCGAGGTGTCGAGCAAGTGACCGAACTGCTGCAAAAACACTTTCCAGTTCACGGTCCGCAGCGCGATGACCTTTCGAGTTCTCCCATCGTGATATGAGCTCCGGAGCTCGAGATCAGTCCTCTCCTCTCCGCGAGCGGCAAGCCGCCGATTCGTTACACGAGGTCGTCTGGATGAGACCGTGGACGGTTACTTCGTCGGCAAAGCGAGCGCCAGCAAGAAAAGGGAGCTAAAAAAGCTTTAGCCCCCTTCGCACCTCCCGTCACTCCACCGTCACCGATTTCGCGAGGTTCCTCGGCTTGTCGATATCCGCGCCGCGCAGGCAAGCCGCGTGATACGCGAGCAGTTGAAGCGGCACGACATGCAGGATCGGTGACAGCAGCCCGTAGTAATCCGGCATACGCAGCACCGACACGCCTTCGCCGTTGTCGATCCGCGTATCGGCATCGGCGAATACGTAAAGCTGCCCGCCCCGCGCCCGCACTTCCTGCATGTTCGACTTGAGCTTCTCGAGCAACGCGTCGTTCGGCGCAATCGTCGCGACCGGCATCGCGTGCGTCACGAGCGCGAGCGGCCCGTGTTTCAGTTCGCCGGCCGGATACGCTTCCGCGTGGATGTACGAAATCTCTTTCAGCTTCAGCGCCCCTTCGAGCGCGATCGGATAATGCAGCCCGCGCCCGAGGAACAGCGCGTTCTCGTGCCGCGAGAATTCCGCAGCCCAGCGCTCGATCTGCTGTTCGAGCGCGAGCACGTCCTCGAGCGCGTTCGGCAGCCGTCGCAACTGCGTCGTATAACGCGCGAGCTGCGCATCGTCGACGTAGCCGCGCAGCCGGCCGAGCGTCACCGCGAGTATGAACAGCGCGACGAGCTGCGTCGTGAACGCCTTGGTCGACGCGACGCCGATTTCCGGGCCGGCGCGCGTCAGGAACCGCAAGCCGGTCTGGCGCATCATCGCGCTGGTCGGCACGTTGCAGATCGCCAGCGTATCGATGTGGCCGAGCGCCTGCGCATACTTGAGCGCGGCGAGCGTGTCGGCGGTCTCGCCGGATTGCGACACGCTGACCACCAGCGTGTTCGGCAGCGCGAGCGCGTCGCTGTAACGGTATTCGCTCGCGATCTCGACCTGCGCGGGCAGGCGCGCGATCGTCTCGAGCCAGCGGCGCGCGGTGAGGCCGGAATAATGACTCGTGCCGCACGCGAGAATCAGCACGTTGTCGATCTGTTCGAACGCGCGCGCGGCATCCGGGCCGAATATCGCCGGATCGAACAGCCCCGCATCGGGAATCGTCGCGGCGACGGCCTGCGGTTGCTCGAAAATTTCCTTCTGCATGAAATGCCGATACGGTCCGAGCTCGACCGCGGCCTGCGCCGACGAGACGGTCTGGATCGGGCGATCGACCGGCGTGCCGCCACGCTCGAGGATTCGCACGCCGCCCGGCGTCAATTCGACGATGTCGCCTTCCTCGAGAAAGATGAAGCGATCGGTGATGCCGGCGAGCGCGAGCGCGTCGGATGCGAGAAAACATTCGTCGTCCTTCAGGCCGACGACGAGCGGCGATCCGACCCGCGCGCCGATCAGCCGCTGCGGCTCATGCTTGCTGAACACCGCGATCGCGTATGCGCCGTGCAGTTGCGACGTCGCATCGCGCACGGCGGCGAGCAGATCGCCGCGATACTTGCTGTGGATCAGATGGGCGACGACCTCGGTGTCGGTCTGGCCATCGAACTGGTAGTGCTCGTCAGACAGTTGCCTGCGCAACGTTTCATGATTCTCGATGATGCCGTTGTGCACGAGCGCGATTTCGTCGCGCGAGAAGATCGGATGCGCATTGCAGGTGGCGGGCGCGCCATGCGTCGCCCATCGCGTATGCGCGATGCCGGTGCTGCCGGACAGCCCGGCGCTGCGCACGTGCGCGTCGAGATCGGCGACCCGCGACACACTGCGCTCTCGTCGCGCCTGGCCGTCGACGACGGTCGCCACGCCGCATGAATCGTAGCCGCGATATTCGAGGCGGCGCAAACCTTCAATCAGAATCGGAACGATGTTCCGTTGCGCGACCGCGCCGACGATGCCACACATGACACGTCTCCTTCCCTGTTTCCGTTCATCGACCGTGCGCCGTCGTGTCAGCGCGATCCGGTCACCGTTATCTCCGCCGTCGTGAACCCGCATTTGGCGGGCGCGAGCGGGTCGGCCATCCGGCTTTCGAATGCCAGATACAGCGCCTCCTCCAGTACGTTCCAGTGCGAGCCATGACGGTACGGGCCCGAGCGCGCATACCAGCAGGCGACGGTGCTCCAGTCGTTCATCTTGAATGCGACCAGCGCGATCAGCCCCCACGGAAAATCGGAGCCGGCCAGTTGCATCCAGGTCTTTCCGTACTTCTGCATCCACTGCGCATAGATCGTCTCGTTCGACTGGTCGGGCACCTGGATGCCGGACAGGATCGGGAAGATCTGCGCGACTTTCGCCGGATAGAAGCTCGTGTCGCTGATTTTCTGCGTGCTCGCGCGAAAGCCGGATTGCGTGCCGCGCCAGAACACCTTCACGATCGCCGACGACAGCCGGTCGGCACGCTGGCTCCACGGCCCCGCGTGCGCGTAGTCGGCGCGGCGCACGTAATACGCGGCGAGCGCCTGGAACGCGCTGTGCACCTCGACGTTATCCATCAGCAGTGCGACATGCAGCGACGACGAGATCTGATAGACGCCGCTCGCCTTGTCGAGCAGCGTGTCCAGGTGCGCGCCCGCGCGGTTCAGGCTGAGTTCCCAGGCAGCCGGCATCCCGTCGGGAGGCGCAAAGCGCGCGAGCAGTTCGATCCAGGTCGCCATCATCGCGTCGTCCGCGTCGGCTTCCGCGCACGGGCCGACCTGTCCGCTCTTCACGCAGAAGCGGTCGAATCCGCCGTCCAGCCGCTGGCGCGGCAACACCCATCCGATCCACGCGAGTGCGGCCTGATGGGCATCCATATGGGTGTCGGCGGCGGCAAGCAGCGCCTTCGCCGCGAAATAAGGATCGATGCCGGCGCCGTTCAGGCGCACGGTGATCGCGCCGTCCGGGCGTTGATACAGCCCGTTCAGCTGAAGTTCGGCGGCGCCCGCGTGCAGCACGGAGCAGCACGCGGCGACGCAACAGGCAACGCGCCACGCATGGCACGGCCTGACAAGGGCCGCCACGCACGCGCGTGCGGCCGGGAAAAGCGCGGGCCGTTTCATGATCTGGGGCTCCTGCGCGGTAGTTCTGCGCAATTCGCGCCGGGCGCGGCGTTGGCCGCGTCGCGCACCGGCGAGTGTATCGACGTTGCGGCTCAGTGCACCTTGGCGCTGGTGAACTTGAGGCTGGTGCCGCTATTCGCGGTCACGAGCCAGTACGTCGAGTCGGTGATATTCACGCTGCCGCTGCCTTGCGTGATGATCGGCAATGCATACGCGGCCTTCGGCAACAGCCACGTCATGTTCGTCAGGCTGCTCGGGTGGCTGGCGGAGAATGCCCAGCCGCTACCCGTGTCGGTGGCCGACCACGTGACGTTCAAGCGCGCCCGGTCGAAGACCGTGATATCGGTCATCGTGTACCAGCGGAACTGCCCGGTCAGCTTCAGCAAATTGGCTTGCGTGAAGATCGAGGACAACGTCGATGGATAGAACGACGCGCCGTACGGGTGTGCATAGATCAGCCGGCTCGTGTGGTTCGCGACGACGAAGTTCATCAGCGCGGCGTACCAGTTGTTCACGTCGGTCGTCGGCACCGCGTACTGCTGGAACTCCTCGAACGTCGCGTACTTGCCGAACGGCATCACCGGGTACGCCCACAGCCCCGGGTTCAGCAGCGCACCGTTGCGGTATGCGCGGGTCGGCGCCGAGCCGGTGTGGCCGGTGAAGTAGTACCCGTTGAAGCCATTGCTTTCGAGCCAGTTCACCGACCAGGTCGGCGTGTTGCCTTCCGGCGCCGCGTATTCGACGTCGGGCTGGAGCGTCGCGGCCTGCACGGCCTGGTGGTTCATCACGAGGTACTGCGTGAACGTGCTCGCGTTCGTTTCGCTCGCATTCGCACCCCAGTAGTCGTGAATCCAGCCGCCGTGACTGCCGACATGATGGCCCCTGCTGACGAAGTACTTGAGGAGATTCTGTGCCGTCGGGTTGTTGGCGAGATTGATGCCGTCGCCGTCGCCGAAGGTTGCCTCATCCGGGCCGGCCGTCACGACGAGCGAGAACGGTCCGTTGTTCCACACGCCGAGGCTCTTCAGATAAAGCGCCGGCTGGATCTGGTCGCCCGCGCAGAAGTGCCAGTTGAACACGAGCCCGGCCTGCGCCTTGGGCAGCGGCGACAGCGACGGAAGATTCAGCATCTGCGTGCCGAAATAATGCAGGTAGCCGTGAATCAGCATGCCGTCGGTCTGGCCGTCGAGGTAGGCGAGCGGCAGGTTGACGAACAGCACGCCGCCGTTGCCGTACGGGTTGTAGCCCGACACCAGCCCGAACGTCGGCGAGGTCAGGATCGTCGTGCCGGAGAAGGTGCCCTGCGTCACGAAGCTCGGATAGGTCAGGAAGCCGTACACGTAGCCCGAAATCCCTTCGAGCGTGTCGGTGCTGGTCGTCAGCGTGGAAGCGAGCGTGCTGGCCGTCTTGCCGGTCGCGGTGCTCAGCAGCGAACCGGCGCTATACGTCGTGGTCTTCTTCAGCTTGCCGGTCACGGTGCCGGTCAGCTTCGGGAGCGTCTGGCTCAGCACGCCGCTGCCCGTGGGGGGCGTCGTGTACTGGAACCACGCATTGTGGTTGTAGTTCGCGAGGCCGCCCGGGTTCGACGGGCTGGCGGCCAGGAACAGCGCGCTGCCGGACGTCGATGCCGACGTCTTCGACGAGCCGGAGCTGCTCGTCGACGCGAACGAAGTCGTGGGGCTGGCGGCCGTGGTCGCCGAAGTCGTCGTCGTCCATGCCATCGACTTGCCGGGGGGCACTTGCAGCGTGCGCAGCCAACTGCTCATGCCGGTCACGTTGCCGAGGCCGATCATGTTGCCGCCGTATTGGTCATACAACACGTAGTCGACGCCGACCATGTTGCTGAAACGAGACTTCGGGCTCACATAGAAGCCTGCCGAATTCAGTACGCCGAAATCGTAGACGAGCATCACCTTGCCGCCGTTCAGCGCGTAATTCTGGATCGCCGTCACGAGCGCGTCGGCGGCCGTCGTATGAACCTGGTCCGGCAGGATCAGGCCCGGATACTGCGACAGCGACGAGCCGGCGGCCATGAACTGGCTGTCGGTCATGACGGTGATCTGCAACCCTTCTTCCTGCGCGGTATCGAGCCACGCGGACACGCGAGAATCAGGCAGCGTCAGCGTGTCGGGCACCAACAGGAGAAGCTGGTTGGTGGCCGCCCGAACGCCGCCCGGACTGAATGCGAACGCCAGCGCGAATAGCGCGAACAGTATCCGCAAGAACTTGCCTGACTTTGCCAACATGGTGTGCTCCTCGCTTAAGGAATGGGTGGCGCCACAGCAGCGATGAGCGTGCCGCCAGCTCGGCCCACCTTGCCCGGTAGATGTGTGCGGCTGCCCAGTTCGTCGAGCATCGATCGACGTCGGCCATCGGCGGCCGGCCCGTCTTCTCCGTTGGAAAAGAATCGATGCGACGCAGGGAGAGAAGCGAACAACGTGCCATTGGCTCCGGAAGCCCTGTCGTGCTCGCTCGGTGCGTCGCGTGCCGTGCGGTGCGGCGAAAAACGCGGCCGAATCGTTTCATCACTGATACGGCGGCGTTTAGCACGAATCGTCGGACGGATTCGTCAGCGAGCCGGGCCAGCTCGCGCAGTAGGTATAGAGCGTGACGAGCAGGCCGATCAGGAGCGGGCCGCCGAGCAGGAAATAGCAGAACGGCAGGAACAGCAGCGAGCCATGATGGATGACGACCGCGTGCAGCAGCATCACGAACGGCAGCGCGAACACGAAGTAGCCGACCACGAGAAGCGATGCGGCGATCTTCTGCAGCGGCGTGAAATCGAGCGGGTAGTAAAGCGCCGCCATCACCAGCGGAATCAGCGCGATCGCCGCGCCGTGCAGTACGAACATGTCACGCAGATGCAGCATCGGCACATATGGGAACGCGCCCGGTGCGAGCCAGAAATACGCGCAGATCAGCAGCTGAGTGAAGCTCGCGATACGTAACAGATATGCAACGGGCAACCAGTTCGCACGCCGGAAGAACGACGCGCCGAAGCCGATCGCGCAAAGCACCGCGGTCACGGCAAGCTGCGTCCCGCTCGGCATTCGCGCGGCGAGGTCGATCGACAGCAGCGGGACGCGCGGCGCATCGGGCGGGTAGCCGATCACGATCACGTGCAGTGCCGGATCGATCTCGTGCGCCCCCCACGCCATGACCGCGCGCCAGTAGCGCCACGCGAGCGGCAGGCCGAGCCACAGCAACGCATAGAGCGTCGGGGTCAGCAGCACGATCGACTTCAGCCAGCGCTGTGGATGCGGATGGATCCGCAGCGAACGGTCGACGGGAGGACGGACGGGATGCGTCTGCATGGCGCCCGTTCCCGTTACCAGCGATAGAACACGCTCAGCTCGCCGCCGATCCGTGAATAGTAAGGGTTATGGTAGTAGTCGAATTCGAGTTGCGTACCCCACTTGCGCGTGAACCAGTAGCGCCATTTCGCGATCACTTCGTGACTGCGGAAATCGGCGATCTGCGAACCGGATCCGGTGACCTGATACGCCTCGCGGCCGAACCCGCCACGCAGCACGATCACGCTCTTTCCGACCTCGCCGTAGGTGACGGCGCCGTAGTATTGCGGCGCCTTCACCGACCCCGGCGAATCGACCGTGTAGTTCGTACCCGCCTCGAAGATCCACTTCGGCAGCGCATACCAGATCACGCCGGCGTGATACAGCTGATCCCGGTGGCCGCTGCGGTTCCATGCATAGCCGGCGCCCAGCGACACGATCAGCGACCGGTTGGACAACAGCTTGCGGTTGATCGAGAGATCGACGCGCGCGCTCGGCAGGATCGTCCCGGACGTCGTGCCGGAAAAGCCGATCCCGCCGAACCAGTCCGGTCCCAGGTCCTGCACGTACGTCAGTGCGCCGAGCTGCGTGTTCTCGCCGAAGCGATGCAGTTGCGCCAGCTCGCCGAGTATCGTGCGGCCGCCGTCCTGATAGACGCCGCGCACGTGCACGCCGTACCAGTCGCCATACCCGTGCGTCAGGTGCGCGCTGGACACGCCGAGCGACATCTCGGCATGCGGTTCGCTCGGCGCCTGCACGTGCGCGATCACGGCGTCGGGCAACGGCGGCCGGTTCGTATCGTCAGGCGAGAATTCGGCGAGCGGCGTGCCGTCCGGCAGGCCGTCGGCGGACACGCGCACGAACGCGGGCGCGTCCAGCGTGCGCGGCACGATGACGGGTGCGGCGGCGGTGGGCGACTGCGCGGGTGCCGGCGCACCGGCGTCATCCGGCTGCGCCGCGAGCACCGGGAGCGGGCCGACGGCAACGCCGCACAGCACCGCCAGAGCGGCGACCGGTGCGCGCGTGCCGCGACGGCGGGAACGATCGGACATGGAGGCGCTCCTTAACGGGATGCGTGGAACCAGCCGCTGCGGCATGCGACGAGGTCGCCGTGCACGCATGCATGCCCGACGACCGAAACGTCGCGCGCACAGGCGCTGACAGGATGACCGGCGACGCCGATGCGCGCGCCGGTCAGGCGCAGCAGGCCACCGGCCGACACGACGCCGTCGATGCAGCTGCCGCTGGCGAGCAGCACGTCGTCCCGCGCGAACACCGAGCCGTGCAGCAACGCGTGTCGCTCGAGCTCGACGCGATGCGCCTTGACGCCGCCGCGCAGCACGCAGCCGTCGCCGAGCACCAGCGTGCCGTCCACGACGAGGTTCCCCTGCACGACCGTATGCGCGGGCAGACGCACGTCGCAGGGCAGCAGGTAGCGGCCGTGCACGTAGCGATGCGGCAGCGTCGAGAAGTGGCGGGTCAGCGAGATCGCGCGGCGCGGCGCGACGGCCGTATCGTCGGTCGGCACCGTCGGCGCCTTGCCGAACACGATCGGCTCGCCGTACAGGCACGCGAAGCCGCCGGCGCCATGCAGGTATACCGTCCCGCCCACCACGACGCCGCGCAGCACCGCGCTGTCGACATCGATCTGCGGCGCGTGCGCGAGCATGCCGATCGTCGCGCCGGCACGAACGTCGATGCGCTGCTCGGCGAACGCATACGTGGCCCGCGCGCCACGGTCGAGCGTGATCGCGCGATCCGCGTACAGCACATCTTCGCAATGTTCGTCGTGCACGACGCGGATCTCGTCGTCATGCCGCACCAGGAGCCCGAGCGCGTGCCACGGCGGCATCGCGGACGCATCGGCCGGCCGCGCACCGCCCGCGTGCGCGCGCAGCGCATCGCGCCAGCGCGCGGCGAGCAGCGCCTGGTCGACGAACGGCCCGTCGCCGATCGGCAGTGCCGCCACGTCGCTGCGCCGGATCAGCTCGTGCAGCAACGGCAGGAACGGCAGGCTCAGCACGCCTGCCACCGGCACCATCACATTGAAGGTCGTCATCGTTCACCGCCCCGGTTTCAGTTGCCGGCGAAAACGCTCGGTCTTGTCCCATTTCAGTTCGCGGCGCAACGCGGCGTCGAGCACGAGCCCCCATAGCGCGGACACCACGGCCGCGATCGTCACGCAAAAACCGACCACGTTGACCGGCACGAGCCGCAGGCGCGTCGCGCGACCGTCGAGCCGCGCGGCGACGACGATCTCGAAGAACACGCCGAAGTTGCCGAAGGTGCTGAACGCGAACAGCGCGAACAGCGACACGAGCAGGCCGAGCGCCGTCGAGTTGACGCCATTGAGCAGATAAAGCGTGATCGCGGTGCCCCACGCGATCGCGAGCAGTGCAGGCATCAGGAACACGCCGAGCAGCAGCGCGCCGTCCAGCCGGCAGCGCCGCGAGATCAGCGGATTGCGCAACACCGGACCGAGATAACGCAGCAGCGTCTGGTTGTGCCCCTTCGCCCAGCGCGTCAGTTGCCGCGCGCGCACTGCCCAGCGCTCGGGCACTTCCTCGTAGCATTCGGCGTGATTCAGGTAGACCGTGCGCCAGTCGCTCAGCAGCAGGCGATAGGTCATGTCGGTATCCTCGGCGAGCATGTCGTCGCACCATCCGCCGACCGCATCGAGCGCGCCCTTGCGGATGCCGCCGACCGTGCCGCCGTACTGCGGCACCAGGTTCAGGTTGTTGCGCGCCTGCTGGTTGACCTGATAGCCGCCCGCGCGCTCGAGATCGAGCAGCCGCGCGAGCAGATTGCTGTCGGCGTTCTGCGGCACGACGCGGCCCATCACCGCGCCGACTTCCGGATCGAAGAACGGCGCGACGAGTTCCTTCAACAGCCCGGGACGCGGCAGATAGTCGGCATCGAACACCACCATGATGTCGCCGCGGATGAAGCGCAGCGCATCCTTCAGCGCGGCTGCCTTGCCCGGCTTGCCGCTCTCGCGATGAAACGGCTTGATGAGCTCCGGCGCCAGCGCGCGCACCTCGTCGATCAGCGCGCGCGTGTTGTCGGTCGAACGGTCGTTGACCGGAATGATCGTCAGCCGGTCGTGCGGATAGGTCGTCGCGAGCAGCGCCATCAGGCAATCGACGACGACGGCTTCTTCGTTGTGCGCGGCGACGAACACCGTGAGCCGCGGCCATTCGCCGTGGGTCACCGCCCGATAAGGCGCGTGCTGCGGTTTGAACAGACGGTCGAGACTGAACACGTAATGCCGCGCCGCATAGACGCAGGTCAGTAGCGTGAACAGCCACAGGTAGGCGACACAGGGAATCAACAGCACGTCGGGATCGAACGTGACCTGCGCGGTACGGGCCGGCGCCGGTCCGAGCAACGCGTCCGCGTCGGTCGACGCGCGCACCGCGAGCGGCGCGGCACCGGCATAGGCCGCGCTGCGCTCCGCCGCGCCGGCTGCGGGCACGCCGATGCGCACCGCGTCGGCGAACGGCCGCAACGCGGTGTCGTGCACGACCTGCGAGCAGGCCAGCACGATCAAAAGCAGGATGCCCTCGACGCAGAGCGACACCGTCCGACGGTTCTTCATGTCCTGCCCCCGTGCCGGCGACGGCGGCAGCCGAGCGCTTGCGCCCGGGCCGTGCATCGCGCGGATGTCAATGGGAAGCGGCCGCACGTTCGTCGCGCAAGCGCGGGCGTCTTCCGCGCCGGAGGAACGTGTCGTGCCGCTTTCCGGATTCGTTGCTTTGGCGTCCCTGCCCGTCTGCTGTCGTTGGAACACGTCGGAACGCGCCTGTCCGCCCAGAACAAGCAAGCGGCGAGCCATCGACCGCCGCGCCCCGTGCGGCAAGGACCCACGATCAGGCGGCGGGCGCGGCCGGGGCCGCGGCCGAGTGTTTTTGATTCACCGGCGAATCAGCCTTTGGCACGGCATGTGCGGTCGGCATCGCGATCCGTTCGCGTTGCGCGACGAATCGTCTGTTCATCGCACGTATGTCGCCTCGCGCGCTTCGGCTTCGAGACGCGATCCGTCGCGAATCGCCGTCGCACGGGCCATGTCCGGAAAACGTCCGCGCCAACGCTGCGGCGCGCGCTGGAAGGCCGTCATGCGTGCATACCCGCCGCATTCCGGCCGCGCGTTACAGATACGCAACATTTCGCGCCTGTCGGCTCGAGCAGCGCGAGCGATGCGGCACGACGGGCAAATCATTTTTCCGCGACCCGATCCGGACAATCGGCGACATGCCTTTCATTGCCCAGACAAAATTCGCATGTCGAAGCGATTCAATGCGCTTCGAACGATGGATGCCGTTCGAGCGGTAGTCGACGCTCGATCCACGCCGCCGCGCTTCGCATGTCGCGACCGCACTGCTCACGCGAATGGGCGCCCGTTTATCTGCATCGCACCCTTGCGCCGATCCGGCGTCCGTAGCAGTTGTGAAACGTTCCGTAACGAACCGCGCGTGCCGCGCGAATCGGACCCGGACGCAGGGGCCGCTGGTTTGAATATTGCTGTATGGAAAGCGGGATCGCCTTTCTGGTGCGCCGGCGTGCAGCGACGCGAATCGTGTGACGGAAAGACGTGGCGATCGACACAATGAGGAACGCTAATGACGTGATTGACGAGATGCAAGGGGGCGTCCGTAGTCCGACGATTGCGCGGCGGAGACCGCGCGGACAAGAACGGTGCGCTCGCCCCGCCGCGCCGCTGCATGTCGTGCGGCCGACGCCGGCCGGCGTGGCCGCATGCGGGACGGGACGAGTCGCCTGCAACCAGGCTTGGCGCCAGGTGCCGGGTCTTCCGGCGCGAAGATGCTCAACGAGGATAACGATGAAGAAGATCTTGCTTGTATTCGGGACTCGGCCGGAAGCCATCAAGATGGCGCCGCTCGTCCGCGCGCTGAAGTCGCGCAAGGATGTCGACGCCCGCGTATGCGTGACCGCCCAGCATCGGGAGATGCTGGATCAGGTCCTTACCTTGTTCGACATCAAGCCAGACTACGATCTCAATCTGATGCGCCAGAGCCAGACGCTGACCGACGTGACGACCGGCATTCTTCAGGCGATCGGGATCGTCTTCGACGACTTCCGCCCCGACGTCGTCCTGGTGCACGGCGACACGACGACGACGCTGGCCGTCAGTCTCGCGGCGTTCTACCGCTATCTGCCGGTCGGGCACGTGGAGGCGGGCCTGCGCAGCGGCGATATCTGGTCGCCGTGGCCGGAGGAGCTGAATCGCCGCGTGACCGATGCGGTGTCGTCATGGCATTTCGCGCCGACCGGCCAGGCGCGCGACAACCTGTTCAGCGAAGGCGTGCCGGTTGGCGCGGTCGTGATGACGGGCAACACCGTGATCGATGCGCTGCACGACGTCAAACGCATGCTCGACCACGATACCGTGCTCAACGACAAGATCGCCGCGCACTTTCCCTTTCTCGATCCGTCCCGCCGCGTCGTGCTGATCACCGGCCATCGCCGCGAAAGCTTCGGCGAGCCGTTCCGGCATTTCTGCGAGGCGCTCTGCACGCTCGCGAACCGCTATCGCGATGCGCAGTTCGTCTATCCGCTGCACCTGAATCCGAACGTGCGCGAGCCGGCGCGCGCGCTGCTCGGCAGCGTGCCGAACATTTACCTGATCGATCCCCAAGAATATCTTTCGTTCGTATTCTTGATGTCGCGCTCGCATTTCATCATCACCGATTCGGGCGGCATTCAGGAGGAAGGGCCGGCGCTCGGCAAGCCGGTGCTGGTCACGCGCGAGACGACCGAGCGGCCCGAGGCGATCCAGGCCGGCACCGCGCGGCTCGTCGGCACGGACCGGGAACGAATCGTCTGGGAGGCGTCGCGGCTGTTCGACAGCGAGAGCGCGTACGAGGAAATGGCGCGCGCGAGCAATCCGTATGGCGACGGCCATGCGAGCGAGCGGATCGTTCACGCGCTGATGCATTCGCCGGGGGCGACCGCGAATGCGACGAGCTTTTCGCTGGGCGCTGCGGAGATGCCGTTCAACGCGCTCACGCTGGGACTGCAGGCGTTGCGGTCGCCTTGAATCCGGTCGGCGGGCGACAGGCCGACGGCTACCGTCCGCTACCGGACCACGGCATCGGCCATCGATTGCGCCTGCGCGATCAGCCGCGGGTAGATCCGCTGTGACACCACCTGTCTGGCGAAACACGCCTGCCGCGCGTCCTCGGGCACGCGCTCCGCGCCGCACGCCAGGATCGGGCGCAGCGTCACGCTCTTCCACTGGATATAAATCCGTTCGCCCTGCCGGACCGACACGGCCAGCGTGTTCGGCCCGTCCGGCACGCCGTCCTGGCTTTCGCCCAGCAGCCACGCCTTCACCACGCCGTCGGCCGGCTGCCGCTTGACGGGCAACTCGGCGAAGCGAAACGCCGCGGCGTCGTCGCCGAATACGTCCGTGTAAAGCGTTTCATTGTCGAGAATCGCGGCCACGTCGTCCGTCGGCTTGATGCCCGCATCCGCCGTGCTCGCCCACGCCTTCAGCAGCGGAACCGTCGTCACGACGAGATTCGTCTTGCCGTCGGCCGACTTGAAGGCCAGCCCGTCCGGCCCCGGCGGCATCCCGTCGACGGGGCCGACGCTCTGCACCGTGCCCGCCGCCTTCGCGGCAAACCCTTTCGCCCGGACCGTGCCGATGAGCCTCGCGAGCCGCGCATTCACGTCGGCCGTGTACTGCTGGTCGACACTCGGTCGATCTTCCGTTCGCGCCGCGGCCACGGCCGCCGCGGCCTTCTTCCGATACGCAAAATACGAATCTGCCGGCGATGCGATCACCTTCGCCCCAACCGCGCCGAGCACCGCCGCGACCACCACCGCCCCTACCCCGACCTTCAATCTTGAAATGCGCTTCATTTTTATGACGTTAACGAATCCCGCGCCGACCGCGAAAACGTCCGCCGCGATCCCGCGGCCGACGTCCCTCAGAAGCGCATCATTCTAACGTCGCGCGCGCGTCATTCATCCACCTTGAATGCCGATACCAGCTGCGTCAGTTCCGCCGCCTGCTGCTTCAGGCTTTCCGCTGCCGCCGCGCTTTCCTCCACCAGCGCCGCATTCTGCTGCGTCATCTGATCGAGCGACTGCACCGCGTCGCCGATCTGGTCGATGCCGGCGCTCTGTTCCAGGCTCGCTTCGGCGATCTCGCTCATCATCGCGCTGACGCCCTGCACCTGCGATACGACGTCACTCATCACCTTCCCGGCCTCGCTGACGAGCCGCGACCCGGCGTCCACCGTCCCCGCGCTGTGTTCGATCAATGCCTTGATTTCCTTCGCCGCCTGCGCGCTGCGCTGCGCGAGATTGCGCACTTCCGACGCAACGACCGCGAACCCGCGGCCCTGCTCGCCGGCGCGTGCGGCCTCGACCGCCGCGTTCAGCGCGAGGATGTTCGTCTGGAACGAGATGCTGTCGATCATCACGATGATCTCGGAGATGCGCTGCGACGCATCGCTGATCTGCTCCATCGTCGTCACGACTTCGCCCACGACGTGTCCGCCACGCATCGCCGTATCGGATGCGCCGGTGATCAGCTTCGCGGCCGTCGTCGCGGTTTCGGTGTTGTTGCGCACGACCGCCGTGATTTCCTCCATCGACGAAGCCGTCCGCTCGAGGTTGCTCGACTGCCCTTCGGTCCGTTCGCTGAGGTCTGCATTGCCCGACGCGATCTGCGCGGACCCGGTCGCGATCGACGCGGACGCCGCGCGAATCCGGTGAACGAGCGTCGACAACGACGACACGAAGCGGTTGAACGCGTCCGACAGCTGGCCGATCTCGTCCTCGCTCTCGACCGTCATCCGGCGCGTCAGGTCGCCCTGGCCGCTCGCGATCTCCGACAGCAGCGTCGCCGCGCGGCGGATCGGCGCGGCGATCGCGCGCCCGACCAGCCAGATCACGACCAGCGCGACGCCGAGGCCCGCGACCGCCGCGACCAGCGCCGCGCTGCGAATCGCACGCGTCACCGGGCCGAGCAGTTCGGCCTGCGGCACTTCGACGACCACGTACGCATTCAGCTCCGGAATGAACGACGTCGCGATGAAGCGCGCACCGCCGTCGCCGTCGTAGCTCAGGTACGCATACGGCTGGCCGGCCAGCAACGTCGACGATGCATCGCCGGGCAGCCCCGGTTCGTCCTTCAGGAAGTGCTTGCCGTCGATCAGCGACGTATCGCGATGCATCATGATCGCGCCGTCGGGCCGCACGAGGTATGCGAACCCGGTATCGCCGATCCGGTACGCAGCAATCCCCTTCGCGAGCGCGTCGACGGACAGGCTCATGCCGGTCGCGCCGACCGGCGTGCCGTCGAGTTCCACGCGGCTGTTGATGAACATCATGTAGCCGCCGGCCGTGACCTCGCGATCCATGTTCACGTCGTAGGTCTTGCCCGATGCGAGGAAGGTCGCGAGCCATCGATCGTTCTCGGTGACCTTCCGCTGCAGGCCGGCCTCGTTGTAGTAGTTGCCGCTCTTCACCGACACCCACTGCACGGACGCCGCCTTCTGCTCGTCCTTCACGTTCCTCGCCAGCTGGATCCAGTTGCGCGTGCCGGCGTCGGGCTCGCCGTCGGCTTCCCATTGCAGCAGGAACGCATCGCGCGCGAGGACGCGCGATGCGGCGATCGGCCCGGCCAACTGCCGCTGCACGTCGGCACGGATACCGCTCACGGCCGTCGGCAGCCCTTCGCGGACGACGCGCTCGCGCACGGCGTTGCCGATCAGACGGACACTCAACCCGCTCGAGATCGCGACGAACACGAGCAGGCAGCTCGTCATGCTGAGAATCAGCTTGCTCTGAATGGACAGCTTGCGCCAGAAATGCATGGGGAACCCTCGATAACCGCTCGGTCTGAGCCAGCTTGGTTTATCGGCAGGCGCGCGCGGAATCGCATCGCCGGGTTCACATGTTCGTCATGCGAGATCGGATATGTCGTTGACGGATAACCGTCGCGCGCCTGGCGAGGTTCGCACGCTCAATACGCGACGAAGATGGTCACGCGCCGGTTGCGCGCCCTGGCGGCCGCATCGTCGCCCGCGACGAGCGGCTGCGTATCGGCCCGCCCGATCGCGGCGAGCCGGTGCGGGGCGACGCCACGATCGGCCAGATAGCGCACGACGCTGCCCGCCCGCGCGGACGAAAGCTCCCAGTTCGATTCGTATTTCGCATTCGCGATCGGCACGCTGTCGGTGTGCCCTTCGACGAGAATGTCGCCGGTCGCATGTTCGCTCAGCGCCTGCGCGATCTGGCCGAGCACCGGCGTCGCATCGGGCAGCAAGCGTGCGTCGCCGACGTTGAACAGAACCTTCGCGTCGATGCCGATCTCGATGCCATGCCGCGCGCGCACGAGCGAGATGCGGCCGTTCGACTTCAGCGCGTCGAGCGATGCCAGCCAGGCGGGGGCACGCTCAGGCATCGCTGCGCCGGGCGCGCTGGCGGTCCCGCTGTCGTGCCGTGCAAGCGTCTGGTAGCGCGCATCGAGCGCGTTGTATTTCGCGAGCTGCAGCACGTACAGCGCGAGAAACAGCACCATCAGCGTCGTGATGAGATCCGCGTAGGAAATCAGCCAGCGTCCGGACTGCGTGCCTTCGCCTTCGTCGTCGCGATCGGCGGCGAGCGAGCCCGCCCGCGCGCCGTCAGTTCGAGCGGTCATGTCGAAGCTCCCGGTGCGTCATGCGAGGGACTCCGCCGCGCGGCCGCGCACGTCGCCGGTCAGCCGCGTCTCGATCGTATGCGGCGATTCCTTGCGCGAAATCGCGAGCAGGCCGTCGAGATACAGCTTGCGGAATCGCAACTCGCTGTCGATCTGCGCGCGCAGCTTGCCGTAGAGCGGCAGAAACACGAGGTTCGCGAACGCGAGGCCGTAGAGCGTCGCGATGAACGCGACCGCGATGCCCGGTCCGAGCTGCGCCGGTTCGAGAATATGGCTCGTCACCTGGACCAGCCCGAGCACCGAGCCAAGAATGCCGAACGTCGGCGCATAGCCGCCGGCCTGCTGCCACACGCGCGCGGCCGCGAGCCGGCTGCGCTCGTATGCGTCGAGCTCGCGGTGCAGCGCGTCCTCGAGCACGGCGGTCGACACGCCGTTCGCAAGCAGTTCGAGCCCGCGCCGCGCGAACGGATGGATACCGCTCACATCCATCGATTCGAAGGCGAGCAACCCGTCGAGCTTCGCGCGATCGCCCCACTCCAGCAGGTCGGTCAGGTGCTTGCGGTCGACTTCCTGCGCACGCACGAACGCGAGCCGCAACTGTTTCACCGCATCGAAGAACCGCGCCCACGTGTTCTGGATCATCACCGCGCCGAGCGTACCGCCGAGCACGATCACGAGCGCCTCGAACTGGAACAGCGTCGAAAAATGTCCGCCTTCCAGTGCGAAGCCGAACACGATGGCCGCGCCGCCGAGCAGCACGCCGGCCAGGGTCAACAAGTCCATGGGTGTCTCCGTCGGGTTGCGCGTCACGCGTCGGATGAAGCCAGCGGCATGGGTGCCGCGCCTGCCGCCGGCGCCTTGGCCGCGCGCACGGCATCGAGCACACGTCGTTCGATCTCCTCGATCTCGATCGGGTCGAGCTTCAGCTCGCGGCGCATCACCCACGACACCTCGTTGCGCCGCGCTTCCGTCATCACGGAGAACAGCTTGTCGGCCACCGCGCGATCGTCGAGACTCGCGATCAGCTTCGCGAGATCGTACGTATCGAATGCGCTGATCACGTCGAACAGCGTGCGCTGGTCGACCCACACGATGTCCTCGAGCGCGCGCACGTCGCCGCCGGCGCGCGGGCTGCGCCGCGAGAAATACGCGACGCCCTTCTGCTCGACGTAACCGAGCACCTTCGACTTGCGGAACGCGAACACCTCGTCGGCGATCTCGCCGTGCGACAGCTTGTTGAGCAGCAGCTTCCGGTCGACGCCGATCAGCGCTTCGAGATCGGCCAGCTCGATCAGTTCCAGCTCGCTGTTGATCGACAGGTCGAGATCGTGATCGGCGACCTGCTGCGCGCGATCGACCACGCGCGCGGCATCGAACGTGACGACCTGGCGCGCATCCGATGACGCCGTGTAATCGGCCGCGCCGCCGGCATGGTCCGCCTGCGCGGCTTCGATCGTGACGAGATTGAGCTTCTCCATGCGGCGCAGCATCGCAAGCACGTGCGGGCGCGAATGGCCGGCGATCGCGCGACAGCGGCGAATCACGTCAGCGAGCGGCACCGATGCCTCGCCCGCTTGCGCCTGCATCGGCCGCCGCGACCACGCGTCGTCCGATCCGCGCGTGTCGGCGCCCGCCATCAGCGACAGCACATGCGCATACGACAGCACGCCCGGCATGAAATCCGCGTGCGTGTAGGTCGCGAGCTGGTCGTCCTTGCGCTTCACGCGCCGGATCATCGTGCGCACGACATGACGGAGCAGCGCGGACACGTGCTCGATTTCCTCGTCGAGCAGCGTGGCCGGCACGACCGTGAGCTGACAGAACGACAGCGCCTTCGCCGTATGCGCGCGCGGCTCGGAAGCGAGCAACGCGGATTCGCCGAAGAACTCGCCGCGCCCGAGCGTCGCGACGACGACACGCTTGTCTTCGCAGCGCGTCGACAGCTCGACCTTGCCGTCGGCGATCAGAAAGATGACGGGCTCGCCGGCGAAGCCCTCCGAGTAGATGATCTCGCCGGGCGCGGCCGTACGCGTCCAAGATTGCTGACGGTTCAAGTTGGTTCCCCTGCTGCGCTGGTTGTTGCGGACTGCGCGTCGCATGTCGCATGCATGCGATCGACAGTCGTCCCCGTGCCCGTTTAACGTCATCGGCACCAGCATCCTTTAGGGAATTCGTCCTCGTTTCCAGCGAAAATCAACGTAAAACGTTTGCGAGTTGCGCAGTTGCGGCGGCGGTTCGTTTCGATGGACGTGCCGGCGTCCGACTCAACGCACGAAGGTGCGTCGCGCGTCAGAACTCCATGTCCAGTTCGTCGATGTCTTCCTGCTCCGCTTTCGCGGCATCGATCCACTCCGCGACGAACGGATGCGCGAGGATGCGCATGCAGTACTCGGCGATGTCGGGTTCGAGTTTCACGTCGTAGGTCAGGAATCGCGTGACGACCGGCGCGTACATCGCATCGGCGACGCCGATCCGCTCGCCGAACAGCCAGGGGCCGCCGTACGCGCCCAGACAATCGCGCCAGATCGTCACGATGCGCTCGATGTCGTGCTGCGCACGCGACCAGATCCGGAAACCGGGGAAGTGCGCGCGCAGGTTCATCGGCAACGCGGAGCGCAGCGCGCTGAAACCGGAATGCATCTCGCCGCAGATCGACCGGCAATGCGCGCGCGCATGCCGGTCGTCCGGCAACAGCCGCGCCTGCGGTCGGATCTCGTTCAGGTATTCGGCAATCGCGAGCGTGTCCCACACCGTGCTGCCGTCGTGCGTCAGGCACGGCACGAGGATCGACGGCGACAGCAGCAGCAGCTCCGCGCGCGATGCCGCGTCGATCGGCACGCTGACGGTCTCGAACACGAGCCCGCTCAGCCTCGCGAGCAGCCAGCCGCGCATCGACCACGACGAGTAGTTGCGGCTGCTGATGGTCAACGTCGTCCGCCCGGTAGATTCCATGTCGCTCTCCCGCTGATTGCCGTTCGTGCCCCTGCACCGAAAGGGCACGCCGCGCCATGCGAACCGCACCACGCCAGTGCGGCGCGTTCGCCGAAGTGGCGCATCGCCGCCTGGTGCAGAGGCACGGCCGTTACCCCGAACCGCAGCAGCAGCGCGCGGCGTTCGGTCGCCCGGCTGCACGGGGACCGCATGTATCGCCGTGTCCGTCGCCGCATTCGCGAACCGCGTGCAACGCGCGTGCCAGCCGCATGCTGGCACACGGCTTGCCTCGCTCCATGCAACGTGACGCAACGAGCGACGGACATGAACCTGCTTGCCTATCCGTACTACCAATGGTCTGCGGAATGCCTGCGCCCGGCGCGCGCATGGGCGGCAGTCACACGCGCGACGATGTCGCAGTGGCCGGCCGCCACGTCGACGCCGACGGGCCGCATGGTCGACGCGCTGTGCGAACTGCTCGAATGCTGCGCGTTCTCGCACCGGCGCCCGCCGTTCGGCATCGCGTCGGTCGTCGTCGACGGCGAATCGGTGCCGATCGTCGAGGAAGCCACGGCGGCCACGCCGTTCGGCACGCTGCTGCATTTCCGCAAGGCGCGGCCGGTTGCGCGCCAGCCGCGCGTGCTGATCGTCGCGCCGATGTCCGGGCATTTCGCGACGCTGCTGCGTGGTACGGTCGCCACGATGCTGGCCGATCACGACGTGTACATCACCGACTGGCACAACCCGCGCGACATCCCGCTTTCGGCCGGGCGATTCGGCTTCGACGAATACGTCTGGCACGTGATCGATTTCATTCACCAGATCGGCCCGGACGCGCACGTGCTCGCGATCTGCCAGCCGACCGTCGCCGCATTGTCGGCCGTCGCGCTGATGGCCGCCGCCGGCGATCCGACCCAACCCGCGAGCCTGACGCTGATGGCGGGACCGATCGACTGCCGCGTGAATCCGACGAAAGTCAACGCGCTCGCCACGAGCCGGCCGATCGAATGGTTCGCGCGCAACCTGATCAGCGTCGTGCCGACCGGCTTCGTCGGCGCGCAGCGTTGTGTGTATCCGGGCTTCGTGCAGGTCGGCGCGTTCATGTCGATGAATCCCGACCGCCATGCCGCTTCGTTCGCCGACCTCTACTACGAGCGTGCGAAAGGCGACCCCGCGAAAGCCGACACGCTGCGCCACTTCTACGATGAATACTTCGCGACGGCCGATCTCACCGCGGAGTTCTATCTGGAAACGGTCGAGAAAGTATTCCAGCAATACGCGCTCGCGCGCGGCGAGCTGCTGGTCGGCGACCGGTTGGTGGAACCGGCCGCGATCCACCGCACCGCGCTGCTGACGATCGAGGGCGAGAAGGACGACATCTGCGCCGTGGGCCAGACGATGGCCGCGCAGGATCTGTGTTCGGGATTGCCGCCGTACCTGAAAACGCACCACGTGCAGACGGGCGTGGGCCACTATGGCGTGTTCAACGGCAGCCGTTGGGAAACGCAGATCTATCCGATCGTGCGGGCGACGATCCATGACAACGAGCCGTACGATCGCACCGCCGATACGGACGGCGGCGCGAGCGGCGCGCACTACGTGACGCTGCGGTCATTGCTCGATGCCCGCGCGGCCGATCACGATGCGGCGGCGGCCGCGACGCAATCCGATCGCGTGCACTGAACCCGCGCGGTACGGCAGCAATCGGCGCGGCACATCGGAGTTGAAAACGAAGCGCCCCGCACGGACGGCGGGGCGCGATGCCGGTCAGTGCGCGAGCGGCAACGCTCGCGCATGCCGTCGATATTACGAACAGGCCTTGCCGTGCGATGCGTGGTAGCCCTTCGCCTTCGCATTGGCTTCCGACATGTAGCTGCCGTGCTTCGTCTTGCCGTAGTACTTGTCGGTCGAGCAGTGGTAGACCTTCGTGCTGTCGTTGGCCCACACCTTGCCCGCGCCGCCGCCGGGCGCCGCTGCCGCGGTCGTCGCGGGCGCGCTCTTCGCCGGTGCCGCGGCCGATGCGGCGGAAGCGGAAGCCGCGGTCGCGGGGGCTGCGGCCGGTGCGCTGGCCGCAGCTGCCGACGATGCGCCGTACCACGTCTTCACGCCCTTGTGACCGGCGCATGCGCCCTTCTTCGACGCGCCCGAGTAGAACGAGCCATCCTTGCACAGCCCGGTCGTGCCGGCCGGCGCGCTGGCCGGAACCTGTGCGAACGCACCGATCGACATGCCCATGCCCGCGACGAGCGCGGCGATCAACATCGTCTTTTTCATAGTCCTCTCCTGATTTGCCTGAATGGGAAAAACGTCCCGACGCGATGCCGGGAATACCGCGCCACGGGTCAACGGACCCAGCGGCACACGCGGTGATGGTGGTGATCGAAATGGCACACGCGGTGCGAATGGGCTTCGGCCAGCGCCGGGACGAGAGCGGCGCAAGCGACGGCCGTCACGGTCAGGATCTTCGCGATGCGGGTCATGACATTCTCCTGGGTAAGCCAGCCGGTGATCCGGCTGTTATCCCCTTAACGCCAGCCACCGATATGCCGTGCACCGCACCCGCATCGAATTGACGATCTTTGACGGCGTGTAACGAAACGTCACGCGAGGCTGACAAACAACCGTCCGTTATTTCGATTTCCTTACATGGAGAACGCTTCGGATGTCGAATGACCGAAGGAGGGCAACGCGACTAAAGAAGGCCAATAAAAAAAACCGCCCGAAGGCGGTCTTTCCCAGGCACGTGGATGCCTCGCATGCGAAACGACGGCGGCTACGCGCCTGCGTCGCCCCACGGCGTCGGCGCAGGCACTTCGCACGGCCCTTCGACGTCGATCGACTTGAAATCGGCCGGCCCGACGATCTCCAGATACTCCATGTCGGGCGAGTAGTCGAACAGGTAATGCACGATTCCCGGTGCCTGGTGCACGCAGTCGCCGGCGTTCACCAGCGTCTCGCGGTCGCCATACATGAAGCGCGCCCAGCCCTTCAGCATGATCACGATGTGGAACTCGGCCTCGTGACGGTGCCAGCCAGTGCCCGCCGTCGGTGCATGATTCGCCCTGACGAGTTGCGCGACGACCTTGCCGTTCGTCGCGGCCGCGATGCCGAGATCGCGATACAGGAAGAAGTCGCGCAGGCCTTCGCCTTGATACGCGGTGTCCTGCGGCCTCACATGGGAAAACGCGGTAGGGGTCGGCGTGCTCATCGCGGCGCTCCTCGATCGAAAGAGTCATCCGGGACAAGCATTTAGCGTTCCAGGCCGCGGCAGCGTCCGCTTACTTGAGCCGCCCCGACAGGAACTGCCCGAGCCGCTCGCTTTTCGGATTGACGAGAATCTCCCGCGGATCGCCCTCTTCCTCGATCTTCCCCTGGTGCAGGAAGATCACGTGGTTCGACACGTTGCGCGCGAAGCCCATCTCGTGCGTGACGACGACCATCGTGCGGCCTTCCTCGGCGAGCTTCTGCATCACCTTCAGCACTTCGCCGACGAGCTCCGGGTCGAGCGCCGACGTCGGTTCGTCGAACAGCATCACCTCCGGTTCCATCGCGAGCGCACGCGCGATCGCGACGCGCTGCTGCTGGCCGCCCGACAGGTGCGACGGATACATGCCTTCGACGCGCGGCGCGAGGCCGACCTTCTCCAGATACTTGCGCGCCCGCGCGACGGCCTCTTCCTTGCCGATCCCGAGCACCGCCATGGGCGCCTCGATCACGTTCTCGAGCACCGTCATGTGCGCCCACAGGTTGAAGTGCTGGAACACCATCGACAGCTTCGTGCGCATGCGCTGCAGCTGCTTCTGGTCGGCCACGCGCAGCGAGCCGTTGCGGTCGCGCGTGGTCTCGATCGGCTCGCTGCCGATCGTGATCTGCCCCGAGCACGGCTGCTCGAGGAAGTTGATGCAGCGCAGGAACGTGCTCTTGCCGGAGCCGCTCGAGCCGATGATGCTGATCACGTCGCCGGCCTTCGCCTTCATCGACACGCCCTTCAACACCTCGTTGTCGCCGAATTTCTTGTGCAGGTTGTCAACGGTGAGCTTGTACATGCTTGGTCCTTCCTTGCGAATCTTGCGAATGCGTTAATGGCCGCGCGGCGACAGGTACGCGAGCCAGCGCGTCTCGAGCTTGCGGAACGCCCAGATGAGCGCGAACACGACGATGGCGTACAGCACGGCCGCGATGCCGTAGGCCTGGAACGACATGTACGTGGCGGAGTTGACGTCGCGCGTGACCTTCAGGATGTCGGGCACGGTCGCGGTGAACGCGAGCGTCGTCGCGTGCAGCATCAGGATCACTTCGTTGCTGTAGCTCGGCAGCGAGCGGCGCAGCGCGGACGGCAGGATGATGCGCGTATAGAGCTTGAAGCGCGACATCCCGTAGGCCATCCCGGCCTCGATCTCGCCGGCCGACGTCGCCTTGATCGCGCCCGCGAAGATCTCGGTCGCATACGCGCATTCGTTCAGCACGAACGCGAGCAGCGTGCAGTTCATCGCGTTGCGGAAGAACGTGTCGAGCAGCACGTGGTTGTGCACGACCTGCAGGCTGTAGATGCCGGTGTAGCACATCAGCAGCTGCACGTAGAGCGGCGTGCCGCGGAACACGTACGTATAGAGCCACACGGGGCCGGAGATCCAGCGGTTCGACGACGCACGCGCGATCGCGAGCGGCACGGCCAGCGCGAAGCCGAGCGCGATCGACACGACCAGCAGCCACAGCGTGATCGCGAGGCCGCTGAAGCGGTAGCCGTCGGTGTAGAGATAGCTTTGCCAGTACTGGCTGACGAGTTCGATCACAGTGCAAGCCTCCGGACGCCCGCGGAATAACGCTTCTCGAGGTGGTGCAGCACGACGTTCGACACCGTCGTGATCGCGAGGTAGATCGCGCCCGCCGCGAGCGTGAAGAAGAAGAAATCGAGCGTGCTCTTGCCGGCGTCCTGCGACGCCTTCACGACATCGGCGAGGCCGATGATCGATACCAGCGCCGTGGCCTTCACGAGCACCTGCCAGTTGTTGCCGATGCCCGGCAGCGCGAAGCGCATCATTTGCGGGAACAGGATCCGGTGGAACACGCGCCAGCCGCTCATCCCGTATGCGAAGCCCGCTTCGAGCTGGCCGCGCGGCACCGCGAGGAACGCGCCGCGAAACGTCTCGGTGAAGTACGCGCCGTAGATGAAGCCGAGCGTTACGACGCCGGCCACGAACGGGTCGATGTCGATCTGATCCCAGCCGAGCAGGTCGGTCGCGTCGTTCAGCAGGATCTGGATCCCGTAGAACAGCAGCAGCATCAGCACGAGATCGGGCACCGCGCGGATCAGCGTCGTGTAGAACGTGCCGACCGACTTGAGCGCGCGGTTGGTCGACAGTTTCGCGCCCGCGCCCGCGAGGCCCAGTATGAGCGACGCGGCGAGCGACAGCACCGCGAGCTTCACGGTCTCGACCGTGCCGGCCCACAACAGCGGGCCAAATCCTTGGAAGATCATATAAGGGATCCAGAACGAAGTGGCTGGATTGTCAATAGCCATTAACCGCGCATCAAACGATATCTGCGCACTACCTGATGCGACTTGCTCATCAAGCCGGATGCATCATGCGAAGCGGGTTGCACGCGGCAACCGACGCGGCGCGCGCCACAGCCGACGCGCGCCGCATGGACGATCAGCCGCCGTAGACGTCGAATGCGAAGTACTTCTTCTCGAGCTTCTTGTATGTGCCGTCCTTGATCATGTCGGCGATCGCGTGGTCGATTTTCGCCTTCAGGTCGGCGTCGTCCTTGCGCATCCCGATGCCGGCGCCGTTGCCGAGCGTCTTCGGATCGTCGATGTCCTTGCCGGCGAATTCGAAGTTCGCGCCGCGCGGCGTCTTCAGGAAGCCGAGGTCGGCCTGCACCGCGTCCTGCAGCGCGGCGTCGAGGCGGCCGGACATCAGGTCCTGGTACACGCCGTCCTGGTTCTGGTAAGGCACGACCTGCACGCCCTTCGGCGCCCAGTAGGCCTTCGCGTAGGTCTCCTGAATCGTGCCCTGCTCGACGCCGACCGACTTGCCCTTCAGCGATTCGGCCGTCGGCTGCAGGTTCGCGCCTTTCTTCGCGACCAGGCGCGTCGGCGTGTTGAACAACTTGTCGGAGAATGCGATCTGCTCGGCGCGCGCCGGCGTCATCGACATCGACGACAGCACGCCGTCGAACTTCTTCGCCTTCAGCGCCGGGATCATCCCGTCGAAGTCGTTCTCGATCCACACGCATTTCGCCTTCAGCCGTGCGCAGATCTCGTTGCCGAGATCGACGTCGAAGCCGACGACCTTGCCGCTTGCGTCCTTCGATTCGAACGGCGGATAGCTGGCGTCGACGCCGAACCGGATCGTCGACCAATCCTTGGCGTGGGCACCGACCGCGAGGCAGGCAAGGGCAATACTGAGCGCGAGTTTCTTCATGGCGTTCCTGTCTTAGGCGAACTGGGCACGGATCCCGTCGGCGTCGCCGCCGCGAACCCTTCCAACCCGGGAGCCGCCTGTCCGGTGACTCTCGAAGTTGTACATACAACTTTGCCTTTTTCAGGTCACTGCCAGCAATCCGTGTTTATCTCTAATTGTCGGTTGATTGTTTCCATGAGCGAATTTCCCTTATATTTCAATTCGCTAGAGATTACATGCAGATGAAATCCAGCTTTCTGTGCGGATTCCGTGCGTCGTCGGCGCGACTACATTTGTCTATACTTTTTCGTCTGTCGCGCTCGCCGACGCGGCGGCCGCGGTCCGTACGGCCCCTGCGGGCTCCCCGACCGGCGCGCCGGATGCAGGCCGGAATTACCCGAATCCCGGGCCCACAGTCGGGCCCGCACCGCGTCGAACCCGGTACACTCCGCCCGGACACCGCACGAAGGCCGGCCTGCGACGGCACGCGGCCGCCGTCTCTTGAACAGCAATGCAATGACCACACCGATCTATCAGGAAATCAAGGACTTCATCCTCGCGCGCATTCATGCGGGCGAGTGGGCGGAAGGCGACCAGGTGCCGTCGGAGAACGAGCTCGCGCGCGAATTCAACGTCGCGCGGATGACGGTCAACCGCGCGCTGCGCGAGCTGACGGCCGAACAGGTGCTCACGCGCACGCGCGGCTCGGGCACGTACGTCGCGTCGCCGAAATACGAATCGACACTGGTCGCGATCCGCAGCATCTCGGATGAAGTCGCCGCGCGCGGCCATGCGTATCGTGCGCAGGTGCTGGACGTCGGCGCGGCCGTTGCCGACGCGAAACTCGCCGACGAGCTGCAGCTCGACACCGGCAGCCCGATCTTCCATTCGCGCGTGCTGCACTTCGAGAACGACACGCCCGTGCAGCTCGAGGAGCGCTGGGTCAACCCGGCCTGCGCGCCCGAATATGCGTTGCAGGACTTCACGACGACGACGCCGAACCAGTACCTGACGCGCGTCGCGCCGCTGCAGCGGGTCGAATACCGCATCGAGGCCGCGATGCCCGATGCGGCAACGCGCCGCCACCTCACGACGGACGAACGCGAGCCGTGCCTGCTGCTGCATCGGCGCACGTGGTCGCAAGGGATGGTCGCGTCGGTGGCCAATCTGTGGCATCCGGGCAGCCGCTACCGGTTCACCGGGCATTTCTGACGCGGGGCGGACGCGTTCAGCGCACGCCGGGGCGCCCCCAGCGCTCGATCGCGCCGACCGCCAGCCGCACCCCGTCTTCCCGCGCGATCCGCGCACCGAGTTCGGCGGCACGCGCTTGCGTGTCGGCGCGTGCCGCGAACGCGATCGCGCGTGCGAGCGCCGCAGCGTCCACACGCCGCCCCGCCACCGGCCCATCGGCCACACCGAGGCGTTGCAGCCGGCTCGCCCAGAAGAACTGATCGCCCGCGAACGGCACGACGACCGACGGAATCCCCGCCCGCGCGGCCGAATGCGTGGTACCCGATCCGCCGTGATGGATCGCCATCGATACATGCGGAAACAACCAGTCGTGCGGCGTCTCGCCGATCACGCACACGTGCGCCGGCAGCATCGACGCATCGATGCCGCTCCAGCCCGGATGGAACAGCGCGCGCCGGCCGTCGAGCGCCTGCAGCAGCGCGTCGACCATCGCGCCCCGGTCGAACCCGGCCATGCTGCCGAAGCCGATATACACGGGGCGATCGCCCGCATCGAGGAAGCTCGACAGCGCGGGCGGCGGCGTCCACGCCGGCGCGTCGACGCGCCACTGACCGCATGCCAGCACATGCGACGGCCAGTCGGCCGGATCGGCCAGCAGCGCGGGCGACACGCCGTACAGCATCGGATGATCGGTCCATACGCGCCGGCGCGGCGGCAGTCCGCACACGCTGGCGCGCGCTGCATTGGTCGCCTTCCTGAACGCGTGCCACAGCAGCGCGTTCACGAACCTGTGGCTCGCGCGATTCAGCCAGCGCGGCACCTTGCCGGGCGGCAGAAACGGCGACGCGAACGCCGCGGTCGGCGTGATCGGGATCATCCCCGTGCCGATCGCCGGCACGCCGCGATACTCGGCGATCGACAGCCCGACGAACGACGCCAGCCCCGACACCAGGATCGCATCGCAACCGGCCGACGCGACCGCGACTTCGCGCATCCATGCCGCCGTATTCGTATTCGCGATCGCGGCGAGCGCCTTCGACGTGTCGTTGAAACCGCCGCGCCCGCGCACCGCGTCGGACAACGCGCCATCCGGCGCGATCGCCGCGCGGATGTCGCCAGACAGCGGCGCGCAAGGCACGCCGAGCGCGGCGGCCGAACCGAGCGTCGCCGCGTCGGCCAGCAACCGGACCTCATGGCCGGCATCCAGCAGCGCGCGGCCGAGCGCCGCGAGCGGGCGCGTGTCGCCTTCGGTGCCGTAGGTGGCGATGACGAGCTTCATGCGTGGCTCCTCCTGCACGATGCAGGCGAGTGGATTCATAAAAATGCACGTCGTATACTAATGCAATTCGTGCACTTTCAGTCGATACCGAACCATGCCGACGACGACCGACGATCCGGGCCGCCGCGCACGCAAGCGCATCCAGATGCTCGCGCATCTCGCCGACACCGGCGCACGCCTGTTCGATGCGCACGGCTACGATGCCGTGACGATGGAACAGATCGCCGCGCAGGCTGATGTCGCGAAGCGTACGCTGTACAACCACTTTCCGACGAAGGAGGCCGTGCTCGCGCACTGGCTCGAAGGCGAACTCGCGCGCGACCTCGCGCACCTGCAGCGTGACGTCGCGCGACGGCGGACCTTCGCGTCGCGGATCGCCTGCGTGCTCGACGCGTCGGCCGCATGGTGCGAACAGCATCCGGTGTATCTGCTCGCATACCTGCGGCATCGGTTCCTGAGCATCGGCGTGGTGGAAGCGGAAAGCGGGAAGGACGGCGGCGGCGACATCGCGCTCGTGTGGCAGCAACTGATCGCGGCCGGACAGCAGGCGGGCGAACTGAACCCGGCGCTGGCGGCCGACCAGCTCGCCACGTGGTTTCATCACCTCTATCTCGCGGCGATGCTGCGCTGGCTGACGGTGCCTGGGTTGTCGCTGAAGCGGGAATTCCGGTCGATCGCGAAGCTGTTCGTCGAAGGCGCGCACGCGAAAGCGTGAGCGGTCGCGCAGGCGACGCCCGGTCAGGAACGTGCGTCCGCGTCGAACGCGCACCGCGCGCGACGACCGTTGAACGCATCGCATGATGCGGAGGGGTTTTTACAACGATCGCACGGACGGGATGCCAAATTTCCCGCGCAGCAGTATGCTGGTGCCGTACGACCGCGCACGATGCCTCGGGCAATCCCTTAGTCCGCACGTCGTCGCGCCGCCGTCGCGACCGCAATCATGCGTTGCAAGGAGGGCTTCTTGATGGCTACCACGCATCAGCACTTCCACCTCGAACTACGGCACGCCACCGCGCCGACGTATTTCATCAGCTACCTGTTTCCCGCCTTGCTGTTCGTCTACGAACTGCTGCGCGTCGGCCAATGGATCCGCGATCACGGGATGCAATTCGCCGCGTACAAGCAGATGGGTTACGAGTATCTGCTGATGCTGCTGTTCGTCGGACTGCAGATCGTCGTCGAGGCGATCTTCCTGCTCGGTGCCGCGATGCGCCGCGACAATCGCGACTTCGAACACCGGCTGCCGAACGTGGTTCTCGGCATCGGCTGCTCGATCGCGATTCTCGCGATCGACCTCGCAATCCAGCTGTCGTTCTGAGCCCCGGCGGGCTCGGCCCGCCGGTCGCATCGCACGCCGGCGCCCTCGCGTTCAGGCGAGCGCATCGCGCAGGAACGTCGCCACGGCCGCGAGAACGTCGTCGGTCCGCTCGCGATGCGGCATGTGTCCGCATCGATCGAGCAGCAGGAACGACGACGGCCCCGCGACGCGCGCGGCGATCCGTTTCGGATGCACGTCGGACCCGTATTCGTCCTGCTCGCCGTGAATCGCGAGTGTCGCGCAACGCACGCGCGGCAGGTCGTCGTCGAGACACCAGTCGCGAAACGCCGGCGACAGCCACGTATCGACCCACGCACGCAGCACCCATTCGGCCTTGTCGCCGTGATAACGCGCGAGCCGGTCGAGCTGGCCGGGCGCATCGAACTGCTGCGCCGCCTCGCGAATGCCGTCGCGCGTGCGATCCTCGACGAACGCCTGCGCGGAGACCGTCACCAGTGCGCGGCAACGCGCGGGATACGCGGCCGCGCAGCCGACGGCCATCCCCCCGCCGACGCTGTGCCCGAACGCCACGAACGCGTCGATGCCGAACCGCTCGAGCAGTGCATGGAATCCGTGGTCGGCCTCGTCGCGCACGAACGTCATGCCGAGTTGCCCCGGATGACGATCGGACCGGCCGAAGCCCAGCCGGTCATATGCGATCACGTCGCGGCCCGTGGCGCGCGCGAGTTGCGCGGGGAAGTCGCGCCAAAGCTCGATACAGCCGAGCGAATCGTGCAGCAGCACGATCGGCGCGGCCGGCTCAGGTGCGGCCGGCTCAGGCGCGGCCGGTGCCTGCGCGGGCACACCGCGCCAGCGCTTCGCGAAGAGACGCCCTTGCGGCGTCTCGACCCAGGTCTCCTCGGTCACGATTTCAGTCATGTGTGTCGTCGTCTGCATGAAGGCGGCCGCACGCGGGCGGGCCGCATCGAATGCCGACGATGGTGGCCCGGCGACGCGCGCGGCGTCAAGCAAGCCCCCACCGCCCGCACGCTCATTCGGGCTGCGGCGGCAGATACTCCATCTGCGACTCGTCGTACAGCCGGTAGATCAGCGCCTGCATCGCGCGGATGTCCTCCGATTCGTCGAGCATCCGCATGCTCATGATGATCGGCGACACGAGGTTCGGATCGTCGAGCGGCTTGTAGCTGATGTCGTCGCGCTTCAGGCCGTACACGCTGTGCGGCACGACCGACACGCCCTCGCCCATCGCAACGAGTCCGAGCGCGATCTGCAGTTCGCGCGTCTCGTAGATCTTGCGCGGCTGCAACGCGCGATCGTGAAAGGCGGCGAGCACCTGGTCCGCGTAGCTCGGCCGCGGCGCCTTCGGGAAGATGATCAGCGTGTCGTTCACGAGATCGTGCAGCGACAGCACGGGCTTCGCGCCGTCGAGCACGTGACCGACCGGCAGCGCGACGATCATCCGCTCCTCGCGCAGCACGACGCGCCGCACGCTCGGATCCTCGTGACGGATGCGCCCGAACCCGACGTCGATGCGCCCTTCCTTCAGCGCCTTGATCTGATCCATCGTCGACATCTCGTGCAGACTCAGCTCGACGGCTGGATATTCGCTGCGAAAGCGCCGGATGATCTTCGGCAACATCCCGTACAGCGTCGAGCCGACGAACCCGACCGACATGCTGCGCTCGATCTTGCCGACGCGCTTCGTCATCGATTCGAGTTCGGTGGTCTGCGCGAGCAGCTGCACGGCGTGCGAATAGAAGAACCGCCCCGCGTCGGTCAGCTTCAGCGGCCGCGCGGTGCGCTCGAACAGCGGCACGCCGAGCGCCTCCTCGAGCTGCTGGATCTGCCGGCTGAGCGGCGGCTGCGCGATGTGCAGGCGCTCGGCCGCGCGCGTGAAATTCCGCTCCTCGGCAACCGCGACGAAGTAGCGGAGGTGTCTCAACTCCATGTTCGATCCCTCCCGGACCGGCAACGGACGTTCATTCGGCCCCGCGCGCATGCGTGCCGCGCCGGTCGTCCCGTGATCGCCTGATCCCGATGCCATGACGATACCTCAGCCCGCGCCGATACCGGCGCGAGCAGCGCGGTGCCGCCCTGGCGTCCGGCACCGCGCAAAGCAAAACGGGAAGCCGTCAGGCTTCCCGTTGCTTCATCGACGCCGCGTCGCGGCGGCGTCTCGACCGCGCGTCACGCCTCGGTCGCGTACAGCGCATCGCGCTGCGCGTCGCTCAGCGAGTCGAGCGGCACGTCCGGCAGCCGATAGCAGATCATCGCGCCGTACAGCTCGGCCAGGCAGTTGCTGCCGGCATCGAGCGCGTAGCCGTCTTCGCCGTCCGGCGCCGGCGGATACACTTCGCGCCACGCGTTGATCGCGGCTTCGATTCGCACGATGGAAACGGGTCCGGCCTTCCGCTCGGCGGGTGATGCGCTCATGGATTCCTCTGGGTTGCGCGCTCCGCAGGCCGTGCCGGCCGCGGCGGAGCGATGAAAACGCCGGGCGCCGCCGGCCGCCGCGACAGGCGCGCGCCGGATGCCCGATCCGCGCCGCGCTCGTCGCGCAGGCCGGGCCGTGGCCCGGTAGGGTCGGGCAATATAACCGGCTTTGACCCCGTGCAGGGAAAAGCGGACAAAAAAAACGGGAAGCGCGCGGCTTCCCGTTTCGTTGCGCCATCGCGCGGCCGCATGCCGCGCCGGCATCAGCCCACGGTTTCGCGGTTCTCCACGCGCTGCAGCTGCGCGCCGCGGTTCGCGGCGATCCACGGTGCGATCTCCATGTCCTCGTAGCGCACGAAGCGGCTCTTGTTCAGGAACCGGTAGCCGAGCCACACGACGAGGAACAGCGGAATGCCGACGTAGGTCGCGGCCACGCCCGCCCAGTCGATCCGGTTCGCGAGGAACGCCTGATAGTCCTGGCCGAGCGCGATCACGAGACACAGGACGAATGCAAACAGCGGGCCGAACGGAAACCACTTCGACTGGTACGGCAGCTGGTCGAGCGCGTAGCCTTGCGTCACGTAGCCCTTGCGGAACCGGTAGTGGCTGATCGCGATGCCGAGCCACGCGATGAAACCCGTCATCCCCGACGTGTTGAGCAGCCACAGGTACACCGTCTTGTCGCCGTACAGCGACGTGAAGAAGCACAGCGCGCCGACGGCCGTCGTCGCATACAGCGCATTGCGCGGCACGCCGCCCGGCGACAGCTTCGCGAACAGCTTCGGCGCACGGCCTTCCGTCGCGAGGTTGTAGAGCATCCGCGTCGACGCGTACATGCCCGAGTTGCCGGCCGACAGCACGGCCGTCAGGATCACCGCGTTCATCACGCCGGCCGCGAACGCGAGGCCCGCGTGGCGGAACACGAGCGTGAACGGGCTCACGCCGATGTCGGTCACGTCGCTCTTCAACAGATTCGGATCGGTATAGGGAATCAGCACGCCGATCACGAAGATCGCCAGCACGTAGAACAGCAGGATGCGCCAGAACACCTGACGCACCGCGCGCGGGATCGTCGTGCGCGGGTTCTCCGATTCGCCGGCCGCGACGCCGATCAACTCGGTGCCCTGGAACGAGAAGCCCGCGATCATCGCGACGCCCATCAGCGCCGGCAGGCCGCCCGCGAACGGCGCGTCGCCGATCGTCAGGTTGCCCCAGCCGTTGCCCGGCGCGCCTTTCAGAATGCCGAAGATCATCAGCAGGCCGACGCCGATGAACGCGACCACGGTGACGACCTTGATCAGCGCGAACCAGTATTCGGCTTCGCCGAAGCCGCGCACGGTCAGCGCGTTGAGCAGGAACATCACGCCGAGGAACGCGGCGCTCCACCAGACGCCCGGCACGTCCGGGAACCAGTAGTGCATTACGAGCTGCGCGGCGACGAGTTCGACCGCGATCGTCACGGCCCAGTTGTACCAGTAGTTCCAGCCGAGCGCGAAGCCGAAGCCTTCGTCGACGTATTTCGCGCCGTAAGTCGCGAACGAGCCCGACACCGGCATGAACGCGGCCATTTCGCCGAGGCTCGTCATCAGGAAGTAGACCATCAGGCCGATCAGCATGTACGCGACCATCGCGCCGCCGGGGCCGGCCTGCGAGATCGACGCGCCGGACGCGACGAACAGGCCCGTGCCGATCGAGCCGCCGATGGCGATCATCGTCAGATGGCGCGCCTTCAGCGCGCGATGAAGCTTGGGTGGGTTCGCGGACGAACCGGGTTGGTCGGAATTCGGAATTGCGGACATAAACGAGACGAACGTTGAGCGGGCCGGCATCCGGAGCCGGCGCATGCGGGATCGGGGCGCGGCGCGCCGCCTGCGGCGATGCATTCGATGCGGCCCCGATACGCGTTGCGCGCCGGGCGCCTGCGGCGAAGCGCGGATTCTACCTGATTCGCCGCGCGGACAGCTGAGCGCCGGCCGCGCCGCCTCCGCACGCAGACGCAGCAGAATCAACAAGTTGGATGCGGCGCGGCGACGAGACGGCGGCACGGCCGCGGGTGGCGCGGCACAGGTCGTGCCATTCGACGGCCATCCGCGATGGCGCACCGTGCAATGCGTAATTGCGCCTGCGCAATCGTCGGATCCTGTATTAAACCGACAAATCGAACGGCATTCATCGCCAATAATCAGACAAAATATCGGCCACCCGTGAATTGATTCAAATCAGTTTGGGCACCTGGTTCACGGTAATGACATGTAATCGTTCCAAATCGTGAACGATGCATGCATGTTTGCATCGCGCGACGAAATTCGGGAATTCGCGAGATAATCCCGATTAATGCGAATTAATCAGTGCGCGGAATCGTCGACGACGCAAATTTCCGCCCCCCGCCCCCGAGGATGAAGCCACACACGCCGCTCGCTGCGCTGCGCCGTCATACCGCGTCGGCCGTGGCACGCATTCTGTCGCCCCGCGGCGTGCTCGTCGCGGGCATCGTGCTGCTGCTGTTCAGCTGGGGGCTCTCGACGTCGCTTTTAATCGAGGCACGCCACGACGCATACGACCATGCGGTCGAAAATGCGCGCAACCTGATGCTGCTGATCGAGCGCGATATTTCCCGCAATATCGAACTGTATGATCTGTCGCTGCAAAACGTCGTCGACGGCCTCGCCGATCCGGAACTGATGGCATTGCCGCCGCACCAGCGTCACCGGCTGCTGTTCGACCGCGCCGCGAGCGGCGCGTATCTCGGCGCCATTTTCGTGATGGATCCGCACGGCAATATCGTGATCGATTCGGCCGCATCGCCGCCGCGGCAAGGCAATTTCGCCGACCGCGAATATTTCGCCGTGCATCGCGACCGGCTCGCACAGGGCCTCTACATCAGCCGGCCCTATGCGTCCCGCCTGCGCGGCGGTGCGCTGACGATCGCGCTCAGCCGACGGATCACGCTGGCCGACGGCCGCTTCGGCGGGATCGTCGTCGGCACGCTCAGCATCGACTACTTCCGCGCGCTGCTCGACGGTCTCGCGGTCGGCAAGCACGGCAGCGCGGCGATCGTCGAGGACAACGGCGTGCTCGTATCCCGCCTGCCGTTCGATGCGCGCGTGGTCGGCCTCGACCTTCACGACTCCCCGCTCTTCATCGAGGCGCAGCGCAGCGGCGAAGGCGCGCTGACCGGCGTCGGCGCGATCGACGGCGTGCGGCGCATCTATGTTTACAAGCATCTCGCGAATCTGCCGCTGATCGTCGACGTCGCGCCCGCCGAGATCGACATCTACGCGTCGTGGCGCCATCGCACGATCTGGACCGCCGTGCTGATGGGCCTGTTTACCGTGTTCATCGCGTGGGGCTCGCTCGCGCTGTCGCGCGAACTCAGGCGCCGGCAGATCGCCGAGTCGAAGCTGTACCGGCTCGCGCACACCGATTCACTGACCGGGCTCGACAACCGCGGCACGTTCGACACGGTGCTCGCGAAGGAAGCGCAGCGCGCGTCGCGCAGCGGCCGCCCGCTGTCGGTGCTGTTCGTCGACGTCGATCATTTCAAGGCGTTCAACGACTATTACGGCCACCTCGCCGGCGACGACGTGCTGCGCCGCGTCGCGCAATCGGCATCGCGCTGCCTGCGCCGCGACAGCGACCACGTCGCGCGCTACGGCGGCGAGGAATTCGTCGTCACGCTGCCCGACACCGATGCGCGGGGTGCTGCGACCGTCGCCGAAGGGATCCGCCGCGCGATCGCCGGGCTCGACATCGCGCACGGCCGCAGCCCGTATGGGCACGTGACGGCGAGCATCGGCGCCGCGACCGCCACAGGCGGGCGCGTCAACGCCGCGACGCTGCTGCGGCAGGCCGACGAGGCGCTGTACCGCGCGAAGTCCGGCGGACGCAATCGCGTGTCGCACGCCGAGGCAAGCACGGCCGACGCGTGACGCGGCCGCCGCCGGGGCACCCGCGCCGCGCCGCCGTGGACAGCCCGCGCGCGTTCGGCTAGCGTTACGTCAGCTGCGCGTGCGGCGCGGCGCCGGCCCGCGCTGGCCGCCCGCGTGTATTCCGGCCACCCCGCCGGCCACCCCCGCACCGTCATGACCGCCCAGCTCCCTGCCCGACTGCCGCCGCTCCTGCGCCACGCCCTCCGTCCCCTGCTGGACCCTTACCGCCGCTACCGGCACGCGAAGCTGATCCATGCGGCGCGCGTCGCGCTCGCGATCCTCGTGTCGATCGCGTTGTCCACCGGGCTGCGCGTGCCGCACGGCGAATGGTCGACGATCACCGTGCTGATCGTCGTCGGCGGGCTGCAGCACCACGGCAACATCCGCAAGAAGGCGGCCGAGCGCGCGCTCGGCACGTCGATCGGCGCGCTCGCGGGGCTCGGGTTGATCCTGCTCTACTCCGTCCTGCACGCGCCGCTCGCGATCTACCTGCTGATGGCGATCGCGTGCGGGGTCTGCGCCTATCACGCGATCGGCAAGGCCGGCTACATCGCGCTGCTGTCGGCGATCACGATGGTGATCGTCGCCGGGCACGGCGACAACGAGATCGTCGACGGCCTGTGGCGCGCGGTGAACGTGCTGGCCGGCATCGCGATCGCGCTGGCGTTCTCGTTCGCGCTGCCGCTCTACGCGACCTACTCGTGGCGCTACAAGCTGGCCGACGCGCTGCGCGCGTGCGCGGCCGTGCATACGCGCCTCGCGGGCGACCGCCATGTGAGCGACGACGCGCACCTGAAGGAAATGGCCGCGCTGAGCGCGCTGCTGGTGCAGCTGCGTTCGCTGATGCCGTCGGTGTCGAAGGAATGCGAGATCTCGGTCACGCACCTCGAGGCGATCCAGCGCAGCCTGCGTCTGTGCATCGGCTACCTGGAGATCCTGTCGAGCATGGTCCCGGCCCGCGACGACCTGGCTGCCCGCGAATACATGCGCAGCGACATGAAGGCCGTGAACCGGCGCATCCGCGATACGCTCGTCGGCGCGAGCCGCGCGCTCAAGTTCGGCACGCCGAGCCGGCTCGCGGCCCGCCGCCGGCCGGCCGAGCCGCCGCACGACCTGCCTCCGCCGCAGTTGTCGGGCTACGTGTCGATCACGGCCAAGCTGGCCGGCGAAGTGGATCAGTTGCGCGAGAAACTGCTCGATACCGCGCAGGCGTGGAATATCTGAAGACCGGCGGATGGCGGGAAACGCCGGCAATACTTTCAAATATCTTTCATGAAGACGGACCGGCATCCCGTCGACGGCGACCGTGCCCGTCGGCCGATCCGGCCCCGGAAACCGGGCCTGCGCGCCGCCGCGTTTCCGCCGGTTTCGACAGCCGCCCGCGGCCGGTTCCCGCCGGATTCTCCGGCCGGTTAACCGCCGCCGGGCCCGCCGCGACAGGCCCGACGACGTATTGGCGCGAAAATCAGGTCTTGCCCCAACTTCCCGGACAGCCGATACTCGCATATTCCGCGAAATACGATCCCACCGGCTTCAATCCACGGTAATTCCTATGAGCACGATTCTCGAAAGCCTCCCGACCGGCCAGAAGGTCGGTATCGCCTTCTCCGGCGGCCTGGACACCAGCGCCGCGCTGCACTGGATGAAACTGAAGGGCGCCGTCCCGTACGCATATACGGCGAACCTCGGCCAGCCCGACGAAGACGATTACGACGCGATCCCGAAACGCGCGATCGAATACGGCGCAGCCGGCGCCCGCCTGATCGACTGCCGCGCGCAGCTCGTCGCCGAAGGCATCGCCGCGCTGCAAAGCGGCGCGTTCCACATCACGACGGCCGGCGTCACGTATTTCAACACGACGCCGATCGGCCGCGCCGTGACGGGCACGATGCTCGTCGCCGCGATGAAGGAAGACGGCGTCAACATCTGGGGCGACGGCAGCACGTACAAGGGCAACGACATCGAGCGCTTCTACCGCTACGGCCTGCTCGTGAACCCGGATCTGAAGATCTACAAGCCGTGGCTCGACCAGACGTTCATCGACGAGCTCGGCGGCCGTGCCGAAATGTCCGAATTCATGAACCAGGCCGGCTTCGCATACAAGATGTCGGCCGAGAAGGCGTATTCGACCGACTCGAACCTGCTCGGCGCGACGCACGAGGCGAAGGATCTGGAAAGCCTCGAAAGCGGCATCAAGATCGTGAACCCGATCATGGGCGTCGCGTTCTGGCGCGACGACGTGAAGATCGCCGCCGAGGAAGTGACGGTGCGCTTCGAAGCGGGCCAGCCGGTCGCGCTGAACGGCGTCGAGTTCAAGGACCAGGTCGAGCTGCTGCTCGAGGCGAACCGCATCGGCGGCCGCCACGGCCTCGGCATGAGCGACCAGATCGAGAACCGCATCATCGAGGCGAAGAGCCGCGGCATCTATGAAGCCCCGGGCCTCGCGCTGCTGTACATCGCGTACGAGCGTCTCGTCACCGGCATCCACAACGAAGACACGATCGAGCAGTACCGCGAGAACGGCCGCCGTCTCGGCCGCCTGCTGTACCAGGGCCGCTGGTTCGACCCGCAGGCGATCATGCTGCGCGAAACGGCACAGCGCTGGGTCGCGCGCGCGATCACCGGCGAAGTGAAGATCGAACTGCGCCGCGGCAACGACTACTCGATCCTGAGCACGAAGTCGCCGAACCTCACGTATCAGCCGGAACGCCTGTCGATGGAGAAGGTGGCATCGACGTTCTCGCCGCGCGACCGGATCGGCCAGCTGACGATGCGCAACCTCGACATCACCGATACGCGCGACAAGCTGCGCGTGTATTCGCAAGTCGGCCTGCTGACGCCGGGTGAAGCTTCGGCGCTGCCGCAGATCAAGAGCGACAGCGGCGAGTAAGCAAGCCGTTTTCGCGGGCAGCCGGGCGGCATGAAAACCGCCCGGCTGCGTGCAGCACTTCCTTCCCTCCCCCTTCAGGCACGGCCGGATCCAGACCAGCCGTCGCGTCATGGTCATTTCGATGCCGTGGCCGTCCCGGTCGCGGTCGTCGTCATCGCGGTAGAAGCAGTCGCAGTTGCCTGCGCCGGCGCCGGCGTGCGGGCCAGATCCTGACCGATCGTGTCCACGACCGACTTCTCGCACGACTTGATCCCTTCCACCGACTTGTCGAAATTCTTCTCGAGATCGCTGAAGCTGCCGTACGTATAAGCGAAATCGCTGTCGATGTGGACGCTGTTCGACTTGATGTCGTAGCCGCATGCGAACGTCTTGTAATAGATGTCCTGCTTCGTCTTCGCGTCGAGAATGCGCGCGCGGACGACCACCCACGGAATGTAATCGGGCTCGGTCGGCGGCGAGATATAGCCGAACGACGTAAACCAGACGTTCATGATGGCATCCGCGTCGGTCTGGATCGCGGAGTAGTCGTCCGACTTGCCGTCGTCGCTGAGCTTCACTTTCTGGCCGTCCAGCTTCACGACCTGATAGCCGTTGCTGGTGAGGCGGCCGGTGACGCCGTCCACGATGTCCGGTGCGAACACGATCTTGCCGGCCGCCACGTGATCCGTGTAGGTGCTCGAATGGCTCGCATTGACGGCGGCTTGCGCGAGCGCGCCGATCAGGCCGAACCCGCCCGCCGCGCCGCCAAGATTGATGACCGCGACACGCTTCGGCTCGTTGACTTCGAGGATCGCGATCGAATGCAGTTTCTGACGTGCTTCGGGTTTCATGTCGGTGTTCGGCAACGTGACGCAGCCGGAAAGCAGCGTCACGAGCAGGCCGCAAGCGAACAGGGTGGCTTTGGATGAGTTCTTCATGAGGTGTGTGGCTTTTTGTTGTTGACGGAACGTTTTCGCCGGGCCGTCGCACGTGGCGCGTCCAGGTGCTGCGTGCGAGTCGGCCGTACGCTTATTGTTTGATGACCTGACCGCAGGCGATGAAGCTGTAACCGGCCGCTCGCGGCACGTACGGGATCGAGCACTGGAAGCCGTGGGTTCCCGTGATCGACATGAACATGATTGCGGCGCGTCCAGACAGCGGAACGCCTGCCGGCAGCTGTCGTGCGGCTTGGTAATACTTTGGTGCGCTACCGAGAAAGGGTAACGGCGGGGCTTGATGTTTCTTTAGGGCTCGCTATCGAACAATTTTTCTAATCGTTTCGATATTACAAACAGGTTTCTGCACGCGCGTTCCATGCGGCTCGTCGTCTTCGTATCGGGCGCGGTATGAACGCCGGCCCGTGCGCCCGAGTGTCTCTACAGCCGCACGGCTCCCGCGCACGGGATCCTGATGCGCGCCGAATGGGATATCCGCGCTATCTGGCGGACGGGCGCCTCGTCGTCGTGCTGCCGGATTACGAGACGCCGAGCGCGGCCATCTATGCGGTGTATGCGCAGCGGCATCAGATGTCCGCGCGGATACGGGCGTTCGTGGATTTTCTGGCGGGGGAGCCGGGCGGCTGAAGGCCGGCGGCCGGCGCAAGCATCGATGCCCGAAACGCTGATATTCTGGCGAATCGAGCAGTGAATGATCGGAACATTCGCGCCGCCGCGTCGTCCCCCGCGCTGCGCCAACCTTGCCGGAGCCGCCATGTTCGACCTGACCACGCTGACCACCTTCACCGCTGTCGTCCTGGGTCTGTTCCTGATTCCCGGCCCCGCCGTGCTGCTCGTGCTGAGCCGCACCGTGCAGGGCGGCCGCAGGACCGGCATCCTGACCGGGCTCGGCGTCGCGAGCGGCGACTTCGTGCACACGCTGTTCGCGGCGGTCGGGCTGTCGGCGCTGCTGATGACGTCGGCGCTCGCGTTCAACGTCGTGAAGCTGGTCGGCGCCGCGTACCTGATCTACCTCGGCGTGCGTGCGCTGCTCGACAGGCCGTCCGACCCGTCGCTGCCGAAAGTGTCGCCCGTCACGCCGCTGAAGGCATACCTGCAGGCGATTCCCGCCGAAGTGCTGAACCCGAAGACCGCGCTGTTCTTCCTCGCATTCATGCCGCAGTTCGTGCATCCGGAACGCGGCTCGACGTTCGTGCAGTTCGCGGTGCTCGGGCTGATCTTCGTCGTGCTCAGCTCGCTCTACACGACGCTGATCGCGTGCTCGATCCGCCCGCTCGGCCGCCTCGTGAAGCGGCTTGCGCGGCTCACGCGCTGGCAGGGGAAGATCATCGGTTCGATCTTCATCGCGCTCGGGCTGCGCGTCGCGGTCCAGCAACGCTGACGCGCGCGTTTCGCATGGCGTCCGACGCGGCAACCGCCGGCGAAATCCTCTATACCGACCCGCGCCTCGTCGCGGTCTACGACCGGTTCAACGCAGGCGATCGCGACTTCGCGTTCTACGCATCGCGCATCGGCACCGCACGGCAGCGGATTCTCGATCTCGGCTGCGGCACCGGCACGTTCGCGCGCCGGCTCGCGGCGGCCGGGCACGACGTCGTCGCGATCGATCCCGCGCCCGCGATGATCGACCATGCGCGACGCCAGCCTGGCGCCGGCGCGGTCGGCTGGCTCGCGTGCGATCTCGGCAGCCTGCCGCCCGGCGCGCCATTCGATGCCGTCGTGATGACCGGACACGCATTCCAGTGCCTGCTGACCGACGCGGACATCGACGCGACGCTGCACGGCGTGCGGCGCGTGCTGGCCGACGGCGGCCGCTTCCTGTTCGACACCCGCAACCCGCGTGTCGAGCCGTGGCGTGGCTGGACGCCGCAGGCGTCCGCGTCCCGCATCGATTCGCCCGAGTTCGGCAGCGTCGAGCTGCACCATGCGGTCACCGCGGTCGAGGGCCCGATCGTGTCGTTCGACACGGTCTACCACTTTCAGCGCGACAATACGCGGATGAAGAACGCGAGCCGGCTGCGCTTCATCGCGCAGCCCGACCTGCGGGCGCGCGTGGCGGCCGCCGGCTTCACGTCGGCGGAATGGTGCGGCGACTGGCACGGCGCGCCGTTCGACGACGCGGCCAGCGCGGAGATCATCGCGATCTGCCGCGCGTGAGCGGTTGAACGCCGCGCCGGACGCGAATAGTGGAATGAAGGGTGAAGCAAATGAGTAGCGACGAATTCCAGGTGATGGAATTGTCGAACGGCAAACCGGTGAAGATGTGGACGCAAGGCGTCGCGGTCGAGGACGACGCGCGCGCGCAGTTGCGCAACACCGCGCAGATGCCGTTCATCTTCAGGCACGTCGCGGTGATGCCGGACGTCCACCTCGGCAAGGGCTCGACGATCGGCAGCGTGATTCCGACGAAAGGCGCGATCATTCCGGCCGCGGTCGGCGTCGATATCGGCTGCGGGATGATGGCAGCGCGCACGACGCTCACGGCAGCGGACCTGCCGGACTCGCTCGGCGGGCTGCGCGGCGCGATCGAACGCGCGGTGCCGCACGGCCGCGTGCCGGGGCGCCGCGATCCCGGAGCATGGGGCGATCGCACGCCGCCCGCCGTGACCGAGTCGTGGAAGTCGCTGCTGCCGGGCTTTCAGCGGATCGTCGACAAGTATCCGAAACTGGAGAAGACGAACCACCGTGCGCATCTGGGTACGCTCGGCACGGGCAACCATTTCATCGAGGTGTGCATCGACGAGGCCGGACGCGTGTGGTTCATGCTGCACAGCGGCTCGCGCGGCGTCGGCAACGCGATCGGCAGCCTGTTCATCGAGCTCGCGCAGGCCGACATGCGGCAGCACATCGCGAACCTGCCGGATCGCAATCTGGCGTATTTCACCGAGGGCAGCCGCCACTTCGACGATTACGTCGAGGCGGTCGGCTGGGCACAGGACTACGCGCGCCGCAACCGGCAGGCGATGATGGATGCGGTGATCGGCGCGACGCGCGGCGTGATCGCGAAACCGTTCGCGCTCGACGAGCACGCGGTGAACTGCCACCACAACTACGTGCAGCGCGAACGCCACTTCGGCGAGGACGTGCTCGTGACCCGCAAGGGCGCGGTGTCCGCGCAGAAGGGGCAGCTCGGGATCATTCCGGGCTCGATGGGCGCGAAGAGCTTCATCGTGCGCGGGCTCGGCAATCCGGAGAGTTTCTGTTCGTGCAGCCACGGCGCCGGACGCTCGATGAGCCGAACCGAGGCGAAGCGCCGCTTCACGGTCGACGACCAGGTGAGCGCGACGCGCGGCGTCGAATGCCGGAAGGACGCGGGTGTCATCGACGAGATCCCGATGGCCTACAAGGACATCGACGCGGTGATGGCGGCGCAGCGCAGCCTCGTCGAAGTGGTGCACACGCTGCGTCAGGTGGTCTGCGTGAAAGGATAGCGCGGCGCGCGCAATGAAAGTCGGTAGCCGCAACCGTATCGCACGGCCCGCCGACGATCGCGCTGACGCATCGCCGTCACGTCACGCGCCGACGATCGAGATCGAAAACCCGTCCCAGCCGCCGAGCGTGCCGACTTCGAGAATGCGCCGGGCTCCGCGAATCGTCGCGAGCAGTTGCAGCAGCTTGCCCTGGTTCGGCGCGACGTTGATCGCGTGCAGCCCGGCCAAGTCGCTCGCCGCGAGCGCGGCGGCCCCATAAGCAACCAACCATTCGTTCTAAAGGCGGCAGCGCACCTGCTCCTATAATCGCTCGACCACGACAACAACAGACGGAGCACCCATGACCGATCAGGCCACTTCGAACTGGCGACTCGAAACCATCGCCGTGCACGGCGGTTATCGTCCCGACCCGACCACGCGCGCGGTCGCGGTGCCGATCTACCAGACCGTTGCGTACGCATTCGACGACACGCAGCACGGCGCGGACCTGTTCGACCTGAAGGTCCAGGGCAACATCTACACGCGAATCATGAACCCGACGACGGACGTGCTCGAGCAGCGGATCGCCGCGCTCGAGGGCGGCATCGGCGCGCTCGCGCTGGCGTCGGGCCAGGCGGCCGTCACGTACGCGATCCAGACGATCGCCGAAGCCGGCGACAACATCGTGTCCGCCAGTTCGCTGTACGGCGGCACCTACAACCTGTTCGCGCATACGCTGCCGCAATACGGCATCACGACGCGCTTCGCCGATCCGCGCGACCCGGCGTCGTTCGAGCCGCTGATCGACGCACGCACGAAGGCGATCTTCGCGGAATCGGTCGGCAACCCGCTCGGCAACGTGACCGATATCGCCGCGCTCGCGGAAGTCGCGCATCGTCACGGGATCCCGCTGATCGTCGACAACACGGTGCCGTCGCCGTATCTGCTTCGCCCGTTCGAACACGGCGCGGATATCGTCGTGCATTCGCTGACGAAGTATCTCGGCGGCCACGGCACGAGCCTCGGCGGCGCGATCGTCGATTCGGGCAAGTTCCCGTGGGCGCAGCACGCGGACCGCTTCAAGCGGCTCAACGAGCCCGACATCAGCTATCACGGCGTCGTGTACACGGAAGCGTTCGGGCCGGCCGCCTACATCGGGCGCGCGCGGGTCGTGCCGCTGCGCAACATGGGCGCGGCGATCTCGCCGTTCAACGCGTTCCAGATCCTGCAGGGCATCGAGACGCTCGCGCTGCGCGTCGAGCGCATCAGCGACAACGCGCTGAAAATCGCGCGGCATCTCGCGCGCCACGAACACGTCGAGTGGGTGAACTACGCAGGGCTGCCCGATCACCCGGATCATCCGCTCGTCGCGCGCTACCTGTCGGGCCGCGCGCCCGGCATCCTGACGTTCGGCGTGAAGGGCGGCCGCGACGGCGGCGCGAAGTTCCAGGACGCGCTGAAGCTGTTCACGCGGCTCGTCAACATCGGCGACACGAAATCGCTCGCGACGCATCCGGCCTCGACGACGCACCGCCAACTGTCGCCGGCCGAACTCGCGAAGGCCGGCGTGAAGGAGGAAACGGTGCGGCTGTCGATCGGCATCGAGCACATCGACGACCTGCTCGCCGATCTCGACCAGGCGCTCGCGCAGCTGTAACCCGAAGCGGGCGTGCCGACACGCCCGCTTCGAATGTCTTGACCTTGAAGCGGCTTCAAGGTGTTCAATCCCCGGTTGATGCTCCACCGCCGAGGCCCACATGACACCGACCGCGAAGCTCGCGCTGCTCACGTTACCGCCGCTGCTGGCGGCTTGCTTCGGCGCGCTCGCCGCCGCATGGCGCGCACCGGGTCCGAAAACGTCGAGCGTCATCCAGCATTTCACCGGCGGCATCGTGTTCGCGGCGGCCGCGCTCGAGCTGCTGCCGCAGGATCGCGCGCACGCGCTGTTTCCGGTCGTCGTCGGCTTCGTGCTCGGCCTCGCGCTGATGCTCGCGATCCGCGCGCTGTCCGGCGCGGTCGAAACGCGCTTCGAGGACGCGCGGCTGCCGGTCAGCCTGATCATCGTCGCCGCGATCGATCTCGTCGTCGACGGTCTCGTCCTCGGCATCGCGTTCTCCGCGAGCGACGAAAGCGGCATCATCCTGACCGTCGCGCTGACGCTCGAGGTGCTGTTCCTCGCGCTGTCGGTCAGTGCGGCGCTGGCTTCGGCAGGTGTCGGCCGCCTGCTCGCGATCGTCGTGTCCGTTGCGCTGGCCGCGTTGCTGAGCATCGCGGCCGTCGTCGGCAATGCGGTGTTCGCGGGGCTGCCGGCGAATCTCTACGCAGCGCTGCTCGGGCTCGGCACGGTCGCGCTGCTCTACCTCGTCACCGAGGAACTGCTGGTCGAGGCGCACGAAGTGCCGGAGACGCCATTTGCAACCGCCGCGTTCTTCATCGGCTTCATCGTGTTCTTCCTGATCGAAGGTTCGGTGAAGGCCGGCTGAAACGCGAGCATCACCACGTCGTCGCGGCGGTCGGATACGTCTCGACGATGCGTGTGCCGTTGACAGGCGTCACGCCTTCGTTGCGCAATGCGGCCCACAGGTCGATCGCATGCTCGCGCGACTTGCGGCTGCCGTCGTCGGTCAGCACGTTCAGCGCGATCATTTCGTCGCGCGTGGTCAGTTGCAGTTGCTCCTTCAATTTGCGCGACTGATGCGACGCGGTACGCACCTCGCGAAGCATGATCCGCTGCTCGGCGAGCGGCGCCGGCACGGCGCCCGCATCGGCGGGCAGGAACGTGAGCCGCCCGTTCCCGACTTCGCATTGCCCGCGCGTAAACGTCGCGCTCCACTCGCCCGTTGGCACTGCCGCGAACTCGCAGCGCATCCGTTCGCTCGCGCGGCGGCCGACGTCGTGTTCCGGCGCATGCGACAGCGCGCGCTCCGGCCAGCCGGCCGCCGTCGCGGCTGTCGCCGTCAGGCACGCAGTCAGTGCGATCGCTTTCATCATGTTGCGCATCGTCCGTTCCTCCTCGAAAAAATATCAACGCACTGCCAAGCCGTTGTCATGCGCATCGACGACCGGCGCGGATTCGCCGCGATGCACCGTCGCGCGATGGATTTCCTGATTGCGGGCGATGGTGGCCGGGCTCGGCGGATAGTCGTGCTTCGGACTCGGGATCACACCGTCGTGACGGGCGCGCAGCAGCTCCTGGCGCACTTCCTGCCGAGTCCTGGACTGCGCGGTGGCCGACTGCGAGAAAGCGGCGATCGACAGCGCGGCAACGGCGATCGAAATCAGGGGGCGTCGAATGTTCATGAGCTTTGCTCCTTGTCCGGAATGGGTAACGTGAGTTCCAAGATTGATCCGGCGGCGGTGCGCGATCATGAACACGGGATGACGATTTCGTCATCGCACGCCCCGCCCTGAATCGCAGTGCGAAGCAAATCGACGAGATGCTGCGACTCACATGACGCGCGGATGACATTTTTCTCATTTGTCCCTCACCGTCGCGATTCGAACGGTTCCCAGAATCGCTTGCACGTTCGCCATATTCGTCGCCCGCACGCGGAACGCGCGGCGACACGATCGACGGACGCACGAAACGATCAACTCGAACCTCAGGGACCCAACATGAACACTCCAGCTCGGCTCGTCATGCTGTCCGGTGCGCTGCTCACGACCGCCCACGCGGTTCACGCGTCGGAAGTCAGCCTCTACGGCCTGTTCGATACGTCGCTGACGTATGTATGGAACGCCAATGCAGACGGCAAGAATCTTGTCGGCCTGGGCAACGGCAACCTGCTCGGGAACCGCTTCGGCGTGAGAGGCGCGGAAGACCTCGGCGGCGGGCTGAAGGCGATCTTCACGCTGGAGAACGGCTTCAATCCGAATACCGGCGCGCTTGGGCAAGGCAACCGGATGTTCGGCCGGCAAGCGTTCGTCGGTCTCGACAGCTCGCGCTGGGGCACGCTGACGATCGGCCGCCAGTACGACGCGCTTGCCGATGTCGCATGGCCGATTACCGGCGATTTCTACTTCGGCAGCGTGTATGCGACGCCCGGCGACGTCGACAACTACGACACGTCGTCGCGAACCGACAACGCGGTGAAGTACACGTCCCCCGTGATCGCCGGGTTCCAGTTCGTCGGTATGGTTGCGCTCGGCGGCGTGGCCGGCAAGACGGGCGCGGGACAAACTTGGTCGGCCGGGCTTTCGTACAGCAACGGCCCGATCGATGTCGCGGGCGGCTATTACTACGCTGCCAATAAGTCGCCGCTTGCCGACGGCATCCGGACCGGCTGGAACGGCACCTCCGACGGCACGTTCGACGGATCGCTGGTCAACGGCGGCTACGTCTCCGCGAAGTCGATCGGCATTGCACGCGGCGCGTTGCGCTATAGCTTCGCGCCCTTCGCGATCGGCATCGACTACAGCAACGCGCAGTACAAGGCCGATGCGATGTCGGCGTTTCGCAACACGCAGAAATACGATACCGTGCGCGGCTTCTTCAACTATCAGGCGAGCGCGAGCCTGCTCGTCGGCGTCGGCTACAGCTACACGAAAGCCCACGGCGATACGCGCGCGACCTACCATCAGGTGTCAGCCGGCGCGGACTACGTGCTGTCGAAACGCACCGATCTCTATGCGGTCGGCGCGTGGCAACGCGCGAACGGCGAGCAACGCACGCTCGACGGCGGCATGCAGAAGGCGCAGGCGTCGATCGGCTCCTACGGCTACGGCGGCACGCGCACGCAAGGGATCGTCAATCTCGGGCTGCGCCATCGCTTCTGATCGGGGCAGCGGCAACGCGCGGGTACGCGCATGACGAAAATTTCATCTTTCGATCAGGTTCGCGATGCATCGTGTCGCTACCATCGAATGCGTGACGGGCGATGCCCGTTGCAATCCACGCAAGCGGATCGCTGTCGCACGGCACGATCACGCGTTCGGCCCGGACACTGTGAGTGCCGGGCTTTTTTTTCGTCAGTATGACGGATCAAGGCGTGACGTTTCGCTTCGGGAACAGGCACGGGTGCGTCTTCACGTGGAAGTTCGGATTGCCGCAGCGATGTCCCGCATAGTCGATCTGCTCGCCGGGCGTCAGGCCGGCGGGCACCGCATTGCGCACGGCCTTCGGTGCGGACGATCCGACCGTTCCTGCATCGGGACGGGACGAAGCGCAACCGGCAACCAACGGGGCAATCAGCAACGCAAGCAACGACAGGCGAATGGCGGGACGATCCACTGTTTGGTCCGGAATGAAAGTCAAAACGAAGCCGGCCGCCTTCCATGCCGGTGCGGCGAACGGCGCGCATGCCGACGACACCATCGGCCGTCGGCAAGCGACATGCTCCGCTTTCCGTTCATCGCACGCATGACCCGAACATGACGATTACGTCATGTCGGCCAGGGCCCGCACGTTGGATACGCCGCCGCGCAATCTGACGGATTTTTCATCTGCCGATCACGGTCACGCTCGGCTGCTTTCGCATACTGGTTCCATGGATCGCCACCCGGCGGCCTCATCAAGGAGAGCTCCATGAAAACGGTAAAACTCGCTGCCCTGTTCGTCACCGCGACGCTGTCGCTCGGCATCGCCACGCAAGCCGCGTTCGCACAAACGCAAACACAAATGCAGGGCAAGACCCGCGCGGAAGTCATCAACGAACTGAAGCAGGCGCAGCACGACGGCGTGGTGCCGACGAGCAAGACGCAGTACCCGCCGACCGGCGAGATCGTTGCGCGCAACAAGGAGCTTCACGGGATTTCGGTGCATGCCGGCGAGAAGGCGCCGCAGGCCGACAATCACGACAGCCTCGCGACCCGCTGATGCCGGTCAGGCGCGGGCGCTGCCGCGCGATCGCGGGCAGCGTGCCGCGCGCCGCCGTATCGCGGCGAACGCGCGGCCGTGCCGGCGTGCGATTTCAAGCATGGGCCGCCGGCATCGCCTTCGGCGCACCCGGCGGCCGCTGCGGAAAGCGCAGCCAGAATGTCGTGCGCCGGCCGGGAACGCTGTCGACGCCGCATTCGCCGCCATGGTTGTCCATGATCGATCGGACGATCGCGAGGCCGAGGCCCGTCCCCGACGCCGAATTGTGCCGCGACGGATCGACGCGATAGAAGCGCTCGAAAATCCGCGCGACGTGCTGCGCATCGATGCCCGGCCCCGTATCCGATACGGCGATCGTCGTCGCGCCAGCCTGTTCCGAACAATCGATCGTCACGACACTGCCGCGCGGCGCATACGCCAGCGCATTGGACAGCAAGTTGCTCAACGCGCGCTGATACAGCGTGAGATCCGCGTCGACCCATGCGTAGCCGTCGACCTTCACCGACACACCCGCGTCCTCCGCGAGCGGCTCGTAGTAGCCGGCGACTCGCGAAGCCTCCTCGGCCGCATCGAGCCGCCGCACGTCGATCGACGTGCCGGCCTGCTCCGAGCGCGCGAGGAACAGCATGTCCTCGATCATCCTCGACAGCCGCTGATACTCGTCGATGCTCGACTCGATCACGCTGCGATATTCGTCCGCGCCGCGCGGCTGCGATAGCACGACCTGCGCGGCCGCCTGCAGGTTCGTGAGCGGCGTGCGCATGTCGTGCGCGAGATTCGACGAGAACTGGCTCAACCGCGTAAACGATTCGTTCAAGCGCGCGAGCATCCCGTTGAACGCATGCTCCAGTTCCTTCAGTTCACCTGACGTTTCGAGTTCCGGCAGCGGATGGGCCAGGCGGCTCGTCGACATCTGCTCGGCCCGCGCCGCGAAGCGCCGCAGCGGGCTCAGCCCGAGCGCCGCGATGCCGTATGCGATCGCGGTCGCCAGCACGACGCCGAACACCTCGATCACGACGATCGTATAGGCATGCGTGCGCAGCAGCAGCACGTCGGCGCTGCGATCGTACTGCACCGCGACGCGCACGACGGGCGCGCCCGCGCCGGCGAGCGGCACGGTCATCACCAGATACTGGTGCCGTACGCCGGGCGGCGCGACGAATACCGGAATACGGCCCGCGTCCGTCGACAGCAGCGGCGCGTAGGTCCGGAATCCCGGCGTGCCGACGATGCGCGTGCCGGCCGCATCGTAGATCGCCAGGTCCATGTTCGGATGCCCATGCAACTGGTCGATCCAGATATCGGGGTTGCGCGCGACGTCGGCCGTCGAAGGCGCTTCCGCCAGGTGCGTGCCCAGCGCGGTCGAAATGCCGGCCATCTGCTCGGCCGCCGTCGTCTCGATGCGATTGCTCAACGCCTTGTACAGCGCGACGCCGCTCGAGGCGAGGATCACCGACGTCGACAGGATGATCAGCGCGGTCAGGCGTCCGCGCAGCGTGCGCGGCAGCAGGCGCGCGATCATGTGGCCGCGCCGTCGCGCACTTCGAGCACGTAGCCCATCCCGCGCACGGTGTGGATCAGCTTCGGTTCGTAGGCGTCGTCGATCTTCGAGCGCAGTCGCCGGATCGCGGAATCCACGACGTTCGTATCGCTGTTGAAGTTCATGTCCCACACCTGCGACGCGATCGTCGCGCGCGGCAGGATCTCGCCTTCGCGACGCATCAGCAGCCACAGCAGCGCGAATTCCTTCGCGGTCAGCAGGATCGTGTCGCGCTGCCGCGTGGCCTTGCGGCGCGTCAGGTCGAGTTCGAGATCGGCCACGCGCAGCGTGTTCGAATCGCGCGGCTGGCCGCGCCGCAAAATCGACTTGATGCGCGCGGTGAGTTCGACGAAGTCGAACGGCTTGGCCAGGTAATCGTCGGCGCCGAGTTCGAGCCCCTTCACGCGGTCACCGACGTCGTCGCGCGCGGTGAGGAACAGCACGGGCGTCGACTTGCTGCGACGCAGGTTCTGCAGCAGCGTCCAGCCGTCCTGCCCCGGCAGCATCACGTCGAGCACGAGCAGATCGTACTCTTCGGTCTCGGCCTGGTGCTGGCCCGTGATGCCGTCCTCCACCCAGTCGACGACATAGCCGGCTTCGGTCAGGCCCTTGCGCAGATAGGCGCCGGTTTTCGGTTCATCCTCGACAATCAGAATTCGCATCACGCATTACCCTTGAAGAAACCCAGCCGGCGCAGCACGCCCGCGCCGAACCCGCCGCGCAATACCGCTCGCCACGACACAGCGTGGCTCACGCGGTACAGCACCGGCAGCACCAGCAGCGTCAGCGCCGTGGACGACAGGATACCGCCGATCACGACCGTCGCGAGCGGGCGCTGTACCTCGGCGCCGGTGCCGGTCGCGAATGCCATCGGCAGGAAGCCCAGCGACGCGACGAGCGCGGTCATCAGCACGGGCCGCAGCCGCGTGAGCGCGCCTTCGCGCACGGCCGCGTCGAGCGGCATCCCGTCGTCGCGCAGGTTGCGGATGAACGAGATCATCACGAGCCCGTTGAGCACCGCGACGCCGGACAGCGCGATGAAGCCGACCGCCGCGGTGATCGACAGCGGAATCCCGCGCAACCACAGCGACACCACGCCGCCGCTCAGCGCGAACGGAATGCCGGTGAAGACCAGCAGCCCGTCCTTCACGTTGTTGAACATCACGAACAGCAGCACGAACACCATGAACAGCGCGAGCGGCACGACGAGCTTCAGCCGCTCGCTCGCACTCTGCAACTGCTCGAACTGGCCGCCCCACGACACCCAGTAGCCGGCCGGCATGCGCACGTCCTGTTGCAATTGCTCGCGCGCATCGGCGACGAACGAGCCGACGTCGCGGCCGCGCACGTTCGCGCTGACGACGACACGCCGCTTGCCGTCCTCGCGGCTGATCTGGTTCGGGCCGGGCGCGACCTCGATCGTCGCGAGTTCCGCGAGCGGCACATACGGCGCCTGCGCGAGCGGCGCGCTGGCACCCGCGGCCGGCGCGGGCAGCGCGATCGGCAGACGCTTGATCGCCTCGATGTCGGAGCGCAGTTCGTCCGGCAGCCGCACGACGATGTCGAAGCGGCGATCGCCCTGGAACAGCGTCCCCGCCTTCTGCCCGCCGACGGCCGCGGCCACCGTATCCTGCAGGTCGGCGACCGTCACGCCGTAGCGCGCGAGCTTGTCGCGGTCGAGGTTGACGGTCAGCACGGGCAGGCCGGTGGTCTGCTCGACCTTCACTTCGGATGCGCCCGGCACCTTCTGCAACGCGGCCGCGATCTGCTCGCCGGTCTGGTTCAGCACGGTCATGTCGTCGCCGAAGATCTTCACCGCGACGTCGCTGCGCACGCCCGAGATCAGCTCGTTGAAGCGCAGCTGGATCGGCTGCGAGAACTCGTACGCGTTGCCCGGCAGTTCCGCGAGCGCCGCCTCGATCTCGCGCACGAGCTGATCGCGCGGCTTGTTCGGATCGGGCCACTTGTCGGTCGACTTCAGCATGATGTAGCCGTCCGACAGGTTCGGCGGCATCGGATCGGCCGCGATCTCGGCCGTGCCGGTGCGCGCGAACACGCGCTCGATTTCCGGGAAGCGCGCCTTCAGCGTCTTCTCGATCGCCTTCTGCATCTCGACCGATTGCGACAGGCTCGTGCCGGGAATGCGCAGCGCGGCGACCGCGAGATCGCCCTCGTTCAGGCTCGGGATGAACTCGCTGCCGAGCCGCGTCGCGAGCCCGAGCGTGACCAGCACGATCGCGCCAGCGCCGAGCATCACGCGCGCGGGGCGCGTCATGAACGCGGCGAGCACGGGTTCGTATGCACGCCGCGCCCAGCCCATCAGCCGGTTTTCCTTTTCCTCGACGCGCTCGCCGATGAACAGCGCGACCGCTGCCGGAATGAACGTGACGGTCAGCACCATCGCCGCCGCGAGCGCCATCACCACGGTGACGGCCATCGGATGGAACATCTTCCCTTCGACGCCGGTGAGCGCGAAGATCGGCAGGTACACGACCATGATGATCAGTTGCCCGAAGATCAGCGCGCGGCGCGCCTCCTGCGATGCGCCGAATACTTCCGCGAAGCGTTCGTCGCGCGTCAGCGGCCGGCCGGCGACGGCCTGTGCATGCGCAAGCCGTCGCACGCAGTTCTCGACGATCACGACCGCGCCGTCGACGATGATCCCGAAGTCGAGCGCGCCGAGGCTCATCAGGTTCGCGCTGACCTTCGCGTTGACCATCCCGGTGAACGTCATCAGCATCGACAGCGGGATCACGAGCGCGGTGATCAGCGCCGCGCGGATGTTGCCGAGAAACAGGAACAGCACCGCGATCACGAGGATCGCGCCTTCGAGCAGGTTTTTCTTCACCGTCGCGACAGCCTTCTCGACGAGCACGGTGCGGTCGTAGACGGGAATCGCCTTCACGCCGACCGGCAGCGTGCGGTTCACGTCCGCCATCTTCGCGGCGACGGCTTTCGCGACCGAGCGGCTGTTCTCGCCCATCAGCATGAACACCGTGCCGAGCACGACCTCCTCGCCGTTCGACGTCGCTGCGCCGGTGCGCAACTCGCGGCCGATGTCGACCTGGCCGACCTCCTTCATCCGCACCGGCACGCCGCCGACGTTGGTCAGCACGATGTTCGCGATGTCGTCGACGGTGCGCGCCTGGCCCGGCACGCGCACCAGGTACTGCTCGCCGCGCTTCTCGATGTAGCCCGCGCCGACGTTGTCGTTGTTGCGTTCGAGCGCGCGCACGACGTCGGCGAGCGTCAGCCCGTACGACATCAGCTTCGCCGGGTTCGGCGCGACGCGGTATTCCTTCACGTAGCCGCCGATCGAATTCACCTCGGTCACGCCGCGCACGTTTCGCAGTTGCGGCCGGACGACCCAGTCCTGCAGCTCGCGCAGGTCGGCCGCCGTGTAGAGCGTGCCGTCGGGCTTGCGCGCAGCCGCGTCGGCCTCGACGGTCCACAGGTAGATCTCGCCGAGGCCGGTCGACGTCGGCCCCATCGCGGGCGCGATGCCGGCGGGCAGCTTGTCCTTCGCTTCCTGGATGCGCTCGTTGACGAGCTGCCGCGCAAAGTAGATGTCGGTGCCGTCCTTGAAGATCACGGTGACCTGCGACAGACCGTAGCGCGAAATCGAACGCGTCTGCTCCAGGCCTGGCAGGCCGGCCATCACGGTCTCGACCGGATACGTGATGCGCTGCTCGGCCTCCAGCGGCGAGTAACCGGGCGCGGCCGTGTTGATCTGGACCTGCACGTTCGTGATGTCGGGCACTGCGTCGATCGGCAGCTTCTGGTAGCTGAACACGCCCAGCGCGGCCACGGCCGCGATCGCCAGCATCACGAGCCAGCGGTGCGCGATCGCAAAGCGGATCAGGCGCTCAAACATGGCGGGATTCCTCGAAGCGGGGAATGTCCACTGCGTGGGCCTTCGATACGTGACGTTCATTCATGTTCCGCGCTCCCCTTGCCGAGCTCGGCCTTCAGCACGAAGCTGTTCGCGGCCACATATTCCTGGCCCGGCTTGAGCCCCTTCAGCACTTCGGTCGCACGGTCGTCGCGCCGCCCCGTCTCGACGGCCTGTGCGACGAAGCCCTTCGGCGAGCGCACGAATACCGACGGCACGCCGTCGACGTCCTGCAGCGCGTCGCTCGTGACGGCGAGCGGCACGGCCTGCTTGCCCGCGTCGACTGACACGTTCACGAACATCCCCGGCCGCCACACGCCGTCCGGATTCGGCAGCACGACGCGCGCGGGCGCGGTGCGCGTCTGTTCGCCGAGCAGCGAGCCGACGTAAGCGATCGGGCCGCTCGAGCGCGATTCGAACGCGGTCGCGCTGACCGTCGCGTCGCGGCCGACGCGCACGTCGTTCAGCCGCTGCGCGGGCACGGCCATCTCGGCCCACACCGTCGACAGGTCGGAGATCACGAACATGCTCGCGTCTGCGGCGATCGCTTCGCCGGGCGTCGCATGCTTCTCGACGATCGTGCCCGCGAACGGCGCGCGCAACTCGTAGCGGTTCAGCGCGCCCGCGCCGACCGGCGCGTTCAGCGCGGCCAGTTTCTGCCGCGCGTTCTGCACGGCGATCTCGGCCTCGCGCAACTGAACCTGCGCCTGCTGGTAGTCCTGTTCCGCCGAGATGCGCTCCTGCCACAGCGTGCGTTCGCGTTCATAGGTCGCGCGCGCGCCCGACAACCGGCGTTCGGCGGTCAGCAGTTCGCTGCGACGGTCCGCGAGATCAGTGCTCGCGATCACGGCCAGCACCTGCCCCTTCGCGATGTTCTGTCCAAGCGCCACCGACACCTGTTCGACGATGCCGGCCACGCGCGGCACGACGTGCGCGGTGCGATCCTCGTTGAATTTGATCTCGCCCGGGAGCTGGAATGGCGTGGCGATCTGCGCTGGGCCGGCCTTCGCGAGCACGATCTTCGACGTCTGCAGTTGTGCGTCGGTCAGCGCGATCGCGCCGTCCGCACGGGCAAACGGGAACGACGCGGCCTCGTTGCCCGCCTTGACGTCGATCGTCGCGTCGAACACGTGCGGCTTCGCGATCGATTGCGCCGACACGAACTTCTGGCCCGCCGCGTCGAAGCGCATCGGTTCGTGCGAGCGGTCGTACCGCACCAGCGTGCCGGACACGGCAACGCCCTTGGTCGCAGGCTTGCCGTCGACGAACGGATAGACGACGAGCCGCGCGTCGCCGGGCTTTTCCGTCATCACGATCTCGACGGACAACGTGCCGCGCGTGAGCACGACGCCGCCGTGCGAGCCGGTGCCGATGCCGTCGGCCGCCTGCGCGGCTTCGGTTCCCGCGGGCACGGACGCGCCGCCTCGCGTGACGGCGAGCGCGCCGAGCACGATCCCGACGCCGCCGAGCACGGCCGCCGCAATGATGAAGATTCTGCTGCGTGACATGATGATCCTTCAGGTAAGAAGCGCGGCTATTGCGCGACGGCCGCGAGCGGCGTGCCGACGAGCCGGCCGATGTCGGCGCGGGCCGCATGCGCGTCGGCGAGTGCGCGCACGTATTGCGATTGCCCCTGGAACAGCGTGCGCTGCGCGTCGAGCACGTCGAGGAAGCTGAACTTGCCGAGCTCGTAGCCGCGCGACATCGCATCGAGCGCGAGCCGCGCGCCGGGCAGGATGTCGCTCTTCAGCCGCCGCGCTTCCTGCGCGGCCGCGTCGAAATTCGCGTACGCCTGCGTGAGTTCGAGCCGCAGCCGCGTGCGCTCGCGGTCGAGATCGGCATTCGCGCGCTCGGCCTTGTGCGTCGCTTCGAGCAGCGCGCCCCGGTTCGTGTCGAACAGCGGAATCGGAATCGACACGCCGACCACCGCCTGGTTGTCGGGCACGCCACCCGTCGTCACCCGCTTCATGCCCGCGCTGACCGTCACGTCGGGAATGCGCCGCGCGCGTTCGAGCGACACGGCCGCGTTCGAGCGCAGCATCTGCGCACGCGCGACGCGGGCGAGCGGCGCGTCGTCGAGCTGCGCGATCAGCGCGGACAACGCCTCGACCGCGGGCACCGTTTCCAGATCGCCGAGCGCGACGCGGCGGTCGCCGCGCGCTTCACCCATCACCGCATTCAGCTTCTCGCGCGCGACGTCGACACGGCCGCGCGCGGTCGCCACCTCGATCTGGACGCCGGCCGCCGCCACCTGCGCCTTGGTCGCCTCGACCGGCGACACCTTGCCGGCCTGCGCGCGGCGGCCCGCGAGGTCAGCCGAGCGCGCGGCGATCGCTGCCGACTCTTCGGTGACATGAAGTTGCCGCTGCGCGGCAAGCAATCCGTAGAACGCCGCGATCACATCGGCGCGCACGGCGGCACCCTGCTCGTCGAGCGACGCATTCGCGGCCTCGCGGCCGTACGACGCGACATCGAGCCGCGCGCGGCGCTTGCCCCCGAGTTCGATGGTCTGGTTGATCAGCGCGGTCGACGTGCGCTCCGCGCGGCTGAAGCCTTCCTGCAGGAACGACACCTCCGGATTGGGACGCGCGCCGGCCTGCATCAGCGCGCCGGCCGATGCGTCGACGTCCGCGCGCGCGCCGCGCAACGCCGGGTTGTTGCGGGCCGCTGCCGCGAGCGCGTCGGACAGCGTCAGCGATGGGGAAGAAGCGGCGTCGGACGGCGGTGCAACAGCGGATGCCGTCGAGGCCAAGGCCGGGGCCGCGACCTGCAGCGATTGCGCATGGGCCGTCGCGGCCGTCGCGAAGACGACGGCCACGGCGAGGGTGAGCTTGAGCATGTTCGGTTCTGCGATAACGGTTCGCACCGATGCTACGGATCGGGTGCAGTGCGAACATGAGCCGAAGATGACATTTCCGTCATGTTGGATGCGACGGCGTGCGGGCGTGCGGCGTCCTGCGGGAGCAGGGTCCGCTTCGTGGATCGGATGATTTCAGTGAATGTGCGGTGCGATCGCCGCACGGAAGGAAAATGGCTTTACCGGCTCGACGACGTCCGGCGTGCAGCTTTACACGCTGCCCCGCTTCGCGCGCCGGCGTTGCACCAGCCAGTCGAGCAGTTGTCGTCCGTCGCGTTCGCCGAACCAGCGTGCGTGCCCGAGCAGGTAGCCGTCGTACGCGACGTCGACGATCGCCGGGGCCTCGATGATGCACCCGAAATACGCGACTTCCGACAGCGCGAACTCCGTATGCACGATCGGCAGCATCGCGACCAGCGCCGCATACGCATCGTCGCTCAGCGGTTCGAGCGATTCGTAGCCGTCGAGCAGCGCATCGATGTGCGCGTATTCGACGCGGCGCGCATCGGCTGGCGCCATCCAGTCGATCGTATTGCGCTCGATCGCCAGCGCGACGTCCATCACCGCGCACGTGCGATCGGACAGGCCGAAGTCGAGCACGGTGCGCACCTGTGCGCCGGGGCCGGCGTCGGTCCACAGCAGGTTCGACGCATGCCAGTCGCCGTGCGTCCACAGCGGCGGCAGCGCGGGAAGCAGCGGCACGAGGCGCGCATGATACGGGCCGATCGTATCCGCTACATCGCCACGCCAGTCGCGCGTGCCGAGCGCACGCACCAGCAGCGGCTGCGCATCGACCCAGCGTTCGAGCGCACCCGCCAGATCGGCGGACGACAGCACGCGGAAACTCGACAGCAGCGTGCGCACGGGCCGCGCCGGCGCATCGTATCCGGCCGACGCGCGATGCAGTTCGGCCAGCGCGCGGCCGGCCGCGTAGGCATGCGAAGGATCCGTGAACGGCTGCCACGACATCACGCCGCGATACGCATCGACACCCGGCGCGACCACGTGCACTTCATAGGTCCAGTCGCCGGATGCGAACGCGGTCGCGCCGTCGCGACCGGCGAGCACATCGGCGACCGGAACATCGCGTGCACGCAGATGCGCGATGAAGCGATGCTCTTCCTCGAGTCCGGCGACATCACGCAAGCTCACGTGATGACGCTTGACGAACAGCGTGCGCTCGTCTGTCGTGTGCACCAGCACGGCCGCCGAGAACGGCCGCGGGCTGTGCCACGTGAGCCGCGCCGGCGCGCCGACGCCGTCGATCCGCGCCAGCACGCCCGCGACTTCGTCGTGCGTCATCAGCGGCCAGTCGCGTTCGGCGTGCTCGCCGTCGACGCCGAATTGCGGCGGTGCGACGTCCCGCGCGTCGGCGGCGTCACGCGACGCAGGCGCGTTCGGCTCGAGAGGGAATGTCATGAACGACGCTGCTCCGTAGTTGAATCGGCCCGTGAATCAGCCCGCCGGGCTGGCCGTCGCGCGCAGCGCGTCGGCCGTCCGGCTCCAGTCGCGCCAGCCGATGACGGCGAGCGCGATGAACAGCGCATAGAGTCCGGCCGTCAGATACAGTTCCTTGAACACGAACATCCCGACGTACACGACGTTCACGACGATCCACAACCCCCACGACGCGATGTAGCGCCGCGCGGTCCAGTATTGCGCGACGAGGCTGAATGCGGTCAGCGACGCGTCGACGAACGGCAGCGCCGCGTCGGTCCAGCGCGCCATCATCCCGCCGAGCAGCGCGCTGCCGACGACGGCCGCGATCAGGTCGGGCAGCATCTGCCGCGGCCGCACGCCGGTGACGGGCGCGACATCGCCGGCCGGCGCCGCGCCGCCGCTCGCCTCCAGCGTACGCTGCGCGATCCAGCGGCGCCAGCCGTACACCTGCAGCACCGCGAACGCGCCCTGCAGCAGCATGTCGGAATACAGCTTCGCGTCGAAGAAGATCCAGCCGTACAGCGCGACCGACGCGAGCCCGACCGGCCAGCACAGCATGCGCCGCTTCGCGGTCAGCCAGATCGCGAGCGCGCTGACGATCACGCCGGCGATTTCGAGTGGGGACATCGTCTGTGCTCTCCTGGTTGGCTGCCGGGGCCGCGCATCACGCAGCCGGATCCGGACGATCAGAAATCATAGGTCAACGATACGCGGGCGGTGCGCGGCGCGCCCGGGAACAGGTACGCGTCGCCCTGCTGCTCGCCCGCGTCGCGCCAGTAGAACTTGTTGAACAGGTTGTCCACCGACACGCGCAGCACCGTGCGATGGCCCGCGATCTTCGTCGTATAGCGCGCGCCGAGATTGAACACGAACCACGACGGCACGCGCGCGGTGCCTTCCTCGTTCGCATTGCGCGCGGCGCTGTACTCGACGCCGCCGAGCACGTTCAGACCGGCAACGCCCGGCACCGCGTAGTCCGCATACAGCGATGCGCGCAGTGCCGGCACGTTGATGATCTGATGCCCTTCGTAGGCCGGCGAACCCGAATCGTACGCGCGCGCGCGAATCGCCGCGACGCTGGCCGTCAGTCCGAGCCGCTCGGTCACGCGCCCGGCCGCACCGAGTTCGATCCCCTGGTGGCGCTGCGTGCCGCGCTGCACGAACGTATAGCTCGTGCCCGACGCATCGGGGTCGGCGAACTGGAACGGCTTGCTGATCGAGAACACGGCGGCCGTGAGGCTCAGCCGGTCGAGCCAGTCGTATTTCGCGCCGAGTTCGAACTGGTGCGATTCGACCGGCGGCAGGAACGCATACGCGTTGGTCGCGCGCACCGGCGCCTGGTCGCCGAGCGACAGCGCCTTGCTATACGACGCGTACAGCGACAGCACGTTCACCGGCTTGTAGACGAGCGCGACCTGCGGCAGGAACACCGAGCGGTCGGTGTGCGTCGCGTCGCCGTCGAGGCTGTTCCAGCTGCGCTGGCGCAACAGCACTTCCTTGCCGCCCGCGAGCACCTGCCAGTGCTCGCCGATGCTGATGCGGTCGAGCCCGAACACGCCGTACTGCCACGAGTCGAGCTGCGGATACGACGGCCCGGCCGTGTTCGGCGACGGCGCGAACGCGATGTCGGGCCCGTAGATGTTCTCGCTGCCCACGTAGTCGTACACGGCGTTCGCCATGTGCACGACGCGGCGCTGCACGCTCACGCCGAGCGTCAGCTCGTGGCGCAGCGGGCCCGTCGCGAACCTGCCCGTCGTCACCGCGCGCAGGTCGTCGTTGCGGCGGTATTCGCCGGGGCTGCGGAAATCGTACACGTCGTAGTCGCCGTTCGCGCCGAAGAAGAACGGCGACGTCGTGCCGGCCGCGCAGCTCGGCGCATACGAGCAGCCGTACGCGAACGCGCTGTTGTCGTCGATCATCGTGCGGCTGCGGCCCGCGGCGATGTAGGCCTTCCAGTCGTCGTTGAACTGGTAGTCGAAGCGCGCGTTCAGGTTCAGCGCGTCGGTCGTCACCGGCTTCGCCCACGGCTGCGTGCCGAGCGCCTTCGACGTCGTGTTGACGGACGGCACGACGGTGCCGCCGAGCAGTTGGTAGCCGGGCGCGGAGCGCTGGATCCACTGCTGGAATTCCGCGTTCAGCTGCAGGCTCGCGCGCGGGCTGATGTCCCAGTCGGCGGCGATCGAGCCGAACGTGCGTCGCCCGTTGGTGCCGTCGATGTACGAGTGCATGTTCTCCTTCGCGGCATTGATCCGGAAGCCGAACTGATTGTCGGGGCCGAAGCGGCGGCCGAGATCGACGGCCGCCGACGTCGAGCCGCGGCTGTCGACGCCGGTCGTCACGCTCGCTACGTTCGCCGAGCGCTTCGTCACGAAGTTGATCACGCCGCCCGGCGCAACCACGCCGCTGTCGATGCCGGCCAGTCCCTTCAGGATCTCGACACGCTCCTTGTTCTCGAGCGGCACGTTCTGCTCACCGGACACCGTCAGCCCGTCGATCCGGATTGCGCTCGCGAGATCGACCGGAAAGCCGCGGATCGCGAAGCCTTCGAAGTAGCCGACCGGCGCATAGTCGTTGACGACCGACGCATCGTTGCGCACCACGTCGCTCAGCCGCTTCGCCTGCTGGTCGTCGATCAGCGCCCGCGTGACGACGTTGACGGAGGCCGGCGTGTCGCGCAGCGGCGCGTCGTCGAGCCCCGCGACCGACGCCTCGCGCACGCGAAACGAGCCGCCGCGCTCGCCGCTGACCGTGATCGTCGGCAGTGTCGCGGCCCCGGCCGCATCGGCGTCGGATGCCGGCGCGTCGCCCTGTGCCGCGGCGGCCTGCGCCGCGGCGGCCTGCGCCGCGAAAAGCGTGATGCCGAGACCGACGCCAAGCCCGACCTTCGCGCGCCGCCGCCGTGCGGGCGCCGCTGTTGTTCTATTCACCGTCATTGTTCTGGATGGAAAACTCGCCACTCGACCCTGTCGAAACACTCGAAACGCGTTATGCAGCCGCGAAGCGCGACCTCGCGCAAGAACCCGCGGCGGCCCCGCGGACGCCGGGCGCGAACGTCGACACGACATTCATCAGACGAATCGGACGATCGGGCAGCATGCGTGCCGATCGATCGGGAAAGCGCTGGATGGGACATCGGATGACGGTGACGCGCCGGGTACCGACGCAGCCGCCGACCGGTTCGTCGGGAGCGTGTCGGGCGGCCGGCTGCATCGCGCGCGGCTTGTCATGCGGGGGGACGCTTCGAACGCCCCGTTACGGGCGCGACGTACTTGCGCGCGCCGTTCGCTGGAACGGCGGCATGCCCGTCGCGCACGACATCGCGGCGCGGCGCGCATTTTACCCCGGGCGGGGCTGACTGCCCTGGAATCGGGCAAATCGGGGGCGAGGAAGGCGAGAACGGAAACCGCGCGATCCATGCGACACGGCGACGGCGCCGAGGTGCGCGTGACTGGCGTCGTGCGCGGGCACCTCGATGGCCGGCACGGTCACGCGGCCGGATACCGGAGCGGGAACGTTCGCCCGCTCGCGATTCGGCGGTCGGTCAGAACCCCTGCATCGTCGCGGTCGGATCGACGACCAGGTGCACCACGCCGTAGATGACCGCACCAACCAGCACCGCGAGCACGATCGCCACGAACGGCAGCAACGTGTAGTTGACGTTCGCGAGATCGGCGGCGTGCGCCTTGCTGTTGCGTACGCCGAAGAAACTCCACAGGACCAGCTTGATCATGCCGAGCAGTTTCATGGTTGTGCTCCTTTCATCGAATCGGTTGACGCTATCGTCGACCCGACCGGCATCCGAAAAAAGCAGCAGTTGCGCGCGCTTTTCGCGCAGCAGGCCATCTGCGGCGGCATGTCGCATGGTGCGTTCAGCGCTCGAGCACGAGCGGTGCCACGGCCCCTTCGGCAGGCTGCGCGACGCACAGCAGCACGCAGCCGGGTTCGACCGGCGCATCGTGCGACCGCACGTAATCGACCGCACCGGACAGCATGCGCGTCGCGCACGTCCCGCACGATCCCGACCGGCACTCGGACGGCACCGCCACGCCCTGGCCTTCGGCGAATTCGAGCAATGTGCCGTCAGCGGGTGTCCAGGCAGCTTCGCGGCCCGTGCGCCGGAATACGACAGGCACGCTAGCCACTGGCGGCGCTGCTGCCGCTCGCGTCGCACTGCGCACGACGCTCGACGGCCCGAACGCCTCGAAGCGGATACGCTCGTCCGGCACGTTCAGCGCGCGCAACCCGTCGTACAAATCGCGCATGAACGCGGACGGCCCGCAGAGGTAGAAATCGTAGTCGTCGAACGGCAGGATGCGCTTCAGTTGCGCGATGTCGATGCGGCCCGGTCGCGCCGCGCCGTCGCGCTGCGGCCGGCTGTCGAACCAGTGCAGCGACACGCGTGCGCCCGCGTCGGCGATGCGCGTCAGTTCCGCCGCAAACGGCCGGTCGGCCGTATCGCGCGCGCCGTGCACGAACACGATGCGACGCGACGCCTTGTCGTCGGCCAGCGCGCGACGCAGCATCGCGATCATCGGCGTGATCCCGATGCCGGCCGACACCAGCACGGCCGGGCGCGGGCTCGCAACGTCGAACGTGAAGCGGCCGCGCGGCATCTGCGCGTCGAGCGTCATGCCTGCCTGAGCATGATCGTGCAGCCACGCCGACACGCGTCCTTCGCGCTTCACGGTGATCCGGTAACGCGGCGCGCCCGGTGCATCGGACAGCGTGTAGCTGCGGATCGTCGGCGCGTCGCTGCCCGGCAGCGCGACGCGCAGCGTCAGGTGCTGCCCGGCTTCGTACGTCGGCAACGCGTCGCCATCGGCCGCTTCGAAATGAAACGAGCGGATCGCGCGCGCTTCGTCGACGATCTTCGCGATGCGCAGTGGGCGCCATGCGGGAGCCGATGCGGTTGCCGATGAAGGCGCGGAGGTGAGCGCGGACGGCACCGGCCCGTCCGCCGCAACCGCGCCCGCCGCCATCGCCGCGAACTGCGGCGCACGTTCGACCGCCGACCACCTGAACGGCAGCACCGCACGCATGCGCCGCACTTCCCGCACATGAAACCGCACGACCCGCTGCGCGCCATCGAACGACGCGACGAGCGGCCCGTCCCACACGATCTCCGCCCGCGCGGCGACATACAGCAGATCGCCGCTGTCGAAATCGACGAACAGCAGCCCCGCGCGCGGATCGTGCTGCAGGTTGCCGAGCGTGTTGAAGAAGCGGTTGCCGCTGAAATCCGGCGTCGTCAGCGTGTGCGCGTCGTCGACGCGCACGAAGCCCGGCATGCCGCCGCGGTGCGACACGTCCGCGCCGCGCGCGGCGCCCGCGTCGGCCGACGTGTTCGCACTCGCGACGAAGAGCGTATCGGCCTGCGCGAGCAGCGCGCGATCCGCGTCGCTCAGCCGGTCCGACACGTCGGACGCGATGGACGCCCCGGCTTCACGCGCCACGAAGGTGGGTTTGCGGCCCTGGATGTACTTCGCACAGTTGCCGAAGCTCTGCTCGACCGCGATCGTCAGCGCGCCGCTGTCGGCCGAACGCACGACGCCGTTCACGCGATTGCGCCGGCGCGTATCGAATTCGATCCCGAGCCCGCCGAGCGGCGCCCCCGGCCGCCACGCGTCGGCCAGCGGATCGCCTGGCAGCGCATCGCCGTCGATGCGCAGCGTGCGCGCGTCCGGCGCCGTCACGAAGCCGGGCGTCCCGACCCGCAGCGTGGCCCACGGCTGGCCGTACGCATCGACGCCGCCGAGCACGAAGAACGGCAACTGCGCGAAGAACGTCCGGTGCTGGTCCGGCATGAAGCGGCGAATGCCGCGCCGGCCGGCCGTGCCCGCGGCCTCCGTCACGCCCGCGCGCTGCTGCACGGCAAGCTCGCCCGCGTGAAACGGCGCAACGTCGAGTTCCCAGCCCGGTACGGCGGCGGTCGGCGTGGTCATCGCGTTCTCCCGGTCAAGGCGCGGCTTCGCGTCAGGCGGCAAGCAGGCCGGCACGGGTCGTGGGCATCGCGACGAAGCCCGGCAGCGCCTCGACGCGCGCGAGCCACGCGCGCACGTGCGGATACGGTTCGAGCGACACGCCGCCTTCCGGCGCGTGCGCGATGTACGTGTAGGCCGCGATGTCGGCGATCGTCGGCTGCGCACCCGCGGCGAACGGCTTGCCGGCGAGTTCCCGGTCGATCACGGCCAGCACCTTCGCGGCCGTGCGCTTGGCCGCGTCGTGATCGAGCGGCGCGCTGAACACGGTGACGAGCCGCGCGGCCGCCGGCCCCGATGCGATCGGCCCGGCCGCGTACGACAGCCAGCGCTGCACCGTCGCCGCGCCGGCGGCATCGTCGGGCAGCCAGTGCGCGTCGCCGTAGCGCTTCGCGAGATAGACGAGGATCGCGTTCGAATCGGCGAGCACGGTGCCATCGTCGTCGATCACCGGCACCTGGCCGAGCGGATTGAGCGCGAGGAATGCGGGTTCGCGCTGCGCGCCGGCCGCGAGATCGACGTCGACGGTGTCGAACGGCAGCCCCAGCAGCGACAGGAACAGCCGCACGCGATGCGCATGCCCCGACAGCGGGAACGAATAGACACGAACCGGACGGGCGGGCTTGCTGGCGGCTGGCATGGAGAGGCTCCTGGATCTCGCGCCGCCGGGAATCGGCGACGAACGGCCCCAGCGTAGCGCTCGCCGTTCGCGTCCAGAAGACGGATAATCGCTGAAACATTATCCGCTTCCATAGGACAATCGACGATGGCCGATCTTCGCGACGTGAACCTGAACCGGCTGGCGATCTTCGTCGCGGTGGTCGATGCCGGCTCGCTGACGGCTGCGGCCGAGCGGCTTGGCCTCGCGAAGACGGTCGTCAGTACGCACATGCAGCGGCTCGAATCCGAGGTCGGCGCGAACCTGCTGGTGCGCACCACGCGGCGGCTGAGCGTGACCGACGCGGGGCGCGCGTTCTACGACGCGTGCCGCGACATCGTGCGCGCGACCGAAAGCGCGCTCGACGCGGTGTCGTCCGACGCGGGGCCGCTGCGCGGCACGCTGCGCGTGAGCGTGCCGATCGACTACGGCGCGCTCGTCGTCGCGCCGGCCATCGTCGCACTGCGCGACGCGCATCCGGGGCTCGACGTCGAACTGATCGCGAACGATCGCGTCGTCGATCTCGTCGCGGACAATCTGGACGTCGCGATCCGCATCGGCCGCCTCGCAGATTCGAACTATCGCGCGGTGCAACTCGGCGAGTACGAGAAATGGCTGGTCGCGAGCCCGGCGTTCGTCGCGCGGCACGGGCTGCCGCGCGCCCCGGATGCGCTCGCCGCGCTGCCGTTCGTGATGCTGTCGACGCTGTCGCGTCCGCATACGCTCGAACTTCTCGACGCGAGCGGCGGCCATGCGTCGGTGCGCTGCGTCGCGCCCGTCGTGTCGAACACGGCGACGGCCTGCCGTGCGATCGCGCTCGCGGGCGGAGGCTTCGGGCTCCTGACGGATTTCTCGATCGCGGAGGACGTCGCTGCCGGCCGGCTCGTCCGGCTGCTACCCGCATGGCGCTCGGCGCGGGCCGGGATTCACGCGGTGTATCCGTCGACGCGGCTGCCTTCGCCGAAGGTGCGTGCGTTCATCGATGCGATGAAGGCGAGGATCGGAGAAGCGCGATCAGCGACGCCGGCACGATCGAAACGCTCGAGGATGTGAAGCGTCGGATGGCTCCGCGACGCAACCGGATGCGAATCGCACAAGTCCGATCGTCGCCGCATCCTAGCCCGCTTCGCGCAACGTCCCCAGCAGCACTTTCCTGCAACTCGCGACCATCTGCGCCTCCGGGTCGCGATACCCAGTGAGCAGCCACGCCGCGCCGACGTTCGTCATCGCGCCGACCAGCGCGAGCCCGACGAGCCGCTGCTCAGTGCGCTCGGCAGGCGTCACGGCCTCGCGCGCCGTGCCGATCGCCATGATCAGCTTGCCGAAGTCGATCAGTATCCGCTGGTACGTCATGTCGGTATCCGCGCTCACGCCCATCACCTCGAGCAGCAGCACGCGGGCCGCGCACGGATCGCGCAGGAATCCGAAGAACGCGGCGAGCCCCGCGTCGATGCGCTCGCGCAGATCGCCGCCGCGCTCCGCCACCGCCCGCGCGACCGCGTCGTGCAACTGCTGCGCGTGATGCAGGTAGGTGCAGCGCAGCAGATCCTCGGTACTGTCGAACGCCGCATAGAAATAGCGGTCGTTGAGCTTCGCTTCCTGGCAGATCGACCGCACGGTCGCCTTGCGGAAGCCGACCGTGCCGAACACGCGCGTCGCCGCGCGGATCAGCGCATCGCGCCGCTCGGCGGCACGCACCTCGGGCGCCACGCCGCCGTACGCCCGGCCCCGTTTTTCCGTTTCGAGTGCTTTCTCCATTTCGCTATTTGACATCAGGACACCCGAAAACTAAAGTGGTGACGAATAACACCACAATAGGCGCGCCGCCGACGCAGCGCAAGCGGAACGGGAGGAACGACGAATGAAGGGGTTTTCCGGCAAGGTCGCCGCGATCACGGGCGCCGGCTCGGGCATGGGCCGCAGCCTCGCGGTCGAGCTCGCGCGGCGCGGCTGCGAGGTTGCGCTCGCCGACGTCAACGACGTCGGGCTCGCCGGCACGGCGGCCGCGTGCGCGAAGCACGGCGTGCGCACGAGCACGCGGCGGCTCGACGTCGCCGACCGCGATGCGGTGTTCGCGTGGGCCGATTACGTGCGCGCCGAACACGGCAAGGTCAATCTGGTCTTCAACAACGCGGGCGTGTCGCTGGCCGCGAGCGCCGAGACCGCGCGCATCGCCGATCTCGAATGGATCGTCGGCATCAACTTCTGGGGTGTCGTGCACGGCACGCAGGCGTTCCTGCCGCATCTGCGCGCGTCGGGCGACGGGCAAGTGATCAACACGTCGAGCCTGTTCGGGCTCGTCGCGATGCCGACGCAGAGCGCCTACAACGCGACCAAATTCGCCGTGCGCGGCTTCACCGAGGCGCTGCGGATGGAGCTCGAACTCGACGGCGCGCCCTGCGTGCATCCGGGCGGCGTCGCGACCAACATCGTCGACGCGAGCCGCGTCGACACCAGCATCCACGCGCTCACGGGCCAGGACGAAGCGACCCACCGCCGTCAGGCGAACCGCCTGATCAACGCGACGACAGCCGACGATGCCGCGCGGCAGATCCTCGCCGGCGTCGAGCGCAACGCGCGCCGCGTGCTGGTCGGCGCCGATGCCCGCCGCCTCGACAAGCTCGCGCGCCTGTTCGGCGCCGGCTACCAGCGGCTGGTGCTGCGCCACGTGCGCCGCGCCCGCGCGCGCAATCTCGAGCGCATCCATGCGCCGGCCGCGCTCCCGACCACCCTGACCAAGGATCCCTTATGACCTCGACGACGACCGACCGACGCGACGTGCCGTCCGCCCGCGGCGACAGCCGCGACCTCGACGTGCTGATCGTCGGCGCCGGCCTGTCCGGCATCGGCGCCGCCTATCACCTGAAGCAGCGCTGCCCGTATGCGAGCGTGGCGATCGTCGAGGCGCGCGACGCGATCGGCGGCACCTGGGACCTGTTCCGCTATCCCGGCGTCCGTTCGGATTCCGATATGTTCACGCTCGGCTACAGCTTCCGCCCGTGGCACAGCGACAAGGCGATCTCGGACGGCCAGACGATCCTGGACTATATCCGCGACACCGCGCGCGCGTACGGCATCGACCAGACGATCCGCTACGGCCAGAAAGTGGTCGCGGCAGACTGGGATTCGAACCGCGCGCGCTGGACGGTGCACATCGAGCGCACGCGGGACGGCGCGGTCGACACGCTGGTCTACACGTGCCGCTTCCTCTACATGTGCAGCGGCTATTACGACTACGACGGCGGCTACCTGCCCGACTGGGCCGGTATGGAATCGTTCGAAGGCCGAATCGTTCATCCGCAGCAATGGCCGAAGGACCTGTCTTACGCGAACCGGCGCGTCGTCGTGATCGGCAGCGGCGCGACGGCCGTCACGCTGGTGCCGTCGATGGCGGCCGATGCGAAACACGTGACGATGCTGCAGCGCTCGCCGACCTACATCGTGTCGCTGCCCGCACGCGACAAGATCGCGAACGCGTTGCGCCGCGTGCTGCCGTCGAGCCTCGCGCACCGGATCGTGCGAATGAAGAACGTACTGCTGACGATGTACCTTTACAACGTGTCGCGCCGCAAGCCCGAGCAGACGAAACGGTTCATCATCCGCGCGGCCGGCAAGCAGCTCGGCCCCGACTTCGACGTCGCAAAGCATCTGACGCCGCGCTACATGCCGTGGGACCAGCGCGTGTGTCTCGTGCCGAACGGCGATCTGTTCAAGTCGATCCGCGCGGGCCGCGCCTCGATCGTCACCGACGAGATCGAGCGCTTCACGCCGACCGGCCTGAAGCTGAAGAGCGGCCAGCAACTCGACGCGGACGTGATCGTCACCGCGACGGGACTGAAAGTGAAGATGCTCGGCGGCGCGCGCGTCACGGTCGACGGCCGCGCGGTCGATCTGCCCCAGACCGTGTCTTACAAGGGAATGATGTACAGCGACGTGCCGAACCTCGCATCGTCGTTCGGTTACACGAACGCGTCGTGGACGCTGAAGGCCGAGCTGATCGCGCGCTACGTGTGCCGGCTGCTCAACCACATGCGCGCGAACGGCTACGACACCTGCGTGCCGCGGCTCGGCGCGGGTGATCTCGGCGACGTGCCGGCGGTGAACCTGAGCTCGGGCTACATCCAGCGCGCGGCCGGCATCCTGCCGAAGCAGGGGCATCGCAAGCCCTGGAAATTCCATCAGAACTACGTGCTCGATCTCGCGTCGCTGAAGTTCAGCGGGCTCGCCGATTCGGCAATGCAGTTCGAACGCCGCGCGAAAGCCGGCCCGGCCGCCGCGCCGGTCGCCGACCCCATACTCGAAACCCGTTGAGGCCGACATGAGCCATACGCTCCACCTGATCCAGAACGTGCTGCTCGGCGTCGTCGCGGTACTCGCCGCGCTTGCGCTGTTTTCCGGCTACGTCGCGCGCCGCGTGACGCGCGCGTTTCCGCCCGAAGGCCGCTTCGTCGACATCGGCGGCGACCACATCCATTACGTCGAATACGGCAGCGGCCCGCCGCTCGTGTTCGTGCACGGGCTCGCCGGGCAGTGGCGCAACTTCGCGTACCTGCCGCTCACGCGGCTCGCGCAGCATCATCGCGTGATCCTCGTCGACCGGCCCGGCGCCGGCCGCTCGCTGCGCGGCGCCAACTCGCAGGCGAACGTGTTCGCGCAGGCCCGCACGATCGCCGCGTTCATCGACGCGCTGAAGCTCGATCGGCCCGTGCTCGTCGGCCACTCGCTCGGCGGCGCGATCGCGCTCGCGGTTGGCCTCAACCATCCGGAGCGCGTCAGCCGGCTTGCGCTGATCGCGCCGCTGTCGCACGAGCAAACCGAACCGCCGGCGCCGTTCAAGCCGCTGATGCTGCCGTCGCCGCTGGTGCGCCGCTTCGTGTCGTGGACCTTCGCGATCCCGCTGACGATCCTGACCGGCCGCAAGGCCGTGAGCCAGGTGTTCGCGCCGGAAGCCGTGCCGCGCGACTTCCCGGTGAAGGGCGGCGGGCTGCTCGGGATGCGGCCGCACGTGTTCTACGCAACGGCGACGGACCTGCTGTCGGCGCCCGTCGACCTCCCCGCGATGGAGCGCCGCTACGCGGACCTCGCGTTGCCGGTCGACGTGCTGTACGGTCGCGCCGATCCGATCCTGAACTGGCGTACGCACGGCGAGGCGCTCGCGCAGAAGTCGGCGCGCGTGCGGCTGAAAGTCGTCGAAGGCGGGCACATGCTGCCCGTCACGATTCCGGACGCAACGGCGGACTGGCTGCTCGAAGTCGCCGCCGCGCCGGTCGAGACGCCAACGCAGAGCGCGCACGTCGCGCATTGATCGGCCGCGGGCCTGCCGGCCGCAACGCGCCGCGTGCCGGTCAGCCTTCGTCATCGGGCAGCGACAGCCCGAGCTCCGTGATGACCTCGCGCGCGCTGCGGAACGCCTCGACCGCCGCCGGCGCGCCCGCGTACAACGCGCTGTGCAGCAGCACCTCGCGGATCTCGACGAGGCTCGCGCCGTTGTTGAGGGCGCCACGCACGTGGCCCTTCAGTTCCGTGCTGCGGCCGAGCGCGGCCAGCATCGCGCAGGTACAGAGGCTGCGCGTCTTCAGGTCGATCCCGCCGCGCTGCCACGTGCTGCCCCACGCGTGCTCGTTCAGCCAGTTCTGCATCGGACGCGAAAAACCGTCGAGATCGCGCATCGCACGCTCGACGAACGCCTCGCCCATCACCTCGGTGCGGCGCGCCTTGCCCTGTTCCCTGTCCTGTTCGCTCATGTCGTGTCCTGTCTGAAGTCGTGGCCGCTTCGGCGTTGCCCGCGGCCGGGTGGGTCCGCTTCATGTTCGCGGCGCGCGGGCGTTTCGTCAAAGACCGTGTCCTCGGGTCGTGGCCGGCCACGTCACGCGCGGAACGTCGGGTCGAACGCTACGTAACATCCGGCCCGGCGTTACGGTTCCTTACGGGAACATCACGGCGAGTGCGCCGGCACGTCCGGCGCCTCCGTCTCGCGAAAGCGCCATTCCTCCGTTTAAATCGCGTCGATATTCCCGATTCCCGCAACAAAGCGCTGACGCGTTTCGCGAAAGGTGTCATGGCGCGGAATTTGCAGTAATGGCCCGGACACAACTTCCAATGTCGAGGCCTCCATGCACCATTACTTAAAGAAGTCGGCGGTATCGCTGGCCGTCCTGTCGCTGCTCTCGCTGTACGGCTGCGGTTCGGTCGACGGACCGGTCACGCCGTCGATCAAACCGAGCACGTCGGGGACGTCCGGCACTTCGGGGACTTCAGGGACTTCAGGGACTTCAGGGACGTCGGGCGGCGGCTCGTCGGGCACGTCCGGCGGCGGTAGTTCGGGGACGTCGGGCACTTCCGGCACGTCGGGCACTTCCGGTACGTCGGGTACTTCCGGTACGTCGGGCACTTCCGGTACGTCGGGCACTTCCGGTACGTCGGGCACTTCCGGTACCTCGGGCACCTCCGGGACGTCAGGCACTTCCGGTACGTCGGGCACCTCCGGTACCTCGGGCACGTCCGGCACGTCCGGCACGTCGGGCACTTCCGGCACGTCGGGCACTTCCGGTACGTCGGGCACCTCCGGGACGTCGGGCACTTCCGGTACGTCGGGCACTTCCGGTACGTCGGGCACTTCCGGTACGTCGGGCACTTCCGGCACGTCGGGTACCTCCGGTACGTCGGGCACTTCCGGCACGTCGGGCACTTCCGGCACTTCCGGCACGTCGGGCACTTCCGGTACGTCGGGCACCTCCGGCACTTCCGGTACGTCGGGCACTTCCGGTACGTCGGGCACTTCCGGTACGTCGGGCACCTCTGGCACCTCCGGCACCAACGTCACCCCGCTCGGCAACGTCCTCCAGCAAACCGGCACGCTCGTCACGGCACTCGGCACGACGGTCGCGAACGGCGGTTCGCAGATCGGCGGCGTGCAAGTTCCGGGCACGAACCCGACGACGGCCACCAGCATCGGCAACGCGGTCACCAGCCTCGGCAACGGCGTGCAGTCACTCGGCAACGGCGTCGCGGCCGGCCTCGGCTCGATCGGCGTGTCGCCGAACCCGCTCGGCCCGACGCTCACGTCGACCACCGGCCTGCTGACCGGCGCCGGCAGCGCGGTCAACAACCTCGGCAACGCGGTGACGAGCCTCGGCACCGGTCCGCTGTCGCCGCTCGCGCCGGCGACGACCCTGGTCGGCAGTCTGGTCAACACGGTCGGCACCGCGGTCAACTCGACCGCATCGGCGCTGAACACCGCGCTGAACAGCGCACCGGTCCAGCAACTCGAGACGCAGCTCGGCAGCGTGATCAACCCGATCACGAACACGTTGACCGGCGGCGTCACGACGCCTGGCGCCACGCAGATGCTCGGCGGCGCAACCCTGCTCGGCGCCCCGCTCAGCGGCCTGCTGAACACCCTCGGCAGCGGCCTCGGCCTCGCCGGTACGCAGGTCGGCAACGCGACCGGCAACCCGGTCGGCACGAGCGCCGGCAGCAGCGTGTCCCAGCTCGGCAACACGGTGTCGTCGGCTGGCGGCCTGCTGTCCAGCGGCAGCTCCAGCAGCGGCACCAACCCGCTCGCGCCGATCACCGGTCTGCTCGGTACGCTGACGGGCGGGCTCGGCGGCGGCAGCAGCTCGAGCGGCTCCGGCGGCACCAGCGGGACGAGCGGCACCAGCGGCGGCCCGCTCGCGCCGATCACGGGCCTCCTCGGCACGGTGACGGGCGCGCTCGGCGGTCTCGGTTCGAGCGGCACCAGCGGCACGAGCGGTACCAGCGGCTCGGGCATCGGCGGCCTGCTTGCACCGGTCACCGGCCTCGTCAACTCGCTGACGCCGCTTGGCGCAAGCCTCACCGGCACGGTCACGACACCGGGCGGCAACCTGACCGGCAACCTCGGCGGTGCGCTGACGAGCGGCCCGGTCGGCACGCTGACGGGCTCGCTGACCTCGCCGGCCGGCGCGCTCGGTGCGCTCGGCACGGCCAGCCCGGGCGGCGCGGCCGGCACGGTAACGACGCCGTCCGGCAGCGGCACCGTCACGACCGGCCTCACCGGCACTTCGAACGGCACCACCACGGCTGGCGCGACCAACCTGCTGGCACCGGTGACGAACCTGCTCGGCGGTCTGCTCGGCGCCGTCCCGAAGAAGTAACGCTTCACCTATCAGAACCACAGGCCAGTGGCCGGGCACATACCAATCCAAAGCCCGGCCGATGGCCGGCGTCACCCGCCAGGCGGGGGCGCCGGCCCTCATCCCGACGAGGATCCGATCATGAACTCCACGCTCGACGGCATCGCCGCGGTCCAGGACCGCCCGCCCCGTTCCGCCACGCCATTCCGCGCGGGCCTGCTCGGCATCGCGGCCGGCCTCTTCGCGCTGTGGATCACGCGCGACCAGCCGAACCTCGACGCGGCCACGCGCGCGGTCATCGCGAGCCTCGCGATCATCGGCACGATCGCGCTGCACGAAATCTTCATCTCGCGCGTCTACCTGCGTCCGAGCGCGGGACTGTCGCGGCAGGCCGTGCGCCCGCTCGGGCTCGCTCGCGTCGCGACGCGGCTCGGCGCGCTGACGTCGATCTACGCCGGCATCGGCATGATCTACTGGCTGCTGCCCGAATATCACGGCGCGTTCTACCTGCCGTTCTGGTCGCTGCTGCGCTCGCTCGCGCCGTACGTGATCGTCGCCGCGCCGTTCTACTTCGCGTGGATGGATCGCCACCAGCGCGAAACCGACGACGCGTACCTGCTATGGGGCCGCTACCTGTTTCGCCGCGAGAAGCCCGCGAGCTGGCAGTCGGTGCGCGAGATGCTCGCCGGCTGGGGCGTGAAGGCGTTCTTCCTGCCGCTGATGACCGTCTACCTGTCGAAGGATGCCGATCACCTGAGTGCGTCGCTTGCGAACGCGCTGCACGCGCCGATGACGCTCGCGACGTTCGTATTCCTGTACGACCTGTCCTTCACGATGGACCTGATGTTCGGCACCGTCGGCTATCTGTGCACGTTCCGCATCCTCGACAGCCACGTGCGCACCGTCGAGCCGACCACGCTCGGCTGGGTCGCCGCGCTGATGTGCTACCAGCCGTTCTGGTCGCTGATCTCGAACAACTACATCCGCTACGAAGGCTCGCTGTTCTGGGACAACTGGCTGCTGTCCGCGCCGACGCTGCGCGTGATCTGGGGTGCGGCGATCATCCTGCTGCTGATGACCTACGCGCTGTCGACGATCTCGTTCGGGCTGCGTTTCTCGAACCTCACGAACCGCGGGATCATCACGTCGGGCCCGTATCGTTTCACGAAGCATCCGGCGTACATCACGAAGAATCTGTCGTACTGGATGGTGTCGGTGCCGTTCGTCGAACCGCTCGGCTGGCAGGTCGCGCTCATGCACTGCGCGGGGCTCGTCGCGGTCAATCTGATTTACTATACGCGGGCGAAGACGGAGGAGCGTCATTTGATGCGTGATCCTGACTACCGCGCGTATGCCGAGTGGATCGCGCAGCATGGGTTGTTCGCGCGAATCAGGCAGGCGTTCGGGGCGCGGCAGGCGGTGTGAGGCGGCGACGGGCAGCCGGGCAGTATGTGATCTCGAGACAACCGCCGGCAAACGGCATCGACACACCCGCCCCCTTGCGACCAATTGTCGCGAAACACCGCGATTTGCCGCGTTTCGTCGCTTTTCTCCCGCAGTCCGATTGCCCGCCCCGTGCCCGTCGCGTATGGTGCTGACCGTCCGCGCGCCTGCCGCCGGACCTCCGACCGTCGTCCCGCACGACGGCCGCGCGGGCCGTGCCCGCCATCACCGTCTCCGCGGCACCGCCTTCGGCGCCGCGCGTTCATGAGGAGAGAGGCGTGATCCACAAAGTCCTGATCCTGTTCGCACTCTGCATCGCGGGCCTCGCCGCGATCGCCGCCGGTTTCCAGCACATCCCCAGCTGATTCGCGGCCCCGGCTCGCTCGCCGAGCCCGGGGGCCGCTGCCATTTCCTTTCCCCGTTTGCGATGAACCCCTTTCTCGATGCGCCCGGGACGGGCGCCTTTTGCCATGCGTATCGACGTACAGCATTCCCAGCACGACATCGACGATGAACTCGACACGCTCTACGCGCGTCTGCACCAGCCGGGCCATCGCCTGCACGGCCTGCCGGCCGTCGCGCTCGGCGACTCGGGCCTGATCGTCCGCCACCGCGAAGCCGACGGCGAATACTTCCTTTACGTCGAGGATCCGTCGGCCCGGCAGCTCGCCGGCTACACGATCTTCAACCGGCTCCCCGAACTGCCGCGCCGCGCGGACCGCTACCTGCGCGCGCCGCACACGCGGCTGCGCGGGTCCGCGCAACGCAAGGGGCTCGCGACGACGCTGTATCGATGGGGCCTCGACGCGGGCCTGTGCCTGATCAGCGGCGCGCGTCAGTCGATCGGCGCGGCGCAGCTCTGGACCGCGCTCGCGCACGACTACCGGCACGGCTTCGTCGACGTCGAAGGCCGCGCGCTGCGCTATCTCGGCGAGGCCGTCGCGGACGACGTGCACGGTGCGCTGCATACGCGCCGGCTGTTGCTCGGCAACGGATGGACACTCGGCGACCTGGCGCGCGTAACCGGGATGATCGATACGCTCGCCGTGGGACGTCAGGATGTGAAGTTTCCGCGGGAAGGACGCGAGTGGCATCGCCTGCACCGCGTCGCGAACGCGCGCCACGTCGCTCACGCACCGATGCGATAATCCGTCGGATTCGCGCGGCGTCGCCGCGCAAGCCACCCTCCCCGACGCTCCTTGATGGCTTCCGAACTCCGAACCGATTCCGAACGCTGCATCGACATCGTCGCGCTGTGCGGCAGCCTTCGCGCGCAGTCGTACAACGCGGCGCTGCTGGACGCAGCCGCACGCGTCGCGCCGCGCGGGATGCGCATCACGCGTTTCGATCGTCTCGGCGAGTTTCCGCTGTTCAATCCCGATGCCGAATATCCGTCGCCGGCCGCGGTGCGCGACCTGATCGAGCGGCTGAACGCGGCGGACGGCGTGCTGATCGCGAGCCCGGAATACGCGCACGGCGTGACGGGCGTGATGAAGAACGCACTGGACTGGGTCGTGGGATGCGAGGCCGTGGTGTACAAGCCAGTCGCGGTATTGAACGCGTCGCCGCGCGCGACGCATGCGGACGCGGCGCTGCGCGAAACGCTGTCGGTAATGTCGGCGTGCATCGTCGAGCGCGCGTCGATCACGTTGCCGATCCTCGGCAGCCAGCTCGACGCGGCGGGCATCGCCGCGCATCCTCCGTTCGCGTCGGCGCTGACCGACGCGTTGCACGCGCTGCGCGCGGCGATCGACGCACAGGCGCCGGGTCGCTAGACGACAACCCGCGCGGCGGCCGGCCGAGGTCGTGCGTTATCGCGCCTTGGCGCGCGTGGTCTTCCTCGCGGGTTTCGTCGGCTTCGCGACCTTCGCGCGCGGCGCTTCCTTCTCGGGCTGAGCGCCGCCGCCGGCGAGATCCTCGAGCCACGCCAGCGCATCGATATACGACATGAATTGCTGCAGGTATTCCGGCGACAATTCGCGCATCGTCGCGAGCGACCGATGCACGAGACTGTTCGAATTGAGCGGCCCCGCGTTGCGCGGCACCTGGTCGAGCGACTGGCGATACTGCTGTTCGGTGCGGACCTTCGACCACGTCGTGCGGAAGTAGTCGATCAGTTCGGGATCGATCCCGCTTCGATCGGCCTGCGCATCGCGCGCGAGCTGCTCGACGAGCCCGCCGAGCAGGTCGCGCGCGGGCGCCAAGGCGGCGGCTTGCGCCGTCTCGCTCGCGGCTGCCGTCTCACCGGCTCGCGCGACGATCTCCGCAAACCCTTCCAGCAGCGTCGCGAGCCGCGCATCGAGCAACGCGCGCGCGTCGCCATCGAGCGCGGCCGCGCGCTTTTCGAGCGCGTCGAGCCGATGGAAGCGCACCGGATCCAGCCGATCGGCGCCCTGCTCGCGCCACGCGTCGAGCGTCGCGCGCACGTGCGTCGCGTCGTCCGTCACTTCGCCTTCCCCCCGCTCGATGCGGTCTTGCGCGGCACCGGCGCGATCTCCACGCGGCGGTTCTTCGCGCGGCCTTCATCGTCCGCATTCGAGCTGACCGGCTGCTCGGAGCCGAACGCGGCCGCGAACACCGACGGCGCCGGCACGCCGGCATCGATCAGCGCACGCGTGACCGTCAGCGCGCGCTTGGCCGAGAGTTCCCAGTTGTCCGCGAACTGGCGGTTGCCGGCACGCACCTGCTGGTCGTCGGCGAAGCCGCTGATCATCAGGATCTCGTCGCGCGTCTTCAGGTACGCGGCGAGCGGCGCGGCGAGCGTCTTCAGCAGATCGCGGCCCTCGGGCTGCAGCTGGTCGGAGTTCAGCGCGAACAGCACGTTGTCGCTGATGCCGATGCGTCCGTTCACGAGCGTCACGCGGCCGGCCGCGAGCGGCCCGGCGAGCGCCTCTTCGAGCGACTTGCGCTGCTGCGCTTCCTGCTGGCGCGCGCGCACGGCTTCCTCGAGCTTCGACGTGAGCTGCAGCTGCATGCCGATCACGCCGACGAGGATCAGCACGAATGCACCGAGCAGCACCGACATCAGGTCGGCGAACGCGGGCCACACTGGCGCGGAAGGCGCGCCGTCGTCGATTTCGTCGTGCATGCGTTACGCTCCGACCGAGGCCCGCCGACCGGCGATCTGCTGCAGGTCCTCGACGATCTGCTTCTGCGACATCATGCTCAGATCGATCACCTCGCGCGCCTGCGCAACGTAGTACTCGAGCTGCTCGTCGCTGCGCGCGAGCGATTTCTCGAGCGCCGCCTCGATACGCTGCAGGTGGTTCAGCAGCTTGTCGTTCGATTCGCCGAACACCTGCACGGCCGCACCGAATGCATCGCCGAGGCTCGCGACCTCGACCGCCCCCGCCGTGACCTGCGCGGCCACCGAATCGAGCTTGCGCGTTTCGGCATCGACGGTGTCGTTGAAGCGCGCGCCGACGCGGTCGAGCAGGTCGGCCGACGTGCTGACGAGCGCGTCGATCGCGGTGCGCTGCTCGGTCGACGCGTGGTTGACCGCGCCGAGCAGCGTTTCGAGCGTCGCGAGCAGGCGGCTGCGCTCCTCGAGCATCGCGGTGTCGCGCACCATGCTGTCGGACAGACGCTGGCGCAGTTCGGCGACGACGTCGGCCGCGGCCTTCGGCGCTTCGGATGCGGCCTGCACGAGGCGCGAGATTTCGTTGATCGTGTCGCTCGCGTGCACCTGTGCCTGGGCGGTGATGTCGTTCGCGGTGCGGGTCAGCGTGTCGCAGATGTCCTGCTGGCGCGTCGCGGCCTGTGCGCTCGTCCGCGCCCATTCGTCACGCAACGCGGCGGCCATGGCAGCGAGCGAGTCGTTCCATGCGGACAGGCGTGCTTCGTCGCGTGCGGCCAGTTGCGTTTGCAAGCTCGCGTGCGATTCGCGAATCGTCGACAGCAGGTCGTTCGAACGTTGTTCGAACGTGGACGCCTGTGCCGTGAGATCGCGCGTCGTTTGCGCGAGCGCATCGCAGATTTCCTGCTGACGGCCTGCACTATGCACGCCCGCACGTTGCCACTCGTCGCCGAGCTTCGTCGCCATCGCGGCCAGCGAAGCATTCCACGTCGCCAGACGTTCTTCATCGCGTGCGGCCAGTTGCGTTTGCAGGCCCGTGTGCGATTCGCGAATCGTCGCAAGCAGATCGGTCGAGCGTTGTTCGAACGTGGACGCTTGCGCGGTCAGATCGCGCGTGGTTTGTGCGAGCGCGTCGCAGATTTCCTGCTGACGGCCCGCGCTGTGCACGCCCGCGCGCTGCCATTCGTCGCCGAGCTTCGCAGCCATCACGGCCAGCGAATCGTTCCATGCCGCCAGACGTTCTTCGTCACGTGCGGCCAGTTGCATTTGCAGGCCCGTGTGCGAATCGCGAATCGTCGACAACAGGTCGTTCGAACGTTGTTCGAACGTGGACGCTTGCGCCGTGAGATCGCGCGTCGTTTGCGCGAGCGCGTCGCAGATTTCCTGCTGACGGCCCGCGCTGTGCACGCCCGCACGTTGCCATTCGTCGCCGAGCTTCGCGGCCATCGCGGTCAGCGACGCATTCCACGCCGCCAGACGTTCTTCGTCGCGCGCGGCCAGTTGCGTTTGCAGGCCCGTGTGCGAATCGCGGATCGTCGACAACAGGTCGTTCGAACGTTGTTCGAACGTGGACGCTTGCGCGGTCAGATCGCGCGTCGTCTGCGCCAGCGCATCGCAGATTTCCTGCTGACGGCCCGCGCTATGCGCGCCCGCGCGCTGCCATTCGTCGCCGAGCTTCGCGGCCATCGCGGTCAGCGACGCATTCCACGCCGCCAGACGTTCTTCGTCGCGCGCGGCCAGTTGCGTTTGCAGCGCCGCATGCGACTCGCGCATCGCGGCAAGCGCCGCGCCCGAATGCCGCTCGAACGTCGCGGCGGCTTCGCCGAGCGCCTGTGCATGCTGGCCGGCCAGCGTCTCGCCGACCTGCTCCTGGCGCGCGAGCGCATCGCGCCACGCATCGGACAGCCGGCTTTCGGTCGATTCGAGGCGCGTCGCGACGCCGTCGAGCAGATCCGTCGAACGCTGCGCGAAGGTGTCGGTGAACTGGCCGAGCGTCGTTTGCAACTGCTGCGCGACGGCATCGCCCGCGCGGCGCTGCTCGTCGAGCGCGCGATTCCAGACGGCCGTCACGTTCCCGGTGGTCTTCTCGAAACCGTCGGTCAGCCCGTCGAGCTGACGCTGCACGGCGCCCGTCACTGTGTCGCGCAGCGCGGCCATTTCCTGCGCGAGCCCCGCCATCGTCGCCGCGACGACCGGCTGCAGCGCGGCACCGGCCACGCGCGCGCTCTCGGCGGCGCTTTCCTTCAGCGCGTCGCCGACGTTCGATGCCAGGCCCGCATACGCGCGCTCGGTCCGATCGAAGAATGCCTGCTGGCTTTCGATCTGGCGATCGTGCAGCGCGACGCTGCGCGCCTCGAGCGTCGTCATCATCGTCTGGAGCCGGTCGACCAGCGCCGGCATCACGTCGGCCTGGCGCTGCAGCAGCCGGAACGATTCGTCGCGCTGGTGCGCGGACGAATGCACGCGCAGCGTCGTCGCGATCTTCGCGTCGAGCTGCTGGCCCGCGTCGAGCCGTTCGCGGCGCACGAGCGCGGACAGAAGACCGAGCATCGCGGACGTCGCGACACCCGCGATCGACGTGCCGAACGCGAAGCCGAGACCCTTCACCGGCGCGATCAGCGACGCGCGGATCGCGTCGAGGTCGGTCGCGCTTTCGAGCGCGGCGCCCGTGCCCTTCAGCGTCACGACCATCCCGAGCAGCGTGCCGAGCATGCCGAGCAGCACGAGCAGGCCGACCAGATACGGCGTGAGCGATGGGCCCGGCAGCGCGACGCGCGCGCCTTCGACGCGTGCCCGCACGGCACCGCGCAGGCCCGGGGGCAGCGTATCGAGCCACGTGTCGAGCTTCGCCGGCGGTTCGGTCAGGCCGTCCACCGCGTGCGACAGCGCGGCGGTGGCCTGCCGGTAGCGCCGCAGTTCCCACGCACCGGCGACGTAGCACGCGCCGATCAGCAGCGTGACGGCCGTCGCGAGCGGGTTCGACGCGATATAGCCGACGCCGATCCAGCACACTGCGAGCAGACCGGCGATGAAGACAACGAGATCAAGACGAATTCTGGACATAGCGTAGGGATTAGCAGGTACGAAGGGCCGCGAGCAGCCCGTCTACCGTTTGAAACCGGACTTCGAGTTCGGCGAGCAGGATGCTTTGCATCTCGTTGCGGAACGTGTCGAGCCACGTGCCCGGCACGATCGCCGCGACGGACGGTGCGTCGCCCTCGGCAGCGGCGTCGGCCGCCGCTTGCGCGTCGGCGAGCGCCTGCCGTTCCGCGTCGCGCAGCCGCTCGAAGCGCGTGCCGAGCAGCGCGGGCACGGCGGACAGCAGGCTGCGCTCGCGCGCGCCGAGCACGCGCTCCATGATCGCGTCGAGCGTCGCGAGCCGCGCCATCCCGGACGAGCGTGCGGCGACCGCGACCCGCAGGCGGCCGCGCAACTGGCCGATCGCGGTCTCCATTTCCTGCTGGAGCGACAGACAGCTCTGGCGGAAATCGGCGAAGTCGGCCGTGTCGGCGGGCGGCGGCGGCAACTCGCCGGGACGCCGCCGCGTGCGCGGGCGGTGGGCGGCCGTGATCGCCTGCGCGAGGTCGTGGCGCACGCGCGCGCAGTCACGCTCCGCGTCGTAACCACGCACGCCGGCCGCGACGCCGGGCGGGCTCGCATTCAGCGCGGACGACAGCGTGATCGCGTCGGTCCAGCCGAGCCACTGGCTCAGGCGGTCCGACAGCGTCTGCCGGGATTCCGCGACGTCGGCATCGGTCAGGCGCGCGAGCAGCCGGACGAGCGTCGGGCCGCTCAGTGCCGGGCGCGAGGGTGCTTGCACCATGCTGCAAACCGTCAAAAAAGGCAGCAGTTTACACGTCGTCGGGAGGTCGACCGCCAGAATCGGGGAAGCGGCCCGGCCCGGCATGCCGCGCAACCGGCCCGAACGCCCGTAGCAGAAGGCTCGCGGGCCGATCGCCGGGGATTCCCGGTGCGCCGGCGCGGCGCCGGCCACGCATCCGGACAGTCTCCGAAGCCGCCCCGGCGGGCGCCGGTTCACGCCGGACCATAATGTTCGCCCGCATGCGTTTCCGTCACTGACGTGCGGTACCATCGCAGCACCCGCCGCGCGATTTGCGCCCGATGCGGGCCCGCGCCGCTTTGCAGCCGGCGCGCGGGCCGCCGGACGCACATGGATATCCGGCCGATATCCGCGGGACGCAGGCGGCGCCCCGGGAGACCGGCGCCGCCGCCCATGACAACGACTGATAACAGACGGGCCTGCCCGACCGCTCACGATGCTTTCCGACTTCGTCGCGCGCCTGCGCGAGCGCTTCAGCAAACCGCCAACCCGGCAGGACTTCGCCGCCCGCCTGATCGCCGCGCTGCGCGCGACCGGCGACACGCGCGAGTGGCTTCACGAGGACGACAAGGGCCGTCTCGTGCAAGCGGATGTCCCGTCGAACATCATCAACCTGCACAACCTGTTCCGCGACTACGCGGACGCGAAGCCGGCCGAGCGCGAAGCGACGCTGCAGCGGCAGGCGAGCGCGATGATGCAGCACGAGATTCCGACGAACTTCGCGGACGTCCGTGCGCGACTGCGCCCCGTGATCCGCAGCGCGACCGAGCGCGGCACGGTCGCGCTGCAACTCGCCGGACAGCCCGCCGCGTCGGAAGTCGCGTTCCGGACGCTGTGCGAGAACCTCGAGATCGGCATCGCGTACGACGGCGAATTCAGCGTCGCGCGGCTGACGAGCGCACGGCTCGCCGAATGGGGCGTCAGCTTCGACGACGCATGCGACATCGCGATCGACAACCTGCGCGGTGCGTCGTCGACGCCGTGGGCCGCATTGCGCGACGGCGTGTTCCTGTCGCAGTTCGGCGACTACTACGACGCGGCGCGGCTATTACTGACCGACCTGCTGCACCGGCAGCCGATCTCTGGCGCGCCGGTGGTGATGGCGCCGAACCGGGCCGTGCTGCTGCTCACCGGCGACCGCAACGCGGCCGGGCTCGCGACGATGGTCGAACTTGCGGAACAGGCGCGCGCGCAGCCGCGTCCGCTGCCGCCGCTGATGCTGCGCTGGGACGGCGCCGCGTGGCGGAATTTCGTTCCGGCAGGGCTGGAAGCGAAGCTGCACGCGTTGCGCGTGGACGAACTTGCCGGCGACTACCAGGATCAGCGGACGCTGCTGGACGACCTCCACAAGCGGGACGGCATCGACGTCTTCGTGGCGTCGTACACCGTGTACCGGCGGCAGAACGGCGAGCTGTTCAGCGTCGGCGTGTGGAGCGACGGCGTGCCGACGCTGCTGCCCGAGACGGACATCGTCGTGCTCTATCGGGAAGCAACGCGGCAGTCGGCCCACGTGCCGATGGCCGCGCTGCGGGACGCCTGCGGCGACCTGATGACGGCCACCGCGCACCGGCCGGTGCGGTATGAAGTGACGGCGTTTCCGGATGACGCGCGGTTCGCGGCCCTGCTCGAACGGTTTCCGGCGGCGTGATGCGCGCTTGCGCGTCCGGGGGGCGGTGATTCGAAGCCGTGGCTCCGCCCGCGACGCCACGTGCCGGAATGACCGGCCTTGGCGGCATGCCTTTCAGGAATGCATCGGCGCCGCCGCTGCCGTCAGATCCCCGCCTTCGGCGCGTTCAGGATCAGCCGCAGGCCCAGCAGCGTGATCGCGCCGGCCGCGACGCGGTCGACCCACTTCTTCGCGCGCAGGTAGAGTTCGCGCGGCCGGCGGGTCGAGAAGCACAGCGCGACGAGCGTGTACCAGCCGAATTCGACGCCGAACACGAGCGGCGGCAGCGCCAGATAGCACCAGAGCGGCGGATGCTGCGGCAACAGCGCGGCGAAGATGCTGCCGTACCAGATCGCCGTCTTCGGGTTGCTGAGCTGGGTCGTGAGGCCGGTCCAGAACGACTTGCGCGCGCTGCCGGCGACGACGGCCTGCGAATCGTCCATCGCGATCGGCCGGTCGGCGCCGCGCCAGATCTTCGACGCCATGTAGATCAGGTATGCGCCGCCCGCGAGCTTGAGGCCCACGTACAACCATTCGACCGCCTGCAGCAGCGTGTAGAGCCCGGCCAGCGCGACGCCGCCGAACGCGATCCCGCCGACGCCCATGCCGAGCGCAGTCGCGAGCCCATCGCGACGCGACAGCCCGATCGAATTGCGGGCGACCAGCACGAAACTCGGGCCCGGAATCATCGCGCCAAGCCACAGCGCGGCCAGAATGGCGAGTACGGCAGCCGATGCAGTCATCGAAGTCTCCTTGATCAGCGACGCCGAAGCGCCGGCGCCTGCGTGTCGAATCCCGACGGTGAAGTCGACGATTCTGGCACGCTTCGCGGGCCGCCGGAAGCACCCGCGCGCTGCTATGCTGGGTGCCGTTTCCGCCATCGCGCCACGCCCCCATGATCGAGATCCGCGCCGCCCGCTATCCCGACGATGCCGCCGTCGTCGAAGCGATTTTCCGCGAGTACATCGCGAGCCCCGCGGTCAGCCTCGCGTTCCAGGACTATGAGCCCGAACTCGCTGCGCTGCCGGGAAAATACGCGGCGCCGCGCGGGCAATTGCTGCTCGCGTGGCGCGGCGAGCGCGCGGTCGGCTGCGCGGCGTTTCGCGAAATCGACGCGACGACGTGCGAGATGAAGCGCGTGTACGTGCGCCCCGAAGCGCGCGGGCTGAACGTCGGCCGCCAGCTCGTCGAACGGCTGCTGTGCGACGCGAAGGCGGCCGGTTATGCGCGGATGTGCCTCGACGTGCTGCCCGAATTCGTCGCCGCAAGGCAACTGTATGATTCGCTCGGCTTCACGCCCGCGCCGCCCGTGGCGTTCAATCCGGTGCCCGGCACCGCGTTTCTCGGGCGGGATCTGTGATGGGTACGACCGCGCGCCGCGCCCTCCTCGCGCTGCTCGCCGCGCTGTCGCCCGGCGCATGGGCCGACGGCCTGCCGCAATCCATCGCGACGCAACTGCCGTCCGGCTTCCAGCCGCTCGTCGCGCAAGCGGGGCCGGACCTCGGCGACGGACGGCGCAGCTTTCTCGTCGTCGTGCATCGCGCGGCCGATTCGCGCGGGCAGCCGTCGCCCCGCCCGCTGCTGATCTTCGAGGAGCGGCCCGATCACGCGTACCGCCTCGCCGCGCGCAACGACCACGTGGTCCTGCGCGCGAACGAAGGCGGCCAGTGCGATCCGTTCGATCCCGAAGACGCCGCCGACAGCGGCCTCTCGGTGAAAGGCCGCTATTTCACCGTGCAGAACTTCGTCGCGTGCGGACAGCACTGGAGCGACTACGTGACGTTCCGGTACGACTCGCGCACGCACGGCTGGCTGTTCTCCAGCGAGATCTACACCGAATCGTTTCCGCTCGACGACAAGCCCGACGAAGTCACCGTCACGCGCGCCGATGCGCTCCGGCCGGTGACGTTCGGCCAATGGCGGCGCAAGGACTGAAAAACCGTCGGCGGACCATGTTCCGCCGCTTGCATCAGCGCAACTCGCCTCCCCTCGCCAACCGGTCTACCATAGGCGCTCGTCGCCGTTCGGGCGCGCGCCGACGCGGCATGCGTCTTGCGTGTCCCCTTCCCACGTTGAACCAGCGCAGGAGGACGTCATGACGCAACACTTCGACGCGATCGTCATCGGCACGGGCCAGGCCGGTCCGCCGCTCGCCGCGCGGCTCGCGGGCGCCGGCATGAAAGTGGCGATCATCGAGCGTGGCCGCTTCGGCGGCACCTGCGTGAACACCGGCTGCATTCCGACCAAGACGCTGATCGCGAGCGCGTACGCGGCGCAGCTTGCGCGTCGCGCGGCCGAATACGGCGTGTCGGTCGGCCCCGTCAGTGTCGACATGAAGGCCGTGAAGGCGCGCAAGGACCGGATTTCGGGCCGCTCGAACCACGGCGTCGAACAATGGGTGCGCGGGCTCGAGAACACGACCGTGTTTCAGGGTCATGCCCGATTCGAGCGGGCGAACGCGGTACGCGTCGGCGACGAAGTGCTCGAAGCCGACCGCATCTTCATCAACGTCGGCGGGCGCGCGCAAATTCCGCCGATGCCGGGCCTCGACTCGGTGCCGTACCTGACCAACTCGACGATGATGGACGTCGACTTCCTGCCCGAGCATCTCGTGATCGTCGGCGGCAGCTACGTCGGGCTCGAATTCGGTCAGATGTACCGCCGCTTCGGCTCGCAGGTCACGATCGTCGAGAAAGGATCGCGTCTGATCCGGCGCGAGGACGAGGACGTCTCGCAGGCCGTGCACGAGATTCTCGCGAACGAAGGCATCGACGTGCAGCTCGATGCGAACTGCCTGACCGCGCGACGCGATGGCGACGGCGTCGCGGTCGGCCTGGACTGCACCGGCGGCCGCCGCGAGGTCGGGGGCTCGCACCTGCTGCTCGCGGTCGGCCGCGTGCCGAACACCGACGATCTCGGGCTCGAGCAGGCCGGCGTCGCGGTCGACGCGCGCGGCTACATCACCGTCGACGATCAACTGCGCACCAACGTGCCCGGCATCTGGGCGCTCGGCGACTGCAACGGGCGCGGTGCATTCACGCACACCGCGTACAACGACTACGAGATCGTCGCGGCCAACCTGCTCGACGACGATCCGCGCAGGGTGTCCGACCGCATCACCGCGTACGCGATGTACATCGATCCGCCGCTCGGCCGCGTCGGCATGACGCTCGCGGAAGCGAGGCAAACCGGCCGCAGGCTGCTGGTCGGCACGCGGCCGATGACGCGGGTCGGCCGCGCGGTCGAAAAAGGCGAGAGCCAGGGTTTCATGAAGGTGATCGTCGACGCGGACAACCATGCGATCCTCGGCGCGTCGATCCTCGGCGTGACGGGCGACGAGGTCGTGCACGGGTTGCTCGACGTGATGGCCGCCGGCGCGCCGTACACGACGATCAGCCGCGCGATGCACATCCACCCGACCGTGTCGGAGCTCGTGCCGACGCTGCTGCAGGACCTGCATCCGGTCGAATGACGCGCGACGGGCGTGCCCGGCCGAAAACGACGGCACGCCCCGCGCATTCGCGCATCAGGTCTCGAAGTACCGCGGCCGGTCGATGTCGGCCAGCAATCCCGGCTGCACCGGCGCCCAGTCGAGCAGCGCGCGCGTACGCTCGCTCGTTGCGGGCGCATCCATTCCCGCGAACATCGCGAACCAGCCGAAATGCTCGCCGGCTTGCGCGGCCGATTTCGACACGACCGGCACGTTCAGCCGGCGACCGATCACGTCCGCGATCGCACGAAACGGCACGCCCGTATCGTCGACCGCGTGATAGCGCGCGCCGGACGCGCCGCGTTCGACCGCGAGCCGGTACACACGCGCCGCATCGAGCCGGTGCACGGCCGGCCAGCGGTTGCCGCCGTCGCCGAGATACGCGGACGCGCCCTTCTCCCTCGCGAACGCGATCAGGCGCGGCACGAAGGCGTGATCGCCGTCGCCGTGCACGGACGGCGGCAGGCGCACGACCGACGCGCACACGCCGCGCGCGGCCAGCGCGGCCGCCGTCGCTTCCGACGCGCGCGGATAGGTCGCCGACACCGGCACGTGCGGATCGTCCTCCGTCGCCGCGCGGCCGGGCGCGACGAGCGCGAGGCCCGACGTGACGACCAGCGGCCGCGCCGACCCCGCGAGCGCCGCACCGATCGTCTCGATCGCGCGGCGGTCGAGCTCGCAGTTTTCCGCGAAGCGCGAGAAGTCGTGATTGAATCCCGTGTGGATCACCGCGTCGACGGCCTCGGCGCCGCGCGTCAGGCTGTCGAGATCCTCCAGCGACCCGCGATGCACCTCGGCACCCGCTGCCGCGACCACCTCGGCGGCCGCGTCGGAACGCGCGAGACCGAGCACCGCATGCCCGGCGGCCACGAGTTCCGCAACGACCGCGGAGCCGACGAAACCCGACGCTCCCGTTACAAAGACACGCATTTCGACACCTCCGAATGAATGAGAGGCTTACTATCTGTCGACCGTCGCGCGCGGTGAAGCCGTGACGGTTTACCGGTAAACGAACTAACAGGCTATGGCTGACGCATCCGACAACCTGCTCGGCGCGTACCTTCGGGACCGCCGCGAGAAACTCGATCCGGCCGCGCTCGGGCTGCCCGTCGCGCGCCGCCGCACGCCGGGCCTGCGGCGCGAGGAAGTCGCGCAGCGCGCGCACGTGAGCGCCGCGTGGTACACGTGGCTCGAACAGGGGCGCGGCGGCGCGCCGTCCGCCGACGTGCTCGACCGGCTCGCCCGCGCGCTGCTGCTCAACGACGCGGAACGCGAGCATCTGTTTTTGATCGGCCTCGGCCATCCGCCCGAGGTGCGCTATCACGCGAGCAGCGACGTCACGCCGCGCCTGCAGCACGTGCTCGATTCGCTCGACGCCAGCCCCGCGATCGTGCGCACGGCGACGTGGGACGTCGTCGCATGGAACGACGCGGCCGCCGCGACGCTGACCGACTATGCAACGCTGCCGCCGCCCGCGCGCAATATCCTGCGGCTGATCTTCGTCGATGCCGGGGTGCGCTACGCGCAGCAGAACTGGGAACGCGTCGCGCGGTTCGCGGTGGGCGCGTTTCGCGCCGACATCGCGCGCGGCGGGGCGACGCAGGCCGTGCAGACGTTCGTCGACGAGATGCGCGCGACGAGCGCCGAGTTCGACGCGATGTGGCGCGATCACGACATCCATTCGCATGACGAAGGAACGAAGGAGATTCGTCATCCGCAGGCCGGCCGGATCGCGCTCGAATACTCGGCGTTCTCGGTGACCGGCCGCCCGGACCTGAGCCTCGTGATCTTCACGCCGGCGACGCCGGCCGATCGTGCGCGCATCCGGACGCTCGTCGCCGCGCGTGAAAAGGCCCGCGAACGGGCCGACGAACCGCACCTGCCGGCCGCGTAGCGCGTCGAAGTTGCGCCCGGCGCCGCGCCATCGCAATCCGCACTGACACCCAGTCGAATATTTAATTTTCACCTGGGTAAGCGCGCCTTTACCCTTTCGGCATCGCATCACAGGGCCACCGGCCCGCCTGGAGCATTCCGATGACCGACCCCGGCACCGCGCAAGCCGTCCCCCGCCCGCACGCGGCTTCCGTATCCTGCGGCGCACTCGCGTTGCTGGTGCTCGCCGGCCTCAACCTGCGTCCGTTCCTGACCGCGTTCGGCCCCGTGCTCGACATCGTGCGTGCCGACACGGGCCTCGGCTTCCGCGCGGCCGCGCTGCTGACCACGCTACCGTTCGTGCTGATGGGCGTCGTCGCCGGCGTCGGCGTCGGGCTCGCACGACGCGTCGGCGAGCAGCGCGCGCTCGCCACCGCGCTGGCGCTGATCGCCGCGGGCTGCGCCGCGCGGCTGTGGATCGGCAGCAGCACCGGGCTGGTCGTCACGGCGGTCGTCGCGGGCGCGGGCGTCGCGGTGGTCCAGTCGCTCGCGCCGGGCCTCGCCAAGCGCTGGTTCGTCGACCGGCTGCCGCTCGCGATGGGTCTCTATTCTGCCGCGCTGGTCGGCGGCGGCGCGTTCGGCGCGGTCGCGAGCCCGTGGCTCGCCGCGCACGGCGGCTGGCATCTGTCGCTCGCCGTCTGGGCCGTGCCCGCGCTCGTCACGCTCGCGCTGTGGCGCGCGAAGGCGCCGCGCGACGCGGTGCATGCCGCGACGGTTTCGGCGCCCGTCACCGCGTTCGTCCGGATTCCGCGCGCATGGCAACTCGCGCTGTTCTTCGGCCTCAGCAACAGCGGCTACGCGAGCCTCGTCGCGTGGCTGCCCGCGTTCTATCGCAGCGTCGGCCTGGGCTCGCAAGCGAGCGGCAACCTGCTTGCGTGGATGGCGCTGTTCCAGGCGGCCGGCGCGCTCGCGATGCCGCTGCTCGCGAAACGCTCGCACGATCGCCGCCCCGTGCTGTGGCTCACGCTCGCGTTGCAGACGATCGGCTTCGTCGGCTTCGCGACGATGCCCGCGCTCGCGCCGTGGCTATGGGTCGCGAGCGTCGGCGTCGGGCTCGGCGGCTTCTTCTCGATGAGTCTGATCGTCACGCTCGACCACGTGCCCGATGCGCGGCTCGCGGGCGCGCTCGCCGCGTTCGTGCAGGGCATCGGCTTCCTCATCGTCGCCGCGAGCCCCTGGCTGATCGGCTGGCTGCGCGACGCGGGCGGCAGCTTCGCGATCGCGTGGTGGCTGCATGTCGGCGTGATCGCGTCGATGGCCGCGTTGAATGCCGCGTTCTCGCCCGCCGGCTACCGCCGCAACATGGCGCGCATCGCCGGCGCCGCGCGCTGACACAGAACCACCGGATTCCCTGACCCGGACGAACGCCGGCATCTTCCGGCGCTCGTCCAGCCGCCCGCGCATGGCCGGGCGCGGGCCGTCACGCCCACCGGCCGCATTCGCTTCACCGCACACGACATCAATCGATCATGGAGACAATCATGAAAAAACTCGTCATCGCCGTCGCGCTTGCGCTGACGGCAGGCGCCGCCGCCGCGAAAGACCCGGCCGTCCTGCGCCTCGGCGTCGATCCCAGCTACGCGCCGTTCGAATCGCTCGCGCCGGACGGCAAGCTCGTCGGCTTCGACATCGATCTCGGCAACGCGATCTGCGAACGCATGAAGGTGCGCTGCGTGTGGGTCGAGAACGCCTTCGACGGGATGATCCCCGCGCTGAAGGCGCGCAAGTTCGACGGCGTGCTGTCGTCGATGAGCGTGACCGAGAAGCGCCTCGCGCAGATCGCGTTCACCGACAAGATCAACAACGTGCCGCCGCGCCTCGTCGCGCGACGCGGCTCGAATCTGCAACCGACGGTCGGGTCGCTGGCCGGCAAGAGCGTCGGCGTCGAGCAGGGGTCGACGCAGGAAACCTATGCACGCACGTACTGGGAACCGAAGGGCGTGATCGTGCGCACGTACCAGACGCAGGATCTCGTCTATCAGGATTTGATTGCGGGGCGCCTCGACGCGTCGCTGCAATCGTCGGTGCAGGCCGATCTCGGCTTCCTGAAGACGGCGAAGGGCGCGAACTTCGAATTCGCGGGGCCGCCGCTGCATGATCCGAAGACGCTCGGCGTCGGCTCCGCGATCGGCGTGCGCAAGGATGACGACGCGCTGCGCACGCAGATCAACCAGGCGCTCGCGAGCCTGATTCAGGACGGCACGTATCAGCGGATCGCGAAGAAGTATTTCTCGTTCGATATCTACAACTGACGGGTGCGAGCGGCCTCGGCCGGTGGCACATGCGTGCCTCGGCCGTCGGCGCGCCGCTCACCACGGCAACGCATCCACCCTCCACCGCCGCCCTTCTGTCGCATTCGTTCAGATTCGCGTCGCGTGCGGATAAAACCGCCGCGCCACGCCTGCCGTTAACCCGTTCGCAACCCCGGCGCCCCGCATTCCGACGCGGCGCCCCTTCGTCGTTCGTGATCCGGAATCCACATCCGCCGTCGGCCGCCCGTCGGGCCGCCGGCAAGGGAACGTCATGCGAAAACTCACCATCCGCGGCGGACTCGTCGCGACCATCGCCGGCTATACGGCGCTGCTCGTGCTGGTCGTCGGCGCGTGCATCGCCGCCCTCTACGCGGGCAACAGCTCGCTCGAAGCGATGTACCGCGACGACACCGCGTCGCTGCTGCACCTGAAAACCAGCTCGGAGCGCATGCTCGTGCTGCGCGAACGCGTGAGCGACGTCGCGCAGATCATCAGCGCCGGCCAGCCCGCGAAGGCGGAAATCGCGCAACTCCACACGCTCCTCAAGCAGAGCGACGACGAACTGGACGCGTACACGCGCCTGCACACGCGCGATGCCGACGAGCAAACGCTGTTCGACACGCTGCGCAATCGCCGTCGCACGCTGCTCGACCAGGTGTTCCTGAAGGCGATGTCGCAACTCGATCACGACAACGCATTCGACTTCCTCGACACGCACCGCACCGCGCCGCCGGCACTCTTCACCGCCTACCAGGAAGCGATCGACGCGCTCGAATCGTTCCAGGTCGCACGCCAGAAGGCGCGCTACGACGCGGCCGGCGAGCGCTTCCACCGGATCGTGTGGGCCATGGCGGCGGTCGCGCTGTTCGCGTTGATCGTCGGCTTCCTGGCGCAGCGCGTGCTCGCGAAGGCGATCATCGCGCCGATCCATCTCGCCGTCGCGCATTTCGACAGGATTTCGAAAGGCGACCTGACCGGCACGGTCGTCATTCCCGGCGAAAACGAAATGGCATATCTGCTGAATGCGTTGAAGCGGATGCAGGACGGCCTCGTCGAAACCGTGAACCAGGTGCGCTCGAGCACGGAGACGATCGTCGGCGACGTCCGCACGATCGCGAGCGGCAACGTCGACCTGTCCGCGCGCACGGAGCAGCAGGCCGTGTCGCTGCAGCAGGCGGCGGCGAGCGTGGAGCAGCTGACGGCGACCGTGCGCCAGAACGCGGACAACGCGCGCGATGCGCGCACGTACGCGGAAGGCGCGGCCGGGATCGCGTCGAAAGGCGGCGATGCGATGCAGCGCGTCATCGAAACGATGTCGGCGATCTCGCACAGCTCCACGCGGATCTCCGGCATCGTCGGCGTGATCGAAAGCATCGCATTCCAGACGAACATCCTTGCGTTGAATGCCGCGGTCGAAGCAGCGCGCGCGGGCGAACAGGGGCGTGGCTTCGCCGTGGTGGCGACCGAGGTGCGCGGGCTCGCGCAGCGCTGCGCGTCGGCGGCGAAGGAGATTCGCGAACTCATCGGCAACTCGGCGCAGCGCGTCGAAGACGGCAGCGGCCTCGTCGCGCTCGCCGGCTCGGCGATGACCGAACTCGTCGCCGCGGTCGGGCGCGTGAACGCGATCATGGGCGAGACGAGCACCGCATTCGACGAGCAGTCGGCCGGCATCGAGCAGGTGAATGCCGCGGTCATCCAGATGGAGCAGACGATGCAGCGCAATGCGGCGCTGGTGGAAGAGGCGGCCGCCGCGGCGCTGTCGCTCGAGGATCAGAGCACGCGGCTGAGCGATGCCGTCGCGCAGTTCCGTCTTCGAGAGGCGGCGGTGGCGTGACGTGACCGGCCCGACCGGCGGCGGGCCGCCCGGCACGGTACGACACCCGAGCCGCGGCCCGGTGTCGTTGCCGGTAAAAATGTGGATCGTGTCGCGGGCCGCTCGCGCTAGGCCGCCCGTGCCAGCAGGTCCATCGCGAAGGACCTCGCGTGCGCGACGGCCTCCTGCGCGTCGGGGAATACGCCGAGCTGCTCCCAGCGCTCTTCGGCCGCGTAGGTTCCTTTCACGGCGAGCGCCCGCTGCACGCGCAGCTGCGCGGCGAACCCGCCGTCCTCCAAAGCGCGCGCCGTCGCGACGACCTTGTGCGGGGGACTGGCTCGCTCCGGCTGATTCAACTCGACCGGACCGCCCGGCACGCCAGCACTCGTCAACTCGTTCCTGGCCTTGCAGTCCGGGCAGTAGAAACACCACCCCGCATCCTCGTGCTCGGGCTTGACCTGACCACGAGCCAGCACGGCGCGGCATTCAACGTTTTCGCAGATGAACGGCATAGCAGTCTCCGGAGTTGTTTGACGGAAATCCTAGCATGTCCGTCGGCGGCAAAACCAGAAAAAAACCCGGCCCGAGCCGGCCCCGCCTCGCCGTCCTTGCACCGCGCAAACCGCTGCGGCAGCTGCGTCGTTCAGTAGCGACTGCGCCCCCACAGCGTCGTCGGCTCGTCGAGCAGGTGCCGCAACCCGCTGCGCGCGATCATCGTCTCCGCGACCGTCGTCACACGTTCGAGAATCTCGTGCTCGTCGACCGACAATACGCGACGATCCTCCATCAGCACGCGGCCGCCGACCATCGTCATGCACACGTCGGCCGCATTCGCGAAACACGTCACGCGATACACGGGCATGTTCATCGGCATCATGTGCGGGCGGAACAGGTCGACGAGGATGACATCGGCGAGCTTGCCGGCTTCGAGCGAACCGATCTCGTGATCGAGCGACAGCGCCTTCGCCGCGTCGATCGTCACCATCTCCAGCACCTTGCCGTGCGGCAGCACGTCCGGGTCGCGGAAGTGGCGGCGATGGTAGTGCATGCACTGCCACATGTGACGGAACATGTCGTAGCCGCGATCGGGCGCCGCGCCGTCCGACGCGATCGCAACCGTCACGCCCGCATCGATCAGCTCGGGCACCGGGCAGCGGCCGACGATCGACATGATCGCGCTCGGGTTGTGGACGATCGCGGTGCCGGTTTCCACGCACGCGGCGATGTCGTCGTCGGTCAGGTCGATGCTGTGCGACATGAACGACGTCGGGCCGAGCAGCCCGAGTTCGCGATGCGCGAACGCGAGCGTGCCGGCGCGATGCCCGTCCTGCGTGAACGTCAGGCCGCGTTCGCGCGCCAACGCGCCGTAGCGCGCCGCCTGGTCGCGGAAGTCGCGCTCGTACCGCGCGAGTTCGGGGTCGTGCTCGGGACCGTACACCGGCAGCGTCAGCGCGATCCGGATCCGGCCGTCGGCATCGCCGTGGCACGCGTCGACGATACGCTCGCACACGTCGTACATCGTGTCGAAATCGACGTCGCGCGTCTCGCTGCCGTTCGGCGTATGGCGCGTGTATGCACGCGGCGCGGGCGGGCGCGAAGGGCCGACGGCCACGATCGAGCGCGTGCCGGTACGCACGACCGCATCGCAGTGGCGCCGCGCGTAGACGGGATCGTCGACGCGCATGATCGAGTTGCCGCCGCCGAGCAGCGACACGCCCGTCGTCACGCCGGCCTTCAGCCGCTCGAGCGCCGCGAGGTGCGATTCGGTTTCCCAGAACGCCTCGTCCGACGCGCGCGTGTAGATCGTCTCGGCCGCGGCCGACCACGCATCGCCGTCCGCACCGCCGATCGTGCGCAGCATCGCGTGACCGGCGTGCGCATGCGAATCGATCAGGCCCGGCAGCACGGCCTTGCGGCGCGCGTCGATCGTGCGCGCGGCACGGAAACGCGCCTGCAACTCGACGGTGTCGCCGACGGCGACGATGCGATCGCCCTTCACGGCAACCGCGCCGTTCTCGATCACGCGCCGCTGCTGGTCCATCGTGATCACGCAGCCGTTCGCGATCAGCGTATCGATTGCTTCGCGCCGGTCGTCGGCCTTGTCCTCGGTCTTCATCGCCTGGTGTCCTGTTGGAATGCGAAATAGTTAAGGGGCCACCGAGCGGAACCACCGCCGAGCGGCTGCCCGGCGGCTCGACGGCGGCATGTCGGTCGTGACGTCACGCGGAGCGGACCGGTTCCGCCACCCGCGCCTTCAGCTTGCGCTGCGCCGCGCTGATCGCGATGAACACGACGGCGTTCGCGGCGAGCGCGACCAGCCCGGGGTTGATCGACGTCAGCGTGCTCGATGCGCCGGGGAACAGCGACGCGAGCGTCACGCCGTAGTAATTCGTCATCGCGATCACGATCGCGCCGGCGACGATCCCCGCGAACGCGCCTTCCCGCGTGCCGAACGGCCGCTTCAGGAAGCTCGACGCAAGCATCGGCACGAGCTGGGTGAGCAGGCTCGACGAGAAGATCGCGAGCGTGACGAAGGTGGCGCCGCCGCGCAGCACGAAGTAGACGACGACCAGCGTGAAGATCGGCAACGCGATCCGCGCGACGCGTGTCACCTCGCGATCGGTCGCATTCGGCGCGAAGCCTTCGCGGTAGATGTTGCGCGCGATCGTCGTCGATGCGTTCAGCATGATCAGCGAGCCCGGCACCAGCGCGGTCAGCAGGCCCGTGCCGCCGACGATGCCGACGAACCACGCGGGGAACGTCTGCTTCACGAGGCGCAGCAGCGCGAGGTCGGTCTGCGCTCCTTCGAGCCCGTGCACGGTCATCACGGCCGCGAAGCCGACGAGAAACAGGAACGCGATCAGCACCTGGTAAAGCGGCATCAGGATCACGTTGCGGCGCAGCGCGCGTTCGTCCTTCGCAACGTAGATCGCGGTGAAGCCATGCGGATACAGGTAATAGCCGAGCGACGTGAGCAGGATCGTCGAGTTGTACCAGCTCAGGTTGAAGCCGTGCTCCGGCATGCGCAGCAGTTCGGGATGCGCGGCGTCGATCTTCGCGAACATCTCGCCGAGGCCGCCGTAATAGTGCATCGGCAGGTACAGGCCGAGGAAGATCGCGATCGCGAGGATCAGCACGTCCTTGAAGATCGCGATGCTCGCGGAGCCGTGAATGCCCGACACGACCATGTAGACCGCCATCAGCGACGCGGCGATCCAGATCGCGGCCGATTGCGGGATCAGCCCGTACGACATCTCCGACACGATCACGCCGAGGCCGCGCAGCTGGATCATCAGCAGCGACACCATCGCGAACACGGCCACCACCGACACCAGCACGCCGATCGCGCGGCTGTCGTACTTCGACGCGAAGTAATCGGCGAACGACACGAGCCCGCGCTCCTTCGCGTAGCGCCACACCGCGGGCAGCATCCAGTAGCCGATCACGAACGCGAGGCAGCCGTACGACAGGATGTAGAACGCGGGTACGCCCTTGCTGTAGGTCCAGCCGCTCGCGCCGAGAAACGAGAACGTCGAGAACGCCTCGCCCGCCATCAGCAGGAACGTGAGCAGCGAGCCGAAGCCGCGCCCGCCGACCGCCCACTGCTCGAGCGTGAGCTTGCGGCCGCGCCGTGCCATCACGCCGATCGCGAGCGCGAACACGGCGAACGCCGCGATGATGAGGATCGATGCGTTCATCGCGCGTCTCCCGTGCGGCCGTCGCGGGCCGAGTCGCGCTCGTCGAGGTGGAACAGGATCGCGAGGATCGTGGCGGTCGCGGCCATCCAGATCAGGTTCCATACAAGCAGGAACGGCAGGCCGAACAGCAGCGGCCGCACCTCGGCGATCGAGCCGCCGGTGTACATCCCGACGAACGGCAACGCCGCCAGCAACAGTTTGAATTTCATTGATGTCTCCTCCGGAAGACGCGCGAACGCGTCAGGGCGTCAGAACTTCTGGCGAATGCCGACCACCGCCGCCACCTGCGACGTCGTCGACGACGGGCCGTCGGTGCCGTCGATCCACGCGTGTCCGACACCCGACGACGCCTTCTGGTAGAAGCCGTTCACGTACACGTCGGTGCGCTTCGACAGCAGGTACTGAACGCCGGCCGACACCTGCTGGTAGTGACCGCCGTCGCCGCCGCGCGCGACCTTCGTATACGTGTAGCCGGCCGCGGCCATCAACGCGGGCGTGATCAGGTAGCGCACGCTGCCTTCGTAATTGCTGAAGCGCAGCGCGCCGCCCGTTGCCTGGCCGAAGTTCGAGCCCGTATACAGCAGCCCGAGCGTCGCCTGCCCGATCGCATAGCTGCCGCCCGCGCCCCAGATCTGCTGGCGCACCGCGTTCCCGAGGCTCGCACCGAACACGGATGCCGACGACGGATAGTAGTTATCCGAAGCAACTGCGCCGCTCGTGCTGACCGCCGGATGGTTCACACGCGCATACGCGGCGCCCGCGTTGAGCGGCCCGTTCACATACGTGACGCCCGCGCTCCACATGTTGTCGTTCGAGAAGCCGGTCGAGTTCGAGAAGCCGTACACGAGGTTCGCCTGCAGGCCCGCGATCGTCGGCGACACGTACTTGACCGCATTGTTGGTGCGGAACGTGTTGTTGATGTCGTCGTTGTCGAACGGATGCGTCGAGTACTGCGCGAGGAAGCTGCTCATTTGCAGCGAGCCGAGGATGTCCTGCGTCGAGTTGTACTGGCGGCCGAGCGTCACCGCCCCCCAGCTCGCGCCGCTCAGGCCGACCCATGCCGAGCGGCCGAACATCCGACCGCCCTGCCCGAGCGCACCGTTCGCGACGTTGAAGCCGTTCTCGAGCCGGAAGTTCGCCTTCAGGCCGCCGCCGAGATCCTCGGTGCCGATCAAGCCCCAGCGCGGGCCCGATTCGTTGCCGCCCGTGAACTGCCACAGCGCATGGCCCTTCGCGTTGTTCGTATAGGTCACGCCCGCGTCGACGATCCCGTACAGCGTCACCGTCGACTGCGCGTGCGCGGCGCCGGCGAACATCATCGCAATGGCCGCGCTCATGCACGCGACGCCCCTGTTCCTGCCCATCGTTCGCACCATCTCCGTCATCTCCTCTCCAAACCGTCTTGTCGATGTTGTGTTGTGTTTTCTCGATGCTGGCCATACGCGCCGGTCGGCTTGTATAGACAGTGGCTGGATGGTATCCAGCCGCAATCGCATCAAGAAATGAAATGTTCAACTGGCCGGCAGTTGAAAATCGAATGGAGACGAATGAAGCGGGGACGGGCGGGGAAAGCGGCCATCCGCAAGCAAACGGAAAGCCTCGAGGCCCGCGTGACGCGGTGCACTTTGCTCAGACGTGAATGGCGCGCGTAAGCAAGCTGACGAAACGGCGACGCGCGATGCGGCTACGCGGTTTTCCCGGATAGCCCGTGCATCGGCCGCCGCAGTGCGGCGTCGAACGGGTTCGTGCGCGGGCCGATCGCGTCAGCCTGGCGCCTGAGCAGTTCGACGACCATCGGCATCCGGTCGTCGCCGAGACGCGACGCCAGCGTGCCGACGCTCAGCGCGCCAACCGGATAACCGGTGCGGTCGAGGATCGGCACCGCGACGCCGGCCATCCCGTCGAGCACGCCGCTGTTGCGTCCTGCATAGCCGAGCTGGCGCACGCGTTCGATCTCGGTGCGCAGATACACCTCGTCGAGCACGCCGTAGCCGCGAATGCGCGGCACGTTGAAGCGGATCACCTCCTCGCGCTCGGCTTCCGGCAGGAACGCGAGGATCGCGAGGCTGCCCTGCCCGACGCCGAGCGCGATGCGCCCGCCGATGTCGCCGGTAAACGAGCGGATCGGGAACGGCCCTTCGCACAGATCGAGGCACACCGCGTCGAAACCGCTCTTCACGAGCAGGAAGATCGTCTCGCCGAGACTCGCGCACAGCCGCAGCAGCGCGGGCCGGCACAGCGTACGCATGCTGCTCGGGTTGCCGGCCAGCGCCGCAAGCGCGAAGAAGTCGACGCTCAACCGGTACAGCTTCGACTGCTCGTCCTGCTCGACCATCCCTTCGGCGATCAGCGATTGCAGGATCCGGTGCGCGGTGCCCTGCGTCAGGCCGACGGCCTTCGCGAGGTGCGTGACGCGCACGCCGTCCTGCTGCATGCCGGCCAGTGCGCGCAGGATCGCGAACGCGCGCTGCAGCATGCCGGTGCCCGGCGTGCCGGCGGCATCGGCCGCATCGGCGGTGGCGTCCTCGTCCGGGGCCGGCACGCTTGCGGCACGCGACGTTCCGCGCGAATGAGGTTCCTGCATGCGAGTTCTCCTCGATGATTTCAGTGAACGGAATACGCCAGCCGCCATTGTCGTGCCGCCGAAATGCGTCGGGCATCCGGGTGTGCACGGGATTGACGCGCGCTTTTCATCGCCTCGCCCGCCTTCACTCAACGGAACGATTTTCCGGGGATGCTCCAAACCATTCCGATCAATGGAATTTTTCAGAAATTCATCCCGCTGAGCAGAATTCGAAATTGACGCTCCCCAATATGGCTGGCTAGAGTCCGCGTCAATGACGCACCGGCCATCCGGTGTGCGAACCCGGAGTTCCCCATGTCGTTTCTCACGCTTACGGATCTGACGAAATCGTTCGGCGAGCTCACGGCCGTCGCCGACGTCAACCTGTCGGTCGAACAAGGCGAATTCGTGTCGCTGCTCGGGCCGTCGGGCTGCGGCAAGACCACGACGCTGCAGATGATCGCCGGCTTCGTCGACGTCACGCGCGGCCGCATCGCGCTCGACGGCCAGGACATCACGCACATGAAGCCGAACCGCCGCGGGCTCGGCATCGTGTTCCAGAGCTATGCGCTGTTTCCGCACATGAGCGTCGCGGAGAACGTTGGCTTCGGCCTCGACATGCGCGGCGTCGACAAGGCGGAGCGCGCCGAGCGCATCCGTGCGGCGCTCGCGCTCGTGCGTCTCGATGCGCTCGCGCACCGCTTTCCGCGCGAGCTGTCCGGCGGCCAGCGGCAGCGTGTCGCGATCGCACGTGCGGTCGTGATCGAACCGCCGGTGCTGCTGCTCGACGAGCCGATGTCGAACCTCGACGCGAAGCTGCGCGAGGAGATGCAGTTCGAACTGCGCGCGATCCAGCGCAAGATCGGCACGACGACGATCATGGTCACGCACGATCAATCGGAAGCGCTGTCGATCAGCGATCGCGTGGTCGTGATGGAAGCCGGCCGCATCACGCAGACCGACACGCCGTACCGCGCGTACGAACGCCCGGAGAACCACTTCGTGTCGCAGTTCATCGGCAAGGCGAACCTGCTGCCCGGCACCATCGTCGCGCACGACGGCGACGCGATCCGCATCGACCTCGGCCACGATCTCGCGGAGACGGGCCGCACCGCGCACCTGCCGGCGCGCGAGCGCGACGTGCGCATCGGCGACGCCGTTTCGGTGTGCATCCGTCCTGAAAAACTGCGCCTGTGCGCGCCGGGCGCGGGCCGCTTCGCCGCGACCGTCACGAGCCGCTTCTTCCTTGGCAGCCAGTGGCTGTACCGCGTCGACAGCGCGCTCGGCGAAGTGCTCGTCTGCTGTCAGAACGAAGGCGCGGAGCCGCTCGCGGAAGGTGCGCCGGTCGGCGTCGACTGGCACAGCGACGCGGTGCGCGTGATGCGGCGGGAGGCCTGAATGGGACAGCCTGCCCGACCGCTCCCGACCGACGGCACGCCGGCCGCGCGCGCGCAATCGGCCGTGCCCGCATCCGCCGCCGATGCCGTGTCGCCACGCGCCGCCGGCGGCCGCACGTTGCGCGCGTCGTGGCGCGCCCATGCGCCGCTATGGCTGATGTGCGCGCCCGCGTTCCTGCTCTTCGCCGCGCTCGTGCTCGTGCCGCTCGCGATGACCTTCGCGCTCACGTTCTACCGCTACGACCCGGCCACGGGCCCGATCGCCGCGTTCCAGTTCGGCAACTACGCGGAAGTGCTCGGCTCGTCGTACTTCCACACGATCTTCGCGCGCACGTTCGGCATCGCCGCGCTGACCACCGCGATCTGCGTCGCGATCGGCACGCCGGAAGCGTACGTGCTGTCGAAAATGCGCGACCCGTGGCGCTCGCTGTTCCTGCTCGTCATCCTTGCGCCACTGCTCGTGTCGGTCGTCGTGCGCGCGTTCGGCTGGAGCATGCTGCTCAACACGAGCGGGCTCGTGAACCAGGCGCTCGGGCTCGTCGGTCTCGGGCCGTACAAGCTCGAATACACGACGTTCGCGATCGTGATCGCGCTGGTGCACGTGATGCTGCCGTTCATGGTGATCCCCGTGTGGACCGCACTGCAGCGGCTCGATCCGCAGACCGAGCACGCGGCGCTGTCGCTCGGCGCGTCGCCGTTCACGACGCTGCGCCGCATCGTGGTGCCGCAGCTGATGCCGGGCGTGCTGTCCGGCAGCCTGATGGTGTTCGGGCTGTCGGCGAGCGCGTTCGCGATTCCGGGCCTGCTCGGCGGACGCCGGTTGAAGGTCGCGGCGACCGCTGTCTACGACGAATTCCTCGGCTCGCTGAACTGGCCGCTCGGCGCGACGATCGCGGTGCTGCTGCTGGTCGCGAACCTCGTCGTGATGCTCACTTACTACCGCGTGCTCGAACGCCGCTATGCGCGCAGCCTCGGAGGCGCTTCCCGATGAGAAAGAACGGCCCCTTCGCCCTGGCGTTCCACACGCTCGTGATCCTGTTCGTGCTCGCACCGCTCGTGATCGTCGTGCTCGTCGCGTTCACGCCCGACGAAACGCTGACGCTGCCGACGCATGGCCTGTCGCTGCGCTGGTTCCGCGCGATCCTCGACTATCCGGACTTCGTCAGCGCATTCGCCAACAGCGTGAAGCTCGCATTCGCGTCGGCGACGCTGTCGCTCGCGATCGCGTTGCCCGCCGGGCTCGCGATCGGCCGCGCGACGTTTCCCGGCCGCGCGTTTCTGAACGGCCTGCTGCTGTCGCCGCTCGTGATCCCCGGCCTCGTGCTCGGCATCGCGCTGCTGCGGTTCTTCGCGCTGATCGGCGCAACCGGCTCGTTCGCGTGGCTGGTGCTCGCGCACATGATCGTCATCACGCCGTTCGTGATGCGGCTCGTGCTCGCGTCCGTCGCCGGCCTCGACCGCAGCATCGAACAGGCCGCATGCTCGCTCGGCGCCGATCCGTGGACGACTTTCCGCCGCATCACGCTGCCGATGATCGTGCCCGGCATCACCGGCGGCTGGCTGCTCGCGTTCATCAACAGCTTCGACGAACTGACGATGTCGATCTTCGTCACGTCGCCGCAGACGGTCACGCTGCCGGTGCGCATGTACATGTACGCGACCGAATCGATCGATCCGATGATGGCGTCGGTATCGGCGCTCGTCATCTTCATCACCGCCGGCGCGATGCTGCTGCTCGATCGCGTGTACGGCCTGAACCGCATCCTGATCGGCCAACACTGATGACGACTTCCGTTTCCCGTTCCACCGGCATCGCGGACGACGGCGCGCAGTTCGTGCGCGTCGCCGAACGCGAGCGCGCCGCCGTCGCGTTCACGCTCGACGGTCGCCCCGCGCACGCGCTCGCCGGCGACACCGTGCTCACCGCGATCCTCGTCGCGCAGCGCCGCGTGCGCGTGAGCGAATTCAGCGGTAAGCCGCGCGCGGGCTTCTGCCTGATCGGCGCGTGCCAGGACTGCTGGGTGCGCACCGAGGCCGGCGCACGCGTGCGCGCATGCTCGACGCCGATCGTCGACGGCATGCGGATTCTCACCGGCGCGCAGCCCGCCGCAGCCGGAGAGGCATCATGAACGACGCATTGCGACCGGTGATCGTCGGCGCGGGGCCGGCCGGCGTACGCGCGGCCGAGGCGCTGGTCGACGCGGGGTTGCGCCCCGTCGTGATCGACGAGAACGCGCGCTGGGGCGGGCAGATCTATCGTCAGCCGCCGGCCGACGGCGCGTTCGCGCGCGGCAAGCGCGTGCTGTACGGCTTCGAGGCCGCGAAGGCCGATGCCGTGCACCGGACCATGGCCGCGCTGCTGCCGCACGTCGATTACCGGCCGAACACGCTCGCGTGGGCGTGCGGCGCGGGCCGTGTCGACACGCTGCAGGACGGCCGCGAGACGACCGTGCCGTTCTCGCACCTGATCGTCGCGAGCGGTGCGACCGATCGCATGCTGCCGGTGCCGGGGTGGACGCTCGCCGGCGTCTACACGCTCGGCGGCGCGCAGGTCGCGCTGAAGGCGCAGGGTTGCGCGATCGGCAGCCGCATCGTGTTCGCGGGCACGGGACCCTTGCTGTATCTCGTCGCCTATCAATACGCGAAGGCCGGCGCGCAGGTCGCGGCGGTGCTCGACACGAGCCCGCTGCGCCAGCAGGCAGCCGCGACACCGGCCCTGCTGCGCATGCCGTCCACCTTCGCGAAGGGGCTGTACTACATCGGCTGGCTGCGCGCGCACGGCGTCGCGATCGAAACGGGCGTCACGCTCGAGCGCGTGCTCGGCAAGCAGTACGTGACGGGAATCGCATGGCGCGCGGCCGGCGGCGATGCGCCGCCGCGGATGCTCGACTGCGACGCGCTCGGCCTCGGCTTCGGGCTGCGTTCGGAAACGCAGCTTGCGGATCTCGCCGGCTGCCGGTTCGGTTTCGATCCGCTCAACCGCGCATGGCTGCCCGAACGCGACGCGGCCGGCCGCACGTCGGTGCGCGGCATCTACGTCGCGGGCGACGGTGCCGGCATCGCAGGCGCCGACGCGGCCGAGGCGTCCGGGCGACGTGCCGCGCTGGCGCTACTCGACGATGCGGGCATCGAAACGCCGTCGCGCGCGCGTTCCGGCAAACCCGATGCGGCGATGCTGGAACGCAGGCTCGCCCGGCTCGGCGCGTTCCGCGCGGGCCTAGAAGCCGCATTCGCGCCGCCCGCCGCACTCGCCGCGCGGTGCCCGGACGACACGATCGTGTGCCGCTGCGAGGAAATCGACGCGGGTACGCTGCGACGCTGCATTCGCGGCGGCGAAGCGACCGAGCTGAACCGGCTGAAAGCGCTGACACGCGCCGGGATGGGCCGCTGCCAGGGCCGCATGTGCGGCGACGCGACCGCGCTCGTGCTCGCCGCTGAAACCGGCCGCTCGCTCGCGGACGTCGGCCGGTTGCGCGCGCAACCACCCGTGAAGCCGTTTCCGATCTCCGCCGCGCTCGCGGGCGACGAAGTCGCGGCGATTCCCGACGAGGCGCGCGATGAGTGACCTTCGCCACTACGACGTCGCGATCGTCGGCGGCGGGCTCGTCGGTGCATCGGCCGCGCTGGCGCTGACGCGGCGCGGCTTGCGCGTTGCCCTGTTCGAACGCCGCGACTGCGGCGCGCAGGCGAGCGGCGTGAACTACGGCGGCGTGCGCTGCCAGGGCCGCCCGGCCGAACAGCTGCCGCTCGCGCTGCGTGCGCGGCGCATCTGGGATCGCCTGCCCGAGCTGATCGGCATCGACGGCGAATTCGTCGTGTCGGGCCACTTACGGCTCGCGCGCAGCGACGCCGATCTCGATGCACTCGATGCCTACGCGGCGCTCGCCGGCGAGCATGGCCTGCCGCTGCAGGTGATGCGCGGCGACGCGTTCCGTCGCCGCTATCCGTGGCTCGGCCGCGCGGCAGTCGGCGGCTCGCTGTGCGCGACCGACGGACATGCGAACCCGCGCGTCGTGTCGCCCGCGTTCGCGCGCGCGGCCCGCGCCGCAGGCGCCGACGTATTCGAGCACACGCCGGTCGACGAGGTCCGGCACGACGGCACGCGCTTTCACGTTCATGCCGGCGACCGCGCATGCGCCGCGACGTGGCTGATCAACTCGGCCGGCGCATGGGCGAACACGATCGCCGAACGCTTCGGCGAAGCCGTGCCGATGGAGCCGATCTACCCGAACATGTGGGTGACCGAACCGCTGCCGCCGTTCATCACGCACAACCTCGGCGTGTACGGCGGCGGCGTGTACGCGCGGCAAGTCGCGCGCGGCAACTGCGTGATCGGCGGCGGGCGCGGGCGCGGCGACGGCGAATTCGGCCAGCCGTCGGTCGATACGACACGCGCGGTGATGCGCGATGCGTGCGCGCTGCTGCCCGCGTTGCGCGACGCGCTGCTGATCCGCACGTGGAGCGGCGTCGAAGGCTGCACGCCCGACCACAACCCGATCATCGGCGCGAGCCGCACCACGCCGAACCTGCTGCATGCGTTCGGTTTTTCCGGCGGCGGTTTCCTGCTCGCGCCGGGCGTCGGCGAGGTGCTCGCCGATCTCGTCACGACGGGCGAAACCGCCACGCCACTCGATGCATTCTCGATCGGCCGCTTCTTCCCCCAAGCCGCGCCGACCGCCCCTTTCCGTCAAGAGGAGACCCAACGATGAAACTGCTCGGAACGATCGCGGCGGCTGCCGCCCTCTGCATTGCAGGCGCCAGCGCGCCCGCGTGCGCGCAAACGAAGACGATCTACGTCGGCATGAACGGCGGCCCGATGGAGAAGGCCTATACGAGCCAGGTGCTGCCCGACTTCGAGAAAGCGAACAACGTGAAGGTCGTCGTCGTGCCCGGCACGTCGTCGGACGTGCTCGCGAAGCTGCTCGCGAACCGCAACAAGCCGCAGATCCACGTCGCGTTCCTCGACGACGGCGTGATGGCGCGCGCGGTCAGCCTCGGCGTATGCCAGAAGCTCGACGATTCGCCGGTGCTGAAGGAGCTGTATCCGTTCGCGCGGATGAAGGACGACGTCGGCGCGGGCGTGCAGCTCGGGATGACCGGCATCGCATACAACAAGAAACTGTTCGCGGAAAAAGGCTGGGCGCCGCCGACGTCGTGGATGGATTTCGCCGATCCGAAATACAAGGGCAAGGTCGTGTTCCAGTCCGCGTCGAGCAGCACGTTCGGGCTGCACGGATTTCTCGCGATCAACCGGCTGCTCGGCGGCAGCGAACAGAACGTCGAGCCCGGCTTCAGCAAGTGGGCGAGCACGGTCGGGCCGAACGTCGTCGAGTACATCCCGAACTCGGCGAAGATCTCCGAGATGGTGCAGACCGGCGAAGCCGGCCTGTTCCCGCTGACGCCGACCGGCGTCGGCGACCTGCAGGACAAGGGCATTCCGGTCGCGTATGCGAACCCGAAGGAAGGCCCGGTGCTGCTGCTCGTCGACCTGTGCGTGGTCGCGAACAATCCGGATCCGCAACTGGCCCAGAAGCTCGCGCAGTTCTTGCTGTCCGCGCCCGCGCAGACGAAGGCGGCCGAGGCCGGCAAGCAGATCCCGACCAACCGTCTCGCGAAGATGCCTGCCGCGATGCAGCAAAGCCTCGGCAACGTCGACGACCTGGTGCGCAAGGTGACGGTGGTCGACTGGACGGCGATCAACGCGCGCCGCGCGCAGTGGGACACGCGCTGGAACCGGCAGATCGAGCGGTAACGGGCGCCGGCGCGCGGGCAAGACGGCGCGCGCCGCGACCATCATTTGCGGGAGTGACGACACTCCCCTTTCTCTGCGGATTCGACCGGGGCGGCGGTGCGCGTTACGTAGCCCCCCGCAACGCGCGCTGTCCGGCCGCGAGCGCCGCGCCCGCGAACAGCGTCAGCGCCGAATACACGAGCCCGCGCGCGAGCCCGGCGCTGTCGGATACCCAGCCGATTGCGACAGGCCCGGCGATCTGCCCGAACGCGAAGATCGTCGTGAACGCGCTGATGCCCTTCGCCCAGCCTTCCGGCGGCAGGTTGTGGCGCACGAACGCGGTCGTCGACGCGACCGCCGACAGGAACGTCGCGCCGAACAGTACGCCCGACGCGAACGCGGCCGCCGGATGCACGAACAGCGCCGGCATCAGCGTCGCGACGCCGAGCAACGCATTGAGCACGGCCAGCGCCTGGCCGCCGCGCATCCGGTCGAGCAGCCCCGACCACAACCGCGCCGACACGACGGTCGCGACGCCGAGCATCACGTAGAACGCGGACACGACCGTGCCGCTCATTCCCGCACCGCGCAGCAGCGCGACGATGAACGTCATGTAGCCGATGTAGCCGACGCCGAACAGTCCGTAGCCCGCGAGCGCGAGCGCGAAGCGCGCGGGGCTCGCGGTGGCTGCCGGCGCGACTCCGTCGCGTCGCACGGCCGGTGCCGCGTGCGCCTGCTCGATGCGACGCGCTGCCGCCACGGCGACAGCCGAGAACAGCACGCACGCGACCGCGAGCGCGAACCACGCCGGTTGCCAGCCGTGCGTGCGATGCGCGAGTGTCGCGGGCACGAGCAGCGACGACGCGACGATGCCCCACCCCGTGCCACCGTAATAGAGCCCGAGCAGCAGCCCCGCATCGCGCGGCGACGCGGACGCGAGCCGCGCCGCCAGCACGCCGCCGCTGATGAAGATCAGCGCGCTGCCGATACCTGTCGCGAGCCGCTCGACGAGCAGCGCGTTCATGCCGGACGTGAACCCGCATGCGGCCATCAGCACCGCGGTCAGCGCGCAGCCGGCCGCCAGCAGCGTGCCGGTGCGCCAGCGCCGCGACAGGAACGGGAAGACGAGCGCGCCGATCAGGTAGCCGGCCGCGTTCGCCGTGTTCAACGCGCCGGCCTGCGCGAAGCTCCAGCCGAGATCGGATTTCATCGGCGGAAGCAGCAATGCATATGAGAAGCGCGCGAGGCCGAGCGCAATCGCACTGCCGAGCGACAGGCAGATCGCGAGCCGCCAGGCGGCCATCCGGTCGGGTTCGGTGGCGCCTGCGTCCGGCCGTGCTCGGCCGGCGTGCTCCGGTTGCGGCGCTGCGCGCATCGCGGTGTCTCCATCGTGGTTCGAATCGTGCCGTCGGGATGGCGGTGCGCGCGCGGCGGCGGCCCGCACGCGAAGTCGTCAGATGGTGCCAGAAAATCGGTGCAACCGCCGGAGCCGGCTCGTCGGCGGCTGGCGGACAGCTCGCATGGACGTTGGCCGTGCGCGCATCGTTCGTGAATGGTGAAAATCGAAACGATCGACGCGATTGCACTCCGAATTTAAATAAATCACAAAAGTCAATTCGCCACTAACGGACGCGATATTAAAAAAATAATGGATGGCCTTCACGATCCGATTCATTCGCCTTCATCGCGAGATATCCCGCAAACCCGCTTGTTTAGCACGTCACAGCTAAAAACATCGCAACGCATTGCATTCGCTAAATCGTCAGACTAATATCGACGCCACTCTTCCGGTATTCAAAAAATTCCGGACGAGTGGCGGTAATCCATTTACCGCGCTTTCATGTTGAATCGCTCATGTTCACCACAGGAGAATTGACATGCAGGAAACCCGGCAGATCGAATTGCTTGACTGGATGCAGGAAGACACGCACCCCGAGGCCGTCGACATGATGGTCGAGGATGCCGTGGTGCCGTTCGGCACCGCGCTCTGGCCGGTCTGAGCGGCCAGCCCGTTCCCGCGGAAGGGCCACGGCCCTTCCGCCGCTTCCGGAGACACGCATGCTGAACCTGCACCGCGCGCTCGGCTGTCACCCGGCGCTGCGCGACAAGCTCGCACGCGGCGAAACGGGAAAACTGCTGGTCGGCTACGACACCCGCAATCGCGACATCGCGTTGCGCGCGTTTTCCGCCCTGCCCGACTCGCTCGACGCGACGACCCTCTGCCTCGAAACCACCCCGCCCGCCGACATCGCCGCCGCACTCGCGCGCGCGGACCTGTTCGTGCTGCTGTACGACTCCTCGTGCCTGCCGACACCGTCGCCGAGCGGCCCGCCGTTCCTGGCCGCGATCCGTCCCGCGATCGTCGAGCACTGGAGCAAGTCGGTACTGTTCAAGGATTACGGCCCGCATCTCGACGAAGCGTTCGCCGAATCGCTCGACGACATCGCCGCGCGCAACGGCCGGCTGATCGAAGCGGCCGCGCGCGCATCGCGGATCCACTTCATCGACGAAGCCGGCAACACGCTGACCGGCTCGCTTTCACCGGACCAGAAATGGACGAGCGTGGACGGGATGGGCAATCTCGACGTCGTGCCCGGCGAAATCGCGACGCACGTCACCGACCTGCATGGCTCGATCGTATTCAGCGGCACGTTCCTCGGCACCGTGCCGTTCGCGATCAAGTACCGCGTGACGGAGCGGCTCGCGACGCTGCACGTCGAAGACAGCCTGATCGTCGATTTCGACAGCGACGACGCGGGCTTCCGGCGCGACTTCGCGTCGTACCTCGACCGGCATGACAATCACCGGCGCATCGAGGAATTCGGTATCGGCACGAACCTGGGCATCCGCGCGCTGTACGGCCGCAACGCCGGGTTCGAGGAACGCCATCCGGGGCTGCATCTCGGCCTCGGCGGCGGCGCGAACGGCAGCCACCACCTCGACCTGATCTTCGCGCGCGGCACGCTCGCGTTCGACGAGCGGATCGTGTTCGACGGCGCGTTCGCCGTCTGACTTCGGAATCAGGCGCCGGCGACCACCGTGTCGCCGAGCCACTTGAACATCACCAGGCAGTCGACGAAGCCGAGCCGCGCGTGGCGATACGCGCGCGGCAAGCGGCCGACGATCTCGAAGCCGAGCTTCTGCCACAGCGCGACCGCCACCTCGTTCGTCGCGACCACCGAATTGAACTGCATCGCGAGAAAGCCGCGTTCGCGCGCCACCTGCTGCGAGTGCTCGCACATCAGGCGCGCGACGCCCTTGCCGCGCGCGGCCTCGCTGACCATATACCCGCAGTTGCACACGTGATTGCCGGGCCCGGCCGCGTTCGCCTTCAGGTAGTAAGAGCCGAGCAGCACGCCATCCTCCTCGGCGACCCACGTGCAGAGCGGTGCGTCGAGCCACAGCGCACGGGCGGCCTCCTGCGTCGCCGCCGGATCGAATGCATAGGTCTCCTGCGCGGCGACGATCGCGTGGTACGTGGGCCAGAAGCGGGGAAAATCGTCTTCGGTCATCGGGCGAAGCGTGATCATGCGGGTTCTCTCGTGAAGGGATTTTGGAGTGCGCGCGTGCGAACCGACGCGCGTGGCGCGACCCGGCGTCAGTGCGGGCCGCCGTCGCGCAGCAGGCCGCTGCGACAAGTGCCCGGCGGCACACCATACCATCGCTTGAACGCCTGCGAGAAACTCGACAGATCGCTGAAGCCGAGCCGCTCGGCTTCTCCCCGCACGGCGAGTTTCCCGTACGCGCCGGTGAAATCGGCCGTTCGGCCGAATCGCCATCGCACGCCCCGAATGAAAGAATGATCCTCGTTCGGGAAGCCGGTCTCACCGCCTGAAACCCCGGGCACGAAGGCACTGCAGGCAATCCCGCGCACCGCCTTCGCGTCATGCTTCGTCTCGATTCGGCAATCGACCCGCGCGCGTTTCACTTCATCCGCCTCATCGGACAAACAGCGCAATCACCTCGATATCCATACCCTTCATGTAGCTTATAAGTTACAATGCTCTCCAAGTTCGAACTGCTTCGCTATCAGCGCGACGACGGTCGCGAGCCTTTCACCGAATGGCTGAACGCCGTGCGCGACAAGGTCGCCCAGGCGCGGATTCGCGAGCGCCTGCGCCGCATACAGACCGGAAATTTCGGCGATTGCGAGCCCGTCGGCGAAGGTGTGATCGAACTGCGCATCCACGTCGCTGCCGGCTATCGCGTGTACTTCGGCCGGTACGGCGGCGCGCTGGTGCTGCTGTTGTGCGGCGGCGACAAGCACAGCCAACCCGACGACATCAGGCATGCGAAGGAACACTGGTTGAACTGGAAACGGAGGCAAGCATGAACAAGCTCAAAGGCTCGGTATCGCACCACGACGCGGAAGTCGCCGAACTCGGCGCCGATCGCGAGCTCGCGGTGGCCTATCTGCGCGTCGCGATGGAATCGCTCGACGATCCCGACAACCGTGCGGCCGCGCTGCTCGCGCTGCGCACCGTCGCGGAAGCCTACGGCGGGCTCGGCGCGGTCGCGGCCGAAGCCGGCATCAGCCGCGAATCGCTGTATCGCACGCTGTCGCCCAACGGCAACCCGACGCTGAAAACCCTGCTCGCGGTACTCAAGACCGTCGGCCTGCGCCTGTCCGTCGTCCCCGCGCAACCGGCGCACGCCTGACGCGCCGCACGCGACTCAAGGCTGCACCATCCACACGAGCAGCACCGCGGCCGGCGCCGCGCTCGTCCCCGCCGGCGGCCGCTCGACCGTCGGCTCGACCTGCAGCGCCTGCGTGATCGTCGCCGTATCGTCGACGGTCGTCGTGCGCACGATCGTCATCAGTCGCGCGGGCCGATGCAGCGTCTCGCGATACAGCGCGCCGTACCACAGCGGCCGCGTGCCGAGCGCATCCTGCAGCACGTACGGATAACGCCACATCCGCAATACGAGGCGGCTGTCCGGACGGGCCGGATCGACACGCACGAACACCCGGCGCGTACTTTCGCCATGCGTGTAGCGCGGCAGCACGGGCAGCGCATCGGCCGGCGCCTGCGGCAGCAGCCAGCGCAGTGCCGTGGCGGGCGACCACGGCGTCGCGCGCTGCCAGCCGGCCAGCGAAAGATGGCGATCGAGCGTGTCCGACGTCGCGCACCATTGCAGCGGCAGATATTCCTCGCGATCGCCGCCGATCTCGGTGCGCCGCGTCGGCACGCGCTGCCACCCGCCGCGCATCCACTGATCGACGGTCATCGCGACGACGTCGCCCACGTGCGGACGCGCCGCGCGATCGAGCTGCCATTGCGCGGGCACGGTCCAGACGCCGGTCGTCGCGAGCACGACGAGCACCGCGACCAGCGCGCCCCGCGGCTGCACATGCTCGCGCACGCGCCAGTACGCATAGGCGCCCGCCAGCATCGCGAACCACGCGAGCCCGAGGCTCCAGCCGCCGAGCAGACCCGACAGCCACGTGTCGCCGACGTACAGCCGCGCGAAGCCACCGAGCACGATCCACAGCACGACCGCCGTCACGACCGGGATGCGCCACAGCGCGGGCCGGTCGCGCGTCAGCACCCAGCCAATGCCGCTGCTCGCGAGCATCGCGAACGCCGCATCCGCGTCGGGCAGCGGCACGTGCAGCGCGCCGGGCGGCAGGCTCGCGGGCATCGTGCCGGGCGAGCCGGCGCCGAACGCCGGCACGAGCACGACCGCGATGCCGACCGTCGCGAGCCACCATGCGGACGTCACCCAGCAGCGATGGATCATCAGCCAGACGAGAAACGCGGCCGCGACGATCAGCCCGGTATCGTGTCCGTGCAGCACCGCGAGCGCGCGCATCGCGGCGTCCACGGGCGGCGTGCGCAGGTTCTGCAGGAACGCATACAGCGCGATGTCGGCGTGCATCAGCGGATCGTTCGCGACGACGTCCTGCACGATGCCGGCAAACAGCCACACGCAGCCGACGAACAACAGCGCGAACACGGGCACCGCGCCCGGCAGGCGGCGCACGCGCACGAACGTGTCGTGCACGCGCGCGCCGAACCGCGGCCAGCGGCGGATGCACGCGTACATGACCGCGACGAGCGCGCGGTGCAGCAGCGGCCAGCCGCGCCGCAGCGCGACGCGCACGCCGATCCACACGAGCGCGACCAGCGCGGCGATCACCATCAGAATTGCGGCGACCCGCACGCTGATCGCGGCGGCCAGCACCGCCGACGCGCCGAACAAAATGCCCGGCGCGACGTGCACCGGCGCCCAGATCAGCGCCGACACGACGTTGACCGGATAGAACGACCGGCGCGGCAGCGTCGCGCACCCCACCACCACCGGCACGACCGCGCGCACCGGCGCGAGGAAGCGCGCGAGCACGATGCTCTTCATGCCGTGGCGCAGCACGAACTGCTCGCCGCGCGCATAGGCATCCGCGTAGCCCAACCGGACCCAGCCATTTCGGATCGCGCCGCGGTAGTGGCGTCCGAGTTCGTAGCTGATCCCGTCGCCGACGATCGCGCCGGCGGCCGCGACGCCGATGGCCGTCCAGCCGTCGAGCGCACCCGCGCCGATCAGCGTGCCGGCCGCGAACATCACGGCGCCGGCCGGCACGACCGTGCCGATCAACGCGATCGCCTCGGCACAGGCGGTGGCGAACACGATCGCCAGCACCAGCGCCGGGTGTGCGCCGATCGCACTGAGCCACGTGTGGATCGTGCCGCTCATCGCGGGCCGCGCGGCGTGGCGGCGCGACGGGTCCGCACCGGGCCGGCGATGGCGTGAGGAAGGTTCATCGGAATGTGTGCGCGTTCGCGCCGGCCGGCGGCGTCAGTCGAATTCGTGCTGCCGCGCGTCGGCCTCGAGCGGCGCGTCGTGATAGCCGACCGTCGCGATCTCGTGCAGATAGCGCGCGAGAAACGCGCCGATCGACCCGGCTTCCTCGTACTGATGCACATGGCGGAATTCGTGCGTGAGCAGGCGTCGCGTGTCGTGGCCGCGCAGCACGAACACCGCATGGCCGAGCGTGAGGCCGATCGTCCCCGGCGCCAGCAGACCGGAGTCGCGCGCGATCGCAGCCAGCGCCGGCGTGTCGGGGAACGGCAGCCGGTCGGCGACCACGACGCGGATCCTCTCCGGTTGCGCGACGCCCACGATACGCGCGTCGTCGGCCTGCGCGGGCGTCAGCGGCACGCCCCGCGCGAGCCCGTGGGCCGCCTGCGCGTCGGCCCACGCGACGGCGTCGGGCAACGCGGACGGCAGGATGTCGGCAAGATCGATCATCGCGGCGGCTCCTCGGGTCTGGACGGTGCAATCAGGCACCAGTTTATCTCTGAATCAGGGTGGTCCGCGAGGCACGCCGTCCGTCGGACCGCGACGATTCCTCGGGAATACCCTCCCCGTCCGACCCTACCGCCCGTCCCATTTCACGACGATTATTTCGCTTCAAGACACATTCGATACCCAGATGTCTCAAAAATGTTCCGGAGGTGCACCATTTCCCGTTTCGGCGGCATATATTGGTCAGAAGAACCGCCGCGGCGACAACCGACAGAGCAGCCCGCGGCGTCATCCCGAAGAGGACCGCTAGATGATCAGGGTAATTCTGGCTGACGATCACGCAGTCATGCGAGACGGACTGCGTCACATCCTGGAAACGGCCGGCGGTTTCGAGATCGTCGGCGAGGCGAGCGACGGCGCGGCCACGCTCGCGCTGGCCGAGCGTCGCGCCGCCGACGTGCTGCTGCTCGACCTGTCGATGCCCGCGCCGACCGGTATCGAGTTGATCCGGCTGGTCAAGACACAGGCGCCATCGCTGCGCATGCTGGTGCTGACGATGCACGCGGAAACGCAGTACGCGGCGCGCACGTTCAAGGCCGGCGCGACCGGCTACCTGACGAAGGACAGCGCGACCGCCGAACTCGTCCAGGCCGTCACCAAGGTCGCGGCCGGCGGCGTGTACGTGAGCGCGTCGGCGGCCGAAAGCCTCGCGCGCACGATGCGCGCGCCGTCCGAAATGCTGCCGCACGAGCGGTTGTCCGAGCGCGAACTCGACGTGATGCGCCGTATCGTGGCGGGCCAGACGGTCACGCGGATCGCGGCGGACCTCACGCTGAGCGCGAAAACGGTCAGCACCTACAAGACGCGCATCCTCGAGAAGATGGAGCTGCCGCACGAAGCCGCGCTGGTGCGCTACGCGATGCGCCACGATCTCGACCTCGGCGTCGACGACGCATGATGCCCGCATTCCGCTTCCGCCCGGCCGCGGCCGATGACGACGACGACACGTCGGAGCCGTCGCGCCTGTTCATGTCGTCGCTGCCGCCCGAGCGGCGCGAGCGGCGGCTCGCGATCGCGACGGTCATCGTGTCGGCCTTGATCTTCCTCGCCCTCGCGCCGTTCGCGGGCATGCCGCTTGCCCGCGTGTGGGGCTTCATCCCCGTGTACCAGTCGGCGATCGTCGTCAACGACATGGTGACGGCCGGCCTGCTGCTCGGCCAGTACGCGATCCTGCGCGAGAAATCGCTGCTCGCGCTCGCCGTCGGCTACCTGTTCACGGGCTTCATGGCCGGCACGCACATGCTGACCTTTCCGGGGCTGTTCACGCCGACGGGCCTGCTCGGCGCGGGCGAACAGACCACCGCATGGCTTTATCTGTTCTGGCACGGCGGCTTTCCGCTGGCGGTCGTCGCGTACGCGCTGCTGCGCGCGGCGCCGCGCGCGCATCCGCCATCGCTCGAGCAGCGTCGCGCCACGATTCCGCTCCTGCTCTGCATCGTCCTGACGGCCGGCGCGACCGCCGTGCTCGCGCTGCTCGCGACCGCGGGCCACGACCTGCTGCCGCGCATCATGCACGGCAACCGGATGGCCTCGACGATGACGAACGCGATCGCGGTCGTCTGGGCGCTGAACCTTGCCGCGCTCGTGCTGATGTGGCGGCAGCGGCGCCGTCATTCCGTGCTGGACCTGTGGGTGATGATCGTGCTCGTCGCCTGGCTGTTCGACATCGCGCTGTCGTCGATGCTGAACCACGGACGCTTCGACCTGGGCTTCTACGCGGGGCGGACCTACGGCCTCGTCGCGTCGGGCGTCGTGCTGTTCGCGCTGCTGTTCGAGAACGGCCGGCTGCATGCGCAGACGGTGCGCGCGCTGGCCGGCGCGCGCTATCAGCACCTGCTCGTCGTGCAGAAGAGCGCGCAGCTCAACGAGGCGAACGAACGGCTCGAGCAGCGCGTCGCGGCCCGCACCGCGCAGTTGAGCGCGTCGAACCGCGACCTGCGGCGCGAAGTCGAGGAGCGCGTGCGTGCGGAGCGCGCGCTGCAGGCATCGCGCGAGGAGCTGCGCGAGATCGCGGCGATCAGCGCGAGCGCACGCGAGGCCGAACAGCGCCGCATCGCGCGCGAACTGCACGACGAACTCGCGCAGACGCTCGCGACGCTGAAGAACGATCTCGAATGGCTGCTCGATCACGTGCCGCAAGACGATGCGCCGCTGGCACGCAAGATCGCGACAATGCATGCCCTCGCGCGCGGCGCGGTGACGGCCACGCGGCGCATCGCGTCGGACCTGCGCCCGCTGATGCTCGACGACCTCGGGTTCGCGGCCGCGATGCAATGGCTCGTGGAGGATTTCCGGCACCGTCACGGCATGGCGTGCGCGCTGCACGTCGAGCCGGGCGAATTGCAGCTCGACGAACCGTATGCGACGGCCGTGTTCCGCATCGCGCAGGAAGCGCTCGCGAACGTCGCGCGGCACGCGGCCGCGTCGAGCGCGACGGTGGCGCTCGTTTATCGTGACGAGACGATCGCGCTGACGATTCGCGACGACGGTGCGGGATTCGATCCCGGTGCGCCGCGCAAGTCGGGATCGTTCGGGCTGGTCGGTTTGCGCGAGCGTGCGTATCTCGTCGGCGGCACGCTGCGGATCGATACGACGCTCGGTGAAGGAACGACGGTGGAGGTCGACATTCCGGTCGCGGCTGCGCATGTGGCGATCGCGCATGACGAACGGGGGGCGTCGCGCGCGGAGGGGTAAGGGTGAAGCAGCAACGGCGGAATACCGCTGCGGGGACCGGATCGGAAGCCGGGACCGCGCGGAACCGCGGCCCCGATGCGTCCCGCGCCGCTCACACCCGCACCGCCACCATCCCCCGCTCCGAACGCGTCCACGCGACCAGCGCGCCGATCCCGAGCAGCGCGAGGCATACGATCGGCACGATCATCGGACCGAACGCGGTGCCCGTCACCTTGCCCGCGAACGGCATCAGGTTCTGACTGAAGAAGCCGCCGAGGTTGCCGATCGAATTGATCGCCGCGACGCTCGCCGCCGCACGCGCGCCGGTGAAGTAGCGCGGCGGCATCGACCAGAAGCACGGATACAGCAGCGGAATGCACGCGCCGCCGAGCACGAGCGCGACGAAGCGCAGCGGCGTCGACGGCAACACGAGGCTCAGCAGGAAGCCGAGCGCGCCGAGCGCCGCGACGATCGCGATCGTGCGCAGGATGCTCTTCGCGCGGCGCAGCTTCGACGGCAGCCACAGCAGGAGCACGACCGCGAGCGCCCACGGCAGCATGCTCAGCAAACCGTTCGTACTGCTCGATACGCCGAACGATTTCACGAGCGTCGGCAGCCAGTACGTGACGCCGTACAGCGACGTCGACATCAGCATGTAGGTCGCGGCGAACAGCATCACGCGCGGATCGAGCAGCGCCTTCCACGGCTGCGCATGCTCGGCCTTCGCCGGCTTCTCGCGCTCCAGCGCGGCCGCGACGATCTGCTTCTCGCGTTCGTCGAGGAACGGCGCATCGCGGAACGACGCCGGCAGCACGCGGAACACCACGATCGCGACGATCACGGCCGAGATGCCCGTCGCCACGAACACCCACTGCCAGCCCGCGAGGCCCCACACGCCGTTCAGGCTCAGCAGCACGCCGCCGACCAGCGAGCCGAGCATGTTCGCGAGCGCGCTGCCGAGCGTGAAGATGCCGAGCACCTTCGCGCGGTAGCTTTGCGGAAACCACAGCGTCAGGTAATAGATCACGCCCGGATAGAAGCCGGCCTCCGCGATTCCGAGCAGGAAGCGCAGCGAACAGAACGCGGGCATCGACGTCGTGAAGCCCATCAGCACGGTGATGAGGCCCCACGTCAGCATGATCCGCGCGAGCCATACGCGTGCGCCGTAGCGATGCAGCGCGAGCGTGCTCGGCACCTCGAACAGCAGGTAGCCGATGAAGAACAGCGACGACGCGAGACCGAACGCTGCCTCCGTCATCCCGAGGCTGTGCACCATCTGCAGTTTCGCGAAGCCGACGTTCTGCCGGTCGATGAACGCGATCAGGAACATCACGACGAGGATAGGCATCAGGCGCCGCGCCATCTTCGACATGACGCGCTGCTCTTCGGCGGACGCGGGGTCCAGGGCTTCGGTGGTATTCACTGCGGGCTCCTCCGTGAATCGGTTGCTTGTCGGTTGAATCGGCGCCGCGCGCGATGCACGCGCGGGCGCAGGGGTGTTCGATGAAATCGGGGTTCGGCGGCGGACGGCGACGATCAGCCGGTCCGGAAGTCGTCGAGCATCGGCGCGAACATCTCGTGCCATGCGCGCGGCTTCGCCTTGATCGTGCCGGCGAGATACAGGAATTCGACGTAGTCCATCAGCTGGTTCGGCCGCACCGAGAAACGCGTGTCCGGCGCGGCGAGCATCTGCATCACGTCGTCGTGCGACACGCCGACACCCGACGAGGCCGCATACAGCGCGGCCGCCGCACGCGGGTCCTGCGCGATCAGGCGGTTCGCTTCGTCGAGTGCACCGAGAAATGCCGAGGCCAGCGCGGGCTCCGTGTCGACGAGCCGCTTCGGCGCGAACACGACGTCGAGCGTCAGCGGGCCGAGCACGTCGACCGAATTCACGACGCGATGAATGCCCGGCTGGCGCAGCTCGAGCGTCGAGAACGGCGGTGACGTGAAGTGCGCGGTGACGCCGTTCTCGCGGCGGATCAGCGCCTGCATCGCCTGCGGATGCGGCAGGTTCACGGTGATCGAATCGAGCTGCGCGAAATGCTTCGCGCCGAGCTGCCGGCTGGCGACCATCTGCAGCACGACCGCCGACAGCGACGTGCGGATGCCCGGTACGGCGATCCGGTCCGACGGCGTGAAGTCGCGCAGCGACGCGAGGCCCGGCCGATTCGCATTGAGCGACAGCGACGTCGTGGACAATCCGCTGATGCCGATCACCTCGACGTTCGGGATCCCGCGCGCCCGCGCCCATAGCTCGATGAAGCCCGGCGCGCCGGCACCCGCGAAATCGAGCGTGCCGGCCATCATCGCGTCGTTGACAGAATTGCCGCCGTCGAGCAGCACCCAGTCGACCGCGACCTCGCGCAGGCCGTGCCGCGCCGCGTGACGCTCGAACAGGCGCTGCTTCTCCATCACGAGCAGCGGCAGGTACAACACGCCATAGCCTTTCGAGATCCGCACCGTGCGCGGCTTCGCGCGCACCAGCGACGGGGCGGCAAGCGTGCCGAGGCCGGCGGCGAGCAACGCGCGGCGGCGTGGCGACGTGATCATGCGCATGCCTGCGTATGGGGGGCGGCAAGCGGCGACGCGGCAGCCCGCTTCAGGCTTCGCCGTGCATTCGGCCGCGCCTTCGTCGTGCCCGTGACATGCTGCATGTTGCCGTCTCCTCTGGTATTAATGCCGTCATCGCTCGTTCCGGCTGAACACAGGTTATCGAGCGAGTCTGAGAAAATGCTGACATCCCGGCCCCGGGAAAACCCCTAACTCATCTACCTGCAAACGGCACCATGCGCATTCTCGTCGTGGAGGACGATGCCGAAATCGGCGCGGCGATCCGCAGCCGCCTCACGCGGCTCGGCCATGCCGTCGATCTCGAAACCGACGGCTCGACCGCGAACGGCTTGCTGCGCGTCGAGCGCTTCGACCTCGTCGTGCTCGATGCGAACCTGCCCGGCCTCGACGGCTTCGCGGTGCTGCGCAACCTGCGCGCGTCGGGCAGCACGACGCCGGTGCTGCTCGTTACCGCGCGATCCGCGATCGACGACCGCGTGAGCGGCCTCGGCCTCGGCGCCGACGACTATCTCGTGAAGCCGTTCGACTATCGCGAGCTCGATGCGCGCGTGCAGGCGCTGCTGCGCCGCAACAGCGGCCATGCGAACGACGTGCTGACGCTCGGCGGCCTCGTGATCGACCGCAGCAGCCGTCTCGCCGAACTCGACGGCCAGCCGCTGTCGCTGTCGCGCCAGGAGTTCGCGCTGCTCGAGATTCTCGCGAGCCGCCCGCAGCGGATCTTCTCCAAGGACGAACTGCTGAACCAGCTGTTCAGCTTCGGCAACGAGCCGACCGCAAACGCGGTCGAGCAGTACGTGACACGCGTGCGCAGGAAGCTGCAGGGCAGCTCGGTCGAGATTCGCACCGCGCGCGGAATGGGGTATCAGATTGCAGCGCATTGACTGGTTCCCGAAGACGCTGTTCGGGCGCACGCTGCTGTTCATCGCGCTCGTCGTCGCGACCGGCGCGCTCGCGCTTGCCGCGATCGCGCGCTACTACGCGGGCGTCGCGGCCGAACGCGCGTACGACCAGTTGCTCGCCGGCGCGTCGATCCAGGTCGCGGAGAACCTGTACGTGCAGGGCGGCGTGCTCGCGCTGAACCCGCCCGTCGCCGCGCTGTCGACGCTGTCGCGCTACGACCTCGTCTACTACAAGGTCGTCGATTCGCGCGGGGTCGTCGTGGCCGGCTACAACGACCTCGCGAGCCCCGCGACGCTCGCCGCCGCGAAGCAGGGCCCGGCGTTCGCGAACGCCATCTACCAGGGGCACCGGATCCGCACCGCGACCATCGCGCGCTACATGCCCGAGGAAAGCACGCCGGGCTGGGCGCTCGTCACCGTTGCGCAGACAACCAACGCGCGGCAGCAGTTGACGAACGACATGAGCATCAAGGTGTGGACGCTGATCCTGCTGATGAGCGTGCTCGCGATCGGCGCGAGCGGCCTCGCGATCCGGCGCGGGCTGCGCCCGCTCGCGCAGATCGGCACGATCATCGCCGCGCGCGATCCGGCCGATCTGCGGCCGGTGGCCGTCGATACGCCGAGCGAGATCGACACGATCATCGGGTCGATCAACGGACTGATGCACCGCCTCGCCGAGCGGATCAACGCGATGCAGCGCTTCATCGCCGACGCCGCGCACCAGATGCGCACGCCGCTCGCGCGCCTCGACGCACAGATCGAATTGCTCGACGGGGAAGTCGATCCCGCGCGCCATGCGGCGCGGCTCGATGCGCTGCGCGCGACCTGCTCGGACGTCGGCCGCCTGACGGGGCAGTTGCTCAATCATGCGATGGTGATTCATCGCACCGAGGTCGTGCCGCTGCAACCCGTCGACCTCGTCGCGCTCGCGAAGGACGTGCTCGGCCGCACGATTCCGCTCGCGGACGCGCGCGACGTGGCCGTCGCGTTCGCGAGCGACACGCCGCATGCGTGGATCGACGGCGATGCGATCAGTCTGCAGGAGGCGTTGTCGAACGTGCTGCACAACGCGCTGCTGCATGGGCATGCGGACGACATCGTCGTGTCGGTCGCCAGCGAGGGCAATGCGGATCGAGCGGTGACGCTGACCGTCACCGACAACGGGCGGGGGATTCCGCGCGAGCATTGGGACGCGGCGTTGCAGCCGTTCGTCCGGATCGCGCCGGACGGCAGCGAGCGTCGAACCGGGTCGGGGCTCGGGCTCGCGATCGTGCAGGAAGTGATGAAGGCGCACGGCGGGCGTGTCGGGTTCGCGTTTCCCGATGCGGGCGGGTTCGCGGTGGTGCTGACGTTTCCGCGGGCGGTGACGAAGCCCGCCGGCGAAACCTGACCCGGTCGAACGTGACCGACGGCGGACAAACGTCTACGCCGCCTCCCCGCCCAGATACGCATCGCGCACGCGCTCGTCATCGAGCAGCGTTTTCGCGGGGCCTTGAAGCACGACGCGCCCCGTCTGCAGCACGTAGCCGTAATGCGCGATCTCCAGCGCAAGGCTCGCGTTCTGCTCGACCATGAACACCGTCACGCCCTGCCGGTTGATCACGTCGATCAGCTCGAGCACCTTGTCGACGTAGAGCGGCGACAATCCCATCGTCGGCTCGTCCATGCAGATCAGTTTCGGCCGCGCCATCAACGCGCGCGCCATCGCGAGCATCTGCTGCTCGCCGCCGGACAGCGTGCCCGCACGTTGCACGAGCCGCTCGCGTATGCGCGGAAACAATTCGAGCACGCGCTCGTAGTCGTCGGCCACCGCCGTGCGATCGCCGCGCGTATAGGCTCCCATCAGCAGGTTCTCGCGCACGCTCATGTCGCCGAACAACCGCCGCGCCTCGGGCACGGCCGCGATCCCGCGCCGCACGCGCTGCGGTGTCGCGAGCGCGGTCACGTCGTCGCCATCGAAGTGCACGACGCCGCGACGCGGCCGCATCAGCCCGAGAATCAGCTTCATCGTCGTCGACTTGCCGCTGGCGTTGCCGCCGAGCAGGCTGACGATCTGCCCGCGGCCGACTTCGACATTCACGTCGAAATGCACCTGCACAGGCCCGTAAAAGGTGTCGAGGTGTTCCAGTTTCAGCAGCGCATCGGTCATGGTCGTGTCGAGTCCGGAAGAAGGTGCGCTCATGCAGCCGCCTGCACGGTGCGCCCGGCGGCCGCGCCACCCGCATGGCGACGTCCGAGATAGGCTTCGATCACGCGTGAATCGCGGCGTACGTCGCGCGGCGCGCCTTCGGCGATCTTCGCGCCGTTGTCGAGCACGATCACGCGGTCGGACACGCGCATTACGAGTTCGAGCTTGTGCTCGATCAGCAGGATCGTCAGGCCGCGTGCCTTCAGCGACTGGATCAGTTGCAGCATCTCGGCGGTCTCGGTCTCGTTCATCCCCGCGGTCGGCTCGTCGAGCAGCAGCAAGCGCGGATGCAGCGCGAGCGCGCGGGCGATCTCCACGCGTCGCCGGTTCGCATACGACAGGCTGTGCGCCGGATGATCGATGCGCGGCGTGAGGCGCTCGCCGAACCCGGCGATGATGTCACGCGCCTCGTCGCGCAGCGCCGCTTCCTCGCGCCGCACCGACGCGGGCCGCACGAGCGCGCGCCACACCTCGGCCGCCGCGCCGAGCCCCGGCCAGCCGGGCCGCGCCGCGCGCAACCGCCCGTGCGCGCCGATCAGCACGTTGTCGAGCACGCTCAGGTTGCCGAACACGCGGCCGTGCTGGAACGTGCGTGCGATTGCGAGCGCGGCGAGCCGTTCCGGCGCCATGCCCGTGATGTCTCGGCCGTCGAACGTCACATGGCCGGCATCGGGCCGGTCGGCGCCCGCGATCAGGTTGAACAGCGTCGACTTGCCCGCGCCGTTCGGGCCGATCACGCTCAGCAACTCGCCGTCGGCGAGCGTCAGGCTCGCGGCGTCGAGCGCGGTCACGCCGTCGAAGCGGCGCGTCAGGCCCTGCACGTCGAGCAAGGGTCGGTTGGTGGTCATCGCATTGTTCCTCATACCGTGCCGAGCAGGCCTTGCGGCCGAAACCGGACGAGCAGCAGCAGCACGAGGCCATAGATCAGCATCCGGTAGTCCGCCGCCCAGCGGAACAGTTCCGGCAGCCCGATCAGCGCGATCGCGCCGACGACACCGCCGAGCACGTTGCCGAGCCCGCCGAGGATCACCATCGTCAGCGCGAGAATCGACACCTGCGAATCGAAGGTCTGGTGATTGATATAGCTGTACAGGTGCGCGGCGATGCCACCGCTCACGCCGGCCGCGACGCCGCCAACCGCGAACGCGATCGCCTTGTAGCGATTCGGCGCGATGCCGTGCGCGCGTGCGGCGACGTCGTCCTCGCGTACCGCGCGCAACGTGCGGCCGAGATGCGAGCGAAGCAGCCGCACCTGCACAAGCGCGAACACGACCAGCACCGCGAGGGTGAACCAGTACGCGGCGCGCGCGGTGCCCGCCCATGGCAGCGGCGCGATGCCGGTGATGCCGAGCGGGCCGCGCGTGAGGCCGTCCCAGTTCAGGATCACGAGGCTCACCACTTCGCCGATGCCGAGCGTCGCGATGGACACATAGTGCCCGCGCAGCCGAAATGCCGGGTAGACGAGCAGCGTACCGAGCACGGCGGTGATCGCGCCCGCGCACGGTATCGTCACAGCCGGCGACCAGCCGAGATCCGACGACAGCAGTGCCGACGCATACGCGCCGATCACGAGCAGCGCCGCATGCCCGAGCGAGATCTGCCCGACCGTGCCCGCGACGAGCGTGAGGCTCAGCGCGAGCAAGCCATACAGCCAGGCATTGGTCAACGTCTGCAGCACGTACGGCGACGCGCCGAGCCACGGCAGCACGGCCGCCAGCGCGATCAGCACGACGACGACCGGACGCGGCACACGCGCAGCCTGCGCGGCCGCGAGGAAGGTGCCGGTCATCGGTTCCGGCGGCAGCGCGCGATTCCTGCTGAACAAGCCGTTCGGCCGCCATACGAGAAACAGGATCAGCAGCCCGAACGCGAACAGGTCGCGATAGCTCGTGCCGAACAGCGCGACGCCATAACTTTCGACGAGACCGAGCAGCAGGCTGCCCGCGATCGCGCCCGGCACGTTGCCGAGCCCGCCGATCAGCAGGGCGACCACGCCCTTCAGCGTCGCCTGGAAGCCCATCGCCGGATCGATGCTGTTGTAGTACATGCCGACCAGCAGACCGCTGACGCCGCCGAGCGCACATGCGATCGCGAACACCGTCTGGTTCACGCGGTCGACATCGACGCCCATCTGCAGCGCGGCGTCACGATCCTGCGCGGTCGCGCGCACGGCCCAGCCGAGGCGCGTGAAGCGCAGGAAGCCGTATAGCAGCGCAGCCGCCGCGATGCCGATGCCGGCGATCAGCAGGTCGAGCGAGCCGAGCGTCGCGCCGGCGATTCTCAGGTGCCAGTCGGGCAGCGGCGTCGGCACCGCGCGCGGGTCCGCGCCGAACGCGAGTTGCGCGAGCTGGTCGAGAATGAAGCTGATGCCGATCGTCGCGAGCAGCGGCGCGATGCGCGCCACGTGGCGCAGCGGCCGCAACCCGATCCGCTCGATCGCGATGCCGAGCGCGCCGCAGCCCAGGACCACCGCCGCGAGTGCGACCGGCAGCGGCAATCCGAAGCGCGTCAGGCACAGCCAGCCGACGAAGGCGCCGACCATATAGACCGAGCCGTGCGCGAAGTTGATCAGATGCGACACGCCGAAGATCAGCGCGAGCCCGACCGCGAGCAGCGCGTAGATGTTGCCGACGATGAGGCCGTTGAGCGTGTAGTCGAGCCAGGAAGCCATCACGATGCGTCCGTCATTAGCATGCGGTTCGGGGGCGGGCTCAGCGCGCCGCGAGCTGCGGCTTCGCGCCGTCCCACAGCGCCCACTGCCCCTGCTTCACGACGAGATACACGGTGCGTGCGCCCGCGACACGGCGCGTCTGCGAATCGAAGCGCACCTTGCCGAAGATCACGCTCGGCACGTCGCTCACTTTCGCGAAACCGTCGTGCGCGGCCTGCCGCGTTGCGCCGTAGCGGCGCAGCACCTCGGCCGACAGGATCAGCGCATCGTATGCGCGCGCAACGAACGAATCGGGATCGGCATGAAATTTCGCGCGATAGCGCTGCACGAACGCCTGCACCTCCGGGCGCGGCTCGGCCGGGAAGAAGTTCGATTCCGTATAGACGCCGTCGACGGCCGTGCCGCCGAGTTCCAGGAACTTCGGCGAATACACGGAGCCAACCGCTGCGATCGGCAGCGTGACACCCGACGTGCGGGCCTGCCGCACGATCTGCGCACCGTCCGCGTAGTAGGAGATCAGCACGATCGAATCGGACTTCGACGCGCCGATCCGTACGAGCGTCGAGCGGAAATCCTTTTCCGTCGGCTGGTAGCCTTCGGCCGCGACGACCTGTGCGCCGAGCCCCGTCACCGCCTTCGCGAAGATGTCCTTGCTGGTGCGGCCCCAGTCGGTGTTCAGGTACAGCACCGCGACCCGCTTGAAGCCGAGTTCCTTCACCGCGTAGCGCGCGAGCAGCGGCTGCTCCTCGGCCTGGCTCAGTGCGGTGCTCCACAGATAGTCGCCGCCCTTGGTGAAATCCGGATGCGAGTTCGTGAAGCCGAATTGAATCAATTGTCCGCGCTGGTAGATCGGCGACGCGGCCATCGACGTCGCGCTGGAGAAGTCGCCGAGCTCGATCACGATGCGCGGATCCGCGACGAATTTCTGCGCGATCGCCACCGCCTGACGCGGGTCGCTGCGGCTGTCCTGGAAGTCGACCGCGAGCGGCCGGCCGTGGATGCCGCCGCTGCCGTTGATCTCGTCGAGCGCGAGGTCGAAGCCGCGCTTCCACTGCTCGCCGTATTGCGCGTCCTGCCCGGTGAGCGGCCCACTCACGCCGATCACCACCGGCTCGCCCGATACGCCCGCCGCGAGCGCGCCGCCCGTCGACAAGCCCCATGCCGCAGCCAGTGCCGCCACCGTGCCCAGCACGCGCCGCCATGCGCCGCGTGCGTCGTTCCCCGAAACGTTCATGCGTCCCCCACCATCGGTCAGTCGAAAAGAGTGAGGGCATGTAACCATCCGGTTCAGGGCGCTCAAACGAAGTTTTGCGCATATCGATATCGCGTGCGGCGCGAAGCAAAATGCACTTGCCGTGGTCTCCCGCATATCGCGTGTCGCGCGACGCATCGGCGTGCACCGCAGCGCATTGATTCGATTGATGTTTGCCGCGCGGCGCCGCTTCCGGTCGATCCGCAGGCCCGCATGGCCTGCCGTCGACACGGGTGCGCGCTTCGCATTTTTCGCGCTGTCGATACGAAAAATCATTATATGAATCTCGCATGATGGCACTCCTACAATGCGCAAATCGCATCATCGGAACGCGTCATGGAGTTGCATCAACTCGAAGCCTTTTCCGCGGTCATGTCGACCGGCAGCGTGACCGGCGCGGGTGAACTGCTCGGCCGTTCGCAGCCGGCCGTCACGCGGCAGATCCAGGAACTCGAAGCCGATCTCGGCTATACGCTGTTCGACCGCCACGGTCCCCGTGTCACGCCGACTGGCCGCGCGTTCCTGCTGTACGAGGAAGTCGAACGCTCGCTTGTCGGCCTGCGTGCAATCGAAGCGCGTGCGCGCGCGCTCGGCGACGACACGGCCGAACCCGTTCGCCTCGCGGCGACGCCTTCGCTCGCGGCCACTCTCGTGCCGGCCGCGCTCGCCGCGTTGCCCGATGACGCGCACGCGCCGCACTACCAGCTGCGCAGCGAGTCGGCCGAGCACGTCATGCACGAAGTGCTCGCCGGCACGGCCGATATCGGCGTCGTCACGCTGCCGATGGCGCATGCGGGGCTCGACGTGCACTGGATCGCACAGACGCCCTGCGTCGCCGTGTTGCCGGCCGGCGATCCGCTCGCGGACAAGCCGCGCATCGCGCTGCGCGATCTCGCACGCCGCCGCATCGTGACGGTCGCGAACCGGCACCGGCTGCGCCAGCGGATCGATGCGGCATTCGCGGCCGCACGCGTCGATGCGCGCGTGTTCATCGAAACCAATGCGTCGCTGAATGCGGTGATGGCCGCGCGCGCGGGCGTCGGAATCGGCATCGTCGACCCGGCGATCGGCGTGGCGCTGCCGGTGGACGGCGTCGTCGCACGTCCGCTCGATGTGGACATCCCGTTCGCGTTCGGTGTCGCGACGCCGACCGGCAAGCCGCGCACGGCCGCCGTCGATGCGCTGCTCGACGCGCTGCACCGCACGACGCGCACGCTGCTCGACGACGTGATCTTTCACGACGCATCCGTACATGACGCGTTGTTGCGAGGCGACCGGTTGCGCACCGATCGCCCGCCTCGCGCGACACGCACGGCACGCGCCCCACGCGCACGCCGTACCCGCCCGGAGGCCGCATGACGGCGACGCCCGACACGCACGAGGCACTCGACAGACTCGAAGCCCGCCTCGCCCAGGACCTGCGCTGGCTCGATCTGCCGGCACCATCCTGGGTGCCGCCACGTGACGTCGACGGCACGCGCGTGCTCGACGTCGCGATCGTCGGCGGCGGGATGGCGGGGCTCGCGGCCTCCGCCGAACTGCGCCTGCTCGGCATCGACAACCAGTGCGTGATCGACCGCGCGCCGGCCGGCTACGAAGGCCCGTGGGTCACGTTCGCGCGGATGGAGACGCTGCGCTCGCCGAAACAGCTCACCGGCCCCGCGCTCGGCCTGCCCGCGCTGACGTTCCGCGCGTGGTTCGAAGCGCAATACGGCCGCGACGCGTGGGACGCGCTCTACAAGATTCCGCGCACGCAATGGATGGAATACCTGCGCTGGTATCGCCGCGTGCTCGACCTGCCGGTGCGCAACGACACCGCGCTCGTGGCGCTGCGTCCGCGCGACGACGGCCTGCTCGCGCTCGACCTGCGCGCGAACGGCCAGGCGCAGACCGTGCTCGCACGGCACGTCGTGCTGGCGACCGGCCGCGACGGGCTCGGCGGCCCGTACGTGCCGCCCGTCGCGCAACGCGCGCCGCGCACGCGCTGGGCCCATTCGTCCGAGCCGATCGATTTCAATTCGCTCGCCGGCAAGCGCGTCGGCGTGGTCGGCGCGGGCGCGTCGGCGTTCGACAATGCAGGCACCGCGCTCGAAGCGGGCGCCGCGCGCGTCGACCTGTTCTTCCGTCGCGCGGACATTCCGCGCATCAACAAGCTGACGGGTATCGGCAGCCCCGGCCTCGTGCACGGCTATGCCGACCTCGACGATGCAACGAAGTGGCGCTTCATGCACTACGCGCTGACATCGCAAACGCCCCCGCCGCGCGACAGCGTGCTGCGCGTGTCGCGGCACGCCGGCGCGCATTTCCACGCAGGCAGCCCGATCGACGCGCTGGTCGAACACGCGGACGGCCTCGACGTCGTCACGCCGCGCGTCCGCACCACGGTCGACTTCCTGATCTTCGCGACGGGCTTTCATTCCGACTGGACGACGCGCACCGAATTCGCGTCGTTCGGGCCGCATGTGCGGCGCTGGAAGGATCGCTATCAACCGGAGCCGGGCACGTGGCTCGACGAGCTCGCCGAGTCGCCCGATCTCGGTCCCGCGTTCGCGTTCCAGGAACGCGAGCGCGGTGCCTGCCCGGCCGTCACGCACATCCACTGCTTCAACCATGCGGCAAGCCTGAGCCACGGCAAGCTGTCCGGCGACATCCCCGCGATCAGCGCGGGCGCCGAGCGGCTCGCACGCGGCATCGCGAGCCGGCTGTTCGACGCCGATCGCGACCGCCACTATGACGCGCTCGTCACGTTCGCGACCGCGGAGCTGCAAGGCGACGAATGGCGCGACGCCGACGCATGAACGCCGCCGCGATCCACGACACTCACGACGACTGGAAACCACCACGATGACCGCCCCCCTCCCGCCGGCCGCCGCGCCGGATACGATCGACGTCATCGCCGGCCTGCGCGAAAGCGACGCAGTGGCCATGCTGCGTCGCGCACGCGACAAGGTTCTGCTCCATACGCGGCTCGGCGAAGCCGCGCTGTTCGACGCCGCGCTACCCGATCTTTCGTTGATCGAACGATTGCATGCGGCACGGTATGTCGCGCAGCGATCGAATGCGCACGCGCTGGCCGCGACCTACCGCGCACGGCTGATCGACGCGGGCGGCACGCCGGACGACATCGCCCGTTCGGATGCCGATGCGTTCGACGCGCTGCCTCGACGCCTCGGCGCGCTCCTCGCGCATGCGCGACGCCTGACGCTCTCGCCCGTCGACGCGCGTCCGTCCGATCTCGATGCGCTGAAGTCGGCCGGGTTCACGACGCCCGCGATCGTCGCGCTCTCGCAGCTCGTCGCGTTCGTCGCGTATCAGCTGCGTGTCGCGGCGGCCGCGCGAGCGTTGCAGGCGCGCGCCGCCCGGGAGGCAGCATGACTACGGCGACTCACGGTTTCACGTCCGACACGCTCGGCTGGCGTGCATGGCTCAATACGGTGCCGCTCGAGAGCGCAACGGCAGAGCAGCTCGCGGTGCTCGAAACGAGCCATCCTCAAGCGAAGACATCCGACTATTACCTGCTGCTCGTGCACCTGCCCGAGATCCTGCGGCAGCGTTCGGGCGTATTCAACGCGATCATGTACGGCCCCGGCGGACTGTCGCGCGCGGAACGCGAGCTGGCGAGCACTGCCGTGTCACGCGTGAACGGCTGCGTATATTGCGCATCGGTGCATGCGCAGCGCTTCACGCAACTTGCGAAGCGCACCGATGCGATCGACCAGGTGTTCGACGATCCGTCGACAGCCGGCACGACCGCGCGCGAACGCGCGATCATCCGCTACGCGATCGCGCTGACAGAACGGCCCGACACGCTGGATGAAAACGACATCGCCGCGCTTGAGGCGGAAGGGCTTACGCACGAGGAAATTCTCGACCTGTCGCACGCGATCGCGATCTTCGCGTGGGCGAACCGGTTGATGCTGACGCTGGGCGAGCCGGTGTTTCCGGAGCCGGCAACCGGCAGCTGATACGCTGGCGCAGGCAAGCACACGGGCTGACGCGCCGCCGCGCGTCACGCCTTGTGCGTCGACAACAAAATACTCGTCTCCGTATTCGCGATCCCGTCGATCAACCGGATCGCGCCGAGCACGCGATCGAAATGCTCGAGCGAATCGGCGTGCAGCTCGGCGACGAGATCCCAACGCCCGTTGGTGCTGTGGATCGACGCGACGTTCGGATGCCCGCGCAGCACCTTCACCACTTCCGCGCCGCGATTGCCCTGCACCGCGATCGACATCAGCGCGCGGATCCGGTGCCGCTCGGCCGCCGGCTTGAGCCGCACCGTGTAGCCGACGATCACGCCGTTCTTCTCCAGCCGCGTTAGCCGGTTCTGCACGGTCGCGCGCGCGACGCGCAACGCCTTCGCGAGGGCGACGACGGGCATCCGCGCGTTGTCGCGCAGCAGCGCGATGAGCTGTCGGTCGACGTCGTCGAGCGTGATCATGAACGGACCTTCCTGTCGAACGTGAGACGGCTGCCAGCGTGCCGGATGGCGCGCATTTCGACCAGCCTGGGTTGCACAAACTGCCGGATATGGCCAGCAATCTGTCAAGTCTATCGATAAATCTGCCACTTTTGCCGTCTTTTTGTTGGCTCGACTCACGGAAATAATGACTCCATCGACCGGCCGCACACGCCGCGACACCGCTTTTGATGAAGCCTGGGCCCGGGCCGACGCGCCCGCCCCGCTCGACCAGGACGCCAGGACACCCGTACCGGCAAAAAATTGGAGACAGACCGATGACCCGCTTCCTCGACGTTCCCGCCACCGCCCGACTGATCGCCAGGACGGGCGTCACGACGTTCCTGCGCGAACTCGTCGACACGCTGCGCGCCGATTACCTGCACTGGGCCGATTTCGACAAGTCGCCGCGCGTCGCCTGCCACTCGCGCGACGGCGTGATCGAGCTGATGCCCGTCGCGAACGCATCGCTGTTCGCGTTCAAGTACGTGAACGGCCACCCCGTCAACGCCGCGCGCGGCATGCACACGGTGATGGCGTTCGGCGCGCTCGCCGAAGTCGATACCGGCTACCCGCTGCTGCTCGCCGAACTCACGCTGACCACCGCGCTGCGCACGGCCGCGACGTCGGTGCTGGCCGCGCAGGCGCTCGCCCGCCCCGGCTCGCGCACGATGGCGCTGATCGGCAACGGCGCGCAGAGCGAATTCCAGGCGATCGCGTTCCATACGCTGCTCGGCATCGAGGAAATCCGCGTGTTCGACGTCGACCCGCTCGCGACCGACAAGCTCGCGAAGAACCTCGCCGCCTACCCTGACTTGCGCGTCGTGCGCGCCGCGTCGACCGCCGACGCCGTGCGCGGCGCCGACATCGTGACGACCGTCACCGCCGACAAGGCATATGCGACGATCATCACCGCCGACATGATCGAGCCCGGCATGCACCTGAACGCGGTCGGCGGCGATTGCCCGGGCAAGACCGAGCTCGAGGCGGGCGTGCTGCAAGCGGGCCGGGTGTTCGTCGAATTCGAGCCGCAGTCGCGCATCGAGGGCGAAATCCAGCAGATGCCGACCGACTTTCCGGTGACCGAGCTGTGGCGTGTGCTGCAGGGCGAGACGGCCGGCCGCGAACGCGCGGACGAAGTCACGGTGTTCGACTCGGTCGGCTTCGCGCTCGAGGACTACTCGGCGCTGCGCTACCTGTACGCGCTCGCGCAGCAGCACAACGCGGGCGTCGAGATCGCGCTGATTCCGCCGGCCGTCGATCCGAAGAACCTGTTCGCGCTGATCGACGATCCGGCCGCGATCGCGCAGGGTCACGCGGCCTTCGTGACCGAAGCCGTCGCCGCGTTCGCGCGCTGATCGTCATCCCGGGCGGCGTGCGCGCCGCCCTGCTTCCCGCCTCTCGCCCTCACCGTTCATGAATCTCGTATCGATCCAGGCGCCGGCCGCCGTCGTGATGATCCGGCCGCACCGCTTCCTGCCGAACCCGCAGACCGCGGCCGACAACGCCTTCCAGCGCACGGCCGCCGCCGGGGCGAACGACGCGCCGTCGGTGTCGGCCGCCGCGCGCGACGAAGTCACGGCCGCGGCGCGGACGCTCGCCGATGCAGGCGTGCGCGTGCACGTGTCCGACGACCACGGCGAGCGCGACACGCCCGACTCCGTGTTCCCGAACAACTGGTTCTCGACGCATCCGGGCGGGCATGTCGCGCTGTTTCCGATGTATAGCCCGAACCGCCGCCGCGAGCGACGCGCGGACATCGTCGAGATGCTGAAGGCGGAATACCGCGTGCAGGACGTGATCGACTACTCGGGGCTCGAATACGACGACGTGTTCCTCGAAGGCACCGGCGCGATGGTGCTCGACCACGTCGCGCGGATCGCGTACACCGCGCGTTCGCGCCGCGCCGATCCGGTCGCGCTCGAACGCTTCTGCACGCACTTCAACTTCGAGCCGATCTGCTTCGACACGGCCGACGCGAACGGGAACCCGATCTATCACACGAACGTGATGATGAGCGTCGCTACGGAGTTCGCGATGGTCGGCCTCGACCTGATCGCCGACCGCCGGCGCCGCGACGAAATCGCGCAACGCCTGACCGAAACGGGCCGCACGGTGATCGCACTCGATCACGCGCAGATCGCGAATTTCGCGGGCAATACGCTGGAATTGTCGGGCAAGGACGGACGCGTTCTCGCGCTGTCGCGGCGCGCGTTCGACTGCCTCACGGGCGACCAGCGCGCGACGATCGAACGCTCCGCGCGGCTGCTTCCGCTCGACGTGCCGACAATCGAACTGGCCGGCGGCTCGGTGCGCTGCATGCTCGCGGGCATACACCTCGCGCGGCGGGCAACCGCGCCTGATGCGATCGCCGTGGAATCGGCCGCGTCGCCACGGGAGACGACGCCGCAAACCTGACCGGCAGACTCACGAAGCACGAACGGCTGCCGATGCGATGCAACGGCAGCCGTTTTTTGTTCGAAGGGTATTGAATCGGCGGGCGTCAGCCCGCATCGGCAACGCCGCAGAATGCTCCGGCATCCGAACGATACCGGAGCCCGCCGCGCCGCTCACCCCGCCAGCAGCTTCAACCCGGCCGGCAGCGTTTCGCCGAACACGCGCGCCGTGTCGGCTTCGTCGAACGCGATCGCCTCGCGCACCATGTCGATCCACGCGGCCGACGCATTCGCGGCCGACAGACGCCGGATCACGGCCTCACGTGTCTTGTCCGGCAAATCGCGTTCGCGGTCGCCCGTCATCCGCGCGATTTGCGCGACCGCGAATGCCGCGGGTTCGACCTGTTTCCAGTCCAGCGCGAACAGCGCGTCGAGCCAGCGGTTCGCGACGTCGGCCGGCACGACACTGTGCGCGCTGCCGTAGAACGGCCGTCGCGCACCGATCCGCCCGAGCGCCCACGCGCACAGCGTGCGCTCGGCCGGCTTCTGCAATTGCGCGATCAAACGCTCGGCCAGTTCCACCTTGCGCTCGACCGGCAATCGTTCGAGCGACGCGGACAAGCGCGTCATGTCGGCCGGGCCGACCTTGGCCGGGTCGAACGGCAGCTTGCGGCGCTTGTCGTCGGACGGTTCGAGGAACGCAATGGCGTCGCGCACCTGCGTCTGCGCGTCGTCGTCGAGGCCGCCGGCCACGCGCCGCCACAGCGTCCACCACTCGGACCACACCTGCGCGTCGTTCACGTACTGGATCCCGTCGTCGAACAGCGGCCACAGCTGTTCGATGCGCCACGCATCGAGCGGATGACCGAAGCCGGGGCGCAGGCAATAGCCGGCGAGGTTCAGCCACGCGCGTTCGTGATCGGCCGAGCGCCGGCGGCGACGCGCCCGAGCGAGCAACGCGTCGAACAGTTCGCGCGCGAGCGCGACGTCCCACTCGTCGCGCGGGCCGAGCACCTGTTCAAGTTGCGCACGCAACCGTCTCGTGTCCTTCGGTGTGACGTTCGCGGCCTTGCTGCCGAACGAGCGGTCGATCAGCTCGATCGCATGATCGAGACGCGGATGGCGTGCGAGCGCGGTGTCGTCACCCTGCGCGGGCGCGTCGCCGCGCAACTGGAATTCGAGCCGCCAGCGCCGCGACGCGTCGTCGGTCGCGATGCAGTGCATTTCGAGCGTGCCGACTTCGGTCAGCGATGCCGTGAGTTTCACCGGCGTTTCGCGTGCGTCGCTGCCGGCTTGCCGGTCGACGACCGTCGCGATCGGCGGCAGCCGCACGAAATCGCCGCCGTCGAGTTCGACGAGATCGCCGGGCCGGTATGCCGTCTCGGCCACCGTCGACACGAGGTGGAAACGCACCGGCTGCCCGAGCTGGAGCGCGAACGTGCGCTCCTCGAGCCGGATCTCGCGGCCCTCTTCCGAACCGCGCGGCAGCAGGCAGACGCCACGCGGGGCCGCATCGCCGTCACCATCGTCGAGCACCAGGAAATAACTGCGCGCGGAGCCGCCGCCGATGCGCGGCGCATGCCCCGCCCGCGCAAGGCCGTAGGCCACCGCGCCGCGCGCGACCGCCACGTCCGGATGCGCGTTGTGCAGCACGTCGAGCGGCGCACCGCGCCACGCGCCGAGCGTTTGCGCGAGACGGCCGGCGAGCGCGCCCGCGCGAAACACGCCGCCGTTGAGCAGCAGCGTGTCGGGCAGCGGACCTTCCGCATGGCGATTCAGGAACGCGGCGACGTGGCGCGTGACGGCCGGGTCGCTCGCATACGGCAAGCCGAATTCGACGATCGCGGCCCGCGCGCGGCGCGGCAGCTCGCCGGCATCGACCTGCGGAAAGAAGCCGTCGACGACGATCTGCTCGACTTCCTGCCGCGTCAGCTCGGCCGAACGCGCGCCGCCGACGAGCTTGCTGCCCGCGCCGAGCAGCGTCACGGTGACGGACGCCGGCGCGTCGTCGCCGAGCAGCCGCTCCTTCGCCGCGCGGCAGCGTTCGACGAGCTGCGACAGGCTCGCGGCGGACAGCCGCGTGCCGGGCTCGGTCAGCCGCGTCTCGACCAGGCGCGCGAGCGCGAGGTCCATGTTGTCGCCGCCGAGCATCAGGTGATTGCCGACGCCGACGCGCGTGAAGGCCGGTTCGCCGTCGTCGCCCGGCACGACGTCGACGAGCGTGAGATCGGTCGTGCCGCCGCCGACGTCGCAGATCAGCACGCGGCGCGCGGCGGCGAACGTATCGCGCAACGTCGCGCGCTGGCCGTACAACCAGTCGTAGAACGCGGCCTGCGGCTCTTCCAGCAACCGCAACGCCGGCAGCTTCGCGCGTTTGGCGGCCTCGACCGTCAACGCGCGCGCGCCGTCGTCGAACGATGCCGGCACCGTCAGGATGACGTCCTGCTTCGCGAGCGGCGCGTCGGGAAAGCGTGCATCCCACGCGGCACGCACGTGCGCGAGATAGCTCGCGCTCGCGTCGACCGGCGACACCTTGTCGACGCCTTCGGCCGCGCCCCACGGCAGGATCGCCGCGAGCCGGTCGACCGATGCGTGCGACAGCCAGCTTTTCGCGCTGGTGACGAGCCGCCCCGGCACCTGCGCGCCGAGCGTCCGCGCATAGCGGCCGATCACGGCCGGCGGTGCGCCGGCCGTCGAATCGGACGCCCAAGGCAAGCGCAGCGCGTCCGGCGGCAGTTCGCCCGCCGCCGGGTGATAGCGCACCGACGGCAGCAGCGGCTGCGCGGCCACCGCGCCGGGGCCGACCAGCTGCTCGACGTCGAACACGCGGATCGCGTCGGAGCCGGCCTCGACGTATGCGACGACCGTGTTGCTCGTGCCGAGGTCGATGCCGACCGTATAGCGCTTCATCGCGCTCAGGCGGCGCCGCGCACGTCGAACTCGACCTTCCAGCGCTCGTTCGTGCCGCTCGGGATCGCCTCGAGTTCGAGCGTGCCGGCTTCGGTCACGCGCGCGTGCAGCTTCACCGGCACGACCTCGCCGACCGTGCGCCCTTCGGCAGGCAGCGTCGCCTGGATTTCCTCGAGCTCCTGCAGCTCTTCAGGCGACCAGTAGTCGAGCAGCGTGCCGACCTGGTCCTGACGGCGCACCGACGATCCGAAGAAGCGGAACTGCACCGGTTCGCCGACGACGAGGCCGAACTCCTGCGGCGGCAGCGCCGCATCCGAGCCTTCCTCCATCCCGAACGGCGCGACGCACAGCGCCTGCACCGGCGGCTCCAGCCCCGGCACGGCAGGCATCGCCGATTCGATCGCGACGTAATACGCACGCGCCGTGCCGCCGCGAATACGCACGCCACGGCCGCGCTTCACGTAACCGTAATAAGCCGCGCCGCGCGCGACCGCCAGATCGAGATCCGCGCCTTCGAGCAGGCGCGCGGACGGCGCGCCTTCGGCGGCCAGCCAGCTGTTGAGCGTGTCGAGCACGCGCTGCGTGAGCAGCGTCGACTTGAACACGCCACCGTTGAACAGCACCGCAGTCGGATGCAGGAAGGTCGCGCCTTGCGGCAGCGTGCGCTGCACGCCGTCGAGCGCGTCGAGCGCCGCGACCTGGCGGCCGAGGAACGCCGCGAGATGGCGCGTGATGCCCGCGTCCTGCGCATACGGCAGGCCGAGTTGCGTCAGGCCGACGCGCGCGCGGCTCACCGGACGCGCCGCCGCATCGACTTGCGGGAAGAAGCCTTCGAGGATCGTCTGCGTGAGTTCCGCGCGCGTCAGCTCCGTGCGGATCGAGCCGCCGATCAGCTTCGAGCCGCGGCTCGGCACGACGAGCGGCACCGCGTCGGTCGTCGGGTCGGACAGCAGGGTTTCCTTCGCGGCGCGGCACGCGTAGGTCAGCGCGCGCAGCTGCCACGGATCGGCCTGCGTGCCCTGCTGCGCGAGCTTGCGCGCGACCACGTGCGCGAGCGCGAGGTCCATGTTGTCGCCGCCGAGCAGGATGTGCTCGCCGACCGCCACGCGATGCAGTTCCAGGTTGCCTTCGCGCTCGACCACCGCGATCAGCGACAGGTCGGTGGTGCCGCCGCCGACGTCCACGCACAGGATCAGGTCGCCGACCCGCACCTGCTTGCGCCAGCCGCCTTCGCTCTTCTGGATCCAGCTGTAGAGCGCCGCCTGCGGCTCCTCGAGCAGCGTCATCCGCGAATAGCCGGCGGCACGCGCGGCTTCCGCCGTCAGTTCGCGCGCGGCCGGGTCGAACGACGCAGGGATCGTGACCGTCACGTCCTGGTCGGCGAACGGCGCGTCGGGATGCGTGTGGTCCCACGCTTCGCGCAGGTGGGTCAGGTAGCGGATCGAGCTTTCCAGCGGCGACACGCGCGCCACTTCGGGCGGCGCATCGCTCGGCAGGATCGCCGCGCGGCGATCGACGCCGGGGTGGCACAGCCAGCTCTTCGCGCTCGACACGAGGCGGATCGGCGTGCCCGCGCCGCGGGTGCGCGCCATTTCGCCGACCGCGAAGGCGCGCGAGGCCGTCCACGGCAGCGTCAGGTCGCCCTGCGTCAGCTCGCTTTCATGCGGAAGATAGAGGAACGACGGCAGCAGGTCGCGCGACTCCAGCGCGCCCGGCGCGGTCAGCTGCGCGATCGGCAGCACCTGCTGCGTGATCTTTTCGCCGTCGCTCGCGGCGCTGTCGACGTACGACAGCGCGCAATGGGTCGTCCCGAGGTCGATACCGATCGAATAGCGCGGATCGCTCACAGTTCCACCTCCGCCGGTGCGACCACCGATGCGTCGTGGCTACCCGTCAGCTTCGGCAGGCGCACGTCGGCCACGCGCCAGCCGCGATGGCTGACCGTACCCGTGAACGGCGCCGAGCCGACGACGTTGCCCGTCACGCGCACGGCCGTCGCGTCGAAGCCGGCCGGCAGCGTCACGCGGCTGCCTTCGGCTTCGTCGCGCACCGGCACGATCGTGAAATGCTCGCGCAGCGCGGCGCGGCAGCCGTCGTGCACGAGGCGTGCGGCGGCGCCGATGTCGGCGTCCGCATAGCCGGCGATGTCTTCCTCGACGAAGTCGATGAAGCGTGCATCGCGCTGCAGCAGGCCGAGCAGTTGCAGCGCGGCTTGCGGGCTCGCTTCGCGCAGCTCGGGGGCCGGGGCCTTCGCGGGCACGGGCGCCGGAGCCGCGGCGGGGGCCGGCGCAATCGGCGCCGGGGCGACCGGTGCCGGCGCGCCGTCGCGCACGCGCAGCACGCCGGCCGCGAACTCGCGGTTGCCGATCACGGAAAAGAACGTGCCGACGGCCAGCGACAGCCGGCCGAAGAAGGACAGGTTGGATTCGGGCATGGGGTCTGGACTCCTGTGGGCTCGCGACACGGCGAGCATCTTGCCTGGGCGCCGGGCGGCGGCGTGCGATGACGCACTGCCGCCGCCCGGCGCGTGATTCGGGCGCGCCCTCTCGGGTGCGGAAAACCCGTATTTTGCCCTGTGGCGGGCGAACCGGGCAGAAGTTGGGGGACAGAACGCGGCGGCGCGCGGATTTCGCGCCGCGCCGGATTGCGTCGGACTACCGGCTATCGGATGACGGTCGCGATGTTGCGGCGCGTCAGCGCGGCTTGCGGCGGCGCGCCGCCTTCGCCTCGAAATCGCGCGACAGCATGCCGAGCGTGACCTCGCCGAAGCGCGCAAGCAGCACCGCTTCGGCCTCCTTCAGCGTGGCCGACAGATGCGCGTTGACCGCCTGTTCGACCAGGCATTCGGGTGCATCCTCGGCGACCAGATCGGAAAACACCGGCGGCTCGCCCACCGCCCGATAGACGTCGAGCAGCGTGATGTCGTCGAGCGCGACGCTGAGCGCCCAGCCGCCGCCGTGCCCTTTCTCCGACTGCACGTAGCCGCAGTCGCGCAGCCCGCCGAGCAAACGCCGCACGACGACCGGATTCGTGCACAGCATCGCCGCGATCGCCTCCGACGTCAGCGGGCCGTCGGCCTGGTCCATGTGGATCAGCGCATGCAGCATGCGCGACAAACGGCTATCGGTTCTCATGGACGGTTGGCTCCCACTCTCGAAACTTCTGAAGTTGCGTGAATGATATCACCGACCTATCATGCAACTTCTCGCGTTTCATGACTTGACCACCATCGGAGCGCGTTCATCGCTTGATACGGATTCAGGAAAGGAGTGAACACATGCAGAGCCATCATGAGGTGATCGTGATCGGCGGCAGCTTTGCCGGGCTGTCGGCCGCGATGCAGCTCGCACGCGCGCGCCGCCGCGTGCTCGTGATCGATGCCGGGCGGCCGCGTAATCGTTTCGCCGACCATGCGCACGGATTTTTCGGGCAGGACGGCAAGCCGCCTGCGCAGATCGTCGCGGAAGCCGCCGCGCAACTCGCGGCTTATCCGACCGTGCAGCGGATCGCCGGCGAGGCGCGCACCGCCGGGCGCGATGCGAACGGCTGCTTTCACGTGACGCTCGCGGACGGCAGCCGCGCAAGCGCGGAACGGCTGATCCTCGCGACCGGCATCCGCGACGAATTGCCCGCGCTGCCGGGGCTCGCGCAACGCTGGGGCGTCAGCGTGCTGCATTGTCCGTATTGCCATGGCTACGAGGTGTCGGGCCGGCAACTCGGCGTGCTGGCGACGCATCCGCTTTCCGTGCATCAGGCGATCCTGATTCCCGACTGGGGACCGACGACGTGGTTCACGCAAGGCGTCGTCGAAGCGAACGAAGAGGAAGCCGCATTGCTCGCCGCGCGTGGCGTGCGTATCGAACGGTCGCCGGTCGTCGAGATCCTCGGCGAAGCGCCGCGAATCGACGCGCTGCGGCTCGCCGACGGGCAGGTCGTGCCGATCGATGCGCTGTTCATCGGCGCGCGCACGGAGATGGCGAGCGATCTCGCACACCAGCTCGGCTGTGCGTTCGACGACGGCCCGCTGGGTACGGCGATTCGCGTCGATCCGTGGAAGCAGACGAGCATTCCCGGGGTGTTCGCGGCCGGCGATGCGTCGAGCCTGATGACGAACGCGACGTTCGCGTCGGCGTCCGGCGTCGCGGCCGGCGTGGGCGCGCATCGATCGCTGATTTTCGGGCTCGAGACGTGAAAAGCGTGAACCCGCATGTGGACCGATGCGGTGTAACGCTCCTTTCTTCATCCGATGTGATGTTTAATGCTCGACAACATCAGCATCAAGAGACATGCAATGCTCGACCTTGACGATCTTCGGCTCGTTCGCGCGATCGGCGCGTCGCGCTCGTTGGCATCCGCCGCGCGCCTGCTCGACCTCACCCCGCCCGCGGTCACGATCCGCCTGCAGCGGATGGAGGCACGACTGAACGTCCGGCTCGCCGTGCGGCAGCCGAAAGGGATCGCGTTGACCGACGAGGGTCAGCGGCTGTACCAGGAGGCGGTCGGGATTCTCGAGCGCGTCGAGGCGCTGCCGGTCAATATCTCCGGCGATCACGGCGACGTGCAGGGCACGCTGCGCGTCGTCGCGCCGTTCGGCTTCGGACGCAAGTACGTCGCGCGGATCGTGCGTGACGTGCAACGCGCGCATCCGAAGCTCGAAATTTCGCTGCACCTGTCGGAGAGTCCGCTGACCAGCGCGTCGGGGGCCGACGTGGTCATCCATGTCGGGGGCCTGAAGTCGTCATCGTGGATCGGCTATCCGCTCGCGCCCAACGAGCGCTTCCTGTGCGCGAGCCCCGGTTACGCGCGGCGCATCAAGGAACTGAACCATCCGTCCGACCTCGCCCGCTACGACTGCCTGTGCCTGCGCGAAAACGACGAGGACGTTCCGCGCTGGCGCTTCTCGCAAACCGGCGATGGCAAGGGCGAATCCCGGCGATCGACGGTGATTCGCGTCACGGGTGCGCTTTCGTCGAACGACGGCACCGTCGTCACCGACTGGGCACTGGCCGGGCTCGGGATCGTGGAACGCTCCGAGTGGGACGTCGCGCCGCTGCTGGCCAGCGGCAAGCTGGTCAGGCTGCTGCCTGACTGGCATCTGCCGCCCGCGCCCGTGACCGCGCTACTGCCGTCGCGCACCGGCCGCTCCGCGCGGCAACGGGTCTTCCTCCAAGCCGCGACGCAATTTCTCGATCCGCCGCCGTGGCGCGGCAAGGCATGAGCGGCTTCCCGAGATTAAATCGAACTTAATGATCGATTTGGCTCACGTTAAACACACTGCTTGCCCAACACCCTACAGTGTTCGCTGTCGGCAAACCACCGAGGCAACGCATCATGGGCATCCCGCTTCCGAACACCCCCGCCGCATTGATCGACGTCGGTCGCATGCGTCATAACATCACCCGCATGCAGGCGCATCTGAACGCGCTCGGCGTCAGGTTCCGGCCGCACGTGAAGACCACCAAATGCCGGCATGTCGTCGACGCGCAGATCGCTGCCGGTGCGCAGGGCATCACGGTGTCGACGCTCAAGGAGGCCGAACAGTTCTTCGCGGTCGGGGTACGCGACATCGTCTATGCGGTCGGGATGATTCCCGCCAGGCTCGGCCACGCGCTCGCGCTGCGCCGGCAGGGTTGCGACCTGAAGATCGTCACCGACAGCCTGCAGACCGCGCGCGCCATCGCCGAATTCGGGCGCGAGCACGGCGAGCGCTTCGAAGTCTGGATCGAAGTCGACGTCGACGGTCACCGCTCGGGGATTGCACCCGACGACGACCTGCTGATCGACGTCGGCCGCGCGCTGGTCGACGGCGGAATGACGCTCGGCGGCGTGCTCGCGCATGCCGGCTCCAGCTACGACTACGACACCCGCGACGCGCTGGTCGCGCTCGCCGAACAGGAGCGTAGCCGGACCGTGCACGCCGCGGAACGCCTCAGGGCCGCCGGGTTGCCCTGCCCGGTCGTGAGCATCGGTTCGACGCCGACCGCGTTGTCCGCGGAGCGTCTCGACGGCGTGACGGAAGTCCGCGCGGGCGTGTACGTGCTGTTCGACCTCGTGATGCACAACGTCGGCGTGTGCGCGCTGTCCGACATCGCCCTGTCGGTGCTGACCACCGTGATCGGACACCAGGAAGAAAAAGGCTGGGCCATCGTCGATGCGGGCTGGATGGCGATGAGCCGCGATCGCGGCACGCAGCGGCAGGCGCGGGATTTCGGCTACGGGCAGGTGTGTACCGAAGACGGTGAAGTGCTCGGCGACTACGTGATGAGCGCGGCCAATCAGGAGCACGGCATCGTGTCGCGCGCGGGGATGGCCGACACCGCGATTGCGAAGCGGTTTCCGATCGGCACCCGTTTGCGGATCCTGCCGAACCATGCATGCGCGACCGGTGCGCAACATCCGGAATATCTCGCGCTGGGCAGCGACGGCGCCGTGCAGGCCTGGCCACGCTTCTACGGGTGGTAGGACGCCTCAAGGCCATGACCGGTGCGGCGGCAGATTTCGAGCGGTGAAACCTGCCGCCGCACCCTCGCCCGAACGAAATTGACTATTTGTCTAAATCTAGACACAATTTAAAAACCGCGATCCGCGACGCATCCGACAGACTGCGCCACCATGCCGACAGACGCCCACCTCCTTCTTCTCGACCGGGATGCCGTCGAACCGGCCCTCCAACCCGAACCGGTAATGACGGCGGTGCACGAAGCCTTCGTGCTGCACAGTCGACGTGCCGGGCGCGTGTTCCCGGTCGTGCGCGAACGGCTGCATACCGGTGGCGTATTCGGCATCAAGTCCGGCGACGTCGCGAGCCAGGATCTGCTCGGCTTCAAGGCAGCCGGGTTCTGGCCCGGCAATCGAAACCGGGGCGGCGAGCCGCATCAGGCGACGATCGCGCTGGTCGATCCGGCCACCGGCCGTCCGCTCTGCATCATGGACGGCAATGCGATCACCACCGCCCGGACCGGCGCGGCCGGCGGCCTCGGCCTGCAGGCGCTGGCCCGCCGCGACAGTACGCGCATCTGCGTGTTCGGCACCGGCGTGCAGGCGCGCGTGCAGCTCGACTACGCGCTCAGACTGCTGCCGCAACGGTGCTCGGTGCTGTATGTGAACGTCAGCGGCGAACCGGACGCGGTGTTCGAGTCGGCATTCCGCAAGCGCTGCGACATCCAAATCACACAGGACTGGAACGATGCCGTGGCCGCTAGCGACGTGGTCATCACGGCCACGCCGGGCGGCGGCCCGCTGTTCGACGCGGACGCGGTTCAGCCCGGCACCCACCTGACCTGCGTCGGCGCGGACACAGCGGGCAAGCGCGAACTTCCCGAAGGCGTATTGGCGCGCGCGCGCATTTTCGTGGACGATCACGAGCAGGCGGGTAGCATCGGCGAATGTCAATGGGCGCCCGATCTGCCGCGCGCTGAAATCGGCGACGTGCTTGCCGGCACCGTGTCCGTTGATCGATCGCCGGGCGAGATCACCGTGTTCGACATGACGGGACTCGCGCTGCAGGACCTGACCGTTGCGCGTTTCCTGTACCGGCAGGCCGTCGAAAACGGCGCGGGACGTTCGATCCCGTGGCCGTGGTGAACGGCACCGGCGTGGTATCTTCCATCGTCATGCGTCTATCCCGAATTTCCGCCATCTCGTTCGATCTCGACGACACGCTGTGGCCGTTCGGACCTTCCGTCGAACGGGCCGAGGCATCGCTGCATGCGTGGCTGATCGCGCACGCGCCCGATACCGCGAGCGTCGTGCCCACGTCGCAGGCACTGGGCCAGTTGCGCAACGAATACGAACGCTTTCGGCCGGACCTCGTCAGCGACTTCCGCGCGCTGCGCATCGGGTCGATCCGGCTTGCGCTCGAACGCGCGAACGAAGACGTCACGCTGACCGACCGCGCATACGACGTGTTCTATTCCGCGCGAAACCGGGTCGAGTTCTTCGACGATGCGTTGCCTGCGCTCGCGTGGTTGAGCGCGCGATTTCCGCTGATCGCGGTGACGAACGGCAATGCGGATCTTCGGCTGACCGGCGGCGGCGAGTTCTTCCGCGACACGCTCAGCGCGCGTGCGTTCGGGTTCGCGAAACCCGAGCCGGAAATCTTCCATGCGGCCGCCGCGACGCTCGGCGTGCCAGCGGCGGAACTGCTCCACGTCGGCGACGACTTTCACCTCGATATCGTCGGCGCGTTGAATGCCGGGCTTCAAGCGGCCTGGGTGGTGCGTCACGAAGGGCCGGAAGCGGAGCACGCCGCGCATCGTGCTCCGTCCCCGCATCTGACCGTTCGCGACTTGTCGGCGCTGTGTCGTGCGCTCGGCGGCCCCGTCGAAGCGTCGTAACCGCTAGCCCGCAACGCCGCGCGATCGCGCGATCGAGGTCGATCGCCGCCATCGGCACGTCCGACCACCGTTTCACGCCGCCTTGCGCGCGTCCGCGATCCGTTGCGGCGCTTTGGGCCGCGCATAAAGCCGCTCAAGATACGCGCGCAATTGCGGGAACGGTTCGATCAGGTGGCATTCGCTCGCCCAGTCGATCAGGTAGACCGTCACGCAATCGGCCACCGTCAACGAGTCGCCGACGATGAATTCGCGCCCTTCGAGATGCTTTTCGAGGATCGCGGCCATCGTCGCGAAATCCTCGCGAGCCAGCTCGATATCGGCCGGCGAGCGCTTTTCCGGCGGATAGATGAACGAATGTCGCGTAATCCGCCACAGCGGCTGTTCAAGCTCCGTCACCGCGAACATCACCCACCGATACGCCTGCGCGCGCAGCGCCAGATCGACGGGCAACAGCGCCTTCTCCGGGTACTTGTCCGCGAGATACAGCACGATCGCGGCCGACTCGGGAATCACGAGGTCGCCGTCCACCAGCACGGGCACCTTGCCGGCCGGATTGAGGCGCAGGAATTCGGGCCGCTTGTGCTCGCCCTCGAGCAGGTTGACCGACACGAACTCGAAATCCGCGTCCAGTTCCTTGAGCCCCCAGAGCGCGCGTTGCGAGCGCGTGCCTGCGAATCCGTAAAGCTTCATCGCAATGTCTCCATCGATAATGTCGGGAAAAATCGCCGCACGCAGGCGACGGCCCATCGGCCGCGACGACCGCGCGCGCAGCGCCTGTCGCCGCTCACATGCCCGGCACCGCGAGCACCGGCATCACGTCGATCGCTTCACCCGGAAACAGCGTGAAATGCGGATGACCTTCGAACAGCGCGGCGGCCGCGTCGTGCGATGCGGCGCGTACGACCGTGAAGCCGCTCATCGCATTGGCGGTGTCCGTCACGCCGCCCTTGGCGATGGTCTTGGTCTTGCCGAGCGGCCCGCCGAGCTCGACGATCGCGTCGCGATGCCGCTCGACCCACGCGTGCCACGCGGCGATCCCTTCACGCTCCCGCGTGCGCCGCTCGTCCTCCGGCAACGCCATCCACGCCTTCATGGCCGGGCTCTCCTTGCTGCCGAGGAATACCGCGAGATACAACTGCTGTTGCGCACCCATGCTTCCTCCGTCCGATGGCGGGAACGACGGGCTGCCGCTCCTCGCCCTTGACACAATAGGTTGATATCAACACAATTGCAACATGGCACGCAAAGAAATGCTCCCTTTCGAAACGACGCTGATGGTGCGCGATTGCTGCCTGTGCCTGCACATGCAGCGCGCGGCGCGCAATCTCGCGCGCATCTTCGACGATGTGCTGCGTCCGCTGGATCTCACCAACGGCCAGTTTTCGCTGTTGATGTCGCTGAACCGGCCGCAGCCGGCCGCGATGAAATCGGTCGCGTCATTGCTCGCGATGGACCGCACCACGCTGACCGCCGCGCTCAAGCCGCTCGAGCGGCGCGGGCTGCTCACGATCACGCAGGATCCGGACGACAAGCGCAGCCGCCTGCTCCAACTCACGCCGGCCGGCCATCGATTGCTGGCCGAAGCGTTCCCGCTGTGGCAGCAGACGCACGCCGAGATCGAACGGCCGTTCGCGGCGGGTGAAGTCGATGTGCTGCGCGGGCAGTTGCGCGCGCTGTCGGAGGATCCGGCTACGCGCGACTGACGCGGCGCGCCATGCGCGTCACTTCCGCGCCTTCTTCGGCATCAGCAGTTGCGCGAACTCCTGCAGGAAGCGCACGGGCCCGTGCGCGTGCAGCGCCTGCCCGCTGCTGAGCGCGCCGTCGATGACGGTCGCGAGCCGCAGCGCGTAGGTTTCCGGTTCGTCGATCCGCATCGCGCTGGCCAGCTCCGTCAGCCGGCGCCGCAATTCCTGCTTGTGCGCGACGGCGACCTTGCGGGCCGGATGATTGCCGTCTGCATACTCGGCGGCGATGTTGATCTGCGGACAGCCGCGATAACCGGGGCGCTCGATGCGCTCGCCGATCCACTGCAGCTGCGCATCCAGCTCCTCGCGCGGCGTGCGCCGGTATTGCGCGGCCACCGCGTCCCAGTGCGCCCAGAAATCCGCATCCTCGCGCAGCAGGAACGCCTCGATCAGGTCGTCTTTCGTCGCGAAGTGCCGATACAGGCTCGTCTTCGCGACGCCCGCCCGCGCGACGATCAGGTCCACCCCGACCGCCCGCGTCCCTTCCTGGTAGAACAGCGCGCTCGCCGTTTGCAGAATGCGTTCGCGCGTATCGGGCGCGCTCCCGTTCGTGTCCGTTCCCTTTTTCATCCAAGCCCGGCCGCCGAGGCCGCCTGTCCCGCGAAAGTGCGTCCGATGATAGCACCCGGAAGTTGACGACGCTACAGGTCTGTACTATAAAACGTACCGTTCTGTATCGGAGTTGATCATGGACGATCGAATGACGGTTGCAGTGTATGGCGCCACGGGTCACACGGGGCGGTTCGTCGTGGCCGAGCTGGAACGGCGCGGCCTCGGCGCGATCCGCATCGGGCGCGATGCCGCGCGCCTCGCGCAAGGCGGCCCCGACGCGCCGCCGTGGCGCGTCGCCTCGGTCGATGATCCGGCCGCGCTCGACGCCGCATTGCGCGGCGCGCATGCGGTGATCAACTGCGCGGGCCCGTACCTCGATACCGCGCTGCCGCTCGCCGATGCGGCGTTGCGGGCAGGCATCCCGTATCTCGACCTGACGGCCGAGCAGCCGTCGGTCCAGGCGCTGACCGACCAGCGCGACGCCCGCGCACGCGCCGCCGGCGTGACGCTCGTGCCGGCCGCCGCGTTCTACGGCGGCCTGGCCGACCTGCTTGTCACGGCGATCGTCGAGCCACGCGAGCCGATCGAGCGCGTCGACGTCGCGACCGGCCTCGACAGCTGGCATCCGACGCGCGGCACGCGCGTGACCGGCGAGCGCAATCATGCGATCCGGCTGATCCGGAAGGACGGCAAGCCGACCGCGGTGCCGTCGACGCCACGTGAACGCAGGTGGCCGTTCCCGTCGCCGCTCGGCGACGTCGACGTCACGCTGCTGCCGTTTTCGGAAGTGATGACACTCGCGCGTCATCTGCGCATCGATACGATCGAGTCCTGGCTCGCGACGCGCGCGCTGCGCGACGTGCGTGATGCCGGCACGCCGCCGCCGCGGCCGGTCGACACGCTCGGCCGCTCCGCGCAGCAATTCGCGATGGACGTGGTCGTCGTGCAGAACGGCAGCACGCATCGCGCGACCGCGGCGGGACGCGACATCTATGCGGTCAGCGCACCGATCATCGTCGAGGCGACGGTCCGCTTGCTGAGCGGCAACGCGTTGACGTCGGGCGGCGTGCGCAGCCTCGGCGAACTGTTCGATGCACGCGATTTCCTCGCGGCGCTCGACACGGTCGCCGTATCGTTCGATAAGAACACCGATCGAAATTTCAACCGGAGGAACGAGCATGAGCCGCAATAACAAGGAGAAAGCCGCGTATTTCCGTTCGCTTCATCGCGCGGGCCAGCCGCTCGCGTTGTTCAACGTGTGGGACGCCGGCAGCGCGCGCACGGTGGCCGACGCGGGCGGCGTCGCGCTGGCAACCGGCAGCTGGTCGGTCGCGGCGGCCAACGGTTTCGTCGACGGCGAGCAGATGCCGAAAGCGCTCGTGATGGAAGTGCTCGCGCGGATCGCTCAGGCGACCGACCTGCCCGTCACCGTCGATCTCGAAAGCGGGTATGGCGAGCGGCTGGAGGATGTCGCGGACACGATCGCGCGCAGCATCGAGGCCGGCGCGATCGGCTGCAATCTCGAGGACAGTTTTCCGGCGACGGGCGAGCTGCGCACCGTCGACGCTGCGGCGGCGCGTCTCGCGGCGGCGCGGCAGGCGGCCGACCGCGCGGAGATCGGCTACTTCATCAACGCGCGCACCGACGTGTTCTTCAAGGCTGCGGCCGACACGCACGACGAGCGTTTGCTCGACGACGTGCTGACGCGCGCGCATGCGTACGCGGAGGCCGGCGCCGACGGCCTGTTCGTGCCGGGGCTGCAGTCGCCGGCGCTGATTCGCGCGCTGACGGCCGCGTCGCCGCTGCCCGTGAACATCATGCGCGTCGCGCAAACGCCGACGCTGGCCGAACTCGCGTCATACGGCGTCTCGCGCATCAGCCACGGGCCGTACCCTTACCTGCAGGCGATGAAGGCACTTGCGGCGGTGGTCAGGCAAGGCGGCTGATCGGCCGCTGAACGTCGCATGAAGCAAACAGCTGGCGCGCCGCAACAAGCAGCGTGCCCGCGCCGATCACTTCATCCTGACACGCCGGCTTCTCGACGGTCCAAACGGCAGGCCGATCCACGCTCGCGTCGATCGGCCCGCATGCACCTCACTCGGCCAGCACCGGCGCCACGCCCACCCGCTTCGGCACGCCGGTCACGATCGTCGCGACCGCCACGGCAAGCACCGCGGCCGCGCCCAGGAACACGCCGCCCGCGCCGTTCGCGTCGAACACGACGCCGCCAGCCGCCGCGCCCGTCGCGATCGCGAGCTGGATCGCCGCGACGATCAGCCCGCCCGCGCTCTCGGCCTCATCGGGCACGGTGCGCGTGACCCACGTCGACCATGCGACCGGCACGCCGCCGAACGCCATCCCCCACAACGCGACGAGCACCGCGTCGATCATCGGTGCGCGGCCGAGCGCGACGAGCGCGACGCCGAGCACGACCATCAGCGCGGGCATCCCGATCAGCATCGGCCGCAGTCGATGCTCGAGCACGCGGCCCGCGAGCGACGTGCCGACGAAGTTCGCGATCCCGTAGCCGAGCAGGATCGCCGACAGCCCGTTCACGCCGACACCGGCAACCTGTTCGAGGAACGGCCGCAGATACGTGAAGAACGCGAAATGCCCGGTGAACACGAGGATCGTCGCGAACATCCCCAGGCCGACGGTCGGCCGGCGCAGGACGTCGACGAGCGTGCGTAGCCGCGTCGTGCCGCTCGGCGGCATCGACGGCAGCGTCATCACCTGCGACGCGAATGCGAGACCGCCGAGGCCGGCCGCGATCAGGAACACGTTGCGCCAGCCGATCAGGTGCCCGAAATAACTGCCCATCGGCGCGGACGCGATCGTCGCGACCGCCACGCCGCTGAAGATGATCGACAGCGCGCGCGGCACCATCGCGGTCGGCACGAGCCGCATCGCGGTGGCGGTCGCCATCGTCCAGAAGCCGCCGAGCGCGACGCCGAGCACGACGCGGCCGATCAGCAGCGTCGTCAGGTTGGGCGCGAACGCGACCGCGAGATTGGACGCGACGAGCAGCATCGAGAACACGAGGAGCACGCGCCGGCGGTCGATCGTGCGCGTCAGCGCCGAGATCAACAGGCTCGTGACGAGCGCGACCGTCGCGGTGGCCGTGACGGCCTGGCCGGCGACGCCTTCGGTCACGCCGAGGCTGTCGGCCATCGGCGTGAGCAGGCTCGCGGGCAGGAATTCGGCGGTGACGAGACCGAACACGCCGAGCGTCATCGCGAAGACGGCGCCCCAGGCCGGCTCGCGGGGGGCCGCCGTGGTGGCGGCAGAGGAGATTCCTGGATTCATGCGTCGTTCCGGGTCGTATAGGGAAAATACTGATGACGACGTATCGTAAGGAACGGCGGCAGGACGGTCTATGACATACAATCCGTTCTTGTTGATCGATCGTCCGAATTTCGCGATGTCCGAGCCCCTGCTTCCTCCCGTCCCCGACGTGCACGACCTCGTCAGCGAACTGCTGCTGGGGATGCGCCTGAGCGGCGTGCAGTATCGCCGCATCCAGGTGCCGCGGCCGTTCGGGCTGAGTTTCGGCCATGCGCCGGGCCGCGCGCAGTTCCATTTCGTCGGGCGCGGGCCCGTGCTGCTGCGCGACGCGGACGGCACGACGATGCGGCTCGAAGCGGGCGACGCGATCCTGCTGCCGCACGGCCGCACGCACGCGCTGGTGTCCGATCCGGATGCGCCGTGCCGCGAGATCGGCGGGTTCGAGGTCGCGAAGATCTGCGACACGGTCGCGTCGGTGGGCGCGACGTCGTGCGCCGCGACGGAGCCGGCCGCCGGCGACGCGCTGATCTTCAGCGCGTGCATGGAGCTCGATCTCGGCGGCATGCAGCCGCTCGTCGGGACGATGCCGGAATTCATGCACGTCGGCACGCTGCTCGCGCGCTACCCGGAAATCCGTCCGATGCTCGACGCGATGGAACGCGAATCGTGCTCCGAGCGCGCGGGCTTCGCGGGCATCCTCGCGCGGCTCGCGGACGTGGTCGCTGCGTTCATCGTGCGCGGCTGGGTCGAATGCGGATGCGGCGACGCGACGGGCTGGGTGCAGGCGCTGCGCGAGCCGAAGCTCGGCCGTGCGATCGTCGCGCTGCATCGCGATCCGGGGCGCAACTGGAGCGTCGCGGAACTCGCCGCCGAAGCGGGCGTGTCGCGCTCGGTATTCGCCGAGCGCTTTCTCGCGGCCACCGGGATGACGCCGGTGCGCTACCTGACCGAGCTGCGGATGCGGCTCGCCGCGCAGTGGATCGCCCGCGAGGGCGAGACGATCGAAGCGGTGGCATACCGGCTCGGCTACGGGTCGCTCGCGGCGTTCAGCCGCGCGTTCAAGCGCGTGGTCGGCAGGCCGCCGGGTGCGGTACGTGCCGAAGGCGACACGCACGCCGACGTGTGACGTGTAACGCTTCGCGTGCGGCGCGCGGCCAAGCAAACGCCTGCCGAGTCATGCCGGCATCGCTCGATCCGCCGTCGCCCGTGACGCTTGCGCTCAATCGCTGTGCGCGTCGAGCTTGTCCACCAGCGCCGTCGCGCACTCCACGGCCAGTGCCGCGCACTGTTGCGCATCCACCGGCTCGCCGTTCGTCATCGCGCCCTGCACGATCCGGCCCAGCAATTCCTTCGCCAGGTCGGCGATCTCGTGTTCCCGTTCCGTCATGATGTTCCTCCCGTGCGTCGGCCGATGGCGGCGACGCGCTCACTTCCCCTCCCCGCTCAATGCCCTTTCGCCCGCACGACGATCTGCGCCTGCGTGTCGCGTTCGATGCGTTCGAGCGACGCGCGCAGCGCCGTGAACTCGTCGGGCGTGCAGACCTGGCGGCCGAATTCGGCCTTCATCCGCCGCGTGACCTGCACGACCCGCGTGGCCGCATCGAATACGTAATGCGACGCGAAGTCGACGAAGCGGTCGTGCACGGCCGCATCGGCCGGCAGGTCGGTCACCGCGACGTCGGCCGGCAGCGTGATCTGACCGGTCTCCTCGAAACTGCCGCCGATGCACGTCCACGGCTGCGTGCGCGCGGGTTCGGCCAGCCAGCCTTCGACCTGTGTCGCGATGCCGCCCGTGAGGCTCGACAGCACGGGCACGGCGGTCGTGCCGTCGGGCCACACGACGTGATCGAGCGTGCCGGCATACGTCACGTCGAACGGGCCGCCGGTCGCGCGGCGATCGCTCGTCGTGATCCGCGCGTGACCGCGCAGCCCGCTTTGCCGCAGGCGTTCGTTCGCGAGCTGCCGGATCCGGTCGGGCGCCGCGCGGCGAAACAGCGTGCGTTCGAGCTCGGCGGTCCAGCCGTCGTCCTCGACGAGCGCATGAAACCCCGAGGCGCCCGGTTGCGCGGCATCGATCGCCACGCGCGCGGTGCGACGCTTCGGCTGCGTGGCGGGCGTGCGCGACAGCACGCCGGTATCGACGAGCAAAGCCGGCCGATCCATCACGATCGGCGGCAGGTAGCCGAACGCAATGCCGGCCGTCGTGGTGTCGGCGTAGAGGCCGAGATCGGGCAGCCACGTGATAGCGTGATTGATCGCGCCGCCGCCGTAACCGGGCACCGACGGCAGCGTGTACACGGAGCCGAGATTAATCAGCACCGGTTCGCTGCGGATACCGACCGCCGCGAGCAACGCGCCGAACAGCGCGACGTGGTCCTTGCAGTCGCCGTAGCGGTTGCGCAGGATGTCGGTCACGCGATGCGGCGCGGCGGCCGTCTCGCCGAGAAAGAGCGCGACGTAGCGCACGTTCGCCTGCACCCAGTCGTACAGGATGCGCGCCTTGTCGTGCGGATCGGCGGCGTCGGCGGTGAGCGCGCGTGCGAGCTGCACGACGGCCGGATCGTTCGCACCCGGGTCGACGGCCGCGTTGCGGTAGCGCGCGGCGAACGCCGCATAGTCGGGCAGCGTGGACACCACGAGCCGGTCGCCGTAGGTCGGGTAACCGACCGCGCCGCTCTCGATGCGCTCGTACGGGCCGTGCCGGTAGTCGAATTCGTAGCGCGTGCGGCCGTTCGCAGTTACCGGCGGCAGCGCGACGTAGCCGCGCGCGTCCGCGTGCAGTGTCATGTCGGCCGGCACGTCGAAGATCAGCCGCTGGTGCTCCACCGGCTCGCGCGACGGCTCGACGTAGTAGCCGAAGTAACCCGCGTTGACCGGCCTCGTGCGCGACTTGCGGAACGCGATGCGCGTGCCTGAGCCGGCCTCGACGCCCGGAAACACGACGGTGCGCAGCAACCCGTCCTGAAACGTCGGCGCGCCGGCCGAACGCGGCTCCTGGACGTCGCGGATGCCGTCGGGGCCGACCGGATGCACGACGCCGTCGCGATCGATCGTCTCGGCCGCGAGCAGGTCGACCTTCTCCAGGTTCTTGTCGAACCACACGTAGCGCTGCGCGACCGCGTCGATGCCGTTCGCGTTGTTCGCGCGCAATGTCGAATCGTCGTGCTCGTCGAGCGAACCGTCGTGCTGGATCACGAATTCGTGGACATCGCTGACGAGCGTGACGGGTGCTTCATCGGCCACGCCGCTCGCTTCGTCCACGGCCGGACCCGCACCCGGCGTCGCGCCGACAGCGTTCGATGCGCCGAACGCGGCGGCACATGCCAGCATCCAGCCGGCCAGGCCGGCAGAAAAGCGCACCACATCGCACCTCGTCGCGGTTCACGGAAAGCGCGGTCGCGCAGCGCACACGCCCGACCGCGCCCCGCTCGTGTCGGCCAGTGTGGGCGCCGCATCCGCACGCGTCAAGCCGGTGCGCGCCGACCTACAATGAGACATGGAAGCGTCATCGCGTGCGGCCGCCGGCATCCGCTCGATCGCCGAACGACGGCGATGGATCGCCCGCTCGCGACGAGGAGGCACCATGGAAACCGGGATCGTGGAAGTCGTCGTGCTGCTGGCGTTCGTCGCGCTCGCCGTGCTGTTCTTCATCAAGCGTCCGGGGCGCGACCGGCTGAGGGCCAAATTCCATCATCCGCCGCTGCGGCGGCCCAACCGACCGCATCGGCATCATCAACCCTGACGGCTGCCGCCGGCAGTCGCTCACGCGCTTTCCGCGCCGCCGCTACCCGACGTTCATCGGCAGCAGCACCATCTGCTTGCCCTCGACATGCAGGCGCGCCTGCAACTCGACCGGCGTCTGGTTGTGCAACCACGCGGTCAGGAAATTCACGCGCCGGAAGATCAGCTTGCTCGCGAAGCACACGGCGTTCGGATAGTCATCGAGCGTCGACGACGCGAGGTTCATGAATTCCACGACGGGATTCGTGCCGAACGCGATCCGGTAGTCGGCGGCGATGCCGTTGCGGCGACAGTGCGCGACGTAGTATTCGAGCGCTTCGGTGATCGAGCGACGCAGCCGTTCGAGATGTTCGTGCCCGTCGTACGCCTTCGCATCGACCTCACCGACCGCGAGGAAGATCACGTTGCGGAACTGCCCGGGAAACAGCCGGTTGACCCACAGCAGCGCGTGCATGCTCGCGCCGCGATGCTTGCCGACCAGCAGCACGGCCGTCGGTTGCGATGGATCGGGCTTGCCGGGCGCGGTGGCTTCGTCGACTTCCGGCGGCGCCCCCGAGAACAGCGCGTCCTCCTTCGCGAGCTGCGCGCGCGTGTATGCGTAGTGGCGGTTGATCATGAAGCACAGCGCGATCACCGCGCTCGTCACGAGCACCGTGAGCCAACCGCCGGCCGTGAACTTCTCGACCAGCGTAATGACGAGCACGGTCGCCGTCACGGTCAACCCGAGCGCGGACAGGAAGAAATGCTTGAGCCAGCCGCGCTCGCTGCGATGGCGCCACCAATACGTGCATAGTCCGAGCAGCGACATGCTGAACGTGAGGAACACGTTGATGCTGTACAGCACGACGAGCACGTCGACGCTGCCGTGCGTCCACAGCAGGATCAGCAGACTCGACAATCCGACCACGATGATGCCGTTCTGCCGCACGAGGCGCGTCGACAGGTCGCGGAAATGGCGCGGCACCCAGGAATCCGACGCCATGTTCGACAGCACGGCCGGGCCGTCGAGAAAGCCCGTCTGCGCGCCGACCATCAGCAGCCCGGCCTCGAACGCGAGCACGGCCGCGAGCAGCGCATGCCGCGCGAACGCCGAGCCGAGCCCGAGATGGTCGATCACGCTGCCGAACACGACCGCGTTGAGCGTCTCGCCTTCGACGGGCCGCGCGTGCCACAGCATGTACAGCAGGATGATGCCGCCGGCCGTGAACGCGAGCGACGTCGACATGTACCACATCGTCACCTTGCCGTTCGGCACGCGCGGATCGGCGAGCATGTTCACGTTGTTCGACACGGCCTCGAGGCCCGTATAGGTACCGCCGCCGAGCGAGAACGCACGCATCAGCAACGCGAGCATCACGAACACGCCGAGCGACTGCGACATCCCGTGCGCCTCGTGCACCGCATCGGGCACGATCGTCGCGAGGTTGCTGCCATGCACGGCGACGCCATACACGATCAGCCCGAAATGCAGGACAACGAAGCCGATGAAGATCGGCAGCAGTACCATGATCGATTCGCGCATCCCGCGGAAATTGAGCCCCGTCATCAGCAGGATCAGCACGATCTCGGTCGTGAGCTTGAACACCTGCGCACTGACCGGCAGCAGGCTGAAGAACGCGTCGACGCCGCTCGCGAGCGACGTCGCGACGGTCAGCACGTAGTCGACCAGCAGCGCGGCACCCGAGACGAGCCCCGGCTTCGACCCGAGCAGCGACGTCGCGACGCGATAGCCGCCGCCGCCGGTCGGGAACAGCTCGATCACCTGGTTGTAGCCGAGCGCGATGATGAACACGGTCGCCGCGGTCGCGAGCGCAAGAAACAGCGCGAGCGGCGTGTGGTGCGCGAGCGCGAGGAACGCCTCTTCCGGGCCGTAGCACGACGACGACAACCCGTCGGCGCCGAGCCCGACCCAGGCCAGCAACGGCGTCACGGCGATCGCATGGCGCGTGCGCGGATCGAGCGGGTCCAGCGGCTTTCCGATCACGAGCTGCCACATCTTCTGGAATGCGGTCATGGTCCCCTCCCGGAAGGCCCGGCGCAGCGGCGTCATCCTCTAAAGCTAGCCGACGCCCGGCCGCCGCACCAGTCCGCACATTCCATGAGACGCGACCGACGGCACCGCGCCGCTTTCAACGCGTAAGCGACCGGCATGTCGCGCCGCCCCACGGGCCGCATACGCACCGACCGCCCTCACCGCCTCCGCACACCCGGACGCGGGCCCCTTCCCCGCCTTCCCCATCGCCGTCCTCCCGCCGAGCGATCACCTCGATCGTGTCATTCGCATCGTTCGCATGCTTAGCCCGGTTCGCGCCGAACGCGCTGCCCGCTCGCGTCCCGTTCATGCGCTTTTCCGCGCAATTCGGCTTCTATGCGCGCGCAACAATGGCGGTGCCTCGCGGCCGGCGCCGTCCGGGGGCAGGTTTCCACGACGCCGGCCGCGGCGGTTCTTGAAAACCACATCTCACGAGGACATACCATGCAACTCCAATCCCATCCGGCGTGCCGTCCGTTTTACGAAGCAGGCGAACTCACGCAGCTGACCGCGTTCTACGAAGAAGGCCGCAACGTCATGTGGATGATGCTGCGATCGGAGCCGCGGCCGTGCTTCAACCAGCAACTCGTCACCGACATCATCCATCTCGCGCGCGTCGCACGCGACTCGGGCCTGCCGTTCGACTTCTGGGTGACGGGCTCGCTCGTCCCCGAGCTGTTCAACGTCGGCGGCGACCTGAGCTTCTTCGTCGACGCGATCCGCAGCGGCCGCCGCGACCAGCTGATGGCCTACGCGCGCTCGTGCATCGACGGCGTGTTCGAGATCTACACCGGCTTCGGCACCGGGGCGATCTCGATCGCGATGGTCGAGGGCAGCGCGCTGGGCGGCGGCTTCGAGGCCGCCCTCGCGCACCACTACATGCTCGCGCAGAAGGGCGTGAAACTCGGCTTCCCCGAGATCGCGTTCAACCTGTTCCCGGGCATGGGCGGCTATTCGCTGGTCGCACGCAAGGCGGACCGAGGGCTCGCGGAATCGCTGATCTCGTCCGGCGAGCCGCATGCGGCCGAGTGGTACGAGGATCGCGGGCTGGTCGACCAGACGTTCGACGCGGGCGACGCGTATCTCGCGACGCGCACCTTCATCGACGTGATGAAGCCGAAGCTGAACGGCATCCGCGCGATGCTGCGCGCACGCGAACGCGTGTTCCATCTCACGCGTTCCGAGCTGATGGACATCACCGAGCAATGGGTTCACGCGGCGTTCACGATCGAGCCGAAGGATCTCGCGTACATGGAACGTCTGGTGATGCTGCAGAACCGGCGCGTGTCGAAGCTGCGCACGGTGTGATGTGAGCGAAGCGCCGCCGCGAAACCGGCGGCGCCCGTCATGCGGTGGGGCTCAGGCGATCAGCCTGAGCTTTCTCGTTTCCGCGAGCCAGGCCTCGAACGCCTGGGCCGGCATCGGCCGCGCGAAGTAGAACCCTTGCGCGTGATCGACGTTGATCTGCTTCAGGAATTCGGCTTCCGCGTGCGTCTCGACGCCTTCGGCGACCACCGAGAAACTCAGCGCCTTCGCGAGCGACACGACCGAGCGCACCAGCGCCTGCGAGCGCGGGTTGCGGTCGATGCCCGTGATGAAGGTGCGATCGAGCTTGATCGAATCGAGCGGCAGCCGCGACAGTTGCGACAGCGACGAATAGCCGGTGCCGAAATCGTCGAGGTGAATCTCCGCGCCGAGCTGGCGGAACTGCTTCATCAGTTCGTGCGCCGACTCCTCGTCCTCGATGAAGCTGCTTTCGGTGAGCTCGATGTCGACGAGGCTCGGCTTCAGCCCCGCGCCGTCGAGAATCGTCGCGAACTGGTCGACGATGTTCATGTCCTGCAACTGCCGCGCCGACACGTTCACCGCGATCCGCACGCCGAGCCCCTTCGCTTTCCACGCGGCGGCCTGCGCGGCCGCGGTGCGCATCACCCAGCGGCCGAGCGGCGCGATCAACCCCGACTCCTCCGCGAAACGGATGAACTCGATCGGCGCGACGATTCCGCGATCCGGCGACTGCCAGCGGATCAGCGCCTCGACGCTGTGCACGTCGCCGGTCGCGATGTCGATGACCGGCTGGTAATGCAGCACGAACTGCTCGTCCTCGAGCGCCTTGCGCAGGTTGGTGTCGAGCCACATGTACTTCGCGACCTTCTGGTTCATCTCCAGCGAGAACACGCGGTACGTATGCTTGCCCTCTTCCTTCGCGACGTACATCGCGGTGTCGGCGCTGCGGATCAGCGTTTCGAGCGAATCGCCATGCTGCGGATACATCGCGATGCCGATCGAGCAGCTCGTGTAGACCTCCACCAGCCCGAGGTGGATCGGCGTACGCAGCCGCTCGAGGATGATCTGCGCGGTCGCCTCGAGCAGCGGCCGCGTGCCGTGCTCGAACAGCACCAGGAATTCGTCGCCGCCGAGCCGCGCGAGCGTCGCGCCGGACGGCAGGCAGCCGCCGATGACCGCGGACACGTCCTGCAGCAGGCGGTCGCCGGTGATGTGCCCGTAGTGGTCGTTGACGCGCTTGAAGTTGTCGAGATCGAGGAACAGGATGCCGACCTGGCCGCGCACGTCGGTGCGGTCCGCGGCCAGCGCGACACGGATGCGCTCGCTGATTGCGTGACGGTTCGGCAAGCCGGTCAGCACATCGGTATTCGCGAGCTCGGTGAGCCGCTGCTGAGCGTTGCGCTCCTCGGTGACGTCGATACCCGAGCAGATCAGGAACTGCTCGTCGACGCCGCTGCCGCTCTGCACGAACTTGTTGCGGAACTGGAACAGGCGCGGGCCGTTGACCGTGTTGATGTAGCGCTCGACCGCGAACGAACGGTTGCTCGCAAAAAAGCCGGTGATGTTGGTGCGCGACTGCGCGCCCTGCTCGGGGCTCATGAACAGCTCGAACGCGCTGCGGCCGATCACGTCGACCTCGCGCTTGCCCGTCACTTCCTCGCACAGACGGTTGAAGCGCTGCACCATGCCGTTGCGGTCGAGGATCACGACGAGCGAATTCACTTCGGACACGACCTGCTCGGCGAACGCGAGCCCGTGCGCGAGGTCGCTCGCGACGGAGGCGGTATCGGAATAGGCGGAGGCCGTGCCGGCCCAATTGGCGGTATCGACCTTCCTGCCGACCAGATGGAGGCTGACCGGATCGCCGAACAGCGAGAGTTCGAGCACGAGGTGCGACGTGACGCCGGTGAGCACGCGGATCCGCGCGGCCTGCTCGCTGGTCAGTGCCACCGCGACATTGGTCAGGCCGCGGACGGCGGCCAGTTCGAGTGCATTGCTGTCGCTGCCGAGACGCCAGCATGGGCTACGCGTACCGAGATGCGCTTCGAGCACGGCGCTATCGTTTTCGTCATCCATGGACACGCCCCGATCCAGAAAAAACGCACAGTGTAGACGGAGCCGAGCCGGCCGCCGCCGATCCCCGGGCGCGCTGCAAGCGTACCCGGCGGGGCAGTCGTGATGACTGTGCCAGCGGCCCTCGTTCCGTACTTGTTCCCAACCAATGCGAACCGGCGTTCGCGCATGTCGCGCGCAGGTTTCCAAGCGAATGATGGAAGCCATCTTATCAAATGACGAAGCGGATTGGCACTCACATTTAGAACGGAGTGTCAAGGAATCGCAACTCGATTGGCACGGAGGATTTTTCGTGATTGGCGGACCGCACGCGGGCGCCCGTAACGGCCCTGAGCGGGGCCGGCGGATTCGGCGGTGCGCCTTTCCAGGCGGGCGTTTGCGGGAATCGACGGCACCCGACAGCGATCTGCCCCCGTCGGATTTCTGGCGGGGTCGGATCGTATTGGGCAGCACGCGGAATGGGGAATTTCCATTTCCATTCACGCCGGAATGCACGACTTTATTCCCATACTCGCTGCAATATCGGGCCGATTAGCGCGCGCGAATATATCGCCGCGTCGCGCAGGCATTGCGGCGGCATCTGATGGAACCGGTGCGATGACCCGGCCGCAACGCGCGAAAACCGTCCGGCGGGCACGCCGCCGCACCGCTTCCGCGCGTTGCATTGCACACATTCCGTTGCGTCGAGCCGCTCAGCCCGCCGCGCCGTAACCGCCGCCGCCCGGCGTTTCGACGACGAACACGTCGCCCGGCGCCATCTGCGCGCGGCCGACGTGCTCGAGCGTCTCGACCGTGCCGTCCGCCCGCTCGATCGTGTTGCGGCCGAGCGCGCCGGCCTCGCCGCCCGCCGCACCGAACGGCGCATGGATCCGGTTGTTCGACAGGATCGACGCGGTCATCGGCTCGAGGAAACGGATCCGCCGCACCGCGCCGTCGCCGCCGCGCCAGCGCCCGCCGCCGCCTGAACCCGTGCGCAGCCGATGCGAATCGAGCCGCACCGGGTAGCGCCACTCGAGCACCTCCGGATCGGTCAGCCGCGAGTTCGTCATGTGCGTCTGCACCGCGCCGACGCCCGCGAAACCGTCGCCCGCGCCGCTGCCGCCGGCGATGGTCTCGTAGTACTGGTAGCGATCGTTGCCGAATGTGAAGTTGTTCATCGTTCCCTGGCTCGATGCGACGCAGCCGAGCGCGCCGTACAGCGCGTTGGTGATCGCCGACGACGTCTCGACGTTGCCCGACACGACCGCCGCCGGATACTCGGGGTTCAGCATCGAGCGCGCCGGCACGATCACCGTCAGCGGCTTCAGGCAGCCGGCGTTCAACGGGATGTCGTCGCCGACCAGCGTACGGAACACGTACAGCACGGCAGCCATGCAGACGGCCTTCGGCGCGTTGAAGTTGTTGTCGAGCTGCGCGGACGTGCCGGTGAAGTCGATCTCCGCACGGCGCGCCGCGCGGTCGACGCGGATCGCGACGCGAATCTCCGCGCCGTTGTCGAGCGGATAGCGGTACGCGCCGTCCTGCAGCGCACCGATCACGCGCCGCACCGCCTCTTCCGCGTTGTCCTGCACGTGTTGCATGAACGCGAGCACGACGTCGCGGCCGAACTGCTCGACCATCCGCCGCAGTTCGTCGACGCCCTTCTGGTTCGCCGCGATCTGCGCGCGCAGGTCGGCCATGTTCTGCTCGACATTGCGCGCCGGATAGCGGCCCGATGCGAGCAGCGCGCGTGTGTCGGCATCGCGCAGCACGCCCGCCGACACGAGCTGCCAGTTGTCGATCAGCACACCTTCCTCGTCGATGTGCGTCGAATCGGGCGGCATCGAGCCCGGCGTGGTGCCGCCGATGTCTGCGTGGTGGCCGCGCGAGCCGACGTAGAACAGCGGCGTGTCCGAGCCGTCCGCGAACACCGGCGTGATGACGGTCACGTCCGGCAGGTGCGTGCCGCCGTGATACGGATCGTTCAGCATGAACACGTCGCCGTCGCGCATGCGGCCGCGGTTGCGCTCGATCACCGTGCGGATGCTCTCGCCCATCGAGCCCAGGTGCACGGGCATGTGCGGCGCGTTCGCGATCAGGTTGCCGTCGCCGTCGAAGATCGCGCACGAGAAGTCGAGCCGCTCCTTGATGTTGACCGAATACGCGGTGTTCTGCAGCCGCAGCCCCATCTGCTCGGCGATCGACATGAACAGGTTGTTGAAGATCTCGAGCCGTACCGGGTCGGCGTCGGTGCCGAGCGAGCGGCGCGTCGGCAGCGGCGTCGTGCGCGTCAGCACGAGGTTGCCCTGCGCGGTCATCCGCGCGCGCCAGCCGGGTTCGACGACGGTCGTGCCGTTCTTCTCCGCGACGATCGCGGGGCCGTCGATCGCGTCGCCGGCGAGCAGCGTGTCGCGCACGTACAGCGCCGCGTCGTGCCATTCGCCCCCGGAATAGAAACGCACGGCGCTGTGCGCGTGCGGCGCCGCGCCCTCGTCGCGCGGCTCGAGCGGTGCGATCTCGACCGGTGCATCGGAGCGGCCGATCGCCTCGACCGATGCAAGTTCGGCGACCAGCGGCGTGCCGGGCATCAGGAACGCGTAGCGTTGCCGGTACGCGGTTTCGAACGCCTGCTGCATCGCCGCGACGCTGCCGGCCGGCACGTCGAGCGCGGAATCCGTGCCCTGGTAGCGCAGGTGCACGCGGCGCTCGGTCGCGATGCGCGCCGGCGGCACGCCCTGTTCGAGCAACGCGCCGACCGCCTCGTCGGTCAGCCGGTCGAGCGCGGCATTCAGCGCCGGCAGCGATTCGTCGGACAACACGGCCTCCACCGCGCGCTCGCGCATCGCGGTCTGGTCGGCAAGCCCCATCCCGTAGGCGGACAGCACGCCCGCGAGCGGATGCGCGAACACCTGCGTCATTCCGAGCGCGTCGGCCACGCCGCACGCGTGCTGGCCGCCCGCGCCGCCGAACGTCGTCAGCACGTAGCGCGACACGTCGTGGCCGCGCTGCACCGAGATCTTCTTGATCGCGTTCGCCATGCTGCCGATCGCGATTTCCAGGAACCCTTCGGCCAGCGCCTCGGGCGTGTCGCGCCGCCCGGTCGCCGCGTGGATCTCGTCGGCGAGCGCCGCGAACTTCGCCGCCACACCGTCGCGGTCGAGCGGTTCGTCCGCGTGCGGGCCGAACACGCGCGGAAAGTGATCGGGCTGGATCTTGCCGAGCATCACGTTGCAGTCGGTCACCGTCAGCGGGCCGCCGCGCCGGTACGCGGCCGGCCCGGGGTTCGCGCCGGCCGATTCGGGCCCGACGCGCAGCCGCGCGCCGTCGAAACCGAGCACCGAGCCGCCGCCGGCCGCGACCGTATGGATGCTCATCATCGGCGCGCGCATCCGCACGCCGGCCACCTGCGTCTCGAACACGCGCTCGAATTCGCCGTTGTAGTGCGATACGTCGGTCGACGTGCCGCCCATGTCGAAGCCGATCACGCGCTCGAAGCCGGCCGCGCGCGCGGCGCGCACCATTCCGACGATGCCGCCGGCCGGGCCGGACAGGATCGCGTCCTTGCCCTGGAACGCATCGGCGCGCGTCAGGCCGCCGCTGCTCTGCATGAACTGCAGGTTCACGCCGGGCATCTCGTGCGCGACCTGCTCGACGTAGCGGCGCAGGATCGGCGACAGGTACGCGTCGACCACGGTCGTATCGCCGCGCGACACCATCTTCATCAGCGGCGACACCTCGTGCGACACCGACACCTGCGTGAAGCCGATCCGGCGCGCGAGGTCCGCCAGCGCGCGTTCGTGCGCGGTGTAGCGATAGCCGTGGATCAGCACGATGGCCAGCGCCTGCACACCCGAGTCGAACACGCGGCGCAACGCTGCTTCCGCGCGTTGCACGTCGAGCGGCACGACGATGTCGCCGTGCGCGCCGATCCGCTCGTCGATTTCGACGACGGTCTCGTACAGCGCATCGGGCAGCACGATGTCGAGATCGAACAGGCGCGGGCGGTTCTGGTATGCGATGCGCAGCACGTCGCGGAAGCCGCGCGTCGTCGCGAGCGCGGTGCGTTCGCCCTTGCGTTCGAGCAGCGCGTTGGTCGCGACCGTCGTGCCCATCTTCACCATGTCGACGCCTTCGGGCGTGATCGGCTCGCCGTCGGCGAGGCCGAGCAGGTGGCGGATGCCGGCCACGGCCGCATCGCGATACTGCTCGGGATTCTCCGACAGCAGCTTGTGCGTGACGAGCGAACCGTCGGGCCGGCGCGCGACGATGTCGGTGAAGGTGCCGCCGCGGTCGATCCAGAATTGCCAGCGCGCGGCGTCGGAGGAAACGGGGGAAGGTTGTCGGTCAGTCATGGCGATGAACTCGATGCGTCGTTGAAGCGAAGGACGAGCGCCGCCGCACGGCGCGCGTCGCGCGCCGCGTGAGGGCTTCGATGAAAAGGGAGCGGTAAAAAGGCGGCGGGCGGATGCCCGCTCAGGCGGCGTCGAGTTCGCGGCCGCGCGTTTCGGGCAGCGTCAGCGCGGCGACGATCACCACGCCGTATGCGGCGACCGCGAAGATGCCGATGCTCATGCCGAGCCCGTACTGCTTCGACAGCGCGCCGATCAGGAACGGAAACAGTGCGCCGATCGCGCGGCCGACGTTGTAGCAGAAGCCTTGGCCCGAGCCGCGCACGCGGGTCGGGAACAGTTCGGTGAGGAACGCGCCCATCCCGGAGAAGATGCCCGACGCGAAGAAACCGAGCGGGAAGCCGAGCCACAGCATCGACGCATTGGTCAGGTTCAGCGACGTGTACGAGAACGCGATCACCATCGAGCCGACTGCGAACAGGATGAAGTTCGGCTTGCGGCCGAGGCGGTCGGTCAGGTATGCGCTCGTCAGGTAGCCGACCCACGAGCCGAAGATGATCATCGCGAGATAGCCGCCGGTGCCCATCACGGTCAGGTGCCGCTCGGTCTTCAGGAACGTCGGCAGCCAGGTCGTGATCGCGTAGTAGCCGCCTTGCGCGCCGGTCGTCAGCAGCGCCGCGCGCAGCGTCGTCGACAGCAGCTTCGGCGCGAAGATTTCGGTGAGACGCGGCGCGTCGGCCACCTTCGCCTGCGTGGCCTTCTCCTTCTCGTAGACGTCGGGCTCCTTCACGTAGCGGCGGATCACGACCACCAGCAGCGCGGGCGCGAGGCCGACGAGGAACAGCGCGCGCCATGCCTGCTCGGCCGGCAGCACCGAGAACAGCAGCGCATACAGCAGCGCGGACAGCCCCCAGCCGATCGCCCAGCCCGACTGCACGAGGCCGACCGCCTTGCCGCGATCGCGCGCGCGGATCACTTCGCCGATCAGCACCGCGCCGGCCGTCCATTCGCCGCCGAAGCCGAAGCCCATCAGCGCGCGCGCCGCGAGCAGCTGGTGATAGTTCTGCGCGAGCCCGCACAATGCGGTGAACACCGCGAACCACAGCACCGTCAGCTGCAGCGTGCGCACGCGGCCGATCCGGTCGGACAGGATCCCGGCGATCCAGCCGCCGAGCGCCGACGCGAGCAGCGTCATCGTGCCGATGAAGCCGGCGTCCGCGAGCGAGATGCCCCAGGTCGCGACGAGCGTCGGGATCACGAACGACAGCATCTGCGTGTCCATTCCGTCCAGCATGTAGCCGACCTTGCAGCTCCAGAACGCGCGGCGCTCGCGCGGCTGCGCGTCCGCATACCATCCGAACAGGCCGTTGCGCGCGGGGCCCGCGGGGTCGGCGGCGGGCGCCGCGAGGGTCTTGCTTTCCATGGTGAAGCTCCTGTCGAAATGTGCGGTCGAAACCGTGCGTGTGGTGCGTGTGGTGCGTGTGGTGCGTGGTGCGTGGTGCGTGGTGCGTGGTGCGTGGTGCGTCGTGCGTCGTGCGTCGTGCGTCGTGCGTCGCGCTCGCGATCGTCGGGCCGCGGCTGCGCGCCGCCCTCCGGTCGGGCGGATCGTTTGCGGCGGCGGCGCGCCGCCGCGTCGGGGCCGGACCAGCGACCGCGCGGGCCGCCGGCGTCGGTCGGGTCAGAACACGGCCAGCGACGCGTTCGTGATGTCGGTCATCAGCATGTAGCCGGGCGTATGCGCGATCGCGAGCGGCAGCTTCGCTTCCATCAGCGCGGTTTGCGGCGTCACGCCGCACGCCCAGAACACCGGCAGCTCGTCGTCGCGCACCGTCACGGCGTCGCCGAAATCGGGGGCGCCGAGATCGGCGATGCCGAGTTCACGCGGATGGCCGATATGGACCGGCGCGCCATGCACGCCCGGAAACCGGCTCGTGATCTGCACCGCGCGGATCGCGTCGGCGCCGCGCAGCGGCCGCATCGACACGACCAGCTGCCCGCCGAAGATCCCCGCGCGGCGATTCGGAATCGACGTGCGATACATCGGCACGTTACGACCCTCCTCGATGTGGCGCAGCCCGATCCCTTCACGCGCCAGCATGTCCTCGAACGAGAACGAGCAGCCGATCGCGAACACGACGAAATCGTCGCGCCACAGCGCCTCGAGCGATTCGACCCGCTCGGTCAGGCGGCCGTCGCGGTATACGTTGTAGCTCGGCACGTCGGTGCGGATGTCGAGATCCGCGCCGAGCACGTCAAGCCGGAACGCGCCCGGTTCGCCGACGCCCAGCAGCGGGCACGCCTTCGGATTCGCCTGGCAGAAGCGCAGGAAATCGTGCGCGTACGCGTTCGGCAGGATCGCGAGGTTCGCTTGCGCGAACGGGCCGCACTGGCCGGCCGTCGGGCTGCGGAACGCGCCGTTGCGCACGGACTGGCGGAATTCGGAAGGTGTCATGACGGTCGTTGGCGGATCGGTATGTCGTTGGATGACGGTTGCGTCAGCGGATACGGCGAAGAATAGAAAAGAAAAAATTTTGTCGCCAACGAGTTTTTTTGCGTCGCGTGTATAGAATTTCTTTACACGGAACCGGGTTTTCCCCAGTCCCGTTCATTTTTTCAGCGGGGGAAGCTGCGCGCCCAACGCCTTGCCGACCGCCATGAACACGCGTTTCCTCGAAACCTTCGTCACGCTCGCGAAGCTGCGCAACTTCCGCACGACGGCCGCCGCGCTGCACGCGACGCCGGCCGCGATCTCGCAGCGCCTGAAGGCGCTCGAGGATGAATTGCAGACCGTGCTCGTCGATCGCGACAGCCGCGAATTCCGGCTCACGCCGAACGGCGAATATCTGCTCGGCTATGCGAAGGCCGTCGTCGAGGCCACGCACGAACTGCAGGCCGCCGCGGCCGGCGAAAGCGCGCTGCGCGGCAAGCTGCGGCTCGGCGTGATCGAGACGGTCGTGCACAGCTGGCTGCCGCATTACCTGCGCCGCCTCGCCGCCGACTATCCGCAGCTGGAGATCGACCTGACCGTCGACGTCAGCGTCGTGCTGCAGCGCCGGCTGATGGCCGGCGAGCTCGATCTGATCATCCGCGTGGAGGGCAGCGACGAGGCATCGGTCGTCTGCGACGCGCTCGCGAACTATCCGGTGCGCTGGATCGCGCGCGCCGGGCTGCTCCCGACCGCGCGCACGGGGCTCGCGCGGCAGGTGCTGCGCCAGCCGATCCTGACTTACGGGCGCGGCACCGCGCCCCACCGTGCGCTCGAGGACATCGTGCGCACGCTCGCGCACGCGCATGGCGTGCCGCTGTCGGAGACGCGCATCACCGGCTCGCCGTCGATCTCGGTGATCGTACAGCTCGTGCGCGACGGCTTCGGCGTGGCGGCGATTCCGGTGCTGTTCGTCGATGCGTTGATCGCCAGCGGCGAGGTCGTCGAGCTGCCGCTGCAGCCGTCGCCGCCGTCGATCGTCGTGTCGATGTCGCGGCGGGCGGATGCGCCGAAATTCGTGCACGGCGCGTCGATCGCGGCGCGGGCTGCGTGTCACGAGTATTGCGAGAAGAGCAACCGGTTGCTGGTCGAGGCGCTTTGAGGTGGTGTGGGGATGCCGGGCGGATCACGCACGGCGCCTGAAGCGCCCGTTCGGCGATCAGCTTACGCCGGCTGCCCCGCACGCGACAGCGCGAGCTTGCCGTCGCCATACTCGCGCAACACCTGCGAGATCACCACGCGATAGCCGTCCAGCCAGCGCGCCTGCTTCGCCTTCGCTTCCAGATGCGCGGGATGCCGAATCAACTGCTGCAGCGCCGCCTCCGATTCCCAGTAGTAAACGTTCTGGATCAGCCCCGCCTCGGTGTTCTCCCACGTCTCCTCGCCGAGGTAGCCGGGCGTCGCGCGCGCCATGTCGGCGATCTGGCGGTCGAGCCGGTGAAACTCGTCGTCGTATTTCCCTGCGCGGAAAATGAAGGTCGAGGCGTACATGCGCGCTCCATCGGAGACGGTTGAAAGAGCGGCAAGTGTAAGGCACGCAGTGCGCACCATTGCAGCAGCGTCCGCACGCATCGCACGCGAGACGATAGCCGTCTACCACGGCCGTCGCACCGAGTCCTGATAGCGCGTCAGAATGTAATGTGCGACGTCGTCCGAGTGATACGCGGCGACGAGTTGCGCGACCCACGGCTTCGCGCGGTCGGTGTCGCGCACGGTCAGCACGTTCGCATACGGCGAGCGTGCATCCTCGAGATTGATGCTGTCGCGCGCCGGCTGCAGCCCCGCGCGCGCGGCGTCCTCGCTGTCCATCGCGACGAACACGGCCGAGTCGAGCGCCGCATGCAGCCGGTCACGGCGCAGGGCCACGAATTTCAGCGCAAGCCGGTTGCCCGTCACGTCGCGCAGCGTCGCATGCAGGCCGGCCTTTTCGCGCAGCGTCACCAGCGTGTCGTTCTGCAGCAGCACGAGCGCACGTGCCATCCCGCGCGGATCGGCCGGGATCGCAACCGTCGCACCGGGCTGCAAATCGTTCAGATTCCTTAGCTTGAGCGAATAGAGTGCCATCGGCAACGTGACGGTCGGCGCGACAGCGGTCAGTGCATAGCCTTTCGCCGTGCGCGTCGCGGCAAGGCGCTGCGCGTCCTCGAAGCTGGCCGCGTCGATCGTGCCGTCCGCGAGCGCGGCATCGACGCGCGACGCGTCGTCGAATTCGACGACGTCGACACCCAGCCCGCGCCTGGCCGCGACGCGTTTCACCTCGTCGAGGATGTCCGCGTGCACGCCGCGCGTCACGCCGACACGTACCGCCGGCGCGGCGGATTCGGCGGCGGCCCCGGCCGGATGAGCGAGGCCGCACGCAACGGCCAGCGACACCGCAAAGACACGCAGTGCCTGCTTCATGACGCATCCCTCAGAATCGTGCGGAACCCGATATGCGACGCGCCGAGATCGGCTTCCTGCTGTTCACGCGACGACGCGCGATAGCGCACGCAGTAATCGCGCGAGCACAGGAACGAACCACCCTTGATCACCATCGGCGTGTCGTGCCGCCGCGTCGGCGGCGCGACGGCCGCCGTGTCGCCGTTCGTGTGCGACTGATGCGGGCCCGTGTATGCGTCCTTGGTCCATTCCCATGCGTTGCCGATCATGTCGTACAGGCGGAAGCCGTTCGCCGCGTAGCAGCCCACGGGCGCCAGCCCCGCGTGGCCGTCCTCGGCCGTATCGAGCACCGGAAACGCGCCCTGCCAGTAATTCGCGGCCGGCTTGCCCTGCGCGTCGCGCGGCGCCGCGTCGAGCGATACGTCGTCGCGACCGGCCTTGCCCGCATATTCCCATTCGGCTTCGGTCGGCAGATCGCGGCCGAGCCAGCGCGCATACGCGAGCGCGTCGCGCTGCGTGACAAGCGTGACGGGCAGGTTGCCGAGCCCGGCGACGCCGCTGCCGGGGCCGCGCGGCTGCCGCCACGATGCGCCCTTCACCCACGTCCACCACGCGAGGTCGCGCGCGTTCAACTCGTCGCGCGTCGGCACATGAAACACCGCCGCGCCGCCTTGCTGCTCGGCCTCGGTCACGTAGCCGGTCGCCTGCACGAACGCGGCGAACTGCGCGATCGTCACGTCGGTCTGGTCGATCCAGAAGCCGCCGACACGCGTCTTGCCGTCACTAGCCGGACGCTCGTCCGCATAGCCGCGCGTGCTGCCGAACACGAACGCGCCGCCGCTCAGGTGCACCATCCCGGCCTTCGGGTCGTCGCGCCACTTCGCCGGCAACCCCGAGTAGCGCTCGCACTGCCGTTCGGAGCCGAGCGGCGCGAGCGGACGGCCGCGATTCGCGTCGTCGAAGGCGCCGCCGGGCGACGCCGACGGGCTCGCATAGCCGACGGCGAACGCAGCCGCGAACAGCGTGGCCGCGAGCGCCGCGCCGAGTGTCCGGAAGCGGAACCGCATCGTGTCGCCCTCAGTAGTAACCGCGCGGACGCAGCGGCTCCACCCCGCCGACGTTGCTCATGTAGGTCTTCCACTGGTCGACGAGCGTGCTGATCACCGACGGGTTTTGCGCGGACACGTCGGTCGTCTCGCCGCGGTCCGCCGCGAGGTCGTACAGCTGCCAGTGGCCATCGAGCGGCCCAAGCGGCGGCTCGGTCCACAACGCCTTCCAGCGGCCGTCGGCGCTGCGCAGGTACGCGCGGCCGTACGCTTCGTCGCCGAACGGCGTCGTATGCACTTCGCCCGTCGCCGAGCCGGTGAGCACCGGCAGCAGCGACTGCCCCGTCACCGGATAGACGTAGCGGTTGTTGTAGACGACCTTGCCCTTGTTCTGATCGACGCCCGTCAACGTGTTCACGAGCGGCGGCGCCGGCTGCGACGGCGGCGTGACGCCCGCGACCGCGAGGAAGGTCGCCGTGTTGTCGGTCACGTGCGTGAACGCACGCAGCGTCGGCAACTGCCGCGTCTGCCCCGGCAGACGCACGATCGTCGGCGTCGACACGCCGCCTTCGGCCGAATAGCCCTTCGTGAGCCGGAACGGCGTCGCGCTCACTTCGGCCCAGCGCAAGCCGTATTGCAGCCGTTGCGCGTTCTGCTTGCCGTTGTCGGTGCCGAGCGTCGAATAGACCGGGTCCTGCCCGTTCGCGGTGTCGGTCGCCGTCGGGTCCGCGCCGGAGTCGATCGGCCAGCCTTCCGCGCCGTTGTCCGACTGGAACATGATGAACGTGTTGTCGTATTCGCCGATATCCTTCAAGTGCTGGATCAAGAGGCCGATGTTGTAGTCGAGGTTCTCGACCATCCCCGCATAGATCTCCATGTAGCGCGCCTGCGCACGGCGCTCGGCTGGGCTCAGGCTCGCCCACAGCTTGTCGACCTTGCCGGTGCCGTAGTCGCTGTAGCCGTCGGCGGCCGAATGCACGGCGCTGATGTACTTCGCGTTCGCGGTGCCGTTGTTCGCCGTGGCCGGCGATGCCGACGTCGTTTCCGGAAGGCCGTCAAATGGCTTGAAGTCGGTCGGGATCAGCCCGAGCGCCTTCTGTCGCGCGATCCGCGCGTTGCGGATCGCGTCGTAGCCGGCGTCGTATACGCCCGCATATTTGTGCAGCCACGGGTCCGGTACCTGCAGCGGCCAGTGCGGCGACGTGTAGGCCGCGTACGCGAAGAACGGCTTGCCGTCCCGCTTGTTCGAATCGATGTACGAGATCAGCTTCTGCGTATAGAAGTCGGTCGAATAGAACACGGCCGGACTGCCGCCCGCGCCGCCCGGTTGTCCGGGCTGGCCCGGCTGCACGTAGCTGCCGTCTTCCGTGTAGTTCGACGAGCCGGCCGGTTCGTGCGCGAAGTGGTTCGTCGCCGCGCCGGCGAGCAGCACGTAGCTGCGCTCGAAGCCCCACTGGTCCGGCGTCTGTCCGCTGCCCGTCGCGCTGCCGACGATCCCCGAACCGATGTGCCACTTGCCCGCGATATAAGTGTGATAGCCGGCGTCCTTCAGCAGTTGTGCGAACGATAGCGCGCGATCGTTCAGGTAGCCCTCGTAGCCCGGCAACCCGCGCCGCTCGTCGGTCGGCACGCCCATCGTGCCTTCGCCGACGAGGTGGTGATCGGTACCGGAAATCAGCATCGCGCGCGTGATCGCGCATACGGTGCCCGTGTGGTGGTTCGACAGAATGCGGCCCGACGCGACGAGCGCGTCAAGGTTCGGTGTACTGATCTCGCCGCCAAATGCATGGATGTCGGAATAGCCGAGATCGTCGGCCATGATGTACAGAATGTTCGGGCGCTTGGCCGCGGGCGTCGCATTGGCCTGCGGCGGCAGATCGCTGTCGACGCCGCCGCACGATGCGAGCGACAGCGCGCCAGCGATCGCGGCGCAAACGACACGGAAACGGAAGGCATGCAACGGCGACGCGGATTTTTTCATTTTGTCGAACGCACGATCTACGGATCGGCGATCTTAGCGTCGCCCGCTCGGCATCCAAAGTCGGATTCGTCACATGCTAACGGGAACGGAGAATATGCACGCCGGTCCTTGTTTTACGGCTCGCGCCGCACTGCTTGCGTTGCGTCAGCTTCGCCCGCCGAGGCTGCCGCCGCCGTCCACCGCGAGCACCTGCCCCGTGACGAACGCCGCATCGTCGGACAGCAGGAACGCGATCGCCGCGGCTACATCGTGCGGCGTGCCGAGGCGACGGGCGGGAATCGTCGCGAGTACCTTCCGCTCCGCGTCGCTCCCGACCGGACGCGTCTGGCGAAACAGTTCCGTCTCGATCGGGCCCGGCGCAACCGCGTTGACCGTCACGCCATGTTCGGCCAGTTCCAGCGCCCACGTGCGCGTGCAGCCGACGAGCGCGCTCTTCGCGGCCGAGTATGCGGTGCGATCGAGACTGCCGAAGATCGCCCGGCTGCATACGTTGACGATGCGGCCATGGCCGCGTGCCTTCATCGCGTCGGCGAAATGCTGCGTGACCTGGATCGCCGCGCGCACGTTCAGGTCGAACACCGCCTGCAGCGATGCGAAATCGACTTTGCCGAGCGGCTGCGGCAACGCGATGCCCGCATTGTTCACGATGCCGTCGATCTCGCTCGACGCGCCGATACGGGCGAGCGTCGCAGCCGTCTGTTCGATGTCGGCGAGATCGCATGCGATCAGTTCGCCGGGAAAGTCGATGTCTTGCGCATGGCGCGCGAGACCGATGACGCGATGGCCGCGCTGCGCGAGCAGCGTGCTGGTGGCCAGGCCGATGCCGCGCGATGCGCCGGTAACGAGATAGGTGCGGGATGACATGATTCGTGCCTCTGACGAAATAATCGAAGACGGCGCGATGCGCGCGCTCGCGCGGCGCATTCACGATCCGCACCGATTGTGCGTCAGGTGGAGAAAACGCGTACGGTCGCCGTCGTTTGCGTCGACGACTCGATCGCGCGTCGTGGCTACGAAGCCTGGACGATGCGCCGCGGCACGCGCTCGCCGTCCGCGTTGTCCGACGCCAGCATGCGCGGAATCTCGTCAACGAGCGCATCGATGACGACGCGCACCTTCATCGGCACATTGCGCGACGTCGGGCGCACCGCGAACACTTCGGCGCCCGACACGCTGTCGCTGTCCATCACGAGCACGAGACGGCCGTCGCGCACGTACGGCGCCATCAGCCAGCACGGCAGCCACGCAAGGCCCGCGCCGGCCGCCGCCGCGTCGGCGATCGCCTGCAGGTCGTCGAATCGCAGGCGGCCTGCCGGGCGATGGTCGTGCACCGCGCCGTCCGCGCCGATGATTCGCCACGGCGTCGGCTGCCCGCCGCGCGAATACGCGATGCCGCCGTGCGACGCGAGTTCGTCGAGCCCCGACGGCCGGCCGTGACGATCGAGATAGGCAGGCGATGCGCAGATGCCCATGCGCTGCACCCCAAGCTTCCGGCCGACCAGCGCACTCGTGTCGGCCAGCGTGCCGATACGCACCGCGATGTCGAAGCCGTCGTTGACGAGATCGGCGACGCGATCGCTGAACGACACGTCGATTTCAAGCCGCGGATAACGCTCGATGATGCGCCGCACGACGGGCGCCACGCATTGCCGGCCGAACAGCACGGGCACGCTGACCCGCACGCGGCCGGTCGGCTCGCGCCGGCCCGCGTCGAGCGCGGCTTCCGTCTCGCCGAGTTCGGCCAGCAACCGCCGACACTGCTCGTAATAGACGAGCCCCTCGTCGGTCAGGCCGAGCTGACGCGTCGTGCGCTGCAAGAGGCGCGCACCGAGCCGCTGTTCGAGCCGCGCGACGATCTTCGCAACAGCCGAGCGCGTCATGCCGAGGCGCAGCGCCGCCGCCGCGAAGCTGCCCGACTCCACGACGTCGACGAATTCGACGATGCCTCTCAATCGCTCGTCCATGCAGTTCCGCTCCGATGGAATGACAGGTTTGTGTCCGCGCCGGCGACAATCGTTGGCCGAATTCTCGCCAATGTGTCCCGTTGCGCAACACTATGATAGTCCGGTCCATCTCGAAAAAGGAGCCGACATGCACGCATGGCAAATCAAACCGGGGGACGGCATTGCCGGGCTCCGGCGCATCGACGCGACGCTTCGCCCGGTCGGGCCGACCGACGTCGTCGTGAAAATCCACTCGGCAGGACTGAACTACCGCGACCTGATGTTCGCGCACGGCGACTATCTCGGCATCGGCACCGACGCGCTGATACCCGTCGCCGACGGCGCCGGCGAAGTCGTCGAGACCGGTCGCGACGTCACGCGGTTCAAGCCGGGCGATCGCGTGATCAACACGTATTTCCCGCACTGGATCGACGGGCCGCCCACGCCGCCGAAGGTCTCGGGGTCGCCCGGCTCGCATTTCGACGGCGTGCTCGCCGAACGCTTCGTCTCCGACGAAACCGCGCTCGTCGGGATTCCTGCGCATCTCGACTACGACGAAGCGGCAACGCTGTCGTGCGCGGGCATCACCGCGTGGAATGCGCTGTTCGTCGACGGCGGGCTGAGACCGGGCGCGACGGTCGTGCTGCTCGGCACGGGCGGTGTTTCGATCATCGCGCTGCAGCTCGCGCATGCGGCCGGACTGCGCACGATCGTGACTTCGTCGAGCGATGCAAAGCTCGAACGCGCCCGCGCACTCGGTGCGGACGCAACGATCAACTACCGCACGACGCCCGAATGGCAGCATGAAGTGCTGCGGCTCACCGACGGTGCGGGCGCGGATCTCGTCATCGAAGTCGGCGGACGCGATACGCTCGCGCGCTCGGTCGCCGCGACGAAAATGGGCGGCATCGTGTCGGTGATCGGCGGCGTCAGCGGGTTCGGCGGCCCGGAACTCGGGCTGCTGTCGCTGATCGGCGGCATTCGGAAACTGCACGGGATCATGGTCGGCAGCCGCGCGATGCTCGACGACGTCGTGCGGCTCGTCGATGCGAAACGGATCAAGCCGGTGGTCGATCGCGTGTTCGGTTTCGACGAAGCGCCGCAGGCCTATGCGTGTCTGCAGTCGGGTCAGCATTTCGGCAAGGTCGTGATTCGCGTCGCGTCGTAACGGATGAAGGCGGCGCACGCCGCCTTCTCCTCGCTGCCGTCTCTACAGCGCACTCTTCCGCGCCGGTACCCGCATCCGCGTACCGCGCTGTGCCGCGTCGTCGACGCTCCCATAGCGCATCCACGCAAATGCATTTCGGAATCCGTTATTGGATCGCGCCGTCCCGCGTTTTTATACTCGTCAGCACTCTCCATCAAAGAGTGCCAGCCAATTTCGACGCAACAGAACAGGACGGACAGATGAGCCTACGCCCCTTGCATGACCGGGTCATCGTGAAGCGACTCGACCAGGAAACCACCACCGCCTCGGGCATCGTGATCCCCGACAGCGCCGCGGAAAAGCCCGACCAGGGCGAAGTGATCGCCGTCGGCCCCGGCCGCAAGGACGCGGACGGCCAGCGCATCGTGCCCGACCTTCAGGTCGGCGAACGCGTGCTGTTCGGCAAGTACGCAGGCCAGGCCGTCAAGGTGGACGGCAACGAATTCCTCGTACTGCGCGAGGAAGACATCGTCGCGGTCGTCAGTCAATAACGGAGTGCAATCATGGCAGCGAAGGAAATCATTTTCAGCGACGTCGCCCGTGCGAAGCTGACCGAAGGCGTCAACATTCTCGCCAATGCGGTGAAGGTCACGCTCGGGCCGAAAGGCCGCAACGTCGTGCTCGAACGCAGCTTCGGCGCACCCGTCGTCACCAAGGACGGCGTGTCGGTCGCGAAGGAAATCGAACTCGCGGACAAGCTGCAGAACGTCGGCGCGCAGCTCGTGAAGGAAGTCGCGTCGCGCACCAGCGACGCGGCTGGCGACGGCACGACGACGGCCACCGTGCTCGCGCAGGCGATCGTGCGCGAAGGCCAGAAATACGTCGCGGCCGGGCTCAATCCGCTCGACCTGAAGCGCGGGATCGACAAGGCGGTGGCATCGGCCGTAGACGAGCTGAAGAAGATCAGCAAGCCGACCACCACCAGCAAGGAAATCGCGCAGGTCGCGACGATCTCCGCGAACGGCGAGGAATCGATCGGCCAGCGCATCGCCGAAGCGATCGACCGTGTCGGCAAGGAAGGCGTGATCACCGTGGAGGACGGCAAGTCGCTCGCCGACGAGCTCGACGTCGTCGAAGGATTGCAGTTCGATCGCGGCTATCTGTCGCCGTATTTCATCAACAACGCCGACAAGCAGATCGCCGAAATCGAGAACCCGTACATCCTGCTGCACGACAAGAAGATCTCGAACATCCGCGACCTGCTGCCGGTGCTCGAACAGGTCGCGAAGTCGGGCCGGCCGCTGCTGATCATCGCGGAAGACGTCGAAGGCGAAGCGCTCGCGACGCTGGTCGTGAACAACATCCGCGGCATCCTGAAGACGGTCGCGGTCAAGGCGCCGGGCTTCGGCGATCGTCGCAAGGCGCTGCTGGAAGACATCGCGATCCTGACCGGCGGCCAGGTCGTCGCCGAGGAGACGGGCCTCACGCTCGAGAAGGCGACGCTCGCCGAGCTCGGCCAGGCGAAGCGCATCGAGGTCGGCAAGGAAAACACGACCGTGATCGACGGCGCGGGCGATGCGAAGAACATCGAGGCGCGCGTGAGGCAGATCCGCGTGCAGATCGAGGAAGCGACCTCCGACTACGACCGTGAAAAGCTGCAGGAACGCGTGGCCAAGCTCGCGGGCGGCGTCGCGGTGATCAAGGTCGGCGGCGCGACCGAGATCGAGGTGAAGGAGAAGAAGGATCGTGTCGACGATGCGCTGCACGCGACGCGCGCGGCCGTCGAGGAAGGCATCGTGCCGGGCGGCGGCGTCGCGCTGATTCGCGTGCGGCAGGCGATCCGCGCACTCAAGGGCGCGAACGCCGACCAGGACGCGGGCATCAAGATCGTGCTGCGTGCACTCGAGGAACCGCTGCGCCAGATCGTCACGAACGCGGGCGAGGAAGCGAGCGTGGTCGTCGCGAAAGTCGCGGAGGGCTCGGGCAACTTCGGCTACAACGCGCAGACCGGTGAATACGGCGACCTCGTCGAATCGGGCGTGCTCGATCCGACCAAGGTCACGCGCACCGCGCTGCAGAACGCGGCGTCGGTCGCGGGGCTGCTGCTGACGACCGATGCGACGGTGTTCGAAGCGCCGAAGGATGCGGCGCCGGCTGCGGTGCCGGGTGGTCCGGGCGCAGGCGGCCCGGGGTTCGATTTCTGACGCCGGCAAGCGCGCACGCCCGAGCCGGGCGACCGCGCGCTTCGATCCACGACGCGTGGCGGCACCGGTCGCCACGCGTTTTTTCGTAAGCGCCCGCCCCGCGCGCCGTCGTCAGAACATCTGGCGCAGGCCGATCGCGGCCCCGACGTTGTTGGTCCTGCCGATCTGGTCAACCTTGCCGGTGAGCCGGTTGGTGGCGCCCGGGTAGTCGGCCGCGAACGCGCCGTTGCCGCGTGCGAAATCGACCGTGCCGTATACCTCCGTGTGCTTCGACAGCGCATATTCGGCCAGCATGGTCGCCGAGTAATTGATCCCGGAGCCGAGCGTGCCGTCGAGCCGCTCCGCGTTGCGCGCGTGGCCGTAATAGCCGGCCACCGTGATCAGCAGCGGCGCGGTGGCCTGCCAGTTCGCGCCGACGTAGAACGTATCGTCGATGCGATTCGGGCTGCCGCCGGCGAGCGTGGGCGCGCCGGCCTGCTGCATGTTGAAGTCCGTCGTGCCCGTCTTGTCCTGACCGTGCAGCCAGCCGGCCAGCAGGCGCACGGACGGCGTGACCTGATATGCGCCGCTCACGTGCAGGAAGTTCACCTTCGCGCCGTTGACCGCACTGCCGTTCACGGACGACACCGAGGTCTGCTGGTAGCCGGCGTTGATCGACGCAGGCCCTTGCGCGTAGGTCAGCTCGACACCGTACGTGCTGTCGAGGCCCATCGCGCCGGCATGATTGCCGAGCCCGTAGATCGCATCGATGCTGAAGCCGTTGTACGAGAACTTGTACTTCACCGAGTTCGGCACGGTCAGGTAATTGCCGATGCCGTTGTACGCCCAGCTGTCCTGCCAGTAGTCGCCGACGGTCATCGGATCGAACACGTCACCCATCGTGTCGTACAGCGGGGCGTACTGGTTGCCGAAGGTCAGCGAACCGTACCGGTCGCTCGACAGGCCGACGTATGCCTGCCGGCTGAACAGCGTGTTCGCGACGTGCAGCTTGCCGTCGCCGAGCTCGAAGCCGTTCTCCAGACGAAAGATCGCCGACAGGCCGCCGCCGAGATCCTCGCTGCCGCGCAAGCCCCAGCGGCTGTGCGTTTCGGGGCCGACGGTCATTCCGATCAGGTCCTTGCCGTCGGGGCCGGCGTTCGTCTGATAACGGATCGCCGTATCGACGAGGCCATACAACGTGACGGAACTCTGCGCAAATGCGGACGACGCCGCTGTCAAGACGAATACCGCGCCGACACCACCGGATACGACGATGCGTTTCATGAAAGGCCTCCCTGAGCGATTGATTTTGTAAGCAGTCCGACAGCATTCGCGTCGGCCTGCCGGTATAGCGCTCGGGAGAATAATCGGTCATATTCGCGGCACCTATTGCTGCTTCCGGATTGGACCTTTCCAATACGCTCAACAATCGCGGAAGCAGCCGTGCGGCGACCGGTGAGTCGCGCCCGCGGTAAGATGAACGCCCCTTCCGTCGCTTTGCCGCCCAAGCCATGTCGACCACCATCGCCACCCTTTTGCCGCTCGCCGGCGTCCTTCTCCTGAGCGTGGCCAGCCCGGGCCCGAACTTCGTGATCGTCACGTCGACCGCCGTCGCGCAACGCCGCGCCGGCGTGATGACCGGGCTCGGCCTCGCCGCCGCATCGGGCACCTGGGCGGCGGTCGCGATTGCCGGCCTCAGCCTGCTCGTGACCCACGTCGCCTGGGTGCACACCGCGCTGCGGCTCGCGGGCGCCGCGTATCTGATCTGGCTCGGCCTGAAAATGGTGCTGACCGCGCGCACGCCGCCCGCGGTTTCCGCGCCGGCCGCGTCCTCCGACTGGCATGCCGCGAAGAAGGGCTACGTGGTCAGCATGACGAACCCGAAATCCGTCGCGTTCTACGGCAGTATCTTCGCGTTGATGGTGCCGGCCCATGCGCCGGCGTGGCTCGATCTCGCGGTCGTCATGTTGTCGATCGGAATTTCGGGCGCGTGGTACTGCACCATGGCGCTGCTCGCGTCGCACCCGTCGGTGCGCCGGCTGCTGATCCGGCGCAAGGCCGTGCTCGACACGACGGCCGGGCTGCTGCTGATGGGGCTCGGCGGGCGGATGCTGGCCGTGCGCTGAGCGCCGTCACGCGCCGGCATCGCCACGAAAAAAGGCCGCTTGCGACACCCCGTTGCCGGGAGTCGCAAGCGGCCTTTTCGCATGCCGCGTGTCTCAGCGCCGCGCCGCCAGCCTTCTCACGACGCTCACGAGCGCGTCGACTTCATCGCACGTGTTGTAGAACGCGAGCGACGGGCGCACCGTCGCCTCAAGCCCGAAGCGTCGCAGGATCGGCTGCGCGCAATGATGGCCGGAGCGCACCGCAATGCCCTCTTCGTTCAGCGCCTGCCCGACCTCCTCGGTCTCATAGCCCTTCAGCACGAACGACAGCACGCTCGCCTTGTCGCGCGCGGTGCCCACGAGCCGCACGCCCGGCACGGGCGCGAGCACGCTCGTCGCATACGCGAGCAGGTCGTGCTCGTAGCGCGCGATGTTCTCGATGCCCACGCGGCTCACGTAGTCGAGCGCGGCCCCCAGCCCCACCGCGTCCGCGATGTTGCCGGTGCCGGCTTCGAACCGGTTCGGCGGCGGCTGGAATACCGTGCGCTCGAACGTCACGTCCGCGATCATGTTGCCGCCGCCCTGCCACGGCGGCATGTCGTCGAGGATCGCGCGCTTGCCGTAAACGACGCCGATGCCGGTCGGACCGTAGATCTTGTGCCCGGAGAACACGAAGAAATCCGCATCCAGCGCCTGCACGTCGACGCGCATGTGCGAGATCGACTGCGCACCGTCGACGAGCGCCTTCGCGCCCGCGCGATGCGCGAGCTCGACGATCTCCTTCACCGGCACGACCGTGCCGAGCGCATTCGACACCTGCGTGACGGACACGATCTTCGTGCGGTCGTTGAGCAGTCTCCGGTATTCGTCGAGCAGCACCTGTCCCGAATCGTCGACCGGAATCACGCGCAGCTTCGCGCCCTTGAGCGCCGCGAGCTGCTGCCACGGCACGATGTTCGCGTGATGCTCGAGATGCGACACGACGATCTCGTCGCCTTCGCCGACGTTCTGCACGCCCCAAGTCTTCGCGATCAGGTTGATCGCCTCGGTGGTGCCGCGCACGAACACGATCTCGTCCGGCGAAGCGGCGCCGATGAAGCGCCGCACGGTGTCCCGCGCATGCTCGTACGCATCCGTCGCGCGGCCCGCCAGTGCATGCGCGGCGCGGTGGATGTTCGAGTTTTCGTGCGCATAGAAATAGGCAAGACGATCGATCACGGCCTGCGGCTTGTGCGTCGTCGCGGCATTGTCGAACCAGACCAGCTGCTTGCCGTTCACGCGTTCCTGCAGGATCGGGAAATCGCGGCGGATCGCGTTCACGTCGAACGGCGGGTGCGCGCCGCGATGCAGGTTGCCCTGCGGCTCGGCGGCATGCGCATCGTCGATGAAGTAACGCGGCACGTCCGCGCCCGATGCACGCGACACCGGCACGTCGCGCTGCACGGCGAGCAGGTCGCGCAACGCATCGTCGCCCGGCAGCCCGAACGCTTCCGGCGATGCGAGGCCGTTCGACGGCACGACGATGTCCTGCGGCGTCGCCTGCCAGCCCTGCAGCGAGCCGTCGGTGAAGTAATACGGCGACGCGGCCGGCGCAGCCTTCACCGCACCCTCCGATACCGCCGCATTCGCCTGCGGCACGCCGAGCGCCGCGCCGCCGACGCGCGGTTCGAACGCGGGCGCGATCGACACCGCGTTGTCGGGCAGCCCGTTCTGCGCGGCCGCATGCGGCGCGAGCGCGGGCACGCGATTGCCGAGCGACAGCACGTGCGTCGGCGCGGACGGCGCGAGGTTCGCGCCGGGCGCCTTGCCTTGCGGCAGCGCGAAGCCCGGTACGCCGGTGCCCGTGCCGCCCGGCCCCGCGAGTGGCGAGCCGCCCGGCGCGGGATTGCTCGCCGACGCGAGGATCGGCGCGGCCGCCGGCAACGCCGACGGCACGCCGCCGACCGCCCCGCTGCCCGCCGACAGCCCGGGCGCGGTGGCCTGCCCGGGCGGCGTCGCGAAGAACTCGGACGCGAGCCGCGCGAGCGCCGCCGGGTCGGGCAGGCCGGCCGGCAGCGGCGCGTGCGGCAACGCGAGCGCGTCGCTGCCGGCCGAGCCGGGATTAACGGTAGGTGTCGGGATAGTCATGGTACTTGGCGATTTCGACGTCATCGAGGACAGCCAGCGCATCCGGCGAATGGACCGCGAGCGAGCAGTACAGCGAGATCAGGTACGACGCGATCGCCTGGTTGTTGATCCCCATGAAGCGCACCGACAGGCCCGGCCCCTGCTCGCCTGCGACGCCCGGCTGATAGAGGCCGACGACACCCTGGCGCTTGTCGCCGACGCGCAGCAGCAGGATCTTGGTCTTGCCGTCCGCGACGGGCACCTTGTCCGACGGGATCAGCGGAATGCCGCGCCACGTGAGGAACTGCGAGCCGAACAGGCTGACCGTCGGCGGCGGCACGCCTCGCCGCGTGCATTCGCGGCCGAACGCGGCGATCGCGAGCGGGTGCGTGAGGAAGAACGCCGGTTCCTTCCACACCCTGGTCAGCAGTTCGTCGAGGTCGTCCGGCGTCGGTGCGCCCGTCAGCGGGAAAATCCGCTGTTCGTCGGTCACGTTCGCGAGCAGCCCGTAGTCCGGGTTGTTGATCAGCTGGCTTTCCTGCAGCTCCTTGATCGTCTCGATCGTCAGGCGCAGCTGTTCCTTGATCTGGTCATGAGGACTGCTGTAGAGATCGGAGATCCGCGTGTGCACGTCGAGCACCGTGCTCACCGCGTTCAGGAAATACTCGCGCGGCTGTTCCTCGTATGGCACGAATGTCTGCGGCAGCACGCTTTCGTCCTCAAGCTGCGTGCACGCGGCGCGCACGGCTTCCGGGTTCTTCACCTGGTTCAGGCGATAGATGCCGGCCTCGACCGGCACCCACTGCAGCAAATGGGTCAGCCAGCGCGGCGTAATCGTGGAAAGCTGCGGGACGGTCTTGGTAGCGTTCGCTAGTTGGCGGGCGGCGTGATCGCTCAGCGCGGCCGTGCCGCTTGCAACGGTCGACATGTGTGGCTCCGGGTTCTTAAGATGAAAAACGGGATTGCTTATGACGCTTGGTGATTATCGGAAGCACGCACCTGCCGGCTCAACATGCTATAGCCGTCACACGGCACAACCGAACGGGAAGGGAAGCGGGATGCGTCAGGTGACGTACACGCCAAGAAGCAGCGTCGAGATCGACACGTCGAACGCGCGCGCGATCTTGTCGGCGGTGACGATCGATGCAATGGCCTCGCCGCGCTCGATCTCGCCGACGTACGAACGGTTCAGCCCCGCGTGTTCGGCGAGCTGCTCCTGCGACCACGTGCGCGCTTCGCGCAGCTTGCGCACGTTGGCCCCGAAGTGCTGGATCAGGTCGCTCATGTCGTCACCTGCGCGTCGGATACCGGCTCGGCCGGCTCGATTCGCGCGTGCGGCGCGGCATTCGCCTCGCTGCGCAGCATGGCCTGCGTGATGTTCGCGCCCGCCGGCACGTCCTGCGTGAGCCACACGTTGCCGCCGATCACCGCGCCGCGGCCAATCGTCACGCGGCCGAGGATCGTTGCGCCCGCATAGATCACGACGTCGTCCTCGACGATCGGATGGCGCGCGAGCCCTTTCTCCAGATGGCCGGCCGCATCGCGCGGGAAGCGCTTCGCGCCGAGCGTGACGGCCTGGTACACGCGCGCGCGCTCGCCGATGATCGCGGTCTCGCCGATCACGACGCCCGTGCCGTGGTCGATGAAGAAGCCGGCGCCGATCCGGGCGCCCGGATGAATGTCGATGCCGGTTTCCGCATGCGCCTGCTCGGCGATGATGCGCGCGAGCAGCGGCAGCCCGAGCCGGTACAGCTCGTGCGCGAGCCGGTGGTGGATCATCGCGAGGATGCCGGGGTAGCACAGCAGCACTTCGTCGACACTGCCCGCCGCCGGATCGCCATGAAATGCGGCCAGCACGTCGCTGTCGAGCAGCCGACGGATGTCGGGAAGCCGTGCCGCGAAGGCCTGAACGGCGGTGGCGGCCGCCTCGTCGATCTGCGCGTCGGCGTTGCGTTGCCGCGCCGCGTAGCGCAGCTCGAGCGTCACCTGCGCGAGCAGCGCATTCAGCGCCGCGTCGAGCGCGTGGGCCACATGGAGGTTTTCGCTCTCCTGCCGCAGGTCGGGCGGCCCGAGCCGCATCGGGAACAGCACGCCCTTCAGCGCGCCGATGATCTGCGCAAGCGCCTCGCGCGCCGGCAGGTCGCGCCCGCCCGGTTCGAGCGAGCGCCGCTGCTTCTCGCGCCACGCGCGGCGCACGGTCTGGAGCGACTGGACGATGTCGTCGATATCGAATGCGGCCATGCTGACTTCTCCCCGTAACGGCCGTGACTCAGTCCTGCGCCCACGGCAGGCCGCGATGGCGCCAGCCGTTGCGGCCGCCGCGATGCTGCTGTTCGTCGAGGTCGCCCTCGAACCCCTCGAGCACGTTGAATACCTGCGTGAAGCCGCCCTTGGCCGCCGCTTCGGCCGCCTGCGCGGACCGGTTGCCGCTGCGGCAGAGCAACAGCACCACCGCATCCTTGCCGGTCTTCGCTTCGAGTTCGCGCACGAAGCGCGGGTTGCGCGTCAGGCTCGTGCCGGTCGCCCACGGCACGTGCAGCGACTCCGGCACGTGGCCGACGAATTTCCGTTCTTCCGCGGTGCGCACGTCGACCAGCAACGCGTCCCCGGCGGAAAACAGCGCCCACGCAACTTCCGGCGCCACGCCACCGGCGTACGGCGTGCCCGCCGATGCGGCCGCCGCGCGGGCGTCTTCGAGCGCCTGCTGGGCGGCGGTTCGTTCTTCCAATGCAAACGTCATCACGCTTCCTTGTTCTCGCAGATTCGTATGATCAAAAACGCCGGGAATGCGGCCGGTGCAGCTTGCCTGCTGTCTATAGCCGTCAGCCCCACTATGCGAGCGCGGTCGGGGAAGCAGAACCAATAAAAATTCATTTCCTAATCAGCGGCGCGTGAAATGCAATAGCAGACGCGCGCTATCGGCGAGGGTTCGTGCGGAGGATGTGGAGCGATGGCCGTTCGATGTCGTGCATCGAAGGTTCTTGAAAGGATCGGCGACTGCGAGGCCGGGAACGATGCAGCACGCGACGCGCGCCGCGCGTTGTCGTTGCACCGGAATCCGAAATGAAATCGCGCGCCGGGTCGAATGGCGCGCTTCGATGGAACGATGGATCGATGAACGACAGCCGACGGGCATAGCGCATCGTCGCTGCACGCACCCCGTCATCGCATCAGCGTACCGGATCGACCGCCACGATCGGCGCGCCGCGCGCCTCGATGTCGCGCCCCGCGAGCAGACACAGATCCTCGCGATGATGCGTGGCGACCACTTGCACGCCCACCGGCACGTCGTTGACGATCCCGGTCGTCACCGCGAGCCCCGGCAGCCCCATCGCCGGCAGCGCCCGCAGCGTGAGCTGCGCTTCCCAGACGCGCTCGAACCCTTCCGGCCCTTGCCGATCGAGATCGTCGGGAAACGGCAACTCGGACGACACCGGCAACAACAACACCGCATATTCGTCGAGAAAGAGCCGCCATTGCCGCGTCAGCGTCGTACGCCGCACGAGCGCGCGGCTGATCACGTCGGCCGGCAGATCGCGCACCTTGCCGCGCACGGCGGCGATCACCGCGGCCGCGCCCGGATCGCCGTCGCTCGCCACCGCGTTCGCCAGCGCATCGAATCCGTCGCCGAGCCAGAGCTGCTCCTGCAACAGCGCGGCCTCGCGCATCGGCGGCGTATCGTCGATTTCGTCGACGGTCCAGCCCGCGTCGACGAGCCGTCGCGCGGCATCGCGCAGCGCGGCCTCGACCTCGGGCACGACCTCCAGACCGCGCGGACGCACGCATAGCGCCGCGCGTTTGGGCACCGCGCGCCCGTCGATCGGCACCGCCACGTACCACGGGTCGCGCGGGTCCGGCGCGGCGAATGCACGCAGCGCCAGCGCGAGATCGTCGATCGTGCGTGCGATCGGCCCCGTCGTCGACATCAGTTGCGCGCCGATCGCACGCTCCGGCCCTGACGCATTGAATGCCGGCACACGCCCGAGCGACGGACGGATGCCATGCACGCCGCACGCATAGGCCGGATAGCGCACCGAGCCGCCGATGTCGGTGCCGAGCGCGATCGGGCCGATCCCGGCGGCCACGGCAGCCGCCGCGCCGCCGCTCGAACCGCCCGGCGTCAGCGAACGGTTGCGCGGATTGTACGTATGGCCGTGCACGAGGTTCGACGTGAACCAGCGCAGCGCGAACGTCGGCGAATTGGTGCGGCCGAGCAGCACGGCGCCGGCCTTTCTCAGGTTCGACACCGACGGGCTGTCGGCGCTCGCGATCAGGTTTTCCTGCAACCGCGTGCCGTTGGTCGTCGCGAACGTCGCGACGTCGACGTTGATCTTCACCGTCACGGGCACGCCGGCGAGCGGGCCCGGATCGTCGCCGCGGGCGATCGCGCGATCGACGTCGTCGGCCTGCCGCCGCACCTCGTCGGGACGATGCTCGACCACCGCATTGATCGCCGGGTTCACCGCTTCGAGGCGCGCCAGTGTGGCATCCGCCACTTCCCGCGCGGAGACTTCACGCTGCCGCACACGCTTCGCAATTTCAGTCGCCGACAGTTGCCAGAGTTGCTGCGTCATGACTTCTCCTCGTGAAAGGACATCACAATCACCGACGGCGCCACGTCATCCGCCACGCGGCGCCGCATTCACTCACTGCGCATCCTGCTTCGCACGCTCCGCGGCCGCGATGATCGCGTCGGCCACGGCCTTCGGCTGGCTCAGCATCGCGACGTGGCTGCCGTTCACGCGCGTGACCGTCGCGCCGATCCGCTTCGCCATCGCCTCCTGCAGCTTCGGATCGATCATCCGGTCCTGCGTCGCGACGACGAACGACGACGGCTTCGCATGCCACGCGGCCTGCGCGACCTTCTCCGAAATGCAGCCACCGTACCACGGCCCTTGCGTCGCCGCGACGACGCGTTGCTGCGCGGGCGGCAGATCCGGCGCGAAATCCTGCGCGATCGCCTTGTCCGACAGCGTCGCGAAGCCGCCGCCGTCCTTGCGCAGCTCGCCGGCCCACGACGGTGCCGGCAACCCCTGCGTGACGTCGGCGATCGACTGGCCGTTGTCCGGCGCGAATGCGGCGACGTAGACGAGCGACTTCACCTTGTCGTCGTTGCCGGCGTCGCTGATCACGACACCAGCCCACGAATGGCCGACCAGCACGACGGGGCCCTTCTGTTCGTCGATCGCGCGCTTCGTCGCGGCTGCGTCGTCGGCGAGCGAGCTCAGCGGGTTCTGCACCGACACGACGTGCAGGCCGCGCGCTTCGAGCAGCGGAATCACGCGGTTCCAGCTCGACCCGTCGGCGAATGCGCCGTGCACCAGCACGACGTTCGTGCCTTTCAGGTCTTCCTTCGGCGCGGCCTGCGCCGCGACCGCACCGAACAGCCCGCCGAGCACCGCCGCGGACACCAGAACCCGTTTCGTCAAACCGATCATCTTCATGCTCCTTTCCGTCGTGTCGTTCATCTGAAGTGTTGCCGATGCGGCCGCGCCCGCGTGCGGCAGGCGCGGCAATGCATCACGAATGTGCGTACAGGTCGTCGGCGTCCGTCCGCGCGTTGCGCGCAGCGCGCTGGTCGGCCGCGGCGTAGCGCGCAGCGGCAGACGCGGACGCGGCAGCCACGTTGTCGTCCTGCGACTTCGACGGGCCGTTCTGGTCGGAGCGCGCGACCTGCTGCGCGGCGGCGACGGCGTTCTGCGCGGCGGCGATATCGTCCGGGTAACGCGCGTCACTGCCGGCCGGGTTATAGCCGGCCTTCTCGAGCCGGATGAGGTCGGCGCGCACGTCGGCACGCGTGAGGCCGTGGCCGGTATCGGCGAACGACAATGCGGGGATCGAAGCGAGCACGGCGACTGCGAGGATTCGAGCGGCTTTCATGAGATTTCTCCTTGGCGGAAGTTGGGGGTATCGATCACTCGGCGTCCGTTGCGACCGTCTCGCACCGAACGTTTGCTGCATGTCGACAGTAGAACCCGCTCACGTATCCGGCATGTTTCCGAAACAGGGGCGTTCTGCAATCCGATGTTTCCGCAGCGGTTCCCGATACAGTGCGATACAAATCCGGTAACCCGCACACCGCGCGCCCGCGTCCCAACATGAAAAAAGGCGTGCCTCGCGCGGCACGCCTTTCCGTCAAACCGGTCTGGTCAGGTCACATCAGGGCGCAAGCCGCGTGAACACGAAATCGTGATTCTTCACGCGCGCCTGATGACACGCGAAGCAGGTCTGGTGCTGACCGATATCGGCCGGCACGCCGTTGATGAAGCGCCCGAAACCCCAGCCGCCCGTCGACGCATAACGGCGCGAATCCTTGACCATCACCTGCACGGTCGTCGCCTGGCCCGGCACCGTCGCCGGCGCGAATTCGTCGGACTGCTTGCGTTTGTACGCGAGCTTCACAAGGATCGTGCCGTCCGGAAACGGCAGCGTCGACTGTTCGAGCGCGCGGATCGCGACGGGATTGCCGAGGACCACGCGCAGTTCGTCGAGCGGCGCCGCTTCCTCGGCCGGCGCGACCATTTCCCACTTCCGGTAGCCGGGCGGGATCGTCACGCCGTAGATTGGCGACGCCGCCGGCTTCGGCTGCTCCGCGAACGCGGCCGGACCGCTCGCCGACCACGCGCCCGCCAGCAGCGCGCCCGCGACGAGCGCACGGCGCGCGCCGCGGCGCGACACGATCGTGCCGGCCCGCATCACAGGTGCTCCACTTGCAGGATCGCATCGGCGAATGCCTGCGGCGCTTCCTGCGGCAGGTTGTGGCCGATGCCGCCCGTGATGGTCCGGTGCTGATACTTGCCCGTGAACTTCTTCGCATACGCGGCAGGCTCCGGATGCGGCGCGCCGTTCGCGTCGCCCTCCATCGTGATCGTCGGCACGGTGATGGCCGGGCCGGCGGCGAGCCGCCGCTCGATGTCGTCGTATTGGGCTTCGCCCTTCGCGAGCCCGAGGCGCCAGCGATAGTTGTGGATCACGACGGCCACGTGGTCGGGGTTCTGGAACGACGCGGCGCTGCGCGCGTAGGTCTCGTCGGAGAACTGCCACTTCGGCGATGCGAGTTGCCAGATCAGCTTGTTGAACGCGTCGCGATTCGCCGCGTAGCCGAGCGCGCCGCGCTCGGTCGTGAAGTAGAACTGATACCACCACTGGAATTCCGCCTGCGGCGGCAGCGGCTTGCGGTTCGCCTCCTGGCTGCCGATCAGGTAGCCGCTCACCGACACCAGCGCCTTCACGCGCTGCGGCCACAGTGCCGCGATGATGTCGGCCGTGCGCGCGCCCCAGTCGTAGCCGCCGAACACCGCGCGATCGATCTTCAGCGCATCCATCAGCGCGACGATGTCGACGGCCGTCACCGCCTGCTGGCCGTTGCGCACGGTATCGGCCGAGCGGAACGTCGTCGACCCGTAGCCGCGCAGATACGGCACGATCACGCGATAGCCGGCCGCCGTGAGCAGCGGCGCGACTTCCGCGTAGCTGTAGATGTCGTACGGCCAGCCGTGCAGCAGGAACACGACGGGGCCGTTCTTCGGTCCGAGATCCGCATACCCGACGTTCAGCACGCCGGCGTCGATCTGGTGGATCTTGCCGAGCGAGGCCGCGCCGGCCGTGCGCTTCGACGTCGACGCATCGGGCGCCGACTGCGCACGTGCCAGCGCACCGAACCCGAGGTCGGCGAGGCTCAGGCTTGCGAGTGTCGTGCCCAGAATCAGGCGGCGGCGGGTGTTCACGGTATCAGGCATGACGCGTTCTCCATTGTCGATCGCTAAGGAAGTGGCCCGCGGCACGTGCGGGCGCTCTGGTATCGCCGTTCACGGCGGCGGCGCCTGACATCGCGCCGCCCGTGTGAATCGCTTCACCGGTTTTATATCCGATCCATCCGAAGGCTTTGTATCCCAACGTATCCGGGTTCGGGCACGACATACAGCGATTCAAAATTGGCGGCGGAAACGGGGGTTCGCGGTCGGTCGTGCGCAACGCGTCACGCGGACCGGCATCGCGACCGGCCCGCGTTTTCCCGTCAAATCCCGCTTACGCGCGACGCAACGGCCGGAACCCGGCGCGCACTTCGCGAGCAAACAGTTCCGGCTCCTCCCATGCCGCGAAATGCCCGCCCTTGTCAACTTCGTTGAAGTAGATCAGGTTGTGATAGCTGCGCTCGGCCCAGCTGCGCGGCGCCTGGTAGATTTCGCCGGGGAACACCGTGATCGCCGCCGGCAGCGAGATGTCCACCGCGTTGAAGTTGTTCGAGTGATCCTCCCAGTAGATCTGCGCGGCGGACGTCGCCGTGTCGGTCAGCCAGTACAACGAAATGTCGTCGAGAATCTCGTCGCGCGGGATCGAGCGTTCGGGCACGCCGCCGCTGTAGGTCCACTGCGAGATCTTGTCGTACATCCACGCGGCCTGACCCGACGGCGAATCGGCGAGCGCATAGCCGACCGTCTGCGGGCGCGTGACCATCATCGCCGAGTAGCCGCAGTTGTCGCGATAGAACGTCGCGAGCTTCTCGTACGCGGCCTTCTCCTTCGGCGACAGCGACGCCGGTGCCGGCGCGTCGGTCTGGAGCAGCGTCGCGATGTCGGGCGGCACCGTCGCAGGCATGTTCACGTGAATTCCGGCCAGGCCCTGCACGCGCTGCATCGCCATCCGGTGCGAGATCACCGAGCCGCAGTCGCCGCCCTGCGACACGAAGCGCGTATAGCCGAGGCGCGCCATCAGCTCGCCCCATGCGCGCGCGATGTGGTCGGAGCCCCAGCCCGTCTTCGTCGGACGGCCCGAAAAACCGAAACCCGGCAGCGACGGCACGACGACGTGGAACGCATCGTCGGCACTCGCACCGTGTGCGGTCGGATCCGTCAGCGGGCCGATCGTCTTCAGCAGCTCGAAGATCGAACCCGGCCAGCCGTGCGTCATGATCATCGGCATCGCGTTCGCGTGCCGCGAGCGCACGTGGATGAAGTGAATGTCGAGCCCGTCGATTTCGGTGATGAACATCGGGAAACCGTTCAGGCGCGCCTCGCCCTTGCGCCAGTCGTAGTCGGTGCCCCAGTAGCGCAGCAGCGCCTGCATGCGCGCGAGCCGCACGCCCTGCGATTCGTCGGTGACGGTCTCGCGGACCGGCCAGCGCGTCGCGGCAATGCGGCGGCGCAGGTCGGCCAGTGCTTCATCGGGGATATGGGCGGTGAACGGACGTATGCCGTCGCCGCCGGTTGCCGCATGCAACGCGGTGGGCAGCATCGCGGATACGCCGGCGGCCACGGAGGTGGCCAGCAGGTGGCGACGCATCGGGGAAAACTGTGTGGAAGACATCGTTCGGCATCTCCTTTCGTGAAGTGGAAAGTGAACATGCCGCGCGGCGGAGCGCGCTTTCGCTTTCATCCGGGCGTGCGCCGGTTGCGCGGCGTTGCCCATTTGAAAGGTCTGACGTATCCGGGATGTGTCTGGTTTGTACGCGTTTGTAGTGGGGGCGCGACCGACGCCGTCAGGGAGCGATCCAGCGCCCTTCGTAGCCGTCGTCGTTCACGTCGAACACCGCGCGACGATGGCCGTCGCGGGCGAGGTCGAGCCAGTCGATGCGCGTCACCGCGACGTGGAGCAGGCAGAAGTTCCGGTAACCGTCGTCGGTGGTCGCCGTGCCCGGGCTTGCGGTGACATGCGCGTCTTTCGGCGATTCGATCGGCGTGCCGGGGCGCAGCGGTGCGCGATACAGCAGCAGCGTATGCGGACGGTTCGATTGCCAGACCGCGCGACGTTGCGCTTCGTCGTCGCAAATCGTCGCAACGCCTTCCGCGCGAATCTGCACGAGCGAATCGAGATCGCTCGCGACGATCGCGATACGCGGATCGCGGCGCAGCTCCACCACCTTCTCCGAGCGCGCGTCGGAGTGGAACGACAGCCGACGATCGGCGCGGCTCGCCTGCCGCAGCACGATCGTGCGCACCTTCGGCGCGCCGTCGACGCCGAGCGTCGCGGCCTGCACCATGGTGAACGGCGAGCGCTGTGCGCCGACGCCGGATTCCAGGCACGACCAGAGGCGGTCGTACGTTTGCGTGAGCGATTCGATGTCGGACATGATGACCCGGCGATCCTGCGTGGTTCGATCGCGCCAGCTTAACCGTTTCGGCGGCGGGATCCCGTCGCGGGCCCCCGCCGCGCGGTTCAGTTGTAGCCGAGGACGACCGGTGCGGCGTCGCGCGTGTCGGTCGAATCCGCGCCGAAGCGGCCGAGCACGTCGGCGACGTATTGCGGCCCCGCGCTGATCTGCGACGACTTGTGTTCGACGGGACGGATACCGGCCATGCGCGGCGCTTCGTCCATCCATGCCGTGTCGTTGACGACGATGCTCATATGTCTCTCCTCTTCACGCGGCCAGCGCCGCACCATACGCGCGCACGAGGCGCGCCACGCCTTCCCGGATCGCGTCGACGTCGGGCGCGGCGAACGACAGCCGCAACGAAGCGGCGTCGACGTTGTCGGCAAAGAACGCCTTGCCCGGCACGAAGACGACCTTGTTCGCAATCGCCTGTTGCAGCAGCACGTCCGACGACACCGCGCCGATCCGCGCCCACACGAACATCCCGCCTTCGGGACGATGGAACGTGATCGCATCGCCGAAGCCGTCGCGCAGCGCGTCGCACATCGCATCGCACTTGCGCTTGTAGGCCGCCGTGATGCGCGGCAGATGACGCTCGAGCGCGCCGTCGGCGAGATACTCGGCGGCGGTGGCTTGCGTCCACGGCGCGCTGCACAGGTCGACCGTCTGCTTCGCGATCACGCAGCGCCGCGCGATTTCGGCCGGCGCGATCGTCCAGCCCACGCGCAGCCCCGGCGCGACGATTTTCGACAGGCTCGCGAAGTGCACGATCCAGTCGCGTGCGCCTTCGACTTCGTTCGCGAGCGCGAGCATCGACGGCACCGGTTCGCCCGCGAAACGCAGATCGCCGTAGGGATCGTCCTCGACGATCAGGAAACGGTATTGCACCGCGAGACGCAGCAGCTTCAGGCGGCGTTCGCGCGCAAGCGTCGCACCGGTCGGATTCGCGAAGGTCGGCACCGTATAGAGCAGCTTCGGCTGCACGATCGCGCCGGATGCAAGTTGCGACGCGAGGCGGTCGACGTCGAGGCCATCGCCGTCGACGGGAATCGTCACGATGCGCGCCTGTTGCAGACGCATCGCCGACAGCGTCGCCGGATACGCCGGTTGTTCGGTCAGCACGACGTCGCCCGGGGCGACCATCACGCGCAGCAGCAGATCGAGGCCCTGTTGCGAGCCGGTCGTGACGAGCAGTTCGGCCGGCGTGCACGTCACGTTGCGGCGCGCCATCAACGCGATCAGTTGCTGCTTCAGTTCGGCGAGGCCGTCGGTCGGACCGTATTGCAGGCAGCGGACCGGCTGCGCGTACGCGCGTTCGGCAGCCGTGTTCAGGCCGTCGACGTCGAACAGGTCGCTGGCCGGGTAGCCGCCGGCGAACGAAATCATCCCCGGTTCGGAGAGGTACTTGAACAGCTCGCGGATCGGCGAACCGGCGGGATTCTGGAATGAGGGCGTGAACGCGTACATGTCGTCGTGAGCGGGGTGGCGGCGACGGCCGGGATAGCCGACAGGGCCGCCCGCCAAGGCGCTTCTGGCGCAACGGCGGGAATTCGAGCCACGATTGTCGATAGTCATTAACGCCGCGGCAAACGATATCTATGCACTAGGTCTTGCGGTTTGGTCATCAATTGGGAGAGGCAGATGCCGGCTGTCCCGGGCGAGTGCATGCGGCCGCATCGAACGCGCGGGGGATACCTGGACTGTTCTCGATCCGTTCCGAAGGACGCGTCGGGCACGTGACGCCGACCGCAGCCCTGATGGCGCCCGGCGAGTTGCCGCGACGTTTCAGATCTGCAACCTAACGTGCGTTCCGGATGCCCGGGTCGCACCCGATGCGCACACGGTTCGACAAGACCGCCGATTCCCGCCATGGGCGTCGCCGGCGCCGCGCGACGAGCTGTCCGGCACGCCTGCGCCCCTTGCGCAGCAACGGTCCCGCCATCCACTTGCCTGCCGCTGCTTCACGGCTGAAACCGATCATCCCGTCTTCGCGGCCGGTGGTCAGTCGCGCCGCGATGGACGATCGACCCGATCCGACGGTTCCCGACCGTTTCAAGACCGACACATTTCCCGCGACGACCGGTATCCCGGCCTGCATCGACGTCGCCTCATCGATCCGAACGCGCGCGCCGGCGGGCGTGGCACGCTCCGTGCGTTCACGCCGAAGGCGCCGGACAGCCGTCCCGGCGCTCAATCAAATATTTCGAAAAGTCCGCGTCCGGCACACCGGTAAGACGCTTTTTCGGTGCAGGACGCATCGGGGGACACAATGAAAACAAGCACCACGATCTCGATCGCGGCGTCGCCGGGGATGAACAGCGACGCAGCAACGATCGCACCGCGGCCGACCCGCTGCGGAAGCCGGGCATTCCCGCAAGCATCCGCGCCCGCTCGGAACCAGCGGACGCCTGCACACGCACGACCGCCCCATACCGCCTCTCTCTTCACCGGCATGCGCGTCTGCGTCCCGCTGACGATGGGCGGCATGGCGAAACGCGCGCCCTGAGCGGCCCCCTGCATCTCGCCTGAAGGCTCTCGAGCCGTCAGGGTGCAACGCGCCGCCGCCCGCGAAGCCGGGACCTCATGGTCCGTTTCGTCGCATACGGAGCGCCGGCTCACGAAATATCGTCGATAAAAGTCTTCCATTCGATCATGAATCGGACTGAGAAAAGCCCCTGTTCGGTCATCACACTTGCGCTTTCGTTGGCCGTTCTGTTCCTGATAACGCATCCTTATACAGGCATTCGGCACGACGCGATCCTGTACACCGCGCAGGCGCTATATAACGCGCATCCCGAGCATTTCTCGCACGATCTGTTCTTTGAATTCGGTTCTCAGGATCACTGGACGATTTACGGTCGGATCTTCGCGAAGCTGATCTCGGCATTCGGGCTCCGCGCCAGCAATCTCGCGTGCCTGATCGCGATTCAGGCGCTCTGGTGGAGCGGCATGTGGCGCCTGGCGAAGAAACTGCTGCCCGCCCCGTGGCACTGGCTTGCGATGTTCCTCGTCGCCTGCATGCCGTCCGATTACGGCGCCGGCCTGGTCTTTTCGTATGACGAAGGATTTCTCACCGCCCGGCTTCCCGCCGAAGCACTCGGCCTGTGGGCGATTGCGTCGATGCTCGAAGGCCGTCATCGCATTGCCATCGTGCTGACGATCGTCGCAACCGCCGTTCACCCGCTGATCGGCGGCGCTTCGCTCGTCTTCGTCGTCCTCGGCCGGACGCCACGCGTGAAGTGGTGGCGGCTATTGCCGCTCGCGCTCATGATTTTCGCCGTCGTCGAGATGCCGCCGCTCAAGGTGTTCCACCTCTATCCGTTCGATCCGGAATGGCGGTCGATCGCGCGATACAACGTGCCATTCCTGTTCCCGACGTTGTGGTCGCTCACTGAATGGAACAAGGTGTGCTGGGCGATCGCACTTCCCGCGGCACTATGCGCGAACCAGGCGCAGGATCACCGTGCGCTGTGGTCGAATCTCACGCTGATCGGCGTTGCCGGCATCGCGCTGACCACGATCGCGGACCTGGCCGGACAGGACGCGATCTGGATACAGATGCAGCCGTGGCGCACGCTGTGGCTGCTGACGTTGATGCAATGGCCCGCGGCCATTTTGCTCGTGCGACGCGAACGCCACACACGGCCGACCCTGATCTGGCTGCTCGCGATCTGCTGGCTCCTGCTCGACGTCGGCGGAGGATTCATCGCACTGGCGGTTGCCGCGACGCTCCACGCGGCAGCCCGTCGACGGGCACCCGCCGCTGCCGGCGCGCGGCTTGCCGACCTCACCCCTGCGCTTCGCCGGATGTGGATCGGGACGACCCTCGCTGCCGCGACGATCTGGGTCATATACCAGTGCGCGTACCAGGTCGGTCGCGTCGCGTATCCGACCGGCAGCGTGACGTTCGACATTCCGTGGCTTGAAACACTGATTCACACGCACCTGGTCATCATGCTGGTCGCGGTGCTCGCCGTGCTCAATCTGTCGCGCAATCGAATCGCGGCCATCGGCTTGCCGGTGATATTGGCCGTATTCGCCGCATACGGATTCGTCAATATCGACCAGCGGTCGGAAGCAGCCAGGATCCTGGAAGCCGGCGCCGACCGCGCCGACTTCACGCCGTTCGAAGGTACGGTCGCGCCCGGCGCCATCGTCTATTGGGACGGACCGGCGGACGAAGTCGTCTATCCGTGGCTGATGATGAAGACGTCGAGCTACTACTCGTCGACGCAGGCCGCGGGTCTGATCTTCCATCGCCGGACTACCTTCGAGGCGGTGCGACGGGTCGAACTGATCAAGCAAGACCCGCGCGCCGCACGACCGCGCGACGGGCACGACACCGACAGAAAGTCGACCGTGTTCGTGTCCAGGTACGAATACGTACCGCTCGACCGAGCTGCCATCCGGCACATCTGTGCAGACCCCGTACTGGATTTCATCGTGTCGCATCGGCACTACCCGGAGTTGGCAACAGGCTACGCGTGGTCGCCCGAACCCGAAAACACGGTCTGGCTGTACGACTGCCGCAGCATCAGGACGACTGCCGCAGCTCAGGATGCATCGTCCGTGCGCATTCAACCACTCGACCAGACGAACGCGATACCCGCACGACCGACCGCCCGAGGCGGCGCTTCCCCGCCGCGCCACGCGCAAGTGCGCGACGTCTGAACGGGATATCCGAATCATCGATTCGACATGGCAGTTTGCCGCCCGGCTGGAGCGGCCGATACGACAGTCAATGGACCAGCGACTTGAAACTCGGGGTGACAACATGGATCAATCGGTTGACGTACTCATCATCGGCGCCGGACCCGGCGGCCTCACCGCCGCCTATCTGCTGACCAGGCAGACCGACCTGTCGGTCGCGGTCATCGAGAAAGATCCTCGGTATGTCGGCGGCATCAGTCGCACCGAACAGTTCGACGGCCACTGCTTCGACATCGGAGGACACCGCTTCTTCTCCAAGTCGGCGGACGTTGTCGCACTGTGGCACGAACTGCTCCCGGACGACTTCATCGAGCGACCGCGCAGCTCGCGCATCTTCTACCGGAACAAATTCTATCGATACCCGCTCGACGGCATCGAGGCCTTGCTGAATCTCGGCATCGTCGAAAGCACTCGCTGCGTGCTTTCGTACCTCGCGGCCCGCGTCAAGCCCTGTCCAAACCCGAAGTCCTTTCATCAATGGGTCGCCAATCAATTCGGAGAACGACTGTTTTCCATCTTCTTCAAGACGTACACCGAAAAGGTCTGGGGCATGTCGTGCGACGAGATATCGGCCGACTGGGCCGCGCAGCGCATCAAGGGCCTGAGTCTGTCCACCGCCATCGTGAGCGCGGTAAAGCGCTCGCTCGGCATCCGATCGGGAAAGTCCAACGTCAAGACACTGATCGAATGCTTCCATTACCCGCGCCGCGGCCCCGGCATGTTGTGGGAAGCCGCCGCCCGCAAATTCCAGGATCAGGGCGGACAGCTGATGATGGGACAGGCGGCCGGGGCAATGCAGTACGACAGCCTCACGCGGCGCTGGCTCGTCGAAACCGTCGGCCAGGACGGACAGACGAATCGCATCAGCGCTCGCGATGTGGTGTGTACCGCGCCGCTGCGCGAAACGCTTCGCGCGATTTCGCCCCGTCCGTCATCCGCGGCTGCCGCGTCGAGACTGCAGTATCGGGACTTCATCACGGTCGCGCTGATACTCGACCGGCCCGCCACCTTCACGGACAACTGGATCTACATCCATGACCCGTCCGTCAAGGTCGGGCGAATCCAGAATTTCGCATCGTGGTCGCCCGAGATGGTGCCCGACGCGGCGACGGGTGGCTGCCTGGGGCTCGAATACTTTTGCTTCGACGGCGATTCGATGTGGGAAAGCAGCGATGCCGACATGACCGAACTCGCGATCGGTGAACTCGAGAAAATCGGCCTGGCGACGCGCGACCAGATTCGCGGTTCGCGTGTCGTTCGTCAGCCGAAGGCGTACCCCGTGTACGACGACGATTATCGCGACATCGTCGACGAGATCCGTTCGGATCTGGTCGAGCACTATCCGAACCTGCATCTCGTCGGTCGCAACGGCATGCACAAGTACAACAATCAGGACCATGCAATGATGACCGCCATGCTGACCGTCGAGAACATCGTCGCCGGGCACAAGCTTCGCGACGTCTGGGCCGTCAACGAGGACGCGGAGTATCACGAGAGCGGCAGCGAACCGCAAGCCGGCGCATCGGGGTTGCGCGCGGTCCCCACCCGCACCGTTCAGTGGGGGCGGACATGATGTTTTCCGGCTACTTCGTCGTGAGCGCCGTGTCGCTCGTCGTCGACTGGGCACTGTTCCTCACGCTGGCCTCGGCCATGCAGATCGATGCCGGGATATCGGCGTCGGTCGCGTACCTGGTCGGGGGTGGCGTGAATTACGTGCTTTCGCGCCGCTTCGTGTTCCGCTCGACCACGATCGGCCGCCGGCAGGTCCGCGAAGCGCTGCTGTTCGCGGCGAGTTGCGGGTTCGGCTCGCTGCTGACCGCGGGCATCGTGCATCTGGCGGCGGGACTGGTCGGCAATATTGCCGCGAAATGGCTCGCGGTGATGGTCAGCTTCATCACGCTGTACCTGGTCCGCAGGGTCGCCGTATTCAGGGTGCCGGGGGCGCGCGCGCCGGCCGCGATTCCGGCGACCGGGCGCCGGGAAGCCGGCGGGGACGCTTGTGTCGAGGCGACGGTTCGTTGAATGCGAGGGGATGGTACCGAAGCCAGTTCCGGGGCGGACCGATTGTCCGGCTGGCACGAGCCGAACGGGACGGACCGGTTCTGCGGTACGACAATCGAAGGCTGCTACCGGACGACGTCGGGAATTCCGAGCACGATCGCGCCGTCCGCCTCCCTCACCACCCCTACCGACGAACGCCGCCTTATCGGCACACAATGTCGACCGCCAGGATCTCGTACCCCGGATCGGCGTTTTCGCTTGCCACCTTTTTCGCTTCTTCATACGAAAGAAAGGACATCGCTTCTTCAATCTCCGGTGCCATGCCGATGTCGCCGTCCTCGCCGGTACAGAGGAACTGCAGACCGGTCTTCACGACATAGATGGTCGTCATGGCTGCCTCCATGGTTTGCATGGCGAACTTCCAGTCTAGTCTCCACGCTCCCTTATGCAACTCCTGCCGACGGTCGATCGCCCCCCGCCCCCGATTACCTAGGTAATTGACACGTATGGACCTAGGTAATTGGCGTCCCTACCATGGTTTTCGACGCGAATCCAAGCGCCCACATGAAGAGGACACGACCATGACCACCCAGGACGTCGATACCCGCACGCTACGACGCGTGATCGCCGCAGCGTCGATCGGCAATTTCGTCGAATGGTTCGATTTCGCCGCATACGGCTTTCTCGCCACCATCCTGACGCGCGAATTCTTCCCCAGCGGCGACCCCACGATCGGGCTCCTGAAAACGTTCGCGGTGTTCGCGGTGGCCTTCGCGTTCCGTCCGCTGGGTGGCCTCGTCTTCGGTGTGATCGGCGACCGGATCGGACGCAAGCGCACCCTTGCGCTGACGATCCTGATGATGGCCGGCTCGACGACGTTGATCGGCCTGCTCCCGACCTACGCGAGCATCGGCTACTGGGCACCGTTGCTGCTCACGATCATTCGCTGCGTCCAGGGGTTCTCGGCAGGCGGTGAATATGCCGGCGCATGCGCGTACGTGATGGAACATGCACCGCGCCGCCGCCGCGCCTTCTTCGGCAGCTTCGTGCCGGTATCGACCTTCTCGTCGTTCGCTTGCGCGGCAGTGGTGGCCTATCTGCTCGAATCGTCGCTGTCGTCGCAGGCAATGGTCGAATGGGGCTGGCGCGTGCCATTCCTGATCGCGGCGCCGGTCGGCCTCATCGGCGTCTACCTGCGTGTCAGCCTGAATGAAACGCCCGCGTTCCAGGCGCTCGAAGGCAAGCACGACATCGCGCATGCGCCGTTGATGGAAACGCTGCATTCGCAGTCGAGGAATATCCTGAAGCTCGGCGCGTTCGTGTCCGTGACGGCGCTGTCGTTCTACACGTTCACGACGTATTTCGCGACCTACCTTCAAGTGGCCGGGCACCTGTCTCGCGGCACGTCGCTTCTCGTGACGGTGCTCGCGCTCTTCTTCGCCGCGGCCCTGTGCCCGGTCGCCGGCTTCTTCTCCGACCTCGTCGGCCGCCGCGCGACGATCGCCACGACCGGCATCTTCATCATCGTGTCGGTTTATCCGGCGTTCTCGCTCGGCGGCTCGGGCGTGCTGTCGCAATCGCTGATCGGCGTCGCGCTGCTTGCGATCGGCGCGGTGTTCTCGGGCGTGGTGACGGCGCCGCTGATGTCGGAAGTGTTCGCGACGAAAACGCGCTACACGGCATCGGCGATCACGTACAACCTCGCCTACACGATCTTCGGCGGTACCGCGCCGCTCATCGCCACATGGCTGATCGCCGCGACCGGCACCAACCTGTCGCCCGCGTATTACCTGATCGCCGTGTCGATCTTCGCGATGATCGGCGGCCTGGCGCTGCCGGAAACGTCGAAGACGGCGCTCGAGGAAGCCGGTCCGGCGACCGCGGGCGCCGCTCGGGCCGCCAAGCGCGGCGTCTCGGGCGCCGTTTGAGCACGGGCCACGGATGAGTTGCCTGCAGGCGCTACCGCTACAATCCGGCAGGAGCAAACCCGCCCAATAGCCTTGGTCCGAACACGGTTCGGACCCGTCGACACGATGCCGACCATGACCGACACGATGCCAAGCCTCGACTACGAAGATCTCTTCAGGCATCTGCCCGTCGCGGCCATCGTCGCCAGAGAACGCATCATGGTCGACTGCAACGAGAAGGCGCTGCAACTGTTCCGGGCCACCCGCGACGACATCGTCGACCAGTCGTTCGCGAAGCTGTATCCGCAGCGGAAGGACTTCGCGACGACGGGCCGCCGCCTCGCGCCGCTGCTCGCGAAACATGCGGGGTTCAGCGACGACCGCATCATGCGTCGCGTCGACGGCAGTCATTTCTGGGTCACCGTATGCGGCTTCGGCTACAACTCGAAGCGGCCCTTCGAGCTGGCCATCTGGACCTTCACCGACCTGTCGGAGAACGCAAAGCATCCCGACGTCGCCAGCACGTTGACCGATCGCGAGCGCGACGTCGCGGCATTCCTGGTTCACGGCCTGACCAGCAAGGAAATCGGCAAGGAACTGAGCATCAGCCCGCGCACGGTCGATATTCATCGTGCGAGCTTGTTGAGGAAGTACGAGGTACGCACGACCCACGAACTGATCACGTGCCTGCTGGCGTGAGTTGCGCGCGCAGGAACGGCGCATCCGGCATCCCGCTCCGAAAAAAAAGGTTCATCGCAGAAAACCGTGGAGGGTTTTCGAGCGATTGCATAATCTGACACCTGATTCTAAGGATGTCGGAGGGGGCAATTGCTCGATAGAAAGGCACTTCAGGCATTGGGCTGCTGGACCGGCTATCGGTTGGAGCGTGTGGAATGGCCGCAAGGAGAAGAGCGCACGCTATCGCTGCATTTGAAGCCGGTCAGCAAGGTGATGTACTGCGAGCAATGCGGTGCACGGTGCAATCAAATCCACGAGACGATAGTTCGCCGCGTGCGCGATCTGCCGCTGTTCGAATACCGAGTAGTGCTGCACGTCCCCCGCCGCCGGGTCTGGTGCGAACGCTGCGGCGGTCCACGACTGGAGAAACTGGCGTGGCTGGGCCGTTACCAGCGAGTGACGGAGCGATTTGCCAAGGCCTGCGAGAAACTGCTGCAAGCAGCCAGCGTGCAGGCAGTGGCGGCCTTCTACGATCTGGGCTGGCACACGGTCAAATCGATTGACAAGATGCGCTTGCAAGCGCGTGTGGCTGAGCCGGACTGGTCGACGATCCGTTATCTTGCGATGGACGAGTTTGCACTCCATAAAGGCCATCGATATGCCACGGTGGTGGTCGATCCGATCGGCCGGCAGGTGCTCTGGATTGGATCGGGACGCTCACGCGAGACGGCCCGCGCCTTCTTCGAGCAGCTTCCTGAGGGTGTCGCCGAGCGCATCGAAGCAGTCGCGATCGACATGACCACGGCCTACGAGCTGGAAATCAAGGCGCAGTGTCCGCAGGCCGAGGTGGTCTACGACCTGTTCCACGTCGTGGCCAAGTACGGGCGCGAGGTGATCGATCGGGTGCGAGTGGATCAGGCCAATCAGTTACGCCATGACCGGCCGGCCCGCAAGGCATTGAAATCCAGTCGCTGGCTACTGCTGCGCAACCGCCACAACCTGAAGCCCGAGCAGTCCGTGCATCTGAAGGAATTGCTGGCTGCCAATCAGCCGCTGCTGTGCGTCTACGTGCTACGCGACGAACTCAAACAGCTCTGGTTCTACCGAAAGCCTGCCTGGGCGGAAAAGGCCTGGGAACACTGGATCGAGCAAGCCCGGCAAAGCGGGATTGCCGCGCTACAACTGTTCGCGCAACGCCTGCAGGGTTACTGGCACGGAATCCTCGCCCGCTGCCGCCATCCGCTCAATACCAGCGTCGTCGAAGGCATCAACAACACCATCAAGGTCATCAAGCGTCGGGCCTACGGGTACCGCGACGAGGAATACTTCTTCCTCAAAATCCGCGCCGCGTTCCCCGGTAATCCTCGATGAACCAAAAAAAAGCCCGGCAAAGCCGGGCCAATCAGATTGAGACACAAGGAGAATCCCGCCCACCCCACACCGGGCGGTCACGCCGCGCTACACGACGTTCTTTTCGACGATCGGCCGGTTTTCGAGCACACGCTCCCAGCCGAGCGACGACAGGTCGAGCGATTCATACCGCCCGCCCAGGATCAGTTCGCTCACGCCACGCCCCGTCGCGGGCCCTTGCTGCAGCCCGTGTCCGCTATACCCGTTCGCGAACACGACGTTGTCGAGTTCGGGGTGATATCCGATGATCGCGTTGTGATCGAACACGTTGTACTCGTAGTACCCGGACCAGCAGTTCTCCACGCGCAGCGCTTCGAACTCCGGCACGCGATTCGCGAGCGTCGGCCAGATCACCTCGTCGAACAGGTCGTGATCGACCTCGTCGAGCGGCAGGTCGTCGGGATCGCGATCCGGGCTCGGCGACGTCCCGCAAATGTACGTGCGCCCTTCCGGCCGGAAATACACGCCCGTCGGATCGATCAGCAGCGGGCAATCGGTCAGCTTCGCCGGCGACGACACGTTGAAGATGCTGCGACGCCGCGCATACACGGGAATGTCGATGCCCATCATCGACGACAGCGTGCGGGTCCACGCGCCGGCCGCATTGACGAGCGTGTCGCATGCGTAGCGCTCGCCGTCGTTCGTCACCACGTGCGTGATCTTGCGACCGTCGCGAACGACGCCGGTCACATCGGCCGGCACATACCGCGCGCCCAGTGCCTGCGCCTTCTTGCGCAGCGCCTGCACGAGCCCGTAACCGTCGAACCACCCTTCGCCGCTCACGCCATAAGCGCCCGACACGAGATCGTCGACGTTCAGCCAGGGAAACTTCGCGCGCAGCGCATCGCGATCCATCAACCGGATATCGGCGCCGAGCTTGGTCTGCAGCGCATGGTTCTCGCGCAGCGTCGCATCGCCCGCCGGCGTCGCGAGAAACAGGTAACCGCCTTCGTGCAGATCGATCGACGGCCGCGTGCCGTCGACCTCGAGCCGTTCGCCGATCGTGCGCAAGAAGTCGATCCCGAACAGCGACATCTCGATTGACAGCGGCGTCGAGAACTGCTGGCGAATCGACGCGGCCGACAGCGCCGACGACGATTTCGCATAAGTGGGATCGCGTTCGATGACGGTCACGGACACCGTCGGATCGGTAGCGCGCAGGAAATAGGCGATCGAGCTGCCGATCACACCACCGCCGACGATGACGACTTGAGAACTCACGACTGACTCCAGTTACACGTATAAGGCGCGGCCGGCCGGCCGCGCCCGAAGGTTGTTCGTGCCGCGTCGCGCGCGGCGCCGTGCGTGAGGACCACCCGGCGAATCGCCCCGACGTGCGCCGCGACCGCATCCGATCGCTTCGGCTATTTCAGCACGTCCTGCATCGCCGCGAAAGTCCGCGCGCGTTCGGGTATTCAGTCCGCCGTTTGCGTGGTAACGGGCTGCCACGCGGCGTTCTTCACTTCATACAGCGTCGAGCTCGGGTTCTTCAGGTCGCCCGTGCTCGTGAACGCGATCGTGCCGGTGATGCCGTCGTAGCGCGTGCCCTTCAGCGCGCCGTTGAAATCGGCCGGCTTCGTCGAGTTCGCCTTCTGCATCGCGTTGATCGCGATCCACGTCGCGTCGTACGCGAACGGCGCATACGCGAGCATGTCGACACCGTATTTCTGCTTGAATTTCGTTTCGAACTGCTTCCCTTTCGCGAGACGCGCGAGCGGCTGCCCGTATTCCCAGACGGCCGCGCCTTCGGCCGCGTTGCCGGCGAGCTTGATGAAGTTCGCGTTCATCACGCCGCCGCCGGCCAGGAACTGCGCGCGGATGCCGAGCTGACGCATGCGCTTGACCAGCATCGCAGACTGCGCGTCGAGGCCGCCGAAAAACACCAGGTCGGCATTCGTGCTCTTGATCTTGGTGAGCTGCGCGCTGAAGTCGACGGCCTTGTCGTTCGTGAATTCGCGCGCGACGATCGTGCCGCCGTTCGCCTTCGCGGCCTTTTCGAATTCGTCGGCTTCGCCCTGGCCGAACGCGGTGCGGTCGTCGATGATCGCGATGCGCTTCGCCTTGGTCACGCTCGCCGCATACGCACCGGCATTGCCGGCGTTCTGCGCGTCGGTCGCGATCACGCGATAGACGGTGCCAAGGCCGGCGCGCGTGATGTCGGGATTGGTCGCCGACGGCGTGATCATCGGAATGCCGGCCTTCGCGTAGAGCTTCGACGCGGGCAGCGTCGTGCCGGAATTGAAGTGGCCGATCACGACGGCCACCTGCGCGTCGGTCAGTTGCTGCGCGGCCTGCACACCGATGCGCGGATCGCTCTGGTCGTCCTGCGACGCGACGACGAATTTCACCGGCTTGCCGCCGATCGTCGTGTGCGCGGCGTTCGCCTCGTCGACGGCCATGCGCACGCCGTTCTCGATGTCCTTGCCGTATGCGGCGCCGCCGCCGGTCAGCGGCACGGCCACGCCGACCTTGACGACCGTCTCCTGCGCGTGGGCCGCGCCGGTCTGGAACGCGAGGATCGCGGCGGTCAGTGCAATGCCGGAAAGCGAACGAATGCGGAACGTCATCGGCCAATCCTTCTTCTGTGGGTCGGGATGCGACGCGCGATCATCGCGCGCCGGCGACCTCCCGCGTGCCGGTGATTTTTCCGTCGCCGGCGTGCCGCCGATGGCGCATCACGTGCCGGTCGATCACCGCGGTTCCGTCTCCGGGAAACCTGTCGGCGCGAAAGAGGTGAACCGATTGTGGGTAGCCAATACGCGTGCAGCAAACGAAATATCGGAACTATGTTGTGAGGAATTATCATCAAGTGCCGACGCTACCGAGGGCACGCGGCCCGCGCGACGGCGGGCCGGGAAGAGGAAATGTCAGCGGGATGCGCGCATGCCGCGCTGCATCGGGCCTGCCCGGGTAATGCAGATGGCGCATCATCGCCGTATCGGGCAGCGGCAACGCACCGCACATCGCGCGATTCGGTCGCGGGCGCCGGGCCGGTCAATGCCTGTCGGTGCCCGTCTGCTTGCGCACCGCATCGGCCGCCTCGCCGGCCTTCTCCTGAATCTTGCCAGCCTGCTGTTCCGCCACGCCTTCCGCTTCCGTCTCGCGGTCGCCCGTCACCTTGCCGAGCGCTTCCTTGACCGAACCCTTCACCTGTTTGAGTTTGCCTTCGATGCGATTCCTGTCCATGGTCGTCTCCTGCGATGAGTTGGGGAGAGAGCCGACGGCACGGCAGCCTGCGCCGCACCGCCGAGTGGACAGGATCGCAGCCGCGCGCCATGCGCGGCAGATGCGGATGCACCAGCCTGCATGGTGCATTCGCACCGATGGCCCGACGCCCGGCGTCAGTCCTTGCCGTTCGCGCCGCCCTTGTCGGCGCCCTTCTCGCCTCGCGCGCCGTTCGCGTCGGATGCGCCGACGATCCCGCGCTCGCGCGCCCATACGATCGCCTCGCCGCGGCTATGCACGTCGAGCTTCGCGTAGATCGTCGCGACGTGATTGCGGACCGTGTTCGGCGCGAGCCCGAGGCGCGCGGCAATCTCCTTGTCGGCGAGGCCGTGACACAACAGGTCGAACACGTCGCGCTCGCGCGCGGTGAGGTCCGACAGCTGCGCGCCCGCGTCCGGCGCATTCGCGCGGCGCACGTTCGCCAGTTTTTCGATCAACGTGCGGCTGAACCACGACGCGTCCTGCATCGCGGTCTCGATCGCATAGACGAGTTCCATCTCGGTGCGCTTGCGATCGCTGATGTCGAGCAGCGCGATCAGCAGGCAATCCTGCCCGTGAATCGCGACCGGTTCGGCCGACACGACGCAATCGCGCACGTCGCCGTCGCGCGTGCGGATCTGCACGTCCGCGTTGCGCACGTTGCCGTCGCGCGCGAGCTGGCTGTCGATGCACTGCCGGGCGCCGCGTTCGGCCCACAGCCCGATCTCGTCCGCGGACTTGCCGAGCAGATCGTCGCGCGCATGGCCGGCCATCGCGACGAAGGCATCGTTCACGTCGAGCAGCTCGAAGCGGTCGGCCGTGACGATCGCGGTTGCGACCGGCGCCATCCGGAACGCCTTCGCGAAACGCTCTTCGCTCTGCCGCAGCGCAAGCTCGGCCTGCTTGCGCGGCTCGAGATCCATGAACGTGAACAGCATGCACGCCTCGCCGTTCATGTCGATCGGCTGACCGGCGACCACCACCGCTTTCGTGCCGCCGTCCGCGCGCTTGAGCACGGCCTCCATCTGCGGGATCGTCGCGCCCTCGCCCAGCCGCTCGATCGCGAGTTCGCGCCGCTCGGCGTGTTCGAGCACGTCGAGTTCGTAGACGGAGCGGCCGAGCACGTCGTCGCGCGCATGGCCCGTCATCTCGAGGAAGCCTTGATTGACCTTCACGTAGCGCAGGTCGTCGAGCCGGCAGATCACGGCCGGCGCCGGGTTCGCGTTGAACGTGCGCTCGAAGCGGTCCTCGGCGCTCGCCCATTCCGTCGCATCGTGCAGCACGAGCGCGAGGCAGTCGGGCTCACCGGCCGCGTTCGTCAGCACGAGGCTGCGGATGCGGTGAACCCAGCTCACGTTCTCGTCGGCGGCCGATTCGACTTCGACGGTCACGTCGCTGAATTCCTCGCCCGCGATCACGCGATCCATCGGATAGTGGCCGTCGCGCACCGGATGGTTGTTCCGGTAGCGCAGCCGGAAGCGCTCGCGATACTCGGTGACGTCCGCGCCGAGCGCGTCGAGCTCGGTGACGCCGTGCATCGCGAGCGCGGCCTCGTTCGCCCACACGATGCGCTGGTCGGGTTCGATGAGGATCACGCCCTCGGTGAGCCCCGCGATGATCTGGTGCAGCTGGCGCCGGTCGGTATGCGACTTGAGCGCCTGTTCGTTGACTCGTTCGTCCATGGGTCGGTGGTCCACGTGGTCGACAGGGTTGCCGGGTCGGTCGCGTCCGCGCCGATGCGCGCCAGCCTGCTCCGGCCGGCGCGTGCACGCGATGATCGCGTGCGGCCGACGCAAGCGACAGGCGCGGATGCACCATGCGCAATAGTACATTCGCATGCCGCACAGGCTGCGTGCGCCATCCCGCCGAGCCGCGCGCGGCACGGCTTGCGCGCCGGCATCCCGCATCGCGCGCATCACCACGCACACGACGCACTTCCCGTTCCCGCTCCTTCGTTCCGTCCCCGTGCAAACGCACTAGCCGATCCGGTGAATTTGCGCGATGTCCGCGTGCATTCGCGCCGGTACGCTGGTACTGCATCGGCGCCCACGCGCCGCCCTTTCATACCGCAGAGGAGGATCACCTGATGAAGCTCCATCAGACACCCGATCCGACGCGCCCCGAGCCGGCCCCGGACAATCCGCCCGAACCCTCGCCCGGCACCGATCCGCCGGTGCCGCTGCCGCCCGACGTGCCGCGCCCCGACATGCCGCCGCGCGAGCCCGGCTACGACACGCCGATCGCGCGGTAACGCGCGGTGCGCCTGCGCAGATTCCCCATCCACCACGCCAATCGAAGGAGCACATCCATGAACAAGACCTCGAACCTGTCGGCGCTGCTCGCCGTCAGCGCGGCGTTCCTGCTTTGCGCCGCTCCGCTCACGAACGCACAGGCGGCGTCGTCGACCGACGACGGCATGAAGACCGAATCGAACCAGCCCGTCACCGACACGTGGATCACGACCAAGGTGAAGAGCGAACTCGCGACCACGGATGGCGTGAAAAGCATCCACGTCGGCGTGAAGACGGTCGACGGCGTCGTCACGCTGACGGGCGTGCTGCCGTCGAGGGTTGCGGTGAAGAAGGCCGTCGCCGTGACGCGCTCGATCAAGGGCGTGAAGCACGTCGACGCATCCGGCCTGAAGGCGAAGGCCTGAACTGTCGCGCGGCCGAGCGTCGCGCTTTTTTCCCCTTACTCCAGGAGCACACCATGAACGAAGACAAGATCAAGGGTCAATGGAAGCAGCTGACCGGCAAGCTGAAGGCCAAGTGGGGCAAGCTGACCGACGACGATCTCGCGGTCGCCGAAGGCAACCGCGACTATCTGACCGGCCGGATCCAGGAACGTTACGGGATCGCGCGCGACGAGGCCGAGAAGCAGTTGAAGGAATTCGATCGCGAGCTTTGACGCGCCGGTCGTCTCACCCCGCCGCGATGCGTCCTGCGTCGCGGCCACGCGGAGGACCACGACATGGGCAAATATCTGATCGCATGGCTGCTCGGCGTACCGCTCGGCGTGCTGGTGCTGTTCTATCTGGTCACGCACCTGTTCTGACGATCGCGGCGTCCATCCAATGCAAACGGGCCGGCGGCTGTCATCAGCCGCCGGCCCGTTCGTCTGCATGCGTCGTCGCGCTTACTTCGCCGCGTTCGCCGTCATCTTGAAGATGCCTTGCGCGTTGCCCGCGTCGAAACGCAGGTCCGTCACCCAGCGGCGCGCCGCCTGGTCGAACGTGCGACGGCGCGTGATGAATTCGTAGAACGAGCCCGGCACGTTGCGCTTCACGGTCCCGCCGTCGCGCGTGCGGAATTCGCGCTCGACGATGTCCGCGCGATACGCGGTCTGGAACACGCGGCCCGAACGCGAGCGCTCGACTTCCGGCTTCATCGGCCGACCCTTCGCCTTCTCGTCGTCGGACAGCTTGAACACGTCGGTCACGCGATCGGTCGCGTGGTTGAACGCGTTGCCTTCGGTCGCGATCCACGCCATTTCGGCCGATTCGAGCAGCAGCGTCTCGTAGTCGAGTTCGCTCGGCAGGTCGTGCTGGCGCGCGAACGCGCCGACGATCTCCGGCAGCAGCGCATGCGCGGCGTCGAGCGGCAGCCAGCCTTCGCGCTCGATCTCCCACAGCAACGCGACGGCCGCCGGCGACAGCGGATCGCGCGACGAGCTCACGACGTTCGTCACGGCCTGCTGGAATTCCCGGGAGAAGCGCTCGGGATGCAGTTCGCTGACGAAGAATTGCGCGATCTCGTCCGGCGCATCTTCATGCGCATACGCGCGGCCGGTCATGCCGAGCTTGTCGAGCGGATAACGGCCGTTCAGGCGGAAGCCGAGCGGACGCAGGATGCGCGTGAACGCGGCTTCGCCCGGCGGCAGCGCGCCCGTGTGCGGCCAGCGCACCGTGCGCAGCGCGCCGTGGTCGAAGTAGACCGAGCCGCCGTTTTCGATCGCGTCGGCCGTGTATGCGCGGCCGTTCGCCGAACGTTCGAGCAACCCTTCGAACAGCGCCATGTTCATCGCCTGCGCGATCTCCGCGCGCGTGACGACGTCGGTTTCCCATTCGTCGAGGATGGCCGGCATGTTCAGGGTCGCGAACAGGGCGTCGGTCTTCGCCTGTCCCAGCAGCTTCGTCAGCAGGCTCTCGATATTCGGATTGCGCATCAGGATTCTCGTGTTCGGGGGACCGCCGGCAAGCGTGCCGGCAACTCGAATGGCCGGCCGCCCAGCGGGCGCCTGGCCTTGCGTGGGATGCATTATTCAAAGGGTTGCAGCGGGGCGTAAAGCGAGATTAAATTGACACGTGATGAGTTTTTGGAATTATCGGCCGTCTCCGCATTCGTCCTCCGGCCCGCCGCGAGCGGGTCCGTTCGTCAGACAAAACGAGCATCATGCGCAAATTCAAGATCCCCAACATGGGTGCGCTCGTGGCTTTCGAAGCCGCGGCGCGCCACGAGAGCTTCACGCACGCGGCCAAGGAGCTGTTCCTGACCGAAAGCGCGGTATCGCGGCAGATCGCGACACTCGAGGCGAGCCTCGGCGTGCGGCTGTTCGCGCGCGTGAAGCAGCGCGTCGTGCTGACGCGCGCCGGCAAGCTGTACGGCACGCAGGTGCGGCGCGCGCTGGAGGCGCTCGATCGCGACACGCTGTCGATCATCGCGCACGGCAGCGGCGGCGGCTATCTGGAGCTCGCGGTGCTGCCGACCTTCGCGTCGCACTGGCTGATCCCACGCATCAAGAGCTTCTACGACCGCACGCCGGACGTGCGCGTGAACATGGGCAGCCGCACCGACCTGTTCTCGTTCGAGGACACGCACTTCGAGGCCGCGATCCACTACGGCAAGCCGACCTGGCCCGGCACGTCGTCCGACTACCTGTTCGGCGAGGAAGTCGTGCCGATCTGCTCGCCCGCGCTGCTCGACGGGCCGGTCGAGCGCGTGGAGGATCTGCTCGCGTATCCGCTGCTGCACTCGACCACGCGTCCCGGCGCTTGGGCGCAGTGGTTCGAGACGCATGGCGTCGAGGACATCCGCACGATGCAGGGCGTGCGCTACGAGCTGCACACGATGCTGATCAGCGCGGCCGCGGCAGGGCTCGGGATCGCGCTGGTGCCGAAGTTCTTCGTCGAGGAACAGTTGCAGCAGCTCGGCCTCGTCGTGCCGTGCGACGCGGCGACGGTCGGCGATTCGGCGTACTACCTCGTGTATCCGACGGAGTTCAGTCACAGCAAGCCGCTGGAATCGTTCCGTGCGTGGTTGCTGGAGCAGGCGAGCGCGTATGCGGCGCCGGGTCGGGAGGAGGAGGATGACGGCGACGCGGAAGATGACGAGGACGTCGAGTAACAGCGCTTCCGGCTATTTACGGTACGGCGCGGCGGCATTGCATGCGTGCCGCACCGGCACACCGGCCGCGACGACCCTCACCAGCCGCGCACTGTCAGGCGTTTCCAGCCCCGGGCACGCCGTGTTCAGATCGCGGATCACGAGTGTCGCGCCCCCGTCGAAGAGGCATATCCCGTCTGGCCGGGGGGCGGGCCATCACGACGATGACCCGCATTGTCGCGCACCACATGCGTGACGTGCGTCACATGTGCCACTTCACCGTGGCGGTCAGCGTACGCGGATCGCCGGGCATGTTGTACAGGTCCGCGTTGCCGTGCGCGGCGATGAAGTAGCGGCGATTGAACAGATTGTCGAGCGTGAGCGTCACGTCGACCTTCTTGCTGCGATAGCCGGCCCCCAGGTTGAATACGGTAAACGACGGCAGCGTGACCAGATCGCTCGCCGACGTATAGCGCGCCGACTGGAACTGCATGCCGGCCGCCGCATAGAAGCCGTACGGCAGCTCGCGCTTGAGCCACAGGTTCGCGCTGTGGCGAGGCATCAGCCCCGGCGTGTTGCTCGACACCGTGAGGCCGGCCGCCGTCGATTGCGGGGAGCCGTCAACCGTGCCGTTCATATACGCGTAACCCGCATACACCGACCACTTCGGCGTAATCTCGCCGGTGAAGCCGAGTTCCATCCCGCGCACGTGCTGCGTGCCGATCGGCAGCGCATAGCCCGGGTTCGCCGGGTCGCCGATCTGCTGATTGGTCTGGCGCATGTCGAACAGCGCAACGCTGGCCGTCGCCTTGCCGCCAAGGTCGAAGCGCGAGCCGACTTCATACGCGGTGGTCTTCTGCGGTGCGAGCGCGGCGCCGTTCGCGAACGCGCCGGAACTGATCAGCGTATCGGCCAGCGGCGAGAACGACTGGCTGAACGAGCCGTACAACGTCAGCCATTCGAGCGGTTCATAGATCAAGCCGACGCGCGGGCTCCACGCGTGATCGGTCCGGTCGAGATTGACGTTCGACGACGTGTAGTCATGCCGGATCTGGCTCAGGTAGTCGAAGCGCAGGCCCGCGAGCACCTTCCAGTGTTCGGTCAGCGAGATCAGGTCCTGCGCGTAGACGCCCGTGAGCCCGACCACGGTCGACGCGTTCGTCTTCGCCGGCGCGCCGGTCGGCACGCCGGGCAGGACCACCTGCTGCGGATTGAAGAGATCGTAGGTCGCGACCTTCGTCACGCTGTAGACCGTGTCGAATTTCTGCTGCTGCGAGAGTTCGAGCCCGTACAGCAGCTCGTGACGCATGCCGAACAGCGATGTCTTCTGCGTGAGCTCAAACAGCCCGTCGATGCCGTGGTCGGTGCGCTGGCGCGTCGACTGGTCGAGCGTGACGACCGGATGCGCGGACGTCCTGATCGGCTCGAACGTCACGTAGTTCTTGCGTTCGAGCGAGAAGTCGTACGCACGGATCGCGCCGTGAAACGACAACGAATCGCTGATGCGATGATCGAGCGACACCGTCGCGCTCTTCGCGGAGATGTCGTTGTATGAGCTGTTCCCCCCATCGGCCGAACCGAAATACGTGTTGATCGGCACATCGACGGGCCGGCCGCGGTACGCTGGCAGCCCCTGGTCCGACGTACGGCGATCGTGCAGATAGTCGAATTCGACGTTCAGCACCGTGTCGCTGTCGAGCTTGAACTGCGCGGACGGCGCGATCGCCTGCCGGTTGAGCTGAAACTGGTCGCGGAAGCTGTTCGAGTTTTCGGCTGCGCCGGTAAGGCGAAAGCGTGCGGCGTCGTTCGCATTCCAGCCGAGGTCGAATTCGCCGCGCCGCTCGCCGCGCGTGCCGAGCGTCACGCCCACGTCGTTCACCGGGTTCGCCTGCGGCCGCTTCAGCACGCGGTTCACGATACCGCCCGCCGAGCCGCGCCCGTACAGCACGGCAGCCGGCCCCTTCAGCACCTCGACGCGATCGACGTTCGACAGGTCGCGGTAGTACAGCGCATCGTCGCGAATGCCGTCGACGTACTGGTCTGTAATGCTGTTGAAGCCGCGGATCGTGATCTGGTCGCGCTGGCCGTCACCCACCGAGAAGCCGACGCCCGGCACGTTGCGCAGCGCATCCTGCATCGACGTGGCGTTCTGGTCCTCGATCACCGCGTGCGGGACAACGTTCACCGTCTGCGGCACGTCCATCAGCGACATGTCGGTCTTGGTCGCGGCGCGCGAGCGGCCACCGTCATACGACGCGTGGTCGGCGGCCGCGTTGACGGAGATCGCGGGCAGGGTCGCGGCGGCATCGCTCGCCTGGGCAAACGAAGTGCGGGCGCCAGCCAGCGCCGTGGCGATCAGAAGCGCATGACGGGCGCTCTTGTTGAGTTTCATCGTGAACGTAGAGGTGTCGAATAAAAACGGCGAACGGGAACGTGTCCGGCCAGCGCGCGACTCGCGTGGCGAATCGACCGACGAAGCCCGTTCCTTCAGGAAGACGACGCGCGCGGAGGACCGCCCCGTCGTGCCTGCCGGGCGGCACGACCGGCACGAAAAAAGCCGTAACGTGTCATCACGGCTCGTAATGAGGCGAAATAATAAACGAGAATGATTCGTGTTTTTAGTTAATTTTCGGCGTGTCGCCTGCCCGCAACGCGAACGCGCATTCGCGCCTCACATTCCTGACGAATGCCTTTCTGTTTTGCGCTATCGAGCCGCTTGGCTCGCATCAAAACGAAAGGACTCAATCAGCCGCAACGTGCGGTAGCCGCTATGAAAAAAGGTGGACTCGGGGAGACTGCGGCGGGGAAGGAACGCTGAAGAGGATCACGAAGGATCGGGCCAAGCAGGCGGGACGCATTCAAAGTCCGGTGCGCGCCGAGCCGGGCAACCCCGACCCGGCGCTCCGGGCAGCCGACCTCGCTTCGGCAGCGCGGCGGACCTTCTCTCTTTTCTTCACTGCGTATGTTTTCTCTCAGGTTCCGGGGCAATTTTTTCTTCGCCGCGTCGGGCCATTATCCGCCCAATCCGGCCGAAGTGAAACGTTTGCGCACGCTCTACGCCGCTTATACCCGCCATTCGGACACATTCCTTCAAATCGCTTACGCGTCGTGCAATCGCATTCGGCAAATCTTGCAATCGGTTCGGCGTTCCTTTTAAATGGAACTGGTTCCATTCCGCGTTTCGGCCACGCCGTCGCGTGACGCCACGTGACGCCGCTTCGTCCGCGCGTCATGATGCCGATTCAGGATCGAGGATCGTTCAGCTCAGGATTCCGCATCGCCCGTCCTTCCCGGACACCCCGTCAAACGAGACCGTCATGCCCGATTCCGCCTCCCTGCAGCAGCTGTTTCCCGCCTATCAAGACATCCCCGCCGAGTTTCGGCTCGCCGCGCCGATCCACCAGCGCGTGTCGCTGGTCGACGGCGAGTTGCGCCCGTGGGACGGCGCGACCAAGACCGTGCTGTCGCCCGTGTGCGTGCGCCAGCCGGACGGCAGCGTCGCGCAGATGGAAATCGGCAGCTATCCGGTGATGGGCGAGACGGAAAGCGATGCGGCGCTCGACGCCGCGGTGCGCGCGTACGACTCGGGCCGCGGCGAGTGGCCGACGATGAAGGTCGAGCAGCGCATCGCGTGCATGCAGGACTTCATCAAGCGGATGGTCGCGCAGCGCGAGCTGGTCGTGAACCTGATCATGTGGGAGATCGGCAAGAGCCTCGCCGATTCGCAGAAGGAGTTCGACCGCACCGTCACGTACATGACGCAGACGATCGACGCGCTGAAGGAGCTCGACAACGCGAACTCGCGCTTCGTGATCGCGGAAGGCACGATCGGCCAGATCCGCCGCACGCCGCTCGGCGTCGTGCTGTGCATGGGGCCGTACAACTATCCGCTGAACGAGACCTTCGCGACGCTGATCCCCGCGCTGCTGATGGGCAACACCGTGGTGTTCAAGCCGCCCCAGTACGGCACGCTGCTGTTCGAGCCGCTGCTCGAGGCGTTCCGCGACGCGTTCCCGAAAGGCGTGATCAACACGATCTACGCGCCGGGCACGGTGGTCGTGCCGCACATGCTCGCGTCGGGCAAGATCAACGTGCTCGCGCTGATCGGCTCGAGCAAGGTCGCCGATCACCTGAAGAAGCAGCATCCGAAGTCGCACCGCCTGCGCGCGATCCTCGGCCTCGATGCGAAGAACGCGGCGATCGTGCTGCCCGACGCCGATCTCGATCTCACCGTGAAGGAATGCCTGCTCGGCGCGCTGTCGTTCAACGGCCAGCGCTGTACCGCGCTGAAGATGCTGCTCGTGCATCGCTCGATTGTCGACGAGTTCCTGAAGCGCTTCACCGCCGCGCTCGAACAGTTGAAGATCGGCATGCCGTGGGAGAAAGGCGTCAGCATCACGCCGCTGCCGGGCATGCATCGCACCGCATACATGACCGACGCGATCGACGACGCGAAGGCCAGGGGCGCGCAGGTCGTCAACCATTCGGGCGGCGAATTCAGCAAGACGCTGTTCTACCCGGCCGTCGTGTATCCGGTGTCCGAAGGGATGAAGCTGTATCGCGAGGAACAGTTCGGCCCGATCATTCCGGTCGCGCCGTTCGACGACGTGGAAACCGCGCTCGACTACGTGACGACGTCGGAGCACGGCCAGCAGGTCAGCATCTTCGGTTCCGATCCGGCGCAGATCGGCGCGCTCGTCGATCCGCTCGTGAACCAGGTGTGCCGCGTGAACATCAACTGCCAGTGCCAGCGCGGGCCGGACGTGTTCCCGTTCGCGGGGCGCAAGGATTCGGCGGAAGGCACGCTGTCGGTGACCGACGCGCTGCGCGCGTTCTCGATCCGCTCGATGGTCGCGGCGAAGCAGACCGACGGCAGCAAGCAGCTGCTCGATTCGATCGTGTCGGATCACTACTCGAAGTTCGTCAACACCGGCTTCATTTTCTGAAGCGCCGAAGCCGATCCGCCGCGTGTTCGCGCGGCGGATCGCTCGTCTGGTTGCACGCGTGCGGGCTGTCCGCTCACACGTTTCACACGATTCAAACGTTCGACGCCAGCAACCGGATCCCCGCCACGCCGAAGACCACGGCGAGACACGCTTCCATCGCGCGGCGGCCGCGCACGTATAGCCGGCGTGCGCCGTCCGTCGAGAACACCAGCGCATAGCCGCCGAACACCAGGCATCCGATCGCGATGCAGCCCGGCACGACCGCGCCGTGCGACGCGCCCGCGCCGTTCGACGACAACGCGACGATCGACACCCACACCAGGATCGCTTTCGGATTCGTCAGATGCAGCATCGCGCCGCGCACGTAGAAGCGCGACAGCTTCCGGTCTGCCGTCGCCTTCGGCGTGGCCGCCGCCTTGGCCGACCACGCGGTGCGGCCCGACTTGAACGCGAGCCACAGCAGGTACACGCCGCCGAACAGCTTGATCGCGACCAGCAGTTGCGACCATGCGAGCAGCGCGGCCGACACGCCCAGCGCGGCCACCGTCGCCCAGAACATCGAGCCCGAGATGACGCCGAGCGCGAACACGAGCGCCGCCTTGCGGCCGTGGTTCGCGGCGACCGACATGATCGCGAGATTGCTCGGGCCGGGGCTGGCCGTACCGACGAAATAGGCCGTGTAGGCCAGCAGCAGATTGGCCGAGAAGAAGGCGTGGACGCTCATATCGAACCTCGCGGAGATGATGCGGTGATTGTTCGCAAACACGGCGCGGCTGCCCATGGACAGTTCTCCGGTTATTCGCTGGGCCAGTTGGGCGGCGCGCGCGACACAGGTTGCGCACGCATCCGGCATGCGGCGAACGAGACGTCTCGGATATGAAACATCCGGCGCATGCGTCGCGAGCGTTCGTCGTGAGGTGGGTGACGCCGCGGCTCGCCGCGCGAGACCGTCCCGACCTCGGGCCGACGCCCGGAGCGGCACCGGCACACGCGCGACACGACATTCCCCCGGTTCGTCGACGAAACACACGGCCCGTTTCAGCCCGGCGTTACGTTACATCGATGAAGCATTTCATTCGTCCGGCCCCTGCCGCGCTGCCGCTCGCGATCGCACACGGCGTATGGACGCCCTTCTCGATTTTTCGTGAAAGCCAGTATCGGCGGGACGCGGTGACCGCCGCCGCGCCCCGCGTCAACATTGCTCAACACTTCGATCGCGGGGCTGGTACGGAACCTGCATTCCCATCGGATGACAATCGCGCCGCCGATCGGCGCGGACATGAACCCGGATCGGGGCCTCCATCGGACACGCCCGAACGATCCACGCAAGTTATGAGGCTCTTCATGGATGCGCTGCCCAACTCATCCGATACGTCGTTCCAGATCTTTCTCGCGAAACTGCTCGAACAGCCGCAGCCCGAATGGACGGAAAAACAGCAGATGGAACTCGAGATGGCACGCACGCTGTCGACCCAGATGGTCAACTACGCGGAAGGCATGCGCGGCGGCAACGCGGATCTCGCGCGCTGCCTCGTGCTGTTGCGCTATGCGAAGGTCCTCGACTTCATGCTGACGTCGCTCGCCGCGCACCGCGACATTCATCCGCAGACGCTGCGCACGCTGTTCCGGCTCGCGAACCTGAAGGTCGACGATGCGTATCCGGTGTGAGCGGGCATCGGGCAGCCCGACGCCGCGCCTTCGCGGCTAGCGCGCCGCCCGCCCCGCCATCCACTTGCGGTAACGCCGCGTCTGGCACTGCGCGGCGAGTTGCTGCGACACCAGCGCGCGCAGCGGCGACACGCCCGGGTGCGTGCGCCGCCCGACACTCAACCGCGCGAGCTGAAACTTCACGACGGCCATGTTCGCCAGCGCACCCAGCGCCTTGTTCTTCCAGCGGATCGGCTGCAGCGCCGGCGCGCTGTCCTTGCCGGCCTGCCAGTCGCGCGGCAGGTTCGGCTCGATCGACAGCGCGGTCGCGATGCCGACCATCGCCACGCCGCTGGCGACCACCTGCTCGGCCACCGCGCGGCGCCGGATCCCGCCCGTGACCATCAGCGGCATGGCCGCGACGGCCGTGATGTCCCGCGCGAATTCGAGGAAATACGCTTCGCGGGCCAGCGTGCGTCCGTCGCGCGCCTCGCCCTGCATCGCGGGCACTTCGTAGCTGCCGCCCGACAACTCGACGAGGTCGACGCCGAGCGGATTCAGCAGTTCGACGACGCGCTTCGCATCGTCCGCACTGAAGCCGCCGCGCTGGAAGTCGGCCGAATTCAGCTTGACCGACACGACGAACGCCGGCGACACGGTCGCGCGCACCTCGCGCACGATGTCGAGCAGCAGCCGCGCGCGATGCTCGATGCTGCCGCCCCACGCATCCTGCCGGCGGTTCGTCAGCGGGGACAGGAACTGGCTCAGCAGATAGCCGTGCGCCGCGTGGATCTGCACGCCGGTGAAGCCGCTCTGCTCGGCGAGCTGCGCGGCGCGCACGAAGCGCTGCCGCACGTCGACGATGTCGGCTTCCGTCATCTCCTTCGGCACCGGGAACTGCTTCGACAGCACGCCGAGCGCGAGCGGCACGGCCGACGGCGCGAGCGTCGTCTGGCCGAGCGCCGCCTGCATCTGGCGCCCCGGGTGGTTGATCTGCATCCACGCGTGCGCGCCGCCGGAGCGCGCGACCTGCGCCCAGCGCCGGAAGCGGTCGAGATGCGCGTCGCTGTCGAGCACGACGCCGTTCGGCCCCGTCATCGCGCGGCCGTCCACCATCACGTTGCCGGTCAGGATCAGGCCTGCCCGGCCGTCCGCCCACGCCTGGTACAGGCGCAGCAACGCGTCGGACGGCGCGTGGTCCGCATCGGCCATGTTCTCTTCCATCGCGGCCTTGGCGAGCCGGTTCGGGATCACCGCGCCATTGGGCAGCGTGAGGGGCGCAAACAGGTTCATGGTGGACATCCTCGATTGACGATGCCCAACCATAACTTTAAAGTCAGCTTCAAGGTCAAGCCCCTCTGGAGCACAACGATGAAGATCGGCGAGCTGGCGCGAACCAGCGGCATCGCGGCGTCGCGCATTCGCTTCTACGAAGCGAGCGGCCTGCTCGAGCCGGCGCGCCGGCAGGCGAACGGTTATCGGGAATACGGGCCGGAAGCGCTGACACGGCTCGCGATCATCGACCGCGCGCAGCGCGCGGGCTTCGCGCTCGACGAGATCCGCGCGGTGCTGCCGCCCGATCTCGGCGCGTGGCCGCGCGACGAACTGTTGCAGGCGTTGCGGCACAAGGTCGACGAAATCGCGCTGCTCGAACAGCGGCTCGCGCAGAACCGGCGCAACCTGCAGGCGCTGATCGACGAGATCGCGAACAAGCCCGCCGGCGAGGATTGCGCGGGCGCCGCGCAACGCATGCTCGACAAGCTGTGCAAGGAAGCGGCCGAGCTGGAATCGGCGCCGGCAACCGTGCCGCACCCGCGGCCGATCCGCAAGCGCGCGTGAGTGGGTCGCGCGGCACGCGAGCGGCCCGTTGAGCCTGATCGACGGCGTGGACGAACGGCACAACGCGACGGACATCCTGCGCTGATCCGCGACGCCGGCGGCGCCCGCGATGCTTACTTCGCGTTGCGCTCCATCGGCTCGCCGACGACGAAACCGCCGCCCTGGTAGCGCTGCGCGGGATCGTCGTACTCGGCGGTCGGCGCCGTCACCGGGAACAGCCCGGCGAACTGCTCGGAGCTGTCCTGCGGCCGGTAGCCGAGGAAGCCGGTCTTCGTGTTGTCCCACCATTTCACCGGGTTGTCCGACACGCCGTAGACGATCGCGTGCCCGACGCGGTTCGTCAGCAGCGAGCAGCGCACGAGCTCGATGAAGTCGCGATAGCTGAGGAACGTCACCAGCATGCGCGGATTCTTCGGCGCCTCGAACGACGAGCCGATCCGCAGGCACACCGTCTCGATCCCGAAGCGGTCGAAGTAGTAGCGCGACAGCGACTCGCCGAAGCACTTCGTCACGCCATACAGGCTGTCCGGACGCTGCGGCGAATCGGCGTCGAGCACTTCCGTGACCGGATGAAAACCGATCGCATGGTTCGAGCTCGCGAACACGACGCGCTTCACGCCGTGCTTGCGCGCGGCCTCGTACAGGTTGTACGTGCCGGTGATGTTCGCATCGACGAGATCGTCGAACGGCGCGTCGACCGAAATGCCGCCGAGGTGGACGATCGCGTCGACGCCGTCGACGAGCGCCATCACCGCCGGTCGGTCCGCCAGATCGACGACCCGGATTTCTTCATGCGGGGCCGCGTCGTCGAGCGCGGCGATGTCGCTCACGCGCACGACGTCGGCCCAGTTCGCCAGCGCGCCGCGCACTTGACGGCCAAGGTTGCCGGCCGCGCCGGTCAGCAGCAGGCGCCCGAACGGCTTGCGTGCGCCGGTGGATGTGGCGTTCATCGAATCTCCTTGAATCTGTTCTGAAGTGTCCTGGACGTCGCCCGAAACCGGGTGGAATCAGGCGGAACCGGAAAACGTTTTCCAACTATACGCGGGACAAAAGCCGACCGTCAATGGTCGAATCCGCTCGCAGTCATCCGCACTTTCCCGATATCGGTCGGCGGCCGGACGCCGGCTTTTTCTGCCACAATCCGGTGCAATCGAACGAAAACGTTACCCTTCCGATGAAAAAAGTTTCCCCGACGATCCGCGACGTGGCGGCGGAAGCCGGTGTGTCGGTCGCGACGGTATCCAAGTATGTGAACGGCACGCAGCGCTTTTCGCCGACCGTCGAAGCGCGGCTCAAGGAAGCGATCGAGCGGCTCGGCTACCGTTCGAACCCGCTCGCGCGCTCGATGATCACCGGGCGCACGCGCACCATCGGCCTCGTGATCCTCGACATCAGCAACCCGCACTTCACGAACGTCGTCAAGGGCGCGAACCGCGTCGCGCTTCAACACGACTACACGCTGCTGCTCGTCGATACCGAAGAGAACCAGGCGCGCGAACGCTCGCTGATCGAGGCGCTCGCGCAACGCGTCGACGGGCTGATCGTCAGCACGCGGATGCCCGACGACCAGGCCGGCTGGATGCTCGACCTGCACAAGCCGCTCGTGCTGCTGCGTCGCAGCCCCGGCCTGCCGATTCCGAGCGTCGGCATCGACAACCGGCTCGCCACCTACATGCTCGCGCGTCACCTGCTCAATCTCGGCCATACGCGCATCGCGTACCTCGGTTTCGGCACCGCGCGCGTGAACGACGAACGGATCCAGGGCGCGCGCGACTGTCTCGCCGAAGCGGGGCTTACGCTCGACGTGCACGACGCGCATGCGCCGACCGCCGAGGCCGGCGAGCGCGCATGCTCGCGCGTGATGCTCGGGCCGCACCGCCCGCAGGCCGTGATCTGCTACAACGACCTGATCGCGCTCGGCTTCATGAAGGAAGCCGCGTCGCTCGGGTTCCGGCTGCCGCAGGACGTGTCCGTCGCCGGCGTCGACAACGTGCCGTACGGCGCATACGCGGCGCCCGCGCTGACCACCATCGACATCCAGAGCGAGAACATGGGCGAACTCGCGATGCAGAAGCTGATCGACGCGCTCGCCGGGCGCACCGACGCGAGCTATTCGACGTTCGAGCCGCGGCTGATCATGCGTGCGTCGACGGCCGCGGCCGGTTGAAGCGCGGTCGCGTCCGCCGCCTGGCGCCTCTTCGTCGTCGCGTCGCCTCCGTCCATCGCAAATGAAAACGCGCCGCCTCCGGGGCGGCGCGTTCGTTTTCCGGCATGCGATCAAGCGTCGAGCTTCGCGGGCTTCATCTTCGGCGTGAGCATGTGCATGACCGCCAGCGCGAGCAGATAGGCCAGCGCGCCGATCGCGAACAGCACCCAGTAATGGCCCGTGCGTTGCAGCACCTGGCCGATCACTTCCGAGAACAGCACGCCGCCGATCGAACCGGCCATCCCGCCGATGCCGACCACCGACGCGACCGCGCGGCGCGGGAACAGGTCGGACGCCGTCGTGAACAGGTTCGCCGACCAGCCCTGGTGCGCGGCGGCCGCGAGGCCGACGATCAGCACCGCGATCCACAGGCTCTGCACCTGCGTCACGAACGCGATCGGCAGCACGCAGCACGCGCAGATCAGCATCGCCGTCTTGCGCGCGCCGTTCACGCTCCAGCCCGCGCGCAACAGCATCGACGACAGCCAGCCGCCGCCGATGCTGCCGACCGTCGTCAGCGCATAGATGCACACGAGCGGCAGGCCGATATGCTGCATGTCCATCCCGCGCGACTCGTTGAGCCACTTCGGCAGCCAGAACAGGTAGAACCACCACACCGGGTCGGTCAGGAACTTGCCGATCAGGAACGCCCACGTTTCGCGCTTACGGATCAGTTCGCCCCAGCGCGGCGCGCCGGCATCCGCGTTCGCCGCGTCGAGCGCTTCGGCTTCGTCGCGCGGCTCGTCGTATTCCGCGGCGAGCGCGCGCGTGTCGGCCGTGCGATACATCACCAGCCAGACCGCGAGCCACACGATGCCGATCGCGCCGATGATCACGAACGCCGCGCGCCATCCGTAGGCCACCGCGATCGCCGGGATGATCGCCGGCGCGAACACCGCGCCGATGTTCGCGCCCGAATTGAAGATGCCGGTGGCGAGCGCGCGCTCGCGACGCGGAAACCATTCGGCCGTCGTCTTGATCGCGGCCGGGAAGTTGCCGCCCTCGCCGATCCCGAGCAGCGCACGCACGGCCGCGAAGCCCATCACGGAGCCGACCGCCGCGTGCAGCATTGCCGCGATGCTCCACACCAGCATCGCGACCGCATAGGAGATGCGCGTGCCGAGCCAGTCGACGATGCGCCCGAAGCCGAGCAGGCCGATCGCGTAGAACGCGGAAAACGCCATCACGATGCGGCCGTACTGCACCTGGCTCCAGCCGATGTCGTGCTGGAGCATCGGCGCGAGCAGGCCGAGGATCTGTCGATCCATGTAGTTGATGACGGTCGCGAAGAACAGCAGCGCACAGACGGTCCAGCGGTAGCGGCTGGCGGCCGCGCGCACCGCGCCGACGACGGCAGATTGCATGAGTGTCTCCGATGCGCGGCCGCGCCCGTCGCGCCGCTGGATGTTGTCTGTCCGTGACCGGCGACGGGCGCCGGGGCGGACGAGCGGCCCGCCTTTTGCGTGGCCGGCCGCTCGTCCGTCGAGTTCTGGAAAACGTTTTTCAAAGCATAGGGCTTGGCCCGGTGCCGTGTCAGTCGGGGATTTCGATGAGTCATCTCAAATCCAGCCACGCAAAAAGAGATGACTGTTCCGCAGAGTGGCATTAACCGTTTTTTCGGGACTTTCCTGCGTTCGAAACGGGGGCATGACGCGAGCCGGCGCGTCGAGACACATGTCCGATTCCAGCCAGAATCGGCGGAGCGGATGGTTTACAGTCGTCTCATGCACCTCGATCCAGACACCTGCTACGACGCCCTGCTTTCGCGGAACCGCCGCTTCGACGGCTGGTTCTTCGTCGGTGTGTCGACGACGGGCGTGTATTGCCGCCCCGTTTGCCCGGTGAAGCCGCCGAAGGCGCGCAACTGCAGCTATTACCCGACCGCCGCCGCGGCGGAGAAAGCCGGCTTTCGGCCGTGCATGCGGTGCCGGCCCGAGCTCGCGCCGGGCCACGGGCTGCTCGACCTGTCCGGCAATCTCGCCGACGCGGGCGCGTCGCTGATCGAGGACGGTTTCCTGAACGAGCACTCCGTCGATGCGCTCGCGCGGCGAGTCGGCGTGACCGAGCGCCATCTGCGCCGAATCTTCGCCACGCAGTTCGGCGTGTCGCCGGTCGAATTCGCGCAGACGCACCGGCTGCTGATGGCCAAGCGCCTCCTGACCGATACCGCGCTGCCGGTGGCCGTGGTTGCGTCGACTGCCGGGTTCGGCAGCGTGCGACGCTTCAACGATCTGTTCCGCCAGCGCTACGGCCTCAATCCGCTGCGCCTGCGCAAGGGCGCCGGCGCATCCGCCAATGGCGACATGACCTTCCCGCTACCGTATCGGCCGCCGTTCGCATGGCCCGAGTTGATGCGCTTTCTCGCGCAGCGCCAGATCGACGGCGTCGAGCGGATCGATGCGCACGGCTATGCGCGCGTCGTCGCACTGCCGAACGGGCACGGCGACGCCCAGGTGACGGGCTGGCTGTCCGTCACGCACGTGCCGCAGCGGTTCGCGCTCGCGGTGACCGTGTCGCCCGCGCTCACGCCCGTCGTCCCGGCCGTGCTCGCGCGCGTGCGGCGGCTGTTCGATCTCGACAGCCGCCCGGACGTGATCGACGCGCATCTGGGCGAACTCGCGGACGGCTCGCCCGGCCTGCGCGTGCCCGGCGCGTTCGACGGGCTCGAGATCGCGATGCGTGCGATCGCGGGCGAACGATTGGCGCAGACACAGGCGGGTGCGGTGCTGGCGCGGGTGTCCGAGCGCTTCGGCACGCCGGTGGACCACGCGCCGCCGGGGCTCACGCACGCGCTGCCTTCCGCCGCGACGCTGGCGACGGTGCCGCCGGCGGCGCTCGAAGCCATCGGCGTGACACGTGACGCGGCGCGGGCGATCGTGTCGCTGGCGCGTGCAGTCGCCGACGGCACGCTCGCGCTCGAACCGATGGCGCCGCTCGACGCGACGCTCGATGCGGTGCGCGCGCTGCCCGGCTTCGACGAACGCGCGGTGCAGTATGTCGCGATGCGTGCGATGGCCTGGCCGAACGCGTTCCCCGCGGACGACGCGTGGCTTGCACCGCGCGCCGCCGCCGCCGCCGCCGCCGCCGCCGCCGAGCGTCCGCGCAGCATCGCATCATCCGCGCCGCATGCGTCGCGCTGGGCACCGTGGCGCGCATATGCCGCACTGCATGTGTGGCGCCTTCATGGAGACGCTTCGCGATGACTCCCGCTCATCTGATTCCGAGCCCGCTGGGCGACATCGCCATCCGTATCGAGGACGACGCCCTGACGGGCCTCTTCTTCGTCGGCCAGAAATACTATCCGTCGCTGGCGATCGCACCGGATGCGGATGCACGCAACGCGTCGCCGCTCGCGCGCAAGGTTGCCGACGAAGTCGCCGAATATTTCACCGGCACGCGCGAAACCTTCTCGGTGCCGATTCATCTGCGCGGCACCGCGTTTCAGCGCAGCGTGTGGAAGGAATTGCTCGCGATTCCGTTCGGCGAGCTCGTGTCGTACGGTGACATCACCGAACGCGTCGGGCTGCCGATGAGCGCCGCGCGCGCCGTCGGCGGCGCGGTCGGCCGCAATCCCGTGTCGATCATGGTGCCGTGCCATCGCGTGATCGGCGCTTCCGGCAGCCTGACCGGTTATGCAGGCGGCATCGAACGGAAACGCGCGTTGCTGTCGCTCGAAGGCGCCGGGTTCGCGCGCGGCGAGCGCCATCCGATGCAGCAGACGCTTGCGTTCTGACGTCGCGCGTGCACCGTTCGACGTGTGTCGTGCAGTCTAGTCGTCGCCGCGCTTGCGCATCGCATGCGTGACCCGCGCGTTCGCCTCGAACTTCGCGCGATGCGTCGAGAAGAACGTCCGTACGTTGCGGACGTTCGATGCGCCGGTGAACAGCCGCCGCGCGAATGCGTCGTATTCGGCGACGTCGGCCAGATCGGCCACCACCACGAAATCCGGCCCCGGCGACACGCGGTAGCACTGCGTGACCGCCGGCTCCGCGCACACGTAAGCCTCGAACGCGTCGTAGTCTTCCGCCGTCTGCCGGTCGAGGCTGATCTCGATCAAGGCCGTGACGGCCGTGCCGATCGCGACCGGGTCGAGCACCGCGACCTGGCGGCGGATCACGCCCGCTTCCGTCAGCCGCCGCACGCGGCGCATGCACGTCGGCGGCGACGACAGCGCGCGCTCGGCGAGTTGCAGGTTCGACACCGATGCGTCGTCCTGCAGGATCGCGAGAATGCGCAGGTCGAGATCGTCGAGCGTGATGCCGGCCATCGGTGACTCCTTCCGGTCAAGGTTGTGAAATTTAATTTCAACACGATATCAGATCTATTGTCTGTTTCATTTTATTGCGTATTTTGAAATTTAATTCCATCCACTCGCTTCTACCATCGCTGTCACGGGTCCAGACAGGACATTTACGGAGCGCGATATGTGTGGAATTGTCGGGGCGGTTGCCCAGCGGGACATCCTGCCGAACCTCGTCGACGGGCTGAAGCGGCTCGAATACCGCGGTTACGACTCGTGCGGCGTCGTGGTCTATCGCGACCGTGCGCTGGCACGGGCGCGCAGCGTCGACCGCGTCGCCAACCTGCAGCGCGAGATCGCCGCGCACGCGCTGTCCGGCTACACCGGCATCGCGCATACGCGCTGGGCAACGCATGGCGCGCCCGTCACGCTCAACGCGCACCCGCATTTCTCGCCGAGCGACGACAACGCGCGCATCGCGCTGTCGCACAACGGGATCATCGAGAACTGCGATCAACTGCGCGCGCAATTGCAGGCGCACGGTTACGTGTTCGCGAGCCAGACCGACAGCGAAGCGATCGCGCATCTGATCGACCACCTGTATGACGGCGACCTGTTCGACGCGGTGCGCCGCGCGGTCGCGCGGCTGCGCGGCAGCTATGCGATCGCGGTGATGTGCCGTGACGAACCGCACCGGATCGTCGGTGCGCGCGACGGGATGCCGCTCGTCGTCGGTGTCGGCGATGGCGAGAATTTCCTGGCGTCGGATGCGATCGCGTTGTCGGGCATCACCGATCGCATCGCTTACCTCGAGAATGGTGACGTCGCCGATATTCAGCTGCATCGCTACTGGATCGTCGACGCGGCCGGACAGCGCGTCGAACGCGCGGTGCAGCGCGTGGCCGCGCACAGCGGCGCGGCGGACCTCGGCGCGTATCGCTACTACATGCAGAAGGAAATCTTCGAGCAGCCGCAGGCGGTGGCCGATACGTTGCTCGATGTCGGATCGATCATGCCCGAGTTGTTCGGCGACGGCGCGTGGCGCGTGTTCAACGATGTCGATTCGGTGTTGCTGCTCGCGTGCGGCGGTAGTTATCACGCGGCGCTGACCGCGAAATACTGGATCGAGAGCATCGCGAAGCTGCCGGCGAGCGTCGAGATCGCGAGCGAGTTTCGCTATCGCGACAGCGTCCCGAATCCGCGCACGCTGGTCGTCGCGGTGTCGCAGAGCGGCGAGACGGCCGACGTGCTCGGCGCCGTGCATGTCGCGAAGCAGCGCGGGATGATGCATACGCTCGCGATCTGCAACGTCGCGACGAGTGCGCTGATGCGCGAATGCGCGCTGCAGTTCGTCACGCGTGCGGGAATCGAGATCGGCGTGGCTTCGACGAAGGCTTTCACGACGCAGCTCGTGGCGTTGTTCTTGCTGACTTTGTCACTGGCGCAGGTGCGCGGGCGGTTGAGCGATGACGACGAGAAGGCGCATCTGCGTGCGCTGCGGCATCTGCCCGATGCGATGTCGAAGGTGCTCGCGCTGGAACCGCAGATCATGGGCTGGTCGGAGCTGCTCGCGCGACGCGACAACATGCTGTTTCTCGGACGCGGGATGCATTATCCGATTGCGCTCGAAGGCGCGCTGAAGATGAAGGAGATTTCGTATATCCACGCGGAGGCTTATCCTGCCGGGGAGTTGAAGCATGGGCCGCTGGCGTTGGTCAGTAATGAAATGCCGGTGATCGCGGTGGCGCCAAATGACGTGCTGCTCGAAAAGCTCCGGTCGAACATGCACGAGGTCAGTGCGCGGAACGGCAGGCTTTTCGTGTTCGCCGATGTGGACTGCGGGTTGGTGCCGAGTGAAGGGATCGAGGTGATTCGGCTCAACGAGTACTACGGGCCGCTTTCGCCGATTCTGCATACGGTGCCGATGCAGTTGCTGGCTTATCACGCGGCGTTGGCAAGGGGAACGGATATCGATAAGCCGAGGAATCTTGCTAAATCGGTGACGGTGGAGTGAGGGTCCGGGCAAACCGGCATCGGATCAGCATCACCGCCCCGCCCAAGAAAATCGCTACTTCGACAAACTCAGCTTCTTCGACAACACAACCCCACTCGACGGGCTCACCAGCGAGATGGATTGGAGATCCATGTGCAACCTGGAGATCCGGGTCGTAATGTCCGTCGGCTCCTCGATGCTCGGATCGGCATGCTCGGTTTGTTCGGTCAGGTAAGGCCGAACCAGGCGCCCCGACAAAACGAGCGCGAAGTCGCCATGCGCCTGGGCGTACACGGCAGGCGAAATCCGCATGCGGCTGCGAACCGTGCTCTTCTTCCCTTGCCCGGACTCGAGCTCGATGATGTCGACCTGCTGGATATATCCTTTTGCCTTCGCTTCGGGTGCGATCACGAGCCCTCGCCCTCGTGGCCCCGTCGTGACCTTTCTGAGCAGGATGCGCGTCCGGTCGTCGCGCTCCGCGTCGAACAGGTCGACGTCCAGCGTCAACAGGTGCCGCTGCGACTGATACCTCAGCCCATACCGCACCGGCACCACGAATGTCACGTCACGATCGAGATTGATGGGCGCCAGGTCGGGATTCGGGCCGTGCCGGTCGGTCGCGTTGGAGACGAGGCCGCGAACCCGTGCACTCAAGGAAGGTGCGGCGGCGCTGAAGTGCTGCTTCTTCAGCGCATCCCGGATGGCAACCGGATCGTCGCCGACAATCGGCCGTACGTGCGACGTGTCTTGACCGACAGCGGGCGCGTTGCGCGTCGAGCCGTCGACAGCAGACGCCGCCTGTGCATGCGCCGCCACTGGCGCCAGCATCACCGCCACGGCGACGGCCCACGCGAATTTCGAGCGACCCAACTTGGATTTCCTGTGCGGCACGACGAACTCCTGATTTTCTGGCAGATCGGTCAACGACGAGCACTATAGGGCGGAATGACCGGCAACGCATCCACGGTGTGAAATGACCCATGGTGCGGTCGCCGATCAGGAGTCGGCACCCTCATCCCGACCATCCTCCCGCCGATATTCCGCCGGCGCCTTCCCCACCAGCTTCCGAAAATCGCGCGTGAAATGCGCCTGGTCGAAATACCCCAACGAATGAGCCAGTTCCGCGAGATCGACCGGCTCGCCGCCGGCGAGTTTGTCCGCGGCCTCATGCAGGCGATAACGGCAGATCACCCACTTCGGCGTCACGCCCACATGGTTGGAAAAGAGTTGCTGCAGCGTGCGCTCGCTCAACCCTGCGCGCTCGGCCAGATCGCGCACCTGCGTGAGCCCGAGGTCCTGCTGCAGCATCTGCAAGATGCCATGAATGCGCTCGACCTGCGGATCGGCCGGCGGCAGCACCCGCAACAGCAACGCCTCCGTGGCGGCCACCATCCCGGCATCATCTTCGGCCCCGAGCACGGCGTCTTCGGCTTCCGCATCGCCGCAATCGAGCAGCGTCGACACCGGCAGCACCTTGTCGGTCGACAAATGCACCGGCTTGCCGAAGAACGCCCGAAACGCCCCCGGCCGAAAGCGCAAGCCGATCACCCTGCCGGCGCCGGCCAGCGTCGTCTCGAACGCCCCCGACACCACTCCGAAGATTCCCGTCCGGCGTCGATCGAACACCAGATTCACGCACGGATACGGCAGCGTGCGCTGCACGTACGGCGGCTGGTCGCGCAGATCCCATTCGACGATCCAGTGGTGATCCAGCACCCCGGCCAGTTCGGCACACGGGTAATAGCGATTCAGGCGGAAGCGCTGATTGAAGGCTTTCGGGCCGACGATGCCTTTGGGCGTCTCGGTCACGTTACGCAAGTCGGCCATGGTGACGAACCGTTGAGATGACCGCATGATGATGCACCGCCGCAGCGGATTTTTCCAAGACGAAGCCGCGCGGCCGTCCTACATTTCCATATTTGTCCCGAACGCATACCGGAGCCCGCGATGTCGCAAGACCGTCACCTGACCCTGTACCACTCCCCGCGCAGCCGATCGGCCGGCGCGCGGATGCTGCTCGAGGAACTGAGCGCCGACTACGAACTGCACGCGTTCGACCTCTCCGCGGGTAAACATCATGACGCCGAATATCTGCGCCTCAACCCGATGGGCAAGGTGCCCGCGCTACGTCACGGCGACGCGATCGTGACCGAACAGCCCGCCGTCTACATGTATGCGGCGGAACTGTATCCGGAAGCCGGCCTGTCGCCTGCGCCCGGCGATTCACTGCGCGGCCCGTACCTGCGCTGGATGACGTTCTATGGTTCGTGCTTCGAGCCGGCCATCGTCGACCGCTCGATGAATCGTCCGCCCGCGGCCTATTCGACATCGCCGTACGGCGACTTCGACACCGTCATCAACGCGATCGATACGCAACTGGCAAAGGGGCCCTGGCTACTGGGCGAGCGCTTCACGGCCGCGGATGTGCTGTGGGGCTCCGCACTGAACTGGACCACGATGTTCAAGCTCGTGCCCGAGACGCCGCGCATTCGCGCCTATATCGATCGCGTGCTCGCGCGCCCGGCCATCCAGCGCGCGCAGGCGGCAGATGCGGCACTCGCGGCGGAGCAGGACAAGGCCAAGGAGGCAGCGTCCGCCGCGAGGTAGTCCGGTGCGCGGGGGCGGACCTTGACGCAAGTTCCGCCCGGCGCCCCGTCAAAACATCGTATGCACCCCGACGCGCGCGACGGCCTGGCTCGCCGAGCTCGACGCCCCGTTCGGATCGAGCACGCCGTTGATCTGCGCGTTCGCGCCGCTGTTCGCGCGTTGATAATCCGCGGACACGTAAACCATCGTCCGTTTCGACAACAGGTACTGAAACGCGACGCTGACCTGATGCGCATGGTTGTCGTTCACGGCTTCGTTGCCCTTCATGTACATGTACTTCGCGCCGAGAAAGACGTCCGGCCTGATGCGCCACACGCCGCCTGCTTCGGCCATCCACACGCCTGCGTCGTTGAACGAATTGCGTACGGTCGTCAGCAGCGCCTTTGCACTGATCGCGCCGAAGTCGTAGTGCATCCCGACGCCCCAGTTGCGCACACTGGTCGACGGCGTACCCGGCGCCGGACCATACTTCTCGTTCGTATAGGCCGCACCGATACCGAACGCTCCGACTTCGTAGTTCAGCCCGACACTCACGGTATTGTCCGCACCGACGGAACCGGCCACGCCGCCGAACGCATACATCACGCCCCCGGAAAACCCGGCGATCGTCGGCGAGCTGTACTTGACCGAATTCGCGACCGGCTTGCTGCCTGCCATGCGGTCCCAGTCGAATGCGCCGGTCGGATTGCCCGGCAGCGCGAGACGCTGGAACGGGCCATTCCTGAACCCGTACAACCCCGTGAGATCCATCGAGATCGCGTTCCCCTTCGCAAACAGGGAATCCACCATGAAGTCATACTGATTTCCCAGCCTGATGCCGCCGAACCGGTCGCTCTCGATGCCCACGTATGCGTTGCGCCCGAAGATTCCGGTCCCGATGATGCTGCCGTTCGCCATCGAGAACTGGTTCACGAGCGCGAACGTCGCGCGATATCCGCCACCGAGATCTTCCGTTCCGCGCAAGCCGAACAGGTTCGGCGTGAAGATGCCGTCGTCGAACTTGACGTTCTTCCCGCCGCCCTCGTTGCTGACATACGAGATGCCGCTGTCGATCAATCCGAACAGCGTCACGCTGCTCTGCGCGTACGCACCCTGCGCGATGACAAGCATCGCGACTGCTCCAAACCTTAGTTTCATTGTGTCTCCGTCTTTTTTCTGTCAATGCGAACCGGCCGCCCACTGTCTCGCGGGTCTCGCCCGATGCTTCGTGAAACAACGACTCCCCCGGCCCGGCTTCGCATTCATCCGGGTCGGAAAGACTCGTATTTGATTAGCTTTACTGATTTAACAGAACGAATGAAATCCCGCTCATTCCCGATTTCATCCCGCACAATGCGATTACAGCGCGTCCCGACTTCCGTTGAGCAATCCGACCTTCCGAATCAAGCGCCCCGACAAATCACCCAGGCCGCCGAATCGACCTCGACAGTCACGGCTTCCAGCCCGGCGCCCGAACACGGTCCGTCGATGCACACGCCATCGTCGAACCTGAACAGCGCGCTGTGATGCGCGCACATCAGCACCTGGGACCGGTAGCAGGAAATGTTGCCCGGCACGAAATCGAGCGGAACCGAGAAATGCGGGCAACGATTCACATACGCCCACACCTGCTCCCCGCGCCGCACGACGATGACGGGACGCCCAATGCACGCTTCGTCGACGACCCGTGCCCCACCGTCCGGCACATCGGAGAAGCGGCAGAGTTGCGCGGCACCCATGACTCACGCTCTCCGCTCAGGATTGCCGAGGCTCCAGTCCCACGGTCGAACCTCCACCCGCGAGAACAGCCCCTCCTTCACGTATGGATCGTTGCCGACGAACTGCATCACCGCATCGATGTCGTCCGCCTCGACGACGAGCAGCGTGCCGTTCATCGCATCGCCCTGCGGATCGAGCGTCGGTCCGCCGAGCCGCACATACACACCGTGCTGCGCGGCGGAGCGCAGGTAGGTCCGATGCGTGGACCGCACGCGGTCGCGCACGTCGCGCATCCCGGGCTGGTCCGTCGCAAACACTGCAAAGAATCGCGCCATGTCGGTCAACTCCGGTCGAGCACGAAGTCGTATGTCGCTTCGCGATATGCGCCCGTCAAGCCGACGCGGCGCGCGAGTTCATCGCCCGCCGCACGCGGACGATAGGCAACCATCAGCGACGGCTTCACGCCGAAGACGGCATCCGATTTCAGATACGCGTCCTCCTCGTCGAACAGATGCGTGACGAGCTTGCGATAGCCCGGCGCGTCGATCATGAAATGCAGATGCGCGGGCCGCCACGGATGACGGCCGGTCGCGTCGAGCATCTTCCCGACCGGGCCGTCGGTCGGAATCGGGTAGCTGACCGGCAGGATCGTCGTGATCGCATAACGGCCTTCGGCGTCGGTCCGGTAGCGGCCGCGCAGATTGCCGTGCGGCTGCGCCTTGTCCTGCCCGGAATACATGCCGTTCTCCGCGGTCTGCCACACGTCGAGCACGGCGCCGCGCACCGGCGCGCCATCGGTGGCGAGCACGCGGCCGTGCACGACGACGGGTGTGCCGGGCGTGAACGCCATGTTCTCGCCATACGCGCGCTCGGGCATGCCTTCGATGTAGAACGGGCCGAATACGGTCGTTTCCGTCGCGCCGGTGGCGAAGCGATGGTTGATCGCGTCGACCAGCATCGACACGCCCAGCGTGTCCGACAGCAGGATGAATTCCTGACGCACGACGTCGTCGCACATCTGCCCGGTTTCGGTCAGGAAGCGAATCGCGGCCATCCACTCGGCCTCGGTCAGCTCCGTCTCGCGGACGAACGCATGCAGATGCCGCACGAGGCTCTGCATCAGCACGCGCAAGCGCGGGTTCGGCGTATCGTCGAAGCTGGCGACAACCTGCTCGGTCAGCCGCGTATCGCCGTCGTCATGAAGATCGTTCGTCACGTTCGTCTCCTGTGATGCAGCCGGCCGCTCAATGCGGCTCGCGCCCTTCCCACGCATGCTGAAGCAATTCGCGAATCGGCGCACGTTCGATCGGCCGCGGATTCGCATACGGATTCCGGCAGGCGAGGTCGGCGGCTTCGTCGAGGCCCGCTTCCGGCATCCCGATGTCGGCAAGCGCCGGCGACAGGCCCAGTTGCCGATTCAGCCGGAACAACAGCGGGCCGGCGTCGGCCGCATCGGTGCCGCCCAGCGCACGCGCGACACGGCGCAGCGCGTCGGGCGCCGCGGCATGGTTGTAGTGCGCGGTATGCGGCAACATCGCGGCGTGCGTCTGCGCATGCGGCAGGTTGAAGGTGCCGCCGAGCGTATGACACAGCTTGTGGTGCAACGCCATGCCGACCGAGCCGAGACACGTGCCGGCAAGCCATGCGCCATACAACGCGCGGCTACGCATCTCGCGGTCGTCTGGTGTGCGAACGATCGACGGCAGCGCCTCGCCGAGCGCACGAATCGACTCCTCGGCCATCAGGCTGATCACCGGGTTCGCATCTTCCGCGTAGAGCGCTTCGACCGCGTGCGCCATCGCATTGACGCCCGACGCCGCCGAAATCCCCGGCGGCAGCGACAGCGTCAGGGACGGGTCGTAGAGCACGGTTCGCGGCAGCACGCGCGCGTCGCGCCCGGTACGCTTCAGCCGGCCTTCCGTGAGCCCGAAGATCGGCGTCATTTCCGAGCCCGCGTAAGTCGTCGGCACGGCGAGGATCGGCAGCGACGACTCGAGTGCGATCGCCTTGCCGAGCCCGATCGTCGAGCCGCCGCCGATCGCGATGCAGCAGTCCGCGCCCAGCTCGGCCGCCATCTCGCGCGCGGCACGCGCGACTTCGATCGGCACATGCATCACGGCCTGCGCGCATACGCCGGCCGCGCGCGCGCCGAGCACGCGCCTGACCCGTTCGGCGAGCGGCTGCTGTTCCGGCGTCGACAGAATCAGCGCCCGCTGCGCGCCGAGCGCGGACAGCTCCTCCGGCAGCCGTTCGAGCGCGCCCCATTCGAACACGACGCGGGACGGCGTTCCCTGATAGACGAAGCGCTCCATTTCAGCCTCAACGCTTGAAGTGCGGCGGCACCTTGCCGTCGACATTGACCCACACCGAGCGCGCTTCCGTGTAGTCGTGCATCGCCTCGAAGCCCATCTCGCGGCCGTAGCCCGACTTGCCGACGCCGCCGAACGGGCTGCCCGGATTCACGCGCTTGTAGCAGTTGATCCAGCACATGCCCGCGTCGATCCGCGACGCCATCTTGTGCGCGCGGGACAGATCGTTGGTCCACAGGCCGCTGCCGAGCCCGTATTCGGTCGCGTTGGCGATCGACAGCGCTTCCGCGTCGCTGCCGAAGCGCAGCACGGTGACGAACGGGCCGAACACTTCCTCCTGCGCGACGCGATCGGCGGCGCTCTTCGCTTCGATGACGGTCGGGCGCACGTAGTAGCCGTCGGCGAGCGCGGCATCCTGCGGCGCGCTGCCGCCCGCGAGCACGCGGCCGCCCTGCTCGCGCGCGACATCGACGAACGACAGCACGCGATCGAGGTGCTGCTTCGACGTCAGCGGGCCCATCTCGGTGTCCGGGTCCAGCGGGTTGCCGACGCGGATCGACGAAGCCAGCGACACGAAGCGCTCGAGGAATGCGTCGGCGATGCGTTCATGCAGCACGAGACGCGAACCCGCGATGCACGCCTGCCCCTGGTTGTGAAAGATCGCCCACGCGGCGCCGTTGATGGCGGCATCGAGGTTCGCATCGTCGAACACGATGTTCGCGCCCTTGCCGCCCAGTTCCAGCTGCACGCGCTTCAGGTTGCCCTGCGAGGCCGCGACGATCCGGCGGCCCGTCGCCGTCGAACCGGTGAACGCGATCTTCCCGACACCGGGATGTTCGGCGAGCCGCTGGCCTGCCGTATGACCGTAGCCGGGGACGATATTGACGACGCCCGCGGGGAACCCGACCTCGGCCATCAGCTCGACGATGCGCAGCGTCGACAGCGGCGTGATCTCCGACGGCTTGAGCACGACCGTGTTGCCGGCCGCCAGCGCCGGGCCCATCTTCCAGCTCGTGAACATCAGCGGGAAATTCCACGGCACGATCTGGCCGACGACGCCGATCGGCGCGCGCTGCACATAGTTCAGGAAGCCGGCTTCGACGGGAATCACCGAGCCCTGCAGCTTGTCGGCCATGCCGCCGAAGTAACGGAAGCATGCTGCCGTGCGCGGCACGTCGAGCGCGCGCGAATCGCGAATCGGATGACCGGTGTCCAGCGATTCCAGTTGCGCGAGCTCCTCGGCGTTGGCTTCGATCGCGTCGGCAAGGCGCAGCAGCAACCGGCCGCGTTCGGCCGCCGCCATGGCCGACCACTTCGGGAACGCGCGGGTGGCGGCTTCGACCGCCAGGTCCACGTCCGCCGATGTGGCCGCGGCGATCTTCGTGATCAGCGAGCCGTCGTGCGGATTGAGCACGTCGATGGTGCCACGCTCGACGGCATCGACGAAGCGCCCGTCGATGAAGAGTTGGGTTTGCATGAATCGTCCTCGATTTATTGCTGAAGTGCTGCTTAGAACGCGATCGGATACGGCGCCAGCTCGCCACTCTCATATCGCTGCGGCAGGTCCGGCGTCGCGTTTTCCCAGACCAGCAGCATCGAGCGCTTCGTCGAGTAGCCCTGGTGCCGGATGTCAGCCGGCATCGCGCAGATGTCGCCGGCCCGCATCGTGATGCGCGCGCGCGGCGCGCCGGTGTTCTTGTCGCCGATGTCCCACACGATTTCGTCGGACAGTTGCAGGAACCATTCGACGCGGTCGTTGCCGTGGAACACCGGCAGGATGAATTCCTCGGTGGTCGGGCAGAACAGGCTGCGCCCGCACACGGACGTGACCGACGGATTCCACGTCACGTCCGAACGCGACAGGTACTTGAACAGGTTGAACGCGTGCAGTTCGCCTTCGAAGCCCGGCTTCACGTGCACTTCCGGCTCGTCCTGGCCGACGTCGAGGAACGCGCGGTTGACCGGCAGTTCGTCGCGCAGCGGCGAGTCGCCTTCGAGGCCCGGCATGCGGCGCGTCGCGATGCGCGTGCGTTCGATCGCCGCGCCGTTCTCGCCGTGCTTGCGCCCGAACGCCGTGCCGGTTTCCTCGGGCGCGGCGAACGGATCGAAGCCTTCGTTGGTCCAGTCGTGCAGCATGGCCTTGAAGGTCGCCATGATCGTCGGCGTTTCGAACGTCTCGGTGTAGTCGACGCCGGCTTCCTTCAGGATCCCATTGAACGTGCCCGCGTAGACGTCGACCTTGCCGTAGTGATTGCGCGTGCCGAACACGTGATCGAAGTTCACCCAGCCGTAGAAGAAGCCCCACGCAACGTCGCGCATCATCGCGCGCAGGAACGCGTCCGCGGGCATCGCATGCGTGCGCGTCCGGCCTTTCGCCGGCCAGCTGATTTTCACGAAGTATTCGTCGCGCTGGAACGCGAACTCGCCGAGCTGGAAGCGGCGGTAGCCGGTGACGGCATCGGCTTCCGTGGCCTGCACCAGATCGGCGGCGAAGCCGGCGGAAAGGTCAAAGGTCTCGAGGGTGGCCATAACGTGTCTCCTGGAATATTTGAACGGGGCAGTCGGATGTGTCAGTGCAGGCAGATGTCGGCCCACTTCTCGACGGACAGCTCGCCGAGCACGGTCTGCACGAGCGCGACGCCCGGCTTGCCGGCGGCGAAGCGATACGCGCAGCCGGCCGGCAGCAGCGCCTGATGCCCCTTGCGCAGGACGACGTAGCCCATCTCGCGGCCCGCCGGCTGCGTGCCGGCGCTCACGGTGCCGCGGCCGATGGTCGGCGGGTTGTCGAGCTTGATGAATTCGATGCGGACTTCGCCATCCATCTGAATCGCGAACTCGTCGTGCGCGCACGCGAACCATGGCGACTGGCCTTCGGTCCGCAGCACTTCGATCACGTATTCGAGGTTCTTGCCGGCGACGACCTTTTCGTAAGGAGCCGACTTCGATGCGATCTCGAAGACGTTCGAGAAGGCGTAGTGTTTTGCGCTGCCGCTGGTGATTTCGATCTCGCCCTTGGCGTGGCTGTCGAGCGAGCCAAAGACGGTGTGGAATGCCGTGTCGGTCATTGCTGTCTCCTGAGTTGAACCGCTTGTTGGATTCAACTCTAGGGGCAAGGGCGCCCCTCAACAAGGCAACGGACCGCGACTACGGCATTTGCGATTCCCGAATAATCGCTTCGTTCAGCGAACCCAGCCGCGCTCGAGCAGCGGACGGTCCCACGGCGACTCGTCGCCGATGTATTCGACGAGGAATTCGACCAGCGCCTTCACCTTCAACGCTTGTCGTTGCGTTGCGGGATAAACGGCGGCGAAGCTCAGCGGCGCGATCTGGAAATCGGTGAGGATGGGCACCAGCCGGCCCGCGACGAGCGCGTCGCTCGCAACCAGCGTGGGCAGGCACACGACACCGCCGCCCGTCAGCGCATACTCGCGCAGCAGGTGCACGGAGTTCGAGCGGATCATGCCGGGCAACTCCATTTCGACGACTTCGTCGCCGCGCGTCAGGGTCCAGCGATTGCGCGACGGATAGCCGGAATACAGCGCCGTGGTGTGCTGCAGCAATTCGCGGGGATGTTGTGGCGCACCATGCGCTTCGAGGTAGGCCGGCGCCGCGCAGAAGAGGCGTCGGACCACGAACAGTCGCCGCTCGATCAGCGACTCGGATATCGGCGGGAAGATCTGGAACGCGATGTCGAACCCTTCTTCGACGGGGTCCACGACACGGTCATTGACGATGATGTCGAGCTGAATGCCCGGGTAGCGGCGATTGAACTCGGCGAGCGGCACGCCGAAGTGATCGAGCGCGAAACCGGGCAGCATCTGGATACGCAGCCGTCCGGTCGGCGTCGCGCGCAGTTCGCGCATCTGGTCGGTCAGCTCGTTGACGCGCCCGACCACCTCGGCGCATTCGCGGTAGAAGGTCTCGCCCACTTCGGACAGGCGCACGTGGCGCGTGCTGCGATGGAACAGCGGTGCGTTGACGAACTTCTCCAGCTGCTGGATGCGGTTCGTCACGACCGAACTGGTGACCCCAAGCTGTCGCGCCGCTTCCGCGAAACTGCTCGCCTCCGCGACCCTGACGAACGCCTCGATGCTCAGAAACCGGTCCATGCTGCGCCCTTTCCGAAAGCGAAACCGGCAGTCTAACCGCACCGGCCGGCCGTTTGGGTCAAGCCGAACGCGTCACACTGTCACCGGGCGGGTGTCAATCTCGCCGGCGCACCGGGCGCGGGTAACACCGCGCGGTACGTTACGGCTGCTTGCCCGCCGACAGCTCCGGCTGCAAGCCCACGCGACGCTGCAGCACGGCCGGCGCGGTTTCCCGCAGCAGCAAGCTGACCACGATGCCGAGCAGCACTGCGCCCATCGGCAGCCACAGAATGTTCTGGATCCCGAAGTGTGCGGCAACGTAGCCGCCCATCGCCGGTGCGATGCCGCCGCCGAAGATCTCGCCGCAACCGACCACCACGCCGATCGACGTCGACACGAGGCCGACGGGCGCGGCTTCGGTCGCCACCGGGCCCGAGAGCAGCGACACCAGCCCGAGCGTGAAGAACGACGCGACGAACAGCACCGCGAACAGCACGAGCGGCTGCGGGCCCAGCCCGCGGAAAACGTAGAGCATCACCGCCGTGCCGGCGAAACCGACGATGCTCGCGAGGCGCCGGCCCACCAGGTCGGACAGGCCCGGCAGCCCGAACTGCCCGAGAAAGCCGCCGAAGCCGATCGCCGACACCACGAGGCCCATCTTCTGCGTGCCGAGCGCAAGGTAATCCGTCAGGTACAGCGGCAACAGCGCGCCGAGCACGAACACGCCGGTCATCGCGCAGCACAGCGCGGCCATCGCGACGAGGATGTTGCGGCTCTTCAGCACATGGCCGAGCGACGCCGGCGCGTGCTCCGTCACCACCTCCTTCGCGCGCTTCGGTTCGCGGATCACGAAGAACATGATCGCGCCGAGGATCAGCCCGGGAATCGCCACGAGCGCGAACACCCAGCGCCACGACACGACGTTGAGCAGCTGCGTCGCGATGATCGGCGACAGCGCGAGCCCGAACAGCGCGAAGCCGCTTTGCTGCAGCCCGAGGTTCAGGCCGCGCCGCCGCGGATGCGACGCGTCGGCGGTGGCCGCAAAGCTGGTCGGGCAGAACGAGCCTTCGGCGACGCCCATCAGCCCGCGGATCGCGATCAGGCCGAGCAGCCCGCCCGCGAGCCCCGAGAAGCCGGACAGCAGCGAGAACGCGATGATCGCCGGGATCAGGACCTTGCGGCGGCCGATCTTGTCGGAAATGCCGCCCATCAGCGCCGCGAAGATGCCCCACGACAGGCCGAGCACGCCGATGCAGTTGCCGACGTCCTGCGCGGTCAGGTGCAGATCCTTCATGATCGAAGGGAACAGCGGCGCGATGAGCCAGCGGTCCAGGCCGACCAGCCCGAAACCGAGCGCCAGCAGCGTCACCGCCTTCCACTCATAGGAGGTATCCCACTCGTTTGCTTTCATGTCCGTCTCCGTGGACCGGTCCGCCTGCACGCGCCGGGGGCGTCCGTGCATGAGCCGGGTCCGTTGTCTTGTGTGTGCGATGCGACGTGAGTCGCGAGGAAGTGGCGGCCGCCTGTCCGGTTGCAGGCGTCGAATTCAATCAGCCGACGCCCGAACGATAGGTGCGCGCACGCAGATCGGGTATGGAACAACCGGCGAACGCGCCATTCGCGAAACGCAAATAATCGGCGGATCGCTGCGGGAGGCGTCAGCGGACAGCGCGGAACGCGCGGCGCGCACCGGCGAAATGGCCCGGACGCGTGCGTCACCGGGGGAATCCCTCATGGACATCGGCGGATCGTTGCCGGGTGCCGCCAGGCGGCGGCAGGATCCGATTCCATCCAGATCGGCCTCGATGGAATATTTTTCTTCAAATTGGCGAACATCCAACCGTTTTTGGATCCTTTTTCCCCGCTCCTCCTCGTATCATTTCTCCCGTTACGAAAAGAACGAGCCAGAGAAGGACATGAGCGACACCACCCCGCTGCACTACCTCGACTACGCGGCCACCACCCCCGCGGATCCCCGCGTGATCGAAGCGATGACGGCCTGCCTCGGTGCCGACGGCATCTTCGGCAATCCCGCGTCGAGCTCGCACGCCGCCGGCCGGCTGGCGAAGGAAAAAGTCGAGCATGCGCGCGCGCAGGTCGCCGCGCTGATCGGTGCGGATGCCGACGAGATCGTCTGGACGTCGGGCGCCACCGAATCGAACAACCTCGCGCTGAAAGGCTATGCGGAGACCGCGACCGGCAAGCGCCACCTGATCACGAGCCGCCTCGAACACAAGGCCATCCTCGACACGATGGCCAACCTGTCGAAGCGCGGCATGACCGCGACCTGCCTGTCGCCCACCGCCGACGGCGAAATCACCGTCGACGCCGTGGCCGCGGCGATCGGCCCCGACACGGGCCTGGTGTCGCTGATGCTCGTCAATAACGAACTCGGCACGCTGACCGACATCGGCGCGATCTCGCGCATCGTGCATGCGGCCGGCGCGCTGCTGCACGTCGACGCCGCGCAAGCGCTCGGCAAGACGCCGATCGACGTGCGCGCGCTCGGCATCGATCTGCTGTCGATGTCCGCGCACAAGGTGTATGGCCCCAAGGGCATCGGCGCGCTGTTCGTCCGCCGCGAGATCGCCGACCGCATCGCGCCGCAGATCCACGGCGGCGGACACGAGCGCGGCCTGCGCTCGGGCACGCTCGCGACGCACCAGATCGTCGGAATGGGCACGGCCTGCGAGTTGGCCGCCGAAAAACTCGAGCGCGAAGCCGTGCGGATCGCGGCGCTCAGCGCACGCCTGAAGGACGCGCTGCTCGCGCTCGGCGGCATCACGCACAACGCGGCGGCGGCACGCCGCATCCCGCACACGTTGAGCCTCACGGTGAACGTGCCGGGCTTCTTCCCGTTCATGCTCGGCGATGCGCTCGCCGTGTCGTCGACCTCCGCGTGCAACTCGATGAGCGGCGCGCCGTCCCACGTGTTGACCGCGATCGGCCTCGACGCCGAAGCCGCGGGCCGCACGGTGCGCGTCAGCTTCGGCCGCTTCACGACGGAGCAGGACGTCGATTTCGCGATCGCGTGTTTCGCGCGCGCGCTCGAGCAATGCCGTGCCGCGACGGCGACCGGGTTCACCGCATCGCGACAGATCACGCCGGCGGACCTGAAGGCGATTCGCAATGCGGGCTTTCGCGCGGTGATCTGCAACCGGCCGGACGGCGAAAGCGCCGATCAGCCGGCCTTCGAGGAAATCGCCGCCGCCGCGCGCGAACTCGGTCTCGACGCGCGCTATCTGCCGGTCGAACGCGACCGGATCGGCGACGCGGAAGTCGATGCGTTCGGCGCGCTGGTCGATGCGCTGCCGAAGCCCGTGCTCGCGTATTGCGGAAGCGGGAGCCGCGCCGGAATGCTGTGGGATCGGCTGACGGAGCGGCGAACGGCAACGGTCTGAGCGCAATTCGTTCGTCACGACGCATCGCCCGCGTTCGCGCTCAACGCCGAATGCAAGTCGGTGGAAGGCGCGCGCGATGGGCTGCGCGCATTTCCGCTGGCACACGCCGGGCTCGTCGAGCGGAACATCATTCCGCTCGGGCGTTGTTTGCTTCGGGGGTTCATCAGCGCCGCAGCCGCTACCGCGCATACTCGAGTTGCAGGGCCACCCAGTCCGACGTCGCGTCGCCGTAGCGCGCCGCGACGTCTCCGAGCACACCGGGCAGCACACCGTCACCCCGCCGTCCCGCGGGAATCGTGACGCGCGGGTGGCCGGTATCGGCCGGCTGCGTCAGGAGGCGCAGCCCGTGCTTCGATTCGATCACGCGCGCGTCCGCCGTTGCGACGACGTCGCTGCGCCACGTCCGCGCCCATGCGTCGGCACTGAGCGCAACCGAGAGTTCATCGAATCCGCTCGCGACCGGCAGATCGAACGTCCGATGCCGCCAGAACGCGACGCGATTCGTCAGCGCGGTCGCCACGGCACGCGCGGTCAAACCGAACCGGCTGCCGTCGTGAACGTCGCTCCATCCCTCCGCGCCGATGTTGCGTGCCGCTTCGCGCGCCACCACCGGCCCCGCCAGTGCATTCACCAACGCAAGCGACGCGGGAATCGACGCCGACACACCGGCCGTCGTCATCACGTTGCCATCCATCACGTAGCGTCGATCGTCGAGCCACGCGGTATCGGCAAAACGGCGACGCAGCCCGGCACGCGAGTACCAGTGCGCGGTCGCCATACGGTCCCGCAACAGCCCGGCGTTCGCGAGCACCGCCGCGCCATCGCAGATCGCCACCATCGTGGCGCCGGCAGCGGCTTGCTTGCGCAGCCATGCCAGCACGGCTGGCCGGTCGGCTCGATGCAGCGCAGGCACGATCACGATGTCGGCCCCCGAAGGCACGGCCGCGTCGAATCGGTCGAACGTCGTATCGGCCAGCATCCGCAGTGCGGGCATCAGTTCGACCGCGCTGGCGTCGACCGACACAGCCACGACATCGGCAGCGCCCGACGTCTTCAGAATCGCGTACGGGACCATGAAATCGGTCGTCTCCGTTCCTGCATTGTCCGCGACGATCGCAACGAGCGGCCGCGTGCGACCCGCTTTCGGTGCGTTCACGGTCAGCGTTTGCGTGACCGTTCGGGCGCCGTGCGCGACCGACGGCCCGGGCTGCCCCGACATGCACGCGCCCAGCACCGCGCATACGATCAGCACCATTGCCACGCGTGCCGCCCCGTTTCTGTTCCGTTCCCGCATCGCCCACCCGAGTCAATCGATTGCATGTCCGGAAAATTACAAGGATCATGCTCGCGGTCACAAGGACAACTCCACCGCACTTTCCGCCATGTCCCAGTCAACCGGTTCGGCGCGCGACATCGTCGTCGTCGGCTTCGAAGGCGTCCAGTCACTCGACATCACGGGCCCGATGGAAGTGTTCGCTGTCGCGAACCGTCACCTTCCCGGCCATGTCCCGCGCTATCGGCTCACGCTCGCGTCACAGCATGGTCACGACATCGTCACGCATGCGGGCCTGCGTCTTGCCGGCCCGACCGCGCTTGCGGCCTTGCCCGAACGCATCGACACGATCGTCGTCGCGGGCGGCAGCGAAGCGGCGCTGCGACACGCGGCGTCGAACGCCGGTGTGCTGCCGTGGCTGCGCACCCGGATCGCGAACACGCGGCGCATCGCGAGCATCTGCACGGGCGCGTTCGTGCTCGCCGCGGGCGGATGGCTGGACGGCAGGCGCGCAACCACGCACTGGAATCAGTGTGCGACGCTGCAGGCGCTATGCCCTGACGTGCGGGTCGAGCCGGATGCGATCTACGTGAGCGATCCGCCGTTTCATACGTCGGCCGGCGTGACGGCAGGCATCGACCTGTGTCTCGCGCTCGTCGAAGCCGACTGCGGCGCGCCGACCGCGCTCGCGGTCGCACGCGAGCTCGTGCTCTTCATGCACCGCCCCGGCGGACAGGCGCAATTCAGCGTCGGCCTCGACATCCAGGCAAACGCGACACCGCCGATGCGCGCGCTGCTCACGTCGATCGCCGACGACCCGACCGGCGACCTCGGCGTCGCCGCGCTGGCCGCGCGCCTGCACATGAGCGAGCGGACGTTTGCGCGCAATTTCCTCAAGGAGACGGGGCTTCCGCCCGCGCAATTCGTGCTGGCCGCGCGCGTCGAGCGCGCGAAGGTGCTGCTGGAGCGGGCAGACTGGCCGCTCGAACGGGTCGCGCAACGTTCGGGGTTCGGCAGCGTGGATGCACTGCAACGTGCGTTCGCGAAGCGGGTCGGGATAACGCCGCACGACTACCGCGCGCGCTTCGGACCGAAACACGGCCGGCAGCAAATCGAGTAGGCCGTCCCGGGTATTCCCCGGCCGACTCACGCCCCGATCCGTACGGATTTCTTACAAAGTTTCACCCCGCCATGCGATGCCCCCGAACGGTGCACGCATCCGGAGTTTCACCGCATTGCCGAAATCCGATATCGCCGCGAGATTTGGCTTCATACCGTTCCCGTATCGGACCGGCACGCGGCCGTCGTCACCGCATGACATCGCGCGCCACCGACGAATTCCAGGAGCGGGCCGCCGTGCCGGGCCCGGGCAGCGATGACGGTCCTGCCTCGCAGGACATTCGTGACGGAGCGAACATGGATGCGAAAATCCAGCCTGATACAGGCACCGACAGTGACGTAAGCCTTCTCCACAAGATGGGGTACGCGCAGGAACTGTCGAGACGCATGAACGGCTTCTCGAACTTCGCCGTGTCGTTTTCGGTGATCTGCATTCTGTCGGGCGGCATCACGGCGTTTCAGCTGGCGTTTTCCGCGGCCGGCGGCGCATCGATCGGCCTCGGCTGGCCGCTCGGCTCGCTGTTCGCGCTGATCGTCGCGGTGTCGATGTCGCAGATCGCGTCCGCGTTTCCGACCGCCGGCGGCCTCTATCACTGGGGCGCGATCCTCGGCGGGAAGAAATGGGGGTGGATGACGGCATGGCTCAACCTGATCGGCCTGATCTTCGTGATCGCGGCGATCAACTTCGGCACCTACGATCCGTTCTTCAAGACGCTGATCGCGCCGATGTTCGGCGTCAGTCCGGACAGCCTGACATGGTGGCATCAGACCGCGTTCATCGCGGTCATCACCCTTTCGCAGGCAGTCCTGAACGCACGCGGCATCAGGATCGCGAGCAAGATCACCGACCTGTCCGGCTATCTGATCTTCGTCGTGACGATCGCGCTGGTCGTGTCGCTGCTGGCCTACTCGCCGGTCGCGTTCGACCTGCATCGGCTCGTCACCTTCACCAATTACACGGGCGTCGACGGCGGTGCCTGGCCGAAACAGGCCACGCCACTCGCGTTCCTGTCCGGCCTGCTGCTGGTGACCTACACGATCACGGGCTTCGACGCATCCGCGCACACGTCCGAAGAAACGCACGACGCGGCGAAGAACGTGCCGCGCGGCATCATCGGCTCGGTGTTCTGGTCCGCGGCGTTCGGCTACGTGATGGTGTGCGCGTTCGTGCTCGTCATGCCGGACCTGACCGCCGCGATGAAACAGGGCACCGGTTTCTTCGAAGCCATCCTCGCGCCGATTCCGAAGACGTTGCGCGTGTGCCTCGAGCTCGCGATGTTCTTCATCAACTACGTGTGCGGGCTCGCGGCGATCATGTCGACCTCGCGCATGATGTACGCGTTCGCGCGCGACGGCGGGCTGTCCGCGTCGAAACTGCTGCGCAGCGTGAATCACAACCACCGGACGCCCGGGCCCGCGATCTGGACGTGCGCGGTGCTTGCCATCGTCGTCACGCTGTATGGCGACGCGTTCTCGGTGTTGAGCGCGGGCAGCGCCGTGTTCCTGTTCATCTCGTATGCGATGCCGCTCGGCTCGGGGATGCTCGCCGAAGGCCGCACGTGGACCGAAAAGGGCCCGTTCCAGCTGGGCATCTGGTCGAAGCCATGCGCGCTGCTCGCGCTGGTGGGCGCCTGCGTGCTCGCATACGTCGGCATCCAGCCGCCGAACGAGAAAGTGCTCTACGTGCTCGTCGCGTTCGTGGCGGCGCTGATGGTCATCTGGTACGGCTTCGGTGTGCGCAAGACCTTCGCCGGGCCGCCGATGCTCAAGGACACGCGCAATGACGAGCGCATTCGCGAACTCGAGGCGAACGTCGATCCGACGGTGTGACGCGACACCGATTCGCGCACAGCGCAAAAATCCGGCTCGCGATTCGCGAGCCGGATTTTTTTACGTTGCTTCGGTGCGGACGAGGTTCAACCGCGTTGGCGGTTGAACCCGATTGCCGCAACTTAGCCGTAGACCGGGAAACGCTTGGTCAGCTCCGCGACCACACCGCGCACACGCTCGATCGTCGCCGCGTCTTCCGGCGCTTCCAGCACATCGGCGATCAGGTTACCGACCGTCTCGGCTTCCGCCGCGCCGAAGCCGCGCGTCGTCATCGCCGGCGAGCCCAGACGGATCCCGCTCGTCACGAACGGCTTTTCCGGATCGTTCGGGATCGCGTTCTTGTTCACCGTGATGTGTGCCGCGCCCAGCGCCGCTTCCGCCGCCTTGCCCGTGATGTTCTTCGCGCGCAGGTCCACCAGCATCACGTGGCTTTCCGTACGGCCCGACACGATCCGCAGCCCGCGCTTGACCAGCGTTTCAGCCAGCACGCGCGCGTTCTCGACCACCTTCTCCTGGTAGGCCTTGAACTCCGGCGACAGCGCTTCCTTGAACGCCACCGCCTTCGCCGCGATCACGTGCATCAGCGGGCCGCCCTGGATGCCAGGGAAGATCGCCGAGTTGATCTGCTTCTCGTATTCCGACTTCATCAGGATCACGCCGCCGCGCGGGCCGCGCAGGCTCTTGTGCGTCGTCGTCGTCACGAAATCCGCGTGCGGCACCGGGTTCGGATACACGCCCGCCGCGATCAAGCCCGCGTAGTGCGCCATGTCGACCATCAGGTACGCGCCGACCGACTTCGCGATCTTTGCCAGACGCTCGAAGTCGATCTTCAGCGCGAATGCCGACGCGCCCGCGACGATCAGCTTCGGCTTGTGTTCGTTCGCCAGTTTCTCGGCGGCGTCGTAGTCGATGTCTTCGTTTTCGTTCAGGCCGTAGCTCACGACGTTGAACCACTTGCCCGACATGTTCACCGGCGAGCCGTGCGTCAGGTGACCGCCATGCGCGAGGCTCATGCCCATGATCGTGTCGCCCGGCTTGAGCATCGCGAAGAACACACCCTGGTTCGCCTGCGAACCCGAGTTCGGCTGCACGTTCGCGGCTTCCGCGCCGAACAGCTGCTTCACGCGGTCGATCGCCAGCTGCTCGACCACGTCGACGTATTCACAGCCGCCGTAGTAACGCTTGCCCGGATACCCTTCCGCGTACTTGTTCGTGAGCTGCGAGCCCTGTGCAGCCATCACGGCCGGGCTCGTGTAGTTTTCCGACGCGATCAGCTCGATGTGGTCTTCCTGCCGGCGGTTCTCGTCCTGAATGGCAGTCCAGAGTTCCGGATCGACGTTGGCGACGGTGCTGGTAGTGCGATTGAACATGATGATTGATCAAAAGAAAGTGATGGATTGACCCTGGTATGCCGGACTTGCCCGGACCCGCGAAGCCGGGCGCCCGACCGGCGCCCGATGACGTCATCGCCCATGCCGCCCCGCGATGCCGGCTGAACGGTGATTCGGCATTGCCATTCCAGCAGACGCAAATCGGTTCAGATAGAAGGATTACGACAATCCGCTAGGACGCATCGCGCGGCGACCCGGCAAAAAAAATCGAAGGTCCGCATCGCTGCGGAACCTTCGACTGAACCTGCCGCTCCTTGGAGAACGCGTGCCTGCCCTTCGGCCTCCTGCGAATATCGGGGCCTAAACGGCGGAAAAACAGTTGTCGACGAACAGGTGCGTGCCGTTGACGAAACTCGATTCGTCCGACGCCAGGAACAGCGCGGCCGCGGCCACTTCCGACGGCTCGCACAGCCGGCCTTGCTGCACCGCGATGGCCGCTTCGGTCGCGTCCACGCCCATCGCCTGCAGATCCCTCAGCTCGCGCATCCCGTGCGGCGTGCGGATGAACCCGGGCGCCAGCGCGTTGCAGCGGATCCCGCGGTCGCGGTACTCGACGGCGATCGCCCGCGCGAACATATGGCACGCGCCCTTGGTCGCGTCATACAGCACCTCGCCGGGCGTCGCGCAAACGGCCGAGATCGACGACGTGCAGACGATGCTGCCGCGCCCCTTTTCCAGCATCTGCGGGAGGACCGCCTTCGTCATCAGGAACATGCTCTTCACGTTCACGCCCATCAGCCAGTCCCATTCCGACTCCTCGATGTCGAGGAACGGTTTGACGATCAACGTGCCCGCGTGATTGAACAGGATGTCCGCATTGCCATACTGCCCGCGCGCCGCGTCGACCGCCGCCTGCACGTCCGACTGCCTCGACACGTCGGCACCGAGGCCGATCGCCTGCAAGCCTGCATCGCGCAGCCGCGACGCAAGCGTTTCGGCCGCGTCGCCGTCGCGGTCGACGATCGCCACCTTCGCGCCCTGCGCGGCGAACAGTTCGGACGCGGCGGCGCCGCATCCGCCCGCGCCGCCGCTCACGATGGCGACCTTGCCGGCCAGGCGCCCGTCAATCTTGGCATTCATTCGTCGTTCTCCAGTCTGGTTCGTTCGGATTGCTCAGCTGAACAGCGTCCGAAGATGATCGTTGAGGAAACGGCCTTCCGGGTCCACGCTGCGGCGCAGTTCGCGGAATGCTTCGGCTTTCGGGAACCAGCGATCCACGTCGTCGCGGTTCGTGAAGTGCAGCTTGCCCCAGTGCGGACGCGACCCGTAATCGCGCAGGATGTCGTCGACGTCCTTCAGGAACGGCCAGTAGTCGACGCCGTTCGGCCCGCCCGAGCACGAGATGGTTACGCTGTCCTGATTGTTGAACGGGCTGATCCACGCCGGATCGCCCTTCGTGAAGCGGTACTCGACCGGGAAGATGCAGTCGCGATGCTTCGTGAGGATCAGGTCGCGCACGCGGCGCAGCGCTTCCTTGCCGTGTTCGGCAGGCACTGCGTATTCGAGTTCGTGGAAGTTCGCGACGTAGTGAATCGCATAGACCTCGGCGCTGTACGCGATCTTCTCGTGCTCGCCTTCGAAGAACGTGCGTTCGTCGGTGAGGTCCATCACCTTGATTTCGCATACGTCGTAGTCCTTCTTCGAGTTCGACACCTTCGCGGTATCGGGCAGACAGTACAGATGGCGGCTTTCGGACGTCGGGCACCAGAAAAAACCGAAATGCCGGTGTGTGGCCGCGAGCTCGTCGTACTTTTCCATCAGCGCCTCGAAGTCCTCGCGCCACACGCGGTCGTGCAGCCAGAACGCGTCGGTCACCTGCAGCGTCAGCTCCGACACCACGCCGAACATGCCGATGTTCACCTGCGTCGCATGCAGCAGGTCGAGGTCCTGCCCGTCGCTCACTTCCATGATCGAGCCGTCGGGGCGAACGATCCGCATCCCGACGACCTGCGACGACAGGTTGCTCAGCGTCGTCCCCGTGCCGTGCGTGCCGGTTGCGAGCGCACCGGCAATGGCCTGCGAATCGATGTCGCCCTGGTTGACGAGCGAGAAGCCGATGTCCTTCAGATGACGCGTCACCGCGTTGATCCGCGTGCCGGCCTTCACGGTGACGCGCTTACGTTGCTCGTCGATCGCGACGATGCCCTGGTAGTCCTTCAGCGACAGCAGTAAGCCGCTCGTCGCGACGACCGGCGTGAACGAATGTCCCGATCCCGAGCATCGGACGTTCTTGCCCTGGCTCGTCGCGGCATGCACCAGCTCGGCGATCTCCGCCTCGCTGGTCGGCGACGCCATGTGCGCGGCAACGCACGACTGATTGCCCACCCAGTTTCGCCAGAATCCGCCACGTGGAAGCTCCATCGACGTCTCTCCAGAAGTGTGCTGCCGGGCCCACGCCGGCAGCCGTGTTCGGTTCGTCCGGCAACGAAGCGGGAGGCTCCAGGCGCCGGCGCGATGCGATACGTTGTGTTCCGTTCGTGCCAAAGGTATTGCGCCGGCCGGCTTTTCACTATCGGATTTCGGCAAGCGAGGGTTTCTTCGGGGAATCGGGCCATCGGGGTTTTTGACCGGTTCGAGCAGCGGCTACAATGCATCGATCCGGCCCGCCCCTTCCCGACTCCGATGACGCCGTCCGCCGATCCGAGCGATTTTTCTGGCGCCCCGCCGTTCGCACGAACGGTGGCGTTCTGCGCGTTCACCGACGTGGAGGAGCAGGCGCGAATCTTCGACGGCTGGGATCTCAACTACACGCAAATCTCGGGCGGCCGATTTCATGGCTCGTCGTCCATCGTGTCGCTCGGCGGCATCCGGCTTCTGGTCGAGGATCTCGACAAGGTGATCCTGCAGCAGGGCGCGGTGCCGTCCGACCGCATCGCGGTGGCCGTGCCGCTGGAGCTCGAAGGCCATGCGCGCATGTGCGGCGAGAAGAGCGGGCGCGACAGCCTGCACGTGTTCTCGAGCCAGCCCGTGTTCGAGTTCTATTCGCCCGACCGGCACGTGCTCGTGAACGTCGAGATCGAGCCCGACAAGCTGTCGACGGAGGCGATGCGCACGCTCGCCGCGTCGCTGCGCGCGCGCACCTTCGCGCCGCTGATCCCGATGACGCCCCAGGTCGCGGACCGCCTGCGCGATCTGCTGCGCCACACGATGGCCGCGGCCGCGAAAAGCACGCCGATCGACGACGTGACGACGCAGGAGCGGATCGAGCTGCTCGAGCGGACCGTGCTGTATGCGATTTCCGAAGCGATGACGACGCCCGCGCCGGACGCGGACGCCCTCGCGACACGGCCGACGAAGTACTGGTCGCTCGTGAACGCGGTGCAGGAGCGGCTGCAGGACGCGTCGACGTGTCCGCTGTCGATCGCCGAACTGTGCGTGCAGCTCGGCATCAGCCGGCGTACCGCGCAATACGCGTTCAACGACACGCTCAACCTGAATCCGATCGCGTATCTGCGCGCCGTCCGGCTGAATCACGTTCGTCGCGAGCTGCGGCTCGGCGGGTCCGTGACGTCGGCCGCGACGAAGTGGGGCTTCTGGCACCTGAGCAGCTTTGCGCAGGACTACCGCGCGATGTTCGGTGAGTTGCCGTCCGCGACGGCGCGGCGTTACGCGCACCGGGAAGCCGAATCTCGATTACGCGATGCGTGACGCGGCTTCGCGCTGCCCGCGCATGAATTGAACCTCCATGTAGAAAGCCGCGGCCGAACGTGCGCCGCGGCGGGTTCAAAACAGACCGTCGGTGCAGGGAGACAGCCTGCATCGGCCCTCACCCTGCGCACGACCTCGCTACACCTTCACTCCTGCTGCTGTTCCTGCTCCGCCTGCACCTGCCGCTGCTGGATGAACTGCCGCACATCGCTCATCGTCACGCGACCGGTGTGTTTCGCATCGATCTCGTCGAAGTGCTTCGCGACGAAGCCCAGCCCGCTGCTCTGCGCCTGCGCTTTCGTCACCGCCGCGCCGTTGCTCAGCACCGTGTTGCCGCCGAGCCGGGCGTCGACGCGCTTCTGCGCCTGCTGTTGCAGCGTCGCGCCGGTCGACGGCAATACCGGCGCCACGCGGGTCGCAGGAAAGAACGGACCGTCGACACCGTGCCCGCCGCGCGGCAGCTTCACCGGCGCCACCGCCTGCGGCGGCAGTGCATGGGCGCTGCTCATCACGGCACCGAGGACGATCAACGGAGACATACGCCGCATCAAGTTGATTAGGGACATGATCACTCGCATTCAATGGATGAATTGAGGGTTCCTTTTCGCAAGGAGTCCGTCGGTTACGGTGCGGCCGCCAGCGTCGTCGCGGCCGTCGCGCCCGGCACGCTGCCGGTCGGCGTGCCGGCCGGATTCTCGTCCGGCCACGGCGGCGGCAGTGTGCGCAGCGTCAGCGCGGTCGGAATCCGCTTGCCTTGATAGAAGATCGTCAGGTCGCGCTTCATCTGCGGACGGGCCACGTCATCCAGATACGTCATGTGCCCGCCCTGGAAGAAATTCACCTGCAGCTTCGGGTTCAGGCCCTTCACCGTCTGCAGCCGCGCGAGCTGCTTCTCGGTGTTGAAGAACGGCGTCGCCAGGTCGTGGAGGCCGTTCTCCGCGAGCACCCGGAGCTTCGGATTGAGCTGAAGCGCGCCGAGCAGATCGGGGATCGAGTCGGGCATCGGCTGGCCGTCATGCGAGAAGTCCCACACCTGGATGATGTTGTCGTTCAGCGGCAGGTAGGTCGCGTTCGGCGCGGTGTAGCCGAGGTAGTCGGGCATCTGCGTCGCGAGCGCGTTCGTGAACGGCTGCGAGATCAGGATGTCCGACGGATCGCCGTCCGTTTGCAGCCGCGGATCCGAGTTCGGCAACGACACCCGTCCGTCGTAGCGGCCGATCGTCGTGCCGGGCAGCAGGCTCGTGCCGAACGGATTCGCATTGAAGTAGCCGCGCAGCGCCTGCTGCGTGAGGCTCGACGGCAACGACCACAGCTTCAGCGTCGCATCGCTCGGGAACACCGGCGTGCCGAGCGCATCCGGAATGCCGAGCTGGCTCAGCACCCACGACTGCGAGTACTGCTGCAACTGGTTGTAGATCAGCGTCGTGAACAACTCGGTCTGCAGTGCATACAGATACGGGTTGACCGGCGCCGGCGACACCTGGTTGAAGTACGCGGCGACCGCCGCATAGCCGGGCAGGTAGCCGGCCACGGTATCGGTCTCGAGCAGCAGTCCTTCGGTCGACTGCGTGATCGCCACCGCTTCCACCGCATCGGCGAAGTAGTTCAGGATCGACGATTGCAGCACGATCCCCGTCAGGTGCACGCCGGCCGATTCGAGCGCCAGCGCGAGCATGTCGGTACGCGGCGTGCCGTACGATTCGCCGTACAGGTAGATCGGCGACGTGCCGCGGCTGTTGACGTTCAGGTAGCGCTGGATGAAGTCGCGCATGATGTTGACGTCCGCGTCCGAACCCCAGTACTTCTGATTGGTGTTCGGCAGCACGGCTTCCGACAGACCGGTTCCGGGCGGGTCGATGAACACGAGGTCGGTCGTGTCGATCAGGCTGTCCGCGTTGTCGACGAGCGGATAGTTCGGCCAGTTGTTGCCGAACAGCGGATCGGGCGTGGCGACGCGCGTCGGCGCGAAGGAGCCGAGGCGCAGCCAGATCGACGACGAGCCGGGGCCGCCGTTGTAGACGAACGTGACGGGGCGCGGCTTGCCGTTCGTGCTCGGCGCGGTGTACGCGACGTAGGACATCGACGCTTCCGCGTTGCCGTTCGCGTCCTGCGCGGTCAGGTGGCCCGTGGTCGTCGTGTAGCTGACCGTCGTGCCGCCGGATTTCCACTGGTAATGCATCACCGCCGCCTTCTCCGAGACCTGCGCGGCCGCGAGGCCGTCGGTCGCGTTCATCGAATACGCGACGGGGTCGACGTAAGGCTGGTTCGCCGCCGGCGACTGGCTGGCGGCCGCTGCTTGCGCGCTGGCCTGCTGGCTGGCGGTGGCCTGCGCGAGGCTCGACGCGCCGACGGACGACGAATCGTCGCCGCCGCAGCCCGCGAGCACGAGCGTCACGATGGTCAATGCGCCTAGCCCGGCCAGCCGGCCGCGACGCTCGCGGCGGCTGCCGGTACTGCTCCTGTCTGGTTTCATGCCTCGATCCTTGTGTTGAGTCGGATACCGCTTCACACAGGCCGCCATCGCCGGCGAAAAACGCGCAGGCATACCCGCCACTCGCGTTGCACGGTTGGCAGACGGCGGTTGGGGATTGGACTTCTTCGAGAGACTGAACTTGATACAGACACAGCAAACTGCTGGCGGAGAATGATGCGGGAACGCCGCCCCCTGGCAGTTTCGACGACTTATCGTATTACCTGAATTTACGACACCACAAAAATAGGCGGTGCTGCGCCGCGTTGTCAAAGATCATTCCGATATTAAAAAATCTCTTATGATGCGAACGACGATCAGTGTCTGGCATTTGAAAGAAAACACGATTGTTCGCGTTTAGGTCGTTATACGAGGCGTTTTTATCGGAATTCGGCGGTGTTTTCGCGTGTCGTATCGTCCTTGCCGGAATTCGAAAGTGCGCATTGATCCCCTTCAAATCGACAGGATTTTTCTTTCATTTTAATTATCCTGAATCAATTAGTGAGATTCATTGAATAAAAACCGGCATCGTCCATAAAATACCGATGTCGATTATTTCGCGGAAACACAACGGAATTATTTACCCGATACCGGAATGAAACTATGGAGTGCGCCAAACGGCATTGATGCGTCATGCGCAGGCATTCGCGATGAAGAAGCCGTCATTCGCGCCGCTCATTCCGGATCGCATGACAGCGCGAGCGGCGCAACCGCCGCCCGCACGCCGTACTTCAGATACTCGATTCAGCGATCAGCGCCCACCGCCCGGCAACGCGATATCGATCAGCACCGGATCGTGGTCCGACGAACGATACGCATCCGGCGCGTAGAAGGTTTTCTGCTGCTCGGCCGACTTGTACGCGAGCGTGTACTGCAGCGCGAGCGGCTCGTCTGCGTTGATGTGCCATTCGTGCACGGCCTTCACGTGCGACGCGAGCGGCAGCGATGCAAGCGCGTGATCGAGGTAGCCGGCTTCGCCGTTGTACACGTAGCTGTACGCATTGGCGCCGATCCAGCGCGACACGAGGTTGCGGTAGCCGCGCGATTCGAGCAGGCGGATCGGGTCTTCATACGTGTAGCTGTTGAAGTCGCCGATCAGCAGCGTGCCCTGCCCCGCGATGCCCGTCGGCGTGCCGGCGAGCCAGTCGGCCAGCTTCGCGGCCGCGCGCGTGCGCGTCGGATTCCAGCAGCCCTGGCCGTCGCCCTGGTCGCGGTCGTCGTTCGCCGCGTCCGGGCAGTTCTTCGACTTCAGGTGGTTGACCGCGATCGTCAGCGCCTGCTTGCCGCCGATCCGGCGGAACGACTGCGCGAGCGGCTGGCGGTTCTTGTCGTCGATCGCGAGCGTCGACGCGCGGCCGACGGGTTCGACCGCGCGGCTGTCGTAGATCATCGCGACCGCGATCGCGTCGCCGCCGAGGCGCGACGTGCCCGGATCGACGACGCGCCAGTGGCTGCCGAGCTTCGCCGCGAGCTGGCGCACCGCGCTCAGTTCGCCGTAGCCGTTGTTCTGGATTTCCATCAGGCCGATCACGTCGGCGTCGAGCGCCTTCAGCGCGCTGACGATCTTCGCTTCCTGACGCTGGAATTCCTGATAGGTCTTCGCGCCGCGGTTGTTCGGATCGTCGAAGCCGCCGCCGAGACCGTTGCCGTTGAAGTAGTTGAGGACGTTGAACGACGCGACGCGCAGGTTCGATTTCGGATCGCGCGCCGGCGCGTTGGTGCGCGGGTTCGAACGCGTGTCGAACGTCGGCGTGGCCGCGCCGGGCAGCGGCTGCACGCGCCACGCGCCGTAGCGCACCTCGAGCACGCCTTCGACGTCGCGCACGGTGTAGCCCGAGCGCAGCGTGTTCGCGGCCGACAGTTCCGGTGCAGGATACGGCACGGCCGCCGGGTTCTGCTTGTTCGAGCCGTCGTCGAGGATCAGCCGGTTGCGTGCGTTCGCATCGATCTGCGTCTGCGCCTGCGACGGCGGCACCACGCTCGTCGGCGTGCGCAGGCGGCCGTTGCTCAGCATCACGCTGCCGTAGCGGCCGAGTTCGTAGTTGTCGGTGACGGTGAGCGTCTGCGGCAGGCGCACGCGCATGCCTTCATATGCGGCGAACGCGTTCGGGTTGTCGACCGGCAGCGTGAGCGTGGCCGGCGTGACCGTCTGGCCGTTCGCGCACACCGCGATCGCGCCCGACAGCGTGAGCTGCGTCTGCCCGTATTTTTCCTCGACCTTGCCGGTCACGTGCACGAGATCGCCGGCTTTCGCGCGCACTTTCGGCGCATAGACGAACAGGCCTTCGGAGACGCCCGGCTGGTTGCGGCGCTGCGCGTCGGCCTGCTGGACGAAGAAGCCGCCGAAGCCGTCCGTGCCGCCGAAATCGGCGGTGACGACCGCTTCGATCGACACGTTCTGGCTGGCGAGCGGCGACGGCGCGCCCGGCCCCTGGATGTCGGCGATCGGCGTCGTGCTGCCGCCGCAGTTCGGACTGACGGGCGCGGCGGTGGCGGCGAAGACGGGCGCGGCAAGCGTGGGCAGCAGCAATAGCGGGGCAAACAGGCGGATTGTCGAGCGCATGACGGGGAATCCCGGTTGTGAGGGTGGCGAAAGCTTAGCGGCGCTCGGCGACAGTTTTTAGTAACCAAAAGACAGATGGATGTAATCATCCAGCTTTGCTACCCCGGTCGGAAAGCGGGAAATCGTCTGATCAAAACCGCCGCTGTTCCGACGATTTCCCGTTACCGGCGTCGCCTGCCGACCGTGGCGCTAAACCGTCCCCGGCAACGCGCTCGACACGAGCACGGCGGCCACCATCAGCACGCCGGCCAGCACGACCGCCTCGATCCGCAACACCGCACCGAACCGTCGCAACAGGCCGGCCGGCGTCGCGGCCGCCGGATCCTTCAGCGCGGCCAGCAGCTTCGGCATCTCGAAGAACCGGTTGTGTCCGCCGAGCGCCGCCGCGATCAGCACGAGCGCGAGCTTGAACAGCAAGATCTGTCCGTACGTCGACCCGAGCAGGTTCGCGGGCGTATCGACACCGCGCCAGCCGTTGTAAGCGCCGGTCGCGAACAGCACGATCAACGCATACGTCGACGCATCGGACAGCGACTGCACGAACGATGCGCCGGTCGTGCGTTCGCTCGCGGGCATGCGGGCAAGACGCGGCATCACGCCGAACGCCGTCACGAACACAAGCCCGACCCACGCGCTGATCGCCAGCAGATGCAGCCAGTCGACCCACACCGGCACGCTGAACAGGCCCGCGTCGACCGGATGCCCGCCGTTGCTGCGCGCGAGTGCGACGCCCGCGAGCGCGGCCCACATCGCGAACGGAAAGCGCGTATCGTTCGCACGCCGGAACAACGACAGCAGCACGACGACCGCCGTGAACACCGCGCCGGCCAGCCACGCGTGGCCGAAGCCGGTGCCGGCGAGCATCGCGCGCACGGCCGGCCCGGCGTCCAGCATCGACACGTCGCTCATCAGCGCGCAGTGCGCCCAGAACGCGGTGACGCTCGCGAGCAGCGACACGCTGGACGCGATGCGCAGCGTCGCGACGAGACGCCGCGTGATGCCGCGCTGCCACACCGACTCGCCGCGCGCGAGCCAGTGGCTGCCGAGCAACGCACCGACGATGACGGCGAACCCGGTGTTCTGGATCGCCACCGACACGAGCCTCAAAAGGCCGACGAAGCCCTCGTTCACCCCTTCACCCTGAACGAATAGGCGCCCTTGGTGCGATGCGCGTCGGCCGTCATCGCCACCCACTGCACCGTGTACGCGCCGGGCGCAAGCTTGGGTATCGCGACGGTCATCACGCGCGGGTTCGACGCATCGACTTTCGCCTTTTCGTGCGCGACGGCATTGCCGTTCGCGTCCGACACCTTCACCGAGCTGAACGCCGGTTCGAGGTCTTCGTTGAACGTCAGCCGCAACGTGTCGGGCGCGGTGTCGACCGCGCTGCCCGTCGCCGGTGCGGCGCTTTCCAGCTTGCCGTGCGCGAATGCCGCGGCCGGCACGGCGGCGGCGATCGCGCCGGCCGCGGCGAGGGCGGCCAGCCGCCCGAGGGGGGTGATCTTCATGGTCATGCCCGGCGTCACGGCTTCTTCAGCTCGACGACGGTCAACGCGCCGCCCACGTCCTCGGCGACGAAGTCGACCTTGTCGCCCACCTTCACCTGCGACAGCATCGCCGGGTCCTTCACCTTGAACGCCATCGTCATCGCGTCCATCCCGAGGTTGTCCAGCGGGCCATGCTTGATCGTCAGCTTGCCGGCGCCCGTGTCGATCTTGCGGATCTCTCCGTGCGACATCTCGTGCTTCGCGGCGGCGCCCTGCATCGCGCCGCCGCTCATGTCCATGCCGGCCATGTCGCCGGCCGCGTACGACGCGGCGGAAAACGCCAGCATGCAACCCGTTGCAATCGAAACCAGTTCCTTCTTCATCGTGCGTGCTCCTGAGTGAATGAAACGAAAACCGGCGGCCGCGTCATCACGGCCGCCGCATGCTTCCCGCGGCTCAACCGTCCGGCAATTCGCCGGTGTATTCGTAAGCGACGGTGCCCTTCGGATGCCGGAACCAGCCCGGATCGCGATAATCGTTGCGGCCGAGGCCCTGCCGGACCTTCAGCACCGTGAACATGCCGCCCATCTCCAGCGGCCCGAACGGGCCGGTGCCCGTCATCATCGGCAGCGTGTTGTCGGGCAGCGGCATTTCCATGCCGCCCATCGCGCCGCCCGTGCTGCCCATCGCCATGTAGTCGGGCACGAGCTTGCCAATCTTCTTCGCGAGATCCTTCTGCGGCACGCCGATCAGGTTCGGCACCTGATGACCCATCGCATTCATCGTGTGATGCGACTTGTGGCAATGGAACGCCCAGTCGCCCGGACGATCGGCGGCGAACTCGATCGCGCGCATCTGGCCGACCGCGACATCGGCCGTCACCTCCGGCCAGCGCGCCGCCGGCGGAATCCAGCCGCCGTCGGTGCCGGCCACCTCGAAGCTGTAGCCGTGCAGGTGGATCGGATGGTTCGTCATCGTCAGGTTGCCGAAACGAATCCGCACGCGGTCGCCCGCCCGCACCGGCAGCGGGTCGATGCCCGGGAACACGCGCGAGTTGAACGTCCACATGTTGAAGTCCGTCATCTCGTTCACGCGCGGTGTGTAGCTGCCCGGATCGATGTCGTACGCGGCGAGCAGAAAGACGAAGTCGCGATCGACCGGCATCGTCGCGCGATCCTTCGGATGCACGATGAACATGCCCATCATCCCCATCGCCATCTGCACCATCTCGTCGGCGTGCGGGTGATACATGAACGTGCCGTGCGCCTCCAGCTGGAACTCGTAGACGAAGGTCTTGCCGGGCGGAATGTGCGGCTGCGTGAGGCCGCCGACGCCGTCCATCCCGTTGGGCAGCCGCAGCCCGTGCCAATGGATCGTCGTGTGCTCGGGCAACCGGTTCGTCACGAAGATCCGGACCTTGTCGCCTTCGACGGCCTCGATCGTCGGGCCCGGCGACTGGCCGTTGTAGCCCCACAGGTTCGCGTTCATCCCGGGCGCCATCTCGCGCACGACGGGCTCGGCCGTCAGGTGGAATTCCTTCCAGCCGTTCTTCATTCGCCACGGCAGCGTCCAACCGTTCAGCGTCGCGACGGGCGTGTACGGGCGGCCGTTGGGCGGCACGAGCGGGGGCTGCGTGCCGGCCTTCGCCATCGTGGGCGCGTCGGGCAGCGACGCCGCGCCGGCCTTGCTGACCATCGCCGCACCGAGCAGCGCGGCGCCCGAGCCGCTGAGAAATTGTCGACGTGACACCATGTCAATAACCTTCCGGATGCGTTGCGGGCGCCGGTTGCGCCACGGGTGAAGAAGCCGGCTGCGGCGCAGCGTCGGTCGTGGGTGCAGCGGGCGCGTCCGCGCGCGGCGTCGGCTGCGCGGTCGGCAGCCGGCCGCCGACGGCCGCCTGCAGATCGGTTTCGGCGAGCCAGTAATCCTTCAGCGCGTCGATGTAGCCGTTGACCGCGCCGACCTGTTCGCGCGCATCGCTCAGCAGCTCGAACACGCTCGCGAGCATCCCGTTGTAGCGCAGCAGCAGTTCGTCCGAGATCGTCTTGCGCAGCGGCACGACTTCGTCGCGATAGTGCTTCGCGACGTCGTAGCTCGTCGTGTACGCCGCGTACGATTCGCGCACGTCCGAGCGCGCGTCGATCGCCGTCTGCGCGAGCCGGTTCGCCGACTGCATGTAGACGGCCTCGGCCCGCGCGACCTTCGCGCCGCCCCAGTCGAACAGCGGAATCTCGACGCTGATCTCGTAGCCGTGCTCGTGCCCCTTGCCGGTCTCGTAGTTGTTCACGTAGCCGAGATCGACCGCGTTGACGAAGCGCGTCGCCTTGCTGAGCCCGAGCGACGACGCGACGCCCTGCGTCTGCAGCTTCGCGGCCTGGATGTCGAGGCGGTTGCTCATCGCAAAGCGTTCGAGATCGGGCAGATCGGGGCGTGCCTTCGGCAGGTCGGGCAAGCGCTCGGGCAGCGCATACCGCGTGCGCTCGCCCCACAGCCCCATCGCGCGCGTGAGCTTCTCGCGCGCGGCCACGGCCTGCTGCTGCGCCTTCGCCTGCTGCGCGACGGCATCCGCATGGAATGCCTGCTCGCGTGCATAGTCGAGCCGGCTGAAGTTGCCGGCCTGGCGCATGCGCTGCGCGAGCTCGGCGCCGGCGCTCGCGGCGTCGCGGACCTGTCGCGCATAATTCGCGGCCTGTTCGGCGGCGACGGCTTCGACATACGCGCGGCGCGCGTCGGCCGCGACCTTCAGCATCGCGTCGGCGGTTTCGAGCCGGGTCTGCTCGAAGCGGCGGCGTTCGATGTTCGTCGCGAGCGGCAGCGTCAGCAGCGCGAACACGTTGGCCGAGAACGTGCGGCCGAGGCTCAGTTCGCCGTCGCCGGCCCGCGTGCGGCTGAACGAAAAGCGCGGGTTCGGCAGCCGGCCGGCCTGCACGAGATCGGCCTCCGACAGCCCGAGTTCCGCGTACGACGCCTGCAGGCCACGGTTGTTCAGCAGCGCGAGCTGCACCGCGTCGTCCATCGACAGCGGTTTCTCGAGCAGTTCCTTTGTCCGCTTGTCGACGGCTGCGCGGTCGGCGTCGGTCCTGACGATGACGGCGTCCTTCCCGATGCGCTCCGATGCGACGGACGACACGGCGTCGAAGCCGCCGTCCTTCGAGAACGTCGTGCAGCCGGCGAGGAATGCCAGCACGAGCACGGTCGCGCCGATTCGCGGTGAAATCGCAAGTCTCGTCATTGCGCGGCCCCTCCGTGCATCGAACGGGCCGAGCCGCCCGCCGCATGTCCGGGTTTCGCGTGTCCGGTGGTGTTTCCCTTCGCGGGCCGCGCCATCACGTCCCGGTTCAGTTGCTTCCAGCCCGGGCCTGCGTCGTCCCGATACGGCACGTAGCCGTCGAACGCGGACGTCACCGTGACGTCCGGCACCGACGCGGCCGCGTCGGCCGGATCGGGAAAGGCGGTTTGCGCGGGCGCGAGCGACGGCACGAGCGCCGCCGCGCCAAGCAGCGCCGCAGTAATCAATCGCATGGATGTTTCTCGTCGTGAGTCGTGTGGCGGACGTCGCGCGTTCGCCGGCACGGTTTGCGGATCGCGGCCGGTCGGCCGCGGGCACGGATTAGACGGGAATCCGGCGTGGCGGCCGGTCGATGCCGCCGGTCAAAAACGACACGACGACCGTCGACGGTGCGGACGAGACGATCGCGAGGCCGACGTCCGACGTAACGGACACGGCAGGCGCCTCCGCCATGCCCGAGCCGACACAGCAGGATCCGCAGGCGGAACAAGACGTCGCATCCCGTGCGTGATCGCCGTGCTCATGCCACTCGCCGTGCGCGCTCGGCATCGCATGCGACGCGGCCTGGGCATCGACGCCGGGCCCCGCATGCGGTGCGGCAGCGGCAGCGCCCGCGCATGGCGTCGACACGGTCGCGAACGACTGGATCGGCACGCACAACGCCAGCAGCACGACGAGGATGAATTTGCGCCAGTACGACATGGATGCGGAATCAGGCAGACAGTGACCGGATGAACGGGAGCGGCGCCGCGACGACGCGCTCCGGATACAAGACGGCCGCAGCTTATCGCCGCCGGCGTGACGACGACATGGCCGAAACATGACCGAATTTTCATGAAGTACGGCGACGCATCGCACGCACGCTTCATGACAATTCCGTCATCCGGCGGTCATCTTTCGCGCACGCGCTGCGCCGTAAGCTCACGCGTTACACTGACCGGCTGGAATCACGAACGGCCTGCTCCACCATGCGGATACTGATAGTCGAAGACGAACCCAAGATGGCGTCGTACCTCCGCAAGGGGCTGACGGAGGCGAGCTACACGGTCGACGTGGCCGAGAACGGTCAGGACGGGCTGTTCCTCGCGCTGCACGAGGATTTCGATCTCGTCGTGCTCGACGTGATGCTGCCGGAACTGGACGGCTTCGAGGTGCTGCGGCGGTTGCGCGCGCAGAAGCAGACGCCGGTGCTGCTGCTGACGGCCCGGGAGGCGGTCGAGGACAAGGTCACGGGGCTCGAACTGGGCGCCGACGATTACCTGCTGAAACCGTTCGCGTACGCGGAGTTCCTCGCCCGCATCCGTTCGCTGCTGCGGCGCGTGCCGCGCAATTCCCGCGAAATCCTGCAAATCGCCGATCTCGAAGTCGACCTGATCAAACGCCGCGTGCGGCGCGCCGACGCCCGCATCGACCTGACCGCGCAGGAGTTCGCGCTGCTGCAGCTGCTCGCGGAACGCGAGGGCGAGGTGCTGACGCGCACCTTCATCACGTCGCAGATCTGGGACATGAATTTCGACAGCGACACGAACGTCGTCGATGCGGCGATCAAGCGCCTGCGCGCGAAGATCGACAACGCGTACGAGAAGAAGCTGATCCACACGATCCGCGGGATGGGCTACGTGCTCGAGGATCGCGCGTGACAAGCGGCCCCGCGCCCTATTCGCTGCTCCGGCGCCTGACGCTCGCGTTCGCGGTCGTGGCCGCGCTCGTGTTCGCGCTGACCGGCGCATATCTGTATCGCTCACTGTCCGCCGAGTTGACCCGGCGCGACGACATCGAGATCGCCGGCAAGCTCAACCAGTTCCTGCAGCTCGCGCGGGCAAGCGGCTCGACCGCCGCGTTGCGCGCCGATCCAGCCGTCTTCCATGAAGTGCTGCTTTCGCATCCGGGCGTCTATCTCGGCATCTACGACGGCGCGAACCATCCGCTCGTCGAACACACCGACGAAGCCGGCCACACGCTCGCGTCGGTGATCGCGCGGCCGCAGCCGGCCGGTGCAGCGGGCGCGGCGGCCAGCCCGTTCACGTGCTCGCCGCCCGGCATCGGCACGTCGCGCTGCGTCCGTGCGCGCGCCACGCTGCCGTCGGGCGAAACCGTTCAGATCGCGCTGGCGCGCACGGCGGCGGATCGCCAGTCGCTGCTGGAAAGCTATCGCGTCGACATCTGGCTCGCGGCCGCGCTCGGCGCGCTGCTGGTCGGCGCGCTCGGGTACGCGGTCGCGTCCCGTGGCCTGCGTCCGGTCGAGAGCCTCGGCCGGCAGACGTCGCGCATAGAGGCGCACAACCTGACCGCGCGCCTCGATGCACGCGGCGGCCCGATCGAGCTGCGCGAGCTCGCCACGTCGGTCAACCGGATGCTCGACCGGCTCGAGCGCGCGTTCGTGCGGCTGTCGCAGTTTTCGTCCGATCTCGCGCACGACATGCGCACGCCGCTCGCGAACGTGATCAGTTCGTCGCAGGTCACGCTGTCGCGTGCCCGCACCACCGAGGAATACGAAGCGCTGATCGATTCGAATATCGAGGAATGCGAACGGCTTCAGCGGATGATCGAGAACATGCTGTTTCTCGCGCGCACGGACAATGCGCAACAGCATCTGAAGACGGTCGAACTCGACGCGGGCAACGAATTGCGCCGGCTCGCGTCGTATTTCCAGGCGCTGGCCGACGAGACCGGCGTGCGTCTCGACGTGCACGGCGCCGCGCCGGTCGTCGCGGACGCGACGCTGTTCCGGCGCGCCGTCAGCAACCTCGTCTCGAACGCGCTCGAACACGCGGAAGCCGGATCGACGATCGAGCTGGCCGTATCGACCCGGCCCGGCTACGCGGTCGTCGAAGTCACGAACCGCGGCGTCGCGATTCCGCCCGAACAGATCGAGCGGATCTTCGAGCGCTTTTACCGGATCGATTCGTCGCGGCACGGCGCGGCGCGCAACACCGGGCTCGGGCTCGCGATCGTCAAGTCGATCGTCGAACTGCATCGCGGCAAGGTCGAGGTCGCGAGCCGCGACGGACGGACGACCTTCGCGCTGCACTTCCCGGCCCGCGTTTCGTGACATGCGGACGATGCCGCCGCGCGCGCATGCCGATTGCTTCCCACACTGCACGGGCATCCGTCACGACGCGGCTTGACCGCGCGCTTGCCGAAAGCGGCCGGCTCGGCTAGACTGGCCCTCGTCTTTGGGGAGTAGCCTGCTTTCCATCCCCGGAAAGCGAACGCGTCAACACACTCGGCCTGCGGCCGTGGCGCATTCGGCCGAATCGGTCTGGCGAGACCATCGACGCATCGCGTCGTTCCTGGTCGGACGTCGGCAGATGCGTCATGGTTCGTCCACGTCCGACCACGGAGTCCCCATGTTCCTTCCAGCCTTCCCCCAGCATTTCGTTCGCTGCGTCCGTTCCGCCCCTGCCGGCGTGCCTGCCTGCGGAGGTGCCGCATGACGTTGATGCTCGTCGAACTGGCGTTCATGCTGATCGTCATCCTGGTCGCCGCCGAACTCTTCACGAATGCGCTCGAACATCTCGGCGAGCGGCTGAAGATTTCGGAAGGCGTGACCGGTTCGCTGTTCGCCGCCGTCGGCACCGCGCTGCCCGAAACGATGGTGCCGTTGCTCGCGCTCGCGGGCGGCACGTCGAACGCGGCCGTGAACGAGGAAATCGGCGTCGGCGCGATTCTCGGCGCGCCGCTGATGCTCGCGACGCTGACGACCTTCCTGATGACGCTCGCCGTGATCCGCTCACGCGGGCTGACCGGCACGATCGCGCCCGAGCGCACCGGCTTCGTGCGCGACCTGAACTACTTCATCGCCGCCTTCACGCTCGCCACCATCGCGATGTTCGTCCCGCATCACGTGTGGGCGGTCCGCGCGCTGCTCGCCGCGATGCTGGTCGGCATCTACGTGATGTACGTCTTGATGACGTTCCGCGCGTCGACGCAACTCGTCGATGCCGGGCACGGCACCGAGGCGCCGCATGCGATGTTCCTGTCGCGCATCGGGATGCCGACCAACCTGGCGACCATCGCGCTGCAACTCGCGCTCGGCGTCGCGTTGCTGGTCGGCGGTGCGAAGGGCTTCATTCACGGCGTCGAGGGCGTGTCGCACCTGCTCGGAATTTCTGCGCTGCTGCTGTCGCTGATCATCGTGCCGATCGCGACGGAATTGCCGGAAAAGGTCAACAGCGTGCTGTGGATTCGCCGCAAGAAGGACACGCTCGCGTTCGGCAACATCACCGGCGCGATGGTGTTCCAGGGCACGCTGCTGCCGGCGATCGGCATCATGCTGACGCCTTGGGAACCGCGCCCCGAAGTGCTGACCGGCGTGGTCATCACGCTCGCGGCGGCGGTCTGGCTGCGCGTCAATGCGCGTGCGCGCGGGCTCGCGATCTGGGCGTTGCTGGCGAACGGCGCCGGGTACGTCGGCTATCTGTTCGTGACGCTGACGCGCTGAAGGCGCGGATCGGGCGGTCGCCCGACGACGCTCGATGCGGGCGGCCATGCCGCCCGCCTTCCCGCGCTTACGACACCTTCACGAGCTTGACGATCGTCAGCGTGCCGTTGACCTTCTCGATGCGGACCTTCACCTTGTCGCCCGCGTGAACCTCGGTGAGCATGGCCGCATCCTTCGCCTTGAACGCCATCGTCATCGGCGGCATCCCGACGTTCTCGAGCGCGCCGTGCTTCAGCGTGATCTTGCCGCTCGCGAGGTCGATCTTCTTCACCTCGGCATCGGTCAGCACGGCATTCGATTCGGCTGCGGCACCTGCCGACATCTTCATGCCGGACATGTCCATCCCCGACATGTCGCCCGCGGCCAATGCGGGTATGGCGAACGCGCCGGCGGCGAAAACGGCGGCGGCGCTGGCGATCAATTGATTCATCTTCATCGAGATTCTCCGGTTGGGGTGGATGGCACGTTCATGCCGTGAGGAACTGCATCGGAATGCCGCTGACGGCTCGCGCCTCGCGCGCGACGGCGCTGAAGCAGAAGCCATGCGGCGGGAATGACGAACATCGACAGCAAAGGCGCGGTGACCATGCCGCCGACCATCGGCGCAGCGATACGCTGCATCACTTCGGAGCCGGCGCCGTGTCCGACCATGATCGGCACGAGGCCGGCCAGCACGACGGCGACCGTCATCGCCTTCGGCCGCACGCGCAGCACCGCGCCTTCGCGAATCGCGTCGAGCAGCACCGCATCGGTCAGCGGCGCGCCGGCATCCAGGCGGCGCTGCAGCGCGCCCTTCAGGTACAGCAGCATCACGACGCCGAACTCGGCGGCCACGCCCGCCAGCGCGATGAAGCCCACCGATGTCGCGACCGACACCGCATGGCCCAACGCCCAGACGAGCCAGAAGCCGCCGACCAGCGCGAACGGCACCGTCGACATCAGCAGCAGCGCATCGGTCGCCGAGCGGAACGTGACGAACAGCAGCACGAAGATCACGACGAGCGTCAGCGGCACCACGGCGCGCAGCGTCGCCGCCGCGCGTTCGAGATACTCGAACTGCCCCGACCACGCGATCGAATAGCCGGGTGGCAACGCGACCCGTTGCGCGACCGCCTGCTGCATCGCGCGAACCGCCGTGCGCAGATCGGTGCCGCGCAGGTCGACGTACACGTAGCCGGACAGCCGCGCGTTCTCGCTGCGGATCATCGGCGGCCCGTCGGCGATCGCGATGCGCGCGACGTCGCCGAGGCGGATCTGCGCGCCGCGCGCGGTGACGACCGGCAATTGCCGCAAGTTCTCGAGCGAATCGCGGATCTCGCGCGGATAGCGGATGTTGATCGGAAAGCGCTCGCGCCCCGCGATCACTTCGCCGACATCCTCGCCGCCCACCGCCGACGACACGACCGCCTGGACGTCGGCCACCGACAGCCCGTAGCGCGCGGCCGCGAGCCGGTCGACGTCGACGTCGATGTAGCGGCCGCCGTTCAGCCGTTCCGCGAGCGCGGACGTGACGCCCGGCACGCGTTTCACCGCCGCCTCGACCTGCGTCGCGATCGCGTCGATTCCCGTCAGGTCCGGCCCGGAAATCTTCACGCCGACCGGCGTCTTGATGCCGGTGGACAACATGTCGAGCCGGTTGCGGATCGGCGGCACCCACACGTTCGACAGGCCCGGCACCTTCACCGTCCGGTCGAGTTCGTCGACGAGTTTCTCCGGCGTCATCCCCGGCCGCCATGCGCTGCGCGGCTTGAAGCGGATCGTGGTTTCGAACATCTCGAGCGGCGCGGGATCCGTCGCCGTATCCGCGCGCCCCGACTTGCCGAACACCGTGTCGACCTCGGGCACGGTCTTGATCAAGCGGTCGGTCTGCTGCAGCAGTTCACTCGCCTTGTCGGCCGAGATGCCCGGCAGCGCGGTCGGCATGTACAGCAGGTCGCCTTCGTCGAGCGGCGGCATGAACTCGCCGCCGAGCCGCGACAACGGCACGACGGTCAGCAACAGCGCGACGATCGCGACGCCGATCGCGAACCACGGGCGCCGCAGCGTCGCTTCGAGCAGCGGCCGGTACACGCGGATGAGCACGCGGTTGATCGGATTCGCGTGCTCGGGCGGAATGCGGCCGCGCACGAGATACCCCATCAGCACCGGCACCAGCGTCACCGACAACCCGGCCGCGGCGGCGATCGTGTAGGTCTTCGTGAACGCGAGCGGCGCGAACAGCTTGCCTTCCTGCCCTTCGAGCGAGAACACCGGAATGAACGACAGCGTGATGATCAGCAGCGAGAAGAACAGTGCCGGCCCGACCTCCGCGGCCGATGTCGCGACCAGCTCCCAGCGGCGCGCGGCCGTGATCGGCTCGCCGGGATGCGCATGGTCGTACGCCTCGAGATGCTTGTGCGCGTTCTCGATCATCACGATCGCCGCATCGATCATCGCGCCGATCGCGATCGCGATGCCGCCCAGCGACATCAGGTTCGCGTTCACGCCCTGATGGCGCATCACGATGAACGCGGCGAGCACGCCGAGCGGCAGCGACAGGATCGCGACGAACGCGCTGCGCAGGTGGAACAGGAACACCGCGCAGACGATCCCGACGATCACGAACTCCTCGATCAGCTTGTCCCTGAGGTTGTCCACCGCGCGCTCGATCAGTTGCGAGCGGTCGTAGGTCGTGACGACGTCGACGCCGGGCGGCAGCGAACGCTTCAGATCGGCAAGCTTCGCCTTCACCGCATCGATCGTCGTCAGCGCGTTCTTGCCCGACCGCATCACGACGACGCCGCCCGTCACCTCGCCCTGCCCGTTCAGCTCCGCGATCCCGCGCCGCATCGCCGGGCCGACCTGGATGCGCGCGACGTCGCCGAGCAGCACCGGCGTGCCGGCGTCGTCGGTGCGCAGCACCACGTGCCGGAAGTCGTCGAGCGTGCGCAGGTAGCCGGACGAACGCACCATGTACTCCGACTCGGCCAGCTCGACGACCGATCCGCCCGATGCCTGGTTCGCCTTGCCGAGCGCGTCCGCGACCGCCGCCTGCGTGATCCCGTACGCGCGCAGCCTGTCCGGATCGAGCACGACCTGGTACTGGCGCACCATGCCGCCGATGCTCGCCACTTCCGATACGTCCGGCACGGCTTTCAGCTCGAACTTCAGGAACCAGTCGTTGAGCGCACGCAGTTGCCCGAGGTCGTGACGGCCGGTGCGGTCGACCAGCGCGTACTCGTACACCCAGCCGACACCGGTCGCATCCGGCCCGAGCGACACGGTCGCGCCGGCGGGCAGGCGGCTCTGCACCTGGCTCAGGTATTCGAGCACGCGCGAACGCGCCCAGTACGGGTCGGTATGGTCATCGAACAGCACATAGACGAACGCGTCGCCGAACGACGAGTACGCACGAACGGTTTTCGCGCCCGGCACGCCGAGCAGCGTCGTCGTCAGCGGATAGGTGACCTGGTCCTCGACGACCTGCGGCGCCTTGCCCGGATACGACGCCTTCACGATCACCTGCGTGTCCGACAGGTCGGGCAGCGCGTCGAGCGGCGTCTGCCGCAGCGAATGAACGCCCCATGCCGCGATCAGCACGGTGGCGAGCAGCACCAGGAAGCGATTGCGGACGGACCAGCGAATCATGTGCGCGATCATCGTGCTTCTCCCAGCGGCTCGACCTTCGTCAGTCGATAACCGTCATCGGTCTGCTCGAACGCGAAACGCACGGTCTGACCGGCCTTCACGTCCGCGAACGCGTGCACCGACGGCTTGCCGAACGCCATCGTCATCGCGCCCCAGCCGAGCGCCGGCACCGGCTGATGCGAGAACGTGATGTCGTCGTCGGTCACCTTCTCGACCTTGCCGATCGTTTCGTACACCGGAGGGGTCGCGGCGGTGGACGCGGCCGTCGCGCTGGCGCCGGCCGCGCGCGCCAGCCGCGGCAACACGCTTTTCAGGCTCGCTTCCGAATCGATCAGGAACTGCCCTGATGCCACCACCGTATCGCCTTCGTGCAACCCGTCGAGCACTTCCGTGTCGCCGCCGATGTCGTTGCCCACCGTCACCGACACCGGCTGCAGACGGCCGTCGCCGCTCTTCACGATGACAATCGAGCGCGTGCCGGTCGCGATCACCGATTCGGACGGCACCAGCAGGCGCGACACCGTCTTGCGCGCCGCGACGCGTACGCGCATCAGCATGCCGGGCGTCAGCTCGAGCGCCGCGTTGTCGATCGCCACGCGCGCCTGCAGCGTGCGGCTGCCCGCGCTGATACCGGGCAGCACTTCGCGGATGCGGCCGGTGAAATGCCGTGCCGGGTCGCCCGCGAAGGTTGCGTCGACCGACATTCCCGGCTGCACGTTCAGCGCGAGCGCTTCCGGCACCTCGACGACGAGCCAGAGCGTCGCCAGCCCGGCGATCTTCGCGAGCGTCTGCCCCGGCGCGACCATCGCGCCGTCCCGCACGTTCAGCTCGCTGACGACGCCGGTTTCCGGCGCGCTCAGCACGACGTGCGTCTGTGCGCGGCCGGTGCGATCGAGCGCGGCGATCATCGCGTCGGGTATCGACAGCGCACGCATCCGTGCGCGGGACGCGTCGAGCAGCGTGCCGTCCATCCCGCCCCGCTTGAGCGCGAGATATTCCTCCTGCGGCGCAAGCCATTCCGGCACGAACAGCGATGCGATCGGCGCGCCCTTCTCGATGCGCTGCATCGGCGTCCGTGCGTAAAGCCGGTCGATGTAGCCGGTGACGCGCGACTGCACGACGTCCGCGCGCGATTCGTCGAATTGCGTCGTGCCCACCGCATCGAAACCGTCCGCCGTCTGCTGGCGGCGCACGACTGCATAGCGGATGCCGAGGTTCTGCTGCAGGCCCGGATCGATCCGGATGCCCGGTGCGCCACCGGCTTCATCCGCATAGACGGGCTGCAGCTGCATGTCCATGAACGGCGATTTCCCCGGCTTGTCGAAATGCTGGTTCGGCACCATCGGATCGTGCCAGTACAGCACCTTGCGTCCCGCCTGCGGATCGGGCATGGCCGCCGTCGTTCCCGCGCCGCCCGCTGCATGGCGCATGCCCGCGACATACCCCGCGCCGAGCAGCGCCGCGCCGGCAACGGCCAGCGTCGCCACGCGCGCCAGTGATTGCTTCGTCATGAGGTTCTCCTTCACTGCGCGGCGACCATCGCCGACGGCACAACCTGATATTCGAGCTGCGCCCAGGTTCGCGACACGTCGCGATCGAGATCGAGCACCTGCAACCGCGCGTCCAGTTGCGCGCGCCGGGCAGCGAACGTATCGGCGAGCGAACCGGTGCCGGCACGGTAGGCGGCCGTGGCGAGCTGCACGCGCTGCTCGGCGGCGGGCAACAGCGCTTCGCGCAAATTCGCGATGCGTTCGCGGCCGCTGGCCAGCGTTTCGGATTGCGTGCGGATATCGGCCTGCACCTGGCGTAGCGTGTCCTCGTACATCAGGCGCGCCTTCGTCGCGAGCGCGGCCTTTTCGGCGACGTCGCGGTTCTGCCGGTTCTTGCGGTTGAGCGGCAACGGGATCGTGACGCCGACGGACACCATGTTCGAATACGCGCCGCCGCGCTGCTGGTACGCGATCTCCCACGTCCAGTTCGGGCTGCGCTCGCTGTTCGCCACCGCGGTTTCGGCCTCGGCGACCGCGATGTCGTCCGCCGCGGCGACGAGCGCCGGTTGCGACACGCGCAGTTCGTCCGGCGGCAGCGACGACACGAAGGATTCGGGCGCGGGTGGCGTGCCCGTCACGTCCGCGACGGGCACGGCCGTCCAGCGGCCGAGCGCGATGAGCGCGGTGCGATACGCCTGCCGCGCGTCGAGCACCTGATCCTGCGTCTGCGCCAGCATCGCGCGTGCCTGGACGACCTCGCCCGCGCTCGCCTTCGCGCCGCGATACGACGCCTGCGTCGCATCGAGCTCATGCCGCATGTGATCGAGCAGCGCCTGTCGAAGCGCGAGCGCCTGCTTCGCGTAGACGGCATCGAGCCAGGCCGCCGCGGTCCGCTGGCGCACCGTCGCAAGCTGCACGAGATAGTCCGCGCGTTCGCGGCCGACCTGCTCGTCGGCCAGCGCCGAGCGCAGTCGCCGCTTGTCGGCGGACACCCATTCCTGCTCGATGCCGATGCGGCGCATCGTCATGAAGTCCTGGCCGACGGTGAAGCGCTGCCCGCCGTTGACCGGCAGGTTGTCGATGCCGGCCTTGAGCATCGGGTCCGGCAACTGGCCGGCCCGGGCGGCCGCTTCGAGCCGCGCGTGTACTGACGCCTGCGCGGCCTGCATCGACGCGGAATGTTCGGTGGCGGACTGCAGCGCGGCGTCCAGCGTGACGGGCGACTGCTGCGCCTGGACGGCACCCGCCGTCAGCAGCGCGGCCCACAATACGGGCGCGCGCCGATACGCACGCCGCATGCGCGGCGTGCAGAAATCGAATGACATGGTGTAACCCCAGATCGGAATCCGAATGGATTCCACGTCCTGAGCACAGGACGAACCTCACCGCCTCGGCGGTGAACCGGTCAAATCGGGATCAGCTGATGCGGGGTGGACGCCACAACCCGTTCGGGTCGCGGATCGGAACGGACCGCGTGTAGTGGAAGACGATCGTGCTGGCGAGTGCAGCAGGACGGCTGACGTCGGCGCGGGCGGCCGGGTGATAGAGACTGCCGAACTGGCACTGGGCGGTCACCTTGCAGGCCATGCCTTTCGCTTTGGCCTTCGTGGTGTCGGTGGGCGACGCCTTCATCGAATCGCAGTCGCTCATGTCGGTGGGCATGGCCATGCCCGCGTTCGCGTCCATCGACATCGTGTACTGCATCGGACATTCACCGGTCAGACCGCTCGCTGCCAGCCCGCTGATGGGCAGCACCGCGCAGAGCAGCAGCAGGATGAAGGTTCGAAGCAGTTTCATGCCCGCGATTATAGCGCCGCGATCTGCGGTGTGGCGCGACGACGTATGCGGCGTCGCCCCCTCTCCGCAGTTGCCGGCGACGCACTAGCGTGCCGGGCCGTCCGCGGCCAGCACCTGCTGCACGGCCGGCCGCGCCCGCACCCGCTCGTACCACGCGCGCAGGTTCGCGTACTGGCTCAGGTCGATGTCCGCGTTGTACACCGAGCGCATCCAGTCGGCCTTGCCCCAGCCCGTCAGCGCGAACAGGTACGCATCGGCGATCGTGAACGTGTCGCCCGTGACGAAGGTCCTGCCGTCGAGCTGCCGGTCGATCCATGCGAAGCGGCTGTCGAGCTTCTGCCGCGCCGGGTCGACGTATTTCCCCGCCTGCACCGCGTACAGCAGCGGGATGAAGCCCTTGTGAATCTCGGTGCCGAGGAAGTTCAGCCATTCCATCAGCCGGTAGCGCGCGAGCGTGCCGTACGCGGGCGCGAGCCCCGCTTCGGGGCGCCGGTCGGCGAGATACTGCGCGATCACCGGCCCTTCGCGCAGCATCGTGCCGTCGTCGAGTTCGAGCAGCGGCACGTAGCCGAGTTCGTTGACGTCGTAATAGTCGCGGCCGCCTTCGATCCGATGCTTGCGCGCGTCGACCGTGACGATCTGCACGTCGATGTCCGCTTCGTGCAGCACGATGCGAATCGCCTGCGAACAGCTGCCGGGAGCGTGATAGAGCTTCATGCGTTTCCTTGATTGGGTGGTTCGACTATCGATTCGCCGCGACGCGGGCGCTAATATCTCGCATCGGCGCGGCGCTGAGAAGAAGGCAGTCGTTTGTGCCGTAGTCACAAAAAAGTTACCGACCAGGGTTCAGCAGGATGAAAACGAGTGCGACAGGATGTTCCGTGGAAGAGGCGATGCGCCTGCTCGGCGGCCGCTGGCGGCTGCTGCTCGTGTCGTACTTGCTCGACGGGCCGAAGCGCTTCAGCGACCTGCGCCGCGACATGCCGGGCATCTCGCAGCGGATGCTGACGCTCGATCTGCGCGCGCTCGAGGATGCCGGCTTCGTGCGGCGCACCGTGTATCCGGAAGTGCCGGTGCGCGTCGAGTACGATCTGACCGCGGACGGCGACCGGCTGCGGCCCGTCGTCGAGGTCATGCGCGAATTCGGGCTGTGGCTGAAGGCGCGCGACGCGCATTGCGAGGTCGAAACGGAAACCACGCTGCCCCGATAACCCCACATCGAGAGAAACATCATGGAACTACACGCCACCGTCGGCGCGGCGACGTCCGACATCGACGACGACGAAAGCTGCGCGAACATCTATTGCCACGACGCGGAGCAGAACTATTGCTTCTCGCTGCTGCGCTTTCCGGAGGAAACGTCGATCGAGGTGATGGTGCTCGACCAGCTCACCGCGCACGTGAAGGATCTGACGGTGCGCCTCACGGGCGACACGATCGAAGTCGAACTCGACGAGCGCACCGCCGCGCGGCTCGACGGCAACACGCATTACGTGATTCATCTCGCGCCGGGCGAGCACGATCCGGTCGTGCTGCGTGCCGCGCTCAAGGAAATCTTCGACGGCAAGAGCGGGTATCGCGACGACAGCGCAAACGCGTAAGCCGGCCTGCCCGGCACTCGTCCGCATCTCACGCGTTCGCCCTTCGCTCATGACACGCGCTTCGCGATTCCAGCTGCTTCGTCGCCGCTGCTCGCGTTCAACGTCGACGACACCGTCACGGCGCGCGTCGAACGCATCGACGCCTGAGCAGGCCCCGCGCTACGCGGCCAGCGCGATCGACTTGATGTTGAACGCGCGCAGCAAATCCTCGCAGAACGCGTCGACGATCGGCTTGTCGCTCGCGCTGCGCTTCATCGCGAGATGCAGCGGCACGTCGAAACTGAAGGTCGTGCGGCCGATGGCCTTCACGAGCCCGCGCTGCTCGAACGGCTCCGCGTAATGCGCGGGCAGATAGCCGAGATGGCCGCCCGACAGGATCAGGATCGTCGCGGCCTCGATGCTGTCCGCGCTCGCGGTCACGCGCCGCTCCGGCAGCGGATACTGCTCCTCCGGCACCGGATAGGTGCGCCATACCCAGTCGTGCGCCTGCAGGTCGTCGGCCGACACCGGCCGTGACGCATGAAACAGCGGATGGCCGCGCCCGCAGTAGATCACCTGCTCCTCGGTAAACAACGGCGTGTAGTCGAGCCCCGGCACGCGATGCCAGAAATACCCGATCGCGAGATCGAGCTGGTTGTTGACGAGGCTTTCCTCGAGTTCCTGCGGCGACGCGACCTTCATCGAGAACGTGACGGCCTGGTCGCGCTTGCGGAACGCGCCGATGGCATCGGCCAGGCGCGCGTTCTCGACGAGCGGCGCCTGCCCGATCAGGCCGATCGACAGCGTGCCGACCAGCTTGCGGTCGATGTCGCGCACGCGCGCGACGAACTCGGACGTCGCCGCGACGAGCGTGCGTGCCGTGGCCGCGAAACGTTCGCCCTTCGACGTCAGCCGAAACCCGCCGCGGCCGCGATCGCACAGCTTGAAACCGACGCGCGCTTCCAGCGCGGACAGCTGCGTGCTGATCGTCGACTGCCGCACGCCGAGCGAGGCCTCTGCGGCCGTGATGCCGCGTGCGTCGACGACGGCGAGAAAGACCCGGATGAGCCGGAGATCGAGATCGGTGGTATTCGAAAACATGCTTCGAGCCGCTGCGCCTGAGCGCGTTGTCGGGCCGGCGCGACACCGGCCGTCTTCGCCGATGAACCTTGCCGGACGCGCGCCGCCATCGGCAACGGCACGCGCCATACGCGTCGCTCGCGGACACCGCGCGCCGCTTACATCGGGAAGCCCATCGCCTTGATCCCGTTGATCCACGCGCGCTTCCAGCCGCCTTCGGCATCCGCGCCGTCGAACGCATGGAACGTGATCTTCGCGGCGACCCAGCGCATCGGCTCGGGCGGGATGTAGCTCGGGCTCTGGTTCGCGATGTCGAGCTTGCGTTCCGGGCTGTCTCGATCGAACAGGATGTTCAGCCCCATGAACGCGCCGAACCGGCTCGCCGCGACGCCGAAACCCGTGTAGCCGGCGACAAACACCGCCTTGTCGCCGAGATAGCGCTTCGCGAACACCGAGCCGCGCGAGCAGTAGTCGATCGGGCCGCCCCATGCGTGCGAGAAGCGCACGTCGGCGAGTTGCGGGAACGTGCGATGGAACGCCTCCGCGAGCCGGTAGTAAGTTTGCCGCTCGCCGTCCTGGTGCGGCTCGGGATCGCCGTCGAAGTGATAGCTGACCAGCCCGCCGAAGATGATGTTGTTGTTCTTCGTCAGTCGGAAATAGTTCAGCTGCGTGCGCGTGTCGTACACGCCCTGGCGATTCTTCCAACCGATCCGCGCGAGTTGTTCGTCGGTGAGCGGCTCGGTCGCGAGCACGTGATCGCGCACCTGCATCACGCGGCGGTTGATGTCGGGAATGCCGACCTTCGCCGTGCCGCTGCCGAACACGACGCGCGGCGCGCGCACGCTGCCCCTCGGCGTCTTCACGTATACCGTGTCGCCTTCGTCGGTCACCGTCGTGAGCGGCGTGTGTTCGTACAGTTTCACGCCGAGCGACAGCGCCGCGCGCTTGAGCCCCCACGCGAGCTTCGCCGGATGCACGATGCCGCTGCGATTGCGCGACCACAACGCACCGGCGAACAGCGGCGAATTCAGTTGCTCGAGTGTTTCGTCGCGATCGAGCAGCACGACGTCGTGTCCATATTCGCGATGCAGGTCGTAGTCACCCTTCAGGTGCGCGACGTGCTCGGGGTCGACCGCCACCGTCATCTCGCCGTTCCACTCGATGTCGGCGTCGATGCCGTAGCGCTTCAGCGTTTCCTCGAAGCCGTCGAGGTTGTGATGGCCGAATGCCTCGAGTTGCGCGATGTCGTTCGGGAACACGCGCACCGCGTTCGGCAGCCCGTGCATCACCGACGTCGAGATGATCCCGCCCGCGCGGCCCGATGCACCGTGCGCGACCTTGCCGGCCTCGATCAGCACCACGTTCAGGTGCGGCATCTGCTCCTTCGCCTGCACGGCCGCCCACAGCCCCGTGAAGCCGCCGCCGACGATCAGCAGATCGGCCGTCGCGTCGCCGACGAGTTCCGGCTCGGCGGCCGGTGCGGCCGGGTTGTCGAGCCAGTACGGGAACAGCTTCGTATTCGCGAGCGCCTCGGCGGCGCTCAGTGCAACCGGCGCGCGACGCGCGTCGTGCGCGTGCGCCGGTGCGGCCTGCGTTGCTTCGTTGACTTCCATTTCCATGATCCCAGCCATCCCACGTGATCGCGGCCCGCGCATGTCGTGCGTACGCGGCCTGCCGAATTCGCCGATGTCATCGGTTGTTCTGCCGATGGCGATTTGCGGCGCATGCACCGCAAATCGCGATGCGTGCCGTCGCCAAGCGCGCGACGGGCTTCGCTTGCGGTCGATCGAAAACGCAACCGCCGCCAGGTGCGCGTCGATCCGACGACGACACCACGGCGGCGGTCGCTCGCATCACGACTTCTCGAGCAGCACGTAGAACTTCTTCGCGTCCTCGATCGTCTCCCAGCGGCCCGCGAAACCGGCCGGCAGCAGATAACCCTGGCCCGGCGTGAATTCCTTGCGGTTGCCTTCCACGTCGGTCAGCGCGATGCGGCCCTCGACGAGCCACACCGCCTCGTCCGCCGCCGTTTCCGGGAACTCCACGGAGCCGACCTTGCCTTCCCACCAGCCGATGAGGTAGCCGCCGCTCTTGCCTTCGGCCGCGCGCCAGTCGCTTTCGTCCATCCCGAAGTCGAGCTTCGTGAATTCGCCAATGCCTGCGCCCAGCGGCAGGATGTCCTTGATCAGTTTGGTCATCTGAATCTTTCGTCTCTTGATTGAAAAAGCAGAGACAAAGTTACTCATTTACACTGCCCCGGTATGCCCCCCTTCGGGGGGGACAAGCCGCGTTTTCCGCGGCGCGCGGGGTCGCAGGACTCCGTACCGTATTTCCCCCTAATGACGTGTTCGGCGTCCAACGCTAAAATCGCCGCCGCTTTTCACCGGGGAACCGCATGCTGCTCAACGTGAACCCCTTCCACCGCGACACCGACCGCTTCAACGTGTCGTTCAAGGCGCTGGGCGAGCTGATCGAGACGGTCGGCACGCCGCACTTCGTGCCGCGTCTCACGCAATTGCTGAACGACGTGGTGCCGCTCGACGTCGCGCACGTCGAACGCTCGCGCGTCGACGGCACGATGCCCACCGGCTACCGCTGCGAATGGATCGGCAGCAGCGGCATCGGCACCGCGACCGCCGAAATCTCCGACGTGATGACGCTCTACTACGAGCGCTTTCTCGACAGCGACCCGCTGTTCGCGGGGCTGCGCGGCAAGACGGGCACGATGCTGGTCGTGCGCGATATCGCGGCGATTCCGCCCGGCGAATTCCGTCAGCGGCTGTTTGACGACGTGCATATCGGCCACGAATGCGTGCTCGCGCGCGGCACCCGCTACGCGCAGCATTCGATCGCGCTGGAACGCGGCCGCGATCGCCCGCCGTTCACGCTCGCCGAGATGAACCGCTTTCGCAGCATCAGCGACATGCTGTTCCCGCTGCTCGAGCTGCACGCGTCGACCACCGCCGCGCGACGCGTCGCGCATCCGATGCCTGAAGTGCATCCGCTCGCGCAGTTCGATGCGCGGATCGCGGCCGACAGCGTGAAGCTGTCGAAGCGCGAATACGAAACCTGCAAGCATCTGATCTCCGGCAAGACCGTGCCGGAAACCGCCGACATCCTCGGCGTGCGGGTCGCGTCGGCCGAGTCGTACGTGAAGCGTGCGTTCGCGAAGCTCGGTGTGCGCACGAAGCGCGAGCTTGCCGCATGGGGTTCGGCCGCGCCGCACGACGGCGACGGCGCGCCGCCGCCCGCGATCGCGCGCTGATCCGGTCCGACGTCAACTGCCCGCCGACGGTCACGCCGCGTCGATGCGGCAATGCCACTCGCATCGAGCCGCATCGATGTAAACGTTGCGACTTCAAAATCTTCGCGTGCGCGTTCTCCTCTACCATCGGCCGATCGTTTTTCACCAGAAAGAGGAGACGGCCCCATGCACCGCGAACTGAACCAACCGATGGGCGGCAACGAGATGCCGCGCTTTGGCGGCATTGCCACGATGATGCGCCTGCCGCAGGCCACCACGACCGACGGCCTCGACGTGTGCTTCGTCGGCGTGCCGCTCGATCTCGGCACGTCGAACCGCTCGGGTTCGCGCTTCGGCCCGCGCCAGATCCGCACCGAATCCGTGCTGCTGCGCCCGTACAACATGGCCACGCGCGCGGCCCCGTTCGATTCGCTGCAGGTCGCCGACATCGGCGACGTCGCGACCAACCCGTATGACCTGAAGGATTCGGTGCGCCGCATCGAGCAAGCGTATGACGAGATCGTCGCGAACGGCTGCCGGCCGATCACGCTCGGCGGCGATCACACGATCGCATGGCCGATCTTGCGCGCGCTGCACAGGAAGTACGGCAAGGTTGCCGTGGTGCACGTCGACGCGCACGCGGACGTGAACGACACGATGTTCGGCGAGAAGATCGCGCACGGCACGCCGTTCCGCCGCGCGGTGGAGGACGGCCTGCTGCAATGCGACAAGGTCACGCAGATCGGCCTGCGCGGCACCGGCTACCACGCGGACGATTTCGACTGGTGCCGCCAGCAGGGCTTCACGGTCGTGCAGGCGGAGGAATGCTGGAACAAGTCGCTCGCGCCGCTGATGGCGCAGGTGCGCGAACGCATCGGCGACACGCCGGTCTATCTGAGCTTCGACATCGACGGTCTCGATCCGTCGTTCGCACCCGGCACCGGCACGCCGGAAATCGGCGGGCTGACGGTGCAGCAGGGTCTCGAGATCATTCGCGGGATGAAGGGGCTGAACATCGTCGGCGCGGATCTCGTCGAAGTGTCGCCGCCGTACGATCCGGCCGGCACCACCGCGCTCGTCGGCGCGAACCTCGCGTTCGAGATGCTCTGCGTGATGCCGGGCGTCGCCTACCGCTAACCCGATCGACAGGAAAACGTTGATGTCAACCGCTCAGCTTTCCCCTTCCGCCACGGCCATCGTGCTGCCCGCCGCGCGCATCGCCGGCCAGCCCGTGCGCACGCATTCCGATGAAGCCGGCGCGCCGATCTTCAATGCGTCGACCGGCGAGACGATCGGCTGGCAGGAATTCGCGACGGCCGCGCACGTCGACGCCGCGGTCCGCGCCGCGCGCGCCGCGTTCGCCGGCTGGCGCGACACGCCGCCCGCCGAGCGCGGCCGCCTGCTCGCGACGATCGCCGCGCGCGTCGAAGCCAACCGCGAACGCCTTGCGGCGCTGCAGATGCAGGTGAGCGGCAAGCCGCCGTTCGAAGCGGACGCCGACGTCGGCGACGTCGCCGCGACGTTCGCGTACTACGCGCAGCTGTGCGAGAACCCGGCGCTGTTCGCGGCCGAGCCGGTCGCGCTGCCGAGCGACGCCGTCGCCGCCGAGCGCTTTCACGATGCGGTCGGCGTGGCCGCGCTGATCGTGCCGTGGAATTTCCCGATGGTCACGACCGCGTGGAAGCTCGCGCCCGCGCTGGCGGCCGGCTGCACGGTCGTGATGAAGCCGTCCGAACTGACGTCGCCGACCGAGCACGCGCTGCTCGATCTGATCGCCGAAGCCGGCGTGCCGGACGGCGTCGTCAACGTCGTGAACGGCGGTGCGGAAGTCGGCGCGGCGCTGACCGCGCATCCGCTGGTCGACAAGATCTCGTTTACCGGCAGCACGGCCGCCGGCCGCAAGGTCATGCAGGCCGCGGCCGAGGACATGAAGCGCGTGACGCTCGAACTCGGCGGCAAGTCGTCGCTGATCGTGCGCGACGACGCCGATCTCGACGTCGCGGTGTCGCTGGCGGTGGCCGGTGCGTTCACGAACGCGGGCCAGATGTGCTCGGCCACCGCGCGCATCCTCGTGCACGACAGCGTGTACCGCAGCTTCATGGCCGCGTTCGAGACGGCCGTGCGCGCGCTCGTCGTCGCGCCGCCTTCCGCCGGACACGTCGCGATGGGGCCGCTGATCTCGGCCGCGCAGCGCACGCGCGTCGAGGCAATGCTCGAGCAAGGCATCGCGGCCGGCGCGCGCGTCGCGTTCAGCGGGCGCGTCGCCGAGGGGGGCGGCAATGGCTTCTTCATGGCGCCGGTCGTGGTCGCCGAACCGGCCGTCGACAACCTGCTGTGGACCGATGAAGTGTTCGGCCCGGTCGCGTGCGTGAAGTCGTTCCGCACCGACGACGAGGCGATCGCGCTCGCGAACGACACGCGCTACGGGCTCGTCGCGACCGTCGTGACGCGCGACGCGGAAATCGCGAAGCAGTTCCAGGCGCGCGTGCGCGCCGGGCTCGTGTGGATCAACGCACCGCAGCTCATCTATCCACACGTGTGCTGGGGCGGTTTCGGGCTCAGCGGGATCGGCCGCGAACTCGGCGTGACGGGCCTGCGCAGCTACCAGGAGCTTCGCCACGCGATGCGCGCGATCGATTGACCGGGGCGGCCGGCCGAAGCATGCGATGCACGCTTCCGAAGGTGACGATGTCCGCGCATGATCGCGGCGTCGTCACGGTCGATGTGCCGCCGCTTCGGCCTCGGTGTCGTGATACTCGACGAACGTCGCGATCTTCCCGTTTTCGATCGTGAGCAGATGCACCCAGTCGTCTTCGTACGTGCGACCCGTGGCGTGAACGTGCCAGCGTTGCGTGCCGAGCACGACGACCCGGTTGCCGCTGGCGATGAACTCGAGCGGCTCGAACCGTTCCGCGGTCTGCGTCGACGCAAGCGCCGCGAAGAACGCCGCGACCGCCTGCGGCCCATGTCGCCTGCCGACGAACGGAACGACGTCGGCCGGCCCCGGGATGAACCAGTCGATACTGTCGGAAAGCGTCTGCAGAATGCCGTCGATATCGGCCCTGCCGAACGCCGCGTATGCCTGCTGCACGAGTTGCACGTTGTCTTGTTCGCTCATCGCACCCTCCCGCCTTCGCCGGTTCGCCGCGTCGCGGCACGGAATTCGGGCCGCGGACAATTCAGCATAGTCGAACCGCGAGGCGGCACTTATGCGTGTTCTCCAGCAGTCGGGCGGCGTGAATTCCGTATGAGCAATCGGCGGTGGCGCTAACCCGACGCCACGATGACGTGCGCCTGAATCTTGCCGACCACCGGCCCGTCGCCATGACGGTCGGCAATGGCCGCGGTTGCTCGATCCGTGGCGAACTGAAGCAAGCCGGCATCGCGCGCGACGATTTCGTCGTGCAGCGGCGTTCCCAGGCAATACGCGGTGGCGACATCGCGTGCAGACGCCGCGCGACTTGCCTTCTCGTGCGTCGCGATATCGACGTTGGCGAAACCCGCGCGGCGCAGATCGTCCCGGATCAGCGCGACATCGTGATAGCCGTGCGGCGTGCGGGCGAGGAATCGCGGCGGGTCATGCGGAAACAGCGCCGCGACGGCCTGGGTGATTTCATCGGCAAAGGCATTTTCCTCGATGCGATCCCAGACACTGAAGACGAAACGCCCGCCCGGCCCCAGCACGCGCCGCGCCTCAACGTAGCCGGCGACCCGGTCGGGAAAGAACATCGCACCGAACTGACAGCAGACGACGTCGAACGACGCGTCCTCGAACGGCAGCGCGAGCGCGTCCGCCTGCCGCCATTCGATACGGGTGTCGGCTCCCTGTCTGGTGACGGCGTAGTCGAGCATCGGCTGGTTGAGGTCCGTCACGACGTAGCGCACGCCGGGGCCGAGCCGTGACGCAAGCGCCCGCGTGACCGCGCCGCTGCCGGCGGCGGTTTCGAGCACCGAGCAAGGCGCGAAGGCGGCGACGCGCTCCGCCAGGTCGGCAGCATATTCCGCGAAGATCAGCGGCACCATCAGCGTGTCGTAGAACGCGGGAATCGAGCCTGAAAACACCTTGTCGCGATCGGTCATCACGCCCCCTTGCAAACGTCGAGTGACGCGGTTGCGCGTCTGTTTCGGCACACACCAAGCCATGTCGAACGCGGGACAGGCTTGATACATGATAGGCGTTGAAAGCGGCGCGCGGCGCCGGCGGCGAATGCATGCCGAAGACCACGGTTTCCGGGGCGGAAACACGCCGACGCAAAGAGCCGATCGGCGACATCGATCGAGATCCGCGAAGTGTGTTCGTTGCGTAATCGATATATCCCATAGAATATATCGCCATCTGCACCAACGGAGATTCACCATGCCCCGCACGCCGACGGATCGCGCTCCGCGACGCACCGCACGCGCCCAGACGTCGGCGCCGACACCGATACGCAAGATCAGCGCGCTCCGGCCGTTGTCGAGCGACGAACGCGCGCAGCAGGTCACGGACGTCGTCGATGCGTTCCGGCGCCTGCGCGGCAGCGTCATGCGCTTCATCCGCGTTTTTTCCGCCGTGACGGACGACACGCTGTCCGCGCTGAGCCTGCGCGACCTGCTGTCGACGCTCGAGCGCGACGCTCACGCCGCCCGCTTCACGCGCGTGTCCGACCTCGAACGCGCGATCGCGCTGGCACGCGACCTCGAGCGCACGCGCGACGACGTGTTCTCCGACGCATTCAGCAACGACCCGGCCGCGATGCGCGACGCGGTGGCCGCGCTGGAGCGCGTCGACGTGCTGCTGGTCGGGCTGTGCGTCGAGCACGTGATCGAACGTCATGCATCCGCACCGCGCCCGGAATCGGCTGCCCTCTGCTGAGTTGTGAATCGCGCATTTCGCCGGCATTTCGACCGTTATATTCCGTGGTATATTTCGCTCCATCTTTCGCGCATCCGTCTCCGGCCCGTCGGGCCCGGATCGAGGTCCACATGCACGCTCCGCCCTTTCGCCTGGCCCGCACGGCGGGCCTGCCGCCGTCCGGTGGCCCTGCGTCCGCCGGCTCCGGGCGGACCGACGCCTGCTGCACGCCGTCCCGTGTGCAACAAGTCGAGCTGAAGCGCCGCGCGCGTCTGTCCGAGCTCGATTCGAACCTGCATTGCTCGATCGTCGGCACGTGCCTGACCACGCACGAACTGCGCAAGCTCGTACCGAAATTCACCGATCTCGACCGCCAGCGCGCGACCGATCTGGACATCCACCACGCGGCCGTCCAGCTCGCGATCGAGGGCGCGGCCGGCGGCAAGGCACTGCACAAAGTGCTCGACGAACGCTATGCGGGCGCGATACACGCGTTCGACAAGGCAAAGGACGCCGACGCGCTTCTCGCGCTGTGGCAGGACGCGCTGAAAAGCGGCGACATCCCGCCCGCGTACTGGGCGCTGATGACGCATCCGCGCACGACGATGGCCGTGCGCCAGGCCGCGTTCGGCGATTTGCACATGCTGTCGCACCTCGTCGGCGCAGCCAATCGTGCCGACATTCGCCGGCTGGTCGCGCTCGAGGAAGAAAATGCCGCGCTGCACGCGAAGATCGAGCGGCAACAGGCACGCCTGCACGAGATGAGCATGGCGCGCGATGCCGCATTGAAGGAACTGGATGAACGCGATGCACGCCGAAACGCACCGACGACGAGCGCCGAAAGCGCGTTGCGTGACGAAGTGCGAGAACTGCGCGAGGCGCTGGCCGCGCGCGACGAACGCGTGGCGCTGCACACGAGCCGCCGCGAGGCGGCGGAACAGCGGATCGCCGCGGAACAGGCGAGCGCGCGGGCGATGCGCGCGCGGCTCGACGACCTGACGGCGATGGTGAAGACCCTGCGCGCCGAGGCGAGCGCGATCGAACAGACGGTGCAGGCATCGACCGACGATCCGGCCGCGCCCGCGGCGGAGTCGCTGTCGATGCTGCGGCGCAAGCGCGTCGTCTATGTCGGCGGCCGGCCCGGGTCGAACCGCGCGATCCGGCGGATCGTCGAGACGGCGGGCGGCGAACTGACTTTGCACGACGGCGGCATCGAGGATCGCAAGGGCCTGCTGGCCGCCGCGCTGCCGGGCGCGAATCTGGTGGTATTCCCGGTCGACTGCGTCGACCACGATTCGGTGAACCTGCTCAAGCGGATGTGCGAACGCCACCAGATCGCGTACTACCCGCTGCGGACCGCGAGCGTCGCCAGTTTCGTCGAACTCATCGGGCGGCTCGATGCGCATGCGCGCGAGGTCGTGCCGCCGGATGTGCCGGCGGGTGAAGCGTCGCGCTTCTGCCTGCGGCACGGGTAGGCCACCGGCATCGCACGACCGTGCAACCGCGCAAGCTTCAGCGGCGCACCATCTTGGTCAGTGCGGCGATTTCGCCCGCACAGGCCGCGTACGCCCGTTCCTCAATCTCGCGATAAAGCCGGATGATCTCTTCGCCGACCGGCGTGAGCACACTGCCGCCACCACTCTGGCCGCCGTGTTCGGACACCGTCGCGGGCGACTTCAGCGACCGGTTCAGTTCGTCCATCAGCAGCCATGCGCGCCGGTACGACATCTCGAGGCTGCGCGCCGCCGCCGAAATCGAGCCGTGCTCGCGCACGGCCTCGAGCAGCGCGACCTTGCCCGGCCCGAGCGCGATCGTGCCGGCCTGCTGGATGCGCATTCTGAACCGCACCTCTGGCTTGGAGTGTGCCGAAGTCTTCATGTTGTCTGCCGGTGGAACGATGCGGGCAAGCATACACGATGGATGACGCGGCACGCCGGCCCCCATCACGACAGCACGATGTTCCGGATGGCCTTCTTGATGCTCGGGTAGCTGTCGACCGATTCCGCCTTCTGGTCCGTCACGAGAGTGCCGATCCGCGCGGGTTCGCAAAAGCCGATCCGGCTGTTCGTGCCGAGCTTGCTGAAGTCGGCCAGGATCGCGACGTCCGCCGCGTTGGCGACCATCGCGCGCGCGACTTCCGTTTCCATCCGGTCGTAGTTCGTCGCGCCGCGCACGTGGTCGACGCCGACTGGCGACAGCAACGCGAGATCGGCGCGATAGCGGAAGATCTCGGCGATCGTCCCGTCGCCGACCGTCGCGGCCGCGCGGCTGCCGATCATCCCGCCGAGCAGGATCGTTTCGTTCTTCGCCTGGCCGGGGTCGCTCGAGCGCATCTTCAGCGCGACGTCGATCGAGTTCGTGACGATCGTGAGGCCGGACAGTTTCGCCAGTTCCTCGGCCAGCAACGTGGTGGTCGTGCCGGCATCGATGAACAGCGTCTGCGAACCCGTGACGAGCCGTGCCGCGGCGCGCGCGATCGCCTGCTTCGCCTTCACGTGCGTCTGCGCGCGTTCGGCGATCGGCGCTTCGTCTCCCACCTGCACCGCGCCGCCGTGCACGCGTTTCAGTTCCCCCATCGCCTCGAGATCGACGAGATCGCGGCGCACGGTTTCCCGCGACACGTTCAGGTCAGCCATGATCCGGTCGGTGGAGACGCGCTGCATCTTCGATAACAGAAGCCGAATCCTCTGATATCGCTCTTCTTGCCACATGAAATGTCCTTGGAAATGAACGTCAATGGTATTCGAACCGAGGCTACGCGGCGCTCTCCTCCATCTTTTTGACCCCGCCGAGGGTCTGCAGTGATTGACGGACCACCTGGAATTCGCGGCTCGTCATCTTCGAGAACACAACGTGGATCCGGTCGTCGTCCGGTGTTGCGTCGTCCTGTTCGATGACGAACTGGACGATGCGCGCCTGGTCGATGCCGGGCATCGCCTGCAGCGACGTCAGCTTCACCGCGCCGCGGCTCGCGAGGATGCGCACGCCCCAGCGCTGCCGCGCGGCGAAGAAGCGCTTCTCGATCGGCTTCAGGCCGGCGAGGATCGTCAGCACGATCGCCGTCGCGGCGATCGCGGCGACGTACATGCCGCCGCCCACCGCCAGCCCGACCGCCGCGACGACCCACAGGCTCGCCGCCGTCGTCAGCCCGCGGATGATCTCCCCGCGCAGCATGATCGACCCGGCACCCAGAAAGCCGATGCCCGACACGACCTGCGCGGCGACCCGCGACGGGTCGAGCGAGACGTTCTTCGCATTCTGGATGTCCGCGAAGCCGAACGCCGACACGACCATCACGAGCGCCGCGCCGACCGCCACCAGCATGTGCGTGCGCAAGCCGGCCGCCCACGACAGCCGTTCGCGCTCGATGCCGATGATGCTGCCCAGCAGCGCGGCCAGCAACAGGCGGGAGATGATTTCCATCTGACTGATCATGCGATGCCTCCTTTTCTTGAACCGACTCGATGAAACGCGGCCCGCCCGGACCGCCGCCCGACGTGTCCTGCTTTCGTCCGGCTGACGGTTCGCGCGCGCCGCGGGTTGTATTTTTGTGCGAACTTGCGATTTTGTGCGTTCTAATATACGTTACGAAAAACCGCGCGGCTAGACCCAAGTTCGCTTGTTTCATCCGATCAATACGATCGATCGTCGGACCACTCACGCAACCCGATCCGGAACACTTGCTTAGGAGACCAACATGATGAAGAAGGCATGGATGCTGGCCGCAATGCTGCTCGCGTCGATCGCGACGGCGCCCGTTCACGCATCCGAAAGCGACGTCTGCAGGAAGGTGACGCTCGGCGACGTCGGCTGGAGCGACATCGCGGCCACGACCGGCGTCGCGATGATGCTGCTCGACGGGCTCGGCTACGAAGCCAGCAAGACGATCGCGTCGCCGCCGATCGTGCTGGCCGGCGTGAAGAAGGCGCAGATCGATGCGTTCCTCGGCTACTGGGATCCGAGCATGACGCCGACGGTGAAGCCGTTCGTCGACGCCGGCGCCGTGCACCTGCTGCCGCAGCCGAATCTGGTCGGCGCGCGTTACACGCTGGCCGTGCCGCAATACGCATCGGACAAGGGCCTGAAGAGCTTCGCCGACATCGCGAAGTTTCGCGACCAGCTCGACGGCAAGATCTACGGAATCGGCGCTGGCAACAACGGCAACGCGCTGATCCAGCGGATGATCGACAGGAACGAATTCGGGCTCGGCGGCTTCAAGCTCGTCGAGTCGAGCGAGGCCGGGATGCTGGTGCAGGTGACGCGCGCGGTGCAGGAACACCGGATGATCGTGTTCCTTGCGTGGGAGCCGCATCCGATGAACATCAACTACAAGATCGCATACCTGGAAGGCGGCGACGGCGTGTTCGGCCCGAACTACGGCTCGGCGAAGGTCTACACGCTCGTCACGCCCGGCTACCTCGAACGCTGCCCGAACGTCGGCCGCCTGCTGACCAACCTGAAATTCACGACCGACGAAGAGAACCAGCTGATGGTGCCGATCATGAATCACGCGGACCCTGTCGCGGTCGCGAAGGAATGGGCGAGGAAGAACCCGGGCGTGCTGTCGAAGTGGCTCGACGGCGTCACGACCATCGACGGGAAGAACGCGAAGGACGCGATCGAGAAACTCATCGGCGCATGAGCACGCCAGCAGGCAGGCAATACAAGGACTCTCACATGCACAGGAATCTCGCGCTGTTCGATCTCGACCATACGCTGCTTCCGCTCGACAGCGACCAGGCCTGGGGCCGCTTCATCGCCCGGATCGGCTCGCTGGAGGACGACAGGCACGCGGCGCTGATCGACGAGCACTACGGCCACTACGCAGCCGGCACGCTCGACATGGACGCGTATCTCGCGGTGACGCTCGCGCCGCTCACCCGCTATCCGCGGGCCCAGCTCGAACGCTGGCACGCGCAATTCATGGACGAGGTGATCCGGCCGGCCATCACGCCGCAGGCGCGCGCGCTCGTCGATCGCCATCGCGAGAACGGCGATCTCTGCTGCATCGTCACGGCGACCAACGTGTTCGTGACGGGGCCGATCGCCGCCGAGTTTGGAATCGAGCATCTACTCGGCATCGAGCTCGATACCGACGACGGCACGCCGGGCGGACGATTCACCGGACGCAGCACCGGCGTGCCGAGTTTTCGCGAAGGGAAGGTCGTGCGCACGAACGCATGGCTCGAATCGCTCGGCTACGCACCGTCGGATTTCGAACGAACCTACTTCTACAGCGATTCGATCAACGACGTGCCGTTGCTGGACTACGTCACGCATCCGGTCGCGACCAATCCCGATGCAAGGCTGTCGCACGTCGCCGGCACGCGCGGATGGCCTGTCATGAAGTTGTTCTGATTCGGACGATATTCTCCGCTGTTCATTTCATTTCTGGAGGGGCAATGAAAGCAGGAACAGGAACGACGCACGTCAATCACTCAGGAATCCGACTCGAATCGAGTCGCGACCACTCCGCTCCGCCCGTCGGCAAGGAAAGTCATTTTCCGCACTGGCGCGGCGCTTTCATGATCGCGCTCCTTTGCACGCTGGCCGGTTGCGGCGATGGCGATTCCGGCGCGGCCGGCAACCTCGCCGCGAACCGCGCATCGGCATCGGGCCCGGCCGCCGCGCCGGTCCTGCATTGCGCCACGGCTTGCCACTGACGGGCACCTGCCCTTGTCCGGCGTGACTGCGATCGCAACGCGCGGCGTTTGAAGCGCGGGGGCGTCCGGCCAGTCCGTCCGGCCATTCATGACAGAGAGCGAACATGCAAAACAAATCCACGACACGACGTCAGTTCCTGGCCGATGCGCTGAAGCTCGCGGGTGCCACGGCAGTCACCGGCATGCTGCCTGAAAGCATCCTGCGCGCGCAGTCGATTCCGGCAGCGACCGTCACCGGCACGATCCAGGACGTGAAGCACGTCGTGATCCTGATGCAGGAAAACCGGTCGTTCGACCACTACCTCGGCACGCTGCGCAGCGCGCGCGGCTTCGGCGATCCGCGCCCGGTCGTGATCTCGAGCGGGTATCCGGTCTGGCGCCAGCCATGGCTGCTGTCGTACGTGTTCCCGTTCAACCCGTCGCCGCCGGCCGGCAGCGCGAACGGCGACACCTATTACGGCGACCTCGACCACAGCTGGAACGGCACGCACAGCGCATGGAACAACGGCTGTTACGACAACTGGGCCGGCGCGAAGACCAGCGGCACGATGTACTACTTCACGCAGAACGACATCCCGTTCTATTACGCGCTAGCGAGCGCCTTCACCGTGTGCGACGGCTACCACTGCTCGATGCTCGGGCCGACCGACCCAAACCGCCTGTATCTGTGGACCGGTTGCTGCGGCAACGTGCCCGGCTACACGCCGTACACGACCAACACGATGACCGGCACCGGCTGGACCACGATGCCGGAACGGCTGAATGCGGCCGGCGTCACGTGGAAGTTCTACCAGGACAAGGGCAACGGGCTCGATGCCGCGCACGGTTACGGCGAGTACAACGGCTCCAGCAAGGATCTCTGGTGGAACGGCAACTACGGCGACAACGTCATCCTCAACTTCAGGCAGTACCAGAACCTCGGCGCGACCGATCCGCTCGCGCCGGCGCTCAACGGCACGCAAATCGACCCGACGGGTGGCGGCACCGAATACGACACGCGCCTGTTCAGCCAGTTGCAGGCCGACGTCGCGAACGACACGCTGCCGCAGGTATCGTGGATCGCCGCGCCCTACGCGTACTGCGAACATCCGTCGTGGGCCGCGAGCGGCGGCGAATGGTATGTGAGCAACGTCCTCAACGTGCTGACGTCGAATCCGAAAGTCTGGGCCAGCACGGTGCTGCTCGTGATGTACGACGAGAACGACGGCCTGTTCGACCACGTGCCGCCCGCCGTGCCATCCAGCGCATCCGCGGGCACAGGCCGGTCGACGGTCTCGACCGCGGCCGAATTCGTCGGCAGTAGCGGCGCGGCGTCCGACGGATCGGCCAGCGGCGACGTGCCGATCGGCCTCGGCCCGCGTGTGCCGATGTTCGTGATCTCGCCGTGGTCGAAAGGCGGCAAGGTCAACTCGCAGGTGTTCGATCACACGTCGGTGATCCGCTTTCTGGAAACGCGCTTCGGGCTGCAGGAAACCAACATCACGCCGTGGCGGCGCACCGTGTGCGGCGATCTCACGTCGGCATTTGACTTCACGAATCCCGACCAGACGGTGCCCGCGATCCCGAGCCCGGCCAGCAACATGGACCCGAACGGCTGGACGGTCATCATCCCGCCGGCGACCACCACCGCTGTGCCGGCACAAACGACCGGCCGCAATGCGGCATGCCGGCTGCCTTACGAGTTCTTCGTGCAGGGCAAGGTCAACCGCTCCGGCAGGACGCTCGCGCTGACGATGACCAATACCGGCACGGCGGGCGTGCATCTGCAGGCGTGGGTCGACGGCACCAGCACGATCCCGCGGCAATACACGATCGGCGCCGGCGCGAACGCGTGCACGACCCTGTCCGATTCGCTCGCGCTGAACTCGGCCGGCGGCTACGACTATTCGGTCTACGGGCCGAACGGATTCCTGCAGACGTTCCGCGGCAACGTCGGCGCGTCGGGAAATACCGGTTCGTCGGCCGAAGTCAGCCTCTGTTACGACGTGCAGAACGGCAACGTACAGATCACGCTCGACAACACCGCCGGATCGAGCGCGACGACGTTCCAGCTCGTCGACAACGCGTACGGAATGAACACGCCGCAGTCGGTCAGCGTGCCGGCCGGCGCGACGCAGGCCGTGACGTGGTACGGCGACTCAGGCTGGTACGACGCGAGCATCCGCGACGCGAACGACCCGAACTTCCTGCGCCGTGTGGCCGGCTGCGTGCAGGCGCAAGCAGGCGCGCTGCTGACCGATTCGGCGATCGGCAATACGAACGGGAAGTTCGTGCCCGCGCTGTCGTCGCAGGGCTCGTCGTACGGCACGCTGCGGTTCGACTACGTCGTGCCGCCATGGCGCCACAGCCCGAAGAACTGGGTCGGCATCTACCCGCGCGGCGCGCAACCGACCAAGGGCGGCTACAAGTCGTGGGCGTATCTGCCGAAGAGCACGGGCTCGCTGCTGTTCTCGACGACGGCGAACAGCGCGCTGGCGTCGGGCCAGTACGATGCGTGGTTCCTCTTCGACGACGGCTACACGCCGCTGGCAGGCCCGGTCGCGATCAGCATCTGACGAGCGGCGGGCGACGCGCGTTCACGGCGCGCGTCGCCCGGCTCGGCTCTCATCAGCAAGTCCTCGTGGAACGCGCCGAACGGCCGCGTCGGATGCGCGCTCCGGATTTCGAGGATCCACAGCCCGGCGGCCGGTGCGCCGTCGGAATCGCCCAGATTGCCAACCTTGTAGACCGCGTGCATTCTTGCGCGCCGCATCTCGCCGAGCGAAAACGCTTCGCCGACGGCTTCCCGCTGCGTCGAATTCAACATCGTGCTCCTGTGCCGGCGAATATGGGCCGGTGCGGTCGATCGCCGTTTCGATATGCACCGCTGAACATATCGCGTTCCGCGCCGATGCGTGGCGTGATTGCATACCCGTTCCAGGTCGGTGCAGCGACGCCGCCGATATCCCGCATAATCGGGCGTTGAATCGCGCCGCGGGGGAAGCATTGTGCGAGCGCAGCAATTCGAAACAGGAACGGGCGCGATCCGGCTCACCGCAAGGCGGTGGCGCTCGCCCCGGGGGAATACCCGGCAATCCCGCTGAAGACAGGACACCGACACACATGGACCGAGCCGAGCACATCAGCATCGAACAGGCGGTCGATCTGCCCGCCGACGAACTGAACGGATGCGACTTTTCGTTCGAGATCGCGTGGGAGCTGAATGCGCCGTACCAGGATCTGCTCGATTTGCGCGCGCTGCCCGTGCGGCGCAAGGACTACGGCTTCGACCCGGCCGGCTGGGCGCGCGAGGCGTCCAGCGGTACCGCGCTGTTTCGCGCGAGCGCGGGCGGGCGCCTCGCGGGATTCGTCGCGATCACCGAAAGCTGGAACGGGATGGCCGAAATAGCGGAACTCGCGGTCGACCGCGGTTGCCGGCGCCAAGGGATCGGCCAGTTCCTGCTGGCGGCCGCGGAAGCGTGGGCGCGCAACCGCGGGTTCGGCTTCATGCGGCTGGAAACGCAGGCGAACAACGTCGCGGCCTGCTGCACGTACGCGCGTGCGGGCTTCGTCATCGGCGGCCACGACCGCTTCCTTTACGCCGACGGCGCGAACGACGGGGAAGTCGCCCTCTTCTGGTACAAGGACCTGCGTGACGGGCAGTCCGCGAAGAGCCGGACGGTCGATCCGGAATCGATGCGGCCGGCGTCCTGACCGACGACCAGCCGCAGCCCCGGTCCTGCTTTCGCGTTACTTCCGCGTCGCGACGATGAACAGGCGCGGAAACGGCAGCAGCACGGTGCCGTCGTCGAGCAGCGGATAGCCGTCCGGACCGGCGAGCGCGTCGCGATAGCGCGCGACGAATGCGTCGCGTTCGCTTTCGTCCAGCGCCGCGAGGAACGGCCGCAGCGCGCTGCCCTTGAACCATTCGACGACCGCATCGATCCCGCCGCGCAACGGATGGTAGTAAGTCGTGCGCCAGACATCCACCCGCGAACACGACGGCGACAGCAACGCGTAGTAATACCGCGCGTCGAACCGCTCGGTGCGCGCCGCGTCCTTCAGCTTGTGCGCCCACGGTCCGGCCGCGGCGACCTCGCGCATCAGCCGGTGCGCGGGTTCGTCGAGGTTGTCCGGCATCTGCACGGCGAGATGGCCACCCGGCGCGAGCCGGCCGACGAGCGACGGAAACAGCGTGTCGTGCGCGGGCACCCATTGCAGCACCGCGTTCGACAGAATCAGGTCGTAGCCGCCCGGATCGTCCCAGGTGGAGACATCCGCGAGATCGAAACGCAGCGCGGGCAGGCGCTTGCGCGCGGCCGCGATCATGTCCGGCGACGCATCGATCCCGCGAACCGTCGCGTCGGGCGCGCGCGCAATCAGCGCTTCGGTCGAATTGCCGGGCCCGCAGCCGATGTCGATCGCGGTATGGATCGGCGTATCCGGCACGGCGGCCAGCAGATCGCGCACGGGCCGCGTGCGTTCGTCTTCGAATCGCACGTACTGGTTGGCGTATTGATCGAGTGATGTCGTCACGGTATGCCTCCTGGTCGGCGTAGACGGCGTCGGGATATCGACAGCCATCGATGCAGCGCATTCTGCGATCTCGCTGTTCTTCAGTAAAATGAATTTAATATCGTTATTGATTCATATTTCTGATGAAAATCGATACGCTCGGTGTCCAGGCTTTCGTCGCGATCGCCGACGGCGGCAGCTTCAGGCAGGCGGCCGACACGCTGCACGTCACGCAAACGGCGATCACGCAACGGCTGCGCAAGCTCGAATCGTTTCTCGGCGTCGCGCTGATCGAGCGCACGACACGCCGCACCACCCTCACCGAAATCGGCCGGCGTTTCCTGCCGCAGGCGCGCCGGCTGCTGAACGAGCTGTCGGACGCGCTGACCGAAATCCGCGAAACGGGCCTGAGCCAGCGCGGCGACGTGACGATCGCGTGCGTGCCGACGGTCGGCGTTCAGTATCTCCCCCGTATTCTGCGTGCGTTTTCCGGGCACCGGCCGCACGATCGCGTGAAGATCCTCGATCACGCGTCGGCGTCGGTATTGCAGGCCGTGCTGCGCCGCGAAGCGGAATTCGGGATCAGCATCGCGGGCGACCAGCACCCCGAACTCGTCAGCGTGCCGCTCACGCATGATCCGTACGTGCTCGTCTGCCGCGACGATCATCCGCTCGCGAAGCGTCGGCGGATCCGTTGGGCCGCGCTGCAACCGCATCCGCTGATCTTCGCGGGCGAGGTGAGCGGAAATCGCGGGCTACTCGAAGGTGCGCTGAAGACGAGCGGCGTGTCGCTGCATTCGTTCTACGAAGTGCAGCGCAGTTCGACCGCACTCGGCCTCGTCGCCGAAGGGCTCGGCGCCGCCGTGGTACCGAAGCTCGCGATCCAGAAGAACGCGTATCCGATGATTCGCACGATCGAACTCGTCGAGCCGTCGGTGTCGCGCACGCTGGTGCTGGTCAAGCGCCGGGCCGCGCAGTTGTCGCCCGCGGCGCAGGCGCTGTACGACATGATCGTCGAGCGCGCGACGCCGGGGCGGTGACGTCAGGCAACGTCGTTCAAAGCGCCTTGACCATGAACACGCGCGCCGTCCCTTCCGGCTCGCACGGCACTTCGCCGAATGCCTCGTACCCGTGCTTCCGGTAGAAATCCGGCGCCTGGAACGTAATCGTGTACAGCACCGCGCGGGCGCATCCGCGCCGCTTCGCTTCCGCTTCGGCCTCGCGCAGCAGTCTGCTGCCGAAGCCGCCGCCGCGCAGCGATTCCGGCAAGTAAAAGAGGTCGATGAAGAAGAGGCCGAGCGACGTTCGGCCGGTGAGCCCGCCCAGGACCTCGCCGGTCGCGGGATCGGTCACGTAGACGTCGAGCGCTGCCGTGTCGCTGCGGCCCGTCATCGCGTGGTTGAATTCGCCGAGCTTGCGGCTGATGAAATCGCGGGCAGCCGGTTGTTCGGTGTCGGTGAGCTGAAGGGAAACGGCGGGATGCGCGGTCATGGAATGGAGACGTGCGTGAATGAGCCGCCGAACGTGCAGTGTTCGTGACGGGCGTCGGGCGACTATAGCGCGTTCGGCGGCAGCGTCTTCACGAAGAACGCCATCAGCTGACTATGGCCCCATATACAAGCCGTCATCTGGATGCCGAAATGTTCCGATTTATCCGGTAAAATCGCCAACCAAGAGCATTCCTACGATAAATCCGGCGGAGAGAGACGCCCACTCGTCGTTCTCGATCCAAGAGGGCCACGGCGATGAATTCACAAGAACTCGTGCGCACAATCGGCGGCGGCCTGTTTCAACAAGGTCGCCTGCTCAGGCTCGATACCCCGCTCGGCCAGAACGTGTTGCTGCCCCAGACGGTTCACGGCGTATCGCGGCTCGGCCGCGAATTCACGATGACGGTCGATGCCGTCTCGACCCGCGACAACATCGAGCTGAAGAAGCTGATCGCGCAGCCGGTCACGCTATGGGTCGAACAGCAAGGCGACGCCTACCTGCCGTGGCACGGCTACGTGCAGACCGCGCGCCGGCTCGGCTTCGACGGCGGCATCACCGCATACCAGATCCGTTTCATGTCGTGGCTCGGCTTCCTGCGGTATCGCCGCGACCAGCGCATCTGGCAGGATCGCACCGCCGATGAAATCATTACCGACGTATTCAATCAGCATCCGCAAGCCGGCGGGATGTTCCGTTTTGCACTCTCCACGCCGCTGCGAAATCGTTCGTTTTGCATGCAATTCGAGGACGACTGGCATTTCGTCCACCGCCTGCTCGAGGACGAAGGCTTGTTCGGTTATTTCGAGCAGGCCCCGGACGGCTCCCACCATACGCTGGTGATCACCGATTCGCTCCACTCGCTGCCCGCCGCGGTATCGTCCCGCGTGCCGTTCCAGCGCGCGGCCGCCAGCGACGAGACCCAGGCGCTGGTCCAGTGGTCAGGCACGCGCACACTGCAAAGCAGCCGTTACACGACGCGCACGTTCGACTACAAGTCGCCCGGCTCCGCGCTCAATCCGAAAAGCACCGACATCCCGGCCCGGCCGAACCAGGGCGACCTGCCGGACCAGGCCGAGGTCTACACGTATACGGGCGCCTATACGTACGGCGCACAAGGTGACGGCAACCGCCAATCGACTATCCGGATGGAAGAATGGGAATCGCGCGCGAAGCGGTTCCACGGGATCGGTGGCATGCGCGGCATCGACGCGGGCCAGGTGTTCGAGCTGACCAGCCATCCTGCCCATCCGCCCGCCGAACAGGACGCCAACCGGTTCGCCATCGTCGAGACGGTCTGGTGGATCAGGAACAACATCCCGGCCACGCCGACGCATTTTCCGCACGGGCTGGCCGCGCGGTTCGACGCGATGAAGGCACAGCTCGGCGACGCGGCCGCCGCGATGGCTGTACGCCACGCCGACGGCAGCGAGGGTTTCTATCTCGTCGAGATTGAGGCGCAGCGCCAGACGGTGCCCTTTCGCAGCCCGTTCGAGCATCCGAAGCCCGAGATGCACCTGCAGACCGCGACCGTCGCCGGGCCGAAGGGCGAGGAAGTGCATACCGACGAACTGAACCGGATCAAGGTCCGGTTCCACTGGGACCGCCTGAACGAAGGCGACGAGCGCGCATCGTGCTGGCTGCGCGTCGCATCGTCGGACACGGGTGACGGATACGGCAGCGTGCACGTGCCCCGCATCGGCGAGGAGGTTGTCGTCGACTGGATGTCCGGCGACTGCGACCGGCCGATCGTCACGGCCCGGCTCTACAACGGCGCGACCAAACCGCAGTGGCACACGGACGGCCTGCTGTCCGGCTTCCGCTCGAAGGAATATGCCGGCGGCGGCTACAACCAGCTCGTCATGGACGACGCGACCGGGCAAAACCGCGCGCAGCTCTACAGCAGCACGGCGAACAGCCTGCTGCATGTCGGCTATCTGATCGAACAGTCCGGCAACACCCGCGGTGCGTACGTCGGCAGCGGCTTCGACCTCAGGACCGATGCATACGGCGCCGTGCGCGCGAATCAGGGCCTGTACGTGACGACGCATCCGCAGACGGTGTCGAGCCAGCCGCTCGACGTGCGCGAGGCGCAGCAACAGCTCATCGGCGGCGAAGGCCTGCTCGAATCGCTGTCGAGCGTGAGCGAAGCGCATCAGGCCGACACGCTGCAACCCGGTCGCGACGCGCTGAAGACGTTCACCGACGCGACCCAGCAGAGCGTGCCCGGTGCCGCATCGGGCGGACGCACGGCAGGCGGCGGCACGGGCAACGCGAACGCGTTCGCGCAGCCCGTGATGCTGTTCGGCAGTCCGGCCGGCATCGGGATGGCCAGCCAGCAGTCGGTGCAGGTGGTCGCGGATCAGCATGTCAACGTCGTCAGCGGCCAGAACATGCATCTCGCGGTCGGAAAGTCGCTGATCGCGAGCGTGATCTCCTCGGTGAGCCTGTTCGCGCAGAACGCGGGGATGAAATGGTTCGCCGGCAAGGGCAAGATCGAGATCCGCGCGCACGACGACGACATCCAGCTCACCGCGCAGAAGACCGTCAAGGTCGTCTCCGCCACGGCACGGGTCGACGTCGCATCGAAGCAGCCGATCCTGTTGACGTCCGGCGGCGCATACATTCGCATCGGCAACGGCAACATCGAGATCCATGCCCCCGGCAAGGTGGAATTCAAGGGAAGCGACCACAGCTTCTCGGGGCCGACGAGCCTCGACTATCCGCTGCCACGCCTGCCCGAAGGCGTATGTTCGGAATGCCGCCGCAGCGCCGCGAAAATGAAGTCCGCACTGACACCCCGGACATGAACGACGCTGCCTCCATGAAGCTGTTTCGCGATCTGGCGCGCGCGTTGCCGCTGCCGACGCAATGGCCACGCACGACCGCAGCGCAGCGGCACGACGATCTGCGCGACTGGCATCGCACGCGGCAAGTCGAGCACACGCGCCCGTTGCGCCTGATCGCGCTCGTCGACGGCGCGCTGGACGATTCGATGCTCGACGCGGCTCGTGCGCGGACCATCGCGTGGCAATCGTTGTATCCGGACACGATGCTCGAAGCATCACGTCCCGAAATGGGACCGCTCCTGCTCGATCTGACGGAAGACGACGATGCATCGCGCGGGATGATGCTCGACCTGCTGAATGCAGGCGGCGAATCGGATCTCGTCGTGTGGCTCAAGACGAGTCACTCGGTGTCCGAACTCGCGGCTTATCTGCATCCGCTTGCCGAAGCCACGTTGCCCGATACGCGTCAGGCGTTGCTGCGCTATTACGACCCGTCGGTTCTTCAGAATCTCTTGCCGGTCCTTACGCCCGCGCAACGCGGCGAATTACTGGCGGCGTTCGTCGAGTTGCGTTTTCGGTTCGATCCGTGGGAGGCCGTGGCGGGCGAGGAAAAAGGACCGCTACCCATGCCCGCCGCGACGCCGATCGTGTTCACGGACACGCAATACGACGCGCTCGCGCGGGAAGGCTTCGCGGAGACGCTCTATTTCCAGTTGCGCGACGAGTTCCTGCCGCCAGTGTCGGCAGTACCGGACCGCTGGGGCATTCGCTATGTGAAGGACCTGGTTGCACGTGCGCGGGAGCAGCATGGGCTCGCGAACGAGAACGATCTCGCGTATTTCGTGCTGGTCGGGATGAACGTGCATCCGGCGTTTGATGCGTATCCGGCGATTGCCGGGAAGATCGCGGCGCGCGGAGACGATCCACCGCCGTTGTCGTCCACGCTCGACGATGTCGATGCTCAAGTGTGGGCGGAACTGCTGGATGGGCATCCGCTGGCGGGTTACGCGGCGGAACGGCAACCGGCGGCGATGGCGGCGGAAGATGCGCGGCCAGATGCGGGTTGAACGGCGGGAGGCGGGGATGTTGAGTGGAATGCGTCGTGCGATTGCCGCAGGGATTACGATCGCAGGCAGCTTATGCTACGCACCGGCACACGCGGAGAGCGAAGGGCCGTATCGCGTCGTGGGCTTCAACTACACCGATCGCGGCGTCTACAATTTCGTCGTCGACGGATTCGGTGCAGGCAGCGTGTACGCCCGCCAGTTCGGCGGAGGCGGCGGGACGGTCTGTTGCATGCGGGTGCCGCGCAACAAGCAGACCTGGCACCTCAAGGTCACGTACGACCTGACTCCCGAAGAGGATGCGAAGAACCTGTCGCCGGAAATCTACGAGACGAACATCACCGTCCCGAAGTTGCCGAACAAGCGCGACGGTTATATCGAGTTTCGTTTCCTGCCTGACCGCAAGATCGAAGCCCAATGGGTCGAGTACCCGACCGGTCTGCGCAACTTGAACACAACGAGCAACGCGTCGTCTGCGACGAACTGAATGACAGGAACATCGACATGCTGAATTTTCTTCGCCGCCTCGTTCGTAACCCGATCGTCGTTGCGGTAATGCTGCTTGGCGGGGGATGGTGGGTGCATGCGCAGACCGCCAGCTACGGCCCCTATCGCGTCGTGGGTTTCAACTATACCGATCGCGGCGTCTATAACTTCGTCGTCGATGGATTCGGCGCAGGCAGCGTGCACGCCCGCCAGTTCGGCGGCGGCGGCGGGACGGTCTGTTGCATGGAGGTGCCGCGCAACAAGAAGACCTGGCACCTCAAGGTCACGTACGACCTGACTCCTGAAGAGGATGCGAAGAACCTGTCGCCGGAAATCTACGAGACGGACATCACCATCCCGAAGTTGCCGAACAAGCGCGATGGCTATATCGAGTTCCATTTCCTGCCTGACCGCAAGATCGAGGCCCAATGGGTCGAGTATCCGACGATGCCGCGCATGGGCGCCACCAACTAGCCGAGCGAGGAAAGCATGCCGAACGAGACCGCCGCCGCGCAAGGCGCCACGCAAAGTCAATCCGAATCCGGCGCCGCGGCGTCCCGCGCCGCACGCGCCGCAAGTGTCAGCGCGCAATTGCCCGCAGATCCGCCAAGTCCGTGCTTCCGCTGCAATCAGGAGATCTATCAGAGCTTCTTCTTCGATGGTTTCGCGCAGGGAATGGCAGACACCGATCGGCTATCGAATATCGCTCGCCTCTTCAACGCGCATGCGGACAGCAGCGACGAGTTCGGTATCTACAAGATGTATTACGAAGGCATGGGCCGCGACCTGTCGGTGCAAACAGTCGGCACCGCCAAGAAGGTCTTGACGGACGCGAGCGCCGCGTTGCTCAAGGAAGCCGACGGCAAGTTGATCAAGGACCCGGGCAAGAAAATCGCCGCCGACATCGGCCAACGGTTTCGCGACTCCCCTGCGGACAAAGGCCTGCTCTCGCGGGGAAAATCGTCCATCCTGGACGGACTGGATCATGCAGGCGAAACCGCACGAGGCAAGATCAAGGAATCGCTGACACTCAAAAAGGTAGGCGTCGATCTGCTGCCGGCCACCGTGACGATCGCGGCAGACTCCGTTCCGGTTGTCCGGGACAGTGAATTCGCGGCCGGTTATATGGGTACGGGTTTCGATGCACGCGTCAACAAGGCGATTGCCGATTTCAAGAGCAACGTCGAACACGCACGAGCAACCGACAAGCGTGAAATCAAGCGCATCCGCGTATCGCTTTTCGGATATGACCGTGGTGGCGTTATTGCGCGGAAGTTCGCGAACGAACTGATCGGAAAAATCTGCAAGCAGAAGGATGGAAAAATCACTTTTGACGAGATCGAGGTTCAGTTCGATTTCATGGGACTCTTCGATTGCGTATCGACGTCCTACGCGGATTCAATCTTCACCAAAGTCGTCGCACCGGTACTGGGTGTCGTTCCCGGAGAGGGAAAGGTCGCCAGCCTCAGCATCAAGGGATTGAGCCTTTTCGTCGCGCTGTCCAAGCAATCGCTCGGTCAATTCGATATCCAGAAGGAATTCAAGTCGATCGTCCACCACGTCGCCGCGACCGAGCTGCGCTTTTACAAAAATCTGGATTCGCCGAGAAAGTCACCCGACAATGCGAATCTTCGGGAAATCGTCTATCCCGGCAGCCAGTCGGATGTCGGCGGCGGATTCGTCGAAGGAGAGGATCAGAAATCAGCCGAACTCGCGCGTGTATCTGCACGAAACATGCTGGACAGCGCCTGGTCGGCCGGCGTACCGATGCTGCCGCTCGCGAAGTTGCGGGCCATTTCGCCGATGGCTGCACGCGAATTCGATTTTCGGAAGACCGTCAACGTCAACGGCAAGGATCTCAACGTCAATGACCTTTTCGGCGCATACACAGCCATGCTGCCGAAATCGACCGGCACGCTCGAGGCCAATTTCCTCGAACATCAAAAACTGTTCGTGTCTTGGGCCCGTCACGTCCATGATCGTACGGCGCACGAAAGCGCCGGCAACAACCTGTTCATCAACACCGTCGACGCCGACGTCTACAACGCGATCTTCCCCAATGGCGGCGGTCTGCCAAATTACGAAGGCCGCGACTGGTACTACAAGAGCCAGGACCCGAACTCCAAGGTTCCGCAGTTCACGTTCGGCGAGCGCCGCACGGTCGACAACATCTCCGACAAGACGGTGCGCGCCCTGGCCACAGCATGGGTGCATCCGCCGAAACTGTCACCGGAAGTCATCGCGTTCTTCGACAACTTCGTTCACAACACGATCACGCGACTCAACAACGTGTCGCTTGGCGACGGCGTATTCATGCAGCTTCGCGAAATCGAGGAGAAAGGCTGGATGGCGCGCAAGACCGACACAGCAAAGGACTACGTGAAAAAGGTCATGGGCAACATATCGAAGGACATCAAGGACGCGCAGGACGAGTACATCCGGCAAGTCACGTCGGGCCAGATCCCGCACGGTGCGTCGATCGGCGATCTCTCCGGCGACTGAACGGCACCCGGCGCACGCGACCGGGTGCCGTTCTCATTCAACCCGCGTCAGTTGTACCCGAGAATCGCCACCGCCGCGACATCCGGCCGATCGATCGTATTCCCGACGAGCGACGTCATCGGCTCCTGCAGCACGGCCTGATACGACGTCACACGCGCCTCCTCCGGCGCGCCGGCTTCGTCCCATACCGGCTCGTCGAATGCGTCGAGGCCACTGAAGAACCCGGGTTGCGTTTGCGTAAAAGTCATCTCCACTCCTTTTGATATGTCGTCGATGTTCTAATTTGCCTGTTTCAACGCCGCTGCCTGCACGGGTGCGCCGTCATGCGCGCCCTCCGACCGTGCAAGTTGCGCGCGCGTGCGCCGCGTGATGTGAATCACCGCGAACACGACCGGCGCGATCAGCAAGCCTTCCGCCAGTTCGGGATCGACCGGCAGGTTCATCACGTGCAGCGCCTTGAACGCCGCTGTCGCGAGTGACAGCACGTAGTACGAAATGGCTGCCACCGACAATCCTTCAACCGCGTGCTGCAGATGAAGCTGATTGCGCGCGGTGCGCTCCATGCCGGCCAGCAAGCGCGTCACGTCCTTTTCCTGCGCGAGATTCACGCGCGTGCGCAACAGGTCGACCGCGCGCGCGATCCGCGCGGCGATCTGCTCGTGACGCGCCCACACGCTGCGGCAGGTTTCCATTGCCGGCGCGAAGCGCCGCTCCATGAACTCGGCGATCGTCGGCATCCCTTCGATGCGCTCCTCGCGCAATTCGTGGATGCGCGCCAGCACGAGCTTTTCGTAGGCACGCGACGCGCTGAAGCGGCCGCCGGACCCCGACAGCGCCTCGACCCGCACCGCGAGATGCGTGAGCTTCACGAGCAAGGCCGCGTCGTCGCCGTCGGCGCCGCTCGCGTCCATCCGCTGCATCAGCGCATGCAGCGCCGCATGGATCTCGTCGAGCTCGCGGCTCATCCGCCGCGCGACCGGCAACGCGAGCAGCGCCATCATCCGGTACGTCTCGATTTCATACAGGCGCTGCAGCAGTCGGCCGCCCTGCTCCTCGCGAAAATCCTCGTCGACGACGAGAAAGCGCATGAAGCCGTCGTCACGCACGTGCCAGTCGCAAAACACCTTGCCGCCGCCCAGCACGTTGCTGCCGACGAGCGCGGGCCCGTCGATCCAGCGGCGCATGTCACCGCACACGAGCCGCGCGGCATCGCCCGACAGCAACTCCATGCGCACCGCGACGAAGCGGATACCCGCGAGCCGCGCGAACCACGCGGCCGGAATCCCTTCGATCGCGAGATCGTCGAAATAGCCGGTGTCGCGACGCGGCGCGACGAACGTGAACGTCGAGAATTCGGTGTGTCGCTCCCACTTCAGATGCCAGCCGCACGGCGACTGCACCGCATGATGGGTCGCGCCGTCCTGCGGCACGGCAATGCCGGTGTCGCGACACAGCGCGTGCAGCAGCGTTTCGTGGATGTCGGGCTGGCCGTCCGCGTAGATCGCGTAGTGCGTGAGCGACACGGCCTCGGCGAGCCGCAGGAACGGCCGGGCATGCAATTCCGCGGCCAGTGCGGCGCGCAACGGATGATCGATCATCGGTACACCACTCTTCCCTGTTCAACGCTGTGTGCCGGGCACGCCGGCGTGATAGCCGCACCGCATCGAACGACACGGCTGGCTCGATGCCACTATGGCAGACACACAGCGACAATAAAAACGCATAATGCTGATCGTTACATTCAGTTTTCCTGATACCGATGAAGATGCTCGATCACGACGTGCTGGCCACCGTCGTCGCCGTCGCGGAAACCGGCAACATGACCCGCGCCGCCGAGGCGGTGAACCGCTCGCAATCGGCCGTGAGCATGCAGATCAAGAGCCTCGAGGACGCGATCGGCCGGCCGCTGTTCGTGCGCAAGCCGCGCAGCATCGTGCTGACGCGCGAAGGCGAGGTGCTGCTGGGATTCGCCAGACGAATGCTGGCGCTGCGCGACGAGGCGTGGGCGGCCGTGGTGCGGCCGGAAGTGACCGGCAAGGTCGTGATCGGCGTGCCGGACGACTATGCGTCGTCGCTGCTGCCGTCGGTGCTGAAGAAGTTCTCCGCGACCTATCCGAAGGTCGAGATCCAGGTGATCGGGCTGCCGAGCAGCGCGCTCGCGCCGCTCCTGAAGGACGGCACCGTCGATCTCGTGTGCGGTACGCGCATCAAGGGGCTGTCCGGCGACTTCATCCGCCACGAGCCGATGGCGTGGGCCGCGATGACGAACGGGCCGCGCGTATGGGAAGAACGGCCGCTGCCGATCGCGGTGTTCATGCCGGGCAGCGTCGCGCGCGAGAACGCGATCCGCAGCCTCGAACGCGCGAAGCTGCCGTTTCGCACGTCCTATGAAAGCCCGAGCCTGCTCGGGCTGCTCAGCATGGTCGAGGCCGGGCTTGCGGTCGCGCCGCTCGCGCGCTGCGCGATTCCCGCGCAATTGTCGATGCTCGGCCGCTCGCACGGGCTGCCCGATCTGCCGCCGCTCGAGCTGATCCTCGCGCGCAGCACGAAATCGAAGCGCCCGCCGTGCGACTTTCTCGCGGAACAACTGATGGAAGACCTGCAGCGGCAAACCGGCCAGACCGGCGACGCCTGAGCCGCGGCCGGACGCGCGCCGCCTGCGCCGTCACGAGCCGCCGGGCCGTGGATGGCCGGCCGCGAGCAGCGCCGCGTTGACGATGCCCGCTATCGTGTCGACGAGCGCCTCCAGCGTGTCGCCATGCACATGCCTCCCGGCCGGCGGAATGCATTCGGTACGCCGGCCGCCCCACTGCGACCCGGCCGTCACCGACAGCGTCGCACCGAACCGGTTGCCGTGCCGCCGGCCGAAGATGCCGACGCGCTGCTCGCCCAGATACGCCTGCTCCGGAAGAAACAGCCGAATGTCGACCGCAACCTGGTCCGGATCGCCGGCGCGCGCAATCGCATCGGCCGACGGCGCGAACGTCTTCGCGATGCGCAGCGTCACGTGCGAATCCCAGGCGGCCAGCGGTCCGCCGGCCGCGTCGACACGTTCGAGGTCGACCGACCACTGATGGCGATCGGGCAGCCGGATCGCCTGACGCAGCAGCACGTCCGCCGCGCGCACGGTCACCCGCAACTGCAGGGCCAGCTGCGTGCCCGACGGCAACGTCGCCACGCGCACGCGGCCGCTTGCCGGACGCGTGGTCTGCACTTCTTCCATGAGGTGCATGGATTCCTCCCTGTCAAGGGCCGGCGCCGCGTGCGACGCGGCGCACAAACGCTCGCCGCGACCGACCGCCCACGGCACGATGGCCGGCGAATCGGCGGCGAACCCTACGGTACGAGCAATCGGCGTTCCCCGGCCGGACGATCCTGCGTCGCCACGCGCAGACGGCGGGCAACGGGACCGATCACGGCATCGACCTGCTGCGCGATCAGCATATGCAGCGTGAAGTCGAGATCCTCCGACGCGATGTCGAATTCCACATGGATCACGTCGCGCACGGTACGCGCGCTGACCACATACACGCCGAGCGGGGAATGCAGCAACGCCGCGAGCCGGGCGTGCGCGAGCGCGCCGGTGTCGGCCGTCAGCGTGACGGGCAACCGCAGGCGCGGGCGCGGCTGCGGAAATGGGATGACGGTCGTGCGCGCGCCGGCGCCCAGCTGGCGGCCGGCGATGTCGTATTCGGGTACGGGATGGATGAAGGTCATGGCGCGGACGGAGAGCGTCCTGGCTGTTGGACACATCCCGAGCTTAGAAGGCGCGGCATAAATACCGTGCAAAAAAACGGCTTTGCAATGCAAAAAATGGCATGCCGGAACAGCGGCGCATACCGGCCGGGTTGCGCTGCGTGCGCCCCGTCAACGCTGACAGGACAATCGCCGACGATCCGCCGATACACTGGTGCCACCGTGACGCCCGGCGTCCTCGATGCCGGACGGCGCTTTCATGGCACGCACGCTCCACCGCTTCCGGTTGGCCCGCCTGCATCGCACGCATTTCGCCCCGTTCCCGATCCGATGGAGTCCCGCTTGAACATCTGGCGCCCCACGCTGCACGACGCCCAACCCGAGGCCGTCCCGCATTCACGCGACACGTTCCCGGCTGCGCGGCCGTCTCGCGCGCGACCGGGCCAGCCGCAATGAGCGCCGGGCCGCGCAATGCCCGGATCGACGTGCTGCGCGGCGTGTCGATCCTGCTCGTCCTGCTGCATCACTTCAACATCCCGTATTCGCTGCGCGACACGTCCGTCGCGCGCATGCTCGGCTGGGACGCGGTGCATGCGGTGGTCCGCAACGGCAACTACGGCGTGACGATGTTCTTCGTGATTTCCGGCTACCTGATCACGTCGAATGCGCGCCGCCGCTGGGGCAGCCTCGGCGCGATGGACGTGCGCGCGTTCTACGTGTCGCGCATCGCGCGCATCGTCCCGTGCCTGCTCCTGCTGCTCGCCCTCGTCAACGGGCTGGCGGCGGCCGGCGTGCCGATCTTCGCGAACCACGCGCCGCAGGGTGTCGCCGTGTCGTTCTGGCTCGTCAATCTCGCATCGCTGACGTTCTGGATGAACGTGCTGATCGGCACGTACGGATGGGTCAATTACGCGCTCGGCGTGCTCTGGTCGCTGTCGGTCGAAGAGGTGTTCTACCTGTCGTTTCCGCTGCTGTGCATCGCCCTGCGCCGCGACGCGCTGCTGTTCGCGTTCTGGCTGGCGGTCGTCGCGATCGGCCCCGTGTACCGCGTCACGCATGCGGGCGACGAAGGCGGGTTTCTGTATGCGTATTTCGCGTGCTTCGACGGAATCGCGATCGGCTGCTGCACCGCGTTGCTGGCCGGACGCGCCGGCTGGCGGCGGCTCGCGGACGCGCCCGTGCAATGGCTGACCGCGATCGCGATGACCGTGCTCTATCTCGCGTGGCCGATCGCGCAGAGCCATGTGACCGGCGTGTCCGCGATGGCGCTCGGCACCGCCGTGCTGCTGATCGGCGCGCATGCCCGCGGCGAGCGAGCACCACCGGGCCGCGCGCTCGCGCCGCTGCGCTGGAGCGGCCGGCTCAGCTACGAGTTGTACCTGTTCCATCTGATCGCGCTCGGCGCGCTGCGCACGGTGTGGCCGCCCGCCACCATGCACGGCGACGGCAAGCTCCTGCTGCTCGTCGCGTATCTGGTGTTGTCGGCCGGATTGAGCGCGGCCGTCGCGCGCGGCTACGCGACGCCGCTCGAGCGCATCATCCGGCGGGCCGCGTCGCGACCCGCGGCGCGCATGCCGGACGCCGCGACTTGAACCGCGACCGACGGCATCCGCAGGGTCGATGAAAGGAAGCGCGCCACGATGCGGACATCACGCCACCTGTCCGATGGCGGCCCTGCGCATCGTGACGATGCGCGCAGGCGGAATATTTGCCCACACGATCCGGCTGGCGTCGGCAACAAATGCCGGATCGCGCAGCGGGTGACGCTCGGGCACGCGCAAATCGTAGGTGAACTGGATCATCACGCCGTCGACCGACAGCACGCGCTCGCACTGCCCGACGATCGCCGTCACGTCCTCGCGCGGCAGCGTGCGCAGCGGCAGGCAGGACACGATCGCATCGACCGCCGCGTCGGGCGGCAGCAGCCGCTCGAGCTGCCGCGCGTCGCCCGACACGATGGAGATGCCGGGAAAGCGGCGTCGCAGGTGCTGCACGAACGCCGGCGACCGCTCGACCACGACGAGGCGCCGTGGCGCGACGCCGCGTTCGAGCAACGCGGCGGTGATTGCGCCGGTGCCGCCGCCGAGTTCGACGACGAGTCCGTCGCCGTCGGGCACCGCATCGGCCATCTCGCGCGCCAGATGCCGCGAACTCGGGCACAACGCGCCCACCGCGGCCGGGCGGCCGACCCACTCGCGCACGAACAGTGCCGAGACACGCAACGCGTTCGGCCAGGTCATCGGCCGACCTTGCGCGGTTGCGCGTTCGGCTTCGACGTGCCAATGACTGCCTGCAACAGGGCTACGACGACACGGGGTTCTTTCACGTGCATCCTCCTGAAGAATCGGTTCGCCGCGCTCGCGCGGCGATCAATCGATTCTAGGAAATGCAAACTTAAGGCGACGTGAAGATTGTCCCTGATTGCGTCACCGATGCGGGCCGTGCAATCGATGGCGGCCCGATCAGCGGTCGACGCGCTGCTGAAACTGCGCGGGATACCGCTCGCCGACGATCGTGATCTGCCGCAGCGCCATCTCGATCGCCGACAATTCGTCGGTCGTCAGCACCACCGCGGCCGCGCCGATGTTTTCGTCAAGCCGATGCAGCTTCGTCGTGCCCGGAATCGGCACGATCCACGGCTTGCGGGCCAGCAGCCACGCGAGCGCGATCTGCGCGCGCGTCACGCCCTTGTCGGCCGCGATCCGGCCGAGCAGGTCGACGAGGCCCGCGTTGGCCCTGCGGTTTTCTTCCGAGAAGCGCGGCACGAGATTGCGGAAGTCGGTCGCATCGAACGTCGTGTTCGCGTCGATCGCCCCCGTCAGGAAACCCTTGCCGAGCGGGCTGAACGCCACGAAGCCGATGCCGAGCTCCTCGAGCGTCGGCAGGATGCGCTCCTCCGGCTCGCGCCACCACAGCGAATACTCGCTTTGCAGCGCCGCGACGGGCTGCACAGCGTGCGCGCGGCGAATCGTCTGCTCACCGGCTTCCGACAGCCCGAAGTGCGCGACCTTGCCTTCGCCGATCAGGTCCTTGACGGTGCCCGCGACATCCTCGATCGGCACGTTCGGATCGACGCGATGCTGATACAGCAGATCGATGCGGTCGACCTTCAGCCGCTTGAGCGCTGCGTCGGTCACCGCGCGAATGGTCGACGGCCGGCTGTCGACGCCCTTCATCGGCTCGCCGTTCTCGAAACCGAACTTGGTGGCGATCACGACCTGGTCGCGAAACGGTGCCACCGCCTCGCCCACCAGTTCCTCGTTGACGAACGGACCGTACGCTTCGGCCGTATCGAAGAAGGTCACGCCGCGTTCGAACGCCGTGCGAATCAGCGCGATACCGCTCGCCTTGTCGGTGGCCGGACCGTAGGCGTAGCTCAATCCCATGCAGCCGAGCCCGATTGCCGAGACTTCGAGGCCGCTCTTACCAAGCATGCGCTTTTGCATGAATTTCTCCTGCTGAAAGGTAAAGACGATCGACGGGATGCCGAGGAAGCGAGTGTAGGTTGATGGATACGCCTCAACAATCGGCGTACCATTTCATGCGTTATTGAGGAAATTTCATCAATGCTGCGCACCGGCCTCGGCGAACTCACGACCTTCATCACGATCGCGGAACAGCGCAGCTTCAGCGGCGCGGCCCGCATCCTCGGCGTGTCGCCGTCGGCGCTGAGCCACGCGATCCGCCATCTCGAAGCGCGGCTCGGCGTGCGCCTGTTCAACCGCACGACCCGCTCGGTCGCGCTGACCGAGGCCGGCGAACAGTTGCTGCTGCGCGTGCGGCCCGCGGTCGCCGATCTCGAGGACGCGATGAACGACGCCGCGACCGCCCGCAACCGGCCGTCCGGCCAGATCCGGATCAGCGCGTCGGAATCCGCGTCCCGCCCGCTGATCCGGCACGTGCTGCCCGGCTTCGTCGCGCGCTATCCGGACATTCATGTGGAGTTCGTCGTCGATTCGCGGATGATCGACATCGTCGAACACGGCTTCGACGCGGGCATCCGCGTGCGCGAGGACGTGCCGCGCGACATGATCGCCGTGCGGTTCGGCGATGCGGTCCGCTTGGTCGCGGTGGCGTCGCCCGACTACCTGGCGCGACACCCGGCGCCGGATACGCCGCAGGACCTCACGCGCCACCGGTGCATCCGGTTCCGCTTCGAAAGCGGCGCGCTCTATCGATGGGACCTGACGCGCGACGGCAAGCGCGTGAGCGTCGACGTCGACGGGCCGATGACGCTCGGCAACCTGAGCCTGATGGTCGACGCGGCGCTCGCCGGCATCGGCATCGCGTGGGTCACGCACGCGCGCGTCGCCGAGCATCTGGCCGACGGCCGGCTCGTGCGCGTGTTGCCCGAATGGGAGCAGACGTTCGACAGCCTGTGCCTCTACTATCCGGCGAACCGGCATCCGCCGGCGGCATTGCGGTTGTTCGTAGAGGCGGTGCGTGAATGGACGGATGCAGCGGGCAACGCGTCGGACAACTGATGGTTCGCCCCGCCCAGCCGCCTCACCGCAGGTTGGTCCGCGCGAGCTCGACGATCTCGTCGCCGCGCCCGCTCAGGATCGCGCGCAGCATGAACAGGCTGAAGCCCTTCGCATGCGCGATCTCGATCTTCGGCGGCATCGCCAGTTCGTACTTCGACGTGACGACGTCGACCACCGCCGGCCCGTCGTGCGCGAACGCCGTGCGCAGCGCATGCTCGACGTTCTCCGAATGCTCGACACGCACGCTGAAGATCCCCGCGCCCTTCGCGATCGCCGCGAAGTCGGTCGGGCTCAGGTCGACGTTCGTGTCGAGATAGCCGGCCGCCTTCAGCTCCATCGACACGAAGCCGAGCAGGCTGTTGTTGTAGACGACGATCTTGATCGGCAGGTTGAGCTGGCGCGCGGTCAAGAGATCGCCGAGCAGCATCGACAGCCCGCCGTCGCCCGACAGCGACACGACCTGCCGGCCCGGATGCGCGCCCTGCGCGCCGAGCGCCTGCGGCATCGCGTTCGCCATCGAGCCGTGGTTGAACGAGCCGTGCAGTTGGCGCTTGCCGTTCATCGTCAGGTAGCGCGCGGCCCACAGCGTCGGCGTGCCGACGTCGGCCGTGAAGATCGCGTCGTCGGCCGCGACGTCGTCGACGACTTTCGTCAGGTATTGCGGATGAATCGCGCGGCCCGGCGGCTCGGCCACGGCGAGATCGTCGAGCCCCTTGCGCGCGGCCGCATAATGCTTCAGCGCATTCTCGAGGAAGCGCCGCTGCGTCTTGCGCGTGAGGCGCGGCAGCAGCGCCGCGATTGTTTCCTTCACGGTGCCGACGAGCCCGAGCGCGAGCGGCGCGCGATGGCCGAGCTGCGAGCCCTTCCAGTCGATCTGCGCGATCTTCGCATGCGTCGGATAGAACGGCCGGTACGGGAAGTCCGTGCCGAGCATCAGCAGCGTGTCGCACGACTCCATCGCGTGATAGCCCGAGCTGAAGCCGATCAACCCCGTCATCCCGACGTCGAACGGGTTGTCCCATTCGACGAACTGCTTGCCGCGCAGCGCATGCACGACCGGCGCGCCGAGCGTGTCGGCCAGCTCGACCACCTCGTCGTGCGCGCCCTGCGTGCCGCTGCCGCACAGCAGCGTGACCGCGTCCGACGCATCGAGCAGCGCCGCGAGCCGGTCGAGATCGGCGTCGGCCGGCAGGATCGACGGCGGCGCCGAGTCGCTCCACGCCGGCAGCTCGTCCGGGCCGTCGCCGAGCGCGATGTCGCCCGGCAGTACGATCACCGCGACGCCGCGTTCCTCGATCGCGGTGCGCATCGCGCGCGCGAGCACGCGCGGGAACTGCGATGCGTTGGTCACGAGTTCCGCGAAATGACTGCACTCGCGGAACAGTTCCTGCGGATGGGTTTCCTGGAAATAGCCGAGGCCGATCTCGGTCGATGGAATGTGTGCGGCGATCGCGAGCACCGGCTGGTGATTGCGGTGGCAATCGTAGAGGCCGTTGATCAGGTGCAGGTTGCCGGGGCCGCAGCTGCCCGCGCAGACCGCGAGCCGTCCGGTCGACGCGGCATCCGCGCCGGCCGCGAACGCCGCACTTTCCTCGTGCCGCGTATGCATCCAGCGGATCGAACCGATCTGGCTCAGGCTGAACGACAGCCCGTTCAGGCTGTCGCCCGTCACGCCCCAGATGCGCTCGATGCCCGCTGCCGCCAGCGTCTTCGCCAGGTATTCCGCCATCGTCTGTCTAGCCATCATGCCCTCGCTCGTTGATCGGTCGTCACACGATATTCGGCCACGGCAGCCGCCGTCGCCGCTGACGGGACGAGCATACGCGATCGTGCCGCGCGGCGTCGTGACGACGCGGGCGTCATGCGCGGCGACGCGGCCAGGTGCGCTCCTCTTCGGTTGACGCATGCCGTTCAACGCAGCGTGCGCGGCCGACCACATCGCGATGCGCTATACCGGCAGCGCATGCGTCGACAGAATTTCCTTGAGCACCATGAACGAGCGCACCTGCCGCACACCGGGCAGGTACAGCAGCTGTTCCGCATGCAAGCGGTTGAAGCTCTCGTTGTCGCGCGTGCGCACCAGCATGAAGTAGTCGAATTCGCCGGTCACCACGTGACATTCGACGCACCCCGACACCTTCTGCGCGGCCTTCTCGAACTCGGCGAACGCCTCCGGCGTCGAACGATCGAGCACGAAGCCGATCACCACCAGCATCCCGGCACCCAGTGGCTTCGGGTCGAGCAGCGCCACGATGCCGCGAATCAACCCCATCTCCTTCAACCGCTCGACGCGCCGCAGGCACGCCGGCGCGCTCAGCTTCACCTTCGCGGCGAGGCTCACGTTCGAGATCGACGCGTCCTGCTGCAACTGCCGCAGGATCGCGCGGTCGATGCGGTCGAGCACCGGCGGCGTATCGGTCGGCAATGCGCTTCCACGATCTAATTTCATTGCGTCTCCCGTACTTTTTGCGAATCAAAATTAACTATCCGATCGCCATTTCATCTGTAACGTAGGTCGTCAGCATTTATTTCGCAAGCTCATTTCGCGGGGTCCTGCCTATCATTTTTCCATCGGGACACGGCGTGCCGGCCGCACCCGACCGACTCGAATTCCCGCCCACCGCCTTTCGGAGCTTGCCGATGAACCTGCAACGTTTCCCCCGTTATCCGCTCACGTTCGGCCCGACACCGATCCAGCCGCTCAAGCGCCTGAGCGCGCACCTCGGCGGCAAGGTCGAGCTATATGCGAAGCGCGAGGACTGCAACAGCGGCCTCGCTTTCGGCGGCAACAAGACGCGCAAGCTCGAATACCTCGTCCCCGACGCGCTCGCGCAAGGCGCCGACACGCTCGTGTCGATCGGCGGCGTGCAGTCGAACCAGACCCGCCAGGTCGCGGCCGTCGCCGCGCATCTGGGGATGAAGTGCGTGCTCGTGCAGGAGCACTGGGTCAACTACGAGGATCCGGTGTACGACCGCGTCGGGAACATCCAGCTGTCACGGATGATGGGCGCCGACGTGCGGCTCGTCGCCGACGGCTTCGACATCGGCATTCGCCGCAGTTGGGAAGAAGCGATGGAAAGCGTGCGGCAGGCGGGCGGCAAGCCATATCCGATTCCTGCCGGGTGTTCCGAGCATCCGCTCGGCGGGCTCGGGTTCGTCGGCTTCGCGGAAGAAGTACGCGAGCAGGAAGCGCAACTCGGCTTCAAGTTCGATTACGTCGTGGTCTGCTCGGTCACGGGCAGCACGCAGGCGGGGATGGTCGTCGGCTTCGCGGCCGACGGACGCGCGGACCGCGTGATCGGCATCGACGCGTCGGCAACGCCCGAGCGCACGCACGAACAGATCACGCGCATCGCCCGGCACACGGCCGAGCTGGTCGGGCTGGGGCGCGATATCGGCGAGCAGGACGTGGTGCTCGACACGCGCTATGCCGGGCCCGAATACGGACTGCCGAACGACGGCACGCTGGAGGCGATTCGTCTGTGTGCGCGGCTGGAAGGCGTGCTGACCGATCCCGTCTATGAAGGCAAATCGATGCACGGGATGATCGACAAAGTGCGGCGCGGGGAATTCGAGCCGGGGTCGAAGGTGCTGTACGCGCACCTCGGCGGGGTGCCGGCGTTGAGCGCGTATAGCGGGATTTTTCGGGAAGGTTGATCTCGCGTTGCGGCAGACCGGCGACGCATGCGCGACGTCGGCGCCGCGGAAATAACGCAAGGCGGAGGTCGCGAGCGGCCTTCGACGGCCGCTTCAACGAAACGATGCGCGGATCGGTCGCCATCGTCGGAATCGCCTTTTTTGATAGGAAACCTGATCGTCAGGGCGATCGGAACACCCGGTGTCATCGCAGGTCCGCACCATGTTGCCGGTGACGGACGCATCACGCGCACGCGGCCAACAGCAGCAGCCCCGGCGCCAGCAAACGACGAACCGTCGCTTCTTCTCCCACGTTCCATTTGCGCCGCACTGCTTCGCGCTATCTTGCCGCGAGCGCATACCCGGCTTGCGCGCGGCGGGGCGAATACAATTCACCCACGCCGACACGCAGTCCAAGGCTCTCTCAGGCTCTCTTCGAATCGTTCAGTCACGCGCTGGTTGCCGCTTTTCGCTGGGCCGACCGTTGTCGACACCGGCTTCCAAACATGACGCAACAAACAATAGTGACGTGGTGAGCAATAATAATGGAGAAAAATGGCATGTCAAGGTGATTCGCGATTTCAAAGTTTGCGCGTCGCGTCACTTTTGAATATGCTCTTCGTCGCTCAAACCAGGAGACCCCTTCGAGATGCCCAATAGCGAGCAGGCCAACGCCGACCTCATCACCGCCACCAAGGTGCGCGATCTGCTGACGCGCAACGGCGTCCCGCCGCGCAGTCACAACACGACGATCGCGAACGTGCTGGGCCTCAGTTTCTCGGTCGTCACGCGCAAGATGAAAGGCCTGATCCCGTGGAACCTGTCGCAGTTGCAGGACATCGCGACGCACTTCGGCGTGCCGCCCGCGATCCTGCTCGACGACAAGGGCACGCAGCCGGCCGCCGCGGAGATGATCGACGCGACGCTCGTGATCGAGTCGCGCCGTTTCCGCTGCCGTGCGGCGATCTCGGCGAAGGCCAGCAGCCAGACCGAAACGGACTTCGTCGCGTTGCAGTGGCAGGGCGAATGGATCGTCACCGAGCGCCAGCACGCACGCGAAGGCCGCCTCTATCCGGTCGACGTCATCGAACTGCGCTCGAGCCAGCCGACCGTGTACGCGGCGCGGATCGCGGTCGTCGACGATTCGCGGGACGTCGCCGAAACTGTCTGCGAATACTTCATCGAAAAAGGCGTGAACGCGATTCCGTACCATGACGGCGCGTCGTTCCGCAAGGCGCTGGAAGTCGAGGATTTCGACGGCTACATCCTCGACTGGATGCTCGGCGACCAGACCGCCGCCGAGCTCGTGCGCGGCATCCGTTCGAGCGAGAACGGCGGCGCGCCGATCTTCCTGCTGACCGGCAAGATCTCCACCGGCGAAGCGAGCGAGGACGAGATCGCGCACATCGTGTCGCACTACAACGCGCGCTGCGAGGAAAAGCCGGTGCGCCTGCCGATCCTGTTCGCCGAAGTCGCGCGCGAACTGAAGATCGCGCTGCCCGCCGCCACGGCCGCCGCCGCGAGCTGAGACCACGACAAGAACTCCACCACACGAACACGATCAAGGGGAAACACATGCGAATTTCGACCATCTGGGTCAAGAGCCTGGTCACGGCCTGCCTGCTCGGCATGGCCGCCGCGAGCTGGGCCGCGTCGTTCACGTTCACCGTCGACGGCAAGATCGGCCGCAGCAATCAGCCCGGCAAGACGACGTTCGTCTTTACCGAGCAGGCGCTGATGGCGCTGCCGCAGCACACGATCGTCACGTCGACGAGCTGGACGCCGAAGGCGACCTTCACCGGCCCGCGACTGTCCGACGTGCTGAAGACCGTCGACGCGCACGGCACGCAGATCGAGTTCCGCTGCATCGACGAATACACGTTCACGATCCCCGTGTCGGATGCCGACAAGTACGGCGTGATCCTCGCGCGCACGATGAACGGCAAGGTGCTCGGCAACGACAACTACGGCCCGCTGTGGATCATGTATCCGCGCGACCAGTATCCCGACGAGCTGAAGACGCCGCTCGGCGAAGCCAAGTTCGCATGGCAGATCATCGGCCTGACCGTGAAGTAAGCGCGTGACATGATGCGCGGGCGGTGGAAGAACAGAAAGATCATCCTCATCCTGGGATCGTTGTGGATCCTGGGATTCGCCGCGTGGGCGTTCCTGCTGTGGGACCTGCTCGCGACCTCGGTCAACGAGGGCGTGCTCGAAGGGCCGCGCGAAGGCGTGTTCTGGACGGCCGCGCAATACCGGAACGCCTACACGCGCTTCGACCGCCAGCTGATCCTCTACTCGACGCACGTGGACGACGACTTCGACAACGTGCAGATGCAGCTCGACAGCCTGTCGGTATCGTTCGGATTCCTGCAGCGACCGTCCGAAGTGTCCGAATACTGGCTGCGCATCCCGCGCGCGCGCGCCGAAATCGCGGTGCTCGGCGCATTCATGGCGCGCCTGAAGCACGACGTGCCGCTGCTGCGCAACGCGCCAAAGAATGCGCCGCGCGTGATCGACGACGTCAACGCATACTGGCCGAAGGTCAACGGCCTCGCGAACTACTTCCGCGCGATCGAGATGGCACAGCGCGACTTCACGTTCCATCAGCTGAAGGAAAAGCAGCGGGCGATCCTGTCGCTCGGCATCATCCTCGGCGTGATCCTGTGCGCGCTGTTCCTGCTGCTGTTCTACACGATGCGCACGCGCGACGACCTGCTCGAACGACAGGACGCGGCGCTCGACGCGGAGCGCAAGGCATCCGATCGCGCGTTCGAGATGATCGAGGCGAAGAACGCGTTCCTCGGGATGGTCAGCCATGAACTGCGCACACCGCTGCAGGCGATCTGCGGTTCGATCGAGATCCTGCTCGCACGGCCGCAATCCGACGCGAACCTGAAAACGATCCGGCGGCTGCAGAATTCCGCGTCGTCGCTCGAAGCGCTGGTCAAGGACCTGACCGATTACATCAAGCTGCGCTCGACCAAGCGCCTCGCCGAAACCGAAACGGTCGGCATGGCGTCGCTGCTTGCCGAGGTGCTCGATCCGCTGCGCGAGAAGATCGCGGCCAAGCGGATCGCCGTCGCACAGCGCGTCGAGCCTCACGACCTCGCGATCCGCTCCGATCGCAAGCTGTTGCGTCAGGTGCTGTCGAACCTGATCGAGAATTCGGTGAAATACACCGTCGACGGATCGATCGACGTATCGATCATGCTCGTCGACGCGCCGGCCGGCCGGCAACTGAAACTCGCGGTGCGGGACACGGGCGCCGGTATCGCGAAGCAGCATCTGCCGAAGATCTTCGAGCCGTTCTACCGCGCGAACGACGCGGTCGGCCTGCATGTGGACGGAATCGGCATGGGGCTCGCGGTCGTGCGCGAGATCGTGACGACGCTGCGCGGTCACGTCGACGTGCGCAGCGTCGTCGGCGAAGGCAGCGAGTTCGTCGTGACGCTGCCGGCCGAGGTGCCGGATGCCGGCGAAACGCCCGGCGACGCGCCCGCGTGGCCGGCCGTCGCCGCGCATCGCAACCGCCGCGCGCTCGTGGTCGACGACAACGACAACGCGCGCGAAACGCTCGGCGCGATGCTGTCGGCGCTCGGCCTCGACGTCGATCTGTGCGGCACCGGGCAGGAAGGCGTCGCCCGTTTCGGCGATACGCATTACGACCTCGTCGTGCTCGATCTCGAACTGCCGGACCTGAGTGGCTTCGAAGTCGCGCACCGCATCCGGATGGTCGCGCAGCCGGACGACGACGGAAAGTTTCCGTCGATCCTCGGTGTCAGCGCGTACGAATCGGCCGCGCTGCGCGAGAACCAGCGGGTGTTCGACGAATTCCTGCCGAAACCCGTTCACCTGCGCGAACTCGGCGCGCTCGTCGAGAAGCTGCTCGGCTGAGCAAGGCCGTGATGCGTGGCGGGCAGGCGTTCCGGCCGCCCGTTGCGCGTTTCCCGCTTACTCGCCGATCAAATGCAGCACGATGTCGCGCCGATGCGCGGCGCGACGATGCTCGAACAGATAGATGCCCTGCCACGTGCCGAGCACCATGCGTCCGTGCTCGATCGGGATCGACAGCTGCACTTGCGTGAGCGCCGTGCGCAGATGCGCGGGCATGTCGTCGGGGCCTTCGGTGTCGTGCTCGTAGCGCGTGTCGTCCTCGGGCGCGAGCGTCGCGAAGTAGCGTTCGAGGTCGCGCTGCACGGACGGATCCGCGTTCTCCTGAATCAGCAGCGACGCGGACGTATGGCGGCAGAACACGGTCAGCAGCCCGGTGCGGATCGCCTGCTGGTCGACGAATGCGCGCACTTGCGGCGTGAACTCGACGAGGCCGCTGCCGCGCGCGTCGACGCCGATATGCGTGATGGCCTGTTGCATGACGACGGCCTCAGGCGAGCGCGGCGAAGCCGTCGGACTCGATCTGCCCGGCATCGGCGGGGCGCACGACGCGCGCGACTTCGACCCCGTCGCGCAGGAATACCAGCGTCGGCCACAGCTTCACGCCGAACGAACGGCCGAGCGGCCGACCCGGGCCATCCTCGATCTTCAGGTGCCGCACGGCCGGATGCGCGGAAAACGACTCGACGATCGCGGGCTGCGCGCCCGCGCAGATTCCGCACCAGTTCGTGCCGAATTCGATGACGGTCGCACCGGCCAGTGCGTCGACTTCTGCGCGCGTCGGCGCGTTGGCGGTGTAGCGTTGCTCGATGTCCATCGGTCCCTCGTGTGCAATTGCGGAACGTGGCCGCCGCGCGCCGGCGTGGGCGGCACATGCGACCTTCGATTTCCCACTGTAGCGGAAAAGCACGCGCGATGCCGACGGCGGCCACGCCACGCCCCGCCCCGCGAATGACACGACAAGAATCGGAGCGCCGCGCGGCGGCGACGCGATCAGCATGCGAACTGATCCCGTCAACGAAGGAAAGGCCATGAACACCCCGCATCGCGTCACCGAACCCAACATCCTCTATTTCGGCACGCCCGTCGTGCTGATCAGCACGCTGAATCCGGACGGCACGGCCAATCTTGCGCCGATGTCGTCCGCGTTCTGGCTCGGCTGGCGCGGCATGCTCGGGCTCGCCGCCAGCTCGCAGACCACGCACAACCTGATGCGCACCGGCGAATGCGTGCTGAACCTGCCGTCGGCGGCGCAGGCGCAGGCGGTCGACCGCATCGCGCGCACGACGGGCACGCATCCGGTACCCGAGTCGAAGCAGGCGCGCGGCTACGTGTACGAACCGGACAAGTTCGGCACCGCCGGGCTCACCGAGACGCCCTCGCAGACCATCGCCCCGCCGCGCGCGCTCGAATGCCCGGTGCATCTGGAAGCGGTGGTCGCCGCCACGCACGGCATCGGCGACGAAGCGCCCGACCTGCGCGGCCACATCCGCGTGTTCGAGGTGCGCATCCAGCGCGTTCACGTACATCCCGACCTGCTGATGGACGGTCATCCGGACCGCATCGATCCGGACAAATGGTCGCCGCTGATCATGAGTTTTCAGAAGTTCTATGGCCTCGCGCCGCATCAGGTGCATGCGTCACGGCTCGCCGAGATTCCGGAGCGCGCCTATCGCAGCCCCGACATCGACCGCGCGCGCGAAGCGGGCATGTCGATCGGATAAGATACGGGCCGATCGACCCATGACCGAACCGACGGAGTGTTTCAGTGATTCAACCGACCCAAGTATTCAAGGACAACCTCGCGCAACTGCCGGCCATCGACGGTGTCGCGCGCATCGATCTCGTCGGCGCGAACGGCGACGTGGTCGCCAGCATCGAGAACCAGCCGGGCAAGCAGGGTTCGCTCGCGGTGTACAACTACCTGAAGCAGGCATTCGGCACGCTCGACGCGAAGGCCGCCGAGCACGGCCTCGCCGTGTTCGCGGAGCACACCGCCGACGCGCGTAACCGCCCGGGCGCACACCCGAACGTCGATCGTCTGCTGGCGATCGTCGACGGCGGCGACGCGCTGCGGATCGACGTGGTCGCGAAGGCCTGAATGCCCGGCGACGGGCACGCACGCAAACGGTCGATGCCCGTCCTTTCCCGGAGACTATCCACATGCGTCGCATGACTGTCCGGCCGTTCACCCGCCGCGTCGCATCGAGCGTCGCCCTCGCGTGCGTCGCGCTCGGCGGCACGGCGTCCGCCGAGACGCTGCACACGGCTTCCGATATCGCCGGCGCGTCCCTGGTTCCGCTCGGCGCGCTGCCGCGCTCGCCGGAGAACGGCACGCTCGACGCATTCTGTGCACGATATCGCGCGAAGACCGCAACCGCGGCCGGCCGCGACGTCGCGAAGCTCGGCTGGATCGTGACGTCGGAAGCGCCGCTCGGCCGCTACACGGTCGTCACGTTCGCGAGCGGTTTCAAGCCGGGGACGAGCGCGATCTGTTACGCGCGCAACGCAAACATCGGCGTCTTCGACGGCACGACGCTCGTCGCGCTCGGCTATACGGCACGCGCGGCCGGCTGGCAGCTCGGCTCGGTCGAGTCGCTGGAAAGCGGCGCGCTGCTGGTCTGGGGCGGCGACGGCCCGTCGGCGCCCGTCGGCGAGCTGCGCGAAGAGCATGGCGGCTTGCGGCTGACGGCGGTCGCCGCCGAACGCACGTACTGCCACGGCCGTGCGGTCGTGCCCAACGTGTACGGCAAGCCGCTCGATACGGCGCGCAAGATCCTGATCTCGCGTGGCTGGCAGCCGCTGCGTCCGCGCGAGAAGCCGGACCCGGCGGACGGCGCGGCCACGCTCGCGAAGCACGGGATCATCGAAGCCGAAGCGTGCTCGGGCACAGGCATGGGGTATTGCGCGCTGCGGTATCGGAGCGCGGCCGGCGTGCTCGGTGTGACGACGGCCGGCGGCGAGCCGGACACGCCGTCGGCGAATACCGTGATCGATTATCAGGTGGCTTGCAGGAAACAGTGATCGGCGCGGTGCGGCGCGTCGACGAGTGCGCGTGATTCCTCGCGCTTGCTCGCATGGCATGCGTTTGTCGTCGCGCGGAAGATGGAACAAATACGTTGACGATCGGCCGTCCGGTCGATTGACCCGCTCCACGTGCGCTCCTAAACTGACCTCCCTTTCGGGCATCTCCAGCACAAGGGGACTTCCATGATCGACCTCTCCACGCTCGCGCTGTTCTCCGGCGCGTGTCTCGCGCTGACCGCCACACCCGGCCCCGACATGCTGCTGATTGCGTCGCGCAGCTGAGCCAGGGCCGCCGCGCGGGGTTCGCCACGCTCGCGGGCATTCAGGTCGGCACCTACTGTCATGCGCTCGCAGCCGCGCTCGGGCTGTCTCAGCTCTTCGTCGCGGTGCCGCTGGCGTACGACGCCGTGCGATTCGCCGGCGCCGCGTATCTGCTTTACCTCGCATGGAAGACATTCCGTTCGGATGCGACCGCGCTGTCGCCGGCCGCGTCGCCTCGCCGCCATTCGACCGCCGCGATCTTCCGCCAGGGCGTGATGACGAACCTGCTGAATCCGAAGATGGCGCTGTTCGTCCTCGCGCTGTTCCCGCAATTCGTGCGTCCCGAGCATGGCTCGATCGCCGTGCAGATCCTCGTTCTCGCGACGGTGCTCAATGCAATCGGACTCGTCGTCAACGGCGCGGTGATTCTGTCCGCGAGCCGGTTGGGTCAGCGCATCGGCGCGCGACGCCAGCCGTCGAAGCTGCCGCGGTATCTGCTCGGAACGGTGTTCGTGGGATTGGCCGCCCGGCTGGCGGTGGCGGGACGGAATTGATCGTGAACCGGCCGACTCCGAAGTCCGTACCGAATACGATCGACTGACGCGCGAGAAATTCGTGTCACTCGATGCGATGCCTGGAAGACGGCGCCGCCGTATCCCCGGCCGGCGCACCATAAGCGGCTGAAAACCCGTGTCGATCAACATGCGAACCTCACGCGAGTGGACATGGCCGCGTGCATGACGGGACCAGCGCGCGCCGCCCGGTAGCGAATTCCGGTACCGGCGCGCGGCGCGCGCAATCGTCAGCGATTCGCGCCGAGCGCCACGCGCAGCCGCTCCATCAGCCGCGTGTAGTGCCGCACCACATCGGCCTTGTCCGTCACGTTCGCGATCGAGAACCGCTCGGACCACGCGGCCTTCCACTCATACGTGCCGTGCACGCTGCGGTCGCCGTCCGGCGACTGGATCAGCGAACGGATCCGCGCGTCGCGCCCCGGTCCCGTATGCATCTCGAACAACGCGTGGATGAACGTGTGATACGCGTCGTACACGTCGTCGTCGAACAGGTAACGGTAGATGTGAAACGTGCGGTCGAGTTCGCGCTTCGCGCGGATCACGTCGTCCGGCGGGATGTCCTTCCAGTAGCCGATCCACGTGTAGAAGCACAGCAGCGCATTGAGCTGCGGCGCGACCGTGTCGTACAGCGTGAGGCGCTTCTCGATCAGCCGCTGGTTGGTCCATTGCACGAGCTCGAGCCGCTTCAATCGGCGCGCGACGAGCCAGCCGAGACACGCGACCGACAACGGTGTCAGCACGCCGAGCACGAGCTTGACGATTTCCAGCGAATTCCACGGATTGTTGAATGGCTGCATGAATGGCTCGACAAGATGGACGCACCGCCCGGCGGATCGCATCGCGCGCAGCGCGCGTGTTCGCCGATCCCTTTGCGGCTGACCGTTAGTTGCTTGCGCATCGAAGTCGCACCGTGATGCGCCCGGTGCGCGGCGAAGCGGCTCGTCCTTCCAGTGTATCGGCCAAATGTCACTGGCCGGTGACGATTCGCCGAATCGTCGTCACGCGCCCGTGCCGCGTTACGTCGGCAGCGCCGACGTGAGCTTGACCTTCTGCATCGGAATGTCGGTTTTCACGCTCAGCACGCCCGGGATGCGCGTCAGGTATTCCATCTGGAAGCGCCGGTAGTCGTCGATGTCGGCGGCCACCACGCGCAGCAGGAAATCGCAGTCGCCGGCCATCAGGTGGCATTCGACCACTTCCGGCATCTGCTGGACGGCCTCGGCGAAGCGGTTCACGGATTCGGCGTCCTGCCCCTTCAGCCACACGCGCGTGAAGATCGTCAGCCCCTTGCCGACCTTCGCCGGGTTCAGCACGGCCACGTATTTCTCGATCACGCCCGCTTCCTCGAGCAGCCGCACGCGCCGCAGGCACGGCGACGGCGACAGCCCGACCTCGTGCGCGAGTTCCACGTTCTGCATGCGGCCGTCGCGTTGCAGCGCGCTCAGGATCCGCCGGTCGATAGCGTCAAGCTTCATTGGCATCAAATTCCAAAAAATTCGCAAATTGCTCACTCGATGCCAAATTCTCGTGAATATCGATCCGCAACGCAACCCGATTCGAGTCAAAAAAGCAGACAATCCTCCTCCCCGAAGGAGGAGTAATGAGCAGTAGCGTTTCAACGTCGTCCGGGCTTCGCGACAGGCCCGCCTATGTCGCCGAGATGGGCCGCGGATTGCGCGCGGCGCTGCCCGTCATGCTGGGTTTCGTGCCGTTCGCGCTGGTGCTCGGCGCGCAGGCTGCGCAAAAAGGGCTGAGCCTGTTCGAGGTCCCGATGATGACGGGCCTGAATTTCGGCGGCGGCTCGGAATTCGCGGCGATCCATCTGTGGACGTCGCCGCCGCACATCGCGCTGATCGTCGCGATGTCGTTCCTCGTGAATTCGCGCCACATCCTGATGGGCGCGGCGTTCGCGCCGTACATCCGGCGCCTGCCGCGCCGCCGCGCATTCGCCGCGCTGTTCTTCATGTGCGACGAAAGCTGGGCGATGTCGCTTGCCGACGCACGCTCGCGCTCGGCCACGCACATCAGCGTCCCGTATTACGCGGGCGTGTGCGCCGGGCTGTACCTGACGTGGATCTCGATGACGACGCTCGGCGCGGCGGTCGGCCCGACGATCGGCAACGTCGAGCAGTACGGCTTCGACATGGCGTTCACGGCCGTGTTTCTGGTGCTGCTGCGTGGGATGTGGAAGGGCATGCGCGCGAGCCGTCCATGGTTCGTGAGCCTCGTCGTCGCGGCCGCCACGCACCTGGCCGTGCCCGGCGCGTGGTACGTCCCGGCCGGCGCGTGCGCGGGGCTGATCGCCGCGCTGCTGTGGGAGCCGCGCGATGCTGCCTGATTTCGCGACGGTCGCGACCATCGTGCTGATGGCGTCGACGACTTACCTGTCGCGCGTGCTCGGCTACGTGCTGCTGCGCAACCGCACGCTGAGCCCGCGGATGGCGTCGGTGATGGAGAACGTGCCCGGTTGCGTGCTGATCTCGGTGATCGCGCCGGCCTTCGTGTCGACGCGCCCGGCCGATCTGCTCGCGCTCGCCATCACGCTGATCGCGGCGACCCGCCTGTCGATCCTGCCGACCGTCATCGTCGGCGTCGTGTCGGCCGGCCTGCTGCGGTATTTGCTCGGGTAATCGGGTAACGCGGTTCCGAGCGCCGCGCGGGCGACATATCGAAGCGGAAGACGGGCGCGCCATGCGCCCGTTTTCGCATCCGCGCGCCGGGAGCGGCTTCGGCTCTACGTGACGCGGCAAGCGGCACACGTCGCGACGGGGTGTTAGCCTTGCGGCTATACCCGCGATGCCTTCCCCCTCATTGCCTGCCTGCGAGGATCGTCCCGATGCAAGAAACCCGCCCGCTGTTCGACCGCGTCCTGCTCACCAACGACGACGGATTCGACGCCCCCGGCCTTGAAGTGCTCGAACAGGTCGCCACGCAACTGGCGCGCGAAGTCTGGATCGTCGCCCCGGCCGAAGACCAGAGCGGCACGTCGCATTCGCTGAGCCTGCACGAACCGCTGCGCGTGCATCGCAAGGGCGAGCGCCGCTTCGCCGTGCGCGGCACGCCGGGCGATTGCGTCGCGATCGCGGTCAGCCACCTGATGAAGGACGCACGGCCCGACGTCGTGCTGTCCGGCGTGAATCGCGGCGCGAACCTCGGCACCGAAACGGTGTTCTCGGGCACCGTCGGCGCCGCGATGACGAGCATGCTGGTCGGCGTGCCGGCGATCGCGCTGAGCCAGGCGTTCAGCGACCGCAACGCGGTGCCGTGGACCACGGCGCTCACGCATGCGCCGGACGTGATTCGCCGGCTCGTCGCGGCCGGCTGGGACAGCGACGCGTGCCTCAACGTGAATTTCCCGGCGCGGCCGGCCGACGACGTGCGCGGCTTGAAGGTGACGAACCAGGGCGCCGGCACGTTGCAGGGCGTCGAAATCGTGTCGGGGCGCGATCCGCGCGACATCGAATACCACTGGCTGAAACTGGCGCGCGCACCGCGCGACGACGATGCGGATTCGGAAACGGTCGCGCTCGGCGAAGGCTACATCGCGGTCACACCGCTGAAGTTCGAACGCACGCACGACCACGCGCTCGCGCGGCTGCGGTCGAACCTCGGCTGACCTCGGGGGTGATACCGGCCGGCGACTTCGCCGTCGGCGCGCATCGCCCCGGCACAACGCCGCCGCGCCCTTTCACCGCGCCGATGGCATCACCCGTCCGCGGTCACGTCAGGTTCAATCCCCCGTCGAGCATCACGATCTCGCCCGTCACGTAATCGGACGCGACGAGCATCGCGACCGTCTGCGCGACGTCGTCCGGCGTCGCCGCGCGGCGCATCGGCGCGCGCTCGCGCCAGAGCTGCTGCGCGTCGGTCCAGTCGGCGGTCAGCGGCGTATCGACGAGCCCCGGCGCCACCGCATTGACGCGAATCGCCGGCGCGAGCGTGCGCGCCAGCAAGCGCGTCGTGTGATTGAGCGCGGCCTTCGCCGCCGCATACGGAATCGACGCGCCCTTCGGCCGCACGCCCGCATGCGAGCTGACGTTGATCACGCAACCGGCGCGCCCGCTCGACGCCGCTTCGAGCAGCGCCGGCTGCGCTTCGGCGACGAGCCGGAACGGCGCGATCACGTTGATCTCGTGCATCTCGCGCCACACGTCGGGCGTCGCGGCGGCGAGATCGTCGTGCGGAATCACACGGCTGACGCCCGCGTTGTTGACCAGCACGTCGAGGCGGCCGTGCATCGCCACCGCGTCGCGGATCAGCCGCACGCGCTGCGCATCGTCGGCGAGATCGGCCTGCACGTAGGCCGCGCCGAGTTCGCGCGCCATCGCGCGACCGGTTTCGGCGGAACTGCGCGAATGCAGGATCACCGCGTAACCGTCCGCCGCCAGCCGTCGAGCGATGGCCGCGCCGATTCCCGACGTCGATCCGGTGACGAGCGCGACGGGCCGCTGCACGCGCGACGCGCGCGGCTCGGTGACGGTTTCGGTTTCAGGTTCCGTTTCGGAGATCGGGGCATTCATCGGCGGATGCGGCGCGTCCATGGCGTGGAATCCTGTCAGTGGCGTTCCCGCATCATAAGCATGACGACGGCCGATGCGGATGCGTGCCGTCTACGGCCGTTTCGGCAGATCGACGAAATCCTCGAGCTCGCCGGCGATGTGAAGCCGCTTGCCGACTCTCGGGTATTCGCAGACGTCGTGTTCGAGGCGCTGGCCGAGGACGAACAGTTCCAGCGGCCCATCGCCGGTGTTCTGCAATGTGTGCGCATCGCCGCCGCGCGGGAAGCCGAGAAAGTCGCCCGGCCCGATTTCGCACGTGCGTTCGCCGATCGTGACCGTGCCGGTGCCGGACAGCACGTACACGCATTCTTCCTCGTACAGGTGGCGGTGATACTCGGCCGATTCGTGGCCGGGCATCAGCGTCAGCAGATGCGCGCCGATCTGCGTGAGGCCAGTCAGGTCGCCGAGCTGTCGTTTGAGGCGAACGGCGTTGGGATTGAGCGAATGCACCGCGCGGGTCGGTTCCATTTTCGCGATGTCGGCGGCTTTCAGCAGTTCCCGGGGAGGTGTCGTGGACATGGGGATCTCGTCGGCGTCAATGCAGCGGTTGAACGCGCCGCCCGGGCGGGCGCGGCGTGCATGCCGCGCTATTGTCCGACATTTTCATGCGGACGAGATCGCCGGCACGATCCTCGTCCACCGCGCCCTGGGGACGTCGCTCAGCCCACGTGCACGCCGCGCAGCTTCGTCAGCAAGGCGACGAGGCGATCGATGTGTTCGTCCTCCGTGCGCCACGACGACACGCTGATCCGGAACGCCGGCCGCCCCTGCCACACGGTCTTCCCGAACCAGACGTCGCCCGAATCCTGCGCGGCCTGAAGGATCGCGATCGTCTCGTCGTCGGTGCCGGCGCGCACGAGCACCTGGTTCAGCACGACGCGGTTCAGCACGTCGTAGCCGGCCGCGCGCAGGCCGTCGGCGACGCGCTGGGCCTGCGCGCAATGTCGCTCGACCAGCGTCGCCACGCCGGCGCGGCCGAGCGCGCGCAGCGCGGCCCACACGGGAATGCCGCGCGCCCGCCGCGAGAATTCAAGGTTGAGGTTCTTCTGCGCGTCCTGCGCGCCGCTCAGGTAGACGGCATCGCTGTTCATCGCGGTCGCGAGCGCGGCCGCGTCGCGGCAGATCACCATCGCGCCGTCGTACGGCGTGTTGAGCCACTTGTGGCCGTCGGTGGTCCAGCTGTCCGCGCCGTCGATGCCGTCGGTCAGCGCGCGCTTCGACGACGCGCGCGCCCACAGCCCGAACGCGCCGTCCACGTGCACCCACGCGCCGGCGGCCTTCGCGCGCGGAATCAGCGCCGCGAACGGATCGAATTCGCCGGTGTTCACTTCGCCGGCCTGCACGCAGAGGATCGTCATGTCGTCGAGCGGCGGCAATTGCGCGGGATCGATGCGGCCGTGCGGATCGACCGGCGCGACGATCAGGCGCTTCATCCCGAAGGCGAGCACGCGCAGCGCCTTCTTCACCGTGATGTGCGCGAGCTCGGAGAGCACGACCTTCACCTCGGGCGCGCCGATCAGGCCTGCTTCGTCGACATCCCAGCCCTTGCGCGCAAGCAGCGCACGCCGCGCGGCGACCAGCGCGACCAGCGTGCAGGCCGTCGCGCTCGTGCCGAAGCCGACCGCGCTGCCCTCCGGCAGCCCGAGCACGTCGACGACCCAGCGCGCGGCCTGCCGCTCGATCGTCGCGGCCACCGGCGAATTCGCAAACGACGACGCGCACTGGTCCCACGCAAGCATCAGCCGCTCGGCCGCCGCCGCGGCCGGCAGCGTCGCGCCGATCACGAAGCCGAAGTAGTTCGGGCCGTTCGATGCGACGGTCGCGGGCGTGCCGCGCTCGTCGAGCAGGCGCAGCACGTCGTCGGCCGGGCGGCCCGTATCGGGCAGCGGTTCGTCGAAGGCCGCAAGACCGGCGAGCGCGGCCGCATCGGGATACGCGCGCCGTTCGCCGGTCGCTGCGAGATACGCGTGCGCGCGCCGGTCGGCGTCGGCCAGCAGGGCGAGTTCATCCATGTCGTTTGCCTCTGTGAAGATCAGAGTTGCAGGAGATCGCGGCCCAACCGATGCAGCGCATCGTCGATCCGCTTGTAGTACGTGAACTTGCCGACGCGCGTCGCCTGCACGAGCCCGGCATCCGCGAGGATGCGCATATGGCGCGTGGTCGTCGCCGGCGCGATGCCGAGCTTCTCGGTGATGTACGTGCAGCACACGCCGAGTTCGTCGAAGTCGCCATGCGGCTGCGGCGGGAAATGCTTGCGCGGCTGCTTGAGCCAGCGCATCACGGCCAGACGGCTTTCGTTGGCCAGTGCGCTGATGCGGGTGACGTCGTCCATGGTTCGGCCTCGTTTGACGTTTCGAATATTAGCTAAATGACGAAACGTGGGCAACCGGTTGCGCGCGGGATCGTTGCGTTTGCCGGCTTGCGGGAAGGTGCCGGAAGCGGCCTCTGCGCTGCTGCGCCGCATTCGACGTCATCACGTCGGAGGCCGACGCGGGAGCGCCAGCCGATGTGATCCGGTTGGTTGCGATCACTCAGCGGTCAGCGCCTGCGCCAACCTTTCGATCAGCGCCCGCACGCGCCGCGGCTGCACCGCACCGCCCGGATAGACGATCTGCAGGTCGACTTCGCCCGGCGAGAAGTCGCGGAGGATCTCGACGAGCGCGCCGGACGCCAGATCCTGTTCGACGTCGAGCCGCGATTTCAGCGCGATACCGCGCCCCGCGACGCACCACGCGCGCACAAGGGCGCCGTCGTTGGCCACGCGCCGGCCGCGCACCATCACGCGTTTCAGTTCGTCGTCGATGCGGAACGGCCACTCAGCATACAACTCCTGGCCGAAGCGCATCACGATGCAGTCGTGCGCGGCGAGTTCGTCCGGATGCCGCGGCGTGCCGTGCGCGGCGAGATACGCGGGCGCGGCGCACACCACGCGGCGCGAACGGCCGAGCGAACGGCTACGCAACGCGCTGTCCGCAAGCGTGCCGCGCCGGATCGCGAAATCGAGCCCCTGCCCGACGAGATCGACGTAGCCGTCGCCGAGATGCAGGTCGACCGTGACGCCGGGATGCTCGGTCAGGAACGCGTCGACCACCGGCACGACGCGCGCCTGTCCGAGATCGGCCGGCGCGCTCAGCCGCACGGGCCCCGACAGCGTCTGCGCGCCGAGCCGCACGCGGCTTTCGAGTTCGTCGGCCTCGGCGAGCAGGCGCCGCGCGCCCGCGACCAGCGTGCGGCCTTCGTCGGTCAGGCTGATCGCGCGGGTCGTGCGCGTGAGCAGCGCCGCGCCGTAGTAACTCTCGAGCGCCGCCAGCCGTTCGGAAACCGTGGCCGGCGACAGCCCGACCTCGCGGCCGGCCGCGGCCAGCCCGCCCTTCTCCACGATGCGCAGGAACAGCGCCAGATTGTCGAGCAGCATTCTTCGCTTCCTCCGAAGGATATTTTCGAAGTCTGCCCAATTATCCGGATCAATCGCAAGCGCTAGAGTGAGCGCTACCTTTCCGGCGCATTCACGCGTCGGCCTCGACGACGAGAGGGCACACGACATGGAATACCGCACGCTCGGCCGCTCCGGCCTCAAGATTCCCGTGCTGAGCTTCGGCGCAGGCACGTTCGGCGGCACCGGCCCGTTGTTCGGCGCATGGGGCAACACGGGCGTCGACGAAGCGCGCCGCCTGGTCGACATCTGCCTCGAAGCCGGCGTCAACCTGTTCGACACGGCCGACGTGTATTCGGACGGCGCATCCGAGCGCGTGCTCGGCGCCGCGATCCACGGACGGCGCGACCAGGTGCTCATCTCGACCAAGACGGGCCTGCCGACCGGCGACGGCCCGAACGACGCAGGCACGTCGCGCCCGCGGCTGATCCGCGCGGTCGACGACGCGCTGCGCCGCCTCGACACCGACTACATCGACCTGTTGCAGCTTCACGCGTTCGACGCGACCACGCCGGTCGAGGAAGTGTTGTCGACGCTGGACGACCTGGTGCGCGCGGGCAAGCTGCGCTATATCGGCGTGTCGAATTTCGCGGGCTGGCAGATCATGAAGTCGCTCGCTGCGGCCGACCGGCACGGCTGGTCGCGCTACGTCGCGAACCAGGTCTACTACTCGCTCGTCGGCCGCGACTACGAGTGGGACCTGATGCCGCTGGGCGCCGACCAGGGCCTCGGCGCGCTGGTGTGGAGTCCGCTCGGCTGGGGCCGGCTCACGGGTAAGATCCGCCGCGATGCGCCGCTGCCCGAACGCAGCCGCCTGCACGACACGGCCGGCTTCGGCCCGCCGGTCGACGACGAACGGCTGTACGACGTGGTCGATGCGCTCGACGCAATCGCCGAGGAAACCGGCAAGACCGTGCCGCAGATCGCGCTGAACTGGCTGCTGCAGCGCCCGACCGTGTCGTCGGTGATCGTCGGCGCGCGCAACGAGGAGCAGTTGCGCCAGAACCTCGGCGCGGTCGGCTGGTCGCTGACCGACGCGCAGATCGCGAAGCTCGATGCGGCGAGTGCGGTCGAAGCGCCGTATCCGTACTTCCCGTATCGCCGGCAGGACGCGTTCGCGCGACTCAACCCGCCGATGTGCGGCTGAGCGGACCAACGGGCAGGCACGCGCCGACGCAACGGCGGACCGGCGCGACGGACGTCAGTCTCGCCGCCCGGCCAGCGCGCGGTCGATCATCTCGCCGATCCGCCGCGCGAGCGCATCCATCCGCTCGGCCGGCACGCCGCCGTAGCCGAGCACGAGCCCGTTGTAGCCATGCGCGGTGCCCGGCAGGCAGAACGACGACAGCGGCCGCAGGATCAGCCCGTGCGCCTGCGCGACGCGGCTCAACTCAGTGTCCGCCACCGGCACGTCGAGCCGCGCGGACAGATGCATGCCGCCCGCACCGCCCGACACCGTCAGCCGCGTGCTCAATCGCCGCACCAGCGCGTCGTGCAGCGCATCGCGCCGCTCGGCATACACGCGGCGCATGCGCCGCAGGTGGCGCGTGAAATGCCCGGCCTCGATGAAATCCGCGAGCGCGCGCTGCTCGACCGCGCGACCCTGCAACATCAGCGCGCCCGCCGCGTCGCGCAGCGGCTGCGCGAGCGCGGGCGGCACCACCATGAAGCCAAGCCGCAACGCCGGAAACATCACCTTGCTGAACGTGCCGAGATAGATCACTGGCGCATCGTCGGCGAGCCCCTGCACGGCCGCGTGCGGTGTGCCGTGGTGGCGAAACTCGCTGTCGTAGTCGTCCTCGACGATCCATGCGCCGGCCGCGCGCGCCTGCGCGACGAGCGCGAGCCGCCGTTCGAGGCTCATCACCGCGCCGAGCGGATACTGGTGCGACGGCGTGATGTAGACGAGCTTCGGCGGACGATCGCGCCAGTCGTCCGGATGCGGCGCCAGCCCCTGCGCATCGACGCCGATCGGCTCGACGCGCAGGTCGGCCGCGAGAAACGCGTTGCGCGCACCGTGGTAGCCGGGGTTCTCGATCCAAGCGACATCGCCCGCGTCCGCCAGCGCGCGGGCGCACAGGTCGAGCGCGCCCTGCGTGCCGTCGGTGACGATCACCTGCGCCGCGTCGCAACGCACGCCGCGCGACGCGCGCAGATAACCGGCGATCGCGTCGCGCAACACTGAATCGCCCTCCGCCGATTGATAGCCGAGCTGCGCCGGCCCCGCCGCGCGCCATGCGCGTTCGATGCAGCGCCGCCACTGCGCGAGCGGGAATTCGTCGACGGCCGGCACGCCCGGCATGAACGGCAGCGATTCGTCGAGGCCGCTCGTCGCGCGCTCCGCCTGCGCGACGCGCCGCGACAGCATCGCAGCATCGCCGGCGGGCGCGGCAGCGGCGATCTGCGCCCCGCGCAAGCCCATCCGGGCAACCACCGTGCCCTGCCGCGTGCCGGTCACGAACCCTTCCGACGCGAGCCGCTCGTACGCGTACAGCACCGAGTTGCGCGCGATGCCGAGTTCGTCGGCCAGCGTGCGCGAGGCGGCAAGCCGCGCGCCTTCGGCGATGCGGCCGCTCAGGATCGCGTCGCGCAGGCACGCGTACAGCCGCTGCTGCTGCGACATCCGCGTGACCGCGTGCGGCCCCGCCTCGCGCTCGAAGGTCGACAGCAGCACCGCGTAATCCATCGTGGCTCCAGAATGTGGGAATGTCATGGGTCTACACATGGTGCCACGAACTTTCTATCGTGGATGTCTGTTCTCGTTTCCGGCCGCGCCGGCAACGCCTCATTTCATCCATCCTCGAAAGGTTCGCGACCATGAACGCTACCGACACCGGCCTGACCGTACGCCCCGTGCGAGAAGACGATTTCGACAACTGGCTGCCGCTGTGGGAGGGCTACAACCGCTTCTACGGCCGCTTCGGCGACACCGCGCTGCCGAGCGAGATCACGCAGCTCACGTGGTCGCGCTTCTTCGATGGCTACGAGCCCGTGCATGCGCGCGTTGCGGAACGCGACGGCCGGCTCGTCGGGTTCGTGCATTTCCTGTATCACCGCAGCACGACGCTGATCGGGCCGACCTGCTATCTGCAGGATCTTTTCACGCTCGAGAGCGAACGCGGCAAGGGCGTGGGCCGCGCGTTGATCGAAGCCGTGTACGACGCCGCGCGGGCACAACGCGCCGAACGCGTGTACTGGCAGACGCACGAGACGAATCACACGGCGATGCGGCTCTACGACACCGTCGCGGAAAAAACCGGATTCGTGATCTACCGGAAGGTTTTGCCGCGCTGAGGGGGCCGCACGCGGAGGCGCGGCGGCTGGTTCACGCCAGCCTACGGCTTATTACACGCCGTCTCAGCTGCTGCAGGATGCGCGACGCCATTGAGGTGCTACCTTTCGGCGTCAACGTGAGTACATGGGAATCTGCGATAGAAGCGCCAACGACGACGTCACCGTTGCGGCTCGGCTTCTCGTTATTGCGTGGCGTGTGCGAGGACGTCACCGACCGCATCGCGTCTCAGACGTGCCCTGTCCACGTCGGATAGTCTGCAGCGCAAAGTGGGTTTCGAGTGAGATGGAGCGAACATGGGCCGCCGGCGGCGGCAATAGCTCAGTCTTGCTACGTGGTCGTCGATTCGAGCGCTTTTGCGACATTCTGGTGACGGTACTTACTGTTGAATCGTTGCATTCTTCATCAGGCCACCGACGAAATTCGCCGTCGCCTTCTCAAGCGCCAACGCCTGAAGCTGCTGTTGAATCGTCGCCTTCGCCGCATCAAACGACGGTACCCGCGTTGGTCGTTTCGCGTCGACCTTGACAATCGCTCGCGGGCCATTCACGTCGTTGCCGAGTGCGATCGACTGCGGCGTCACGCCGCCTGCGGGCAACTGCGTGATCGCTTGCGCAACCGCTAGCGGCAACCCCTGCGTATTCCCGTCTGTCACCGGCGTCTTGAAGCTCACCCACGGCAGCTCACCGCCAGCCGCTGCGGTCGGCGCCTGGCTGTACTGTCGAGCCAGTGCGTCGAACGACTGCCCTGCCTTCAGCCCGGCCAGCACCGTCGCAGCGGTCGCCGCATCTTTCGTCACGATGATGCGCGGCTTGACCTCGTCCTTGCCGAGCGATGCGACGATTTCATTGTATCGCGCCTTCACTTGTGCATCCGTGACCGGCTCGGCGTTCACGTTATCGCGTACGAAGAGTTGCGTCTCGGCAGTCGATTTCGCAAGCTGCATGGCCGCCTGCACTTCCGGTTTGCTGCCGTAGCTCGCTTTGTCAGCCGCTTGCTGAATCAGCACGCGCGCAATCAGTTGATTCTTGATCGCTTGGCGAAACTGCGGCGTATCGGGCTGGCGCGATGCCTGCAACACGGCGTCGACCTCCGCCTTGGTGATCGGTGTACCGTTCACGGTTGCGACGGCACCTGCGGGCAACACCGAGGTTTGTGTTTGCGCCTGGACAGGCAGCGCCAATTGCCAGGCAATCGTCGTCGCGATCAGAATTCGGTTGAACGTCCTCTGCATGCTTGATGCTCCTGCTTGTGTAAAAAGGCACAGCGACCTCAGCCACTGCGCAAAGTGCCCGACACTGAGGGGTTGGCGGACACGACCAAATTCGCTCTAGTAAAACCAGTTCAAGGTGCCGAGTACCAGTGTCGCCTTGTTGCCCAGCGCCGCCGGCTGTGTCAGCGCGCGACCCACCAGCATCTCTCCCGAAAGCGACTGCTTACGCCACTGCCATTGGGCACGCAGGCCGGCTCCGATGCCGGCGAGCGTCGGGAAGCCCGACGCACCGATCAGGCTCGCCTTGCCGGCATCGAGGAATACGTACGGCTCGATACGGCCTTCCTTCCACATCGGAACGTTCACCCACGCGAGCTCGTTACGCGCATAGAGGCCGCGGTCGCCCGCGATCTCACCCGATCGAAAGCCCCGGATCGTATCCATGCCGCCGAGGTAGAGCTGTTCCGAGCCGTACAACGCCGTATTCGTGTATTGGCCGCCCAACACGCCCCGGTACACCAGCACCGCACCATTCAACTTCGGCAGTGGCAACGTAATCGTTGCTGTCGCATCGAGCTTGGTGAACTGACTGTGCGCTGCGTCACGCGCAATGCCGTGCTCGTCGTGGTTTGCACCGAACCACGGCAGGCCCTGCGACAACCCTCCATTTACGGTGAAATTCCCCTGCGCGTCGTTTATCACGAACTTGTGCAGCCAGTTCCCGCCGATTCGGAGCACGGCGACGCGCTGCGGATCAAGATCTGCCCCGTTGATCGTCCGGTCGGTGCGCCGCCACGATAGCGTCGTGTCGATGCTGGTGATATCGCTTGCCGTTCTGCCTACCAGATAGTTCCAGCCGAAAATATGCGACAGCGTGCGGCCATACAGCAGCGCCGTCGAGCCGATCAGTTGCTGGTATTCCGAATCCGCGATCGTGTAGCTGAAGGTATTCCGCCCGAACGGCACGGCGAACGATCCTACCAGTGCGTTGCTGTCCTGACTGTCAAGGAAGTTGAGACTCAGCGACTCCTGAAGTCCGAGCAGATTGTTCGCCTCGACACCGGCCCGATAGCGCGTAACGCCCGTTGCCGAACTGCCGTAGTTGTCGACACCGAGATTGAAATACAGCCGGTCACCGGGCTTGTTGTCGATCGCGACAACCGAATCGCCGGCATTCTGGCCCGGCAGGATCTGCACCGCAGCCTGATTGCGGCGCAGACGGTTGATCTGCGCGACACCTTGATCGATGTCAGACAGGCGGAGAGGATCGCCGGGCGACACCGGAAATGCATTCGCATAACCAACGTCGGTGAGCCAGCCGCCGCCCGCCGACGCTTCACCGGGCTTGAGGCGATGAATCGGTTGCCCGTTGACCACAAAACCAGCGATGTGGCCCACCTGAATCGTGACCCGGAGGGTGCCGGTCGACAGATTCTGTTTGCCAAGCAGTGCGCGCGTCGTCACGTAACCCGACGAGACGAAGGTATCCGTCAGGCGCTTCAGGAGCACATTGATGCGGTGCGTGCCGAGGTCGTGATTCGCAAACTCAGCGACGACGGCATCGAGTTTTGCGCGCGACACCCCGCCAGGCGACTCGAACGGCTTTCCGTCGGCCGATTGCAGCAGGATCTCCCCGATCCGAAATGTCGGGCCACTTTCGACAATCGCGTCGACCGGCGTACCGGGTGGCACGTCGAGCGTCGTATCGGACGGCGGCGGAATCGTTACCGAGGGGGGCGGTTGCTCGAGCTGACGCTGGCGCGCCTGTTCGCGTTGCTGTTCGATGATCAGTTGCGCTGGGTCCTGCACCGGTCGAACCGCCGGAGGCACCGTTTGCGCCTGCGCCGGCATGTACGATGCCGCGAGGCTCGCGACCAGCAGTGGCAGCTTGTATCGAGGGAAAACCGGTGCTTTCATCGTTGTTGTGCGTGTAGAAACCCGTGAGCCGATGTGGCGATGCAAGCTGCACTGCTCATCGATGCGGCGAAGACGACCGTGATTGCGAGAAAAGCGGCGACGACTATTCCGAGGCGATTTTTCGTTCGATGGATCATTCGCTCAACGCCACCACCAAGTCGTCAGGCCCAGATGCTGATCGATCGAAACCGGTGTTCTCGACGGCGCCCGTACGGTAGTGATGCCGCCAGCAGCCGTCACGCCCTTTCCGCCGCTGAACGAACCGCCGTCGATCACGCCGTCGCCGGTTAGGAACACCTGTCCATTCGCGGCGAAGCCGCCGCCGATATCCATCGCGATTAGCTGCGCCCAGGTACTGCCGAAGAACGCCTTGAAGCCACGGTCCTGATTGATCGCCGAGTATCCCGTCACGCCCTGCGCATACGTGATCGGCGCATCGACCTTGATGTCACCCGTCGCAAAGACATTGCCACCGACGTTGCGCGCGACTGTGCCACTCTTGATCGAGATGTTGCCGCCCGTCCTGGATTGCGAATCACTGCTGGCCTGAATCGTGCCGCCGTAGGGCGTGACGTTGCTTGACGCGTTGGCGTGACAAAAGATCCAGCAGCTGCGCGAGTAGTTCGCCTTCCCCGAGAACACCGCCGCATTCGTGAACGTGTTCTGCGCCGTAATGGTGACATCACCGCCAGTCGCTTGAATGACGCCGCCCGAATTCGTCACGTTGCGTCCGGTGATCGTCAACGGCCCGCTGGTCACCGCGAGGTAGGCAATCTGATCGGGCCGATTGACGGTACCGTAATCAACGTTCACGCCGGTCGTCGAATGCGAGAAGAAAAGGAAGCTGCCGCCTCGATCCGTATAGGCTGTTGGCTGACCGCCATTCGTGCCACCCGAATGGTCGATGACGTTCAGCACGTCGCCGGCCGCCGTCAGGCTCATGCCGCCGTTGGATGCGATACGCGCGTTATCGTTGATGATATTCCCGCCCGCAGTCAGCGATGTCTTGCCGTTGGCCGAGAAAATGATGCCCTGATTGCCGTCGCTCGATCCGTTGAGAATATCGCCCGCCGCGCTCAGCGTCAGGTCACCCCCGGAAGGTGTGCCGTTTGTCGTCGTACCCGCCTGAATCACACTGCCGACGTTCGTAATGGTGCTGCTGCTCGTCAGGTTGACTGCGTTGTTTGCACTCAGCGTCGACGGGCCGGCTGCGTCGTCCGAGAGCGAAATCGAGCCAGCGTGCACCGTCGCGTTGTTCCCGGCGTTCAGTTGGGCGCCCTGTAGCCTTACTGCGCCGGTCGTCGAGATCGAGGCATCATGCGCGCCGATGAACTGGTTGTCGGCGATCGTGACGTCACCGGTAGACGTGACCACGGCATCGCCCGCGTTCGCGTAGAGCTTGCCGAGGCTGCGCACGCCGGCACCCTGATCGGTGATGATCAGTTCCACTCGGCCGGCCGTGAGTCCGCCGGCGGCCGTGATGTCGACCGCGAGCGCGTTGCTTGCCGCTCCGGGGGAGGTCATACCGATCAGCCAGTCGTGGCCGTTATCGGTTGGCGACACGCCCCCGTTCCAGCTCGTGGTGCTGCTGCCAACGGTGCCGCGGACAAAACTCGGCACACCAGTCTTGTTGTCGTAGGTATTCGTCACCGGTCCGTTCACGGCCAGTTGCTTTGCGACCAGATCGAGACCGATGAGATTGCCCGTCAGGCCGCCAGCACCGATCGTGATTGTGCCGCGATCCGTGTTCAGCACGACGTTGCGCTGCACCGTGCCGGGCGCGAGCGCCACGTCGGCGAAGCTCACCTGGCCCGTCGACAGCACGACGTGGCCGGTGTTCGTGAAGCTTCCGCCGTCAACCGTCACGCCATTCGGATTGGCCAGAATGACGTTCGCGCGCGATCCGAGGACGTTGATGTTGCCCTGGATTAGCGACGGGTTTGTGCTCGTGACCTGATTGACGATCGTGCGCGCATTGATGCCAACGTTGTTGAGGTCCGCGCCGGCTTTTGAGACATTGAAGGACGAGTAACTGTTGTTCGAAACACCACCGATGGCAGGCGCGATGTTGACGGTCTGTCGCCCCGCCGCATCTGTCGAAATTGACGTTGCGGTGCCACCATCCGCAACGATGCCTGTTGCGAAAGCCGAGCAGGACATGCCAAGCCACGTCAGCACTAAGCTATGTTGGAGCGGTTTTCGATAAATCATCCGTCTCGACCCCGGGAAGTTTTTCATTTGTTTTCTAGTTCTGAGTCCGCGCAGAATTCCTATTGCAAGAATGCACTCCCAATGCGGTCCCTCGACACTACGAAGAGGGCCGCAACTCCATCAACGTCGGCCTGACCCGAATCAAGTGAATTCAACTTCGCATTGACTCAATTCAAACGTTCGACCATCGGATACGATGAATTGGTTGCCGTCGATCCGAGCAAGAAGGATATTTAGCGCGTGAGCGCCGGCTTCTATGTCCAAGCGCCATCCCTCGATATCGCCATGGTAGCCAATGGCATGAAATTGTCGCCCGTCTGGCAGTTTGATCCGGCACCCTCTTTCATTTACTCCTCCGTGCTGTGCATGCGGTGGGTTCGTGAATTCGGTCAAATTCTTAAACTGTTTTCTGAATGGGTGCTTCTCGTCATCAGAAAAATAGACAAACTCGGTTCCCTCCACAGCGACAGACCCGGGAACCACACGGCTACAACGCCGCTCGAGCTTGCCGCCCAACGTCCTTTCCAGTCGACTAGAGCAAGTCGTCATGCCAATTCCGTCCCGAGGAGCTAAGCATTCAGCAACTGCGAATGCCACAGATGGCCAATCAGATCCGCAGGCTCTAAGTACCGCAGGAATGTGTGTTGATCACGCGTCGCTAGCGATGCATCACATGATTCGATAGGTGTACTCCATTCTGACTCACAGTCTTCGCATACCACGAAGAGTGAGTGACCGTCCTTCTCGACTGCCACCAAAACACGCCCCTGGCCGCAAACCGGACACGATTCTTTGACGACTGCGTAGTGTAGATATGTCATAGTCAAGGTGCTTTGGGTAAGGGTATGTAGTGGTCAACTAATCCCGGACACTGCGTTAAGTTTTTCTTCCGCAACCGCCGGAGCCAGTCCGTCATTGAACTGATGCGGCCGTATCCAGTTGTACCGGTGCATCAGGTAGTGGCTGATGTCCCGGTGTGCCTCCTGCGCCGACATGTAGCCCACTGACGGTAGCCATTCGGTCTTGAAGCTGCGGAACAGCCTCTCCATCGGGGAGTTATCCCAACAATTTCCTCGACGGCTCATGCTCTGCTGTATCCGATAGCGCCAGAGGCGCTGACGGAATTTCCGGCTTGCATATTGGCCGCCTTGATCCGAGTGAAACAGCAAGCCTTGCGGTCGGCCACGTTGCTCATAGGCCATCTCCAACGCCTGCACGACCAGATCGGCATCAGGGCGTGTCGAGAACGCCCAGCCAACAACCCGACGCGTGAACAGGTCGAGTACTACGGCCAGATAATGCCAACGTCCCTGCGCCCAGACATACGTGATGTCACCACACCACACCTGATTCGGCCTACCAACCTCGAATTCGCGATTGAGATGGTTCGGGATATCGATCCGCTCGACCGTGGCCTGCTTGTAGGCATGGCGGCCCGGCTGCTTGCAGATCAACCCGAGTTCTTCCATCAAGCGGCTGACCTTGAAGCGGCCAATCGCCGTACCTTCCTCGCGCATCATGCCCATGATGCTGCGACTGCCAGCAGAGCTTCGACTCTCGATGAACAGCTCGTGTACCCGGCTACGCAGTGCCATGCGCTCGGCATCAACGCGTCGGGCTCGCCCTCGGTGGGCATACAGGCAAGACCGCGACACGTCGAATACCGCGCAGATCAGCTCGACCGATTCGCTTGCGCCAATCTGATCAATTACTTCGTACGTTCGATGCCTTCCGACATCAAGAGCGCGGTAGCCTTTTTTAAAATGGCCTTCTCACGCTCGAGGCGTTCGATACGCGCCTCGAGTTCCTGAATACGCTGTTGATCCGGCGTGATTGCCTTGCCCTGCGGCGTGACGCCCTGGCGTTCCATCTGAAGTTGCTTCACCCAGCGGCGCAGCACCGTCTCGCCGACGCCGACCGAGCGGCTTGCTTCCATATGACTATAACCCTGGTCGAGCACCAGACAGGCGGCTTGCTGTTTGAACTCCGGGGAAAACGTACGTCGTTGCTTGCTCATCAGACACCTCTTCATGGCGAACATTCTCGCCTAAATCAGTGTCCGGATTCATTAGACCACTACAGGTAAGCCATTACCGGGATACGCGGTTATGACCTGATTTGTTCCATGAACGGTGATGATTGTCACCGAGTTTAAATTCTGCCTCTGGCCAGAGTACCCGCCCGCATAACCGGAATTTGGACGAGGCACAACATATACGTCAGCGCCGCCGCTAGCTACCGGTTGGACTCCGGTCTTCTGAGCGATACTCCACGCATCGTTGACGGTAGATACCGGGTCGCCATAGAACACCCCTTGCGCCTGCTTCTGGAGATTCAAGTCACCGTGTTGAGCAGTCACGTGATCGGGTCTAGTTTCGCCTGATTTACTGACGATTGACCAGTCCAATCCTTGGCGATTACTACTAGCGGTGCCTCCATCACCTTGCGTTGCCGACGAACCACTGTCACCGTTGCCACTCGACAAACTGACATTGCTGGGCGCCGTCGGAGTTGACGCCGTAACCCCAAGCAGAAGCGACGTCATGCAGCCAAGGCCGCCTGTAACCGCGCACAACGCAGCCAGCACGGGCGTTACCGTCGCCGGTGCAGTCGGCGTATTGTTCGAGCCACCACTGGAATCGACCTGCCTGTTTGCGTCGGTCGGTGGTTGCGACTTATTCCCGTAGTTTGCCTGAACAATGTCCCCCACACCCTTCACGGTCGACGTGACCGGTTGCATGTAGGTTTGCCCCGTCTGACTCTTCCACGGCATCATTGCCGTCAGGATCATCTCTGCGGCCGCACTGAGCACCCCGCCGTTCTTCACGGCTGCAGCTGTATGGGTCGGACTTCCTGCGTCGTTGTTCAGCGCCTCGTTTTGAGCTGCCGTGGCACCGGCCATCGCGTTTTGACCTGCAAGGCCAGCAAATCCTCCCCCGGCCAACGTCGAAATCGCCGCCAGCATAGCCACTTGGCCCTGATCAAGCGCAGCACCGCTCGGATCGATCACTCTCAAAATATCGGGTGTGAGTGCAGCCGACACCGCCCCGCCAATCGCCCCGCCACCACACCCTAGGCCTGTTGCGGCACCAGCAGCACACCCAAGCACTGCGTGGGCTGCCACATAGGCGCCACCAGTTAATTCGCCGCCCTGGTTCAGGTTACCGATCGAGTAAGCGATTGACGCTGCAGCATTCGTCGCTGCGCTATTGCGCAGGTTCGTCAGGAAGCTACCGCCTTGCAGGGCAGTCTGGACGGTCGCCTGCAGCACCGACTCAGCGGCAAGCGCACCGATTGTGGTCGGTAATGAACCCGTTGCTGCGCCGGCTTGCGGCACGAGCGTATTGCCTACCGACTGAACGCCCGCCAGCGACGCGAGACTGTTCGGCGAAGCACTCCACGACCAGCCCGGGGTGCCCCCGTCGAACGTAACGCCGTTAGTCAGGCCGGCCGTGAGCCCCGCAACGCCCCCGGTTTCAAGCATCTTTCCAACACTGAACGAGCCGCCCGAATTCAGCTGGCTCATCGTGCTATTCATCATGCCGGCGAAAGCGGCCGACAACGCGACGTTGGCCGTGCCCGCACCAACCGCCGCCGTCGTCACCGTCACTTGCGTCGCGCCAATCGCGATCGTCGAAGTGCTCGCCGGCACCGCCGCAGCAAACGCCGTCCCCGACGCTGCGGACGCCATCGCCCCGATCGCGGCCGATGCCGCCATCCCGGACATGATCGACAGGCCGGTAATGACCGCCGTCATGAAGAGCTGGTCGTACCATGCTTCGCCACCGCCGACAACATCCGTATGCAGGTTGTCGCTGACCGTCTGCTGCGTAAAGTTTTCGCCGAGCTTCGTCTTCAGGTCGGACAGCATCTGCTGCGTTGCGGCCTCATTCACGCTACCGTCAGCATTGACCTGCTGCAACGCCCCACCGATCTGCGCGATCGACTGCGCATTGAGCTGATAGTTGGCGGCCGACATGAAGCCGCCTTGCTGCGCCACGGTGCCCGTGGTTTGCAGGAGTACACCGTCCTGCCCGGTCTGATAGATCGTGCCGACGTTCGTCGAACGTTGCTCGTTGGTCAGCGAATTCGTGTTGACCGTCAGGTTCTGCGCCGTGACGGTCCCCGTGTTCAGGATGCTGTTCGCGTAGTTGAGCGTGACGTTGGTGCCCGTAATCTCACCGTCGGCGTTCACCACCGCGAAGTTCTTCGGCAACAGCACTTCCGGCATCAACGCCTGCACCGTCGGGCACGTAGCGCCACCGGTCGTGCTGCAACCCGGCTCCGGCACCGACTGCTCGACATACCAGAGCATCGGATGATCGACCATCGCCAGCTGCGCGTCCGACAATTGCGTGCCGAGCGCGATGTTGTGGTCCTTCGCGTACTCCAGTGCCGCACCGTAAAGTGCCGCCTTGTCCTGATTGGCGATCGACGCCTGGCTCGTGCTGTCCGTGGCGCTCGTCGTGCTATAGAAACTGCTCTTGCCGGTCGCCTGCAGCGCCGCCTGCTCGATCTGCTGATTCTCCGTGTACGGGTCGTAGTAGAACGGGACATTGCCCGGCTGCAGATTCGCCGGCAGATTGGCAATCAATGACGCCGACGAAACCGTATCCACGACCTGCACAGCCGGGTTGTTCGTCAGGTACGCGACCGTCGTGGTTTGCCCCGAGATTGTCTTGACGGTCGCGCTCAGCGGCGTATTCGCCTGCGTGACGATCGGCGCGACCGGCGTGCCGACGGTCCGAGTGCCGATCGGTGTGTTCACCGGCAAACCGGTCGCACCTGTCACCGACGTCGGCTGACCATTAGCGTCGACGACCCGTCCGAACGCGTTGACGGCCGTCGACACGCTGCCCGGTGTCGTTACCGGCCCCAACGAAATCACCTGTCCCGACACGACCGGCGGCGGTGTAAAGACGTTCGGATTCGTGATGCCGTTGACAAGCTGCGAGCCAGTCAGCGCGATGGTCTGACCGATCACGTTACCGGTGTTGGTGAGCGTCGGCGAATTCACCGACAGCGAGTTGCCCGCTTGGATCGTAGCCGGCACAAAATCCGACATACCGACGTTCGACGGCAAGCCGGGGGCGGACTGCGCATCGCCGAGGCTGAAAGCACCGCCGTACAGGTTCTGGCAGGTCGCGGCTGAACCTTGGCAGCCCCACGTACGGATACCGGCCGGATTGCCCGTCCAGTACGCGTGCAGATACTGGTTGCCGCTGGACGCGCTCGAGCTGGCGTTGATCGTCGCGGTATTCAGCGCCGTGACAAGACTACCCGTATTGCTGAACACGCCCGCCGTGATCGACAGGTTGTTGTTCGCGATGATCGTCGACGGCTTGGCGGACTGTACTTCGATATATGCTTCGCAGTTCTGCCCGCATCCCGTGTATGGCGAAGCGGTGCCGTAGTTCTGATGAACCGTGACCGGCGCGGCAATCGTGTTCGTGACTTCCGCGGCGTTGAGAGTGACGTTGTTACCCGCCTCGATCGCACCCGAGGTGTTACTGACGCTCGATGCTTGCGTCGTAGCGTTAGCCGTCGTGCCCGCACCGCCGATCACGATGTCGTGTGCAGCGACCAGATTGCCATACGTGTTGTTGACTTGGGTCGCTGCAATGACGATGTCGTGACCTGCCGTTACGTTACTGTTGGTCTGCTGGTAGCTGTATGTCTCCGAGTTCGGATTAGTCGTGATCAGTGACGAACAGCCTGCGTTGGAAAAACCGGATGCACATCCCGCCGTGACGGTTTTCGAGCCGACGTTCGAGCCTTGATTCGTGAAGCTGGCTGCCTTCACGATCACATCATTGGCGGCAGACAGCGTACCTGCATTGGTCAGGTTGCCGCCCGACACATTCAGATTATTACCGGCGAGGATCTGCCCGACGGCTCCTTGCGTCGTAGTGCTCGACGAGACAGATTTCAGTTGTACCGTACCCGGCGCACTGATCGTGTATGTGGCCGGTGGTGTCGGCGTGCCAACCAGACAGCTTCCCCCAACACACTGGTACGTGCCATCCGGATTCGCCGTGCCAGCCACGCCAATCGGTCCGGATTTTTGCAATGTCTGCAACGACGTCAGGAACGCATTCAGAGAAGCAGCATCAACTGTATCTGTCACCGACGATGTGAAACTCGAACCGCCATTCCGGAGCTGCTGCACATTCACGTTGGCATCGTGGCCAGCGCTTACGGTCCCGCTCTGGTTGCTAAGCGTATTGGCGGTCAGCGTGAGGTCGTGGCCAGCCGCAATGATCGAAGGCGTGACGGTCGCGCCGGTCGTAGTGGTAGTCTCCGTGACCGTCGGCAAAGCCAAGGTCTGGACCGCCGTAGCGCCCGAAACCGGCGTCGACGGCGACTGGATCACCCAGATGGCGCCGCGAAGCGCATTGCTCGTGGGCACGAGTGCGAACTGAACCGATCCCGACGTCGCAACCGGTGACGAAGGATCCCCCCAACCCTGATAGGTCAGACGGTTGACCTGTGTCGACCAAACGGTCGTGTTGGTCGGCTGCTCGCCCCCAGTCGACAAGAGCCCTCCGAGCGTGGCCGGTATCGTCGCCTGCGAAAGGGTCAGTATTCCGCCGTCCTTGCCGAGGTTATAGATCGCATAGATCGTTTCGGTGCCGATCTGCGTGGCCATCAATAGCCCCGCGTTGTCGACCGTCTTCGTGGTCGTGGTGGTCGTGACCGACGCTGCGGCAGTATTGTTGACGTTGTTTGCCGTGATCGACAGATCGCTCGTCGCAGTCAGCGTGCCGCCTGCGTTCCCGAGATCACCACTCAGGTTGATCGTCGCGTTACCGCTGCCCGCCGGGCTATTGCCGTTGCCCGCCTTCGTCGTACCGCCTGAATTGTCATAGCTCGAACCGGTGATCGTCAGCGTGTTAGCCGCCTGCACCGTGCCGGCGTTCGTGCCCGAACCGTTCAGCGTGAACGCATCATTAGCCGTGACCGTACCGCTCGCCGCGTTGGCGAGCGTTCCGTTGATCGTCAGGTCGTTGCCATTGATTGCACCCGTGTTGCCCACCGCGCCGTTCAGCGTCAGTGAACCCGTACCTTGGTTGATCGTGCCGGCGTTGTTGATGCCGTTGGCCGACGAGACCGTAACGGCCGTTCCCGGCAGCGTCCACGTACCCGAATTGCTTACCGACTGGGCGGACAGGTTCAGCCCGTTGCCGCCGTTGACGGTCCCATAGCTGGCTACCGACGGATCAAGTGTCTGGTTCGGCAGGTTTAGCGTCGCGACGTTCTGCCCGAGAATCCGGCCGTTGGTATTGTCGAACGAACCATTGCCGCCGGTGACCGTCACTGTCGTGTTGCCGATCGCAGCGGAGGGATTGTTGACGTCGCCCGAGTAAATGAGCCCGTTGACGTTGCTCAGGCTGCCCGTCGTCAGGTTCAGCGCGTTCGTCGCGAGCAAACCACCCGAGTTGATCGTCGAGCCCGACACGTTGAAATTGGCCGTCGGTCCGTAGATCGTTCCGGAGTTGTTGAGGTTCGCCGCAGTGACGGTCGCCGTCTGCAGCGATGACAGGCTGCCCGCGTTTGTGACGGTCGTGCCCGATACGTTCAGATTGCCGGCCGCCATCTGCGTGCCGACGTTCGTTACCGTGCCTCCAGCGACCGTCGCGTCACCCTTGAACGCTGCGGTGCCGCCCGTCGTGACGCTCTGCGTGCCGGCGATCCGCGTCGTGCCACCCACCACGGCGTTCGCGGTCGTGACGTTCGCGCCCGACAGGGTCGCGTTACCGCCCACCGACAACGCCGGTGTGGTGGCGCTGAACGGCTGATTGAGCTGCCCCGCCGACGTGTCGAGATTATTCGTCGCTGTTGCGGTCAGATTCCCGCCGACCGCGACGCCCTGCGTCGTGATATTCGTCGCTGTCAGGCTCGCATCCTTCGAAGCGGTCGTCTGGCCGTTGAGCGTCAGGTTCTGACCGGCGTTTAGCGTCGCGTTCCCAGCCGTCGAGACCGGACCGGCCACCGTCAGATTGCCCGCCTTCGCATTGGCGCTCAGATCGCCCAGGCTCTTGACGCTGCCTTGTGCATTGAGGTCCGTGCCAGCCGCGATCGTCGTCGCCCCGCCCGAAAGGGCGTCGCCGGCAAGCGTCGCGCTGCCATTGGTCGCCGTGAGCGTGTTGGTGCCGACGGCCGTCGTCGCACCGACCGACAGATTTTGACCTGCCGTCGCGCTCAGATTGTTGCCGGTCTGAACCGCGCCGGAGATCGCGATGTTGTTGCCGGCATTGAGCGTCGTGTCGTTCGCGACGCTGAGCCCGCCCGTGCCATTGATGTCTCGGCCCGCCGTCACGCTGGCGTTTCCGGTATTGCTGACCGCGAGACCACCGTTCAGGTTTGCATCGCGCGCGGCGGCGATCGTCGTGCTCTGACCGCTCTGGAGGCTACCCACGACGGTCGCGTCCTGCCCGGCATTGATGTTCACCGCGCCTGGCGTCGACACCGCACCCGCGACCGACACGCTGCCCGCGCTCGATCCTATCGTTGCGTTGCCGCCACTGTAGACCGTACCGCCCAAGCTGACGCCCTGCTTGCCGCTGGCATTGAATGCACCGAGCGACACGACGCTGCCGGTCGTCGAGAGCGATCCGCCGTTGGCCGCAAGCGTCATGTCGCCGACCGACGAGGCCGTGCCCTGCACGTTCGTATTGCCGCCCGACGTCACGCTCAGATTTCCGCCGCTCGTAATGTCGCCGCCAAGCGTCGTATCCTGCCCGGCCTGAATCGTCACCGCGCCCGGTGCGGATACCGTCCCGCCGAAACTCGCGTTCGTACCGGCCGTCGCGTTGACCGTGCTGCCGCTCTGCACCGCGCCATTCAGCCCGATCGCCTGACCGGCATTCAGGTTCACTGCGCCCTGCGACGACGTGACGTTCCCTTGGCCCGTAATCGAACCGGCATTCGCCGCAATCGATACCGGCCCCTGAGCCTGCACCGTGCCGCCGACGGCCGCATTCTGGCCTGCCGTCACCAACAGCGCTCCATTCGACAGCGCGTTGCCATTCACGGTCGCCGAACCTATCTGCGCGGCAATCGTGGTGTCGCCCACGCCCGACACCTGGCCGTTGACGGTCGCGTTACGTGCGCCCGTCAGCGCGACCGTGCTGCCGCCCTGCACCGCACCGTTGACCGTCAGATCCCGCCCCGCCTTCGCCGATACCGTGCCCGGTGCACTCAAGCCGCCTACCATGAGGTCGCCGTTGGTCGTCTGCAGCGCGATATCGTGCGCGGAGAGCGAACCGATCGACATCGACTGGCCCGCCGTGAGATTGGCCTCTCCGTTTGCGGCAACCGAGGCGGCATTCAGATTGCCGCCTGCGGTCATCGCGACGTTCTGCCCGGCCGACACCGAACCCGGCGCGTTGATGTCGCCGTTCGCGTTGACCGTGTAATTCTGGTTTGCGAGCCCGGTGCCGTTGATCGTCGTGTTGCCCGCGCTCGTCAGATTCACGTTCTGATTGGCAAACGTTTGACCGACCGTGACGTCGCCGTTCGAGTTGACGACGACGTTCCCCGCCGTCGCGGTCAACGTACCTTGCATGTTGGCGCCAAGGCCAGCCGCGGTTTGAACGATATAAACTTGCCCGGCGGTGACCGATCCAAACTGATTCGCGTCGATCGCCAGGCCGTTCGGCGTCTGAATGGCCGTGACGTTGTTCGGCAAGCCGTTAGCTGCAGTACCGTACGCGGTGCCGGTATTGCCAGTTGTGGTCGGAGTGACGATCTGGTTGCCTGTCACGACGTTGATGCGCTGATCCGCGCGGATCGGGGCCGCCAACGTCACCGTTTGCCCGATCAGGTCGATATTCCCGACAGTCCCTTCTATCCCGGCTCCCGGGCCGTTTACGCCTGCCGGCCCGTTGATGGAAATGTTGCCTGACCGAACGTCGTACGCGACCGCGCCCGCGTGTGCGAAATCGGTCGGTGTGCCACCGATGCCTGTAATGAATTGTGGCGTGCCGGTGGTCAGCGTGAGATTCGGGATATTCGTGAGCGACAAACCGTTTGCAGATATCCCGCCAGGAGCCGCAATCACGATCGGCGCCGCAGCGCCGAAGGTCTCGAGTGGCCCGTTCAATATCGCGATATTGTTCGACGTGACCTGGTTGATGATCAACGACGCAGGTCGGCCGTTCAGATTCGGGTTCGCGCCAAGCGTACCGCCCAGCAGAGGCGTACCCGAAATCGTGCTGTTATTCAGCACGAGGCCTTCGGGTCCCACGTTGAACGACTGATACTGTCCGAGACTCACACCATTGGAGTTCGGCGCCGGGATATTGATAGCGGGGACGCCCGAGCTTGTCGCGGTCACCGTCGGCTGAAACGGGATCGGCGCGCGCGGATCGATGATCGGCGCAGCATGCGCAGTTTGGTCGATCAGAAGCACCGCGGGTGCGAAGTACATCACGACCGACATGACCCATGCGGTCGCCTTGACCCAAAGCACATGCTCCTCGCTTTTCAGCGAAGCTTGACCGAAGATAATTTTCTGTTTGGCCGTTCCCCGTTGAACGTGCCGAGCTTCTATTTCGCGCATCAGTCGGCGCATGGTTGGTCTCACTCGGAATTTTCAGCAGATGCTCGCACAGCCAAAAACAAAAGATGGTCAACAATTGTCATGGCTTTTCTTGCTGACAGGCGTGCCATCACGAAATGGCAGTCGGTGATATTGGAATTTTGAATATTAGCCAGTTCACTGAAGAATCAATACGATAATAATTGGATTTTTGAGATTAATTTGCTCGAAAAGACCACCATCTCCGGCGGTCGGACGGCACGCCCCTGCCCATCAAAGGCTTTCACGTCGACATCGGGGCGACTCACATCGAGTGTATGCGCTCCTGAGAATCGGACAGAAAAGTTAAAAACCGTTTCAGATACCTAAAAACCTGACCGAATAAATCGCAATCGAGAGAGAATGGCCGGTTTCCGTTTCCAACGGCGGCGTTCTACAGTTACGAGAGACGGCATGCGGCGCCAGCCACTTTCACGTTCGGTTCGCGTCCGTCGATACGCACCCGATTCCGAGGAATGTCCATGCCGAGTATCGTCGCCGGTCCCGCCCATCTTCCGCCGAGCCCCGTCGCCGCCGAAACGCGCATGGTGCACGACGTCGCCACGCTGCAGCCGTCGGACTATCGTTCGGCCGACGGCGCAGCCTGGGTCATCGCCACCGTCACGCCGGCCCCGGACAGCGGCGAAAACGTGACCGGCACGACCTACTTCGATACCGCGAAACAGCAAACCGTCGCGGTGCCCGACGCGCGCCGGCGTTATGCGAACCGCGGCACCTGGCAGGTCGTCGCGAGTTCGAGCCCGTCGGTGCCCGCCACCGGCCGCTACGACTGGCTGACGCTCGCGTGGCTGCCGATCAACCAGCGGCCGCTGCCGCAAACGCCCGAGCATCTGTATTCGCCGTTCATTCACGGCGGCACGATCGTTTATCGCTGGAATCCGGCCGCACAAGGCGGCGAGCAGTTCGGCAACGTGCGGATGATCTTTCCGGAGTGGCGGCAGCAAGTGGCGGACGTGCTGCGCGCCGCGTCCGGCGACGACGCGCAAGCGGCGGCGGCCGCGTCCGCATCGGCGCTCGATCGCGTGCAGCAGGACGGCAACCCGATGGCCGCCGTGCTCGACTTCGGCGCCGCGCTGCACGAGGAACCGGCCGACCGGATCGCCGCACGCCTGCCGGCATTGCTGCGCGCGAACGACCTGCATGAAGTGTCGGCGATCGTGTTCCAGTGCATCTCCGCGTCGCGCGAAGCGGACCGGCCGCGCTTCGTCGAAGCGATCAGCGGGTCGATCTTCTCGATCGACGACAGCGCGCGCCTGCTCGCGATCGCCTACGGCGCATTCGCGGCCGGCAGGGCGAAGCCGCGTCCGTTCAGCGATGCCGCGCAGGCCGCGCGTATCAACGACGTGTTCGCGGCATTGAAGCAGCGGACGTCGGCACTCGGCGTGCCGGTCGGTCAGGGTTCGCCGTGGTACGAGTTCTTCACCGCATACCGGCTCGGCGGCGCGTCGCCCGGCTCCGGCAGAAACAGGCAGTAATTACCGGTGCTGCGCGATCGTCAGTCGACCTGATGCTTCGAGAAGCCTCGACGAAAGCAACGTCATCCTGAATGCTGGTACTCGGCATGTAATCCGCGCGCGCGGGGCGACGCATGTCGCGAGCTCGCGACGGGAACCCGCATGCGTCGCGCGGGGTCGAAACGCCACATGACCGGCAACGGTATCGCCTTCACCGGTCGGTCCACGATCCCCGCACTTTTTTCTTCCCATGTTGAGCATCGGTCCCTTCTCGATCCGCGTCGTCGCGGTAGCCGCCGCCGCGCTGCTGGCGTGGCTCGTCGCCCGCTTCATCCAGCGCCGCCCGCCTGACGGCCAGCACAAGACCGCGTCGAGCCTGATCCTCGACGTGCTGCTGCTCGGGCTGGTCGCCGCGCGCATCGGCTATGTCGCGCAATGGTGGCGCGAATATGCAGCGGCGCCACGGTCCATCATCGCGCTCGGCGACGGCGGCTTCGACTGGCGGATCGGCGTCGCCGCCGCGCTGGTGTTCGCCGTGTGGCGGCTGCGTCGCCTGCCCGCGCTGCGCCGCCCGGTAGCAGCCGGCATCGTCGCGGGTCTCGCCGCATGGGGTATCGCGCAAGGCACGCTCGCGACACTGCAGCGCACCGCGCCGCCGTTCGCCGCGATGCAGCTCGAAGCGCTCGATTCGACGCCCGTGCTGCTGCAACGCTTTGCCGGCAAGCCGGTCGTCGTGAACCTGTGGGCAACGTGGTGCGCGCCTTGCCGGCGCGAGATGCCGATCCTCGAACAGGCGCAGCGGGAGCATCCCGGCATCACGGTGCTGATGCTCAACCAGGGGGAGAACGCGCAGGCGGTGCGCGCGTTCCTCGAACAGCAGGGGCTGCGCTTCGACAACGTGCTGCTCGATCCGCCGTTGCGTGCGATGCATGCGTACGGGTCGCGCGGGCTGCCCACGACGCTGTTCTTCGATGCGAAGGGCGAACTCGTCGAATCGCACATGGGCGAGATCACCGCCGCGCGGTTGAAGGACGCCGTGGCGCAGCGCTTCGGTCAGTGATCCCGTCGGCCGCCTGCGCGCGGCCATGCTCGATCGTCGATGGCGCGCGCGTTCCCGCTGCCGCGGCTGACGCGCCCCACGACATGCCGACAACCGCCCGCCACGCTTACGGCCTCGACAGCACCATCACGCGCCCCGACACACGCTGAAGCTTCAACCACCCCGTGTCGGCCGTGAACCGAAGCTGCTGCAACGGAAAATCGAATCCCGCCCGCTGCGCGGCGCTGACCACCGCGTCGGCGATCCAACGGATCAGTTCCTTTCCTTCGTCGGTCGTCTGGTGACCGTTCTGGACGCCGTAGAAATAGCGATTCCCTGCGTTGACTTCGTTTTGCAGCTGCATCCAGTGCCCCGGGAGGCCCGGCAGGGTTCTGAACAGATCGGCCACGCGCTGCGTCGTCAGGCCGCGCGCCCACAACGCGCCATTCACCGCTGGCCGCGCCAGGTTGTGACGGTCTGCCTCCTGAGCCTGCCCCTTGATCTCGCCTTTCAGAATATCGGGTTTCGTCATCGCACTGTCCTCGTGAGGGCCCGGCAACGGGCCAATTGAATAAAAGCGGCCGAATATGGAGCGCGCGCGCTCCGTGCACGATACCTCTAATCTCGAAATTAATCGCCTGTCAGGTGTATCAGGCGAGCGCATCGCAACATCGATGGAATAAATCAGCTCGTTCCGACGGGCGCCGAAGCCCTGATCCTCCCCGCCATTCCCGTCCGCGCACCCATTCATTATTCAAAGAAGCGTGACGCGCAGCGAAATCATTTCGCGGATATTCAGACCCACATTCGATTAAACACTCATCATTAAATCGAACTGTTTCGATCTCCGATTTTCTGGACAATTTCCATTCCCGGTCGAATATTTTTTTATTTATTTTTCGCCATGCTGGCCACGTCGCGTTTGAAACGGCAAACGTTTGCGCGACGCACAAAACGCCTTATCCACCGACCTTCAGGAGGCAAGCATGGCTGACTCTCAAACGTCCTCGAATCGCGCCGGCGAGTTTTCGATTCCGCCGAACACCGACTTCCGCGCGATTTTCTTCGCGAATGCCGCCGAGCAGCAGCACATCAAGCTGTTCATCGGCGACAGCAAGGAGCCCGCCGCCTATCACAAGCTGACCACGCGCGACGGCCCGCGCGAAGCCACGCTGAATTCCGGCAACGGCAAACTCCGCTTCGAAGTGACGGTGAACGGCAAGACATCGGCCACCGATGCCCGCCTCGCGCCGATCAACGGCAAGAAATCGGACGGCTCGCCGTTCACGGTCAACTTCGGAATCGTCGTGTCGGAAGACGGTCACGACAGCGACTACAACGACGGCATCGTCGTGCTGCAATGGCCGATCGGCTGATGGACGCACGCTGACGAAGATTCGCGGCGCGGCATGTCCCGCGCGCCGCGCCGCGCACGACACGGCGACATCCGCTCGCCGGCCGCATCACGCAAAGACAATCCATCAAGACGAGGACGACATGACCCAACCCTTTACCCACGACGACCTGTATGCGCTGCTGCAGCTCGCCGGCAACGACGCAACCGCCGTACAGGCGAACGGCGACCAGGCGGTGCTCGACCGGATGCGTCAGTTCATGACCGCGCAGCTCGTGGAAAAACTGCCGCAATACGACGTGTTCGTCGACATCGCGACCATCCCGTACAGCTTCGACGTCGGCAGCTGGCAGAACAAGGTGAAGGCCGATGCGGCGGGCCAGGTGATCGCGTGCACGGTGACGTGGGCCGGCGCGCCCGGTGTCCTGCCCGGCGCGGCGGCGAAGTTCGGCGTCGGCGCGGTGGTCAATTACTTCTCGAAGGCGACGCCGCAACCCGCGCAGCCGGAACCGACGACGGCCGGCGGCGGCGAGCGCGACGGCATCTTCAACCTGCCGCCGAACATCGCGTTCGGCGTGACGGCGCTGGTCAATTCGTCCGCACAGCAGACGATCGAAGTCTATGTCGACGACAACCCGAAACCGGCCGCGACGTTCCAGGGCGCCGGCACGCAGGACGCGAACCTGAACACGCAGATCGTGAACTCGGGCAAGGGGAAGGTGCGCGTGGTCGTGACGGCGAATGGCAAGCCGTCGAAGATCGGCTCGCGCCAGGTCGACATCTTCAAGAAGACCTACTTCGGGCTGGTCGGCTCGGAAGACGGCACGGACGGCGACTACAACGACGGCATCGCGATCCTGAACTGGCCGCTGGGCTAAGCAGCTCGATCCTGTCGACGTTCGCCACGCCGCCCGGCGTGGCGATCCGCATCGACGCCGCCCGCCGGCGCGGAGCGGCACGGCCGCATGCGCCGCGTGCGGCCGGCGTCGCGAACCGGGCGTCCGCGTGCGGCGAGCGGTCGAGGTCGCAGCACGGGCATCCGACGAGCCCGTTTCCGCGGAAAACCACACCGCCGCAACGCGCTGGCCGCGAAACCGGAATTCGCGTGCCGTCACCCATGCGTTCGCGCGAAAACCCGCATGGCGTGTACAGTCGAGGGCTGCCGACGCGCGAGCGCATGCCCGTCCGACATTGACGGTCGCCGGCATCCGTCGCGCGCCTTCCGCCCTCAACCCGGAATCCCGTCATGTTTCTCGATCATCTTCATCCGGAACGCTGGACGTTCCTGTGGAACGCGCTGTCCACACTCTCGCTCAGGCTCTGCGCCGCCCTCGCGCTGCTCGTCGCGGGCTGGTGGCTGTCGAAACGCATCGGCAACTGGCTGAACCGGCTGCTCGCGAAGAAGGAGCGCGTCGACGACACGCTACGGCCGATCCTCTGCGACGTCGCCGCGTGGGGTATCCGCATCGTCGCGATCGTCGGCGCGCTGTCGCAGCTCGGCATCGAAACCGCGAGCGTCGTCGCGGTGCTCGGCGCGGCCGGCCTCGCGATCGGGCTCGCGCTGCAGGGCACGATGCAGAACATCGCGGCCGGCATCATGCTGTTGCTGCTGCGGCCGTTCAAGGTGGGCGACTTCATCGACGGCGGCTCGAGCGTCGCGGGAACGGTGGACGAGGTCGGCCTCTTCATGACGCGGCTGACGAAGCCGGACGGCATCTGCGAATACGTGCCGAACAGCGCGCTGTGGGGCAGTGCGATCCGCAATTACACGCGCAATCCGACGCGCCGTCTCGATCTCGAAGTGGAAGTGTCCGTGCACGACGACATCGATCGTGCACTCGACGCACTGCGCGCGCTGGCGGAAGCCGATCCCGACGTCCTCCAGGATCCCGCGCCGGACGTGATGGTGATGCGTTTCGACGACAGCACGGCGATCGCGAACATGCGCGTGTGGACGCACACCGACAAGTTCTGGGCGATGCGCTGGCGCCTCGCGCGCCAGGTGCGCAAGACGCTTGCCGATGCGGACTGCGCGCTGCCGATCCGCACGCGCGAGCTGCACATCGTGCACGACGCCGAACAGCAGCGCCGGGCCGACCCCCGCCGCGTGCAGGCGTCGTGACGCGCATCGCGCCGCGCGACGTCAAGTTCTCGTCGCGCGTGCCGGTGCCGGATGCGTGATCGAATCGTTCAAGCGCCCGTCCCCGGGCATCCACTGTCGAACCTCATCCCATGGAGCGCTACCGTATGAAGCATTGCATTTCTTCCGCGTCGCTTGCCGCCATGATCGCCTGCGCGCTTGCATTGGGCGCGTGCGCGACTCAGCCGGCTTCCCCTCTCCCGCCCGATGTCGCCGGGCAGGACACGCAAACCGCCCAGGCCGCGCCGCCGATCGTCGGCGGCGATCGCGATGCGCATGGCTGCATCGGCTCGGCCGGCTACGCATGGTGCGAGCGCACGCAGCAATGCGAGCGTCCGTGGGAACTCGCGAAGGCGCAAGGCTTCGCGAATTCGGCGCAGGCGTACGAACAGTTTTGCCGGAGCGCTTCGTCGAAGTGATGCCGTGACCGGAACCGGATCGCGGTGCAACGCCGCGGTCCGGATGAAGTATCGATATCGCGCGCGTCGCGACCGTTCCGACCCCGCCGCTCTTCCCGTTCCGCGCACCGTCGCTCCGGAAACCCGGACACGCAAAAAACCCCACGAAAACAAGGATATTCCGCGCGTGCGACACGGCAATCGAGTTCGGTTATATTACGCGCCCCTTGCCATCCCGCCCCCGCGAAACGCATTGCGCGCGGCCTCTTTCGACGCGGCCTGAAGCGCCGTCCGGCGAGGCCTGCGGCACGGGCCCGCGCGCGCCCGGCACGACCGCGAAGCATGCGATTGCGTGACTTCATGAAGTCGATCCGAAGGTGTCCTTCGCAACGGCTTCGCGTGCGCAAATGCAACGGCGAACGCGGCCGGTCCGGAATTCCGGATTCGCGGTCCGGATCTCCGGATGCGCGGGCCGAACGCGAATCCGCATCGGCCGGGCGGCATGGCAAACCGATGCATCCAAGTTGAAAAAGGGATCTGCTGTGATCAAAACGTTACGGGTAATACTGTCGGCGCTCGCGCTGTGCGTCGCGTCGTCCGCGCATGCCGCCGATACGAAGAAGGTCGACGTCCTGCTGGTGGGCGGCGGCATCATGAGCTCGACGCTCGGCGTGTGGCTGCACGAGCTTCAGCCCGACTGGTCGATGACGATGGTCGAACGCCTCGACGGCGTCGCGCTGGAAAGCTCGAACGGCTGGAACAACGCGGGCACCGGCCACTCGGCGCTCGCGGAACTGAACTACACGCCGGAGAAGGCGGACGGCAGGATCGACATCTCGAAGGCAATCGAGATCAACGAGTCGTTCCAGATCTCGCGCCAGTTCTGGGCCTGGCAAGTCAGGCAGGGCGTGCTGAAGAATCCGCACTCGTTCATCAACTCGACGCCGCACATGAGCTTCGTGTGGGGCGACGACAACGTCCGCTTCCTGAAGAAGCGCTACGACGCGCTGCAGGCGAGCCCGCTGTTCCGCGGGATGCAGTATTCGGAAGACTACGACCAGATCAAGCAGTGGGTGCCGCTGATGATGGAAGGCCGCGACCGCAACCAGAAGGTCGCGGCGACGTGGACGCCGATCGGCACCGACGTGAACTTCGGCGAGATCACGCGCCAGTTCGTCGGCTACCTGAAGACGCAGCCGAACTTCACGCTGTCGCTGTCGAGCGAAGTGCGCGAGATCTCGCGCAACGCGGACGGCACGTGGCACGTGTCGTGGGTGAAGCTGCATTCGGATGAACCGCCGCAGGCCGTCGACGCGAAATTCGTGTTCATCGGCGCGGGCGGCGGTGCGCTGCACCTGCTGCAGGCGTCGGGCATCCCCGAGGCGAAGGATTACGGCGCGTTCCCGGTCGGCGGGTCGTTCCTCGTGACCGACAACCCCGAGGTCGTGAAGCGCCACCTCGCGAAGGCGTACGGCAAGGCGTCGGTCGGCTCGCCGCCGATGTCGGTGCCGCACCTCGACACGCGCATCATCGACGGCAAGAAGATCATCCTGTTCGGGCCGTTCGCGACGTTCTCGACCAAGTTCCTGAAGAACGGCTCGTACTTCGACCTCGCGAAGAGCACCAACCTGCACAACGTCGCGCCGATGATGCGCGTGGGCGTCGACGAATTCCCGCTCGTCCAGTACCTCGCCGGCCAGCTGATGCTGTCCGACGACGACCGCTTCAACGCGCTGAAGGAATATTTCCCGGACGCGAAGAAGGAAGACTGGCGCCTGTGGCAGGCCGGCCAGCGCGTGCAGATCATCAAGCGCGACCCGAAGAAGGGCGGCGTGCTGAAACTCGGCACCGAGATCGTCAGCTCGCAGGACGGCAGCATCGCGGGCCTGCTCGGCGCATCGCCGGGCGCGTCGACGGCCGCGCCGATCATGCTGAACCTGATGCAGAAGGTGTTCAAGGACAAGGTCGCGACGCCCGAATGGCAGCAGAAGCTCCGCCAGATCGTGCCGAGCTACGGTACGAAGCTGAACGACAGCCCGGCGAAGGTCGTCGAGGAATGGACCTACACGAGCAACGTGCTGCAGCTCTCGCCGCCGCCGAAGATCGACCTGACGGCGCCGTCGCAGGCGACGGGCACCGCCCCGGCGCGCCCCGCGAAGGCATCGGCCGACATGGCGCTGTAACGCGTCCGGCCCCGTTTCGCCGCGTACGGCCGCCCTTCGGGGCGGCCGTTTTTCATGGCGGATGCGGGCGGCACCGCTCGCATCCGTCGGCGGCGCCCTCACCGGCCGCGCATCGACGCTCGTCCGCTGCCGGTCCGCGCACCGTATCGCCCACTGCCGGCCCCCCGCATCCGCTAGAATTGCGGGCACGCGCGACGCCGTCGCCACCCGATCCACCATCCGCATCGACGCGGTCCACGCGACCGCCGGTGCGGCCCGCGCCCGAGCCGCGCGAGCGCCGCACGCCGTTGCCGCGCCCGCCGGGCGCGCCATCAACCGAATTCAGCTGGAGAAAGACCGTGTTTACCTGCCGAAACCAGAGCTGCGGCACGCAGTGGGAGACGTCCGACGTCGTCATCAAGGACGAAGGCCAGGGGCTGCTGTTCCGCTGCCCGCTGTGCGGCGCGCGCAACTATGTCGAACGCTTCGAGGACGAGGAAGGGAACGTCCTCTACGAACAGATGGAAGGCCGCCCTTACCTCGGAGACCTCTCCTGACATGACCCAATCGACCACCACGCCGTTCAGCGCACTGCCGCTGACGCCCGCCACGCTCGCGAACCTCACGCAGCTCGGCTATGTCGACATGACGCCGATCCAGGCCGCGAGCCTGCCGATCGCGCTGGCCGGCCAGGACCTGATCGCGCAGGCGAAGACGGGCAGCGGCAAGACCGCCGCGTTCTCGCTCGCGCTGCTGGCGCGCCTCGACGCGCGCCGCTTCGACGTGCAGGCAATGATCCTGTGCCCGACGCGCGAGCTCGCCGACCAGGTCGCGCAGGAAGTGCGCCGCCTCGCGCGCGCCGAGGAAAACGTGAAGGTGCTGACGCTGTGCGGCGGCACGCCGATGCGGCCGCAGGCGCAGAGCCTCGAGCACGGCGCGCATATCGTCGTGGGCACGCCGGGCCGCATCATGGATCACCTCGACCGCGGCAACCTGAAGCTCGATGCGCTGAACACGCTCGTGCTCGACGAAGCCGACCGGATGCTCGACATGGGCTTCTTCGACGACATCGCGAAGGTCGCGCGGATGTGCCCGACGTCGCGCCAGACGCTGCTGTTCTCGGCGACCTATCCGGACGGCATCGCGAAGCTGAGCCAGCAGTTCCTGCGCAATCCGAAGGAAGTGAAGCTCGAAGAGCGCCACGACGACAGCAAGATCCGCCAGCGCTTCTACGAAGTGACGGAAACCGAGCGGCTGCACGCGGTCGGCCAGTTGCTGAACCACTACCGGCCGGTGAGCACGATCGCGTTCTGCAACACCAAGCAGCAATGCCGCGACCTGCTCGACGTGCTGCACGCGCAGGGCTTCCACGCGCTCGCGCTGCACGGCGAGCTCGAACAGCGCGAACGCGACCAGGTGCTGATCCAGTTCGCGAACCGCAGTTGCTCGGTGCTGGTCGCGACCGACGTGGCCGCGCGCGGGCTCGACATCGCACAGCTGGAGGCGGTGATCAACGTCGACGTGACGCCCGACCCCGAAGTGCACGTGCACCGCATCGGCCGCACCGGCCGCGCGGACCAGGAAGGCTGGGCGCTGAGCCTCGCCAGCATGGACGAGATGGGCCGCGTCGGCGCGATCGAGCAGGCGCAGAAGCGCGACGTCGAATGGCATCCGCTCGCGGAACTGAAGCCGGCCGGTAACGACACGCTGCTGCCGCCGATGGAAACGCTGCAGATTCTCGGCGGCCGCAAGGACAAGATCCGCCCGGGCGACGTGCTCGGCGCGCTGACCGGCGACGCGGGGTTCGACGGCAAGCAGATCGGCAAGATCAACGTGACCGAGTTCTCGACCTATGTCGCGATCGAGCGCGGCGTCGCGCGCGACGCGCTGCGCAAGCTCAATACGGGGAAGATCAAGGGCAAGCGAGTCAAGGTCCGGTTGATGGACGAGGAATGACGCGGTGATGCCGGCGCGGGCCGCGACGCTTACGCGGCGCACCCGCCCAGCATCGCCAGATATTGCCGTACCGCTCCCCATTCCCCGCCGATCCGGCTCAGCGCGACGAGTTCGGAGCCCGGCACGTCGCCCGCGAGTTTCCGGTACACGATGTTCGGCGCCGCGATCCGGCTGAGCGGCGCCGGCACCAGCGCCACGCCGAGGCCGGCCCCCGTCAACGCCAGCACGGACAGCGTGCTGCTCACCTTGTGCGCGATGCGCGGCGCCCGGCCTAGCACCCGCCGCAGGATCGCCAGCTGCCCTTCGTCGTCGCCGTCGGCCGCATAGAAAATGAACGGCTCGTCCGCCAGCGCCGCGACGCTCACCGCGCGCCGCTTCGCGAGCGCATGCCGGTCGCTCATCATCACGTCCCACGCCCAGCTGCCGACCGTCCGCACGGCCAGTTTCGGGTCGAACGCCGCGCCGAAGGCCGGGCAATAGCCGATGTCGAGCCGGCCCGCCAGGATCGCCTCCTGCTGCGCGGCCGGCGCCATTTCGTGCAGGTCGAGCGTCACCTCCGGCCATGCCGCGTGAAACGCGATCAGATCGTCGGACAGCCGCCCCGTCGCGACCGCGTTGCCGACGAAGCCGATCCGCACCACGCCCGTCTCACCGCGTGCGGCACGCTGCACCACCGTCTTCGCGCGCTCGGCCTGCTCGAGCGTGTGCCGCGCTTCGGTGACGAGCAACCGGCCCGCGTCGGTCAGCAGCACCTTGCGGGTGGTGCGCTCGAACAGCGTGGCGCCCAGCTCCTCCTCGAGCGCGCGGATCTGCGCGCTCAACGCAGGCTGCACGATATGCAGCCGTTCCGCCGCCCGGCCGAAATGCCCTTCTTCGGCAACCGCGAGAAAGTAGCGCAAATGGCGAAGGTCCATGACGTCGATTGATCACTCGTAACGATTAATCTCGAAATTTAATCTATTGGAGTGAAAAATCAACCGCGTGCATCCTGATCGACATCCGCTGCGTCGCAGCGCACGTCCAGGGAGCCCGATCATGTCCGACCGCAACCGCATCGATGTTCACCAGCATGTCGTCCCGCCGTTCTGGGCCGACGCCCTGCCCGCCCACGGCGGCGACCCATCCGGTTGGGGCAGCCCCACCTGGAGCCCGGAAGCCGCGCTCGCGTTCATGGATTCGCTGGAGATCCGCACAGGCGTGCTATCGCTGACGGCGCCCGGCGTGCAGGGCTGGAACGGCCAGGCGAAACGCGACATGGCGCGTCAGGTCAACGAATACGTGGCCGGCCTCGTCGCGAAATGGCCGACCCGCTTCGGCAACTTCGCGACGCTGCCGCTGCCCGACGTCGACGGCGCGCTCGCCGAAATCGACCACGCATTCGACACGCTGAACGCCGACGGCGTCGTGCTGCTCAGCAACTACGGCGGCGTCTACCTCGGCGATGCGGCATTCGAAGCCGTCTGGGCCGCACTCGATCGCCGTCACGCGGTGGTGTTCATTCATCCGGCCAAGCCCGCGATCGACGTCCTGGCCGGCATGCCCGGCCCGCTGCTCGACTATCCGTTCGATACGACGCGCACCGCGCTGCAGCTCGTGCTCAACGGCGTGGTCGCGCGCTACCCGAACGTGCGCATCATCCTGTCGCACGCCGGCGGCTTCCTGCCGTACACGGCATACCGCTTTGCCGAACTCGCGCCGGGCGTGCGCGACGACGTGCCGGATCGCGACGGGCTGCTCGACCTGCTGCGCACCTTCTACTTCGACACCGCGCTGTCGTCGCCGTCCGCGCTGCCAAGCCTCATGGCGTTCGCGAGGCCCGCTCACATCCTCTACGGCAGCGATTTCCCGTATGCACCGGCCTCCGTCAGCATGTCGTTTGCGGTTGAGCAGGATGCCTACACCGCGCTCGACTCCGCCGGTCACGCATCGATCAACCACGACAACGGGCTTGCGCTGTTTTCGCGTGTCGAGCACATGCGGCGCCAACGATAGCCCTCCCGATGCGGGTTCGGCCTGGATCTTCACATCCTGGGACGCAAGCGGCGAAACCCTGGCACGCAAATATCGAGATTTTCATCAAAAGATCAGTCTGGTTCGCATGCGGCGAACCAGAGCGGCTTGACCAAATAATCAAATCGGGCTGAATTTCCGCCATTTCCGCATCGCAGCAAACATCACCTACGACGCTCCCTCCTGCTTCTCAAGCCACGAATATCGGGATTTTGCACTGCAAACATTCCGTCCGCTTCGTCATCCTGGCACTCCCCTTGCTCATTCATGCTCGCCGGCCCGTGCACAACGCCCGCTGAGCGCAAGCAACCGGCTCGAACGATCCCAACCAAGGAGACATGACATGGCGTTACTGGAACGATCGGCGTGGTATGACATCGCCCGCTCGACGAACTGGACTCCGAAATATGTTACGGAATCCGATCTTTTCCCCGATATCATGACTGGCGCGCAAGGCATTCCGATGGAGACATGGGAAAGCTACGACGAACCGTACAAGACGTCCTACTCCGAATACGTCCGCATTCAGCGAGAAAAGGATGCCGGCGCCTATTCCGTGAAGGCTGCGCTGGAGCGCAGCCGCATGTTCGAGGACGCCGACCCTGGCTGGCTTTCGATCCTGAAATCGCATTACGGCGCCATCGCACTCGGCGAATATGCCGCCATGAGCGGGGAAGCGCGCATGGCCCGGTTCGGCCGGGCGCCCGGCATGCGCAACATGGCGACGTTCGGCATGCTGGACGAAAACCGCCACGGGCAATTGCAGCTGTATTTTCCCCACGACTATTGCCACAAGGACCGTCAGTTCGACTGGGCTCACAAGGCATACCACACGAACGAGTGGGGCGCGATTGCCGCGCGCAGCACGTTCGACGACCTGTTCATGGCGCGCAGTGCGCTCGAAATCGCCGTGATGCTCACGTTCGCGTTCGAGACCGGCTTCACCAACATGCAGTTCCTCGGCCTTGCCGCGGACGCCGCCGAGGCCGGCGACTTCACTTTTGCGAGCCTCATCTCCAGCATCCAGACGGATGAATCGCGCCACGCGCAGATTGGCGGCCCCGCGCTGCAGATCCTGATCGCGAACGGTCGCAAGGAGGAGGCACAGAAGCTCGTCGATATTGCGATCGCCCGCGCGTGGCGCCTCTTCTGCCTGCTGACCGGAACGGCGATGGACTACGCGACACCGCTGCATCACCGCAAGCAATCGTTCAAGGAGTTCATGCGCGAATGGATCGTCGGCCAGTTCGAGCGCACGCTGATCGACCTCGGCCTCGACTTGCCGTGGTACTGGGACCAGATGATCAACGAGTTCGACTACCAGCACCACGCATACCAGATGGGAATCTGGTTCTGGCGGCCGACCGTCTGGTGGAACCCCGCCGCCGGCATGACGCCGGATTGCCGAGACTGGCTCGAGGACAAGTATCCCGGCTGGAACGACACATTCGGAAAGGCCTGGGACGTCATCATCGAGAACCTGATCGCGGGCAAGACGCATCTGACGGTACCGGAGACGTTGCCGATCGTCTGCAACATGAGCCAGTTGCCGATCTGCGCTATTCCCGGCAACGGCTGGAACGTGAAGGACTATCCGCTCGATTACCACGGTCGCACCTATCACTTCAATTCCGAGATCGACCGCTGGGTATTCCAGCAGGACCCGTCGCGCTATCGAGATCACCTGACGCTCGTCGACCGCTTCCTCGCCGGGCATATCCAGCCCCCCGATCTGATGGGTGCGCTCAAGTACATGAGCCTCGCCCCCGGCGAGAGCGGAGACGACGCCCATCAATACGCGTGGGTCGAGGCCTATCGCAATCGATGCAATCAACAGAAGGCTGCGTGAGACAGCCGACCAATGGAGGACGACATGGCACTTTTTCCCGTGATTTCCAATTTTCAGTACGACTTCGTGCTGCAACTCGTTGCGGTCGATACCGAAAACACCATGGACGAGGTCGCTGCCGCGGCGGCGCATCACTCGGTCGGCCGGCGCGTCGCGCCGCAGCCAGACAAGATCGTGAGGGTTCGGCGTCAGGGCAGCGACGCGTTCTTCCCGCGCGATACCCGGCTTTGCGAGACTGACATCAGGCCGATGGAATCGCTCGAGTTCATTTTCTGTGACGCGTGAGGCTGATATGACATTTCACAAAGCAGCCACGCTCGACGAGCTGTGGGAAGGCGACATGACCGAGGTCGAGATTGAAGGCCACGTGATCGTGCTGGTCCGCCCCGAAGGCGGCGAGCCCCGCGCCTTCCAGGGCATCTGCCCGCACCAGGACATTCCGCTCGCGGAAGGCAAGTTCGACGGCCGAGTCCTGATGTGCCGCGCACATCAATGGACCTTCGACGCGAACACGGGCAAGGGGATCAATCCCGGCGACTGCCGTCTCGCGGAATATGCCGTGAAACTCGACGGTGACGACATCCTCGTTGCCGTGGACGGCGTCGAGCCGCTCTTCGCCCATTCCTGATCCGACGTAGGAACACATCATGAGCCACGACAACACAGCGGACGCCTACCGCAACAACCGGGTCGGCCCCATCCTGCGCGCGAGCAGCATCACTGCCGGCGTCATCGAGGCCGCCCAGGAAGACAATCCGGACAAGGAGATTCGCATCGACGACAAGCTCGCCTACGTACGCATCGATACGGAAGGCGAATTGATCCTGCGCCGCGCGACGCTCGAGACGGCGCTCGGGCGGCCGTTCAAGATGTCGGAACTGGAAATCAACCTCAGTTCCTTCGCAGGCCGTATCGAGACGACGGACGATTACGTCCGCTTCTATTACGAAAAAACGCTCTGACAGGAGACCACCATGACGCAACCCGAAATCCTGAAGCCGCTCAAGACGTGGAGCCATCTGGCCGCACGGCGGCGCAAACCGAGCGAATACGAAATCGTCTCGACCAATCTGCATTACACGACCGACAACCCCGACGCGCCGTTCGAACTCGATCCCAACTTCGGGATGGCCCTATGGTTCAAGCGAAACCGCAACGCGTCGCCGCTGCGCCATGCCGACTGGAACGCATTCCGCGATCCCGACGAGTTGGTCTACCGCACCTACAACATGATGCAGGACGGCCAGGAGACATATGTCTTCGGTCTGCTCGACCAGTTTTCCTCGCGCGGTCACGACGCGATGCTCGAGCGCGACTGGGCGGAATACCTCGCACGCCTGTATACGCCGGCGCGCTACCTGTTCCACGCGCTGCAGATGGGCTCCGCCTATCTGACACAGCTCGCGCCCGCGTCGACGATCTCCAACTGCGCTGCCTATCAGACGGCAGACTCTCTTCGCTGGCTCACGCATACCGCGTATCGAACGAAGGAGCTGTCGCTGGCCTTCCCCGATCTCGGCTTCGCGAACGAGGAGCGCCGCATCTGGGAACAGGACCCCGCGTGGCAGGGCTGGCGGCGGCTCGTCGAGGAAGCGCTCGTCGCATGGGACTGGGCCGAAAGCTTCGTCGCGCTGAACCTGGTTGCACGGCCCGCCGTCGAAGAGACGGTGCTGCGCACGCTCGGCCAGACCGCCCGCCAGAACGGCGATACGCTGCTCGGCCTGTTGACCGATGCCCAACTGGCCGACGCGCAACGGCATCGCCGCTGGGCAGGCGAACTTGTGCGTATGGCGCTGGAACAGGACGGCAACCACGCTGTGCTCGCCGCGTGGGTCGACAAGTGGGCACCGCTCGCGGATGCCGCCATCGACGCTTATTGCAACTCGCTGCCCGACGCTCCGGATGCGGCAGCGCGTGCGCGCGCCGCAGTGAGCGAATTCCGACGCGGTATCGGCCTGTGACCGCTGGGTGAACCCGGGGCCGGCGCATGCCGGCCCCCGCAAGGCGAAACTTGAAGATGGAACATCAGATCACGATTGAAGGCGGCGCGACGTTCGCCGTCGACGCGTCGGAAGACGCGCTGCTGCGTGGCGCATTACGTGCCGGAGTGGGACTGCCGCACGAATGCAGCGTGGGCGGCTGTGGCGCCTGTCGCTTCGAGCTCGTGTCCGGCTCGATGGCGACGTTATGGCCGGACGCGCCGGGGCTCTCCGAGCGCGATCGAAAGCGCGGCAAACGGCTCGCGTGCCAGTCGCGCCCGACCGGCGACTGCACCATTCGCGTACGCTGCGACGACAGCTACCTGCCCGTCGTTGCCCCGTCGCGTCGAGAGGCGGAACTGGTCGCACGGCGCAGCGTGACGCCGGACATGAGCGAATTCACGTTTCGTACTCCGGCCGAGGCAACGTTCCGCGCCGGCCAGTATGCGCTGCTATATCCGCACTCGGCAAAAGGAGCGCGCGCCTACTCGATGTCGAATCTGCCGAACGGCGACGGATTGTGGCAGTTCGTCATCCGGCGCGTCCCCGGTGGTGCGGGCAGCAACGCTCTGTTCGACCGTATCGGCATCGGCGACCGGATTCTCATCGACGGGCCTTACGGCCATGCTTACCTGCGCGACGATGATGCGCGCGATATTGTCTGCATCGCGGGCGGCTCGGGCCTGGCACCGATGCTGTCGATTGCGCGCGGCGCACTGGCCCAGCCCGGAGCCGCGCACGTCCATTTCTTCTACGGTGCGCGCTCGCAGGCGGATCTCGGTGCCGCGGCGGAACTCGAAGCGCTTGCGCACGAACGGCTCTCGGTATCGATCGTGCTGTCCGCTGCGGACCCGTCGCAGCAATGGAACGGTGCGACGGGTTTCGTGCACGACGAGGCGGAGCGCGTGCTTGCCCAACCGCTCGACCAATACCGCTTCTACTTTGCGGGCCCCCCGCCCATGATCGAGGCCGTGCAGGACTTGCTGATGCTCCGCCACAAGGTCCCCTTCGCGCAGCTGCACTTCGATCGATTCGTCTGAGCCCCGGTGCGGCGGCCCGTTCAGACGGGTCGCGCGCATTCCTCTGCCGATTTCCCTCGCGTACTTTCACCAATCGCCATGACGACGGACGCACGCTAAGCTGAACCGGGCGAGTCGGTCGCAATGTCGCACTGACTCGGTCGCAATATTCGGTCGCGACGCGTGTCGCAAGCATGTTCCCTTGCGCCACATGCCTCGCCGGAGCGACGGAGAGTCGGCCAGATCGGCCGCGAACGAGGCAAGCATGTCAAGAAGCGAAATGCGCAACGGCAAACCGGAATCTTCGCCGGGGTCACGAATGGGGCAGCCCTCGCGCGAGGCCGGACATCCCGAAATTCGCGTTCCCGCCATCCACGACCTCGCGAAGCGTCTGAGGTTCGCACCGCAGCAAGGCAGGATCTGGCTCGACGACCAGCGCATGATGCTGATGCACATCAGCTCACTCGGCGCGCTGCGCCAGGAGCTCATCGAGAGTCTTGGCAAGGAAACCGCGCGCGGCCTCATTACTCGAATCGGCTATCAGGCCGGCACGCACGACGCGGCCATGGCGCGCAAGGTACGGGCCGGATTCAATACCTACGACGACTTTCTCGCCGGCCCGCAGCTCGTCTCGCTCGAAGGGATCGTCCACTGCGAACCGATTGCGCTCGACATCGATGTCGAGCGCGGCCACTATTTCGGCGACTTCTACCTGATCGATTCGTCGGAGGCGGAGGCGCACATCGCAAGTTACGGCATCGGCAACGATGCAGTCTGCTGGATGCTGATCGGCTACGCGTGCGGCTACACCAGCGCGTTCATGGGGAGGCCGATCCTCTGGCGGGAAATCGAATGCCGCGGGATGGGGCACGCAAAATGCCGGGTCGTCGGCAAGCCGGTCGAGGAATGGGACGATCCGCAGGACGATCTGCGCTTCCTGCAGATCGGCGATTTCGTCAAATGGTCGCTCGAACCGCAGACGATGCTGCCGGCAACTAGCCGGATTGCCGAGCGGATTGCGCGCGCCCCCGAGAACAGCTTCGGCGTCGTCGGCATCTCGGCAGGCTTCAACACCGTGTGCCATATGGTCAACAAAGTCGCCCCCACGGAAGCCACCGTGCTGTTTCTCGGCGAAAGCGGCGTCGGCAAGGAGGTGTTCGCGAACAATCTTCATCGGCTCAGCAAGCGGGCCGACAAGCCGTTCGTCGCCGTCAATTGCGCGTCGATTCCGGAGCACCTGATGGAGTCCGAGCTGTTCGGCGTCGAACGGGGCGGTTATACCGGCGCAACCTCGTCGCGGCCGGGCCGGTTCGAGCGAGCCGACGGCGGTACGCTCTTTCTCGATGAAGTCGGCACGCTCAGCTTCACCGCCCAGGGCAAGCTGTTGCGCGCGCTCCAGCAGGGCGAACTGGAGCGAGTCGGCGACACTCGCACGCGCAAGGTCGATGTGCGCGTCATCGCGGCGACGAACGTCAACCTGCGGGAAGCCGTCAAGGCGGGGCAATTCCGCGAGGATCTCTTTTTCCGCCTCAACGTATTTCCGATTCAGGTGCCGCCGTTACGCGAACGGCGCGACGACATTCCGCTGATGATGAACTGGTTCCTCCAGCGGCTTGCCAAGAAGCACGACAAGCGCATCACCGGCTTTCGCGAGCGCGCAGTCGACGCGATGTTCAATTACGACTGGCCTGGCAACGTGCGCGAACTCGAGAACATGATCGAGCGCGCGGTGATTCTTGCCGAAGACGGCGGTGCGCTCGATCTCTGTCATCTGTTCACGACCGGCGAGGAAATCGACGTGTCGTCGTTCATCCTGAAGCGCAGCGGCAACATCGCGCTGATGGACGAGCCGGTCGAGGCGGCCTCGGGCCCGGCCTCGCTCGGCTCCGGCGCCCGCCCCGGACTCGCCGAGACCGAGATAGCGATGCTGCGCGCGGCGATCGCGGAAGCCAACGGCAATCTCTCACTGGCGGCGCGCGTGCTCGGCATTACCCGGCCCACGCTTGCCTATCGGTTGCGCAAGTACGGCATCGATCTGGAATGACGCGACAGTCGGCCGACGAGGCGGCACCGATGCCGCCTCGCGCGGGATCCGGTCAGAAGCGCTTCTGATACCCGAGGACTGCGTTGATTTGCGAGTGCGTCGCGACGATCGGCACTGCCGTGTTCGGCTGGCTGCTGTTCGACAGTGTCTTTTTCAGGCCGACCGACAGCGCGAAATCGACAACGTCGTTCTTGTCGAACGCGTAGGACGCACCGGCGCTCAAATGCGTCGTCGGAATCCCCGGGACGACGGCCAGCAGCATGTCGTTCGGCACAGCCTCCTGCGCGTACTGAAAGCCCGCCCGGAACGTCAACTTCGTGTTGTAGCGATATTCCGCACCGACCGCGAACACATTGATGTCGTGATAGTTCTGCGGAATCGACAGGTTCAGGTTGGCGCCGGTTCCGGCCTGCGTGAAGCTCATGTTCAGGTTCTTCATGACGCTTGCCCAGAACACGTGCTGATAATCGGCCGACACCGACCACTGGTCATTGAAGCGGTGGCTGATGCCGACCGTCAACTGCGCGGGCATCTGGAAATCCTTCACGACGATGTTGCCGCTCAATGGAATGTTGCCCGCCACCGAACTAACGGCGGTCAGATTCGCGTGCCCGGCGTGCAGATCGCTCACGGCGGTCTTGAAGTTGTATGCCATGCCGATTCGCGTATCCGGTGTCAGCAGATACGTGAGGCCCAACTTGCCCCCGATGCCCCATCCGTCCGCTCCGCCGCCGACGATACCGCTGTGCGAAAAGCCGACGTAGCCGCCCGACAGGCCGGGTACGCTCAACAGCGTCGGCACCAGCGACCCGGAAACGCGGCGCTGCGCCGCCAGGGTGCCGATCTGCGACACATCGAGTAGCGAACCCAGGTTGAGCGAGGTCCACACGACATCCAGCGAAGCGCCTACGGTCAGCCTGTCGGTCACGTTGTATGCGGCGGAGAGCGGGACGCGCAGCACCAGCAGCCGCGAAAACTGATCCAGTCCGGTATCGATATTGTTGGTGGCCGTCCGGGACAGAAAACTGTTTCCGCCAAATTGCGTGCCGAGCCCGCCTTCGGCGAACGCGCCGATGCCGAACGCATAGTTCGCGCGTCGATAGACGACGGCCATCTGCGGCGCGAAATACGGCCCGTTGTTGTTGCCATGATTTCCCGACGTGGCGCTCTCGCCCGTCGACGCGTTTTTCACGTGGATGTCCGTCGTCACAACGTCGAGTCCGAGGTCCACATAGCGCCCCTCGGCCATCAGGCCGAGCGTGGCCGGGTTCAGCATCATCGCCGCTCCGCCCACGTCGTAGGCCACGCCGGTCCCGCCCATCGCGCGCGAGATCGGACCATAGCCTTCGAGATTGAACACGTCGGTCGCACTCGCATTCGCGCTCCAGGCCGCAGCGCATGCCACAACTATCAAACGAACATATTTGCCTTTCACGGACGTCTCCTTACCCATTCATCATTTAATGGTGCTAATTGTTATTGATCTGCAATTTACCGCTCGTATTTGCGCCGGCTTACGATTACCGGGATGTCACCGGCCTCCGTCCGGCAACTTGGCCATCAATGCATGCAAGCCGTCCCGCGACATGAATCTCGTCCAAGCTCTGCCGTGCGGCACCTCGCCGTCGGCGCAAGTCAACGAGTCCGGCTACTCATTGAAGTGCTCGATCACCAGCCGGTTGAAGCGTGCCGCATGCTCGATCTGCGTCCAGTGTCCGCAGCGCCCGAACACGTGCAGTTGCGCGTTCGGCAGCAGTTCCAGCAGCCTCATCGAACTGTCGAGCGGAATCACGCGATCCTCGCGGCCATGGACGATCAGCGTGTCGTGCGGCAGCGCGCGCAGTTTCGCCTCGTCGCTCGCGAGCGCATCGACCCAGCGCTGGCGCGGCGCCGGAAACATGTTCGCGAACGCCTCCTGGTAGTCGGGCCGCACGCTCGCGTCGTAGCGCAGCTTCGCGAGTTCGTCGTTCACCAGCGTGCGATCGAACGCGAAAATGTCCAGCAGGCCGCGCATGTTCGCGATCGACGGCGTATAGCCCCACACGGCATCGAGCCCGTCCGTCAGCGTGAAGCGCGTGCCCGCCGCGCCCATCAGCACGAGGCGTCCGACCCGGTCGGGCGCACGGATCGCCAGCGCAAGCGCGAGCGCGCCGCCGAACGAATTGCCGATCACGTGCGCGCGCTCGACGCCAAGCGCATCGAGCAGGCCGAGCGCGTGGTCGACCCAGTGATCCATCGAATACACGTAATCGCGCGGCCGCTCGGTTTCGCCGAATCCGGCCATGTCCGGCGCGATCACGCGAAACTGCTCGGCGAGCGCGGGCATCGTGAGCCGCCAGTTCGCGTAGGCCGTGACGCCCGGCCCCGAGCCGTGGATCAGCAGCACGGGCGGCCCGTCGCCGAGGTCGTGATAGTTGGTGTCAAGGCCGCTCGCGACGATCCGGCGGCCCAGTTCGGGATTGGTTGACATGACGCTCCTCCAGTCGATTTCGATGGTGCGCGGCGCGTCAGCGGCCGCGCTTTTTCGCGCTCTGCCCGCCGATCCCGAAGTGCGCCTTCGGCATCTCGGTGATGATCACGCGCACCGATTCGAGCGGTGCGTCCAGCGAGCGATGGATGGCTTCGGTGACTTCGGCGATCAGGCGTTCCTTCTTGTCGTCGTCGCGGCCTTCCAGGATGTACAGATGCGCTATCGGCACGATGGCCTCCCTTTGCGTTCGAAACGTTCAGATGAATCGCACGCCCACCGACCCGATGTCCTGCACGCGCAGCGTCACGTTGTCGCCGGCCGCGACGGCCACCGCCTCCGTGATGCCACCCGACAGGATCAGGCTGCCCGCCGGAATCGATTCGCCGCGCGCGCCGAGGTGGTTCGCGAGCATCGCGATCGCGGCCGCCGGGTGCCCGAGCACGGCCGCGCCGGCGCCGAACGCGACCGGCAAGCCGTTCTTCTCGAGCACGATGCCGAGCGTGCGCAGGTCGACGCCGTCCACGGCCAGCGGTCGGCCGCCCGCGACGAAGCGCGCGGCCGACGTGTTGTCGGCCACCACGCTTTTCAGGTCGAACTTGAAGTCGCGGTAGCGGCTGTCGATCACCTCGATCCCGGCGACGACGAAGTCCGTCGCGGCGAGCACCGCGCCGACATGGCAGCCCGGGCCCTTCAGCTCGGCCTTCGTCACGAATGCGATCTCGGGCTCCACCTTCGGATGAATCAGCGCGGACGTATCGCACTCGCCGCCGTCGGGCAGGTCGTAGACGTCGGTCAGGAATCCGAACACGGGCGTGTCCACGCCCATTTGCCGCATCTTCGCGTGCGACGTCAGGCCGGCCTTGTAGCCGACGATCCGCGCGCCGCGCGCAAGCTGCCGGTGGCGGATCGCATCCTGCACCGCGTAGGCGTCGTCCCAGTCCATCTCCGGATGACGGTCGGTGATCTTCGGCGTGTCTCGCGCCTCGCGCATGCAGTCGTCGAGATGCGCGGCCAGCGACTCGATCGTGTCGGTCGTCAGATTCATGCGGCCTCCCGCTTCGGTTGTGCCGCGCGCGCCTTCGCGAGCGTCAGCGCGGTGTCCTCGATCATGTCTTCCTGCCCGCCGACCATGCCGCGCCGGCCGAGCTCGACGAGGATGTCGCGCGCCGGAATCCCGTACTTCTCGCCCGCGCGCTTCGCGAACAGCAGGAACGAGCCGTACACGCCCGCATAGCCGAGCGTCAGCGCGTCGCGGTCGATGCGGATCGGGAAGTCCATCATCGGCACGACGAGATCCTCGGCGACGTCCTGGATCTTCCACACGTCGACGCCGGTCTCGATGCCCATCCGCTCGCAGACGGCGACGAACACTTCGAGCGGCGTGTTGCCCGCGCCAGCGCCGAGCCCGGCCGCCGCGCCGTCGATCCGGTTCGCTCCGGCCTCGATCGCGGCGATCGAGTTCGCGACGCCCATCGCGAGGTTATGGTGACCGTGGAAGCCCAGTTCCGTCTCGGGCTTCAGCGCGTCGCGCACCGCGGCGAGGCGAGCCTTCACGTCGTCGGGCAGCATGTAGCCGGCCGAGTCGGTGATGTAGACGCAGTTCGCGCCGTACGACTCCATCAGCTTCGCCTGCTTCACCAGCCCGTCGGGGCTGTTCATGTGGCTCATCATCAGGAAGCCGACGGTATCCATGTCGAGCTTGCGCGCCATCGCGATGTGCTGCTCGGACACGTCCGCCTCGGTGCAGTGCGTCGCGACGCGGATCGTATGCACGCCGAGCGCGTGCGCTTCCTTCAGGTGGTCGACGGTGCCGATGCCCGGCAGCAGCAGCGCCGACACCTTCGCGCGCTTCAGCAGCGGGATCACCGCGCCGAGGTATTCCGCGTCGGTATGCGCGGGAAAGCCGTAGTTGACCGACGAGCCGCCGAGGCCGTCGCCGTGCGTGACTTCGATCAGCGGCACGCCGGCCGCGTCGAGCCCGCTCGCGATCGAGCGCATCTGGTCGAGCGTCATCTGGTGACGCTTCGGGTGCATGCCGTCACGCAGCGTCATGTCGTGGACGGTGATTCGTTTGCCTTTGAGATTCATTTCCGTTCCTTGTCGTCCGGTCGTGGAAGTCGCGTTGGCGGGCGTCAGGCCGCCTCGGCGGCCGATGCCAGCGTGAGGCGCCCGGCCAGCAGTTCCTCGGCGAACATCTCGGCGGTGCGCGCGGCGGCGGCCGTCATGATGTCGAGGTTGCCCGCGTATTTCGGCAGGTAGTCGCCGAGGCCTTCGACCTCGAGATAGACCGACACGCGGTTGCCGTCGAACACCGGCCCGTTGACGAGCCGGTAGCCGGGCACGTAGCGCTGCACGTCGGCGATCATCGCGTGCACCGATTCGACGATGCGCGCTTCGTCGGGCGCGCTTTCCGTCAGGCAGTGCACGGTGTCGCGCATGATGAGCGGCGGGTCGGCCGGGTTGATCACGATGATCGCCTTGCCTTGTTTCGCGCCGCCGACCTGCGCGACGGCCGCGGCCGTCGTACGCGTGAACTCGTCGATGTTCTTGCGGGTGCCGGGGCCGACCGAACGCGACGATACGGTCGCGACGATCTCGCCGTACGCGACCGGCTGCACGCGGGAGATCGCGCGCACCATCGGAATCGTCGCCTGGCCGCCGCACGTGACCATGTTCACGTTCATCTCGCCGGAGCCGATGTGATCCTTCAGGTTGACGGGCGGCACGCAGTACGGGCCGATCGCGGCCGGCGTCAGGTCGATCATCAGCACGCCGAGCGCGTTCAGCTTGCGGCTGTTTTCCGCATGGACGTATGCGCTCGTCGCGTCGAACGCGATTTGCACGCCGTCCGCCCGCACATGCGGCAGCAGGCCGTCGACGCCGTCCGCGGTGGTCTTGAGGCCGAGTTCGCGCGCGCGCTTCAGGCCATCTGAATCGGGATCGATGCCGACCATCCACACGGGTTCGAGCACGGGGCTGCGCATCAGTTTGGCGAGCAGGTCGGTGCCGATGTTGCCGGGACCGATCAGTGCGCAACGGATCTTTCGGGTCATGGGAAATTCCTCGTTTGCGTGGAAAGGGGAACGGGCGGCGCTCACGCGAACCGCACCGAACACGCGCCGATCCCGCCGATCGACACGCGGAAGTTGTCGCCGCGCCCGACCGGCGCCATCGCGGCGAGCGCGCCGGACAGGATCACTTCGCCGGCCTTCAGCGGAATGCCGAGGCGACCGAGCGTGTTGGCGAGCCACGCGACCGCGTTCACCGGCGAGCCGAGCGCGGCCGCGCCGGCGCCGGTGCCGACCACGTCGCCGTTCTTCTCGAGCACCATTCCGCACGTCGACAGATCGACGCTGCGCGTGCTCACCGCCCGGTCGCCGAGCACGAACACGCCGCATGACGCGTTGTCGGCGACCGTGTCGCCGATGCGGATCTTCCAGTCGCGGATGCGCGAGTCGACGATCTCGAAGCACGGCATCACGCATTCGGTCGCGGCGAGCACCATCGCGTTCGTCACGCCCGGGCCGAGCAGGTCGCGCTTCAGCACGAATGCAATCTCGCCTTCGGCCTTCGGCTGGATCAGCGTGTCGAGCGCGATGCACTCGCCCTCGCCGACCACCATGCCCGACAGCAGGTAGCCGAAGTCGGGCTGGTAGACGCCGAGCATGTCCATCACCGCCTTCGACGTGACGCCGATCTTCTTGCCGACGACGGTCTCGCCGGCGTCCAGGCGGCGCTGCACGAAGCGCTGCTGGATCCGGTACGCGTCGTCGACCGACAGGTCCTCGTGCTGCGACGTCAGCGGCGCGATGGGCTCGCGCGACGTCATCGCGTCGTACAGCCGGTCGCCCAGCGTGGTAATCAACGTGGAGTCCATAAGAGTTTTCCGGTCATGAACGGTTGGGTCAGAGCTTGATGCAGACGTTGCGAAGCTCCGTGTAGAACTCGAGCGAATGCACGCCGCCTTCGCGGCCGATGCCCGATTGCTTCGCGCCGCCGAACGCCGTACGCAGGTCGCGCAGGAACCACGAATTGACCCACGCGATGCCGACGTCGATCGACGCCGCGACGCGGTGCGCGCGCGACAGGTTGGTCGTCCAGATCGCGGTCGACAGCCCGTACGCATTCGCATTCGCGCGGCCGATCACCTCGGCTTCGGAATCGAACGGCATCACCAGCGTGCACGGCCCGAAGATCTCTTCGCGCGCGATCGGCGAATCGTCGCCGAGGCCGGTCCAGATCGTCGGCTGCACCCACGCGCCGTCGCGCAGATCCTCCGGCATGTCGGGCACGCCGCCGCCCGTCACGACCGTCGCGCCGAGTTCGGCCGCCTTGCGGTAATACGACAGCACCTTGTCGCGATGCTCCTGGCTGATCAGCGGGCCGAGGCCGGTCGACTCTGCTTCCGGACGGCCGGGCCGCAGCCGTTCGGCACCGGCCTTCAGCGCGGCAACGAAACGCTCGAACAGCGGACGTTCGACATACACGCGCTCGGTGCCGAGGCAAACCTGCCCCGCGTTCGCGAAGCACGAGCGCAACGTGCCCTCGACGGCCGCGTCGAAATCGCAATCGGCGAACACGATCGCCGCGTTCTTGCCGCCCATTTCGAGGCTGACGGGCCGCGCACCGTCGGCCGCCGCCTTCATGATCGCCGCGCCGGTGCGCGTCTCGCCGGTGAACGTGATCGCGTTCACGCCCGGATGCGTCGTCAGGAATTCGCCGGCCGAACCCGGCCCGAAGCCATGCACGACGTTGTAGACGCCGCGCGGCACGCCCGCCGCGTTCATCACTTCGCCGAGCAGCGCGGCCGTCTGCGGCGTCTCCTCCGACGGCTTCACGACCACCGTGTTGCCGCAGGCGAGCGCGGGCCCGACCTTCCACGTCATCAGCAGCAGCGGCAGGTTCCACGGGCAGATCACGCCGACCACGCCGACCGGCCGGCGGATCGCGTAATTGAGCGCGCCCGCGCCGTCCGGCGTCGCCATCTCGAAGGTTTCGCCGGGCACGTTCTTCACCACGTCGGCGAACACCTTGAAGTTCGCGGCGCCGCGCGGGATGTCGATATGGCTGGCGAGGCTCACCGGCTTGCCGGTGTCGGCCACTTCCGCTTCGAGAAAATCGTCGAAGCGGTGCGTGATGCCGTCGGCCACCGCATACAGGAGTTCGACGCGCTGCGCGACCGTCAGCGCGCCCCACGGGCCGGCCAGCGCCGCGCGTGCGGCCTGTACCGCCGCGTCGACATCCGCGCGGCTCGCTTCGGCGACGCGCGCAATCACCGCGTTGTCGAGCGGCGAGCGCTTGTCGAACCAGCGTTCGCCCGCGCGATATTCGCCGTCGATGAAGTTGCGGACGAGCCGCGGGTCCGGCTGCCCGCCGGCGGGGCCGCGTGTCGCGGCGATGGGTTCGGTGTCGTACATGATGTGTGTGCCGATGATCGTGAATCCGTGGGTTCGTGGAGCGCGTTCGCGTGTGCCGAGCGTCATGGCCCGCCGAAGCCGGCCGCATCGAGCCCCGCGTACGCGCATTGCGCGTCCTGCGTCTCGCTGCCGCCCGATACGCCGATGCCGCCGATCAACGCGCCGTCATCGACGATCGGCAGCCCGCCGCCGAACGCGACGAAACGCGGCCGCAGCACGAGGCCCTGCCGCACCGCGTCCGAGTGCGACGCCAATGCGGCGTGCCACGCGCCGGTGGGCAGACCGAAGCTCGCGGCCGTGTACGCCTTGTCGATCGCGATGTCGATCGAATGCAGCGGTGCGCCGGGCATGCGCACGTATGCCGCGAGCAGCCCGGCTGCGTCGACGACCGCGACATTCACGCGCACGCCGAGCCGCTCGGCGGCCTCGGCCGTCGCCTGCGCCGCGCGCGCCGCGGCGGGCCAGTCGATCGTGCGCATGTCGACGCTCCGGTTCGTGTCGTTTCGATCCATGACGCTGGACTCCTTGCGGCTCAGGTGTAGACGGTCGTGAACGCTTCGTTCAGCTCGCCGGAGTGGAAGAAGATCCCGCGTCCGAGCTCCTCCTCGGTCCACGTCGTGACCGGGCGATCGGGTTGCGCGAGATAGCCGAGCCCCGCGAACGTCTCGTTGCGGTTGCCGCTCGGATCGAAGAAATAGATGGTGGTGCCGCGCGTGATGCCGTGCCGCGTCGGCGCGACGTCGATCTTCACCTTGTTCTTCGCCATCACGTCGGCCGACTTCAGCACGTCGGCCCAGTCGTCGAGGAAGAACGCGATGTGATGCAGGCCGTTGCTCGGGCCACCGACGAACGCGATGTCGTGCGGCGTCGTGCTGCGGAACATCCACGTCGCGGCCTGGATCGTGTTGCCGGGGCCGACCATCACCTGTTCCGCCAGATGGAAGTCGAGACACTCGGCCATGAAGCGCGTGTTCTCCTCGACACGGTTCACGCCGGCTTCCGGGTTCAGTTCGCACATCAGCAGGCAGTGGTCGAGCCAGTGCACGGCCGAGCCCGGAACGTCGTCGGGCCACGGATCGGGGTTCAGCGAGCCGACCGCGGTGCCCACCAGTTCCTTCTTCGCGAACAGCCGCAGTTCGTGCCCGCTCGGCAACAGGAACCGCAATTGACGGCCAACGGCCGGCAGCGCGCCTTCAGGCAGCATTTCGGTCGCGATCCCGTATGCCTCGATACGCTGCTGCAGCGCGTCCAGGTCGGCGTCGTGCTCGACCTTGTACGCGGCGTGCTTGAGCCCTGCCTGGTCGGACGGCGACAGGATCAGCGAATACTTGTCCCATTCGTCCCAGCATTTCAGATAGACGTTGCCCGCCGCGTCGCGCATCGTCTCCTGCATGCCGAGCACGCGCACGTAATGACGCAGCGCCGCTTCCATGTCCATCACCTTCAGACTGACATGACCAATACGCATCACACCCATGATGTGTCTCCTCCTGGTTTCCTGGTTACTTGTCGATCGTCGGCGCGCCGGCACCGGCCGCCCCGCAGAAGAACGGCTTTTTCAGCCGGCCGGCCACTTCGAGTTCGACGTCGCCGTCCGGCACCACACGGCACGCGAGCGCGTAGCCGTCGTTCTCTTCTTCCGCGCTGACGTGCGCGCGGCTGACCGGCCCGAGCTTGCGCACCGCGCCACGCAGCACGCGCACCTTGCACACGCCGCACCCGCCGTTCAGGCAGCCGACCGGAATGCCGCGCCGGCCGAGCTTCGCCATGCCGGCCAGCAACGACTCGCCGGACACGCACGCATAGCGCTCGTCGGTCTGCGCGATCCTGACCGTCCCGCATACGCGGCCCGCGTCCATGTCACACCCGCCGGAACAGCGGGCTGCGCGTCTGCTGCGCGTCGGCCGCCGAGATGAACTTCTCGTGGTAGATGTCGCGCTCGAACAGGCGGCCCTGCATCAGCGTCGTGATGCATGCGTCGATCATCGCGGGCGGCCCGCACAGGTACGCCTGATGCCCCGAGAAGTCGCCGTCGAAATGCGCCTTCGCGACGTCGTGCACGAACCCTTGCGCGACCTCGCCGCCCGCATCCGGCGCGCCTTCGGACAGCGCCGGCACGTATGTGAAGTTCGGATAACGTTCGGCCAGCGCGCGGAATTCGTCGTGGTAGTACAGCTCCTTCGCGTTGCGCTGGCCGTAGACCAGCGTGATCGGCGCGGTGACGCCGCCGGCGAGCAGGTCCGCGATCATCGAGCGCGGGCTCGACAGCCCCGACCCGCCGGCCATGAAGATCATCGGCCGCGCAGCCGAGCGGCGCACGAAGAAGCGGCCGTACGGGCCCGACAGGCGCACGCGGTCGCCCGTCGCCAGTTGCTCGTGCAGATAGCCGGTACCGAGCCCGCCCGGCACCTGCCGCACGTTCAGCTCGATCTCGCCGGTGGCCGCGACGTCGGCCGGCGCGTTCGCGATCGAGAACGCGCGACTCTGCCCGAGGCCGGGAATCTCCAACTGCACGTACTGGCCTGCCTGGAAGTGGATCGGCTGCGCCAGCTTCAGTCGGATCGACTTGATGGTCGGCGTGAGCTGCTCGATGCGCGTGACGTCGGCCGCGAAATCCTTGACCGGAATGATCTCCGCGTCCGGTTCCTCGTCGACGTCGGCCTCGATCACGGTGTCGGCCGTCAGCGTCGCGCAGCACGCGAGCGCCTTGCCTTCCTCGCGCTCGAAATCCATCAGCGCGAACGGGTTCGCATCGCCGAGATCGGCCTCGCCGTCGAGCACCGCGACCTTGCAGGTGCCGCACAGGCCGTGACAGCACGCATGCGGAATGTAGATGCCCTGGCGCAGCGCGGCATCGAGCATCGTCTGTCCTTCCTCGACCTCGATCGTGACGCCCAGCGGCTCGATGGTAAGTTGGTGGCTCATGATGGTTCGCTCGTCCGCATGACGGTCAGAAGCTCGCGCCGCCGAGGCCATCGAGGCCCGGCGTTCGGAAGCTGATCAAATCCTTGTGCCCGAGGCCGTTGTCGGCCAGGCTCTTCGCTGCGTCCGGCGTCCACGGCTCGCCGGAGCGAAACCACTCGACGCGGTCCCAGTCGATCTTCGCGAAGTCGGGGTGATAGCCGTAGACCGGCGGCAGCACCTTATCGGCAAGCGCGCCGAACGGCATGTCGGGCGGCAGCGGCAGGCAGAACGGCGCGGGAAACATCAGGTGGTCTTCCCAGCACACGTAAAGCAGCGGCGCCGGAAACTTCCCGACCGCATCCTTCACCGGGAAGTCGTAGGGTTTGAGCGCGATGACGGCCATGTTTGTCTCCTGTCGGCCCGCGTTCGCGCGGCAGCGCGCGCGGGCCTTCTTCAAGGTTGCTTGTCGGTTGCGGGTCAGTTGCTCGTTGCCTGGCCGCGCCAGGCCGCGAAGTTCTTCTGGTCTTCCGAGCCGTCGAAATCGAGGTTGTCGCGGCCCATCTGCACCTCGTAGTAGTCGAGCACCGCGGCGAGCGGATCGAAGCCTTCCGCGCTCGGATCCGCGTCGGGCGGGAAGCAGTTGCCCTGATAGATCTGGTGCACGGGCAGCCACGCCTGCACGTATTTCTGCGGCTCGTGGTCGAAGATTTCCTTGCAGTGATCGCTGCAGAAATGGAACTTGTTGCCGAGGTAGTTCGACTCGCGCGCGCCGATCTTCGTCGGGTTGCCGGGCTCGGTGAACAGCATCGGGATCTGGCAGGTCTGGCACAGCATCGGCAGCGTCTTCATGTAGAAGCGGTTGCCGGCCTTCGCCTGCTCGCCCCAGTAGTCGAAGCGCGGGCGGTAATAGCGGTCGAACGAGTCGGGATACTTCGCGGCGAGCCACGCCATCTCGTCTTCGGTCGGCACCCAGGTGTGGAACGCCGAGGCCGCGTTGAAGCCGTAGAACGTCGACCATGCCTGGTGGCTGATGTGGTCCTTGCCTTCGCATGCGTCCTGCCAGCCCTTCGGCTCGCGAATGCCGTAGCGCGCGAGATCCTTGAACAGCGCGCCGCCGTTCTGCTCCGCGTACATCTCCCACGATTCGCGCCAGCTCATCACGCGCTTCGGCTGCATGTAGTCCATCATCATCGCGACCAGCGTGAGCAGCCGGTAACCGCGCCAGAACCACTTGTCGATCCAGCGCTGCACGATCGGCACGTTGTCCGGGTCCTGCTCGAGCAGGAACTTGATGCACTCGATGCCGAGCGTCATGTGCCGCGATTCGTCCGACTGCGCGGAGAAGCCGAACGTGACCGTCGACATGTCGCCGTTGTACGCGGCGCCCGACATGAACGGCACGAACAGCAGGTTCGTCAGCACGTATTCGAACGAGAAGCTGACCGCCGTCAGGAACTCGAACGGCCCCGACGAATACGCGTCCTCGAAGAACGACTTCGGCACCGACAGGTACCAGACGCGGTCGAACCAGTGGTTCGAGTGATGGAAGCCGTTGAAGAACTTGTTGTACGTCGACATCGCATGCGTTTCGGTCTGGTAGTGCCGCAGCTCGTCGATCGACTGCATCTGGCACGCGATGCGCGCGCCCTCGCCGGTGAAGTGCCGGCCGACGTGCGCGAAACCGCGATGCGCGAGATATTCGAGCGGCGTCACGCCCTGGATGAACAGCTTCAGCGCATTGATGTAGCGCGCGTCGGTCACGCCGAGGAACGCATTGTTCTGCGTGAACGCGTCGATCACCGCGTACAGCTTCTTCTCCTTCTCGCCCTGGTATTTCCAGTACGCATCCATCGTCAGGCGGAACGGGTCGACCCACTTGTCCCAGTCGTGGATCTTGATGCCTTCGTAACGGTCGTACGGGAAGACCTTGTCCATCGGCTGGTAGGTCGTCTCCCAGCCGAGGCCGCGCGTCATTGCCGCGTAGCGGTCCTTCAGGCCGAGCTTTTTCTTGAGCGTTGGCGTGTCCATTCGTGTCTCCGGTGTTGTCGGTGCGTGTTGCGCGGCGTTCAGTGCGACCAGCTCAGCGTGAACTCGTCGTCGTCCTCGTCGATGTGGCCGGACAGCGTGATCAGGTTCACCTGCAGCTGCTGCAGGTCGAAGCGCGTGCCGGTCAGTTCCTCGATCGTTTCGCGGCGGATCGTCAGCCGGTCCGGCGCGTCGATCTTGACCATCCCGGGCGACTCGACCACCACCGCGCGCGGGTTGTCGGCGACGATCGCGTCGACAATTGGTCTGGATTCCTCATTGGCCTGAAAGGCGATGAATACATTCGACATGCTGGCTTTCCTTGGAATGTGAAGTGAATGCCCGTCGTCAGAGCGCGAGGCCGAGCTTTGCGACGCGTGCCTGAAACTGCTCGCGCACTTCGTCGAGCGCTGCCCGGCCGGCATCCTGCAGCGCGCGCGCCGCGACCGGCGCGAGCGCCGCGTAGGCTCGTGCAGACCAATCGCGGGTCCAGCGGGCGAGCAGCACGCGGTTGTCGTCGGATTCGGCGGCCATGGTCTTCACCACCGCGTCGATCCAGCGGCTCGATTCGGCGTGCCATTCCGGCATGAACGCGGTGAGCATCGCGACCGCCGAGCCGCCCGCGAGCGCGATCCGTTCGTCGACGAAGCGGTCATAGACGAGCGGATACAGCAGGCCGTCGAGCGCGAGGTTCTGCGCGACGAACAGCTCGACCGGATCGGCCACGACCAGCGTGTCCTCGACGTAGCGGCGCAGCGGCTGCCAGGCGGCGTCGTTCGTCCAGCTGGCCTTGGCTGCGTCAAGCACGTCGGGCTCGGCCATCGCGAGCGCGAGGCGCGTCAGGTACTGCGCGACGCCGAGGTTGTCCATCGCATGGAACATCGCGGGCGCGGTGAACGCGGTGCCGTAGCCCAGCGCGCAGATCTGCGCGTTGTTCATGTTCGCGCCCCACGCGGCATGGCGCAGCGGCACCAGCACGTCGAGCGCCTGCGCGGCCACGTCGTCGCGCATCAGGCCGATCATCCGGCGCGATTCGACGAACTCGAAGTTCGACTCCATCGCGTCCTGCTGGCGCGCGCGCGTCGTTGCCCACGACGCGTAGTAGAACTGGCGCGGATCCTTCAACGCATACCAGTTCGCCATCCTGATCGCCGAGCGCGACGGATCGAAGATCTCGTGGTCCGGATCCCAGGTCGGCCGGTAATGGAAGTTCGCCTGGGGCTGCGCGCCCATCATGCCTTCCTGGTAGCGCGTCGCCGTCTTGTCGCCGCCGATGTTCTGCGCGACATGCGCGAAGGTGTGCCGGAGCGGCTTGATGTCGACTGTCTTCAGCTCGATGGTCACTTCTTGCTCCTCAAGGTCATGGGTTCGCTTCGACGTCGAGCCGCGTAACCTGCTGTTCGCGGCAGAACGCGTCGAAGGCGGCAGGAGACAACGTCAGCTCGACGAACAGATCCGGCGCGCCGCCGAGCGAAAACTCGAATTCGACGAAGCCGCGCGTGTTCGTGCCGGTCACGCGCGCGCACTTGCGGCAAGGGTCGAGCGGGGAAAGATCGGTCGGGTGCTGATTCATGATCGGTGTCGCCTCCATGCCGGACTTCAATGCACCATCCGTGCCACGTCCTGGCAGGCGCCCAAAAAATCTCGATAATTCAGGGAAAGCCCTGACGCGAAGTTCAAATTCGCGATCCACAATGGCGGTTAACCAGAACGGAAATCGCTCGCCGGCGACCACGCCCGAAGCCATACACGGCGGCGTTTTTCATCATTTGAGCAACCCGGTCGAGCGCATTTGCCGAAATGATCAAATCGATTCGCCTGCCGCGGTGCCGCTGGCGAAAACCTTGAAAATCACGAGAAATCTCGACGGAGGAGACATGACGCGGCCCACCCTGCCCCCATTGCCGCCGGACACAGACCTGCGCAAGCTGATCCATTTTTCGGCGAGCGACGGTCGCATCTGGCTGGCCGGTCAGCGGATGGTGCTGCTGCATGCCGGCGCGCTGGCGACGCTGCGCCAGGAATTGATGGAAAGCGTCGGACCGGCACAGACGCGACGCTTCTTCACGCGGGTCGGATTCGCCGCCGGCGAACGCGACGCCGCGCTCGCCCGCGAGATCCGCAGCGGCGCGTCGCTGTTCGACATGTTCCATGTCGGCCCGCAACTGCACATGCTCGAAGGCGCGGTGCAGGTCACGCCGGTGCGGTTCGAGGCCGATCCCGCGACGGGCGCGTTCTATTGCGAGTACCGCTGGGAACATTCATGGGAAGCCGACGTGCACCGTCGCACGTTCGGGCCGCAGCCCGAGCCCGTCTGCTGGATGCTGATCGGCTATGCGACCGGCTACACCAGTGCGTTCATCGGCCGGACGATCCTGTTCAAGGAAACGACTTGCGTCGGCATGCACGACCCGCACTGCACGATCGTCGGCAAGCCGGCCGAGGAATGGCCCGACGCGGAGGAAATCTCGTCGTGGTTCAAGGCTGACTCGCTGATCAACACGATCCGCGACCTGCAGACCGAAGTCGAATCGCTGCGCCTCGAAATCACGCCCGACGACGGCCGGACCCGGCTCGTCGGACGCTCCGATGCGTTTCGCGCGGCCTATGCGCTGCTGGAGACGGCCGCGCCGACCAAGGTCGCCGTGCTGCTTACCGGCGAAACGGGCGTCGGCAAGGAGCGCTTCGCGCGCGCGCTGCACAGCCTCAGCCCGCGCGCGCAGAAGCCATTCGTCGCGATCAACTGCGCAGCCATTCCGCACGCGCTGATCGAGTCCGAACTGTTCGGTGCGGAGAAAGGCGCGTTCACGGGCTCGCAAGCCGCGCGCGCCGGCCGCTTCGAGCGCGCGGACGGCGGCACGCTGTTTCTCGACGAGATCGGCGAGCTGCCGCTCGACGTTCAGGCGAAGCTGCTGCGCGTGCTTCAGGAGGGCGAGGTCGAGCGGCTCGGCGCGACCGACGGCCGGAAGGTGGACGTCCGCGTCGTCGCGGCGACCAACCGCGATCTTGAGCAGGCCGTGCGCGACGGCACCTTTCGCGCCGATCTCTATTACCGGATCAACGTCTACCCGGTGCTGATTCCGCCGCTGCGCGACCGGCAGGACGACATCGCGCCGCTCGCCGACGCGATGCTCGAACGCTTCGCGGCCGTGCACGGCAAGCCGACGCCGACGCTGACCGATTACGCCTACGACACGCTGCGCAGCTACCGCTGGCCCGGCAACGTGCGCGAGCTCGAGAACCTGATCGAGCGCGCGGTGATCCTGTCGCGTCCGAACCGTCCGGTCGACGCGAAGGACCTGTTCCCCGGCGTCGGCGCGCCCGGCGGCGCAACGGTCGACCGGGCCGGGCAGATCCGGCCGGCGGCCGCCATGTCGATCGACTGCGGCTCCATCCTCGACCAGTTGCAGGGCGGCGGCGGGCTCGACGGCCTCGAACGCGCGCTGCTGCACGAGGCCGTCGATCGCGCGAACGGCAACCTGTCGGCCGCCGCGCGCCTGCTCGGCCTGACGCGCGCACAGCTCAGCTATCGGCTCAACCGCAAACAGGATCAGGAGAACGCGTGACATGAACACCATCCTGCCCGCCCATCCGTTCGACGACTCGTCGCCAGCGCTCGAGCCGGCCGCCGACGACGCCGCCGAGCCGCATGCCCGCACGCTCAGCGAGCATGCGTATCACCAGCTCCGGCAACACATCATCGAGGGACATTACCCGCCCGGCACGAAGCTGCGCGTCGAGCATCTGAAGGACGTGTACGGCGTCGGCGCGGGCACGCTGCGCGAGGCGCTCACGCGGCTCGTCAGCGATGCGCTGGTCGTCGCCGAAGGGCAGCGCGGGTTTCGCGTAACGCCGATGTCGGTCGACGATCTCGAAGCGATCACGCGGCTGCGCATTCATATCGAGGTCGATGCGCTGCGCGACTCCGTGCGGCGCGGCGACGACGCATGGGCGCAGCGCGTGCGGCAGAGTTTTGACATGCTGTCGGCGTGGGAGCAGCCGGTGTCCATCGAAAACCGCGCCGCATGGGAAGCGTGCAACCGTCGCTTTCATGAAGCGCTGATCTCGGCGGCCGCGACGCCCTGGACGTACCTGATCCTGCGCATGCTGTCGCAGCAAAGCGAACGCTATCGGCGCGTGTGCATCGGGCTCGGCGATTCGAAGCGCGACGTGCATGCGGAGCACACGTGCCTGTTCGAGGCCGCGATGCGACGCGCCGATGCGCGCGCCGCCCTCGCGCTCGAAGACCACATCGGCACGACGCTCGCCGTGGTACGCAACGCGCCGCCCGGCACCTTGCCGTTCTAGCCACCGCCGCGCGGACGACGCGCTCACGCCAGCTCGGGATACCCGTGCGCGGCCGCGTCCCGCGCGAGATCGGCAATCGTGTCGTATGCGCCCGGCGGCAGGCGCTCGAATCCCTTCAGGCGCAGCGCGGTTGCCCGATCCGCATCGACCGCGACCGCGTGATCGAGCGCATCCTGCAATCCCTCCACGAGGCTCCCGTTCAGCGCCTTCGATGCAATCAACGGCAAGCCCGGCGCCGACGCCGTCATGCCGACGATCCGGATGTCGTTCAACAACTCGGGCAGTGCGTCACGCACATACGCGAACGTCACACAGTCGATCGCCGCGCAATCGGCAGCGCCTGCCGCCAGCGCGCGCAGCACGTTCAGGTGCGAGCCGAACGACACGACCGAACCGAAGAAACGCCCGTCGTGCGCATGCGGCGCGACCGCGTGCCGGAACGCGTTCATCCCGCTGTGCGAATCCTCGCCGTTGAATGCGGCCCGTAATCCGCGACAGGCAGCCAGCGTCGTCGCGCCGCCCGCATGCACGCGCGCCGACGCCACCAGCACACTGCTGTAACGCGCGCCGTCGCAGCCGGGCGCATCGAATGCCGGTGTCGCGATCAGGTGCACGGCATCGCGCAATCCGAGCATCCGGTACGGATAACCGCATGTCTGCGACAACAGCAAGTCGCTGCGGTGCCACAGCGCGTGCAGATCCCCGAACGGTTCGTCGAGCAGCGCGACGCCGGCCCGCCCGCCGTGACGCGCGAACGCATCGAGTGCGTCACGCAGCAACGCGCGCCACAGTGCGGCGTGGCGCGGCGTCACGTTGTACATCGGCAGTCCGGCGATCCATGGGCTCATGTGCGCATTCTACGCACCGGCGGTGCGTTGGAGAAAGCCCGTTCGCTCGGGTTTCGCACAGGTCCGGCACGCGCCTGGGGCGGTCAATGCTTATCGGTCGCGCAGCGATAAGCAAATGCGAATTGCTTGGTTGGCCTGACTACGCGAGCCGGTTAGCGTTCCAGTGTCGCGACGCCGTCGCAAGCCGCTCGCTGTAGCGGTCGACTGCGAGTCGTGACGCAAGTCGGCCACCTGCATCGCGGCTCGCAACGGCGCGATCGTCCGCTACCCGTTACCCGTGCAGCCCCCGTATCACCCGCTACATCCCGCCCCAGCACCATGGCCGAATACTTCGACGTCGACCACGCGCGCGCGATCGCCGCACTCGACGCCCGCTTCACTGCCCGCACCGAGTGGCCGACGTGGCTGCTGGTCGTCGCGATCTACGGCGGCTGGCTCGCCGTGCTGCTGCTCGTACGTGCCGAGCGCCTGTCGCTCACGGCCGCGACGCCGCCGCTGATCCTGCTCGGCGCGTGGCACATGTCGCTGCAGCATGAGCTGCTGCACGGCCACCCGACGCGCTCCGCGTTCGTGAACCGGCTGCTCGGCTATCCGCCGTTGACGATCTGGTATCCGTACACGCTTTATCGCGACACGCACCTCGACCATCACCGCGACGAGGACCTGACCGTGCCGGGCGTCGACCCCGAAACGAACTACGTGTCGCGCGCGCAGTGGGCGCGGTTGCCGCGCTGGCGTCGCGCGCTGACCGTTGCGCGCACCACCTTCGTCGGACGTCTCGTGTTCGGGCCGCCGACGAGCGTCGCCGCGATGTTCGCCGACGCAATCACCGCGTTCCGGCGCGGCGACTTCCGCTATCTGCGGATGTGGGTGACGCACGCCGTCTGCGTGGGTGCGCTACTCGCATGGCTGCAGCGGGCGATCGGCGTGCCGTGGTGGTACTACCTGCTGGCCGTCACGTGGCCCGCGCTGTCGCTCGCGATGATCCGTTCGCTGTTCGAGCACCGCGCCGCGCGGCATCCGAAGGCGCGCATCGTCATCAACGAGGCGGGCTTCGCGATGCGGCTGCTGTACCTGAACAACAACTATCACCTCGTGCATCACGACCTGCCGAGGCTGCCGTGGTACGACCTGCCGCGCGCGTACCGGATGCGGCGCGATGCGTATCTGGAGAAATGCGGCGGCTTCGTGATCCGCGGCGGCTATCGCGAACTGCTGGCGCGCCACGCATGGACGCCGACCGACGGGCCCGTGCATCCGTTCGACCACGGCACGGCGTCGCTGTCGACGGGCAGCGGTGCGAAGGTCGCCGCGGTCGACGGGTATCTTCAGATCAGTACGTAACGCTTGAGCGGGTCGCGCTGCGCCGGGAAGGCGCCCGATGCGGCGACGGCCGCGCAAGGCCGCGCGGCTGCCGCGACGCGCATTGCTTACGAAAAGCCGACAACATCGATCCTCATCGGCAAATTGCCAATTTCGGCGGCAATGCCCAGAATGACGGATCGTCCGGGGCCTCCAACAATCATTCGCCCCGGCTCAGCCTCCCGGCCGCGCGCCGCACTCCCCTACGACGATGCAACCGAACACCTCGCCCGGCGCGATCCGCTCGATCGGCAACGACTGGTCCGTCTCCGCGGTCACCGCGGGCTTTCTCGCGGTGCTGATTTCCTATGCGGGCCCGCTCGCGATCTTCTTCCAGGCGTCGCAGGCCGCGCATGTATCCAATGAGATGGTGGCGTCGTGGGTCTGGGCGATCTCGATCGGCGCGGGCGTGTCGGGCCTCTTCGCGAGCTGGAAACTGAAGGTGCCGATCGTGACCGCATGGTCGGCGCCCGGCACCGCGCTGCTCGTCGGCCTCTTTCCGCAGCTGACGCTGAACCAGGCCGTCGGCGCGTACATCACGGCCGCGCTGATCATCTTCGTGATCGGAATCACCGGCTATTTCGACCGGCTCGTGCGCCACATTCCGCGCGGCATCGCGTGCGGGATGATGGCTGGCATCCTGCTGCCGTTCGGCATGCATGCGTTCTCCGCCGCGACCGCGCAGCCGGTGCTCGGGTTCGGGATGATCGCGGCGTACGTGATCTTCAAGCGCCTGCTGCCGCGCTACAGCATCGTGCTCGTGCTGCTGACGGGCGCCGCGCTCGCGACGCTGCTCGGGATGGCGCATCTCGGCAACGTGTCGCCGAGCATCGCGCGACCGATCTTCATCGCCCCCGAATGGACGCTCGGCACCACGCTCAGCCTCGCGCTGCCGCTCGTCGTCGTGAGTCTCACCGGCCAGTTCCTGCCCGGCATGACGATCCTGCGCGTCTCGGGCTATCACACGCCGGCGCGGCCGATCATCACCGCAACCAGCGTGATGTCGCTTGTTGTCGCGTGCTTTGGCGGGATCACGATCGTCGTCGCGGCGATCACCGCTGCGCTGTGCACCGGCAAGGATTCGCACGAGGATCCGGACCGGCGTTATATCGCGGGCATCGCGAACGGCGTGATCTACCTGATCGGCGGGCTCTTCGCGGGGACGATCGTCACGCTGTTCTTTGCACTGCCGAAGGCCTTCGTCGCGATTCTCGCCGGGCTCGCGCTGATCGGTGCGATCGGCGCGAACGTACACGGGATCTTCGAGGATGAGGATCATCGCGAAGCGTCGGTGATCACGTTCCTCGCGACTGCGTCGGGGATGACTTGGCTCGGGCTCGGGTCCGCGTTCTGGGGGATCGTGATCGGGTCGGTCGCGTATGCGGTGTTGAGCAGGGTGCGGCGGCAGGCGTGATGCGCGACACGCGTCGCAGCCGCTGTCATTGCGCGTGCTGCCGCACCAGTTGCGCGAACGCATCGGTCAGCGTCGTCTTCCCGTAAAACCGCTCCGACACACCGGCCTCGACGTCGATCTGCCCCGCGTTGTGCACGTCGTACAGATCGACGATCAGCTGCGCATGTCGCTCACTGAGGCCCGCGCGCAGCAGCGTCGCGGTCCATGCGTCGCGCGGCAGTTCGCGCGCGACGATCTCGCGGTCCGCGGCCGCGCCGAGCATCTCCGCGATGTCCCGCACGCTCACGCGCCGCGGGCCCTCGACGCTGACGATGCGCGGCCCGTTGCCGGTTTCTGCGACATCGAGCAGCAGCCGCGCCGCCGCGACGCCCACGTCGGGCGCCCACACCGTCGGAAACACCTTGTCGACCGGATGGTGAAAACTCGGCAGCACGCCGGTGCCGAGCGCAACCGGCAAGATGCGCGCCCAGTTCTGGAGATGCTCGGCCGAGCGCAACAGCGTCAGCCGGGTCTGGACCGTCTTCAACTTCTCTTCCAGCAGATGAAACAACCGCGTGATGCCCGTGTTGCCGTCAAGTTCCGCGCCATAGTCCGACAGCGCAAGCAGTGCCGGCGGCGGATTCGCGGCGAGTGCGCCGGTCACGACGTCGAGCGTGCGCGCCATCGTCGCCGCCGGATCGCCGTCGGCGACGGGCACCGGACACAGCATCTGCACGGCTTGCGCGCCGTCGATCGCCGTGGCGATCGCACCTGCATCCGTCAGGTCGGCGATCGCCACTTCGCAGCCGAGTTGCGCGAAACGTTCGCGATGGCGGGCGTCGCGCAGCACCGCGCGCACGGGATGGCCTGCGTGGCGCAGGGTCGTCACGGTCGACGAGCCGACGTTGCCTGATGCTCCGAAAATCACGAACACGATCCGCTCCTGGAGGATGAAGGTGCAGTGATTGTCGGCGTACGCGAACGGGAAGGCGCGCAGGTGCGGATGATGTGAACAGGAAAGGATGACCGGATGCGGGGCCGCGCTCGGATCGCACGGCCCACCGGTTCGTCAGCGGCTATCGATCCGACGCCGACGCATCGTCCTCGCCGTCATAAGCCAGCCGGAGCCCGCCCCGCGCGCCGGACCGCGCGACCTCCGTCGGCGTCGCGCCCAGCACGCGATTCATCCAGTTCGCCATATGGCTCTGATGTGCGAACCCGGCTTCGAGCGCGATCTGGCTGATGCTGAGCCGGCCTTCGAGCAGCAACGCCTTCGCACGCTCGACCCGGCGCCGCACCACGTACTGATGCACCGGCATCCCGAGCGTCTCGCGAAACAGCACCTTGAAATGCGGCACGCTGATCGACACGAGCGCCGCAAGCTCGGCCAATGTCATGCGGCGTTCGAGGTTGGCCTCGACATAGTCGATCACGCGCGCCGCCGCCTTCGGCGCGAGCGTCCGCCGGCGCTCGCGGAACACGGGCTGGCCATCGACCAGTCGCGCGACGAGCGCCGTGCACAGGCTCTCCGCATAGAGCGGGTCGGACGCGTCTTCCGCCTCGAGTTCGGCGGCCATCGCCCATGCGATGTGTTGCAGGCGCGGATCGCGCACCTGCAGCCGCCGGCGGATCTGCGCCTGCGACGGCTTCAGCTCGAGTTGCTCGAACGTGCGCCGCACGAACGTGTCGCTGAGCATGACGTGCAGGATCCGGCAGTCGGCGCTGTCCGTCCATTGGCCCGGCAGGCCGGCGGGAATCACGTCGATGTCGCCGTGCGCCTGGATGCGCGACACGCGCTGGCCGTCGCACACGCAATCCGCGCGCACGGGCGAGCCGATATGCACGCCGATGCGGTGATGATCGGCCGCCGGAATCCGGTACGTACCCGCGCGAATCTCCAGCAGCGACGCGCCGAAGCCGCGCCAGCCGAGCCCGCGGCTGGAGCGCAGGCTGACCGGCACGCCGTTGTCGGTCGGCGCGGCGAGAATCGGATCGCTCATGGTTCTTCTCCACCAGATCGTGGGTCGAACGCGCATTGTGACGCTTTTTCCGGCCGTTTGCCGGGCGCGCACCGCCATTCCCGCAACGAGCAGAAAAAGATCATCCGTTCCTGCTCCGCCGCATCCTTGCGTGCGCGCCGACGGGCGCCGCGGCGCTTACGATGGGCTTCATCCGACACCTACGGAGACCGTCATGCCCCATTCTTGCCCACTGCGCGCGGCGTTCATTCCCTCTTCGCCGTCCCGGACAGCCCGCCGTCCCGACGGCCCCGCTCCCCGCGACGACCGGATCGCCTTCGCCGCGCGATGCCTGCGCATGCTCGGCTGGTACCGCCTCGAACGGCTGCTCGCGTCGATTCCCGACAGCAACGACGACTTCGGGCTCGTTTGACCGAAGGCACGCACGGCTCGCACACGCCGCCCGCGTCCCGGCGTGCGCCTACTTGCGCCGCCGTTCGTGCGGCGCGACCGTCGCGCCGTCGATCACCGGCGCGCCCTGCTTGATCAGGAAGTCGCGAAACAGCCCCGTCACCTGCGAGATCCGCCGGTCGGCAAGCGTGACCACATACCATTCGCGCTCGATCGGGTTGCCCGGAAACGGCAGTTGCCCGAGCAACCCCGTGCGCAACTCGAGTGCACACGCGTGCAACGACAGGAACGCGACGCCGAGCCCCGCTTCGGCCATCTGCTTGATCGCTTCGTTGCTCGACAGTTCGGAGCCCACATGGAAGCGGTAGCCGGCCGTCTTGAACAGGCTCTCGACGGTCGAGCGCGTGCCCGCGCCGCGTTCGCGCACGAGCAGGTGCGCGGATTCGAGATCCTTCAGCGCGACGCGCTTGCGCTGCATCAGCGGATGGCCCGGCGCCGCGACGAACACCATCGGATGCTTCGCGAACTCGACCGCGTGCGTGCGCAGTTCCTTCGGTGCGCTGCCCATCACCGCGAGATCGATTTCATGCGTCGCGAGCATGCGGATGATGTCGTCGCGATTGCCGACCTTGAAATAGGTCTTCACGTGCGGTCGCGTCGCGGTGAATTTCACCAGCAGCGGCGGGATCAGGTATTCGGCCGTCGTGATCGCGCCGATCCGCAGCGTGCCGCCGAGGTCGCCCGTCAGCGCGGCCACTTCGTCGCCGGCCTCGCTCCATAAATGCAGGATCTCGCGCGCATAGCGCGCCACGATTTCACCAGCGGCGGTCAGCTGCACGCCGCGCCCCACCCGCTGCAGCAACGCGGCGCCCACCGCCTCCTCGAGCAGCCGAACCTGCAGCGACACGGCCGGCTGCGTCAGGTTCAGCTCCTCGGCCGCGCGAGACACGCTGCCGAGCCGCGCGATCATGTCCAGCGCCTTGAGCTGCCGGAACGTCGCGGTCTTTCCTATAAGTGAATACATATGAGTCGCTTATAAACATTAAATTGTTCGCGTAGGTTCAAAACTATATCGTCGGTTCTTGAGCAATGTCATCCGAATCGTCATCAGCGGGAGCCACAACATGGACCACATCACGCCTACCCTTGCAACGGATCGCGCACCGCGCGTGCCGCGCATCGTGATCGTCGGCGGCGGCGCCGGCGGCCTGCAGCTCGCCACGCGCCTCGGCGACACGGTCGGCCGCCGCGGGCAAGCCGACGTCGTGCTCGTCGACCGCTACCCGACGCACTTCTGGAAGCCGCTGCTGCACGAAGCCGCATCCGGCCATCGCGATCCGGCCTCGCACACGATCGAATACGCGGCGCAGGCGAAGCGCCACGGCTTCCGCTTCGTGCAGGGCGCGCTGCAGCAGGTCGACCGCGCGGCACGCACGGCGACGATCGCGCCGGTGCAGGACGCGGACGGCACGGAGATCCTGCCGCAACGCGAGCTCGGCTACGACGATCTGGTGCTGGCCGTCGGCAGCGTGACGAACTTCTTCAACGTGCCGGGCGCCGCGCGGCACGCGCTACCGCTCGAAAATCTCGACCAGGCCGAGGATTTCCGCCGCAAGTTCCTGGCCGCCTGCACGAAGGCGAACCACCGGGCCGAGCAGCAGCCGGCGCACCGCGCGGCACCGATCTGCATCAACGTGATCGGCGCGGGCGCGACGGGTGTCGAACTGGCCGCGGCGCTGCGCCATGCGATCCAGCAGCTGACGACGTATCGCTTCAAGGCGCTGGTGTCCGCGCGCGACGTGCATATCCGGCTGATCGAAGGCGGCCCGCGCATCCTGCCGGCGCTCGACGCAAGGCTGTCGGCCAGGATGCACGCGCAATTGCGCACGCTGAGCGTCGACGTGCTGACGGATACGCGTGTCGCGGAAGTCGGCGCGGACGCGGTCATGACCGCGACCGGCGAGCGGCTTGCGAGCGACATCACGATCTGGGCGGCCGGCGTCGCGGGCCCCGCGATCCTGCGGGAACTGGGCGACATCGCGCTCAACCGGTCGAACCAGGTGATCGTGACCGACACGCTGCAGACGCCCGACGATCCGCACGTGTATGCATTCGGCGACTGCGCTGCATGCCCGTCGGCCGATGCGAGCGGTTTCCTGCCGCCGCGCGCGCAGGTCGCGCACCAGCAGGCCGTGTATCTCGGCGATGCGCTCGCGCGGCGCCTCGCCGGCAAGCCGGTGTCGGGCTTCACGTTCCGCGATGCGGGCACCGTCGTGTCGCTCGGCCAAGCCGGCGCCGTGTATCAGGCCGACCTCGGCGTGCGTTCGCGCTCGCTGATCGTCGACGGGCTCGCCGCGATCGGGCTGTACAAGTTCCTGTACCGCAAGCATCTGTTCAGCGTGTACGGACTGAAGCGCGCACTGTTCCAATCGCTGAGCCACTGGCTGCAAAGCCGCAACCAGCCGTCGATCAAGCTGCACTGATCGCCGACCGCCACGCGGCATCGCAAGACGGCGTATCGGGCGCATCTCGCCCGATACGCCGTTTTTTCATCTGCACACATCGGGTGCATTCAATTCGTGCGCGCCTTTGGTGCATCAGATCGAAGCGCGTCGATACGATGCAGATCATCCGGAAAACACGGCCTCACATGCATCCCGCGCCAGCGTTGGCTCACCGCCCAATTCATTAGTCGAATCGTATGAGTCGGATATAAATATTAATTGGTCGCATATTCCGGATCGACGCTAAGGTGTGCGGCATTCCCGTCCGCGAACGGATCGTCACGTCTCAGGAGAGGAATCACCGTGGTCATCGAAGCCATCGTCACCCGTCTCGACGCCGCATTCGCGCAGATCGAAGCGACACCGGATTCGCACGAATCGCGCAACCAGCGCGATGCGATCATCCAGTGGCTCGACAGCGCGTCGGAGCAAGGATATCGACTCGGTCTCGTCACGACGCTGCCTGCCGCCCGGCTCAGCGACATGTTCGAAGGCCAGTTCGGCCGCGCGAACCTCGACCGCTTCTCGGTCGTCGTGACCGACGCTCATCAGAAGGACTCAGTAGCAAATCAGCATCCGTTCGACGTCGCGCTTCAGGCGCTGGGCGTGCCGCCCGAGCGCGCGGTGGCCGTCGCGAGCAGCGAACCGGAACGCCGCGAAGCCGAGACGTTCGGTCTGTCGCGTTGCGTGCGCATCACCGACACGATGCGCTCGATCGCATCGGCAGGCCTGCACTGACCTGAGCACCTGCATACGGGCATCGGAACGGCTCGCGGTTCATCGTGAAGATGCTGCACAACGCGCGCGAGTCGAATCTCCAGGCGGCGTGCGACGGCGCGACAATTGCCGCGCGAAGCCACGTCTACGATTGCAGGAAATTGAAGTGCTGCTACGGCTATCCGTGACGCGTCGTCAGTCCACCGGGTAATCGAGATCGTGCCAGCGCTTCGCCGATTTCCCGCCCGAGCCGAGATGACCGCCGGGGAAGCGCATCACCGCAATCGCGTGAAGCGCCTTCTCGTCGAGCGCGGCGTCGCCGCAACTGCGCCTGACCTTGAGATCGCGGACACGCCCGTGCTCGTCGAGCCAGACACGCACGATCACGCGCCTTCTCGACGTACCGTTCTGCACGCCGCGTGACAGCAGGCGGTCCATCAGCGACATGAGATTCTCCGTGAAGGTCGAATGCGTCGGTGATCGCGGCGTCAATGCTGGACGGCCGCGGTTTTGTGCGCCGTCCGCACGGCCTTCGGCTTCGTGACGACGGGCGCCTTCGGATCGATGCCGACCGCATGCTCGACCTTGCGGGTCTTCGCGGGCGCTGCGTGCGCCTTCGATACGGGTTTCGCGTCGGCGTGCACTGCGGCCGGCGCATTCGACCGCGAAGAACCGGTTTGCCGCCCCGGCTTCACGGCCGTCACACCGCTCGCCGCCACGGGCGAATGCTTGACCTGGTGCGCGTATTCCTTGACGTCGTGGTCGCTCATCCACGATTCCGTATAGGCCGCCGACGCGGGCTGCGACAGGTTGAGATACGCGACCGAGGCGACGAGAAAGGCACGAATTTGCGTGCGACGATTGAATGCGGTAATGACGAATGCTCCTTGCGAACTGGCTCGACGCCCGGTATCGGCGCCGTCGTGGCGGCACGATAAATGAGCGCATTCGGCATCGCAAGCGTCTGACGGGTGATCCAAACGATTCTTGACGTTTGAACGATCGATCCGGTGCGCGAGACCGCTCACGGAGCGCGTTCGACCGCGTCGGACATGCCGATGTCGTCGCGCCTGCGGGGCCTCGGCGGCTTGCCGAACTTGGGCCCGCCGGCGGTGTCGAACGTGCATCGCCGGAGAATCACATGAAACGCGCCGCTCCCTTCGCCATCCTGATCCTGCTTGCCGCCGTCGGCTTGCCGGCGGTCGCCGGCACCGCGGCGGACAATGCCGCCGCGCCGGTTGCGCAGCAAGCGAGAAACTGCGTGCCGTCCTCGACGTCCGCCGGCACCGCGCCCGGCTCCCGCGCGGCATCAAAAGCGCCGCCGATCCGCATCTGTGTCGGCGATTCCGATACGCAGCTGAACCTGCCGTGGTTCCTGACCGACGTCCTTACCGCCGTGGACACGCATCAATCGCCTCGCGACCTGCTCCACAAGATGCGCAACGACTTCTGAAGCACGGCCGCCGGAAATGACGCGCGGCGCAAATATTTCTCACCAAGCATCAATCTCGATATTTATCTACATTTTGGATAGCAATATTTCGTAATAAGGTGGGACACGCCTTATACTTGCCGCGCACCATCCTCGTGCCAAGAGACGGTGACTTCTGTCCCGGCTGCATACCGATGCGGCCGGGTTTTTTTTGGGCGTGCGATACCGATATACATGCGTTGTCGATGTATGTTACGAGAAAGCGCCTCGAATCCTGTGCCCGCCGCGCTGTCGCTTCGTGCGTTTCGCGAGCGTAGAATCGATTTGCGTCCCGATATGGGCGCGAGCCGCGGTGCCCCGGCCAGGCACGGCGAATGCCTCGCGCCAAGTCATCGACCGGTTCGACCTGCATTCACATGCGCACAACAACAAGTACGACCCGAGGACCCTCCGCGCTCGCACCGCGCCCGAAGCCCGCGTTCCAGCGCAGCGGCGCGTGGCCGCATGTCGTCTTCCCCGGCGCCCTGATCGCCTGCATTCTCGTGTTCATGCTGGCGATCGTCGTTGCAGGGCGCCTGGCGCGCGACTCGATTGCACGGCACGAACGCGACGTCGCGAACGACATCGTGATATCGGTCGACCGCATCCTCGACGGGATTCGCTCGCGGCACCCGAATGAGTTGAACGCGCTGGTCGGGCGGCCCTGCACGACGATCTTCAGGACGCTCGCCGAAGTGGGCACTCACCTGCGCTATCTTCGGGCCGTCGGGCTGGCGAACGGCGGTCGCGTCACGTGCTCGTCGGCGCTGGGCGAGATCGACGTCCCGCTCGACGCGTACATTCACGCGCCCGCGCCGGGGATGACGGCCATCACGCTGCTTCGGCAGACGCCGTTTCAGCAGCACGTTCCGGTGCTGGCGGCGTTTCGCGCGACCGCGCCCGACTCCGGCGTCCTTTATGTGGTCGAGGGCGACTATGTGGCGGACATGCTCGCGCACGGGACCCGCTTCGGGGCGGAAACGGCCACGCTGTCGATCGAGGGCGCGGGCAGCATCGATCAGCATGGCGCGTTCGTGCCGTCATTCGGCGCGGCGCCGGCCACAGGCAGCAAGATCGCGTCGAACGCGTGGCCGTTCACGGTCTCCGTCACCTCGGCGGAACCCTATGTTTCGCAGGTGCAGCGGCGCTACCGACTCATCTGCCTGACGATCGCGCTGCTGGTCAACGGCCTCGTCGCGGCCGCGTACTTGCTCGCAATAGCGCCGCGCCGGCTGTTGCTGAAGGCCGTTCGCAATGCGCTGAAGCGCAACGAATTTCATGTCGTCTACCAGCCGATCGTCGACGTCGAAACGCGCCGGACCGTCGGCGTCGAGGCGCTGCTGCGCTGGCACCATCCGAAATGGGGGGCCATCAGTCCGGCCGTGTTCGTGCCGCAGGTCGAGTCGAGTGCGGTCCTGCCGAAGGTGACCGAGTTCGTGCTTCGGACGGCCGTATCGGAACTGACCGCACTCGCGCCGTCGATGCCGCTGCGCATCGCGATCAACGTCGCGCCGAAGGATCTCGAACGCGCCCGCTTCGTGTCCGTCGTCGAAGACACGATCGGCCGGCTTCCACCAGGTTGCACGCTGGTGCTCGAAGTGACTGAGCGCATCCTGCTCGAGAAGAATCCGCGCACCACCGAGATGTTCGCCACGCTGCGCGCGAAAGGCGCGAAGTTCGCGATCGACGACTTCGGCACGCATCACAGCAACCTGGACATGCTGTCGCGCTTTCCGTTCGACTACGTGAAGATCGATCGACAGTTCATCTCGCAGCTCACGACGGGCAACGCGAAACTGATCGAAGGGATCGCGGCGGTCGCCCACCACTACGGCCTTAAGATCATTGCCGAGGGCGTTGAGACGGAAGAGCAGCATCGCGCGCTGCATGCGGTCGGGATTCAGTACGCGCAGGGTTATCTGTATCAGCGGCCACGGCGAGCGGAACACCTGAAGCGGAACTTCGCGCCGATGCCGGCTTGAATGCCGCAGTGGCGCGGAACGCTCGGCAGACGAATACGTGACGCAAACGCGTCGTCCGGTCTGCACGCGACGCTGGTGGCTGCACGCGGTCGATGCGCTGCGTGGCGGATCGCGCGGCGGCTTCCTGCCACCTGATGCCATTGACGCGCCCTTCGGCGGGAACCGCGCGAGAGGCGCTAAAATCCGCCGCCTGGGCATCCACGACGAGCAAGCGTTTTGACGGCGTTCGAGCAGGGTTTCATCCTCACCCGCCACTGGCGGGACACCGCATCCGGCATCGAGATCGAGTTCTGGCTGGCAACCGAACACGGTCCGCGCCGCGTGCGGCTGCGCCCGCAGGAAGCCGTCGCGTTCGTGCCGGCCGAGCAGCAGGCGCTCGCCGAACGCACGCTCACCGGCGAACGCGATGCCGAACTGCGCCCGCTCGCGCTGCGCGACTTCCGGCAGCGCGCGGTGGCCGGCCTCTACTGCCGTCGCTACCGCCACCTGTCCGGCCTCCAGAAACGCCTCGCCGCGGCCGGCGTCGATGTCTACGAAGCCGACGTGCAGCCGCCCGACCGCTACGCGATGGAGCGCTTCATCACCGCACCCGTGCTGTTTCGCGGCACGGCCGGCCGCGACGGCACGCTGACCGACGCCGAACTGAAACCCGCGACCGACTATCGGCCGGCACTGCGCTGCGTGTCGCTCGACATCGAGACGAGCATCCACGGCGAGTTGTATTCGATCGCGCTCGAAGGCTGCGGACAGCGACAGGTCTACATGCTCGGCCCGCCGAACGGCGACGCGCCGGCCATCGACTTCCGCCTCGACTACTGCGACAGCCGGGCCGAGATCCTCACACGCCTCAACGACTGGTTCGATGAACACGATCCCGATGCGGTGATCGGCTGGAACCTCGTGCAGTTCGACCTGCGCATCCTGCACGCGCACTCGGAGCAATACGGCGTGCCGCTGAAGCTCGGCCGCGGCGGCAGCGTGCTAGAGTGGCGCGCGCACGGCCAGCAGCCCGACCATTTCTTCGCGGGCGCGGCCGGCCGCCTGATCCTCGACGGCATCGACATGCTGAAATCGGCGACGTGGACGTTCCCGTCGTTCAGCCTCGAATACGTGTCGCAGTCGCTGCTCGGCGAAGGCAAGTCGATCGACAATCCGTACCAGCGGATGGACGAGATCCAGCGCCGCTTCGATCACGACAAGCCCGCGCTCGCGCGCTACAACCTAAAGGACTGCGAACTCGTCACGCGCATCTTCGACAAGGCCGACCTGCTGTCCTTCGCACTCGAACGTGCGACCGTCACGGGCCTCGCGGCCGACCGCACCGGCGGCTCGGTCGCCGCGTTCACGCACCTGTACCTGCCGCGCATGCACCGGCTCGGCTACGTCGCGCCGAACCTCGGCGACGTGACGGGCCAGAACAGCCCCGGCGGCTTCGTGATGGATTCTCGGCCCGGGCTGTACGACTCGGTGCTCGTATTCGATTACAAGAGCCTTTATCCGTCGATCATCCGCACGTTCCTGATCGACCCGGTCGGGTTGATCGAGGGGCTCGCGCATCCGGGCGACGACACGTCGGTGCCGGGCTTTCTCGGTGCGCGCTTCTCGCGCACCGCGCATTGCCTGCCCGACATCGTGCGGCGCGTGTCGGAGGGCCGCGACGAAGCGAAACGCCAGCGCAACGCGCCGCTGTCGCAGGCGCTGAAGATCATCATGAATTCGTTCTACGGCGTGCTCGGTTCGACCGGCTGCCGGTTCTTCGATCCGCGCCTCGCGTCGTCGATCACGATGCGCGGCCACGAGATCATGCATCGCACGCGCGAGCTGATCGAGGCGCAGGGCTACGAAGTCATCTACGGCGATACCGATTCGACCTTCGTCTGGCTCGGGCGCGAGCATGACGACGACGCGGCCGCCGCCAAGGGCCGCGCGCTCGTCGACCACGTGAACCGCTGGTGGCAGGCGCACCTGCGCGATCGCTTCGGGCTGGAAAGCGCGCTCGAACTGCAGTACGAGCGGCATTACCGGCGCTTCCTGATGCCGACCGTGCGCGGCGCGGAGGAAGGCAGCAAGAAGCGCTACGCGGGCCTCGCGCTCGCGGCGAATGGCGGCGAGGACCTCGTGTTCAAGGGGCTCGAAACGGTGCGCACCGACTGGACGCCGCTCGCGCAGGCATTCCAGCGGGAACTGTACCGGCGCGTGTTCAAGCGCGAGCCGTACCAGGATTTCATTCGCGACTACGTGCGCCGCACGCTGGCCGGCGAATACGACGCGCAACTCATCTACCGCAAGCGCGTGCGCCGGCCGTTGAGCGAATACCAGCGCAACGTGCCGCCGCACGTGCGCGCCGCGCGGATCGCCGACGAATTCAACCAGGCGCGCGGCCGGCCGCTGCAATACCAGCGCGGCGGCTGGATCAGCTACGTGATGACGACGGCCGGCCCGGAGCCGCTCGAAACGATGCGCTCGCCGATCGACTACGCGTTCTACGTGAGCCGTCAGTTGCAGCCGGTCGCCGATGCAATCCTGCCGTTCCTGCGCGACGATTTCGAACGCGTGATCTCGGGGCAGGGGCAGTTGTTCTGAGCTTGCCGCGCGGCGTGCACGGCTTCCCGAGCCGTCCGTCTCGCCGCCGGCCACGGAGATGCCGGCTAAAATACCGGCCTGCCGCGCCCCCTTGCCGCGGCCGGAGGAGATTCATCATGACCGCACGTCGCGGTGCCGCGGTCGCCATCGCGCCCGGTCACGAGACAGCCAGCCTGTCGAAAGCCCAGCAAACCTTCAATACGCTCGTCGAGCACATCGAAAAGCGGCGCGAGCGGCTCGGCGCGTGGGAAGCCGTGATGCCGGCGTTCCAGAAGAAGTTCGTCGACGGGCTGTTGCCGCTCGAACAGGAAGCGACGGCGCTGCGGATCAGGCTGATTCATCTGCTCGACGACACGCTCCTGCGAAAAGGCTTGAGCAAGGCCGAGCAGCGCATGCTGTCCGACCTGATCGCCGACATGGCGCGCGACCTGCTGAACGTCAGCGACGACGCGGCGTTGAAGGTCATTTTCAACCGGCACGCCGAATCGGCGCGCGTCGGCAACGTGGCGGCCGAGCCCGAGCCGACGGAACCGGAACGGGAGCCCCAACCGCAATCTCAGTCGCAACCGGCCGAGGATCTCGACTCACTGTCGCCCGACGAACTCGCCGAGCGGATGCAGGCCGAACTCGACGCACAGTTCGAACGCGACATGGCCGCTCACGCAGCCCGTGAGGCCCAGCGCGCAAAACGCAAGAAATCGCCGAAGCAGTCGGCCGCGCAGGCCAGGATCGAGGCCGAGCAGGCCGAATCGAGCAAATCGATCCGCGAGATCTATCGCAAGCTCGCGAGCGCGCTGCATCCCGACCGCGAAACCGATCCGCAGGAACAGCAACGCAAGACCGCGCTGATGCAGCGAGTCAACCGCGCTTACGAGAAGGGCAACCTGCTGCAACTACTGGAACTGCAGCTGGAAATCGAACAGATCGATCGGCGCTCGATCGACGGCCTCAGCGAAGCGCGGCTCACGCGCTACAACGGCATCCTCGAGGAACAACTGCGCGAACTCGATCAGGAGATCCAGCACGTCGAGAACGATTTCCGGCGGAGCTACGGCATCGCGTCGTCCACGAAGGTCGCGCCCGATACGGTCCTGCGCATGCTCGCGCGCGACATCGCCGGCATGCAGCGCAGCAATCAGGACCTGACCGTCGCGCTGCGCGAATTCGAGGATCCCGATCAGGTCAGGGCCTGGGTGAAGGACATGAAGCGCCGGCCCGCATCGTCGCGCTTCGACGACGATTCGTATTGAGCCGGCACGCGCGGGCGAACGCCGCGCCCTTCACTGCGGCTCGCCCATCCCGCCCATCAGCATCATCAACTGCTCACGCAGCCACTGACTGCCCTGATCCTGATCGGCGCTGCGATGCCAGTAGCAGAAGTATTCGAGCCCCGGCATCTCGAACGGCAGTTCGAGAATTCGCGCCGGGTAACGCTGCAGCAGCCTGAGCGGCGCCGTCAGCGCGAGATCGCCGCGCATCGCGATCAGCGGCGCGACCATGTAGTGCTGCACGCGCATCTGGATATTGCGGCGCAGCCCGAGGCGCGTCAGCTCAGCGTCGACGTGCCCGCTGCCCTTGCGGCGGCTCGACACGTGGATGTGCCCCATCGACAGGTAGTCGTCCATGGTCAGCGTGTCGCCCTTGAACGGATGATCGTCGCGGATCATGCACGCGTAGCGGTCGCGCACGAGCAGCGCCTGGTGCAGGTGCGGATCGCCGATCAGCGGCGCGTCGATCGCGATGTCGACGGAGCCGTTCGCGAGCGCGGTCGCGACTTCGCGGCGATCCATCGTGTAGCTGCGCACGTGCATGCCGGGCGCATGTGTCTGCAGCAGTTCACCGAGCGCGGGCAGCAGCAGCGCCTCGGTCAGGTCGCTCATGCTGAGCCGGAACACGCGCTCCGACGAAGCGGGATCGAACACGTCGCCTTCGTGCGCGCTCGAATCGAGCAGTTGCAGCGCCTCGCGCACGCGGCCGACGATGTTCTCGGCCATCGGCGTCGGCATCATCCCGGCCGGCGTGCTGACGAACAGCGGGTCGTTCAGCGTCTTGCGCAGCCGCGCCAGCGCGTTGCTGACGGCCGGCTGCGTGAGGTTCAGCACCTCGGCCGCGCGCGTCAGGTTGCGCTTGTTGTAAATCGCCTCGAATACGACGAACAGGTTCAGATCAATCTTCGAAAGGCGCATCGCCGGATCTCCTTGCCGGCATCTTAATACGGCGTGCGTCTCCCGCTCCGCCACGTCGCCTCCCCACGCGGCGCGCGGCTCAACCGCGCGGCGGCCGCGTCAGGTACGGCTCGGTCGAACCGCGCACGGCGTCCTTGATCTCCATGCGCGCGATCGCCTGCAGATGCACCTCGTCCGGGCCGTCCGCGAAGCGCAGCGCGCGGCCCCAGGTCCACAGGTCGGCCAGCGGCGTGTCGGGGCTCAGGCCCATCGCGCCGAACACCTGCATCGCGCGGTCGCACACGTCCGTGTAGACGGTCGGCACGAGCGCCTTGATCATCGAGATTTCCTTGCGCGCCGCCTTCGCGCCGACCTTGTCGATCATCCATGCGGCCTTCAGCACCAGCAGGCGCGCCTGGTCGATCTCGATGCGCGAGCGCGCGATCCATTCGCCGATCGTGCCGTGCCGGTTCAGCGGCTTGCCGAACGCCTCTCGCGACTGCGCGCGGTCGATCATCAGTTCCAGCGCGAGTTCGGCCGCGCCGATCGAACGCATGCAGTGGTGAATCCGGCCCGGCCCGAGGCGCGCCTGTGCGAGCGCGAAGCCGCTGCCTTCCTCGCCGAGCAGGTTGCGCGCCGGAACGCGCACGTTGTCGAACGTGATCTCGCAGTGCCCTTCCGGTGCGTAATGATTGACCACCGTGATGTTGCGCACGACCGTCACGCCCGGCGTGTCGCGCGGCACGAGGATCATGCTCTGTTGCCGGTGCGATTCCGCGTCGGGATCGGTCTTGCCCATCACGATGAAGATCCTGCAATTCGGATGCGCGGCGTTCGTGATGAACCACTTGCGGCCGTTGATCACGTATTCGTCGCCGACGCGCTCGATGCGCGTCGTGATGTTGGTCGCATCCGACGACGCAACGTCGGGCTCCGTCATCGCGAACGCCGAACGGATCTCGCCGCGCAAGAGCGGCAGCAGCCACTGTTCGCGCTGCTCAGGCGTCGCGAACATGTGCAGCAGTTCCATGTTGCCGGTGTCCGGCGCGTTGCAGTTAAATACCTCCGACGCCCAGCCCACGCGCCCCATGATCTCGGCGAGCGGCGCGTATTCGAGATTCGTCAGCCCGGTGCCCGGCTCGTCGTCCTTCAGGTGCGGCAGGAACAGATTCCACAGCCCTTCGGCCTTCGCGCGCTCCTTCAGCGCCTCCATGAACGACACGGGATACTGGCCCGCATGCACTTCCTCGTTCCACTGGCGGATGCGCGGCACGATGTGCGCGTCCATGAACGCACGCACGCGCTCGCGCAGTTCTTCCACTTTCGGGGTGTAGCCAAAGTCCATGATCGACTCCTCGAGATTTTCGTGTTCCGTTCGTTCGGTTCAGAAGGCCGACACACCGCCGTCGACGGCGACGGCCTGCCCGGTCAGATAGGTGTTTTCCTTCGCGCACAGCGTGAGCATCGTCGCGACGATTTCCTCGGGGCGGCCGAGCCGTTTCATCGGCGAGCCCTGCGCGAGAAAATCCTGGCGATCGCCGATGTCGCTGTCGGTGACCATCGGCGTCGTGCTGTAGAACGGGCACACCGCGTTCACGCGAATGCCGTGCCGCGCATATTCGAGCGCGGCCGTCTTCGTGAGCCCGACCACGGCGTGTTTCGACGCCGCGTACGCGGCCAGTTTCGGCGCGCCGCCGAGCCCGGCCATCGACGCGACGTTCAGGATCACGCCTTCGCGCTGCGCGAGCATCTGGCGAATCTGGTGCTTCATTCCGAAGAACACGCCCTTCGCGTTCACCGCGAAGCTCAGGTCGAGATCGGCTTCCTCGGTCTCGATCAGCGCCTTCAGCGGCGGGGCGATGCCCGCGTTGTTGATGCCGACGTCGAGCCGCCCGAAGCGCGCGACCGCCGCCTGCACCAGCGCCGCGACCTCCGCTTCGATGCGCACGTCGCAGCGCTGCGCGATCACGTCGGCGCCGGCCGCGCGCAGCGGCGCGGCCACGCGTTCGAGCGCGGCCTCGTTCAGATCGCCGAGCGAGAGCCGCGCGCCCATCGCGGCCAGCTCGCTCGCGAGCAGCGCGCCGAAGCCGCTCGCGGCGCCGGTGATCATCACGGCCTGCCCGGCGTAGCTGTCGAGTTTCATCGCGCGCTCAGATCGTCAGACCGCCGTCGACGACGATGCATTCGCCGTTCGTGTAGCTCGCCGCGTCCGACACGAGATACAGCACCGTGCCGGCCATCTCGCGCGGCTCCGCGTGGCGGCGCAGCGGAATCTTCGCCATCCAGGCTTCGTAGATGTCCTTGTCGGCGAACAGCGCGCCCGCGAACTTCGTCTTCGTGAGGCCCGGCAGCAGCGCGTTCACGCGGATGCCGAACGGCCCGCATTCCTTCGCGAACGCCTTCGTCATGTTGACGACCGCGGCCTTCGTGATCGAGTAGATGCCCTGACGGTCGCCCGGCTGCAGCGCGTTCACCGACGCGGTGTTGACGATCGCGCCGCCGCCTTGCGCCTTCATCATCTTGCCGGCCTCGACCGACATGAAGAAGTAGCCGCGGATGTTCACGTCGACGGTCTTGTCATACGCGGCGAGATCGGTATCGAGGATGTGCCCGAAATACGGATTCGCGGCCGCGTTGTTCACGAGGATGTCGAGCCGGCCGTGCTTGCCGCGGATCGTCTCGAAGGTCGCGGCGATGTCCTCCAGCCGCCCGACGTGGCACGCCAGCGCTTCGGCGCGGCCGCCCGCCGCGACGATTTCGTCCGCCACCGCCTGGCAGTCGTCGAGCTTGCGGCTCGACACGATCACGTGCGCGCCCTGCGCCGCGAGCAGCTTCGCGATTTCCTCGCCGATGCCGCGGCTCGCGCCCGTCACCAGCGCGATCTTGCCCGTCAGGTCGAACAGATTCGTTGCCATGTTGCTGTGCTCCTCCATTGATGTTTTTCGTGCCGCCGCGTGGCGATGCCAGCGATGTCAGCGATGCGCGCCGATCACGTCGACCGCCATTTCGGCCAGCCGGCCGGCCATCGCGCCCACGCGCAGCGCCTGCTCGCTCGACGCGTTGCCTTGCAACGCGCGCGCCTTCACGCCCTGCGCGATCGCCGCGAGCCGGAAGAAACTGAACGCGAGATAGAAATGCCAGTCGCGGATCGGCGCGATCCCGCGCAGTTCGCAGTAGCGCGCGACGATCGCCGCTTCGTCTGGAATGCCGAGTTCGGCACGATCCTGGCCGGCGAGCCCGCGCACCTGACCGCCCGACGGCAGGCGCAGGCACATGCAGAAATACGCGAGATCGGCGAGCGGGTTGCCGAGCGTCGACAGTTCCCAGTCGAGCACGGCCTGCACGCGATAGTCGTCGCGCGCGAACATCAGGTTGTCGATGCGGAAATCGCCGTGCACCAGCGCAGGTCGGCCGGTGTCCTCGGGGCAGGCCTTCGGCAACCAGTCGATCAGCGTCTCCATCGCGTCGAGGCGTTCCGTTTCCGCCGCGCGATACTGCTTCGTCCAGACGCCGATCTGGCGCTCGAAGTAGTTGCCGGGGCGGCCGTAGTCGGCGAGACCCACCGCGTCGACGTCCACGTCGTGCAGCGCGGCCATCGTGCGCAGCAGCGCGTCGTAGCAGATCGCGCGATCGGCCTTCGGCAACTCCGGCAGCGCCGGATCCCAGAAGATCCGGCCGTCCTCGAAGCTCATTACGTAGAAGAGGCTGCCGATCACGTCGCGGTCTTCGCAGAGGTGATACGGGTGTGCGACCGGCACCGCGGTGCCAGACAGCGCGCTCAACACACGGAATTCGCGATCGACCGCATGCGCGGATTTCAGCAGCTCGCCGGGCGGCTGACGGCGCAGCACGTAGCGGCCGCTCTTCGCGTGCAGCAGGAAGGTCGGGTTCGACTGGCCGCCGGCAAACTTCTCCATGTCGAGCGGGCCTTCGAAACCCGGCACGTGCGATTCCAGATAGCGCGTGAGGCGAGCTACGTCGAGGGGCTGGGAAGGGTTCGTCATCGTCGCGATCGTTCGTGGGGTCAGCCGTACGTTCGCCACGCATGTCGTTCGGAATCCTCGAGATGTGGAATGCCGTTGAACGACGCGAGGTGGAACGCCTCGGCGTTGAAGAAAAACTGCGAAAGACTGCTGTTGCGGATCTGCAGGTTCAGCGCGATCGCGCTCGACGCCGGTGCGGCGAGCACCTGCTGCACGGTCACCGCGATCGGGCCGCCGGAACTCACCGCGAGCACGCGCTGGCTGCCGCCCTGGCGGATCGCGGCGCGGGCGTCGGCGACGCGTTGCTGGAAATGCGCCCAGGTTTCGGGCGCGGTGTCGCCGAGCTTGTCGTCGGCCCACAGGTGCAACACCTGCCGCAGCGCGCGAAAGTATTCCTTCATCGAGCCGGCCGCGAGCCGCGCGATCTCCGGATAGTCGTTCGCCGCTGCCGCGAACAGCCCGTGGAAATCGTATTCGTTCAGGCCGGGATGGCGATCGACCTGCGCGCCTTCGCCGCCCATCCCGCGCAGGATCGCATCGACCGTCTGCGCATGCCGGTTCATCGTGCCGCAGATCACGCGGTCGAACGTCAGGCCCTGCCGCGCGAAATACTCGCCAAGCCAGACGCCCTGCTGGTCGCCGGCCGCGGACAGCCGGTCGTAATCGTCCGTGCCGAACGACGCCTGCCCGTGCCGCACCAGAAAAAGTTCAGCCATTGCATGCCCGCCTGAGGGGGAAACCGATGGATCAGCATAGCGACGGGGTTTGCATTTTTGAAATTTATTTTCTGAATCGGACGGTATTCACCGAATGAATTCACGGTATTCAAACGGTGCGCTGTCACCGGCTCGCGCCGATGACCGTGCCTGGCGGCACGGGAATTGCGCCCGCAGGCACCGTTATGTCGAACAAGTTCAGGAGGGGTGCGATGCTCGGTACAATCCTTATCATCGTTCTGATTCTGCTGTTGATCGGAGCATTTCCTGCATGGCCGCACAGTCGAAGCTGGGGTTACTGGCCATCGAGCTCCCTCGGGCTGATCGTCGTCATCGTCGTGATACTGGTGCTGCTGGGCCACATTTGAGTGTGATGGCGCATGCCGGTTGAACGGGCACGCGTCGTTCGATCGCGCTGCCGTGGCTTCTTTACAAAAGCCGGCGAGGAATGCCAACCGGGCATCGGCGGCTCCTCAACCGGCCGACATTCGACGGCGAAATCCTTCACCGCATGTTGCGCACGCAGCGGCCTGCGCGTTGTGCATGCGGCCGCCTCACGCCGCGCACCTGCGGCCCGCACCGCCATCGACCGACACATTTTGTGCATCGCACGACGGATCCTGAGCAAAAAGTATCGATCCGGCTTTTCTTTTGATGTGGTAAAAAAACGGGCCCTCCTGACTGGAGGGCCCGCTTCCACACCGAGAGAGCAGCAGAACGATCAGTCGTCGTCGCGGCTCGCCACCTTCTGCGTCACGCCCCTGAGCTTCGGATACGGCTGCGCGCCCATCATCCCTTTCCACAGCACGCGGTTGAACTGATCCGCCGGCACCTCGTCGGCATCGTCGAAGTCGAACTTCGCCGTGACCTTCGCCCAGTACGCCGCGTCATGCTTCGGCGTGACGTCCGGCCCCGCCGCGTATTGCAGCAAGTTCTCGCCCGCTCCTTCGGCCAGCCGCAACCCGGTGCCCTTCAACGCCGTCGACGCGACGGCCGTGTAAGTCCACGACGCGGGGCCGTGCACGTCGAACACGTCGGTCATCGGCCGCTGGTAGGCGGTGTTCAGGTTCATGTGCTGCGTGCCGAGCACGTCCTCGATGGTGCGCAGCGCATTGACCTGGCTGTAACGCGTCCGGATCACCGCACCCTGCTTCACGTACGGCCCGACGATGTACGCGGGCCCGCGATGCGAATCCACGTGGTCGGGGCCGTCCTGCACGTCGTCCTCGGTCACGACGATCAGCGTGTCGTTCGCATACGGACTCTTCGCGACGGCCTCGACCAGCCGGCCAACCGCCAGATCGTTGTCCGCCTGCTGCGTCTCCGGCGTGTTCACGCCGGCGAACGCCGTGCCGAACGCCCCCATGTGATCGTGCGACAGGCGCACCAGCGACAGCGTCGGCAGGTTGCCGCTCGCGACGTACTGGTCGAACTCGCGCTTCCACTCGTTGAGGCGCCATTGGTCCGGATACGTCTGGTCGAAACCGCGGAAGTACACGTCGGTCATCGACGCCAGCCGCGGGTCGAGCGCGGCGACCTGAACGACGCCGGCCGCGCGCGGATCGACGATCGGATTCGCCGCCGTGCCGATGCTGCCGATGTTGTTCACGAGGAAGCCGTAGTTGCGGACGGTGCCGCCGCCGGCGAGCACCGCGTCGAAGATGTAGCCGCGCTGGCGGCCGAACGGCGCATCGGACGACGCATGGTTGCCGGTGCCGGGCAGCAGGTTCGCCGCGCCGCCCGGCAGGCTGGCGGCCGCGTTGCTGTAGTTCGTGGTGCCGGCCGGCCCGGCCGCCGCATCGCGTTGCTGCACCGACTCCCAGTTGACCGGCACGTTGCGGTTCGTGCCCTCGCTCTCGTACGACAGGCCGCGATTGACCGCCGCGTAGTTGATCTGCTGGGTGATCGTCTCCGTGTTGGTGACGCGCCCCTGCAGCGCCCACGACCAGCCGTCCATGCTGCCGTCGCCCGGGTTCATGAAGTTGTCGAGCGTCACGAACTGGCTCGCCAGACGATGGAAGTTCGGCGTGATGTTGCGGCCGAACTGAGCCAGCTTCGGATCGCCGTTGGCGCCGTTGCCGATGTCGCCGAGCACCTGGTCGAACGTGCGGTTTTCCTTGACGACGTAGATCACGTGCTTGATGTGACGGCGCAGAAAGCCCATCACTTCGTTATCCCTGTCGTTGTCTTCCGGGCGATAGAAGTTGTTGCGCGCGGCCTGCTGCGTCAGCGTCGGCAGCTCGTTGGCGGCCGGCACCGGCGCGCTCACGAGCGACGCGCGCTCGAGCTGGAACTGGTATTCGTTCGATGCGCGCGACGCGGCGGTCTCCGCGGGGGTCGCGCCGAACAGGTGGCCGGGGTTCGGGCCGGTCGTGCTCTTGCCGTTCACCACGTACATCCACGTGCCGTCGGCGCTGAACGTCACGTCGTGCGGCTCGAACGCGGTCGGAATCAGGCCGGTGACACGATACGCGCGCTCGCCGACGAGCGGGATGACGGCGATTTCGTTCGCGCCGGCGTTGGTCGCATAAAGCGTGCGGCCATCGCGCGACAGCGTGACCGCATACGTCGCCGCGCCCGTATGCGCCTGGCCATGCGCGAGCACGCCCGCCGGCGCGCGCGCGTCGATCCGGGTCACGATCGCGTTGGCGTTCGTGTCGATCACCGCGACCTGGTCGGCATTGTCCTGCGCGACGAACAGCCGCGATTGCGACGCGTCGAGCGTCATGCCGAGCGCGTTGCCGTCCAGCTTGATGCGCTTGACCAGCCGGCCGCGAGACGGCGACGACACGTCGATCGCGACGATCTCGCGATCGCGATCCGACGAGACGTACGCGATGCCGTTGCCCTTCATCACGACCGCGAACGGGAACGTGCCGCCGGCGTCGCCGCTGCGACCTTCGTTGCCGGAGAAGAACGGACGCAGGTCGTGCTCGTAACGCACGTTGTTGGTCGCGGTATCGATCACGCTGATCGAATCGTTGTAGTTGTTCGCGACGACGAGCGTCTTGCCGTCGGCCGACAGCGCGAGCCCGGCCGCGTTCGGCTGCACGCGAATGCCGACGCCCTTGCCCGCATGGCCGAGCGCGATCGTCGTCGACAGCGCCCACGCGCCGCCCTGCTGCGCATAGACGTAGACCGCATCGTCGCTGCCGCCGGTCGCATAGAGCTTGCTGCCGTCATGCGAAAACGCCAGGCCGACGAACGCATTGGTCTGCTGAAGCACCTGCCTGAGCACCGGGCGCGTCTTGTTCGCGCCCGAGACGTCGTACAGGAAGATGAATTGCGTCGAGGCCGCGGTGTCGACCGAACCGTCCGGTTTGTACAGCGAGTTCTGGCCGGCGGTGATGATCGCCAGCGTCTTGCCGTCCGGGCTCAATTGCGAGCGCACGGCTTCCCCCGCGACGAAATGCGGATAGGCCGGCAACCCCGGATTCAGGAATTGCTGAACCGCGCCGCGCACGGCGAGCGGCGTGACGAACTGACCGCTCGGCACGCGGGTGGCGTCGGCGGCGTTGAAACCTTCCGAGTGCGCGTGCGACGCAAGCAGCACGGCCGACATGACGGCTCCGAGTCGGAGCGCGCGCTTGACCTGGCTATTTCTCATAGGAATCCTCTATACCTGTGGGGGGGCGATTACCGTCTGACGTGTCCGGCATGATCCTGGCCTCGTCTGCCCGTGCCGCGCGGTGGCGAGGGCCTGTGCCAATCGATCGAGTGCGTTGCGTCGGCGATCGCCGACGTGCCGGCATTACATCGCCGCCCAATGTCAAGCGGATGACCGGCTCCGTTGCGGGCCGGCTTATTACACATGGTTACAGCGAAGGCGTTTCGATGACAGCCATCGCGGTGTCATCGTCACGTTCGATGCGTCGCCGTCACGGCGTCCACCGATAGACGGTGATGCTGTTTCCCTTCACGTTGTTCTTCGTCACCACGTATTCGCCGTTCGAGCGGCGGTACGCGCGCACGCTGTACATGGCGTCGATCGCGCTGCTGGTATCCACGGTCGCGGGGCTCGCGTTGACGAGCGTCGTGTCGAGATTGCCGGTGTCGAGGTTGAACGCGTCGATGTTCGGCCACAGCGGCCCGCTGCTGCTGAACCAGTAGCCGACGAACAGGTGGTTGCCGGCCGCGTCGATCGACTTCGCGCCGCTGTGCGGCAGCGTGATCACCGGATTCGGCTTCGTCGTGTTGCCGGCGCTCCAGCCGTGATACACCTCGATGCGCGTGCCGATCGACGTCCAGTCGGTACTGCCGACCACACCCTGCGCGAGCACCATCGTGTCGCTGTCGGCGAGATAGACGATGCGTGTCAGCGGCTGGATGCTGGCCGGCACCGGCGTCGGCACGCCCGGCCCCCACGAAGGCTTGCCGCTCGCATCGAAACCGGTCAGCGGATAGTGATAAATGGCGCCGGTCTTGTCGAGGCCGGCCCAGACGCCGCCCTTGCTGTCGAGGCTGAAACCGGCCGACACGCGCCGGGTCGTGTTGAACGCGGGCCCGGGGATCGCCCCGTCGGGAATCGCGACATAGCCATTGGCCGCGTTGAAGTGGAAGAAGTAGTAAACCGGCGGATTCTGCCCGGCCGCGACGAGTATCCGGTTCGCGCCGACCGACGTCAGCAGCCCGAAGTGCTCGTCGCGCTGCGTGTCGCTCATGTTGATGCGCGGGTCCGACGGATACGCGAACGGATCGACGGTGTTCGCGACGAAGGTGCCGCCCGCGGTGCCGCCGTAGACGTGCGTGCCGCTGTAGAACAGCGCGCCGTCGGTGACCGGATCCGGTGCGGCGATGCCTTCGAAGTTGAGCGACTGCAGCGTCCACCGCAGGCTGCCGGCGCTGCTGTACGCGTGAATGTCGGTCGCGCCGTTGCGTCCGAGGTCCCAGCTGCCGCCCCACGGGTTGTTGAGCACGTAGAGGTTGCCGGCCGTGTCCTTGCCGATGCCGGCGATGCGGGTGAAGCGCTTCGCGCCGACCTGGCCCTTGATGCCCGTGGTCGTGTCGAGATAGCCGCCGGGCACGCCGAACGTGCCGGCCAGCGCGGGCCGGCCCGAGACGGCATAGCGCTTGATGTTCATGTCGGGGCCTTCGTCGCCGACCATCAGTTGCCCCGCCGCCGCATCGAAATAGAGCGCCGATGGCTGCGACCCGGCGGCCAGCCGGATCGTGTTCAGCGGCGCGCCGGCCGGACTGAATTCGACGATCGAACCCGCGTTCTTCTGCGCGACCCAGATATTCCCCGCACCGTCGACCGCGAGCGCGCCGGGTGCCGACACGCCGATGTCGCGCTGCCACACGCCGTCGGTCGTGAATACGCGCACGCGATTGCCGTAGAAATCGCTCGCATAGAGCAGCGAGCCGGCCGTGGCGAGCCCGGTGACGACGTCGATACGCGGCTGGTTGGTCGCTGCGGTGACCTGAATCAGCTTGTCGCGGAACCGCGTGGCGCGGTTGTAGCGCCCGACCGCGCCGCTGCCGTATCCGTTGCCGGGCTGCAGCGCGACGAACAGCGACGTCGCATTGCCCGTGATCGCACTGCCCTGGAATTCCGAGTGCGAGCCGATCGAGCCGGCGCTCTTGCCGTTCTGGTAGATCGCGACGCCGCCCTCGTCCTCGTCCCACATCGACGCCGTGTAGATCACGCCTTCGGGCGCGACCCACATCGAGCGTGCGACGTTGCCGACGTGCGCGGCGAGCGTGCCATAGGTATTCGCGATCCAGTCGGTGGTATTCGCCGCGTTTCCGGCCGGCGCGATCGCGGCGATCGCGGCCGCGAGCAGCACGGCCTGAATCGGTTTTCTGGCAACCATGGCTGATGCTCTCCTGAATGGTGGAGTCATTCACATGAGGGGCAGCCGGATGGTTTTAAAATCGGCAATGCGTAAATACTTCCGCTAAATCACCCGGTGCAGTCGGTATTACATCGCGCGTGCATTCGATAATCGGCAACGCCGAGAATAGCGTCATATAAATCGAAAAAAATTGCGGGCTGCTCGCGCAGGCGGGGCGCGCGACTGCGCGAGAGTGAACGATCACTTGCGCGTTTGCGCGTGCTATCGGGGCTGTGCAGCTTTCGATGGCGGGAATATCGCCGCGGTGTTGAATGCGGCGAATCGGAAATGGCGGAAGGTTTTTCGGCGAATCGGGAAAATCGCCGGATGCGGGTAAAGACGAGTAAAGGAATGACCGCTGGCGGTTATCGCGCCGGCCCGAATCCTTGTGGAATCCGGGCCGGCGCATTTCATTTACAGCAGGGAAATCACGCGGACTACGCCGTCTCCCGAACCTTCACCTGCTTGATCTCGCCGCCGCCGTCCGAATCCGCGTCGTCGCGCGATTCGCCGAGCTGGCCCTCCCACTTCGCGACCACCGCCGCCGCGATCGAATTGCCGACGGCGTTGGTGGCCGAGCGGCCCATGTCGAGGAACATGTCGACGCCCATGATCAGCAGCAGTCCGGCTTCCGGCAGATGGAACTGGTTGAGCGTCGCCGCGATCACGACGAGCGACGCGCGCGGCACGCCCGCCATCCCCTTCGACGTCACCATCAACATCAGCAGCATCGTGATCTGCGTGGCGAGCGGCAGGTCGATCCCGTACACCTGCGAGATGAACAGCACCGCGAACGTGCAGTACATCATCGAGCCGTCGAGGTTGAACGAGTATCCGATCGGCAGCACGAAGCTCGAAATCTTGCGATTCACGCCGAACCGGTCGAGCGCGTCGAGCAGCTTCGGATACGCGGCTTCGGAACTCGCCGTCGCGAACGACAGCAGGAACGGCTCGCGAATCAGGCGGATCAGCGTGAACGCGCGCTTGCCGAGGAACGCCACGCCGGCGAGCGTCAGCACGCCCCACAGCAGCGCGAGCGCCAGGTAGAAGCTCGCCATGAACTTCGCGAACGTGAGCAGGATGCCGAGCCCTTCCGTCGTGATTGTCGACGCCAGCGCGGCAAACACGGCGACCGGCGCGAACCACATCACCGCGCCCGTCACCTTCAGCATGACCTGCGCGAGATCGTCGATCACGCCGGTCAGGCGCTTGCCGGCGTCGCCGAGCGCGGACAGCGCGGTGCCGAAGAAGATCGAGAAGACGACAATCTGCAGGATCTCGTTGTTCGCCATCGCCTCGGCGATCGATTTCGGCACCAGATGGACGATGAAGTCCTTCAGCGTGAATGCGCCCGTCTTCAGGTTCAGCGCCGCGTCGGCGGCAGGCAACGGCAGGCTCAGATGGCTGCCCGGCTTCAGGATCGTCGCGGTCACGAGGCCGAGCAGCAGCGACGTGAACGACGCGATGATGAACCAGCCGAACGCCTTCACGCCCACGCGGCCGACCGAGCCGCTGTCGCCCATCTGCGCGATGCCGACCGTCAGCGTCGCGAACACCAGCGGCGCGATGATCATCTTGATCAGCCGCAGGAACACGTCAGACAGCAGCGACACGTAGCCGGCGACTTCCTTGGCCATTTTCGGGTCGGGAAACGCGCTATGACAGGCGTAGCCCACGGCAATGCCAAGCACCATCGCGATGACGATGTACTTGGTGATGTTGTGCTTCTTCTTCATTAGCAATCCAAATTACAGAACTTGTGTTTCCAACGGCAGGGAGATCGCCGGCATCGAAATGAGAGCGGTGGTCCGCGCGCGCGGCGCGCCGCTTCGAGTGCCGGTGCCCGTCCGTGGGCATGGCCACGGCGAACAGGGGGGCATTCTATCGCAAACGCCGGACAATCTTTCAAATCTGAAAGCAGCGGGCGATGCGCGGCGCGGGAAAGGAGGCGAGGCGGGCCTTCGCCGGCCGGCGCCGGGGACGGGCGGACCGCGGTGGCGGGTGCGTTCTTCGGGCATCGTCGTGCCCGGTCGTCAGCTCGGCCTTGCGCCGAACGTCGGCAGACCCGGCCGGCGCCGCGTCACGCGTGCGAGGCGCCGGGTCGCGGCATGAACCGGCACAGGCACAGCGGCACGACGACCAGCGCCGCGCCCGCGAGAAACGTGGTCGACGCGCCGAAATGCGTCCACAGCGCGCCGGCGATGGTGCTCGCGTGCAGCATGCAGATGCCGCTCACCAGGTTGAATACGCCAAACGCGGTGCCGCGCAGCGTGGCCGGCGAGGTTTCCGACACCATCGCGGCGAGGATGCCCTGCGTGAAGCCCATGTGCAGCCCCCACACGGCCACGCCGGCGAACATCGAGAGCGTCGACGTGCCGATGCCGAGCAGCAGGTCGGCCACGATCAGCAATACCATGCCGGCCGCAAGCAGCACGCGGCGATCGAGCCGGTCCGACACGATGCCGGCCGGCCAGGCCGACAGCGAATAGGTCACGCTCATCGCGACCATCACGGCCGGAATCCACGCCGCGTCGAGCCCCGTCTGCTGCGCACGCAGCACCAGGAACGCCTCGCTGAAGCGCGCGAGCGTAAACGTCGCGCCGGCCGCGACGACGAACCAGTAGCTGCGTGGAAACTCGCGCAGGGCGTTCCAGCGCAGCGGCGAGCGAAAGCGCCGGTCCGGTTTCGACTGCTCGGGCTCCCGCACGCCGAAGACGATCAATGCGATCGCGACGAAGGCCGGCACCACGGCAAACCACAGCACGGTCCGGATGCGGTCGCCGAACCACAGCATCAGCACGATCGCGAGCATCGGCCCGAAAATCGCGCCCACGGTATCCATCGACTGACGCAGGCCGAAGCACGCGCCGCGGATTTCGGGCGGCGCGATGTCGGCCACCAGCGCGTCGCGCGGCGCGCCGCGAATCCCCTTGCCGACGCGGTCGAGCAGGCGAGCCGCCACGACGACCGCCGGCGTGGACGCCAGCGGAAACAACGGCTTGGTCAGCGCCGCGAGCCCGTAACCGACCAGCAGCAGCCCCTTGCGGCGCCCGAGCCAGTCGCTGATCGCACCGGAGAACACCTTGACGATCATCGCCGTCGCTTCGGCCGCCCCTTCGAGGACGCCGAGCGCGGCGACGCTCATGCCCATCGTCGACACCAGGTAGATCGGCAACAACGCATGGATCAGCTCGGACGACAGGTCCATGAAGAGGCTCACGAGACCCAGGGCCCACACGGTCCGTGGAATCGCAGGTCTGCGGGCAGTCGGTGACGGAGCGCTCATGGTGTCGTGATCAGTCGGTCGTTTCCCGCGTCAGTTTCGCATGCCGCCGCGCGCGGTCGTTCACGATTTGATGACGCCGGTGATCCGTCATCTTCTTCCAGCCGCGCGCTTCATCGCGCGTTCGCAGGCATGCCACGCAATAGCCGGTGCGGCCGTCGAACGAACACACGTCCACACAAGGGGACTTGACCGCCATGCTTATCGTCCTCGCGTCGCCGGAACGACTTCGACGGTGACGTGCGACAGGTCCCTGAATCGCTGCAGCACGCCGTGATAGAAGCGCGCATCCCGCTCCGGATCCGTCGTCGTCACCGACACCACCGCGCTCATGTGCCCCGGCCCGAGCCGCCACACATGCAGGTCGCCGACGCGGTCGCCGGCGCCTTCGATCGCGCCGCGCACCTTGTCCGCCAGACGGCGATCCGAACTCATGTCGAGCAGGATGCCGCCCGTGTCGCGCATCAGGCCGTACGACCAGTTCGCGATCACCAGCGCGCCGATGATGCCGGCCAGCGGATCCATCCACACCCAGCCGAACGCACGCGCGAGCAGCAGCCCGCCGATCGTCAGCACGGAAACCGCGGCATCGGCGATCACGTGGATGTAGGCGGAGCGGATGTTGTGATCGCGCGCCGCCGCCGCGGACGCGCCATGATCGTGCTCCTCGAACGCCAGTTCGTGTTCGCGGCCGTTCAAGCGCACGATCGCCTTGAATTCATGCGGTTCGGGAATGGCTTCGGTCGACTCCAGATACCCATCGCGGCTTTGCATCGCGAACACCTGACGCGTGCCGTCCGGGCGGATCGTCGTCACCGACACGGCGCCCGCATCGACGAGCGTCGTCTCGTGCGTCGCAGGCGCGACGCGGAAAACCGGCGGGACGCCCGCCTCGAACACCGACACGACGAATGCGCCCTGCTGGTCGAAGATCCGGTGCGCTTCCTCTTCGTGGTCGTCGTGATCGCCATGGTCGTGCCCGTGGTGATGACCGTGGCCATGACCGTGGCTGTGGCCATGATGATCGCCGCTCAGCAGCCAGACGCTCGCGATGTTGACGAACAAGCCGGCTACCGCGATCGGAATCGCCTCGCCGAAATGGATCGGGACCGGGGCGAGCAGACGCGCGACCGCTTCGTACCCGATCAGCAGCGCGATCATCGCGAGCACGATCGCGCTCGTGAAACCCGCGAGGTCGCCGAGCTTGCCCGTGCCGAACACGAAGCGCGGATCGTTCGCGTGCTTGCGCGCATAGGTATAGGCGAACGCGGCGATCAGCATCGCGCCCGCGTGCGTCGACATGTGCAGGCCGTCCGCGATCAGCGCCAGCGAGCCGAAAAGCGACCCGCCGACGATCTCGGCCACCATCATCGCCGCGCACAGCGCGATGACCGTCCAGGTCCTGCGTTCGTTCTGCTCGTGGGCCGCGCCGAGAAAAATGTGGTCGTGCCCTGCGCCGAAGGCGTCATCGCTGAAATTGCTCATTCCGCCTCCGTTTACTTGAAGTAGCTGTGTACGACTTCGATCAGTTGCTCGGTCGCGCTGCCTTCGTCGTCGTGCCCCTCAGCGTCGACCAGATGGCTGCGGATGTGATCCTCGAGCACGACCGCGAGCAGGCCGTTCATCGCGCCGCGGCCGCTCGTGATGAGGCGGAGGATTTCGTTGCAACCGCGCTCGTCCTCCAGCGCGCGTTCGATCGCTTCGACCTGTCCCTTGATGCGGCGGACCCGGTTCAGCAGCTTCTGCTTGTCCTTGATGGTGTGGCTCATGGTAGTCCCTTCATATAGCGGGGGGGACTATATCTCAAATTGCCTTTCCATATAGGGGGGAGGGGTATAGATCCGGCTAACGCAAGACCGGGGGCGGCATCATATGACGATCGCGCGAAGTATTTTTGTAGTAATCGCAACTTTCATGTAGATTTATCTACATGAACACAATCACTACCTGGTCGCTCCTCGTTCTTACCCTTCCGACTGAAAACGCGACGGCCCGCATGCGGTTCTGGCGCGCGCTGAAGGCAAAGGGCTGTGCGGTATTGCGCGACGGCATCTACCTGCTGCCGTACACCGAAGAACATGAGGGCACGCTGCGCGACCTCGCGGGGTCGATTGCCGAAAGTGGCGGCACGGCTCACCTGTTACGCGCGCCGAGCCTGGACGCGCAACAGGAACTGGAATTCCGCGCACTCTTCGATCGCGGAGAGGATGACGCCGCCTTTATCCAGGCCCTTGCGGACGCCCGCAAGACCCTCGCAGGCCAGTCGGCCACGGAATTGACACGTTTGCTGCGGCGCATGCGCAAGGATTTCGACGCCATCCGCGCGATCGACTATTTCCCGGGCGACTCGGCCACCCGCGCCGAAGTCGCGCTGCAGGATTTCGCCGCACTGGTCGACACCGTGCTGTCGCCGGGTGAACCGCACGCCGCGGATCGCGCGATCCGCCCGCTGGCGATCGACGAATATCAGGGCCGCACCTGGGCGACGCGGCAGCGGATGTGGGTCGATCGCGTCGCCAGCGCGTGGCTGATCCGCCGCTTCATCGACTCACGCGCCCGCTTCATCTGGCTCGCATCGCCGGTGGATTGTCCGGCTGACGCGCTGGGCTTCGATTTCGACGGTGCGACGTTCACGCATGTCGGCGAGCGCGTGACGTTCGAGGTGCTGCTGGCCAGTTTCGGCCTCGACAAAAATCCTGCGCTCGCGCGGCTCGCCGAGATTGTGCATGCACTCGACGTGGGTGGCCCCGCGGCGCCCGAGGCGATCGGCTTCGAGGCCGTGATGGCCGGCACGCGCCAGCGCACGGAGAACGACGATCAATTGCTCGAGCAGATGAGCGCCGTGCTCGACGCCCTGCACGCGCATTTCTCGTCGAGCGGAAAGAACGAAACCGGAGCCAGGTCATGACCACTGCCATCGCCACGACCGAACCGACCTACTCGCTCGGCGAGCTGGTCGCCTACATGTTGCGTCTCGGCACGTTCGGCTTCGGCGGGCCGGTCGCGCTTGCGGGCTACATGCGTCGCGACCTGGTCGAGCGCCGCGGCTGGATCACGGAGGCCGACTACAAGGAAGGGCTCACGCTGGCCCAGCTCGCACCGGGGCCGATGGCGGCCCAGCTCGCGATTTATCTCGGCTTCGTTCACTACCGCATTCTCGGTGCGACACTCGTCGGCTTCGCATTCGTGCTGCCGTCGTTTCTGATGGTGCTCGCACTCGGGTTCGCGTACGCGCATTTCGGCGGGCTGTCCTGGATGCAGGCCGTCTTCTACGGCGTCGGCGCCGCGGTGGTCGGCATCATCGCGATGAGCGCCTACAAGCTCACGACGAAAACCGTTGGCCACGACAAGCTGCTCTGGGCAATCTTCGTGGCGCTCGCCGCCGTGACCTTCATCACCGAATCGGAAATCGCGTGGCTGTTCCTCGTCGCGGGCCTGGTCGGCTGGCTGTGGCGCGCCCCGCCCAAGTGGCTGCACCGGGGCGGACTGAATGCGGTTGCCGCGGCCAACCTGCCGGCCGCCAGCGGAATACTGAGCGGCATCGATCTGCCGCAGCTCGTTCAGATCGGCGCGTTCTTCACGAAGGCAGGCGCGTTCGTGTTCGGCTCCGGGCTTGCGATCGTGCCGTTCCTCTACGGCGGCGTCGTCACCGAACATCACTGGCTCAACGACAAGCAGTTCGTCGATGCGGTCGCGGTCGCGATGATCACGCCCGGTCCCGTCGTGATCACCGTCGGCTTCATCGGGTATCTCGTGGCGGGCTTGCCCGGCGCATGCGTCGCGGCGCTCGGCACGTTCCTGCCCTGCTATCTGTTCACCGTCATTCCCGCGCCGTACGTGAAGAAGTACGGGCACCGCCCGGACGTCAAGGCGTTCGTGGACGGAATCACCGCCGCGGCCGTCGGGGCGATCACGGGCTCCGTCCTCGTCATCGCGAAACGCTCGATCGTCGACCTGCCGACCGCACTGCTCGCCGTCGGTACCGTGCTGCTGCTGTGGCGTTTCAAGAAGTTGCAGGAGCCGGTCATCGTCACGGCTGCCGCGCTCATCGGGCTGGTGGCCTACCCACTGCTCCATCATTGAGCCTCACTGCGGGGAGGTGGCCATGGCTGATTGCGCGATTCATCGACGATGCGCTTTACGCGTGGTGCCGGCGTGATGCCCCTGCCGGACAGCCGACGCGCTTCGACGCTCGCCAGCCGAATACTGCCGGCGGGCGTGGACGAGGCCGCATGGCTCATCCTCGCGAGCCGCGGCTTGCGCGGTTTCTGCGATGGATTCATTGCCGTGCTGCTGCCCGCGTATCTGCTGTCGCTCGGGCTTTCGCAACTGGATGTCGGCCTGATCGGCACCACGACGTTGGCGGGTTCCGCAATCGCGACGATCGCGGTCGGCATGCTCGCGAGCCGCTTCACGCAACGGCGCATGCTGACGCTCGCGGCGGTGCTGATGGCAGCGACGGGAATCGGCTTCGCGAGCTTCTCCGCATTGTGGCCGCTGTTCGTCGTCGCCTTCGCCGGCACGCTCAATCCGAGCTCCGGCGACGTCAGCCTGTTTCTGCCGCTCGAACAGTCGCGTCTGGCGCAAGCAGCCGACGGCGACGCGCGCACGGCGTTGTTTGCCCGATACAGCCTCGTCGGGGCCGTTTCGGCGGCGGTCGGATCCCTTGCGGCCGGCCTGCCGATCTTCGTTGCATCACATACCGGAATCACCACGCTGAGCGCGATGCGCGGCATGTTTCTGGTCTATGCAGCGACGGGCATCGTCGTCTGCATGCTGTATCGGCGACTGCCGCGCCCGGAGACGCACGCCGCAACGCACGCGCCGCCGCCGCTCGGCCCGTCGCGCCCGATCGTCATCCGGCTGGCGATGCTGTTCAGCGTCGACGCGTTCGCGGGCGGTCTCGTCGTCAACTCGCTGTTGTCGCTGTGGCTGATGCAGCGCTTCGGCCTCTCGATCGCCGCCGCCGGCCGGTTCTTCTTCTGGGCGGGCCTGCTTTCGGCCGGCTCGCAACTCGCGGCCGCGCCGCTGGCGCGCAGGATCGGCCTGCTGAACACGATGGTGTTCACGCATATCCCGTCGAGCGTCTGCCTGATCGGCGCCGCTCTCGCGCCAACGTTGCCGCTGACGTTGACGCTGCTGCTGATGCGCAGCGCGCTTTCGCAAATGGATGTGCCGACACGAACCGCCTACGTGATGGCGGTCGTCACGCCGGCGGAGCGACCGGCAGCGGCCAGCTTTACATCCGTCCCGCGCAGCCTCGCGGCCGCGCTCGCGCCGACATTGGCCGGCGGCCTGTTCGGTCTCGGCTGGCTCGGTGCGCCGTTGCTCGCATGCGGTGTGCTGAAGATCGCGTACGACCTCACGCTGCTCGCAGCTTTTCGGCACGTCGAACCAAACGACGAGCGGCCGCGGTAAGTGGCGACCATGGTGGAACGACAAACGAGCGGGGAACCATGCAAAGCGACGACGACGCATCGCAAATGCGGCGGCGGCCGTCGCGGGAGGAAATCATGAAGCACGCCGGACACTGGCGCTCCAGCCTGCCCCTGCTCGTCGCGCTGTGCGGCGGGTTCGGCGCGTCGGGCCCGTCGATTCACCAGGCTTTCGCCGCGGGCGACGATACGTCGATCGGCGCCCTGCCGCTGAAGCACGTCGCGGACATTCCGTTGCCGGGCAGACCGACCCGGCTCGACTACGCAAGTCTGGACTCACCCCGCAACCGGCTCATGATCGCGCACCTCGGCGACGACGAAGTGATTGCTTTCGATACGCGTGCATCACGCGTGATTGCACGGATCATGGCGGTATCGTCGGTACATGGCGTGCTTGCCGTGCCGGAGCTGTCGCGCATCTACGCATCCGCGACCGGGTCGGACGAAATCGTCGCGATCGACGTCGCGACGCTGAAAATCGTCGCGCGCATGCCGGGCGGGCATTATCCCGACGGGATGGCCTATGCCGCCGACGCGCACAAGCTGTACGTATCCGACGAATACGGAAAAACGGAAACGGTCATCGACGTCCGGAGCAACCGGCGCGTCGCGACGATTCCGCTCGACGGCGAGGCCGGCAACACGCAGTACGATCCGGTCTCCCGACACATCTTCGTGAACGTCCAGACGCGTCGTCAGCTCGTCGAAATCGATCCGGCGACGGACCGTATTGTCGACCGTCTCGACTTGCCGGGTGCGAAAGGCAATCACGGTTTGCTGATCGAGCCGCGCAGTCGGCTCGCCTTCATCGCGTGCGAGGACAATGACACGCTTCTCGTCTTCGATATGCGCGCGCGGCATGTGGTTCGAGCGTTCGATATCGGTGGCGGGCCGGACGTGCTGGCATTCGATTCCACGTCGGACGTGCTCTATGTCGCGGGTGAAGCCGGCGTCGTTTCGATGTTCGGCGTCAGAGGCTCGGATGTCGTCAAACTCGGCGAAGGCCGGCTCGGGCCGAACGCACACGTCGTCGCTGTCGATCCGGCCACGCATCGCTCGTACTTTCCGCTAAAGGACGTCGGCGGCCGGCCGGTGCTGCGTGTGATGGAGGCAGGGCGTGTAGCCAACCCATGATCGACCTGTCAGCTGGTGGCCCGGCCGTCGAGCGTCGACGCCAACCGATTCGCACCACCAGCAACCCGAGCACGATCCGGCGATTCCGCTCTAGTCCGCCCCTCCCCCTCCCCGTACCGGCATCCATCCATCAAACTGTACCGGTACTGTACAGAAAACCGTCGCTACACTGGCTCCATCCCAGTCCCGAACACGAATGGAGAATCCGCGATGGACTTCCTCACCGTCAGCGCATTGCCCGCCGGCATGCTGTTCGCGCTCGTCACGTCGATCACACCCGGCCCGAACAACACGATGCTGCTCGCCTCCGGCGTCAATTTCGGTTTCCGTCGCACGATGCCGCACCTGTTCGGCATCAGCATCGGCGTCGCGATCCTGATGCTGTGCGTCGGCTTCGGTCTCGGCGAGGCGTTCCGACGCGTGCCGGTCCTGTATACCGTCCTAGAGATCGCGAGCGTCGCGTACCTGCTGTACCTCGCATGGCGCATCGGCACATCGGGCGAAGTGAAGGCGCAGGGCGCCAAGCCGCGGCCGATGACGTTCCTCGAAGCCGCCGCGTTCCAGTGGGTCAATCCGAAGGCATGGATGATGGTGCTGACCGCCGCGACGACGATCCGCCTGTCCGCCGACTACGGGATGAACGCCGCGTGGATGGCCGTCGTGTTCATCCTGATCGGCTTTCCGTGCATCAGCCTGTGGGCCGCGTTCGGCCAGGGCCTGCGCCGCTTCCTGTCGAACCGCCGCGCGCTGCGCATCTTCAACGTGACGATGGCCGTGCTGCTGATCCTGTCGCTGTATCCGCTCGTCGCGCATCTGCTCCCGCAGTAAGCGCTCACAAGCGCCCCGTTGAGCTTCACGCCATGCAGGCGTACCCTTTTGGTAAGGGCGCGTGCAGCCGCTTCGCCGGCTGCACCGCTGCTCTGCATGGAGATTGCCGATGAAGCCAATGCTGAAAGCCGGCGAGCACATCGAGGGCATGCACTGGATCGCCGAGTACCACCCGCTCACGCACGAGATCCGGGTGCTGCGCGAAAACATCGAAGTGGGCACGTACTGCGCGCCGCCCACGCTGTTCGGCGACGAGGAAGAGATGGGCGCCGCGAACCATGCCGATCATCGCAGCCAGGAGGCCGCGCTGCGTGCGTATCTGCGCAACTTCGTCAAGGAACACGACGCGGAAGAGTAGCGGCGCGACGGCCGTAAAGTCGACGGGCCGCCAAAGCGGCCCGGTCCATCGTTGCGTGTCGGCCGGCTCACGACCTATCGCAACAAGCGAAAGGCCGGCGCATCGCCCCGGCCCCGATCCCGCTCAATGCCCGAGCGACTCGATCTTGCCGCCCGGCTGCGCGACGCCGTGCGGCCGCGCCCTCTGCTTGATCAGCAACGCAAGGCACGCAAGCAGGCCCGCGACCGCGATCGTCGCGAACACGCCCGCGAACGAGAAGTGCCGGCGCGTCAGTTCGGCAACGAGGAACGACCCGGCGATCCCGCCGAAGCGGCCGACACCGAGCATCCACGCCACGCCCGTGCCGCGCCCTTCGGTCGGATAGAACGCGGCGGCAAGCGCCGGCATCGACGATTGCGCGGTGTTCATCAGCACGCCGGCGATGAACACGACCAGCACGAGCAGCCCGACGTTCCCGGCCGCCTGCCCGATCGCATACACGCTGATCGCGGTCAGCGCGTAGCACACGGCGATCACGCGATTCGCGTTGAAGCGGTCCATCAACACGCCGCACAGCACCGCGCCGACGCCGCCGAGCGGGAACAGCGCGGAAATCAGCGTTGCGCTCTTCGGCGTGAGGCCGGCATCCTTCAGCAGGATCGGCATCCAGTTGATCGACGCGTAGAAGATCACGAGGCCCATGAAGTACGCGAGCCACAGCATCACCGAGCCGACGACGTACGAGCGCGACAGCACGACGCCGATCCCCTTGCTGCCCGTCTGCGGCGCGGATTCGGTCATCGCGAACGAGCCGGCGTTCAGCGCGTCGCGCGAGATCCGCGAAAGCGTCGCGCGGATCCGGTCGATGCTCTGGCCTTGCGCAACCATGAAACGCACCGATTCGGGCATCTTCAGCAGCAACAGCACGCCGAGCAGCAGCGGCGTCACGCCGCCGAGCATCAGCACGCTGCGCCAGCCGAAATGCGGGATCATCCACGCGGCGAGAAAGCCGCCGAACGCGGCGCCCAGCGGGAAGCCGCAGAACATCAGGTTGATCACGGTCGCGCGGCGCTTGTCCGGGCAGAACTCGCCCATCATCGTGACCGCGTTCGGCATCGCGGCACCGAGGCCGACGCCGGTGACGAAGCGCAGCACCGTCAGGTGCCCGATGGTCGTCGAGAATGCGGACGCGAAACACGCGGCGCCGAACAGGAACACCGAGCCGAGCAGCAGCGAACGGCGCCCGAGGCGATCGGACAGCGGGCCCGACACGAGCGCACCGCATGCAAGGCCGAACAGCGCGGCGCTCAGCACGGGTGCGAGATCGGGTTTGGTGAGGTTCCATTCGCCGAGCAGCGACGGCGCGATGAAGCCGATCGCGGCCGTATCGAAGCCGTCGAGCAGCACGATCACGAAACACATCAGGAATACGAGCCATTGAAAGCCGCCGAACGGCTGCTCGTTGATGAAGGTCTGGACATCGACCACGGGTGCGCGATTCATCGCGAGTCTCCTATGTAAACAACGCGGCCTGATGGCCGCGTCTTTCCTTGTTTGCGCGCCGATTCGCCGCCGGCGCGTCATGCGTCGTCGACACCTGCCGGCAGCGGCAGGCGTCGCGATCGGGTCACGTCCGGCGCGAGCCGGCCGTGTTATTCAGCCGCATCCTGTTCCTTGAAGATCTTGTCCGCGAGATGGAACGCGGAATTCGCGGCCGGCACGCCGCAGTAGATCGCGGTCTGCAGCAGCACTTCCTTGATCTCGTCGCGCGTCACGCCGTTGTTGCGCGCGGCGCGCAGATGCAGCGCGAGTTCCTCGCCGCGGTTCAGCGCGACCATCATCGCGATGGTCAGCAGGCTGCGCGTATGGCGCGGCAGCCCGTCGCGCGTCCAGATCTCGCCCCACGCATAGCGCGTGATCAGGTTCTGGAATTCGTCGGTCACTTCGGTGCGGTTCTGGATCGAGCGGTCGACGTGCGCGTCGCCGAGCACCGCGCGCCGCACCTTCATCCCCGCTTCGTAACGTTGCTGGTCGTCCATCGTCGGTGCCTCACGCGGTCAGGAAGTCGAGCAGCGCGCGGTTGAAGCCGTCGGTGCACTCGATGTTCGAAATATGCGCGGCGTCGAATTCGACGTGACGCGCGCCGGGAATCGCGGCGGCCAGCGCACGACCCTGGTCGGGCGGCGTCGACATGTCCTTCGCGCCGGTCACGACGAGCACCGGCAGCGCGATGCCCTTCACTTCCTCGCGCAGGTCGGCCGCGTTCAGCGCGTCGCAGTTCGCCGCGTAACCGTCCTTGTCGGTATGCACGAACGTGTCGCGGATCGCGTCGAACAGGCGCGGCTCGCGATCGACGAACGCGTCGGTGAACCAGCGCGGCAGCACGGCGTCGGCCAGTGCGGCCATCCCTTCCGCACGTGCCTTTTGCGCGCGCGGCGCCCACACTTCGGGCGAGCCGATCTTCGCGGCGGTGTTCGACAGCACAGCGCGCACGATGCGCGACGGGAAGCGCGCGGCGAGCGCCGCGCCGGTCAGGCCACCCATCGAAATTCCGCAGAAGCACGCGCGATCGATGCCGACGTGGTCGAGCAGGCCGATCACGTCGCCCGCGAGCTGGTCGATCGTGTACGAGCCGGCCGGTGCTTCGGAATGGCCGTGGCCGCGCGTGTCGTAGCGCAGGATGTTGAAATGCTGCGTGAGAGGGCGAATCTGCGGTGCCCACATCTGCAGGTCGGCGCCGAGCGAGTTCGAGAAGACGAGCCACGGCGCGTCGCCGCGCGCGGCACGGTCAATCCGGTAATGCAGTTTCACGCCGTTGACAGTGGCGAAAGGCATCAGTGTTCTCCTGGTTGTGTCGTGCCCGCGTGCAGCGCGAGCACGGCGTCGACGTAGGCCTGCGCCTCGCCGACATAATGTGCGGGATCGAGCAGCCGCGCGAGCGCGTCGCGCGACAAATGGGCGGATACGGTCGGATCGGCGGCGAGCACGTCGAACAGCGTCGCGCCGGTGCGCACGGCTTCCTTCGACGCATGCTCGACGACATGATGCGCATCGAGCCGGCCGATCCGGTCGCCGAGCGCGAGCATCACGGCTTCGCCGAGGATCAGCCCGTGCGTCAGGTCGAGGTTCGCGGCGAGGCGTTCGGTGTTCACGTCGAGGCCCGCGACGATCTGCGCGATCTGCGCGAGCGCGCCGCCGGTCAGGCGCGCGAGGTCGGGCAGCGCATCCCATTCGGCCTGCCAGCCGCCGAGCGCGCGCTCGTGCTCCTGGACCATCCCGGCAAACACGGTCGCGACGAGGTTCGGCGCGCGCACCGCGGCGGTCAGCACGGCCGCGCAGCCGACGGGGTTGCGCTTGTGCGGCATCGTCGACGAGCCGCCCTTGCCGGCAGCCGCCGGTTCGCCGAGCTCGCCGACTTCGGTCTGCATCTGCAGCGACACGTCGCGCGCGATCTTGCCGAGGGTGCCGGTCAGCATCCCGAAGCACGACGCGGCTTCCGCGATGCGGTCGCGCTGCGTATGCCACGGCACGGCCGGCAGCGCGAGCTTCAGGTCGGCCGCGAGCGCGGCGCTCACCCCGGCCGCATGCTCGCGCAGGCTCGCCAGCGTGCCGGCGGCGCCGCCGAACTGCAGCACCAGCGCGCGCGCGCGCAATTCGGCGAAGCGCGCGCGATGGCGCAGCAGCGCGTCGAGCCATTGCGCGAATTTCAGGCCGAGCGTGATCGGCAGCGCCTGCTGCAGCCACGTGCGACCGATCATCGGCGTCGCGCGATGCGTGCGCGCGAGCGTCGCGAGCGACGCGCACGCTTCGTCGAGCAGCGGCTCGAGCACGTCGAGCGTGTCGCGCAGTTGCAGCACGGTCGCGGTATCGATGATGTCCTGGCTCGTCGCGCCCCAGTGCACGAACTTCGCAGCCTCGGGGTCGTCGGCCTTGACTTGGGCGGTGAGCTGCTTGACGAGCGGAATCGCGAGATTGCCGCCGAGCGCCGCGCCGTGCGCGAGCGCGTCGGCGTCGAGCCGGCCGGCGTCGCACGCGCGTTCGATCGGCGCGACCGCGGCGGCGGGAATCACCTGCCGCGCGGCGAGCGCACGTGCGAGCGCGGCCTCGACGTCGAGCATCCGCTGGATCGTCGCGCGCGGCGACCAGATCCGGTTGAGCGGCTCGGTGCCGCAAATGAGGGAGGTCAGGCGGGCGCTGTCTTCGAGCATGGCATCAGATTGGGGAAACGGCGTGCGCCTATTGTCTACCCAAGCGTGCCGGCGTGCGCGCGATCGCGCGCGCCGGCACGCTTGCCGTTCAGGCCGCGGCCTTGCGCGTCGCGTCGATCAGCGGCACGCCGGTCAGCTTCTGCAGTTCGTCGAACGACAGGTCGGTGAAGATCTCGCTCACCGCGAGGCCGTCCGCCGTCACGTCGAGCACGGCGAGATCGGTATAGATACGGCTCACGCACTGCACGCCGGTGACCGGATACGAGCACTGCGCGACGATCTTGCTTTCGCCCTGCTTCGTCAGGTGTTCCATCATCACGAACACCTGCTTCGCGCCGATCGCGAGGTCCATCGCGCCGCCGACGGCCGGAATCGCGTCGGGCGCGCCCGTATGCCAGTTCGCGAGGTCGCCGTTCGCCGACACCTGGAACGCGCCGAGCACGCAGTAGTCGAGGTGGCCGCCGCGCATCATCGCGAACGAATCCGAGTGGTGGAAATACGCGCCGCCGGTGAGCAGCGTCACGTGCTGCTTGCCGGCGTTGATCAGCTCGTCGTCTTCCTCGCCGGGCGCCGGCGCCGGGCCCATGCCGAGCAGGCCGTTCTCGCTGTGCAGGAAGATTTCCTTGCTCGGGTCGAGGTGGTTTGCCACCAGCGTCGGCACGCCGATGCCGAGGTTCACGTACGCGCCTTCGGGGATGTCCTGGGCGACGCGCTTGGCCATTTCATCGCGGGTCAGTCGTTTCATGTCGGGTCTCCTCTGCTGTCAGGCGGCTTGGGATGCACGTTCGGCGGCAAGCTCGGCCGCATGCGCGGCCTGCGGCACTTCGACGACGCGCTGCACGAAAATGCCCGGCGTCACGATGTGTTCCGGATTCAACCCGCCGAGCGGCACGACTTCCGACACCTGCACGATCGCGACCTTCGCGGCGCTGGCCATGATCGGCCCGAAGTTGCGCGCGGTCTTGCGATACACGAGGTTGCCCCAGCGATCGCCCTTGTATGCCTTCACCAACGCGAAATCGGCGTGGATCGGCGTCTCGAACATATACGACTTGCCGTCGATCACGCGCGTTTCCTTGCCTTCGGCCAGCTTCGTGCCGAAGCCCGTCGGCGTGAAGAAGCCGCCGATGCCGGCGCCCGCCGCGCGGATCCGCTCCGCCAGGTTGCCCTGCGGCACGAGCTCCAGCTCGATCTCGCCCGCGCGGTACAGCGCGTCGAACACCTGCGAGTCGCTCTGGCGCGGGAACGAGCAGATGATCTTGCGCACCCGCTTCGCCTTGAGCAGCGCCGCGAGGCCGGTCTCGCCGTTGCCCGCGTTGTTGTTGACGATCGTCAGGCCGCGCGCGCCCTGCTCGATCAGCGCGTCGATCAGCTCGGACGGCATGCCCGCCGTGCCGAAGCCGCCGATCATGATGGTCGCGCCGTCGTGAACGTCCGCGACCGCCGATTGAAGCGATTCGAAAATCTTGTTGACCATGTCTCTTCCTGATACGAACCCGCGGCACGATGCGCGGCCTGTCGAGGGGGCACGCGCGTGTCGCGTGCCGCGTCGAAGGCCGTCGTCGACCTTCGGCATTTGTTCGCTATTCGAACCTAGATTCGATTAGCGAACGATGCGCCGATCATAGAGTCGTGCACAGCGCGTTGTCAAGGCGGGATCCCTCGGGGGGTGTCTGGTCGTCGAACGGCAGGCCGACGTAGTTTTCGGCGAGCGACTGCGCGGCGGCCCGCGAGCGCGTCACGTACTTCAGCTCGGCAAACTTCAGGCGATTGACGAACGGCGAGTCCTCCGGCGACGAGTGCAGCATGTTCGTCATGAAGTACGAGAAATGCTCCGCGCGCCACACGCGTTCGAGACAGGTCGCCGAATAGCGCTCGAGCGGCGTCGCGTCGCCGTTGCGGTAGCGCGCGCCGAGCGCGCGGGACAGCGCGCGGACGTCGGCCACCGCGAGGTTCATCCCCTTCGCGCCGGTCGGCGGCACGATGTGCGCGGCGTCGCCCGCAAGGAACAGGCGGCCGTGCTGCATCGTCTCCGACACGAAGCTGCGCATCGGCGTCACGCTCTTCTGCGTGATCCGGCCCTCGGTCGGCGTCCAGCCAGTGTCGTTCGAGAAGCGCGTGTGCAGTTCGTCCCAGATCCGCGCGTCGGACCATTCGGCGAGGTCTTCGTCGGGCTTGCACTGCAGGTAGAGGCGCGTGACCGTCGGCGAGCGCATCGAGAACAGTGCGAAGCCGTTGTCGTGATGCGCGTAGACGAGCTCGTCGAGCGACGGCGCCGCGTCGGCGAGGATGCCGAGCCATGCGAACGGGTAGACGCGCTCGAACGTGTTCAGCCGTTCGGCGGGAATGGTTTGCCGCGCGATGCCGTGGAAGCCGTCGCAGCCGGCGATGTAGTCGCAGTCGATGCGGTCCGCGCGGCCGTCCGCGTGCTTGAGCGTGACGAACGGTTGCTCGCTTTCGATATCGTGCAGCGCGACATCGCTGACTTCGAAGTGCATCTGGTGCCCATGCGCGTCGCCGGCCGCGATCAGGTCGCGCACGACTTCGTGCTGGCTATAAACGGTGATCGCGCGCCCGCTGGTGAGCGCGCTCAGGTCGATGCGATGGCGCTGGCCGGAGAACAGCAGCTCGATGCCGTGATGTTCGAGCCCTTCGCGGCGCATCCGCTCGCCGAGGCCGGCTTCGTTCAGCGTGTCGACGGTGCCCTGCTCCAGCACGCCGGCGCGGATGCGGTTCTCGCAATATTCGCGCGAGCGCGCTTCGACGAGGATGGAATCGACGCCTTGCAGGCGCAGCAGATGGGAAAGCAAAAGGCCGGACGGACCGGCGCCGATGATGGCGACCTGGGTACGCATTGTTCGTCTCCTGAACATTGGTTCGAATAATGGAACCCATTTGAGCGCTTTCCCGACTATGCGGCAACGCGATTTTGAAGATAAGTTGTATACGTTTCCCAGATACCGGCCTCACGATGGATACGCTCGATCTGAACCTGATTCCCTACCTCGTCGCGCTCGACGACACGCGCAACGTCAGCCGCGCCGGCGACCTGCTCGGCGTCAGCCAGCCGCGCGTGAGCACCGCGCTCGGCCGCCTGCGCGAGTATTTCGGCGACCCGTTGTTCGTGCGCACGTCGCGCGGAATGGAGCCGACGCCACGCGCGCTCGCGCTGCTGCCGGCCGCGCGCGATGCGCTCGCGCAGATCGAGCGCGGCCTCGTCGCGCCGCACGACTTCGATCCGGCGGCGAGCACGCATACGTTCTCGATCGCGCTGTCGGACGTCGGCGAGATCGTGTTCCTGCCGAAGCTGCTGCAGGCATTCGCGACGCGCGCGCCGCACGCGAACCTGCGCTCGGTCTCGCTCGGGCACGACGAAGTCGGCCGCGGCCTCGAAGCCGGCTCGATCGATCTCGCGGTCGGCTATTTCCCCGATCTCGACGGCAACAACTTCTTCCAGCAGCGTCTGTTCACGCACCGGTTCGTCTGCCTGATGCGGCGCGGCCATCCGCTCGAACAGGCGCGCCCGTTCACGGCCGAGCAGTTCCTCGCGTGCGGGCATGCGGTGGTGCGCGCCGAGGGGCGCAGCCAGGAGGTGCTCGAGAAATACCTCGCGAAGCAGCGCATGCACCGCCGTGCGGTGCTCGAGACGCCGCACTTCATGAGCCTGCCGTTCATCCTGAGTCGCACCGACCTGATCGCGACGGTGCCGCATGCGATCGGCTACGCATATGCGGCCGAGCATGCGTTCATCGTGCCGGTCGAGCCGCCGCTGCCGCTGCCGCGCTTCGACCTGAAGCAGCACTGGCATCGCAAGTTCCACAACGATCCGCGCACCGCGTGGCTGCGCGGCGTCGTCGCGTCGCTGTTCAACGACGAGCAGGACGAATGGCCGAAGTGACGCGGGGGTGTGCGGCAGGCCGCACGCACGACCCGCGAAAGCATGAAACAATGCCCGGATATCCGCGCCGCCGCAGGCGGCCGCATTCGATGGAGCGACTAGATGGGTAAAAAATCCGCGCGGCCCGAGCCGGCCGCATCCCGGCCGAGCCGGGAAGAAGCCGAGGATGCCGTTCGCGTGCTGCTGCGCTGGGCCGGCGACGATCCCGCCCGCGAAGGCCTGCTCGACACGCCGGCACGCGTCGTGCGCGCCTATGAAGAGTTCTTCGCCGGCTACGCGCTGGAACCGCGCGACATCCTCGCGCGCACGTTCAGCGAAGTCGACGGCTACGACGAAATGATCGTGCTGAAGGACATCCGCTTCGAGAGCTACTGCGAGCACCACATGGTGCCGATCATCGGCCGCGCGCACGTCGCGTATCTGCCGAACCATCGCGTCGTCGGCATCTCGAAGCTCGCGCGCCTCGTCGACGCGTTCGCGAAGCGCCTGCAGATCCAGGAAAAGATGACCGTGCAGATCGCCGACACGCTGTTCGACGTGCTGCAGCCGAAGGGCGTCGGCGTCATCCTCGAAGCCGCGCATCAGTGCATCTCGACGCGCGGCGTGCACAAGCCGGGCGTCGAGATGGTCACGTCGCGCATGCTCGGTACGTTCCGCACCGATCCGTCGACGCGGCGCGAATTCCTGTCGATCGTCGCGAATCCTTCTTCAGTCAACCTGACGAATACGTAATGCAGTCCACGAAGCAAGCGGCAAACGCGCCGGTCGTGCTCGTGACCGGCGCCGCGCGCCGGGCCGGGCGCGCGTTCGCCGAGTATTTCGCCGCGCACGGTTATCGCACCGCGGTCCATTACGACCGCTCGGCCGATGCCGCTCAGGCGGCGGCCCGCGCGATCGCCGAACGCGGGCACGATTCGGTCGCGCTGCAGGCCGACCTGTCGGATGCCGGGCAGATCACCACGCTGATCGACCAGGTGTATGCGCGCTTCGGCCGCCTCGACGTGCTGGTCAACAACGCGTCGGTGTTCTGGCAGGACCATTTCCCGAGCTTCGACCTCGCGGCGTTCGACCAGGCATGGGCCGTCAACTGCCGCGCGCCGATCCTGCTCACGCGCGCATTCTACGAACGGGCCCGCGCGGCCGGCACGCAGGGCGTCGTCGTCAACGTGGTCGACCAGAAGATCAAGGAAAACTTCCACCGCGACCATTTCAGCTACACGGTCGCGAAGGCCGCGCTCGGCAACCTCACGCAGATGCTCGCACTGTCGTCGTCGCCGGTGCTGCGCGTGAACGCGGTGTTCCCCGGGCTGATGCTGCCGAGCGACGACCAGACGCAGGCCGACTTCGAACACGCGAGCCGCGCATCGACGCCGCTCGCGCGCATCGCCGGCCCCGACGACGTCGCGGGCGCGATCCTGCTGCTGACGGGCAGTGCATACAACGGCGTGGATTTCGTCGTCGATGCGGGGCAGAACCTGATCCGCGTCGACCAGGACGTGCTGTACAAGCATCGCTCGCCGGCCGGCAAGCACTGACGAACGGCCTGGTCGACGGCAGCCGCGTGCGCCCTTCGCACACCGGCGTGCATGCATCGGCACTCGCCTTCGTCTACGCTGCGCGAACGACCGTTACGCCGTTCGCGCGCCGCGTTACGGCTTCTCGGCGCTGCCGCCTTCGCGGACCTTACCCTGCGCGACGCTCGTGCCGGGCGGCACGCTGTGCGTGAGCCACACGTTGCCGCCGATCACCGAACCGCGCCCGATCGTCACGCGGCCGAGAATCGTCGCGCCCGCGTAGATCACCACGTCGTCCTCGACGATCGGATGTCGCGCATTGCCCTTCACCAGCGCGCCGTCGCCATCGGCCGGGAAGCTCTTCGCGCCGAGCGTGACGGCCTGGTACACGCGCACGCGCTCACCGATGATCGCGGTTTCGCCGATCACGACGCCGGTGCCGTGGTCGATGAAGAAGCTCGGGCCGATCTGCGCGCCCGGGTGAATGTCGATGCCGGTGGCCGAGTGCGCGATTTCATTGATGAAACGCGCGAGCAGCGGCACACCGAGTTGGTGCAGCGCATGCGCGAGCCGGTGGTGCATCATCGCGAGCACGCCGGGGTAGCACAGCAGGATCTCGGTGATGTGCTGCGCGGCCGGATCGCCCGCGTAGGCAGCCTGGATGTCGCTGACCAGCAGCGCGCGTACCGCCGGCAACTGCCGGCCGAACTCGCGCGCGATCTCGAACGCGCGTTCGTCGAGTTCGGCGAACGGCGTGTCCGCATGCTCGGGCAGGAACGGCAGCGCGCGGCGGATCTGTTCGGACAGGATCCGCAGCGTGCTTTCGAGCGTGTGGCCGACGTAGTAGTCGACGCTTTCGTCGGTCAGATCCGGCGCGCCATAGTGCGTCGGAAACATCGACGCGCGCAGGCCGGTGACGATCTTGCAGATCGCGTCGCGCGACGGCAGCTCGCGGATGCCGCGCGGATGTCGCGTGCGATGAAGTTCCTCGCGCGATTCGCGCAAGCCGGCAACGATTTCTTCGAGGCCCCACTGACGGGCGGGTGATGTCGACATATGCCAATGCAGGCGGCCGCGCTCGATCGCACGGCCGCTAATAAAGTGACGGGTTCCAGAAGATTACCGCGTTTTCGTCCGGCAGCGGCACGCCGGGGGATCGGCCGGACGGCCGATGCCGCCGTCGCGCGACGGCGTCAGATCGTAATACTGCTCGCGTCGATCCAGCGCACGGCCCAGTCGCGCGCGTGCGCGATCGCGTCGCCTTCGTCGTTGAACTGGAGCTCGGTCGGAAAAAAACGGTTCGCGACGAGTTCCCCGTCGCTCGATCGGGAGATCACGACGTAGGGTTTGAACGAGCCGTCGCTGGCGCGCGCGGGCGCGCAATTCAACAGATAACCGCGGTGCGTGAAGGCAGTAGTCGCTTGCATGAATCCGCCACCTCTAGTCCCTTGATTTGTTGTTCACTACCCGTCTTAAGGGTGCTGCGGCGCCCCGGTGCGGGCAGAGGCGGCGAGACCGCATCCCCTGTCGCCGCTTCGCAGGAAATGAATCATACTCTGTAGAAAACGGGTCTTCTAGCTGAAATAAATCATGACAAATCAGCGCGCGCGGCACGACCGCGGCGATCGTCCGCGCGCCGTTTTCCCGTCTTGCCCGGAACGGGATTTGCTTCGATCCGGAGCGCTTCGCCGCCAGGAGAGCCGTGATGGAAACGACAGCTCCAGCCCGCGCCGCGCGTCCGCGCAGCATCGAACTCGACAACGACGACACGCACGACAGCACCATCGACACCGACGGCAAGAATCGCGAGGCCGCGCGTCTCGCGAGCGGCCGCGCCTTCTCGCCCGACCAGATCACGCACAGCAACGCGTCGCTCGTCAACGCGATGCCCGAGGCCGGCGACGGCTTCGCCGGCTTCGACAGCCGGCCGGGCGGCAATCATCCGGCGTTCGCGCTGCGTGCCGGCTACATGGTGATCGAGAAGGGGTTCGACGCGCCGTCGCACGCGGACGACGCGCTGTACGGGCCGGTTCACCGGATGTACGGCAGCGCTTACTGGCCCGGCCATGGACGCCGGCCGGAACGGGTGATCGAAATCACCCCGGTGCCGCGGTGACGCGCGCGGCGTTTGAATCGATCGTTCGATTGGCGGATCGATGCGCGGCCGATGACCGATGGCGGCGGAGCGACGTGCGCGTTCGCGCGCCGTCCTCCGAATCGGCGCTGGAATCGATATCGGCGCCGGGTTCGGGTTCGACACGCGGGTTTCGCGACGTCGATGCATCGGCGTTGATCGAAGTCACGTCGTCGCGATACGGATGATATTCAATGCACACTCGCGGCGACCGGCACGTCGCTGCAAAGTCCCTGCCGTTGGTTTACGCTGCCTCGCAGCGACGCACGGCCTGCTCGGCCGTTCGGCCGACTTTCGTTCAACCCGCCACTTGGAGACACCATGTACAAGCGCATTCTGGTTGCCATCGACGGCAGCGACACGGCCCGCCACGCGTTCGATGCCGCCCTCGCGCTCGCGAAGGAGCACGGCGCCGAACTGCAACCGTTCTACGTCGTCGAAAACGCCGCGATCTACTACAACGCGCCGGGCTACGATCCGTCCGTCCTGCGCGACCAGCTCATCGCGCAAGGCAATGCGCTCGCGGCGGAGTTCAAGAAGCTGATGCAGGCAGCCGGCGTGAAGGGCGAAACGGTGACGAGCGAGGCGTCGTCGCTCAACGACGTGTCGACGCTGATCCTCGACGGTGCGAAAGCGTTCGGCGCCGACCTCCTCGTGCTCGGCACGCACGGCCGCCGCGGGTTCCGTCGCCTCGTGCTCGGCAGCATCGCCGAACAGTGCGTGCGGCATGCGACGCTGCCCGTGCTGCTGATCCCGGCCGCCGCGCATACGGACGATCAGGAAGGCTGAGCGGCGTCGGCATCGGCATCGGCATGCGTGCATGCCGATGCCGACGCCCGCGACATGTGCGCGCGGTCGCGACGTTTTGTCACCCGACAGCGGCAACTTGCGGTGGGACAATGATTCGGTCGATTCAATGCCGGAGTAAACGATCATGTTGACGCCCGTCGCCACACGTCCCGCCGCCTCGTCCCATGCAGGCAACTGGGCTCCCCGCCAGGCACCGCACTGCTCGTCGTGCGCAATGCGGCACCTGTGCATGCCGCAGGGCCTCGCACCCGAAGCGCTCAGCCGCCTCGAATCAGTCATCTGCGCGGCGCGCCCGGTCAAGCGCGGCGAAGCGCTGTTCCGCGAAGGCGACACCTTCGACAACCTGTACGCCGTGCGCTCGGGTTCGCTGAAAACCGTCGCCACGCGCCACGACGGACGCGAGCAGGTCACCGGCTTGCACCTCGCGGGCGAAGCGCTCGGCCTCGACGGCATCTGCGACGACACGCACCCGCGCACCGCGGTTGCGCTGGAAGACAGCTCGGTCTGCGTGATTCCGTACAGCGCGCTCAAGTCGCTGTGCTCGGAAGCCGGCACGATGCAGCTGCGCATGCACAAGCTGATGAGCGAGCAGATCGTGCGCGAAACGTCGCAAACCATGCTGCTCGGCTCGTTGAACGCCGAAGAGCGCGTCGCCGCGTTCCTGCTCGACGTGTCGTCGCGTTACCTGAAGCGCGGCTACTCGCCGTCGGAATTCAACCTGCGGATGACACGCGAAGACATCGGCAGCTACCTCGGCATGACGCTCGAAACGGTCAGCCGCACGCTGTCGAAGTTCCAGAAGCGCGGCCTGATCGAAATGCACGGCCGCCTCGTACAGATCGTCGACTTCGACGGCCTGCACCACGTCTGACCCCGCGCGGCGCGTATCCTGCGCGCCGCCGCCGTCCATCCCTCCGGCCCCAATCAGTCGAGAAACAGAGCGGCGCGCGCTTTCAGCGCCGCGCTGAAATCGTCGAGCCAGCCGATCGACAAACGCCAGCTCTGCCAGTAGAGGTCGATATCGACCGTCCGCCCGCGCGACATGTCGACCAGTTCGCCCGCCGCCAGCTGGCGATCGACCATCCGGTCCGGGCACATCCCCCATCCCAGCCCCGTTTCGCATGCACGCAGGTAGCCCGCGACGTGCGGGATCCAGTGTTGCGGCGGATCGAGATCCGCGCGCGTCACGCGCCGGATGAAGCGCGCCTGCAAACCGTCCTTCGGATTGAACATCACGCACGGCGCACGACGTAGCGCATCGCGCGTGATGCCCGCGCCGAAATAGCGGTCGTAAAACGCCGGCGAACACACCGCGCGATAGCGGATGCGCCCCAGCCGCGTCGAACGGCATCCCTGGATCGGCTCGGCCTGCGCGGTCACCGCGCCCTGCACGCTGCCGTCGCGAATGCGCGCGGCCGTGTAGTCCTGGTCGTCGATCACGAGGTCGAGCAGGGTCTCGCGCTCGGTGCAGAACGGCCCGACCGCATCGATGAACCAGGTCGCGACGCTGTCGTCGTTGACGGCCACGCGCAACATCGGCCATGCGCTTGCGATCTGGCCGGGCAATGCCGGCATCCGGCCACCCAGTTCGGCCTCGAGCAACTGCACGCGCTCCGTATGCCGGCACAGCAACGCGCCGGACGTCGTCGCGACGCACGGCTGCCCGCGCTTGACGAGCACGCTGCCGACGCGCTCCTCCAACAGTTTCACGCGCTGCGATACCGCCGATGGCGTGACGTTCAGCTCCCTGGCCGCCCGTTCGAACGAGCCATGCCGGATCACCGCCGCGAGAGCGTCGAGCAATGCGTAGTCGAGCATTAGATTTCCTTAATCGGCATTAGGTGAATTAGCTTCTCTTATGTTTCGGCTGACCGCAGACTAGCGCCAACCGATTCACCCGTCTACTGCTCGACCTCTTCCCATCATGAACTGGATCGCTTTTTCCCACGGCGCCGCCCTGTGCGGGTCGCTCATCGTCACCATCGGTGCGCAGAACGCGTTCGTGCTCCGGCAAGGCATCATGCGCTCGCATGTCGGCAAGATCGTGCTGCTGTGCGCGCTGTCCGACATGATCCTGATCGGCGCGGGCGTCGGCGGCGCATCGGTCCTCGTCGAACGCTATCCGACCTTCGTCCACGTCGTGCTGTACGTCGGCCTCGCATATCTCGCGTGGTTCGGTATCAGCGCGCTGCGTCGCGCGTTCAAGCCCGGACACGAAACGCTCGACGTGCGCGGCGATGCCGTCGCGCCGCCGCCGCAGAGCGCGGTCGCGATCGTGCTGATGACGCTCGCATTCACGTGGCTCAACCCGCACGTGTATCTCGATACGTTCCTGCTGATCGGCACGGCCGGCGCGCGCGAGCCGGAAGGCTCGCGGCTTGCGTTCGCGATCGGCGCGATGGCGGTCAGCGTCGTGTGGTTCCTCGGGCTCGGATACGGCGCGCGGCTGCTTGCACCGTGGTTCCGCAAGGCCGTCGCGTGGCGCGTGCTGGATGCCGCGATCGGCAGCATGGTGCTGTTTCTGGCGGCCGTGCAGTTGCGGTAACGGATTGGGGCGCCGATCGATCGCGGGCGGCAACTTCGCCGCCCGTTTTTCGTTCCGCTCCGTCGAAGTGGTGCGATACGCCGGATCTCCGCCTGTCTCTCCCCGGACGCCTCAAGATTCAGTTCCGGATCGAACGCCGCCGCGCGGATCATCCATCTGCCGGACGGACCATCCGCCGTCCGCTGCACGATTCCGCTCGATCAGCGAGAATGTTCCGGTGTCCGCGACAACGGCTAAAGCGCTTCGCCCGTTCGCCTTCCCGTCGCATTCATCCCGGCCAATCCCGTCGTCTCATCCCGTCACCCCTCAGATTCCGGAGAGCAACATGGCACTACGCACCCTCGGCACGTCGGACATCCAGGTTTCCCCGCTCGCCTTCGGCGGCAACGTCTTCGGCTGGACCGTCGACGAGAACGCATCGTTCGAGTTGCTCGACGCGCTCGCTGACAGCGGCATCAACTTCATCGACACGGCCGACGTCTATTCGGCCTGGGCGCCCGGCAACAGCGGCGGCGAATCGGAAACGATCATCGGCAAGTGGCTCAAGCGTTCCGGCAAGCGCGATCAGGTCGTGATCGCGACCAAGGTCGGCCTGCTCGCGGCGCGCGCCGGCCTGACGAAGGACAACATCCTGAAGGCCGCCGACGATTCGCTGCGCCGCCTGCAGACCGACTACATCGACCTGTATTTCTCGCACCGCGATCTCGCCGACACGGCACCGCTCGAAGAAACGCTCTCCGCTTACCAGAAGCTGATCGACGCGGGCAAGGTGCGCATCATCGGCGCGTCGAACTACAGCGGCGCACGCCTGCGCGAAGCCGCCGACGTCAGCAAGCGCAACGGCCTGCCCGCGTATCAGGTGATCCAGCCGGAATACAACCTGATCGACCGCGCCGAGTACGAGCGCGATCTCGAGCCGGTCGTGCGCGACCTGAAACTGGGCGTCGTCAACTACTACGCGCTCGCGAGCGGCTTCCTGTCGGGCAAGTACCGCAGCGAAGCCGACCTGAAGAAAAGCGTGCGCGGCGATCGCGTCGCCCGTTATCTCGATGCGCGCGGCCTGCGCATTCTCGCGGCGCTCGACGACGTGTCGGCGAAGCACGGCACACAACCAGCCGCGATCGCGCTCGCATGGCAGATCGCGCGGCCGACGATCACCGCACCGATCGCGAGTGCGACGTCGCTCGGGCAGCTCGCATTGCTCGGAGAAGCGATCCGAGTGCGGCTCGACGAGGAAGACATTCGCAAGATCGACGCAGCGAGCGCGGTCTGAAGACCACTTGATGCGCCGGGCGATGCGCGGGCAGCTTATCTATCACGCGTGCTCGACGCAAATTGGAGCATAGCGCTCTGTACTGCCAACTGTTTTGTCGAAATCGCAGATCCGGCACAATTTCGCGAGCGTGTGCCGGCGGCCCTCTACGCCGACATGTCCTCATGGATCGATCGTGCACTCCAGGATTTCGGTCCGGTCCTGACCGCGCAAGCGCCGCGTTTCTTCGAGTGCACGAGTGGCAGCAGCGAGCAGCAGAAGCTCATTCCCTACACGCGGGCCTTTCTCGAAGAATTGCAGTTCGCACTGATCGTCTGGCTCTCCGATCTGCATCGCGCCGTGCCCGGCGTCGCGGCCGGGCGTGCGCCATGACGTGTTGATCCGGTTCGTCAAAAATCCCAGCTGAACGTCTGCGGATGCGCCTGCCGCGACGCGGCGTCCGGCGGTGTCAGCATGACGATCGTGGCATGCAGCGGATCCCGTATGTCGATCAGTGCGCTCGTCTTCCCGTCGCCATAACCCATCATCAGCGCCAGCGCGGTCTGGACCCGGATCGAGCTTTGAGGCTGGCCCGTGACGGCGTCCACGGTCACCGCAAAGTCACGATGGAGTCGCGATATCGCGATGGCCCGCTCGGCGTGGTCGGCAACGTATTGAAGTGCCCTCGCTGCGAAAGGGCAGATTGCCGTGTATCCGGTCGCGGCTGGTGGAAGGACTGAATACCGCAAAAAACCCCACCTTTCCTGCAAACCTACAGATCTGCCCTCACTTCATCCGCCCCCTTATTTGCTGCTTGACGCTATATCTTTCGATATATATCTTTAGATATGTTTTACGACATACAGGACACAATCATGCGACACAACCCCTCCCGCGGCCATGCCCGATGCGACGGTCATGGTGCGCATGCCGGCCCTGGCTGGTACGCCAGCATCTGGCAAGCAATCGGCCGGCATCGGCGCGGCCACGATCCATTCGGCGGCGGCCCGTTCGGTGGCCGTGGCGGACGCGGCGGCTTTGGCGATTTCGGTGACGACGGCATGCCGCGCGGCCGCCAGTTCAGCTCCGACGATCTCCAGTTGCTGCTGCTCGCGCTGGTCGCCGAGCAACCTAGCCACGGTTACGAACTGATCAAGGCACTCGACACGCGCTCGAACGGTTTCTATAGCCCGAGCCCCGGCATGGTGTATCCGGCGCTCACGTATCTCGAGGAAGTCGGCTTCGTCGCCTCGCAGGCGGAAGGCAACCGCAAGCGCTATGCGCTGACCGACGACGGCCGCGCGCATCTCGATGCGCAGCGCGAACGCGTCGACACCTTGTTCGCACGCCTCACGCACCTCGCGCGCAAGATGGAATTCATGCGCCGCGCGTTCGCCGGCGAATCGACAGGCGGCGAAGCGCAGGACGAAGCGCAGCCCGGCTGGCTGCCCGAGTTCGTCGAGGCCCGCCTCGCGTTGAAGCGGGCGCTGCTCCACAAGAGCGCCGCCGACGCCGACGAACAGCGGCGCATCGCCGCGATCATGCGCCGCGCGACGGCCGAAATCGAAGGCGGCACCGGCGCGTGATCCGCGCCGCCCGTCAAAACCCAAGGAGAACGGATTGATGCAGAACCCATCCGAACGCGCCGTCACCCGCGTGCGCCATACCCTCAAGTTCCGCCTGCTGCAGGTCGTGCGCGTGCACGCGGTGACGCCGCACCTGCTGCGCATCACCCTCGGCGGCCCCGACCTCGCGGATTTCGAATCGTCGTCGTTCGACGATCACGTAAAGGTATTTTTCCCGCCGCCCGGCGCCGACCGCCCCGCCATGCCAACGCTCGGCGCGAACGGCCCCGAGTTTCCCGAAGGCCAACCGAAGCCGGTCGCGCGCGATTTCACGCCGCGCCGCTTCGACCGCGCCGCGTGCGAACTCGATCTGGAATTCGTGTTGAACCATCCGGGCCCCGCATCGCAATGGGCGGCGCAGGCACGCGTCGGCCAGTGGCTCGGCATCGGCGGTCCGCGCGGTTCGTTCGTGGTCCCGATCGATTTCGACTGGCATCTGCTGATCGGCGACGATACGGCGCTGCCCGCGGTCGCGCGGCGTCTCGAGCAATTGCCGGCCGGTGCGCGCGCGGCGGTCGTGCTGGAAGTCGCGGATCGCACCGCGCAAATCGCGTTCGATACGCGCGCCGACGTGCATGAAATCTGGCGCTTTCGCGCCGAAGCCGACGCGGCGGACGGCGACGTGCTGCTGAATGCGGTGCGCGAACTGCCGCTGCCGTCCTCGGGCGACGGTTACGTGTGGGCGGCAGGCGAAGCGCAGTCGATGCGCGCGGTGCGGCAGCACCTGACCGGCGAGCGCGGCGTCGACAAGTCGCGCATCCGCGCGGCGGCATACTGGAAGCGCGGCGCGGCGGCCGTGCACGAAACGCTGGAAGACTGACGCGAACGGGTGCCCGCGCAGCAGCGGGCTTGGCATCGGCGGGGTGACTGGTATATATCTATGTCTGCGACGCCGCTGTCGGGCGACAGCCGCCGCAGCCCGCCCAGGAGCGCCCGGTCATGACAAAAGAAAGCCACGCTTCGCCTTTCCTTCGCAACCTGAAGATCGCCGGCTATTGCGGCCTCGCGGCCGTCGTGCTCGCGCTGTTCGTTGCGATGTGCGCGATCCTGAAGGAAAGCGCACTCGAACGTGACGCCGCACAGCACCCGGGCGAGACGCCCGAACTGCACGAAGCGGGCGGCGGCCCGTCCGCTTCGGCTGAAGCGGCCAAGACGCCCGGTTGACGGCGTCCGGCCCCTGGTTCTCCCGCTCAGGGCGCGCGCTCGCGCCCCATCATCACCGCGTGCACGACGTCGCCGATCCGTTCGAGCAGCTCGACGACGCGTTGTCCGTACAGATGCGCGGCCAGCGCGCCGGCCGTGCCGACCAGCACGCCACCGGCCATGTCGAACGGCCAGTGCACGCCCGCATACACACGCCCCCATGCAATCACGACGGCCATCGCGGCCATCACGAACCCGGTCAGCCGCGTGCTGCCGGCGAGCATCATGCCGACCGCGAGACTCCACGCGAACGTCATGTGATCGCTCGGAAACGAGCTGTCCGGCGCATGCGGAATCAGTTGCGTGCCGACGCCTGCCATGAACGGCCGCGGCGAAAACCAGAAATGCCCGATCACCTGCGCGAGCGCCAGCGCCACGCACGTGCCGACGCCGGCTTCGATCGCCTGGCGGCGCGTCGGGCGCTCGCCGAAGATCCAGGTCAGCAGGAGCATCGCGGGCAGCGCATAGACGAGCCAGTCGGCGGCGAAGATCGCGACGCGAGCAGCACCGGGGTGCGGCACGGCGCCGGCATTGACGGCGGAAAACAGGGTGAGATTGAGGTTCTGCATGAATGCGGTTGCGTGGGGGCGTAACGATTGGACCGGGCGTGCCGGTCGGTTGGAACGATGCTAGTGCTCACTCGCTTAAGCAATGCTTAATGCGTCGGACGGCCCGGGGACAAGAACCGGGCGCGTGCGTCGCGCGCGAACGCACTTAGAGCCTGCACTGCAACACAAGTTCACGCAATTGTCACATTCCCGCGCGACCGTCTCCTGCAAAAGCTCACCAACCATCCCGTAAAGGCTCACCTTTTTCACATCGTGGCGTCATCGACGCCTGAGAATATCGGACCGCCCCCTGCGCTCCATGCCGTTCGCACCGTTCGCCTCAATATTTGCGTTGCAAATAATTCGAAATCGGCAACAATTAATTCCAGATGCGGCATCGCACAACGGCAACGCACAGGCATAGGATTACGGGCTTACGAGCACTCATCCACGAAGCGATCAACAACAAGGAGTCCGCATGAAACCCAGCGATGTCCGATCGAAAGCGTTTGCGATGCCGTTGACCAGCCCCGCCTTTCCGATGGGCCCGTACCGTTTCGTCGATCGTGAGTTTCTGATCATCACGTATCGCACCGATCCGGACCGTCTGCGTGAAATCGTGCCCGAGCCGCTGCAGGTCACCGAGCCGCTCGTCCATTACGAATTCATTCGCATGGCCGATTCGACCGGCTTCGGCGACTACACGGAAAGCGGCCAGGTGATCCCCGTCGAGTACAACGGACAGGCCGGCGGCTATACGCTCGCGATGTATCTCGACGATCACCCGCCGATCGCCGGCGGCCGCGAGCTGTGGGGTTTCCCGAAGAAGCTTGCATCGCCCACGCTGCACGTGAACACCGATCACATCCTGGGCACGCTCGACTACGGCAAGGTGCGCGTCGCGACCGGCACGATGGGCTACAAGCACAAGGAACTCGACATCGACGAGCAGACGAAGCGCCTCGCCGGCCCGAACTTCCTCCTCAAGATCATCCCGCACGTCGACGGCACCGCACGCGTATGCGAACTGGTGCGCTACTACATGCAGGACATCAAGATGAAGGGCGCGTGGACGGGCCCGGCCTCGCTCGAACTGGCACCGCACGCACTTGCGCCGGTGGCCGACCTGCCGGTGCTCGAGATCGTCGAAGCGCGCCACCTCGTTGCGGATTTGACACTCGGCCTCGGCGAAGTCGTCTACGATTACCTGGCTCAGTAACACGTCCGCAGTCCTTTCTCCCTGTCAAACCTTTCACCACGGGAAATTCGAAATGAGCAACCTGAATGGCAAGACCGCAGTCGTCACGGGCGCCGCAAGCGGCATCGGCAAGGAAATCGCACTGGAGCTGGCCAAGGCGGGCGCCGCGGTCGCGATCGCCGACCTGAACCAGGACGGCGCAAACGCGGTTGCCGACGAGATCAACAAGGCAGGCGGCAAGGCGATCGGCGTCGCGATGGACGTGACCAGCGAGGAAGCGGTCAACAGCGGCATCGACAAGGTGGCGGAAACGTTCGGCTCGGTCGACATCCTCGTATCGAACGCGGGCATCCAGATCGTCAACCCGATCGAGAACTACTCGTTCGCCGACTGGAAGAAGATGCAGGCGATCCACGTCGACGGCGCGTTCCTGACGACCAAGGCCGCGCTCAAGCACATGTACAAGGACGATCGCGGCGGCGTCGTGATCTACATGGGTTCGGTGCACTCGCACGAGGCGTCGCCGCTGAAATCGGCGTACGTGACGGCCAAGCACGGGCTGCTGGGCTTGGCACGTGTGCTGGCGAAGGAAGGCGCGAAGCACAACGTGCGCTCGCACGTCGTGTGTCCGGGCTTCGTGCGCACGCCGCTGGTCGACAAGCAGATTCCGGAGCAGGCGAAGGAACTGGGGATCAGCGAAGAGGAAGTGGTGAAGAAGGTGATGCTCGGCAACACGGTCGACGGCGTGTTCACGACGGTGCAGGACGTCGCGCAGACGGTGCTGTTCCTGTCGGCGTTCCCGAGCGCCGCGCTCACGGGCCAGTCGTTCATCGTCAGCCACGGCTGGTTCATGCAGTAACGTCCTCGCCTCCCTGACGGGAGGCGATTCCCGCATCACGTCCATTCTCACGACTCACGATGGCGTACCGTCGAGCGACGGCACGCCATCCGTCTCCGCCGTCCACGGCGGGATTTCTCGGAGCAACTGATGAAACCGCACGCGCGTACAGAAAAGCAGGCCGTCGATGCGGCGGACCTGCATCACGAAGCCGGCGCGCCGGCCGCTGCGCGGTCGCTGCCATACGAAACGATCGCGCTCGTCCTGCAGGGCGGCGGCGCGCTCGGCGCGTATCAGGCCGGCGTGTTCGAGGGCCTGCACGAAGCGGGCATTCCGCTCGACTGGATCGCCGGCATCTCGATCGGTGCGCTCAACACCGCGCTGATCGCCGGCAATGCGCCCGAACATCGCGTCGAGCGGCTGCGCGAATTCTGGGAAACGATCTGCCAGCCGGCGTTCTTTCCCGCGATTCCGGCCGCGTTCGAGTTCGCGCTGTTCAACAGCATCGACCAGATCCGCACGTTCTTCACCGCGTCGCAGGCCGCGAGCGCGATGATGCAGGGCCAGCAGGGCTTCTTCGTGCCGCGCTTCCCGCCGCCGCTGCCGGGCGTGTCCGATCATCCGGAAAAGATCAGCTGGTACGACACGTCGCAGCTGCGCGCGACGCTGCTCAAGCTGTGCGATTTCGACCGGATCAACTCGGGCGAGACGCGCGTGTCAGTCGGCGCGGTCAACGTCGGCACCGGCAACTTCGTGTACTTCGACAACTCGCGCATCCGCCTCGCGCCCGAGCACTTCATGGCGTCCGGCGCGCTGCCGCCCGCGTTCCCGCCGGTCGAGATCGACGGCGAGTATTACTGGGACGGCGGCGTCGTGTCGAATACGCCGCTGATGGAAGTGCTGCGCGCGCGTCCGCGGCGCGACACGCTCGCGTTCCAGGTCGACCTGTGGAGCGCACGCGGGCCGCTGCCGCGCACGATGGCCGACGTCGCGGAACGTACGAAGGACGTGCAGTATTCGAGCCGCACGCGTTTCGTCACCGACACGCTGCAGCGCGAACAGCGCTACCGCAACGTGCTGCGCCACGTGCTCGAGCAGGTGCCGGAAGAGCAGCGCAAGAACGACCCGTGGTGCGTCGAGGCTGAAGCGATGTCGAGCGGGAAGAAGTACAACATCCAGCACCTGATCTATCAGCAGAAGGCGTACGAGCACCACTACAAGGACTATCAGTTCGGTCTGTCGACGATGCGCGACCACTGGAGCGCGGGGCTCGACGACATCCGCAAGACGCTCGCGGTCAAGGACGGCCTCGCGCTGCCCACCAACGACGCGGGCTTCGTCACGCACGACATTCACCGCCGCCGGTAATGCCGCGTGCGACGGACCGGCGCGCTGCCTGCGCCGGTCCGTCCTCCTTTCCGATTCGACATGCCGATTTTCATTGCGCTGTTCGCGCTCATCGCCCTGGGATGGGGCGCGGTTCACCTGTTTCACGTCATCGCCGCGCAGTTCGGCCAGCCGGTCGCGATCGCGGCCGCCATGCTCGCCGCCGCGATCCTGATCGCGCTGGTCGCGTGGTGGATCAAACGCCGTCGTGACATTGCACCGAACACGAAGGAACAAGGCTGGACCCATATCGTGCATCGCGCGTGGGGCGAGGTGCGTGTGTCCGCGACGCAGGGGTTGCTGTGGCTGTCGCATGACGGTGCGGACGGCCGCTATACGTTGTCGCAGCTCGACGGCTGCGAAGCCGCGCCGATCGACGGCCGCTGGCATCTGGTCGTGCGTGTGCGCGACGCGGTACGCGGCGAATGGAAGCTGCCGATGATGGACAAGCGCGATGCGCAGCGCTGGGCGCGCGTGCTGATGCTCGCGCGGGACAACCGGCTGTGACGTGTCACGGCCACGTGCCGACGCCTGACGCCCGACGAACCGGAATGCCGCTGGCCGCTTTCTAGCGCGCGCCGAGCGCCCATAACGCGTCGAGCACGTGCTGGGTCGACCGCTCGACCGGGCCGGCCCGATGGGCGATGCCCAGTTCGCGCCACAACGCCGGACGCAGCGGCCGCATGACGATGCGTGCGTCCGGCAACGGGGCGCCCGCCTCGTGCGGCAGCAGCGTCGCGCCGTAGCCGGCGGCGACCAGACTCTTGATCGCATCGTTGTAGTTGAGTTCGATGCGCGGCTCGGGGCGGTGGCCACCGAGCGCGAACCATTCCGTCGTGAGCCGCGACAGGCGGGTGGTCATATCGTTGAGAATCAGCGGGCGCGCGGCCAGATAGGCCGGCGTCACACGCGCCGGCAGCCGCCAGTCCGCGGGCAAAAAGGCGAGCACCGGATCGCGCCGCCACGCGCGGATCGACAGCCCCGCGACCGCCGGCTGCGGCAGCGCCACCAGACCGACGTCGAGCGTGCCCTGCGCGATGCGCGCCAGTGTGTCGTGCGACGTGAGTACCGCGATCTGGACATCGATGTCCGGATGCCGCTCGCGCAGCCGGGCCACCGCCTGCGGCAACAGATGAGCGATCGCGCCGGTCGATGCGCCGAGACGCACCCGCCCGGTCAGCCCCTGCACTTGTCGCTCCACGTCGTCGAGGGTCGACTCGACCTCGGCCAGCAGACGGCGCGCCCGCTCCACCAGCACGGCACCGATGGTCGACGGCTGCACGTTGCCGCGCGTGCGCGACAGCAACGGCGCACCGATGCGGCTTTCGAGTTCGGCAACATGAAGGCTGACCGTCGGCGGCGCGAGATGAAGCAGTTGCGCGGCGGCCACGAAGGATCCCTGGTCGGCGATCGCGACCAGCGTACGCAGTCGATCCAGACTGATCTCGCGCATTTCCACCTCTCGTTCAGGAAATCTGAATCTCGCAATCAGGAAATTCAACTTTTCCTATTCTAGGCGTTCGATGGACGATATGGCTTTCCCGACGTCCGAAGCGAGGAACGCGACCATCATGAGCCTCTCCACTGTCTACATCGACGGCGACCAAGGTACGACCGGACTGCAGATCCACGAGCGCCTGCGGGATCGCACCGACCTGCGGCTCGTCACGCTGCCGGATGCCGAGCGCAAGGACCCCGCACGGCGCGCCGAGGCGATCAATGCCTCCGACATCGCGATTCTGTGCCTGCCGGACGCCGCCGCGCGCGAAGCGGTCGGCTTCATCCGGAATCCGGCGGTACGCGTGATCGACGCGAGCTCGGCCCATCGCACCGATCCGGAATGGGTCTACGGTTTTCCCGAGATGATCGACGGACATGCGCAGACGATCGCGCACGCGCGGCGCGTCACCAATCCGGGCTGCTATCCGACGGGCGCGATCGGCCTGCTCGGGCCGCTGCAACGAGCCGGCCTGCTTCCGCGCGACTATCCGGTGAGCATCCATGCCGTGTCCGGTTACTCGGGCGGCGGCCGGGCCGCCGTCGACGAATTCGAATCGAACGGTGCCGCGCGCACGAAACCGCTGCAGATCTACGGCCTCGCGCTCGCGCACAAGCACGTGCCCGAAATCCAGCTGCACGCCGGGCTCGCGCATCGTCCGCTGTTCGTGCCGGCTTACGGCGCCTATCGGCAAGGCATCGTGCTGACCGTGCCGATCGAGCTGCGCCTGCTCCCGGCTGGCGTGACCGGTGAGTCGCTGCATGCGTGTCTCGCGCACCATTACGCCGGCGCGCGCCACGTCGAGGTCACTCCGCTCGCGGATACGCGCACGATCGCGCATCTCGATCCGCAAGCGTTGAACGGTACGAACGACCTGCGGCTCGGCGTGTTCGTGAATGCCGAGCACGGTCAGGTGCTGCTGTCCGCCGTGTTCGACAATCTCGGCAAAGGGGCATCCGGCGCGGCCGTGCAGAATCTCGACCTGATGCTCGGTGCGGCGAGCGCGGCGAGCACACCGAAGGCGGCGTAAATCACGGGCGGGCGTCATCATTGGCAGGTCCGGCGCATCGCGGCCGCCGGTGTGCGCGGCACGCTACCGGATCGCGACGCGATTGCGAGCCAACGACGGGCGTCCGCCAACGCTTTCACATGCCCCCGTAAAAGCTCACCTTTGGCCGATTTCAGGCCGCATCGTCACCCGCTGCAGCGTTCAACCCGACAAGCGCCTCCGCGAGAAAATCGACGCATACGCGCACTTTCGCCGAAGCCGCGACGCGTTCCGGATACACCGCCCAGATGTTCGCCGGCTGGATTACGTCCGGCAGCACGCGACGAAGTGCGCCGCGTTCGATCAGCGGCCCCGCTTCCCAGATCGAGCGCAGCACGATCCCGCGCCCGGCCAGCGCCCATTGCACGGCCACCTCGCCGTAGTTCGTCGACAGCGCGCCGCCGACCTTCACCGTTGCCGTTTCGCCGCGCAGGTTCAGCCGCCAGACGCCGAACGGATGGTCGCGCTCCTTGATCGCGAGGCAGTCGTGCGATGCGAGATCCGCGAGCGTGCGCGGCGTGCCGCGCCTTGCAAGATAGTCCGGCGACGCGCACAGCACGCGATAGTTTGCGGCAAGGCGGCGCGCGATCAGGTGATCGGCGATCTCGTCGCCGATGCGCACGTCGAGGTCGTAGCCTTCGCCCGCGACGTCGACGAGCCGGTCGAACAGATCGAGCCGCACGTTCAGCTGCGGATAGCGCGCGGAGAAGTCGAGCAACGCCGGCGCGACGACATGACGGCCGAAACCGAAGCTGCTCGAGATGCGCAGCGTGCCGCGCGGCACCGTGCGCGTGGTCGACACGTCCTCGACGAGATGATCGACGTCGTCGAGAATCTTCTCGGCACGCGCGAACACGCGTTCGCCGGCCTCCGTGACCGTCACGCGGCGCGTCGACCGATGCAGCAGCCGCGTGCCGAGCTGCGCCTCGAGCAGCGCGATGCGCTTGCTCACATAGGCGGGCGAGACCGCGAGCTGCTCGGCCGCCGCACTGAAGCTCGTCAGGCGGACGACCAGGCTGAAGACGCGCAGGTCGTCGAGATTCGGCGATTTATTCACGATTCGTGGAAAGTCGATTAACCTTTCGCACGATTTTAATCTGAATGGAAATAAATAAAATGGCGTCGTGTTCCGCTGCGCACGCTGCCGGCGGCCCGACCAGCCAAGGAGGCTTGCATGAGCGACAAGACGTACAAGATTGCCGTCATCCCCGGTGACGGCATCGGCCGTGAAGTGATGCCCGAAGGCCTGCGCGCGCTCGACGCCGTGACGGCTCGCTTCGGCATCCGTTTCCAGTTCGAGCAGATCGACTGGGCGAGCTGCGACTACTACGCGCAGCACGGCAAGATGATGCCGGACGACTGGAAGGCCCGGCTGTCGGGCACGGACGCGATCCTGTTCGGCGCAGTCGGCTGGCCCGCGACGGTGCCCGATCACATTTCGCTGTGGGGTTCGCTGCTGAAATTCCGCCGCGAATTCGACCAGTACATCAACCTGCGGCCCGCGCGCCTGTTCGACGGCGTGCCGTCGCCGCTCGCCGGCCGCAAAGCGGGCGACATCGACTTCATGATCGTGCGCGAGAACACCGAAGGCGAATATTCGTCGGTCGGCGGCACGATGTTCGAAGGCACCGACCGCGAAGTAGTGATGCAGCAGTCGATCTTCACGCGTCACGGCACGGAGCGCGTGCTGAAGTTCGCATTCGAGCTCGCGCAACGCCGCGCGAAGCGCCTGACCGTCGCGACGAAGAGCAACGGCATCGCGATCAGCATGCCGTGGTGGGACGCGCGCGCGGCCGAGATGGGCGAACGCTATCCCGAGATCGCCGTCGACAAGCAGCACATCGACATCCTGTGCGCGCGCTTCGTGCTGCAGCCCGACCGCTTCGACGTCGTCGTCGCGTCGAACCTGTTCGGCGACATCCTTTCCGACCTCGGGCCGGCCTGCACGGGCACGATCGGCATCGCGCCGTCGGCGAACCTGAACCCGGACCGCACGTTTCCATCGCTGTTCGAACCGGTGCACGGCTCCGCACCGGACATCGCGGGCCAGTACATCGCGAATCCGATCGCGATGATCTGGTCGGCAGCGATGATGCTCGACTTCCTCGGCAACGGCGCGAGTCGCGAACGCGAGGCGCACGATGCGATCGTCGCGGCGATCGAGGACGTGCTGCGCACCGGGCCGCGCACGCGCGATCTCGGCGGCCAGGCGGGGACGCAGGAAGTGGGAGAGGCGATCGCGGTGCGGATCGCCGGCTGACGGAACGATCCGAAGGCGCGCGGCTCGGAAGGGTTCGATCGATGTCGTGCTCAATGGTGAGCAGCACGACTGACTGCCGCGCACCTTCGTCGATTCCGACGCGCGCGCCTGGAGGCGTGCGTGTCGATGTCGAACGGTGAGCAACGCGATTCGGCGGCACGCACGGTTACGTGTCGATTCATCGCGGTGGCCAGCGTCACGTCGATGCCGAGCGGTGAGTTGCATCGCGCATCGATATACACCGATTGAAACTTGAAACTCACCGCCATGCATGTATGCAGCAAGTGCGACGCCGATGTCGCATGCTGCGCTTCGATCAGTGCAACCGCATCGTTTCCTGCGAAGATCGATCGGTGAGATGCAGAGCGTGAAAAATCACACCGTCCCGCACGAAATTCCTCCACTCCCGAAAACGCTCACCTCAACCTGCGGCTCCCGTATTCCCTCACCGTTTCGCACAGGCGTCGCGCTCGATGCATGAACGAGCGCGTTCGCGCGACGCTATCGTGATGCGTCACAGCCCGAGATCGGACAGGCCGGGATGATCGTCCGGACGGCGACCGAGCGGCCAGTGGTACAGGCGATCCGCTTCGCGAATCGGCAGGTCGTTGATGCTCGCGTGGCGATGCGCCATCAAGCCGTTTTCGTCGAACTCCCAGTTTTCGTTCCCGTATGAGCGGAACCAGTTACCGGCGTCGTCATGCCATTCGTACGCGAATCGCACCGCGATGCGATTGCCGCCGAACGCCCACAGCTCCTTGATCAGCCGGTAGTCGAGCTCGCGCGTCCATTTCCGCTGCAGCAGTCCGACGATCTCGTCGCGGCCCGTCACGAACTCCGCGCGATTGCGCCACCGGCTCTGCGGCGTGTAGGCAAGCGAGACGCGCTGCGGGTCGCGCGTGTTCCACGCATCCTCCGCGGCACGCACTTTCTGGCGCGCCGTATCGAGCGTGAAGGGCGGAACGGGCGGACGAACTTCCGGAGAAGCGGACATGGGATGCTCCTGTTCAAGGTTGGGGCTGCGCATGAACGCAGCCGGTTGGGACGCGTTACTTCGACGCTCGAGACACCGTATCGAGCAAGAGTTCGGCGGTTGCGCGCGCATCGCGCGCCGCGGTCGCATCGCCGCTGACGAGCGCGACGCCGATCGCGCCGTCGATCAACACCAGCCATTGGCGCGCGAGGCGGGCCAGGCCGCGGCGCTCGATGCCGGCGTCGTCGGCATACGCGTCGAGCCGCTCGCGCACGAACGCAAGCAAGCGCGCCTTGTGCATACGCGCGACGACGCGTACCGGATCGCCGGTGTCGGCAATCTCGCCGGACGCGTTCAGGAACGCGCAGCCGTGAAAATCGGGTTGCGAGAACCAGTCGCGCAGCACGTCGAACATGCCGAGCAAGTGCGCACGCGGCGACTTGCCGCGCGCCAGCGTGGCGTCGACGAACCAGTGCATCCAGCGCTCGTCGCGGCGCTCGAGCGCGGCGACAACCAGCGCCTCCTTCGACTCGAAATGCGAATAAAAGCTCTTTCGCGCGGCACCGGATCGCTTCACGATCGCATCGACGCCCGTGGCGTGGATGCCGCCCGAGTAGATCAGCGCTTCGGCCGCATCGAGCAGCCGATCGCGAACGGCCGGTTCGCCGGAGAAGTCATCGTGTGTGTTCATGGGTTTACGGTAGAACGATCGTTCTCCATCGTCAACTGCCACGTGAAAAGGCCCTGTCGTCGGAAGGGCCGAGCGCCGCCTGGTTTCGATGGCGGGGAGCGCATTGCAGGCGGCGTTTACGACATTTTTTCTTGAAGCTGACGCAGGGTGCTCACTACACTTCGGTCAACCTGTCTGGCCGAAAGGACATCATGCAGCGACCGGAATCCGCACGCTCCGAGCGTGCCTATGCGGCTTATGCGAAGCGGCTCGATGGCCGTGTCGTCGTACGGCGTTTCGATCCGCGCAGCGATTCGTACGAGTCTTTGACCGCGTTGCTGCATCGCGCGTACGCGCCTCTCGGCGCCGCGGGCTTCAACTGTCCGGGTGTCGACCAGCCGGCGTCGGCGACGCGCGAACGCATGCTCACCGGCGAGTGTTTCGTCGCGCTCGGGAACGCGCATCTGGTCGCGACGATCACGATGCAGCCGCACGATCCCGATTCGCGGTGCGATCCGTACCGCAGCCGACGCGTCGCGACGCTCGGCCAGCTGGCCGTCGATCCGGTCTGGCAGGATCGCGGCATCGGCCGTGCGCTGCTCGCGTTCGCGCAACGGCGAGCGGCCGCGCGTGGCGCGACGCACCTCGCGCTCGATGCGCCGCATGCGGCTATCCGACTCGTCGACTTCTATCGACGCGAAGGATTTCAGTTGATCGACGTGATGCGGTTTGCAGGGCACAGCTACGACAGCGCGATCCTGTGCAAGGCCGTTGGCTCGTTCGACGGGCGGATCCCTGCATCCGACATGACGTCGATCCACGTCGCGCGGCGCGCCGGAGCGGCGTCATGAAACACGAAGCCGACGACGACCGTGCACGGCTCGCACTGACGCATGCCCGCACGCGGGCAGCGCTGCGCATGCGCGGGCTGGTGAAGCTGACTGTCATCACGATCGCGGTCACGCAAATTCTGACGTTCGTGTTCGACGCCCTGCTCGCCGCAGTCGGCTACGCGCCGGAAGCCGCGACGTTGCTGCTGTTCCGTTTCGTCACGTGCGCGCTCGTCAGCTTCTGGCTTCAGGCGGACGCATCCCGCGCGTATCGGCATGCGGCGCAGCACGGGTTCGTGACGGTGTCCGGTGCGCACGGCGAACTGATCGAGATTGCACCGCAATGCCCGAAACGCTGGCTCGTCGTGTTGAGTCTGCAACTCGAACCGCGATGGTTGAACGGTGAGCGGATCAAATAGCGGGCAGCGCACCGATCGATGCAGCCGGGCATGCTGACAGGTGAGTTCGCATGTGGTTGATCGGCTCACGCATCGAGGCGGTACCGTGACGGCGTTGCCTGGTGACGTGCTGCGCGGAAGCACGGCAAGACCGTGGCAAGAAGCGGTCGATACGACAGAGGCTCGCTATTGAGGCGCGGCAAACGAAATGGAAGGGCAGGAAGAAAGACACGCGCCGAACGACGCGATGACGCGGACGGGAGAGCGACGCTGACAGGTGAGGTGCACGCGCGATTGCATGTCACCGATGCGGGCTTGCTGCGGAATCGAAGCGCGATCGCGCTCATATCGCCAACTAGAAACGACGTGCAGCCCATTGACTTACTTGCCTGCGCGCCTCGAGAAAGCACGATCGAGCCGCCATTCGGCACGCAAACACAGCTCCCGAATAATCTCACCTCACGCGTTCGTCGAAGCCGCCCTGCCTCGACAAACGCTCATGCCGACACGAACGGGGCAGTCGGCAAACGCGCCGAGCCGCCCCGCCGGCACTCAGACCGTCCAGTCGAGGATCACCTTGCCGCTTTCACCGGACAGCATCGCGGCGAAGCCTTGTTCGTAATCGTCGGCCGCAAAACGATGCGTGATGATCGGCGACAGATCGAGGCCGCTTTGCAACATCGCGACCATCTTGTACCAGGTCTCGAACATCTCGCGCCCGTAGATGCCCTTGATCTCGAGCCCCTTGAAGATCACCTGGTTCCAGTCGATCGCCGTCTGCGCGGGCGGAATGCCGAGCAGCGCGACCTTGCCGCCGTGATTCATCGCCTCGAGCATGCTGGTGAACGCGCTTGGCACACCCGACATCTCGAGGCCGACATCGAAGCCTTCCGTCATGTGCAGGTCGGCCATCACGTCGCGCAGCGACTCGCGTGCGACGTTGACCGCGCGCGTCGCACCCATCTTGCGCGCGAGCTCGAGCCGGTAGTCGTTGATATCGGTGATCACGACGTTGCGCGCGCCGACGTGCTTCGCGATCGCGACGGCCATGATGCCGATCGGGCCCGCGCCCGTGATCAGCACGTCCTCGCCGACGAGATTGAACGACAGCGCCGTGTGCGTCGCGTTGCCGAACGGATCGAAGATCGATGCGAGATCGTCTGAAATCTCGGGCGGAATCTTGAACGCATTGAACGCGGGAATCGCCAGATACTCGGCGAACGCGCCCTCGCGATTCACGCCGACACCGACGGTGTTGCGGCACAGATGCCGGCGGCCGGCACGACAGTTGCGACAGAAGCCGCACGTGATGTGGCCTTCGCCGGACACGCGGTCGCCGATCGCGAAGCCGCGCACTTCCTGCCCCATCTCGACGATCTCGCCAACGTATTCGTGGCCGACGTGCATCGGTACGGGAATCGTCTTCTGCGCCCAGTCGTCCCACTTCCAGATATGGATGTCGGTGCCGCAGATCGCCGTGCGGCGAATCTTGATCAGCACGTCGTTGTGTCCGACTTCGGGGCGCTTCACGCGCGTGAGCGTGAGACCCGGGCCGCGCTCGAGCTTTGCCAGTGCTTTCATGGTCGCGCCTCCGTCAGACGATGCCGAGCGACTTGCCGACGCGCACGAACGCGGCGACCGTCTGATCGATCTGTTCAGGCGTATGCGCGGCGCTCATCTGCGTGCGGATGCGTGCGCGACCGCGCGGCACGACCGGGAACGAGAAGCCGATCACGTAGACGCCTTCTTCGAGCAACTTGTCGGCCATGTTGGTCGCGAGCTGCGCGTCGCCGAGCATCACCGGGATGATCGGATGCGCACCCGGCACGAGCGTGAAACCCGCGGCGGTCATCTGTTCGCGGAAACGCGCGCCATTCTCGCGCACGCGTGCGCGCAGCTTCGCCCCTTCGTCGCTGCCGAGCAGTTCCAGCACCTTCAGCGACGCCGCGGCAATGCTCGGCGTCAGCGTGTTCGAGAACAGATACGGGCGCGAACGCTGGCGCAGCAATTCGACGACCTCGCGGCGAGCCGCGACATAGCCGCCCGATGCACCGCCCAGCGCCTTGCCGAGCGTGCCGGTGATGATGTCGACGCGACCGTCGACGCCGCAGTGCTCGGGCGTGCCGCGGCCATGCGCGCCGATGAAGCCGACCGCGTGCGAATCGTCGACCATCACGAGCGCGCCGTAACGATCGGCGAGGTCACAGATGCCTTTCAGATCGGCGATGATGCCGTCCATCGAGAACACGCCGTCGGTCGCGATCAGCTTGTGGCGCGCGCCTGCTGCGTCGGCTTCCTTCAGTTTCGCCTCGAGATCGGACAGGTCGTTGTTCTTGTAGCGGAAACGCTTCGCCTTGCAGAGGCGGATGCCGTCGATGATGCTCGCGTGGTTCAGCTCGTCGCTGATCACCGCGTCGTTCTCGTCGAGCAGCGTCTCGAACAGGCCCCCGTTCGCATCGAAACAGCTCGAATAGAGGATGCTGTCTTCCGTGCCGAGAAACGACGCCAGCGCGCTTTCGAGCTGCTTGTGCACGGTTTGCGTGCCGCAGATGAAGCGCACCGACGCCATGCCGAAGCCATCCTGGTCGAGACCGGCCTGCGCTGCGGCGATCAGGCGCGGATCGTTCGCCAGACCGAGATAGTTGTTCGCGCAGAAATTCAGCACGCCGGCACCGCTGGCGAGCCGCACGGCCGCCGCTTGGGGACTCGCGATCTCGCGCTCGGTCTTGTAAAAACCATCCGCGCGGATCTGGTCGAGCGTCCCGCGCACCTGGGCGAGAAAGGCATCACGCATCGCAAAGCTCCTGACATGGGTTCGCAATCCGCCGCGCGCCGCTCGTGGCGGCAGCGCAACGGCCTGCTACTGTTATAGTCGGTCGTTCGGTTGACCGCATTTATCCAATATTCCGAACTAAAATTCGAAATACCGAACAACTCTAAGCGAACGGAAACCAAATGGCAAGTTCCTCCGCGTCGCGGCGCACGCGTGCCGGCGCCGCACCGCAGCCGCCGGGCGTGACGCCGCCGCGCGTCGGCGAGCAAATCCAGCGCCTGCGCAACGAACGCAAGCTGACCCTCGACGACCTGTCGCGCGCAGCCGGCGTATCGAAGTCGATGCTCTCCGAGATCGAGCGTGACAAAGCCAATCCGACGATCGCGGTCGCATGGCGGCTCACGAATGCGCTCGGCATCACGCTCGACGAGCTGTTCTCGCAGCCGAAAGCGCCGGAGACGATCCGCGTGGACGGCCCGCACGACATCCCGACGCTCGCCGGCCACGACGGCCGCTATCAATTGCGCGTATGGGGCCCGATCGACCTGGCCGGCAAGTTCGAGTGGTATGAGCTGACGCTGCCGGGCGGCGGCGCGCTCGTGTCGAACGCGCACGAACCCGGCACGCGCGAGCACCTCACCGTGCTGCAGGGCGCGATGGAAATCGAAGCCGCGGCGGCAAGCCGGCGCCTGAAAGCGGGCGACACCGCGCGCTACCCGGCCGACACACCTCACGCGATCCGCAACCCCGGCAAGGCCGAAGCGCGCGCACTACTGATCGTGATTCATCGCTGACGAAGCGGATAGCTGGCCGAAAGGCCAGTTGCGGAAAATACTGTATGTTTGTACAGTATACGGACATTCCGCCATGCATTGGCCGGGCTGGCGCACCGAGGCGCCCGCTCCGGTCGACAGGAGCCTGCGATGACAGAAGAACAAGATTTGGCCGCGCTCAGCTTCAAAGCTGCCGCGCATGACCTCGAGTTGATTGTGCGTCATATAGCCGGGCGCTACATCCATCAGCGCGTCCCGCTGTCGTGGCGTCTGCTGCACGCCATCGAAGCCGAGGCGCTCGCCGATCTCGGCTTTGCCAGCCGGCACGAAGCCGGCATGCGCCAGTTGTTCGAACGGCCGTCGGACATGACCTTTCCCGAAACGGATGATCCGATCGACTTCGGACGATCGAATGCACTACCCGCTGTCTTCTCGTTCGCGGTCCTCGCGTATGAAGCCGCAGCCAGATCGCAGGAAGCGGCACCCCGCGAGCGTATTCATCGCTCGTCCAAGGCGTGGGGCGACTGACGCCCGGCCCCGGCCGTTCGACACGGCGGCCGGCTCCCGCATCCTGCTGCCCGCGACGTTGCGGATAGGGCTACCATATACGCAACTAACGGAATAAACGACATGTCCCTTCCCACATCCTCCGACACGCCCGCACGCCCGGAAGAAAAGGATCTGTTCGACCGCGGTGCATCCGACTGGATCATCTCGCCCGAAGCTGCGTTCGATGCATGGCTTGCCATGCAGGACTACCGCCGTTCGTCGGCCGACGTCTACCGCGCACAATGGGGCGCTTTTCTCGCATGGCTACGTGCACATCAAAAAAACCTGGCCACGGTCGATACCGCAACGATCGCGAATTTCGTCAGCGAGCTTCCCATCCGGAAAACTCAGCGAATGCGCTATTTGAGGCTGATCGAACGCGTGCTCGACCACATCCGGCGCACCGAGCTCGCGTCCACCAACCCGGCCCGCTTCATTGCTCAGGATGGCGAAGCGAACTGGCGCCAGGCACGCGACAACGAGCCGACCGGTTTCCTGACACCGGCCGAACGCGCGAAGTTGCTGGCCTACCTGTTTTCGCCGATTGGTGTATCCGGCTCCGCATACTGGAAGGAGCGGCGCGACCGCGCACTCGTCGCCGCATTTCTCGGGGCCGGCGTGAAAACCGGCGAAGCACGCGTGCTCACGATTAGTTGCATCAATACGAGCGGAACGTCGCTGCAGATCCCGTCGACGGATCCCGATTTCGCGCGCGAAACCCATCTGGCCTCGTTCGCGATCGCGTTGCTCGAAGCATGGCTCGTGGAGCGCAAACGCCAGGAGATTCCGGGGGAGCTCGTGTTTCCGGCATCGCACGCCGGGCGGCCGATGCACAAGGCAACGATGCTGCGCGCGATCGATGCGATCATCGAATCTGCGGGGCTCACGTCGTCACGCACCGCACGCGCGAGCCCGCAAACGCTGCGCAACACTTACGCAGCGGAACTGTTCGAACATGACGTGCCGCCCGAGCGGGTCGGCAAATGGCTCGGCTTCATGCGGCCGATTTCGTCGAACCGTCTTCACCGCGCATGGAAAAACTGGCGCGATGATCTCGCGAATGGTGACGCGTCCGAGCAAGACGAAAGGCTCTGATGCCGAGCCGGCTGCTCACGCGACATGACTCGTGAGCAGCCTTGTGCGGCGTAGCCTCACCGTTTCACAGCTCCCGGAAAACCTCACCTCACGCCTCCCGAATCGCCTCACCTGTGCGATCCCTGTGCCGGGCGTCACGTCAGTCGCGCGCAAAGCGTGCGATCGCTTCGAATCGGGAAGGCCAGGGTCCCGACGCATGTTCGCACTCGGGGCACGACACTTCGAATCCGTCATCGCCATGCGACAACTCCGGTTCCCCGTCGCAATGCGGGCACTGGGTCGGCACCGGAATTTCGTGGTCCAGTGACGTGCCGATTGCGGAAAACGCGTCCGCATCGAGCTGACCTGCATCGGCCAGGCGCCGAATCAGTGCGGAAATCTCCGGATTCATCCCGCGGCTCGCGCGCAGCGTATTCGCGTCGCGTGTCGCGCGGTCCAGTTCGTCGCTCTGGGTGCGCAACTGTTCCTCGAGCCGGTCTGCGCGGGCCTTGGCCGAACTCAGTTGCTGAAGAAAATCGAATTCCTTGCGCTGCACGTCACGCAGACCGCTCTGGTAGGTCGACGCCATGCTGCGCAGTGAGTCCAGCTCGACCAGCATCGGTTTGACACGGCGCTCGGCTTCGGCCACCGCATCCTTGATCTGCTGCGCGTAGTGTTCGGTGCGCTGCTGCAATTCGGCTTGCAGCGTGTCGATGCGGTCGCGTAGCGTCGCATTCTGCGTCTGCTCGGTGTTGACGCGGCCGGCCATGACGGCCAGTTCCTTTTCAAGTCGAGCGACTGTGGTGAGCAGTGTCGCCTCGTTTGCCGAACCGTGCGTCGACTGCGAAGCCAGCTGCACCTCGAGTTCGGTCACACGCGCCTGCAGCTGCTCGTTGCGGGTTTCACTGCGCGTCAATGCGCCCTCGAGGGTTTCCTGGCGAACCGTGGCATCGCGCAGCCGTTGTTCCGCATCGGTCAGGCCGGCGCGAACCTGTTCGCGATCGACATCGAGGCTTTCCTTGGCCGCTTTCAAGGCCTCTTCATATAGCGCGCCGAGCAACGCGCCTGCCTTTTCCTCGACCGCTTTCGGGATCGCCGCACCGTCGAGCCGGATTTTCGATGCAGAACGGATTCGTTCCCAGAAATGATCGATGTCCTTTGGAATGTCGCTGGCGCTGCCGGTCTGGGTCAGGTCGCGAACGTTGGCGGCCGACGGTCGGATACCGAGATCGAAGAACAACCGCTTGCACGCATGCAGCGACAACTCCTGGCGGCGCGCGCCGCTCGCGCGAAGCGATTCCAGTTCTTCTCGGATGACTTCACGCATTTCATCCAGCGTCATGGGAGGACTCACAGGTATTGATATGTTGCGATCATAACGAAATACGTATTTTTTGATACTTGTTTTCGCGGAGTGTCGTGAATTTACGTCGCTGTGCACGGAAATCAGGGCTGTGGGCAAATCCGGACGAGCCAGCTCTTCGATTCCGTGAAACAAAGCGAAGAAAACAAGGCAAGTCCTTGTCCCGAAAGCATTTTTGAGTAGGCCCCCAAAAAGCGCATTTGTTTCACATGACCGGCGTCATCGCAGCCGATCGGTGTTCAGGCGTTGGGTCTCTGTGGAAAACTCGACGACCGATGTCTTGAGAGTATTAGAAGTAAACACCCTTGAACCCTTAGTTAAAAACGTTAACGCCACGGCACAGCCTTATGTAGCAAGGCTTTCCGGCCGACAAGGTGAAGTTTTACGGGAACCAAGGTGATCTTCTGCGGGAGCTGAAGTGATGGGGTTCGGGGATCTGCGTGAGCCGATGCAGGAAAGGTCGTGAGCGGATTCGGGATCACAGTGAAACATGAGATTCCCCCAAAGGTGAGGTTTTTCGGGGCCGCACAGCCACAGAACCCATGCTGTGCCTACGCGCACAGTTTTCTGCCTGTGCAGACACAGGTGAGACCTTGCGGGACCTTCTTCGCGCCCCTATTCTGCCCATCTTTTGGGCAGTTTTCGGGAAAGGTGAGGTTTCACGGGACTCCACAGGGATTTGCTGTGAGGATTTCCGGGAAACGACCGTCATTTTGCACAGCAAAAGTGCCCTGTGAAGCCAATGAGGCCCGAAAGGTGAGGCTTTTCGGGAGCAAAATCCGGGTTTTCCTGCACGGATCCCGATAAGGTGAGCTTTTTCGGGGCATCGATCACAGGCTGTCGGGCGCCTCACAGGTGAGGCTTTTCAGGAGCGCCATTTGCTCGAAAATTGGCCAAAGGTGAGGATTTCCGGGATCCGGGGTGCAGCGAATTCGCTGAAAAGCCCACCGGGACTGGTGGAAATCTGATTTTCGCTGTGCCACTTTTTGGCACAGGTGAGATTTTTCAGGACGTGGCACACAGCTACCGCATCCGCCCGAACGCCGTAAAGGTGAGGCTTTTCGGGGGACGATCGCCGGACACAGCGGAACGCTTGGCGCGCATAAGTATCGGATGTCATTGACATTTTTGATACCGTGGCGGTTACGGTGAGATTTTTCGGGAGCAGCTTCCGCGTTCGTTGGAACGTCGTTTTTATCATTAAGGTGAGGTTTTTCGGGAGCCTTGGACTGCTGATCCCGCGTGGGTCGGGGATTCGTCGATATCGTGGTCACAGAATTTCGAGCCGATAAGGTGAGAATTTTCGGGACCGAACGGATTCTGTGTGCTGTACAATGCGCGCCCGGGCCAGTGAAACGGTTTCGATCGACGTTGCGGAGACGCTTTTCGGTGCCGGTTTCCGGATGCGGGACGCGGTCGCGATTGCCCCATCAGCCGCGCCTGTACATGCATACAGGGCGTTGCGAGCTTGTCTGCTCGATGCCGAGACGGCCAGTGGCGGCGCTGTGACGAGGACCCGGAAGCGCAGTCGTAAAATTACGACAAATCGAAAGGTGAGCCGATACGGGAGCAAATTTCGCACGTATCGAGCACAGGCAAAAATCTGTGAATCCGCGCATCCCGCGACACGCCTGGACGAGTCCGAAACGCTTTAAATCCGGACCGGTGAGGGTTTTCGGGAGAGGGTTGGGGTGAGTGCCGTTTTGCGCGCGCACTTCACCGGCTATGGTGAGCATGTCGTTCTGGACGCACATCACCACAGGCGCTATCCTTCCGTGAAACTTCTCCTCCGACCAGACGCATGGCCACGAAGCGCGCCAAGAAAACCGATGTGGATGTGGTGAGTGCCAGTTCAGCCGAATTGCGTAAGGCCGTCGAGGCGATCGCAATTCAGCCGAAGAGCGGCAAGATCACGCTCCTGACCCGCAAGCTGTTCAACGTCCTGCTCGCCGTCGCGCAGCAGGCCGACGACTCGGGCGATACCTATCGCGCGCTGCTGTCGGACATCGTCGCCAACTCCGCCTTCGATTCGAACGACACCGCTCTGGTGAAGGAACACCTGCGCCGTATGGTGTCGGTCCAGGTCGAATGGAGCACGGGGACGTCGAGCCAGAAGCCAGGCCGCAAGTGGGGGATCTCGACGCTGATCGCCGATGCCGAAATTCTTGAGGATCCGGCCACCCGCCGCGTGTGGGTCGAATTTTCATTTGCACCGAAGATCAAGAAGAAGCTGCTCGACCCGGTCCAGTACGCGCGTCTGAGCCTGCAGTTCCAGAGCCAGCTGCGTAGCAGCGCTGGTCTTGCGCTCTACGAAATCTGCGTGCGCTACCTGACGAACCCGAGCCACCTGACGATGCGCGAGCCGTGGGAATGGTGGCGGCCGATCCTGTCGGGCACGCCCGATACGGAAGCCGGCGACGAGGCGAAGCGCGAGTACAAGTACTTCAAGCGGGACTACCTGCGTCCGGCGATCGCCGAGGTCAACGCGGTCACCAACATCTTCGTCGAGCTGATCGAGCATCGTGAAGGGCGGCGGGTCGCGGAGATCCAGTTCCGCGTGACCGAGCGCAAGCAGCCGATGCTCGCGCTCGACGAGCATCCGAACGTGTTCGACAGCACGCTGGTCGACAGGATGGTGAAGCTCGGGATTCCGCTCAAGGAAGCGCAGACGCTCTACGCGGACAGCGAAGAAAACCGGATTCGCGCCGCGCTGCAGATGACCGAGCAGCGGATGCGCAGCACGACGCTGCCGCCGGTGCGCAGTGCGCCCGCGTTGTTCAAGGACGCGCTGAAGAAGGGTTATGCGCCGCCGGTCGAGTCCGTCGACGCGCTGCCTTCCGGCACGCCTGCCGCGAAGGCCGTCTCGGCGCAGCCGGACGATCTGAAGGCGCGTCTGTTGAGCGAATTCGCGGCGTTCCGCCGCAAGGAAGCGAAGGTGCTGTACGAGGAGCAGGGCGACGCGGAGCGCGAAGTGGCGCGTGAGTCGTTCGAGTCGGAGGTGTTGCCGACGATGGGCTCGCACCTGCGCGACGACTGGCGCAAGCGCGGTCTCGAATCGAAGCTGGCCGAGACGGCCTTTTTCGACTGGCTCGCCCAGAAGACCTGGGGCGAGCCGACCGACGGCGACCTGCTGTCGTTCACCCTGAATCAATCTCGGGCCGCCTGA